>CAVYNV010000001.1:0-113293 GCA_963770025.1 uncultured Gemmatimonadales bacterium
ATCGCGCGGGCGTATGCGGCGAGAGCAGAAGGTAGAGAGGAGAGAGGAGAGGCCATATGGAATCCAACATCGACCCAGTCGCAGGAGCGGAGATCGCTGATGGCACGGTGACCGTCGTCGCGGCAGCGACAGCGCCCGTGACGACGCCCGAGGAGGTGCGCGCGGTGCTGCGCGGGGTCAAGGATCCGGACCTCAATATGAGCATCGTGGACCTGGGGCTCGTCTACGACGTGCGCGTCGACGGCCCGGTGGTGACGGTCGACATGACGCTCACGTCGCCCGGCTGTCCATCGGGTCCGGAGATTATGGGGGAGGCGGAGCGGCAGCTGCGGGAGTTGCCGGGGGTCACGGACATCCGTATGAATCTGGTTTGGACGCCGTTCTGGAGCCCGGATCGCATCGAGCCCAAGATCCGCGCGTACATGGGGATCTAGGGCGGCCGATCGCGCCCGGCAGCCTGCCCCTCAGAGGGCCGCGAGAAACTCCGTTCCCAGCTCCGCCACCTGCCACCGCCGAAGATCCGGAATCGCGGCCATCTCGGCGAGCGTCGCCGGCTTGCGCCGGGCGATCGCCTCGAGCCTCTCGCGCGAGCAGAGAACGCCGGGGTCGAGCGCGAGTCGGGTGGCGGCCGCGTCGCGCACGAGCTTGAGGCGCGTCACGCGCTCATCGACGTCGGGATCGCGATCCCAGCGCGGGGCGCGGGGGAAGCGGGGCAGTTGACTTTCGGGGACGGCGCGTCCGCGCGCGATGGCCGCGAGGATTTCGGCCCCCCGGGTTTCCACGATCCCGCGCGGCATTCCGCGAATGCCGCCGAGGGCGTCGCGCGTCGTCGGCTGCTGCCGCGCCGCCGTCAGGAGCACCTCGTTGCCGACCACGCGGAACGTCGCGCGATCGAGCGCGGCCGCTACGGTATCGCGCCACTGCACGAGCTCGCGCAGCACGGCGAGCTCGTTGCGCGTAAGATCGCGTGCCCCCTTGATTCGCAGAAACGCATCGGCCGGGTCGTCGCTGGCCCAGGCGACCCCTTCCAGGCGGGCGAACTCCTCGGCCGCCCACGCCCAGCGACCGAGGCGATCGAGATCGGCGCGCAAGCGGTCGCGCAGGTCGAGGAGATATCGCGTGTCCTGGGCGGCGTAGTCGAGCATCGCTGCCGTGAGAGGCCGCATCGACCAGTCGGCGCGTTGATACCGTTTGTCGAGCCGGACGCCAAAATAACGCTCGAGGAGCGCCGCCAGGCCGAAGCTCCGAAGCCCCACCAGCTGCGCGGCGATGCGCGTGTCGAAGAGAGCGGTCGCGCCCCACCCGTAATCCTGATGCAGGAGTCGCAAATCGTAGTCGGCGTCGTGAAAGACGATCTCCACGGCGGGGTCGGCGAGGAGGGCCCCCAGAGGGGCCAGGTCCGCCGGAGATACGCGCAGCGGGTCGATAATCGCGCTCTGGTCGTGGGTCGTAAGTTGCAAGAGATAGATTCGATCCACGAACCGATGAAAGCTTGCGCCCTCGGTGTCGAGGGCCACGGCCAGCGGTCGGGGCGTGTCGCGGACCAGTCCGGTCAGCATCGCCGCGGTGCGCGGCCCCTCATCGAGGTATTGCACCGCGTGCGGCGGCAGCGGGGGCGAGATCGAAGCGGGGGCGGTCACGGACGAGGAAATCTAGTCCCGGGAGGATGATGGCGACGGAGCTCGTGGCGGAGGGCGGGGCGACAGCGAGCGTGGCAGTGTGTCGCCCGGTGGGCGACGGCTGGACGATCCGCGCCGGGGAATGGCTCTTTCGCCGGCGCAGCGCGCTGCCCCTCGTGCTGCTCGCTGTCCCGCTGTCGACCGCCAGCGCGGGGCCCGCCCGCTGGGCCGCGGCATCGGCGCTGCTCGCGCTCGGGATCGTGCTGCGGTTCGTGGGGGTTGCGGCGGCAGGGCCCGAGACGCGGCGGCGCACGCGGATGGTGCGAACGCTGGTGGTCCACGGCCCCTACGCGTGGACGCGCAACCCGATCTACATCGGGAATTTTCTGCTCTGGGCGGGGTGCGCCGCGGCGGTCGGCGATCCGCGATTTGCCTGCGTCGCGCTGCTGCTGTTCGCGCTGTGCTATTCCCTGATCGTCCGCTATGAGGAGCATGTCCTGGCGTCGACGTTCGCCGCCACGTACCGCGCGTACGCGGAGGCGACGCCACGGTGGCTCCCGCGCATTCCGCGCGGCCGCCGTGTTCGTGGCGGCTATCGCTGGGATCTGGCCTGGCGCCGGGAGTGGAACACGGCGCTCAACATTGCGGTGGCGGCGGGCCTGCTGGTCGCGAAGGCGCGGGCGTAGGGTAGCAGGGGGCGACGGGCCGACGGGCGACGGGCGGGCGGGCGATGGGCGGGCTGAAGCCCGCCCCCACCTAGGGAAAAGCCGCCCCTATGGGGCGGATTTTGCCTTGCGCCGTTGCGCGTGCAGGCGGCGGGCGCGGGCGGCGGCGCGGCTACGGGCGGAGCGGCGCGTTCGCGGCGCGTGGTTCCACCCGATGGCGCGGTCCGACCGGAAGCTCACCGGTGTGGCTTGCGGCCGCGACGGATCATCCAGCACGGCGGCGGCCGACGCGTCGGCCAGATCGGCGCGCACGTCCGCGATCACCTTGGCCGGGCGCCGCGCGCGCGCTGCGTGGACGCGATTCGTGAGCAGGATGACGAACATGTTCCGGTCCGGGTCGATCCAGATCGACGTGCCCGTGAACCCCGTGTGGCCGTAGGCGTGGTCGCTCAGGTATCGGCCGCAGCTCCCCTCGTCGTCGCAGGTATCCCATCCGAGCGCGCGCGTGCCGGCCGCGCGCCTGGTGAACAGCGCGGCGGTCGTGTCGCTGACGATGCGCACGCCGTTGTAGGTACCTCCGTTCAGCATCGTCTGGGCGAACACGGCGAGATCGGCCGCGGTGCTGAATAGTCCCGCGTGCCCCGCCACGCCGCCCAGGGCGTAGGCGTTCTCGTCGTGGACCTCTCCCTGAAGCGGATATCCGCGCGGGGGGTTGACCTCGGTCGGCGCCACGTGCGAGCGGAGCGAGTCGGCCGGTCGGAAGAGTGTCTCGTCCATGTGTAGCGGCTGGAACACGTGCTCTGTGAGAAACACGTCCAGGCCCTCGCCCGTGACGGACTCGACGACCATGCCCAGGAGATCGAACCCAAGGTCCGAGTACATGAAGCAGTCGCCGGGCCTGCACTCGAGGGGCGTGTCCATGACGTAGCGCCGCGCATCCTGCGGATTGGTCGCGAGCCGCCAGAGGTCGCGGCCGGCGGGGAGGCCGGAGCGATGGGTGAGCAGCTGCCGGATGGTGACCGAATCCTTGTACCCGCCGCTGAAAGCCGGGAGATACGCGCTGACCGGAGCGTCGAGGGACACGCGTCCCTGGTCGTACAGGATCATGATCGCGGTGGTCGTTCCGACGACCTTCGTCAGCGACGCGAGATCGTAGAGGGTACCGTCCGGCGTGACGCGCGGGCTCGCCGTCGTCCAACTCAAACGGCCAAATCCGCGTTCCCACACCACATACCCATTGCGCCCCACCACGACGGCGGCTCCGGGGTAGCCTCCGGCGCCGATGCCCCGCGCTACGACGTGGGAAATCGCATCCAGCCGGTGCGCGGACATCCCGGCCGCCCGGGGGGCCCGGACGGGCAGGCCAGTTGACACCAATGCAAGTGCAAGAGCGACAACGGGGTATGGCATGACACCAAAAGTAATGAGGGAGCCCATTATGGGGACCGACGGGGCCCTCGTCAAGGACGAAATGGTGACGCCGAAGCAACCACAGCCGTAAAACTACCGGACGGACCCTGGCGGGAGCTCGTAGATGAGACGTACCGTCGCGCGGTCGGCTGCAGAGAGATCCCGCACGCGGACGCGGGCGGTCATGATGTTCGCGGTGTCGGCGCAATGATCGAGGCCAAGGAGATGTCCGACCTCGTGGAGCGCGATTGCGCGCACGGCGGCCGCATCGAGTGCCTCGCCCTGATTGTGGTGTAGCGCGATCGTGATGTTCGCGTCGACGATCCACCACTGCTGGTCGCGCGCCCACAGCGTTTTGCCGCTGATCGGCTCGGCGAAATGATCGATCCACCTGACGTGCACGTCGGCGTCGCTCGAATCGAGCACGAACGTGAACGGGACGGGCACGCCGACACCCTGCCACGTGGTGAACGCATCGCGCACTTGGTTGACGAAGACCGGGTTCCACCCGGGAATCCGGTCGCCGGACTGCACCCAGACTCGGAGCGGGCGCGCGGTCCGGTCGGGCCAGCGTACGATCGTGGAGTCCCGCTCGGCCAGGATGTCGTGGATGTACGTCCCGGCCTCGCCGTCGGCGAGGCGCCGGTGAATTTCAGCCACGTCGCGCAGCGGCGCCGGCTCGCGTGATGATGGGCGCGTCGTTTCCGTGCCCGCCGTGATGTCCGTGGCGGCATTGGCCGCGCCCGCCGGAGTGGCGAAGGGCGCGAGAGGGGCGGGTCCCCCACGATCGGGATCCTCCGCTGGCGCCGGGGGCGGGTCCGCCGAGGGGGCGCTCGGGGGCGTGAATGGCACGCGCGTGCGCGGGCGCGGGATCCGGTGTGCCTGAACCGCGATCCACGCCGCGAACAGCAGGACGGCCGATACCAGAACTCGGTCAGCGCGTCGCATCACGGTGGATAGATTCCGCTCGCATGTCCCGTGTACGATTAATGGGTGCGCTTGTCACACGCTCGCTCGGACGCCCCGCGCTGGCGCTTGCGCTTCTCCGCGTGGTCTGGCGATTCCGCCGGCGGCACTGGTACCGGCGCCCGCCCTTTCTGCCCATTCCCGATCGCGCATACGTCCGATGGCGAATGTCCACGGCCTATGGGTCGCCGGACGCCGTGCCACCCGTCGACGACGTCGTTCGGTACGCGCAATGGGTCTCGGGCAGCCGCCTCCAATAGACATTCGCCATGACCAAACGCCCATCGATTCGCCAGCCGAAGTCCCCCCGCGTGTCGCGGCTGCCCCGCGGTCTCCGCACCGCGACCGGCAAGCACGCGGACCCCGCGCTCCTGGCCGCAGCCGGCCAGGCGGCGCTCGAAGGGGTCCGCGAGCGCACGGAGCGCGGGCACATCCTCGCCGGCCGCGTCCCACCCTCGCAGCAATCGGAATCGCGCCGGTCCGGCTTCGTGCGCTATGTCGACGAGGAGATTCGCGACTATCCGCCGATGACCGAGGACGAGAAGCTGCTGCAGCAGCCGAGCGCGCCCATGGATTTCACGCGCACCGATCCGTGGCGCGTGATGAAGATGACGGCGGAGCTGATCGAGGGGTTTGATACGCTCGCGTCGGTCAGGCGCGGGGTATCCGTCTTCGGCTCGGCGCGGACGGGGCCCGATGACCCGCACTATGCGGCGGCGCGCGAGACCGCGCGCCGGCTGGCCGAGGCGGGCTTCTCGATCATGACCGGCGCCGGCCCCGGGATCATGGAAGCGGCCAATCGCGGCGCGCGCGATGCCGGCGGCCACTCGGTCGGCTGCAACATCGAGCTCCCGTTCGAGCAGGGGACGAACCCCTATGTCGATACGGTCATCAACTTCCGCTACTTCTTCGTGCGCAAGACGATGTTCATCAAATACTCGGTGGCATTCATCATCTTTCCCGGAGGGTTCGGCACGCTGGACGAGACATTCGAGGCCCTCGCGCTCATCCAGACCGGGAAGATCTACCGCTTCCCGGTGATCCTGTTCGGCCGGCACTATTGGGCGGGACTGGTTCGCTGGCTCCACGCGCGTGCCGTCGGGGAAGGGAAGATCTCGCCCGCCGACATGGACCTGATTTTCCTCACCGACGATCCCGCCGAGGCGGCGGCGGCGGTCATCGCGGCCCACGCACCGCCGAGCGAGGCGGGCGAGGGCGGGGAGCCGCGGCGGGGACCGCGGCTCCCGCGTCACACACCGGTCAGTAGCGGCGCGCTGCCGTGATGACGTGGGGTGGCACCCGCTCGGTCGCGGGGCCGGTGCCGTTGTCCACGTAGACGAACGCGCTGGTGGTCGCCTCGACGAAGTTGCCGAGCAGGTCGCTCACGTCGTAGCTCAAGCTGCCGGCGAGCGTATCAGGCGCGAATGCGAGGGCGAACGACCCGATCGGCACGACGCCTCCGGAATCGGTCGTGGTGCTCGTCGGCGTGAGGGTCACGGTCCCGGTGCTGGGGCTATACACGTACGTACTCGGCAACGTGTCCCCGATGACGACGCTGAATGCCGTAAAATCTGCGGACGCGTTCGCCGGGTAGGTCAGCTGCTCGTGGACCGTGAGGTAGTTGTAGACGTTGGCCGTCGTGTCCCCGTGGAGCACGATGAAGGCGCTGTCGAGCGTCATGCGCAGGATGTGGGTCGAGTCGCTGTTGGTGATGCTGTCGTTGGCCAGGGTATCCGGCAGAGCGCTCCCGTTGACCGTCATGAGCACGTACGTGCCGGCGACGGCGCCTCCGCTGCCTCCGCCGCCCCCGTTCCCGGTCGGTCCAATGACGCTCGTGTTCGGGACGTTTCCGGTGTCCGGGCCGGTGCACGCGGCCGCCAGCGTCGCGGCGAGCAGCAAACAGGATAGGATCGCCGCGCGAGCGGCACCGAGGTGTTCCGCAGGTCGTCGCCCCACCCGATCAGTCGTCTGCATTGGTCGTCCCCACTGTCGTCAAAGGCTATACGGTGGTCTCGTGCACGACGCGAGTACGGACAAAAGGTCACACCGGGCACGGCTCCGCGCCGCGATTGCGGTTCGACGGACGCGCGGGTAGCTTCGCAAAATGGGCATGTGAGCGACTGCCGACGGATAGGATTCCGCGATGATCGAGGAATTGAAAAAGAAGCTCGGCACCGAGGTCGAGCGCCTGCAGCACGAGCTCAACGTCACGCTGCCGGCCGAGATCCGGAAAGCAGTCGAGCTCGGCGACCTGCGCGAAAACAGCGAGTACAAGGCGGCTCTCGAGCGGCAGCAGTTCGTTCAGGCGCGGCTGGGGCAGCTGCGCCAGCGATTGTCGAAGCTGTCGCAGATCGACATCAAGCAGATTCCGGCCGACAAGGTCGGCCTGGGGTCGCGCGTGGTCGTCGAGGACGTTGCGACGAAGGGGACCGAGACCTACAGTCTCGTCTTCGGTGATTCCGTCGAGCTCGAGGATGGGCAGTGCAGCATGGCGTCCCCGATCGGGCGCGCGCTCGTGGGGCGCGGCTTGGGCGAGGTGACGGTCCTCAAGCTGTCCGCGGTCACACGGCGACTTCGGATTCTCGAGCTGCGCACGATCCACGACGGATAGGGGCCGTTCGCGATCCAAATATCCGGGTGGCGATCCGTAGGGGCCGTTCGCGAACGGCCCCTACGGATCGATGCCGAAAATGCGCGCGGCATCCCGGGCATAATCCGCGACCTGCCGGCGGCGTTCGTCGGCGTCCCAGCCGAGGGAGCGCGCCACGAGATCGGCCGCGAGGGGAGCGACGCCGACGCCCGCATCGCGCGTCTCGAACGCGATGTGCGTGCGACGGATGAGCAGGTCCGACAGCGTGCACGCCATCTCGGATTTCACTCCGTAGATGAGATCCGCGCCGGTATACGGTAACCCGCCGACCAGCGACGCCGAGAGCGTGGCGTTCGGGGCGGCCAGGTCGGCAACGGCCGCGGCGCGATCCGCGCCCGGGAGCGGATCGATGGCGGTTCGCGGGGGTGTGACGGCACGCCCCAGCGCCGCTTCGACGACGCCGACGACCTCGGCCGCCATCGCGCGATAGGTCGTCAGCTTTCCGCCGCTCACGGTGATCATCCCCAATGGGCCGGTGACGATCGCGTGCTCCCGGGAGGCGCTCGCCGGATCGCCGGCGTTGCCGGCCGCAACCAGGGGGCGGATTCCCGCCCACGCACTCACGACGTCGGCGCGCCTGAGGCGCGCCGCGGGAAACATCGCGTTGACCGACTCGAGGAGATAGGCGATGTCGCTCGCGTCCGCGCGGACCGTGTCGGGCGACGCCGTGGTCTCCGTGTCGGTCGTTCCAACAATCGTGAGGGGGCCGGCGGGGAGGACGAACATGACGCGGCCGTCGAGGGGGGAGATGAGTGTGACGGCGCCCGCGTTCCCGACGCGTGGCGCGGGAACTGCGAGATGCACCCCCTTCGTTCCGCGCACCGCGGGCGCCTCGCCCCCGGGCTCATCGAGTCGGCGAACGGCGTCGCCCCAGGGGCCCGCGGCGTTCACGATGACGCGCGCGTGCGCGACGCAGGCGGCACCCGTGAGAGTGTCGCGGACGCGCACGCCCGTGGCGTGGCCGCTCGCGTCGTGCTCGATCGACTCGACCGTGGCGTGGTTGGCGACGACGGCACGGGCGGCGCGCGCGGCGAGCGCGTTGGTGAGCGTGAGCCGTGCGTCGTCGGTGGCGGCATCGAAATAGACTGCGCCGCCGACGAGGTCCGCCGTGCGCAGGCCGGGCTCGCGCGCGAGGAGGTCCGCGGCCGTCAGCCGGCGGTGGCGTGCGACGTTGCGGAAGAGCGCCAGCGAATCGTACAGCAGCAATCCGGCGCCGAGCTTCCAGCGCTGCAGCCGGGCCCCGCGATAGACCGGCCACGTGAACGCCAGGGGCCGGACGAGATGCGGAGCGATGCGCAGCAGAACGCGCCGCTCGCGGCTCGCCTCGAAGACGAGGTGGAAATACCCGTACTCCAGATAGCGCACGCCGCCGTGCACCAGCCGGGAGGACCGGCTCGACGTCCCGCTCCCGAAATCATCGCGCTCGACGAGGGCGGTGCGGAGGCCGCGCAGCGCGGCGTCGCGGGCGATCCCGGCGCCGGTGATCCCGCCGCCGATGATGAGGAGATCGAACGACTCGGTCGCGAGAGCGGCCAGGGCCGCCGTCCGGGCGCTGCCCCCTCGGGTGGTGCTACGTTTCACGCGCGTCCCATGATTCGACAGACACTTCTTTATCTCTCCAATCAGCCGCAGATCTTCAATCTGGTGCGCCGGAACCGGTTCGCGAAGCGCCTGGCGGAACGATTCGTGGCGGGAGAGACCCTCGACGGTGTCCTCGACGCCGTGCGGGGCCTGAACACCCGAAAGATCAGTGCCTCCCTCGATCTGCTGGGCGAGAGCGTGCACACCGAAGCCGCGGCCCGCGCGGCGGCGGACGAATACCTGCAGATGCTCGACCGCATCCATGAACGATCGATCGATGCGAATGTTTCCGTGAAGCTGACGGCGATGGGCCTGGACATCTCCGACACGCTGTGCGTCGACCTCATGCGCGAGGTCCTGAGCCGGGCGCGCGCGCACGGAGCGTTCGTCCGTCTCGATATGGAGTCGAGCGCGTACACCGAGCGCACGCTCCGGCTCTTCTACGACGAGCTGTATCCCGACTTCCCGCGCGAGGTCGGGATCGTCCTGCAGAGCTATCTCCGCCGCACGGAAGCGGACGTCGAGCGCGCGGTCGCGGCGGGGTGCCGTGTCCGGATCTGCAAGGGCGCGTATCGCGAGAGCGACAGCGTGGCGTTCCCCGACAAACGCGAGGTCGATGCGACGTACGTGCGCTGCATGGAGCGGCTCATGCGGGACGGCGTCTACCCGGGGCTCGCGACGCACGACGAGCGGATCATCGCGCGCGCGCGGCGGTACGCGACCGAGGCCGGGATCGCGCCCGAGCGGTTCGAGTTTCAGATGCTGTACGGCGTTCGCCGAGATTTGCAGGAGTCGCTGGTGCGCGACGGCTACCGCGTACGCGTGTACGTCCCATTCGGGACCCAATGGTATCCGTATCTCATGCGACGGCTGGCGGAGCGCCCGGCCAACCTGGCGTTCATCACCGGGAACGTGCTGCGCGAACTGCTGAGCGGATCCTCGCGGCGCGCGGCGTGACGACGGGCTCGCCGGGGGATGCACAGGAGGCGCCGGACGAGTCGACCCTCGGGGGCTACGTGTCGATCCACGCCCGTCCGCCGGCGTTCGAGGGCGTCGATGGCGTGTCCTACACGGTCGCGGCGTTGACGGCGGACACGGGCGACGGCGCGGCGCCCGTCGGCGGGTATCTCCTTTTCGTCCGCTGGGGCTCGGGAGAGCCGATCGTGCGCGGGCACGTGGAATCCGACTTCCTTGCGCGGGGTCAATCCGAGGAGGCGGTTCGCGCCGTGCTGCACCGGATGCCCCTGCTCGAGGTCAAGCAGACGCTCGACAGCCTGCTGGGCGGCGCGCGATGACGGATGAGCGCGGCGTCGTGCTGCGCGGGACGGGCGGCGTGTGGGCCGTGCGCACGACCGAGGGGGAGACGCGCGAGGCATCGCTGCGGGGACGCCTCAAGCAGGAGGATGCCGGCATCCTCAAGCTGGCCGTGGGGGATGCCGTGCGGCTCGCGCCGGACGAACGCGGCGGCGACGGCTGGACGATCGTGGAGATCCTCCCCCGCCGCTCGACGCTCGTCCGGCGTGAGCCCGGCGGCGGTGCCCGGGAGCGTGTGGTCGTGGCCAACGTCGATCAGGTCGTCGTGGCATTCGCCGCGGCCGATCCGGCGCCGAACCTGCGCGCACTCGACCGATTCCTCGTGGTGGCCGAGGCGAACGCGCTGGCCGCGCGGATCGTCGTCAACAAGATCGATCGCGTGGATCCCGCCGCCGCGCGCGCGCAGTTCGCGGCTTATCCCCGCGCGGGCTATCCCGTGCATCTCACGAGCGTGCGGACGGGGGTCGGGCTGGAGGAAGTCCACGCTGCGCTCGCGGGCCGCACGTCTGCGATCGCGGGACCGTCGGGAGTCGGGAAGTCGTCGTTGCTCAACGCCCTGTATCCGGGGCTCGATCTCCGGGTGGGCGCGGTGAGCGAGGCCGTGCACAAGGGGCGGCACACGACGGTGGGGGCGTTGCTGCATCCGCTCCCGGACGGCGGGTACGTCGTCGATACCCCCGGGTTGCGCGAGGTTGGCGTGTGGGGGATCTCGGCGCCGGAGCTGGCCGCGTGCTTCCCGGAGTTTCGGCCATACGCGGGACAGTGCCGCTTTGCCGATTGTACGCATCGGATAGAGCCGGGATGCGCGGTGCGCGCGGCTGTCGCATCGCGCGCGATCAGCCGGCCGCGGTACGACAGCTACGCGAAGTTGTACGCGGAGCTCGACGCGGGAGAGTGATCCGAGCGGACGCGGCCCCAGCGGTTGCCCGGACGCGACAGAGGGACGAGTGAGCGCCCGCGGAGGCTGTCGTGCATCTTACCGGGCAATGCTGCTGCCCACGCTGCCGGAGCTCGAGGCCGCGGGGGACCTCGTCCACCGCTACGTGCCGCCCACGCCGCAATACGCACCCCCGCTCCTCGGCGAGCGGGCGGGGTGCGAGGTGTGGGTCAAACAGGAAAACCACACGCCCGTCGGCGCCTTCAAGGTGCGGGGCGGGATCGTGTACCTCGAGTGGCTCCGGCGCGCCCATCCCGACGCGACCGGCGTCATCACCGCGACGCGCGGCAATCACGGGCAATCGGTCGCCTTCGCCGCGCGGCTGTTCGGCCTGTCCACCGTGGTGGTCGTGCCGCATGGCAACAGCAAAGAGAAGAACGCGGCCATGCGCTCCCTCGGTGCGGAGCTCATCGAACACGGCGACGACTTCCACGCCGCCGACCGGCACGCCGACGAGCTGGCGCGGACGCGCAACCTGTTTCGCGTCCCGATCTTCGACCGGCTGCTGATCTGCGGCGTCGGCTCCTATGCCCTCGAGCTCTTCCGCTCCGTCCCCGCCCTCGATGCGGTTTATGTGCCCATCGGAATGGGAACGGGTGCGTGCGGCCTCGCCGCGGCACGGCGGGCCCTGGGCGTCACGACGCGGATCATCGGTGTCGTTTCCGCCAGCGCGCCCGCTTTCGCGCGCTCGTTTGCCGCCGGCCGGGTCGTCGAGTGCCCGTCCACGACGGCCATAGCCGACGGGGTCGCCATTTCGCGGCCGGACGAGACCAGCCTCGAGCTCGTTCGTCGCGAATTGGAGCGCATCGTCGAGGTGAGTGACGCCCAGGTGGAGCGCGCGATGCGGGCCTACTTCACAGATACACACAACGTCGCCGAAGGCGCTGGGGCGGCGGCCCTGGCCGCGCTCCTGGGGGAACGGGAGCGCATGGCGGGCAAGCGGGCCGCGGTCATCCTCTCGGGCGGAAACGTGGATGCGGACGTATACGCTCGGGTCCTGTGTGCCGGCCAGGTCGCGGAGTCCCCTCGCAATGCCTTACAGGTCGGATAGCACCTACCAACGCATCTACGCCGTCGTCCGCCGCGTCCCACGCGGCCGGGTCGCCACGTACGGGCAGGTCGCCCGGCTCGCGGGTCTTGCAGGGCAGGCCCGCCTGGTGGGATACGCGCTCCACGCGCTGGCCGCGGGCACACGGGTGCCCTGGCATCGCGTGATCAACGCGCGCGGGGAGGTGAGCCTGCGAACGGTTCGCGGGGCGCGCACGGGCGATATCGTGACATGGCGCTCAGGGGTGGGTCGCGACCCGCCCGCGCCTTCCCAGCGGTTCCGCCTGGAGGCCGAGGGCGTCGAATTCGATGCCCGCGGCCGCGTCGGGTTTGGGCGGTACGGCTGGCGGCCGCGGGGGGGGCGGATCGCGCGATCCGCCCGTCCAGCATAATCGCGAGGGGGGGCCCGGGCGGATCGCGATCCGCCCTTACCGCATTACGGCGACAGCCGATCGATCCGCCAGGGCGACGCCTCCACCGCATCGCGCCGATACCGCACCCGGTCGTGCAACCGATTCGGCCGTCCCTGCCAGAACTCGACCTCCACAGGTCGCAGCCGAAAGCCGCCCCAATAGGCCGGGCGCGGAACCTCGACCGCGCCGAAATGAACGTGCCGCAGCTCCTCGACGCGCCGCTCGAGCAGCTCGCGGCTCGCGATGACGCGGGACTGGTACGACGCCCACGCAGACAGCTGGCTGAGCGTCGGGCGCGTCCGGAAATAGGCGTCCGATTCCTCCGACGTGACCTGCGCGATGGTGCCCGCAATCCGCACCTGTCGCTCGAGCTCCGCCCAGTAAAAGACGAGAGCCGCCCGCGGGTTTGCCGCGAGGTCCTCGCCCTTGCGGCTCCGGTAGTCCGTGAAGAACACGAATCCCCGCTCATCGAAGCCGCGCAGCAGTACCATCCGGGCCGACGGCGTCCCATCCGTCGTCGCCGTCGCCAGCGTCATGGCATTGGGCTCGATCGCGAGATTCGCGGCGTCCGCCTCGGTATACCACAGGCGAAATTGCCGGATCGGATCCGGATCGACCCCTCCCTCGGTCAGTGCCGCGAGCGCGTAATCGCGGCGGAGATCGCTGAGCTGCGACACGTCAGATGACGGGGATCGGCAAGGGCGCCCGCGGATAGCCCGCCGCATCGGGCAGATCCGGCACGGGATCCCCGGTGTACGGCATGCCGTCGGGCGTCTCCAGCACGAACCCCGCGTCGCGAATCATCGCGAAGTCCGCCGCGGGCGGCTGTCCCTGCGTGGTCAGGTAGTCGCCAATGAAGATCGAGTTCGCGGGGTAGAGCCCGAGCGGCTGGAGCGAGCGAAGATGCACTTCGCGCCCGCCCGCGATCCGGATCTCCTGCGACGGGAGCAGGAAGCGGAACAGGCTGAGCACGCGCAAGCACCGGCGCGGATCCAGGCCCAGGCGCTCGGCGAACGGCGTGCCCGCGATCGGAATCAGGAAGTTCACCGGGACGCTGCGCACGCCGAGCGCGCGCAAGCTGAGCGCGAGGTCGATCACATCGTCGTCGGACTCGCCCATCCCAATGATCCCGCCCGAGCAGGTCTTGATCCCGGCGGCCTGCACGTGCTCCACCGTCGCTCTCCGGTCGGCCAAGGTGTGCGTCGTGCACACCTCGCCGTGGAAGCGCTCCGAGGTGTTGAGATTGTGATTGACGGTCTCGACTCCCGCCTCCGCGAGCCGGCGCGTGTGCTCCGCGCTCAGGAGCCCGAGGCACGTGCAGATCTTGAGATCGTACCGCGCGCGCACGGCGCGGACGGCGTCCAGGACCTTCTCGAACACCCGCTCCCCCGGAGCCCGTCCCGAGATGACGAGGCAGAAGGTGCCTGCCTTGAGCGCGGCGGCGCGATCCGCCGCGGCCAGGATCCGGTCCTGGGCGAGCAGTGGATGCCGCTCGATGTCCGCGGTCGATACGCTCGACTGGGAGCAATAGTGACAGTCTTCCGGGCAGAGCCCGCTCTGTGCGTTGAGCAGGAAATGGAGGCGGACCCGGTTTCCCCAGAAATGCCGGCGGACGCGATAGGCACCGGCCAGAAGGTCCAGGAGCACGTCATCCGGCGCGACCAGAACGCTGCGCGCCTCATCGCGAGACAGAAGATCGCCCGCGATCGCCCGGTCGGCGAAGGCGTACCAGACGGAATCGGCTGCCATCATCTCGTAGGGTTACGGGTCCCACGCCAGGCGATCGGCGAGGCTCTCGGAATCGTGCGGTGGCGCGACATAGGGAAACGATAACACACGGTGCGCGGGGAGCAATCGACGGAGCGCGGACAGATTGCTGCGCTCCGCGACAGCCGCCTCGCGCGCCGTCCGCAGCTCGTTCAGGATGATCGCGCGCACGCGCAGCCCGGCCTGCTCCGCGGCGCGGACCGTGAGCAGCGTGTGGTTGATGACGCCCAGGCGGTTCGCCGCCACGATCACCAAATCCAGCCCCCAGCGCCGAAACAACGTGTCATAGGCCACGCCCGGGGCGAGCGGCACGAGCAATCCGCCCGCGCCCTCGACGACGATGGCATCCCTGTCGCGGCACAGCCGCTCGAACGCGGCGTCGAGCGCGACGATGTCGATCGGCCGACCCTCCCGCTCTGCCGCGACGGCGGGCGCCAGCGGGTCGGCGAAAACGACGGGGGACACGGCGTCGATCGGGTCGGCGCCTCCACTGGCCGCGCGGAGCGCCGTCGCATCGGGCGGCCCCGCGCCATCGGCGACCCCCGTCTCGACGGGCTTCATTGCCGCGACGCGGAGCCCCTGAGAGCGCAGCCGAGCGGTCAGCGCGGCGGCGATGACCGTCTTGCCGACTCCCGTATCGGTCCCCGTGACGCCGAGCTTGAGCACCTATGCGTGTGTCGCGAGAAAGGCCTCGATCACGTCGTAGACCTGTCCGAGCTCCGCGTCGGTGATCGCGTAGGGCGGCAGCACGTAGATGACATCGCCCAGAGGGCGCAGCAGCACCCCGCGCTCGAGCGCGAACGCGGCGAGGCCGGCGGCGGCATCACTGAGGTAGCCGGTCACCTCCGCTCCTGCGAGATCGAAGGCGGCCACCGTCCCGAGGACCCGCGGCCGACACACGCGCGGATGCGAGGCGAGCGTTCGGATCCGCCGCTCGTGGATGTCCGCGATCGCCGCGCGCCGCGCCTCGCAGGACGCATCGAGGAGCGCGAGGCTCGCCCGGGCCGCCGCGCAGGCGATGGGATTCGCGGTGTAGGAATGACCGTGAAAGAGGGTGCGCCGCCGATCCGCGCTCAGGAACGCCTCGAAGATCGGCTCCCGGACGACGGTCGCGCCGAGCGGGAGAACGCCTCCACTCAGCCCCTTCGAGAGGCAGATGATATCCGGAACGATCCCGGCCCCCGCGCTCGCGAAGAGGGGGCCGGTGCGCCCGAAACCGGTCAGGACCTCGTCCGCGATCAGGAGGGTGCCGTGCGCCAGCGTCCGCGCGCGGATGGCCCGCAGGAGCTCGGCGCCCCACATCCGCATCCCTCCGGCGCCCTGGAGCCGGGGCTCGACGATGACCGCGGCGAGAGGATCCCCGGGAGCGTCGAGCGCCGCATCGAGCGCGTGCAGGAACGCCGCGCCGTCCCCGTCTCCCTCCCCCTCCGGTGGCGCCGGCAGCCGGACGATATCAAAGAGCAGCTCCGTGAAGGGCGCGGTGAACAGGCTCGCCGCGCTGGCGCTCATGGCGCCGAACGTATCGCCGTGGTACGCATGGGTCAGCGCCGCGATGCGCTGTCGCCGCTCGCCGCAATTCGCCCAGTATTGCAGCGCGATCTTGAGCGCGACCTCGACGGCGGTCGATCCGTCGTCGGAGTAAAAGACGCGCGTGAGGCCATCCGGAAGCCGGGCGACGAGCTCGGCGGCCAGCGCGGCGCCCGGCTCGTGGGTGAACGTGGTGAAGATCACCTGGTCCAGTCGCGCGACCTGCTCACCGACGGCGCGCGCGATGGCGGGGTGTGCGTGTCCGTGCAGCGTCACCCACCAGGAGGAGATCGCATCGATGATCGGCCGGCCGGCCGCATCGAAGAGCAGGGCACCCTGGGCGCGCACGATCGGGATCGGGCTCGCGGCCCCGCGGTGCTGCGTGTAGGGGTGCCAGACGTGCGCGGCATCCGCAGCGGCGACCCGTGCCCCCGCCCGCTTGACGGGCGTCACGCCGGCAGCGTCTCGGACAGCGCGCCCAGCACGCCGTCGATCTGCGCCTCGGTATGGGCCGCGCTCAGGCTGAGGCGGAGCCGGGATCCGCCCAGGGGCACGGTCGGCGGACGCACGGCGCCGACGAGAAACCCGCGCTCACGCAGCGCGGTGCCCAGGCGGACCACGCGCGTGGCGTCCCCGACCGCGATCGGGACGATGTGGCCGTCGGGGGGTCCGGGGACGCTGAGATCGAGCGCGTGGAGTCCGGCCCGCACGCGCCGCGCATTCGACCGGAGCCGGTCGCGCCGCCATTCCTCGGTGTGGGCAATGTGCACGGCCACGGAGGCGGCCGCGGCGAGAGCGGGGGGCGTCCCGGTCGTATAGACGAAGGCGCGCGCGCGGTTCGTGAGGTAATCGACGAGGCTGCGCGATCCGCACACGAATGCGCCCACCGTGCCGAGTGCCTTGCCGAGCGTCCCCATGACCACGTCGATCTCTCCCTCGACGCCCCAGTGCTCGGCGGACCCCCGCCCGTGGGCGCCGAGCACGCCGGTGGCGTGCGCGTCGTCGATGTAGAGCCACGCGTTGGCGGACTGCGCCAGTGGAACGAGCTGCCCGAGCGGCGCGAGGTCCCCGTCCATGGAGAAGACACCGTCGACCACGATCATCCGGCGGCGATACCGGCCGCGGTCCGCGTCGAGCAGTGCCGCGAGGGCATCGACGTCGCAGTGGGGGAAGCTGCGAAATTCGGCGCCGGAGAGGCGGCAGCCATCGATCAGCGAGGCGTGGTTGAGTGCGTCGCCGTATACGGCGTCGCGCCGGCCGACGAGCGCCGGGATCGCCCCGATGTTCGCGGCGTAGCCGCTCGAGAAGAGCACCGCCGCCGCACTCCCCTTGAACGCCGCGAGGTCGCGCTCGAGCGCAGCGTGCAACGGATGGTTGCCGGCGATCAGGCGCGCAGCGGCGGCGCCGAGGGCGGTATCGTGGAGCGCCTGTCGCACGGCGTCGCGCAGGCGCTCATCGGCCGCGAGCCCGAGGTAGTCGTTCGAGGCGAAGTCGACCACCTCCCGACCATCGATGGCGACGGTACCCGGTCGCCGGCGCTCGACGCTGTGCAGGGTGCGCCGGAGACCGGCGCGGGTGAGCCGGCCGAGTGCGGCGCCCAGGATGTCGTCGAGCGAGGGGCCCGGGCGATCGGTGGTCGGCGGCGCGTCAGGCACAGGCGGCACGGGGCGCGCCTGACATCACGCGCTCACACGGCGTCGCGGATCAGCTCCCGGTCCGCGAGCTGCGACAGGTAATCCGTCACGTCGGCCGTAACGTCGGCGCCGTACTTCGCCCCGAGCGCAGCCGCGACCTCGGCGACCGTCCGGCTCCCGTCGCACAGCGACAGGATCTCGGCCCCCGTGTCGTTGAGGAGCATCGCCCCCTCGGGGTACAGCAACACCTGCTGCTGGCGGACCGGATCGTACGAGATCCGCGCGAGTCGCCAGAGGGCGGGGCGGGCCGTCGGGGCGAGGACGGCGGTCACGCGTAGGCGTTATGAATGGTATCGATCATCACCCACAGCATCTCGAGCTTGAACGCCAGCGCCTCGAACGCGACACGCTGCCGGTCTACGGTCGTGCAGTGTTCCTGCACGATCGCCAGGCCCTGGGCACTGTCGCGCGGCGCCTGCACGAGGCGACCCCGGAAGTACTCGAGCCCCGCCGCGTCGACCCAGGGGTAGTGCGCGGGAAACGCCGCCAGCCGCTGATACATCAGGCTGGGTGCGAAGAGCTCCGTGAGCGAGCTCGCCACAGCCTCGACCCACCAATGGGTCTTGCAGAACGTCACGTACGATTCCGCGGCCATCCGGACGCCGGGAAGAACGTGACGCTCGTCGTCCATCTCCTCGCGCGGGACGCCCAGGGCGATCCCCAGCCGGATCCAGAGCTCGATCCCGCCGGTCCCCGGAGTCGTCCCGTCGTGGTCGACGATCCGCTGCATCCAGGCACGGCGGACGGCCGCGTCGGGGCAGTTGGAGATGATGGCGGCGTCCTTGCGCGGGATCGCGCGCTGGTAGGCGAGCCTGTTCGCGACCCAGCCCTGCAGCTGGCGCTCGCTCAGCGTGCCGGCGTGCATCATCGGATGAAACGGGTGTACGGCGTAATAGGATGTGCTGAACGCGCGGAGGGCATCGGCCAGCGCGGCGGAGCTGAGCGGCCGGTCGAGGCGCGGGATCGGAGGTGGCGGAGGTGCCGACAGCGCGGACCGGACCGGTCCGGTGGCGGAGGCAGCGGGGGCAGTCATGGGAAAGTCCGGGTGACAGACGATGTCAAAGTTAACATCGCGTCACCTGAGGGGATTGCTGCGGCCGCGGCGCGGGCTCGAGCGGGATTCGTCGTTCGGACACGAGATCGCTTCGCCTGCTGCGCGGGCTCGCACTGACAGACCGCGGCCCGGCGGCGTCAGGCGACGCGGGGGGCGCTTGCGCGGACGGGGTCGCGGAGCGCGGCGATGATGCGGACCGCCGTCGCGTCGAGCATCGTACGATCCGGCATTTGGGATCCATCGAAGGGCAGCGGGATGTCGAAGCCGTCACCCGCGGTGCGCGGAATCAGGTGCACATGGTAATGGAAGATGTTCTGCCCCGCCGCGGGCCCGCTGTTGACGACGATGTTCATGTCGTCGGCGCGCGCGATCGTCCGGATGACGGGCGCGATCCGCATGGCGACATCGAAGAGATGCATCGCCACCTCGCGCGGCACGTCGTGCAGCGTCTCGTAGTGCTCTTTGGGCACGATGAGGACGTGGCCGGCATTGACGGGTTGGATATCCATGAACGCGAGGGCCCGCGCATCCTCGTAACACACAGAGACTTCGGCGGCTCCGCGGATCAGGTCGCAGAAAATGCAGTGCGCGGCCAATTTGGCCATGGGGATCACTCCCGAACTCGCGTGAATGCGCAATGTTGACCCCCTCGCACGCGGTGTCAAGCGCGTGCTATCTTGGGGGGCGCATGCCAGCGATGACCGTCCCCGCCGCGAGCACGCCCGGCGCTGCTTCGGCGCTCGCCGGACCGGAGCTCGGCCGCGAGCAGCTCCTGTCCGCATGGCGGACCATCCTCCTGTCGCGGAAGCTGGATGACAAGGAAATCCAGCTCAAGCGCCAGAACCTGATCTTCTTCCAGATATCCGGCGCCGGACACGAGGCGGTCCTGACGGCCGCGGCCATGCACCTCCGCGCCGGCTACGACTGGTTCTTCCCCTACTACCGCGATCGCGCGCTCTGCCTCGAGCTGGGCGTGACACCGGCGGAAATGTTGTACTCGGCGGTTGGTGCGGCGGTCGATCCCGCATCCGGGGGCCGGCAGATGCCGAGCCACTGGGGTCACCGGCGTCTCAACATCGTGTCGGCCTCGTCTCCCACCGGGACGCAATTCCTCCACGCCGTGGGGTGTGCGGAGGCGGAGCTGCGCTCGCGTCTCCTCCACATCACGGACGGCTTTCACGCCGATGAGGTGGCCTACGTCTCGACGGGGGAGGGTGCGACGAGCGAGGGGGAGTTCTGGGAGTCGATCAACACGGCGTGCAATCTCCGGTTGCCCGTGGTCTACCTCGTCGAGGACAACGGCTACGCGATCTCGGTCCCGGTGGAGGTGAATACCCCGGGCAGCTCGATCTCCGCGCTCCTGCGCGGATTCCCGTCCATATACGTGGAAGCGGTGGACGGGTGTGATTTCGTGGCGAGCTACGGCGCAATGGGGCGTGCGGTCGCGCACGCGCGCGAGCGGCGGGGCCCGGCGCTCGTGCACGCGAGCGTGATCCGTCCGTATTCGCATTCCCTGTCGGACGACGAGGCGTTGTATCGCCCCGCCGCGGAGCGCGAGGCCGACGCGGCGCGCGATCCGCTCGGGGTCTTCCCGCGGTGGCTTCTCGCGAACGGGCATGCGACGGCGGACGACCTCGCCCGGATCCAGGCCGAGGTCGATGTCGAGGTCCAGGCCGCGACGGACGATGCGCTGCAGCAGTCGCAGCCGGAGCCGCAGACGGCGACGTTCGCCGTGTATTCGCCCGAGGTGGATCCCACATCCGAGCGGTTCGACACGGAGGATGATCCGCAATTCACGGGCGAGCCGACGACGATGGTCGATCTGCTCAACGCGGGCCTGCGCGACGAGATGCGGCGCGATGCCCGGATCCTCGTCTTCGGCGAGGACGTGGCCGACGTCTCGCGTTCGGAATACCTCGGGCAGGTCAAGGGAAAGGGGGGCGTCTTCAAGGTCACGTGGGGCCTGCAGCGGGAGTTCGGCGGCGACCGTGTCTATAACACCCCGCTGGCCGAGGCCAATATCATTGGGCGCGCGATCGGGCTCGCGCTCCGCGGATTCAAGCCGGTCGTCGAGATCCAGTTCTTCGATTACATCTGGCCCGCTTTCATGCAGATCCGCGATGAGCTGGCCGCGATGCGGTGGCGGTCGAACAACGCATTCGCGGCGCCCGTGGTGGTGCGCGTGACGTACGGCGGGTACATCCGGGGCGCGCTCTACCACTCGCAGACGGGGGCGTCGCTGTTCACGCATACTCCGGGATTGCGCGTGGTGTGTCCGGCGACAGCGCTCGATGCGAACGGGCTCTTGCGGACCGCGATCCGCAGCGACGATCCGGTGATCTTCCTCGAGCACAAGCACCTCTACCGCCAGACCTACAACAAGTCGCGGAATCCCGGGCCGAACTTCATGGTTCCGTTCGGCAAGGCGGCGGTGGTGCGGCCTGGCGCGGACCTCACGGTGGTGACGTACGGCGCGACGGTGCAGCGCGCTCTCGTCGCGGCGGCGCGGGTCGCCGAGGGGGGCGACGGCGGGGAGCCGCTCGATGTGGAGGTCATCGATCTGCGATCCCTCTCGCCCTGGGATCGCGATGCGGTGTTCGCCTCGGTGCGCAAGACGGCGCGGGTGGTCGTGGCCTACGAGGACGCGATGTCCTGGGGTGTGGGTGCGGAGATGGCGGCGGCGATCGCCGACGAGTGCTTTCCGTGGCTCGATGCGCCGGTGCGGCGAGTGGCCTCGCTCGATACCTTCGTCGGCTACGCCCCGAAGCTCGAAGATGCCACGCTGCCGCAGGTCGCCGATTTCGTTGCGGCGTACCGGGCGATCCGCGCGTACTGATTCCGCACGACCGTGACCGGCGCGCCCGGCTCGCCGCGGGCGTGGCTGTGGCTGGCCTGCGCCATCTGCGTGACCGTCGGGGTCGCGCTCGACCTGGGGACCGGCGCGCGCGCGGTCCCGACGCGCCGCCGCGCCATGGCCTGGACCGTGGGATGGGTGCTGCTGGCGCTGGTGTTCGCGCTGGGCATCGCCGTCGTCGACGGTCACTCCGAGGCGCTCGTCTTCCTCACGGGCTACGCGATGGAGCTCGCGCTCAGCGTCGACAACGTCGTCGTCATCCTCCTCATCTTCAGCTCCCTCCATGTCCCGCCGGCTCGCCAGCGCCGCGTGCTCCTCTGGGGGGTGATCGGCGCGGTCCTGCTGCGCGGCCTGTTCGTCGCCGCGGGGGCGGCGGCGCTCGCGCGCTTCGCCTGGGTCGGGCCCCTCCTCGGCCTGGTGGTCGCGCTCGGGGGCGTACGGCTCGCGATTCGCGACGAGACCGCGACGGTGCGCGGCACGGCCGGCCCGGTCCTCCGTGCGGCGCGCCGGCTCCTTCCGCTGACGGACCGCTACGACGGCGAGCGATTCGTCACGCGCGAGCGCCGGGAGGAAGCCGGCGGGCGCGGCTCCGAGCGGTGGGTCGGCACGCCGCTCCTGCTCGCCGTGCTCCTCGTCGAGGTGGCCGATCTGCTGTTCGCGGTGGACTCGATCCCGGCCGTGTTCGGGATCACGCGCGATGCGTTCGTCGTGCTGACATCCAACATCTTCGCCGTGATCGGCCTCCGGTCGCTCGCCGGCGTCCTCGGCGGGGCCGTGGATCGCGTGCGCTACCTCCGGTACGGCGTCGCGGTCGTCCTCGTTCTCATCGGCGCGAAGATGCTCGCGGCGCCCATGATCGCGATTCCGACGGGAGCGGCGCTGGCGATGGTGGCGGGGGTGCTCGGCGCGGCCGTCGGCGCCTCGTTACTTTATCGCCGGTGATGGTCGTACCTGTATGAGCTCCACGATGGATACGCGTCGCTTCCTGCAGGCGGCGGCGCAGCGGTTTCTCACCGCGGCCGCCTCGGCGCCGGAGCCCGCGCCGGTTGTGCCGCCCCGTTTGACCCCACGTGCCCTCGAGGCGCTCACTATGTCGCGATCCCGAGACCGGATCCTCAACAACCTCGACGAGATGTATCGCGAGGCATTTGACCGCGCGAAAGCCACCGGCGACGAGGCGCAGATGCAGACGCTCGATTTCGCCTACCGCCGCGAGCAGCTGTACTTCGAGATCCTCCTCGACGTCCGCGACGCGCTCGAGCGCCGGTAGGCGTTGATGGCCCACATCCACGCCGCATGGGCGGGCGCGCGCCGTTTCGACACCGGGCGCCCCGGGGGTCCGGTTACGCCGCTGGATGGAAACGCCGAGGTGGCCCAGAGCCCGACCGATGGCCTGTTGAGCTCACTCGCGGCGTGCTCGGGCATCGACATCGTGGAGATCCTGGCCAAGCGACGGACGCCGGCAACCCATGTCGCGCTCGATGTGATGGGGACGCGGGCCGAGACGATTCCGCGACGCCTGGTGCGGCTCGAGGTCCACGTCGCCATCGACGGTCCGGGGATCGAGCGCTCTCATGCCGAGCGGGCAATCGACCTCTCGCTGACTCGGTACTGCTCGGTGCGGGCATCGCTGGATCCGGCGATTCCGCTCCGGTTCCGGCTGACGCTGAACGGCGCGGCCGGCGGTGACATCGAGGCGGGGACGATCGCGGGTCCGAACCCCGAGCGCGCGTGAACGGGAGATTGCTTCGGCCCTTTGGGCCTCGCAAGGCCTGCCAGGGGCCGGGCGTAGTCCCCGCCCGAGCGGCGGGGAGAGGGGGAAGAACCGCGGTTAGACCGACGTGGGGCGGGTAGGCGAGAAGCCCAGGCGCTGCAGGGTGTCCATAATCTTGGCCCGCAGCCGGTGGGATGCGCATTGGTCCTTGCGGCAATTGCCGATGGCGTCCAGGAACGCCTTCTCGAAGTCGTGTTCGGGGTAGCACTTGGCGCAGAGCGCGAGATGGGTGCGCACGGACTCCATGCGCGCCGGGCTCAACTCCCCGTCGAGGTATTCCCAGAGCTGGTCGAGCGCAGCCCGACAATCGATGCCGCCCTTGAGGGGCGCGGGCCCCGGGACGGTGGGCGGCTGGTCACTCATGATTCACGGTGCCGGATTCACGGTGTCGGCGCGCGTCGGAGGTGCCGTCGTGAATCCGGCGTCCCGGGCGTATTCCGCGAGCTCCTGCTGCAGCAGTCGGCGCCCGCGAAAGAGCCGCGAGCGCACGGTGCCGATCGGAATATGGAGGATCTCCGCCGCCGCTTCATACGATTGATCCTCGACGTCGACGAGCACGACGGCCGACCGGAAGGGCTCCGGCAGCCGATCGATCGCGCTCGACAGAGCCGGCGCGAGGTCGAGCCGCGTCAGCAGCTGATCGACCCCTTCCCGCGCCGTCAGCGCTTCCCCCGCCTGTGCGGCGGCCGATTCGACGTCCCCGTCCTCCAGATCCACTTGATGACGGGCCCGTTCGCGCGTGCGAAGGAACGCGTTCCGGCAGATGGTGAACAACCACCGTCGCGCGTCGCTCCCCCGCTCGAACGTGTGCCACGACCGATACGCGCGTAAGAAAGTCTCCTGGACGACGTCGTCTGCGTCCGCTTCGTTGCGAGTCAACGACAATGCGAACCGGTACACGTCATCGAGCCAGGGGAGAGCCTCGCGTTCGAAGCTTTGGTCGTAATCCTGTTGCTCCGCTGGGCTCAACGCCATGCCCGCAAAGTTAGCACCTCTCTCGGAAGTTGGTTCCCGAGATGGACTATCTGAGCCCCCGAGGCGAGGAGAAGATGGTCCGGTCCCCGAACTCGCTACACCGTGAACGTCATCCCGTCCATGCCGACGGCGATCCCCGCCGCCTCGACGGCGCGACGCTCCGCGCTGTCCTCGATCAGCATCGGATTCGAGTTGTTGATGTGCGTGTACACGCGCCGGGCGGGAGCCAATGTCCGCAGCCCCTCGAGGCTGCCTCCGGGACCGCTGACGGGGACGTGGCCCATCTCGCGCGCGAGCGATGGCGAGATGCCGAGATCCACCAGCTCGGCATCCGTCCAGCACGTCCCATCGAAGAGGATGAGATCGACGCCCGCGAGACGGCGGAGGAGCGCCGCATCGAGCGCGCCCGCACCGGGGACGAACGCGACCGTCTTGCCGCTCGCCGTCTCGCGGAGGATCACGCCGATCGTGTGACCTGGCCGGTCGTGGGTATCGCTCGCGAACCGCGGCGGGTCTCCCCGGACGGCGAATGGATCGACCGTCAGCCCCGCGGGCCGCGCCGCGCGATCGTGCAGCGTGGTCGGCGTATCGAGGCGCAACCGCTCGACGCGCACGTCGGCGAATGCCCGCGTGGTCGGCAGCACCCGGCTGTCGTCTGTGAGGATCCGCTCGACGATCTCGGTCGCGTACACCGTCAGCTGCCGGCCCTCGCGCAGCAACGCGAGGCCGAGCGTGTGATCGAGCTCGGCGTCCGTGAGCACGACCCCCTCGATCGGCACGTGCCGCAGCTCTCCGGGAGCGGGCGCCAGATCGCTCGCGGGCAGTCGCGCGATCTGCTCGCGGACGTCAGGGGACGCGTTGCAGAGGAACCATCCGAATCCCTCCGCGCGCACGGCGATCGATGACTGCGTCCGGGGCCGCGCGCGCGCGGGATCGGTTCGAGCGACGCGGCACGTCGGACACCAGCAATTCCACTGCGGAAAGCCGCCGCCCGCCGCGGTCCCGAGGAGGCTGACCTGCATCAGGGCGCCCTCGGGGTGGCGCTTCCGGAATCGCGTGCCACCTTGCCGATCGCCATCTCGAGGGCGCTCCGGGGCTCAAGCGCGCCGAGGGTGTACCGGCTGCCGGGGTTCCACAGGAGCCAGCTCATGATCCCCTTGTCGTATCCCGCCTGAATCTGCGCGCGTACCTGGGCGACCCCGTAGCGAGGCGGCCCCAGCGTGAAATCCTGATACCAGGGGCGTACGGGTGCGGCCCCGGACACGGTCGCGCTCCGACGCGCGGCATCGTCGAGGGTATGTGCCACCACGTCATACGGGTGGGCGTTGGGGTGCGCCAGGTGATAGGTACCGGGCGCGTAGTGGGAGGGATAGCTCATCGGCTGCACGATGTCGGCCTCCGCGACGAACGCTTCCCAGCGCTGCCCGATCCCCATGTCGGTCGAGTCGGAGGCCGTCAAGCCGAATACGTCGATTGCGAGGGGCACCTGGAGCGGCTTGAGCTCCCCGTGCGCGAATGCCAGCTGATCGTGGATCACATCGGCGCGCTTGCGGCCCTGCGCCAGGGGGAAAACCGCGTCGGTCACGAGTCGCTTGTCGTCGGGGAACCGTACGTAGTCGAATTGGATCTCCGAGAAGCCGAGGCCGGCGGCCTCGCGCGCGATGTCGACGGCGTACTGCCAGACGCCGCGCTGTGTGGGGTCGAGCCAGGGCCGTCCCTGTCGGTCGTGCCAGAGGGCCGCGGTGTCCGAGCGCTCCCGAATCGCCCAGTCCGACTTGTGCGTGGCCAGGAGCGGGTCCTTGGCGACGACGATCCGCGCGATCGCGTACACGCCGTGCGCGCGCATCGTATCGAGGAGTGCGCGGACGCGCGTGCTCCGCATCGGCGACACGGTGTCGGCGCCGATCGCGCGGGCGAGGGGCACGGCCGAGCGATAGAGCAGGAGCCCGCGGTCGTCCTTGACATCGATGACGAGCGCGTTCACCTCCGTCGTCTCGCCGACCCGGATGAGTGCCCACACCTTGTCGCTCAGTGCCGCCCACCGGTTGACGTAGAGCCCCCGGACGACCGCTGGGGTCGGCAGGTGCGGTACCCCTGCCTGCGGTCCCCCGAGTGGCACGGTCGGTGCTGCCTGTGGCCGAGCCGCGCGCGCCCCGGCGAGGAGCGCGGCGGCGGCAAGGCAGGCGGCGAATCCGCGGCGGGAGGCGATCGCGGGCGATAAACACATGTGTGGAAGCCGGGAGAGATACGCGGGAGCCCGAACGTAACGATCGTCCCCCGGATTTGTCAGAATGTTAGCGGGGTCGGCGTCCGACCTCGCGTCCATCACGTTTTCGTGTAGGTATATAGAGTATGGCACAACGCCAGACATTACCCGTCCTGCCGCTTCGCGGCACGGCGATCTTCCCCGGGAGCGCGGCACCGGTTGCCGCGGGCCGACCGGGGACTTTGCGCGCGATCGAGGCAGCGCTCAAGCAGGAGCGTCTCGTCTTCGCGGTCGCGCAGCGGGAAAACATGGATGAGCCGACCCCCGACATCCTGTACACGATGGGGGTGATCGCGCGCATCGGGCAGATCCAGCGCGGCCTGGGGGGCGTGCAGCTGCTCCTGCAGGGAGAGCAGCGCGCGACGGCGGTGCAGTACACGACGGCCGAGGGCGGATACATGGCGGCGGTCGTGATGCCGACGGAGGAGATGAGTCCCCTCGACGAACACGACGCGGCGTTCGAGGCGCTGCACAAGGAATTGCGCGAGCGGGCGGCCGAGCTCGGAGAGAAGCGGGGGCTGCCGGAGGAGGTGGTCCGCCAGGTGCTGGACTCCGTGACGGAGCCGGGGCGCTTCGCCGACCTGGTGGCCGGCTACATCGAGTTGAGCGTCGCGGAGAAGCAGGGGTTGCTGGAGACGTTGAGCGTCGAGGAGCGGCTCCGCCGGGTGCTCGTGCACGTCCAGCGGCAGATCGGCCTGCTCGAGGCCCAGGAGGAGATCAAGTCGCAGGTGCAGGAGGAGCTGGGGGAGCGCCAGCGCGAGATGTATCTGCGCGAGCAGCTCAAGGCGATTCAGAAGGAGCTCGGGGACGACGACTCGAGCCGCGAGGTGACCGAGCTGCGGGACAAGCTCATGAAGCTCGAGCTGCCGAAGGAGGCCCGCGCCGAGGTCGAGCGCGAGCTGGGGCGCCTGGAGCGCGCGGGTCGCGAGTCGATGGAGGCGCAGGTGATCCGCACGTATCTCGAGTGGATCGCGGAGCTCCCGTGGAACACGCGCTCCGATGATGCGCTCGACCTCAAGCGCGCGGAGCAGGTCCTCGACGAGGACCACTACGGGCTGCGGGACGTGAAGGATCGCGTGCTCGAGTTCCTCGCCGTGCGGCAGCTGCGCGCCCAGGAGCTGGCCGCCGAGGTCGAGGCGGCGGGAGAGGTCCCCGCGGCGAAGCTGCGTCCCGCGAAGGACGACGCGACGCCCTCGCTGGCGACGGGGGAGCCCGAGGACCGGCCGATCACGGATTCGCGCGAGGCGAAATCGCGCGCGATGGCGCGCGGGCCGATCCTGCTCTTCGTCGGCCCGCCCGGCGTCGGCAAGACGTTCGATCGCGAAATCGATCGCACGCTCCCTGGGGCGCGAATACGTCCGCGTCGCGCTGGGAGGCGCGCGGGACGAGGCCGACATTCGGGGGCACCGGCGCACCTACGTCGGCGCGATGCCGGGCCGGATCATCCAGGGGATCAAGCAGGCGGGGACGAAGAATCCGATCTTTCTGCTCGACGAGGTCGACAAGCTCGGCGCGTCGTTCCAGGGCGATCCGGCAGCGGCCCTGCTCGAGGTCCTCGACCCGGCGCAGAACGACACGTTCACGGATCACTACCTCGGGGTGCCGTTCGATCTGAGCGAGGTGCTCTTCATCGCGACGGCGAACTTCATTCAGAACATCCCGAGTCCGCTGCTCGACCGGATGGAAGTGGTCGACTTCGCCGGGTACACGGAGCGCGAAAAAGCCGAGATCGCGAAGAAGTATCTGATCCCGCGGCAGCTGGAGGAGGCGGGGCTCGCCGGGAAGTCGCTGACGTTCACCGACGACGCGGTCATGGCGATCATCTCGCAATACACGCGCGAGAGCGGCGTGCGACAGCTCGAGCGGCAGGTCGGCGCGGTCGCGCGGAAAATGGCGCGCAAGGTGGCGACGGGAGAGGCGACCGATCTCGAGATCTCGGCGGCCGACGTGCGCGAGCTGCTCGGCCGTCCGAAGGTGCACCCGGAGCGGGCGAATGAGCAGAACGAGGTGGGTGTCGCCACCGGGATGTTCTACACTCCGATGGGCGGCGACATCATGTTCGTCGAGGCCGCGATCCGGCGGTTGTACGGAGCGGCTCCCACCGAGGCTGGTACGGACCGGGAGCAGGTGAGCGGTCTGGGGACGGTGTCGCTGATCCTCACGGGTCAGCTGGGCGACGTCATGAAGGAGTCGGCGCGCGCGGCACTCACGTACGCGGAAACGCACGCGTCGCGGCTGCGGATTCCGGAGGACCGTCTCGGGTCGATCGAGGTGCACGTGCACGTACCGGCCGGTGCGATCCCGAAGGATGGTCCGTCGGCCGGCGTCACGATGGCGACGGCGCTCGTGAGCGCCATGTCGGGTCGTCCGGTACGCAAGGACGTCGCCATGACGGGGGAGATCACCCTCCGCGGCCGCGTCCTGCCGATCGGGGGGCTCAAGGAGAAGGTGCTCGGGGCGCATCGCGCGGGGATCACGAGCATCGTGCTCCCCAAGGCGAACGAGGCCGACCTCGAGGATATCCCGGCCGATGTACGGAGTGCGCTCTCGTTTCATCCGGTCGAGACGCTGGATGAGGTCTTCGACGTCGCACTGCTGCGCCGCCAGCGCTCGGTCGCGACGCGGAAGACCGAGATGGAAGAAGCCGAGGAAGAGGCGGAGGCGATCGCTTAGGGGCCCTTACGGCCCCTAGTAGTCCACCGGCCTGAGATACGACTCGCCGATCGCGGTCGGACTCAGCATGGCCACCGTCGGCAGCCGGCGCTTCCAGTGCGTGCTCTCGAGGCGGCCGTGCACCAGCGCCACCTCCGCCGCATCGAAGCCGCGCGCGGCGAGGTCCGCGGGCGCGTAACCGACGAGCAGCCAGTTCAGGATCGCGTCGGCCTTGGCGTAGCTGATCCCGAAATCCCCCTCATCCGTCTGCCCCGTGATCAGGTCGGCCGAGGCGGGCTTCGAAACGATGACCTCCGGCACGCCTAGATGACGCGCCAGCGCCCAGACCTGACTCTTGAACAGATCCCCGAGCGGATTGATCGGCGGCGAGTCGTCCGCGTGCCAGGTGAAATACCCGAACAGCCGCTCCGTCTTGTTTCCGGTGCCCAATGGCAGCGCCGCGTAGCGCGCCGAGAGGTCGAAGAGCGTGATCATGCGCATCCGCGCCATGACGTTCCCGCGCCGGGCCGCGTCGGCGTCCGGCTCCTGGGCGAGGTACGCGTCGACCGACGCGGAGATATTCACGGTCCGCTCGGGGATCCCCAACGCGTCGATGACGAGTCCGGCGTGGGCCACACTCTCCGGATTCGATGTCCGGTAGGGCATCCGGACGCCGACAACGTTCTCGGAGCCAAGCGCGCGCGCCGCGAGGAACGCCGTGACGGCGGAATCGACGCCACCCGACAGACCCACGACGGCCTTTGTGAAGCCGCGACGCCCGAGCTCGTCCCGGATGAAGTGCACGAGCCACGACGTCACCAGCTCGGCGTCAATGGCGAGCGGCGGGGGGCCGCCGGCGGTGCACGGTACGCGCTCCCCACGCATGGCGGGGGGGCGGGCGCGGCGGGCGCGGCGGGATCGAACGCGGGCTCGGAGCGCGCGCCATCCCCGTCCACGCCCTGTTCGATGCGGTCCATTCCAGCGCGGAGGTGCGGCAGAGCCGTCCGCAGATCGGCGAGCAGCGGCATGTCCGCGCGCGCACGCGCGACGTCGCCCAGGTCCAGCGTGACGCCCAGCAGGGCCTCCTCGAACAGGGGACCCCGCAGCCGCACATCCCCGGCCGGCCCGGCGACGCTCGAGGCGCCGCCAAAGAATTTGCCGCCCTCGCTGCCGACGAGGTTCGCGAACGTGACGAAGACTCCGTGCTCCTCCGCGATGTCGCGCACGAGCCGCTCCCAGCGCGCCACCGTCGCCGGCCCCGGGACGCCGTCATCGCGCGGCCACGCCCCACGCGCCGGAGCGGCCGAGCAGATGAAGATCACCTGCGCTCCATCGAGCGCGGCCAGCGTGCCCGTCAGGCTGTGCCAGGCGTCCTCGCATACGAGGAGTGCGGTCCGTCCCCACGGGGTGTCGAACGCGCGGACCTCGTAGCCGCGCTCGACGAAGCGCTCTTCATCGAACAGACCATACGTGGGGAGGAAGAGCTTCCGATGCACGTGCCGGATGACGGGACCGTCCGCTCCGCCCACCGTCACGTACAGGGCGCTGTTGTGCAGCGTGTCCCGCCAGCGCTCGTAGAACCCGATCACGATGTCCAGCGTCCGGGCCCCGTTCGCGGCACTCGCGGGCCGTGCCGCGCGATACGTCCGGTCCAGGTCGGCCGCGAAAGCCCCCGCGGTCAGCGCGATCTCGCGGACGGCCCCCTCGACGAAGTAGCCGCTCAGCGCGGTCTCCGGCAGCTGGAGCACGTCGGGGCGCGGCGTGAGCCTCTCCACCCGCTCGAACAGATCGCGGAGCCGCGCGAGGTTCGCGGCGTACTCCCCCTTCCGTGGGCTCAGCTGCGCCAGCGCGACGTGGACGAGCGGCGGCATCAATGAATGTTAACATCTACCCCATGCGGAATCGCCGTGGCCTCCCCGCCGCGTGGGCCGTGCTCGTCCTCGCGACAGCGATCGCCCCGGGCGCGCTCGCGCAGGACACTGCCGCACACAACCATACCGGTCAGGCGTGGCAGATCATCGATCCGCCGCAATCGACGCTGGTCTACGCGGCGGACGGCTCCGTGATCGGCGAGTTCGGGCGCGAGACGCGGACGAGCGTCCCGCTCAGTAGCCTCCCGCCCTACGTCCCGGAGGCGTTCATCGCGATCGAAGACCACCGCTTCTACGAGCACAACGGCGTCGACGTCGTCGGCGTCCTCGGCGCCATCAAGGACCGCATGCTCGGGCGGAACAAGCGCGGGGCGAGCACGATCACGCAACAGCTGGTCGGCAACATGCACCCCGACATCGTGAGCCGCCGCGAGCGCAGTCTCGACCGGAAGCTGCGCGAGCAAGCCGCGGCCCGCGAGATGGAGCGGCACTACTCGAAGGCGCAGATCCTCGAGGCCTACCTCAACCAGATCCTGTTCGGGCACGGGTGGTACGGAGTCGACGCTGCCGCCCGCCACTACTTCGGCGTGAGCGCCAGCCAGCTCACGCTGGCCCAGGCCGCCACGCTCGCCGCGCTCCCCAAGGGACCGGCCGAGTTCGACCCGCTGCGGTATCCGCAGCGGGCGCGCCGGAGACGGAACCTCGTGCTTGCCGTCATGGCGAACCAGGGATTGATCTCGCGCGCGCAGGCCGCGAAGGCCGCACGCGAGCGCCTCATCACGATCCCGCCGGATATCGACCAGCCCGCTCCGTATTTCATCGACGCCGTGCGCGCCGCGGCCGAGAGCGCGGGGGTCGAGGTGGAGATCGGCGGGTTCCGGATCTACTCCACGCTCGATCGCGGGCTGCAACGGTCCGCGACGGACGCGCTCGCGGCCGGCGCCGCCGCGATCGAAGCGGGGCGGGGGTACGCCCACCCCACGCTCGCCAGTCATCCCGCACCGGCGGGCGGGGCGCGGAACGGGACCGCGTATCTGCAAGGGATGATCGTCGCCCTCGATCCGTCGACGGGTGAGGTGCGCGCGCTCGTCGGCGGACGCAAATATCAGGACTCTCCCTTCGACCGCGCGCTCGACGCCCGGCGACAGGCGGGCTCCGCGTTCAAGCCGATCGTGTATGCCGCGGCGGTCAATGCCGGGATCCCGGCCAACGCCATCGTGTACGACACGGCTCTCGCCATCCCGCTGCATTCGGGGCGCACGTACCGCCCCCAGAATGCGGACCGGCTGTTCCTGGGCCGGCTCACGCTGCGGGAGGCCCTGGTGGAATCGCGGAACACGGTCGCGATCCAGCTGGGCGAGCGCGTCGGATTGGACTCGATCAGCGCGCTCGCGCACCGGATGGGGATTTCCACGCCGATCGCCCCGGTTCTGTCGAGTGCGCTCGGCGCGGGGGTGGTCCGCCCGATCGATCTGGTGACAGCGTACGCGGCGTTCGCGACGCTCGGAACGGTGCCGGAGCCCCAGTTCATGACGCGGATCGAAGACCGCGACGGCCGCCAGGTGTGGGGATCCACCGAAGCGAGCGTGACGCAGGAGTCCGCGTTGGACTCCGGGGTGGCCTTCATCGTCCGCGATATGCTGCGCGACGTCGTCGACAGAGGGACGGCGGCGCCGGCACGCCGGTTGCTCCCCGCCGGCATGCTCGCGGCGGGCAAGACCGGGACGACGAACGACAACAGCGATGTCTGGTTCGTCGGGATGACGCCGGGGATCGTCGCGGGCGTCTGGCTCGGGTTCGATCGAGCGCAGTCGATCCTGCCCGGCGCGGCGGGGGGAACGCTCGCCGCACCGATCTGGGCTCGCATGATCGCGGGCCACGCGGGGCCCGCGGCCGACGACAGCAGCGAGTGGGCGCCTCCGGATTGGATCGCGGCCGCGATGCTCGACCGCGTCACCGGTGCGCCGGCCGATTCATCGACGCCGCCCTCGCGGCGGTACATGGAGTATTTCCTTCCCGGAACCGAGCCCGGCCTGCTCTACCTCTGGCCCCTCACGGGAGACGGTGTCACGCCGGAATGGTGAGATAGCGCACGAGCGCGGCATCGACGGCCTCGGGCGCCTGCTCCGCCACCGCGTGCCCCGCGTCCGGAACGAGCTCCAGCTGGGCGCCCGGGATCGTCCGCGCGAATGCCGCGGCGCTCGCGGGATCGACGAGACGATCCCCTCGTCCCGCGATGACGAGCGTCGGGCAGGCGATCTCGCGCAGCCAGCGGGCGTCGGTGAGCCGCCAGGGAAATGCGTGGATGAGGTGACGGAGCGCTGTCGTAAAGCCAGGGCACCCGGAGGGCGCCCAATACTCATCGACATCCGCGTCGGAGACGGTTGCCAGGGTCGTGCGCGGTCGCGCCGCCGTCGAGAAGGCGAAGCGGAGCGCGATCACGACGGCCAGCCGGCGCGCGAGAAGGGGAAGCAGCGGGAGGGCCCACGCGGGCGTGAGGAGCCGTCCGATCGCCGCATCGCGAACCCGACCGAGGCCGACGGGCGCGAGCAGCACCAATCGGTCGACGCGCGAGCCGGCGAGGGCCGCGGCGCGAGCGACGATGGTAGCCCCCATGGAGTGCCCAACCAACGCGACGCGTGCGCACCCGAGGGCGTCGATCCCATCGAGCACCGACTGGACAAGTGGATCGAGCCGATACGCCGCAAGGTCGAGCGGCTTATCCGAGAGACCGTGACCCGGCAGGTCGAGTGCTATGGCGCGGCAACCGGCGGAGGCCAGCGCCGGCAATGCATGCCGGAACGTGTAGGCCGACGCGCCCCAGCCATGGACCAGAACGACGGCCGTCCCCGTGACCGGTCCGGTCTCGACGGCGCGGAGTTGCGCGCCGGAGCGCGTGCGGAGGATCCGAACCCGGTGCTCGGGGCGCCCCGCGGGGAAAATCGCCTCGGGTGGCAGACGGCGCATAACCGCGGCGCGCGCGCCGTTGGGTGCGGGTTGGGGGGGGGCCTGAGGGGGCCTACATGAGCTGGATCGGGCGGCCGGCCGCGCGGGCGATCACCCCGATCCGCATCGTCACGTCCGCCCACCGCTCCTCGCCCGCGAGGTGCTCTTCCAGCGGGAACATCGGCCAGACGTAGGGATTCGACGACCGGGGCATCGCGAGGCCTTTCCGCGGGTGCCAGACGCCGCTTCGGTCCATGTCGTCGACGAAGCGCTCGAACATCTTCGTCCAGATCTCGTTTCGCCGGAGGAAGCCGAGACGCGCCATCAACTCGATCCAGTAGAGGGCCATCGGGATGTCGGCCTCGACCGCGTTGCGGTGCGGGAAGAGATCGCCGAGGACGAGGTGCGGTTGGGCGACGCTGGCGGTCCCGACGATCTGGACGGATTCCTGCCGGGGCAACGGCTGCGTGAGGAAGTGATACAGCCGCTCCATGTGCTCGTGGTGCTCGCTGCGGAAGGCCGGCATGTGGGCCAGCATCGTGAGAGCGTAGATCGACGGAGGTGCGGCCTCGAGAGCCAGCACCTGTCGGTTCCCGACGCGGACCCAGGGCTTTTGCGCGAGCGGGGATTTCAGGTACGCGTTGATCCGCTCGAGAACCCGGCGTGCCGCTCCGCGGAGCCGGGGGTCGGCCTCGTATCCCGCCTGCGCGAGCGCGGACGCCGCGGCCTCGCGCACGATCGAGCGACCGCGCCGCGCCATCTCCTCATCAATCTTCGTCCGCGTCGGCGCGAACTCGAACAGATGCGCCGGATCGGTGTCCTCGGCCAGCAGCCGGAAGAGCAGCCGCCGGACGCGAAGGAGTGGTGGAGATTCGCCGTGCCAGCCGTACTCGAGGAGCCGCCGCACGGCCGATACCGTCCCGACCCCTTCAAAATGCTCGGCGCGCGTGGAGGGCACGGACAGCATCGCGCGGCCCCAGCCCCCGTCGGTCTGCTGCATGGCAGCGAGCGCCAGCGCCGGGCGATAGCTGTAGGGAATGTTCGCGGCGGCCGGCACGTCCAGTCGTGCCACATCCGCGATCGCGCGGTACTGGATCGGGGGGGCGCCATGGTCCAGCAGCCACCCGATCGGAAAGCGAAGCGCGGGAGGTGGGGGCGGAGGGGGTGGCGGCGGCGAGGTGAGCGGAGGGGCAGGCGCGGCGGTGGTCAACGCGGGATCGTCACCTGCGGTCGCCGGGAGCGTCGCGCTGCGTGCGGCTGGCGACGACGCGCGTGAGCCGGTGGGGGCAGACACGCGTAACGTTACTACGGCATTGGTGTTGGCCGCTAGTGCTTCCGACTTCATCGCCATCGTGTGCCGCCGGCTGGTCGAGTGGATGGATCCGATGTGGGAGGGAACGGGACGCTGCGGAAGGTCGCGCGAGGGCGGCGTCCGGGCAACGCGGGCGCTGTCGTTTCGCTATCCGGTTGCACCGCTTATATTTGTGTGTCCGACTCGGGATGTCGCGGTATCTCCGCCCCCGGGTCTCGGGCGCCCCCTCTGGGTGCCCGCGAGTCTTTTGCAGCGTTATGAACCCACCAATAGAAGAATCACCGGAAGAGACCGCGCCTACCGAGGCGGTGCCTTCGAATTTCGCCGATCTGGGTCTTGCTCCCGCGTTTCTCGATGCCGTGCGTGACGCCGGCTATACGACGCCGACCCCCATTCAACTGCAGGCCATCCCCGTCGCCCTCAAGGGGCGGGATCTGATCGGGTTGGCGCAGACGGGCACGGGGAAAACGGCGGCCTTCACGCTTCCGATCCTTCAGCGCCTGACCGAGGACCCGAGCCGCAACGGCGGCCCGCGGGGCCCGCGCGCGCTGGTCCTCGCGCCGACGCGGGAGCTCGCAGCGCAGGTCGACGAGAGCTTCGCCAAATACGGGCGGCACACGGAGACGACGGCCGTCGCGGTCTACGGCGGCGTCGCCCTGGATCCGCAGGAGCGCGCGTTGCGGCGCGGCGTCGACGTCGTGATCGCGACGCCGGGGCGGCTTCTCGACCATCTCGAACGTGGCACGGTGCGATTCGACGACCTCGAGGTCCTCGTGCTGGACGAGGCGGACCGGATGCTCGACATGGGCTTCGCACCCCAGATCAATCGCGTGGTCGCGCAGATTCCGCGCTACCGGCAGACGATGCTCTTCAGCGCGACGATGCTGCCCGAGGTGGAGGCACTCGCGCGCAAGTATCTGCGCCGGCCGGTGGTGGTCCAGGTCGGACGCCGATCGGAGGCCGCGAACACGGTGACGCACGCCGTCTATCCCGTTCCGCGCGACCGCAAGAGCGCCCTGCTCGTCGAGCTCCTCTCGCACGCCGACATGGACAGCGTCCTGGTATTCACGCGCACGAAGCATGGCGCCGACCGACTCGTGCGCCAGCTCGAGCGTGCGGGGCTGCCGGCGACGGCGATGCACGCGGACAAGACCCAGTCGCAGCGCACGCGGGCGCTCGAGGGATTCCGCGAAGGGAAGATCCGCGTCCTCGTTGCGACCGACATCGCCCAGCGCGGCCTCGACATCTCGGGCATCTCGCACGTCATCAACTACGATGTGCCCCAGCAGCCCGAGGACTACGTGCACCGGATCGGGCGGACCGGACGCGCCTTGCAGACGGGCGATGCCTACACGTTCATGTCGGCGGACGAGATCGCGATGGTGCGGACGATCGAGCGCCTGATCGGGCAGCCGATCCCCCGGATCTCGGTCCCCGGATACGACTTCGGCACCGTCGCCGCCGATTGATGCGCGCGATCGTCGCCGCCCTCGCGCTCTGCGCGATAGCCGCGGCGGCGCCTGCTCCGTCCGCGAACGCGCTGCAATCCGGAGCGCTCCGCGATAGCGCGGCTCCCCGGCGGCCGATTCCCCCGCGCGTCATCGTGCCCGACAGCGCCGTCGACGCGAGGATCCGGCGCGCCGCGGATTCCGCGGCGGCGGAGCGCGTCCCGCCGCTCCGCGACACCGCCCTGCTGTCGGCGTGGGGGCCGTCCCCGCCCGGCGCGCCCCATACGGAGCGCACGCGCAGCTATCACCTCCAGCATCAGATCGTCCACGTCCGCTTCGACTGGAGTCGCCACGCCGTCATCGGGTCGACGACGCTCCGCGTCGCTCCGCTCGACACCGCCTTGCGCGTCGTCGCGCTCGATGCGGTCGGGATGACGATCGGGAGCGTACGCGCGACGGGCCGATCGGCCGCGCCGCTCCACTACACGTACGACGGGTCGACGCTCGCGGTCCTGCTCGCGACCCCCGTGGCCCCGCGCGACTCGGCCGCGTTCACGGTCACCTACGAGACGGTGGCGCCACGGCAAGGCGTGTTCTTCATCGATCGCCTGCACGATCTCTGGACGCAGGGGGAGACCGAGTCGACCCGCTACTGGATCCCGACGTACGATTACCCGAACGACAAGACAACGTGGGAGATCTACGTGCGCGTGCCGAAGGGGCAGAAGGCGCTCTCGAATGGCCGACTCGTAGGGACGACCCCGGTGGACGGCAACGTCGAGTGGCATTGGGCGCTGGACGAGCCCGCGTCGACGTACCTCATGACCGTCAGCGCGGGGACCTACACGATCCTGCGCGACAAGTGGCACTCGATTCCCGTCGACTATTGGGTCTATCCCGATTCCGTCGCGGCGGGGTGGCGGGGATTTCGCATGACGCCGCACGCCATCGACGTGTTCTCCGCGAAGACGGGCGTGCCGTATCCGTGGCCGAAATACGATCAGATCGTGGCTCCCAATTTCATCTTTGGGGGAATGGAGAACGTCACCGCCACGACCCAGAACGACAACGAGATCCTGCACCCCGCGTGGGCCGAGCCGCAGGCGGCGACCGACGGTCTCGTCTCGCACGAGCTCGCGCACCAATGGTACGGCGACTACCTGACGCCCCGGGTCTGGGCCAATGCCTGGCTCAACGAGGGGTTCGCCACATTCATGGAGCAGATCTTCCAGGAGGCGGCACACGGCGCGGCGCCGGCTGCACTCGAGCGGATCGAGGCCCAGCGGCAGTCGATCGAGGCGGATCGGCGCGCGCGCCGGCCGATCGTGTACGATCGGTGGGAGCGGGATCCGATGGAGCTCTTCTTCAGCGGTCACATCTACCCCAAGGGCGCGACGGTCCTGCAGGGGTTGCGGCATGCGCTGGGTGACAGCGCCTTCTGGGCCGCGATGCACAGATATACGATCGATCACGCCCGGGCCAACGTGGTCACCGCGGACCTGGAGCGCGCGTTCGAGCAGACCACCGGGCGCGATTTCTCGACCTATTTCAAGCAGTGGATCTACGGCGCGGGCTTCCCCGTGCTCCAGATCTCGGCCACGTACGAGCCGTCAGCGCGCACGGTGACGTTCACGGCGCGCCAGGTGCAGCCGCGCGACTCGCTCACCGGATACTTCGATGCCAACGTCGACGTCGAGGTCCTCACGGACTCCGGGGCGGTCCGTGGCATCGTGCCGTTGCACGGCGCGCTCTCGAGCGCGACGCTGACCGTGCGGGCCGCGCCCCGCAGCTACCGTTGGGACAAGGGGCGGTGGCTGCTCCAGCTGTACGACTTCCCGCGCTCGACCGCGATGCTCGCGTACCAGCTGCAGCACGACGACGACGTCACCGGTCGGCTCGAGGCGGCCGATCTTCTGGGCGAGCGCGGCGGCGATCCGACCGCGCGCTCGGCGCTCGCGGGCGCGACGACGGGGGACGCCTACTGGGCCGTGCGGCGCGAGGCCGCCACGGGGCTCGCGGCCTTCGGCGGCGACACGACGGCACAGATGGCGCTCCTGAGCGCGACCCGTGACAGCGACTCGCGCGTGCGGACTCGCGCGGCGCACGTTCTGGGGGCGTTCCCGGGGGCCGACACCGAGGATCGCCTGCGCGAGTTGGTGTCCGATTCGTCGCGCTTCGTGCGCGGCGCGGCGCTCATCGCCCTGGCGAAGCTCGACACGGCGGCGGCGGTGCCACTGATTGAGGCGGCGCTGACGCATCCGTCGTGGAACGACATCGAGCGCCACGGCGCGCTGCAGGCGCTCGCGGTTTTCCGGATTCCCCCTCCCCCTCCCGCTCTCCCTCCTCCTCCCCCTCCCCCTCCCGCTTCCCCTCCGCCTCCCCAGCCGGCCAAGCCGACACCGCCATGAGCTGCTTCGCGGGCTCCGCGCGCTGACCGTGCGGATCGCGCTGTCAACCGGCGGCGGTGACGCCCCCGGACTCAACGCCGTCATCCACGCCGCCGTCCTGTCGGCGGTTAACCGAGGCTGGGATGTCCTCGGCATCTGCAAGGGATACGCGGGTCTGCTGGGCGACGACCTCGTGATCCCGCTGACGCGGGAGTCGGTCCGTGGCATCGCCCACCTGGGCGGTACCATCCTGCGGACGACCAACCGGGGGGATCCCTTCGCGTACCCCGGCGCGCGCGCCGACGGCACGATGGAGACGGTCGACCGATCCGACGAGGTGATCGCGACGGTGCGTGCACTCGGGATCGATGCCATCATTTCGATCGGTGGAGATGGATCGCTCGCGATCGCGCAGCGACTGTGCGAACGGGGGGTCCGGATCGTCGGCGTGCCGAAGACGATCGACAACGACGTGAGCGGAACGATCGCCACCTTCGGCTTTGACACCGCCGTCAATACCGCGATCGAGGCGATCGACAAGCTGCACACGACCGCGGAAAGCCACGACCGCGTCATCGTGCTGGAGGTCATGGGGCGCAGTGCGGGGTTCATCGCGCTCCATTCCGGGCTCGCCGGGAGCGCCAACGTCATCCTGATCCCGGAGATTCCCTACGATGTCGATCGGGTGTGCGACAAGGTGCGCCAGCGCGATCGCCTGGGCCGGCATTTCTCGATCGTCGTCGTCGCCGAGGGAGCCGTTCCCATAGGGGGCACGCCATCTCTGATCGGGGCATCCCTGCCGGGGGAGATGCCCCGCATCGGAGGAGTGGCGGCGGCTCTCGCGCGCTCGATACAGGAGCGGACCGGGAAGGAGACGCGCTCCCTCGTCCTCGGCCACCTGCAGCGGGGCGGGATGCCCACGGGATACGACCGCCTCCTGGCGGCCCGATTTGGCGGGGCGGCGGTTCGCGCCGTGGCGGACGGGAAGTGGGGCCAGATGGTCGCGCTGCAATCGCCGCATATCGTTACGATCCCGATCAGCGAGGTGCTCCGGCACCCCAAGCGCGTCGAGCCCGAGGGCGATCTCGTGATGACCGCTCGCGCGATCGGAACCTCGTTTGGCGATTGAGTGGACCCGGTCCCGGCTGAGGGGGGTACCAGCTTCCGTGCGTTTCCTGGCATTCGTCGCGGTCGCGGTTTTCGCGCCCCCGGCGCTGGTGGTCGCCCAGTCGCCGGCGGCACCGGCGCCGCGTGCCGTTCCCGTCCCTCCGGATCACGAGCCGCCGGCGGGGATGTGCCGCGTGTGGCTGGATGGCGTTCCGGCCGACCACCAGCCTGCCCCCACGAGCTGTGCCGAGGCGGCGAAGGTGCACGCCCCCCACGCACATCTCATTCTCGGCACCGATCGCCCGGCGCAGGGGTCGGCGCGCGCGGTGCGCGTCACGTCGCCCCCCAAGGGAACCGTCGTCGTCAAGCCCAAGGGGTCGTCGCCGCCCCCGTCCTCTCCACCCCCGCCTCCTCCGTCCAGGGTCCGGTCGCACCGTCGCTGACGGGGTGGGTGTGATGCGGCGCTCCCCCACCGACCGCTATCTCCCTCCCGATCACGACGCCTTCATCGCCGCCGACCCGCCCACCGGGCGGGTGATCGTCATCGCCCCCACGCGCGCGGCGTGCGAGACAATCGAGCTCGCGATGGCGCTGCACCTCGACACGGTCCTCGAGCGCACGCACGGCGCGGAGCTGCGCACCCTCGCGGCGAGCGGACGGGGATTCGGGATCGTCGCCGGGACGGGAACGGGGAAGACGCTCGCAATCCGCCCGATCGCGGAAACGATTCTGGGGACGACGGCGCTCCGCGTCGGGGTCGTGAATCGCGAGCGCGAGGCGACACCCGAGACCCCTACGTGGACGGTCGTGATCGTGACCACCGGGATCGCGCGCCGATGGTTCCAGGACGGCGATATCCTGCCGAGCGACACGCTCCTCGTCGACGAAATCCATCAGACATCGGCGGAGCTCGAGCTGTGCCTCGCGCTCGGCAAGCGCGTCGGGTGTCGGTTCATCTGGCTCTCGGCCACGGTCGATCCCCGCTTCTACGCGCGGTACCTCGGCGCGGCCGCGGTGCTGGAAAGCTCGGCCTTCGATCCCGCGAAGGCGGCCGCTGTGCGCGTGCTCCGGAAGGATCCGGTGGAGTTCCTCGACGACCGGTTTCTCCGCGATGTCGTGCGACAGCATCGCGGCGTGGGAGTCTTCCTGCCGACGCGCGCGGGCGTGGAGCAGGCGGCGGGAGTCGTCGGGGAGCGCTTTCCCCGTATCACCGTGGCGTTCTATCATGGAGGGGAGCCGATTCGCGTGATCCGGCCTTTCCTGGATGGCACCGTGACGAAGCCCTATCTGCTGACCATGACGGCGGCCGGCCAGAGCGCGCTCAACGTGCACGGTCTCGATACCGTGGTGATCGACGATACGCGATTCGCCAACGTCATCGAGCACGGCCGCAACGTGCTGACGCGCGTACACCTGGGGGCGAACGAGATCCTGCAGATGGCGGGTCGGGTGCATGGGCGCGTGACGGGCGGCCGGGTCTTCCTGCTGTCGGACCGCGACATCGATTTCGGATCGCTGCGGCCGGAGCCCCCGGAGTTCCAGCTCGCGGGCGACTCGGAGCGCGTGGCCCTCACGTGCGCGGCGCTCGGGGTCCGGGCCGACGACCTCGAGCTGCCCGTTCCGCTGGATGCACGCGCGTACCGGCGTGCGATCGCGCTGCTCACCACGCGCGGCATCATCGCCAACGACCGGCTGTCGGATTATGGGCGCGCCGTGGAGGCGCTGCCGGTCGACAGAGCCTGGGCGGAGCTCATCGTCCACGGGGACGACGCGATCCTTCCCCCGCTCGCCGTCATGAGCGCCATCGAGTCGCTCCACCGCATGACGCGGGAGGAGCGCAACCTGGACGGATTGCTGATCCCCGGAAGCGACCACCTGACGGCCTACAACGTCTACGCCGAGGCCTTTACGCGGTTCGGCGCGATCGGCGAGGTGTATGGGCTCGCGCGGCATCTCTTCGACGAGCGCGTGCACGAGTGGGCCGAATGGCGCGGCGTGCTCGTGAAGGCGCTGGAGGACGCCGCGTTGGCCATGGCGAGCGTCTATCGAAGCGTGGGGCTCCCTCTCCCCGCTACGATGCCGCTCGCCACGGACGCGACGCTGCGCGCGTTCGCGGATCTCCTGGCCGCGATCATGCCCTTCGACCTCGTGATCGATGAGGCGACCGCGGAGGGGGGGCAGGCGCGCGTCTCGCGCTCGAGCGTGTGTGGCAGCTGGGGTGCGATCGCGGGGACCCTCCGGTACTTCGCGGATCGGTGGGGTGTGCCGCGGGCCGCGATCGAGGGCACGCAGATCCCGATGGACCTGATCCGGAAGTACGCGACCCGGACGGTCGGCGACATCGTCTACGCGCCGGGCCGGCGCGGGGTCCCGTACGCGCGCGAGGTCATCGTCGAATACTTCGGCTTCACGCTCGAGCGGGAGCTCGAGCCGCTCGACGCGCCGCCGCCGCAGGACGTCGCGGTCCGGCTCAAGCGGGAGTACACGGCTCGGCGCCCCCGGCTCGCCCGGACCCGCCGCAAGCGCGGCCGCTAGGGAGGGCTGGCCCGCGCCCACTAACGCGATCCCATCCCGCGGGCACCTGTGGGCGCGCTGGATCTATCTCCGCGCGCTGGGCGTGATCTTCGCGTCTGCGTTTGTCTCCCTCGCGTACGAGATCCACGGGCTCATCGGCTCGCGTGGCATCGAACCCGTCGATGCGTACCTGAGTGCGGTGGCGGCCGCGATGCCGGGCCCGCTCCACCTCTGGTATGCACCGACGCTCCTCTGGCTCGGCTCCGGCGACGGCGCGCTCACGGCCCTCATCATCGCCGGGCTCGCCGCGTCGACTCTGGTGACGCTCAACATCTGGCCGCGCGCTTCGGTTGCGCTCTCGACGCTCCTCTTTCTCTCCTGCGTCAGCGCTCTGCAGGTGTTCTCGTCGTATCAGTCCGACGGGATGCTGATGGAAGCCGGCTTCGTCTCGATCTTTCTCGCGCCGCGCGGGCTCCGCCCAGGGCTCGGCGCCACGGACCCACCGGCTCGGGCCGCCGTGTTCATGCTGCTGTGGGAGTGGTTCCGGATCTATTTCGGCTCCGGTGTCGTGAAGCTCGCGAGCGGGGACGTGCAGTGGCGCACGCTGACGGCGATGGATCACTACTACGAGAACAACCCGCTGCCGACGTGGATCGGCTGGTACGCCCAGCAACTGCCGCACGCCATCCACGCCGCGGTGACGCTCGGGATCCTGGTGCTGGAGCTGGTCATTCCCTGGATGCTCTTCCTGCCACGGCGCGCACGCATCGCGTGCTTCTGCATCGTGACCCCGCTCCAGGTCGGGATCATCCTGACGGCGAACTACGCATTCCTCAACTACCTGGTCCTCGCGCTCGGGATCATGCTCCTGGACGACAACGTCTTCGCCGCACGCGGGGTGCCGGTGCCGGTGTCGGCGCCCGTCGCGCGGACTCCCTGGACGTATGCGCGCACGGCGGTGCTAGCGGGTCTCTGGTACGCGACCGTGGCGGAGGCGTTCTTCGCCGGGTCCCCATGGGGCTGGCCGGCGCGGGCGGTCGAGCCATTTCGCATCGCCGAGCGTTACGGGCTCTTCGCCGTCATGACGACGGCGCGGTACGAGATCGAATTTCAGGGCTCGCGCGATGGTGCGACGTGGACGGCCTACCCCTTCCGGTTCAAGCCGCAGGATCCCTCCGCGGCTCCCGGCATCTACGCGCCGTACCAGCCGCGGTTCGAATGGAACCTCTGGTTTGCCTCGCTCGATAGCCCGGAGGCGAGCCCCTGGGTGGCCGAGACGCAGGCGCGTCTTCTCGAGAATGAGGGACCGGTCCTCCGTCTCTTTGCTCGCAATCCCTTCGCGGGCGCCGCGCCGACGGAGGTCCGCACGGTGCTCTGGCGCTACTGGTTCACGGACTGGGCGACGCGGCGCGCGACCGGTCGCTGGTGGAACCGCGAGCCGCTCGGCCTCTTCGCGGGCATCGTCAGTCGAGATGCCACCGGTGGGCTTCGCCTGTCGGCGCCCGCGGCGCCCGCGGCGCCGGCGTCGCCGTAGGCGGGCGTACCGAACGCGGCATGCCGGGTAATCTGGATCGCTAGATTATGTCCGTAATGCTCCAGCCCATCCGTCGCGTTGCCCTGTGCGCGAGCGCGATCGCCGCGAGTGCGGCGAGTGGGCCCATCGCCCACGCCCAGACGGTCACCTGGCCCGCCTCCTACGCCGCCCACATGGCGCACGAGCATGCGGGCGAGACACCGGTTGCCAACGCGTCCTCGACCGTCGCGCCCGGCGTCAATGTCACGGGCGAGGACGTGACGTACGGCACCGCCGCGGATGGCTCGGCCCTGCATGGCTACCTGGCGCACCCCACCAAGCCGGGGCGGCACCCGCTGCCGGGAGTGGTCGCGATCCACGAATGGTGGGGGCTCAACGACAACGTCCGCGCCACGGCCCGCCGCTGGGCCGGTGAGGGCTACAGCGTCCTCGCCGTCGATCTCTACGGGGGAAAGTCAGCCACGGTCCCGGATTCTGCCCAGCGGCTCATGCTGGCGGTGATGGCGAACCCCGACCAGGCGCTCGCGAACCTCACGGCGGCCAACGCCTACCTCCGCGGCACGCAGCACGCGCCGAAGGTCGGCACGGTCGGGTGGTGCTTCGGGGGCGGCTGGAGCATTCGCAACGCCCTCTTCAACGCGAGCCAGATCGACGCCGCCGTGGCGTACTACGGTCCGCCGGATCTCGACCGGAGTCATCTCGCCATGCTCCGGGCTCCCTTTCTCGGGCTCTATGGCGGCGCGGACCAGGGGATCCCGGTCGCACAGGTCACCGAGCTCCACGCGGTCCTCGACTCGCTCGGCAAGACGTCGGAATTCAGGATCTACGACGGAGCGAAGCACGCCTTCGCCAATCCGTCGGGGCCCGCGTACAATGCCGCGGCGGCGGACGACGCGTGGGGCCGCGCGACGGCCTTTTTCGCGCGCTACCTCAAGGGGTAGAGCGCCAAGCGGGGGGAGTGCTTCAGCCTTCGGCGGTCTGTCACACGAGATGGCTTCGGCCGCTCCGCGGCGTCGCAATGACGGTACGTCGACTACTCGCGCACGAAGCTCGCGAGTGTCGCGCCCATCCCGTCGATCGTGGCCTTCGCGTTCCAGCGATCGATGCCGTTGTAGATGAAGCTGAACGCCAACAGCTCGCCGTCGAGCGCGGTGACGTAGCCGCCGAGCGCGATCACGTTGTTCGTGGTGCCGGTCTTGGCGTGCAGGTTCCCCTGGGCCGCGGTCTGTCGCATCCGATTGCGCAGAAGCTCCGACTCCCCCGCCACGGGGAGCGATGCGTGCAGCGTCGCTCGCCACGGGGCGCCGTCGGCGTAGGTCAGGAGGTGAACCATGGCGCGTGGCGTGACGCGGTCGAGCGTCGACAATCCGCTCCCATCGGCCACGACGACCGCGTCGGGAGCGACGCCCGCCCGATCCGTCAGGAAATGCTGGAGGAGCTGCCCGCCCAGCTCCGCGGAGCCCGTCTCCAGGCGGTCCGGGCCGCGCACGGCATCGCGGAACAGCAGCTCGGCGTAGTTGTTGATGCTCTCCCGGTTCATGGCGGCGATGATCCGCGTGAGGGGCGGGGACACGAGCGACGTCACCCGGAGCGCCGTCGTCGGCGCGCGCGCCAGACGCACGGTCCCGTCGAGGACGATCCCCTGCGCCTTGAGCGCATCCCGAAACGCGCCCACGGTGAACAGCGCCGGGTCCTCGACGTCGATCTCGTACGTACGCTTTCGCGCCCACGCGCCGATCCACCCATGCGCCTCGATCGTCCCGTCCGGGCGCGAATGGATCGCGATGCGCGCGCCGCTGGTCCCCAGCACGGTGCGCACGCCATTCACGATCGGGACGGCGGTCGACGACGGCTCGAGCGCCACGATCGCGGCTCGTCCCGTCGTGCCGGGCGAGACGGCCACGAACGCAATGTTGTCGTTGAGGGCGAGCGCCGACACGCGCGCCGCATAGGATGCCCGCAGGTAGCGCGTGAGCCAGCCCGAGGGGATGCGCTGACCATCGAAGGCGGTCGCGTCGCCCACGATGTCACCGTTCACGCGGCGGACGCCCGCCGCCGCGACCGCCTGGGCGAGCTGGCGCATCGACGCCCCCGCGTCGCCGGGAAAGAATCGGGGCGAGAGCGAGGGATCGCCATCGCCGCGCAGGATGAGATCGCCCTCGATGACTCCGCCCGCCGCGAGCGGACCGTCGCGCAGGACGTCCGTGCTGAACTGGTAGTCGGGGCCGAGCCGCTCGAGGGCGAGGGCGGACGTGAACAGCTTCATCGTCGACGCGGGCTGGACCTGGATGTCGGGGCTCACGCTGAAGAGGGTGTCTCCTCGCGTGAGCGAGACCACCAGGATCCCCCAATGCCCTCCGCGCGACCGACGGTGCAGCATGCCGGCGAGATCCTCCTGCAGGGCGGCGACACTCCGGGGTGCGTTCGCGCGCACGGCGGGTACGGTGATGCTGGCCCGCCGCCCGCGGTGGTGGTGGGGCGACGGAGCCTGCGCCGCGAGGCGGCGCGCGAACGGCGAGAGCAGGCAGACGACGGCAAGCGCCGCGCCGCGCAGGAGGCGGGAGGTCATTCCGGGAGCGCTACACCTTGAAGAAGATGCGTTTGCGATACAGGACCGCGAGCACGGCATACCAGAACAGCACGACGGTGAGCGCGAACGCGAGGGAGGCCACGCGCGGGGGAAGGAAGGGCGCGTAGACGGATCGGTACAACGCCTGCTCGAGGGGGACGGTCCCCGACGCGGTCGGAACGCGAATCACCGAGTAGATCAATCGGGCGGTTAGCTCGGCGCCGACAAAAGCCGCGATCGGATTCATGCCGAAGACGAGGCAGGGAATCGCCCACCGCGGCGTGCGGGGGCGGTCGTCGACCAGCCATCCGCACGCGGCCAGGCTGCAGCAGGCGAGACCGGCGGTGAAGACGACGTACGAGCTGGTCCACAGATTCTTGTTGATCGGAAAGACCAGGCTCCAGGCGAGGCCCACCGTGATCGCGAGCGCGCCCGCGACGAAAAGGCCCATGAGGCGGTCGCGCCGGGAGCGGTCCGCCCGGAGCCACTCCCCCGTGAGAACACCCAGCAGCGTCGTCGCGATGGCGGGAAGGGTGGAGAGCAGGCCCTCCGGATCCCACGTCCGCGTTTCCGCCCACAGGTGGTTTCCTCCCCCCCACGCACTCCAGTCGAGCAGTGCGCGATCGATGAACGCGGGCAGCGTCGCCGACGGACGCGCGGCCGTGGCCGGACCGATGAGACCGAGTCCCGGGATCGGCACAATGGTGAGGAGCGCCCAGTAGCCGAGCAGAATCGCCGCGACCGCGGCGATCCGTACGCGGACCGAGGTGCGGAGCGTGACGAGCGCCGCCGCCGCGTAGGCCAGCCCGATGCGCTGCAGGACACCGGGGATGCGTACGTGGAGCAGGCGATCGGCGATCCGCTGGCCGAGGCTCGGGTCGGCGGTCCCGGCGACCGGGCCCCAGGTGAAGAACGGCACCCAGGAGATGAGGAGTCCGATGAGCACGATGGTCCCGCCGCGCCACAGGATGCGCCGCACGAGCTCGGCGTCCGTGGCGCCGTCGGCGCGCCGTCGCGCGAGCGACAGGGCGGTCGTGATGCCGACGATGAACAGGAAGAACGGGAAGATCAGGTCGGTCGGCGTCCATCCGTTCCACTCCGCGTGGCGCAGCGGCGGGAATATGGCGCTCCAGCTCCCGGGGTCGTTCACGAGGAGCATGGCGGCGACGGTGGCGCCGCGAAAGACATCGAGCGAGACGAGCCGGCGGCTAGTGGGCGCCGGGATCGGCTGCGGCGCCGGCAGCGGCGGATCCGGTGGGCGCGGTGGTGGAGGCGGGAACGTGCCATCCGGTGCTGTCGCACTGTAGGGCGATCGTTCGCCTGCCGGCGTTCCTCCCATCGTCGCTCCCGGTCACGTAGTGCCCGCTCAGGGTGACGAGCGGGTGCAGGGGATCGGTACGGGTGAACCCGTGAAAGGACAAGAGCAACGTCGGATAATCGCCGACGGTCACGAGCATTTTGCGGAGTGGCGCCTGGAGCCTGGGATCGGCGGAGAACACGTACGTGGGGCCCCGGTCCTGCATGGTCTGGATGGCCGGCGCCGGCGGGCTCGAGTCGGTGCTCGGCAGATACAGGAACCGCTGGGGCGTGGGCCGCAACTCGTCGATGTATCCCACGACCGCCGTCGCGATGACCGCACTGTCGGTGGCGGTGCGACAGATCAGCTCGCCGAAATGCGTGACCGCCGCCTTGTGGTCGGCCGTGCAACCGAGGGCGCTCGCCGCCGCCCCGGCGAGGATCGCCGCGGCCGCGCGCCGCCCAGGCGATCGACCTCGCCCGCCCGTCGGGATGGCATCACCTCGGATGTCGTCTAGGATGTCGTCACCTGCGCCGCCGCGGCATCATCGCCGTCCCGGGCCACCCATTTGAAGAACACGACGGTCATGACACCGCCGAAGAACAGGCCGCCAGGGATCCACATGATGAGGCCGCCGAGCTGCTGGTCCGCGAGCGGCGAGAGGTCCCACACCCGCGGCGCGGCGGCGTACGCGGGGTACAGGACGTGGTCGGCCATCGCGATGTAGATGGCGACGAGGGACATGGGGAGCGTCGTGAGGAACGCGTACAGCATCTGCCCCGGGTACGACAGGCGGGGCAGCTCGGGCAGAGGGCTGAGGAACGGCCACCACAGGAGAGTAGCGGCGACCATGAACATGAGGTGCTCGCCGATGTGGATCGGATGCCGGGCCATGGCGAGGTTGAAGAGCGGGGGGAGATGCCAGGCCGCGAAAACGACGTTGAACGTGGCGAAGCACACGATCGGCCGCGTGACGCGCCGCGCAATGGCGCGGACCCACGGGTAGCCGAGCGCGGGGCGGAGCATCCATCCCGGCGTGCCGATGATGAGCAGCGGGGGAACGACGAACGTGAGCACCAGGTGCTGCACCATGTGCGCGCTGAACAGGAAATCATCGCTCAGGTCGTGCAACGGCCCGTTGAGGGCGAAGAACATGGCGAGGAGGCCGGCGGACAGGGCCGCGATCTGTCCTCCGCGCGGCCTCCGCCCCTCCCGCCGGCAGCGCCACGCATAGAGCGCGGCGAGCGCGGCGATGCCGATGACGGTGCTGATGTGGATCGAGAATCCGCCCAGCTCCGCCGCCGCATTGGCGTGAATGAGCGTGGCGAGCGTCAGTGCGACGCTCCTCCCCCCCTCCAAGCGCGACCTTGCCGAAGAGGAACATGAGCGCGACGATCGTGATGACGGCCACGCTGAGCGAGCCCACGAAGAGCCCGCGAAAGAGCCCGTGGTCGTACTTCAGGTGCATGTAGAACATGACGACGATCGCGAACTTCGCCGCGGAGAGGACGAGGAGGGTCGGGATGAAGAGGGGAGAGCCGACGAAGGCCGGGAGGTAGTAGCACCATACCTCGACCACCGTGATGAGCCCCAGGATGAGGGCGATCCACTTGTAGATCGCCCATGTCGGATGCTCGTGCACCGCCCCCTCGTGAGCCTGGGCGGCCTGGACGGTCGATTGTGCGTGCGAGTCGGAGCTCATCAAGGTCCTATCGGATCAGGTAAACCAGCGTGAAGATCGCGATCCACACGACGTCGACGAAGTGCCAGTACAGGGCGGCAATGTCGACGTTGAGCGCGTCGTCCGGTCCCAGCCCGCGCTTGAAGTCGATCCCGAGCAGCGTGAGGAGCCAGAGCACGCCCGCCGTGACGTGCGCGCCGTGGAAGCCCGTGAGCGTGAAGAAGGACGACCCGAAGAGATTCGTCCGGATCGTGAGTCCCTCGTGAACGAACGAGGTGAATTCGTAGGCCTGGAAGCCCAGGAAGGTCGCGCCCAGGAGCGCGGTCATGAAGAGCCAGAGCCTCGAGGATCCCAGGATCCGGTCGCCCAGCGTGTGCTTCGGGACGTACCGATTCTCGACGGCCGCGAGCGCGAGCACCATCGCCAGCGATGACATGAGGAGGACGAACGTCGAGCACGACGTGACGGGGATGTTGAGGATGGGCCGGAAGACGTGGCCGGTCGCGGGATCGGTCCACTTCTCGTGCGGGAACGGCCCAACCAGGCTCCGCCCCTTGTAGATGAGGTACGTCGAGATGAGCGACGCGAAGAGCATGCACTCCGAGCCGATGAAGGCCCAGATGGCGAGCTTGCGATGCGGGAGCCCGGTGGTGGTATAGCCGTGTCCCGCATCGGAGGCGGGAAGGGCGGATGCGCTCATTTAGTGGTGTCCGACCTCGGGTTCGAGCGGGCTCGTGAGCCACGCGTAGAGGGTGCCGACCATGAGCGCGGCGCCGCCGAAGAGGCAGGTGAATTCGGGCACCTTGGTCTCGAGGTGCGAGAGCGGCAGCCCCGAGAACATGATCAGGAGGCCGAGCGCCGTGAGAAAGGGCTTCGTCGTCGAGTAGGGGATGACGATCCCGAGCTCGTCCGCCGTGGGCACCCGGTCGTCGGCTCCCGCGGATGGCGACACGGGGGGCGGGGGCGTCGGGCCGTGCGCGGCGTCCCAGAGCGGGTAGCGCGACGTCACGCGAGGGATCCGCGCGAAATTGTAGACGGGCGGCGGGGAGGGGATCGACCACTCGAGGGTCGGCGAGCCCCAGGGATTGGGCCCCGCGCGGACACCGGAGCGTCGGCTGCGCATGATGTTGTAGGCGAAGATCAGGCTCGCGATGCCGACGAGGATCGCGCCGATCGTCGACAGCAGATTGAACGTCTCCCATCCCTGGCCGGCGTCGTACGTGTACACGCGGCGGGGCATCCCGGTCAGCCCGGAGAAGTGCATCGGGAAGAAGGCCAGGTTGGAGCCGATCAGGTTGAGCCAGAAATGCCACCGGCCCAGTCTTTCGTCGAGCATGCGGCCGGTGAGCTTCGGGAAGTAGTGGTAGATCCCGGCGAACAGCCCCATGAGCGACCCGCCGAACAGCACGTAGTGGAAGTGGGCGACGACGAAGTACGAGTCGGTCTGCTGCAGGTCCGCGGGGGGCGAGGAGTGCATGATCCCCGAGATCCCGCCGATGGTGAACATCGCCACCAGTCCGATCGCGAACATGGCCGCGGTCGTGAAGCGGATCGCGCCCCCCCAGAGCGTGAAGATCCAGTTGAAGATCTTCACCCCCGTCGGGATCGCGATCAGCATCGTCGTGATGCCGAATACGGTGTCGGGGATCGGTCCCATTCCGACGGCGAACATGTGGTGCGCCCAGACGCCGAACCCGAGGAAGGCGATCAGGATCAGGGAATACACCATGACGGGATAGCCGAACAGCGGCTTCCGGGCCGCGGTCGGCAGGACCTCGGACACGAGGCCGAACGCGGGCAGCACGAGGATGTAGACCTCGGGGTGGCCGAAGATCCAGAACAGGTGCTGCCACAGCAGCGGATCGGCGCCCGCGGCGATCGAGTAGAAGTTGGTGCCGAAGAAGCGATCGAAGAGGAGGAAGACGAGCGCGATCGTGATGACGGGGAAGGCCAGAATGATCAGGAACTGCACGCAGAACGCCGACCACGTGAAGAGCGGCATCCGCATCAGATTCATGCCGGGTGCGCGCAGGTTGATGATCGTCGTGATGAAGTTGAATCCCGTGGCGAGCGACGAGATGCCGAGGATCTGCAGCCCGATCACCCAGAAATCGATGTGGAGCCCCGGCGAGTACGGCGGCGTCGTGAGGGGGGCGTAGCCGAACCAGCCGGCGTTGGGCCCGACGCCGAAGAGGATCGGCAGCGTGATGAAGATCCCGCCCAGGACAAATACCCAGTAGCTGAAGGCGTTGAGCCGCGGGAACGCGACGTCGCGGGCGCCGATCTGCAGCGGAATCAGCAGGTTGAAGAACGCCGCCGACATCGGCATGACCACGAGGAAGATCATGGTCGTGCCGTGCATGGTGAAAATCTGATTGTACGTCTCCGCCGACAGGAACGTCTGGTTCGGCGCTCGGAGCTGCCACCGGATCATCTCGGCCTCGGCCCCGCCCCAGAGCAGGAAGAACAACGCGGTGTAGAAGTAGAGCACCGCGATGCGCTTGTGGTCGGTCGTGCCGAGCCAGCCGCTGATCCACCCTTCATGCGCGTATTCGGTGGACGCGTAGGGCGCGGGGACGGCGAGAGTGGCCATGGGGGAGGTGACTCCTATCTCAGCTGCTGCAGGTAGGCGACGATATCGGCGATCTGCTGATCGGTCAGACCCCCCGCCGCGGGGACACGCGCGTGCGTAATGGGATCGACCTGGTTCGCGCCGAGAGTCGGCATGATGACGCCGGGCTTCATGAGCCGTGCGTTCTTGATCCAGAGCCGGAGATGCGTCGCGTCGTTGGGGTACCGCCCGGCAGCGATCGTGTAGCGCGAGGCGACGTGCGTGAGGTCGGGACCGATGACCCCGACCGACATGGGATTCCCCCGGACCGTGTGGCATCCGATGCACGCGCTCGACGAGTACAGCTTGCGGCCCCGCGCCGCATCGCCCGAGACCCCGACCGCGAAGCTGAGGGCCGCGGGCGTGGGTGTCTCGGGGATGACGTAGCTGGGTAACCGGGCGGCGGGGAACCGGTATCCGCCGCTATCGGCGACGGTCGCGGAGCCCGTATCCGAGCGCGATGGGGTGGCCTGATAGGCCGCCCACTGCTCGAAGTCGGTGCGCGGCACCGTGAAGACGCGAAAATGCATCACGCCGTGGCTCGCTCCGCAGTACTCGGCGCACTCGCCGTTCCACGCGCTCGGCGGCATCCCCGAGTCCGGGGTGAACCACAGGTAGTTCGTATGGTTGGTGATCAGATCCCGCTTCCCTCCCAGCTCCGGGATCCAGAAACTGTGCAGCACATCCTTCGACCGCAGGACGAAATTCACGGGGCGTCCGAGCGGGAGGTACAGCTCGTTGGCCGTCGTAACGTGATACTGCGGATACTGGAACTCCCACCACCACTGGTGGCCGTAGACATCGACCTCGAGTGAGTTGGCCGGCGCCTTGCCCTGCGTTTCGAAGATCGTCCGGATCGTCGGCACCGCAATGAAGAGGAGGACGATGATGGGAATCCCCGTCCACATGATCTCGAGCGTCGTATTTCCGTGCACCGGCTCGGGACTGGGTTGGCCGGGCCGCTCGCGGTAGCGGACGAGGGTGTAGACCAGGAGGCCCTCGACCACGATGAAGACCACCGTTCCCAGGTTGAGCTCGATCCGCCAGAGATGGTCGATGAGCCGCCCAAACTCGCTGTGCGGAGTCAGGGTGGAGTTCGGGTAGTACTCGCTGCAGCCCGCCAGGGGGAGGAAAAGCGCCAACAACGCCGCGGCCGTCCGGCGCACGAATCGGGGAGAAGGGAGCCGTTTCAGTCGAGGTGCCTCGGGCATGGGCTGGAGTTGAGTCCCAACGAGATGACAGCGCAGCCCCTAACGTAACGACTTCAGCGCACGCGCTCCAGCCGCGCGCTGGGTCGCGGCTCGCTGCCGGCGCGGACGCGGAGTGGGGCATCCATTTCGACGAGCGCCGCCGTGAAGCCGGTGCGGTTGGCGAGGAGCGCCGCACCAATCCCGTACGCGTCGACCGGCGCGTCTTCCTCCTCGAATTGGCGGATCCGCTCGATCGTCACGCCGCTCGACGCGAGGATCTTCACATCGCCCCACCCTTCGGCGTCGAGCGCGTTGCGGACGTTCCACACGAGCTGCGGGTTGACGCCGGTCGGCGGGAACGCGCCCATCGTGGGGATGATCGACGCATCGACGAGATTTTCCGACGTCGCGAGCTGGACGCCCCAGAGGCGCTCGTCGAGGGCGCGCGCGACGGCGAGCCCGGTGCGCACGGCGTCGTTCTCGTAGTCTACCGGGACCACGACCTGGACGTTCGGGGCCGAGGTGGGCGGCGAACGCGCGGGCCGCGGCGAGCGTGTCCCCGCCGTAGAGGGCGATGATGGCGTGGGGCATGAGCGCCAGTTGGGGGACGAGCGGTGAGACCTTGCTGCCCGGCACGTTGACCGGGGGGTCGGCGGAGATGGTCAGCGCTCCCCCGATCTGCGCGGCGAGAGCGTCCCCGGACGCCAGCAGCCAATGGTCGTGCCGGGCGGGAAACGCCATGATCAGCTTGGGCCGCGCGGCCTCGACGAACGCTCGCGCGTTCGTGCTCACGCGGGTGCGGCGCGCCAGCGTCCCGAGCAGCAACGGCTCCAGGTGGGCAAACAACTGGTAGGGACCGCAGACGGTCATGACGGTCTCCCCGGCCTCGGCGCGGTCCCCGTCGGATAGCGCGGACACCACGAGCGCCGCCCAGTCGTCCGCGCAGCACAGCCGGAGAACGGCGATCGACTCGTCCGTACCCCCCATGATGCACCCGCGCTCGGCGGTGATCTGGAGCGTGACGCGCGGGGCGCGGCCGTCCGCGAGCAGAATTTCGCGCACGCGAGCCGCCGACCGGTCGATCGAGCCACCCTGCCGAAAGCGGTCAACCGGGAGGTTGAACCATGCCGGGTCCACCCGCTTCCGTCGTCGCGGAGGCATGTCCGAATATAGATTGGAAGCGATGACCAGCGCCCCGAAATCCGGCCCCAGTCCGCGCCAAACTCCCGACCGGCCAGAGACTTACGACCCGGCCGCGGTTGAGGCGAAGTGGCAAGCCCGCTGGCGCGATCGGGCTACCAACGCGACGGACCTCGCCGGCGGCCGCGACCCCTTTTACGCCCTCATGATGTTCCCGTATCCCTCGGCGGAGGGGCTCCACGTCGGGAATCTCTTCGCCTTCACGGGGAACGACATCCTGGCCCGCTTCCGCCGGATGCGCGGGCAGACCGTCTTCGAGCCGCTGGGCTTCGATGCCTTCGGGATCCATTCCGAGAATTACGCCCTCAAGCTCGGGATTCACCCGGCGGAGCTGATCCCGCGCAACATCGCGAACTTCCGGCGCCAGCTCGAGCGCGCCGGGCTCATGGTGGATTGGCGCTATTCCGTCGACACGACCGATCCGCGCTACTATCGCTGGACGCAATGGATCTTCCTCCAGCTCTACAAGCTCGGGCTGGCCAAAAAGCGCAAGGCTCCGGTCAACTGGTGCCCCTTCGACAAGACCGTCCTGGCCAACGAGCAGGTCATCGCCGGCGCCTGCGAGCGGTGCGGCACGAAGGTCGAGCAGCGCCTCCTCGAGCAATGGTTTTTCTCGATCTCGCTCTTCGCCCCGCGCCTGTTGGCGAATCTCGCCGAGCTCGACTGGTCGGAGACCACGAAAACGGCGCAGCGCAACTGGATCGGCCGCAGCGACGGCGCGCGCATCCTTTTCGCTGCCGGCGGCGCGGATATCGCCGTGTTCACCACGCGTCCCGACACGGTCTTCGGCGCGACCTTTCTCGTGCTGGCGCCCGAGCACCCGCTCGTCGATGCGGTCACCACCGACGCGCGGCGTGCGGTGGTCGACGCCTATCGCCGCCAAGCCGCCGAGCAGGACCTGGTGACCCGCCAGCTGGTCGACCAGGACAAGACGGGCATGTTCACCGGGGGCTACGCGATCAATCCCGCGACCGGGGAGCGGATCCCGATCTGGGTCGCCGACTACGTCCTGATGTCGTACGGATACGGCGCGATCATGGGTGTCCCGGCGCACGACGAGCGCGATCTCGCCTTCGCTCGGGCCCACGGCCTTCCCGTCGTTCCCGTCCTCGATGCCGACGGACGGCTCGTTCGGTCCGGGGCGTTCGATGGGCTCGCCGCGGCGGACGGAGCGTCGCGTATCGTCGCGTGGCTGGCCGAGCGGGGGCGGGGCGCGGCGGAGGAGCGGTACCGGCTGCACGACTGGTGCATCTCGCGCCAGCGGTACTGGGGCCCGCCGATCCCGATCATCTATTGCGACGCGTGCGGGACGGTCCCCGTGCCGGAGAGCGATCTGCCCGTGCGGCTGCCGCACCTCGCGGACGTCCGGCCCGACGACTCGGGCGTCTCGCCGCTGGCCCGCGACGAGGCGTGGTATCGCGTCGCGTGCCCGGTGTGCGGGGCGCCGGCGCGGCGCGAGACGGATGTGTCGGACACCTTCCTCGACAGCGCGTGGTATTTCCTGCGCTACCCCAGCGCCGACCGCGATGACGTCCCGTTCGACCCGGGGCTCACCCGGAAATGGCTTCCCGTGCACTCCTACATCGGCGGGAACGAGCACGCGGTCCTGCACCTGCTGTATTCCCGATTCATCACGATGGTCCTGCACGACGCGGGGCTGATCGCGTTCGAGGAGCCCTTCACGCGCTTTCGCGCCCACGGCCACATCGTGCGCGACGGCGCGAAGATGTCGAAGAGCCGGGGAAACGTCGTCAATCCCGACCTGTATTTCAGCACCTGGGGCGCGGATGCGTTCCGGACCTATCTCATGTTCCTCGGTCCCTACGAGCAGGGGGGCGATTTCCGGGACAACGGGATCGCGGGCACCCGCCGGTTCCTCGACCGGGTGTGGGCATCGGTGGCCGAGTGCACGTCGGAGGGAGAGCCGGATCCGACGGTGCTGCGCGCGCTGCACCGGGTGGTGCGCAAGGTCACGGACGACCTGCCTCGCCTGTCGTACAACACGGCGATCGCCGCCATGATGGAGTATCTCAACGTGCTCCGGAGCGGGGAGCGGACGCCCCACCGCGAGGAGACGGAGCCGCTCGTTCGGCTCGTGGCCCCCGTGGCCCCGCACATCGCGGAGGATCTCTGGGAACGGCTCGGCGGCACTGGCAGCGTGTTCGATGCCGCGTGGCCCACGTACGACCTGGCGCTCGCCACCGATGCGACCGTGACGATCGCGATCCAGGTAAATGGCAAGCTGCGCGCGACCGTGCGGGTGGCGGCGGACGCGACCCAGGATGTGGTGTACGCCGCGGCCATCGCCGATCCGGCCGTCGGGCGCCATCTTTCCGGCACGCCGAGAAAGGTCGTGTACGTTCCCGGACGCCTCCTGAACGTGGTACCCTGACGCAGCGGAGATCCATGGTCCGTCCGCATCCCGCTGGTTCCGTGCGTCGCGCCCTGCGCTGGCTCGCCGTGCTCTGCGTTGCGGGCGCGGCCGGCGGGAGCGCGGCGGTCGGCCAGGCGGCCCGCACGACGCCGCACGGGGATCCGACCGTGCGCGACGACACGATCTACGCGCTGGCGGTGGCCCCCGCGCAGTATCCGGACCAGAATCTCATCTACCTCCTGAACGACGCGATGGTTCGGTACGAGCCAAGCGGACATTCGCGGCAGACGTATCGGCAGGTCGTGCAGCTCCTGACGCAGGCGGGGGCGGAGCAGTGGGGGGACATCACGTTCCCCTTCTCGAGCGAGCGGCAGCGCCTCACGATCAACTGGATTCGTGTCCTGCGAGCCGACGGCCAGGTGATCAGCACGCGGCCGGCGCACGAGCAGGTGGCGATCGCGCCGATCGCACAGGAGGCGCCGGTGTACTCGGACACCCGGGTGCGTCAGGTCACGCTGAGCGGGGTGGGGCCCAACACGATCGTGGATCTGAGCTACACGATCGAGGACCGGAAGCCGCTCATTCGCGGAGATTTCTTCGCCACCTGGCGCCTCAACACCGGCGGCGTCACGCGGCGCTCCCGCTTCGTCGTGGACGTTCCCGAGGATTATCTCCCGCGCATCCAGGAGCGGAACATCCACTTCGCGCGCCAGATGGTCGTGCGGCACGGCCGGCGCGTGTACACGTGGGCCACCGCGGATCCCCCGCGCCCGGATCGCGAGCCCTTCGCCCCGGACTCGAACCCGTTCCTGGAATCGATCACGGTGGCGCCCCCGCTCGCATGGAGCGACGTGGCGCGATGGTACGCCGGGATTTCGTACGACCGGTACAAGCTGACGCCCGCGCTCGAGCAGCAACTCTCGACGGTCGTCAGCCCCGCCACGACGCTCGACGACTCGCTCAAGGCGGTCTACCGCTGGGTGGCGCAGGACTTCCGTTACGTGTCGCTCGCGCTCGGAATCGGCGGCTACCGACCGCGGCGGCCGATGTCCGTGTGGGAGACCAAGTACGGCGATTGCAAGGACAAGGCGACGCTGTTCATCGCGCTCGCGCGCCGGCTCGGCGTGACGGCGTATCCGGTCCTGCTCAATGCGGCGGGGTACGTCAATCGATCCGCGCCGTCGGCCTATCAACTCGATCACATGATCGTGGCCGTGGTCAATCCGGCCGCGCCGGCGGAGGGCTACCAATATCTGGACCTGACGTCCGACCTCACGCCGTACGGAACCCTTCCCCCCGCCGAGCAGGGGTCCTTCGCGCTCGTGGTGCACCCCGACGGAGTAGGGGAGGAGGTGACGCTCCCGGCCGATCCGGTGACCGTGAATCGGGCGGTCGTGGAGATCAGCGGTGAGCTCCACGCCGACGGGACGTTCGACGGGCGATACGTCGAAGAGGCGAGCGGGAACCGGCAATACGTCCTGCGCAGCGCGTTCGCATCGAATTTCGGCGCCGCCGAGCGGAGCCGCCTCACGCGGGATCTCGCGAACGCGCTCTTCCGGGGCGCGACGGGGGATAGCCTGGTGTCGTTCAACGGCCGCGATCTGGCGGCCGAGCCGCGCGTGGCGCTCGCGATCCGCGACGCGCGCCCCGTGTCCCTCACGGGCGGCTCCGAGGTCCTCACGCTGCCGATCAAGAACTATTCGGCGCCCGCGGTCGTGGCCGACCTCGAAACGCGGGGGCACCGCCGTTCGCCGATCGACGTCGCCGCGGTCGTCGGCCCGTATGAGGAGCGCTCGGAGTTCCGGCTCGTCCTGCCCGACGGATGGCACGCGCGCCTGCCACGGAACGTCGATGCCATGAGCGAGTTCGGTCACTACCGGGCGTCCTACGTGCAGATCGGCCGCGAGCTGCGCGTCGAGCGGATGATCGTTGGCGCGGCGGGGGTTGCGCCGCCGGAGGATATCGACGTCCTGCTGTCGTGGCTCCGGAAGGTGTCGGCGGACGACGTCAATTACGTGGTCCTCGATCGCACCTCATGACCGGGGGAGGCGGGACGGCGTCGGCGCAGCTCGAGACGTTCGCGCATCACTGGCAGGACGAGGCGGACGCGGCGTTCCTGTACCGGATCCTGGCGGATGCCGAGGAGGATCCGACCAAGCGGGATATTTACCGCCGCCTCGCCGCCGTCGAAGACCGCCACGTGGAGATCTGGGCGAAACTCCTCGTGGACCACGGCCGAACGCAGGGGCGGTTCCGCCCGAGCTTTCGCGCGCGCCTGCTCGCCGCGCTCGGGCGCCGCTTGGGACCCGGCTTCCTGCTCCCCTTGCTGCTGGCGGAGGAGGGGCGCGAGGTCAAGGGCTATCTCGACCTGCATCGAAGCGCGCGCGGCGGGACCGGGGCGGGGGAGGCATTGCTCCTGGCGCGCGAGAGCGCCGAGCACGCCACGACGCTGGCCGGGATCGCCGGCACGAAGGGGGAGCCGTGGCACCGGACCGGGTCGGGCGGATACCTGCGCAACGTCGTGTACGGCTTCAACGACGGGCTCACCGCCAATTTCGGCCTCGTGGCCGGGGTCGTCGGCGCCTCGGCCGTCACGCAGCACGCGGCGGTCGTCGTCGCCGGGCTCGCGGGGCTGATCGCCGACGCGCTATCGATGGGCGCGAGCGGATTCCTCGCCGCGAAGAGCGAGCAGGAAGTCTATGCGCACGAGATCGCGATGGAGCGCGACGAGATCGCGCTCATGCCCGAGGTCGAGCGCGATGAGCTGGCGCTGGTCTACGAGGCGAAGGGGATGGCGCAGACCGCGGCGGAACAGCTGGCGACGCAGGTGATGGCGGACCCGCAGCGTATGCTGGCGGAGCAGGTGCAGGAGGAGCTCAAGATCGGCGACCCGGCGATGTCGCCGTTGCGTGAGGGATGGGTGACGGGGGTCTCGACCGCGCTGGGTGCGGTGATCCCGGTGTTTCCGTTTCTCCTCTGGCACGGGGCGCTCGCGATCGGACTGTCCTTCACGCTGTCCATGGCGTCGCACTTCGCCGTCGGCGGTGCGCGCTCGGTCTTCACGGGGCGGGGCGTTTTCCGCTCCGGGCTGGACATGTTCGTCGTGGGATTTGGCGTGGCCGCGATCGGATACGGCGTCGGCCTCCAGGTCGCCCGCCTGCTGCGCTAGGGCACGACGGGAGCGCCGCCGCCTACCACGCCCGGCGGCGATCCCGCTTCGCCTCCTGCAGCTTTCGATACATCTCGTCGAACGCGGGCTGCTGGTCGGGCGTCAGGACCGCCTTGATCGCCGTCGCGGTCGCATTGTCCAGGGAGTCCACGCGCGGCCGGGTGGATTGCATGAGTGCGTCGATCGTGCGGTGCTTGGCGATGAGGATCGAGTCGACGATCGGCCGCTGGGCCGCGCTCAGGTGCAGGTCATCGTCGAAGCGCCGCCGCATGGCCCGCGGATCTCCCCCGATCCGGCACATGTGATCGCCGACGAGCCGATCCGCGGTGAAGCCGACGACGCCGCCGACGAGGAGAGCGCCCAGCAGGAATCCGAGCGCCGTTTGCCGGCTCGCGCTAATACGAAGCGCCATCGGGCAATGCCTCCGCGACGGATGTCGGCGTCGCGAAAACGGTCGCGTAGGCGGCGGTCCGCGCATTCATCTCACGCGTCCGCCAGAGCGCCGCTCCCGCGCACAACACCGCGAGCCCCGCCGCGATCGCACCGGCGCGCGACCACGCCAGGAACGCCTGGGCCCAGGGCGCGGCCGGGTCTGACTCCGCCCCGGCGATCGCTCCCGCCCCGGCGAACGGCGGCGCGCCGACGAGTCGCACGGGGCGCGCCGCGGTCGCCACGAGCGCGAGGATCCGCCGCTCGAGCCCATCCCAGTATCCGGGGTCGATCGGCCCGGCGTGCTCGCCGCGCAGGAGGCGGATCGCGCGGGCCGACAGCGCCATCCCGGGATCCATTCCGCGGCGCACGCCCGCGGGGCCGCCCGGTCGCCCGGCGCTCATTCGACCGGCCTCCCGCCGGCCGTCGGGGCCATCGAGGCGCGCATCGCCGCGCGGGCGTGGTGCAGGTCCGATCGCGACGTCCCCTCCGGGATCCCGAGGAAATCACCGATCTCTCCGTGCCGGAATCCCTGCACGTCGTGCAGCAGGATCACCGCTCGCTGGCGCTCCGTCAGGGCGGCCAGAGCCCGGCGGAGGCGTCCGCGCAGGTCGGCCGCCTCGGCCGGATCGCGGAAGCGCGCCGCGGCTCCCTCGGGCAGCGGCTCGGTGTCGCGGACCTTGCCCCGTCGCCGAACGTCCAGCGCGGCGTTCGCCACGATCCGATGCAGCCACGCCCCGAAGGGCTGATCGAGGAGGAACCGGTCCAGCGCGCGATACGCGTGAAGAAACGCGTCCTGGACGGCATCCTCGGCATCCTCGTGTGTCCCCACGATCGCGCGGGCGATGGCGTATGCCCGGCGCTGGTGGGTGTGGACGAGGTGCCCGAAGGCGCGCTGATCCCCTTGCTGCGCCAGGAGCACGAAGGCGCGTTCCCGCTGCCGTGCCGGCGTCTGGGCGTCGGCCGCGTCCGAACGAAGAAGGGCGAGGACGGGCGGCATGGGTCCGGAAATCTAACGCCGCACGCCGCGCAAACGTTGAGGTGCCGGCGCTCGACGGACCGCGGCCAGGCTACGACTTCGTGACGATGTGCGTGTTGACCGACATGCCGGGTCGCAGCGGGCGGTCGGATCCGCATCCCTGCGTGATGCGGATGCGTATGGGCACGCGCTGCACGACCTTCGTGAAGTTGCCGGTCGCGTTGTCGGGAGGGAGCAGCGCGAATTTGGCGCCCGTGGCGGCGCTGAGGCTCTCGACCTGTCCATGCGCGGTGCACCCGGGGTACGCATCCACGGTGAAGTCGACGGGCTGGCCGACACGAATGTCGTTGAGCTGGGTCTCCTTGTAGTTCGCCGTGATGTACACGCCCGTGTCGGCGACGATGCTGAACAAGTTCTGCCCGGCCTGCACGAGCTGCCCGACCTCGACCTGCTTGCGCGATATCACGCCCGTGGCCGGCGCCGTCACCGCGGTGTACGACAGCTCGAGGGCGGCGTTGTCGCGCTCCGCCTGGGCGGCGGCGAGCCGAGCCTCGGCGAGTCGCACGCCGGCGCGCGCGCCGGTCACGCCGGCGCCCGAGGCGGCGGCCTGCTTCTGCGCCGAGATGAGCTGCGCCTGTGCCGCATCGGCGGTCGCCTGCGCGGCATCCAGCTGCTGCTTCGAGATGATCTGGCGGTCGACGAGCTGCCGGTACCGCGCCAGGTCCGCCGTCGCCTTGTCGTAATTCGCCTGCGCCGCGACGATCTGGGCATCGTTAGCCGCGCTCTCCCCCTCGGCAGTGCGCACCTCGGCGACGGCCTGGCCGACCTGGCCCCCGCCCGCGGTCCCGCGGCCCGCGCCCCCACCCCCACCCCCACCCCCACCCCCGACGGCCGCCTGCGCCGCCGCAAGGTTCGCCGTGGCCTGGGCGAGCTTCACCGTATAGTCGCGATTATCGATCGTGACGATCGTGTCGCCCTCCTTCACGGGGACGTTGTCGTCGCCGTGCACGGAGGTCACGTATCCGCCGACCTTTGCCAGCACGGGGATGATGTGGCCATCTACCTGGGCGTCATCGGTGGATTGGTGCTTGCGGGAGTAGCTCCAGGTTCGGACGGCCCAAATCGCCCCGATCAGGACGACCACGATCACGATGGGGATCACGAAGTTGCGCCGCGGTGCGCTCGACGCGCCGTGACCGCCCGCCGTCGGCGAGGGAGATGACGCCTGCGTGCTCTCCGCGTCGGCGGCGCGCGGCGGCTTCGCATCAATGGTAGTGGCCATTAGAGAGGAGGGGGGAGAGAGGGAGAGAGGGGAGAGAGGGGAGAGAGGGGAGAGGAGAGGTTAGGGAAGGGAGGTGACGGTGCCGGTGGCGCGGGCGAGGGTGACGCGCGCGGTGTGATAACTGGCCAGGGCGTCGATGTCCTGCGTCCGCGCGCCGTTGAGGGCGAGAGATGCGATGATGACGTCGGCGTTGCCGGCGACGCCGGCGCGGAAGCGCTCTTCCGCCTGGTCGAGCTGTTGCTGGACGAGCTGCAGCTGCTCGTGCGTCGCGTCGAGCTGATCGCGCGCGGACGCGAGGTCGAGGTATGCGGTGCGCACCTCGATCGCCGCCTGCTGGCGCGCGTCGCGACGGCGGACCTCGAGCTCGCGGGCGACGGCCTGCTGCTCCTGGACGTGGCCGATGATGTTGAACCCATCGAAGACGGGGACCACGACGCCGATCCCCCACTGGTATGTGGGGAGTATGTGGTTGAGGGTTCCGGCGCTGGGCCCGTCCTGCGCGAAGGCATTGACCGTCGGCAGGTACGCGGCGCGCGCGGCGGCGACGCCTTGTCGCGCCGCCTCGAGCTGGAGGTCGGCGGCGCGCAGGTCGGGCCGGGCATGGAGGGCGCGATCGATGGCGACCGCCTCGGGGGGAAGCGTCGTATCGATCGCCAGCCGCGAGAGCGAATCGGTGAGCGTGAGGCGCGTGTCGAGCGGCAGGCCGAGCGCGCGGAGCAATTGGAGCTGGCTGCGGTCCACTTCGTTGCGCGCGGCGATCAACTGCGCGCGCGTGGACGATACTTGCGCCTGGGCGCGCGTGACATCGAGCTCGATCCCCACGCCGGCGGTGAGCTGGCGCCGGGCGATGTCGAGCAGGTTGGCGGCGAGGGCCGAGTCGGCGAGGCGCGCCGCGAGGCGCGCGGCGGCACGCTGGACCACGAGATAGGTCGTGGCGGCACTCGCCGCGGCCTGCTCCCCCGCGTCGTCCGCGTCGGCTTCCGCGGCACCGAGGCTCGTCCGCGCGGTCCGGTAGCGGCGGATGGCCGCGAAGCTGAAGAGCGTGTCCTGGATGCGTCCCTGCAGCTCGTAATCCTTGATCGGCGGGAAGAGGATCCCTTGTGGCGGGAGGATCGCATTGAAGGACGCCGCCCCCGGCGACGGCGGGAAGCGGAGCTCGGTCGCGGAGTTCATCGTGAATTCGCGGACGGCCGCGCCGACGCCCGCGCTCGGGAGGAATCCCGCCGCCTGCTCCCGCACGCGGGCCGATGCCTGACCCGTGCGTGCGCGGGCCGCTTGCGCGCTCGCGCTCTGCGCCGCGGCAAGTCGCGCGGCGTCTCCGAGCGAGAGCACGCGCGCCGCGGTGGAGTCCCGGGCGGACGTATCCTGCGCGGCGGCGAGCGCCGGAGGCGAGACGGCCGTCGCCAGTGCGAGGGCACAGCCCAGGCAACGCGCGATCATGCGGCGCGGCTACGGGGCGGGGGAGGGGGGCGATGGATCGATGCGCAGAGCATTGAAGAAAAAGTTCATGATGTGTCCCAGAGTCTCCTCGTCCGAGAACCGCAGCACGCTGGGGAGGGCGCAGTGCCGCATCGCGCTCCACAGGGCGTGCGCGGCAAACATTGAGCCGAGGATGCGGGCGGTCACGAGCGGGTCGACGCGGCGAAACTCGCCGGCATCGATACCGCGCTGGATGAGTCCCGAGATCAGCGTCAGCGCGCGGAGGACGACCGCATGGGAATAGAACTCGGCCAGCTCGGGGAAGTGGTGCAGCTCCGCCAGAACGAGTCGATAGACCGTCAGGTAGTCCGGCGAGCGCAGGGCGGCCCACCATGCCTGCATGTAGGTGGTGAGTCGCTCGGTTGCGGTGCCGGTATAGGCGCCGAGATCCTGCTCCGTGTGCTCGAGCCACGCGACGATCGTCTGGCGGATCATCTCCTTGAACAGCGCTTCCTTGTTGGGGAAGTAGAGATAGATCGTGCCTTTCGCGACGCCCGCGCGCCGGGCGATGTCATCGAGGCGCGCGGCCGAGAGGCCGTGCTCGCCGAAGACCTCGATCGCCGCGGCGAGGATCTGGCTTGGCCGCTCCTCCGGGAGCCGGCGCCACCGGGGCTCCGGAATCGACGTGATCGCCATATGCGGGCGAACTTACTGACCGGTCAGTCATTAGTCAACGAATGCGATAACTTGATGTGGGCGCTGTTCATGGGGTGGGCAACGCAGCGCACCGGCGGGGCGCGTTCCCGCTTGGCTCGCGCCGGAATCCTCACGCACGACATCCGTGTATCGTTCTATGTCCAACCTCGCAAATCGCGCGCGGACCCCACGTCAGCCTTGGCGACCAATCGGATGTCTCATCGATTCAGCACACGTGTCAGCACACGTGTCAGCACACGTGCCAGGCTCGTCGCCCTGCTCGTTGCCGGCACGACCGCGGCGCTTACTCCGGCCGCGGCGCAGACGCCATCCGATACGGGAGGGTTGCGGTCGGGCGAATCGCATCCGTGGAAGGCGACCAGCCCCCCTCCCGCGTCAGTCGCGGCGCAGACTTTCGCGCCTGCCCTGGGCGTCAATCTCGCCGCCATGACAAAGACCCCGTCGGGGCTCGCCTATCGCGATCTCACGGTCGGGACCGGGCCCGCCGCCGAAATCGGCTCGCTCCTCTCCGTGCATTACACCGGCTGGCTCCCCGACGGAACCAAATTCGACAGCAGCCGCGACGCGAACACGCCGTTCGCATTCACACTTGGCGGCGGCGAGGTCATCCAGGGGTGGGAGGAAGGGGTCGCCGGGATGCGCGCCGGCGGGCGGCGCCAACTCGTCATTCCGCCCGGGCTGGGCTACGGCGGGGTCCGCACCGGCTCGATCCCGCCCAACTCGACGCTGGTCTTCGACGTCGAGCTACTGGCCGTGCACTGAGACGGCGCTACGGCGCGTGCGGCGGTGCGGGTGCCGGTGCGGGTGCCGGTGCGGGTGCCGGTGCGGGTGCCGGTGCGGGTGCCGGTGCGGGAACGTGAGCGGGAGCCGGTGCGGGAACGTGAGCGGGAGCCGGTGCGGGAGCCGGCGCGGGAGGCGGTGCAGGAGCCGGGGGAGGAGCCGATGCACGGGCCGCCGCACGGGCCGCGGCGGCTTCCACCTTCTCGTCGTGACGACTGGTCAGCGTCACGATTGAAAACAGCACCGTGAAGAGCACGATCGCGCCGACGATCAGCCCGGCGTACGCCGCGCCGCGATCGGATCCATGCGTAGCGGCGGGGGGTTGGGCGTCGCTCATGCGACGCGCACCTTGGTCATGGCATCGTTCTGCCGGATCTGGCGCATGGCATCCAATCCCTCCGTGATCCGTCCGAAGACGGTGTGTACGCCGTTCAGGTGCCGCGTGTTCGCCTCGCTCAGCACCATGAAGAACTGACTGCCGCCCGTGTCCTTCCCCGCGTGTGCCATCGAGAGCGCTCCCACGACGTGCGTATGCGGGTTGCCCTGCGTCTCGCACTTGATGTGATAGCCCGGGCCCCCGGTCCCGATCCGTCCGTTGCCGGCCTCGAGATCGCGCGACAGCGGGTCCCCTCCCTGCACCACGAAATCGGGGATCACGCGGTGGAACTTCACGCCATCGTAGAACCCGGAGTTGGCGAGCTTCTCGAAGTTCGCGACGGTCTTTGGCGCGTCGGTTTCGTACAGCTCGGCGACGATGGTGCCGCGCGTGGTTTCAAACGTTGCCGTCTTGGTCATGGCGCAAAATAACCCGTATCGCGATGGCCGGGCGCGATGTGTACGGGCCGATCGCGATCAGCCCGTACGATGGGCCCGTCACACCCGATAGGCCGACGGGCACACGTCGTTGAGCACGCAGGCATCGCAGCGCGGCTTGCGGGCCACGCACACCCGGCGGCCGTGGAAGATCAGCAGGTGGGCGAAGAGGGTCCAGTCGCGCCGGGGGATGAGCGGCATGAGATCCTGCTCGATCCGGGCGGCGTCGGTCTGGCGCGTGAGGCCGAGGCGTTGACTGAGCCGCGCGACGTGCGTGTCGACGACGATTCCGACGTTGACGCCGAATGCATTGCCGAGCACCACGTTGGCCGTCTTGCGCCCGACGCCCGGCAATGTCACGAGCGCCTCCATCGTCTCGGGAACGGCGCCCTGAAAGCGGTCGACCAGGGCCGAGGCCATACCGATCAGGCTACGCGCCTTGCTCCGGAAGAAGCCGGTGCTCTTGATGATTCGCTCGAGCTCGGGCGGGTCGGCGGCCGCGAGGGCGGCCGCCGTTGGATACCGCGTGAACAGGACCGGCGTCACCCGGTTGACGCCGACATCCGTCGTCTGGGCGCTGAGGATCGTCGCGACGAGGAGCTGGAACGCTCCCTGATGCGCGAGCTCCGTGTGCGCATCGGGATACTCGCGACGCAGCCGCTTGAGCAGGATCTTCGCCCGCTCCGCCACCGCCGCGGCCCCGCGACCCTTCGTGCCGCGGGCGCTGCCGGCCGCGCGGACGCCGCGGGTCGGGGATCCCTTCGAGGCCGGCGGCATGTGCGGGCGAGGCGCCGCCGCTATTCCTCGATCCCCGCCACTTCGCGCAGTGCTTCGACCAGCTCGTGCAGCTGCCGCTCGGTCAGCTCGATCTCCTGGGCTGCGCCATCGGCGTCGAGCAGGCCGGCGCGGATTGCGATGGCGACCTGATTCATGAAGCGGACCTTGCCCAGGATCTCCGCCGTCAATCGCCGGAGGCGATTGAAGCGGCGTCGCTCGGCCATCGCGCGCTCGTAGCGCTGGCGGATCTCGTCGGGGCCCAGGCGCGTTGCGAGGGCCCACACCTCCTCGAGCGTGCGGCCGGGGAAGGCGCCCCGGTCGGGCATCTCCGCGTTCTCCCACGTCTCATCGGCGAAGAACAACCGCCCGACGTATTCGATCCCATCGTGATGGATGCGCACCGACACGCCATACCGGTGGCCGTCGATCTCGAGCGGCGCGAGGTTGCGCGTCTCGAGCACATCGGCTCGCGCGCCGGGGGGGATCACGGGGGACCTCCAGCTGCTCCGATGGGCGCGGCGGCGCCCGCCCCCGTCGCAGCGAGAAAAGTGTCGATGGCGCCGAAGAGCTGGTCCGGCTGCTCCACGTAGGGAACGTGTCCGCAGTCGTCGAGCACGACCAGCGTCGCCCCGATCGTGCGCGCGAGCCGCTCCGACGCCGCGAGCGGGATCGGGTCGTCGCGCCCGTGCACGACGAGCGCGGGCGGCACGCGTCCCGCGTCGGCGAGCGCCTGGAGCGCGGGGTAGAGATCGTAGGCGCCGAGGCTGGCCCAGACCGATTGCTGGACGCGGCCGACGACGCGAAAAGGGGTGAGGTCGCGCGCGCGCGTGGGGTCGGCGAAGTAGCCGGAGACGCTGAGCTCGAACGCGCGCCGGGCGTAGGCCGCGGGGTCGCGCTCGCGGAGCCCGGAGGCGGCGAGGGCCGCGCGCGGGCCGGCCGTGGCGGCCTGCCGTCGCGCGAACTCCGCTTCGAACGCGGCGCGCTCGGCGCGCGTCGCGGGGGCCGGCGCGATGAGCACGAGCCGCTCCGGTGCTGTGAGCGCCGGCGCGGTGCCGCGCGCGGATTCGATCAGGTAGAGGAGGGCGAGCAGACCGCCCCAGGAATAGCCGACGATCGTGGCGGGCGCGCCCCCGAGCCGCTCGCGCACGATGGCGCCCAGGTCTTCGACGTGCGTTCGCCACGTCACGGGACCGTCGTGCGCCTCCGTCCCCCCGGAGGCTCCGCTCCCGCGCTGATCGTAGAAGAGGAGGTCGTGGTGGGCCGCGAGGCGGAGCATCTGCGGCAGTAGATACCGGTGGTCCGCGCCCGGTCCGCCGTGCAGGACGAGCAGCCGTGGCGCGAGCGCGGGGCCGTATTCCATCCATGCGAGCGGAACGGCGGTGGCTCGCGTCCGTCCCGCCACGCGGGGCTCGGGGATCGGGCTCAGGGGCATTGCGGCTGGCAACGAGGAGCGACCTGCTGCGTCTGGTAATCGGAGGATGGAGATCCTAACTTGGCACGGTGCCAGAATCTAACGCGAGCCGTCCGACGCGGGATCGGCCCGTCAGACATCTGACCTGACCGATATGGACTACGCCATCACGTTCGCGCGCCATTTCTCGCGCCTGCTCTGGTTGCTCATTCATGAGCCGCAGGCGTTCGAGGAACAGAAGTCGTCGCTCCGCTCGCTCGTCTCGCTCTCCCAGGAAGGTCTGGTGATGCTGGGCTTGAACGGCGGCCACCTGATGGTCAACGACGAGCTCCTCGCCGACAGCATCGCGGGGGTGGCGGAGGTGCGGACGCAATTCGTGGGTCACGCCGTCCAGTCGGTGGCCGTCGAGATGGCGGCCCGGCCGGCGGACATCCTGGGGACGGCACGGGCGCTGGCGACCGCGGTGGGCCCCGGGGACGCCGGCCGAACGGCGGAAGCCGCCCTCCGCGAGCTCGGGCCACGCTCGGTGCGTGTCGTCTTCGAGCCGCGCCTGGAGCTGGCGCCGGGCGATTTCCCGGTGCAGGCTTTTTCCGCGACAAACGCCGCAATCGACCATCCAGCAGCGGCGCTGGCCGCACTGGCCGCGGCCACATCCGCGCCGGCGGCGTCGCGCCTCATCGACCAGCTCATCGGGCTGGTCCAGCGCTATCTGCGCGACCGGCGTCTGGTGGACGCCGCCGACCTCTGGAGCGAGCTCGTGCGGCGCGAAGCCGCGGCGACCGATCCGGATACGCGGCTCGCGTACGCGGCGGCGCTGCGGCGTCTGACGACACCGACGCTGCTGCGCGATGTCGCGATGATGCTGCCCCGCCACAAGGATCGGACCGAGGAGCTCGTGACGATCCTCGCGCGCACCGGCGACGAAGGGGCCGAGGCCGTCATCGAAGAGCTGGCCACGGCGCAATCCCGGTCTGACCGGCGCATCTACTTCGATGCGCTCGTGCGGCTGAAGACGGGCGTGCACACGCTCACGCATCTGCTGGGCGATCCGCGCTGGTACGTGGCACGAAACGCGGCCGATCTCCTCGGTGAGCTCAGCGCCACGGGCGCGGACGCGCGGCTCGTCGACCTCCTCTCGCACGACGACGACCGCGTGCGGCGGGCCGCGGCGAACGCGCTCGGCAAGCTCCAGACCCAGCGCGCCGTGGTGGCGCTGCGCCGGGCCCTCAGCGATACCTCGCTGCACGTGCGCGCGACCGCGGCGGCGGGGCTCGGGATGCGCAAGGGGCGCGGGGCGGCGGACACGCTCGTCGCCGCGCTCGAGTCGGAGCGCGATATCGAGGTGCAGATCGCGATCCTGATGGCGCTGGGCCGCGCGGGCACGCCCGACGCGGTCGCGCGGCTCGTCAAGGCCGCGGAATCGGGCGGGTTGTTCAAGCGCAAGCCGACGGCCTATCGCGTCGCGGCCGTGCAGGCGCTGGCGGACGCGCATACGCACGCCGCCCTCACGGCCCTCCGGGCCCTGACCACGGACAAGGATGCGGCGGTCCGCGATGCGGCCACCCGCGCCCTGGCGCAGAGCTCCCCGGCCTGACGTGAATGACTGATACCGATACGACGGACCGCGCCGAGCTGACGCTCGGTGCGGTCGCGCTCGGCGTGGTCCTGGGGGTGATGTTCGCGGCGTCGAGCGTCTACCTCGCGCTCAAGATCGGCCTCACCGTCAGCGCCTCGATCCCGATCGCGGTTCTCTCGATCACGATCTTCCGCTACATCTCGCGCGCCTTCGGCGCGCGGCCCGCGACGATCCTGCAGAACAACATGGTGCAGACGACGGGGTCCGCGGGGGAATCGATCGCGGCGGGGACGGTCTTCACCCTGCCCGCGCTGCTGCTGCTCGGCTACGCCCTGCCGTGGCTCACGGTCGCGGCGATCGCGGTGGTCGGTGGGGTGCTCGGCGTCGTCCTCATGATCCCGCTCCGGAAGGGGCTCATCGTCGACGAGCACGCCACCCTCAAGTATCCCGAGGGCACGGCGTGCGCACAGGTGCTGATCTCCGGGGAGAAGGGCGGAATCCAGGCGCGCACGATCTTCGCGGGGCTGGGGCTCGGCGTCGCGTACAAGTTCCTGAACAGCGGCGTGCATCTCTGGGTCGATGTCGCTCGGCACGCCTTTATGCGCGCACTGCCCAGCGGGCCGCCCGAGCTGTTCGGGGAGATCCAGGCCGAGGTGAGTCCGGAGCTGTGCGGCGTGGGCTACATCATTGGACCGCGCATCGCGGGGTATCTGTTCGCGGGCGGGATGTTCTCCTTCTTCGTGCTCATCCCGGCGATAAAGCTGTTCGGCGCATCGCTCACCGCCCCGATCTTTCCGGCCACGACGCGCATCGCCGAGATGACGGCGATGGACGTGCGCGCCAATTACGTCTATTACATCGGGGCCGGGGCGGTCACGGCGGCGGGGATCATCAGTCTCGCGCGCTCTCTGCCGACGATCGTTGCGGCCTTCACGACGGGACTCGCCGGCTTCCGCCGGGCGGGGGGCGCTCCGGCGCGGGAGCGCACGGCGCGGGACCTGCCGATGAGCGTCGTGCTGGCCGGCGTGGTGTTCGCGGTGATCGCGATGGTCGTGTTCCCCCAGATTCACATCAACGTCCTGGGCGCGATCCTCGCCGTCGCATTCGCGCTCCTCTTCGTCACGGTGTCGAGCCGCATCTGCGGCCAGATCGGCGCGTCCTCCAATCCCATCTCGGGGATGACGGTGGCGACGGTGCTGCTCACGGCGCTCCTGTTCTACGCGATTGGATGGACGGGGGTGCAGCACCGGGCCCTGGCGCTCTCGATCGGAGGCGTCGTCTGCATCGCGGCCGCGGTGGGAGCGGCAACGTCGCAGGACCTCAAGACAGGGTATCTCGTGGGTGCGACGCCCGCGCGCCAGCAGATCGGCCTGTTCTGCGGCGTCATCACATCGGCGCTCATGGTGGGCGGGATCATCCAGTTCCTCGATCGGGCGAATACGACGATTGTCGAGCGATCGTATCCGGGCGTCGTGGTGAGCGACATCGATGCGAAGCCCTGGCATCTCGATGACGGGCGGACGTTTCGCGTGGGACATGTCTACGAGCGGCAGGGGCCGGCGCTCGAGGGTCGCTACCTGATCGACGGCGCGGGCGCGATCCGTTATTACATCGATCCCGGGATCGGCGGGCGCGAGCCGGTCGACTATACGGGGCGGCGCGTCACCAAGCTCGACTCGCCGAAATCGCAGATCATGGCGCTCGTCGTGGATGGGATCCTCACGCAGAAGCTGAACTGGGGGCTCATCCTCATCGGCGCGTTCTTCGCGATCGTCATGGAGCTCGTCGGCGTCCCATCGCTCCCGGTCGCGGTCGGCGCGTATCTGCCGATCTCCACCTCGGCGACGATGTTCCTCGGGGGTGTGATCCGCTGGGTGGTCGAATGGCGGACCGGCCTGTCCGGGGAAGCCGCGGACTCGGGGCCGGGGGTGCTCTTCGCGTCGGGATTGATCGCCGGGGGAGCGATCACCGGCGTGCTCCTCGCGGCCTTGACGGTCTACAAGATCGACAAGCTGTACGACGTGGGGGACCGCGTGGGCGCGGTGGCGCAGAATCCGGTCGTCGCGCTGATCGCGTTCGTCCTCTTCCTGGCGATTCCGCTCTATCTGGTGGCCGCGCGGCAACGCGGCACGAAGCGCGGAGGCTAGCGGGCGGTGAAGTCCGTCCCCGGCACGATGGTGCGGCACGTGTCGGCCAGCAGATCGGCCGCGCGGTCGAGATCGGCGAGGCTGACCATCTCGTTGGGCGAGTGCATGTAGCGGTTCGGCACGGAGACGAGGGCGGTCGCGACCCCTTCGCGCGCGAGATGAATCGCATCCGCATCGGTTCCCGTGTCGCGACCGGCGGCGTGCACGGTGAAGGGGATGGCGAGCCGCTCGGCGGTTGCTCGCACGAGCGCAAATAGGACGGGCGAGACCAACGACCCGCGGGACAGGACAGGCCCGCTGCCGAGCTTGTGGTCGCCGTGCTCCTTTTTCTCGACGCCGGGGTGATCGGTCGCGAAGGTCACATCGACGACGATCGCGGCGTCGGGACGCAGCCCAAAGGCGCTGACGAGGGCGCCGCCCCCGTGGTACGCGATCTCCTCCTGCGTCGTCGCGACGCCGACGACGCGCGCCGGCCCCGGTGCGCCCGCGTACCGCCGCAGCGCCTCGAGCACGACGAATGCGCCGATCCGGTTGTCGATCGACCGCGAGACGACGCGGTCGTTGAGCAGGGTGTAGGTGCGCGCGTCGATCACGGCCGGATCGCCGACGCCGACCTGGAGCTCCGCTTCGGCGCGCGAGGCCGCGCCGATGTCGACCCACAGATCGGTCAGCTTGGACGCGCGATCGCGGTCCTCGTGCTTGATCAGATGGATCGGCTTCTTGCCGACCACGCCGATCACGTCGCCGCCGCGCCCCAGGAAGCGGACGCGCTGGCCGACGAGGACCTGCGCGTCCCACCCGCCGATCGCGCCGACGTAGACGTAGCCGTCGTCATCGATGTAGGTGACGATGAGGCCGATCTCATCAATGTGGCCGGCCAGCATGATGGTCGGGGCGCCGCCGGGGTTGACCGTCGCGACGCTGTTGCCGACCACGTCGCCCCGGACATCGGCGAAGCGCTGTGCCTGGGCGCGCCAGATGGCGGCCGGGCGCCCCTCGAATCCGGAGGGGCCCGGGCTGTCGAGCAGGGAATGCAGGAGGGCGACAGCCTCGGGGGCCAGCATCGCGGGCGGGAACGTAGCGACGGACGGGTGTGCGCGGAAGGGCATGCGCGACGATACAATTCGCCATGACCCTCATCATCCTGTGCATCGGAATCGCGGCCGGAGTCCTGTCCGGACTCTTCGGGATCGGAGGAGGCGTGGTGATCGTTCCCGCGCTCCTTCTCATCCTGCGCATGACGCCGCAGACGGCCACGGGGACATCGCTCGCGGCCCTGCTCCTTCCCGTCGGCGCGCTCGGGGCGTGGCAGTACTACAAGGCCGGACACCTGGATATTCGGGCCGCGCTGATCATCGCGGCGGGGCTCACGATCGGCGCCTGGGGCGGTGCGGTGCTTGCCCAGCACGTGAGCGGGCTGGCGCTCAAGCGCGCCTTCGCGGTCTTTCTCGTCGTCGTGGCCACACGGGTCTGGTTCACAAACTAGCCCTCCCGAAGGGGGCTGCCTCCCCGTCCCTATATTCCCGTCCATGCCCTCCCACCCTCACGCCCCGCCGCCGCCCCGCGCGGCGAGTCACACGGCGAGTCGCGCCGTCCGCGCACTCGCCTTCGCCTTTCCGTCGAGCGTCCTGAGCGCACAGGTGTCGGCTCCGGTCACCGACGTCCACTACGATGTGACGATCGACTCCGCGGCGGTGGCCGCTCGCCGGATCAGCGTCGTCACGACGCTCACGATCGCCGGCGCGGGTCCGGTCATCCTGAGCTTGCCGGCGTGGACGCCGGGGGCGTACGAAATGGTCTGGTTCGCCCGGTGGGTCTCGGAATTCCGGCCGACGGCGGGAGATGGGCGCGCTCTCACGTGGGACAAGGTCGACTACGAGACGTGGCGCATCGACCCCGCGGGCGCGAAATCGATCCGGGTCGCGTTCGATTACCAGGCCGATACGCTCGACAACGCGGACTCGTGGACGCGACCCGACTTCGCGATGTTCAACGGCACGAATCTGTTTCTCTACCCCGCGGGGCGCGGCTTCCTGTATCCGGCGACGGTGACCGTGCATGCCCCGGCCGGATGGCGCGTGGCGACGGGGATGTTCCCCACCGCGGCGGCGGGTACCTTCACGGCGCCCACGTACCATGATCTGGTGGACATGCCCTTCTTCGTCGGGCGGTTCGACATCGACAGCGAACGGGTGAGCGATCATTGGGTCCGGTTCGCCAGCTACCCCATGGGGAGCGTCGCGGGACCGCGGCGCACGGCCGTCCTCGATTGGCTCTCCAAGGTCATTCCGCCCGAGGCGGCGGTCTTTCACGAGGTGCCCTGGCCGGACTACACGGTGCTCCAGATCACGGATTCGGGTTACGGCGGCGCGTCCGGGTTGGAGCATCAAGACTCCCACCTCGATGTCGTCGGCGCCGGCTTTCTCGACAATGCGTTCATGCCGGGACTCTACGCGCACGAGATCTTCCACTCCTGGAACGTGAAGCGGCTGCGCCCGGCCGAGATGTGGCCGTACCGCTACGACGTCAGCCAGCCGACGCCGTGGCTGTGGGTGAGCGAGGGGATCACGGACTACTACGCCGATCTCGCGCAGGTGCGCGGCGGCGTGATCCCCGACTCGGCGTTCTACGCGCTCGCGGACGAGAAGATGAGCCAGGTGTCGGCCGCGCCGCCCGTCGCGCTCACGGATGCGTCGCTGACGACGTGGATCCATCCCACCGACGGGACGCAGTACGTGTACTATCCGAAGGGATCCCTGGCAGGTCTCATGCTCGACATCCTGATTCGAGACGGGAGCGCCAACCGCCGGTCGCTGGACGACGTCATGCGGGAGCTGTACGAGACCACGTACAAGAAGGGACGTGGCTTCACCGGGGCCGATTGGTGGGGTGCGGTCTCGCGCGCGGCGGGCGGCCGGTCATTCGCCGAATTCAATCGCCGCTACATCGACGGCCGCGATCCGTTCCCCTGGGACAGCATCCTTCCGATCGCGGGGCTCCGGCTGGCGTCCGACACGGTGCGCGAGCCGCGGCTCGGGATCATGAGCGCGATGGATTCCGGCGGTGTGCGGGTCGTCCGCGTCATGCCGGGGAGCCCGGCCGCGGATGGCGGGCTCCAGCCCGGCGATGTGGTGCTGGCGATCGGAGACCTGCAGGTGCTCGACGCGAACTTCGGCGCCCGATTCCGCGAGATGTATTCCGGGGCGGCGGGCGCGAGCACGCCCCGTACAGTGCCCGTGCGGATCCGGCGGAGCGGGGGGATCGACACGCTCGATGTGCCGCTCCGACTCGCGGTGCGCGTAAGAGCGCACATCGCCGTCGACCCCGCCGCGCCCTCGAAGGCGGTGCACATCCGGGACGGGATCCTCCACGGGACGACTTCGTCGTAGAAAGGAGAGGGTAGAAAGGAGAAAGTAGAGTCTACTCTCTACTTTCTATTCTCTACTCTCTCGGAGCGTCCGGTCGAGGACGCTCCGTCCCTTCCGCGGTCGAGGTTTAGGAACAAGACGAGCAGCAGCGCCGTCAGCGCGGAGACCGCGAGTTTCTGGGGCAGCGTCCACCACGGGATCGGGGACACGAAGCCTTCCAGGGTGCCCGCGAAGACGAGCAGGATCGCGGCGCCCGCGATGAGCGTGATGGCGCGCCGGCCGCGCACGACGAGCGCCTCGCGACGCGTGAGCGCTCCGGGCAACAGGATCGCCGAGCCGATGAGGAGCCCGGCCCCTCCGGCGATGCAGATCGCGCTCAGCTCGAGCACGCCGTGTGGGGCGACGAAGGCGACGATGAGCGGGAGGATCCCCTTGCTCTGGTACAGGCCGAGCACGCCTCCCAGGTCGATCCCATTGAAGACGAGTGCGGCAACCGTTCCCGCGCCGGCGAAGATGCCGCCGGCGAACGCGAGGAAGGTGACCTGGACGTTGTTGGCGATGATCGCGCTCGACATGACGGGCCGGAACAGCTCGGGGTCGGGCACGTATCCCTCGCCATTGCGCGCCCGGGCGACTCCGGCGTCGGCCCGGTCGAGCATCACGGGGGGAAGGAACGTCGGGGCGAGCGCCGGATGGTACACGACCGCCGTGTAGGCGATGGCCGCGGGTCCGAAGAGCAGCGCCGCGGCGATCCCGATCGGGAGCGCGGAGCGCCGGATCTCCCGGGGTACGACGGTCGTGAGATACGCCCATATGGAGCGCGCGGTGAGTCGCCGCTCGTGGTAGAGCAGGTTGTGGCCCCCGGCGACGAGCCGGTTGAGGGTGAAGAGCGCGGCGCTCTGCCGGCCGTGGGCCGCGGTCTGCAGCCGGGCGAGGTCGGCCGAGATCTCGCGGTACCGCGCGACGAAGTCACTCACCTCCGCCTCGGAAAGGGAGCGCAGCCCGCGACGGTGCTGCGCGGCCCGGAGGAGCAGCCCGAACTCTCTCCATCGCGGTGCGGCCAGCGCGATGATGGCGCGCTCCTCGGGGGTCGCGGTCGGATCGCTCGTCAGCGCGGTCGGCCGCTCCCGGACGACGATGGTGCCGGCCGCATAATCGCCCAGGCGCTTTCCCGATGGCGACAGGATCGCGGCGATCATGCCGACGCCGTAGGAGAATCCGGGCTGGAGATCGACGATGCGCATCAGATTGCGCACGGCGGACGCGGCGAAGGTGATCGAATATCCGCCATCGCGCACGACGCGCAGCCCGAGGCGGCGTTTTCCCGGGGTCTGGCCGTCCCAGAGCGCCTCGAACAGGACGTAGTATCCCCAGAACAAGGCGAACAGCAGGGCGATCAGGATGGCGATGACCCAGGCCCCCCCGCCCGCGAGGTGCGTGCGCCTCGGTCCCAGGAAGACCGCCGCAGCCGTGACGATCGCGATAACCGCGAGAACGCTGAGCAGGTAGTCGATCATCGCCGCGGCCGCGCGGGACCCGATCCCGGCGACCGTGTAGGAAAAGACGACCTGCTCGGGGGTCTCGACGTCGACGACGGCGTCCAGCGTCTGGAGTGCGGGAGCGGACACGCGTACCTTTTGGCGGCGGGGGCGGGGGCGGGGGATCGCCGAAGGCGCTCGGGGGGCTTTCAAATGTATCGTCGATTCCGTGGTCGAGCGGTCGTGCTCATTCCCGTCGTGCTCATGCCCGTCGTGCTCATGCCCGTCGTGCTCATTCCCGTCGTGCTCATGCCCGTCGTGCCGGCGACGCTGGTTGCGCAGCAGACAGTGGCAGCGCGACCCTCCGGCGCCCTGGCCATCATCAACGCGACGGGAGTGGGAGAGGTCCGGATATCGGCCGATCGGGCGACGGTCGTCGTCGGCGTGGAGACGCACGGGGCGAGCGCGGCGGCCGCGGCGGCGGAGAACGCTCGCCGCGTGAAGGCGGCGCTCGACACGGTGCGGGCGCTCGGCCTCGGGCGCGAGCAGCTGTCGACGGCGGGGTATGCCGTCACGCCCGACTATCGGGAGGACAAGCCTGGCCTGCCGCACATCGCGGGGTACACGGCGCGCAACAGTATCCGCGTCGACGTCCGCAAGCTCGAGCAGCTGGGCGCCGTCATCGACGCTGCCCTCGCGGGTGGCGCGAATACGATTGGCGACGTTGACTTCTCGGCGTCGAACGCGGACGACGCACGCCGCGCGGCCCTCGCCATGGCCGTCCAGAAGGCACAGGGCGATGCCGACGCCATGGCGCGCGCGGCGGGCGGCACGCTCGGTCCGCTTCTCGAGATGTCGTCGGAGCAGATGGATGCGGGGATCCACCCGCTGGTCATGTCGCGTGTGGCGATGGCCGCGCCGGGCGCGGGCGTGCCGACGAGCATCGAGGCGGGCGAGATCACCGTCAAAATGGGCGTGACGGCGCAGTGGGCGTACATGGAAAACAAACGGTAGGGGCCGCCCCTACCACGCCGGCCCGGCGGTTTACGGCATCCCGCCGATGGCCTTGACGCGGGATTCCAGCGCCAGACGCTCGAGCTTCGCGATGGGCAAGTCGAGGAGGAGCTCGATCCGGCGCGCGAGGATCTGGCACGCTTGATCGAATGTGCGCGCCTTCTGCGCGTCGGTCCCCTCCGCGTCGGCGGGGTCATCCATCCCCCAGTGCGCGATGACGGGCTGCCCCGGAAATATCGGGCACGCCTCTTTCGCGCGGTCGCACACTGTGATGACGAAATCCCAGGGCTCTCGCTCGAGTCCTTCCAGGCCGCGCGGCGGATGTCCGTTCCATGGCACTCCGGCGCGCCGGAGCGCATCGATCGCTCGCGGATTGACCCGCGCGGCGGGCCGCGATCCCGCGCTCTCCGCGTGGAAGCGTCCCCTCCCCTTGTGATTGAGGAGGGCTTCCGCCATCTGGCTACGAGCCGAATTGCCCGTGCAGAGGAAGAGAACGCGAAAGGGGCGGGAGCGCTCAGCTCCGTCGGATGCGGTGGTCATGTGCGGATCCCTCTCGCAAATATTCGTATGTCCATACGGCGAGCGCGGAGCCGAAAATCGGTCCGAGCCAATAGACCCAGTGCGCTGTCCAGGCGCCGGTGACGAGTGCCGGCCCGAATGACCGCGCCGGGTTCATGCTCGCGCCGGTCAGCGGTCCGCCGACGAGCGCGTCGCCCGCCACGGTTGCGCCGACCGCGAGCCCCGCGATCGTCCCGGCGACTCGAGCATCCGTGGCGACCGCCATGATGACGAGCATGAGAATGAACGTCAGCGTGACCTCGACGCCGAACGCCGCGCCGGTGCCGATGGCCGGAATGGTGGCCGCGCTCACCGTCGCTCGTCCCACGACCAGTCTGAGGCCAGCCGCTGCGATGCTGGCACCTGCGAGCTGTGCGCCGATGTAGGGCAACACGTCCGAGGCCGGCATCCGTCGGCCAAGCCAGAAGCCGATCGTCACGGCGGGGTTGATGTGCGCTCCGGAGAGGTGGCCGATGGCGTACACAGCCGCGAGAATCACGCAGCCGAATGCCAGCGCGACCGCGGCATACGACCCCGGCCGCCCGCTCCACGCCATGACGGCCGCCGTGCCCGGCCCGATCGCCACGAGCATGAACGTGCCGATCGCTTCCGCGGCGACGCGGGGCGCTCGGCCGGGCGTCACGGCGCCGGCTTCCGCGCGCGGACGAACGCGCTCATGATGCGGCCCGAGACCTCGCGGGCGATCGTGTCGGTATCGAGCCCCGCGCCCGCCAGAAAGGAGCGGGCGTCCTCGTACGCGTAGACGCGCGTGGGCTCGATCGCGGGCTCCTCGAATCCGGCGGCGGCGAGCAGCTCGAGGAACTCGCCCTCGCCGAGAGCGCCGGCGATGCAGCCGACCCAGAGCTCCATGCTGTGGCGGACCGCGGCCGGGACGGTGCCGCGGACGACCACGTCGGCGACCGCGAATCGGCCCCCCGGCTTGAGAACGCGGTAGGCCTCGCGCAGGACCTGGCGTTTGTCGCCGGAGAGGTTGATCACGCAGTTCGAGATGATCACGTCGACAGAGTCATCGCTCAGGGGGATCGCCTCGATCTGTCCCTTGAGGAACTCCGCGTTCGTGACGCCCGACTTCCGCATGTTCTCGCGGGCGAGCGCCAGCATCTCGTCGGTCATGTCGAGGCCATACGCCTTTCCCGTGGGGCCGACGCGCCTGGCGGACAGGAGCACATCGATCCCTCCGCCGGACCCGAGGTCGAGAACGGTCTGCCCCTCGCGGAGGTCCGCGAGGGCCGTCGGGTTACCGCACCCGAGCGATGCCAGGAGCGCGGTCTCGGGAAGGGCCGCGGCGTCATCGGCGCCGTAGAGATGGCCGGTGATCGGATCGGCCGGGCCGCCGCTACAGCACGTTGGCGTCGCGCACTCGGGGGTGCAGCACGACGCGGTCTCCCCCGCGCTCACGCGGTCCGCGATCGTGCCGTATTTCTCACGCACGGCATCGACGATCGATTCCTCTCCCATATGTCTGCTCTCCTGTCTGGTCTCCGATGACACATCAACAATCATTGATACGTGAACGGAAAAAAAGGGAAAAGGGAAAAAGATCAGCCGCAGCACCGGGCAACGTTGAGGGCGAGTCGGGTCGACGGCATGGCGCCCACGAAGGACTCGAGCTGCGCGAAGGCCTCCGCATCGAGCGAATAGTACGCCCAGCGCCCGTCGCGGCGATCGGCGACGAGGCCCGCGTCCTTGAGGGTCTTGAGGTGATGCGAGAGGAGGGATTGGCCGACGTTGAGGGCCTCGGTGAGCTCGCACACGCACCGTTCTCCGCTCCGGAGAAGGTCGATGATGCGGAGCCGGTTCTCATCGGCCAGCGCGCGGAACTGCCGCGTGATGGTGGAGAGGTCGGGGGCTGCGGCGACGGCCATGGCGGTAATATATCAATATGCATTGATATGTCAATGACGGGGGCCCGGGGGCTGTTGGGGCGGGCGGCCCGAAGGCCGCCCCTACCCTGGTCGGCCGCCGGGTGTATATGCTGTCGGGACCCCGCCCCCGCCCCCGCCCCCCCCGCCCCCCCCGCCCCCCTCCCCATCCTGTGCCGAGGCCACGTATGCGCTTCGCCATCTCTCTCGTCCCGCTCGCTGTTGCCGGTGCGCTGCTAGCCGGATCGCTCGGCGCCCGCGAGCTAACGCCCGTCGGGCACGCCTTCGTGCTGCGCGATTTCCGCTTCGCCGATGGCGAGACCCTGTCCGAGCTCCGCCTCCACTATATGACGTTCGGCACCCCGGTGAAGGACGCGTCCGGCCTGGTCCGGAACGCGGTCCTGATCCTGCACGGGACGGGGGGAGCGGGGACGCAATTCCTGAATCCTGTATTCGCCGGTGAGCTCTTCGGCGCCGGGCAGCCGCTCGACACGACGCGGTATTTCGTGATCCTGCCCGATGACATCGGGCACGGGGAGTCCAGCAAGCCGAGCGACGGCCTGCGGGCGAACTTCCCCCACTACGCGTACGCCGACATGGTGGAGGCCGAGCATCGGCTGGTGACCGAGGGAATCCACGTGGATCACCTTCGCCTCATCATCGGCACCTCCATGGGCTGCATGCACTCGTGGATGTGGGGGGAGCGGTACCCGGCGTTCATGGATGGGCTGGTGCCGCTCGCGTGCGCGCCGACGCAGATCGCCGGGCGCAACCGGATCTGGCGCAAGCTGGCGATGCTGGACATCACGAATGATCCGGCGTGGAAGGGCGGAAAGTATACGACCGAGCCCTCGGGTCTCGCGGCCGCGATGGGGGTTCTGCTCCTCGTCAGCAGCAATCCGGTCCAATACCTGAAAGCCGCGCCGACGCGGGACGCAGCGGACAGCGTGCTTGCCGCGCGGGTCAAGGCGGCGGTCGAGCACAGCGACGCCAACGATCTTCTCTACCAGCTCGATGCGTCGCGCGACTACGATCCGTCCGGGCAGCTCGAGGAGATCGTCGCGCCCACCCTGGCGATCAACTCCGCGGACGATGCGATCAATCCGCCCGAAATCGGTCTCATGGAGCGGCTGCTGCCGCGCGTGAAGCACGTGCGCTTTATCCTGCTCCCCCTCAGCGACTCCACGCGGGGGCACGGCACGCACACCATGGCGGCGGTGTGGAAATCCTACCTCGCGGAGTTCATGGCGACGCTGCCGCCCATGTGATCCGGCGGCGACAGCGGGATCGCCGGGTCAGACGTACCGCGCGGCGGCCATGAGCGCGGTCGCGAGCACGAGCAGAGCGGCGCCCCAACCGGCAGCGCCGCGCAGGCGCGAGCGCATCCTCTGCATCTCGGCCATGAGCTCCGCGGTTGGCGGCTCCGCGGATGCCGCCACGCTCTCGCCGAGGGTTGCGAGGCGATAGGCCGTGGGGCGTGTCACCAGGACGCCAAGGATGGCCGCCAGCAGGGCGATCGCCGCGCCCGCGCTGAACGTCATCCCGACGCGCGTTCGGGCCCACGCGCCGTCCGTGACGTTCTGGTCGTGCCAGTAGAGCCCGAGTCCTGATACCACCGTGAAGACCATGGCGATGACCATCTGCCCTGGCAGCCGGCGGCGCAGGACGATCTCGCGGATCACCGGGCCGGCCGCGGGCCCGGCGGCCGCGAACGCGGGCAGCAGGATGCGCGCGAGCATGATCGCCGCCCCGACCCAAAAGGCGCCGGCCACGATGTGCAGCACGCGCAGGACGATCAGGACGACTTGCGGATCCATGGGGCGGGCCTCCGGCCGGCGTGTGCCCCAAGGATGGCGATCCCGCCCGGACCGCGGAAGCCGGAGCCACCCGTGCCCCGCCCGGCCCGCCGGGGCAACACCTAAAGTCTTAGTTGACAGGATCGGGACCCGCGGCTATCATCTCCTAAACTCTTAGGTGGGGCCCATGCGAATCGGATTCACGGACCGCGAGCTCGACATCATGTCCGTCCTCTGGGATGCCGGCCCGTCGACGGCGGCCGAGGTACGGGCGGTGCTCGGCGTCGATCTCGCGTACAACACGGTGCTCACGATGCTCCGCATCCTGGAGGAGAAGGGGTACGTCGACCACATCGCCGAGGGGCGGAGCCACCGGTATCGCGCGCTCGTCGGCCGCGCGGCCGCGGGCGCGAGCGCCGCCGCCCGATTGATCGACCGGCTGTTCGACGGATCCGCGGAGCACTTGATCACGCATCTCGTGCGCGAGCGCGGGCTCGAGCCCGGGGAGCGCGAGCGGCTTCTGGCCCTGCTCAGGCGCCGCGCGCGGAGGGCCCGGCCATGATCGCGCTCTGGATGCTCTACGCCACGATCGTCAGCTCGGCGGTCGTCTTCGCCGCGGCGGGTCTCGAGCGCGCGTGCCGCGTCCGGCGCCGTCCGGCGCGGATCGTGTGGGTCGCCGGTCTGGCGGCGGGACTCGGCGTCTGCGCCTGGTCGCTCCGCCCGCGCGCACGGCCCGAGACCATCCTCCTCGCGCCACAGTCCCCGTCGACGGCGCGGGGGATCGCGGCGCCGGTTGTTCCCGAGCGCCCCGCGGCCGTCGAGATCGAGTCCGCGCCGCTCCTGCCGCGTGTGAGCGAGCTGCCGGTGCCGCGCGATTGGCCGCTGGATCTGCTCGACCGGGTGACGCTCGCCGCCTGGGCGATCGCGTCGCTCGGCTGGTTGGGCAGCCTCGTCGGAGCGGGCCTGCTGCTCCGGCGCCGGGCCGCGCGGTGGACCCCGACGACCGTGGATGGGGCACGGGTCCTGGTGGCGCCCGATTTCGGACCGGGCGTCATCGGCGCCCTCCGCGCGCACATCGTCCTGCCGCGCTGGGCGCTCGCCCTCGGCCCGGAACGCCAGGCGCTCATTCTCGCCCACGAGCGCGAGCACGTGCGCGTCCGCGACGCGCTCCTCATTCTGGCGAGCGGCGTCGCCGTGGGGATCGCGCCCTGGAATCTCGCGCTGTGGTACATGCGCACGCGGTTGCGGGCCGCGATCGAGGTGGACTGCGATGCGCGCGTCCTGGCGCAGCATCCCGATGTGGAAGCCTATGGCGCTCTCCTGATCGACGTGGGCGAGCGCGCACCGTCCGACATGCTGCTCGTCGCGGGCCTGTCCGAGGCCGCGGCGGCCCTTCGGAGGAGGATCCAGCTCATGACAGCCCCCCGCGCGCGGTTCGCCGGCGCCCAGGCGAGCGCCTGTGTCGCCGCGGCGCTGCTCGCCCTCGTCGTGGCGTGCGCCACACCGCGGCCCGGCGCGCCGCCGGCCGTGCCATCGATCGTGGTTGCGCCCGTCGCCGATTCGAATGTCGTCGCCGTCAGCGCGCTGGAGGACACGATCCAGGCGCAATCGGCGCGCATTCATGACCTGGAGGCCCAGCTGAAAGCGCGGGACACGGCTCGCGACGCGAGAGCGGCGTTGCGCGTGGAGCTCGACAGCACCCGCGCAGCGCTCGCCGCCGCGATACGCACCGCGATGGATGCGGCCGCGACGGCGCGCGTCTCCGTGGAGGGCCTGGACGACAGCGCGGACAGGGGCTCGCGGAAGGGATCGACGTGGATCCTGCGGGAGCCTCGGTCGCAATGGGGGCGGGTCGAGCTGGACTCTGAGACGGTGCGCGAACTGCGGACGCTCGCGGGCCCGAACGCGCCGTGGCGGGCGACGGTGGACAGCGCACGGAGGAAGGCGCTGATCGTGTTGCGGGATTTTTCAGAGCCCGGCGTGGGGGTGATGCATTGGCGGATCGATAGCCTGTCGTTGCGCCGAATGGGGGAGACCGCCGACCACGTCGCCCTGGACGCGGAGCTGCGGGCCACGCGGCGGGAGATCGAGGCGATGCAGCGCGAGCTTGCCCTCGAGCGCGAGGCGATGGCGCGGGTCCGGCAGGAGTTCGAGGCCGAGCGCGACAGCACGCGCGCCGCGCTCAAGGCGGCGCTGTCCGGTCACGACGCGAAGCCCACGCGCTGAGGGCGCGCGGACCTACCGGGAGCTTGGGCGTGCGGCCACTCTTTGTCGGTGCCCGAGCTTCCCGACATCGCGGTGTATCTCGAGCGGCTCGAGCCCCGGATCCTGGGCCGGGTGCTCGAGCGGATCACGCTCGCCAAGCCGTTCGCGCTCCGGTCGGTCGACCCGCCGCTCGCGGAGGCGGAGGGGCGCCGGGTCGTCGCGCTCGAGCGCGTCGGCAAGCGCATCGTCATTGGACTCGAGGGCGATCTGTTCCTGGTGCTGCATCTCATGATCGCGGGACGCTTCCGCTGGATCGATGCGGCGGCGCCGGCTGGAGGCACGAAGCCGGCGCGAATCCCCCGGAGCCTGGTTCTCGCGACGCTGGGGTTTCCGACGGGGACGCTGGTCTTCACGGAGGCGGGAACCACGCGCCGCGCGGCGATGCACCTGGTGCGCGGGCGGCTGGCGCTCGGCGCGTTCGACCGGGGCGGGCTCGACGTGCGCGACAGCGATCTTGCGGCATTCACCGAGCGGCTCGAATCGGAGAGCCATACGCTCAAGCGCTCGCTGACGGATCCTCGGCTGTTCGACGGGATCGGCAACGCGTACTCGGATGAGATCCTGCACCGGGCGCGGCTGTCGCCGCTCGCGATCTCGACCCGCCTCACCCCGGATGCGATCGAGCGGCTGTACGTGGCGGCGCGGGCCACGCTCGAGGAATGGACCGAGCGGCTGCGCGCGGAAGCGGGTGAGGCGTTCCCGGAGAAGGTGACGGCGTTTCGCGAGGGGATGGCGGTCCACGGCCGGTTCGGGAGGCCATGTCCGGTGTGCGGCACGCCGGTGCAGCGGATCCGGTACGCCACCAACGAGACGAACTATTGCGCGCGGTGCCAGACGGGCGGGCGACTCCTGGCCGATCGCGCGCTGTCGCGGCTGCTCCGCCACGACTGGCCGAAGTCGATCGATGAGGTCGACTAGAAAAGGAACGGGATGAGCGCGGCGGTCGTGCGCCGATAGTCCTCGTATTCGGGGAACGTCGCGCGCATCCGGGTCTCCTCGACGGAGATCTTGTGCCGGAACGCCAGCAGCACGAGGGCGAGCGCGAGGATCCCGCGCCACTCTCCTATCGCCAGCGCCGTCCCCGCGATGGCAGCGAGGATTCCCGTGTAAATGGGGTGGCGGACGTAGGCGTAGGGCCCGGTCCGGATGAGGGCATGGTCCTCCTTCACCGTGACGGTCGCGCTCCAGTTTCGGCCGATGTGCACGCGCGCCCAGGCGGCGAATCCAAGTCCCGCCGCGACGGCGACGGCGCCGAGGGTGACAACGAGGGTGCTCGGGGGGACGAAGCGCCGATTCAGCACCGGTATGCCGCTCATGGGGCGGGCCAGGAGCAGGCCGGCGAGCAGACCCGGGACGGTCGCGCGCGCGCGGGAGCCCGCCGATTCGCGCCAGTGGTTGGCCTTCACGTTGCCGGCGGCGAGGATCCAATACAGCAGCCATGCCAACCAGAGGGCGGGAATGCTGATCCGCAGAACGGTCTCCAGCATGGCCCGCAAAGTAGTGGCGCCCCGGCGCGCGCGCTCCGTGTCCCGGTGGAACAGCTCTTCGAGCTGAGAGAGTAGAGGGGAGAGAGAGAGGGAGAGAGGCGAGAGATCGGTATGACGCGAATGCGGAACGGGGGAGCGTCACCTCGGCTTAGTGCCAACGACCCGCCCACTCGGAGCCCCCTACGCTCTTTTCGCCGTTGTCGCTGCGCAACGTCACGGTTCGGAACCGGATTGTCGTCTCCCCCATGTGCGAATACTCCAGCGTCGATGGATTCGCCACCGACTGGCACATGGTCCACCTGGGCAGTCGGGCCGTCGGGGGCGCGGGGCTGGTCTTCACCGAGGCGACGGCGGTGACGGCCGATGGCCGCATCAGTCCGCAGGACCTCGGCATCTGGAGCGACGCGCACGTCGGGACCCTGGCCCCGATCGTGCGCTTCATCGAATCGCAGGGTGCCGTTCCCGGGATGCAGCTCGCGCACGCGGGACGCAAGGCGAGCACGTACCGGCCGGGGGAGGGCACGGGCCCGATCCCGGTTAGCGCCGGTGGCTGGCGGCCGATCTGGGGGCCGAGCGCGATCCCGTTCACGGAGGGGTGGATCGTGCCGACGGCGCTGGACGAGGCGGGGATCGCGGGCGTGATCGGGAGCTTCGTGCGCGCGGCGGAGCGGGCGCGAGCCGCGGGGTTTCGCGTCCTCGAGCTGCACGCCGCGCACGGCTATCTGCTCCACGAGTTTCTGTCGCCCCTGTCCAATCAGCGCACTGACCGGTACGGCGGGTCGTTCGAGAATCGGTGCCGGATCGTGCTCGACACGGTGCGCGCGATCCGCGGCGTCTGGCCCGAGCGGCTGCCGCTGTTCGTCCGATTGTCGGTGACGGACTGGGTCGAGGGGGGCTGGACGACGGACGAGTCGGTCGAGCTCGCGCGTACGCTGGGTCCGCTCGGCGTCGACGTCGTCGACTGCTCGTCGAGCGGGAATACGGCCACGTACCGCGGACCGACGATGGGACCCGGGTATCAGGTGCCGCTCTCGGCGCGTGTGCGCGCCGAGGCGAAGGTGATCACGGGGGCCGTGGGGATGATCACGGATCCCGCTCAGGCCGACGCGATCATTCGCGCGGGAGAGGCGGACCTCGTCTTTCTGGCGCGGCAGATGCTGCGGGATCCGTACTGGCCGCTGCACGCCGCGCTGGCGCTGGGTTACGACGTTCCGTGGCCCACGCAATATCTGAGGGCGAAGCCCGTCGCGGCCTGACGGTCCGGCCGGGTGGGGGCGGGGGGGGGCGTGCGCGGTGACGCGCCGTCGGCGATTGACCTACGGTACGAAGTACGATAGGCTGGGGAAGCGGCGCGCGCCCGTGGCGGCGTCACGGTCGCGCCTCACGGTGAGGCACGGCACGCGAGCACCGGCGGCGCGTCGAGGAGATCCGTGCCATGGGCCTGTTGCGATCGATGTCCCTGGCCGCGCTCTGCCTGGCGCCCGCGGCGGGGGGGCCGCACCAGCCCGCCCCCCGCGTCGCCGTGCTCGAGTTCGACCTGAAGGATTATACGCCGACGCCCAACTCGCCGGCGGAGATCGCGGAGACGCGGGACGCGGCGCGCCTGCTCCGTCAGTCCCTCGCGACCACGTGCGGGTATACCGTCGTGCCCGTGGATTCCGCGGCGCAGCGTGCGCTCGAGGAGGGGAGCGCGGACTATCTGTTCCTGCATCCGGCCGAGTCGGCGCGCCTCGGGAAGGCAGTGCGAGCGGAGTGGGTCGTGATGGGCGAGCTCACGGTCTCGAGCCCGATCGTCTCCGAGCTTCACGTCGAGCTGATCCGCGTCAACCGGGGCACGCTCGCGGGTGCGGTGGCGATCGAGTTGAAGGGGGACCCGTCGGAGGAGGGCGACATGTTCGCCACGGCGATCGACGCGGTCGCGCGCCAGATCGATCGCCTGCTCCCGCAGCCGGGCAAGGGCGAAGCAGCGCCCCGATGTGCGCCGGCCGGGTGACTCGGGGGGGGCGGAACGATGGCGCCGGCGGCGGTGCCTGGCGCTAATAGCATAGTAGGCTATACTATATGACATGTCGCACGTCATCCGCAACCGGGTCAAGCTGTCGCAGCGCGTGGGTCGCATTCGGGGACAGGTGGATGCCGTCGCCCGCGCTCTCGCGGAGGAGGCCGAATGCGGTGAGGTGCTCCGCCTGATCGCGAGCGCGCGAGGGGCCATGAACGGTCTCATGGCCGAGGTTCTCGAGGATCACATCCGCGAGCACGCGTTCCGGGGTGCACGCGCGGGGTCGGCCGAGAGCGAGGCGGCCGAGCAACTCGTGGGCGTCGTCCGCTCCTATCTGAAGTAACCGAACATGCGGGCCATGCCGGCCGTTCCGGGCGATTCCACCGCGATTCCGACCGATCCCGCCGTGCACGAGGCCGAGCACGAGCACGCGGCGGGGCTCGAATGGGTCGAGCTCGCGCGGATCGCGTTCGTTCTCCTCTGCGCGGCAGCCGTCTGGCGTCACGTGTGGGAGCCGTTGGGGCGCGTCAGCGTCATCGGGCTCGCCGGGACCGTGATCGGCGGGTGGCCGATCTTCGCGGAAGCGTGGGAGAACATTCGCGAGCGCCGGATGACGATGGAGCTCTCGATGACGATCGCCCTGGTCGCGGCCCTCGCGATCGGCGAATTCTTCACGGCGCTCCTCATTACGGCGTTCGTGCTGGCGGCCGAGGTCCTGGAGGGGCTGACGGTCGGCCGGGGGCGGAAGGCGATCCGGCAGCTCCTCGAATTTCTTCCCGCGACGGCGACCGTCCGGCGCACCGGCGGCGCGCGGCCGATTCCATTGTCGGAGGTCCACGTGGGCGACCTCGTCCTCGTCGCGCCGGGGGAGCGCATCGCGGTCGACGGGGTCGTGATCGGCGGCCACTCGTTCGTGGATCAGGCGACGATTACGGGTGAGTCCGTGCCGGTCGCGAAGGTGGCGGGGGTTCCCGTGTTTGCCGGCACGATCAATCAATCCGGGGCGCTGGAGGTCCGGGCGGATCGCCTGGGGCGCGACACCAGCTTCGGCAAGATCGTCGAGGCGGTCGAGCGGGCCGAGCGATCGCGCGCGCCGGTCCAGAAGACGGCGGACCGCTACGCCGGCTACCTCGTGTACTTCGCGCTCGCGTGCGCCGTGATCACGTTCGCCATCACGCGGAACGCGCGGTCGACCATCTCCGTCATCATCGTCGCCGGCGCCTGCGGGATCGCGGCCGGGACGCCGCTCGCGATCCTGGGGGCGATCGGACGCGCCGCCCGCGCGGGGGCGATCATCAAGGGCGGACGGTATCTCGAGGCGCTGTGGAGCGTCGATGTCGCGGCCTTTGACAAGACCGGTACGGTCACGGTCGGCACACCGCAGGTCCAGGCGATCCTGCCCGCCTCGGGCGTGACGGAGCACGCGGTGGTCGAAGCCGCGGCCGTCGCGGAGCGCCGGAGCGAGCATCCCCTCGGCGCGGCCGTCGTCCGATACGCCGATGCCCACGGTCTGGCGGTCGTCGAGCCCGATGCGTTCGACAGCGTTCCCGGCCGCGGCGTGTGCACGCGTCTCGGTGGCGAGGAGATCCTGGCCGGGAATCGCGCGCTGTTGCTCGGGCGGGGGGTCCTCGACGGCCGGGCGCCCGACGGAGGAGCGGCCCGCGCGATGTCGGAGGTTCTGATCGCGCGCGGCGGCCGCTTTCTCGGCTCGATCCGGATCGCGGACACGGTCCGGCCGGAGGCGCCGGCGGCGATGCGCGCGCTGCGCGCGATGGGGATCCGAACGGTGCTCGTGACGGGCGACACGCAGGCCGTGGCCGATGCGGTGGGGCGCGAGCTGCACGTCGACGAGGTGCGAGCGGAGCTGCTGCCGGAGCAAAAGGTGGAGTCGATCCGGCGTCTCACGGCGGCGGATGGCAGGGTCGCCATGATCGGCGACGGCGTCAACGACGCGCCGGCCTTGATGGAGGCGACGGTCGGCATCGCCATGGGGTCCGGGACGGACGTGGCGCGCGAGAGCGCGGACGTCGTCCTGCTGGGCAACGATCTCTCGAAGCTCGTCGACACGCTGCGGATCGCGCGCCGGGCGCGCGCGATCATCCGGTTCAATTTTGCCGGCACGCTGGTGGTCGACGCGTGCGGCGTCGCTCTCGCGGCCTTCGGCTACCTCAATCCCCTGTTGGCAGCGTTCATTCACGTCGCATCGGAGCTAACGTTCATCCTGAACTCCGCGCGGCTGCTTCCGGCGTCGAGTCGGGATGCCGCGCGCGCGGGCTAGCACAGCCGGCCTTTCCAACGGAGGCACCATGTCGCCCCGCACCGCGTTTCTCAGCAAGCTGATCGGGCTGTCCTGTATCCTGATCGCCATCGCACTGGCCAGCCATCGGCAAGCGTCGGTTGACTCCATAGCGGGGCTCGTTCAGAGTCCGCCGCTGCTCCTGATTTTCGGCCTCGTCGGGTTGGTCGCGGGTGTCGCGTTGGTACTCGGCCACAACGTCTGGTCCGGCGGCGCGGCGTCCATCATCGTCACCCTCATCGGGTGGATCACGGTGCTCCGGGCGCTCCTCCTCCTCGTCCTGCCAACCAGTACGGTGGCACAACTCGTCGGCGCGATCCACTTCGGCGATTACTTCTACCTGTACATGACGCTCGCCTTCGTGCTCGGCGTCTATCTGACGTACGCGGGGTTCAGCGCGAGGCCCGAAAAGCACGCGACGGTTTGACGGTCCGGCGCTAGCGCGCCGCCTCGCGTGCGCTGCCGACGGTGACCGCGACGAGATTAGCCTCCGGCGTCCGATCGATCAATTTGTTGTACGGGTCAACGCCGGCCTTGAGCGGCCGCTGCGTCGTCACGAGATCGACCTCGGTCACCGCCTGCGTCAGCTTCACTTTCTTCACCGCCAGCGGCGCGCCCAACTTGTTGTCTGGGGCCACGGGGCCGAAGGCGCCGACATCCACGTAGTCGTCGATCGGGATCTCCGTCTGGTTGCCGAGGCTGTCCGCGCGGAACTTCCGCGCCCGGATCGTCACCCGCACGTCGTACGTCCCATCGCTCCGGCGCGTCGCCGTGGCCGCGGTCGCCCGATTGTCGTACAGCGTGATCGTCTCGAACAGATCGTGGATCACATACTGCAATGAATCCGGCGTCACCGCGCGCACGGCCGCGAGGAAATCGCGCGTGGTGGGGTACGGGGGACCCTTGAAGGCGTGGGCCACCAGCATCTGATGCAACGCCCCATTCACGGCCTTCTCGCCAATGTAATCCTGCAACGCATACATCGCGACGGAGCCCTTGTTGTATTGGATGTACCCCTGGTCTTCGACGAGCATCAGCGGCATCTCCCTCTTGCGCTCGGCGCTCCGTCCCTGCAGATAGCGATCGACCTCGTGCCGGAGAAACTTCTGCGCGCGCTCCGCGCCGTATTCGTGCTCGAGCACCATCAAGGCCGTGTATTCCGCGAATGTCTCCGAGAGCATGGTCGATCCCTGAACGTCGGCACCGACGAGTTGGTGCGCCCACCACTGGTGGCCGAGCTCGTGCGAGGTCACGAAAAACGCCTCATCCAGGTCGTTGATGTTCCGGACGCGCGCGATGAAGCCGATCCCCTCCGAGAACGGGATCGTGTTCGGGAAGGACTGCGCGAACAGCTGGTAGCGCGGGAACTCGATAATGCGATACTGGCGGAACTGGTACGGGCTGAAATTCGCCTGGCAATAGTCGAGCGTGCGCTTGGCAGCGAGAACCATCCGGTCGAGGTCGAATTCGTGCCCCGGGTGGTAATAGATCTCGATCGCCGTGCCCTTATACGCGTCGCGCCGGACGGCGTACCGCCCGGACAGGAACGAATAGAAGTTGAGGATCGGCGTGTCCATCCGGTAATGGAAGACGCGGCGCCCGTTCTCCGTGGTGTCGCTCACGAGATACCCCGGGGCGATCGCGATCTGGTCCGGGGCGGTGCTGACGACTGCGTCGAAGGTGATCCAGTCCGCATCCCTGATGAACGCCTGGTTGGCGTATGCCGCGGTGTCATCGATCGATCGGGCTCGCACTTTCGGGAGGAGGCCGTGCTCGCGGCGCGTGGCGTCGGTGGCCAATTCGGGCGACTCATCGTACGCGAACGAGGGAAAGTAGGTGCTGTTCAGGAACGTCCCGTTCTCGACGATGTCGGTATTGGGATGGTCGTTCGGAAATCCCGCCGGCGCGTAGTGCGCGCCGAACGCGAGCGCGATCGTATCACCGGGAGCGAGCGGCTCCGCCAGGCGGTACAGAAACACCCCGTTCGCGGTGTCGCCGCGAACGAGCGTCGTCGGCCGGCTCCACACGAGTGAATCCAGCCGGTACCCCTGCGCCGCCGTACCGCTGTCCGGATTGAGCGTCAGGTTGAAGGCCAGGGGCGTGATGCTGACGTAGAGCGTGTCGATCGACCGATCGTGTTTGTTCACCGCCCGCACCACGCTCCGGAGCGCAAAGGACCGGCGCTCCGGAACGAGATCGGCCCGGGCGTGGACGTCGACGATGCGCGGTTGGGGGAAGTTTCGGAACCGGCGGTATTCCTTTTCGTACGCCGCGCGCCGATTCCGCGTCTCCGTCGAGTTGACGTATGGGTTGAGAACGGCGGTGTTGTAGAACACGACCGCGCCGGTGCCGATCGCGGCGAGCGCGGTCATGCCGGCCGCGACCTGGGTGCGCGACCCGAACGGGCCCCACCGCTCGCGCGCGGTTCGGAGCCGGCTCCGGAGATCACTATCGGCGCCGCGCAGCCACAGCGTGTACGCGACGATCGCCAGGACGGCCGCGATCGCGGTCCCGTACAGCGTTTCCCAGATGAGCGGCGTGGCGAAGAGCCCAAAGCCGTTCATGTCGGAGAAGATGTAGGTCGGGATGCGCCCGTAGTGATACAGGACGCGCTCGAACCCCCAGCTGTTCAGTACCGTGAGCAGGAGGAAGTATCCGACCATGACCGCATGTCCCACGTACTTGTTGTTGACGAGCGTGTGCACCACGAACGCGAGGAGCACGAGCTGCACCACGAGAGGCAGCACGAGCCCGTAGAGCACGGCGACGTAGATGCCGACCTCGTAGTGGTGGTAGCCCTTCATGGTCTGCACGCCAATGGCCGTCAGCAGGACCACGCCGAGCAGCAGCGCCATCGCCAGGACGAAGCCGATGAATTTGCCCGCAAAGGTCAACCCCGTGGGGACGGGCAGCGCGTCCGTCGCACCATCGGCCCGAAGCTGCCGCTCGCGCCAGACGAGCTCCCCCGCGTAGAACGTGCACAGGATGAGCAGAAACAGCCCGAGGGTCAGCTGCACGACCCGCGCGACCATTCCCGTCACGGGCCACGTCGGCGAATCGTACCACTCGTCGGCATACCAGCTGTTGACACCTATATTGCCGACGGCGATCGCGGCGATCGCGAGGAACCCCGTCTCGCGGATGATCGCCGAGAAGAAGAAGCGCGACTGGCTGACGAGCTGCCCCGCGCGCGCGCTGAGGTCGAAATGCAGCGTGGGGCGTGGCAGCTGCAGCGTGCCAGCGGGCACGGGCGCGGGCAGCGGCGCGCTCGCGCCGCCCGTGCGCCGCTTGCCGCGCCACAGCGTCCGTGGCTCGACCTCGAGCCGCACCAATGCGAAGCAGACGCCGACGATCACAGCCGCGATCCCGATCCACAGCACCCGGTTCCAGAGCAGGACGCCGGTCAACGTGAGCAACCGGCTGTTCTTCTCCGCGATGGTCCAGTATCGCGTCGCCTCCATGACCGTGACCAGGCCAAAGGGATCCACGAGGCTCGCCAGCCGCACCTTGTCGAGATCGCCCAGCACCTGCTGCGAGATCTGCCACACCACCAGCAGCACGATCCCCTGGATGTAGATGGCGAACAGGTTCCGGGTCAGCGCGCCCACCGCGAAGAAGAGCGCGCTGATGAACAGGACGTTGGGGACGAGAATCAACAGGAACGGCTGCACGTAACTTGCCAGCCGAAACGCCTGGAGCTGCGTGTGATCGATCCATGGCATGATCGTGCCGAACGCGGCGCCGAGCGGGATCGCCGCGTACACCAACAGCATGACGAGATACGCGCCGCAGAACCTCCCCGCGAGGTAGGCCATGCGGGTGACGCGCGTGGTGAACACGAGCTCGTGGCTCTTGAGCTGGAAGTCGCGCAGGATCGCGGTCCCGACGAGGGCCGTCGTGATCACCTGCCCGAACGCCGTGAGCGCCGTCATCGTCTGGGCCAGGACGAATGGCGAGTTCTTCATGACGTTGCCGCGCGCGCCGACGAGGTCGACGGCGTCGGAGGCGATGGAGAAGAACGCCGCCAGGAACAGCATCAGGAAAAACAGGTACGTCGACGGCCGGCGCAGATGGTAGCGCAGCTCGAACCGCAGGATGGTCCAGAACATCGTGCGCGACCGTGGGCTATGCGGCGGCCGCCTGGGCGCCGACGCGATGGAAATACACGTCTTCCAGGCCGGGCGCCACGGGCGTAAAGTCGGCGCCGGGCGACGACTCGCTGTACACGTGCGCGACGGGGGTGCCTCCGGCGAGCCGCGTGGAGATGACATCGTACGTGCGCATGAACGCGCCCAGCTCGGCGCGCGGCACCGTCCGGCGCCACACGCGCCCGCGCATCTCGTCGATCACGCGCGCGGGATCGCCCGACAGCACGACCTGACCCTGGTTGATGATCGCCATCGTCTGGCACAGCTCCTGGACATCATCGACGATGTGGGTGGAGAGGATCACGACGACGTCGGAGCCGATCTCGCCCAGGAGATTGAGGAAGCGCCGCCGCTCGCTGGGGTCCAACCCCGCGGTCGGCTCATCGACGATGAGCAGCTTCGGGCTTCCGGCGAGGGCGATGGCGATGCCCAGGCGCTGCTTCATCCCGCCGGAAAAGCCCCCGACCGTCGTGCGCCGTACCTCGTACAGGTTCGTCTGCTGCAGCAGAGCGGCGACGAGCGCCTTGCGCTCGCCGCTGGCGGTGACCCCCTTGAGCTCGGCGAAATAATCCAGCACGGCTTCTGCGGACATGTTGGGATAGAGCCCGAACTCCTGCGGCAGGTAGCCCAGGATCTTGCGGACCGCATCGGGCTCGGCGAGCACGTCGAGATCGCCCAGGCGGATGCTGCCGGCGTCCGGGCGCTGCAGCGTCGCGATCGTGCGCATGAGCGTCGATTTGCCGGCGCCGTTAGGGCCCAGCAGCCCGAACATCCCCGTGGGCACCGTCAGCGACACGTCGCGCAGGGCCTGTACGCCGTTCGGGTACGTCTTGGACAGCCGATCGATCACGAGCTCCATGGCGTCCTCAAAGACGAGAGGCGAGAGAGGAAAGAGGAGACGCGAGCCCGGTCACTTTTGCGCGCGCGACCGGAGCTCCTCGAACCAGTGCTCGCTGACCACGAGCAACCCCGCCTCGCCGGCCAATGTCTCGCGCAGCATCATGAAGCGCTTGTCATCGGGCGCAACCGCGTAGGTCGGGAATCCGGGGCTGAAGGTGAACGGTTTGAGCGAAAAGAGGGGTTTCTGCGCACCTACCGTGAAGGTGGGCGTGCCGGTCACCTCGGCCGCCACGAGGTCGCCGTGGCTATTGCGGAAGAAGAGCTCCTTGCCGCTATGGGACCAGAGCGGCGCGTTGCCGCCGGCGGTGGATACCTGCCACCGCGCGCCCGCGACGTTCGGGAATGGTCGCACGTAGATCTCGAACGTTCCCGATTCATCGGACGAGTACGCGAGCCACTTCCCATCGGGAGAGAGCGCGGGCATGATCTCGCGCGCGGGCGTCGCCACGAGGGGAACGAGCGCTGAGTCGCCGACGCGGGCCGCCAGGATGTCGCCGTTCCCGGGGTCGGTCACGACCCGGCGGAGAATGAGCCAGTGTCCATCCTGCGATTCGCCCACCTGCCCGAACGCGACGGTCGGCGGCAAGAGCCGCGTTGCGGCGCCGACCCCGTCGGCACGTCGAGCGAAGGGGACGCCGCCGCCGTCGCCGCGATCACCGAGGAATATCACCTCGCTGCCATCCGCCGTCCACGCCGGACGGGAGTAGCCGGTGTCGCCAAAGGTGATGCGCGAGAAGGGTCCGCCCGGGAGCTGCTTCACCCAGATGTCAGACTTCGCATTCCGCGCCAGCTCGACGGAAATGGCCCGCCCGTTCGGCGAGAGCGCGAGGGCGTTGATGGTCCCGTCGACCCTCCACGCCGAGTCGACGGTGGTCGCGAGTCCCTCGCGCGTTACCCAGACAACCTCGCGCGCCGACGCCTGGCTCGCGGTCTGGTAGATGAGGGTGCCGGCGTCCGAGAGCGCCACCTCCGCCGCGAAGGGATTCGCCTCGAGTCCTTCATACAGCGCGGCCGGCGGTCCGGAGAGCGCGAGTCTGCCCACGTCGAATGGGACGACGAGCAGCTTGCCGTCCGACGTGACCACCACCAGGTCGCCGGTGGGGGAATAGCGCGCGTATATGCCGCGCAGGAGTGTGCGCGCTTCCCCCTTCGGCAACGGCATGACCATGATCTCGAAGTCCGAGGCACCCTCGCCCTCGCGGCGGAGGCGAAAGAGGAGCCCGCGTGCACCGGGAAGGACCACCGGCCATTCGGCGCCGAGCGCGTGCGAGCCGGCGGGGAACTTGTAGACGATTTCCGAACGGCCGCCGGTGGCGCGGATGCGGTTGATCCCGGAGTCCGCCTCGAAGTAGACGTAGCCATCGCTTCCCCAATCGGCGGCGGTCGCGTTCGCGCTATCCGTCAGCGTGAGCGGCGAGCCCCCGTCTAGGGGAAGGATGCGCACCGTCTTTCCATCCTTCACGAAGCCGAGCTGTCGCCCGTCGGGGGAGAAGAAGGGGCTCGTCGCGGCGTCGGTGCCCGCGAGCGGATTGGCATCGATCTGGCCGGCTTCCTTGACCCAGAGCCGCGTCGTTCCCTCACCGCGTCCCATGTACACGATGCGACGCCCGTCGGGAGAGATCGCGACGTGGCCGCCGGCCGTGGCCGCGGCGACCGCTTCACTCTCGCGCAGAAAGAGGGCGTAGCGGTTCATGAAGGGATGCGCGCGCGGACGGAGCCAGCCCCACGCCGCGAGGGCGGCGAGGAGCAGCACCGCGGCGGACACGAGCGCGACGGGCCGCTTCGACGGCGGTGCCGCCGCCAGGGCCGGCGCGAGGCTGCTCGCGGCCACCATGGACGGTGTCACCGGCTCGGTGAGCGCCTTCGCGAAGGCCTCGGCGCTCGCGAAGCGATCCGCGGGGAGCTTGGCGAGCGCCTTGTGGACCGCCAGCTCCACGTTCACCGGCACCGAGCGCCGGCGCGCGCCGAGGCGCTCGGGCTCCTTCGTCACGACGGCCGCGATCACCGCCTGGATCGTGGGTCCGCTGTGGGGTGGCTCGCCGGCCAGCATCTCGTACAGGAGGCACCCGAGGCTGTAGACATTGGAGCGCGGATTGAGCGTGCGCTCGCCGGTGGCCTGCTCCGGGCTCATGTAGCTCGGGGTGCCGAGGGAGAGGCCCGTCTCGGTCATCCGATTGCCGCCGGCCTGGCTCACCGCGAGCGCGATCCCGAAGTCGGAGACGAGGGCCTGCCCATCGTGCAGCAGCACGTTTTCCGGTTTGACGTTGCGATGGATCACGCCGTGGCGATGCGCGTAATCGAGCGCCGAGGCGACTTCCGTCGCGATGCGGACCGCCTCGTCGACGGGAAGCTCGTGCTCGCGCGTCAGCCGGTCGCGCAGGCTCTCTCCCTCGATGAGCGGCATCACGTAGAAGAGGAAGCCGTCCGCCTGCCCGGAATCGAAGAGGGGCACGATGTGCGGGTGCTGGAGTGCGGCGGTGGTCTTGATCTCGGCCAGGAACCGGTCGGCGCCGATGACGGCGGCGAGCTCGGGGCGCAGGACCTTGAGCGCCACCTTGCGATCGTGGCGCAGATCGTGCGCGAGATAGACCGTCGCCATGCCGCCGGCGCCGAGCTCGCGCTCGATGCGGTAGCGGTCGGCGAGAGCGGCGACGAGGCGAGGAGGGGCGTCGAGCATTCGGCTCCGAGGGGTGGTCTGGCGCTATGTCCGAGGGTGACCGGGCGCTATGAAGCTAGGGAGTGACGGCCGGAATGGGGAGTGCGCGGGGGGGCGCCACGCTGCGAGTCGGCTCGCCCGTCCCGACCGACCTGTACTGAGCAGCGCGCGCGGGTAACCGCCCGGTCGCCGCAGTAGAATTGGTCGGGAGCGCATCGCTCGAGCGATGCCCATCTGGGTTCCGCCGATTGACGGGCACCCGGGACGACATGCCCTCGAGTCGGTAACGGCCCTCATGAATCCAATACGGTTCGTTGAAAAGCACGGGGTCGTGTTAGAAGGAAGTCGAGGACCCCGACCCAGTCTCGCCGAAGCCGTGGCCGGCGGGCGGATACACGGCAGTTGGTGGGGACACAGAAAGCGACGCGCGATCTTCCAGGCGACTCGCGCCGTCCGCGACTGCGATCAGGTCCTCGTGTGCCGTTTGGTGGGCGGAAAGATTACCTACGTTCATCGCCGACTGTGGCCAGCGATCGTTCGCGTGGCGAATTCGCTGGACAAGAAGACGCTTGCGGCATTGCGGGAGGAGCACTCGGCGTCGGGGGCACACAGAATTCGCGCGATCCCGTTTCCACGTTGGGTTCCACCTGGCATCCGCCAGGCGGCCGCGCGGATCTCCGAACGGGACGCCCAGCTTCAATTGGGTGACTGGATTGGCCAGTATCAGCGCGGCGTGAGCGCGCGCGCGTCGAGATAGGACGTGACCGCCGTCGCGCTGCCCTCGGGGTCCACCAGGCCCACGTAGCCGTCGGGTCGCACGAGATAGACGGCATTGCGTCGCAGACCGGTTCGACCCGTCTCCGGCCGCCAGGGAAAAACGTGCAGCGGCAGCTGCCGGTGGTCACACACAGCCCGGAATTCGGGCGCAGCCTCTCCGTACACGTGGACCTGCCAGTCGAGCGACGTCAGCGGCGTGAAGTTGTCCTCGGCGCCGAGCGCGTCCGGCTGCACCCAGGGCAAACGATCGCCGCCCTGAACGGGTCCCGCGCGGCCCTCGCTCAAGCTGCTTCGACGGTAGTTCACCGCCGTCTGTGAAACCGTGCGAAATATGAAGCGTCGTACGGCCCGGATCGTGAAAAGGAGCGGCAGCACGAGCGGAACGATGTTCAGGCGCACTCGGCGAGCGACGGCCCCGGAGCTCGTCACGCCCGTGAAGACCCGATCGGTCGTCGCGACCAGCCGCCGGGCGAAGGCGATGCGCTCCGGTTCGTAGCTGTCGAGGAGCGCACCCTTCGCCCGCCCCTGCAGGACCGCGGCGAGCTTCCAGCCGAGGTTTGCCGCATCGCCGATGCCCGTGTTCATGCCCTGTCCACCCACGGGACTATGGATGTGCGCGGCGTCGCCGAGCAGGAACGCGCGACCCTTCCGGAAGCGATCGGCGACCCGATGGTGCACGCGATAGATCGAGAACCAGTTGACGCGCTCGACGTTGATGCGCATCGACTCGATCACGCGCGTGCTCACGTCAGTCCACGCGAGATTCTCGCGCCGCGCGTCGGCCCCATCCCGAACGGCGCCGACCAGCCGCGCGCGTCCCTCGCCCTGCAACGGGAAGACGGCGAGAAAATCGGTCGCGTCCAGGGCGACGTGCACTTCGCCGTTCATCGCCGCTCCGCTCGCGTGCACATCGGCGACGTAGAAGAGGTGGGCATACGTGCCACCGGCAAATCCGATCTCGAGCGTCTCGCGCACGGTGGAATGGGCGCCATCGCACCCGGCAATAAAGGCTGCCTCACACGTCTCCGGTGCTCCATTCGGTCGTTTGAGGCGGGCGAGCACGCCGCCGGGCGTCTCCTCGAAGCCCAGCAGCTCCGTTCGGCGCTCGACCTCGACGCCGAGCTCGGCCAGGCGAGCGCTCAACAGCCGCTCGTGCTCGTCCTGGGGGAAGATCAGCGCGTACGGGAAGGGGCTGAGCCCTGCGCCCATGTCGCCGAAGAAAAAGCGCCCCACGTTCCTGCCCGCCACCCAGATATTGGCAGCGACGGCCTTCCGTCCACGCTCGACGACGGCGTCAGCGAGGCCGATCTGTCTGTACAACTCGAGCGTGCGTCCCTGCACCGCAACGGCGCGCGACGTGGTCTCGGTCTCGGCCGCCCTGTCGACGACCCTCGCGCGCACGCCGAGGCGCGTGAGCCACAGCGCCAATACCAGGCCGGTCGGCCCCGCGCCGGCGATGAGGACGTTGGTGTCACGACTCATCGTGTCGGTTGCGCGGCGGCGGCGATGCGGCAGCTGTGATCGAGCAGCTCCTCACCGTGCGCGGAATCATTGTTTTCTCGATCGACGCGATCCTCGAGGATGACGAACCCCGGAGCGCCACTCGGCCGGGTCGACCCGACCACCACGAGAGTGCGGTAGCCCATGTCGCGCGCGGCGTCGGGCAGTCCCTCGGCCAGGAGTCGGAAGGGATTGTTCGCTCCGAGATGTTCTCCTGGTACCCAGATGGCCAGGTAATGGTGTCCGCCGAACGACACGTCCAGCGGCGCCCATCGGTCGCCAATCGAGTCCGCGTGGGTGCGCAGTGCTGCCCGCACGTCGAAGCGGACGCAGTCCACGTGTATGTGCATCTGGTCCTGGGATCGGCTGACGGCGGAGTTGATGGCCAGGCCGATGGCATCGCGGGGCACTGTCCGGCGCAGGGCGTCCTCGACATACGTACGCGCCTCCCAGGCATCGGCGAAATAATTCGGCGCATCGGGAGCGAGAATGCCCGGACTCTCGATTCCCGAGACGCTGTCGGTGGGAATGAGCAGGAACTGCGTGGGGCCCCGAATGTCCTTGAGGACAGCGAAGCCGTTCCTGGTGCCGCCGGCGAGATCGACCTGGATGCAGGGGCTGGGATCGTGGGTGTACAACTGATCGGGGACGCATTCGTCGTGCACGATCCGCCAGAGCGCGTCGCGTGGCCCGGTGCCTTGCGGGGCCGCCGCGGAGGGGCACACGACTGCCGCGTACACAGCCATCGCGCGAGCAGCTGCTCGAAGAGTGGTGACCACCGTGTCGGGCCGATGCCCCCCCCCAAGGGCTAAATAGGCGCGGGAGACGAGGCTGGAATGACAGGCGCGCCAGGCTGGGAATCCACAACTATTCTGTCTCGCCCTTCAGCCTTGGCGCGATACAGAGCCTGATCCGCCGCCTGCAACAGCGCCCTGGCCGTGTCGTGGCCCGGAAAGCCGGCAATTCCGATGGACAACGTCACGCTGCCGAGAACCTGGCCGGCGTACTCCACGGTCAGACTCTTGAGCTCCTCGCGTAAGAGCTCGGCCCGCTTAAACGCGGCCTCAACGGATGCGCCCGATAAGACGAGGGCAAACTCCTCTCCCCCGTACCGGCACGCGGCATCCTGGCCGCGTGTCCGCTTTGCAAGGAAATCACCCAGCGCACGCAGAAGGGCGTCGCCCGCCTGGTGACCGAACGTATCGTTGAACCGCTTGAAGTGGTCGATGTCGAGCATGAGGAGCGCGGCAGAACGCCTATTGCGGATGGCGCCCCTTAGCTCTCGCTCCAGCGACTCTTCCAGGTATCGACGGTTGAAGAGTCCGGTCAGCGGATCGCGCAGCGATTGGCCGCGCAGCACCTCGCGAAGTCTCAGATTCGCCAGCGCGAGGGAGAGTCGTTCGCCGACGGCAACTGCCTGGCCGCCCAGCACCTCGAGTGGATCCTCTTTTGGGGCTTGTTGTGGGTCTTGCAATGGAGCGGAGGATCTACCGCGGCATTCCAGGCACAGCACGCCCAGCGTCTCCCCTTGCGCGGCGAGTGGGACGCAGAGATAGCCGTGCGCCGGAGTCCCCGCGATATGCGCGCATTTCACCGCGGAGAGAGCTTCCCGAACGCGGTGAATCTTGCCGCGCCGCAACGCCCAGCAATCCTCCGGGCGGAAGGTCTTCTCGGAGACCGCGTCGTCCCCCCACGTCGCCACCGCTTCGACGATGTTTCGCGATGGACTCGTGATACACAGCGCCCCCGATCGCGCCGACAGAGCGGCAGACAGAGTGTCGGCGATGACCTTATAGGCCTCTTCCGTAGTTTGACAGGATTGCAGAATATCGAGCAGCTCCGAGAGCTTCGCCGCGTCGTGAGCCTGCCGTTCCGCGACGGCCAGCGCGGCCTGCAGCCCGTCGAGGGCCTGTCTGCGTAGGGTGATGTCCTCCGCAATCCCGACGACCCGGACGAACGTCCCGTGGGAGTCGCGCACCGGAAAGGTGCGCGCGGCGATCGACCTGACGGACTGATCGGGCCGTACGACGCGGTATTCCAGCTCCATTTGAAGGCCTTGCATCGACTGCGCATAGAACGCCTCGACACGATCGCGGTCCAGCGGATGGATGGATTCAATCCACGCGGCAGGCCGCTCATAGAGCTCCTGGCGAGGCCGGCCCCAGATTTCATCGTAGGCGGGGCTGATATATGACATTCGCACCGGGTCCGGTGTCAGGATGAAAAAGACCTCGCGAATGTTGTCGGCCAGCTCCCGGAATTGCTCATCACTTTGGCGGACGCTTTCGTTCGCCTGCCGTCGGACCGTCGCCGCAGCCGCGGTCCTTGGTCCGGCTGCTGTCTTGGCTCGCCCCGGCTGTCGGCGGCGGCGATGCTGCGCTTCTCGTTTCTTCATGGCTGCGACCCTCGATTCACGCCCTCTGCGGCGAGGATGCGTTCCCGCCGGATGTGCATGAAGCGTAACCCAACTGACGGCCGGTTGGGCCGTCGGGGCAGGCCTATCTTATCGGGCGAATAAAGATGCTGCATTACGCAGCACTGATTGCAGCTCCTCCGCGACGACATCCGGCTCGTATATTTCTACATAATCGACGTGCTGACCGGCACCGTTCGGCTCCATCGCGTAATCGAGTGATCTTTTCAAGGCGAGGGGAGGATCACCTGCGGCGCCCATCACGGCGCTGGCGCGCTCCGCGGAAGTGCGTAGCTGGAATCCAGTAATCGTGTGTCCGATGTACCGTATAACAAATTCATCTTCCTTTTGTGAATTGGGCACGTGAGGACCCGGGCCCGCGTGGACATCGCTCGATTGAAGCACGAAGCGGCGCCCCAGGAGATGCATTGCCACGTCGACAACTTGCTGCGCGGTGCGCAAACGCTCGCGAGGATCGCTTCTCCCACTCTCATTGATATGGAGGCCATCCCCATGCGACAACGACACGAGCTGATTCGGAAAGTCACCAGCGTACACTTGGAAGACGGTCTGCCATGCCTCGACATACTTTGACGGCCTATACGAGTCCTTTTGCCACTTCCTGATAGCCTCGGGCGAGGATGGCAGCGTTGCCTCCGCAGAGACGGATGTCGGTCCGTCCGCGGCGATCACGCGGAAGGCGGGCGACGTCCCGTACCTGTCGCTCAGCTGTTTCAGGAACGCGAACCAGCGGGTGAGGTAGACCTTGTCCCACGGCATCGGTAGCGACATGACCGTGCCGTTGCCCGGTCCATACTGAATGGCGAACTGCTCCGTCTCGACGCCCTCCAGGGCCCACGCAGGCGAAAAGAAGCCGGGGAAGATGAGGAGCTGCACCCATTTCCTGGATGAATCGGCCGCCGCGAACAATTGATCCAGCTTCGACCAATCCGGCTTACCCGGGGCCGGCTCGATGTCGCTCCAATGGATCTGCAGGGCGACGCCACTCATGAAGGGATTGGCCAGAGCACGGAGATCCAGGCGAACCTGTTGGGGCTTGTTCTCGATAACCACAACGAGTCCGCTGGGTACGGCGGGATCGCCCGATGCACGCTGCGGCGCGGGTTGTTGTGCCACTGCAGCTGCTGCAACGAGCACCACGGCGGTCGCCAGGGCAGGAGCAACGTGAATGGCATGCCGTGTGAATCGTGAGTCGCGGCGCATCAACATCCCGGCCTCCGGAGGGCAGCTGGCGCTCGAGCTTCCTGTCGTTGATCGAAGTGGATGCCTGGTGCGAAAAGTAAATACGTGGCGGAAGAAGGTGGTGGTGATCGCCAGGGCTGGGGCCGGGATCCCAGCGCCTACTGCTTGGCCCATGCCCATCCAATGATACGCCAACCGGCCGGGCCTTTTTGCAGGGCTACCGTGAACAACGAGCCCGTCTCCGTGACGGGCTTGCCGTGCTCCTTGTATGCGTAGTTCGCCCGAGCGACGACATAGGCACGGTCGCGTGTGATATCGATGTGCACGGGGTCGCTCAGCGTGACGATCCCCTCTGTAATGCCATTCTTCCTGGCGTTGGCGTCGTAGGCATTCATCCACGTCAGGCAAGCCCCCGCGCCGTGCCACTCGTGCGGCGGAAATTCGTCGATGATGGAGGTTTGATCCGCGCACGCCGCCGCGGCCGTCTTCGTGTCGCCCTTGTTGAACGCATCCACGAATTGAAGCACGGGGACCATCACATCAGTCTCTTGCGCCGCGGCAGTTGGTCCCGCTGCCAAGGCGGCCACGCCGAGTGCGAAAAATATCCTGTGCATATGTCAATCCTCATCCGTGAGGTGGATTATGCAAACGCCTCCTACACGGCTCCGGGTTAGGAGAAAATGGCGTCGGGTACTTCACCCTGCGTTTGCGTTACGCGGGGGTCACAGCTCGCGGCGTCAGCGGCTTCGTGAGCGAGTCCAGCGCTGGCGGCTTGGCACCCTTGATCACGAGCCACAGCATGATCGCCAGCTCCCCCAAGAAGGCGGGCTGAGAGTAGGTAAACACCTTTTCCTGGTATTGCGGTAACAGTTCGCCCGTAAGGCTCAGGATCACATAGGCGAAGCCACCAATGGCGAGCCAGACGCCCAGGAACCGCGGCAGGAAACGCGACCGGTACACCAGCAACGCTAACGGGAACAGCCACACCCCCCAAAGGATTTCGGCGGCAGTGTTTTGATGGTCACGCAGACGGAGGAACAGCATGGCCAGCGCGTCCCGCTGAGGGCTGTCGAATACGGACAGGAAATCACCTCCGCGCACGACCATCAGGGCGCCAGCGTCGCTCACCACACTAACGAAGGTGATGATTGCTGGCATCACGCCCCCGAAGATCACCACCTGTACGGCGAGGTTCGGGTCCACTCCCTTGAACAGCCGGTAAAAGGCCAGCACGAGGAAGATCAGGATCACCCCGCAGGCCAGGTCGCTCACGATGCCAAAACGGAAGAGCCACTCGTGAGCGGCGATGTTGTTGACCGTCGCGGTCGCGTTCCCGGGCACGAACAGTTTGTTGGGAATGTACACGAGGCGCAGCGGGCCGATAACGATAAGGAGCAGGTACCAGAATCCGGCCACTCTCCCTGGATTGTGGGTCGAGCGCATGTTCCCTCCGTCGTTGAACGGGCCCGCTGCAAGAGTCTAGCCGGAGATGGGCCGAAGGCTATCCGCATCAGGTCGAACAGTACGACATCGTGCCGCGTCCCGCCGTCAGCGCTTACACCGTGCGCGACACGTCGTCCAGTGGCAAAACACAGGGTGCCTGATGGCAATTGAACCCACACCCCCCCCTCGGAGCCCCAGTCCGGTGCTCTAACCGAATCGATCTTTCGCTGACCCAGCGCTGGATACGCACAGGCAAAGTTGACGTTGTTCCTTGTCACTGGCGCGCAACGGTGCTGCAGCTTCCTGAAGGTTGGCCGGTACTTGAGCAGCGATAGGTCGGCGCCCACATTGCCATCAGGATCGGCTAGCCGGCGGAAGCGCCGAGACGGGCACATCGAAGGGCGGGTCGATTCCGGCAGTCCGAAGGCAGTCCGCGAACGTACAACGGGCCAGGTAATCGCCAATGCCGACAAAGCTCGCCTCTCCCTACGTGGAGATCGGGTGCCGAATTCCCCGGGATTATTTCTGGGTGATCGGTTGGGGAGAGAGTGACGTAGGAATCGAGACTGGCTCATATGATGCGGCGCTAACCATGGCCGGCATTGAGAACTTCAACGTGATGCTGTACACCTCGGTGTTACCTCCCGAGGCTACCGAGCTGCCGCACTTGCCGGATATCCACCATGGCTCCGTGCTCGAAGGAATCATCGCCGTGCAGCACGCCGATCGGCCGGGAACCAGAATTACCGCCGGCCTGCTTCTGGCCAAGGTCTTTCGGAAGTCGGACGAATCCTACTTGGGCGGCTTCGCGTGCGAGTACGCGGCCAACGGGTCGATCGAAGAGGCGGAGGCCAACTTGCGTGAGGCAATGCTGGAACTGTTTGCGCGGCGGTATTCGTCGGCGCTTTATAGACTCGCCGTTGGAAAATCCGTGCTCCGGACGTTCACCTCTGAACGCAAGTTTGCGACGGTTCTTGTCGGCATCGGTTTCTCCAGCTACGTCGCGCCGATCGTACAGTCCGAGGTGAGGGTCATGCCAGCTCACAAGGATAAGTCCCACGTGCAGTATGCAACTCGTTGAGCGCCTCGCAACGGTGATAGCGCGCTCGCTTGGCGAAGATGCCAGGCGTGTTTATCGCCGTCGTCCGCGAGGAAATGGAAAAGCACCCACGCGCGGACGTCCGTTCCTGTCTCTGTTCTGATTCGCGCCCGGGATTACCGCTAACTCAGAATTGGATCGGCCAGAGCTTCGTTCACGCCATATGCGGCCCATATCTGCAACGATGCGGCAACAAGTTGTGAGTCCTCGTTTGCATCGATATCGACCACCTTGCCCCACCGCATGCGGATAATGTGAACGCCGTGGTTGGTATAGGGTGAGCCATCCGGAAGATCCTGTACTGCGGACCACCGCACGATCACGGTCGTATTCCATGGGCCGCCTTTCACCCACACATCATGAACTGTGAGTTGCAACGTGGGGGCCAGCCGGCCCAGCCGCTCGAACCACCGTCTCAGCGCTTCACGATCGTGCCGCTCGCCGCCGAGTGCGTGATGCCCGCCAAACCGGTGATGAATATCTGGGGAGCAGCTCTTCAGGATCGCATTGTAATCCTTCTGATTCACTCGCAGAAAGTTTTGTAGCGCAATTCGTTTCACAATCGCGTGATACATACGCGCCTCGGTTCAAACCTTGAACGTGCCATACCGCAATGATTCAATGTGGATGATCTCGCTATGCCCATCGTTTGAGCATCACGGTAACGTCAACAATGAGCAAGACATACCATCCGGGACTTGCGGAATCTACCGTCGGTCGCCTTACGCTCACGCGACCGGAGCACCTCAAGGCCTTTAAGGCGTCTAATCGCGGCAAGTCCCTTCCCCGGTGAAGCATCGGGATCCGCCTTTGCCGCGTTTGAGAACGGCCTGCTCGCCAAGTATACCGGTGCCACCCGCTTCGGCCAGCCTATTCGGCCTCCGAGCACGCTGGCGTCCAGGTGAGAACCAGCGTCTCTATCAGCGCTGGTCTGGCGACAGGCCGAGCCCTCGCGTCGCGCTCCGCCCCCGCGGGTCGCTGGTACGCGCCGCCAACAGCATCGATGGATGGGTGGCAGCCCTGCGTTACGGTAACGGCTAGGGCGCGGTGTCTCCGCGATCCGCAAAGTCATCCCGCATGCCCTGCAAAAACAACATCAGCACCTGAACCCGCTCGCGAGAAACTCACCGAACGACCACCGCGCGACGCTGCGGAACCTACGACCCGCACCTTCCGCACCACCAGGGCACTACACCCCCCAAACCCCCGACACCACTCGGCCCCGCACCCCATAAGATGGTGAGGATGAAAACACTCATCGTCTACTACTCCCGATCAGGGCTCACCCGCAGCGTCGCCCTCGCGCTCGCCCACGCCCTCAACGCCGTCACGGAAGAGATCACAGAACCCCGCAGCCGCTCAGGCTTCTTCGGCTATCTCCGCTCCGCCCGAGAGGCCATGCGCAAACAGCCGGCAACCATCACGCCCACCCGCGACCCGTCGCCATACGACCTCGTTCTCGTCGGCACCCCGGTCTGGGTCGGATCCCTCTCGTCGCCCGTGCGCGCCTACCTCACCGCTAATCGCGATCGCCTCAAGGACGTCGCCTTCTTCTGCACCATGGGTGGACGCGGCGACGCTGTCACCTTCGCCCAAATGCAGCAGCTCATCGGCAAAGCCCCAGTCGGCCAGCTCACGGTCACCGACCGGGAGATCACCTCAGGCGGACACCGCTACGAGTGGGTGGGGTATGTCCCCGGTCTGGAGAAGCCGCACGCGTACAACCCATCCGAGGGATACCTGAAACGCATCGAGGCCTTCGCGGCCACATTCGCCCCAGTCGCGTAGCGGCGCCACGGGCGCCAACGGCGCCGAACCGCGGCTGGATTAGGCGCGTTCCTGACGTGCGGCTCAGGAATGCCGTCGCTGCTCGATGGAAATCCCTCGAATCGCGCTTGCAACAATACTCCGGCGCGGCCGCCGCATAGTCGCGCCAACGACTTCGGTCATCATGAGTGGTGGTCGCTCATCTGTCGGCGCTCTAACATCGGCCACAACTCAGTGGCGGCCGCGGCCCATCGTTCCTCTGATATGCGAAATATCCGTGAGCGCGAGATGCTGTTCAACCATCGATCCTCATCAAGCGTGATACCAACGAGCCTGTAATCTCTCGTCGCGTCGGAACCGCGCGCCGCGTGGAGCGGGCTAGGCACTCGGAGCTGGGTATATGTTCTGATTCATGCGAAATTGGTTTCGGGGATCATATTTTTCTTTGATCGCTTGCAAGCGTTTGAACGCTTGAGGGTTGTAGGCGTCCCTGACACGCTTTTCGCCCTCGTCGGCGATAAAGTTCACGTAGACCTTGCCCGTGCTGTGAACCTTCATCGCTTCGAAAAACGCTTGAGTCCAGGCGAGATGCTGCGCCGACTCATCGGCGTTTACCCAGCGTGTCTGGATGACGAGCGCATACTTGGAATTCCGATAGCCAAACGCTGTGTCATTCTCATCGACACGTGCCACCGCCCCGCCAAGGTTGATGAGCTTCACGTCCGTCAGGGGTGAGGTCACTTTGGAGACGTATTCCAGCATAGTCTGTGCGGCGCCGTCCGTGAATTCCGGCAAGTAATGGCCCACCCACTGGTTGCGGAAGCCGTTTCCCCAACTCGGGTCGAGGGCTTTCTGCCAGTCCGTGTACGCGCGGCGCTTGACGAGGTCGATAAGTGGCCGTCCGAATTGACGAAGCGGCGCTATAACTTTGTCACCGTCCTGGCTCGTGCCGGCGTAGCAAACGGCGATCGTCGCGACGGGTCGGCCATGCATATCGTTGGGAAGTAGCGGAGAGGCCGGTGCCTTGCGCAGCATCAGCCACACGCAAACGTCGTCGGGTGCATGCGCATTGAAATCACGAATAAACGCCGCGACGTTGGGAAGCTCTTCGAGCGGGTGAAAAATGAGGCCCGCGAGCACCTCGGTAACGGGCGCGACGCAGAACTCGAAATTGGAAACGATCCCGAAATTGCCACCGCCGCCGCGGATTGCCCAGAACAAGTCCGCGTGTTTCGTCTTGGAAGCCTTGACGATCCTGCCATCGGCGGTCACCACGTGGGCCGAGATAAGATTGTCGCACCCCAACCCCAGCTTGCGGTGCAACCAGCCCATGCCGCCGCCCAGCGTGAAGCCACCTACGCCAACCATTGAAATAATCGGACCGGTCGACGCTAGACCGAAGGTATGGGTTGCGGCGTCATAGTCGGCGAAGGTGACGCCGCCACCCGCCGTGGCGGTTTTCCTGTCCGGATCGACGCGAACCTCCCTGAGTCGAGTCAAATCGATCGTCAACCCGCCGTCGCAAATCGCAAAGCCGACGTGGTTGTGGCCACCCGCGCGGACGGAAACCAGCGCATTGTGCCGCTTAGCGAAGTGTACGGCCTGGACAATATCCGCGACGTCCGCGCAGCGTACGATCATGGCTGGCCGCCGGTCGATCGCGGCATTCCATATACGCCGAGCCGCGTCATAGTCAGGCGTACCATCGACCAGGAAATCGCCTTTGAGGCCCCTTTTCAGCTCCATGACGGCAGAGTTGTCAAGGGCGATGGTACCTCCGTCCAGGGTCCGCAGATTTGTTCCGGTGGGTTCCGCGTGAGCAACGCCGGTCCGGTAAGAGGCGGCGCCGGCAAGGATGCAGGCCGCGGCGCCGACGAATTCCCGTCTCCCCATCTCGCCGCTGCGTGGGGCTGTCGGCCGGATGTCCTTCCCTGAATGGGGCTTCGTCATCGTCGTGTCCTTTGATCGGGCACAGGTCGTGATTGAGATGCTACGCCTAAGCCGGCGTGCTAGCCGGCGCGGCTAACGGCGCATCGCCCCGGGCGGCCACTCTCGCGGAGGGTCAGCCAGCTTCAATGTAGGGCAGTGAAGTTGCTCCTAACCCCCCTACACCGCTCGGGGATAGGTGGTATTCCCAAAAAGTGGCGCGAAACACTCCCGCACACCGACCTCAGCCGGTACGCGATCGGACCGGGGCAGGACGGGTCAGGTCGGGCATGTCCGGTCCGGGGCGGCTGGTCGGGTCATGCGCGCGGCGCGGCCAGGATACCGGCCTAGTCACGCCCGGATAGTTTGAACGTTCTTGCGTCCATTTGCGTCTGGTCGTTCGCGCGTCCGATCCCTTTCTGCTGGCACAGTCGGCGCGCTAATCGCCTTCAATTTGCTGTGGGTTCCGATCTGGCGCGCACGGAAACGTCATAGACCAAGGAACACACCCGTATGAGGCGTCCTCATAGTTTCAAGCCACTTCTTAATCGTCTCGCGCTTGGCCTGGCCTAGCGGATAGGCCCGGCGCACAGCATCGGGTTGCCGCGCGTGCATTGTGGCTAGTGCGCGAGGAATACATGCACCTGATTCGGGATGTCGAAAAGCACGGCGAAATCGACGTCGAGAACGCGCGGCGAATCCGTGACGAGCTTACGCGACGGACTGGACGGATCTAATGAATCCGCGCCCGATACAGACGCGCGGGCCTATGAAGCGGCGCGACATGCACTGCGAGACAATGAGGAGCTCACTTTTTCGAGCATCAGATTGATCTTATGCTCCCGGTAGCGTTGCGCGAACTGCCACCATCATAACTTGACTTGACGACTGACTGGGCGTCGAAGAGCCGGAATCCCAGCGCATGACTTGACTCGAATAGCGCCGGTAGGCTAGGCGGAAATGGGTCCGCGCAGTCCGGCATACGAGCTGGGAAGCGGAACATCAGGAACGCGAAATCGAGCGCCGACCGCAAAAAGCTGATGTCGTTGAAACGGTTGCGAGGCGGCTTACGTCTGAAAGGCTCGCGGTATTGCAAAGGAATGGGTCGCCGGTGGCTCGCTGACCACTGACGCTATCGGATCAGCTCGCGGCGGTAGATAGTCGTTAGGAATATCAGCTTTCACTTCGTGAATACCACCAATACGCTGTGATCTTCAAATAGACACACATCCATCCTGAAGCAAACATTCGTAGTTCCCATCCTTTGAGGCGCAGGTAATCGGTCTCAGACGACATGCGAACGAAGTGGCCGTGGTCGTCTAGCGCGCCTAGGCGATTCCGGATATCGGGGGATGCCGCGTAGTACAGCGCCACGAAAAGAACAAAAATGATAACGAAAAGAACGAAAGACGCCTTGATTCCACCCAGTAGCCAGGGCGGCTTTCCACGTTTAAATTTTGCTCCAATTAAAGCGTCGTTAGGTGCAGCGCGTTCAATGGCAACGATAGGAACGTAGAGCAAGAATATGCCGCCATGGAGCAGAAAGAACCATAGTCCCATCTTGTCCGGGGTCAGGCCCAGAAAGCTGCCGATGAACGTCCCCGTGCCGGCCAAAAAACCGCAGGCTCCAGCAATCGCGAGTACTCTTCGCATATCCGACTGGTAAATCTATTCCCAACCGAGCTGCGTAAACACGGTACCAACCCCGACAACTGCCACGCCGAGAAAACCGTAAACTGCCGAGTCCGGTGAAACGCTCGCGGGGCGATTCCAGCTCACTACCACCTATCCCCCCTACACCGCCCCCCGACCCTTGAGCTCGAGATACCGATTGATTACGGCGGCCGTCATCGCCTGCGGCTTCACATCGATCACGCTCACCCCGGACTGCCGCATGCGCCCCAGCGCCTCATCCCGCGCCGATAACAGCTCCTCCGCCGCCGCGCGCTCGTAGACTTCCGCACTCGATTCGATGCCCGCCGGAGTGGCCGCACCCACCAGCGCCTCGTTCCGCAGCGCCACCACCAGCGGCAGATGCCGCTGCGCGCTCCGGGCCGTGTGCGCGATCAATGCCTGCGATGCCCGCACATCGATCACATCCGTGAACAACACAACGAGCGCCCGCCGCCGGTGCCGGACATCGAGCGTCCGGAACGCCGCTCCATAGTCCGGCTCCACCATCGTCGCCTGCACCGGCAACAACGCGTCCCGCACCGCGCCCAGCGCACCCCGCCCCCGGCCCGGTGGCACGAACGCCCGCACGGCATCATTGAACACCAATAGCCCCACCTGGTCCCCGCTCGCGATTGCAATGTCCGCCAGCGCGAGCGCGAGGACAGCGCATACTCGAACCGTGCGTACCGGTCCGCGATCTGCGTCATGAGCCGCCCCGCATCCACCGCGAGCATCACCGTCTGCCCCTGCTCGATCGCGAACTCGCGCGTGATCGCTTCCGCCGCCGCGCCGTCGCCTTCCAATCGATCGACCGCGGATCGTCACCCGGCGTGTACTCCCGGAGCCCCGCGAAACTCGTTCCCTCGCCCCGCCGCCGCAGGGCCCGCACCCCGAGCTCACGCAGCCGCCGCTGCAACGCCAGCAACCGGTACCGCCGC
>CAVYNV010000002.1:0-88458 GCA_963770025.1 uncultured Gemmatimonadales bacterium
CAGCGAGAAATCGTGATTCGCGTCGATGTCGTGGTACGGGCTGCTGTCGGGATCGTGTCCGACTTGCTGCGCCCGGAGCCTGGCCGCGCCAGCGGCCCCAGCGGCGGTGAGCGCGAATGCGCCGATCACGGCGCGGAGGGCGAAATGAGCGCATCGATGCACGGGTCAGTCCACCTGACGCAGGTCGAGGCCGGTCATCTCCGGCGGAACCTCGACGCCGAGAAGGCCGAGGATGGTGGGGCCGACATCGCACAGCGCCCCGCCGGGCCGGAGCGGGGGTGGGGGCATCTCGCTGTCGAGCAGGACGAACGGGACGGGATTGGTGGTGTGGGCCGTGTGCGGCCCGCCCGTGGCGGGATCGATCATCAGTTCACAGTTGCCGTGATCGGCGGTGATGAGGAGGCGCGTGTCGGTGTCGCGAGCGGCCTGGACGACACGGGCGAGGCAGCGGTCGACGGCTTCAACGGCTTTGATCGTGGCGGAGAGCGACCCGCTGTGACCGACCATGTCGCCGTTGGCGTAGTTGCACAGCACGAAATTGTGATTCCGGTCCGCAATGGCGCGGCACAGGACGTCGGTGACGCCCGGGGCGCTCATCTCCGGCATGAGATCATAGGTCGCGACCTTCTGGCTCGGGACGAGGATTCGCTCCTCGCCCGGGTACGGCACCTCGTCCCCGCCGTTGAAGAAGTAGGTCACGTGCGGGTATTTCTCGGTCTCGGCGGTACGCAGCGTGGTCATGCGGCGATCGCTCAGCACCTCGGCCACGATCTGCGCCATCGAGAGCGGGGGGAAGGCGACGCTGAGGGCGAACTGCTGCCCGTAGGACGTCATGGTGATGACGCGGACCGCGGGCCGGGTCGAGACGTCGAAGTGACGAAATCCCGGCTCGGTGAGCGCGCGCGCGAATTGCCGCATGCGATCCGAGCGGAAGTTGAAGCAGATCACGGCATCGCCGTCGCGCACAGGCGCGACGGGCGTGCCGCCGTCCATGATGACGGCCGGTGTGACGAACTCGTCGGTCTGCCCGCGATCGTAGGCGGTGCGGATCACGGCGAGGGGGTCGCTTCCGGTCGGGCCGGTGCCGTCGACGACGGCCCGGTAGAAGAGCTCCGTCCGGGGCCAGCGGCGATCGCGATCCATGCCGAAGTAGCGCCCGCTCACGGTGGCGATTCGGGCGCGCCCCTCGGCCCGCCGCATGAGCTCCTCCATGAACCCGAGCGCGGATCGCGGCAGCGTGTCGCGACCATCGAGCAGCGCGTGGATCGCGGTGCGCGGGACGCGCTGGGCCTCCGCGACATCGAGCAGCGCCCACAGGTGACGGTCGCGCGCGTGCACGCCGCCGTTGCCGATGAGCCCCACGAGATGCAACGTGCCTCCGGCGTGCCGGACGGCGCGGCACGCGGAGGCGAACGCCCCATTGCGGACGAACGATCCGTCAGAGATCGCCGTGTCGATGCGCACGAGATCCTGTACGACGACGCGTCCGGCGCCGAGGTTGAGGTGTCCGACTTCGCTGTTGCCCATTTGCCCTTCGGGGAGTCCGACGCGGAGACCCGACGCGGCCAGGAGGGTGCGCGATGGGTGGCTCCAAATGGCATTCCAGGTCGGCGCGTCGGCCAACGCGATAGCGTTACCCTCGCGCTCGGGGCGGTATCCCCAGCCGTCGAGGACGACCAGGACTACCGGTCGCGGTGCGGAAGCGGCCATTTTTTGAAATGTACGGCTCGGGACAGCCCCCTACCAGAACGGTCCCTATCAACATCCGACGGCGGTGCGCGCGTTGACTCTGAGGAGCAGATGCATCTGGGCGTGCGGCTTGGTCACCGCTGCGTGCGGGGCGTCCTCGGTCCGCGCGCAGAGCGCGGCGGCGCATCCCGCGCCGGCCGGGGCGACGAGCGCCACGCCCACCGCATCGCCCGGGGGAACGCTCACTCTGGAGCAGCTGCGAGCCGACCCCGCGGGCGCGCGGGGGAAGACGGTGAAGTGGAACGTTCAGGTCTACGCGTTGGAAACCGCCGATGCGCTGCGGAAGGGCCTTGACCCGAACGAGCCGTATCTACTCGTGACGGGGCCCGACCAGCAGAACGCGACGCTGTACGTGGCGGTGCCCGACGCATTGGAGCAAACGGCCCGGTCGCTGGCGTCGATCGCCCCGGTCACCGTGCGTCTCACGGCTACCGTGCGTCTGGGGCGGTCGGAGCCCCTGGGCGTGCCGATTCTCGATGCCGTGCGCCTCGATCGGCGATGAGGCTGGTGATGCGGGCGCCCCAGCGGTCGACGGTGTGGCTCGCGGCGGTGATGCTGGCGGCGCTTGCCGTCGCGGCGGGGATCTTCGTGAAGCGTCAGCAATTGCGCGGGGATCTCGCGCGGCTGGCGGATTGGCGTGCCGCCGATTCGATCCGCCTGGCGAACGCCAACGCGGCCCGGGAGCGTCTGGCGCTGATTCGGCGGCGGGCCGAGGCAGACCGGACGCTGCATCTGGCCGTCGCCGTGGACAGCGCGCGGATGTACCTCATGCGCGACGGCGCGGTCCTGCGCACGATGCCCGTCCGGGTCGGCGCGTCGCGCGGCGTGCGCGCCGTCGCGTCGGCGTCGGCCGACACGGTGACCCTGGGCGACGGGACCATCATCTACGCGGATTCGACCCGGGCAGGGGACACGGCTGCGGCACCCACCCCCCCCGGCGCGGTCGTGGTGGACGCGACCGACCTTGAGGCGATCCTCCCCGATCTCGTGCCGGGGATCAAGGTCTACTTCTACGGCCAGCCCGAAACGCCCGGCGACACAATGCCCAATACGAAGCCGTACATCGTGGTCAGCATCAACGACCATCGCTTGTGGTATCGCCAGGGCGACCAAACGATCTACACGACTCGGGTGGCAACGGGGACGGGTGAGGCGCTTCAGAAAGACAGCGGGGGACCGGTGCAATGGAAGTTCGATACCCCGCGGGGCCGGCTCGTCGTGCTCAGCAAAGAGACCGATCCCGTATGGGTGCCACCGGACTGGCACTACGTCGAGATGGCACGGAAGAAGCATCTCGAAACCATCAAGCTGAAGCGAGGCCAAACTCTGCCGTTAGGGGGAGGGGCGAAGATCATCGTGGACGGGAATGACGTCGTGACGCGATATCCCGATGGGCACGAGGAGCCGTTCGAGGTCTCGGAAGGCAAGGAGATCGTCGTCGGCCGCAAAATGGTGATTCCGCCGCTCGGGACGAATCAACGGAAATACACGGGCACGCTCGGCGTCTACCGCTTGTATTTCGGGGACGGCTATGGGTTGCATGGCACGGACGAGCCGACCTCGATCGGTCGATCTGCCTCACACGGCTGCGTCCGGGTGCGCAATGAGGACATCGAGACGTTATATCGTCTGGTGCCGCTCGGAACGGTGGTGTACATATACTGAACATTGGAACATTGGACCCCGGGCGCGAGACTCCTATCGTCGAGCACGGTTGATCGTCAGGTTAGGACGGCGAGGAGGGAGGAGACCATGGCAGGTTGGGGACCCCGTACGATCGCGCACATAGCGGCCGTGATGCTGGTCGTGCCGGGCGTGGCGGCGGCGGCGCCAGGACCGACGGCGCCAGGACCGACGGCGCCACCGGCGGTCGCCGCGTACGCGCGGGTTCCCATGTCGTCCGACGATACCTACATCCGTGACAGCGCCGCGATGCCGGACCGTGATTGGTTGCTCGGATACAGCGGCAAATTGCGGGCACGCTTTCTCAGCCAGCTGCGTCCCTCGGCCGCGCGTCCGGCACTCGAGCGTTTGTTTGGAGAGTTCGCGGTAGAGCATCCCGGGGTGTACCCGGTGCGCGACAGCACGCTGGGCGATGTGACCTCGTACGCGTTCATCACGCTGCTGCCCTTCTCCAGCAAGCAACACGGCCGCGTCGGTCCCTACCGGGTCGGCTGGTGGCCTGCGGAGCGGCATCGCCTGCGCTCTCCCGAGTACGCGAACCCCGACGGGTTCATCGAGGTCACGCCCGAGAACGAGGACACCCCGGTGTCCGAGCATTTCCGGCTGCGCGATTTCCTGACGCACGATCAGGAGGACGTTTGGCCGAAGTACCTGGTGCTGCGGGAGGCGCTCGTCGACAAGCTCGAGCTCATCATCGATGACCTCGCTGCGCAGGGGCGGCCGGACGCGCATCTCGTGATCATGTCGGGCTTCCGGTCGCCGCAGTACAACGCCCAGGGCGTGGGGCGGCGGGGCGGGCGCGCGCGCGATTCCCGGCACCAATTCGGCGACGCGGCGGACATCTACGTCGATGACGGGACGGGGCGCATGTGCGATCTCAACGGCGACGGGCGGGTCGACACCCGCGACGTGCGCGTGCTCCTGGAATCGGTCGACCGGGTCGAGGACGCGCACCCCGAGCTCGTCGGTGGAGCGGGTATCTATCGTGCGACGCGCTCGCACGGGCCGTTCCTGCACGTCGATGTGCGCGGAGAACGGGTGCGGTGGGCCTTCAGCGAGCCGTTGCCCAGCGCAGGGCGGCACCGTAAGATTCACCATGGCACCCCGAACGCGCAGCGCGCGTCCGCCGGGACAGCGGACAGCGGCGGCTCGCAGCGGTCCGGCTCATAACGCCAACGGGACCGGCCCCCAGCAGCCGCGGATCGGCGCCGATTTCGCGCTGACATTCGACGACGTTCTGCTCGTCCCCCGGCACTCGCCGGTCCACCCACGTGACGTGAGCACGACGTCGCGGTTCACGCGCGGGATCGATCTCAACGTTCCGCTCGTCTCGGCGGCGATGGATACGGTCACCGAGAGCGAGATGGCGATCGCCATGGCTCGCGCGGGCGGGATCGGCGTCTTGCACAAGAACATGTCGGTCGACCGCCAGGCGTCGGAGGTTGACCGGGTGAAGCGGTCGGAGAGCGGCATGATCCTGAATCCGATCACGCTGTCGCCGGATGCGACGCTGCGCGAAGCGATGTCGCTCATGATGCAATTCAAGATCTCGGGCGTTCCGATCGTGGACGCGCGCGACACGCTCGTCGGGATCCTGACGAACCGCGACCTGCAATTCGAGCGCGACCTCGATCGCCCGATCCGGGAGGTCATGACGACGCGGGGTCTCGTCACCGCGCCGGCGGGGACGACGCTGGAGGAAGCCGAGCGGATCCTGGGAGAGCACCGGATCGAGAAACTCCCCGTCGTGGGCCCCGATGGCACGCTGAAGGGGCTCATCACGGTGAAGGACATCCACAAGCGGCGGCAGTTCCCGCGCGCGAACAAGGATCGTCACGGCCGGCTTCGGGTGGCGGCCGCGGTGGGCGCGACCGGGGACTACCTCTTCCGCGCGCGGGCCCTGATCGACGCGGGCGTGGACGTGCTCGTGATCGATACCGCGCATGGGCATTCCGAGGGCGTGCTCCGCGCCACGGCGACCGTGCGCGAGACCTTCCCGAACGTCCAGCTGGTCGCGGGGAACATCGCCACGCGGGAGGGGGCGGCGGCGCTGGTCGCGCGCGGGGTCGACGCCGTCAAGGTAGGCGTCGGTCCCGGATCGATCTGCACGACGCGTGTCGTGACGGGCGTCGGCGTGCCTCAGCTGACGGCCATCCTCGAAGCGGTCGATGGTGCGGGCGACGTGCCGGTGATCGCCGACGGCGGGGTGAAATACTCGGGCGACGTGGTCAAGGCGCTCGCGGCCGGAGCGTCGAGCGTCATGATGGGGTCGTTGCTCGCGGGGAGCGAGGAAGCGCCGGGTGAGTCGCTGCTGCTCGAGGGACGCCGGTTCAAGGTGATCCGCGGTATGGGGAGCCTGGGCGCGATGCAGGATGGCAGCGCGGATCGCTATTTCCAGGAAGGGGAGATGTCGCCGCGCAAGTTCGTCCCCGAGGGGATAGAGGGGCGCGTTCCCTTCAAGGGCCCGGCCGCCGATGTGCTCTACCAGATGATCGGCGGGCTGCGGAGCGGGATGGGCTACGTCGGCTGCGCGACCATCGAGGCGCTCCGCACGGAGAGTCGATTCATCCGCATCACGTCGGCCGGGCTCCGCGAGTCGCATCCCCACGACGTGACGATCACGCGGGAAGCGCCGAACTATTCCGCTTGACAATGGCGCTCCCGGGCGGGCACCTTCGCCCGGTTGTGCGCCGTCCGGCTCCGGTTACGGCGACGTGAGAGCGCGCGTTCCGGCGCGAACATCCGCGGGGAGGCCCCCGTCATGGGGTTAGGATCGACCAAGAGCATCGCCGTTTTGCAAGCGGAAGCAGCCGAGGCGGGACCCGGAAGCCTGCGGCGGGTCCTGACCGCCACGAACCTGGTGACGCTCGGGATCGGGGCGATCATCGGCGCGGGGATCTTCGTCCTGACGGGGAAGGCGGCGGCGTCCTACGCCGGCCCGGCGGTCGTGCTGTCGTTCGTCGCATCGGGACTCGCGTGCCTGTTTGCGGGTCTCTGCTACGCCGAATTCGCGTCGATGATCCCGATCGCGGGGAGCGCCTACACCTACGCGTATGCCACGCTCGGCGAATTCATCGCCTGGATCATTGGGTGGGATCTGATCCTCGAGTACCTCTTCGGCGCCTCGACCGTCGCCGTGGGATGGGCCGGGTATCTGTCGGATTTCATGCGGGAGATCGGCTTCCCGCTGCCCGTGGCATTCAGCCAGGCGCCGCTGGCCTGGAATGACAAGACCGCGGCAATCGAGCGGGTCGCGGGCGGTGTGATCAACGTTCCCGCGATCATCCTCATTCTGCTCATGACGACCCTGCTCGTCATCGGGATCAAGGAATCCGCGCGGTTCAATAACGTGATCGTCTTCGTGAAGGTGACGATCGTTCTCCTGGTGATCGGCTTCGGGTTCATGTACGTGAATCCGGCCAACTGGCATCCCTTCGTGCCGCCCAACGCGACCGGCGAATTCGGGAGATACGGCTTCTCCGGGATCCTCCGCGCGGGAGCCGTGGTCTTCTTCGCGTACATCGGGTTCGATGCCGTCTCGACGGCGGCGCAGGAGGCGCGGAACCCTCAGCGCGACATGCCGATCGGGATGCTGGGCTCACTCGCGATCTGTACCGTGCTGTACGTGCTGATGTCGCTCGTCATGACCGGCCTGGCCCCGTTTCGCGAGCTCAACGTCCCGCATCCCGTGGTCGTGGCGCTGAGCAAGGCGCCGCAGCTGGCGTGGCTCCGCCTCTTCACCAACGTCGCGGCGATCGCGGGTCTGGCCTCGGTGGTCCTCGTGATGCTCATGGGCCAGCCGCGGATCTTCTTCTCAATGTCGCGCGATGGCCTGCTCCCGGCCATCTTCGGCCGCGTCCACCCGCGGTTCCAGACGCCGTACATCACGACGATCGTCACCGGCCTGGTGGCGGCGGCCGTTGCGGGCCTCTTTCCGATCGACATTCTGGGCGAGCTCGTATCGATCGGCACGCTGCTCGCATTCGTGATCGTCAGCGCGGGCGTGATCGTGCTGCGCCGGCGGCGTCCGGACCTGCCGCGTCCGTTCCGCACGCCGCTCGTGCCCCTCGTGCCGCTGCTCGGCATGCTGAGTTGCCTGGGGCTCATGGCGAGCCTTCCCGGAAGCACGTGGATCCGGCTCGTGGTCTGGATGGCGATCGGCCTGCTCGTGTACTTCGGGTACAGCCGATACCACTCGAAGATCGGCGGGATGGCGGCGACGACGTCGCCGGTCGCGAGGGGCTGACCGCCGTGCGGTCCGCGGGGAAGCCCGTGGCGGGGGCGGCCCCGCGACCTCCGGATGCGCCCGACCTGCTCCGCGTGCCACCGGCGCGGGCGACGGCCGTCCGGCGCCTGGCCGAGGAGCTCGCGCCCGGGCGGAGGGTCGCGCTGTCGACGCATATCAACGCCGACGGTGACGGGTGCGGGTCGGAAGCCGCCTTTGCGCGCCTGCTGACCGCCGCGGGTCTCCAGTCGCGCATCGTCAATCCCACACCCTGGCCGGCGGCCTTCGACTTCGTGCGGGGCGCCGATGTCCTCGACCGAAGCGCCGACGGCCCCGCCGCGCTCGCCGACATCGATGCGCTCGTGGTGCTCGACATCAGCGACGTGCGGCGGCTCGGGATCCTTACCGAGACCGTGCGCGCGCTCGACGTGCCGAAGCTCGTCATCGACCATCACCTTCCGGGCGAGGACCCGCCCGGGTCGCTCATCTTCTCGGACACGACCGCGTGCGCGACGGGCGAGCTCGTCTTCGATTTCGCCGTGACGATGGGATGGCCCATAGGCCGCGAGGTGGCGATGGCGCTGTACACGGCGCTCCTCACGGACACGGGGGGCTTTCGCTTCAGCAATACGTCGCCCCGATGCCACGCGATCGCCGGGTATCTGCTGACGCTCGGGGTCGAGCCGGAGGAGATGTATCGCCGCGTGTACGCATCCGTACCGGTGGGGCGGCTCCAGATCCTGCGCGAGGCGCTCGCCAACCTCGAAGTGGATGCCCTGCATGCCATTGCGTGGATCTCGCTGCCCGCCGGCGTGGTCGAACGCTACGGGCTGACCTCCGAGGATCTCGAAGGGATCGTCGAGCACCCGCGCTCGATCGCCGGCACGCGACTGGCGCTCTTCTTTCGCGACCTCGGCCATGGCAAGGTCAAGGTCTCCTTCCGGAGCACCGGGGACGTGGACGTAAACCGTTTCGCGCGGCATTTCGGCGGTGGCGGCCATGCCCGCGCGGCCGGCGCGCTGATCGCGGGCTCCTTCGACGAGGTCCGCGCGAAGGTGATTGCCGCGGCGCGCGACTACGTGGGGCCCGCTACGACGGGGGGACGCAGGCCAGTAGCTTTCACCCCATGACCGCGACGAAGCAGGCCAGGGTGGAGGCGCGCATCCGGGAGGCCATCGACGCGCTGCGCCCCCTCCTGCGCGTGGGGGATTCCGGCGGCGGGGTCGAGCTGATCGCGTTCGACCGGACCAACGGCGTGGCGGTCGTGCGGGTCGCGGGGGATTGCCCGGAATGCGATATGCCGGCGGTGGCGCTCGTGCAGGGGATCGAGGCGCATCTCCGGCAGCGCGTGCCCGAGATTCGGTCCGTTCGGGCGGAGGCGGCGCGCCGTGGCTGAGCCGCCCGGGAGGACCGGTCCCGGTCCGACCGGCGCCCGCGCGTTGCCGGTCATGGAGCCCCCCCGGGCCGCTGCGCCCCGGCCGCCGGCGCCCACGCCGGTCACGTATCCGCGACTCGGTCGCATCGTTGCGGTGTCGAGCGGCAAGGGGGGCGTCGGGAAATCCACGGTCGCCGCCAACCTGGCCATCGCGCTTGCGCGCGGCGGCGCTCGCGTGGGGTTGATGGATGCCGACATCTATGGCCCCAACCTGCCGCGCATGCTGGGGGTGAACGCGCCGCCGCCGGTGGTCAACGAGAAGATCATCCCGCACGAAGCGCACGGCGTCAAGGTGATCAGCCTGGGCTTCCTGATCGAGCGCACGCAGCCGGCGATCTGGCGCGGTCCCATCGTGATGAAGATCATCGTGCAGTTCCTGAAGGACGTGGCGTGGGGGGATCTCGACTACCTCGTGGTCGACATGCCCCCGGGCACGGGCGACGCGCAGCTCTCGCTCGTCCAGGCGACGCACGTGAGCGGCGCGATCATCGTCACCACCCCCCAGGACGTCGCGACGGGGGACGCCCTCCGCGGCGTGAAGATGTTCGAGACGGTGCATGTGCCCGTCCTCGGGATCGTCGAGAACATGAGCCATTTCGCCTGTCCATCGTGCGGTCACCCGACCGCGCTGTTTGGCGAGGGAGGGGGCGGGCGACTCGCCGCCGAGGTCGGCGTGCCGCTTCTGGCGCAGATCCCGCTCGACCCGCGGATCGTGGCGGGGGGGGATAGCGGACGCCCGATCGTCGTCGCGTTCCCCGAATCGGAGGCGGCGCGCGCTCTCGCCGACCTCGCCGACCGGGTGGCGGCCACCGTCCGGGCATGACCGTGGCCGACGCCGACGTGGCGCTCGTGCCGGAGGAGACAGCGGCGTACGCGGACGGCGACAAGCGACAGTACGTGCGGCAGATCTTCTCCGAGATCGCGCCGCGATACGACTTCCTGAATCACCTCCTGAGCTTCAACGTCGATCGCGGCTGGCGTCGGCGGGCGCTCGACGCCCTCGAGTGGCGGCGCGCTCCGCGCGCGACGTACCTGGATCTCTGCGCCGGGACACTTGACGTCGGGGCCGAGCTCGCGCGGCACCCCGAATTCGGCGGCCTCGTCGTCGGGGCGGATTTCGCGGAGCCAATGTTGCGGGCGGGTGCGGGGAAGGCGCCCCGCGCGACGGTCGCGCCGGTGCTGGCCGATGCCCTGGCGCTGCCGCTCGCGACGGCCTCGGTGGCGGGCGCCGTCGTCGCCTTCGGGATCCGCAACGTGTCGGATCTCGACGCCGCCATCGGCGAGGTCCACCGCGTCCTCGTGCCGGGGGGACGGTTCGTCATCCTCGAGTTCACGACTCCGCGCTCGCCGGTCGTGCGCTCGGTCTACCACGCGTACTTTCATCACGTGCTTCCCGCCATCGGGCGCGCGGTCAGCCGGCAGCCCACCGCGTATCGGTACCTGCCCCGGAGCGTCGCCGCCTTCCCGGCGGAGCCCGAGCTCGCACGGCGCATGGCGCGGGCGGGCTTTGGAGGCGTCCACTGGGAGTCGCTGACCCTCGGCGTCGCGGCGCTGCACGTGGGCGCTCGCTAGGGCGCGAGGGAGACCGGTGGCGCTCGACACGATCGCGGAATTCGCGGCGACGCTCGAGCGCACGGGCGAGCTCGTTCGCGTGGCGCAGCCCGTCGCGGCGCGGCTCGAGCTATGCGAGATCGCGGATCGCGTCATGAAGCAGCCGGGGGGCGGGCGCGCCCTGCTGTTCGAGCACGTGGTGCTCGACGACGGCACGCGCTCGGCCTATCCCGTGGCCATCAACCTGTTCGGGTCCCTCCGCCGGATGGCGCTGGCGCTCGGGGTCGAGGATCTCGATGCGATCGCGGCCCGGATCACGGGGTTGCTCGACCTCGCGGTGCCGGACGGGGTCCTCGCCAAGCTCGCGCTCCTGCCCCGCCTCATGGAGGTGGCGAAGTTCCCTCCCCGGGTGCGGAGCGGGCGTCCGGCCTGCCAGGACGTGGTCTGGCGGGGCGACGAGGTCGATCTCGCGCGGCTGCCGATCATCACGTGCTGGCCGGGCGACGGGGGGCCGTACATCACGCTGCCGATGGTGATCTCGCGCGATCCCGTGCGCGGGATCCGCAATGTGGGGATGTATCGCGTCCAGGTCCTGGGGCCCCGCACGCTGGCCATGCACTGGCAGCGGCACAAGGTCGGTGCGGCGCACTGGCGCGCCATGGCGGAGCGCGGGGAGAGGATGCCGGTGTGCATCGCGATCGGGGCCGATCCGGCCTCGGTGTACGCGGCCTCCGCTCCACTGCCGCCCACGGTCGACGAGTTCTTCTTCGCCGGGTTCCTGCGCCAGTCTCCGGTGTCGCTCGCGCCGGCGCTGACGTGCGAGCTGCAGGTCCCGGCGGATGCGGAGTTCGTGATCGAGGGGTTTATCGACCCGGGCGAGCCGCTCGTCACCGAAGGACCGTTCGGCGACCACACCGGGTTCTACTCGGCGGCCGACCTGTACCCCGCGATTCACGTGACGGCCGTGACGATGCGGCGCGAGCCGCTCTACGCGACAACGATCGTGGGACGTCCGCCGATGGAGGACTATTACCTCGGGCACGCGACCGAGCGGATCTTCCTCCCGCTCCTCAAGCTCACGACGCCGGAGATCGTGGACTATCACATGCCGGCGGAGGGGATCTTCCACAACCTCGTGTTCGTCTCGATCGACAAGAGCTTCCCGGGGCAGGCCGACAAGGTGATGCACGCCCTCTGGGGGCAGGGACTCATGTCGCTGGCCAAGGTGCTCGTGGTCGTCGACAAGGAGGTCAACGTCCGCAACCCGCAGGAGGCGTGGTGGGTGGCGCTCAACCACATCGATCCCCAGCGCGACGTGCGCTTCACGATGGGGCCAATCGACGTGCTGGACCACTCGAGCCGCGCCTTCACCTATGGCTCGAAGATGGGGATCGATGCGACTCGCAAATGGCCGGAGGAGGGGTTCGCGCGGCCGTGGCCCGCAGTGATCGAGATGGACGCCGCGACGCGCGCACGGGTGGATGCGATCTGGCCCGCGCTCGGCCTCGGCCCGCGCACGCACAGCGCGGACGTGGCGGGGGACGCAGCGTGACGGCGCGCGATGGGCAGACGATCGCCAGCGGGCGCCGCTCGCGTTGGATCGCGTACGTCAATCTCGTCAAGCTCCCGCACACCGTCTTTCTCCTGCCGTTCGCGCTCGTGGGGGCGACGCTGGCGACCGCATCGGCGCGGGTCACGCCGCCCCGGCTCGCCGGCATCATCGTCGCGTTCACGGCGGCGCGCTTCGCGGCGATGGGGTTCAATCGCATCGTGGATCGGGAGTTCGACGCGCGCAATCCGCGGACCGCCGCTCGCGAGCTGCCGCGGGGCGTGCTCCCGCTCGTCGAGGCGCAGCTCGCGGTCGGGATCGCGGCGTGCGTCTTCCTGGCGGCGGCCTGGTGGCTCTCTCCCCTCTGCGGCGCCCTGGCTCCGATCGCGCTCGCGTGGGTGTTCTTCTACAGTTACACGAAGCGGTTCACGCACTGGTCGCACCTGGTCCTGGGGGCGGGTCTCGCCATTGCTCCCGTGGGTGGCTATCTGGCAGTCGCGGGCCGGTGGAGCGACCCCTGGTGGATGCTCGTCGCGCTCGGGGCGGGTGTGGCGGCGTGGAGCGCCGGATTCGACATCCTGTATGCGTTGCAGGATGCGGCCTTCGATCGGGCCGCGCAGCTGCACTCGCTGCCCGCGGCGCTGGGAGAGGCACGAGCGATCCGGTTGGCGCGGGCGCTGCACGTCGTCGCCGTGGGCGCGCTGGCGCTCGCGGGATTTGCGGCCGGCGCCGGTTGGATCTACGGGCTCGGCGTGGCGGCGACGGGGGCGCTCCTGCTGTACGAGCACACCCTCGTGCACGCGGACGATCTGTCGCGTCTCGACGCCGCGTTCTTCACGATGAACGGGGTGATCAGCATCGTGTTCTTCGCCTTCGTGCTCGCGGCGCGACTCGCGCGATGAGCCCGTCGTCGCGTCCGGCGTCCGGGTTGCCCCTCGTCGTCGGTATCACGGGCGCATCCGGGGCGCCCTACGCCGTGCGGCTGTTGCAGCTGCTCGTGGAGGCACGGCAGCCGGTCGCGCTCATCGTGTCCGCGCATGGGTATCGATTGCTGGAGACGGAGGCCGATCTCGGGACGCCCGCGGCGCTGCGCGAAGCCGTCGGCGCGCGCGGCTGGGACGCCTGCGTGACGGTGTACGACGACGGGGATCGCGGCGGTCGCCCGGCCTCGGGGTCCGTTACGACGCGCGGAATGGTTGTCTGCCCCTGCTCGATGGGGACGCTCGCCGCGATCGCCGCGGGGACATCGCGCTCCCTGATCGAGCGTGCCGCGGACGTGACGCTCAAGGAGGGGCGCCGGCTGATTCTGGTGCCGCGCGAAACGCCGCTCAGCCAGGTCCACCTGCAGAACATGCTGCGCGTCGCGCGCGCGGGAGCGGTGGTGCTCCCGGCGGCGCCGGGCTTCTATCACCGTCCGACGACGGTCGGTGCGCTCGTGGATTTCGTCGTCGCCCGGGTGCTCGACCAGCTGGGAATCGCGCAGACGATCGTTCCGCGGTGGGGGGACGGATAGAGAGGAGAGGGTAGAGAGGAGAGAGGGTCTGCGGCCCTCGCAATGACGGCGTGCTGCAAAGGAGCGTACGAATGGTCGCCGTAACGAAGTACCAATGGGACGCAATGCCCAAAGAGCGGGTCTCAGCGATGCTCGAGCGCCGGATTATTACCGGTGAGCGCGTGATGCTCGCGCACGTCTACCTCAAGAAGGGGGCGATCGTGCCGACCCACTCGCACGACAACGAGCAGCTGACCTACATCCTCGAAGGTGCCCTGCACTTTTGGATCGGTGCCGACGGCGCGCACGAGGTCACGGTTGGGGCGGGCGAGGTCCTCCATATCCCGAGCAATCTCCCGCATAAGGCGCAGGCCATGGATGACACGGTCGATGTGGATATCTTCGCGCCCCCTCGCCAGGATTGGCTCGACAAGAGCGATGGCTATCTACGGGCCCCGCCGACGAGGTAGGGCGCCGATTCCCTCTATGGATCTCGGACTGAAGGGACGGGTCGCGCTCGTCGCCGCGGCGAGCCGCGGTCTCGGGCGGGCCATTGCAGAAGCACTCGGCGCGGAAGGCGCCTCGCTGGTCATCTGCGCGCGAAACGCGGAGGCGCTGGAGGCCGCGCGCCGCGCGATCCTCGAGGCCGGTGCTCCGCGTGCCGAGGCGATTGTCGCAGACGTCTCGACACCCGCGGGCGTTCGGCGCGTCGTCGAGACAGCGCTCGAGCGGATGAGCCGCGTCGACATCCTCGTCACCAATTCGGGCGGCCCGCCGACGGGGCCGTCCGACGCGCACGACTGGTCGGCATGGGATCGAGCGACCGCGCTTCTGTTGCACAGTGCCGTCGAACTCACACGTGGCGTGCTCCCCGGGATGCGGAGCCGTCGCTGGGGCCGCATCATCAACGTGACTTCGATCGCGGCCAAGCAACCCGCCGACGGTCTCATCCTCTCCAACAGCATCCGGGCTGCTGTGATCGGGTACGCGCGGACGGTGGCGAACGAGGAGGCGGCGCTGGGAATTACGGTGAACAACCTGCTGCCCGGATACACGCGTACCGCGCGGTTAGAGGAGCTGGCTGGGGCGCTGGCGCGTGCCGAGGGCGTGGCGCCGGGTGCGATCACCGCTCGATGGGAATCCGAGATCCCCGCCGGCCGATTGGGCGAACCGAGCGAGCTCGCCGCGCTGGCCGTGTTCCTCGCGTCCGAACGGGCGAGCTACGTCACGGCTCAGTCGATCGCCGTGGACGGAGGCTGGATCCGGAGCCTGCTCTGACGTGTGCCGTCCCGTCTGCCAGGGGCGAGAGACGGGCGCCGCACCCGGGAAGACGGGCGGCCTGAAGGCCGCGCCTACGCAACCGCCGCGCCGACGGCCGTCCTATCCGCGCGCTGGAGCTCGTCCGGGAAGCGACTGAACCACGAGGAGAGGAGCATCAGCTCGTCGATCTCGTGGGCCGGCACGGCGGTGGTGCGGCGCTCCGGACCCGCGTACACGGTGCCGACGAGCTCCCGCAGCCGCTCGCGGTCGGATTCCGACCGGGGCGCCGGCTCCTCGGCGCGCACGCACCCCCGGCGGATCAGGTAGACGCGGTCGTCGCCGTCGTAACCGGGGACCTCGTAGAGAAACGACAGCGTCTCGACCGCAAACCGCAGCCGCGCAAACTGCGCCTGGAGCGCCTCGAGCCGCCGAAGCTTGTCCCGGAGCGCTGCGGCCCGCTCGAAGGCAAGCCGCTCCGCGGCCGCGGTCATCTCGCGCTCGAGGGTCGGGATGGGCCCGTCGGTTCGGCCCTCGAGGAATGCGCGCGCGAGCGCCACGCGCGCGTCGTATTCGACGCTCGAGCAGGCGCCGATACAGGGGCCGAGACACTTGCCGACGTCGTGGCGAATGCACCCGGGCGTGCGGGCGAACGCCGGCCCGTCGAACAGCTCCGGCTGGTCGGTGAGGTGCATGTGGGTGTCGAGGGCGCAGTCACGCAGGCCCAGCGCGTCGCTCAGCTCGCGAATCGCGTCGCCGACGCGGCGCGCGCCCAGAAAGGGCCCGTAATACACGCCGCCCTCGCCGCCGGCCCCCCGGACAGCGAGGAGCTTGGGTGCGGGCGGGCGCGTCAACTTCACGAAGACGTAGTGCCGGTCGTCGCGCTTTTGCATGGCGTTGAAGCGGGGGCGGAAGCGCTTGATGAGATGCAGCTCGCGCAGGAGCGCCGCGAACTCACTCGGACAATATTCCCAGTCGATCGTGCTCGCCTCGCGGACGATGCGCGCCCCCTTGTCTGCCGGCCATGCCGACCGGAAATAGCTCAAGAGGCGCGTGCGCACGCGCTTCGACTTGCCCACGTAGAGAACCTCCCCTCCTTCCGCGACCATCCGGTAGACGCCCGGACGGTCGGCCGCGCCGGCGCGTACCGTCTCGCGGAGCGCGGCGAGCTGGGTGCGCGCATTCGGGGCTCGCCGAGCGGCGCGGGATCGGGAGGCGCGAGGCATCGGCGCGGTTTCGGCGCTCAGCTCTGGCAGCGCGCGCAGAAAACCGTCGCGCGCCCGTCGATGGCATGCGTGCCGATGAGTCGCGCGCCGCACCGGTGGCAGGGGAGGCCGGCCCGGCCGTACGCGTCCAGGTGCTCGACGAAGCCGCCGCGGTCGCCAAAGGCGTCCCGATAGTCGCGTGCGCTGGTCCCGCGCAGGTCGATCGACTCGCGCAGAACGCCCACGATGGCCTGATGCAGCACGGGAATACACTCAGGGGGCACGCTCCGTGCGCTGCGCGAGGGATCGATCCCCGCACGCCAGAGCGCCTCGTTGGCGTAGATGTTCCCGACGCCGGCCAGCGCGGTCTGATCCATCAGCACCTTCTTGACGGCCTGGCGAGACCGGGCAAGGATGGCGGCGAGGTTCCGCGAGCGGAACGTCCGCTCGAGCGGCTCGGGGCCGAGGCGGCCGATGTATTCGGCGAAACGGGCCGGGCGCATGAGCGCGACCGTGCCGAGCCGGCGGACGTCGCGGTAGTGCAGCCGGCGGCCGTCGTCGAGATCCAGCGCCATCGTCGAGTAGCGGCGATCGGCGGCAGCCAGGCGGCCATCGTCGATCAGGAGACCACCGGTAAAGCGCGGCTGCACGACCAGTCGGTCGTCGGTCGACAGATCCACGACGACGAACTTGGCACGCCGCCAGCCACGGCGCACGCGCGCCCCGATCAGGCGCTTTCGGAAGGCGCCAGGCGTGACCTCGCGGAGCACATCGGGACGGCGGACGCGGACATCCACGACCGTCGCTCCGCGGAGCGCCGCGTCCAGATCGCGGGCGATCGTCTCGACTTCAGGAAGCTCGGGCATGGCCGCTCAGCGCACGCGCCGCAATGTCGGTGCGGTATTGCTTGCCGTCGAATGCCACGCGGGCGGCGTAGTCGACGCTGCCGCGCCGTGCGTCCGCGAGTGAGGAGGCGACCGCCGTGATCGCGAGGACTCGCCCGCCCGCCGTAACGAGCTGTCCCGTGGCGGACAGCGCGGTTCCCCCGTGGAACACGTGAATCCCGGACGGAGGGGGGGGTGGGAGCGTGATCGGGTCTCCCGTGCGCGGCCGATCCGGGTAGCCGGCGGCCGCCAGCACGATGGTTACGGCGTGGCCGCGTGGCGGAGGGGACGGAACGTGCTCGGGGAGGCGATCGCCGACGGCGACCGCATGCAGCAAGGGGCCGATCGCGGCGCTCGTGACCGGCATGATGGCCTCCGTTTCCGGGTCGCCAAACCGGCAGTTGAACTCGATCACCTTGGGCCCATCCGCCGTCAGAATGAGCCCTGCGTAGAGCAGCCCGGTGAACGGGCGCCCGCGCTCCCGCAGCGCGGCGAGCGTCGGGGCCATAATGGTGTCGGCGACGTGCCGAGCGAAGGCCTGGTCGCAGCACGGGGCGTACGCTCCCATGCCGCCCGTGTTGGGGCCCCGGTCACCGTCGAGGAGTCGCTTGTGGTCCTGGGCGGGGATGAGGGGCACGACGTGCGTGCCATCCGTGATTCCGAAGACCGAGATCTCCTCGCCCTCGAGGAACTCCTCCACGAGGATCTCCCGACCGGCCGCGCCGAATCGGGATTCCACCAGCATGGCGTCGATCGCGGCATCCGCCTCACGAATGGTCGCGGCCACGATCACTCCTTTGCCGGCGGCAAGGCCGGACGCCTTGATCACGACGGGGGTGCCGAGCAACCGCGCCGCGGCCTTGGCGGCCCCTGCATCGGTGTGGCGCTCGGCGCGACCCGTGGCGACGCCGGCATCGCGCATGACCTCCTTGGCGAAAACCTTGGACGTTTCGATCTCGGCGGCGCTCTGCGTCGGCCCGAAGATCGGAAGGCCGGACGCGCGAAACCGGTCGACGATGCCGAGCGCGAGGGGGCCCTCCGGGCCGACCAGCGTGTAATCGGGGCGCTCGACCTCGGCCAAAGCGACAAGGGCCTCGACATCCGTCGCGGCGGCGCTCGCGCAGCGGGCGAGGGCGGCGATCCCCGGGTTGCCGGGGGCGGCGATGAGCTCCGCGGCCGGGGTCTCCTGCTGGAGGCGCCACGCGAGCGCGTGCTCGCGCGCGCCGCCGCCGACGAGCAGGACCTTCACAGCCCGCGAAGAGCCTGGTCGAGGTCCGCCACGAGGTCTTCCTCATCTTCGACGCCGCAGGAGAGCCGGACCAGGCCATCCGTTATGCCGAGCTTCGCGAGCCGCTCGGGCGGGACGGAGGCGTGGGTCATGGACGCCGGGTGGCTGATGAGGCTTTCAACGCCGCCCAGCGATTCGGCCAGGGCAAAGACGCGCACACGGCTGAGGACGGTTGCGGCCCGCTCGCGCGTGCCGAGGTCGAGCGTCACCATCCCTCCGAAGCCGCTCATCTGGCGACGGGCCAGGGTGTGCTGCGGGTGGGTGGCCAGGCCCGGGTACAGGACCCGGTCCTCGCCCAGGCGCTGAGCGAGGAATGCGGCGATGCGGCGGCCGTTGGCATCGTGCCGGGGCATGCGCAAATGCAGCGTTTTCGTCCCGCGCAGAGCCAGCCAGCAGTCGAAGGCCCCGGGGACCGCGCCGGCCGCATTCTGGACGAATTTGAGCCGATCGGCGAGGCCGTCATCCCGGACGACAGCCAGGCCGCCAAGCATGTCGCTGTGCCCGTTGAGGTACTTGGTCGTCGAATGATAAATCAGGTCAGCACCCGATTCGAACGGGCGCTGGAAGTAGGGAGTGGCAAATGTGTTATCCACAATCAGAAGCGCCTTGCCCCCGTGCGCGATGCCGGCGGCGGCGGCGAGGTCGGTGATCCGCATGAGGGGGTTGCTGGGTGTCTCGACGAGTATCGCGACGGTACGATCCGTTCGCGCGTCGTCGATGCGTTGCGGATCCCGCGTATCCACGTACGTCACCCGCAGTCCCAGATGCTGCCAGATCTGATCGAGCAACCGAACGGTGCCCCCGTAGACGTTTTCGCCGCAGATCAAATGATCGCCGGAGCGAAACAGCTTGAGGACCGAGTCCAGGCACCCCATTCCGCTTGCAAAGGCGAATCCGTGGCGGCCCCCTTCGAGGGCGGCCACGTTGCGCTCGAGCGCCTCGCGGGTCGGATTGGTCCCGCGGCCGTACTCGTATCCCTTATTGTGGCCGAGGGCATCCTGGACATACGTGGACGTGAGGTATACGGGCGGCATGATCGCGCCGCTCAGCGGGTCGGGGCGCTGCCCCGCGTGGATCGCCCGGGTTCCGAACCCGGCGGCGAGATCCGTGTCGAAGACTTTGGTCACGTGTGCATGGACGGCATGATGGGAACGATGGATGAGCGACGCGACTAAGGTAACCCGCACCTGCCTCATCGTCGACGACGAGGCGACGCTCCGCCAGGTATTGCGGCGCCTGATGGAGAGCGACGGATTCGACTGCGCGGAAGCGGCGTCGGGATCCGAGGCCGCGGAGATGCTGACGCAGCGCGACACGATGATCGTCCTGACGGATCTCCGGATGCCCGGAATGGACGGCATCGGATTGCTGCAGGCGGTGCGCCGGCATTCGCCGGACACGGCGGTCGTGCTCATTACGGGCGTGTCCGATATCGACGTTGCCGTGAGCTGCCTGGCACAGGGCGCCATGGACTATCTGACGAAGCCGTTCACGCTCGAGGAGGTGCGTGCGCGCGTGCGCCAGGCGCTCGAGAAGCGGCGGCTCGTGATCGAAAATCGCGAACACCAGCTTCGGCTCGAGGAGCGGGTCGACGAGCAGGCGCACCGGCTCGAGCGCCTGTTCCTCGGCACCCTGCGGTCATTCTCCGAGGCCCTCGAGGTCAAGGACCCCTACACGCGCGGACATTCCGTCCGCGTGAGCCAATACGCCGCCGCCATCGCGCACGAGCTCCAGCTCGATCCCGCAATGGTGCGCGACATCGAGATCGGGGGCAATCTCCACGACATCGGCAAGATCGGGGTGCGGGAATCGGTCCTGAACAAGCCCGGGCCGCTCACCGCGGAGGAATACGATCACATCATGACGCACCCCATGGTCGGGTGGCGGATCCTGTCGTCCATGCTGGGGGACGTGCCGGTCGCGCTGAACATCGTGCGCTCGCATCACGAGCGCATGGACGGTCGTGGTGTGCCCGATGGCCTGGTGGGGACGGCCATTCCGCTGGAAGCGCGCATCGCCTCGGTCGCGGACTCGTTCGACGCCATGACGAGCGGGCGGGTGTACCGCCGCGGGGGGCGGATGTCAGTGGAGGCGACGCTCGCGGAATTCCATCGCTGTTCGGGGACGCAATTCGATCCCGCCATCGTGGCGGCGTTCTCGGCGGCGGTCGGGCGCGGGGAGATCGCGCTTGCGCCGGTGGCGCCGGCCCCGGCGGAGCTCGCGACCGTCATCCCCTCGTCGGGGCGCCGTCCGACGCCGGCCCGCCATCATACGCCAGCCCGCCATCCCACGCCGCCGCCCACGGCGGCGATCCATCTTCGCGCCGGATAGCCGCGGCCCTCACGCAATCGCGCTGAACGGACGATCTTTCCCCGGCGTCATCGAAGCGGGGAGCCAGGTCGCTCGCATGGGGGCTGCCGTGTCTGACGGACTCATGATCAGTGTCTCCGGGATCCGGGGGCGCGTCGGCGCGGGACTCACCCCCGAGGTGGTCGCGACCTACGCGGCCGGTTTTGGGGTATGGGCCGCCGCGCAGCGGTCCGCGGCGCCCGAGGGGGGCGAGGGGCCAGCGACGATCGTGGTGGGTCGGGACAGTCGTGTCTCGGGCCCGATGTTTCACCGGGCTGTGATTGCCGCGCTGCAATCGGTCGGGTGCAACGTCGTGGACGTCGGGCTCGCGCCAACGCCGACGATCCAACTGGCGGTCGAGTCGCATCAGGCGGCCGGCGGCCTCGCGATCACGGCGAGTCACAACCCGATCGAGTGGAACGCGCTCAAATTCATCGGGCCTGCGGGCCTGTTCCTGTCCGGATCCGAGGGGGCGGCGATGCGGGACGCCACGGCGCACGGCGTGCCGCGAGCCGCCTGGGATCGCCTCGGGGACGTCTGGCCGGACCACAAGGCGATCGACCGGCATCTGGCCGCCCTGCTCGACCTGCCCTACCTCGACGTGGATGCGATTCGGTCCCGCCGGCTCCACGTGGCGCTGGACTGCGTGCGGGGGGCGGGCGGCGTGATCATGCCGGCCCTGCTCGAACGGCTCGGGTGCCGGGTGAGCGCCATGGATACGGAGCCGGACGGTCACTTTCCCCGCGCGCCGGAGCCGGTCGCGGAGAACCTCGGCTCCCTGGAGGCCCTCGTCCGAGACAGCGGCGCGGACATCGGATTCGCGGTGGATCCGGATGTGGACCGGCTCGCGGTCGTGGACGAAACGGGACACGCGATCGGAGAGGACTATACGCTGGCGCTGGCGACGGCCCTCGTCCTGAGCCGCGACGCGGGCTCGACCGGACCGGTTGTCACGAATCTCTCGACCAGTCGGATTGTGGACGACGTCGCCGCGGAGCGCGGCGTTGCCGTCATTCGGACACCGGTGGGGGAAGTCAACGTCGCCCTTCGGATGCGCGACGTCCACGCTCCGGTCGGGGGGGAAGGGAACGGCGGAGTCATTTTGCCCGCACTGCACCTCGGGCGCGACGGGCCGGCCGCCGCCGCTCTGATCCTTCAGCTGCTGGCGGATGCGGGCCGCGAGCGCGTCTCCCACCTGGTGGCGCGGTGGCCGCGGTACGCGATCGTCAAGGAAAAGCTGCCCGCGGCGCGCACCGGCGGCGGGAGCCCCGGGCTGGAATCGATATACCACGCGCTGCGTGTGGTATTCGCGGACGCGACCGTCGACACGCAGGACGGCCTGCGGCTCGCCTGGCCGGACCGGTGGGTGCACGTCCGGCCGAGCGGGACGGAGCCCGTGGTACGCGTGATCGCGGAAGCGCCGACGGAGGACGGAGCGCGGTCGCTGGTCGCGCGCGCCCGGCGGGCGCTGACGCACGGAGATTAGTTTTCATTGGGCCGGTCGGATCCGACCCCCCGCAACCCGCGCTGGAAGAGTGCACGCCCATGTGTGGAATCATCGGCTACGTGGGGCCCAAGGCGATTACGCCTGTCCTGATCGAGGGACTGCGGCGGATGGAGTACCGCGGGTACGACTCCGCGGGGCTCGCCGTCATGAACGGCACGGGCGTCGAGGTGCTCAAGGCCGCCGGGAAGATCTCCCGTCTCGAGGCCGCTCTCGCGGCCCATCCGGTGTCCGGCACCCTGGGAATCGCGCACACGCGCTGGGCCACGCATGGGGCTCCGAGCGAGCGTAACGCGCACCCGCTCCTCGACGAGCAGCGCGAGGTGGCGGTCGTCCACAACGGCATCATCGAGAACGCGACGGCCCTGCGTCGCATGCTCGAGGAACGTGGACACGTGTTCACATCGGAGACGGACACCGAGGTTCTCGTACACCTGATCCAGGGGGCGCTCGATGGGTCGCTCGAGGACGCGGTGATCGCCAAGTCGCTCGAGGACGCCGTGATCGATGCGCTGCGCCGGGTCGAGGGCGCCTACGGGATCGCGGTCGTGTCGAGCCGCGACCCGGGAAAGATCGTCGCGGCCCGGAAGGGCAGCCCGCTCCTCATCGGGCTCGGCGACGGCGAGTACTACGTGGCGAGCGATGCGTCCGCCATTCTCGCGCACACGCGCGAAGTCGTCTATCTCCACGATGGAGACCTGGCGGTGCTGGACCGGGACGGCTACCGCATCGTCGATCTCAACGCGACGACGCTGACCCGCAAGGTCAGCAAGATCGATTGGGATCTCGCCCAGATCGAGCGCGGCGGGTTTCCGCATTTCATGCTCAAGGAGATCTTCGAGCAGCCGCAGACCGTCGCGAGCACGATGGCGGGCCGGTTGCTGCTGGATCAGGCGACCGCCAAGTTGAGCGGAGTGAACCTCACGGATGAGGAGCTGCTCGCGATCGACAACATCACGATCACCGCGTGCGGCACGAGCTGGCACTCGGCCTTGATCGGCGAGCTCATGTTCGAGGACCTGGCGCGCATCCCCGTCGAAGTCGAGTACGCCTCGGAGTTCCGGTACCGGAACCCGATCGTGTCGGATCGGACGCTCTGCATCGTGATCTCGCAATCCGGGGAGACCGCCGACACGCTGGCGGCGATGCGCGAGGCGCAGAGGCGCGGCGCGCGGACGCTCGGGATCGTCAACGTGGTCGGCTCCACGATCGCGCGGGACGCGGCTGCCGGGATCTACCTGCATGCGGGACCCGAGATCGGCGTCGCGTCGACGAAGGCATTCACGAGCCAGGTCGTCGCGCTCGCCCTGCTCACGCTCAAGATGGGGCGGCTGCGCGCGCTCTCCGCGGTGCGCGGCCGTGAGATCATCGATGCCCTGCAGGCGCTCCCCGCCCAGATCCAATCGATCCTCGATCGCGCGCCCGAGATCCAGCGACTGGCCGAGGAGTTCGACGGAGTCCAGAACTTCCTGTATCTCGGCCGGGGATACAATTTCCCCGCCGCGCTCGAGGGCGCGCTCAAGCTCAAGGAGATCAGCTACATCCACGCGGAGGGCTATCCCGCGGCCGAAATGAAGCACGGTCCGATCGCGCTCATCGACGAGATGATGCCGGTCGTGTTCGTCGCGCCGCACGACTCCGTGTTCGACAAGGTCGCGTCGAACGTACAGGAGGTGAAGGCGCGCATGGGGAAGGTGATCGCGATCACGTCGCGCGATGAGCCGTCGCTCGCGGGGAAGATCGATTACGAGATCCGCATCCCGGAGACGATCGAGATGCTGACGCCGGTGCTGGCCGCGATCCCGATGCAGCTCCTGGCGTATTACTTCGCGGTCGAGCGGGGCGCGAACGTCGATCAGCCGAGGAATCTGGCGAAATCGGTCACGGTGGAATAGGGGCCGTTCGCGATCGCACGGGCCGTTCGCGAACGGCCCGTACACACTAAATGCACATCATCCTTGCGTCTCAATCGCCCCGCCGGCGGGACCTGCTCACACTGATCGGGCTCGCGCACACCGTCCGTCCGGCCAACGTTCGATGAGTCTGCCCTTGCCGGGGAAGCGCCGCTGGCCTGCGCCGAGCGGCTGGCCGAGTCAAAGGCCAAGCGCATAGCCGCGGAGGCGCCGGACGCGCTGGTCATCGGCGCGGACACGGTCGTCGTCCTCCACGATCGCATCCTGGGCAAGCCGAGGGACCGGGACGATGCGCGCGCGATGGTCCGATTGCTCGCGGGGCGCACCCATACCGTGATCACCGCCGTGTGTGTGCTGCGCGGGGCACGTATCGCGTCGGGGAGCGAGGCGGTCCGCGTCCGGGTCCGCGCGTTGACCGAAGCCGACGTGGACGCGTATGTGGCGACCGGCGAGCCCATGGACAAGGCAGGAGGGTATGGGATACAGGGATTCGGCGCCACGATCGTCGAGCGGATCGACGGCGATTTCTTCGCCGTCATGGGACTGCCGCTCGTGCTCCTGACCCGGCTCCTCGGTGCGGTCGGCGTGCGCTACGATTTTGGCGCGCTAACCATCGATCCCTGAACGGCGATCGCGATACCGCTCGCGCCATCGGTCGACCTTCCCGAGGACGTCAGGGACGGAGATACGCGCCATACGACCGGGGCGCGTCTGCATGGAGACGGGGTAGTCCTCCCCGGGATCGCCGTAGGCGTCGACGATGAGGTCATGGAAGCGGCGGTACGGGCCCGTGCGCTTCGGATTCGTATACCCCATGAGGCTGACGACCGGCCGGTCGAGCGCGACGGCCATGTGCAGCGGCCCGGTGTCCGGCGAGAGCACGAGGGCGGCGCCATCGAGGATGCCAACGAGCTGCCGAAGTCCGCCGCCCAGCGCGGAGCGGGCGCGTGGCGCGTGCGCGAGGATAGTCGCCGCGGCCGCGCGTTCACGTGCGCTGGTGCCGCCCACCAGGACGGGCTGCAGCCCGAAATCATCGGAGAGACTCGCCGCCACCTCGCCCCAGCGCTCGGGGATCCAATCCTTTTGCGGCTTCGTCGTCGCGACCACGATGGCGGCGATGGGGCGATCGACGGTCGCGAAGAAGGCACGCTGGGCCGGCCGCTCGCTCTCCCATGGCCCCAGATTCCACTCGACGGGGTCCGCCGGCACCCCGAGCGCGGCGAGAAACTCGAGGTATTGATCCTGGACGTGCTGGCCGCCCGCATGCGCCGGGATCCGGCGGTTCGTGAAGAGCCAGTTCAGGTCGCGGGCCCGTGCGCGATCGAAGCCCAGCTTGACGGGGGCGGTCGCCAATGCCGTGACGATGCCCGCCTTCAGATACACCTGAAGGTCGAGGACGAGATCGAATGCCTGGGCCGCGAGCGCGCGCCGCGTCTCGACGAAGGCGCCCCAGCCGCGGGCGCGGTCGAACGAGACGAAGGCATCGACCGCCGGGTGCCCCTCGACGAGCGCACGCGGTCCGGGCTGAATGATCCATGTGATCCGGGGCGCGGGATCCTGCCGCTTGAGCGCGGTAACGACCGGCAGCACGTGGACGCTGTCGCCGATCGCGCTCATCATGACGATGCCGATGTTGCGGAACGGAGCGGGGGACGGCGCGCCGGGGGCGGTCACGATCCCCACTCGACCCCGATGCTGGCCGCCGAGCGCCTCAGGCGGCGGAAATTCGCGCGCAGGAGATGCGTGCGGGCCCGCGCGCGGAAGATGACGCGATCCACATCGAGCGCGAACGCCTCGAGCATCCCGTCCGCGGCCGGCGCGATGAGCACGTTCGTCAGATTGAGATCGGCGTGGAACGCGTCCGCATCGGCTAACGCGAGCGCGAGGGCGCCGGCGACCTCGAAGAGGGTGTGCCGCATCGACGCGTCGGGGCCCTGGCGGAGGAGCGAGGCGAGCGTATGGCCCTCGGGGATCTCGCGCGTCACGACGTTGACCCTGCGCAGGAGCGGGCCGGCGGGATAGCGGGCGTAGCCCAAGACCTCCGGAGTGCGGACCCCTGCCGCGCGGAGCTGCAACGACACCGACAGCTCGTAGGGTGCGCGTGTGGGGGCGAGGAAGACATCGCGAGTGAGCGGAGCCAGCAGCCCGCCATGGCGGGCGTGCCGCACGACTCCGCGCGTGCCCCCGATCGGCACGGCATACGCGGGCCCGCGGCCCGCGAAGGCCCTCCGCTCGGGATGAGCCGCAGCATACGCGTACAAGGTTCCGCGGCCGAGGATCTCGCGAGTCGCGTCGGCGAGAGGGGCGAGCACGACGGCATCACCGGCCTCCGCCACGAGGCGGATGTAGGCGGGCTCGCTCGGAGCGGTCGGGGACGACGGTTGCCCGTCGTCCACTATCGCGCCACGCGATAAACGGGGACGGGGCGGCTCTTCCCCTTGAGCTCGAGGGCGGGACATGGCTCCAGGGGCGGCGGCGCGTGGAGGGCCGCCTGCAGCTCGCCCGACAACAGGATCTCGCCGGCTTCCGCGATCGCGCACAAGCGGCTTGCGGTGTTCACGGCATCCCCGATGACGGTGAATTCGAGCCGCTGCTCGGAGCCGACGTGGCCGGCGAAGACATCGCCGTAGCCGAGGCCGATCCCGATCGCGAAGGGGGGGCGGCCGGCGCTCTGCCAGACCGCATTGAGCCGGTCCAGCTCGTCCAGCATCGCGGCGGCCGCACGAACCGCCCGATCGGCGTCATCCGGAGCTCCCGTCGGGGCGCCCCACTGCGCCATCACGGCGTCCCCGATGAACTTGTCGAGCGTGCCGCCATTGCGATACACGCAGGTGACCATGGCGGTGAAATATTCGCTGAGTTGCCGGGCGACCTCCTCCGGGCTGAGGCGCTCCGACAGGGTCGAGAATCCGCGAATGTCGCTGAAAAGCACGGCGACGCGGCGCTTCTCGCCGCCCAGCCGCACGACCATCTGGGTGTGCGCGGCCTCGGGCGTCGCCTCGGTCGGCGGGGCGGGAGGCAGCGCGACGCGAAAGATGACCTGTCCGAACGCGACGACGTCGCCGACGGCCGCGTGCGCCGTCTCCACCCGCGCGCCGTTGACATACGTGCCATTGCTCGAGCCGAGATCGCGGACCTGGATCCCGCGTCCTCCGTCGGACACGCTGATCTCGGCGTGTCGGCGTGAGATCGTCGGATCGATCACGGCGATGTCGCTCTCGACCCCGCGGCCCACGATGCGCGCGCCGCCATCCGCCAGCTCGAACGACAACCCGCCATCCGCGCGAATGAGGCGAAGGGACATCCGGGCCCGCTAGCTCTGTCGGCTGCCGAGTGCCGAGCGGACGCGTCCGATGGCCGTGAGCATCGCGCGCACCTTGTTCTCCGTCTCCTCCCATTCTCGCTCGGGGACGGAATCCGCGACGAGGCCGCCACCGGCCTGGACCGACGCCGTGCCGTCGGCGATGACGCACGTTCGGATCGTGATGGCTAGGTCCATCCGGCGATCGCCGGCGGCGATGTAGCCGACCGCGCCGGCGTAGGGTCCCCGCCGCTCGGGCTCCAGCTCGTCGATGATCTCCATGGCGCGCACCTTGGGGGCGCCGGAGAGCGTGCCTGCGGGAAACGTCGCCCGGAACACGTCGAGCGCCGACCGGCCTTCCGCGATGGTGCCTTCGACCTGGCTGACGATGTGCAGCACGTGGGAATACCGCTCCACGGCCATCATCTCCGTGACCGTGACGCTGCCGAACTCCGCGACGCGGCCGACGTCGTTGCGCCCGAGATCGACGAGCATCACGTGCTCGGCCCGTTCCTTCTCGTCGGCCAGGAGCTCGGCCCGCAGCGCGTCGTCCTCGGCGGCGGTGCGCCCGCGGGGGCGCGTTCCGGCGATCGGTCGCAGCGTGATCTGTCCGTCGGCGACCCGGACCAGCAGCTCGGGCGAGCTCCCGACCAGCTCCATCCCGTCGAGGACGAGATGGTACATGTAGGGCGACGGGTTGAGGGCGCGGAGGGCGCGGTAGAGTCCGTCCGAGGGAAAATCGTGGGGGACGACGATGCGCCGCGCGAGCACGGCCTGGAAGCAATCGCCCGCCAGGATGTATTCGCGCACGCGGTCGACATCGGCGAGATAGCGGTCGCGCGCGTACGCCGAGCGTCCCACGGCCGGGGGCGCGGCCGGATCGAGATCGAGCGGGGGCAGCTGCACGGTCGAGCGCAGGCGCGCGAGCGTCCGGTCGATCTCCGCGCTGGCGGCATCGTACGCGGCGCGGAGAGCCGCGCGACTCGCTCCCGCGTGCACGCGCGCTCCGGCGACCACGCGTGCCTGCCCATGCAGATTGTCGATGATGACGAGCGCGCCCGTGAAGACGAACAGCGCATCCGGGACATCGATCACCCGCGGCGGCGCGTGCGGCAGGCGCTCGATGTAGCGCACGACGTCGTAGCCGAAGTACCCCACGGCGCCGCTCCAGAAGGCGCCCAGCTCGGGCGCGTCGACGGGCGACGGGCAACGGACCAGGGCCTGGAGGTCCGCAATCGGGTCGGCGGGTTTCCGTGCCCCGTGCCATCCGGCGTCGGGTGTCCAATCCTCGACGATCCCATCACGCAGGCGCCACGCGGCCCGGGGCGCGGACCCCATGAACGTATAGCGCGCCCACGTCTCGCCGCCCGCGGGCGCGGACTCCAGCAGAAACGCGAACGGGCCGCCGCCCTGGCGCAGCTTCGCAAACGCCGAGACCGGCGTGTCGGTATCGAGCAGGCAATCGCGCCAGACGGGGACGAGCGCCTCGCCGCCCTGCGCGGACGCGGCGAGTGCGCGAAAGCGCTCGAAGGTCACGGGGTATATTTGCCGGTCATGCGCGGGTGGCGGGTCGAGGGAGGAGCCATGCGGATGGTCGTGGCGTGGATGATACCCGCGATCGGCGCCGCAACCAATGCATTGGTGGCGGGCGCACAGGGATGGAACGACTCCACCGTCCGAGCGCTCATCGACCGGGCCATCGCACGCCGCGCGAACCAGCTCGATTCAACGGGCCTCGCCGATTACCACGCGCGGGCGCATGGCTACCTCACCTTTCTCGCGCAGGTCGGGCCCGGCTTTCCGGACCCACCGCGGGTGGTCAGGTCGGACGAGCTCGCCGTGGAAGTCTATTGGCGGGCCCCGGACTTGTCCAAGGAAGTCGTCGTGGGCCGGCGCGACACGCTGCTCCTTCCGGTCGAGGTAGGGTACTACCGCGATCGCTTCGGGATCATCGAGGGTGGGCTCGGCGACTCGATTCGGCTGGGCGAGGGGAACGACGTGCGCGGGGTGCCGCATCCGCTGGCACCGGGCGCCCCGGCTCTGTACGACTACGCGATCGTCGACTCGCTGCGCATCCGCACGCCGCAGTCGACGAGTGATGTCCTCGCGGTGCGCGTGCGGCCGCGGGATCCCGGTGCACCGCGCGCGGTCGCGACGCTGTACGTCGACCGGGCGAGCGGGGCGCTCGTGCGCCTGTCGCTCACGTTTACACGATCGGCCATCCTCGACCGGCGGATCGAGAGCCTGTCCGTCACGCTCGAGAACGCGCAGGTGGAGGGACGCTACTGGCTTCCCCACACGCAGCAGCTCGAGGTCGTGCGTACGACGACATGGCTCAGCTATCCCGTGCGCGGGATCATCCGCTCGCGCTGGGAGGTGTGCTGCTACGCGATCAACCGAGGTCTCGATCCGCGCATGTTCGGCGGGCCCGAGGTCGTCGCCGCCCCGACTCCCGTACTGGCGGCGTATCCCTGGCAGGGGCGCGTTCTCGACTCGATCCCGCCCGACGTTCGCGTCGCGACACCGGCAGACGTGGAGCAGGCGGAGGCGACGGCGCGATCCCTCATCCGCCAGTCGGCGCTTCCGCATGCGCAGGCGTCCGTGCTCTCCGGACGCGGGATCTCCGATTTCGTCCGGGTCGACCGCGTCGAAGGGCTCGCGGTCGGCGCCGGCCTGACGCGCGCGCTGGCCGATCCGTGGACGGCGGATATTCGTGGCCGCTACGGCATGAGCGATCGCGCCGCGAAGGGTGCGGCGAGCGTGTCCTGGCAGGAGCCTGGGGGGGTCGGAATTCGCCTCACGGCGTTCCGTCGGTATGCCGACGCGAGCGACGTGACGGAGACATTGACGCTCGCCAACACGCTTGCCGCCGAGCTCGCGGGAGCGGACCGGACGGAGCCGTACGACTCGCGCGGCGCCGAGCTCGTGGCGGCGGGTCCGGCGCCGGCTGGTTTCCGGTGGCACGCGACCGCCGCGCGCGAGACGCAGGGGCCTCTCGCGGTCCACGCCGATCCCGCCTTCGGGCGGTACGGTCCGACGATCCCGGCATGGTCGCTGTGGGACACGCGCGCCGCGCTGGGCCTCGACCGCCCGGAGACGCCGGGCCCTCTCGGAACACTGTGGCGGACGCACGGGACGATCGACGCCACGTGGTTTCATCGCCGCGACGTCGCGCGGACGGAGCCGGACCCGGTGGTGGGACACGCGTTCTGGTCGGGCGAGGCGGAGCGTCCGTTCGGGCCGGACCGCCTCGATCTCCGGCTCACGGCGGCGACCGTGCTCGCGCGCGGCGGGCTGGCGGCGACGCCGCCGCAGGATTTGGTCTACCTCGGCGGACCTGTGTCCGGCCCGGGATACGGGTACCACGAGTTCGCGGCGCAGACGGGCGCGAGTGCCCATGTCGAATGGGGGTTCCCGGTCCCCTTTCCCGCGATCGACCTGGGCCATCGATTCGGCGGCGCGTCGCCGCGCACGGCGATTCTGGCCCCGTTCGTTCACGTAGTGTACGTGGATCGCAGCGCGCCGTTCGCGCCGGCCCGCGAGGGCTGGTACCCCGCCGCGGGCCTCGGGGTACTCACCTTCTTCGATCTGCTCCGGGTCGACGTGGCGCGCGGCCTGCGCGACGGTCGGTGGACTCTCGCCGTCGACACCGATCGCGCGTGGTGGGGGATCCTATGATCGGTCGCGCGCGGTCGGCAGGCAGTAATTGGCGGCGTCGACCGGCGCCGTCGGCTTGATGCGAATGCTCTTGGCGGGAATGCCGACGTTCACGTGGTAGGGGCGCACGTCCTTGGTCGCGACGGCCACGGCGCCGACCATCGCGTTGCACCCCACCCGGACGCCGGCCAGGATGGTCGCGTGGTATGTGATGCGCACGCCATCCTCGAGAATCGTCGTGGCGTCCGTGACGTCCTTCTGGTCGATGATGCTGTGCGTGTGGCTGTAGATGTTCGCGTAGTCGCTGACCGAGACGTTGTTCCCGAGGATGATCCCGCCGCGGTCGTCGAGAAGGACGTGTCGGTGGATGACGACGTCATCGCCGACCTCCATGTTGTAGCCGAAGGAGAACTCGACGTGCTGGAACGCCTTGAAGTTCTTGCCGCAGCGGCGGAAGATGTACGGTGCGAGCAGACGGCGCAGGCCGATACCGGCATCGATGTTCTGTCCCCCGACGGCGGTCCGATCGAAGGAGTACCACAGCCAGAGGAGCGGCTTCACGGCCTGGAATCGGGCATCGTCGCATTCCGCGTAGTACTCGGGCTCGAGCGTCACGTTACGCGGGTCGAGAGCGGCGAGCGCGAGCCGCACGCCGTGGGGCAATTTCGTGTCCGCGACCGCCGTTTCCCAATTGGCGGCGTATTGTGGATAGCACAACTCCACGAGCGTCCGGCGGCACAGGTCGGATCGGGCGGCGACCGGATCCGGCGCCGGGGCCGCGAGGGCATCGGCAAGTGCGGCGAGCCACGCGTCGGTGATCGGGCGCGCGGGGCGGGGCCCGAGCTGGCGGAGCGGGCGCAGGGCCATATGCGGGAATGTTAGCGCGTCGCCTCGACGAGGGCGACAACGGCAGCAGCCAGCTCGTCGCGCCCCTCGCCGGTCACGGCGCTCATCGGGATGACCTGGGCCGCATCGAGTGCGAGGGTCCGGGTCAGGGTCTCGACGGCGCGAGACACCGCGGCCGGCGACAGCGTGTCGATCTTGGTGACCGCAATGACGGTGGGGACGCCCGTCTCCGCGAGCACGTCCAGCATCAGGCGGTCGTCTGCGCTGGGCTCGCGCCGCACGTCGAGCAGCAGCACCATTCCGCGGAGCATCGGGCTCGACCGCAGATACCCGTCGATGAGCGGGCGCCAGCTCGCGCGCGTCGATTTGGCCACGCGCGCATAGCCGTACCCGGGCAGATCGACGAGAACGAACGCGTCGTTGATGCGGAAGAAGTTGATCTGCTGGGTGCGTCCGGGCGTGCGGCTCACGCGGGCGGCGCCGCTGCGCCGCACGAGGCGATTGATCAGCGAGGATTTCCCCACGTTGGATCGTCCCGCGACGGCGATCTCGGGGAGTGACGGGTCCGGGCGCCATCCCCCGGCGTCCGCCATCCCGCCGAGGAAGCTGACGTCCCGGACGGGCAGGGGATCCCGGACGGGTGCGCTAGTGCGCGACAACGTCAGCGGCGACGGCAGCGGGGGCCTTACGCCGGCGGGCGGCCGCGGGCGCGACCAGGGCGATCTTGAGCACCTCGTCCATGGTCTTCACGGGATGGAAGGAGACGACATTGCGCACCTCCTGCGGGATCTCGTCGAGCTCGCGTGCGTTGGCCGCGGGAATGATGACGTGGCGCACGCCGTTGCGGTGGGCCGCGACGGATTTCTCCTTGAGCCCGCCGATTCCGAGCACCCGTCCCCGCAGGGTGATCTCGCCCGTCATGGCGACATCGCCGCGCACAGGCGCCTCCGTGAGTGCGCTCACGATCGCCGCGGCGATCGCGATTCCCGCGCTCGGGCCGTCCTTGGGCGTCGCCCCGGCGGGGATGTGCACGTGCACGTCGCACGTCCGATAGAACTCGCGGTCGATCCCGAGCTCCGTGGAGCGCCGGCGCGCGTAACTCAGCGCGGCGCTCGCAGACTCCTTCATGACGTCACCGAGAGTCCCGGTCAGCTGCACCTTGCCGCGGCCCCTGACGACGCTGACCTCGATTTCGAGGGTCTCCCCGCCGACGCTGGTGTACGCGAGGCCGCGCGCGACGCCGACCATGTCCTCGAGGGAGAAGTCGTCCGGATCGTACGGCGCATTGCCGAGGAGGGCCTTGAGCCCATCGACGCGGACCGCCTGGACGGCCTCGACCGCCTCCCCGACCGCCATCTCGGACCGATGGCGTGCGAGCTTGCGCGCCACCCGTGCGAGGCGCCGCTCGAATTCGCGGACCCCCGCCTCGCGGGTGTAGCCGCGGAGGATCGCCGTCAGGACGTCGGGGTCCCACGCGACATCACGGGCCTCGAGACCGTGCCTCTCCAGCTGCTTCGGGATGAGGAACTGCCGCGCGATGGCGAGCTTCTCGTGGTCGAGATAGCCGGTGAGTCGCAGCACCTCCATCCGGTCGCGGAGGGCGTCGGGAACGGAATTGAGGGAGTTGGCCGTCGTGATGAACAGCACCTGCGACAGGTCGTAGTCGATCTCGAGATAATGATCGTTGAACGTGTTGTTCTGCTCGGGATCCAGCACCTCGAGCAGCGCCGCGGACGGATCGCCGCGGTAATCCTGGCCGAGCTTGTCGATCTCATCGAGCAGGATGACCGGGTTGACCACCTCGGCGCGCTTCATGGCCTGAATGATCCGGCCGGGGAGCGCGCCAATGTAGGTGCGGCGGTGTCCGCGGATCTCGGCCTCGTCGCGCACGCCGCCGAGCGCCATGCGCACGAATTTCCGGCCTAGCGCGCGCGCGATCGAGCGGCCGAGCGATGTCTTGCCGACGCCTGGCGGACCGACGAAACACAGAATGGGCCCGTCGAGCCGACCGACGAGGCCGAGGACGGCGATGAAGTCGAGGATACGATCCTTGACTTCTTCCAGGCCATAGTGATCCTCGTCGAGGACGCGCCGCGCATGGTCGACGTTGAGGACGTCGTCGGTGCGCTCGGTCCAGGGCACGCTGAGAAGCCAGTCGAGGTAATTCCGGCCGACCGTCGTTTCGGGGGACATCGGCGCGGTGCGCCGGAGCTTGCGGATTTCGCGCTGGGCCCGTGCGCGGACGACCTCGGGGAGGTTGCGGCGGGCGACATCGGCCTCCAGCTCGGCGACATCGTCGTCTTCCTGTCCGAGCTCGCGATTGATCGCCCGGAGCTGCTCCTGCAGGTAGAATTCGCGCTGGTTCTGAAACAGCGAACCGCGCACGTCCTCGTCGATCTTCTTCTCGAGGCGCAACAGCTCGACTTCGCTGCCCAGCGTCCCGGTGAGGGCATCCCACAGCTCGGGCAGCGTCGGGGTCTCGAGCAGTCGCTGCCGGACGTCCGGCTTGACCGCGAGGTGGGCCGCAATCGCGAACGCGCGTCGCTCCTCGGCCTCGATCCCCTGGACGAGCGGGATGACTTCATCGGGGATCCGACGGTGGAGGGAGACGTACTCCTCGAATCGCGCCAGCGTCTGCCGTGCGACGGCGGTCGCGGCGGTCGGATCCGATACCGGCTCGCCGGGCCCGAACGGCTCCGGTGAGATCGTGGCGTGCAGCGCGGTGCTCGACGGTGTATATCGGGAGACCCGTGCGCGGGCGATTCCCTCCACGAGGACTTTCGCGGTCCCATTGGGCAGGCGGGCGAGCTGGAGGATGCGGGCGACCACGCCGACTCGGAACAGATCGCTCGCGGTCGGGTCCTGCACGTCGCCGCTGCGCTGGGCGACGAGGAGCAGGTACTTGTCGCCCTGGGTCGCTTCGTCGACCGCGCCGAGGGACGGCGCGCGGCCGACGAGCAGGGGGATGACGATGTAGGGAAAGACGACGACATCCCGAAGGGGGAGCACCGGAAGCCGGTCTTCCGTGTTGAACAGCTCGCCGTCGCGGGAGAACGTCGCCATGCTGGAAAGCTAACGGACGGTATTCGGTTGCTACGGTGATTGCATTGCGCGCGGGGTAGGGCTGCCCCTACCAGCCACGGTGATTTCATTACGCCTGATCTCGGGGGGCTCTGCCCCCCGCACCCCCCGAATTTCTTTTTTCTGTTGGGGGCAAGCCCCCAAACCCCGAAAGGCACACGGTGAATCGCTCAGTGCCTCGCCACTGGCTCTGCCATAGGGACGTACGGGGTTGAAGGGGCTGGCCCCTTCCAAAAAGAATTTCCCCCTTCCCTCCCGAAGGGAGGGGAGGGGGCAGGGGGAGAGGAGGGAAAAGCCCTACGCTTCCTTCTTCTGTCGCTTCGGGGAGATCTCGAGGAGCGGAGGGGAGCCGCCGGTCACGGTCGATTCGATGACCTTCACCTCGGTGACATCGTCTCGCGTCGGGAGATCGAACATGATCTCGGTGAGGATCTCCTCGAGAATCGCTCGCAGGCCGCGCGCGCCGGTACCGCGCTTGAGTGCCTTCTGGGACACCGCTCGCAGTGCACTCTCCTCGAAGGAGAGCTTCACTTCCTCGAGGTCGAAGAGCTTCGCGTATTGCTTCGTGAGCGCATTCTTCGGCTCCTTGAGGATCCGCACCAGCGCGTCCTCGTCGAGCGCCTCGAGTGGCACCGCGACCGGCAGCCGACCCACGAGCTCAGGGATCAGGCCGTAACGGAGCAGGTCATCGGGCTCCACCTCGGCGAAGGGGTTTTTCACCCGCTTCGGGTCGTTCGGTGCGCCTTCGATCTTGAGGAAGCCGATCTGCTTCCGACCGGTGCGCGCCTCAATGATCTTCTCGAGGCCGTCGAAGGCGCCACCACAGATGAACAGGATGTCCTTGGTGTTGATCTGAATGTATTCCTGCTGCGGGTGCTTCCGCCCGCCCTGGGGCGGGACCGAGGCCACCGTGCCCTCGAGGATCTTGAGCAACGCCTGCTGCACACCCTCGCCCGACACGTCGCGCGTAATACTCGGATTCTCCGACTTGCGCGCGATCTTGTCGATCTCATCGATGTAGACGATTCCGCGCTCGCACTCGGAGACGTTGAAATCCCCGGCCTGGAGCAGGCGGACGAGGATGTTCTCCACGTCCTCGCCGACGTATCCCGCCTCGGTGAGGGTCGTGGCATCGGCGATCGTGAACGGGACATCGAGAATCCGCGCGAGCGTCTGTGCGAGGAGGGTCTTTCCGACGCCCGTCGGCCCGATCAGGAGGATATTCGACTTGTCGAGCTCGACCTCATCATCCCGGAGCGATGCCGAGTTGATCCGCTTGTAATGGTTGTACACGGCGACGGAGAGTGCCTTTTTGGCACGTTCCTGCCCAATGACATACTGGTCGAGGACGTCCTTGATCTCCTGGGGCGTCGGGACTTGCGTAATCGCTTCGGTGACTTCGCGTTCTTCATCCTCCGCCAGGATCTCGTTGCAGAGGGCAATGCATTCGTTGCAGATGTACACGGAGGGGCCGGAGATGAATTTCCGGACCGAGTCCTTCGACTTACCGCAGAACGAGCAACGCAGATGTTTATCGTGGGTCATGGCCGCCGGTCGCCCGGCATCGTCGCGCGCCGATTCCGTTTCGTTTCGGTCACTGGGCGAGAACTAACGCACACCCCAGAAGGGGTCAAGCGCGTCCGTCGGCCCCGCGATCCGCCGTGCATTCCTCACCCCTTGACGACGTCGACGGACTCGTTACGGAGCCGCGTCGGGATCGTATCCTTGGTCACGATCGTATCGATGATGCCGTAGGCCTTGGCTTCCGCCGCCGACATGTAATAGTCGCGATCGAAGTCGCGCTCGATCTGTTCGACGGGACGTCCGGTGTGCTTGGACATGAGCTCGTGCATCTGCGATCGGAGGTACAGGATCTCCTTCGCCTGAATCTGGATATCGGATGCCGTGCCCTGTGTCCCGCCCGATGGCTGGTGCATCATGATCCGTGCGTGCGGGAGGGTCGACCGCCGACCCGGGCGGCCGCCGGCGAGCAGGAAGCAGCCCATGCTGGCCGCGAGCCCCATACACGTGGTATTCACGGGGGCGCGCAGGAACTGCATCGTGTCGTAGATGGCGAGTCCGGCCGAGACCGCGCCGCCGGGCGAGTTGATGTAGAGGTGGATGTCGCGCTCCGGATTATCCGCGTCGAGGAAGAGGAGCTGCGCGATGATGATGTTCGCGACGTCATCCGTGACGGGCGTTCCGAGAAAGACGATCCGGTCCATCAGGAGCCGCGAGAAGATGTCGTACGTCCGCTCGCCGCGGCTCGACCGCTCGATGACGTAGGGGGGATATAGCGTCGCCATGGTCACTCCCGTTCTCCGCTCTCGTTAATCGTGTTATGTGCCAGCAACCAGCCAAAGACCTTTTCCTCAGTGACGCCCTGCTCGATCTCCCGGAGCCGGCCCGCCTTCTCGAGCGAGGCGTAGATCTCGCTCGGGCTCGCCTTGCGCTGACGCGCGACCTCCGCGATACGGTCGTCCAGCTCCGCCTCCGTGGCGGTGAGATTCTCCCGCTTCGCGATCGCCTCGACGACGAGATCGCGCCGCACCTGCCGTTCGGCGACCGGGCGCAGCTCCGTCTCGAAGTGGGCGCGGTCGTCGGCCGGGATCTTGTAGCTCTCGGCGTACGCATCGACCAGACGAGCGACCCAGCTCGGGGGCACGTCGAAGGGGTTGGCGCTGATGATCTCGTCGATGAGGCGCTGCCGGACTTCGGCATCCGCATCGCGCGTTGCCTGTTTCGCCATGTCCTCCCGTACCGCGGCCGTCAGCGCGGCGACGGAATCAAAGTCGCCCACCTCGCGCGCGAACGCATCGTCGAGGTCGGGGAGGGACTTGCGCTTCACGTCGTTGAGGGTCACGCGCACCGTCTTCGTCTGACCGCGCTGCGTCTCGTCCGGGAAGTCGTCGGGCCAGCGCACGGGGCGCTCGATCGTCTGCCCGGGCACGGCCTCCATGATCAGCTCTTCGATCCCCGCGATCGCCTGGCCGCCGCCAAGCACGAGCCGATACTCCCGACCCTCGGCGCTCGCAGCGGCCTCGCCCGGCGCTCCGTCGAGTGTCGCCAGAGTGACGGTGACCATGTCGCCCGGGGCGGGGCGATCCGTGACAGGAGTCCACGACGCCCGCTGGTCCCGCAGGTGATCGATCTGCTCACGGACGGCATCGTCGCTTACCGGACGCCTGGTCCGCGTGGCGCGAAAGCCGGTCACGCGAGCGAGGTCGACGTCGGGGCGCACTTCCAGGTGGAGCTCGAACGTCAGCGGCTTGCCATCCTCGAACTTCACCTCGTGCACGTGCGGCTGGGCGGCCGGAGTCAGGTGCTCCTGCTCGATGATCTCCTTGTACGCCTCCTGCACGAGCGATTCCAGCGCCTGTTGCCGAATAGCCTGGGCAAACCGCTTGCGCACCACGGCCGCTGGTGCCTTGCCCGGCCGGAAGCCAGGGAGCCGCACTGTCGACGCATATCGATGAGCGGCCCGGTCTTCCGCGGCGCGGACCCGATCGACCGGAACCGACACCTCGAGCAACCGCTCGACCCCAGTCGCCTTCTTGGGCGTGATCTGGATCGTCATCGCAGGAAATCTAACCGCGCGGACCTGCGGTCCGAGAGAGGAGGCAGTAGAGAGTAGAGAGGAGACGCACGGCCGGCGCGTGCGGGACGGCAGTGCTCGGGGCGGGACTCGAACCCGCACGTCTTTCGACAAGGGCTCCTAAGACCCTCGCGGCTACCGTTACGCCACCCGAGCGCGGACCGCGGGGCGCAGCCCCGCGGTCCGAGAAAGGAGATAGTGGAAAGTAGAGAGGAGAGGGGAAAAAGAAAGGAGACGCACCGGGCAGTGGCCGGCACGTCTCCTCTCTCCTCTCTGTCCTTCTCCTTTCCAGGCGCGGAGCGCCTTCGCGCCTACGCCCCCACGTGCAGCGACACGACTCGGGTCACACTCGGATTTCCCTGACCCGCGACAGAATACACGAGAAGTGTCACGTAGTCCCCGTTCTTCACGTTGGCCAGCACGCCCTGCAGGTCGGCCACGTTGTGTACGTCCTTGCGCGGTTCCGGGTACAGAACCGCCACGATAATGTCACCCGAATACAGTTTGTTGTACGCCGGGCCGGACGAGTTCACATCAGTCACGTGCAAGCCGCGATCGATGTCCGGAATGTGATTCTCCTGCGCCGCGTCGGTCGTTACCGCCTCGACGGAGATGCCGAGCTTGTCCGTGCTCACGCCGCCATTCGACTCCGACGTGCTGTCGGTCGCCTCGGCCAGCTGCGTGTCCGTCGGCGCCTCATGCAGCTTCACATGGAACGTCTTCCGCGCACCGAAGCGGACGATGTCGAGGGTTATCGACTCCCCCGGCTGATGCTCTCGCACGATCCGCTGGAGCGTGCTCACGCGGTCGACAGGCTGCCCGTCGGCCGCGACGATGATGTCGCCCACCTCGATCCCCGCCTTCTCGGCCGGGCTCGATGCATCGGCGGGCGTGAAGCCACCGACCTTGACGCCGGCAATCGTCTTGAGTCCCGCCGCGCCCGCGTCATCCGGGTCGACCGGGCTGATCGCGATTCCGAGGACCGCGCGCCGGACCTTGCCATACTTGGTCAGGTCGTCCATCACGCTCTTGGCCAGCGTGATCGGCACCGCGAAGCCGTAGCCGGAGTAGTACCCGGTCGGGCTGGCGATGGCGCTGTTGATCCCAATGACTTCGCCGTGGATGTTCACCAGCGGGCCACCGGAATTACCCGGATTGATCGCCGCGTCCGTCTGAATGAAATCCGAGATCGCGTAGTTGTTCCGCATAAGACCGGCCAGGTCCCGGCTATCGCGACCCTTGGCGCTCACGATCCCCGCCGTGACCGTGTGGTCCAGGCCGAGCGGGTTGCCGATCGCGAGGACCCACTCCCCGACCTGAGCCTTGGCGTCGTCGCCAAGGGTCACCGTCGGCAGGTCCTGGGCATCGATCTTGACCAGCGCGACATCGGTCGTCGGGTCACGACCCACGACCTTCGCCTTGAAGATGCGCCGGTCGTTGAGGGTCACGTTTACGCGGTCGGCATCGGCCACGACGTGATTGTTGGTAAGGATGTACCCATCGGAGGTGACGATGAATCCCGAGCCGCTCGCCTCCTCGGGAAGCGCCCGTTGGGGCCCGAACTGATTGAAGAAGTCTTCCAGACCCGGTGGAACGCGGCCGCGCATTCTCGGGTCGGGGGATGCGGCACGCGGATCGCGCGCCGTCTGTATCGACACGACCGCCGGGGTAACGTGCTCGGCGACCGAGACGAAGGCGTTGCTCAGATCCACGACAGGCTTGACGTCCTTCAACGGCACCTTAGCCGTCGATGGCGCCGACTGAACGGCCTGCGCGTAGCCGGAATGCGTGAAGTTGAATGAGGACGCGACGATCAGGCCGCCACAAAATGCCACCAGCACGGCGACTGCGACGCGCGCGCGAGTAAACAGTCGATTCATAGCTCTCATCCGCCCATCAAAAGGGTGTAGCCCAACCATCCGCACAAACAGAACAGTATGGTCATTATACCCGATGACCCGTCCGGGAGTTTCGTGGGGTGCGGGGCGGAGTCTCGGGTGCCGCCCATTCGACGATTCCCGAGACTCCGATCCGCGCCGGGCGGCGGTGCGACGGCCCGCTACTTCTTGTCGTCCACGATCTCGTAGTCCGCCTCGACCGCGTCGTCGGGCTTTGCGCCGCCCGGCGGCGTGGCTCCCCCGGTCTCCGGGGCGACGCCAGGGCCGCCCGCGGCTCCCCCCTGCTGTTGGTACAGCGATTGGCCGGCCTCGCTATACGCGCGAGACAACTCTTCCTGCGCCGAGCGGATCTCGGTCTCGTTATCTCCGCGCAGCGCCGTCCGAGCCCGCTCGACCGCGGTATCGAGCCGCGATTTCAGCTCGCCCGACAGCCGGTCGGACCATTCTTTGGCGTTCTTCTCGACTTCATAGGTCATGCTGTCGAGCCGGTTCCGGGCATCGATCGACTCCCGGCGCTTCTTGTCCTCACTGGCGTTCTTCTCCGCGTCCTTGACCATGCGGTCGATCTCGGCCTCGGAGAGCCCGCTCGACGCCTCGATCCGAATCTTCTGCTCCTTGCCCGTGGCCTTATCCTTCGCGGTCACGTGCAGGATCCCGTTGGCGTCGATGTCGAACGTGACCTCGACCTGCGGCATCCCGCGCGGGGCCGGCGGAATTCCCGTCAGCTGGAACTTGCCGATCGTCTTGTTGTACACGGCAAGCTCGCGCTCGCCCTGCAGGACGTGGATCTCCACGGTCGTCTGATTGTCGTCCGCCGTCGAGAATACCTCCGTCTTCTTCGTCGGGATGGTCGTGTTCCGCGGGATGAGCACCGTCGTCACGCCACCCAGCGTCTCGATGCCCAACGACAGCGGCGTCACGTCGAGCAGCAGAACGTCCTTCTGCTCGCCGGTCAGCACCGCGCCCTGCACCGCGGCGCCGATCGCGACGACCTCGTCGGGATTGACGCTCTTGTTCGGCTCCTTGCCGAAGAACTTGCGGACGATCTCCTGCACCTTGGGCATCCGCGTCTGGCCGCCGACCAGGATCACCTCATCGATGTCGGACAGCGTGATCCCGGAGTCCTTCAGCGCCTTCTCCATCGGTGGAATCGTCCGCTGGATGAGATCATCGACCAACTGCTCGAGCTTGGCGCGGCTGAGGGTGATGTTGAGGTGCTTCGGTCCCGTCTGATCCGCCGTGATGAACGGCAGGTTGATGTCCGTCGATTGCGCGCTCGACAGCTCGATCTTGGCCTTCTCGGCCGCTTCCTTGAGCCGCTGGAGCGCCATCGGGTCCTTCGAAAGATCGATGCCCTGATCGCGCTTGAACTCCGCGACCAGCCAATCGATCACGCGCTGGTCGAAGTCATCGCCGCCGAGATGCGTGTCGCCGTTGGTGCTCTTGACCTCGAATTGCCGCGAGCCTTCGACATCGTAGAGCTCGAGCACGGAGATGTCGTACGTCCCGCCGCCGAGATCGAACACGGCCACTTTCTCATCCTTCTTCTTGTCCAGCCCGTATGCGAGCGCCGCGGCCGTCGGCTCGTTGATGATCCGGAGCACGTCCAGTCCGGCGATCTTCCCCGCGTCCTTGGTCGCTTGGCGCTGCGAGTCGTTGAAGTAGGCCGGCACCGTGACGACGGCCTTCTCGACCTTGTGCCCCAGGTAATCCTCGGCCGTCTGCTTCATCTTCTGGAGGATCATGGCCGAGATCTCCGGGGGCGTATACCGCTTCCCCTGTACCTCGACGACCGCGAGATCGTTCTTCCCCGCGACGACCTTGTATGGAACGCGCTTCACCTCGTCCTGGACCTCCGCGAGCTTGCGTCCCATGAACCGCTTGATCGAGAACACCGTGTTCTGCGGGTTCGTCACGGCTTGCCGCTTGGCGATCTGCCCCACCAGCCGCTCCCCATCCTTGCTGAACCCGACCACGGACGGCGTCGTCCGTCCGCCCTCGGCGTTCGGGATCACGACCGGGTCGCCCCCTTCCATGACCGCTACCACCGAGTTCGTCGTTCCGAGGTCGATCCCGATAACTTTGTCTGCCATTTCTGCCTCTTTCCGCGTTAAGGATTCCCGCGGGACCCAAGACGCCCCGCTCCAATCCGTGACCTTCGTGGTGCCCTTCCTGTGCAATGCTAGTACCCGGTGGAAGTGTCAAAGTGGCATGAATCGGCTCCATTCAGGACATGAAATGGCAGCATGATACCGATCGGCGACGACAATCCGACATATCGAATGCCCGTCATGACATATCTGCTCGTCGCGGCAAACGTGGCCGTGTGGGTGGGTGTCGAGCATGCGGGGCTGGATGGGCGCTGGCTGGCGTCAACGGTATGTGATCTGGGGATGGTACCGGGGGAGATCACGCGCCTGGCGCCCGTTGGGCAGGCGGTCCCGATCGGCGAGGGCCTCTCGTGCGTTGTCGACCGCGACGCGATCAACATCCTGACGCCGTTCATCGCAATGTTCCTGCACGGCGGCTGGCTGCACCTGATCGGTAACATGTTGTATCTGTGGATTTTCGGGAAAAACGTCGAGGATGCCATGGGGCGCGGGCGATTCCTCGCGTTCTATCTGATCTGCGGGCTCGTGGCCGCCGCGGCGCATATCGCCGCTGACCCGGCATCCCCGATACCGATGGTCGGGGCATCGGGGGCGATCTCGGGCGTGTTGGGCGCGTATCTCCTGCTCTATCCGACGACTTACGTACGTATGTTCGTCTTCGTCTTCATCGTGCGCGTACGAGCGTGGGCGGTGCTGCTGTACTGGTTCGTCTTGCAGGCGATTGGCGGGATCGACGACCTCAACCAGTTGCGCCCCGGCGTATCGTCCGGAGTGGCCGTATGGGCGCATGTCGGGGGCTTCCTCGCCGGCCTCATCCTGGTGCGGTTTTTCGTGAATACGGATCTCGTCCAGCAGCGCGCCGAGGCGTTGCACGCCGGGACCCACTAGACTCCTTGGAATGCCCGGAACGTCGTCGCCCCCTGACCCGCGCCATTTCCTGAATCGAGAGCTGAGCTGGCTCGAATTCAACGCGCGCGTCCTGCACGAGGCGTTCGATGAGAGAAACGCGCTCCTCGAGCGGCTCAAATTCCTGGCGATCTACAGCGCGAACCTGGACGAGTTCTACATGGTCCGGGTCGCGGGCCTGCGGCGCCAGGTCCGGGGCGGTGTGACGCAGACGACGCCGGACGGCATGACGCCGTCCGAGCAGTTGACGGCCATCACACGGCGAGTCGAGGAGCAGTTGGCAGCGGTTCGGGTCTGCCTCCACCGGCACCTGCTTCCGGCGCTCGCCGAGCAGGGTGTGCGACTGGTGTCGATGGCCGATCTGACGCCGGCGGAATGGGACACTGTGGACCGGTTCTTCGAATCGCAGATCTTTCCCGTCCTGACGCCGCTGGCGGTCGACCCGGGGCATCCCTTCCCCTACATCTCGAATCTGTCGCTGTCGCTGGCAGTCGAGATCCGCGATCCCGTCAAGGGCGCCGACCACTTCGCGCGGGTGAAGGTACCGAAGAGCCTGCCGCGCTGGGTGCCCTTCGGTCGCCCGAACGAGTTCGTCCCCCTCGAGCAGGTGATCGGCGCGAACCTCGGCGCGCTGTTTCCGGGGATGGAAGTTCTGGGGTGGCACGCGTTCCGGGTGACCAGGTATTCGGATCTCGATCTCGCCAACACGGATGAGTCGGAGGATCTCCTCGAGCTGATCGAGCAGCAGGTCTTCGAGCGGCGGTTCAGCGAGGTGGTTCGCCTGGAGGTCCAGGACACGATGCCGACGCATCTCCGGAGCCTTCTCCTGGACGAGCTCCGCGAGGATCAGGCGGCAGAGCTGCCGCCCCTCACGGAACACGACGTGCAGCTCGCGGGAGCGCTGCTGGACCTGGGCGATCTCATGGCGATCGCGACCCTCGACATCCCGGAGCTGCGCGACCCGCCCTTCACGCCGAGCGTGCCGGTGGAGTTTCGCGACGGCGCGGCCGCCGGAACGGGCGGGCTGCCGGCACGGTCGATGTTCGACGCGATCCGCGAGCGCGACATCCTCGTCCACCACCCCTACGATTCCTTCACGGCGTCGGTCGAGCAGTTCCTGACCGCCGCCGCCGAGGATCCGAACGTGCTCGCGGTCAAGCTGACGCTCTACCGCACGTCGGGGGATACGGCCATCGTGCGGTCGTTGATCGATTCGGCGCAGCAGGGGAAACAGGTTGCGGTTCTGGTCGAGCTGCAGGCGCGAGGCGATGAGACGAACAACATCACATGGGCGCGCGCACTCGAGAACGCGGGAGTGCACGTCGCCTACGGCCTCCCCGGTCTCAAGACGCACGCCAAGACGGTCCTCATCGTCCGTCGCGAAACGGATGGTATCCGGCGATACGTGCATCTCGGCACGGGGAACTACAACAGCAAGACCGCGCGCACGTACGAAGACATCGGACTGTTCACGGCGAGCCCGTCCATCGGAGCGGACGTCAGCGACCTGTTCAACTCCCTGACGGGATACTCGCGGCAGCGCCTGTATCGGAAGCTGCTGGTCGCCCCGGCGAACCTGCGGGCCCGCATCATCGAGCTGATCGACCGTGAGGCCGCGTTCGCGCGGGAGGGGCAGGGCGGCCGCATCATCGCGAAAATGAACTCACTCGTCGACACGGACGCGATCGAGGCGCTGTACCGCGCCTCGCAGGCAGGCGTGGAGATCGATCTCATCGTCCGTGGGATCTGCTGTCTCCGGCCGGGCGTGCCGGGGCTCAGCGACCGGATTCGGACGATCAGCATCGTCGGTCGCTTCCTCGAGCACTCGCGTCTCTGGTATTTCGCGAACGGCGCGACGCCGGAGTACTACATCGGGTCGGCCGACTGGATGCCGCGCAACCTCGACCGCCGGGTCGAGGCGGTGACGCCGGTGGAGGACGGCGCGCTCCACGGGCGGCTGTCGGCGCTGCTCCAGACCTGCCTCACCGACAACCGCAGCGCGTGGGAATTGAGCGCGGCTGGGGCGTATCGTCAGCGGGCGCCGGGGGAGGCGCCCGAGCGCCGGGCGCAGGATATTCTGCAACGCGATCCGTGGGGACGCGTTGCGGAGCCGGCACGGGCCCCGTTGGCGACCCATCCCCGGGCGCACGCGCAGGCGGCGGCGGACTAGCGCAGCGCCCCGTCGCGCGCGCCGAGGCGGCGTCAGCGAAAGGTGCCCGGACTCACGTCGTAGACGCGCTGGCGGATACCAACCTCCGCCTCGGGGCGCCAGAAGCCCAGCTGGCCGGCCCAGCGCACATCGCGAAAGCGGCGGCCGCCCACGGTGAGGAAGCCGGCCGCGCGCGTGGTGACGACCCCGAAGCGCCGCAGATCGGACAACTGTGTGATCACCGCGGCACCCCGGGCGCCGACGATGCGCCGGGCCGAGACCGGCCCGATTCCCGGAACGCGCACGAGGTCTTCATACGCCGCGCGGCGCAGATCGACCGGGAACCGCTCGGGATGCGCCAGCGCCCACGCCGTCTTGGGATCCACGTCGAGCGGGAGATTGCCCAGGGCGTCGTAGACGACCTCGTCGGCGCCGAAGCCGTAGGTCCGCAGGAGATAGTCCGTCTGATACAACCGGTGCTCGCGCAGCGCAGGCGTCGCCCGCACGTGCTCCATCGGTGTGTCGCGAATCGGTCGGAAGGCACTGAAGTGTGCGTGGTGGATGCCGCCAGCGTCATACAGCTCGGACACCTTTCCGAGGATCGTGCGGTCCGGATCGGGGGTCGCGCCGACGACGAATTGCATCGTCATGCCGGCGGCGCCACCCGGGCGCAGCTGATCCCGGGGCTTTCCGTCCGACTCCTCGGCCCATTCGCGGAGCACGAGCGTGCGCGCCTGCTCGAGCGACGTCACGGTCCCCGCGAAGCTCTTGTCCGGCGCGATCTGGGCGAGGCTCGCGCCGCACGCCGCCTCGAGATTGATCGAGACGCGGCTGGCCAGCTGCGTCAGCCGCTCGATCTGCGCCGGATCGCCGCCGGGCACCATCTTGACGTGGATGTAGCCGCGGAACGCGTGCCGCTCGCGCAGCAATGTCAGGGTCTCGATCAGGTCATCCATCACGGCGACGGGCCGGCCCGGGATGCCCGTCGTAATGAACAACCCCTCACACCAGCCGCGCTGCCGCGCGGCGAGGAACATGCGCACGAGCTCCGCGGGCTTGAGCAAGGTCCGCGGCATCGCCCGGTCGCGGCGCATGGGGCAGTAGTGGCAGTTGAACGAGCACGCGTTGGTCATGAGGACACGCATGAGCGTCGTGCGTCGGCCCCCAGCCATGCGCACCGTCCGGAGATTGAGCGGGCGCAGGGCGCCGACATCCTGCGTGTGCCGGAGGCGGGGTGGCAGTCCATCGCGATCATCCGCCGCCATGGCCATCAACACCGCGAGCTTCTGCTCGAGACTCTGTGCGCGCGCCACGCCGCCAATGTACCCGAACATATACCGAAACTGCAAGGGGAGCGGTGCGGGTGGGTGGTGGGGGGGGCGCGCAGCGTGGGCGGGGTTGGTAGGGGCGCCGTGCTATGGCGGGCGGCCTGAACGCGGGCGGCCCGAAGGCGGGCGGCCTGAAGGCCGCCCCTACCGGGGACATCGAATAGGGCGCTAAGCGCCCCTATTCAATGTCCCCTACGTCATCGTCGGGGGTGATCACCTTGCCGTCCGGGGCGACGATCTCGACCGCGACGCCGGCCACCTGCGCCAACAGGTGCGCCTTGCGGGCGGCGCCCCACAGCTCGAGTCGAATCGAGGCGCCGGGCGTCGTCGGCGTCGCCGTGATGCGCATCGCACGCCCCAGCCAGCGCACGCGAATCCGGGCGACGGCGGCCGCGTGGCCGCGATCAAACCCGTCGGCGACGCGCAGGATCGCCGCGAGCCGCTTGATCCGGCGCCGCAGCGTCTTGTCGAGGGAGCCGTAATTGAGGTGCTTTTTCTTCGGCTCGGCGCCGCGATGATACCGGGCGACGTTCGCCACGATCACCTGCTCCTCCGGCGACATCCCCAGCAACTCGGCGTGCAGGATGAGGTGGTAGGAGTGCTTCTCGTGCTTGTGATAGTTGATGTGGTAGCCGATGTCGTGCAGCAGCGCGGCGTCCGCGAGAAGGTCGCGGTCACCCGCGCCCAACCCCAGTCGCTCCCCGATCGTGTCGAACAGCTGCAGCGCGAGCAGCTGGACGTGCCGCCCGTGGGGCGCGTCGAAATGCGAGCGCGCGGCGAGCTCCTGGACCGATCGGGCGCGTGCCTCACCCGGGTCCGCCACCGTGGGGGTCACGCGCGCCGCTTCGAGCAGGACTCCCTCGCGGATTCCGTACGCGGACACGACCACGTCGCGGGCATCGACGCGTCCCATGACCTCGGCCACGACGGCGAGCCCCGCCACGATGATGTCGGCGCGCTGCGGGTTGAGGCCGGGCACGGCGGTGCGCTCCGTCAGCGTCATGTCCTGGAGCGCGTCGAGCAGGTGCTCGAGCTCATCGCGGGGCACGCGTGTGCCGTGCACGGTGCGCGCCGTGCCGACCTGGCGCCGGGCCAGGTACATCCCGGCGAGGTTGGTGAAGGTCCCGCCCGAGCCGATGACGCGGGCACCGCGCCAATCCCGCACGGGGAGCTCGATCCGCAACACCTCCCGCACGGCGCGGCGGAGCTTCGTGATCCCCTGGCGGATCGGGCGACCGGCGCTCGCGCCGTTCTGTCCGGTGGCGCCGCCCAGGTACTCCTCGGTCATGCGGATGGCGCCGAACGGAAGCGAGCACAGGCGGTCGAGCAGGCCGTCGGCGCTCAGCGCCAGCTCCACCGAACCGCCGCCGATATCCATCACGACCCAGCGTCCGACCCCCAGGTCGAAATGGGCCAGGGCGCTCCGGAAGGTGAGCCGCGCCTCCGCCTCGCCATCGAGCGCGCGGACGCGCAGCCCCGTCTCGCGCCCGACGCTCTCCAGAAACTCGCGGCCGTTGGCGGCATCGCGGACGGCGCTCGTCGCGACGGCCTCGATGCGCGCCGCCCCCAGCTGCCGTGCCAGCGTCGCCATTCGGGCCAGCGCGTCGAGCGCGCTCCGCATCGACTCGGCGCCCATCGCGCCCGTTCCCGCTACTCCCGTGCCGAGCCGGGGCTGCGCCTTCAGCTCGTCCACCACACGGATCGCGCCACTATCGGAGACGTTGGCGACGATCTGTCGGATCGAGTTCGATCCGATATCAATGGCCGCGACGCGTACCGCCCCGGCCCCGTTGTCCACGCGCGCTAGCGCTCGGGTGGCGACTCGACCGATGGCAGTCGTTCGCGCTCCCGCTGCTCGAAGCGATGCTTGATCTGCTTCCCCTCCGCGAGGAACACGGCGTCCTCGCCGATGTTGGTCGCCAGGTCAGCCACTCGCTCCAAATTACGACCGACGAGGATCAATTCCAAGGAGGGCGTGATGGCGCGCGCATCGGCCATCATATGCGTCAGCAATATCCGGAACACCGAGTTCAGCAGCGCGTCGACCGCGTCGTCGGCGGCGCACACCTCGCGTCCGAGCGCACCGTCCCCGCGCACGAAGGCGTCGAGCGCGTCGCTCAGCATCCCGCGCGCGCGCCGCGCCATATCCTCGATCTCGGGCTCGGGCGTGATCGTCGACCGCATGGAGATCAGGCGCATCGCGCATTGCGCGATGTTGACCGCATGGTCGCCGACCCGCTCGAGATCGCTCGCGATCTTGATGGCGCTCACGATGAAGCGAAGATCGCGGGCCATCGGCTGCTGGAGTGCCAACAGCTCGACGGTGAGTCCTTCGATCTCGACCTCGAGGTCGTCGATCTCGCGATCGCCGGCGATGACCGCATCGGCGCGGTCCTGGTCCGACTTGAGGAGTGCATCGACCGCCAGCTCCACGAGTCCTTCGGCGCGATCGGACATCGTGAGCAGGCGCTCGCGGAGCTTGGCGAGCTGCTCGTGGAAGTGGCGGAAGCCCAGGGGACCCGGCGGCGCCGCCGTGAGTCCCGCGGCCGAGTCGAGGGATCCACTGGCCGAGGAGCCGGGCGATGCCGCGGGAGATGTCGAGGTGGAAGGTATCATCCGAACCGTCCAGTGATATACGAGTTGGTGCGCTCCTCGCTCGGCGCGGTGAAGATGCGGTCCGTGGGGCCCACTTCTACGAGACGACCGAGGTAGAAAAACGCAGTATAATCGCTTGCGCGCGCGGCCTGATGGAGATTGTGGGTGACGATCACGATGGTCAACTCGCGCTTCAGCTCGTACAGCAGCTCCTCGATCTTCTGGGTGCTGATCGGGTCGAGGGCGCTCGCGGGCTCGTCGAGCAGGAGGACCTCCGGCTCGTTCGCCAGAGTGCGCGCGATGCAGAGGCGCTGTTGCTGGCCCCCGGACAGCCCGAGGGCGCTCTCGCGGAGACGGTCCTTGACCTCGTCCCAGAGCGCCGCCCGGCGCAGCGACGTCTCGACGATACGGTCGAGCTCCTGTCGCGGCGGGGACGAGTTGATGCGGGGCCCGTAGGCCACGTTGTCGTAGATCGATTTGGGAAACGGGTTCCAGCGCTGGAACACCATGCCCACCCAGCGCCGCAGCGCGGTCGGGTCGATGCTCGGGTCGTACACATTGACCCCATCGAGCCGGATCTCCCCTTCGTGCCGCGCGCCCGGGAGCGTGTCGTGCATCCGATTGATCGCCCGGAGGAATGTGGACTTGCCGCAGCCGGAGGGGCCGATGAGGGCCGTGATCGATCGAACCGGCATCTCGAAGGAGATGTCGGTCAGCGCCTGGTTCTCTCCGTACCAGAAGGAGAAATGGTCTGCCGCGAGCGACGCCGGCGCCGCGGCCCCGCTCGCGGCCGGGCCCGGCTCGGCGCGGCCGGCCGGGGTGGGGCGCGGCGCGGCCGACGTTGCCGGGCGGGGCGGGAGGGTGGGCGGAGCCGTCATCCGAACCGTCCGGTGATGTACGCTTCCGTGCGCGGATCCGTCGGCGTCGTGAACAGGGCATTCGTGGGGGCGACCTCCACGAGCTCGCCCGAGAGCATGAATGCGGTGACATCGGACACGCGCGCGGCCTGCTGCATGTTGTGCGTCACGATCACTACCGTCATGTCGTCCCGCAGCTCGTAGACGAGCTCCTCGACCTTCTGGGTGCTGATCGGGTCGAGCGCACTCGTCGGCTCATCGAGCAACAGCACCTGGGGCTCGACGGCGATCGCGCGCGCGATGCAGAGCCGCTGTTGCTGGCCGCCCGACAGGCTCGTGGCGTCATCGCGGAGCCGGTCCTTCACCTCGTCCCACAGCGCGGCGCGGTGCAAGGCATGCTCGACGATGCCGTCAACCTCGGCGTTGGACAAGGACTGGCGATGTGCCACACGGAGGCCCGCCGCGATATTCTCGCGTATCGACATCGTCGGAAAGGGCGTGGGACGCTGGAATACCATCCCGATGTGCCGGCGGACCGCCGTCGGATTGACGTCGCGTCCGTAGATGTCGCGGTCATCCAGCCGCACCTGGCCGCTGACCCGCGCGGTCGGCAGCGTCTCGTGCATCCGATTGAGGCACCGGAGGAGCGTCGACTTACCCGACCCCGACGCGCCGATGATGGCCGTCACGCGTCGCTCGGGGATCTCGAGGCAGGCATTGCGGACCGCCTGACTCCCGCCGAACCAGGCGTTGAGCGCGTCGACGGCCACGTGCCCCTGCGCCCTGGTGGCGGGGACCGTGGTCGGGACTGGGTGCGTCACCTCCGGCTCAATCGCCAGCGGCACTAAATCGACGGCGGATGGCGATTCGGGCGATGAGACTGATGACGAGGACGAGCGCGATGAGGACGAGGGAGCCGGCCCAGGCTTGCGCGTGCCAGTCGTCGTAGGGGCTAACAGCATAGGTGAAGATCTGGAGGGGGAGGGCGGCGATCGGCTGAGCCAGGGATGTCGACCAGAACTGGTTGCCGAACGCGGTGAACAGGAGCGGTGCGGTCTCGCCGGCGATCCGGGCGATCGCCACGAGGGCGCCGGTGACGATCCCGGCGCTGGCCGTTCGAAGAACGATCGTAAGCGACGTGCGCCAGCGGGCATAGCCGAGCGCGAGCGCGGCCTCGCGGAGCGATACCGGGACGGTCCGTACGATCTCCTCGGTCGTGCGCGCGACCATGGGGATCATCATGGCGCCGAGGGCGATCCCGCCCGACAGCGCGGAAAAGTGCCCCACGGGCCGAACGAGAAACTGCCACGCGAAAATCCCCATGACGATCGAGGGAAGCCCGTTGAGCACATCGGACAGGAAGCGGACAGCCGTCGCAAAGCGCTCTCCGCGGCGCTCGGCCAGGTACAGCCCCGCACCGACGCCGATGGGGAGGCCGACCGCGCTGGCGAGCCCCATGAGGATCAGGGTCCCGACGATGGCGTTCGCCATCCCCCCGCCGGTCTCACCGACGGGCGCGGGCATGTTCGTGAAGAAATGCCAGCGAACGGCGCTGCCGCCGCGGTCCACGAGATGGACGAGGATGAAGATGAGCGGGAGGGTCGCGACGACGGCGGCGAGGGCGATCAGACCGACCATGATTACGTTCACGACATGCCGCCGGCGGAGCCGCGCGTCGCCGCGCACCGCGCTCCACGGGATCGCCGTCGTGCTCATGCCCGGCCCCCGATGCGCGAGACACGGAGCACGAGCCAGCGGGCGATGGCATTCACCACGAGCGTGATGACGAAGAGGGTGAAGCCGACCGCCATGAGCGCCGAGAGGTGGAGGTCACCCGACGCCTCGGAGAACTCGTTGGCGATGAGCGACGCCATCGTGTATCCCGGCGCGAAGAGGGAGGCGGAGATCTCCGGTCTGTTGCCGATGAGCATCGTGACCGCCATCGTCTCGCCCAGCGCACGGCCGAGACCGAGGATGATGCCGCCGATGATCCCCGATTTCGCAAACGGCAGCACGGCCCCCCAGATCGTCTCCCATTTGGTCGCCCCGAGGGCGAGCGTGGCCTCGCGTTGCGACCGGGGAACGGCCATGAGCACCTCACGCGACACCGACGAGATGTAGGGTAGCACCATGACCGCCAGGATCAGCCCGGCGGCCAGCATGCTCGTACCGTAGGCCGGTCCGGAGAAGAACGGGGTCGAGCCGAGATGCAGCGTGTCGCGCAGAAAGGGCATGATCGCCGTGCGGAGAATGGGGATCAGAACGAATATGCCCCACAGCCCATACACGACGCTCGGGATCGCCGCGAGGAGGTCGACGAGGAACGCGACCGGCTGGCGGAGCCAGGGCGGCGCGAATTCCGACAGGAAGAGCGCGACGCCAATGGCGAGCGGCGTCGCGAGGCAGAGCGCGATGGCCGAAGAGACCAACGTGCCATAGATGGCGGGTGCAGCGCCGAACTGGCCGTGGACCGGATCCCACGCGCTCGACGTCAGGAACGAGAGGCCGAAACGGTGAAAGGCGGGCCACCCTGCACGGGCGATCTCGACCGCGATGAGACCGAGGAGAAGTGGGACGCAGACCGCGAAGAACGCAATGGTCCAATCGTACAGCCGGTCCCCGACCGCCCATCCGCTGATACGGATCGCGGAGCGGCGTACGCGGAGCGCGGTCGGGGTAAGAGTCGTCACGTCGCGGGACCGAACTTGATCGAGTCGAGACGCGGGGTGAGCATCGAGACGATTGCGGCGGGCAGTGGCGCATAGTCGAGGGCCGCCGCCTCCTGCTCGCCGGTCGTGAGCGCCCAGCGGAGGAAGTCGACGAGCTGCTTCCCCTTCGTGGCGTCGGGGATGCTCCGCGGGACGAGGAGGAACGTGAAAGAGGAGATCGGATAGGCGCCGGTCCCGGGCGCGTTGACGATGGATACGCGGAAATCGGTGTTCGGCGGGAGCTTCGCCGCGATACCGGCCGCATCGGCCGTGACGGATGCTGTCGTGGGCACGACAAACTCCCCATTCGCGTCCTTGACCGATGCGAACGGCAGATTGTTCTGGGCGGCGTATGCCAGCTCGACGTAGCCGATGGCGCCCGGAGTCTGCTTGACCTGGCCTGCCACCCCTTCATTGCCCTTGGCTCCGATGCCGACGGGCCACTGTAACTCCTTCCCCTTGCCGGGCGCCTTGGCCCATGCCGGGCTGACCGCGGCGAGGTAATCGGAGAAGATGTAGGTCGTCCCGCTGCCATCGGATCGGTGCACGACGAGGATGTCCTGATCCGGCAGCGTCACGCCGGGGTTGATCGCCTTGAGACCTGGCGCGTTCCATTTGGTCACCTTTCCCGCGAAGATGTCGGCGATCATGTCTCCGCTGAGTTTGATTGGCTGGGTGACGCCCGGAACGTTGTACGTTATCACGACCGCCCCAAGGACAGTGGGGAAATGGAGGACGGGGACCTTGAGCTTGGCGACCTCGTCGTCCGACATCGGGGCATCGGACGCGCCGAAGTCGACTGTGCCCTCGGTGACCTGGCGGATGCCGCCCCCGGACCCGATCGACTGATAGTTGATCTTGACGCCGGTCTTCGCGGCGTATTCCGAGAACCACTTCGAGTAGATCGGGTAGGGAAAGGTCGCGCCGGCACCGGTTAGGTTGGCCCCTGTGGTCGATGTGGCGCCCTTGGCGGAGCTATCCGAGGCGCCGGCCGGCTTCGCGCTCCCCGTATCGCCGCCGCATGCCGCAAGCGCGCTGGAGAGGACCGTAACGATCAAAACCGTGCGAATCATGGAGATGCTCCGTCGGTGGGGGGGTGTGACCAGCCACCCCCCCCGGTCCGAACTTAGACCGGAGCGGGGCGGGTGGTGACTCCCCATTTGTAAAGAGAATGTCACGGAAACGGGACCGTCTCCGCCGGCGTGCGATTAGGGGAAGATGTATCGGATGGACGTGAAGGCCATTCCGTCGATGGCCTCGGGATGGATCCCATTTGCCCCGGACCAGGCATCGCGGACGGTGTATGAGTACTGGAGGCCCCACTGGAAGATCCCGGCGGGACCTTTATAGAAGCGATACCACGTTTGGAGATTGCCCTGGTAGATCACACGTGTGTCGGCGTTGCACGTGCCGGACACGGGGGTATAGGTCGCCGACGGGTACAGCTCGGTCGTGCACCCCGAGTTGTTGTTGAGCTTGGATCCGTAGCCGACGCCACCACCGGTCGTGTTGAACGACGCTTCGCGGTAGGCATACTCGAGCCCGCCATACGCGTCGATGTCCAGCTTGCGGTCGGGATGCGCCTCGATCGACAGCAAGGCGTGCGCGGCCCGGATCGGCACAATGGTGCCGTCTGCGCGCAGCGTCGCATCGGCGAGTTGCGACGTGCCGTAGCGGCCAATGCCGCGCCCCCACAATCCGCTTACGCCGATGTCGACGACCTTGGGAAACGACCAGACGGCTGCCGCGCCCACACCGCCGGCTTCGGTGGTCGAGTTGCGGGTCCCTCCGAAGGCGTCAACCGAGTCGAAGATCCGGTCGCGCATGACGCGCCCCAGGGCCTTGATCTCGTAATGGCCGAATCCGGGGTCGATCGCGATCTTGCCGATCAGGTCCGGCGCCGGGTCAACCGAATAGTTGCTGGTCGCGTTGAGCTGGTTGCCGCCCACGGTACCGATCAAGACCGGCGTGTCGGGCGTTCCGCGCGAGCTGAACGTCATCTGCGGCGCCTCGGCCGCGATCGCCAGCCAGACGTGGTTATCGATGTTCTGGGTCAGGCGGAGCGCCCATTGCCGGGCCCAGTCGAATCCCGCGGCATACTGTGCGTCGATCACGGCGGGAGACATCTCCGAGCGCGTGGCGATCCCGGCCCTGTTCGTCGTCAGCAGACTCCACGTCTGACCCGCGGTGAGCGTGAATCCGCCGGTGAACCCGGCCTGCGCCCAGAACTGCCGGAGGCGGAGGGCATAGCTGTTGCTTTCGTTCGAGTTGGAGTTGGTCCCGACCGTGAGGAAGTCCGACTCCCAGTACCCGCTCAGAGTCGCGGCGGGAACCTTGCCGTTCACGAATAGCCCGAGGCGCGACTGGCGGGCACTCGCCCGAAACTCGGTCAGCTTCGCCTGGGTCGTCCCATCAAAAGGAATGGCGTTGAACGAGGAGCCAATGTCGGCGCTCTCGTCGCGCTCGCGCCAGACGGCCTCCGCCGCGAAATAGCCGACGGGCTGGATCGTGATCCCTTTGTAGCGTATCGCGAACGTATCGGCGCTCGCCTGCTGCGCGGATGCGGGGGCCGAGGACAGAAGCCCCACACCAACGGCGAGGGCCCCCCCCACGGCGCGCGTCCAGGCGGCGAACCGAGACGACCGAGCGACCTGACTACGGTTGGTCCGTATCACGCATTACTCCTCGGGTAAAGGTCCGGGGTAATGGTGGACAATCCCTGTAAAAGGTTCAGCCCGGTCGTGTATCGGCCGTGTCACGATTGCCGGGGAGCGGGACCATTGGCGCGCCGGGCCCCGCGGTCGGCCTACGGCAGGCGGTCGGTCGGGTCGAGGCCGATTGCGAAGGCGAGCGCGCGCTTGGTCAGCGAAACCTCGATCACGGCCTCAGCACTGAGGGATCGCGCCTGGGCCAGAGCGGCCTGTGCCGTCAGCAGGTCGACGATCGAGGCGAATCCGACGTCGTATCGGCCCGACGTGAGCTCGAAGGAGGCTTGGGCCGCCGCGAGGCCGGATCGGGCGGACACCAGGCGCTGCTGGGCGACGGCGTATTCGCCGATCGCGCGTGCGACGTTGCCCGCCACCTGGAGCCGGACGTCTTCCGCGCCGAGCTGCGCGGCCGAGTATGCCACGCGCGCTTCCTGCACGTCGACATGGGACTGGAACATGTTGAGGACGTTGTAGCCGAGCCCAAGGGAAAACACGGTGGTGACCTGGTTGCCGACCTGGGGCGCGAGCGCGCTTTGGATTCCGGTGATCTGGTTCGTGCCGTTGAGCAACGTCTGGTCGAAGACTCGGCCATCCGCCACGAGGCTGATTCCCGCATTGAGCGTGGGCAATGCCTCGGCTCCGGCGCGCCGCATCCCCCACCGCCTGGCGTCCACCTCCGCCTGGGCGGCCTCGAGGTCGGCGCGCTGGGCAAGCGCGGCGACCGCGAGACCCGCCGTGTCCGCATAGTGGGCGCCCAGCGCAACCGTATCCAGCGAGGGCTCGGACAGTGTCACGGGCTCCTGGGGATCGATGTGGAGCTGCTGGAGCAGCGAGATCTGATCCGCGCGCTGGCGATTGACCGCGTCGAAAACCGCGGCCTCGTTAGCGCTCTCCTGCGCCTGGGCCCGATAGAGGTCCGCGGGTGGTCGCTTGCCGACGCGGACCAGCTCCCGCACCTGCGTCACCTGTTGCTGCGACACGGAATCGTTCTGCCGCGCGATGTCCACCAGGCGCCCATCCAGAATCACCTGCAGGTACCCCTGCTCCGCGTCAAGCGCCACGGCTTGCCGCGTGCGCGACACCGAATAATTACTCGACGCGAGCGCGTACCGCGCGGCGCGCACCCCCGGGTACGCGGACAGGGCTCCGAGGACGTTGAGTGACGTCGACAGCTGGTACCCCATCGTCTCGATGCGCGAGTCCCAGGGGACGATGGCGGTCGAGGACACGAGCTGATTGCCGGCGTCGTAGGTGCGATACGCCGCGATGTTGGCGTTGGGGATGACCGGCGCATAGCTGCGCGTCACCTCGGACTGGGAGATCCGCGCGAAGAATTGGGCGTTCTGCAGCGGCGTAGCCGTCGTCACCGCGCGCGCAACGGCGCTGTCGAGCGTGAGATTGATGGGGGGTGCGATGGCGGCGGTCTGGGGTCGTGCGCGTGCGCCCGCGACGCAGAGTGCGAGGACGGCGATCGCGAGGTGACGCGCGCTCACGCCGCGCGGTCTTGGGCGGTGTCACCGCCCACGGGCTGGACGCGCTGCCCTTCGGTCACGGCATCGCCAAGGTTGCGCGCGACGCGCTGGCCCTCCGTCACGCCATCGAGAACCCGCACCGTCGCGCCATCGGTGTCGACGATGTGGATCTGGCGAAAGGCGACCGTGTTGTTGGGCGTGACCACGGCCACGAACTGCTTCTCCCCGCGCAGCACGAGCGCATCGGCCGGAATCTCGAGATACGCGGGGGCCACGATGTTCAGCTGCACCTGGACAAAGCTGCCCGGGACGATCGCGTTGTTCGGGTTGCGCACATCGATCTCCGCCATGAGCGTCCGGGTGCTGGGATCGAGCTCGCCCGTGTATCGGGCCACCGTGCCCGTCACCTGCAGCTGCGGGCGATTGGGGTCGGTGACGACGGCGACCGCGCCGCGCCGAACGTCCGCCGCATCGTGCTGATCGAGGTAGACGTACACGCGCAGGGAATCGGTCTGCGACACCACCACGACCGGGAGCGCCCCGTTCGCCGCGTTCTGCGCGTCCTGCACGAGAGCGCCGGGGTCGGCAAAGCGTGCCGTCACGCGTCCGGAGAATGGAGCCCGCAGCGTCTCGTATCCCTTGAGCGTCGCGAACTGCTGCGCCCGCGCCTCCGCCGCCTGCGCATCGGTTTCGGCGGTCTCCGCCTCTTCCGGCGCGATGAGCTTCGTGCTGACCAGCTGCCTGTCGCGGTCCGCGATCACCCGATCGTTGGCCGCCTGGGCCGCGGCGCCGGCGTATTGCTGATCGGTTTCGGGCGACTCGACCACGGCGAGCACCTCACCCTTCGTGACGCGATCCCCCTTGTCGACGCGGATGTCCTTGAGATAGCCACTCACCTTGGAGTACAGGGTGACCGAGAGAAACGGTTGCGCCTCGGCCTGCAGGGTCAGGGTGCGCGACCCAGGCGACCGCGTGACGAGCGCGGTCTCCACCCGCGGCCCGGCCGCGACCTCGTCGCGCCGGCGGCGGACGGCGTCGGCCGCCGAGTTGCGGCGGCCGATGGCCTTGGCCGCGACGACGCCGGCCGAGACGAACACGAGGATGATCCCGCCGACGTAGAGCCGGCGCGCGGACGTCACGGGGCGTGCCTCATATTTCCTCGCGATAGTCGCCGCCCTTCTCTTCGGCCGCGAACCGGCTTTCGAGGCGATACTTGTTGGGCAGCGTCCGGCTCAGGGCGGCGTACAGCGTCGGGACGACGCACAGCGTCATGACGGTGGCGATCGCGAGGCCACCGATGACGGCGCGGCCGAGGGGGGCGTTCTGCTCGCCGCCCTCGCCGGCTCCGATGGCCGTCGGCAGCATACCGAAGATCATGGCGAGGGCGGTCATGAGGACGGGCCGCATGCGCGTCTTGCCAGCCTCGATCGCGGCCGCCAGCGGCGCCATGCGGCGCTCGATGCGGATGTCATGCGCAAAGCTCACCACGAGGATCGAGTTCGCAACCGCAATGCCGACCGCCATGATCGATCCCATGAGCGACACCACGTTGATCGTCGTATGCGTGAGGGCGAGCATCCACAATATCCCGATCACGGCGCCCGGGACGGCGGCCATGATGATGATCGGGTCGAGCCAGGATTGGAACAGGACAACCATGAGAAAGTAGACGAGGAGGACCGCGACGCCGAACCCCAGCCCGAGGGTGGAGAAGGCCTCGTGCATGACCTCCCCCTGGCCGCGCACGGTGATGTGCATGCCGGCCGGGAGCGCGCCGAGATCGCCGATCGTGTGCTGGATTCCGGTGACGACGGACCCGAGGTCGCGCCCTTCGACATTCGCCGTGATGTCCAGGACGCGGGCCACGGTGTAATGCGTGACCTCGTCGGGCTCGTTCGTGGGCGTCATCGTGGCGACGTTGTCGATCGTCTCGACCGGCGATCCCGGCATGTCGGCGGCGCGACGCAGCGACGCGAACGAATCCTCGGGCCCGCTCCCTGCCGTGATCGGGGTCGCCATGACCTGCTCGCCCGATGCCACCTGGGGCAGGGGGACCTGGACGGCGACGAGGTAGTTCACCTGATTGCTGGGGTTCACGAAATACGATGGCGACACGAGGGCGCTCGACGACAGCGAGACGAGCATGCTGTTGGCAACGTCGCGCTGCGTGAGTCCCAGCTGGGCCGCGCGCTGCCGGTCCACATTGAGGAACAGGGTCGGATAGTCGAGGACCTGTTTGATCGTGACGTTGGTAGCCCCGGGGACGGTCCGGATCGAATCGCGGAGCGAGCGCGCCACGGCGAAGGCGCGATCGAGATCCGGGAACTGGATCTGCACATCGATGGGCGCCGACAGGCCGAAATTGAGCACCTGGCCCACGATATCCGCCGTCTGAAAGTAGATCGTCGACCCGGGGAAACTGGCGGTGAGCACGGCCCGGATGCGCCGGACGTACCCCTCGGTCGGAGCGTGACCCGGCTTGAGCGCGACGAGAATCTCCGCGTCCATGTCGCTCACGTTGTCGGTGGGGACGAACGCCGCATTGAGCGGCGGCGGCACGCCGATCATCGAATTGATCGTTTGCAGCTGGGCGGACGGGACCGTATGCCGGATGAGGTCCTCGGCGCGCGCCACCAGCGCCTCGGTGTCCTCGATCCGCGTGCCGGTGGGCGCGCGAAAATGGATCTTCATCATCCCGGCGTCGGTCGAGGGGAAGAAATCCGTGCCGATGACGGGGACGAGCGCGATGCTGATGACCAGGAGGAGCCCGGCGACGGACAGCGTGAAGCCGCTGTGGACGATCAGGCCCTCGAGGAAGCGGCCGTAGGCGTTCTGGAACCGGACAAAGGCGCGGTCGCGCGCCGCATTGAAGCGCCGCGCCCACCGCGTTGCCCAGCCGGCTTCCGCCGCGGCACCGTCCGGCGGGGCCGCCAACCGGCCGCTTTCCGTCAAGACGGGCCCTTCGCCGGAGTGGACGGGCTCGCCCGCGAGCAGCATACGCGCGAGCGTCTTGACGAGGGTGCGCGACAGCACGTAGGAGGCCAGCATCGCGATGATGACGGCGATCGACATTGGGACGAAGAGGAATCGGGCGGGTCCCGTCAGGAGAACGACCGGGAAGAACACGATGCAGATGGCGAGCGTGGCGACGATGAGGGGCGTCGAGATCTGCGCCGCGGCGTCCAGGATGGCGACCGTGAGGGGCTTGCCCAGGGCGCGGTTCCGGTGGATGTTCTCGACCGCCACCGTCGCGTTGTCGACGAGGAGGCCGACGGAGAGGGACAGACCGCCCAGCGTCATGATGTTGAAGCTGTTGCCCGTCATCTTGAGGCCGATGATGGCCGTCGCGATCGCGAGCGGGATCGAGGCGCACGCGACGATCGCGCTGCGCCAGCTGCCGAGGAAGACGAGGATCATGAGTCCGACGAGCACGGCCGCGATAAGCGCCTCGCGGACGACGCTCGTGACGGCGGCCCGCACGAATCGCGACTGATCGAAATCGAGGCGCACGTCCAGCCCCTGCGGGGCGACGGATTCGATCTCGGGAATGATGGCGCGCGCGGCCTCGACGACGGCGAGCGTCGAGGCATCCGATTTCTTGAGGATCGTCAGGTAGGCGGCGCGCCGCCCGTCGACGCGGACGATGTTGGTCTGGACGGCATACGAGTCGTGGACGGTGGCCACGTCGCCGATGGTGACGAGGGCGTTATTGACGACCTTGATCGGAATGGTGGCGAAATCCGGAACCGATGCGGGGCTCGAGTTGAGCGCGATGTTATACTCGCGATCGCCAATGCGCGCCGTGCCGGCCGGAATGATGACGTTCTGGCTGAGGAGGGCCTTGACGACATCCTCGGACGAGAGGTGCTTGGCCGCGAGAGAGCGCGGGTCGACGTTGATCATGATCTCGCGGATTTTCCCGCCGTAGGGCCAGGGCGTCGAGAGTCCGGGGATCGTGAACAGACGGAGCCGGATGAAATTCTGGCCGTAATCCGCGATCTTCGCTTCGGACAGTGATGCCGAGCTGAGCGTCATCTGCGCGACCGGGACGTTCGACGCGTTGGCCTGAATGATGTACGGGGGCGTGATGCCCGGGGGCATCGCGCGGAGCGACGTCGCGGACGACGCGGCGATCTGGGCGATGGCGTTACCGATCTCCGTGCCGGGCTGGAAATAGACCTTGACGAGGCCCATGCCGGGGGTCGACTGGGATTCGATGCGCTCGATCCCGTTCACGACCGACGAGAGCCCGCGCTCGCTCAGCAGCGTGACGCGCGATTCCATGTCCTGGGCCGACAGTCCCGGATAGGTCCAGACGACCGCGACCACCGGCAGGTCGATCAGCGGGAAGATGTCGACCTGCATGGTGCGCGCCGCGAGCCACCCCATGAGGACGAGAACGGCGGAGAGGATCGCTACCGTGTACGGCTGGCGGAGCGCGAGACGGACGAGCCACATGCGTAGAGCAACATACCCCGAGCGGGGCGCGAATGATTCGCGACTCGGTGTCCGGCGCGCTCATCCATGGCGATCGGCACGCCCGCCGCGCCGTCCGCCGCGCCGGGCTGAATCCGGGGAGCGGTCAGCCCGTGGCGGCGCGGTCGGGGAAGAACGCGGCGACGGTCGTTCCGCGGCCGACCTGACTTTCCGCACGCACGCCCCCGCCATGCGCCTCGACGAGGTGCCGCACGATGGCGAGTCCAAGCCCGGTCCCGCCGGCGTCGCGGGAGCGAGCGCGGTCCACGCGGTAGAACCGCTCGAAGATGCGGGGCAGGTGCTCGGGCGCGATCCCGCCGCCGGTGTCGCGCACGGAGACCCACACGCCCGCCCCGATGGTCCCGGGCGCGCCGTCGCGCGTCGTCGCCACGGTGACGCTCCCCGACGGCGTATGCCGCACGGCGTTCTCCACCAGGTTCGCCAGCACCTGACGCAGCGCCGTGGCGTCGGCGTACACGGTCGCCGCGTCGTCCGCGACGCACACGTCGAGCGCCACTCCCTTGGCGGACGCGAGGGGGCGCGACGGGAGGATGGCATTGGCGGCCGCCACGCGGACGTTGATCGCCGCGGGCAGCGGCACCCAGCCGCCCGATTCGATGCGCGACAGGTCCAGCAGCTCATCGACGATGCGCTGCATGCGATGCGTATTCACCTGGATGGTCTCGGCGAATTGCCGGCGGTGGTCGGGCGGCAGATCGTCGTCCATCGCGAGCGTCTCGGCGAATCCACCGACGACGGTGAGCGGCGTGCGCAGCTCGTGCGATACGTTGGCGACGAAGTCGCGCCGCACACGCTCGAGGCGTCGTGTCGAGGTAACGTCGAGCAGCGCGAGGACCGCGCCGCCGCGCCCGAGGAGCGGACGTGCCGTCAGCGCCAGCGTGCGACCATCGATCGTCGTCTCGACCTCCTCCGTAACCCGCCCGTCGAGGGCGGCGGCCAGCGCCTCACGAAAGATCCGCTCGCGCGGCAGCTGCTCGACGCTGAACGGAGTCGCCTGCCGGACCCGGAGGAGCTCGCGCCCGGTGGCATTGATGCGCACGACGCGCTGCATGCTGTCGACCGCGATGACGCCCTCGTTCAGGGCGTCGAAGAGCGCCGTGAGCAGGGCTTCCTCCGATTCGAGGGCGGCCAGCCGCGCGCCCAGCTGCTCCGCGAGGCGGTGCACGGCGATGGCGAGCTGTCCGACCTCGCCCGGGGCGGCGAGGGTGGGGCGTCGCGTGAAATCACCCGCCGCCAGCGCCTGCGTGACCTCGCGAAGCTCGATGATCGGCTGCAGGACGCGCCGCAGGAACCACACCGCCGCCCCGACGATCACGAGCAGCGCGGCGAACGCGATGACGATCACGAGGGGCGCGTTATGCGGGCCCGGGCTGGACGGCGCGCAGGCGGTAGCCGAATCCGCGCACGGTCTCGATCAGATCGCCCGCGGCTCCCAGCTTCGTGCGCAACCGTTGGATGTGCATGTCCACGGTGCGAGTCTGAATGTCGGGCGCCGCATCCCAGACGGTCTCGAGCAGGTGGCCACGAGCCTGGACCCGCCCGCGGCGCTCGGCGAGGAGCACGAGGAGCTTGAACTCCGTCGGTGTGAGCTCGATCTCCGCGCCATCGACCGTCACGCGGTATGCGGCCCGGTCGATGTGCATCGGGCCGACGCGGAGGACGGCCGAGGCGGAGACCCCGCCGGCGGCCGCGCGGCGCAGGATCGCGCGCGCGCGGAGGACAAGCTCCTGCGGGCTGAATGGCTTCGTCAGGTAGTCGTCCGCGCCGAGCGACAGCCCCCGGATCCGGTCGGGCTCCTCCTTGCGCGCGGTCAGCATGATGACGGCGACATCACGTGTCTCCTTGCTCTCGCGGAGCTGCTGGAGAACGTCGAAGCCGGACACGCCGGGGAGCATGAGGTCGAGGACGACGAGCGCGGGCCGGTCCTGCCGCGCGATGGCCAGCGCATCCTGTCCCGTGGCCGCGGTCGATACACGAAACCCCGCCTTGGCGAGGTGATAGGCGACGAGCGCAACGATGTCCGGTTCGTCGTCGACGACGAGTATGTGCTCGGGACTGATGGGCGCGATCATGGCCTCGCCTGAAGATAGCTGAGGCCGGTCGTGGGAGCGCGAACCGCGGCGCATCGTCAGGTCACGATCCTGTATCAGCCCCGATGATTGAGGGGGCCAAGGGCCCCTCCCAGGCGGGGCGCCGTCCGGATCGCCCGGCGCACGTACGCTCGTGCCTCGCGTACGGCGGCGGCCATACTGTCGCCGAGTGCGAGCCGGGCGGCGATCGCCGCCGATAGCGTGCACCCGGTGCCGTGCAGATGCCGTGTCGCGATCCGCTGAGCGCGATACGCGGTGGGCGCGCCCGTGCCATCGTAGAGCACATCGACGACCGTGGGCCCCTTGAGGTGCCCCCCGGTGATCAGTGCCGCGCGCGCCCCGCCGCGATCGACGAGTGTCCGGGCCGCGCGCAGCATCCCGGGCAGATCGGTGACGGGCTCTCCGGTGAGCGCCGCGGCTTCGGTGAGATTGGGGGTCACGAGGTCCGCGAGGGGGAGGAGACGGCGACGCAGGGCGGCGATGCCGTCGCGCGACAGGAGCCGGCGCCCGGTCGACGCCACGACGACGGGATCCAGCACGAAGGGGTGCAGATCGTGCTCGAGCAGCGCGCGCGCGACGGTCCGCACGATGGCGCCGGTGGCGAGCATCCCGGCCTTGACGGCGGCGGGCCGCAGGTCGCCGGCGACGGCGTCGATCTGCGCGCGCACGAGCGATGGCGATACGGGCGACCAGCGCACGACCCCGATCGTATTCTGAGCCGTGATCGCGGTAATGGCCGACGTGCCGAACACGGCGAAGTGCTCGAAGGTTTTGAGGTCGGCCTGGATTCCGGCGCCGCCGCCCGAGTCGGAGCCCGCGATCGTGAGTGCTACGGGTGGCATGTTCTTCCCCTACCTCCCCCTAACCCCCTCCTCCCCCACGGGGGAGGAGGGGGAGATTTTTCTTTGTTGCAAGCTTCGCTTGCATGACGAGGGGGCTCCGCCCCCTCGACCCCCGCCGGGGCGAAGGAATTCCGCGCAGGCGACCTTCGCGTTGGATGACGACGCGGCGCCGCGCCCTCGACCGCCGCAGGCTGCCCGGCGTGCTCCGATGAGCGGTAGTCCGCCGACGGGCTGCACGTCAGGAATGCGGGCGCAGGGGGGATTGCGGGAGGCTTTGGAGGCGGTCCTTGAAGTTGTGGAAGTTGGGCGAATCGGTCGTGAGCGAGGCCAGGACCGCGGGATCCATCGCGTTGATCTCCCCCTGGATCTCGGCGATGCGGTCTTCCTCGAGCGGGTGTGAAGTGAACCACGCCTCCACGAAGAAAGGCTTCTTGTTGCGTTCTTCCAGGAGCTTCTGAAACATCGATACCATCCCCTCGGGGCTGATCCCGGCCTGGACGACGTTGGTGAATCCCTCGGCGTCGGCTTGCGACTCGTCCCCGCGGCTGAATTTCGCGAAGATCGCCTCGCCCCCGACGCCCATCGCGATCTCCGAAGCGGGGTTCGAGCACACGCGGGTCAGCACGCAGGCGAGCACCATGCCGACGTCCGCGGCCTGCGCCTTCCGCATCTCCTTGATCGAATGACGCTCGACGACGTGGCCGATCTCGTGGCCAAGCACCCCGGCCAACTCATCCATCTTGTCGGCGCGCTCGATGAGCCCTCGATTCACGTAGACGAATCCGCCGGGCAGCGCGAACGCATTGACTTCGCGGCTGTCCACCACGTAGAAGTGCCAATCGAGATCACCCCGCCGCGTGAGCTTGGCGATCGAGTCGCCGAGCACGTTGATATACCGATTGATCTCGGGATCGGCGATGATCGGGAGTTGGGCATTCACCTGCTGGGCGTATTGGGTGCCCATCTGGACTTCCCGCTTTTGCGATACGGGACACGCGGCGAGCAGCGCGGGGAGCGCGAGAAGTGCGAGGGTTCGCTTCACGGGGGGTCTCCCACGGCAGCGCCGGGCGGCGCCCGAGCGGCCATGGCATTGATGTGTACGGTGGGTGCACAATACTAGCGGCATGCCGGTTACCCCGCGATTGCTGACGCTGGCGCGCGACCTTCGTCGCCGGAAGGCGCGCGAGCGGGCCGATCTGTTCCTCGTCGAGGGCGTGCGCGCGGTCGAGGAGCTGCTCGTGTCGCCGCTCGTGGTGCGCGGTGCGCTCGTGGGGCCGCAGCTCGCCGGCACCCCCCGCGGCGCCGCGCTGCACGCCGAGCTCGAGGGTCGGGGGATCGAGATCGCCACCGTGACGGCCCGCGACCTCACGGCGGCGGCCGACACCGATACGCCCCAGGGGATCGTGGCGATCGTGGAGGTCCCGGAGCGCGGCTGGGACGATGTGAGCCCCGTGGCCGGCCGACTGCGCGTCCTGCTCCTGGATGGCGTGCAGGACCCGGGCAACGTCGGGACGACGGTGCGCACCGCGCTCGCGTTCGGGATGCAGGCGACGGTCGCGATGCCGGGCACGGTTGACCTCTGGAACGCGAAAGTCGTCCGAAGTGCGATGGGTGCCCTCTTCGACTACCCCGCATTCGCCGCCACCTGGGAGACGTTCGACGATGTGCGTGCGCGGCGCGGGCTGACCGTCTGGGGAGCCGATGCGCGCGGCGACCCGATCGATCGGTGCACGGCTCCGGACCGCGTGGCGCTCATCGTCGGCAATGAGGGCAACGGGCTGTCGGCGCCCGCGCGCGCTCGCGCGGAGAGACTCGTCTCACTGCCCGTGGCGAGCGTCGAATCGTTGAACGTCGCCGTCGCCGCCGGGGTGCTGCTCTACGCGCTTCAGCGCGCGACCCCAGCGCAGACCGAATCGTGATGCCCGCCGCGGGCGCGGGCCACGCATGGGTCACGCTGGTGCTCGTCTTCGTCATGGGGGCAGCCATCGGCTCCTTCATCAACGTCTGCATCGTGCGCTGGCCGATGGAGCTCTCGGTCATTGCGCCGCCGTCGCGTTGCCCTCGATGCCAACGCCCGATCGTCTGGTACGAGAATGTGCCGATCGCCAGCTATCTGGTGTTGCGCGGCCGGTGCCGCGGCTGCCGTTTGGCCATTTCCCCGCAGTATCCACTCGTCGAGCTGGCGATCGCGCTCGGTTGGCTCGCGGCCTTCATTGCCTATCCCGACCGCTTCACGGCGCTGCGCGTCGCCGTCTTCGGAACGGTCCTCTTCGGGATCGCCGTCACGGACCTTCGGCACTACGTGATCCCCGACGGCTTCACGGTATTCGGGCTGATCTGGACGTGCGCGACGCCAATCGTAGCCGTGCTCCTCGGTGACCGGAGCGGGACGAGCGGGCTCTTCGCGACGCCCTATGACACGCTGATGGGGGCCTGCGTCGGCGCCGGCGCCATCTCGATCGTGGGATGGCTGGGCGAGGTCGCGCTCAAGCGGGAGGCGATGGGGTTTGGCGACGTGACCCTCATGGCGGTCGTCGGGGCCGCGCTCGGGCCGCCGCGCGCCCTGCTCACAATCGTCATCGGCGCCGCGCTCGGCGCGATCAGCTTTCTCGTCGTGGTCTTTCCGATCGCGTGGGTCCGGAGCCGGCGCACCGGGTCGGCCTTCGAGCCGCCGCTGGTGCCCTTCGGCGTTTTCCTCGCGCCCGCGGCGCTCATCGTGCTGATCTGGGGACGTCAATTCATCATGTGGTATCTCGTGCGCGCGGGTCTCGCGTGATGCCGCGACGGCCGCTCCGCCGGTGGCGTGGCGAGACGATAGTCGCATTGGCGGCGCTCCTCGCGGGCCTCGGCGGGGCCTGCGCACCCGGGTCCGCTCACGCGGTCCAGGGGACGGGCCCGTATGCGGCCGAAGCGGCGAAGATGGTCCCCAAGGTCGAGCGCGCGGTGGGTCTGCGTTTCAAGCACCCTCCGACGATTCAGGCGCGGTCGCGCGATGAGGTTCGCACCTTTCTCGAGCGCCAGTTCGGCGATCCCCGCGCCGCCCGCGACCTCGCCGGGACGGAGATCGCCTACAAGCTGTTCGACCTCATCCCCGATACGCTCGATCTTCGCGCGGAGCTCGAGCGGCTGCTGACCGAGCAGATCGTCGGGTTCTACGACCCGGAGACGAAAGTCCTCTACGTTGTCGACAGCGCGCCGGAAGCGCAGGTAAGCACGGTGGTCGCCCACGAGCTCGTGCACGCGCTGCAGGATCAGTACATCAATCTCGACTCGATTCAGAAGCTGGAAGGGGAGAACGACCGCCAGTCGGCGGCCGAGGCTGTCATCGAGGGCCAGGCTGTGTACGATCAACTCGTGGTCGCGACGGGCAATCCGGACTTCCTCAGTCTCATCCCGGGGGGCTGGGACGCGGTGCGGGAGGAGATCCGGGAGAATCAGGCGTCGATGCCCGCGTTCGCCAACGCGCCCATGGTGCTCCAGGAGTCGTTGATCTTCCCCTACCTGAGCGGCGCCGAGTTCATGCGGCGCTTCGCCGCGCAGGAGCCCGGTCAGCAGCCGTACGGCGCGCGCATGCCGACATTGACGAAGCAGGTCCTGCACTCGGAGACGGCGTACTTCGAGCATCGCGACCCGCCGCTCGGCATCACGCTTCCGGCGCCGGCCAATCCGGCCGTGACCGTGCGGTACGCCAACACGCTCGGCGAATTCGAGACGCGGCTATTCCTGTATCAGCACCTCGGAGACCAGAACGCGGCCGTGCGGGGTGCCGCGGCGTGGGAGGGGGATCGCTACGAGGTCCTCGATGTCCCGCCGCGGGACCGTGCGCTGGTCTGGGTCACCATCTGGGATTCAGCGGTCGATGCGGGCCAGTTTCGGGAGCTTGCCCTGCAGGTGGCGGCCGGCCTCAACGCGGCACATCCCAAGCGTACCGTCTCGCTCACGCCGGTCGAGATTCAGGGCCGGCCGGCGATCGTCTACATCGATGCCCCCACGGGGATGTCGCGCTCCGCGTTGATCGGCATGTCGCGCTCGGCGCTGCTCGCGCCCGGCCGGGTCACGGCCACCCCGGTGCCATAGGACGCGTCGAACGAGGGCTCGGCGAGCAGCCCGAGGTGGAACACCTCGTCCATCGTCTGAACGAAGGTGAACGCCATGTGCTCGCGGACCTCGGGGGGAATATCCCGGAGGTCCTTCTCGTTGGCTTTCGGCAGAATCACTTCGCGGAGCCCGGCGCGGTATGCGGCGAGAACTTTTTCCTTGACGCCGCCGATCTCGAGCGCCTTGCCGCGCAGCGTGACCTCGCCCGTCATCGCGACGTCGCGTCGCACCGGTCGCCGGCTGATCGCGCTCGCGATGGCGAGCGTGACAGCGATGCCGGCGCTCGGGCCATCCTTGGGCACGGCGCCCGCGGGGAAGTGAATGTGGAGATCGGTCTCGGTGAACTCCTGCGCCTTGATCCCGAGCGTGCCGGCGCACGAGCGCACGTAGGACAGCGCGGCGTCGACCGACTCGCGCATGACGTCGCCGAGCTGGCCCGTGACCGTAAGCTTGCCCGACCCGGGCATGCGGAGCGCCTCGATCGCCATCAGGTCGCCCCCGGTCGCTGTCCAGGCGAGCCCGGTGACGGCGCCGATCTCCGGAGCGGTCTCCACTTCCTCGAGGGAATAGCGCGGGGGACCGAGGATCTCCTCGACACGCGCGCGATCGATGAGCCACGCTCCGCTCGCGCCGTCCTCGGCCTTGAGTCGCGCTCGCTTGCGCATGATCGCCGCGAGGTTGCGCTCGAACCCCCGCAAGCCGGCCTCGCGCGAGTAGCCGCTGGAGATGAATCCGAGGACCTCGTCGGTGAATTGGAGGTCCGTGGCCGTGATACCGTGTTCCTCGAGCAGCCGGGGGACGAGATAGCGCCACGCGATCTCGACCTTCTCCTCGATCGTGTAGCCCGCGATGCGAATCACCTCCATTCGATCGCGCAGTGGCGCGGGGATGTCGTAGAGGTTGTTCGCCGTGCAGATGAACAGGATCGAGGACAGGTCGAACGGGAGATTGAGATAGTGGTCGACGAAGGTGTTGTTCTGCGACGGATCCAGGACCTCGAGCATCGCGGCCGTCGGGTCGCCGGAGGGCCCGCCGTGGGTCATCTTGTCGATCTCATCGATCATGAGGACCGGGTCGCGGACCTGGACGCGGCGGAGCGCCTGGAGGATGAGGCCGGGCATCGACCCGACGTAGGTGCGGCGGTGGCCGCGGATCTCGGCCTCGTCGCGGACGCCGCCGACGGAGATGCGGTAAAACGCGCGCCCGATGGCGGTCGCGATCGCCTCGCCCAGGGAAGTCTTGCCGGTGCCGGGCGGTCCAGCGAAGCACAGGATAGGGCCGTGCGGGTCGCCGCCCCGGAGCTTGCGCACGGCCAGATACTCGATGATGCGCTCCTTCGCCTCGTTGAGGCCGTAGTGTCGGCCGTCGAGCGCAGCCTCGATCTTGTCGAGCTCGATCTGCTCATCGCCCGAGCGGACGTGCCAGGGGAGGGCGAGTATGCAGTCCAAGTACGTCCGGATCACCTGGTATTCGCTGGATGCGGCCGAGAGCATGCGCATCCGCTCGTTCTCGCGCCGGGCCTCCTGGGCGACCTTCTCGGGGAGATCGGCCTCGTCGATGCGCTTGAGCACGTCGAGCGCCTCCTTCTCGCCGGGATCGGTCTCGCCGAGCTCCGTCTGGATCGCGCGCAGCTGCTGGCGCAGGTAGAACTCGCGCTGGTGCTGCTCGATCTTGATCTCGGTCTGCTTCTTCACGTCCTCCATGACGCGGGCACGCCCGACCTCGCGCTCGAGGCGCGTGAGGATGAAGCGGAGGCGCTGCGCGATGTCGAGGCGCTGCAGGACCTCATCCTTGTCCGAGATCTTGAGGTTCATGTTGGTCGACGCGAGGTCCGCGAAGCGGCCTGGGTCGGACACGTTCATCTTGAGGATGGCGGGGATCTCACCCGGGATGCGGTCGACGAGATCGACCAGTGCCTCCGCCGCGGATGCGACGCGGGTGACCAGATCCTCGATCTCGGGCAGGTCGCTACTGATCTCGCGCGCGGGCGCGACGGCGGCCACGGTGTACGGCTCCGTCTCGCGAATCTCGGTGATGATGATCCGCCGGAGACCCTGCAGCGTGATCTGGACGGTCTCGCCCGGCAGATTGATGCGCTCGTGCACGCGCGCGGCGACCCCGACGCGCCCAATGAACTGCGCCGAATCGATCGGCTCGTCGTGCTCGCCGCCGGCGACGACGAGGGCGACGACGAGACCCGGCTCCTCGTGCGCACGCAGCAGCGCCAGGTTCTCGGGCGCGCCCATCTGCACGGCGATCGTGCCCAGGGGATACACGATCGTCGACCGGAGCGCCATGAGGGGCAGGGTCGGCGGGAGCTCCGATTTCAGGATCTCGTCTTTCCGCTGCGGCCGGACCATATGTGGTTGAGATACGAGCGAAGGAGACAAGCGTAACTTGTTCTGCATCATAACGCTTTCTAGGTTACGGGGCTATGTTCGACGAGCTGAGTGAGAAGCTGAGCGCCACCTTCGCCCGCCTGCGCGGGCGCGGTGTGCTCAGCGAGGCCGACATCAAGGACGGACTGCGCGAGGTGCGCCGCGTCCTGCTGGAAGCGGACGTCAACTTCCAGCTCACGCGCGAGTTCCTCGAGCGCGTGGAGCGCGCGGCGACCGGGGTGACCGCGCTGCGCTCGGTCTCGCCGGCCCAGCAGCTCGTCAAGATCGTACATGATGAGCTCACGACGATGCTCGGCGAGCGGCGGGAAGGGTTGCGACTCAGCTCCGTGCCACCCACGATCGTATTGATGGTCGGTTTGCAGGGCTCCGGCAAGACGACGACGGCGGCCAAATTGGCCAAAAGGCTCGTGGCCGATGGGCGGGCGGTCCGGCTCGTCGCGGCGGACGTGTATCGGCCCGCGGCGATCGATCAGCTCGAGACGCTCGGACAGCAACTCGGGATCCCGGTGTACGTGGATCGCGCCACGACGGACGTTGTGCGCATCGCGAAGCGAGGGGTCGAAGAGGCTCGGCACGAGCGGGATCGCGTCGTGGTGATCGATACGGCGGGGCGGCTCCAGATCGACGAGGCGATGATGGACGAGCTGCGTCGTCTCAAGGATGCGGTGCATCCGGACGAGATCCTTCTGGTGGCCGACGGCATGACGGGGCAGGACGCCGTGCGGATCGCGCAGGGGTTCGACGGCGCGCTGGGAGTGACCGGCGTGATCCTCACGAAAATGGATGGGGATGCGCGGGGCGGTGCGGCGCTGTCGATCTACGGCGTGACGAAGAAGCCGATCAAATACATTGGTGTGGGTGAGAAGCTGGACGCGCTGGAGGAGTTTCATCCGGATCGCATGGCGAGCCGGATCCTGCAGATGGGCGACGTGCTCACGCTCGTCGAGAAGGCCCAGGCGGCGTTCGACGAATCGGAGGGGAAGCGGCTCGAGAAGAAGATTCGCAAGGAAGGGATGGATCTGGAGGACTTCCTGACCGCGATGCGGCAGATGCAGAAGCTCGGACCGCTCGAGGGGGTTCTCAAGATGCTGCCCGGGATGAACGCGAAGCTGCTCCGGCAGGCGAATCTGGATCCCGCGCGGCTCAAGCACATCGAGGCGATCGTGCTCTCGATGACGCCCGAGGAGCGGAAGCATCCCGGCGTGCTCAACGGATCGCGCCGGTCGCGCGTGGCGAAGGGGTCGGGGCGCTCGATCGCGGAGGTGAACCGGCTGCTCGACCAGTTCCGCGACATGCAGAAGATGATGAAGCGGGCCGGCCAGGGCGGGATGCGCGGGCTGTCCCCGGGGATGTTCGGGGTGCGGTAAGGAGGGGCCGGTCGCGACCGGCCCGTACGACCGGCCCGTACGACCGGCCCGTGCGGTCGCGACCGGCCGCGGATTGCGATACGCCGGGTGCGGTCTGGATACGCCAGATGCGCGAGGAGCCCGGGATGGTCATCATGCACGCGGCGCGCGAGAGCGCCGACAGGAGAGAGAGACAATGGTTCGAATTCGCCTCCGCCGAACCGGGCGGAAGAACGCACCAATGTACCGGATCATCGTGGCCGAATCAACGTCGCCGCGCGACGGCCGGTTCATCGAGATGATCGGGCAATATGCGCCGCGCGAGGCGGGGCCGGAGGGGAAGGGTCGTCTGCGCGTGGATGCCGCGCGCGCGAACCATTGGCTGGACGTTCGGGGCGCAGCCGAGCGACACGGTCAGGTCGCTGCTCCGCCGCGCGGGCGTGTACAAGGGCCGGCACGAGACCCGGGTGACGGCGGCGCGGACCGCGGGGGCCGTCCCGGTGCGGGAGAGTGGCGACGAGCGATAACGGCTCGTCGGCCCCCGCGGGGGGGTCGGACGCGTGCGTGATCGTCGCGCGCGTGCGGCGCGCGCACGGGATCCGGGGCGAGCTGGTGGTCGAGTCGATCACGGACGAGCCGGAATCGGTCTTCGCCGAGGGGCGGCGGCTGCTGCCCGGCTCAGTGACCGGGGAGCGCGCTCCGGATGAGCGGCCGCTGACGGTTCGCCGGGCGACGCCGTTCAAGCAGGGATGGATTCTGAGCGTCGATGAGATCACCGACCGGACGACGGCGGAGTTGTGGCGCGACCGCTATCTGCTGCTCCCCTCCTCGGAGCTCGCGCCGCCCGCGGGCGACGAGGTGTATTACCACGATCTCGTGGGGCTGCGGGTGGAGGGGACGGATGGCGGGGCCATCGGCACGGTGGAGGGGTGGTACGACCTCCCGCACGGGCTCATGCTGGACGTCCGCACGGCGGCGGGAACGGTGATGCTGCCGTATCGACCGGAGGTCATTTCTCGCGTCGACGTGGCGCGGGGGACGATCGTCGTCGACCCGCCGGCGGGCTTCTTCGACTGAAAGGGTGAAGCGGCCGTGCTGCGCATCACAATCGTCACGATCTTCCCTGAATTCTTCCGTGGTCCCCTGGCGCTGAGCATTCCGGCGCGAGCCGAGGCCGCGGGGGCGGTCACATACCGAGTGGCGGATCTCCGCGATTACACGCACGACCGGCATCGGTCGGTCGACGACTATGCGTATGGTGGCGGAGCGGGGATGGTGATGGCGGCGCCGCCATACTTCGAGGCGATCGACGCGCTGGGCTCGCGTCCGCCGATCGTGCTGCTCTCGGCGCGGGGCGCGTTGGTGACGCAGGCCGACGTGGCGCGGTACGCCGCGGGGCCGGAGCTCACGCTGCTCTGCGGCCATTACAAGGATGTCGATCAGCGGGTGGCCGAGCATCTGGCGACGGAGGAGCGGTCGATCGGGGACTTCGTCCTGAGCGGGGGTGAGCCGGCGGCGCTGGCGATCGTGGACGCGACGGTGCGGCTGTTGCCGGGCGCGCTGTCGGATGCGGCGAGCGCGCGCAGCGACTCGTTCTTCGAGGAGCCGGGCCGAATGAGCGCGCCGAGCTATACGCGGCCGCCGGAATTCCGCGGGCACGTGGTGCCGGAGGTGTTGCTATCGGGTGACCATGCGCGAATCGCGGAGTGGCGACGGGAGGCGGCGGACCGCCTCACGCGGGAGAAGCGTGGAGCGCGGCGGTTGGCATCCGAGGACGATGGACGCTAATTTTTGCGGTCTGTCCGGCCCGACGGCCACATCGGACATCACATCGTACAGGCGAGTGCCCTCGCCGCGAGCGGCATATGCACGAATTCATCGAGACCCAGAAGGAATGGCTGCGCACCGACCTCCCGCCGTTCCGGGCCGGGGATACGCTGCGCGTGAACGTGCGCGTCCGTGAGGGCGAGAAGGAGCGGCTGCAGGCCTTTGAGGGCGTGTGCATCGCGCGGCGCGGGAGTGGGGTAAGCGGGACGTTCACCGTTCGCAAGATCTCGAGCGGCGTGGGTGTCGAGCGGATCTTTCCGCTGCACAGCCCAATGATCGGCGACATCACGGTGGTACGGCGCGGCCAGGTGCGGCGGGCGAAGCTGTATTACCTCCGCCATCTGACGGGGAAGGCCACGCGGATCCGAGAGAAGAAGGTGAAGTCGGTCACCGTACCGGCGACCGACTAGAGAGGCGAAGGGAGCGAGGAGAGAGGAGACCTCAGGGGGCTATGGCGCGGCACCGCTGGAGCCACATCGAGCGTGAGTTGCGCGCGCAGCATGGACCGCTGCTCGCCGGGATGGACGAAGTCGGACGGGGCCCCCTCGCGGGCCCCGTCGTCGCATGTGCGGTGATCATGCCGGAGGGTGTGCGGGCGATTCCCGGGGTCGCCGATTCGAAGCAGCTCCAGCGATCGGAGCGGGAGCGGCTTGCCCCGCGAATCCGCGAGCGGGCGCTCGCGGTGGGGCTGGGCGCCGCGTCGGTGCGGGAGATCGAGCGGCTCAACATCTATCACGCGACGGTCCTGGCGATGCGGCGCGCGCTGGCGCAGCTGCCGCTCGCGCCCCACCACGTCGTCGTGGACGGGAACCCGGTGCGCTCGCTCGGGGTGGCGCATTCGGCGGTGGTGGGGGGGGACGCCCGGTGCTACACGGTGGCGTGCGCGTCGATCGTGGCGAAGGTGACGCGCGACCGGCTGATGCGGGCGCTGGGGCTTCGCTATCCCGCGTACCGGTGGGTGCAGAACGTCGGGTACGCGACGGAGGATCACATTGGCGGGTTGCTGGCGGCGGGCGTGACGCCGCACCATCGGCGGACATTTTTCCGGGTCGCGCAGACCACGCTCGTGCTGTCCGATGTCGCCCAACGCGAATTGTGATCTAGATCACAAAGTGATATAAATCACTGACTTACGCGCTTGACGCGTGGCACCGAATGCGCGTATGTTCGTGCCAGTTGACCATTGCTATGAGACAACTGGACCGAACTTCGAGGGGAGTGAAATGCAATTATCCGTGAAACGCTGGATCGCGCTGGGAGCGCTCGCGCCTGTAGTCGCGTGCGTGCATCCCGGCCAGTACAGGAAGGACCTCGCCGACACGCGGGCGCAGATCGCGCAGGAGAAGAGCGACCGGACGGCGGCCGACAATGCGCAGAACGCGCAGATCGCCGGTGTCAGCAAGGATGTCCAGGCCCTCAAGAGCGATCTGGATGCGATGCGGACGGAGTTCGACGCGAAGATCACGCAGGTGGCGCAGGGGATGCGCTTCGACATGCCGGTGACCTTCGGCTTCAACGACGCGACGGTGAGCGATGGTGACCATGCCGCGCTCGACAAGTTCTCCAACGTCGCGAAGAAGTACTATGGCCAGTCGAAGATCACGGTCGAGGGTTTTGCGGACCCGGCCGGGTCGAAGGCGTACAACCTGGGGCTGTCGCAGCGCCGAGCGGACGCGGTGCGGGCGTATCTCGCGCAGCAGGGGTTGGACATTGCGACGATCAAGGCCGTGGGGTATGGGAAGGCGCGGCTGGTGAATCCGGGTGCGTCGAAGGATGCGCCGGGTGCGCAGGACAACCGGCGTGTGGTGTTCGTGATCGAGACGAAGACCGAATCCAACGTCCCGCCGGCTGGGAAGACGACGGCGTAAGGATCGACGCGGCGCTCGCGCCGCGGACGGAGTTTTGGGGAGTACGTGCCCGGGTTGGCGTCACGCGCCGACCCGGGCACGGTTGTCATGGGGGGTCCGACGCCCGGACCGAGGCCGTCATTTTTTTTGCTGCGAGACTGGTGCGATTAGCTTGCCGAGCGCGGGGCAGGTGGCGCCTGTAGCTCAACTGGTAGAGCAAGCGGCTTTTAACCGCTAGGTAGTGGGTTCGAGTCCCACCGGGCGCATGCATGGAAGCCACGGCCGCAGCGGAGACGGTTCTACCACCTGAGACGGTCGAGGGGTGGTACGCGCTGCATCAGGTGTGGCGGGTGTCGCGGACCGAGTTCCGGCGCATGGTGGAGGAGGCGCGGGACCGCCAGGCGATCCGGGGCGCGATGTTGGCGGCGATCGAGGAGGTCGTCGCGCCGGGGGCAGTGGGGGGCACCTCGGGCGGGTGGACCGTGCCGGTGACGCTCGTCGGGTCGGTGGCGGACGTGATGATGGTTCACTTTCGGCCGACGCTCGACGCTTTGGCCGACGCGCAGCGGCGTCTGGCGCGTGCGCGACTGAGCGACTGTCTCCAGCCGATCTACTCCTTTTTGAGTGTGACCGAGGCGGGACTGTATCATTTGACCGCGGCGGTCGCCCGGGAGCGCGTGGCGGCCGGGGGTGCGATCGGGGACGACGGTTACCGGCAGGCTCTGGCCGCGCGGGTGGCGGTGGAGCGGGAGAGCCCGCACGTGGTGCGGCGACTGTTTCCGCCGCTGCCGGCGGAGATGCCGTACGTGTGCTTCTATCCGATGTCGAAGCGGCGGGTGGTGGGGCAGAACTGGTATGCGCTGACGCTCGAGGAGCGGAGCCGTCTCATGCAGGCGCACGGTGTGACGGGCCGGCGGTATGCGGGGCGGGTGCAGCAGATCATCACGGGGGCGATCGGGCTGGACGCGTGGGAGTGGGGGGTGACGCTGTTCGCGGGGGACCCGCTGGACTTCAAGCGGCTGGTGACGGACATGCGCTTCGACGAGGTGAGTGCGCAGTACGCGGATTTCGGGTCCTTCTACGTCGGGAAGACGGCGACGCCGGCGGTGTGGGTGGAGGCGGTGGCTGCGGCGGCTGGTGTGCCGACCGTGGAGCGATAGGTTGTCCCGGAGTCGCGGATCCGGTAGGTTGGCGGGCTCAGCGGCTCGACACTCAGAACCATTCAACAGACGGGATGCAATGCGACGGATAGGAGCGGCGTTGGTTTTGGCGGCGTGTGTGCTGGCCGCGCGCGGGTGGAAGGGACGGGCAGCGGCGGCGAATACGGTGACGGTGAACATGGTGGGGACCTCGGCGGGGTACAAATTCGACCCGGCGTCGGTGACGATCAAGGCGGGGGATGCGGTGAAGTGGGTGGTGGTGTCGGGGAGTCCGCACAACGTGTCGTTCGACGAGAAGGGAATTCCTGCGGCCGCAGTAGCCGGGCTGAACACGGCGATGCCGAATACGCAGGCGAAGCTGACCGGCCCGCTCATGATGGCGAATGGGGCGACGTACACGATCTCGTTTGCGGGTCTGCCGGCCGGGACGTACAACTATTTCTGTTTGCCACACCAGTCCGTCGGGATGACCGGCCAGATCATCGTCCAGTAGGTGGTGGGTGGCGATTAGTTTGCTTGGGCGAGGCAGGCTTTGTAGTGGCGGGACGTAGCGCAGCCCGGTAGCGCACCTGAATGGGGTTCAGGGGGTCGCGGGTTCAAATCCCGCCGTCCCGATTAGTATAAAGCAATGGTCAGTAGCGAGTTAGCGAATCTCACTGCCATGGTATCGGTGGGGCATTTGAAGCTCCCCGCAGTGGGCTAGCGGAAGCGGCCGCATTAGCGTGAGCAGCTTGTTGAACAAACATCTCACGTGCGATGGCCTTCTGATCCTGAATGTCGCGGGCGCTCATGATGGAACCCCTTGCTCTCTCGTTTCGACCTCCTGCTACCCCAAGCGAGACGGACGTGTGCACTCCTTCTAAATGAATGGGTCCTACATAACCGGAGCAGCGGATCCGTCTGACCACCTGCCGGCAGGAACCATGAACACGTCGATTGGTTCCGGAGCGCCACTGAACTGTGGATTCAGCATGACGGGAGACTTGGGCAGATCCGCACCCCAGACAGCACCGTCCATGAGTGGAGTGTAAAACATCAGGTGAGCCATCCAGTGGTGGTCGCCACCATCGGTAAGGTACTGGTCTTTCGACATCATGTAGCTCATGGCGCCAGGCTCCAGGGGCGGCAGTTCTTTTGTCTCGTCTGCGGCTCTGAGAGCATCAATGATCTGCGCTTTCGATTTCCCAGCCAGAATCATCTCCGTCCTCTTGTAGGTCAGTGGCAGGATGGAGCGGGCAGCCGGCGGATTGAAGCAGATCGGACCTCGAATTTTAGGGTTCCAAAAATTAGCGGCATCCTCACCATTGAATGGGCCCATCCACCCTCGCTCCACGGCGCATACGAAACCATTCTTGCCTTTAACTGCGGTTTCATAGCCATGCCGTCCGAGGACCAGAATCGTTGCGTCGCGGGATATGGCCTCCGGTGCCGCGCTTCGTGCCAAGGCGATCTCAGCATTGCGATCCGTCATGAGGTAGTGCTCGATCGGAGCCATACTCGGATAAGGTGCTTTGGCGTCCTGGGCTTGGGCTTGCCACGTCGCGCCCAGGATAAGAATAAGAATCAGCGCGAAGCGTAAAGAGGCGATCGCCTGGAATCTCTTTCGGTTCATCACTTCCTCCTGTGTTGGGGGAATCTCACCGCAGTTGTCATTCAGAGGGACAGATCTGATCGTTCTCCTCCTCCCATCAGTCCCTCCGTTCGCTCTCGCTTCGACGTGCCTGCAGTCGATGCGGACTCACCGAGCATACAAAACCGGTTGGTATGTACTAGTGTCAACCTGTCCGTTAGAACGGATGCGATCAGACCCGCTTGCGGTTGTCCGGCGCGCGCAGGGACCGTTGGGGCAGCGTGGACGAGAACGAGATCGTCAACGCGATTCGGGCGGCACGCGAGGGGGAATCAATTTCTTCGACACCGCCCAAGCATACGGCTTCGGAGCGTCCGAACGCCTCCTCGGGAGGGCGCTCGCCGACGACGTTCGTAACCACCGCGACCAGATCGTCATCGCAACGAAAGGCGGCCTGCGCATGCAGGGCGCCCGCCTCGTCCGCCGAGACCGGGCTTTCAGGTCCCGGTAGCGCGGGGCGCCCCCAATACGCCTTTACGGCGCGCGCCGCGTCACGCGCCGCACCGATCAGGTAAGGCTTATTCGCGCGGTGCTCGACGTGGGGAATATCCGGTGCGGGGCCGCATGCTGTTGCTGCTGGATGAGCCATGCGATGAAAATCGCCAGCCCTATGACCAACGCTAGTGCAGGCAGCGGCCGATGACCGACGGCCGCGGTCTTGCGTCGCTTCGCGAGCTCCGCCCTAAGGTCTGGCGTGTGCGCCGCAATGTCATCGCGCAGGGCATTGAGCTGGCGCACGACGAGTCCCACCCCAAGCGCGACCACAAGGATGAGGGTTGTTGTGCTGTCGAAGCCCATTGCCCACTCCGGCGTCAATGAGAGAGCGTGTAAGAGAATGACATCAGCACGTTGGGGCGCCATCCATGACGCTGCCGTGAAAACCACGTGACGATGTCGTCATGCACGGTACCCACGTGCGGGCCTGACGGTTGATTATCCTGCTCAGGCCTGCCGCAAGGATATCGTCGCGGCGGGGTCTATCCAATGCCACCCAACGACCATGACCCTATACGCCGCAACGATTTTCCTGAGCGCGTTTCTGCTCTTTCAAGTGCAGCCGCTCATCGCCAAGATCATTCTGCCCTGGTTCGGCGGATCGGCCGCGGTCTGGAGCGCGGCGTTGCTCTTCTTTCAGCTCATGCTACTCGCCGGCTACGGATACGCGCACCTGCTGATCCGGTTCCTCAAAAGTAGGGTTCAAGCGGTGTGCCACAGCGCGCTCCTGGTCGCGAGTTGCGCGCTGCTCCCGATCCTTCCCTCCCCGTCGTGGAAGCCCGGTGCACTGGGGGATCCGACGTGGCGGATCTTGGCCGCCCTGACGGCGACCGTCGGGTTGCCGTACTTCCTTCTGGCGGCGACGAGCCCGCTGCTACAGGCGTGGTACGTGCGACACCGAGATCGCGCGATGCCGTACCGGTTGTTTGCGCTCTCGAATCTCGGGTCGTTGCTCGCGCTGGTGAGCTTTCCGGTCCTGGTCGAGCCGCGGCTTGGATCGAGACACCAGGCGCTCGCGTGGTCGGGTGCGTACGCGGTGTTCGCCGTGCTGTGCGGCATCATGGCCTGGGTCAGTCGGCGCGGCGGCACCCGCACAGCCTCCCGCGCATCCGCGGCAACGGGGGCCGTCGCAAAACCACGTATCTCCGAGATGCTGCTCTGGGTGGCTTTGCCCGCCTGTGCGTCGACCTTGCTGGTCTCGGTGACGAGTCACATGAGTCAGGACATCGCCGCCATTCCTCTGCTCTGGGTGCTACCGCTGGCGATCTATCTGATGACGTTCATCCTCTCGTTCGAGAGCGACCGCCTGTACGAGCGGTGGCTGTTCGTGCCGCTGCTCGTGCTGGCACTCGATGCGATGGCGCATTTCATGTGGAACGCCAGCCTCGGCATCAAGGAACTGGTCGCCATCTTTGCCGCCGGCCTGTTCGTCTGCTGCATGGTGTGCCACGGTGAGCTCGCCCGGCGAACGTCCGGCGCCACAGTATCTGACGACCTTCTACCTGCTGGTGGCCCTCGGCGGCGCGCTGGGCGGGGTCTTCGTCGCGTTACTGGCCCCCCACCTGTTTCGAACCTATCTCGAGTTGCCCATCGGGCTCGTTGTGTGTGCGACTCTTGCGACCATCGTGGTGTGGAACGTACGACCGCTCCGCGTGACGCTCGTGGCCGCGACGGTCCTCGTGGCGTGGCCTCTGGCGCGTCAGGAGCGCCTGGCTCGGGCAAGCTATCGCCTGATTGCGCGCAATTTTTACGGCGTGCTGTCAGTTCACGATGGCCCGCGCCTGCGCACGCTATATAACGGCACGATCGATCATGGCTCACAACTGTTGGACCTGCGGTGGCGCTACGAGCCGACGGACTACTATGGGCCCAACTCTGGTGTCGGGCGCGCCATCCGGGCGATGCAGGCGACCGGGCCGATTCGCGTCGGCAGCATTGGGCTTGGCGCGGGTGTGCTCGCGGCCTACAGTCGCTCCGGCGATACGTACCGCATCTACGAGATCAATCCCTTGGTCCCCGATATCGCCCAGACGCAGTTCTCCTTCTATCCGGATTCTCCGGCCGACAAGCGCATCCTGCTAGGTGACGCCCGTCTGACGCTGGAGCGACAGGAAGACCAGCATTTCGATATCTTATCGGTCGACGCGTTCACCGGCGATGCCATCCCGGTTCATCTCCTGACCCAAGAGGCTATGGCGCTCTACTTCAGGCACCTCAAGCCGCATGGGATTCTGGCCGTGCACATCTCGAACGCGTACCTGGATCTGGCCCCGGTGTGCGCTCGCAACGCGGAGACGCTTGGGAAGCAGGCTGTCGTCGTGCACGACTATGGGAGAGACGCAAGCTATCGGAGGCCGTCCGCCTGGGTCTTGCTAACCAATGAACCCGCGTGGTTCCACGCGCCCAGTTTCGCGGGAGCCAATCTGTCGCCGGCCGTCGCGTCTCCGGACTTCCGGGCGTGGACGGACGATTACAGCAGCGTGCTGCAGATCATCCTCCACAGGTGAAGATCAGAAGTGCGGCACGCCGGTCGGCCCGCGGATCACTACCGACAGCGAAAGCCGGCGTGGCCAATGTGGCGATGGCCGGCGATTCCCAGGGTGCAAGAGGAGGTGTGCACCTTCCTGGGCGCGACTGATGGGATTGGCTGTCGCGCGGGGGTAGTGCGTGAGCCTCGTGGGCCGCCGTCGATGTGGCGGCCGCCGTCTTGTGGGGCTTCGCCGCCACGGCGGATTCTGCCGCGTCGTGTACCAGCGTCTGGGCGCGGATGGCGATCTCGTCGCCGAAGACGGTCGCCACCTCGTGGGCGTGGCCGGTGCAGGCGACATACCGGAGCAGCGCCACCTGCACCTTGTCGCTCGTCTCATGCCGGGATTACCGCTCGCCGCCGAACGCTCAACCATACTTCCAGGGCTGCATAGCCCCTACCCGAATAAGGGCCGACATGGTGAATCACCGGCGGAGCCCAGAGACATCCTCAGACGCGGTCCTCGTCCAATTGCAGCGCGATACCTTCGGGTACTTTCTGCTGGAAGCCAACCCGCGGAACGGGCTGATCCCCGACAACACGAAGAAGCACCCGCGCGCGCCGTGCAGCATCACGGCGCTGGGGCTTGCGCTCGCCTGCTACCCCGTCGGCGTCGAACGAGGTTTCGTGTCACGAGCCGCTGCTGCCGAGCGTGTGGTCACGACCCTCCGCTTCCTCTGGGACGCCCCCCAGGGCCCGGAGCGTAATGGTACCGGGTATCGCGGGTTCTTCTATCATTTTCTTGACATGGAAAGCGGCCGCCGCGTTTGGGACTGTGAGCTCTCGACTATCGACTCGACCTTTCTCCTGGCCGGAGCACTAGCCGCCGCGACGTACTTCGACGACGGCGCGGCGGTCGAACGCGAGATCCGCGAGCTGGGCGAAGCGCTGTACCGGCGGGTAGACTGGCAATGGGCGCTCAATGACGGTCCGACTCTCTCGCACGGCTGGCGCCCAGAGTCGGGGTTTATTCCGTACCGGTGGGAGGGGTATTCAGAGGCGCTGCTGCTCTACGCGCTTGGACTGGGATCCCCGACCTCGCCGCTACCCCTGTCGAGTTACACGGCGTTCACGTCGACCTACGAGTGGCGCACACTCTACGGCATTGAGCATGTTTTTGCCGGCCCGCTGTTCGTTCATCAGCTTTCGCACTGTTGGATCGATTTCCGTCAATTGCAGGATGAGTACATGCGTCGGCGCGGCGTCGATTATTTCGAGAACAGCCGCCGTGCCACGTACGTGCAACAGGCATACGCGATCGACAACCCGCGGAAGTTCATGGGCTACGGCGAGCACTGCTGGGGAGTGACGGCTAGCGACGGCCCGGGCCCGGCCCGTCGTGTGATCGCGGGCGTGGAGCGTGAGTTCTACGATTACTTAGCTCGTGGAGTCCCGGACGGCCCGGACGACGGCACGGTGGCGCCGTGGGCGGCAGTGGCATCCCTGCCGTTCGCACCGGAGCTCGTGCTGCCCGCCATCGAGTATATCGACCGGTGCTACCCCGCTATGCGGAGCATCTACGGGCTCAAGTGCAGCTTCAACCCCACCTTCAATGACGGCTCGGCAGAAATCGGCTGGGTCTCCAAAGGTTATTACGGACTCGATCAAGGTCCCATCGTGCTGATGATCGAGAACTTCCGCACCGGGTTCTTTTGGTCGCTCATGCAGCGATGCCCTCATATCACGGTCGGACTTATCCGCGCGGGATTTCGGGGAGGGTGGCTACCGGATAGCGCCTCGTACGCCACTGGAGGGGAGCTGCGGACGTAGCCCCACACTCCAGCAGCGCCATCCGGAGGCTCAGCGACCTTAGTTCAGGAGGAATAAATGCTGACGACATGAGGCATCCGGCGCCGGATGTACCTCCTCGCCGCCGCAGCAACGGCCGTACTTGACCCACATTCTCGGCGGTGTGCCGTCCTTCCCGGCACCAGCGGAGTCCCCGTACGCGCCGCGTTTTCCACGGGGCCACGATCTCCAGGGTGCCCCGCGCCCACTCGCCCTTCGCGATGCGGCCGCCGGCCGCATAGGCGGTCGGGTCGTTGTCGACGTCGCGGTAGCGCCCCGCCAGGACTCCGCCCTGATCGAGCAGCGGATCGCGGGCGTGTTGGGGATGGACCGTGCTTATCCCGCCGGCGGAGTCGGAACCCCTGGAACCACGAAACAGACCGCCGCGGGACGACTTCGTATCTTACGGGTAGCGCTGAGTGTGACCCCCTCCTGGAGGCACGATGGACTCGCCGCTTGTATGGCTGACGAAGAAGCAGTGCGTGAACCCGGCTCACATTGTCGAGGTGGAGGAGATTTTCCCGAGGTTTACTCGGTGAAGCTGACCCTGAGTAACAACGGGGTCTACCACACGATCCGGGTCAAACTGGACGAGTTAACCCCCAGCGGAAAAAACCTTCTCCGCCTGACCGACGAGGGCGAAAAACGGTTCGCGATGGATTAGTTGGAGCTGGGGGGGGGCATCGGCCGGCGGAGAGGGCCTCGCCCGACCGAAGGGGTTCGCCGGGGGCTGTTTGGGGGGCTGTTTTTCCCAGCAGATTCCGGCATTTCCGGGGGTGAAGTCCGGCACGGATACCCGATTCGCCCTCTGCACGCCGGCAGCATGTCGTTCTTCGTGGCCTCCCTGGCCTAAATTGGGTTCGGGGGAGGCGGGTTGGAGGTGGACCCGGCCCCAGAGGGTTCACGTCGGGCATCATTCCTCGATCTTGTAGAATCTCGCGCCGTCCGTACTCCACGAGCTCGTGGTAGTCCCGCATGATGGTCTCGAGCTCCTTGGTGTCTTCGCTCCTCTGACCCTGTCCCTGCATCATCGCCTCGAACGCTTGCAGATTCGGGACCTCCATCTCCGCCACGATCGTCCAATACCGTTCGGCGCAGAAATCCGTCATCACCCGCATCTTTGGCATACTCGATTTCGCACCGAGCTTCGACATGGCGAGGAACTTCTCGACCATGGGGCGAACCTTGCCCGGCTTGCAATACATGACTTCGCGGATGAGCAGCATGCTGTCTCCTGATGGTTTTCGAGTTAATGGCAGCCCGCGAGCCGGCAGCCGCCGGTGCTGGATCAGGGGAGCGGTTCACCAAGCCAATGGAATATCGCTGAGGAATGGCTGCAGCACACAGGCGCACGCCTGGTCAGTTTCGTGGTCATTTACTCGCGGCAAAGCGCGGCAAAAGCGACCGGGAAGTCCGGCACCGATGCCCGATCTCCCTCTAAACGGCGTCACAATGTCATAGTTGGTGGCCCCTGGGTGCGCATGGGGTTGAGGGGGTCGCGGGTTGAGCTTCGGCGCTCACGCGCCTACGCTCGCGCTCTCCGGGCTGCGCCCGTCGCCGGCCGCTACGCGGCCGGACGCGTCAAATCCCGCCGTCCCGACTTACAGCACAACGACTTACACGTAACCGCCTATCCGGCGTCGAGCCGCTAGCCGAGCGCGGTGCGGAGGACAGCACGCTCGTCGTCAGTCACGCGGGCGGACTGCGCGAGCTCCCAGCGGATCTCGACCTTGGAGCTCATCTTGTTTGACGTGTTGGCCGCCCGGGCCGGCCGAGCGGGACACGCGGAGGGCCAACTTGCACTAGGGGATCGCCCGACCCCTCGCCCAGTGGAGCCCCACACTCTCGTCACGCGATTGAGCCTTCACGGCGCACCTCGGGCGTCCTCGGCCGTCGGTTGTGTGCAAATCCGTGGTCGAGCAACGTCTCCCCCTCTGACAGAAGATTACGACCTCATCGGGGGAATACGTCTGCGCGGTGTCCTAAGTGTCGATGGATGCCTAACTCAAGACTTCTCTGGAGGATGACATGATTCGACGCGTTCATACGCGCCGCTTGGTTGCGGCCGGCCTGACCGCTGCTATGGGCATCGCCGGCCCCGTTGCGTTTCGGACCAGCAGCGTGCAGGTATCGCCACGGCAGGATGCCGGCGCGACGCCAAGTACGACGCAGAAGGACCAGGTCGATCTCGCAGTCACCGTATACAATTCGAACGGCGCGCTCGTGCGGGATGTGCGACAGATATCGCTTCCGTCGGGAACATTCTCGTTGAAATTCGAAGATGTCGCGGCTTCGATCAACCCCCAGACCGTCCATTTCCGTTCGCTATCCGAGCCCACCAAGCTCACCGTTCTCGAACAGAACTACGAATACGATCTCCTCGATCCGGCGAAGCTCCTTCAGAAATACGTTGGAGGCGAAGTCACTCTCGTGCGCGGCGAAGAAGAGAACAGTTCGACGAAATGGGTCGAGACAAAGGCGCTGCTCCTCTCCGACAACAACGGCCCCGTTTGGAAAATCGGAAATGAAATCGTAACGGGGATGCCCACCGATCACTACCGGTTCCCCGATCTTCCCGAGAATCTTTATAGCAAACCGACCCTTGTCTGGATGCTCGACAATGGGGGACCACAGTCGCAGCGCGTCGAGGCCTCTTATTTGACGGACAACATGAATTGGAACGCGGACTACGTCCTCACGGTCGGCCGGGACGAAAAATCCGCCGATCTCGACGGCTGGGTGACTCTCGCCAACAACAGCGGCGCGGCCTACAAGAACGCGAAGCTCCAGCTCGTGGCGGGAGAAGTTCACCGCGTTGCGTCCGCTCGCCTGCAGGCTCTGGAGAGCAAGGCCGTTATGGCAGCGCCCGCGGCTGCGCCGCAGTTTGAACAGGAGAACTTTTCGGAGTACCACCTGTATTCGCTTGCGCGACGAACGTCAATCGGGGACAAAGAATCTAAGCAGATCAGTTTGCTGAATGCGAGCGGCGTGGCCGTCGAAAAGCTCCTGCTCGTCACTGGGCAGCCGTACTATTACAGGAACTCGCAGAGTATCGGGAACCGAATCCAACAGCCGGTTCAGGTGATTTATCGATTCAAGAACCAAGACAAGTCCGGGCTGGGAATGCCGTTGCCTGCTGGCACGGTTCGCGTCTATCAGGCCGATTCACGCGGCGGGAGTCAGCTCGTGGGAGAAGACAGCATCAACCACACGCCGAAAGATGAGTCAATCACGATTCACGTCGGCGACGCATTTGACATCATTTGCGAGCGCAAGGAAACCGATTTCAAGAGGCTTACGAACAATCTGTACGAATTGGAGTACGAGATTACACTGCGGAACCACAAGGACTCGGAATATGACCGTGGAGATCCGCGAGCCGATTGGCGGCGATTGGGAAGTCGAAAAATCGAACTACAAGTCAGAGAGGCTCGATGCCACTACGCTTAGCTTTCACATTCCTGTTGCGAAGAATGCTGCCGCAACCCTCGATTATCGGGTTCGCGTGAAATGGTAGAGGCGCGAAAGCCATGCGAGGCTCTAGCTCTCAACGCCGACGTGAGGCGCGGAAGGCAGCGCGCCGGCGGAGCGCAGGCGCGATCGTTGAGCACGGTGCGGCGCACGCAGTCGGAATTAACGTCGTCAAGCTGTAGGATCGGTGCGGCCCGGGGTCACGCTGGGACCGTTCACGCGTCGGGTTCCTCGAGGCGCTCTTTGATGCCGAGCACAGAGGTAATTGGCGCTATGAGCCGAAAGTAGCCCTCTCTCCACTCCGCCGAATCCTGACCCACTTCGTCCCAGTGGCTCAACTTGAACGTGGACTCACCGTCTCTCCATACACACTCGTGCCATCCGTCGGCTAACAGAACAGCATGTACGCGGTCGCGACGGAACATGTCTCACTGTGTCGGTTGACCCAACGCCGTCACGATCAAGGCGTGGTCTCTCCGGTCCTTGCTTGCCTGGTAGACCCGATGTCGCGGCGCGCGCCACATAGAAACGGCAGGTCGCCGTGTCCGCGGCCTCGCGTACGTTTATAGCCGTTATGTGTCAGCCGTCGGTCGCGTCAAGCACGGGCAATACAGCGTAAACCTCTGCCCTACAAGTCACCAGGTGCGAGAGCGCTTCAAGTATATTGACCGAGCGCAACCGGCTGGTGCCCGCCATGGCGACCGCCGGGTATCTCTAACGAGCAGGCCAGATTCGTGCATTGCGACTGGATCAATCAGGAGGAGGGAAATCATGAGACGCCTTATGCTATTGCCCGCTGCCATGACGATGATGGCCGCCTCGGCTTGGGCTCAGGGCGACCAGGGAACCAGCCTGCCCACTAATGCTCCGCCGAATGCTCACGATTGGCGGTGGAATCACGGCTGGGGTCCGCATCATCATGGGGGATCCCATTTGTTCTTCGCCTTCTTTGTAATTCTCCTAATCTTTCTGGCATTGCGCTGGGCGTTCTGGGGCTACCGCTATCGCCGGTTCGGCGGCTGGCATCCCTACGGATACTGGCCGGACGGGGGCGCGCTCGGCATCCTCGAGGAGCGGTTCGCTCGGGGCGAAATCGACAAGGAGGAATTCGAGGACAAGCGGAAAATGCTCCGGCAAGGTCGGTT
>CAVYNV010000003.1:0-1288116 GCA_963770025.1 uncultured Gemmatimonadales bacterium
ACGACCGACGAACAACGAAAAGGCCACCGCGTGCATCGTGCTCGGTGGGCGTGACTGGTTTCGTGACTCGTTTCTGGCGGCCGATTGCGGCATCCGGGGGGTCGAACTCCGCCACCAATGCCCGGTTCGCCCTCTGAGCGCCGACATTTTGTAAGAATCTGATGGGGCCTAATCGCGAATGGGGTTCACAGGGGGTCGCGGGTTGAGCTTCGGCGCTCACGCGCCTACGCTCGCGCTCGCCGGGCTGCGCCCGTCGCCGGCCGCTACGCGGCCGGACGCGTCAAATCCCGCCGTCCCGATTGATTTACAAGGAGTTACGGGCTTAGCCCAAACGGCATTACCCGTTTGTTAGCCGTTTCTCTGAATGACGCTGTGGTCTCGACTAGGATAAATCAGCGGTTCGAGTCCGCTCCCATTTCTATTTGGCTTTTTAGCGGCTCAACGGGCTCTCCCAGACCCGGAACAGGAGCTTTTTGAGCTGGGCAAACTGCTGCGCTCCGAGCTCTGCGCTCCATTCGCGCTCAATGTCGCGGAGGATGTCGATCATCTTCGCATATACGGCGCGACCGCGTTTCGTGAACCGCACAATCCGTGCGCGGCCCTGGTCGGGCACGTCAGACCGGGCGATATAGCCGAGACCTTCAAGGCTCCTGAGGAGCTGGTTCATGGCCTGCTTGCTCATCCCGGCACGCTCGGCGAGCACGCCCGGGCGAGCGCCATCCGGACCTGGAAATTGCAGTACTGGCATATGCGGCATGCGGAGGTCCGCGAACCCGGCCGCGTTGAGCTCCTTGATGATCCGGCGTTGGATGGCCTGACCCGGCACACGCAGCAACGCGCCGATGAGCATGGCCCTGGTCTTGACCGCTGCGCTATCGCGCGACGGACGTATTGACATGGAGGTAAACTACATTTACTATAGCGGTCAGTCAACTCCGTTTACCATAGGAGCGTTCCCATGCGATCGTCAACGATCGAGCTCCGTGCCAATCCGGCCAATGAGACCATCCGAATCGGGCCGCTCTCCGTGCGCTTCTTGCTCACGGGAGAGCACTCGAGCGGCACCGTCGCGGCCTTTGAGCTCGGAGTCCCAGCCGGCCAGCGCCTGATGGCTCCCGCACATAGTCACGACCATTACGAAGAAACGATCTACGGCCTCGCTGGCGTATTGACCTGGACCGTTGATGGGAGCGTCATCGACCTAGGGCCGGGACAGGCGCTCTGCATTCCGCGCGGTGCGATTCATCGGTTCGACAACAATGGAGCCCATGACGCGCAGGCGCTCTGCCTGATCACGCCAGCAGCGATCGGCCCGGAGTATTTTCGCGAGGTTGCCGAGGTGGTGAAGGCGGCAGGCGGCGGGCCACCGGACCGAGCCAAGATGGCGGAGATCATGCGCCGCTACGGCCTTACGCCGGCCCAGCCCCCGCATCAGGCGTAGACCGGAGCGAGCGCGTTGGCGGCGCGGACGGAACGCTCGATGGATTGAACAAAACGCGGGATCGGCCGATTGCATCCGGCCGACTGCGAGAACTGTCGATTACCAATAGCGATCGGCATTACGACGGCCGTCTGCCAGCCACCGTCGGGATCGCGGCAGCGGCATGCCACGCTGTTACCCGTTTCGTTACCCGTTTCTTGCGCAGAGGTGCGACATTTCTGGTGAAAAACTGGGGCGCCGATGCCCAGTTCCCCTCTGAGAGCCGTCAGGTTGTCGGACTTTGGTCCCCCCTGAGTGCGAATGGGGTTCAGGGCGTCGCGGGTTGAGCTTCGGCGCATTCGCGCCTGCGCTCCGCTCGCCGGGCTGCGCCCGGCGCCGGTCCGTGCGGGCCGGACGCGTCACATCCCGCCGGCCCGATAGCCATAGCGGCGTGAGAGGCTCGCGATCAGCGCGGACGGATCGGGAGCACGCCCGGTCGCCCGCTGGATGATCGCGTCGACCCGGTAGCGTTGCCCGTGGCGGTGAACGTGTTCGCCGAGCCATGCGCGGAGCGGACGGAAATCACCGGCGGCAAACGACTCGTCGAGCGGGCCCACCGCACGCTCCGCGGCGTCGAAGAGTTGGGCCGCGTACACGTTGCCGAGCGTATAGGTCGGGAAGTATCCGATGAGCCCCTCCGACCAGTGTCCGTCCTGGAGGCATCCGTTGCGATCGTTGTCCGGCGTGAGGCCGAGGTAGCGCTGGTACAATTCCGCCCAGGCGCCTGGAAGATCGGCTCCACGGAGATCGCCAGCGAGCAGTGCGCGCTCGAGCTCGAATCGGATCATGATGTGCACGTCGTATGTCACCTCGTCGGCCTGGACGCGGAGGATGCTAGGTCCGACGTGGTTGATCACTCCACGAAACGTGTCCAGCGAGACGTCGTGCAGGGCCTCGTGAAACGCGCTCCGGAGCTGCGGGAAGAAATGCCGCCAGAATCCGTGGCTCCGTCCCACGAGATTCTCCCACAAGCGCGATTGCGACTCGTGGAGACCGAGCGACGCCGGCTCGCCCATCGGCGTGCCGTAGTGCGCGGGATCCAGCCCCTGGTCGTACAGCGCGTGCCCAACCTCGTGCATGAGCGCGAAGAATCCGCGGGTGAAATTGCGCGGATAGTACCGCAGCGCGATGCGCACGTCGCCGGGGCCGATCGACGTGCAGAAGGGGTGCTGCCCGATGTCGAAGCGCGCACCCTCGAGATCGAATCCCAATGCCGCCGCGACGCCTTCCGCGAACAGGCGCTGGCGATCGATCGGAAACTCGCGCGCGAGCACGTGCCCCGGCGCCGGGGTCGGCTCGCCACGCAGTGAGTCCACGAGTGGAAGTAGCTGCGCCTGGAGATGCGCGAACAGCGCCGAGAGGCGGTCGGTGGTCATGCCGGGCTCGTAGTGGTCGAGCAGCGCGTCGTACCGCGTTCCGGCGCAGCCGACGGCATCTGCCTCCTCTCGCGCCAACGCGAAGATGCGGTCGAGCCAGGGGACGAAGATCGTGACGTCGTCGCGTTTGCGCGCTTCCGCCCACTTCTGCGAGGCGAGCGCCGTTACGCGGGCCGATTCCTCGACCAGCTTCCGCGGCATGCGACGCTCGCGATCGAAGCCGCGGCGCAGCTCGCGCACGTTCACCGCCTGCGGACTCTCGGGATCGCTGACGAGCGACGATGCGTCGACGGTGCTCAGCAGATCGTCGTAGCGGGGATCCGTTTGGCGATCGTGCACGAGTCCCGCGAGCACCGCCATTTGCTGCGCGCGATGCTCCACGCCCCCGCGCGGCATGCAGACTTCTTCGTCCCACTCCAACACTTCGAGACACGATGCCAACACTGTCGCGTCGCGCGAGAGCCGAACCAGCTCCGCGTAGGCTTGATCGGGATTCACGGTCGTTTCAACGGTCGGTGCGAGATGGGTTTATCTTCGGGGCTGGTGTCGTAGAATACGCGGAAAGCTGCTCGCCCCACACGCCCATCGCCACGGTACGCGGCCGCATGTACACGCCAGCGGAAGAAGTCGGCCTCATGGGAATGCGGCTCGCCACTCGGGTCCAGCACGCGCTCGATCGGGTCCCGCCCGGCGAAATGGTCGAGTTGATGCGTGCCATTCGTCGCGAGGCGACGGCCCGGCACCTGGCCTATCAGCGCGACGGCGTCACCGAGACGATCCGATTGCTCCCGTGTCCGCTCACGCTCCGTCCGGACCAGCTCGGGTATTCGCACTACATCTCCGAGACGGTCCTCAACTGTATCAAGCGACTGCCCGACCTCTACTTCGAGGTGCCGCGGGTCCGTGAGATCCTCCAGGTAACGCCGGTCGAGGAAGAATGGCTTCGGGAGTGTTGGACGCCGGCGCATCGCGAAGCCAATCCAGTCTTCGGACGTCTCGACGCCGTGGTCGATTACACGACGGCGATGTGGAAGGACTCGATCAAGTTCATGGAGCCCAACCTCAGCGGGATCGGCGGTCTGCACATCGGTCCGACGTCCATGGGTGTGCTGGCCGACCTGGTGGTGCCGGCGCTGTTGGCCCAGGATCCGAGCATCCGACTCCAACTCGCTGACGACATTCGCGAGCTGCTGCTCCAGGATCTGCTGGAGCATCTGGAGGCAATCGGCCGTCCGCATGGGCAGATCGTGCTCGTCGATCCCAAGTACGCCACCGATGGACCGGATGAGCCCGAGGCGGTCGCCGCATACTACCGCGAGCGACACGGACTCTCGGTGTTGCACGCGGATGTGAGCGAGCTGCGGCTGCGCGGCGGCGAAGTGCTGTACGGCGACACACGTGTAGACCTCGCGTACCGGGATGCGAGCGTCCTCGATTTGATGGACTTGGCGGACGAGGGAGTGGATGTCGCGCCGATGCGTACGCTGCTCCGGCAGAATCGCGTCGTGTCGTCGATCACCGCGGAACTCGATCAAAAGAGTTGCTTCGAGGTGTTCACCGATCCCGAGCTCGCCGAACGGTTTCTGACCGTGGAGGAGCGACAGGTGATGCGGCGGCACGTGTTGTGGACGCGCATCGTCTCGGACCGCCGCACCGCGTCGCCGGCGGGCGAGCGCATCGACCTGCTCGAGTATGCGCGGAAAGAACGCGAGTCGCTGGTGCTCAAGCCGAACCGGTCGTACGGAGGCGAGGGTGTGGTCGTCGGTCCGACGGCGACCCAGAGCGAGTGGGATGCAGCGATCGAGCGGGTGCTGCCCGACGAAAAGCGTTGGGTGGTGCAGCAGGTCGCGCCCATCCCGGTCAAGTCGTTTCACGTGCTGGACGAATCGGATCGAGCGCGCGTCGAGCCGTTCTACATCGTCATGGGGTTTGCGCCGAGCCGGTACGGGGTGGCGCTGGTGGCGCGGGCGTCTCAGCTCCCGGTGGTGAACGTGGCGCAGCAGGGAGGCATGTGCGCGGTGATGGTGAGCGCCAAAGCGCTCCACGGAGGCCCTGCATTTCCGTGATTAGCTTCGCCGCTATTCCTTTATGAACCAGGGGACGTCGATGACGATCACGCGAACGTCCTGCCGTGCCCTGAGCGCGGATCGGAGTTGGGCAGCGCGGCGACTGTGCAGCAGCGCATACCACCAGTGCTTCTCCACAATCTCCGGAATGATGACCGCGACGAGTCGGCGCGGATACCGGCGCTTGATCTCGTCGATGTGATTCAGCAGCGGCGCGATGAACTCGCGGTAGGGCGTCCGCACCAGTTCGAGCGTCGGACACGACACGCCTGCGCCGCGAGCCGGCCCCTGTACCCGCTCGGCCCACTGCCGCCGCATCTGCGATGCCTCGTCCTGGGCGGCGTCCCCTTCGAGGTTACTCAGGTGAACCGCGATGACATCCGGCGACAGGAGCATCCCGAACCGCACGCACTTTGCCACCGGCCGGTCCCAGCCGCGGATCGGCACCAGCACGACCGGTGGGTCCTTGTGCGCCACGTCCAACGGGTCGGCGCACTCGATCTGATTCTCGACCGATAGGTAGTGGCGGTGGACGAGGAGGAACATCGTGAGCAGCATCGGAATTGCCAAGACGGTGATCCACGCCCCTTCCATGAACTTCGCGGCCACGATGATGCTGAGCGCGGTGGCCGTGGCGACCGCACCCACGCCATTCACCCACAACTTCAGGTGTAGGTTGCCCCACCCGCCTGTCGACGGGCCTTGATCGCCACTGCTCCGGCCCTGGCCGGCCTTCCTTTCCGGTGTGAACGACTCGCGCATGCGCTTGCGCCAGTGCATGACCATGCCGGACTGCGACAGCGTGAAGGCGAGGAACGCCCCAACCGCGTATAGGGGGATGAGCCGATCGGTGATGCCGCGAAACGCCGCTAGAAGCAGCCCGGAGGCGGTAGCGAGGAACGACACACCCACCGCATAGACCAGCCGCCGGTCCACGGCGGCGAAGGCGCGGGGCAGGAAGTCATCTTTCGCGATCAACCGGCACAGGCGTGGGAAATCCACGAAGCTGGTGTTGGCCGACAGGCAGAGCACCGCCAGCACACTGCCCATCGTCAGGTAGTAAAGCCAACCCCTCCCGACCACCGCACCGACCAGCTGCGATAGCACGCTCTGGTAGCCGGACCGGTCCTGAATTGTCGCGCCGATCTGATAGGCGTGCGACAGGTAGGCGATCCCGCCGAGCAGCATCGCCAGAAGGGCGACGATAAGGGTCAGCGTGCGGTGCGCCCGCACGACCGTCGGCTCCTTGAACGCGCTGACGCCATTGCTCACGGCCTCGACGCCGGTCATGGCAGTGCAGCCACTGGCGAACGACCGGAGCAGCAGCCACAGCCCGACGTTCGCCGTGGCAGCGGGCAGGAGCGGCGCGACGACCAGAGAATGGGGATGTCCCCTGCTGGCTATCGATTTAGCGAGCCCGAGGCCCAGCACGACGAACATGCTCGCGATGAACAGGTAAGTGGGCAGGGCAAAGGCTGCTCCCGCTTGCCGGGTGCCCCGCAGGTTCAGCAGCGTGACCAGCGCAAGGATGCCGAGACACAGGGGTACCGTGTACCTGTGCAGCTGGGGGGCGGCGGACACGAGCGCGGCCACGCCAGCCGAGATGCCCACCGCGACCGTCAGCACGTAGTCGATCATCAGGGCACCGGCGGCAAGCAGGCTGGCCCACGTCCCGATGTTCTCCTTCGCGACGGTGTACGAGCCACCGTTAACGGGGTACGCGGCGATGGTCTGGCGGTAGGAGATGTACAACATCGCCAGTAGGGCGAGGATCATCCCGGTGATCGGCAGGATGTAATTCAGCCCGACCGCGCCGAGCGGCAGCAGGACCGTCAACGCCGCCTCGGGGCCGTACGCGGACGAGGACAACCCGTCGAGACCGAGCGCGGGTAAGCCGGCGAGTACGCCGATCTTCTGGCCGCTCTGCTCGTCCGAAGCCAGCCGACGACCGAAGAGGAAATCAACGAGTGACATTTGCACCTTCCCGCATCGGGAACCGCAGCGGCGACACCCGGCGCTTCGTCAGGGCATCGGAAACGACCGAGTGCCGGCTGAAACGTTCAAGGGAGGGGGCAAGCTGGCAAGCGCGCGCAATTGGGCTCGCGGGCCGCTCGCGGCATTATGCCTCGCCTTAGCGATGCACCACCAGCGACGATTGGTCTAGCGACCGGGCGACATGCGATGCTGCTAAGGCGATCATCCACGTCGATGATTTGGCGATTACTCGGACCGTCTCCAGCTTACCGTTCCGCCGAGATCACGACCCCGTCGCCCGCCAGATGTCGAGTATGCCGCTCGTCTGATGGGCGTTCGCGTTCCCTTCGGGGAGCGCGATCCTGCCGTCGGCAATGATCGGGCTGTTCCAGTGGCCGCTGCCGCAGGGCAGCCTCGCGACGAGCGTGCCCGTCGCTGGCAGATACACGCGCAGCCCGCCGCCCCCCGGGTCGTACACGTAGAGCAGGCCGCCAGCGACCACGGGGCTCGTCCCGGCGTTGCCGTTCTGCCACGCCGGCGACAGTTGACCGCCGCTCACCGTCCACGCCGCCGTGCCGCCGCCGTCGGCGGCGAACAGCGTCGTCCCTGTCGATGTCCGCAGCACCGCGGGGGCGGTAAACAAGGCTCCGCCCGATGGCGTGGACACGACCTGTGCCTCGCCGCCCATGTGGGGCGCCGCGCCCGCGATCGCAGCCGTGCTCAGTACCCGGATCTCGCCGTCCTTCCCGCCCTGCGCCAGGTAGCCGCCACCCAGCAGCACCGGCGACGTCGACCCGAGGTCCAGGTCGGCCTGGGCCAGCGCTTGTGTATTCGTCGGCGTGTAGTTGCCGAGCAGCTGCGTCGCCGTCGAGTCGAGCCGAAGCGTCGCGTCGCCCCAATTCGTGTTGCCATCCCAGAGGCCGTTGCCGGTCGCGACGTAGATGTCGCCCGTCGCCGAATCGATCACCGCCCCGGCTGTCCCCCAGATGGCGGATCGGGTTTGCGCGCACTGGCTCACGGGGAGAAGTGTGAGCTGATCGCTGCAGAGCGAGTTCCACACGTGGACGAGCCGGCCGGTCCCGGCATCGAGGATCGCGACGTGACCCTGGTACGGCGGCGCGTCGCCAATGTAGCCGCCTGTGACCGCGATGACGCGACCCGCGAAGTAATTCAACGACGAGGCGATCTTCTCGCTCTGCGCGGCCGTTGTGATGGCCGTGCTCCATGTCGCGTGGCCGTCCGCCACGGCGAGCTTCTGCACGTTCCCGTCGGGCGACGCCGCGTAGAGGAACTGGCGATCGGGGTCCGCGACGGGCGTCGCGTTCGTGATCTGCGACGAGCCCGCCCACGATGCGTAGTTCGGCGGCGTGTAGGTCCAGAGAATCGCGCCCGTGATCGCATCGACCGCGATCGTCTTCCCATAGGTCGTCGTCACGAAAAACACGTCGTGCGCCGCCCCATTGACCTGCACGTCGCTCAGATAGATGGCCGATGCGTCCACCGTGCCGTCGAGCTCGACCTGCTGCCGGCGCATCGATGCCACGTTTCCCGTGGTGATGCCTGTCGGCGTCGTAGATGCGTCCGACCGACCGACATCCGAGCCGAAGCGCGTCCAGTCGTAACCCAGGACGACGCTGTCAGACCCCGCCGGCCCCGTTCCTCCGGAGCCACCAGTCGACGCCGCCCGCCCGCACGACGCGAGCGCGGCTAGCACGACGAGCACGGCCGCAGCACGGCGCGAGCGCCGCGCGAGCGCCACCGTCAGCCGCCTCGCGCGATCGCGATCGGAGTAAACGGGGTTGTTGCGCACGAGGCCAAGAATAGCCGGATGGTGCACGGGGCGCGGGCGGCGAGAGGCCTGCCCTCTCGTTTCGGACATTTTTTCGGGCCCCCAGGGACCGGCGACCAGAAATGGCACTCCCGTTCGGCATCAGAATGTACGGACCGATGTAGATTCCACTGGCGAAGCTGCCTCTGCGCGACCATCGCGGGGACGCGGTGTATCACGGCGAGAGAAGGGGGGGACCACACCATGGCCCGATCGATCACATCGCTCTTGCAGTATGCCGCCGGCGCAGCGCTCGTCCTCTGCGCGGCTCCCTCCGTTCAGGCGCAGGACCCGACGACATCCGCTCCGTCTCAGGACGGCGGGCAGCGCACAGGAACATACCAAATGGGACCACCGGCGAGCATCCGCGCCAATGGTCTCGCGCTCCGTGGCATCCCGCTCGCCGATGCGCAGCGCGATTCGCTGCAGGCGCTCACCGCGGCGAACCGGGCCGCCATTCGCCAGATCATCGAGTCGCACGCGGGCGGGACAATGGATTCCGCATCGCGAGCCGAGCTCCGCGCGCTTCGGCAGCAACACCTCCAGGACATTCGCGCCACGCTGACGCCAGAGCAGCAGAGAACGTTCGATCGAAATCTGGCCACCGTGCCGGTCCGGTCTCAGGCACTGGGCGGCGGATACGGATCGAACGCCCCGCCGACCGGCCCGCCGGGCGCCACGCCCGTGCCACCCGCGCCGGCTACGGCGGGCGGGCCGCCAGGGCCCACCCCCACGCGGCCCCTTCCCGCCGCGACCAGCCCGCTTGGCCCGACGCCGACCCCTCCCACGCCCGTGACCCCGCCTCCACCGGCCGGCCCGTCGTAGGAGCCAAAAAAAATGGAGCGGCACAGAAAGTAGAAAAAGGAGAAAGGAGACCGGGCGCCATGCTGCTCGGTCTCCTTTCCACTTTCTCCCCTCCGTGCTGACTGGCATGCTCCCCGCGAGGACTGCGGACTCAATGCCGCGTATCTACTATTTTGTATCCGTTGGAGTTGCCAGGCTCGGCTCGAATCCGGCAGGGCAGGCGACGGCTCGGTCCACGAGGCGCACATGGAGTACCGGCACGTCCTCCGCAACCTCGACGCGGGGGTGCTGACGCTCACGCTCAACCGGCCTGAGGTGCTCAACAGCTGCAACCGTCAGATGACGGCCGAGCTGCGCGACGCCTGCACCGCGGCAACGTCGGACGACACCGTGCGTGCGGTCCTCGTCACCGGCGCCGGCCGCGCGTTCTGCGCGGGACAGGACCTCGCCGAGGCCGTGCCGACCAGCGGGTCACCCGCGCCCGACATCGGCAGCGTCGTGGAAGGATACAACCAGCTCATTCTGGCGATCCGCCATCTCGAGAAGCCCGTCGTCGCCGCTGTGAATGGCGTCGCCGCCGGCGCGGGTGCGAATCTCGCGCTCGCGTGCGACATCGTCATCGCGGCCGAGCAGGCGTCGTTCATCCAGGCATTCATCAAGATCGGACTCATCCCGGATACGGGCGGCACGTTCTTCCTTCCCCGCCTCGTCGGGCTCGCGCGTGCAACGAGCCTTGCCATGCTGGGCGACAGGATCTCGGCCCAGCAGGCAAAGGAATGGGGGATGATCCATGATGTCGTCCCCGGGGACCTGCTGATGGAAGCCGCGGGCGGGCTTGCCCGTCAGCTCGCGACGCAACCCACACGCGCGCTCGGACTCACCAAGCGCGCACTCAACGCGTCGCTCGCAAGCGACCTCGAGACGCAGTTGACGCTCGAAGCGGAGTTGCAGCGCGCGGCCGCCGTCACCGCGGACCATAAGGAAGGGGTCCGGGCGTTCCAGGAGAAGCGCCCTCCCACCTTCGTGGGACGATAGGCGCATGCGCCTGGACCGCGGGACGCCGGTCGGTGTGCTCGGTGCCGGCGCCATGGGGAGCGGGATCGCGCAGGTCGCGGCCACGCACGGGCATTCCGTAACGCTCGTCGACACGGACGCGGCCGCGCTCGATCGCGCGCGCGCCGGGATCGAAAAGGCGCTGCGCCGCGAGGTCGAGAAGGGACGTCTCGCCGCGGCGCAGGCGGCCGAGATCGTCCAGCGTGTGCGCTTTCACGGCGCACCGGCCGCCGAGGGAATGGGCGCGTTCGCGGAGTGCGCGTTGGTCATCGAGGCGGTCGTCGAGAGGCTCAATGTCAAGCGTCAGGTATTTGCGCGCATCGAGGCGGCCGTCAGCGAAGGCTGCGTGCTCGCCACCAACACGTCCTCGCTCCCGATCGCCGGGATCGCATCGGCGTGCAAGCGCCCCGAGCGCGTGCTGGGCGTGCACTTCTTCAACCCCGCGCCCGTGATGCCGCTGGTCGAGATCATCCCGTGGATGGGGACGGCGCCCGAGATCGCGATGCATGTCCGCGCACTCGTGGACAGATGGAAGAAGGTCACCGTTTTCTCGAGCGACACGCCCGGGTTCATTGTGAACCGGGTCGCGCGCCCCTTCTACGGAGAAGCGCTGCGCCTGTACGAGGAAGGGATTGCGGACATTGCCACGATCGATTGGGCGATGCGCGAGGTCGGCGGCTTTCGCATGGGGCCCTTCGAGGTCATGGATTTCATCGGCAACGATGTGAACCTTGCCGTCACGCGCGCGGTGTTCGAGGGGTTCTTCTTCGATCCGCGCTACACGCCGTCGATCACCCAGCAGCGGCTGGTCGAAGCGGGGCGGCTGGGCCGGAAGACCGGCCAGGGGTTCTACGACTACCGCGAGGGCGCCGCACATCCCCCCCCCACCCCCAAGCCGATCGTCGATCGTGCCATGGGCCAGCGGATTTTCGAGCGGATCCTCGTCATGCTGATCAACGAAGCCGTGGACGCGGTGCACTGGGGTGTGGCGTCACGCTCGGACGTCGATCTCGCGGTCACGAAGGGGGTCAACTATCCGAAGGGGCTGTTGACCTGGGCGGACGAGCTCGGACTGGACTGGGTGCTCGCACGGCTGACGGAGCTGCGGGAGGAATACGGCGAGGATCGCTACAGACCGAGCGTCTTGCTCCGGCGGATGGTCCGCGAGGGGAGGCGATTCGAGTGAGCGCGGGGGCCGAGCGGCCGATCAATGGCGCGGCGCAGGCATTGGCGGAGCGGCTCGTCGCCACCCTGCGGGAGCGTGACGCCTTCAGCGCGTGGATGGGACTCGAGCTCGTGACCCTCTCGAGCGCGTCGTGCACCGTGCGCGCGACGGTCCGGCGCGAAATGCTCAATGGATTCGGCGTGTGCCATGGCGGAATCACGTATTCGATCGCCGACAGCGCACTCGCCTTTGCGTCCAACACGCATGGGCGTGTGACGCTGAGCGTCGAGAACGGGATCTCGTACGTGGCTCCGGTCGTCCTGGGCGACGTGCTGACCGCCACCGCGGATGAGGAGAGCGCGGGCGGACGTATCGCGTTCTATCGAGTTGTCGTCCGCAAGCAGGACGGCTCCGTGGTCGCGATATTTCGCGGGACGGTCTATCGCACCCAGCGCGACCTGCTGTCCGAGAATACGCGGCATGCATGACATCTGCATCACCCAGCGAGTACGCCATTGAGCGAAGCCTTTATCGTCGACGGAGTCCGCACGCCGATCGGGTCGTTTGGCGGCAGCCTGAGCGAGGTGCGGCCGGACGACATGGCCGCGCTGGTGATCCAGCGGTTGCTCGAACGGCACCCCAAGCTCGACCCGGCGCGCATCGCGGACGTGATCCTCGGCTGCGCCAACCAGGCCGGAGAGGACAACCGCGACGTGGCGCGCATGGCGGCGCTCCTGGCCGGGCTCCCGATCTCGGTGCCCGGAGAAACGGTCAACCGCCTCTGCGCCTCCGGGATGAGCGCGATCGCGAACGCCGCGCGGGCAGTAAAGCTCGGCGATGGCGATGTGTACATCGCCGGCGGCGTCGAGAGCATGACCCGCGCGCCGTACGTGATGTCCAAGAGCGGCAAGGCGTTCGCGCGGGACGTGCAGCTGTTCGACACGAGCCTCGGCTGGCGCTTCGTGAATCCACGGATCGAGGCGCAGTACGGGATCGATTCGATGGGAGAAACCGCCGAAAACGTCGCGGAGCAGTCCAAGGTGTCGCGCGCGGACCAGGACCGGTTCGCCTGCGCCACGCAGAGCCGTGCCGCCGCGGCGCGAGCACGGGGGCGTTTTGCGAGCGAGATCACGCCGGTCGATGTCCCCGGCGAGAAGCGGGGCGAGACGCGGCGCTTCGATCAGGATGAATTCATCCGAGCCGACACGACGCTCGAAAAGCTCACCAAGCTCAAGCCGGCCTTTCGGCCGGGCGGATCGGTGACGGCCGGGAATTCGTCGGGGATCAACGATGGTGCCGTGGCGGTTCTCCTCGCCTCGACGCAGGGAGTGAAGGATTTCAGCCTCACGCCCCTCGCGCGTGTCGTGACGACAGCGGTCGTCGGCGTCGAGCCGCGGACGATGGGGATGGGGCCCGTGCCCGCGACGCGGAAGGCACTCGCCCAGATGGGGCTCTCCCTCGATCAGATCGACGTCATCGAGCTGAATGAGGCGTTCGCCGCGCAATCGCTCGCGTGCCTCCGGGAGCTGCGGCTCCCCGATGACGACCACCGCGTGAATCCCAACGGGGGCGCGATCGCGCTCGGCCACCCGCTCGGCATGTCGGGCGCGCGTCTTATCCTCACCGCCGCGCGCGAGCTCGAGGCGACGGGTGGGCGGTACGCGCTCGCGACAATGTGCGTCGGGGTGGGCCAGGGGATGGCGACGATCATCGAGCGCGTGTAGCCCGTCCACGGTGGCCACCTTCTTCGAGTTTGACGGGATCCGCCCGGTGGTTCACGCGTCGGCCTTCGTGCACCCCGGCGCGACCATCATCGGGAACGTGGTGATCGGGCCGGACGTATATGTCGGTGCGAGCGCGGCGATCCGCGGGGATTGGGGCGGGATCGTGATCGAGGATGGGTGCAACGTCCAGGAGACGTGCGTCATCCATTCCTTCCCCGGGGTGACGGTGCGGCTCGAGTCCGGCGCGCACATCGGGCACGGCGCGGTGATCCACGGCGCCCGGATCGGGCGCAATGCGCTCATCGGGATCAATGCCGTCGTGATGGATCGCGCGACCGTCGGAGCCGGGAGCATCGTTGGCGCACTCACCTTCGTGCCGGCGGACATGCAGATACCCGAGCGGAAAGTGGTCGTCGGCAATCCCGCGCGGATCGTGCGGGATGTGAGCGAGGAGATGCTCGCCTGGAAGACGGAGGGGACGCGGCTCTATCAACAGCTCCCCGAGCGCCTGCACGCGACGCTCATCCCCTGCGAGCCGCTGCGGGACATCCCCGCCGACCGGCCGCAGCAGGACGCGGTCTACGAGACCTGGCACGAGCGACGCGGGGCGCGCAGTCAGGGATAGGACCGATGGACGTGTTACCACTGTCGAGGCAAGCGCAGATGCAGCTCAGGAATTTCGTGCACGGAGAGTGGGTCGCAGGCTCCGGACAGGCGACCGATCTCTTTCACGCCGTGACGGGCGAGCAAATCGGCGAGACGAGCACCGGGGGGATCGACTTCAAGGGGGTCCTTGAGTACGCGCGCACCGTCGGCGGCCCGAAGCTGCGGGCGATGACCTTCCACGAGCGCGCCCGGATGCTCAAAGCGCTCGCGCAATACCTCATGGCGCGCAAGGACGAGTTCTACGAGGTCTCGAAGGCCACCGGAGCGACGAAGACCGACAGCTGGATCGACATCGAGGGCGGATTCGGGACACTCTTCGCGTACGCGAGCCGCGGGCGCCGCGACTTCCCGGATGAGACGTTCTTCGTCGACGGACCGATGGAGATGATCTCGAAGGGGGGAACCTTCGTCGGGCGCCATATCTGCGTGCCGCTCGAGGGGGCGGCGATCCTCATCAACGCCTTCAACTTCCCCGTCTGGGGGATGCTGGAGAAGCTGTCGACATCCCTTCTGGCCGGCGTCCCGTCGATCGTCAAGCCCGCTGCCGTGACGTCGTATCTGACCGAAGCGGTCGCGCGCGCGATGGTGGAGTCCGCCATTTTGCCGGCCGGCGCATTTCAGCTGCTCTGCGGCGGCGCCGGGGATCTCCTCGACCACGTCGGTTGCCAGGATGTGGTCGCGTTCACGGGATCGGCGAGCACGGGACACATGCTCAAGACCGGCCGCGCGATGGTCGAGCACTCGGTGCGCTTCAACCAGGAGGCGGATTCGCTCAACTTCTCGATGCTGGCGCCCGACGCCCATCCCGGCACCGACGAATTCGACCTCTACATCAAGGAGGTCGTGCGCGAGATGACGGCGAAGGCGGGGCAGAAGTGCACCGCGATCCGCCGCTCGATCGTCCCAGCGTCGATGGTCGAGGATGTGATTACCGCGCTCAAGAAGCGCCTCGAAGGCGTGACGATCGGCGATCCGAGCGTGGATGGCGTGCGTATGGGACCGCTCGCGGGAAAGGTGCAGGTTACCCAAGTCGGAGAGAACACGGACAAGCTGCGAGCGGCGGCGGAGCTGGTGTATGGCGGGTTCGACAGCATGCAGGTCGTGGGCGCCGACCCGCAGCGTGGCGCGTTCTTCCCAACGGTTCTCCTGTACGACGACCGTCCGTTCGAGAAGACGGCGCCCCACAACGTCGAGGCGTTTGGCCCCGTCAACACCGTGATGCCGTACCGGTCGCTCGACGAAGCGGTCGAGTTGGCCAACCTCGGGCGCGGCTCACTCGTCGGCTCGCTCTTCACCGCCGACCCGGACACGGCACGGAGGGTCGCGCTGGGGACGGCTGCGTTTCATGGGCGACTCATGATCGTGGATCGCACGAGCGCGAAGGAGTCCACCGGGCACGGCTCACCTCTCCCGCACCTGATCCACGGCGGGCCCGGGCGCGCAGGAGGGGGCGAAGAGATGGGCGGCGTGCGCGGTGTGCTGCACTACATGCAGCGGACGGCGCTCCAGGGATCGCCGACGGTGCTCACGAAAGTCACCAAGGAGTGGCTCCCCAAGGCGCGGGAGACAGCCGACACGGTCCATCCGTTCCGGAAGTACTTCGAGGAGCTCGAGATCGGGGAGACGCTGCACACCCACGGACGGACGATCACCGAGAACGACATCGTCGATTTTGCCGGTATCAGCGGCGATTTCTTCTACGCCCATATGGACGACGCGGCGGCAAAAGAGTCGATCTTCGGGCGCCGCGTCGCGCACGGCTACTTCGTCCTCTCGGCGGCGGCCGGTCTGTTCGTGGACCCTGCTCCCGGCCCTGTCCTGGCGAACTATGGCCTCGAGAGCCTGCGGTTCGTGAAGCCGGTCTTTGTCGGCGACACGATCCAGGTACGGCTCACCTGCAAGCAGAAGACGGCCAAGGAGGATCGCGAAGGCCAGGTGCCCCAGGGAGTCGTGGCCTGGGACGTCGAGGTCACCAACCAGGCGGCAGAGCCGGTGGCGGTGTATACGATCCTCACACTCGTGCGACGGCGTGCCTGAACGAACCGCTTGAGGCTAGCTTTATGGTCTGGAACGGGGGAAGAGCCAATGGCAGCAGATAGTACGGCCGCGGAGCGGGAATTCGACGCCCGGATCGCCGCGGGCGAGACGATCGAGCCGAAGGACTGGATGCCGGAGCGCTATCGCAAGCAGCTCATCCGGATGATGTCGCAGCACGCCCATTCCGAGATCGTCGGGATGCTGCCGGAAGGGAACTGGATCACCCGGGCCCCCACCCTGCAGCGAAAAATGGGGTTGCTCGCGAAAGTGCAGGACGAGGCTGGCCACGGGCTCTACATCTATTGTGGCACCGAGACGCTCGGCGTCGACCGCGCGGAGCTGGTGGATCAGCTGCTCAGCGGCAAGGCGAAGTACGCGAGCATCTTCAACTACCCCACACTCACCTGGGCCGACATCGGCACCATAGGTTGGTTTGTCGATGGGGCCGCGATCGTGAATCAGACGATGCTCGCGAAGGCCTCGTATGGCCCATACGCGCGTGCGATGGTGCGCATCTGCAAAGAGGAGAACTTCCATAAGCGGCAAGGGTTCGAGATCATCGCGACGCTGGCCGCCGGGACGCCCGAGCAGCGGCGCATGGCGCAGGACGCAGTGAACCGGTGGTGGTGGCCATCCCTCATGATGTTCGGCCCGAACGACAAGGATTCGCCGAACTCGGCGGAGCTCACGAAGTGGGGCATCAAGCGGAAGGGGAACGATGACCTGCGCCAGCGTTTCGTGAACCTCACGGTCGGGCAGGCGAAGGCGATCGACCTCGTGTTGCCGGACCCCGACCTCAAGTACAACGCCGAAACCGGGAACTGGGATTTCGGCACGATCGATTGGGCGGAGTTCGACCGCGTGATCCACGGCGAAGGGCTGCTGAACCGCGAGCGTCTCGCCGCGCGCAATAAGGCGCACGACGAGGGCGCGTGGGTACGCGCGGCCGCATCGGCGTACGCGGCCAAGCATGCACCCGAGTCGGCGTCTCGAGCGGCGTGAGGAGAACGGCGCCGTGACGGTCGCACCCGACGAACAGGAGACCCACGGCCAGTGGCCGTTGTGGGAGGTGTTCCTGCAGCCGCCCGGGGGCGCTCCGTTCGAGCACGCGGGGAGCGTCCACGCGGTCGACGCGGAGAGCGCGCTGCAGAACGCGCGGGATGTCTACACGCGTCGGGGCGAAGGGGTGAATCTCTGGGTGGTGCCGAGCGCGGCGATCGTCGCGTCTGCGCCGAGCGATGCGGGACCGTTCTTCGACCCGGGCAACGACAAGCCGTACCGGCATCCGCAGTTCTATACGGCGCCGCGCGGCGTGCGCGTGTAGGGGAAGCGGCGCCCGTGGCAAGCGCTGTTGCGAGTCCGTCTGCCGGGCCGGCCACCGCTCTTGCGATGGATGCCGCCACGCGTGCCGCTCTCGTGCAGTACCTCCTCCGGCTGGGTGATGACCGGCTCGTGCTGGGGCACCGGCTGTCGGAGTGGTGCGGCCATGCGCCGATCCTCGAGGAGGACATCGCGCTCGCGAACATCGCGCTCGATCTCATCGGGCAGGCCACGCTGCTGCTCAAACTCGCGGCGCACACCGAGGGCGCGGGGCGCGACGAGAACGCGCTCGCGTATCTGCGCGAGTCTATCGATTATCGCAATGTGTTGCTGGTCGAGCTCCCGCGCGGGGATTTCGCGTTCACGGTCGTGCGACAATTCCTGTTCGGCGTGGCCGCGTTCTATCAGCTCGAGGCCCTCGCGGAGAGCGCGCATCAGGAGCTCGCCGGGATCGCGGCGAAGGCGCTCAAGGAAACGCGCTACCATGTGCGGCACGTCGGCGAGTGGGTGATCAAGCTGGGCGACGGCACGGCGGAGAGCCACGAGCGCGCGCAGAATGCGCTCGACGCACTCTGGCGATTCACGGGGGAGATGTTCCTCACCGATGGCATCGACGAGACGCTCGTGCGTGCCGGGATTGCCGTCGACCTGGCGCCGCTCGAGCCCAAGTGGCGCTCACAGGTGACGGATGTCGTGCGGCGTGCGACACTCGCGCTGCCGGAGAGCGCGTACATGCAGCGCGGCGGACGCGTCGGGCGGCACACAGAGGAATTGGGGCATATGCTCTCCGAGATGCAGATCCTGCAGCGATCGTACCCGGGGGCGACGTGGTAACGGTCGCGCGTCCAACGGATGCGATCTGGGCGCTCCTCGATCGCGTCATGGATCCCGAGGTGCCGGTGCTCAGCGTCGTCGAGCTCGGGATCGTGCGCGACGTCGCCGTGGACGACCAGGGCGCGGTCACGGTGGCGGTCACTCCCACGTACTCGGGGTGCCCCGCGATGCGTGTCATCGAGCACGACATCGTGGAGGCGCTCGCCGAGGGCGGCTGGCCCGGCGCGCGGGTGCGCACCGTGTTCACCCCCGCATGGACGACGGACTGGATCGGCGAGGCCGCGCGGCGGAAGCTCGCGGACTACGGCATAGCGCCGCCTGGCGGCGGAGACAGGAGAGAAGGAGGAGAGGAGAGAGGAGACGACGCGTTGGTGCCTCTCAGACGAAGCGTGGCGCCGGTCGAATGCCCCTACTGCCACTCGACCAAAACCACACTGCGCAGTGAGTTCGGCTCGACCGCGTGCAAGGCCGTCATGTACTGCGAGGGCTGTCGCCAACCGTTCGAGCTGTTCAAGGCGATCTGACCGCGTAGCTGCATGGCGATACAGGCAATACCGGCGACACGGGCAACACAGAGGGCCCACCCCGATTGGCGCCGCATCGCCTACCACGCGCTCGTATCCCGGGCGCTCGACGACATTGAGGAGACGACGAACCGGAACAAGACCGCCGTCCCTCGCGAGCATCTGGTCCTCTACCAGTTCTCGGCGCGCGGACACGAAGTCGCACAGGTCATCCTGGGATCGCTCCTCGACAAGCCGCACGATGCCGCCGGCGCGTACTACCGGTCGCGTCCGCTGCTGCTCTCGCTCGGCCTCACGATCGAGGACGCGTTCGCGAGTCCGCTCGGCCGCAGCGGGGGGTTCAGCGACGGGCGGGACATCGGCGTCGTCTGCAACCTGCCGAAGCGGCATGGGAAAGGCGCGATCGTGCTCCCGATGTCGGGCGACGTCGGAAGCCAGTACACGCCGACCGCGGGATGGGCGCAGTCGATCCAGTACTACCACGACGTCTTGCACGACGCGAGCTACGCCGGATCGATCGCCGTCGCGCTCGGCGGCGAAGCGTCGGTGGCGACGAACGGCTTCTGGGCATCGCTCACGATGGCGACGACGCTCAAGCTCCCAATGCTCTTCTACATCGAGGATAACGGGTTCGGGATCTCCGTGCGGCGCGGCATGCAGACGCCGGGCGGGAACATCGCCGACAACCTGGCGTCGTTCGCAAACCTCCTCGTGCGCGATGGCGATGGGACCGATCCGGTCGAGACCGCCCAGCTGCTCGCCGAGGTCGTGAGCCACGTGCGGGCGGGGAACGGACCTGCCCTCATCCACCTCACCGTCCCCCGTCTGTCGGGACATTCAGGTCCCGACAACCAGGCCGCGTATCGCACGGCGGAGGAGATCGCGGACGACGTGAAGCGCGATCCGCTGCCGAAGCTCCGGGCGCACCTCGTGGCGTCGGGCGTTTCGGACGCGGAGTGGCGCGCGCTCGAGCAGGAGGTCGAGCGCGACGTGCGGGCAGCTCTCGCGCTCGCCCGTGCGCGGCCGGCGCCGAATCCGGCGACTATCAAGCGATTCATCTACGCTGAGGCGACGCAACGGGGCGACACGGAAGCGACGGGCGGGCTCTCAGACGCGGAGCGTGCTGCGCTGAGCGGTACCGACGTCGCTGAGACGGGAGGTCCGATGGTGCGGTTCGCGGAGGCCGTGCGGCGGACCCTCGCGCGCGAGCTCGAGGTGAACCCCAAGGTGCTCGTGTTCGGTGAGGATGTGGGCGTGAAGGGGGGCGTGCACCTCGTCACCGAGGGATTGCAGAAGCGCTTCGGCGTCGCGCGCGTTTTCGACACGAGTCTGTCGGAGGAAGGGATTGTCGGGCGTGCGGTCGGGATGGCGGAAGCGGGGCTCATGCCCGTGGCCGAGATCCAGTTCCGTAAGTACGCCGACCCGGCGACCGAGCAGCTCAACAATTGCGGTACGCTGCGGTGGCGGACCAACAATCGGTTCGCCGCGCCAATCGTCGTGCGGATGCCTGGCGGGTTCGGGAAGGACGTGGGTGATCCCTGGCACTCGGTGAGCGGCGAGGTCACGTGGGTGCATGGGATCGGGTGGCAGGTGCTCATTCCCTCGAACGCGGCGGACGCCGTCGGCCTCTTGCGCGCCGCGATGCGAAGCCGGAACCCGAGCATCTTCTTTGAGCACCGGTCGCTCCTCATGACCAGCGACGGGAGCGCGCGGTATCCGGGCGACAACTATGTCCTCGTGCTGGGAAAGGCGAACAGGCTGCGCGAGGGGAGTGCGATCACCGTCGTGACGTGGGGGGCGATGGTGCACCGGTGTGTGCCGGCCGCCGAGCGGTTTGGCGATCGGGTGGAGCTCTTCGATCTGCGGACCGTGGCGCCGTGGGATCGGGCTGCGGTGTTGGCGAGCGTACGGAAGACCGGGCGGTGCCTCATCGTGCACGAGGACACCCTCACGGCGGGGTTCGGGGCGGAGATCGCGGCGACGGTCGCGCAGGAGGGCTTCTGGTGGCTCGACGCGCCCGTCGAGCGGCTCGCCGTGGAGGACGTGCCGATGCCATATCACGAGGTGTTGCTGGACGCGGTGCTGCCGGATGTGGAGCGGGTGGCTGGGGCGATCGACCGAACGCTCTCGCAGTAAGACTGGCACCAGGATTCGGGAATGTCATCGCCAACTGCTGCAGCGTCGCCAGTGGATCCCGGCGGCGTCGCCGTCCGTGTCGCGGGTGGGGTCGCGACGATCCAGTTCTCGCACCCCAAGGGGAATTGCCTGCCGGGCGCGCTGCTGCGCCGAATGGCCGAATCCATGGACGCGATCAGCGCGGACCCGAACGCCCGTGTCGTCGTGCTCCGAAGCGCCGAGCCTGGGCCGTTCTGCGCGGGCGCCTCGTTCGACGAGCTCAAGAGCCTTCGTGACGCGGCCGCGGGAAAGGAATTCTTCATGGGGTTCGCTCGGCTCATCCTCGCGATGCGGCGCTGCCCGAAGTTCATCATCGCACGCGTGCACGGGAAAACGGTGGGGGGCGGCGTGGGCATCGTGGCCGCGGCGGACTATGCTGTCGCGTCATCGGGCGCCGCGGTGCGGTTGAGCGAGCTCGCGTTGGGGATCGGCCCCTTTGTCGTGGGGCCGGTGATTCAGCGGAAAATCGGGGTTGGGGCGTTTCAGGCCCTGGCGGTCGACGCGGTGGGGTGGCGTGACGCCGAGTGGGGTGAGCGGCACGGGTTGTTCGCGCAGGTGGTGTCGGACCACGAGGCGTTGGAGGGGACGGTCGCTGCCCTTGCCGAGCGGCTGGCGTCGTCGAATCCTGATGCGATCGCGCGGATGAAGGGGACGTTCTGGCAGGGGACGGACGATTGGGAGGCGCTGCTCGAGAAGCGCGCTGAGATGAGTGGTGTGGTGGTCCTGTCGGATTTCACGCGGAACGCGATCGCGGCATTCGCGTCGCGATAGAGATGGGGGGCGGGGGGGTGGGGGTGGGGGTGGCGATGCGGCGGGTGTCCAAGATGGCCGACGGGATGGCGGGGTCGGCGATCCTGAAGATTGCGGGTGAGGCACGGGCGCTGTCGGCGCAGGGTCGGAAGGTGTGCAACCTGACCGTGGGCGATTTCGATCCGCGCGAATTCCCGATTCCAAGCGTGTTGGCGGAGGGGATCGCCCAGGCGCTCAAGGATGGCGAGACGAATTATCCGCCCGGCGCGGGGATGCCCGTGCTCCGGGAAGCGATCCGCGCATACAGCAAGGAGTGGATGGGGCTCGACTATAGCGTCGACTCGATCCTTGTCACGTGCGGAGCGCGTCCGGTGATCTACGCGGCGTATCGCACGCTGGTGGATGCCGGTGATCGGGTCGTGTATTCCGTGCCGGCGTGGCAGACTCCGGACTATTGCCAGCTGGTGGGCGCGGTCGGCTTTCCGGTCGAGTGTGCTGCATCGACGGGGTTCCTGCCGACGCGGGCGATGCTGGAGCCGGCGGTGCGTCGGGCGCGGCTGCTGGTACTCAACTCCCCGCTCAATCCCACGGGGACCGTCTTTGATGCGCAGACACTGGGCGCCATCTGCGATCTCGTGCTCGAGGAGAACGCGCGACGGGAGGCGGGGGGGGAAGAGCGGCCGCTGTATCTCCTGTACGATCAGGTGTATTGGATGCTGGCCTTTGGGTCGGTGAAGCATGTCACGCCGGTGGCGTTGCGCCCTGCACTCGCTCCGTACACGGTGTCCGTCGACGCGATCTCGAAGTCGTTTGCGGCGACGGGGGTGCGGGTGGGATGGGCGTTGGGGCCGAGCGATCTCGTGCGCACGATGACCGATTTCATTGGGCATGTGGGTGCGTGGGCCCCGCGGGCGGAGCAGATCGCGACGGCAGGGCTGCTCGCGTCACGCAGCGCGATCGAGTCGTACCACCGGACGATGAAACGGGGTGTGCAAGCTCGACTCGACGCATTGTATCGCGGGATCGTGGCGATGCGCGATCGCGGGTTCCCCGTGGATGCGATCCCGCCGGCGGGGGCGATTTACTTGAGTGCGCGGTTCGCGCTGACTGGCAAGCGGCTGCCGTCGGGCGAGGTGCTCGAGGGGAACGAGGCGATCCGGAGGTATCTCCTACGCGAGGCGGATTTCGCGGCGGTGCCGTTCCAGGCGTTCGGGATGCCGGGGGACACGGGGTGGTTCCGACTGTCGGCGGGCGCGGTGTCGATGGCGGACATCGAGGCGGTGCTGCCGAAGGTTGCGGCCGCGGTGGAGCGGGCGGTCGGGTAGGACCAGGATCGCGCCTTTCACTGCCAGCACGGCGGTCATTTCGTGTCCTCGGGTAGGCCGTGAAGCTGCACGATGCGGAGTCGTAGCCCGTCGCTGCCCATCACTATTACTTCCTCTCCAGCCCTGACGGTGCCCTGCACCGCTTCAGCACCCCACTGTTCGCCCCGGACGAGGACCGTCCCCCAGGGTGCCAAGGGTGTGACCGCTCGGCCCCGGACCCCCACCAGGGCCTGCATCCCACTGATCACCGGTGCCCGCTGGGCTTGCACCGCTTTGGAAACTACGAACGCGAAAAAGGAGATGAGCCCTGCAGCCATGAGGCCAATGAGCAGGAGATCGACGGAGAAGGCCGGCGCCGCCGGCGACGGGGGGCGCCACGGCCTAAACAGCATGAGAGACCCCAGGATGAACGCAATGGCACCGCTGACGCCAAGCGCGAAGCTCGTGAGTTTGATATCCAGAACGAACAGAGTCAGCCCAAAGACGATGAGCGCAACGCCCGCCCAGTTGACCGGCAGACTCCCAAAGGCAACAAGAGCAAGGACGAGACAGATGACGCCTGTGACCCCAGGTAGAATCGCGCCCGGATGGGAGAACTCGGCAAAGAGTGCCCAGAGGCCCAGGATGAACAGGAAATACGCAACGTTGGGATCGACCATGGCATGGAGGAATCCTTCGGGAAGGCTCATGCTCCTCTCGCGCAGAGTCGCCCCCCGGGTGTGAAGGATGATGTCGCCCTGTGCTGTGGAAACGTGGCGCCCGTCGATCTGGGTGAGCAGATCGTTCACATCCTTGGCGATGAGATCAACGATCCGCAGTTTGAGGGCCTCTTTTTCGGTGACGGAGACACTCTGCCGCACGGCTTGCTCCGCCCACGCCGCATTCCGGTCGCGGCTCACGGCCAACGTCTTGATATAAGCAGCAGCGTCGTTGACGATCTTGTCTTCCTGGGTCGCGGGAATCTGAGCCCCACCGATGCTCACGGGATGCGCTGCCCCAATGTTGGTTCCCGGTGCCATGGCCGCGACGTGCGCCGCCATGGTGATGAACACGCCAGCCGAGCCGGCGCGGGCACCCGGTGGCGCCACGTACACAATGACTGGCACCGGTGACGCTATGATCGCCTGCACGATTTGTCGCATGGACACGTCGAGGCCGCCGGGCGTATCCATCTGAATGATCACGGCCTCGGCGTGGTCATCCGTGGCGCTGGCGATGGCGCGGGTCGCGAAGCGGGCGATGATGGGATCGATGGCCCCGTGAACCGTGATTAGGTCGACGGATCCCTGTCCGGCCGCGCGAACCGGCATCGCAAGCAACGCTGCCAACGGTATCCCAAGGCAGGGGGCTCGCCACCTCATCGCGGTACCCGTACGCCCGGCGCCGGCGCGCTCGACAACGCCCCTCTCAAGCTCGAGGCCCTTTCAAATGGCGATCGCGAATCCTGCATTTGCTCACTTTACGTCAATCGATTGAACGTCCGCCACCGACGCATCGCTTTCGGTATCACAGCTGTATCTTAACCCGCGATGATCTCACTCCAATCCCGCCTCTCCCCGGCCCTCGCCGGCCGCTACGCGCTCGACCATGAGCTCGGCCAGGGCGGGATGGCCGTCGTTTTCCTCGCCCACGACCTCCGGCACGACCGCCAGGTTGCGCTCAAGGTGCTCCGCCCCGAGGTCTCCGCCGAGATCGGGGCCGAGCGCTTCCTGCGGGAGATCAAGATGGCCGCGGGACTCACGCACCCGCACATCCTGCCGGTGTTCGATTCGGGGGAGGCCGATGGACTCCTCTTCTACGTGATGCCGAGCATGGAGGGGCGTTCCCTCCGCGAGCGCCTCGACAAGGAGCGCCAGCTCCCCCTCTCCGACGCCCTGCGCCTCGCGGGCGAGGTCGCCGCCGCGCTCGACTACGCACATCGGCACAATGTGGTCCACCGGGACATCAAGCCGGAGAACATCCTGCTCCACGAAGGCGCCGCCATGGTCGCCGATTTCGGCATCGGCAAGGCGCTCTCGGACAGCGGCCGCTCCATCACGCAGACCGGGCTCGCGGTTGGCACGCCCGCGTACATGAGCCCGGAGCAATCGGCTGGTGAGCTCGGTACCGACGGCCGCAGCGATCTGTATTCCCTGGGCTGCGTGCTCTACGAGATGCTCACCGGCGAGCCGCCATTCACCGGCGTCACGCCGCAAGCGATCATCGCCAAGCGTTTCGTGTCCCCGATCCCCAAGGTGCGCACCACTCGCAACGTCCCCGAAGCGGTCGACGCCGCCGTCTCGCGCGCGCTCGCGCGCACGCCGGTGGACCGGTACCCCACCGCCGCCGACTTCGCGGAAGCCCTGCGCGTGATCGCCCGCAAGAGCAGCACGGGGGCGCAGCGCGCCGCTGGCGATGGGCCCGGGGCGCCGCCCAACGCGATTGCCGTCCTCCCACTCAAGAACATGAGCGCCGATCCGGAGAACGAGTATTTCTCCGACGGCATGACGGAAGAGATCATCAACGCGCTCGGCAAACTGCCCGGGGTCCACGTGGCGTCGCGCACCAGCTCCTTCGCCTTCAAGGGGAAGGACGTCGACCTCCGCCAGATCGGCGAGAAGCTGGGCGTGACGACGGTGCTGGATGGGAGCGTGCGCAAGGTCGGGAACAGGATCCGCCTCACCGCGCAGCTCATCAACGTCGAGACGGGCTATCACATCTGGAACGAGACGTATGACCGGCAGCTCGAGGATGTGTTCGCCGTCCAGGACGAGATCTCGCGCGCGATCGTCGACGCGCTCCGGCTCCGGCTCGCCAGCGATCAGGGCCAGGTCGTCGCGCCCACCAAGAACCTCGAGGCGTACACGCTCTATCTGAAGGGCAGGTTCTTCTTCGCGAAACTGTCCGAGCCGGCGCTGCGCCGGTCGCTGGACCTGTACCAGCAGGCGTTGCTGCTGGATCCCGCGCTCGCGCGCGCCTACGCGGGGATCGCCGACGCGTGGTGCAACCTCGCCGACGATTGGGTGGCGCCAGACGATGCGTACCCGCGCGCCAAGGGGGCCGCCGAGCGTGCGCTCCAGCGCGAGCCGGACCTGGCCGAGGCGATCACGTCGCTCGGCAAAGTGCTCGGCTGGCACGAATGGAAATTCATCGAGGCCGAGTCGCAGCTGGCCCGCGCGGCGGCGCTGAGCCCGAACTACGCCGAGGCGCACTACGTGCACGGCACCATGCTGCCCGCCGTCGGACGGCTGGGTGACGCACTCGAGACGATGCGGAAGGCGCTGATCCTCGATCCGCTCTCGGTGCACTACAGCGAGTGGCTCGCGCGCTTCCTGCTCTACGCTCGTGATTACGATGCCGCGATCGCGCAGGGCGAGCGCACGATGGAGATGGACGAGATCTGTCACCGCGCGCACCACTACGTCGGCTCGGCGCACCTCGCGAAGGGCGACGCCGAGGCCGCGTTAACCTGGTATCGCCGCGCGCAGGCGCTCGAGCGCGCGCCGCGGTCGTGGGACGCGATGATCGTGCGCGCCCTGGCCGCGCTCGGGCGGAAGGATGAGGCGGATGCGATCCTCGCGCGGCTCGAGGAGGAGTCGCGCCGCCAGTACCTGCGTGCCGAGATCATCGCGATGGGCTACGCGGCCGTCGGGGATCTCGATCAGGCCTTTGCATCGCTCGAGCGCGCATATCAGGAGCGCTCGGCCGGCCTGCTGTACCTCCACCTCGATCCGGGCTATGAGCCGCTGCGCGGGGACCCTCGGTACGCGGATCTGGTCAAGCGCATCGGTATATGCTGACAGGACTTGCCTCGCGTCCGGGACGACGTGGCAGACGGCGTTCCAGGGCATATTCTCCCGGACTCCGCACTGACGCTCCGTCCAACTGCCTCCATCCATGACCCGTCAAAAATCGACCGAGCCGTCGCCCCCGAATGCGGCCAACGATCGGCGCATCGACTACATCGAGCTGCCCGCCACGCAGATCGCGAAGACTAAGCAGTTCTACATCAAAGCGTTCGGATGGAAATTCACGGATTATGGACCCGACTATACGAGTTTCGAGGACGGTCGATTGGCTGGTGGATTCACGAAAGCGAGCGCCGTCGCTCACGGCGTCCTTATCGTGATCTATGCCGTTGATCTCGCAGCGGCCGAGGCTCGAGTCCGCGAGGCAGGGGGCACGATCGTCAAGCCGCCGTTTGCATTTCCCGGTGGGCGCCGCTTCCATTTTACGGACCCCAGCGGAAACGAGCTGGCCGTGTGGAGCGAGAAATAGCGTCCGGGCCTCGCGATCGAGAGCGTGGCGCGGGGCAGGCGACCAGCGTGGCCGGCCCCAAGAGGGTACCCGTGACTGGGCTCGGGACGCCCCTCGCCTGACCCCGGGAGAGCGGCCACGCTTCCCGCGGGACGCAGGACACCAATTTGACCGCAAGATCCGAGGAGTGGCGTCTGCGTCGGATGCCATATCGTTCGCGCATGCACCGCACCATAGAGCCGACCATTCTCTATTTTGGAACACCCGTCGCGCTCATCAGCACCTTGAATCCGGATGCCTCGCCGAACCTCGCGCCAATGTCGTCGGCGTGGTGGCTGGGCTGGAGCTGCATGCTTGGGTTGGGTCAGATGGGACAGACGTCCGACAATCTCATTCGCACTCGCGAGTGCGTTATCAACCTGCCGTCGGAGGATCTCGTTGCGCACGTCGATCGCCTTGCGCTCACCACCGCCAGGAACCCCGTGCCGGAGAAAAAAAGGCAGTGGGGCTATCGCTATGAGCCGAGCAAATTCGAGATCGCGGGACTCACGGCGGTGGAGTCGGAATCGGTGGCGCCACCGCGCGTGCGCGAATGTCCCGTGCAAATGGAGGGCATCGTGCACGATGTCCGCGCCTTCGGCAAGAACGTGAGCGCCAACGCGTTCGAGGTGCATATCGTGAAGTTGCACGTCGACGACGGGCTGCTGGTGGGCGACGGTTCACGGCCGCATATCGATCCGGCACGCTGGCGACCCCTGATCATGAGCTTCTGCCGATTCTTCGGGCTGGGTGGCGAGGTGCACCCGTCACGCCTGGCGCAGTCGGATTTCGTGAAAGCCGTGACGCAAGGAGCACCGTCGCAGCCGCCAATGTCGTCCAGCACGCGCGAACAGAGCTGGATGCGGGATGCCCGATAGGTTGTTGATTTCAAGGGCGCGGTTCCGATACCCTGCGTCGACCTTCAACCCGGCCTCCCGATCTCGCTCGTCGTGCGCAGCTATTCGACCTTATGCGGCGGGCCATATACCGCAGTCCTGCCGGCATCGCCAAAGCCCGGGGACGTGCGCGCGCGGGGCTACGCGAGGTATGCCGCGAGCGGGTCCCAATAGTGGGATTTCCAGCCCGCGGCGAGGTGTTCCGCATCCCCCTTGGGGAAGCCCGTATGATCGAATACGAGCGTGGTGCCCGAACCTTCCTCCGTCAGCGCGAACCGCGCGATCGAGAAGATGCCGGGGCGCCAACTCTCCGAGCGCCATGCTTGCACGATCCGCTCGTTCGGCACGAGCTCGATATGGCGCCCCGTGATCCGGCCGCCGAAGATGCTGAACGCTCCACCGGCGTCGCGACTGACCACTGCCGACAGTCCGCCGCTGAGTCTGGCGAACTGCTTCTCGTCCATGATCGCCTCGTAGAATTGCCGGCGGCTCGCCTTGAAGGCGATTACTTGATGGATCGACTCCTCGGTCCGCGAGATCCCGTCGTCCGGCGCCCGATGCTCTGCCACCGTAGTGCCACCGCCACCGCGGAGCACGGGAAGGAGTGCGGCGAGGCCAACCGAGAATTCGCGGCGGGTATAAAGCTGTCTGGTCATGCAATGCTCCGGTGTTGTATGGTTCGGGTACCAGCGACGATACTGAGGCCACCGCTGGTCGATTTTCCGCACCTTCACCCTTGAGTACAGAGCTCGCGGCACTATGGCATGGTACTATCTCCTCAAAACCGAACCGTCCGAGTACGCGTTCGCTGATCTGCAACGCGACCGGGTCACGCAATGGGACGGGGTGACGAACCCAGCGGCCGTGAAGAACCTGGCGTCGATGGCGGCGGGGACGCGATTGGTCATTTACGAGACCGGCACACGCAAGAGCGCCGTCGGCATGGCCTCCGTCGTCTCCGTCGACGCCTCCGACCCCAGGCGGCCCGTTGTCAGGATCAAAGCCGGTGGTCCGATCAAGCGCCCCGTGTCCCTCGTGGCCATCAAGGCGCAGAAGCTGTTCGCCGACTCGCCCCTCGTCCGCCAGGGGCGCCTCTCGGTCGTCCCGCTGACGAAAGCGCAGTACGACCTCCTGACGGGTAGGTGACCTGGCGCGGCCTGCAGGCTCCGCGGGCGCCTAAGGCGCGCCGGCCTGATAGTGCGATTCGAGCTTGTCCAGGATCGCTGTCCAGCCGTGCTCGTGGGCACCGCGCTCATGGTCGTCGACGATACCGGCATGGGTGATGACGATCTCCGTGGCGGTGCCGCGGTCATGGAACTCGACCGTGACGACGCTGTCCTTTACCGGGTGGTCGCCGTCCCATCCCCAGCTATAGACCACCTTTTTCGGCGGGTCGATCTCGCGGTAGACGCCGCTCACCCGGTGCTCCTTGCCGTCGGGCTCGCGCATGTGAATCCGATAGGCGCCGCCCTTGCGCAGATCGATCTCCGCGAGCGAGACCGTGAGCGGCCCCGGCGCGTGCCAGGCCTTTAGCTCCTCCGGCTTCGTCCACGCGTCGAAGACGCGCTGCCGCGGCGCGCGGATCGTGCGCCGGATTTGAATGACCGGCGGCGCTTCGGTGTGTCGTGCCATACGTGCTCCGGGGACGAGGGCGACGCGGGGGATAAGGGGGAGGAGGGGGACGGCTCTTCGAGATACGCGGCGAGCAGATCGAGCTCCGATTCCCAGTACCGGCGGTACCGCTCGAGCCAGGCATGCGCCCCCCGCAGGGGCGCTACCGCCAGATGGGCGCGGCGCACGCGGCCCTGGCGCCGCACCGTGGCGAGCCCGGCGTGGCGTAGAACCTGGACGTGCTTGGAGACGGCCGGCAGCGACATCGTGAATCGGGAGGCAAGCTCGCTGATCGTGCGGTCGCCGCCGGCGAGCCGCGACAGGATATCCCGTCGCGTCGGGTCGGCGAGCGCGAAGAACGTGGCGTCGAGCGGCCGTGAACGGTAAACCATATGGTTTAGTATTGTGCGATCCGCGAGCTGTGTCAACCCCCCTGCACCAGGCGGCCACGGTGTCCACGTTAATTTCCTGGTCCATGAGTGATGCCGATGCTCGGACTCCAACACAGGTGGGCACACCATGACGCCGGATATCGCACTCCTGTATGAAGACATCCCGTACGAGCTCGCATCCACGCGCCGAGTGCTCGAGCGTTATCCCGACGGGAAGGGAGAGTGGCGTCCGCACGAGAAGTCGCGCGCGCTGGCTCCGCTCGCGACACACGTGGCCGGCATTGTCAATCGGGGAACGGAGATCATCGAAACCGACGAGCTGGAGTTTGCCGGTCGCCCGCCAATCGCCCCGATCGATAGCGCCAGCGGCCTCCTCCAGTTCTTCGACACGGGCGTTGCACGCTTCACGGCCGCTCTGGCCCGAACCGATCTCAACGCGCTGGCGCATCCGTGGACGCTCCGCCGCGGCGACGTTGTCATCGTCAAGCAACCGAAGCGCATCCTGTTGCGGACGATGCTGGCGAGCCACCTCATCCATCACCGCGCGCAGCTCGGCGTCTACTACCGGCTGCTCGGCGTCCCGGTGCCCGGCCTGTATGGCCCGTCCGCCGACGAGCCGCCTGGATAGTGGCCCGGCGACCTGAACCGCGGTGCGAGGTCCGCTTCCGGATGAGATTCGCGCGAGGGGGTGCGAACCGCAGGCCGATGCCACATCCTTGTGCATGCCAACCAAACTCGAAAAGCCGCTCAAGCGCGAGGTGATCCTGCGCGGTCAGCCGTTTGTCCTCACGCTCGCGCCCGAAGGTGTGACGATTACCGAAAAGGGTCACCGGAAGGGGAAGGCGTTCACGTGGTGGGAGTTGTGGGCCGGCGAGGCCGAGCTCGCCCAGCAGCTGCGCGCGTCCGTCGATGCGCTGAAAGAGGAATAGGCCTCGCGCGGCTTTCAACGCGCGGGCCTGTGTGTGCGATAATCAGCTCCGGGGATCACGCGACCTTTCGTCGTGGCAGACGCGCCTCCAGACTCCGCCTCCGCCGGCCGGCCGTCGGATCATCTCGCTAACGAGCGGACCTTCCTCGCATGGATCCGGACGAGCATCGCCGTCCTGGGCCTTGGATTCGTCGTCGCGAAATTCGCGGTCTGGCTCCGGGAGCTCACGGCAGCGAGCGGCGGCGAATTGGCCCAGCGGACGCGTCCTGGATCGGGACAATCGTTGCGTGTCGGCGTCGGGATCATGGCCGCGAGCGCGCTGTTGGCCGCTCTCGCACTCGTCCGATACCACGCCGTTCGCACGGCTCTCGAGCGCGGGTCTTTCGTGCCCGCTCGGCGGACGACGTGGATTCTCACCGGTGTCGTGGTCGTGACCGCGGCCGTGCTGATCATGTACGTCCTGGCCAGCACAGGCCAGAGCTGATACGCCACCCCCGAGGGCAGGATTATCCGGCGACCGACAATGCCTCGCGGGCGGCATCCTCGATCGCTCGCATTGCGAGACGGTACGGCCCCGGGCCGTAGCTGATTCGCGCGACGCCCAGCGCGGCGAGCCGCGTGGCCGAGGGCGCGCCCGGGCGCATGAGAATGTTCACCGGGAGACTGCACCCCGCGCAGAGCCGCTCGATGAGCCGATCATCCAGCAGCCCCGGTGCGAAGAACCCGCTCGCGCCCGCGTCGGCGAATGCCGCCGCTCGGCCGAGTGCCGCATCCAGGAGGGCGGCATCGTGGCTGGCCGGATCGACCTGCAGGAAGAGATCCGTGCGGGCATTGAGGAAGGCGGGCAGTCCTGCCCGATCGACCGCGTCGCGGGCTGCGCGGATGCGCGCGGATTGGTCGGGAATGGAATACAGGGCGTCCGACCCAATGATCTGGTCCTCCAGGTTGAATCCAATTGCCCCGAACGTCGAGCGCCTTCGTGACGGTCTCGGCCACGGCGTCCGGCGACGCGCCGTATCCCGATTCGAGATCGGTCGAGAGCGGGAGATCGACGGCCGCGACGATGCGTCGGAGGTTCGCGAGCATCAGCTCGCGGGGCAGCATCTCTCCATCGCGATAGCCGTGGGCCTCCGCGACCGACCAGCTGCCCGTCGCGAGCGCCCGGGCACCGGCGCGCGCGACAGCCACGGCGGAACCGGCATCCCAGACGTTGAAGAGTACGACCGGCTTCCCTTTGACATGGAGCCGGCCGAACGCGGCGGCCCGCTCGCGTTGACTGGACACGTCAGTTTGGCGCTCGCGCTGCGGCGATAGCGGACGGGCTCGTCAATCGGACCGGTATCGGCGTCGGCGCCCGCTCGCCGGCGAGATATCGATGATCAATGCGATCACGAGCCCAACGACCGGCCACAGCGTCCACTGGCCGCCGTACCAGTGGACCACGGCGGTGTACCAGAGGAACGTCGTCGGCAGAAAGACGAACCCCAGGACCGGCCAGAGGGGCGTCCCGAAGAGGCCGGAGAACCAGCGCGTGAACAGCCACAGGAGGGCGATGACGAGGCGCGGAGTGATGAGCGCGAAGAGCACCATGAGACAGGGCATACCACCTCGCTAGGATCGATCCGGGGCGCATTGAATCTATGCCGCCCGCGACATATTGACGCCGTCGGCTTGGCGGCGGGCCTGCTAGGCCGGCCAGACCCCCAGGAGCCGGCGCACCACGACGATCTGGCCGACGTGGTAGGCCGCGTGGTCCGCGGCGAGCAGGGCTTCGCGCAGCAGAGTTTGACCGTCTCCCCAGGGGAACGGCTTGAGCAGATCGCTGGCGGGATCGGCCACCATCTTCTCCAGCGCCCGCTGATCCGCGCGAATGGCCCGCAGCGACGCCGTCCACGCCTTATCGCTGGGCGGCGCCAGCGTCGGTGGCCAGAACCCCTCCGGCCACTTGGGTGCGGCATACGTGCCGGCCGTGTTGCGACTGAAGTCGAGGATATCCCGCTGCCCGATCCGAATGTGCTCGACCAGCTGCCACAGCGTGTGCTCGGCTCCGCGCGGCGTAACCCCGCGCACCTTGCGCGGCACGTCAGCCGTCGCGTGCGCAAATGTCGCGTGCGCGTGTCCGCCCCGCAGCAACTCGAGGACGTGCGCGCGAAGCGCCGCGTCTCCGCGGCGCCTAGCCATGCATGACCGGAAGGGGAGCGAAGAGCCTCACGGCGATAAAGAGAACAGGGGCGTCCGGTCGCGCGCAACGCCGCCCGCGTATCGTGCCGCCGTGCGCAATGTGCTCCCTCGCGGACAGCAGGGCCGGGTGGCTGGCGCCGCGGCTGCGCGGCGGGAGAGCCGGTCAGTACGTGAACGCGTAGATTCGCCCATCCGCCGGGATGTAGAGCCGGTGCGCCGCAACGAGGATCGTCCCGAAATGGCGCAGGCCGGACATGGCGTCCGCCGAGGCTCCGCCGGCGAATAGCTCTTCGCCGGTGTCGCCCCGAAATCCGTGGAGACGATTGTCACCTTCGGCGCCCGTGATCCACACGATCGGCTCGGTCTGGGCCCCAGTGGTCGTCACGATGGGCGCGCCCGCCCCGTCGAGTGCGGCGCACCACGCGGTCCGCAGGGCTGGCGGGGAGCCCGCGTCCACCGCGATCGCCGCAACCCCCGCACGCGACGAGTGGCCCGGGCACGCCGCGGGCTTCCCCTGAAACGCCACCATCGCCCCCGCGGTCGTCGGCCACGCGGCCGCCGCGGTCCGAATCGGTTGCTCCGCAACGGTCTGAACTGCGAGCTGCCCGCCAATGCCGCCCAGGTCCGCTCGGTCCGCCAGATAGGCCTTGCCGTCCTTGCCGAGCGCCAGGATCACGGCCGACGGCCCGGAGGCGGCGTGCAGGTCGAGCGGCAGCGGCGCAGCGCCCCCGAGGTCTGCGTCGCGGCTATCGAGCGCCTCCCAGTTGGTGGGGGCAAAGAAATCGCGCGGCTGCCGAGGCGCCGCGAGATCGGAGCCCAGGCGGATGATCGCCTCGCCATCACTCCAGGTCTGGGCGCCCATCGTGTTTCCCGTCGCGACGAACAACGATTGGCCGTCGGATACCACGCCTCCCGGCGCCCAGATCCCACCCGCGCGTCCCCGCGTGCTCCAGGCCGTCACCGCGGTCGGGTCGTGCAGCGGGACCCGGACGACCCACCCGTGATAGTCCCCGCAATCCCCCCAATGTCCGCCAAAGGGGACGTACAGGGCATCGCCCTGGATGAGGACCGCGCCCCGCTCGTTTTGTACCTTCGGCGAGAACGTCATCCCCGTTCGCCGGAGGGCGTCCGCGACATTGATGGGCCAGCCGGACCGGACCGAGCCATCGCGCAACGACAGCGCGTAGAGGAGATGTTGCGGGTCGGGCGACGTTGATCCGGCGACGACCGCATCGAGATACACGGTCTCGGATGCGGAGTCGATCGCCGGCGTGCCCGTGATGCCCAGCGGATCGATGTCTCCGCACGGCAGCGCCAGGCGGAGCACGGGAGTGCCGAGTGATCGCTTCCACACTTCGGCTCCCGTTTCCGCGTCGAGCGCGTACACGTCATCGTCCTCTGTGGCGACGATCAGGAGTCCGGGGCCCGAGGCCGACGGGCGCCAATACAGGGGCTGTGCGTACACATGGCCGGCGATGACGCCATGAAAACGGGGATCCCGGTGCATCGCGCGAGCCCGGTCCCACGTCAGGTCCGGCACGACGTAGTGGCCGCTGCGGGCCGCATCGCCATGGTATGTGGTGACCGACCGGTCCTGGGCGCGGGCACGCGAGGGGATCGATGTCGCGACGGCCACGAGACAGAGCGTCGCGAGCGCTCGATGGGGCGGAGTGGTAGGCATTCGGCTGACTCCCGGGGTGCTACGACAGCAGTTTGAACGCGTGTACCCAATCCTTATGCAGGAATCCGGGGATGCACCATAACATGCAGAGGGGCTCGATCGCGCGGGCCGCCTCGACCCGCCCCATGTCGGCCGTGTCCCAGCCGAACTGCTCGAGGACGTCGCGGACCGTCTTCTTTGCCGTGTGGTCGTTACCGCAGATGAACATGGTGGGTCGGCCTCCCGCGAATGTCGGATCGACCATGCAGCCCTCGCCGACGGAGTTGAATGCCTTCACGAAGTGCACGGCGGGGAAATCCCGCTGCAGGCGCTCCATCAGCGAATCGTCCAGCGTGGTGAAGTAGGTGAGTACCCCGTTGACGGGCGGAGTGTCGGAGATCGGGTTGGTTACGTCGATCACCGTTTTTCCTGCCAGGTTGGGGACACCCGCAGAGCGCAGGGCGCTCGCTGCCGCGGTCCCTTTTACCGCGAGGACGACCACCTCGCCGAACCGTGCGGCGGCCGCGAAGCTGCCGATCTGGCTGCCGGGATTCTGCAACGTCCACTCCGCGAGCTTGGCGGGATCGCGCGTCCCCAGCATGACCTCGTGGCCATGTGCCGCGAAACCGCTGCCCAGCGTCTTGGCGACGCTGCCCGATCCAATGATGCCGATTTTCATTCCTGGTCTCCTTGTGTGCTGAAATATCACCGGAATGCCGTCCGCGGTTCCGGCGCGGCTCGACTCTTGCCGCGATTGGCGGCACGGGTATTTTGCGCAACAGCGTGCCCCCCGCGATACACTCGAGGACGGCCCCGACGGCCATGGATGACCGAAGCGCGGATATCGCGCGCCAGCGCGAGCACGCGGTGCTGCGCGAAGAGTTGCAACGCGCGCACGCGAGTCGCGACTATGCCGCGCCCGAGCTGCGGGTCGCCGTGCGCACCCTTGCGGCAAATGCCCGGCAGCGTGGCGAGACCCCCGAGGGCATGCTCGTCGCGCTCAAGGCGATCTTCGACGATGGAGCGCTCGTGGGGCTGAGCACCTGGTGGCGCTCGATCATGCGAGACCGCGTGGTGCGCTGGGCGATCGAGGCGTATTTCGACGTGTCGATCACCGGCAGCGGCCGCGCGCACCCCTAGCCATCGGGCGGCCATCCGGCGGCCCTTCCGCGCCAGCCGCGTTACTGAAGGCGGCCGAGGGGCGTCCCGAATCGGGGCGCGCGGGCCGCGATGCCACGGCCGTGCGTCTCGAGCCACTTACGGTCGATCTGGAGAGCCATCATGCCCGCCCGTGTTATCGCCGGGGTCGCCGTCGCGATCTCGCTGCTCGTGGGTCCCGCCCTCGCCGCGCAGACCCTCATTACGGACAAGGACGGATCCTGCAAAATGACCGTGCCGGCCGGGTGGCGGCCGACGACGTTCACGCGATATATCGCCAAAGGTCCGGAGCACAGCACCGCGACGCTCGCCAACACGCTCAGCAGTGGTGATTGGCGCCGGGACAAGGAAGTGATGACCGAGAACTATCCCTCCGCCCAGGTCGTGCGGGACGATGCGAGCCTGCTCGTGATCGAGCTGCCGAGCACCGTCCAGGGCGACTATCAGCTTCTGGTGTTCGAGGCGCCCGCGCCCGCCCACCGCGTCTATTGCTGGGCGAGCTTCGACGGCTCCGCCAACGATGGGCACGCGCGGCACTTCGACACCTTCATGCGCATCGCCTCGACCATCGCGCCCGCGAAATAAGCAGCACGCGGGAGCAGGATACCACGCGGCCGTCGGCACGCTACAGGTACGGCTGCGCCAGCCACGCGACCCCATCGCGGAGGCGGCGCGGCAAGGACCGTCCTTCGATCTCCTCGAGCGACAGCGCCCGGCCGTTGGCGATCCGGTCATCGAGGCTCCGCTCGAGGAGGGCACCGAGCGCGACGGAATAACACTCGACGTTGTATTCGAAGTTGAGACGCAGGCTGCGCGGATCCCAGTTCCCGGATCCGATGAGAGACCACGCGCCATCGACGACGAGGATCTTCGAATGGTCGAACGGCGCTCGCGTGAGGAAGACGCGGCATCCCCACGCCATGACCTGGCGCAATTGCGCCGTCGCGGCCCATTGCACGAGCCGCAGGTTGCCGCGCTCGGGGAGGATGATCTCGACGCGGACGCCGCGCAGCGCGGCCACGCGCAGCGCATCGGTCAGCGGCGGATCGGGCAGGAAATACGGTGTACACAGACGAATCGATCGCGCGGCCTGCGCGACCGCTCCGAGAATCGTCATGAGCAACGCTCCGAAATCGCCGTCCGGCCCATCCGGGATTCCCCGGGCAGCGATCGTCCCCACGGGCGCGAGCGTGGGCCACCATGCCTCGCCATCCAGCGCCTCCTTCGTCGTGAAGTGCCAATCGAAGGCAAAGCTGCTCATGAGCTGCCGAACGACCGGACCCCGGACCCGGAAATGCACATCGCGGGTCGCATCCGGTCGATTGTTCGCGAGGACGCACCCGTCGCGAATGTTGAGTCCACCGCAGAAGCCAACCGTCCCATCGACCACCATCAGCTTCCGGTGATTGCGGAGATTGAAATAGGGATGGGGCAGCGGAAAGCGCAGGGGGAGGAACCGCGCGACGCGGACGTGGTGCGCCCGGAGGGCGTCCACGATCGGTGGGTGGCTGTATCGGGCACCGACGCCATCGATCAGCACCCGGACCTCGACGCCTCGCGCCACCGCGCGGGCGAGCGCGTCGACGAACTGCTTCCCGATGGCGCCACGATCGAAGATGTAGGTTCCCAGCGCCACGCTGTGGGCTGCTCCCTCGATCGCCGCCAGCATGGCCGGGTAGGCGACATCGCCCGGCTCCAGCGCGTCGACCGCGCAGCCGGAGACCAGCGGCAAGCCGGTCACCGTGCCGACCAGAATGGCGAGTGGGCGCAGCGAGGGCTCCACCGCCGTGGGGAGTTGGACCGACGGCACCGCATCGGTCATGCCGCGCACGGTCGCGGCACGCGTCGAGTCCGCCATCGCCCGGCGCCCACGCAGATATCCCGCGCGCCGATTGATGCGATTGATCCCCAGCAGCACGTAGAGGGCCGTCCCGACGATGGGCGTCAGCCAGACCAATCCGGTCCACCCGATCGCGGAGCGCACGTCTTCCTTCGTCAGGATGATGTGGGCTGAGACGCCAAGCGCGAGCGCGACGTGCGCGCCAGCGAGAAGCCAACCGACGAAAGGGTTCATGTCCGAGAGTGTCATCGCCGCGGTCGCGAGAGATTATGCGCCGTCCCGCGTCGCGCCGACAGGGTGGCATGATCTATGCAAATCTTGCGGACAACATCGGGGGCTACGGACTCAGCCCCTCGCGTGAACCATTGAGTGGCCGCACGGCGGCCCGACAGGGGGAGAGGCTTGGGCCATGTCACGTTTACGTCTATCGGCGGCATTCCTCGCAGGAGCGCTCGCGACCGCGGCGGCGACGCCAGCGCGCGCGCAGCTGGCTTTCGGTCTCGGGGGGGGCGCGGCCATTCCCGTCGGTTCCCTGGATAACAGCTACAACGTTGGATACAACGCTCTGGCGACCCTCGGCGTTCGCGTGCCCGCGTTCCCGCTGGGCTTCCGCGCCGACGCAATGTTCGATCAAATGCCGCTCAAGGCATCGACCGGCTTTAGCGGAAACACGCAGATCTACAGCTTGACGGGGAACGCCGTCCTCATGGTGCCGGGGCCCCACATTGTGTCGCCGTATCTCATCGGCGGCGCGGGCTACTACAACGACCATTACCGCGTCGTCGTCAGTGGGGGATCGGTCGCCGCGGGCGGCTCGACGACGAACAATAATTTCGGCGTCAATGGTGGCGCCGGGATCAAGCTCGGCGTGAGCACGTTCTCCGTATTCGCCGAGGCCCGATACCACTACGTGTTCAACGGCGGCGCGCACTATCAGTTCGTCCCGGTGACCGTCGGCGTGATGTTCTGATCGGCTCCGACCGGGCTATCCCGGAATTATCGCTCGCTAACTCATCTCAGTGGAGATCATATGTCAAACGATCGTGGCGATGTGCGTGACGCGCAGGACAAGACGCTGACCCGGCAGGGCGTCGAGGACTCGGTCAAGGGCAAGGCGAAAGACGTGGCCGGGAGAGTCAAGGACGCCGCCGGTGGCCTCACGGGCGACGTGAAGCTCCAAGTCGAGGGGAAAGTGGACCAGTTGGTGGGGAAGACGCAGGACGCGATCGGCAAGGCGGAGCGGCAGGCCGGCCGGAAGTAGGAGCGATCGGGCCCGGCGCGCAGGCGTCCGGGCCGGTATACGGGGCGCCGTCACCGCGAGGGATAACCTCGCGGGTGACGGCGTCGTCGTTCGTCCGGCAGCCGGTGGCGACGGCTCGCCCTTGAGCGAGCCTGCTGGCGGGCGCAATCTCCCGGCGCCGCCGTCCATTGCGATGCCATATTCCTATGCGCGCCGCCGGCGCCCACGTTCCGTCATCAACCCTGTTCCGGCACACGATGCCAATCGCGTCGGAATTCGTGTTGCTGTTTGTCATTGCGGCGGCTGTGGCCGTTGTCGCGGCACGCTTCCGCATCCCCTACACTGTTGCTCTGGTCCTCGCGGGGATCGGAATCGGCGCGACACATCTCATCGCTCCGCCGGCTCTCACGCGGGATCTCCTGTTTTCGGTTTTCCTGCCGGGGTTGCTGTTCGAGGCGGCCTTCGATCTTCGGTTCGCGGACCTGTGGCGGAACAAGCTCACGATAGGCGGGCTCGCCGTCCCGGGTCTTCTGACGGCGATCGCCGCCACCACGGCGATTCTGCTGTGCGTGGCCCACGTCGCGGGCCGGAGTGCGCCATCGACCGTCGCCCCGCTCTGGCACGCCGCCCTTCTCTTTGCCGCGCTGATTTCTGCCACGGACCCGATCGCCGTCGTGGCGTTATTTCGCAGCCTGGGCGCACCGCACCGGCTGACGGTTCTGCTCGAGGCGGAGAGCCTCTTTAACGACGGGACGGCGGTCGTGTCGTTCGCGCTGGCCCTGGCTCTGGTGGCCGGCACGACGACATCCGTCCCGGCGCTCACTCTGGGCTTCGTCCGCGCCGTCGGCGGCGGCGCCTGCGTCGGCCTGCTGATCGGGATGATCGCCGACCAGTCCATCCGGCGCCTCGATGATCCCGTCATCGAAACAGCCATCACCATGATCGTCGCCTACGGATCGTTCGTGCTGGCGGAACGGCTCCACGCCTCGGGCGTCATCGCGACCGTGACCGCCGGTCTCGTCTGCGGTAACGTCGCCGCGCGGTCTGCCATGTCGTCGCGAACCCTCACCGCGGTCACGGCCTTTTGGGGCTACGTGGCCTTCGCGCTCAACTCTTTCGTCTTCTTGCTGCTCGGCTTCACCGTGCGCCTCTCGGCGCTCGCCGCATATTGGGTCCTGATCGCGATCGCATTTGGCGCCGTCCTGGTTGCCCGTGCCGGGGTCATGGCGACGACGCTCGGCCTGCTGCGCCCGACGCGCGAGCACATTCCCTTCGCGTGGGGCGCGCTCCTGACGTGGGGCGGCGTGCGCGGCGCACTCTCGATGGTACTCGCGCTGAGCATCCCGCGGGATTTTCCCGATCGTGATCTCGTGGTTGCGGTCGCTTTCGGTGTTGTGACCGTGTCGATTCTCGTCCAGGGCCTGACCATGCCATTTCTGACGCGCCGTCTGGGAGTCCTGCGCTCTCCCTCGCGCTGACTCGGCGATCGGCCCGCGGCCGCCGGGATGTTGCCGATGACCCCCTTCGAGCGTAGACAATGGCAGGCTCTCTCCACGCCAGGGCGCTTGCGCACCGACGCCACCCGGCGAATTGATGGTGTTTCGTATTGCATAGTGCGCGTGGGACCGCTGTCCGCCCGTTGGCGATTTCGCTGGAGCCGGTCGGTACGATAGAACCGTCTCTGGAACCGTCTCTCGCGCCTCCGCGCCGGACCGTTCTTGTCGTCGACAATAACCGCGCCACCCTGGCCGTCTCGGCCGCGGCACTGCGTGCGGCCGGCTACGCGGTCTTCACCGCCGGCGATGCGCGTACGGCGATCGAGAGCGTCTTGCGGGACCCGCCAGACCTGGTTCTGCAAGCCCTGATCCTCCCGGACATGGATGGCGTGGCGCTCGCCAAGAAGATCCGGGCGCTCCCCGGAGGCGAGGAGATCGTGCTCGTCGCCCTCTCCGGCGTCGCGGCCAGGCTCGATGCCGCACGCGGCATCAGCCCCGGATTTGCGCGCCTCCTGTTCAGGCCGATAGAGGCGCCCAAGCTCGTAGCGGTCGTGGCGAGCCTGATACCGCTTCTCGCGGCGCCGGCCGCGTTGCGCCCGGGGGCGAATCGCGAGATCCTTCTCGTCGACAGCGATGGGCTGCGGCGAAAGCTGCAGCGGCTGCGCCTCGAGGAACAGGGATTCCGCGTCCGGACAGCGAGCGACGGTGTCGAGGGCTTGGCGGAGGCGCGGCGGCTCGCTCCCGATGCCGTCGTCAGCGATTTGCTCATGCCGCGCATGGACGGACTCGACCTCTGTCGGGCGATCCGCATCGATCCGGTCCTCGCGGACGTTCCATTCGTGTTGACGTCCCCCACCTTTGGATCGATCGAGGATTCGGACCGCCGCCTCGCCGGCAGCGCCGGTGTCAGCGCGTTCGCCCCCCGGACACCCCGTTTCGACCAGGTCATCGGCGCGCTCCTGGCGAGCCTGGCGGGCGACCGGCCCCCGGCGCCGACACGCGTCCCGGATGCGGACACGCTCCGGACGCAGTACTACGCGCGCATCGTGCGGGAGCTGGAGCACCACGCGACGCTGAATATGGGTCTCGCGCAGGACAATGGTGCCAAGACGGCCCAGCTCACGATCCTCACGGCCGTCGCGGCCGTCATGGCACAGGATCTGGAGCTGGATGCGATCATGCAGGAGGTCCTCGCCCGGGCGATCGATGTGGCGGAGGTGTCGATCGGCGCGGTCTTTCTGGTCACCGCCGATGGTCATCCGCGGCTCGCCTGTCAATTGGGATATCCGACGGCCACATTGGGGCCGCTGGGCGATTTCTTTGGCCGCGTGGATCTCCTGCAACAGGTGCTGGCCGATGGCAAGCCGATCAGCGTCCCTTCGTCGGAGATCGGCGGCGGTGAAGTGGACCACGCTCTGGAGCAGGAGCATGTGTCGTCGATCACGCTGGTGCCCCTCGTCGCGGCCGGGGCCCACCTCGGGGTCCTCGTGATCGCGTCGAGTCGCCCGGATCTGGGCGAGGAATGGCTTGAGACCGTCGAAGCGGTGGGCGTGCAGGTCGGCCAGGCAGTGGCGCTCGCGCGATCGGTGACCGAGATTCGCGACTCCGCGCGCCGATATGGATCCTGGTTCGCCGACATGCCGATCGGGCTCTTTCGCAGCACCCCGGACGGGAAGATTCTCGATGCGAATCCCGCGATGGTTCGGCTCCTCGGGTATCCGGATCGGGGGGCTCTCCTGGCCGTGAATGCCACGTCGCTGTACGCGCGCCCTGAGGACCGCCGCGCCTTTCAGAGTCGCCTCGAGGACGAGCCCATCGTGCGCGACTGCGACTTCGATATGCGACGCGCCGATGGCACGGTCATTTCGGTCCGCGCGCATGGGCGGGCCATTCGGAATGCGGGCGGCCGAATCGAGACCTACGAGGGTGGCGTCGAAGACATCACCGAGCGCCGGCAGTCGGCCCGTGCGCGCACGCTGGCCGAGGAAGCCCTGCGACAGAACCTGGGCCTCTTGCGGTCCGTGATCGAGGGGACGACCGACGCCATCTTCATCAAGGATCTGAACGGTCGCTACCTGCTCGCGAATTCCGCCGCGGCCGCGGCGCTCCACATTCCTCCGGAAGACATGATCGGCCGAGACGACGCCGAGCTCTTTCCACCGGACAAGGCCGAGCTCATCTCTGCGGCCGATCGCGCGGTGATGGCGACGGGTGAGACCCGTGTCTACGAGGAGGTTCTCGCGATCGATCCGGGACGGCCGCAAACGTTTCTCTCATCGAAAGGCGTCTTCCGCGGCCGCGACGGACAGGTCGCGGGCGTCTTCGGCATCTCGCGCGACATCAGCAAGTTTCGAGATCTCGAATCCCAGCTCCGCCAATCGCAGAAGATGGAAGCGGTCGGCCGTCTGGCAGGGGGCATCGCGCACGACTTCAACAACGTGCTGTCGGCGATCATGAGCAACGCGGATCTGTTGCTGGACGACCTCCCGACCGCGGATCCACGGCGCGAGGAGGTGGATGAGATCATCCTCGCGGCCCGTCGCGCGGCAGGGCTCACGCGCCAGCTGCTGGCGTTCAGCCGGCAGCAGATGCTGGAGCCCCGCGTGATCGACCTCAACGACGTTGTCGCGGGCGTCGACAAGATGCTGCGCCGCATCATCGGAGAGGACGTTCGAGCTCGAGACCAGGCTGGCGCCCCATTTGGGCTGCATCAAGACGGATCCGGGACAGCTCGAACAGGTCATCATGAACCTCGCGGTCAACGCGCGCGATGCGATGCCCGAGGGCGGCAAGCTCACACTCGAGACGAGGCCCGTCGATTTGACCAACGTCTCCGCCGCGGAGCAGGCGGGGGGAGTGCCCGGCTCGTACATCATGCTGGCGGTCAGCGATACCGGCTGCGGCATGGACGCGGACACGCAGGCTCGCATGTTCGAGCCCTTCTTCACGACGAAGGGCCCCGGCAAAGGGACGGGGCTCGGCCTCGCGACGGTGCACGGCATCGTCAATCAGAGCGGCGGCTTCCTCTGGGTGAACAGCGAGTTGAACCGGGGCACGACGTTCAAGGTCTACCTCCCCCGCGTCGACGGGACCGCCTCCACGCGTCCGACGCCCACGTCATCCATCGCGCAGTCGCCGAGAGGTCGCGAGACCATACTGTTCGTCGAGGATGAGGACGCACTCCGCCGAGTCGGGCGCGAGATTCTCACTCGGCAGGGCTACACGATCCTCACGGCGGCCGGTGGCGCCGATGCACTCGCGATAGGCGCGGCGCATCGCGACCGGATCGACATGGTCGCGACCGACGTCGTCATGCCGGGGATAAGCGGCACGGAAGTCGTCATCGGGCTGCGCGAGCTGCATCCGGAGGCCCGGGTTCTCTACATGTCGGGCTATACCGACGATGCCGTCGTCCGTCGCGGGATCGTCGAGCCCGGAACGGCCTTCCTGCAGAAGCCCTTCAGCGCCGTCACGCTCGCACGCAAGGTTCGCGAGGTACTCGACCGCCGCGAGTCCTGACCGGCAGCGCGAACCCGCGCGATGGCGCAATGCGCTCGCCCTGACGCGGAGCCCGCCCCCGCGGCCCGGGCGGCTCATGCAGTAGCTTACGGAGTATGCCGATGCACGCGCTTCCGGCGCGCGACGATGCCCTGGCCCTCCTGCGGGAGCACACGGCGAGCGAGTCGCTCCGCAAGCACATGCTTGCGGTCGAGGCGGCGATGCGCGCCTACGCGGTCCACGGCGGCGAGGACCCCGACCGCTGGGGGCTCGCCGGTCTCCTCCATGACTTCGACTACGAGCGGTTCCCCAATGCGGAGCACGCGGCCACCGAGGGCCACCCGTCCGAAGGGGTGCGCCTCCTGCGCGCACGCGGCTATCCGGACGACATCCTCGATGCGATCCTCGGCCACGCGAGCTACACCGGCGTCCCGCGCACGACCGCAATGGCCAGGACTCTCTTCGCCGTGGACGAGCTGACTGGACTCGTCACCGCCACGGCGCTCGTGCGGCCGACGCGAAGCGTGCACGACGTTGACGCCGCGGCGGTACGGAAAAAGATGAAGGACAAGGCGTTCGCGCGGGGGGTCAGCCGCGACGATGTGATCGCGGGCGCCGCCGAGCTGGGGGTCGAGCTCGACCGCCACATCCAGTTCGTCATCGAGGCCATGCGGGGCGTCGCGCCGGCGCTCGGTCTCGACGGGGTCGCGCCGTGAGCAGCACCCTCCCTCCGCAGCTGACCCCGGGCCACCCGCTCCTGGGGCTGGGCTACAGCGCGCCCTCCCGTGTGCGCGGCTATATCCGGCTCGAGGGAGATGTGGGCACCGAGGGATCCGCGGCGGTCGCCGAGGAAGTCCCGGTGGCGCTCGCGTACAACAATCATCCGCACGTCGTCATGATGGCGACCCCGGCCGACTACGAGGATTTCGCCATCGGCTTTACGCTGACCGAGGAGATCGTGACGGCGCCGGCTGACATCACGGGGTGCACGGCGGTGCCGTATTCCCAGGGCGTCGAGATCCAGCTCGTGATCCCGCCGGCGGCGGCCGATGCGCTCGCGAGCCGTGGGCGGCAGCTGGTGGGGCGCACGGGCTGCGGATTGTGCGGCGTGCAGACGATCGCCGATACGCTACGTCCGCTGCGCACCGTCCGGCACCGCCCTCCGATCGCCGCCGAGGCGCTCTGGCGGGCGGAGGCGGCGTTGTACGGCCGGCAGAAGCTGAATCAGGCGACGGGCTCCGTGCACGCCGCGGCGTGGGCCGCGCCCGATGGCGAGCTGCGCGTGGTGCGGGAGGACGTTGGACGGCACAATGCGCTCGACAAGGTGATCGGGGCCCTGGCGCGCGCGGGGACCGACCCGGGGGAGGGGTTCATTGTCATGACGAGTCGCGCGAGCTACGAGCTCGTGCAGAAGGCCACGGTCTCGGGCATCCCTCTCCTGGCCGCGGTCTCGCGGCCCACGGGGCTCGCCATCCGGCTCGCCGAAGCGTCGGGCCTCACGCTCGTCGCGTTGCTGCGTGGCCGGACCGCCAACATCTATGCGAACGCGGGTGGCGTGACCTTCACGCCCGGGTGAGCTCGCGCAGGCGCGCATCGATCGCGTCGAGCCGGCGAAGGATCGCCCGGCGCTGGTCCTCCGGTGACGGCTCCGCCGTCGTGAACGTGAGCGCGCCACCGGTTTCCAGCCGGACCGACCTCACACGATGGAGCGACTCGATCCCCTGCTTGCGTGCGGCTTGCTCGAGCTCCTCCCGGGTGATGAGCTCGCGCCGCAGCCGGCTCTCCAGGATGCGGCCATTGCGCATCAGGACCGTCGGATCGCCCTCGACCCAGCGATCGAGGAACGGATGATTGTAGAGGTATCGGACGACCCAGTAGTTGATCGCGAGCAGTACCGCGGCGCCGAATATCCCCCCGACCAGCGAGTTGTCATTCCCGATGATGGCGTTCTGCACCGTATTCGAGAGCACGAGCAGGACGACCAGATCGAAGGGGTTGAGTTGCGTCAGCTCGCGCTTGCCCGCGAGCCGCAGTCCCACGAGAAGGAACGCGTAGACGCCGAGCGTCCGGATAACCTTCTCGGTCACCGGGACCCCCGGCACCACGAGGTCCAGCCAGATCGTGTGCCACACCGCGTCACCCCCCACCGGTCAATGTGATGCCCAATCCGTCCGGGTCCAGCGGATGGGAATGTGCTGCATCGGAGGCGGCCGCGCCCGCGGCCTGCAGGCTGCCGAGTCGTCGCACCGCGGGCCAGTACCACGCGGCGGCCGCCACGACGAGCAGCGTGCCGATGCCGCCCGAGACGACCGAGAATACGGGGCCGAACGCCCCCGCGACTACGCCCGACTCAAATCCGCCGAACTGGTTCGATGTCCCGATGAACAGGCTATTGATGGCCCCGACGCGGCCGCGCATGTCGTCCGGCGTCAGCAGCGGGACGAGCGTGGAGCGGACGACGATGCTGACCATGTCGACCGCGCCGATCGCGGCGAGAAGCGCGAGAGAGAGGGGGAAGGAGCGCGAGACGCCGAAAAGGATGGTCCCGGCGCCGAAGCCCGCGACTGCCCAGAGGAGCGTTGGTCCCGCGTGGCGCAGCGGCGGCCGGCTGGCGAGCCAGACGGCCATGGCGACCGCCCCGATCGACGGGGCCGCGTCGAGCCAGCCCAATCCCGCGGGCCCGACGTGCAGAATGTCCTTGGCGTAGACCGGCAAGAGCGTGGTCGCGCCGCCCAGGAGCACGGCCATGAGATCGAGCGTGATCGTCGCGAGGATGAGCGGCGTCGCCCGCACGAAGCGGACGCCGGCGACGAGGTCGTGCCAGCGAATGTCCTCCGCATTGCGATCGACATCGTGATATCGGATCCGGAGCGCCAGCGCCACGTAGCTCGCCCAGCACGCCGCGGACAGGACGTATACCGTGAGCGGCCGCCCGGTCACTGCGATCAGGGCCCCTCCGACGGCCGGTCCCAACACCGCGGCGAGCTGAAAGGCGCCGCTGTTCCAGGTCACCGCGTTCGTCAGGTGGTCGTCGGGGACGAGAACCGGCAGGAGGGCGTTGCGCGCGGGACCGTAGACGGCGCGGGCGACGCCGGTCACGAGGAGACACGCGTAGAGGAGGGGGACCGGGGCGTGCAGCCCTGACTGCGCTGCCAGCCCGATCGCCGCGGTGCCGAACGCGACGTTTGCCCCGATCAGGGCGCGGCGCCTGTCGTGCGTATCGACGAAATGGCCGGCATGAAGCGCGAGCGCAAACAGGGGCAGCACCTGCACGAGCCCGACGAAGCCCAGCGCGTACGCCGAGTGTGTGCGGTCGTACAGTTCCCATCCCACGGCCGTGGACTGCATCTGGAGCCCGAAGCTCCCGATGAAATTGCCAACGAGGAGCCGTCGGAAATCGGGGATCCGGAGCGTGGCCAACCGGGGGTGCACCGGAGAAATTTAGGATGTTGGTACCGGTGCAATCGGGTAGGGGCGCGTCGCGACGCGCCCCTACCCGACGCGCCCGTACCCGCCGCGCGGATATAGACGCCGGAACAGAAAGGATTGATGACCGAAATTGTGTGGGAACCGTCGCTCGAGATGCGACGAAACAGCAACCTGGCCGCGTTCATCGCGGCGCAGCGCGCGAACGGGGTCCGCGGGTTGCCCCCCGCCGCCGACGCCGCCGCGTACGCCGCCGTGTACGACTGGTCCGTGTCGGATCCGGCGGCGTTCTGGGCCGCGGTCTGGCGCTGGTGCGGGATCATCGCGGACGAGCGCCCGGCGCAGGATCCCTGGGATGCCGTCGTCGTGGGCCTCGAGCGAATGGCGCCCCCGGATCCGGTGGCCGGGCCGCGGTGGTTTCCCGGCAGCCGCCTCAACGTCGCCGAGAATCTCCTGCGGTTCGGGGACGACGAGCTGGCCATCATCGCGACCGACGAGCGCGGGCGGCGGCGGCAGCTGACGTTTGCCGAGCTGCGCTCCGAGGTCGCCGCATGCGCGCTCGCGCTGCAGGACGCCGGCGTCGGTCCGGGCGATCGCGTGGCGGCCTGCCTTCCGAACATTCCGGAGACTGTGATCGCGATGCTCGCCACGACCGCCCTGGGCGCGGTGTGGAGCAGCTGCTCCCCCGATTTCGGCGTCGCGGGAATCCTCGATCGATTCGGGCAGATCGCGCCCCGCGTGCTGCTATGCGCCGATGGCTACACCTACGGGGGGCGAGCGATCGAGACGCTCGGCCGCGCCGCCCTCGTCGTGCGGCAGCTCCCGAGCGTCGTCCGCACGGTCGTGGTCGCGCACACCGACGGAGAGGGCCCGCGGGACGTCGCGGCGTTGCCCGGCGGCGTCGGATGGCGCCAATGGCTGGCGGGTCACCGCGGAGGCGGCGCAACGCCGTTCGATCGGGGCCCGTTCGACCGGCCCGCGCTGATCCTCTTCTCCTCGGGGACGACGGGCCTGCCGAAGTGCATCGTGCACGGGGCGGGAGGACCATTGCTGCAGCTCCTCAAGGAGCAGGTGCTGCAGACGGATGTGCGCCGCGGCGACCGGGTGTTCTACTACACGACGTGCGGTTGGATGATGTGGAACTGGCTCGTGTCCGCGCTCGGCGCGGGCGCCACGATCGTGCTCTACGACGGCGCGGCGGTTGCGCGTCCCTCGATTCTCTGGGACCTCGCCCAGGATCTCGGGATCACCGTGTTCGGGACGAGCGCCCGCTACCTCGCGCTGATCGAGAAGCTCGGCGTGGCGCCGGCCGTCACGCACGATCTCACCCGGCTCCGGGCGATTCTGTCGACCGGGAGCCCGCTCGCGGCCCACAGCTTCGACTACGTCTACCGCGATGTCAAGCGGGATGTCTGGCTGGCGAGCATCAGCGGCGGGACGGATATCGTCTCGTGCTTCGCGCTGGGGAATCCCTTCAGCCCCGTCCGGCGCGGCGAGCTGCAAGGGCGCGGACTCGGCCTCGCGGTCGACATCTTCGATGCCGCCGGCCGGCCCGTGCGCGATGTGGCGGGCGAGCTCGTGTGCACGCGGCCGTTTCCGAGCATGCCGGTCGCATTCTGGAACGACCCCGACCAGCGGAAGTACCGGGAAGCGTATTTCTCCCACTTCCCGGGCGTATGGCGCCATGGGGACTGGGCGCGTCTCACTCCGACCGGCGGCCTCATCATCTATGGCCGCAGCGACACGACGCTCAACCCCGGCGGCGTACGGATCGGGACGGCCGAGATCTATCGTCAGGTCGAGACCGTTCCCGAGGTCCTGGACAGCGTGGTGGTGGAGCACGTGGTCGACGGGGACGGCAGGGTGGTGCTCTTCGTGCAATTGGCCGACGGCGTGACACTCGATGCCGCCCTTGGGGAGCGCCTTCGGACGGTGATCCGGGGCAATACGAGCGCGCACCACGTGCCCGCCGTCATTCGGCAGGTCTCCGACATCCCGCGCACCGTCAACGGGAAGGTCGCGGAAGTCGCGGTCCGTGAAGCGATACACGGGCGGGTGGTCGCCAACGCCGACGCGCTGGCGAACCCGGGCGTGCTGGCGGAGTATCGGGCCCTCGCCCCGTCGTTAAATTCGTAGGCGTATAACACGAGGAACGCATGGCGACGCAGATCCGTCCGGCACCGGCCGAGTCGACCGATACCTTCCCGATCAACGGGACCGACTTCATCGAGTTGTACGTTGGCAACGCCAAGCAGGCGAGCGTGTTCTACCGCGCCGCCTTCGGGTTCCAGCTCGTGGCCTATCGGGGGCCGGAGACCGGCACCCGCGATCGGGCGTCGTATGTCCTCGAGCAGGACACGGTCCGGCTCGTGCTCACGACGGCGCTACGGCACGATTCCCCCATCGCGGCCCACGTACATGCCCACGGCGACGGCGTCCGCGACATCGCCCTCTGGGTCAACGACGCACGCCACGCGTTCGCAAAGGCGGTCGAGCGGGGCGCGCGGCCGGTGCTCGAGCCGACGGTCTGGCGCGATGCGGACGGCGAGGTCGTCGTCGCGGCCATCCACACCTACGGCGAGACGATCCACTCCCTCATCGAGCGGCGGGGATACCGCGGGCGCTTTCTCCCCGGGTTCGTGCCCGTCGCGTCCCGCTACGCGCCGGCGCCCGTGGGGCTCACGTACGTGGACCACTGCGTCGGCAACGTCGAGCTGGGGGAGATGAACCGGTGGGTCGCCTTCTATGAGCACGTCCTTGGATTTCGGAACCTGATCTCCTTCGACGACAAGACGATCTCCACCGAATACTCCGCGCTCATGTCGAAGGTCGTGTCGAGCGGCAACGGGCGGATCAAGTTTCCGCTCAACGAGCCCGCGCAGGGACGCAAGAAGTCCCAGATCGATGAGTATCTCGAGTTCTATGGCGGTCCGGGCGTCCAGCACATCGCGATCGCGACGGATGACATCATCCGGACGGTCACGGCGCTGCGGGATCGCGGCGTCGAGTTCCTCCGCGTCCCGGCGACGTATTACGACAGCGTGACCGACCGCGTCGGGCGCATCGACGAGGACATCGCCCCGTTGCGGGATCTGGGGATCCTGGTCGACCGCGACGATGAGGGCTACCTGCTGCAGATCTTCACCAAGCCCATCGAGGACCGCCCGACGCTCTTTTTCGAGATCATCCAGCGCAAGGGCGCGAAGAGCTTCGGCGCCGGCAACTTCAAGGCGCTGTTCGAGGCGATCGAGCGCGAGCAGGCGTTGCGCGGAAACCTGTAGGACGGGGGAGGGACGACGCGTGCCGATGTATCATACGCTGGGTCAGATCCCTCGGAAGCGGCACACGGTTTTCCGCCGGCCGGACGGTGGCCTCTACGCCGAGGAGCTCATGGGCCACGAGGGATTCGTGGGCTCCTCGGCGCTGCTCTACCACGTGCATCCTCCGACGACCGTGAAATCGGCGCGGCGGCTCCGCGAAACGCGGTACGAGGCGGACGCGGACGACACGCTGCGCCACCGGCACTTCCTGACGTCGCGCGTCGCGCCCGGCGGCAGCCCGACGCTCGACCGGACACCGATCCTGTTCAACGCCGACGTGGCGATGCTCTACGCCGAGCCGGACGAGCAGGACGCGCATTTCTATCGCAACGCGCAGGCGGATGAGATCGTGTACGTGAGCAAGGGAGCGGGAGTCCTCGAGTCGACGTTCGGGGATCTGCCCTATCGGGAGGGGGACTACCTCGTCATCCACCGCGGGATCACGCACCGGTTCAAGCTCGACATCGCCGCCGGTCCGACGAAGCTGCTCATCATCGAGGGGCGCGGCCACGTGCGCTGGCCGAAGCGGTATCGCAACGAGATGGGGCAGCTCCTCGAGGGAGCACCGTATTCGGAGCGCGATATCCGGCGTCCGCTCGAGCTGCGCACCGTCGACCAGCGGGGCGATTTCCGGATCCTGGTCAAGCAGTACGATGGGATCAACGAGATCGTCCTCGATCATCATCCGTTCGACGTCGTGGGCTGGGACGGGTGCTTCTATCCCTGGGCGTTCAACATCCACGACTTCGAGCCGATCGTCGGGCGGGTGCACCAGCCGCCGCCGGTGCATCAGACATTTCAGGGCGATGGCTTCGTCGTGTGTTCCTTCTGCCCGCGCCCCTTCGACTTCGACCCGAACGCCCTCCCGGCGCCGTACAATCACAGCAACGTCGACTCCGACGAGGTGCTGTACTACGCCTCGAGCGAGTTCATGAGTCGGAAGGGGATCGAGTTCGGCAGCATCACGCACCACCCCGATGGAATCCCGCATGGTCCGCACCCCGGCCGCGCGGAGGCGAGCATCGGCGCGACGTTCACGAACGAGCTGGCCGTGATGATGGATTCGTTCCGGCCGCTCCGGGTGGCCCGACCGGCGCTCGCGATCGAGGATCCGCACTACCACACGTCCTGGGTCGAGGCCCAGCACGCGCAGTTCAACCCGCCGACGTCGTGAGGCGGTGAGCGCCGTCAGGGGGCCGGCGGCCCCGCCCGCGGCCCCGCCGGCGGCCCCGCCAGCGGGCCCGCCAGCGGGATGACGCCGCGTGCGGGCGTCGTCGCGGGGCGCGGGACATTGGTCACGCCACCGGATACGATGAAGGCCAGCGTCTCCGCGCTGACCGCCGTGAGGACCGTGACCTCGGACGCGGGGAAGAGGAGCAGGCGCCCCGACAGGCTGTAGGAGAACGGCAGGTAGACGGTCACGTAGTCCGCGAGCCCGAGGGTCGCGAGCGACCGTTGCGTGATGAAACCGAGCGCCTTCGCCGCGCCCGGGGGGCCCGCGGGCACGACGACCGGAGAATCGAAGCGCCGGTGCTCCCCGACGAAGGCGTTCAGGAGGTCCTTGGTCGATGAATAGAGGAGCCGAACGACGGGGAGCCGGTTGACGACCGCGTCAACCGACGACAGGATGCTGGTGGCCAGGATCGTCGACGCGAGGAATCCGATGAGTGTGATGACCGCGATCGTCACCACGAAGCCGAGTCCGGGCACCGAGAGCCCGAGCCACCCATCGATGGTGGCGAAGATGCGCGCGCACACGTAAATGGTCACCGCGATGGGGGCGACGAAAACGAGGCCGCGCAGGAAGTACGAAATGAGCCGGCGCACGGGTAGAAGTTACGGTGCCCGGGCGGTCTCCGCGCTGGCGGGGTGCGCGCTCGCCGCCGGCGCGCTCGCGTGCGGGAGCGCGCACCTGCCGGGAACCTCTTACGTGGCGCCCGGATCGACGCCCGAGCCGCTCCGCGTCGAAACGGTCGCGCTGGGCGACCAGGCGGCCGTCCGCGACCGCGCGCTCCGCGTGCTGTCCGACTCCCTGTTCCACCCCAGCGGGATCGAGCGGTCAGCGGTCGCGGGATTCAGTTTGCGGCGCTTCATCAAGGTGCGCATCGACGTGCTCCCGAACGGCCCGAATGGGGAGGGCCGGGAGACGAGCCGGGTCGCCGTGTCGGGAGAGACGTACATCGGCGACGACACGCGCCCGGACAGCATTGGCGCGCTCCCGGAGCGGTGGCGCCTCGTGACCGCGTCCGACGCCGCGGCGACGGTCCTGCGCAGCCTCGCCCGCGCCGTCCAGGTCGATGCCGGCCCCGCCTCCGATGGCCCGCCGAGCGCGTTGTCCCGTCCCGACTCGGCCACCGCCGCTCTTCTCGCAGGAACGCCCGTGGGCCGCACCGTCGTGGTGTGCACCCCGACCGTGGTTCCGGCCGGCTGGATCGCGCTGTACTGGTTCGCCGATCGCACCCGCTGCCCGCCGGGGCCGGCGCGCGCGTTTCCGGGCGAGCCGAACGCGATGCGCGTCGAGCGCGAGTGGTGAGCGGGCCGCGCCGTCAGCGCGCCGCGTCCGCCTCGCCGGGGCCCGCGGCGGCCGTCGCGACTCGCCCGGCTCCGCCCCGCGGCAGCCACAACGTGAACGTCGATCCCGCGCCGAGCACGCTCTCGACGGTCAAATTGCCGCCCATGCGGTGCGCCAGGTTCAGGCTGATGGCGAGACCGAGGCCGACACCTTCGATCGGACGCGAGAGCTGGCGATCGACCTGCACGAAGGGCTCGAAGATCGCGTCGAGCTTCTCGGGCGGGATTCCCCGCCCTGTATCGGACACGCTGACGAACACCTGTGCTCCTTCGGTGCCGCAATCCACGGTGACACGGCCGCCCGCGTCGGTGAACTTCACCGCGTTGGTCAGGAGATTGAGCAGGATCTGCACGACCTTGGAGGGGTCCGCACGCGCCACCGGGGCGTCGGCGGCGCAGCGCGACTCGTAAATCAGGCTCTTTCCGTGCACCTGGGGATACACGAGCGCCTCGACGCCCGTGATGGCCTCGTGCAGCGGGGCGTCGACCAGGGTGAGGTGCTCTTCCCCCGCTTCGAGGCGGGCGAAGCTCAGGATCGAGTTGATGAGGCCGAGGAGATGCCGCTGGCTGCGCTGGATCCGCGTGAGATCGGTGACCTGATCGCTCGTGAGCGGCCCCCGCAACCCCATCGCGAGGAGCTCGGCGTAGCCCGCGATCGCGTTGAGCGGAGTCCGCAGCTCGTGGCTCATGGTCGCCAGAAACTCCGATTTCGCGCGATTGGCACCCTCGGCGTCGGCGCGGGCGGCGCGCTCCATCTCGGCCCCGCGCTCGGCGGCCGCGGTCTGCTCGGCCAGATCCTCCGTCGCCGCCCGCAGCTCCTCGTTGGCCGCCTCGAGCTCCGCGGTCTGTTCCTCGAGGATCGTCGTCTGCTCCTGCAGCTGTATGTTGAGCTCGACCGTCTCGCGGGCACCCTGCGCCAGCGCCGCCACCGTCAATCCGATGCAGGCGCACGCCAACAACGTTCCCGCGACGATGATGGTCGCCGTGATGCGGCGGAGCCGCTCGTATCGCGCCGATCGCAGGGCCAGCAGTCCGGCCTCGTCGGCCGCCATGGCATCGGCGATCTGGTGAATCGGGGCCCGCGTGCCGCGGGCCTGGGCCACGTACGCCGCGCGCAACGCGGAGTCGGAGCTGCCATGCGAGCGGAGCGCGGCCATCGAATCAAAGGGCGCCAGCTCCTGATCGAGAAGGGGGTCCAGGCTGTCGAGGCGCTGCTGCTGGGCAGCGTTGTCGGCCGTGAGCAGCCGCAGCGACGCAAACGCCCGCCGCGTGTCGTTGACCGCCGCTTCGTAGGCGGCGAAGTCCTCGGCGTCGGCGGTGATCAGGTACGTGCGCTCGGCCACCTTCGCATCCCCCGATCGGGTCACGATCGTGCCGATGGCATCCAGCACGCGATACGTGTGCACCAGGAGGGCGTTGGCCGTCCCCTGGCGCTCGAGGCTGATGAGAGCCGCCGCCCCGACGATGAGGACGGCAGCCGCGGACCCATAGGCGGCGGCAGTCCGCCGCTGGAGCGAGAAGGGGAGGCGTATCACGGCGGGTTGCCAAAGTTACACCCGATAGCGGCGTCGTCCACTAGCCCGCGCGCGCGAGCATCGCCTAGCTTTTGCGCGTGTCCGCCGCAATCCACATCTCCGGTCTCCGCAAGGAGTATCCGACGCCGGGCGGCGGCACAGTGGTCGCGCTCGCCGGCCTCGATCTCGACATCGCGACGGGAGAGCTGTTCGGGCTGCTTGGCCCCAACGGCGCGGGAAAATCGACGACGATCGGCGTGCTGACGACGCGCGTGCGCCCGACGGCGGGCAGCGCCGTGGTCGCCGGGGCGGACGTCCAACGGAGCTCGGTCGCCGTCCGCCAGCGCATCGGCGTCGTCCCGCAACGCCCAAACCCCGACCTCAGCCTCACGGCGCTCGAGAATCTCGTCTTCCATGCGGGGTACTTCGGGATCCCGCGCGCGGCCGCGACGGCCCGGGCGCACACGCTGATGGGCGCCCTCGGCATCGCCGACAAGATGCGCGCCCGGGTGAGCGAGTTGTCCGGCGGCCAGCAGCAACGGCTCATGATCGCGCGCGCCCTCATTCACGAGCCGCGCGTCCTCTTTCTCGACGAGCCGACGGTCGGCCTCGATCCCCAGGCGCGCCTCGGTCTGTGGGAGATCCTCCGGTCGTTGCACCGTGAGGGACGGACCATCGTGATGACGACGCATTACATGGAAGAGGCGGACCAGCTGTGCGATCGTCTCGCCATCATCGACCACGGGGTTCTCCTCGCCCTCGACACGCCCGTCGCGCTCAAGGCGCGCGTGCCCGGCGGCGGCACCCTCGACGAGCTGTTTATCTCCCTCACGGGCCGGGAGCTGGATTGACGGCGCCCGCGGTCGCCGCCCGCCGCGAGGTGCGCGGAGCGACAGCGGTCGCGGAGCCGCGGCCCGTGAGCGCGGGCACGGTGTTCCTCGGACTCATGCGGCGCGACGTGCGCGTCCTGCGGCGCGAGCTGCCGTTCTTCCTGATCCGGACGGTGATGCAACCGATGCTGTTCATCATCGTCTTCGGGTACATGCTCCCCCGGATGGGATTCGTTCGCGGCGAATACACGACGGCATTGCTGCCGGGCGTGATCGCGGTGAGCCTGACGCTCTCCGCGGTGCAATCGGTGGCGTTGCCGATGGTGCAGGATTTCGGGCACACGAAGGAGATCGAAGACCGGCTCCTCGCGCCGATCCCCATCCCGCTCGTCGCCGTGGAGAAGATGGTGATGGGGGTCTTCCAGGGGATCATTGCGGCGCTCGTCGTGCTGCCGGCCGGGCGTCTGATCATGGGATCGATTCCGGGACTGACCCTCGCTCACGCCGGGGCCGCGCTCGCCGTGACGGTCCTCGGCGCGGCGACCTTCTCGGCGATCGGCCTGTGGCTGGGGTCCGCGATCGGCGCGACGCAGATCGGGCTCATGTTCAGCATCATCGTCGCTCCGATGATCTTCTTCGGGTGTGCGTATTACCCGTGGCGCGGTCTGGACGCGGTCCCCATCGCGAAGTACGCCGTGCTCGTGAACCCGCTGGTGTACGTGGCGGAGGGCATGCGGGCCGTGCTCACCCCGGAGATGCCGCACATGCCGCTGCTCACGGTGGTCGGCGCGCTCGTCCTTCTGCTCACGGGCTTCACCGCGCTCGCGATTCGGAGCTTCCTGCGGCGGGCGATCGGATGACCGACGGGACGATGATCGCGCCGCGCGTGGCGACGGAGTCCTGGACGATCGCGGACGCCCGCGCGTTGTACAACGTCGAGGGATGGAGCGGGGGCTTCTTCGAGATCAACGACCGGGGTCACGTCGTCGTCCGTCCGGACGCCGAGGCGCCCGATCGCGAGCTCGACCTCTTCGAGCTGGCGCGCGATCTGGAGGAGCAGGGGGTGGCGCTTCCCGTGCTGCTCCGCTTCTCCGACATCCTGCGGTCGCGGATCGCGGCGATCGGCAATCGCTTCAGCACCGCCATGCACGAGTTCGGCTACACCGGGGGCTATACGTCGGTGTATCCGATCAAGGTCAATCAGCAACGGCACGTGGTCGAGGAGATCGTCCGCTACGGGTCCGCCCGCGGCGTCGGGCTCGAGTGCGGCTCGAAGCCGGAGCTGCAGGCGGTGTTGGCCCTCACCGAGTCGACCGATCACATGATCGTGTGCAACGGCTACAAGGACGAGGAGTTCATGCGCCTGGCCCTCATGGGTCAGAAGCTGGGGCACCGCGTCTTCATCGTTCTCGAGCAGCTGAGCGAGATCGACGTGCTGCTCAAGGCGGCCGACGACCTCGGCGTGACGCCGACGGCCGGGGTCCGGATCAAGCTCGCGTCGGGCGGATTCGGCCGGTGGGCCCAGAGTGGGGGCGAGAAGTCGAAGTTCGGTCTCACCACGGCGCAGCTGGTCCAGGCCATCGACCGCCTTCGCGCGCTCGGACGCCTCGACATCCTGAAGCTCGTGCATTTCCATCTGGGCAGCCAGATCTCGGACATCCGCTACATCAAGTCGGGCCTGCAGGAGATCAGCCGATTCTACGCGGAGCTCCGGCACCTGGGCGTCGACATCACGCACGTCGATGTCGGCGGCGGGCTCGGCATCGACTACGACGGCACGGCGTCGACGCGCGACGCGAGCGTGAACTACACGCTCCAGGAGTACGCGAACGATGTCGTCTACATCCTCGCCGAGGCGTGCCGCGATCAGGAGCTCCCGATGCCCCACATCATCAGCGAATCGGGTCGGGCGCTCGTCGCGCATCACGCCCTCCTGCTCGTCAAGGTGATCGATGTCGAATCGCAGGCCGAGCCGGAGATGCCGGAGCTGACCGAGGACGACCACCCGCTGCTGCACGAGATGCTGGCCGACTACCGCGACGTCGCGGCGCCGGGTGTGCGGCCGCGGCGGGTGATCGAGGCGTATCACGACGCGGTCTTCGACAAGGAGCGCGCGCAGGATCTGTTCACGAGCGGCGTGCTGACGTTGCGGGGGCGCGCGGCCGCCGACCGGATCTACTTCGGGACGCTCAATGCGGTGGCCCGCATCGCGGCGCGCGATGGAGACCGGTACCGCGAGATCCGGCCCCACGTGCAGTCGGTGCTGGTCGATCGGTATTTCGCGAATTTTTCCGTTTTCCAATCACTGCCGGACAGCTGGGCCATCGATCAGCTCTTTCCCGTCATGCCGATCCATCGCCTGAATGAGGAGCCGGTACGCCGGGGCACCCTGCAGGACGTCACGTGCGACTCCGACGGCAAGATCGATCAGTTCGTCGGCGGGGGACCGACGCCGGAGGGGGACGGCGGGCGACCGGGGGGGCGAGCGAGCCTCCCGCTCCATCCCGTGCACGATGACGACTACCTGCTCGGCATTTTCCTCACCGGAGCCTATCAGGAGATCCTGGGGGACCTGCACAACCTGTTTGGCGACACCAACGCCGTGCACATCCAGCTGGCGCCTACGGGCTACGAGATCACCGACCTGGTGCAGGGTGATACGGTGACCGAGGTCCTGACCTCGGTCCAGTACGGGGCGACGGACCTGCTCACGACGTTTCGCCGGAAGGTGACCGCCGCGCCTGGGCTCACGCGGCAGGAGGCGAACACGTTCATCGCCGAGTACGTCGCCGGGCTCGAGGGGTATACGTATCTGGAGGGGGACGCGGCGCGGTAGCGCGCCAGCGCGCTACCGCGAGAGAGGAGAGGGTAGAGAGGAGACAGGAGACCGCCCCCGGTCGCCGACGGTGCAATTCGTTACACCGCGCCGGCCGCGATCGGGCGATGGGCGAGCTCGTCCGCGTGCTCGCCCCCGGAGGATCCGTGGTGCTGGATGACATCCGGCACCTTCCCGAGTACGAGCGCGCGTTGCGCGCGCGCCCACGAGCGACGAGCGCTATTTCGCAGCGAACCGCTTTTCGACGGCTTTCCAGTTCACCACGTTCCACCACGAGCTGATGTAGTCGGCGCGCCGGTTCTGGTATTTCAAGTAGTAGGCGTGCTCCCACACATCGAGTCCGAGGAGGACATCGCTCGGACGGGTGCCCTCCATGAGGGGGTTGTCCTGATTGGGCGTCGACGTGATGGCGAGCTTCCCCCCGCTCCGCACGAGCCACGCCCACCCGGACCCGAAACGGCCGAGGCCGGCCGCCGCGAACTGCTCCTTGAACTTGGCCAAATCCCCGAAGCTCGCGCGCACTCCGTCGGCGAGTGCGCCGGAGGGCTCGCCGCCCGCCTTCGGGCCCATCAGCGTCCAGAAGAGCGAGTGATTCCAATGGCCGCCGCCGTTGTTGCGAACGGCGGTGCGCACAGCTTCCGGAGCGCTCGCGATCCCGGTGCAGATCTCGTCGAGGCTCTTCGCGGCGAGAGCGGGTGCCTTCTCGATCGCGGCGTTGAGATTCGTGACGTACGTCCCGTGATGCTTGTCGTGGTGAATCTGCATCGTCTGCGCATCGATGGATGGCTCGAGCGCATCGGCGGCATACGGCAGCGGCGGTAGTGTGAAGGCCATGGCAGTCCTCGATGGATCGGGAAGATTCGCGGCGTATCGCGGCGGCAGGTCACGCTGGTGGCGGAGTCGGCGTGGCGCCGCGGCCGCGCCACCACCCGACTATCCCCGGCAATATCGAGACCAGAATCACGCCGGCGATGACGAGCTCGATATGGCGCGCCACCCCCGGCACGTGGACACCCAGAAAATAGCCGATGAACAGCATCGACCAGATCCACGCGGTGCCGCCGAGGACGCTATAGGTCAGGAACAGCCGATAGTCCATCGCCCCCGCACCGGCGACGAGGGGCGCGAATGTCCGGACGATCGGCACGAAGCGGCAGAGCACGATCGTGGGCGCGCCGTAGCGCACGTAGAACGCGTGGGCGCTCGCGAGGTGCCGGCGCTTGAAGAGGAGGGAATTCTCGCGCCGGAAGATGCGCGGACCGCTCACGCGTCCGATCCAGTAATTCGTGTTGTCGCCGGCGATCGCCGCCGCCGTCAGGAGCGCGCCGAGCGCGTAGACGTTCAGCCGCAGGCCCTGCGACGCGAGCAGCCCGGCGGTCACCAGCACGGAGTCGCCCGGGAGGAAGAAGCCGAAGAAGAGCCCGGTCTCGACGAAGACGATGGCCGCGAGTCCCGCGTACCCGGCTCCTTCCACGAGCGCCGGCGCGTCGAACAGGTGCCGCAGGATGGCGTGGAGGCCGGCCATGGGGACGTAACGTGCACGGTCCCCGGGCTGGTGTAAATTGCCGCCATGACATCGTCGCGGCTCGCGCGCGTCGTCGTCGTGCTGTTCGAGCCGCAGGATCCGGTCAACATCGCCGCCACCGTGAGGGCGATGGCGAACATGGGCGTCGGCCAGCTGCGCCTCGTGCGCCCCGTGCCGTACGACCCGAATCTGATCGAGGTCGTGGCGCACGATACGCGCCCGATCGTCGAGCGGATCCGCCCGGTGGACACCGTCGACGCCGCGCTGGCCGATTGCGTCGACGTCATCGGCTATACGGCTCGCCGACGGGCCGCGAAGCGGGTCGTGCTGTCCCCGCGCGAGGCGGCCGAGCGCGCGATCGCGCGCGCGGCCGATGGCCCCGTCGCGCTGGTGTTCGGCCGCGAGGATCATGGGCTCCCGAACGCCGTGCTCGACCGCGCGCACGCCATCGCGACGGTGCCGACGACGGAGCACGCCTCGCTCAACCTCGCGCAGGCCGTGCTGGTCGCGCTCTACGAGGTGCACCTCGCGGCCGGCGACGTCACGCGGACACTGGCGCCCCCGCGCCACGCCGCGCCGCCGGCCACGGCCGCGCAGTACGAGGAGGTCTTCGCCGACGGGGAGCGCGCGCTCCGCGCGCTCGAATTCTTCAAGACGCGCTACCCCGAGCACGTGCTGCGCACGCTCCGCTCGTTGCTGCATCGTGCCGCCCCCGATGCCCGGGAGATGACGCTCGTGCGCGCGATGGCGATCGAGGTCTTGCGCACGCTGCAGCGTGCCGACATCATACCGCGCGATGATTGAGCTTGTGAATTGCTTCACAAGCCCGCAGTCCATCCTTTGCCGCCAGCCGGGCGCGACGATACGATGACGAAAGGGACGGGCAGGGTGACGATTCCCGTGGCGTGTGTGATCGTCGCGGCGCTCGCCACCGCGACGGGGGCCTATCAGGGCGCCACGTCGCAACGCCCCGCCGCCGCCCCCCCGCGCGTTCCCCCCCCCGTCAGCGACACCGTCATCACGCACGATCCCGGCTCGCCGACCTGGGGATATCACGGCGCGTCGTCGCCGCAGGGCTACAGCCCGCGGCAGCCGATCGCATTTCCGCACCCCAAGCACGTGAAAGGGCTCGGGATGAATTGCGTCTACTGTCACTTCGCGGCGTACAAGTCGCCGGATCCGGGGCTGCCCGCGGTGAGCACCTGCATGGGGTGCCACCTCTTCACGTTCACGCTGGCCAAGCGCCCCGAGATCGTGAAGCTGACGGCGTACTGGAATGCCAGGAAGCCGATCCCGTGGGTGCGCATCCACCGACTCCCCGAATACGTCCATTTTCCCCACATGCGCCACGTGAACGTGGGGGTCACCTGTCAGACGTGCCATGGACAGATCCAGGAGATGTACCGCGTTTACCAGTTCGCGTCGCTCAACATGGGGTGGTGCGTCAACTGCCACGTGAATGGCTATACGGCGGCCGATGGTGACCGCGCTGCGGGCTCGGCGCGCGCATTTGGCCCCTCGGGCGCGTCGTCGCGCGCCAATACGACCCCGCTCACCTTTGTGACGGCCGCACCCGTCGCGGGGTCGCCCTCCCCCGCGTCGAGCCGCTACGTCCCACCGGTCGGCCCGCCGCTCACCGATGAGCGGCACCGCGCCCGCTACGATTGCAGCACGTGCCACTTCTGATGCACGGTCGGCTGCCGTGCCGCCTGCGCTGCCTGCGCTGCCTGGGCCGGTCCTGGAGGGTCGCGGCATGAGCGTCCCTCCTTCGCCACCCTCCGGGCCGGCCGGCGTCCGGCGGCGCGACTTCCTCAAGATCCTGGGTGCGGGAGGCGCCGCGAGCGCGGCGGTCGGCTGCGGCACCGACCACGTCACGCGCATGATCCCCTATCTCGTCTCGCCGGACGAGACCGTGCCCGGGGTGTCCAACTATTACGCGACCACGTGCAGGGAGTGCGCCGCGGGCTGCGGACTCATCGTCGAGACGCGCGACGGGCGGGCGATCAAGCTCGAGGGGAATCCGGCGCATCCCGTGAACAAGGGAGCGCTCTGCGCCCGCGGGCAGGCAGCGCTGCAGGGTCTCTACAACCCGGACCGTTATCGGCAGCCTATGGTTCGGAGCGGGTCCTCGCTGGTCCCGACGACGTGGGATGCGGCGCTCAAGCGCCTTGCGACAGAGCTGGGCGCGCTGCGGGGCGCGGGGCACGCCTCGAGCGCCGCGTTCATCAATCAGCACGAATCGGGGTCGTTCCCCGCATTCCTCGATCAGTGGCTCGCCGCGATGGGGATGCCGCCCCATCTGCGCGTCGACCCTGAGGCGCCGGCCGCGGTGCTCGCCGCGAATCAGGAATCCTACGGTGTCGCGTGGCCCGCGCTGGACTTTGCGGCGGCCGCCGTGATCGTGTCCTTCGGCGCCGATTTCCTCGACGCGTGGGGAGCAAGCGTTCCGCAGCAGCTCGGCTTCGCGGATGCGAGAGCGAAGCTCGCGGATGCGCCCCGCCTCATCTACGTCGGCGCCCGGCGGTCGCTCACGGGGCTCAATGCCGACGAATGGATCCCGGCCCAGCCGGGGTCCGAGCTCACGGTCGCCCAGGCGATCCTCGCCCATCTGGGGCACGGGTCGGGCGCGACACTTCCGCAGGCGGCGTCGGCCAGCGGCATCCCCGAGGCAATCCTCTCCCGGCTCGCCGATGCGATCGCCTCGGCGCGGCCCAGTCTCGTGGTGGCCGGCGGGAGTGGCGCGGACGCGCTCGAGCTCGCGCTGGCTGTGAACGCCATCAATCAGGCCGTGGGCAATGTGGGGCAGACGGTGCTGCCCCTGAATGCGCTCACCGGATTCGAGCGCGTCGCAGGCCACGCCGAGCTCCGCGCGCTCGTCGATCGGATGCGGGCGGGCGCGGTGCCGTTGCTCGCGGTGCGTGGCGCCAATCCCGCGTACGCGACGCCTCGGGCGCTGGGCTTCGCGGCCGCGCTGGCCAAGGTCCCTTTCAAGGTGAGCTTCTCGAGCTATCCGGACGAGACCTCGGAGCTGTGCGATCTGGTGCTCCCAGATCATCATCCGCTCGAGAGCTGGGGCGACGCGACGCCGTTGCAGGGGACGCTCTCCCTCGTGCAGCCGGCGATGGACCCCGTGTTCGGCACGCGCCAGACAGCCGATGTGCTGCTGGCGGTGGCGCAGGCGGATCCGGCGCTCGCCGCGCACTACCCGTGGCCCGAGTATCGCTCCTGGCTGATCGAGCGGTTCCCCGGGGGCGGTGGGGCGACGGCGTTCACGAACGCACTGACGCGCGGGTTGGTGACCGGCGTCGTGAGTGCGCCCGCGCCGCATGGCCAGAAGGCGCTGGCACGAGCATCGGTAGCAGCACCGGTACCAGCACCGGTACCAGCACCGGTACCAGCACCGGTACCAGCACCGGCGCCGGTGCCGGCTGCTTCGCCTGCGTCGGCTCCCGCCGCACCGCCGCGCGTAGGCGGGCCCCTCGATGCGACGCCCGGCGATTTCACACTCGTCGTATATCCCTCCCCCGCCCTCGGGGATGGACGGGGAGCGAACAAGCCCTGGCTGCAGGAGCTGCCCGATCCGGTGAGCAAGATCGTCTGGCAATCGTGGGTCGAGATCCATCCGGAGGCGGCCGCCCGGATGGGGGTCGAGTCGGGCGATCTGCTTCGCATTGAAACGTCGGCCGGCGCCATCGTGGCACCGGCGTGGGTGTTCATGGGAGTGCGCGCGGACACCGTTGCGGTCGCGCTGGGCCGCGGCCATACGGCCTACGGGCGCTACGCGAAGGGCGTGGGCGTGAACGCCCTCGATGTGTTACCGATCGCCGAGGATCGCGCGGGGGGACTGGCCCTCGTGTCGACGCGTGCCCGCGTGACGAAGACCGGGGACAATGTCCCGCTCGTCACGACGGAAGGCTCCGCCCGCCAGCACGGACGCGCTGTCGCGCAGGCGGTCGCCGCGACGGATCTGCAGAAAAGCCACGGGACCGAGGCAGCGGAGGGGGTGCCGGGCGACGCGTCGCACGCGTTCAAGCCGGGGCTGCGCGCCCCGGTCGCGAACGACGCCCAGGGCGCGTACGGGGATCCGCAGTCGAACGATCGCGGGATGTACGAGCCGGGGCACTGGAGCGGGATGGCGACCAGGCGTTGGGCGATGACGGTCGATCTCGCTCGATGCACGGGCTGCTCGGCGTGCATCACGGCGTGCTACGCGGAGAACAACATCCCCACCGTCGGCGCGCCCTGGCAGGTCGGCACGATCATGCCGCCCGACACGGGCTTCGGCGCCAATATCCTCCGCGGCCGCGAGATGACGTGGATCCGCCTCGAGCGGTATTTCGAGGGGGCCGAGCACGCGGACGGGACATTCGATCCGGTGTTCGAGACGCGGTTCATCCCGATGCTGTGCCAGCAGTGCGGCAACGCGCCCTGCGAGCCGGTGTGTCCGGTGTACGCCACCTACCACTCGCCCGACGGCCTCAACGTCCAGGTGTACAACCGGTGCGTCGGAACGCGCTACTGCTCGAACAACTGCCCGTACAAGGTCCGCTATTTCAACTGGTTCGGGTACGGGGAGACGAATCGGCCGCAGTACGCGTTCCCGGAGCCGCTCAACTGGCAGCTGAATCCCGATGTCACGGTGCGCGGCAAGGGCATCATGGAGAAATGCACGTTCTGCGTGCAGCGGATTCGCGAGGCGGAGAATCGCGCGCGGCTCGAGCGGCGCGGGGTCGCGGCCGACGAGTTCACGGTTGCGTGCGCGCAGGGATGCCCCTCGCGCGCCATCACGTTTGGCGATGCCGCGGACCCGACGTGGTCGGTGACGAAACTCGTGCAGGATCGGCGGGCGTACCACGTTTTCGAGGAGCTCAACACGTTTACCGCCGTCGTCTACCTCAAGAAGGTCACGCATCCCGCGCCCGCCGGGGCGGACCGGGCGTAAGGGCAGCCGAGGCGATGGCGACACTGGCGTCCCCGACCCCCCCGCGCGTGCCGGACGCGGCCCCCCCTCCGAACATCGCACGCGCGGGCGTGCGCCTCCCCGCGGTGCGCGACTACGCCCAGATCGATCGCGAGGTCACCGCGGTCCTGCATCCCACGCTCGCGTGGTTCGGTGCGCTGAGTGTGGCGGTCACGTGCCTCGGGATCGGGATCTTCGCGTGGATGTACCAGATCTATTCGGGACTCGGTGTCGCCGGATATCACCCGCCCGTGATGTGGGGCGTGTACATCGTCTCCTTCGTCTTCTGGGTCGGTATCGCCCACGCCGGCACGCTCATATCCGCCATTCTGTATCTCTTCCGGGCGGGATTTCGGACGACGATCTACCGCGTATCGGAAGTGATGACCGTCTTCGCCGTGATGACGGCCGGCTTGTTTCCGATTCTGCATCTGGGCCGGCCGTGGAAATTCTTCTGGCTGATCCCATATCCCAATTGGCGCTATATCTGGCCGCAATTCAAGAGCCCGCTCGTGTGGGACGTCTTTGCGATCCTGACCTATCTCACCATCTCGAGCACGTTCCTGTATATCGGGCTCATCCCGGACATCGCGGTCCTGCGCGACCGGGAGACCAACCCGATCCGTAGGGCGCTCTTCGGTGCGCTCTCGCTCGGGTGGCGCAACTCGGATCGCGAGTGGCGGCATTTCGCGCGCGCGTACCTGTTCCTGGCCGCGCTCGCCACGCCGCTGGTGCTCTCGGTGCACTCGGTCGTGTCGTTCGACTTCGCGATGGCGCTCGAGCCCGGATGGCACACGACGATCTTTCCACCCTATTTCGTGGCCGGCGCGATCTACTCGGGATTGGGGATGGTCCTCACGATCGTGATCCCAATGCGGCGCTTCTTCAATCTCAAGCACTACATCACGCTGAACGACCTCGACGCCGCGGCGAAGATGTGCCTGTTCGTCTCGACCATCGTTGGGTGCGCGTATTTCTCGGAGTTCTACGTCGCGTGGTACTCGGGAAACCCGGTCGAGCAGCAGTATTTCTGGAACCGGGTTTTCGGAGAGTGGTGGTGGGCCGAGTGGATCATCCTCCTGTGCAACGTCGTGCTCCCGCTGTCGCTCTATTCCCAGAAGCTGCGCCGCAACACGATCTGGCTCTGGATCCTCTCGATCTTCATCAACATCGGAATGTGGTTCGAGCGCTTCGCGATCGTGATTCCCTCATTGTCGCACGACTACGAGCCGTGGCGCTGGGCACACTACTCCCCGGCATGGGTGGACTGCGCGATCCTGCTCGGGAGCTTCGGTTGGTTCTTCATGTGGTTTCTGCTCTTCGTCAAGCAGTTGCCGATCCTGGCGATCACCGAGTTGAAGGAGATCATTCCGGCCCCGCGCCGGCGGCCGCTGCCGGCGGTGTCCGCGGGCGGCGCGGGAGGCGCGCACTGATGTCCGGCGTGCTCGGGGCGTTCCGGGAGGTGGATGCCACGGTGGCGGCTATCGAAGCCATCAAGCGTGGCCGCTTCGGCGACATGACCGTTTTCTCCCCGGCGCCCGACCACGAGATCGCCGCCGCGATCGGCGCGCCGGAGGGACGGGTCCGCCGGTACACGCTGATCGGCGGGCTCTGCGGCGTGACGTTCGGGTATTGGATCGCCATCTGGATTTCGAAATACTGGCCGCTCGTGGTCGGAGGAAAGGCGATCGCCAGCTGGATCCCATATACCGTGCTCGGGTTCGAGCTCATGGTGCTGATCGGCGGGTTGGCCACGGTCGCCGGGCTGTTCGTCGAGGCGCGCCTGCCCAAGATCACGCTGTCCGGATACGATCCGCGATTCAGCGCAGCCGAGTACGGGGTGTACGTGGAGTGCGCGCTGGGCCGCGCGCGCGATGTGGCGGCGGCACTGCGTGAGAATGGGGCAGTGGAGGTGCGCGATGAGCGGTAACCGGAGCATCGTCGCGGCGGTCCTCGTCGCCGGCGTCGCCGGCGTCGCCGGCGTCGCCGCTACCGGGTGCTCCTGGTTCACGGCCTTCGTCGAGCAACCGAAGCTCGGTCCGTGGAGGATCGTGGGCGACACGCTCACTCCGTCGCGCGGGGAGCCCCAGATGTCCGTGCCGATCACGGGCACGACTGTCGCCGCGTTCACGGTCTCCTACGCGCCGCTGCCAGGGGTCGTCGACTCGATGTCCGCGCTGCACAATCCGACGCCGCCGACGGCGGCGTCACTCGAGAACGGGCGTAAGCTGTTCCAGATCAATTGCGCCGTGTGCCACGGCGAGGCCGGGCTGGGTAACGGACCCGCGCTTCGATTCGGGATTCCCGCTCCGGGCCTGACGACCGATCACGCGAAGGGGCTCGCGGATGGGTATGTCTTCGGCATGATCCGTAACGGTCGTGGGGCGATGCCGTCGTACAACCGGATCGAGGAGAGGGAGCGGTGGGACGTGGTGAACTACGTGCGGGGGTTGCAGGGAGCGCTGGGCGCTCCCGTTCCGACTGGCCCGGTCGGCTATCCCGGCGAGACGGGTGAGGCACTCCCCCATGCCACGGTGGTCGCGCCTACGCGCCCCGCGCCCTATTACCGGGGTACGGAGACGATTCTGGATTCCACCCTGGTGAACCACGCCCAGGTGCCGGGCCCCGCGCCGCAGCCCCCGGCGCCCGCGGCGCCCGCGGCGCCGGCGCGGCGCGCGGCCGGAGCGACCCGATGAGCGCGCACGGCGACGTGGGTCCGATGGCGCGCGATGAGCTCGCCGCGCTCGCGTGGCATCCGGCTCCGCCGCGCGCGCGCCGACGGGCGGCTGTGCTTGCGGCCGTCGGCCTCCTCGCCTTCCTCGGCACTGCGGCCGTCGATCCGGACCGCGCGTGGCGGGCCTTTCACGTCAACTGGCTCTTCTTCACGTGTCTCTCCTCCGCAGGCGTGACGTTCGTCGCGGTGCAGCGGATTACGACGGCGCGCTGGTCGCGTGCCCTGGTGCGCTTCCTCGAGGGGTACGTCGCGTTTCTTCCGATCGCCTTCGTCGGCCTGATCCTGACATTCACCATCGGCCGCACCCACATCTTTCCGTGGGCGACGGTGCGTCCGACCATTCCGGAAAAGCGCCTCTATCTCGATCCCGCGTTCCTGATCCCGCGCGATCTCATCGCGTTCGGAATCTTCACCCTGCTGTGTCTCTGGTTGGTGTATACGTCGCTCCGGCTCGATGTCGGGATCCTGCCCGAGGGCGGGGCGGCGTGGGCCCGCACGCTGCGAGAGCGGATGCGCGCGGGATTCGGCGAGGAGAGGCGCGAGCTGCATTCGACCCATTCGCTGCAGGGGAAGCTGGCGGTTTTCATCGTCCTTACCTTCGGCTTCTTCTGGTCGCTGCTGAGCTTCGATTTGTCGATGACGCTCGATGGGCACTTCCAGAGCACGCTGTATGGCTGGTGGGCGTTCATGACGGGGTGGCTCGGCGCACTGACGTTGCTGCCGCTCATCGTCATGTGGTGGCGCCGCCGCCTGGCTGTCGAATCGCTCATCGGCGACGGGCACTTTCACGACATGGGGAAGCTGGCGTTCGCGTTCACCGCGTTCTGGGGGTATTTGACGTTCGCCCAGTATCTCGTCATTTGGTACGGGAACATGGGGGAGGAGACGCATTTCATGCACCTGCGTTTCAGCGCACCGTGGCAGGCGATCACGAGCGCGGTCGTGCTCCTCGTCTTCTTTGTGCCGTTCTTCGGATTGTTGTCCCGCGCGGCGAAGGTCTACCTGCCGACCTTCGTTCTCTTCGCCCTGTGCAGCCTGGTCGGGACCTGGCTCCAGCGCTATATAGAGGTCTATCCGTCGCTCTACGGAGTCGCCGGCCACGCTCCGCTCGGGCTTCCCGAGATCGGAGTCCTCGCACTCTTCGCGGGGGTCTGGTGGTGGTCGTACCTGACGTTTCTGGATGGCTTCCCGAAGTTCCGCGTGCTGCTCATGACCTCTCCGTATCGGGACGAGATCCAGGTACCCGTCGACCCGCGCACGATGGAGCCGCTACCGGCCCACGAGTAGGATCGTGTGGGGCGCCGCGCCCTGCGAATCCACGCGCGGCCGTCTGCGACCGATCGCTGCTCCTGGGCACCTGGATCGCCCTCGCCCTCGCGGCGGTGTCAAGCGCGCGGGCCCAGGACAATTACGAGATCCAGGTGTACGAGTCGGAAACGGTCGCGCCGCGAACGACGATGGTGGAGCTCCATAGCAATTTCACGATCGACGGCCGCACGACAGAGCAGGACGGCCTGTGGCCGACGCAGCACGCGGAGCACGAGACGCTCGAGATCACCCAGGGATTCACCAGGTGGTTCGAGACGGGCTTCTACATCTTCACCAGCGCGCGCGCGACCCAGGGCTGGCAATGGGTCGGCGATCACATTCGCCCGCGCGTGCGGGTGCCTGAATCGTGGGGCTGGCCGGTGGGGTTGAGTCTCTCAATGGAGATCGGGTACCAGCGCCCCCAGGTATCGGCCGACACATGGACGTGGGAGATTCGCCCGATCATCGACAAGCACCTCGGCCGGCTCTATCTCGCCGTCAACCCGGCCCTCGAGCGATCCTGGCATGGTCCCGGGGTTTCGCAGGGGGTCACCTTCTCCCCCGCCGCGCAGATGGGCGTTGATGTGACCAGGAAGATCAACCTCGCGGCCGAATATTACGGCTCTGTGGGAACGCTGAGCGCGGGGTTCTATCCCTACGAGCAGCAACAGCACCAGCTGTTTGGCGCCGTGAATCTCGATTTCGGACCAATGTGGGAGTTCAACGCCGGCCTGGGCAATGGCTGGACGCGGGCGACCGATCACCTGATAGCCAAGATGATCATCGGTCGGCGCATTGCATGGTGACGCGAGGCACGCGCTCGAATGATGCTTAGATTCCGTGGGGCGGGGCCGTAGCTCAGTTGGGAGAGCGGTCGCTTTGCAAGCGACAGGTCACCGGTTCGATCCCGGTCGGCTCCACATCGCCCGCGTCTCCTCATGCCATATGAAAAACGGGCCCGTCGCAAGACGGGCCCGTGCTGATCGTAGCTCCCCCGCTCCCCCCCCCCGTGCGCGGCCCCGGTCAGCGAGCCGTGGCGGCCGGTGCCGGGGTCGGGTCCTGACGCGGCGAGCCGTTTTGCGCATCGGCGGCGCCGGACTTGATCTGGATCCTCTTCGGCTGGGGCAGCGCCGCCTTCGGCATCCGAATCGTCAGCACGCCCCTGTCGTAGTGCGCTCCGATCTTGCTTTCATCGAGTCCCTTCGGCAGCTGGAATGAGCGCGTGAAGCTGCCGTAGTGCCGCTCGCTCACATGATACCGGCTGGCGGCGTCGTCCTCCTTCCGTTGCTCGTGCTTCTCGCCGCGGACGGTCAGCACACCGTTGTCTGTCGTGATCTCGACCTCGGACGGCCCAATCCCCGGCAGCTCGAAGGTCAACGTCACCTCGTGATCGTCCTCCCGGACGTTGACCGCCGGTATCCACGCGCCGCCGCGGACGGGGTCGTTGCCGAATGTGTCCTCGAACAGCCGATCGATCTCTCGCCGCAGGCTGAAGACCGGGGTCCCCACCGTCATCGCTCTGTACACCATACTTCCCCCTTTATTGTCGAGTCTGTTTGCTCAAACGGGCAGCTACCACATCGCCCGATAATCATCGCCACTGGTCTATAGGCAACCGCTGTTCCCGCAGGAGGTTGCCAAAACGCGCGGCGATAGTGCCGAATCGGCTGACCATATGCCATCATTGCCGTCCGTGACCTTTTGGTGTCCGCACCGGTCAGTCCGTCCGGTGGGGGACTCCAGGCACGGGCGCCCGGCCGGGGACCGTGAGATGTGTCCTTTGGGAGCCAAGGCGGAGGGGACGCTGTGACCTCGCGGGTCGCGGGTGGCCGTGTTAGCGCGTTGCAGGCCGAGCTCGACGCGCGGACGCGCCAGGTCGCCGAGCAACGGCATTTCATGGAGCAGGTGATCAACTCCCTTCCGGTTGGGCTGTACGTGATTGACCGGGAGTACCGCGTCCGCGCCTGGAATCAGACGCGAGAGACGGGCTTGCAGGGGATTCGAACGGGTGAGGCCTTGGGACACACGATCTTCGAGATCCTGCATCGCCAGTCCGCGGAATCCCTGCGTCGGGAGTTTGATGCAGTCTTCGCGACGGGAGAGCTGCGGCAATTCGAAACGCAGTCCACCGCGGGCGGCGTCGCCCGCACGTATCGGATCTCGAAGGTCCCGATGCGTGTGGCGGGCGCCGCGACGCCGGTGACGCACGTCATCACGATCGGCGAGGACGTAACGGAGGCGAGGCGGGCCGAAGCGCGGGCGGCGCACGCGGAAAAGCTGGCGGCTCTGGGTCAGCTCGCTGCGGGGATCGTCCACGAGCTGAACAACCCATTGGCGACGATTGCCGCGTGCGCGGAGAGCCTGACCGACGCGGCCGCCTCGACCGCGACGGCCGACGCGTCCCCCGCGGGGCCCCAGACCGCCGCGCGCGCTGCGGCGCACCGCGCTGCGGCGCACCATCAGGAGTACCTCGGGGTGATCGAGTCCGAGGTGCAGCGGTGCAAGCGGATCGTCGCCGGCCTGCTCGATTTCGCCCGGGTGCGCGATGCCGAGAAAGCGCGCGTGGATCCGAACCAGATCGTCGACCAGACGCTCTTCCTGCTCAAGCACCACGAGCGCTTTCGCCAGTCCACGGTGACGCGCGATCTGTCGCCGGGCCTGGCGGTGCGGGCGAATGTCGACCGACTCATCCAAGTCCTCATGGCGTTGCTGCTGAACGCGGCCAATGCGACACGCGGAGGCGGCGGCATCTCGGTCCGCACCCGCTGCGAGCCCGGCCTCGTCCTCGTCGAGGTGATCGATGGCGGTGTCGGCATCCCACGCGCGGATCTCCGCCGGATCTTCGAGCCGTTCTTCACGACGAAGCCGCCGGGCCAGGGGACGGGTCTCGGACTGTCGATCTGTGACGGGATCGTCGCCGATCATGGCGGTCGGCTGGAAGTCGAGAGCACGGTCGGCGCGGGGAGCGTGTTCCGCCTCGTTCTGCCGGAGGCGACGTGACCGAGCCATCGCGCATCCGGATCGTGCTTGCCGAGGACGAAGCGATGCTGGCCACCGTGCTCGAGCAATTCCTCGTGAGCCGGGGGCATGCCGTGGTCGTCGTCCACGACGGCCGCGCCGCGCTCGAGGCGATCCGCCACGGGCCGTGCGATGTCGCGCTGCTCGACATTTCGATGCCGGAGATGGATGGCCTCGAGGTCCTGCGACATCTCCAGGAAGAGCCCGCGCCGCCGCAGGTGATCATCATCACCGGGAATGGCACGATCGAGACCGCGATCACGGCGATCCGGCTCGGAGCCTATGACTACCTGTCGAAGCCCTATCGGATGGCCGAGATCGATGCGCTCGTCCGGCGCGCCTGGGAGAAGGGGCAGCTCGCCCGCGAGAACGCGATGTTGCACCGGCGGCTGGAGCGTGCGCGCCGCGAGCCCGAGGTCATCGCGCAGATGCCCATCATGCGCGATGTGATCGGCGTCGTCGAGCGGGTCGCGCCGAGCGATGCGCCCGTGCTGATCACTGGGGAATCCGGGACGGGGAAGGAGCTGGTCGCGCGATTGATCCACCGGCGCTCGGGCCGCGGCGGCGGATTGCACGGGACCTTTGTCAACGTCGATTGCGCGGGGATCGCGGGGCCGGGCATGGAGCAGGAGCTGTTCGGCCATGAAAAGGGGGCGTTCGCCGGGGCCGTCGCACGGGTGTCCGGTGTGATCGAGCTGGCCGCGGGCGGCACGCTCTTCCTGGATGAGGTCGCGGACCTGGATGCGAAAACGGAGGGCAAGCTGCTCCGCGCGATCGAGACGCGGAGATTCTTCCGTGTGGGCGGCTCGCAGGCCGTCGAATTCGACGCACGGGTGATCGCGGCGACCCGCCACGATATCACGGCGGTGGTCGCCGACCGGTCGGTCCGGAGCGACTTTCTGCATCGGATCGCGACCGTCACGATCGCGCTGCCGCCGCTGCGAAACCGCGTCGATGACATTCCGCTGCTCGCGGAGCATTTCCTCCGGCTGTTCGGCGGGGTTGCCGCGCCGACCTTGACCGACGACGCGGTGGCGGCGCTCAAGGCGTATCGGTGGCCCGGCAACGTTCGCGAGCTGCGCAACGTGATCGAGCGCATCGTGCTGCTCACACCGTCCGGGGCGCTGGTCACGGCATCGGATCTCCCGCTCGCCGGGGCGGCACGATCGGCGGACGGGGAGGACGCGGAGGCGCGCCCCCTCTCGCTCGCGGAGCTCGAGCGACGACACATTCAGCTCGTCCTGGCCCGCACCAGCTGGCATCAGGGGCGCGCGGCGGAGCAGCTGGGAATTTCGTCGAAAACCCTCTACCGCAAGATCCGCGAGTACGGCTTCGCGCGCCCGCGCGCGACGAGCGGTCGGTAGAGCGGGGGCGCTCTCAACGCCCCGTCATGGCGAGCCCGCGCAGCGGGCGAAGCAATCGCGTGATGCAACAGGGGGGACGGCCGTTTCGGCGCTTCGCGCTGCGCCGGGACCGCTGGCGGTCTGTCGACGGGTAGATTTCCCCCGCACAATGAAGCTTCTCGTGATCGAGGACGATCCGACCGTCGGCCAGTTCGTCAAGCACGGACTGGAGGAGCAGCGCTGGGGCGTCGACCTCGCGACCGACGGAGACGAGGGCGAGCGCCTGGCCGCCTCGGGCGCATACGATCTCGTCATCCTCGACATGCGGCTGCCCCGGAAATCCGGGCTCGATGTCCTGCGGTCGCTGCGGGGGCGCGGTTTCGAGCGACCGGTCCTGGTCCTCACGGCACAGGATGCCGTGGATGCGAAGGTGCAGACGCTGCGCGCCGGAGCCGACGATTACGTGACCAAGCCGTTCGCCTTCGAGGAGTTGCTCGCGCGCGTGGAAGCACTCTCCCGCCGTCCGCGCGCGATCGCATCCCCCCTGCTGCGCGTGGGCGACCTCACCCTCGACCGCGACGCGCGCGAGGTCCGGCGCGGCACGAGCACCATCGAGCTCACGGCCAAGGAATACACGGTCCTCGAATATCTCATGCGCCACGCGGGACAGGTCATGAGTCGGACGCTCATCACCGAATACGCCTGGGGGTACCATTTCGATCCCGGGACGAACATCGTCGATGTCGTGATCAACCATCTGCGCAAGAAGGTCGACGCCGGCCATCCCCAGAAGCTGATCGCGACGGTGCGCGGCGTCGGGTACGTGATCAAGACCTAGTGCGGGCGATGCGGACGAGCGGGCCATGGCGAGCATACGCGCCCAGCTGACGGCCGCGTACGCCGCGACGCTGGTCATCACGGTCGCAGCCTTTGGCGGCGTCCTCTACCTCGCCCAACGGAGCGAAGCCGAGCGGGAGCTCGACCGCGGCGCTGCGGCGGACGCCGATCTCGCGCTCCGCATCATCGACCAGACCGCCGCCGCCGGCGATCCCGTTACCGCGACGGCGGACCCCCTCGTCGGCGCAATCGTGACACCGCGACTCCGGACCCTGCTCGAGGGCCTGCCCGACTACATCATCGTCCTCGACTCGACGGGCCGCACGCTGTACAACTCCTTCGCCGTACGGCAGCTGGGCACCGACGACCAGATCGCGCTGAGCCAGCTGGCCACGCGGGTGCCGGCGGAATCCCCACCGCGGCTCGCGCCGCTATCGGATCGAACGCTCCTCGTCGTCGTGCGGCGCGATCGGCCGCGAACGAGCGCCATCACGCGTGTGCTCGCCGGCGTGGACGTGGGATCGCGCGATCTGGCCGGTCAGGACATCGTGGGGACCGTCGTCCTCGTCGCGCCGGTCATCCTCATCCTGTCCGTCGCGGCGGCGTATGGCATTTCCGGTCGGGCGTTTCGCCCGCTCGACACCCTGATCAACGAGGTCGAGGCGATCACGGACGGTCGCAGTCTGCACCGCCGCCTCGCGCTCGCCGGGGCCGGCGACGAGCTCGCCCGCCTGGGCGCGACGCTGAACGCGATGATCGGCCGGCTCGAGACATCGTTCGGCGGTCTGCGCCGCTTCACCGCGGACGCCAGCCACGAGCTGAAGACGCCGCTCTCCGTGCTCCGCGCCGACCTGGAGCGCGCGCTCCGGGCGCCGGCCCAATCCACGGATCAGCTCGTCGCTCTCGAGGAAGCGCTGGCCGAGACGCGCCGCATGACGGACCTGGTCGACTCGCTCCTGACACTGGCCCGCGCGGATGAGGGGCGGTTCGACATCCTGCGCGAGCCCGTGCTACTCGAGCCGATCGTGCGCGAGGTCTACGAGACCGCCCTCATCCTCGGCGAGGACGCCGGGATCGCCGTCTCCCTTCCGGTGCTCGATCACGCCACGATCCTCGGCGACGCCCGCTGGGTCCACCAGCTCTGCATGAATCTGGTCATCAACGCCATCAAGTACACGCCCCGCGGCGGGCAGATCGAGATCGCCGTGCACGTCCGCTCGGAGGCCGTGGCGTTCAGCGTCAAGGATTCGGGGATCGGGATCTCGAGCGGGGATCTCGCGCACATCTTCGAGCGGTTCTGGCGTGCCGACCCCGCCCGGTCCCGCGGAGCGGAGCGGGCTGGGGGCGGGTTCGGCCTCGGGCTCGCGATCAGTCACTGGATCGCCCAGGCCCACGGCGGCACGATCGCCGTGACGTCGCGCCTGGGGCGCGGCAGCCTGTTCACCGTCACCCTGCCGCGCGCCGATACCGGCCCGAAGGCCGCAGATTTAAGCAATTCTTAATGTCGGGCCCATTTCGTGCACATGGATTCCTTCTAAGTTGTCGATGAGACCTCAGGAGCCAACCGTCCGGCCCGAGCGCGGCTGCAGACGGTCGGCCACGGGATTCCGGGAGCGCAATGTTCAATACGCTGTTGGAGTCAAAGGCCACAAAGCAACGTAGTCCGGGCGGCACCGCGGGCAGCGTGGTCGCGCACGTGATCATTATCACACTGGTCGCATACGCGACGGCGCACGCGGCGATCCATGCGCAGAAGGAAAAGGTCGAGAAGATCGAGTTCACGGAGATGAAGAAGGCGGAGCCGCCGCCTCCTCCGAAGCCGCCGCCTCCGCCGCAGACGGTGGTGGCGCCGCCCCCTCCCAAGGGATTTCAGGTCCTGACCGCGCCCGTCAATATCCCGGATGTGATCCCCGACGTCGATCTCACCAAGAAGGTGACCGACGAGGCCGACTTTACGGGGAAGGGCGTCGCGGGCGGGACGGGGAAGGGAGTCGTCGGCGGCACCGGACCGGTCAACACCGACCAGCCGTATTTCGATTTTCAGGTGGAAAAGCAGGCCGCCGGCGTGGTCGGTAACCCCACCCCGCGCTACCCCGACATGCTCAAGGCGGCCGGGATTGAAGGCGAGGTATTGGCCCAGTTCGTGGTCGACACGACGGGACGTGCCGACATGTCGACGTTCAAGGTGATCAAGGCGGGCCACGAACTGTTCGGGCAGGAGGTCAAGGCGGTGCTGCCGCGGATGCGCTTTTACCCCGCCGAGGTGGGCGGGCACAAGGTCAAGGAGCTCGTGCAACTTCCGTTCGCGTTTACGCTCACGAAATAGCGCGTCGCTTCCACTCCAACCGGGACCGCAGTCATGAATGTGTCGCTGATCGATCTCTTCAACTCGATGGGGTACTTCGCGAAGGGGATCGTCCTGGTCCTCGCGATCATGTCGATCTACTCGCTGTCGATCATGATCGGGAAATGGTGGTCGCTCCGCGCGGCCCAGAAGGAGACGCGCAAGTTCGCGCCCGAGTTCTCCCAGTTTCTCGAGGAGGACAATCTGGGTGAGGCCATCCGGCTCGCCGAGACGTACAAGGCGTCGCACGTGGCGCGCGTGCTCGGAGGCGCGCTGGGCGAGATCAAGCCGCTCATTCAGGATGGCAGCGTGACGGTCGCGGACATCAACTCCGCGGAGCGGGCGGTCGAGCGCGAGATGCTGATGAACATCGTCCTGCTCAAGCGCGGACTCGGCGTGCTGGCGACCGTGGGCGCCACGGCCCCGTTCGTCGGTCTGCTCGGCACGACGATGGGAATCGTGAACGCGTTCCAGGGCATGGCGGCCTCGATGGGGGCCGGCATCGGCGCGATCTCGGCGGGCGTCGCCGAGGCGCTGATCACGACCGCGTTCGGCCTCATGGTCGCGATCCCGGCGGTGTGGGCGTACAACTATTTCCAGACGAAGATCGATAACCTGACGGCGGAGATGACGTACTCGTCGAAGGAGATGATCGACTTCCTGATCAAGGCCGTGTCCGGCGAGTTCGGCCGGTCGCGATTCACCCGCGAGTTCAATACGACCGCGGCCACGGGCAGCGCCCCGATCTCGCAGTAGACGAACGCCTCGGAGGACCATCACATGGCAGTATCCGTCTCGGGTGGCGCCGGGGTCAAAGCCGAGCCGAACGTGACGCCGATGATCGACGTCATGCTCGTGTTGCTCATCATCTTCATGCTGGTCGTCCCGGCGCTGAACGCGGGCTTCAACGCCCAGCCGCCGAAAGGGACGAATCTCAAGTCGCATCCGGAGGAGGATGGCGATCAGGTCCTCGGGATCGATGCGAGCGGGCAGTACTACCTCAACAAGCAGCCGATTCGCAACGAGGACCTCGCCCCCCGGCTCAAGCAGATCTACGATGCGCGGACCGAGGACAAGATCCTCTACCTCAAGGCGGATCACAATCTCGACTACGGCAAGGTTCTCGATGCCATCGACGTGGCCGGGAAGAATGGCGTGCGGGTCACCGGGATGATCGCGGATCAGGCGCCCGGGACGAAGTCGACGGTCGAGGGTGATACTCCGGGCCAACACGCCGCGCGCGCGGCGGCAGCTCCCGCGTCGTCCGCCGCTCCGGCGTCACCCGCCGCACCGGCTCCCGCCGCGGCGGCGCCCGCGGCGCCCGCGGCTCCGGCTGCTTCGCCGGCGGGAGGGCCCCACTAATGGCCATGTCCGCGGGTGGGAGGGGAGGGCTGACCAACGAGCCCAATGTGACACCCATGATCGATGTGCTCCTGGTGCTCCTGATCATCTTCATGATCATCGTGCCGCAGGGACGAAAGTCGATCGATGTGAACCTGCCGGATCCGACACCGGTGGTCACCTCGACGCCCGACAACCAGCAGATCGTGCTCGAGGTCCTGCCGCACAATGCCTTCGCGATCAATAAGGAGTCGGTCACCAAGGACAACCTTGCGGCGCGTCTGCACGAGATCTTCGATCCCCGTCCCGACAAGGTGATCTTCATCAAGGGCGACAGCACCGTGAAGTTTCAGGACGTGATCTGGGCGATGGATGCCGCGCGGGGAGCGGGCGTGAAGGTGATCGGCATCCCGCCGAAGGAAACGAAGTAGCACGGTCGGGTCGGATCGGCGGTCCGCGTGGGGGAGCGTGGGGGCGGCCCTCGCTATCCACGCCTGCGCGGTGCTCGGTTTGCTGATCCTTCCCCGGAGCCGGTCTCCCCGTCTCCCATTTGTCTGGGCGCCGCGGGCGGCTGCGCGCGGGCCCACCGCCGAGCAGTTACGGTATGCGGCGTTGCCGGCGCGCCCCGCCGCGCCGCCGCGGCAGGTGCCGCGGACGAGCCGGCCCATGCGCCGCCCGCGCGAGCGTGTGGTCCCGGCCGCTCCTCCGGTATTGCCGGTGCCGGCCGTCGCTCTGCCCTCGCCGACAGCGTCGCCGTCGCTCGCGGCCGCGAGCGGACCGCCGGCGGGAGGAGCCTCGGCGATCGGCGGCGGGGCCGGCGGCGGGGAGGGAGGCACAGGGACGGTGCCTGCCAAGCGTGGCGCGCGCATCGCGAACAATCTGCTCATCGGCGTCGATGCGCCGCCGAGCGTGCGCCCGTTTCAACTCAAGGTCGTCTTCGAGGTCGACTCCGCCGGGCGCGCACGAATTCTCTCGGCCACGCACACGCGCGACGGGAGCTACAATCGCACGCTCACGGCGGAGCTGGCGCAGATTCGCTTCCATCCGGCGACGCGTGTGGACGGCGCGGCCGTGATGGACACGGTTGCCCTCGAATGGGATTTTTAGCCCCCGGCGCGACCTAGCCAACACACCGACCCGCCTGTACTTTCCCCCCTGCTCTGGCGGTCCCTGTGTGCGCGGTCCGTCCCGCCCGCCGGCGCACGCAGGTGGCGGATCGACGCGACAGGGTCGACCGCCGGCGCCTATTGTGCGCCCGGGCCTGCGACCACATTTGGTCCTCCAACTCCGCCAGCATGCACGCCACGCAGTCGTCGTTGCTCGTCCTCATCGTCGGCACAAGCTTCTTCGCGCTCATCTTCGCCCTCGGGCTGGCGCGCTGGGTCCTCGCCCAGCAGCGCGGCAAGCCGGAGATGCAGCGGATATCGGACGCCATCCAGCAGGGCGCCGAGGCGTTTCTCGCCCGCCAGTATCGCACGATCACCGTGCTCGCGGTGGTTGTCGCCGGCCTGATCTACATCGGATACGCGTTTCTGCGCTCCCCCAATCGCGCGGATCCGGTCGGCGACCCACGGACGCTCGCGCTCTACCTCACCGTGTCATTCGTCCTGGGCGCCCTCAGCTCGGGGATCGCGGGATACGTCGGCATGTGGGTCTCCATCCGCGCCAACATCCGGGTCGCGGCCGCGGCCCTCAGCTCCTTGAACGGTGCGCTCCAGGTGGCGCTTCGGGGGGAGCCGTCGCCGGGCTCTTCGTGGTCGCGATGTCGCTGCTCGGCGTCGGGGGGCTGTTCGCGGTCCTCACGGTGCTGACGCCGGCCACGATGACGCCCGCCGATTGGGCACCGAAGATTCCATTCCTGATCGTCGGCTACGCCTTCGGCGCGTCGTTCGTGGCGCTCTTTGCGCAGCTGGGTGGCGGCATCTATACCAAGGCGGCCGACGTGGGGGCCGACCTCGTCGGCAAGCTCGAGGCCGGGATTCCCGAGGATGATCCGCGCAATCCGGCGGTCATCGCCGACCTGGTCGGCGACAACGTCGGCGATTGCGCCGGACGCGGCGCCGATCTGTTCGAGTCGACGGCGGCGGAGAACATCGGCGCCATGATCCTTGGCGTGACCCTGTATCCCTACTTCGGCGTGCCGGGGATCCTGTTCCCGCTCGCCGTGGGCGCGTTGGGGCTGCTGGCGTCCATCGTCGGCATCATGCTCGTGCGCACGGACGAGGGTGGGGACCCGATGCAGGCGCTCAACCGCGGGTTCTACATCACGGCGGTCCTCGCTCTCATCGGCTTTGGCGCGGCCGCCCGCATCCTCCTGGGCGATCCGATGCAGCCGGCGCCCGACGCCTGGTGGCACTTCTTCCTGTGTGGCGTCATCGGACTGCTGACGGCGATCGCGTTCCTGCTCATCACGCAGTATTACACCGAATACGCCTACCGCCCGGTGCGCGCGATCGCCGAGGCGAGCCAGACCGGGCCGGCGACGAACATCATCCAGGGGATCGCCGTCGGCATGGAAGCCACCGTGCTCCCGGTGTTCGCGATCGCGGCCGCCATCGTCACGAGCTACTCGCTGGGCCGGTCGAGCGGGCTCGTCGATGCACAGGGCCATGCCATCGGGGGGCTGTTCGGCACGGCGGTGGCGACGATGGGGATGCTCGGCACCGCCGGCTATGTCCTCGCGATGGATACGTTCGGTCCCATCACCGACAACGCGGGCGGCATCATCGAGATGTCGCAACAGCCGGAGTCGGTGCGCCTGATCACCGACCGGCTCGATGCCGTCGGAAACACGACCAAGGCGCTGACGAAGGGCTACGCCATCGGTTCCGCCGCCCTTGCCGCGTTCCTCCTATTCTCGGCGTATCTCAACGAAGTCTTCAATTACACCGGGCGCCGGATCAGCGTCGACCTCGCGCGTCCCGAGCTGTTCGTGGCGGGCCTCATTGGCGCGATGCTGGTCTTCTGGTTCTCCTCGCTCGCGATTCGGGCGGTCGGCCGCGCGGCGTTCTCCGTGATCACCGAAGTGCGGCGGCAGTTCAAGGAGAAGCCCGGGATCATGCAGGGCACCGATTCGCCGGATTACGGCGCCGCCGTCGACATCGTCACGATCGGGGCGCTCAAGGAGATGATCGCCCCGGGTGCGCTCGTCGTCGCTCTGCCGATCGCCGTCGGCCTCGCGTTTCGCACGCTGGGCATCGGGGCGGAAGCCGTCGCCGCCTTCCTCATGATCGCCACGATCACGGGCATCCTGATGGCGATCTTTCTCAACACGGGCGGCGGTGCGTGGGACAACGCCAAGAAGTACATCGAAACGGGTGTGTACGGCGGGAAGCGATCCGAGACGCACAAGGCGAGCGTCGTGGGCGACACGGTGGGCGACCCGTTCAAGGACACGGCGGGGCCCTCGCTGCACGTATTGATCAAGTTGCTGAGTACGATCACGCTCGTGCTGGCGCCGCTGTTCATCTAGGCAGCACACCGTTGTCCTGGAGGGCGTGCGTCGACGTGATGCGGACGCGATGAACTCGCTCTTCGCCTGTAAGCCGATCTCCGCTCTCCTGCCGGAGAGCGAGAACTTGGTGACGGCGGGCCCGACGCTCCGTCGCGCGCTCGGGGCGGGCGACCTCGTGATGCTCGCCATCGGCGCGGTGATCGGGGCGGGGATCTTCGGCGCGATCGGGTCGGCCGCGGCGGGCCAAACGGATGCGGCGGGACACGTGATCCGGAGCGGCGCCGGCCCCGCGATCGTGTTCTCGTTCGTCCTGTCGGCTGCCGCGTGCGCGCTCGCGGGACTGTGCTACGCCGAGGTCGCGTCGATGATCCCGCAGGCGGGGAGCGCGTACGCGTACTCGTACGCGACGCTGGGTGAGATCATCGCCTGGATCATCGGGTGGGACCTGATCCTCGAGTACGCGGTCGGCAACGTGGCCGTCGCCATATCCTGGGCCGATTACTTTCGCTCGCTCCTCTCGGCCTTCGGCGTGCATCTCCCCGTCTGGCTCGTGACCGGATACCGCACCGCGCTGCTGAGCGACGACCCGGCCATCCACGGCCTCCTGACGACGGCCCCGCACATCGCCGGCATCCCCATCCTGGTGAACGTTCCCGCGATCGCGATCGTCGCGGCGATCACGTGGCTGCTCATGATCGGCGTGCGCGAGAGCACGCGCGCCAACAACGTGATGGTGGCGATCAAGCTGCTCGTTCTCGCCATGTTCGTGGTCGTGGGGCTCCTGCACCTGCACCCCGCCAACTACCACCCGTTCGCCCCGAACGGATTCACGGGAATCCATCACGGCGCGGCGATCGTGTTCTTCGCCTACATCGGATTCGACGCCGTGTCGACCGCCGCGGAGGAGACGAAGAATCCGCAGCGCAACCTCCCGATCGGCATCCTGGGCGGATTGGCGATCTGCACGGTGATCTACATCGTCGTCGGAATCGTGCTCACCGGAATGGCGCCCAGCCCTCAGCTCGGCGTCGCCGATCCGCTCGCGCGGGCGCTGGAATTGAATGGGCTCACCACGATCCAGTGGATCCTCTCGCTTGGCGCTGTCGTCTCGCTGTCGGCCGTGCTCCTCGTCTTCCAGTACGGCCAGCCGCGGATCTTCTTCGCGATGGCGCGCGATGGGCTGTTGCCGCGGTGGGCCGCGCGCGTCCACGGCCGGTATCGAACGCCGTATGTCACCACGCTGATCACGGGCGTGTTCGTGGGTCTCTGGGCGCTGATCGGCGACGCGGACGAGACGTACAATCTGACGAACATCGGCACCCTCTTCGCCTTCGTGCTCGTCTGTCTGGGCGTCCTCGTTCTTCGCTACAAGGCGCCCGACCGGCACCGCCCGTTCCGCGTGCCCTTCGTGTGGCCGGTGACGATCCTTGGCGCGGCGGCGTGCGTGTTTCTGATGGTCGGCTTGCCGGGCGTCACGTGGATCCGGTTCGCGGTCTGGCTCGTCACAGGGATGCTGCTCTACTTCGCCTACGGCTATCGGAACTCCGCTCTGCGCCGCACGGAGGGACGGTCCCCCGTAGCGACGGGCGGCGACTAGGCGGCATCTCCCGCCGCGCCGAGCAGCCGCAGGGCCACGCGCACCGCGCCGCGCGCCGGGTCGATCTCGCGCCCATCGAATTGGGCCCCGGGAGTCGCGGACCGGAGCCGGTGCTCGACCGCCGAGCGCAGCGGCGATCCGCGTCCCATGAGGCCCCCCGCGACGGCGACGGGAAAGGCCGCGCGCTCGTCGCCGAACAGCTCGCGCGCGAGGGCGCGCACGTGGAGCACGAGCTCCTCGGCTGCGAAGCTCACGAGGCTGCTGGCGCGCCGGTCGCCATTCTCGGCGCAGCGGAGCACGGCCGGCGCGAGCGCCGCGAGCTCGACGGGGCCGGCGGCCGCCGCCCACGCGATGAGGTCCTCCGCGCGCGGGACCTCGGTCGCGGTCAGCACGGCTCCCGTGAGCGAGGTCTCCGGCTCGCGGCCGTCGGCCGCGGCCGCCACGACGCCGAGGGCTCGGCGTCCGATCCACACGCCGCCCCCTTCATCTCCGATGAGCGGGCCCCAGCCGCCCGTGCGCCCGATCGTTCCCGTGGGACCGCGCCCAAAGGCGACGGATCCCGTTCCCGCGAGCAGCAGGATCCCGGGTCCCTCGCCGAAGGCGTCTTCGAGGCCAATGGCGGCGTCGGCCTCGACGACGACGTCGTCGGCGACGCCGGCATCGAGGAGGGCCCGCGCGAGGGTGTCGCGCTCCGCATCGCGGCCCGCGCCGGCCACGCCCGCGCACAGCGCGGCGGCCCGCTCCTCCGGCCGCCCCGCCGCACGCAGCGCGTCCCGCACCATGCGCGCGATGATCGCCGGGGAGCGGCCGCCGTCGCCCGGGCGTATCGCGCTTGGGGGGCCATCGGCGCGGCCGATCTCGCGTCCCTGCTCGTCCGCGAGGATGAGACGGGTATGCGACCCGCCGCCGTCGACCCCCGCGACGATGCGGATCATGCGCTTTCCCGATGGCCGGACGCGGCGCCGGCATGCGTCAGCGATGCGAGCATCCCGACGAGCAGCGTGATCGCCGTGCCGATGGCGACGTACCAGGGCCACGCGATCTCGCCCAGCGGCGCCAGGATCGGCGCGAGAGCCGGCAGCCGTCCCACGAGCGGTTTGGCGAACACGACGACCGACATCGTCGCGATCGCCGTGGCCATCCCGAGAATCGCATCCGGCTGGCGCGCACGGCGCCACCACAGCCCGAGGAAGAAGCCCCCGAGGAGTCCGCCGTAGGTGAACGATGCGATCGACAGCGCCACGGCGACCACGGGCGTGCCGTGTTCGCGGTACAGCAGGGCGCCCCCCGTCAGAACCAGTCCCCAGACGAGGGACAGGCGCCGGGCGAGCCGCAACACCGCGGCGTCGTCACGCGGGCGCGTCGACAGGGGAAGCACGATATCGTGCGTCGTGGCAGCGGCGAGCGAGTTGATGGCGCCCGAATGCGTGCTCATGGTTGCGGCGAGGATAGCGGCGACGATCAAGCCGATCAACCCCGGCGGCATCTCCCGCAGGATGAAGCCCGGGAAGATCGTATCCGGCACCGCGAACGGGCGCCCGCCGAAGAAGGCGTACAGTCCGGTCCCCAGCCCCAGGAAAAACGTGAATTGCAGCACGACCACGATCCCGCTTCCCACGAGGGCGCGCTGGGCGTCCCGGAGGCCCCGGGCGGCGAGGAGGCGCTGGACGATCAACTGATCCGCCCCGTGGGACGCCATCGAGAGGAACGCGCCGCCGATGAGGCCGCCCGCGAGGGTATACGGCACGTGGAGCGTCAGCGCGGGGTCGATCACGCGCAGCTTGCCCGCGGCCGCTGCGTGCGCGAGAATGGCGCGCCAGCCGCCCGGCACGAGGTGCTCGAGCACCACGGCCGCGGCGATACCGCCCACGAGGTACACACCGGTCTGCAGGACATCGGTCCACACGACCGCCCGGACGCCGCCGTAGTACGTGTACAGCGTCGTCAGCGCCCCGAGCACGACGATGGCCACCGGGGTGACCGCGGTGGCCGGCAGCGCGCCGCCCAGGATCAGGGCCACCGGGATCGCGGTGGCGAAGAGGCGGACCGAATCCGCGAGCGCGCGCGTGACGAGGAACACGCTCGACGCGAACCGGCGGGTGGCGATCCCGAACCGGCGCTCGAGCAGCGCGTATGCGGTGACGAGATCACCGTGGAAGTATCGCGGTAGCAGGGTCACCGACACGATGACGCGGCCGATGATGTAGCCGGCGGCGACCTGCAGAAAGGTGAAATCGCCGAGGTAGGCGAGCGCCGGAATGCTGATGAACGTGAGGGCGCTCGTCTCCGTCGCGACGACGGAGATCAGGATCGCCCACCAGGGGAGGGCGTGGTCCGCGACGAAGTAATCACGGGCCGTGTGTCGCGCGCGTCCGAGCCGGAGACCCAGCGCCGTCGTGCCCGCCAGATAGGCGAGCACGACGGCGAGGTCGAGGAGGCTTAACCGGCCCGGGATGTGCGGGACGGACGATTGTGCGGAAGGCCAGCGCCGCCGCGCAGGCAGGGGCCGTTCAGGCGGTGAACGAGCTCCCGCAGCCGCAGCCGCCGGTGGCGTTAGGGTTCTTGAAGGTGAACCCCGACCCCTGCATCGACGAGACGTAGTCGATCGTCACGCCCTGCAGGTATTGCGCGGAAAACGGATCCACGAAGACGCGGAACTCGCCCCCGTCCACGATGAAGTCGTCTTCGGCGCTCTGATCCTCGATCAGGAGGGCGTATTTGAAGCCGCTGCACCCGCCGGGCTGGACGCTCACGCGCAGGCCGCCCTTGTCGGCCGCGACGGCCTCCGCCTCCATGAACTTCTTGACCTCGGTCTTCGCGGCAGGCGTGATGGTAAGGGCCACGTCCGCCTGCGTTTCCGGTGGAACGACCGGCTCCTGCGTTGTCGCCATGATCTCCTCCTCGTGTACAGTCGAATAATACACGGTCGGCCGGCCGCGTTCCAATATGGAACGAGGCCGGCCGACCGAGAGAGTAGAGGGGTAGAGAGCAGAAAGGAGAGATAAACGGCGTACCCACGCCCTCTCCCCACATTCTCTCTGGCTTTTCGGGGTCCAGGGGCAGAGCCCCTGGTCGACCGACGGTCGAAACGACACTGTATCGGGGGCGCGGGGGCGGAGCCCGCGGGGTCCGATGGCAGGGTGTTATTCCCGCAACTCTTGCGACGAGCGCAAGGCCCGCGCGATCCAGGCAAAGGCCGCCGCGGCAAGAGCGAGGAGCCAGAGTCCTTCAGCCAGCGTGCCGAAGATGAGCTTGCCGATCCCGAACAACGTCGCGTATGCGGCGACGATGCCGGCGATCCAGTTGATCCACGCCCAGCGTCCGCCCGCCAGCGGTTCGGTCCCCCCCGCGACGCGAGCCGCGACCCGGGCCCAGCCGGGCCCGCCGGGTCGCACGCGCCGATAGAACGCATCGAGCACCGCGTCGGGCTCGGGCCGGGTGAGGAACGTGACGGCGAGCCACGCCGCGGTCGTCACGCCCACGGTCACGACCATCACCCACGCATCGGCGTTCGGATCGCCCGGGCGGAAATGCCGCGGGATCTCGGTATACGCCACGAGCGAGGTCACCAACGACACGACCATCGCGCTCAGCTCCGACCAGGCGTTGATGCGCCACCAGTACCACCGCAGGATCAGCACCAGCCCCGTCCCCGCGCCGAGCGCGAGGAGGTACTTCCAGGCCTGCTCGACCGACGAGAGCTGGGAGGTCACGGCGATCGATGCGAGGAACAGCGCGACGGTCGCCACCCGCGAGACGGCAACGTAGTGGCGCTCGCTCTCGCGCGGACGCAGGAACCGCTTGTAGAAGTCATTGACCAGATACGACGCGCCCCAGTTGAGCTGCGTCCCGATCGTCGACATATACGCGGCCGCAAACCCCGCCATCATGACGCCGCGCCACGGCGTCGGCAGCAGGTCCACGAACGCGTGGACGTATCCCGATTCCCGGTCGGCCAGCGTGGGATAGAGCAGCACGGTCGCGAGGCCCGTGACGATCCAGGGCCACGGGCGCAGCGCATAGTGGGCGATCTGAAAGAACAGGGTCGCGAGCACGCCATCGCGCTCCGTGCGCGCCGCGAAAATGCGCTGCGCGATGTAGCCGCCTCCTCCGGGCTCGGCCCCGGGGTACCAGGCGGCCCACCACTGGACGGACAGGAAGACGCCGAGGGCGAGTAGCGGCATCCAGGCATAGGCGTGGAGCGATCCGGCCTGGTACGAGACGGGCAGCACGGAGAGGGCCGCAGTCTCGCTCCCGAAGTGGCGGACGAGGCCGGCCTTGAGCGCGCCCATCCCGCCGACGGCCCGGACGGCGTACACGGCGAGGATGATCACGGCGCTCATCTTCACGATGAACTGCACGAGATCGGTCCACAGGACGGCCCACAAGCCGGCGGCGACGGAATAGAGCATCGTGACAACGAAGCAGATCCCGACGGCGACCCACGGCGTGACCCCGAGCGATATGCTCAGAATCTTGATCATGGCTCGCGTCACCCAGCCCATGATGATCAGGTTGACCGGGATGGCGAGGTACAGGGCCCGGAACCCGCGCAGCACCGCCGCGCGACGGCCGGCATAACGGACCTCGGCGAATTCGACATCGGTCATGACGTTCGCCCGGCGCCACAGCCGCGCGAAGAAGAACACGGTGAGCATCCCGCTCATCACCATGTTCCACCACAGCCAGTTGCCCGCGACGCCTTTCGTCGCGACGAGTCCCGTGACGACGAGGGGAGTGTCTGCGGCGAACGTCGTCGCCACCATGGAGGCGCCGGCGAGCCACCAGGGCACGTCGCGCCCCGACAGGAAGTACTCGTTCAGGCTGGCCCCGCCGCGGCGGGTGAAGTACAGGCCGACTCCCGTCGACATGGCGAAATAGCCGGCGACGATGATCCAGTCCACGGGTGATAGATTCATGGCGATGAGAACGCGGAGCGGGGTGATCGTGGCGGCGCTCGCGTCGGCCGCCTGCATGCATATAACCCACCGGGAGCCGCCGGCCGTCCGAGTCGGCCGGATCGATCCGGGGATCACGGTGTTGCTGGAGGATAGCGTTGGCCTGATCCGTGGCAAGCGGGTCGGCTTGCTGACCAACCAGACGGGAGTCGATCGGTCCGGCACGTCGGACATTGAGCTGCTCACTCACGGCACGCGCGCGACCGCGGCGGGCGTGCATCTCGAGCTGTTGTTCTCGCCCGAGCACGGGATTCGGGGAACGGAGGACCGGACGGGCATTCCCAGCGGGCGCGACGCGACGAGCGGTCTGCCCGTCATCTCGCTCTACGGCGAGACGACACTCGCTCCTCCCGACAGCGCGCTCGGCAGCCTCGATGCGCTCGTGATCGATCTCCAGGACGTGGGCACGCGCACGTGGACGTACGTGGCCGCCATGGTCTACGCCATGGAGAGCGCCGCGCGCCGGCATCTGACCGTCATCGTGCTGGACCGGCCGAATCCGCTCACCGGCAGGCTGGTCGAAGGGCCCGTGCTCGATAGCGCGCTCGCCAATCCCGATCCGTCGGCGCCCGACCGGCCGGCGCGCCCGTACGCGCTGTATCCGATCCCGCTCCGTCACGGGCTCACGATGGGGGAGCTGGCCCTGTTCTACGACGATGTGCTGCATTTGCGCGCCGACCTGCACGTGATCCCGATGCGGGGCTGGCGCCGCGCCGTATGGTTCGACGAGACTCGCCTGCCGTGGGTACGGCCGTCGCCGAATCTGCCCTCGCCCCGGAGCGCGCTGCTGTATCCCGCACTGGTCGCGTTCGAGTCGTCGAACCTGTCGGTGGGGCGGGGGACGGATGCCCCATTCGAGCGCATCGGCGCGCCTTGGCTGGATGCGCGGCGCGTGGTCGATCTCCTGCGGGATCGCGATCTCGGCGGAGGCGGCATTCGTTTCGTGCCGGAGTCCTTCACGCCGGACCACCCGACGGATGGGAAGTACGGCGGCCAGCACATCCCGGGGGTGCGCATTGAGGTCATCACGCGCAATCAGGTGCAGGTCGCGCGGGTGGCCGCCTCGCTGCTCTGGGTCGTGGCCAAGCTGTACCCCGATTCGCTGCGGATCGACACCCTGGGCTTCGATGCCCGCTTCGGGTCGGCGGTCGCGCGCCGGGCGCTCGTGCGCGGCGATGATCCCGATGGAGTGATCGACGCCCAGCTGCCGGGCGTCATCGGCTTTGAGCAGCGGAGCCGCGCGTACATGTTGTACCGGTAAGTTGTACCGGTAAGGCGTGCGCGGTACCTTTCGGGCACTGGAATTCTCACGCCGCCGCACGTCTTCGAACGGAGCCGCCGCCGTCACGGGTGACACGCCTCAATGAAGCGTCTTTGGGAGTGGGTGAAGACCGCGTACGTGGACCTGGTCGATCCGATCGCCACCCTCCTGATCCGCTATCGCGTGCACCCCAACGTCATCACGACGCTGGGCACCTGCTGCTCCGTCGCGGGCGGCGTCATCTACGGCTTCGGGCACATCCGCACGGGCGGCTGGTTCCTGGCGGCGACTGCGCTTTTTGACGTCCTCGACGGCACGGTGGCGCGGCGGACCGGGCGGAGCTCCGTGTTCGGCGCGTTTTACGATTCGACGCTGGATCGGGTCGCCGATGCGGCCGTGCTGGGCGGCCTCGCCGTGTTCTACGCGACGAGTCCGCGCCACGGGAATGTGGGCCTGCTCGTCGTCGCCCTCGCCGGCGTGATCGGCGGCTTCCTGGTCTCCTACACGCGCGCCCGCGCCGAGGCACTGGGTGTGAACGCCAAAGTCGGCTTCATGCAGCGGCCGGAGCGGGTCGTGCTGCTCTCGGCGCCGCAGGCGCTGTTCGGCCTCGCCCTCAACGGGTGGGTGCTGGCCACGATCGTCGTCGTCCTGACGGTGTCGTCCTGGGTGACGGCGGTCCAGCGCGTGATTGCGGTGTACCGGGCGACGGCGTCGCCCGGCGCGCATGTGAGCCCGACGCTGTCCGCTCCTCCGCCGGCGTCCCCGCCGTCCCTCGATCTGCCCGGATCCCCCCGCGCGAGCCGACCCACGACGGTGCCCGCGGCCGCTGGCGCGCCTCGCCCCATTCTCGACGCGAAATGACCGAAGTACATATACAGCCGGCCGCCGGCCGGCTCGGCGTCCTCACGCCCGGACTCGGTGCCGTGGCGACCACCTTCATGGCCGGCGTCGAGTGCGTCCGCCGCGGGACCGCCTCGCCGATCGGGTCGCTCACGCAGATGGCGACCATTCGCCTCGGGCGGCGCCCGGAGCACCGCACACCACTCATCAAGGACCTGGTGCCCCTCGCGCGGCTGGACGATCTCGTCTTCGGTGCCTGGGATCCGATACCCGACGATGCGTATACCGCGGCACGAAAGGCGGGCGTCCTCGAGCGCGGAGACATCGATCCCATAGCCGAGTTTCTCGGCGCGATCACGCCGATGCCCGCGGTCTTCGACAATCGCTACGTGACGCGTATCAAGGGGTCGAACATCAAGACCGCGAAGACCAAGCGGGAGCTCGCCGAGCAGCTCCGGCAGGATATCCGCGACTTCCGCGCGCGCCATTCGCTGGACCGCGTGGTGATGGTGTGGTGCGCTTCGACGGAGATTTTCATCCGGCCCGGGCCCACGCACGCGACGCTGGACGAGTTCGAGGCGGCGATGGCGCGCAACGACGAGACGATCGCGCCCTCGATGCTGTACGCATACGCCGCGATCATGGAAGGTGTGCCGTTCGCCAACGGCGCACCCAACCTCACGGTCGACCTCCCGTGCCTCATCCACCTCGCCCGCGAGCGCGGGGTCCCGATCTCCGGCAAGGATTTCAAGACCGGGCAGACGTGGATGAAGACGGTGATCGCGCCCGGGATCAAGGCGCGGATGCTCGGTCTCGCCGGGTGGTATTCCACGAACATCCTGGGAAACCGGGACGGCGAGGTCCTGGACGATCCGGCGTCGTTCAAGACCAAGGAGGAATCGAAGCTCAGCGTCCTCCATACCATCCTGCAGCCCGAGGTCTATCCCGCGCTGTACGGCGACATCTCGCATGTCGTGCGGATCAACTATTACCCGCCCCGCGGCGACAACAAGGAAGGCTGGGACAACATCGACATCGTCGGGTGGATGGGCTATCCGATGCAGATCAAGATCAACTTCCTGTGTCGCGATTCGATTCTCGCCGCGCCGCTCGTCCTCGATCTGGCGCTGTTCTCGGACTTCGCGCAGCGCGCGGGGCTGAAGGGGATTCAGGAGTGGCTCTCGTTCTACTACAAGAGCCCGATGGCGGCGCCCGGCCTCGCCCCCGAGCACGACCTCTTCATCCAGCAGATGAAGCTCAAGAACACGCTGCGCCACCTGGCGGGCGAGGAGCAGATCACGCATCTCGGGCTGGAGTATTACGCGTGATCGATCGGGCGGCGGGCCGTCAGCGGGGTGGGGAGCGGGCGCTGTGGCTCATCGCCATTGCGGCGGCGGCCTGCGGCCCGGCCCAGATCCCGCCGATCCGCCTCTGGACGCAGGACCTCGCGGTGCGGGTGTCGTCGGATCCGGTTCCGCCGCACGCCCGCGAGCCCGTGATCTTCCGCGTCGAAGTCCGCGACAAGACCTCGAGTCAGCCGATCGAAGGGGGGGAAGGACGGATTTACGCGACGAGCGCCGACGGCGCGAACACGTGGGACGGCCTGACGCGCGGACCCCAGGCGGGGACGTACTACGGCAAGCTGAAATTCGTCACGGCGGGCCCGTGGGCGATCGGGTTGCAGTTCCGCCGGGATTCCACGCGGTCGCTCGAGACGATGGACTGGCGGCAGGAAGTCCTGGGCGCGCGCGGGGAGGCGCCGTAATGGCGCAGCGGGCCGCGACCCGTCCGGCCCTCACCCCGCGCGGGTCCCCCGCGGGTCCCCCGGCGACGCCATCGGGCGGCGCGCTGGGCCGCGCCGCAAAGCTCGAGCTGTACTACTACATGCGCCTCACGCGCACGCTCGAAGAGCGCCTCGTAAACCTGTACCGGCAGACCAAGGTCGTCGGGGGCCTGTTCCGCTCGCTCGGACAGGAGGCGGATGCCGTGGGGAGCGCGTACGCCCTCGATCGCGCGCAGGGCGACATCCTCTCCCCGCTCATCCGCAATCTCGGCGCGATGCTGGTGCAGGGGGCGACGCCGGTCGAGATCCTGCGCCAATACATGGCGAAAGGGGACTCGCCGACGCGCGGGCGCGAGCTGAACATTCACTTCGGCGACCTCCGGCGCGGATTCATCGGCCAGATCTCGCACCTCGGGGACATGGTCCCGGTCATGGCGGGCGTCACCCTCTCGTTCAAGCTGCGCGGCGAGCGCCGCGTCGGTCTCGTCTACGTCGGCGACGGCGCGACATCGACGGGCGCGTTTCACGAGGGGATCAATTTCGCGGCCGTGCAACGGTGCCCTCTCGTCGTGATCGTCGAGAACAACGGGTACGCTTACTCGACTCCGACGGCGCAACAGACCGCCGCGCATCACTTCGTCGACAAGGCGGCGGGCTACGGCGTACCCGGCGAGCTGGCCGACGGCAACGATGTCCTGGCCACGTACGATGCGACGAAGCGCGCGGTCGATCGGGCGCGCGCCGGAGGCGGGGTCACGCTCATCGAGCTGATCACGTATCGGCGGAAGGGGCACGCCGAGCACGACAACCAATCGTACGTGCCCGACGGCGAGATCGAGCGGTGGGCCCGCGAGAACGATCCGATCGATCGCTACGCGGCCGTGCTGCGCGACCGCGAGGGGATCGAAGCGCGCGAGCTCGGCGCGCTCGATGCCCGCATCCAGGCGGAGATCGACGCGGCAACGGACGCGGCGGAGACGTCGCCCGCGCCGGATCCGCCCGACGCCCTGGTCGGCGTCTATGGGGATCCGCCATCGGCTCCCCCGCTCTGGTTTCGTGCGGGTCAGCGGGCGGTCGCCGCCCCCGAGAGGCCGGCGGGGTGGGGGACGTACGATGGCTGAGGTCACCTATCTCGAGGCGATCCGCGAGGGGCTGATCGAGGAGATGGAGCGCGATCCGGCCGTCTTCTGCCTCGGGGAGGACATCGGGGCCTATGGCGGTGCCTTCAAGGTCACCGACGGGCTCATGCAACGGTTCGGGGCGCACCGGGTGATCGACACGCCGGTCTCCGAGACAGCGATCGTCGGCGCCGCCGCGGGCGCGGCCCATATGGGGATGCGTCCCGTGTGCGAGATGCAGTTCATCGATTTCATCTCGTGCGCCTACGACATCCTGACGAACTACGTCGCGACCGCGCGGTACCGCGCGATGCTGCCATGTCCGATGGTCGTGCGGGGACCGAGCGGCGGATACGTCCGGGGGGGGCCATTCCATTCGCAGAGCCCCGAGGCGGCCTTCCTGCACACGCCGGGCCTCAAGATCGTCTGTCCCGCGACCGCGGCCGATGCGAAGGGATTGCTCAAAGCCGCCATCCGCGACGAGGATTGCGTTCTCTTCTTCGAGCACAAGTACCTCTATCGCCGCGTGAAAGAGACCATGCCGGGCGGCGATCACGTGGTTCCCATCGGCCGAGCGCGAGTGGCCCGCGAGGGACGCGATCTCTCGATCATCACGTACGCGGCGACGGTGTGGAAGGCGCTCGAGGCGGCGGAGGAGCTGGAGCGCGTCGACGGGCTCTCCGTGGAGGTCCTCGACCTCCGGTCGCTGCTGCCGCTCGATGAGGACGCGATCGTCGCGACCGTGCGGAAGACCAATCGCGTGCTGATCGTGCACGAGGACACGCGCACGGGCGGTGTGGCGGGCGAGATCACGGCGCGGATCACCGAGCGGGCATTCGAGTGGCTCGACGCGCCCGTCCTGCGCGTGACGGCCGCGGACGTCCCCTTGCCGTATGCCCCGCAGCTCGAGGACTACGTTCTGCCCCAGACGGCCGACATCATCGGCGCGGCGCGGACGATCGCGCGATATTGAGTGCGGGACTCCGGAGAGGAGGGGGGGAGAGGAGTGCGGAGACGGCGGCGCCGATCGGGCGGGCGGTGGGGATCGGATGCGCGATGGTCGTGTTGGGGTTTTTCAGTGCCGGGATGGTTGGCGTGCTGGTCGGACGGATATACAGCTGGGTGACCGGATGTCCCTATGAGCCGGGCCTCCCGGCATGCAACTGGAATGCGTTCGCCGGGTGGGGAGGCTTGATCGGCGCCGTCACGCTGCCCGCGCTGGTCGTGGGGCGCCTGGTGTGGCCCCGGCGGCGCGCGGCGCGGTCGAACCGTACGAAGGATGTGAGGTGAGCTGATGGCACGAATCGATGTCGTCATGCCCCAGATGGGCGAGTCGATTGCGGAAGGCACGGTCTCGAAGTGGCTGAAGCAGGTGGGAGATCCCGTGAAGCGGGATGAGCCGATCTTCGAGATCTCGACGGACAAGGTCGATGCGGAGATCCCCGCGCCGGCGGCAGGGACGCTGGCCGAGATCATCGTGCCGGCCGGCCAGACCGTGGCGGTTCAGACCATCGTCGCGCGGATCGAGACGGCCGTCCCGGCTGGCGCTGCCGTCGCCGTCCCGTCAGTCCCGCCGCCACTCGTGGCGTCCGTGCCGCCGGTGCCCGTAGCGGCCGTTCCGCCGGCGGGCCCTGCACCCGGGGCGCGCGCGGCCGGCGCCGCCGCGCCCGCCCCTCCGGCTCCGCCCGCCCGGCCCGCCCGGCCCGCCCGGCCCGCGCCGCCCGTTGCTGCCGCGCCAGCGGTCCCGCCGGCGGTCCCGCCGGCGGCGATTCCAGACCCCGGGGGGATGGGCAATGGCGGTGTGGGGGCCGGGGGGAGGGGGGAGCGCTCGTTCGAGGAGCGCATTCGGACGCGGAGCTCGCCGCTCGTGCGCAAGATCGCGGCGGAGCATGGGATCGAGCTCGCGGGACTCACCGGCACCGGGATCGCCGGGCGCGTGACCAAGCGCGACATTGCGGCATTCATCGAGTCCGGCGCGGCGCAGAGTCCGACGCTGGCCGGAGTGCGGTCGCCCGTGGCGGGCGACGGCGCGTCGCTCCCTCTCGCGGAGCCGTGGCCGGGCGACGTGGTCGAGCCGATGTCGAAAATGCGCCAGCTGATCCGCGACCACATGGTCGCATCGCGGCGCACGGCGGCGCATGTGACGTCGTTCTTCGAGGTGGATCTCACGCGCGTGGCGCGGATTCGCGCCAAGAAGCGTGCGGAGCTCGAGGCGCACGGCGGGGCGCGGCTATCGTACATGCCGTTCGTCATCCGTGCGGTGGTCGAGGGGCTCAAGGCATTCCCCGGCATGAATGCCGCCGTGCGGGGCTCGGACGTCATCTACCGCAAGCAGTACAACATCGGGATCGCGGTCGCGCTCGACTGGGGATTGATCGTGCCGGTGATCAAGGGAGCCGACACGCTCTCGCTCCTGGGGTTGACGCAGGCGCTCACCGACCTGGCCGCGCGCGCCCGGTCGAAGCGGTTGCAGCCCCACGAGGTGGAGGACGGCACGTTCACCATCACGAACCCGGGGGTCTTCGGATCGCTCATGGGCACGCCGATCATCAACCAGCCGCAGGTGGCGATCCTCGGCGTCGGGGCGATCGAGAAGCGGCCCAAGGTCGTGACGGGTCCCGACGGAGAGGACACGATCGCCATCCGGACGTGCGCCTATCTCTCGATCTCGTTCGATCACCGGCTGATCGATGGGGCGGTGGCCGACGAGTTCATGGCGTTCGTGAAGCGGCAGCTGGAGACCTTTCCCGAGGCGGTGGTCTAGCCATGGCCCGGGCGTTGACGCTCCAGCAAACGGTCGTGCCGCAGGGAGACCGCGAGCGGTTGCTCGCGCGCGCCCGGGTTCTGCGGTCGCACTACGATGCCGCCCAATGCCACTATTGGCTGTTCGAGGACGCGGAGCTGAGCGGCGCCTTCATCGAGTTCGTCGAGGCGCCCGACGCCGACGCGCTGATGGCGGCGCAGCGGGCTTCGCCCACTCCCGTCGGCGTGGATCCGACGCGGATCTACAAGGAGGTCGCGCTGTGACGGGAGCAGTCATCGGGCGGGGCCGGGAGGGACACCGCGATGTTGTCGCGCAGCATTTCTGCTGAGGGGAAGACCTGGCGGGTATACCCCTCCGGATTCGTGACGCAGTACGACCGCGATGAGTTCGGGCTCGTCTTCGTGCGGGGAACGGGCGACGAGCGAGAGGTCCGCGTGACGCGGTACTCTCCGCTCCGGAACCGGTCGCGGGAGGCGTCGTTCGCGGAGCTGGCAGACGGGGACCTCGTGCGCTTGTTCGGCATGTCACAACCCAGCGCGACGTCGCCCGAAGCCGGCTACGCGCCCTGACGGCGCGGCGCGTCGATTGTATCCGCGCGGCGTGAGGTGAGCGGGTTCGTCGATTTGCACACGCATTCCACGGCATCGGATGGATCCGCCGCGCCATCCGATGTCGTCGCGGCGGCGCGCGCCGCAGGCCTCACGGCCGTCGCGCTCACGGACCACGACACTGTGGACGGTGTCGCGGCCGCTCGGATCGCGGGGCTCGCGTTGGGCATCCGGGTCGTGGCGGGGGTCGAGCTCAGCGCGAGCGAGGGCGACCAGGAGATCCACATCCTCGGCCTGCAGTTGACCGAGCTCGCACACCTGGAACCGGCGCTGGCCGCGTTCCGCGCGGCGCGGACCGCCCGCGCAGCGGCCATGGTCGGGGCTCTCAACGCGGCCGGCATCCCGGTCACGCTGGAGGCCGTGCTGCTGCACGCGGCGGGGGGAGCCGTGGGGCGTCCCCACGTCGCGCGGGCGCTCATCGAGGGCGGATGGGCGCGCGATGTCCGGACGGCGTTCCAGCAATACATCGGGCTCGGCGGGCCGGGGTACGTCGCGAAGCCGCGCCTCGCGGTCGCGGAGGCGGCCGAGCTGGTCCACGGTGCGGGCGGCGTGGCGGTATACGCCCACCCGGGGCGAGAGGGAATCGTCGCGCGCGTGCGCTCGCTCGCGGATCAGGGAGTCGACGGGGTCGAGGTCCTGCACCCGAGTCATTCGGCCGAGGACGTTGCCCGTCTCGGCGCGATTGCGGATTCCATGGGATTGGTGCGGAGCGGCGGCTCGGATTGGCACGGCGCGCGCGAGGGCACGCGGACGCTGGGCTGCATGGCCGTGCCGGACGCGTGGAGTACCGCGCAGGACGCGCGAGCCGAGCGGTACCGGGCGAGGCAGACGCGGGCGAGCGCATGACCCGAGCACCGTGGATTTGACCGGTCGCGTCGCGCTCGTGACGGGAGCGGGTCGCCGGGTCGGCCGCGCCATCGCGCTCGGGGTGGGCGGCCGCGGCGCGCGCGTGGCGGTCCATCATCACGACTCGCGTGCGGGAGCCGACGCCGTCGTCGCCGCGCTCCGCGCCGCGGGCGCTCAGGCGGACGCGATCGCCGGCGATCTCGCGGATCCGGCCGTGCCGCCGCGGATCGTGGATCAGGTCGTCTCGCGCTTCGGCGGTCTCGACATCCTCATCAACTCCGCGGCGATCATGCTGCGCACGCCTTTCGGGTCCGTCACGGCGGCGGAATGGGACCGCATCTTCGCGCTCAACCTGCGTGCGCCCTTCCTGCTGACTCAGGCCGCGGCGCCGGCGCTCACCGCCCGCCACGGGGCGGTCGTGAACATGGCCGACCTCGCGGCGTTCGAGAGCTGGACGGAATACGTTCCGCACGGGATCAGCAAGGCGGGGGTGGTCCAGATGACGCGCGCCCTGGCCCACGCCCTGGCGCCGGCCGTTCGCGTGAACGCGATAGCGCCCGGGGCGATTCTTCTTCCCGAGGACTGGAGTCAAGCCGCGGGCGAGCGCCTGGCGGCGACGACTCCGCTCCGCCGGCTGGGATCGCCCGAGGATGTCGTCGGTGCCGTGCTGTACCTGCTCGACGCCGACTACGTCACCGGAGAGACGCTGATCGTCGACGGCGGGCGGCACATCCGCTAACGGGGTGCCGAGACTGGCCCTATCGACTTCCCCTTTGGATCTTCCGCACATGCAGAGCGCTTCCTGGATCCGCCGCGAGTCCCTGATCATCATCGGCAGCGGTCCCGCCGCCTGGACGGCGGCCGTCTACGCCGCGCGGGCGAACCTGAGCCCCGTCGTCTACGAGGGGGAGGCCTCGCGGGAGATGCTCCCGGGCGGGCAGCTCATGTTCACGACCGACATCGAGAACTTTCCGGGATTTCCCGACGGGATCGGCGGGCCGGAGCTCATGGAACGGATGCGGGCGCAAGCGATCCGCTTCGGCGCGCGCGTCGTGTCCGAGACCATGGCGACCGTCGATTTCGCCCACCATCCGCACCGGTTCGTCACGGGTGGTGGGGCGGAGGTCCGGGCGCTGGCGAGCATCATCGCGACGGGTGCCCGGGCCAATTGGCTGGGCATCGCCAATGAGGAACGCCTGGCCCGCTCCGGGGGCGGCGTGTCGGCGTGCGCCGTGTGCGATGGCGCGCTCCCGTTCTTCCGCGACAAGCGACTCTTCGTCGCGGGCGGCGGCGACAGCGCGATGGAAGAGGCCACGTACCTTACGAAATATGCGGGCGAGGTCGTCATCGTCCACCGCCGCGACGCCTTCCGCGCCTCGAAGGTGATGGTGGACCGCGCGCTGGCGAACCCGAAGATTCGCGTGCAGTGGAACACGCGGATCGTCGATGTGTTGGGTGATGCCTTCATTACCGGGCTGCGCGTCGAGGATACCGTGACGGGGCGAGTGGGAGAGATCGAGGGCGGCGGGCTGTTCGTCGCGATCGGCCATACGCCGAATACCGAGTTCCTGCGGGGGCAGATCGCGCTCACGCCGTCCGGCTACGTCGTGACGCCCTCGCCGTGGCGCACGTGCACGGCCGTGCCCGGGGTCTTTGCGGCGGGCGACGTGATGGACAATTACTACCGCCAGGCGATCACCGCGGCGGGAACGGGGTGCATGGCCGCCCTCGAAGCGGAGCGCTGGCTCGCGCACCACCACGTCGCGGGCGCCGAGCCGCCGATGCTCGAGACGGCCGACGCTCCAACGACGTTGGAGCGAGACAGGCGCGAATAGAAAGTCGAGCGGAGAGTTAACCGATCTCGGCCGTGACCCGACGCATGGCTTCGCGCACCGCGTCCGCGGCGGTGACCGTGCGACCCACGACGATGTAGCTCGCGCCCGCCTCCACGGCCTCGGCGGGCGTGACGACGCGCACCTGGTCGTTGGACGCTGTCCCGGCCAGTCGGACGCCGGGAACGAGAAGCTTGAGGGCGTCGCCGTACGCGTCGCGGATCTCGGCCGCTTCGTGGCCGCCGCAGACGATGCCGGTGACCCCGCTCTGACGCGCGATGTCCGCCAGGCGGTGGACCTCTTCGCGCACGTTCACGGTAGGGCGGCCCCACGCCTCGGCGGTCGTCGCTGCGTCCAGCGACGTCAGCACCGTCACGGCGAAGACCTCGGGCGGCGTGCCCGACCCCGCTCCCTGCTGGGCACCCTCGACGGCCGCTTCCATCATCGCGCGGCCGCCCGTGGCGTGGACGGAAATGATCCGGGCCCCGATGCGGGCCGCGCTGCGCGCCGCGCCGCGGACGGTGTTCGGGATGTCGTGGTACTTGAGGTCGAGGAAGACATCGCACCCGTGGTCGCGCAGCGCCTTGACCGTGGTCGGCCCCGCCGCGGTGAACAGCTCGCCCGCGATCTTGTAAAAGTGGCAGAGGTCTCCCAGGTGCGAGACGATCATAAGGGCGGATTCGGTCGTGGGCACATTGAGGGCCACGATCGGCACCGCGCGAACGGCGGGTCGCGCGGGGCGTTCGGCTACGCTTGCGGTCTGCGGGGGGCTCACGTTGTCCACTCCAGACGCCCGATGACGTCCGTAAGGGTTTCGATGCCATGGCGCCGGCACCACTCACCAAGGCCGGCGACCAGTCGCTCAGGACGTCGCGGATCCTGCATTGCGGCCGTTCCGATGCCGACCAGCGTCGCGCCGGCGAGGATATACTGCACGATTTCCTCCACGGTGGCGATCCCGCCGACACCGATGATAGGGACACGCACGGCGCGCGCCACCCGCGCCGTGGCGAGAAGGCCAAGGGGCAGCAGCGCGGATCCGCTCACGCCCCCCGTGCCGAATCCCAGGACAGGCCGCCGCGTCTCGGGGTCGATGAGCAGCCCGGGAAGCGTGTTGAGCACGGTGATCCCGTCGGCCCCCGCGTCGACCGCGGCTCTCGCGGTCGTGGCGATATCGGACACGGTCGGGGAGAGCTTGACGAAGAGGGGCCTGCGCGTGGCGCCACGGACGCGGCCGACGAGCTCGGCCAGAACGGCGGGCTCGGAGCCGAACTCCAATCCACCGCGGCGCACATTGGGGCAGCTGACGTTGAGCTCGAATCCGTGGGCCCCCGGCGCCTCCGACAGCGCGGCGACAACGGTCGCGAAATCGTCGACGGTGCTGCCCACGACGTTGACGAGGACCCGCGCGCGAGCCAGGTGACCGGCCAGCCAGGGCAGATGTCTCGTCCGGACTGCGTCGAGGCCGGGATTGGCGAGGCCAACGGCGTTGAGCATCCCGCCCCGAAACTCGGCGACCCGGGGCCGGGGCGCGCCGGCGCGCGCTTCGATGCTGACCGCCTTCGTCACCAGCCCGCCCAGGCGGTCGAGCTCCACCACGCCCGCGAGCTCCTCCCCGTAGCCGGCGGTGCCGGCGGCGAGAAGGATCGGATTCTGGAAATCGATGCCGGCGGCGCGAACCGCGAGCGGGGAAGGGGCGGGCCGCGGTGCCGTCGGCCGGTCCGTCACTGGACCGTGGTGCTCACGCGGTGATCGTAGCGCGCGAGATACTCGGCCGCCGCGGCCGCGACGGCCGCGGCGATCTTGCGCTGCCCGGCGGGATCGCTGAGAAACCGCGCTTCCGCGGCGTTCGTCCCGAATCCGATCTCCACCAGGACGGCGGGCATGTAGGCCGTGACGAGGACGCGGAACCCCGCCTGCTTCACGCCGCGGCTTGGCCCCGGGTGAACGCGCGCCAGGTGGCGCTGGATCAGGTCCGCGAGGTCGCTCGATTCGCGCAAGTGTTCGTTCTGCTCCATGTCCTTCATGATGAAGTTAAGCGGGTCGTGCGCGCCGGCGCCGCCACCCGGCTCGAAGCGGACGGCTTCGTTCTCCATGCGCTCGACGCGGCGCGCGTCCTCGGTCTTGGCCGTCGCCAGGATGTAGGTCTCGAAGCCGCGCGTGGACGTGGGATCGCGCCACGCCGGGTTGGCGGCATTCACGTGAATCGACAGAAACAGGTCGGCGTGGCGGGCGTTGGCGATGCGCCCGCGGTCGTCGAGCGCGATCAGCGTGTCGCTGGTCCGCGTCTGGACGACGCCGATCCCGCGCGCGCGCAGCTCGGCGCCAACCTGGGAGGCTACGGCGAGCGTGATGTCCTTCTCGATGATCTCCGCGCCGTCCCCTCCGCCCAGGGGAGCGCGCATCCCGTTGTCCGGGCCGCCGTGACCGGCATCGACCGCCACGAGGTGGGGGCGGGCGAAGGCGAGCGGGGGGGCCTCACCGGGCGACGCCATCTCCTGCGCGTGGGGGTCGGCCGAGTCGGGCACGAGGACATCGCCCGACGGGTCGGTGCCGCCGGCAGGATGATCGTCCGGCGGGGACCGATCCACGGCGCCACTCGGCGCCTCCTGCCGGGGCGCGCTCACGTGGCGGGCGCGGGGCGGCGGCAAGCCTCCAAATATCCGGATCTCGACGTGCACCGGGTCGTACAGGATTCCCGTCGCGAGGTGCGGGACGACGTTGGCCAGGATGCTCAGCGGCAGGTAGAGGTGTCCGTCATCGACATAGGGCGGCGCGGGTAGCTGAATCTTGACCGTGTCGGCTCGGGCGATGGGGAATCCATCCGCCAGCTGCATGGTCACGCCGGGCAGGGAGATCCGAAACCGGCCCTGGTCGAGGGGCGTGAGCGTGCCGCCGAGGGCGCTCGCGAGACGGTCGGCTCGAACGGCGCTCCCGACGGCGCTCGTCACGATCGGGATCTGCGTGGTCCGGCCGGCGCCGCCGTCGCGCACCGTCAGGGTGGTGGGCGAGACGGTATCGGACGCGTGCAGCGGGACCGCCGTGAGCTGCTGGAGCGCACCGACGAGAAGGAGTGCCGCGATCACGCTGCGCTGCTCATCGGCGGCGGGCGAGGCGCGCCATGTCCCGCTCGTCGGTGCGGCGGCGCTCGTCGGCGCGCTTGTCGTGGAGTTTTTTCCCGCGCGCGAGTCCGACGACGACCTTCGCGCGGCCCCGCTTGAAGTACATGTCGAGCGGGATGAGCGTGAGGCCGCGGCGCTCGACCGCGCCGATCATCTTGCGGATCTCGCCCTTGTGCAGCAGGAGCTTGCGCGTTCGTGTCGGCTCGTGGTTGAACTGCGCGCCCGGACCGTATGGTGCGATGTGCATGTTCAGCAGAAACACCTCGCCGTCCTTGACGATCGCGTAGGCATCGGCCAACGTCGCCTGTCCGTTTCGCAGGGTCTTGACCTCCGTGCCGGTGAGGACGAGACCCGCTTCCCACGTCTCCAGGATCTGATACTCGTGCCGCGCGCGCCGGTTGCGCGTGATCGGCTCGGTGTCCGGGGGCGGCGATGCGTTAGCCATCGGACGTTAAGGTAGACGGAGCGGAGTGGCGCGGCGTCACATGCGCCGGTCTCCGCGCGTTGACCCTGGCATTGGCGAACGGTACGTTACCGGTTCTCGCCGAAGTGGTGGAATTGGTAGACGCGCTGCGTTCAGGGCGCAGTGGGCGATAGCCCGTGGGGGTTCGAGTCCCCCCTTCGGCACTTGGTGCTCCGCACCGAGAGAGGAGACAACCAGAAAGGAGAGAGTAGACTCTACTTTCTCCTCTCTCCCTTCTCCTCTCTATCCCGGGGCGCCAGCCCCGGGATACCGATTTCGGTCATCTTCGCGAGGTCCAGCACGGCGTCCGCGTCCGCCGGTGACAGGACGGCGTCGCGCGCCACGAGATCGCGGATCAGCACGTTCTCCTCGACCGAGCGCTTGGAGATTTCCGCGGCGCGCGCGTAGCCGATCTGCGGCGCGAGGGCGGTGGCGAGCGCCGCGGACCGCTCGACCCACGCGGCGCACTGCTCGCGGTTCGCCGCGAGGCCCGCCACGCACCGCTCGCCGAGCGTGCGGAGCGCGGCGGCGAGGATGTGCGCGGCGAAGAGGACGTTCGCCGCGATGACGGGCATCATGACGTTGAGCTCGAGCTGGCCGTGCTCGGTCGCGGCCGCGACGCACGCATCGCATCCGATGACCTGGAAGCAGACCTGATTGACCATCTCCGGGATCGACGGGTTCACCTTGCCCGGCATGATCGACGATCCGGGCTGCACCTCCGGCAATCGGATCTCGGCGAACCCCGTGCGGGGGCCGCTCGCGAGGAGGCGCAGGTCGCTCGCGATCTTGCTCACGTCGAGGGCCAGGACGCGGATTTGGGCGCTGTACGCGGCCACATCGCCCATGCTCTGCATGAGCTGTATTCGGTCCGGGCCGGCGCGCAGGGTGAGGCCCGTCAGGGCACCGAGATGCCGGACGATGAGCTCGGGATACTCCGGCTCGACGTTGACGCCGGTGCCGACGGCGCTGCCGCCGATGCCGAGGTCGCGCAGATAGTCGGCCGCCAGCTCGACGCGCTCGATGCCGCGCTCGACCGTGGCGGCGTACGCGGCCAGCTCCTGGCCCAGCCGGATCGGCATGGCGTCCTGCAGATGGGTGCGTCCCGCCTTCACCACGTCGTCGAACGCACGGGCCCGGTCGCGCAGCGCGGCGACCAGGACGGCGGCCCCGCCCGAGAGATCGGCGAGCTGGGCGAGGCACGCCAGGCGGATCGCCGTCGGAATCACGTCGTTGGTGGACTGCGCCATGTTCACGTGGTCGTTCGGATGCACCGGGGCGTAGGCCCCCAGGGCGTGGCCGAGGATCTGGTTGGCGCGGTTGGCGATCACCTCATTGACGTTCATGTTGTGCGAGGTGCCGGCGCCGGCCTGATAGATGTCGACCACGAACTGGTCGCGGTGCTGACCGGCCAGGATCTCGTCCGCCGCGCGGACGATCGCATCGGCGCGGCGGGCGTCGAGCCGTCCCGTCTCGCGGTGCGTCAGCGCCGCCGCCTTCTTGATCCACACCGTGGCGGTGACGAATCCCGGCAGCGCGTGCAGGCCGCTGATGCGAAAGTTCTCGACGGCGCGCACGGTCTGGATCCCGTAAAGCGCGTCCGCGGGAACGGCGAGCTCGCCGAGCGGGTCGCGCTCGATCCGCGTGGCGCGGCCCGTCGTCGCGTCGCCCCTCCGCGCGTCGCCCCTCCGCGCGTCGCCCCTCCGCGCGTCGCCGGTCATCGCGTGACGGCGATCCGCAGGGCGTTCGCGATCCGGTTGAAATGCGCGAACACGGTGCACGTGGTCGTGATCTCGACGATCTGCGGCGGGTCCCAGAACTTGGCGAGCCGCGCGAAGGTCGCATCGGTGACGGCGCCGCCGACGGGAACCGTCTCCGATGCGAAGGCCAGCGCGGCCGCCCACGCGGGCTCGAACGCGGCGTCGTCGCCGCGCCCGAGCGCGGCGATCCGGTCGTCGGTCGCCCCGGCCCGCTTGGCGAGCATCGTGTGGGACGCGACGCAGTACGCGCAGCTGTTGAGCTGCGAGACGCGCACGACGAGCAGCTCCTTCAGCTCGACGGGGACCGTTCCGGGGCCGGTCACGGCCTGCAGGTGGGCGAAGAGCGTCTCGACGATGCCGGACCGGTGCGCGAGCGCGCGAAACAGATTGGGCACGTTTCCGCGGGTGCGCTGGAAGGTGTCGAACATTGCGTGGAGTGATCCCGTGGTCTCGCCGGGGTCGACCAGCGGGATACGCGCCGGGGCGGCGTCGGCGTGCTGGAGCGGCGGCATGTGCACGAATTTAGCGCCCGGCCGGGGAGGGGCGGAGCGTGGGGCGCCGCGTCGCACGAGCGCCCGGGGAGGCCCCAAGCCACCGGCTCTCTTGTGCCCCTCCTCCCATCAGCCTAAGCTCCGCATGTGCGCATCACGACGTGGGCGGAATACGGTCTCATCTGCGCGCTGCACCTGGCGCGCCGCGCGGCGGAGGGTCCCATCACCGGACGGGATCTGGCCGTGCAGGAGAAGCTGCCCCCGGACTACGTCGAGCAGATCCTCCTGCGACTCCGGCGCGCGAACGTCGTCCGGAGCACGCGGGGCGCGCACGGGGGCTACGTCCTGGCGCGGCCGCCCGAATCCATCTCGGTCCGCGACGTGATCGTGGCGTCGGAGCACGCCACGTTCGATCTCCATTGCGTGAGCCACCCGGTGGGCGAGGAGCGGTGCGCGGAGTCGGAGAGCTGCAGCATCCGTCCGGTGTGGCTGCTCCTCCAGCAGAAGATCGACGCGGTGCTGGACAGCGTCTGTCTGGCCGATCTGCTCGAGCAGGAGCAGGTCGTGCGCCACCGCCTCGGGCTGACGGTTCTGCAGCACGCCTGAGCCGCGCGTCAGGCGGACCGCGCTGCTTGCATCAGCGGTCTAAGCCCAATATATTCAGAGGCTTGTAGCAAAAATCCCCCAAGTGTCCTGGCATGGAGACCGTCTGTGAAAGTCCGCAGTAGCGTCAAGCCGATTTGCGAGCATTGCAAGGTGGTCAAGCGCGCGGGCGTGATGCGCATCATTTGCAAGCGCAACCCCAAGCACAAGCAGCGGCAGGGCTGAGGGGGATCGCGGGATGGCGCGCATTGCCGGGATCGACCTTCCGAGGGAGAAAAAAGTCGCGGTCGGGTTGACCTACATTTTCGGCATCGGGCGGTCGAACGCGCGGAAGATCGTCGCGGCGACGGGGGTCGATCCGGCGCTCCGCGTGAAGGAGCTGTCGGATGCGGATGTGAATCGGCTGCGGCAGATCATCGAGCGGGATTACCGCGTCGAGGGAGCGCTCCGCACCGAAGTCGCGATGAACATCAAGCGCTTGATGGACATCGGCTCGTATCGGGGGATCCGGCATCGGCGCGGGCTACCGGTCCGCGGGCAGCGCACCCACACGAACGCGCGGACGAAGAAGGGACCCCGGCGCGCGATCGCCGGCAAGAAGAAAGTCACCAAGTAAGCGAACCGGGACTCCATGGCGACGACGGCAAAAAAGGCGAAGCGGGTGATCGAGGCAGAGGGGATCGCCCACGTAAACGCCACGTTCAACAACACGATGGTGACCATCACGGACAGCCGTGGCAACACCATCGCCTGGGGCTCGGCGGGCAAGGCCGGGTTCAAGGGATCCAAGAAATCGACGCCGTTCGCGGCGACGGTCGCCGCGGAGCAGGTCGCGCGCGAGGCGCTGACGCTCGGTGTGCGGCGCGTGCACGTCCGTGTCCAGGGTCCGGGGAGCGGCCGGGAATCGGCGATTCAGGCGCTCGCGACGGCGGGGTTGCAGGTCAAGTCGATCAAGGACGTGACGCCGATCCCGCACAACGGCTGCCGGCCGCCGAAGCGGCGGAGGGTCTGAGGGATGCGGTATCTCGGACCGAGCTGCCGTCTGTGCCGGCGCGAGGGAACCAAGCTCTTTCTGAAGGGGACGAAGTGCTTCACGGAGAAGTGCCCGGTCGAGCGGCGGCCGTACGCGCCGGGGCAGCACGGCCAGAGCACGGCGCGCCGGCGGAAGTCGTCGGAGTATGCGAAGCAGCTGCGCGAAAAGCAGAAGATCAAGCGCATCTACGGAATCTCGGAGCGGCAGTTCCGCAACACGTTCGAGCGCGTCACGACGCTGCCGGGGATCACCGGCCACAACCTGCTGGCGGCCCTCGAGAGCCGGCTCGACAACGTGGTGTACCGGATGGGTTTCGCCGCGAGCCGGAAGGCGGCCCGGCAGCTGATCCGCCACCGCCATATCGAAGTGAAGACCAAGACCGTGGACGTGCCGAGCTATCTGGTGGGTCCGGGCGAGGAGGTGCGGGTGCGCGGGAAGTCGCGCGAGCAGGTGTCGATTCTCGCGGCGCTCGATCAGTCGAGCCGCGGCGCGCCGCTGACATGGCTGGCGGTGGACCGCCAATCGTTTAGCGGGCGGATGCTCGAGCGCCCGCAGCGCGCGAGCATCCCGATCGCGGCGCAGGAGCAGCTCGTCGTCGAGTTGTATTCGAAGTAATCGGTATTCGGTCGGAGCCCTAACCTCCAGGCGAGGCCACCGCGCGTTAGGGGCGGGGTGGCGCGTGGCTCGAGGCCGGACGCCTCGGGTCTGACCACTTAGAGGACGTCGTATCCTATGGCCCAGAGCATCGATCTTCGCGGCCTCGTGCGCCCCCAGCTCGTCGAGGCGACCAAGCGCGAGGACAATCCCAACGTCGCCGAGTTCCGCATCCAACCGCTCGAGCGTGGCTTCGGCCATACGCTCGGGAACGCGATGCGGCGCATGCTTCTCTCGTCGCTCCGCGGCTCCGCCGTGTGGGCGTTTCGCATCGATGGCGTGGTCCACGACCACCAGACCATCCCGGGTGTCGTGGAGGACGTGCACCAGATCATCGCCAACCTGAAGACCCTCACGCTCTCGCTGGAGAACGGCATCGAGAGCGCGGTCATGCGGATCCAGCGCACCGGGCCCGGGCCCGTGACGGCCGCGGACATCGTGCTGGTGAACGGGGTCCGACTCGTGGACACGGTGCACCACCTCTTCACGCTCCAGGACGACCGGGAGATCAGCCTCGACCTGTACGTCAAGCAGGGGCGCGGATACACCGAGGCGGACCAGCACGTGCTCGAGCGCGGGCTGCCGATCGACGTGGTCCGGATCGATGCGATCTACAATCCGGTCCGGCGGGCGAACTTCTCGGTCGCCGAGACGCGCGTGGGACAGCGCACCGACTACGACCGACTCACGTTGACGGTCGAAACCAACGGGACCATCACGCCCGAGGATGCGGTGAGCTATGCCGCCGCGCTGGCGCAGACGCACTTCCAGTACTTCGCCGGGTTCGGGCCGTTTGGGGTGGCGTCGGTGGCCGCGAGCCCGGAGGCGCCGGGGACGGACGGGATCAAGATCGCCGAGCTTCAGTCGCCGATCGACGACCTCGAGCTGACGGTCCGGTCGGTGAACTCACTGAAGAACTCGAATATCCGGACCTTGGGCGATCTCGTGCGCCAGACCGAGAACCAGATCCTGCAAGTGAAGAATTTCGGGAAGAAATCGCTGCAGGAGATCGCGGATCTGCTGGAGCGGAAGGGACTCAATTTCGGGATGCGGTTCGAGGAGACGCCGGATGGCGTCCGGGTCACCGACTGGGGCACGCCGCCCAGCCGGGCCGCCGCGGCCGCGCCGGACGACGAAGAGGAGTAGGGGAGGAGCACGAGCCATGCGTCACGGGAAGGGGGGCCGGCAGCTCCGGCGGACGAGCGAGCAGCGTCTCGCGCTGCTGCGGGGCCTCGCGATGTCGCTCGTCGAGCACGGCGCGATCGAGACGACGGAGGCGAAGGCGAAGGAGCTGCGCCCATTCGTGGAGCGGCTGATCACGAAGGCGCGCTCCGGCACGCTGCACGCCCGGCGGCTCGCGGGGGCCGACGTGCCGAATCGCCGGGCGGCGGACAAGCTGTTCGGCGAGCTCGGGCCGCGCTTCGCGAGCCGCCCGGGCGGCTATACCCGCATCCTGAAGCTGGGCCACCGGAAGGGGGATGGCGCCGATCTGGCGCGGATCGAGCTGCTCGACGCCGAGCCGCGGGGGAAGGCGCCCAAGCGGGCCAAGGCCAAGCGGGAGAAGCCCGCATGAGCCGCCGCGCGAGTGCCACGGACAGCCGCGGCCGCGTGAGCCGCAATCGGTGCGTCGTCTGCGGCCGGGGCGTCGCGTTCGGGAACAACGTCTCGCACGCCAACAACAAGACGCGCCGCGTGTGGAAGCCGAATCTCCAGGTCGCCCGCGTTGTCATCGACGGCCGGATCACGCGTGTCAAGGTGTGCGCGCGCTGCCTGCACGCGGGGAAGGTCGTCCGCGCCCCGCGCGGCGGGGCGAAGGTCGCGTAGCCACGCCCACGGCGCTCATCACCGGCATTACCGGCCAGGACGGATCGTTCCTGGCCGAATTGCTGTTGGCCAAGGGATACACGGTGTTCGGGATCGTGCGGCGCAGCTCCACGACGCCGTACGAGCGGATCGCCCACCTGGTGGACCGTGTCGAGCTGCTGTCGGCCGACCTCCTGGACCAGCACTCGCTCGTCGATGCCATCCGCGACGCCGCGCCGAGCGAGATCTACAACCTCGCGGCGCAGAGCTTCGTGCAGACCTCGTGGACGCAGCCCGTGCTCACGGGAGAGTTCACGGCCCTCGGCGTGACCCGCATGCTCGAGGCCATGCGCAAGTCGGCCCCGGACGCGCGATTCTATCAGGCCAGCTCGAGCGAGATGTTCGGCAAGGTGGTCGAGACCCCGCAGCGCGAGTCGACGCCCTTCTACCCGCGCAGCCCGTACGGCGTCGCCAAGGTCTACGCGCACTGGATCACGGTCAACTATCGCGAGAGCTTCGGCCTGTATGCCGTCTCGGGCATCCTGTTCAACCACGAGTCCGAGCGCCGCGGTCTCGAGTTCGTCACGCGCAAGGTGACGGACGGCGTGGCGCGCATCAAGCTGGGGCTCGCGCGCGAGCTGCGGCTCGGCAATCTGGACGCGCGGCGGGATTGGGGCTTCGCGGGGGATTACGTCGATGCGATGTGGCGGATGCTGCAGCAGGACACCCCCGAGGACTACGTCGTCGGTACCGGCACGACGTGGTCGGTACGCCAGCTCTGCGAAACGGCGTTCGCGGTCGCCGGGCTCGACTATCGGGATCACGTCGTGGTCGACGAGCGGTTCCTGCGTCCCGCGGAGGTGGACATGCTGGTCGCGGACGCGTCGTACGCGCGGGCGAAGCTGGGATGGGCGCCGACCGTGGCCTTTGCGCAGATGATCGAGCGGATGGTGCGGGCGGATCTCGCACGGCACCGGGCGCCCTGATGGGCACCCTGATGGGCACCCTGATGGGCACCCTGATGGGCACCCTGATGGGCACCCTGATGGGCACCCTGATGGGCACCCTGATGGGCACCCTGTTGGGGCGCCCCGTGCTGGCTCCGCCGACGGATCCGCGCAGCGCCGGGAGGCGGCGCTAGCGTGCGCGCGCTGATCACGGGGGCGACGGGATTCGTCGGGCAGACGCTCAGCCGGGCGCTGCTCGATGCGGGCCACGGTGTCACCGGGCTCACGCCGGAAGATCCCTCGACCGCCGTGCTGCTCTCGGCCGACCAGCTCGGCGAGATCGAGTGGGTGCGGGGCGACGTGCGCCGCACGGAGGACGTGCGCCGTGCGCTCAACGTCGCGCCGCCGGATGCGATCTTCCATCTCGCCGGGGTGAGCTCCGTGCCCGGGGCCGCCGGCGACCCGGGCGCGGCCGCCGAGGTGAACGTCGTTGGCGTGGCCCGGCTCCTGGCCGAGGTGCGCGTCCGCCGCCGCGTGGGCGTGCTGGATCCCGCCGTGCTCGTCGTCGGAAGCGCCGAGCAGTACGGGCGGCACGACCGGTCCGAGCTGCCGCTCGCGGAGGACGCGGAGCAGCGGCCGCTGACCGTGTACGCGGCGACCAAGGCCGCGCAGGAGGTCCTCGCGCTCGAGGCGTATCGCAGCGAGGGCGTGCGGGTGATCGCGGTCCGGAGCTTCAACCACAGCGGGGTGGGCCAGGGGCCAAGCTTCCTCCTGCCCTCGCTCGTCGCGCGCGCGCTGGCGCTCCGCGGGTCGACGGACCGCAACGCGCGGCTCACGATCGGCAACGGCGGATCCGTCCGCGACTTTCTCCATGTCGAGGACGTCGTGGCGGCCTATATTGCGCTCGTGGCGCGCGGGCGCGCGGGCGAGGTGTACAACGTGGCGAGCGGGGTCGGCGTGTCGGTGAAGGAGCTCGCGGTGCAGGTGCTCGGGGCGACCGGCGTGAAGGCGCCGATCGCGCCGGATGCGGCGCTCATTCGGGCGGTGGATGTGCCGGCCCTGATCGGCGACAGCACGCGGCTCCGGGATGCGACGGGCTGGGAGCCCACCCGGACGGTGCGCGACATCATCGACGACATCGTCCGCGCGGCCCTCCGTTCGGCCGAGCGCGGATCCCCGTCCCGGTCGCCGCATGCCTCGGCGCGCTGATCTCCGGCGCATCCTGATCGTCGGGTCCGGCCCAATCGTCATCGGGCAGGCCGCGGAGTTCGATTACTCGGGGACCCAGGCGCTCAAGGCGCTGCGCGAAGAGGGGTATGAGGTCATCCTCGTCAACTCGAACCCGGCGACGATCATGACCGACCCGGAGTTCGCCGATCGGACGTACGTCGAGCCGGTGACGCCGGAATACGTCGAGATGGTCATCGCGCGGGAGCGGCCCGACGCGTTGCTCCCCACGATGGGGGGGCAGACGGCGCTCAACGTGGCGATGGCGCTCGCCGACGCCGGCGTGCTCGAGCGCTACGGGGTCGAGCTCATCGGGGCGAACGCCCGCGCCATCCGCATGGCCGAGGACCGGTCTCTCTTCGCCCAGGCGATGCGGCGCATCGGGCTCGCGGTCCCCGAGGGCGAGACGGTGGGTTCGTGGGACGAGGCCGAGGCGCTGGTCGACCGTCTCGGGTTTCCCGTGATCGTACGCCCCTCCTTCACGCTCGGGGGGACGGGAGGCGGGATCGCGTACAACCGCGCGGAATACGAGACCGCGGTGCGGCGCGGCCTCGACCTGTCCCCGGTCCACCAGGTCCTGGTCGAGCAGTCGGTCCTCGGCTGGAAGGAGTACGAGCTCGAGGTCATGCGGGACAGCGACGACAACGTCGTGATCGTCTGCGCGATCGAGAACGTCGATCCGATGGGCGTCCACACCGGGGACTCGATCACCGTGGCGCCGGCGATGACGCTCACGGATCGTGAGTACCAGGTCATGCGCGACGCGGCGCTGGCCGTGATCCGCGAGATCGGGGTCGACGCCGGCGGGTGCAACATCCAGTTCGCGGTCAATCCGCGCGATGGAACGCTGCTGGTCATCGAGATGAATCCCCGCGTGTCGCGCTCGTCCGCGCTCGCCTCGAAGGCGACGGGCTTCCCGATCGCGCGGATCGGCGCGAAGCTGGCCGTCGGCTACCGGCTCGACGAGATCCCCAACGACATCACGAAGACGACGCCGGCCTCGTTCGAGCCCGTTCTCGACTACGTCGTCGTGAAGATCCCGCGCTTCGCCTTCGAGAAGTTTGCCAGCGCCGATCCGCGGCTGACGACGCAGATGAAGTCGGTCGGCGAGGCGATGGCGATCGGGCGGACATTCAAGGAGGCCTTTCAGAAGGGAGTGCGCGCGTTGGAGATCGGCCGTCCCGGGTGGACGGTCGGGGCGACCGCGCGGGACGACCGGCTGAGCGACGATTCGCTCGAGGCGCTCCGCGGCGCTCTGCGCCAACCGACGCCCGAGCGCGTCTTCCAGCTGAAGCGCGCGCTCGCGGCCGGGATAGAAGTCGCCGATCTCCACGAGATGACGGCGATCGACCCCTGGTTCCTCAACGAGCTGCGCGAGCTCGGCGAGGCGGAGCAGTGGTACGCCGCGCTCCCGGGTGTCGACGCCGATGCGCTCCGCGTCATGAAGCGGCTGGGCTTCTCCGACGAGCAGCTGGCCGACCTTCGCAGCGAGGCCGGCGGGGCGGCGGCGGTCCGCGCGCGGCGCTGGGCTCTGGGCGTGCGTCCCTCGTACAAGATGGTGGACACGTGCGCGGGCGAGTTCCCGTCCTCGACGCCGTACCTGTACAGCACGTACGACGAGGAGAGCGAGGCGCCGCGTTCGGGCCGGGGATCGATCGTGATCCTGGGGAGCGGGCCCAACCGGATCGGTCAGGGTGTGGAGTTCGATTACTGTTGCGTGCGCGCCGCCCTGGCGCTCCGGGAGCGCGGGATCGAGACCATCATGATCAACTCGAATCCGGAGACGGTCTCGACCGACTTCGACATCTCCGACAAGCTCTACTTCGAGCCGCTGACCCTCGAGGACGTGCTGGAGATCGTCGACCGCGAGCGGCCGATCGGCGTCATCGTGCAGCTCGGCGGACAGACCCCGCTGAAGCTCACGCGGGCGCTCGAGGCGGCCGGCGTGCCGATCCTCGGCACGGCGCCCGACTCGATCGACATCGCGGAGGACCGGCGCCGGTTCGAGGCGATCGCGCGGCGGCTCGGTCTCACCCAGCCGGACAACGGCACGGCGACGGCCGTCGACGAGGCCGCCGCGATCGCGGCGCGCGTCGGCTATCCCGTGCTCGTGCGTCCGTCCTACGTTCTCGGCGGGCGCGCCATGGAGATCGTGTACGATGAGCCGTCGCTGCGCGAGTATTTCGCGCGCGCGGTCCGCGTGTCCGAGGAGCGGCCGGTCCTGATCGATCGCTTCCTGGAGGATGCCTTCGAGGCGGATGTCGATGCCGTGTCCGACGGCGCGCGGGTGGTGATCGGCGGGGTCATGCAGCACATCGAGGATGCCGGGATCCACTCCGGCGACTCGGCCTGTGTGCTGCCGCCCTACCTCATCCGCGAGAGCGACCTCGCCCTCATGCGGACGCAGACGACCGCGCTCGCCGAGGCGCTGGGCGTCGTCGGACTGATCAACGTCCAGTTCGCGATCAAGAACGGCATCGTCTACGTGCTCGAGGTCAACCCGCGGGCGAGCCGCACGATCCCGTTCGTGTCCAAGGCCATCGGCGTCCCGCTCGCGTCCGTCGCGGCGCGCGTCATGGCGGGCGAATCGCTCGCGGCGATCGGCTTCACCGAGGAGATCGTTCCGCCGTACGTGTGCGTGAAGGAGGCGGTCTTCCCGTTCAGCAAGTTCCGGGAGTTCGACCCGATCCTGGGACCGGAGATGCGCTCGACCGGAGAGGTCATGGGATTGGCGGATTCGTTCGGGACCGCGTTCGCCAAGGCGCAGATCGCCGCGGACAACGCCCTGCCGACCTCGGGCGCGATCTTCATCACGGTCAACGACGCGGACAAGCCCACCGTCGTCCCGATCGCCCGGCGATTCCACGAGCTGGGTTTCAAGCTGTTCGCGACCGAGGGCACGGCCCGGTATCTGCGCGGACGGGGTATCCCGGCCGAGCGCGTCCACAAGGTGCACGAGGGGCGGCCACACGCGATCGATCTCGTCGTGAATCGCGAGGTCCAGCTCCTCATCAACACGCCGGTCGGCAAGCACGCGCACACGGACGATTTCTCGCTCCGACAGGCGGCGATCGCCCACCGCGTGCCGTACACGACGACCCTGTCCGCGGCGAGCGCCGCGTGCGACGCCGTGCTGGCGCTGCGGTCGCGGCCTCCGGTCGTGCGTACGCTGCAGGAGTGGCAGGCGTTCGCCCACGGTGGCGTGCCCGCGTGAGTCGGGGCCGGGGCGGTGACGCCGGCCCGGCCGGCGTCGATGGGACGGCCGTGGTCCATGAGTCGTCCTACGTCGACGAGGGTGCCGTCGTGGGCGCCCACACCCGGATCTGGCATTTCTGCCACGTCATGCCGGGTGCCGTCATCGGGGCAAACTGCTCTCTGGGCCAGAACGTCGTCGTCATGAACGGCGTCCGCATCGGGAATAACGTGAAGGTGCAGAACAACGTGTCGATCTATGAAGGGGTGGAGCTCGAAGACGATGTCTTCTGTGGTCCGTCGATGGTGTTCACCAATGTCGTGAACCCGCGCAGCCACGTCTCGCGCCGACACGAATACCGGCGCACGCTCGTCCGCCGCGGGGCATCGATCGGCGCCAATGCGACGATCGTGTGCGGAACGACGCTCGGGGAATACGCCTTCGTCGGAGCCGGCGCCGTGGTCACGCGCGATGTCCCCGCCTACGCCCTGGTGACCGGGGTGCCCGCCCGGCGCGTCGGGTGGATGTGCGCCTGCGGCGCGCGGCTCGCCCCGGCGGGGGTCGGCCGGTGCGCGGCGTGCGGCACACGGTACGAGCGCGTCGAGGGCCCGGACGACCGGATCGCGCCGGTGTCCCCGGCCGCTCCTCCCGCATCCGCCAGGCACGCGCCGTGAGCGCGCCGCGGGAGCCCGTGCGCCTCGCGCTCGTCGGGTGCGGCCGGATCAGCCAGACCCATTTCGACGCCCTCGCGCGCATCGACGGCCTCACGCTGACGGCGGTCTGCGACACCGACGAGGCCCGCGCGCGGCAGGCCGGCGAGACGCAGCGCGTCCCCTGGTTTCGGTCGCTGGACCGCCTGCTCGCGGAGGCGCCGTGTGACGTCGTGACGATCGCGACGCCATCGGGATTGCACCCGCAGCAGGGCATCCTCGCGGCGCGAGCCGGGAAGCACGTCATCACGGAGAAGCCGATGGCGATCTCGCTCTCGGCCGCCGACGACCTCGTCCAGGCGTGCGACGCGGCCGGGGTCCATCTGTTCGTGGTGAAGCAGAACCGGATGAACCCGACCATCCAGCTGCTCAAGCGCGCGATCGACAAGGGGCGGTTCGGCCGGATCTACATGGCGAACTGCACGGTCCGCTGGGCTCGGCCGCAGGAGTACTACGACCAGGCGCCGTGGCGCGGGACGTGGGAGTTCGATGGCGGCGCGTTCATGAATCAGGCCTCGCACTACGTCGATCTGATCCAATGGCTGGTCGGCCCGGTGGAGAGCGTCGTGGCGAAGACCGCCACCCTCGCCCGGCGGATCGAGACCGAGGACTCGGGAATCGCGGTGCTGCGGTTTCGCTCCGGGGCGCTCGGCTCGATCGAGGTCACGATGCTGACCTACCCGCGCAACCTCGAAGGCTCGATCACCATCCTGGGCGAGACCGGGACGGTCAAGGTCGGGGGCACGGCCGTCAACCGGATCGAGCACTGGATCTTCAAGACGTACGACGATGACGACAAGCTCGTCGACGCGGTGAACACCACGCCGCCGAACGTATACGGGTTCGGCCACGAGGGCTATTACCGCAACGTCCTCGCGGTGCTGCGGGGGGATGCCACGCCCGACACCGACGGGCGGGCCGGGCGCAAGTCGCTGGAGCTGATCCTGGGCATCTACGAATCGGCGAAGACGGGGCGTGAGGTTCCGCTGCCGCTTCGCGCCAAGATGTGACCGGATAGATTCCGCCGTGGCCGTTTCCCTGCTCGACCTCCGCGCGCAGCACGCGACGATCCGTGACGCCGTGGTCGCCGCACTGATGCGCGTCGTGGACGATCAAGCGTTCATCCTGGGTGAGCCGGTGGCTCGCCTCGAGCGTGCCATCGCCGAGCTCTCGCACACACGCTACGCGATCGGCTGCGCGAACGGCACGGACGCGCTTCTCCTGGCCCTGCGCGCGCTCGACGTCGGCGCGGGGGACGAGGTCGTCACGACGCCGTTCACGTTCTTCGCGACGGCGGGCGCGATCCACAACGCCGGCGCCCGTCCCGTGTTCGTGGACATCGATCCGGTGACCTTCAACATCAATGCGGCCCAGATCCCCGCAGCCGTCACCACACGCACCAAGGCGGTGATCCCCATCGATCTCTTCGGCCAGATGGCCGCCATCGAGCGCGTCGCCGCGGCCGCGCCCGGCCTCCCGATCATCGAGGACGCCGCCCAGTCCATCGGCGCGCGCCGCTCGGTCGACGGTGAGTGGCGCATGGCGGGGGAGATGGCCACGATGGGAACCTTCAGCTTCTTCCCCTCGAAGAACCTCGGCGCGTACGGCGACGGCGGGATGCTGGTCACGCAGGACGAGCGGCTGGCCCAGCGGCTCCTGCGGCTGCGGACGCACGGCAGCGTGCGGACGTATTACCACGAAGAGGTCGGGTACAACTCCCGCCTCGATGCCCTGCAGGCGGCGGTGCTCGAGGCCAAGCTCCCGTATCTCGCGGCGTGGAGCGCGCGCCGCCGCGCGAACGCCGCGACGTATACGGCCGCGTTTGCGGACCTGGCGGACGTCGTGCGCGCGCCCGTGATCCTGCCGGAGAACGAGTCGATTTTCAACCAGTACACGATTCGCGCAGTGCACCGCGACCAGCTGCAGGCCCATCTGACGGCGCGCGGGATCGGGACGAGCATTTACTATCCTCTGCCGCTCCACCTGCAGCCGTGCTTCGCCTACCTGCGCTACGCGCGCGGCCAGTTCCCGGAATCGGAGCGGGCGTCGACGGAGGTGCTGGCGCTCCCCGTGTATCCGGAGCTGCCCGCCGCCCAGCGCGACGAAGTCATCGGCGCGGTGCGCGCCTTCTACGGTCGATGAGCGATCGATGAGCGCGCGACCGAAGAGCCCGCGACCGACGACGGACTATCGCGCGGAGCTGCTCCGCCGGATCGACGATCGATCCGCGGTAATCGGGGTGGTCGGGCTCGGCTACGTCGGGCTGCCGCTCGCCGTGGAGTTCGCGGACGCCGGCTTCCACGTCGTCGGTTACGACGTGAACCAGCGGACGGTCGACCGGCTGGTGGCGGGCGAATCCCACGTCCTCGACGTCCCGGCGGCGGCCATCGCGCGACTGACTGCGGAGGGGCGGCTCACGGCCGCGACCGACCCCGCGTGCCTGGCCGCGGTGGACGCGGTCTCGATCGCCGTGCCCACGCCGCTCGTGAAGACGCGCGATCCGGACATGAGCTATGTGGACCGCGCGACCGACACGATTGCCGCGCACTGCGGTCCCGGCACGCTCGTGGTGCTCGAGAGCACGACCTATCCGGGGACGACGCGCGAGCTCGTGCAACCCAAGTTCGAGCGGCGGGGACTCACCGTCGGCGTCGACGTGTTCCTCGCGTTCAGCCCGGAGCGGGTCGACCCCGGCAATCCCCACTATCACACCAAGAATACGCCGAAGGTGGTGGGGGGGATCACGCCGGCCTGCCTGGAGGTCGCCACGGCGCTCTACGCCCAGTGCATCGACACCGTCGTGCCGGTCTCCTCGCCCGAGGCGGCCGAGCTCGTCAAGCTCCTCGAGAATACGTTCCGCTCGGTGAACATCGGGCTCGTCAACGAGAATGGCGATCGTCTGCGATCGGCTGGGCGTGAACGTGTGGGAGGTGATCGATGCCGCCGCCACGAAGCCGTTCGGCTTCATGAAGTTCACCCCCGGCCCCGGGATCGGCGGCCACTGCATCCCCCTCGATCCGCACTATCTCGCCTGGAAGATGCGCACGCTGAACTACCGCACGCGCTTCATCAATGTCGCGTCCGAGATCAACAGCCAGATGCCGGACTTCGTCGTTGAGAAGGTCGCGCATGCCCTGAACGACGTGCAGCTGTCGGTCAAGGGCAGCCACATCCTGGTGCTCGGGGTCGCCTACAAGAGGGACATCGATGACATCCGGGAGAGCCCGGCGCTGGACGTCGTGCGACTCCTCGAAGGGCGGGGCGCCCACGTCGCGTACCACGATCCGTTCATCCCCCGGTTCGAAGAGGAGGACGGGCACGACCACGTGAGCGTCGCCCTCACCCCCGCCGCGCTCGCCCGCGCGGATGCCGTGGTGATCGTGACCGACCACAGCGCGGTCGATTATCAGATGGTGGTCGACCACGCGCGGGTCGTCGTGGACACCCGCAACGCGACGGCGCGGGTGACCCGCCCCACCGCACGGATCGTGTCTCTCTCCGCGGCGTAGGGGCTCGCCTGCGCGTCCGCGTCGCGCCTGCGGCCCTCGGTCTCGCGCTCGTGACGGCGGCGACACCGCGCGCCGCGCGCGGACAGCACGGACTCATGGATCTGCCGCTCGGCGATCCCGCGTACCAGCAGCTGTGGGCGCTGGAGCGCGCGGGCTGCGTCGCCGCCCGGGTGTCGGCCGCGCGCCCCTACGACGTGCGGTCGATCCGCGAGGCGCTCACCGCCGCGGCCCGCGATCCGCGCTGCCAGGGCCTCCTGCTGGATGCCCTGCAGCGCCGTTTCGCCCGGACTCCCGCGGACACGGCGCGCACTCTGCGCCTGGGGGGAAGTCTCACGGCCCAGACGACGGGGTACAGCGGGGGTGTATTCCTGCCGCTCTGGAACAACGTCCGTCCCAATGGCCAGGGAGATCCTCCGCTCGTGGGGACGGGTCACGTGCGCGCGTCGTACGGGGACGGCGACCGGCTCGAAGCGGTTCTCGACGGCTATGTGGAGTCGAGCGCGCAGAACGATCCCCTGAACCGGGCGCGCGGCGTGCGCCAGACGTCCGCGGTCATCGACGCGAGCGAGGCATACGTCGCCGCGCGCGCCCTGGGGATCACCTTTTCCCTCGGGCGGGAGCGGGAGGCGTGGCTGGGCGACAGCACCGAGTCCATGTGGCTGGGGGCGAACGGCCCCCCGCTCGACCGTCTCGCGGCATCCTTTCGCAGCTCGCATTTCGAGGGGCATTTCCTGTTCGGGATGCTCGACGACGTCGTGCTCACGCCGGGACAGGACAGCATCCAGTCGCAATTCGGTCCGCAACGCTACTACCGCTATCTGGCGGCCCACATGCTCACGTGGCGGCCGTCGCGCGTCGTCGAATGGTCGGTCGGGGAAACCGCCCTGCTGGACCGCGGCTCGAACGTGATCGACCTGTACTATATCAACCCCTTCGTTCCCTACCTGGCCGTCAAGCACGACACGGGCCGGACGGGCGATGACGCGCTCGACAACCTCACGGCCTTCACGGGGCTGCGTGTGCACACGGGCCGCGTCACGTGGATCGGGGAGTGGCTGGTCGACGACATCCAGATCGACGCCGCCGACCGGCGGACCACGCCCGACCAGCTCGGATGGCACCTGGCGGTCACGGCGCCCCTGCCTCTCGCGCTGCCCGCCACCGGCTCGCTGTCGTACGAGCGGATCAACAGCTACACGTACATGGATGAGTTTTACAGCGCGGTCTGGCAGTACTACAACGAGCCCGTCGGCTCCGTGCTCGGGCCCGACGCGGATTACGTCCATCTGGATGGCGACCTCTTTCCGTCGGCACGGCTGCGGTTCGCGGCCGGTGCGGGCCTGTGGCGGCGCGGCACGCTGCGTATCTTCGAGCGGCCGGGCGTCTCGCCGGTCGGCAAGGCGAATGAGACCTTTCCGACGTCGTTTCCCGGCGAGCCGGCTCAGACGGCGATCCTGGCCGATGCGTCGGCGCAGCTCCTGTCGGTCGTGCTCCCCATCACCATCCGCGTCAATGCCGCACGCATTCGCAATGCGAATAACGTTTCCTCGCCCGCCGCGCTCTACGCGCAGGTCCAGGTGGTGGCCTCGTATGCGTTCCGGTACCCCTGACCGGCGTGTCGCGCGGCGGGCCGGGGGACGCGCGGTCGCGCGCACGCTGCTGGTGCTGGGGACGATGGCGTGCGGGGACGCGCGGCTCGCCGTCGCCCAGGGCGCGGACGCGGCCCCGGCGCCGACGGTGGACACCCTCGCGCCGGCCACCGGGCCCGTGCGGGCGGGCGACCTGTTGAACCTGCGCGTGTATCGCGACTCGGAGCTGACGGGGAAGTACCTGATCGACGCGGAGGGGAACGTGCAGATTCCCGGATTGGGCACCGTCGCCGTCGCGGGGCTCACGCCGCCCGCCGTCACGGCGCGTCTGGCCGAGGCGCTCCGGGACCGGGGGTTTCGGACGCCGGAGATCGCCGTCTGGCCGGAGATCCGGGTGTCGGTGCTGGGCGAGGTGCGCGTCCCGGCGCTGTATTCGGTGGCCCCGGGGGCACGCCTCATCGAAGTGCTGACGCTCGCCGGCGGGCCGACGGAGCGGGCCAACCTGCGGCGCGTTCGCGTCCTCCGCGAGGGGCGTGCCCGCGAGATCGATCTGCGGCGCTCGCTCGCCGGGGAGGGAGGATCTCCGGTGACGCTGTACTCCAACGACGTGGTCTACGTGCCGTCGCGGCGCGGCTTCTTCAATCAGGAGAATCTCACGCTCGTGGCGACGTTTCTGTCGGTGGCGCTCTCGGCGATCACCCTCATCCAGGTGACGAAGCGCTAATGGCGGGCGCGGCGGGGAATGGCGCGGGAGCGGTCGCCGTGCCGGAGCCCGGACCGGCCTTCGTCGACGAGACGACGCTGCGCGACATCTGGACGGTGACGCGCGCGCGCTGGCCGTGGGCCCTCGGCGTCTGCCTCGCGACCGTGGCCGCCGTCGCCGTCCACGTCATCCGCGAACGGCCGATCTATGCCGCCACAATGACGGTCCGGATCGATCCGACGCCCAATCCGATCGCCGACGCCCAGGCGTTCTCGCCGGCATACGATTACCGCGTCGACCCGCTCGCCTCCGAGCAGCAGGTGATCAAGAGCCGGACCATCGCGGACCGCACGGTGCGTGCGCTGGGGGTGCCCCCGGATCGGTCCGTTCCCGACGCGGCGCGCGACTTCCAGACGCGGATCCTGACGCGCGTGCTGCCGGAGACGGACATCATCGAGATCACGCTGCTCGGGGCCGACTCGGCGTGGGACCGCTCGGCGGCCGATACGCTGACAGCGGTCTATACCGCGTACGCGCGCGAGCAGGCGCAGACGCGTGCGCACGGGCGCAGCCAGTTCATCGCGCAGAGTCTCGCGGATCAGGCGGCGGCCGTGGCCCGCAGCCAGGATTCCCTGCGGGCGTTCCAGGCCGCCCATCAGACCTCGGACGTGACCGATGAGGAGACCGAGGTCTTCAAGCGCATCTACAAGTTCGCCGCCGACCGCGGCGAGCTGGCGCTGGAGCAGCAGGTCTACCTCGCGCTCGTCGGGCGCCTCGAGCGCGCCGATTCGACCGATGACGAGCTGCGGCGGCTCGCGGCGACCGATGCGGTCGTGCACAACCGGAGCGTGGCGAGCCTGTACGACAGCTGGTCGGACCTCGAGCGTGCGCGCCAGCGGATGCTCCTCTCGCGCACCGAGCGCAACGCCGATGTCCAGGCGCTCGACAGCTCGATCACGTCGACGAAGCGCAACCTCCAGCGGGCGAGCGGGCTCTATCTCGCGAGCCTGGGCGCGCGGATCGCGTCGCTCGACAGCGGCGCCGCGGACCTGCGGCGGCAGACGGAGCGCTTCCCGCCCCTGGTGTCCGAGCAGGCCCGGCTCGCGGCCGTGGTGAAGACCCGGGAGGCGGAGTACAGCGCGCTCCTCTCGCAGTTCCAGATCGCGCGTATCAGCGAGGGCGGAGAGACGGGGGGGGTCCGCGTCCTGGACACGGCGACCGTGTCGCCGACTCCGGTGGCCCCGAACCGGCCGCGCGCGCTGCTGGCCGCGCTCGTCGTGGGGCTGCTGCTCGGCATCGGCGCGGCGACCGCGGCCGATCGGCTCGACGACTCGGTGCGGTCCGTCGACGAGGTCCGCGACCGATTGCAGCTGCCGGTCCTCGCCGTGATCCCGCGCGCGAGGGGTGGCGGCACCGGTCTCGTGACGCACGACGATCCGCGCTCCGCCGTGGCCGAGGCGTTCCGGTCCCTGCGCACGAGCGTCTCCTTCACGCGGGCGCACGCCGAGCCCCGCACGCTCGTGATCACGAGCGCCGCGCCGGGTGAGGGGAAGTCGACCGCGGCGGCGAACCTGGCGATCACCTTCGCCCAGCAGGGACAGCGGACCCTGCTGATCGACGCGGACCTGCGGCGCGCCATCCTGCACACGCTCTTCGCCGTCGCCCCGTCGCCCGGGGTGAGCGACGTGCTCGTCGGGCGGGCGCGCCTGGTCGATGTGGCGCGCCCGAGCGACGTCCCGAATCTTGCCGTCGTGCCGAGCGGGCCGGCGCCGCCCAACCCGTCGGAGCTGCTGGGCTCGTCGGCGATGCGGGCGCTGCTCGAGGAGGCCCGGTCCCTGTACGACATGGTAATCGTCGATTCGCCGCCGGTGCTCGCGGTGACGGACCCCGCCGTGCTCGCGGCCCTCGTGGACGGCACGATCCTGGTGGTCCGCATCGGCGCGACCGGGCGCGACGCGGTGCGGCGCGCGGCGGCGCAGCTCCACGGTGTCCACGCGCGTCTTCTCGGGGTCGTCGTGAACGATGTCGCGCGTCGTCGGGCCGGGTCCGGGGCGTACGACGGCTATTACGTCACGCGGGGGACGCGGTCGCGCACGGCCGGCCCGCGTGGTTTGCCCGCCCGATAGCGTACCACTAACTTCACGCCCGGCCAACCGGAGAGAGAGCGCGCTCGTGAACATATCGGTCATCGGAACCGGCTACGTCGGCCTGGTCGTGGGCGCGTGCCTCGCCGAAACGGGGAACGACGTCGTGTGCGCGGACGTCGACCAGCGGAAGATCGATGGGCTCAAGCGCAACGAGCTGCCCATCTACGAGCCGGGGCTCGAGCCGCTGGTTCAGCGGAACCAGATGCAGTCCCGCCTGCGCTTCACCACCGACGTGCCGGCGGCGATCGCGTCGGCGGACGTCGTTTTCATCGCGGTGGGGACGCCGCCGGACGAAGATGGCTCGGCCGATCTGCGCCACGTTCTGACGGTCGCGGATACGATCGGACGCCACCAGGCGCGCGAGCTCGTCGTGGTCACGAAATCGACGGTCCCGGTCGGAACGGCGTCCCGCGTCGCGGCCGCCGTCGGCGCGCACGCGCGCTTTCCGTTTCATCTGTGCAGCAATCCGGAATTCCTCAAGGAGGGCGCGGCGCTGGACGATTTCCTCAAGCCCGACCGCGTGGTGCTCGGGGTGGACTCCGACTACGCCCGGTCGGTCATGGAGGAGCTGTACGCGCCGTTCGTCCGGACGGGGAAGCCGATCATCTTCATGGACATCCCGTCGGCCGAGATGACCAAGTATGCGGCCAACGCGATGCTGGCGACGCGGATCTCCTTCATGAACGAGATCGCCAATCTCTGCGAGCGGGTCGGCGCGAACGTGGACCACATCCGGCAGGGGATCGGGACGGACACGCGCATCGGCGCCTCGTTCCTGTTCCCGGGGCCCGGCTACGGGGGCTCGTGCTTCCCGAAGGACGTGAAGGCGCTCCTGCGGACGGCGGGGGAGCACGGCGCGCCGCTCGACGTGCTCGGCGCGGTCGATCGGGCCAATGACCGGCAGAAGCACGTGCTCTTCGCCAAGGTCGCGCGCGCTCTCGGCGGCTCGGCGGCCGGGGCGACGGTCGCGGTCTGGGGCCTGGCGTTCAAACCGCAGACCGACGACATGCGCGAATCGCCCGCGCTCGTGCTCATCGATGAGCTCCTCGCGGCCGGGGCGCGCGTGTGCGCGCATGACCCGGTCGCCACGGCGGAGGGGCGGCGCAGGCTCGGCGCACGCGTCACGTTCGCGGACTCCAACTACGACGCGATCGTCGGCGCGGACGCCCTGATCGTCGTCACCGACTGGAACGAATATCGCCACCCCGACTTCGGCCGCATCCGCCAGACGCTGCGCCGGCCGGTCGTCATCGATGGGCGGAACCTGTACGACCCGGCGAAGATGCGCGCGCTCGGCTTCACGTACGATTCCATCGGCCGCGTCGGACCCTGAGGGCGGCCTGCTGCGATGCGCGTCCTGATCACCGGCGCCGCCGGATTTCTCGGCTCGCACCTCGCGGACCGGTTTCTGCGGGACGGCCACGAGGTCGTCGGCCTCGACAACTTCGTCACCGGCCACCCGGACAACATCGCGCACCTGATGGGCTGTCCCGGCTTTGAGTTCCTCCAACACAACATCTCGACGTACACGTTCGTTGCGGGCCCCGTCGACGGCGTTCTGCATTTCGCGTCGCCGGCGAGCCCCGTCGACTATCTGGAGCACCCGATCCCGACGCTGAAGGTCGGAGCGCTCGGCACGCACAATGCGCTCGGGCTGGCGAAGGCGAAGGGCGCGCGATTCTTCCTCGCGTCGACCTCCGAGGTCTACGGCGATCCGCTGGTCCACCCGCAGACCGAATCGTATTGGGGCAACGTCAACCCGATCGGACCCCGTGGGGTCTACGACGAGGCGAAGCGCTTCGCCGAGGCCATGACGATGGCGTATCACCGCTTTCACCGCGTCGATACGCGGATCGTGCGCATCTTCAATACCTACGGCCCGCGGATGCGTCCGCGCGACGGGCGCGTGGTCTCGAATTTCATCGTGCAGGCGCTCATGGACGAGCCGATCACGATCTACGGCGACGGGTCGCAGACGCGGAGCTTCTGTTACGTCGACGACGAGATCGACGGGATCGTCCGTCTCTTTCACGGCGGCGATCCCGATCCCGTCAACATCGGCAACCCCGATGAGTACACGGTGCGCGAGCTCGCGGACCTCGTCGTCGAGCTGACCGGAACGCGGTCCCGCGTCGTCCACCGCGCGCTGCCCGCCGACGATCCGCGGGTGCGGCGTCCGGACATCACCCGCGCCCGCACGCTGCTCGGCTGGGAGCCCCGGGTGGCCGTGCGCGAGGGGCTCGCGCGCACGATCGATTACTTCCGGTCGTTGCGCGGCAGCGATCGGATGGCTCCGGCGGCCCGCGCGTGAGTCCGCGCGCGCGCAAGCCGACCCCGCCGCCGCTGCTGCGCGATCTCGCGGCGCTCGCCGCCGATCCCGTGGAACGCGCGCGCGAGCGGTTCGCGATTCAGGACTACGCCGGCGCGGCCCGACTGCTCGAGGACGCCATCGAGGCCGGATGCCACTACGCCGACGGCTTCAATCTCCTGGGCCTCTCGCTCGCGCTGCTCGATCGCCCGCACGAAGCGCTGGCGGCGCTCGACCGCGCGGTGGCCCGGAATCCCCGCTATCTCGAGGCGCAGCTCAACCGCGGCGTGCTGCTGACGGGGCTCGGCCGGGCCGAGGAGGCGACGGGCGCGTTCGCCACGGCCGACGAGCTGGGGCAGCCCGACCACTCGGGATTGCCGATCACCGCGGCGAACCGGATCGCCAACGCGCACGCGCACCTGGGTGACGAGTATCGCGCCGCGGGCGGCCTGGTGCAGGCGATCGCGCAATACCGGCGCGCGCTGGAGCTCCGCCCCGCCTACGTCGATATCCGCCTCGCGCTCGGGCGCACGCTGCTCGAGGCGGAGCAGTACGCGGACGCCGCCGACGCGCTCGACCAGATCCTCGCGGTGCAGCCCCACGCGCTCGACGCGCTGCTGCTCCGGGGTCTCGCCGCGTATCTTCAGGGGGCGACCGGCACGGCCGCGCAGATGTGGGACCGTGCCGCGGAACTGCACCCGGATGATGGACGAGTCGAGGGGTATCGGTCGATGGTGGAGCGACACGGGGTGGCGGGCGGGACCGGCGCGGCACACGCGGGCGCGGGCGGCCGATCGTGAGCTGGCGCCGGGCCCGTCCCGGCCGGAGCGTCGGTGTGGCGACGGTGGGGGCGGCGGTGGTCGTCGTCGCGGGAGCGCTCGCGGTCGCGGCGTGCGGCAACAAATGGGACATCAAGCGCTACGCCGGGTCGACGGACAGGCTGTACCAGGAATCGATGGCCCAGTACCGCCGGCACCACTGGGACGAAGCCGTGCAGGGCTTCGAGCGCCTGACGCTGGACCTCCCGGCGCACGACACGCTCCTGGCGCAGTGCTATTTCTATCTCGGCCAGGCGCATGGCAAGCGCCGGGAGCCGCTGCTCGCGGCGCAGAGCTTCGAGCGACTCGCCGAGGCCTTCCCGGACGATTCGCTGGCGCCCCTCGCGCTGTACGACGCGGGGATTGCGTACGCGCAGATGTGGCGCCGGCCGGTGCTCGACCCGCAGTACGGGGAGTCGGCGCTCGGACAGTTTCAGACTCTCGTCGCGCTGTATCCCTCGTCGCCGTACAAGGACCGGGCGGAGGCGCAGATCACGCACCTGCAGGAATGGTTCGCGATCAAGGATTTCGGGACCGGAGTGCACTATCTCCGGCGCAAGGCGTACGACTCGGCGATCATCTACTTCAAGGACGTCGTCAAGAACTACCCCAACGCCGCGGTCACGCGACGCGCCTACCTGCGTCTCGTCGATGCGTACCGCGCGATCCACTACCGCGATGATGCCGCCGACGTGTGCAACCTGCTGCGCGCGGCGTATCCGCAGGATGCGGAGGTCCGGCAACGGTGCGGGGCGACGGCGACGGCGAGCGTCGCTCACCCATAGCGTCCGGCGCGAGGCGTCGGACCGCAGCCGGAGGGGACGATGCGCGTGGGGATCCTTGGCGGGACATTCGACCCCCCCCACATCGGGCATCTGCTTCTGGCGGCCGACGCGATGGATGCGCTGGCGCTCGACCGGGTGGTCTTCGTGCCGACGGGCGTGCAGCCGCTGAAGATCGGGGAGGTCGTGGCGACGCCGGAGCAGCGCCTGGCGATGACCGAGCTTCTCATCGGCGACGCGGCGACGCTGACCGTGGACGCGATCGAAATCGAGCGGCCGGGGTTATCTTTCACCGTGGATACGTTGCGCGAGATGGCGCGCCGCTCGCCGGCCGACGAGCGCGTCCTTTTGCTGGGCGCGGATGCGGCCCGCACGATCGCGCGGTGGCGAGCGCCGGAGGACGTGAGCCGGCTGGCAGAGGTCGTCGTGCTGCGCCGCGGGGAGGAGTCCGCGCCGCCCGGGTACCGGACGGTGGCGTCGCGGCGCGTGGACGTTTCGTCGACCGAGGTGCGCGAGCGCGTGCGTGCGGGTCGGTCCATTCGGGGATTCGTCCCGGACGCGGTCCGGCTGTACATCGCGCGCACCGGACTCTATCGCGGCTAAAGCGCCCCTAATCGGATCGGAGAGAGCGGAACAGCGATGCTTCGCACGGTCATCGGCAAGGTCTTCGGGACGCGCCACGAGCGCGAGCAGCGGCGCGTGCGGCCGATCGTCGCGGCCATCCAGGAGCACGGCGCGCGCCTCGCCGGCGTGTCCGAGGAGGAGCTCCGGGGGCAGACGGCGCGATTCCGGGACCGGATCGCGGAGCGGACGAGCGCGATCGAGGCCCGGGTGACGGAGCTGCGCGCGATCAAGCGCGTCGCAGCGGACCCGGTCGAGCGCGAGCGCATCGAGATCGAGTTGTCGGGAACGGATGGCCGCGGAGGAGCCGAGGGCGAGCTGCGCGAGGCGCTGGCTGCGAGCCTGGACGATCTGCTCCCCGAGGCATTCGCCACGGTCCGGGAAGCCTGCCGCCGGCTCCTCGGGACGACGGTGGTGGTCACGGGGCATCCGGTCGAGTGGAACATGGTGCCGTTTGACGTGCAGCTCGTGGGCGGGATCGAGCTGCACCTGGGGCGCATCGCGGAGATGGCGACGGGCGAAGGAAAAACGCTGGTGGCCACGCTTCCCCTCTACCTCAACGCCCTGCCGGGGAAGGGGTGCCACCTCGTCACGGTGAACGCGTATCTCGCGCGGCGCGACTCGCAGTGGATGGGACACGTCTATCGCTACCTCGGGCTGACGGTCGGCTGCATCGACGACACGGAGCCGGGGACGCCGGACCGACGCGCGGCCTACGCGTGCGACATCACGTACGGCACGAACAACGAGTTCGGCTTCGACTATCTGCGCGACAACATGGTCGTAACCCTCGAGCAGCGCGTCCAGCGGAGCCACGTATTCGCGATCGTGGACGAGGTCGACTCCGTGCTCATCGACGAGGCCCGGACTCCGCTGATCATCTCGGGGCCGGTCGGCAACGACAGCGACACGGCCTACGCCGAGCACAACGCCGCGGTCGCGCGCGTGGTGCGCAAGCAGACCGACCTGGTGAACCAGCTCCTCGCCGACGGCGAGCGGGCGCTCGCGGCGGGAGAGACCGGCGACGCGGCGCTCGCGTTCTACAAGGCGCAGATGGGGAGCCCGAAGAACAAGCGGCTTCTGAAAGTCATGCAGGAGCAGGGGGCGAAGGCGCTCGTGCAGAAGATGGAGCTCGAGCACATCGCGGACCGGAAGGTGCCGGCGGCGAAGCAGGCCTTGCGCGACATCGAGGACGATCTCCTGTTCGTGCTCGACGAGCGCGGGCATACGGTCCACCTGACGGATCGCGGGGTCGATTTCCTGTCGCCCGCCGACCACGAGGCGTTCGTCCTGCCCGACATCTCGGAAGCGGTCCACCGCATCGATCACGACGAGACGCTGACGCCCCAGGAGAAGCTCGACGCCCGCCGCGCGGTCGAAACCGACTACGCGATCAAGAGCGAGAAGCTCAACATCGTGCACCAGCTGCTGCGCGCCTACGTCCTGTACGAGAGGGACGTCAACTACGTCGTGCAGGAGGGCCAGGTCCTGATCGTCGATGAGTTCACCGGGCGCACGATGCCCGGGCGCCGCTGGTCGGAGGGCCTGCACCAGGCCGTCGAGGCGAAGGAAGCGGTCCAGGTGAAGGGCGAGACGCAGACGCTCGCGACGATCACGATCCAGAATTACTTCCGCATGTATGCGAAGCTCGCGGGCATGACGGGCACCGCCGAGACGGAGGAGCAGGAGTTCTTCGAGATCTACAAGCTCGAGGTCTCGGTCGTCCCGACTCACCGGCCCGTGATCCGGGACGACCGGCACGACCTGATCTACAAGACCCGGCGGGAGAAGTACAACGCCATCCTCGAGGAGACGCAGCGCCTGCACGGCCTCGGCTATCCCGTCCTGGTCGGAACCGTGAACGTCGACGTCTCCGAGACGGTCTCGCGCATGTTCAAGCGCGCGGGAATCGCGCACAACGTGCTGAACGCGAAATATCACCAGCGCGAGGCGGAGATCGTCGCGCTCGCCGGCCAGCCGGGCGCGGTGACGATCGCGACCAACATGGCGGGGCGCGGCACCGACATCAAGCTCGGCGCGGGCGTCATTCCGTCGAAGCCGTCCGTCGGGAAGGACGAGGAGGGAAACGACGTCGAGGTGATGGAATGCGGCGGCCTGCACATCCTGGGGTCCGAGCGGCACGAGTCGCGCCGGATCGACCGGCAGCTGCGCGGCCGGGCGGGCCGGCAGGGGGATCCCGGGGCATCGCAGTTCTTCCTGTCGCTGGAGGACGACCTGATGCGCCTCTTCGGGTCGGAGCGGATCGCGAAGCTCATGGACCGCATGGGGGCGCAGGAGGGGGAGGTTCTGACGCACCCCCTCATCACGCGGTCGATCGAGACGGCGCAGAAGCGCGTCGAGCTGCAGAACTTCCAGCAGCGCAAGCGGCTGCTCGAGTACGACGACGTGATGAATCAGCAGCGCGAGGTCGTCTATTCGCTACGCACGTTCGCTCTCGAGGGCGGGGAGGAGCTGAAGGGCGAGGCGCTGAAAATGGTCGAGAAAGCGGTGGCCCACCGCATCGAGACCGCGCTGGCCGACGGCGCATCGGCCGCGGACTGGGATCTGTCGCTCCTGCGCCAGGAGCTGCTCATGCGGTACCTGCTCGGCGTCCCGGCGTTCGAGACGGGAGCCGGGCCCGGGCCCGCGACGGTGGCCCAGGCGACGGCCGAGGGGGTCGAGGCGGCCCGCGCCGCCTTCGCGGCGAAGTTCACGGGCCTGGGGGATTTCGCGGGCCAGCTCCTGTCGCTCGTGATGCTCAACGTCCTGGACGAGAAATGGAAGGATCACCTGTACGATCTCGACCAGCTGCGCAACGGCATCACCTACCGCGCGTGGGGCCAGAAGGACCCTCTCGTGGAGTACAAGCAGGAGGCCTACGCGATGTTCGTGGACCTCATGCAGGACATCTACACGACGTTCGCCGAACGATTTCTCCGGGCGCAGGTCGTCTTCGATGCGCCCCCGGGCGCCGCCGGAGCCCCCCGGCGCCCGGGAGGTGACGCAGGGAATGGGTCCGCCGGGGCACCGCCGGCGCGGCGGTACGACGCCATGGGGGTACTCGAAGCGGTACCGTCCGGCGCGGCGGCGGGGAGGGGGGGGCCGGCGCGGGCGGAGGGGTCTGAGGGTGACGGCGCGACCGCGGCCCCCGCGCTGGATATCGGTCCCGATGAGCCGCCGGCGCGCACCCTCGCCGCGCGGGCCGAGCCGATCGTGGTCGGGGCGGGACGCCCGCGGCCGCTGGCGCGGGGGCGTGCACCCGGGGACCCGCCGGCCGGCACGGATTGGTCGAGCGTCGGGCGGAACGATCCCTGCCCGTGCGGCTCGGGCAAGAAATTCAAGAAGTGCCACGGAGCGGCGGCCGTGTAGGCCGCCGTAGAGAGGAGAAACGAGAACGGAGAGAGGAGACGCCCCCTCCTTTCTCCTTTCTCCTTTCTCCTTTCTCCTTTCTCCTTTCTCCTTATCTCCTCTCTGCTTTTCTCCTGTCTCGCTGCGCGGAGCGCAGCGTGGCGATGACGGCGGGCGGAATCGATGCCGGGTTCGCCGCGCGGGCGCACCAGATTGCCGACGTGGCGCGCCCATCCGTCCCCGGCCGCCGGGCTCCTGCGAGCCCCGCCGGCGTGCCGCGCCCGCGCGCGATACGTGAGATCCCGCTGCGCGAGCGTCCCCGGGAGCGGCTGCAGCGTCTGGGGGCGGAGCAGTTGAGTACGGCCGAGCTTCTGGCTATCCTCCTCGGGAGCGGGGGTCGCGGCGTCTCCGTGCTCGATCTGGGCCACCGGCTCCTGGCCCGCGTGGACGGGTCGCTCACGGTGTTGGCGGCGCGCCCGCTCGCCGATGTCACGGTCGAGCCCGGCGTCGGGTTGATCCGCGCGGCGCGCATCCAGGCCGCGCTCGAGCTCGGCCGGCGGGCGGCGATCGAGGGGGCCGTGGATCGTCCTTCGGTACGGGGACCGCTCGAACGTCGTGGCATTGCTCGGCCCGCGGCTGCGGCATTTGCCCGTGGAGGAACTGCACGTGCTGCTATTGGATTCCCAGCATCGGGTGAAGCGCGATGTGTTCCTCACGCGGGGCACGCTGGACGCGACGACGATACACGCGCGCGAGGTGTTTCGCGAGGCGATCGTCGACGCCGCGGCGGGGGTGATCCTGGTGCACAACCATCCCAGCGGCGATCCGGCGCCGTCGGCCGACGATATCGCGGTGACGGAACGCGTGGCGCGCGCGGGGCGGGATCTCGGGATTCCGGTGTACGACCACGTGATCATCGGTCAACGCGAGCACGCCAGTCTGATGGAGCAGCGATGGGTGTAACGGAGGATCTGGACGTCGCGGCGCAACCCGCGGCGATCGTCCTGACGGACGTCATCCCGAAGTGGGAGGTCCGCGAGTCGCCCGCAGCCGAGCGGCTGGACGCCGAGCTGCTGGCGCACGCCTACCGGTTCAGCGAGCGGGCGCACCTGGGGCAGAAGCGATTCTCGGGAGAGGAATACGTCTCGCATTGCGTCGAGGTGGCCAAGATCCTGGCCGACCTCCAGCTGGACTCGGTGACCGTGGCGTGCGGTCTGATCCACGATGTCGTGGAGGACACCGCCGTCACGGTCGAGGAGGTCGAGGCGGAGTTCGGCCACGAGATCGCGGGGATCGTGGATGGCCTGACGAAGATCGGGACGCTGCCCGCGCACTCCTCGCAGGAGCGGCAGGTGGAGAACTACCGCAAGCTCCTGCTGTCGATCGCGAAGGACGCGCGCGTGATCGTCATCAAGCTCGCCGACCGCCTGCACAACATGCGGACGCTCGAATACCTCCGGCCGGAGAAGCAGCGCCGCATCGCGCAGGAGACGCGCGACCTCTACGCGCCGCTCGCCCACCGCTTCGGCATGGCCAAAATGCGCTGGGAGCTCGAGGACCTCGCGTTCAAGCATCTCGAGTCGGAGGATTACCGCGCGCTCGCCAAGCTCGTCGCGCAGAAGCGGGAGGAGCGCGAGCAGCTCATCACCCAGCTCGGGGCGCCCCTCGAGGCGCAGCTCCGGGGCGCCGGCATCACGGCCGTCGAGGTGACGGGGCGCCCGAAGCACCTGTGGTCGATCCACAAGAAGATGCAGACGCGCGGCAAGCCCTACGAGGAGATCTACGACCTCCTGGCGATTCGCGTGCTCGTGCCGAGCGTTCCCGAGTGCTATCACGCGCTCGGCGTGATCCACGAGGGCTGGACGCCGGTCCAGGAGCGGATCAAGGACTACATCGCGCAGCCCAAGTCGAACGGATACCAGTCGCTGCACACGACGGTGTTCGGGCCGGGACGGCAGCTCTTCGAGGTCCAGATCCGCACGCGCGAGATGCACCGCACGGCGGAGTTCGGGATCGCGGCGCACTGGGTGTACAAGGAGGGCGCGAAGAGCCCCGAGGAGCTCGAGCGCCATCTGACGTGGTTCCGGCAGGTGCTCGAGCTCCAGCTGGACGCGCGGACGCCCGACGAGTTCCTCGAGTTCCTGAAGCTCGACCTCTACCAGGACGAGATCTTCGTCTTCACGCCGACCGGCGACGTGATCCAGCTTCCCAAGGGCGCGACGCCGATCGACTTCGCGTTCGCCGTGCACACGGAAGTCGGGCTCCACTGCCAGGGGGCGCGGGTGAACGGCAAGATCGCGCCGCTCGCGCGCGCGCTGAAGAACTCCGAGACCGTCGAGATCCTGACGGCGCCGACGGCGCGGCCGAGCCGCGATTGGCTCGCGCACGTGCGGACCGGCCGGGCGCGGTCGAAGATCCGGCAGTGGCTGAAGCACGAGGAGCAGGAGACCTCGATCAAGATCGGCCGCGAGATCCTGGAGCGGGAGATCAAGCGCCGGCGGCTCCCGAAGCCCGACGACGCCGACCTCGCGCGCGTCGCGCGCGCGCTGGCGCTGGCGGATGTCGCCCAGCTCGAGGCGGCGATCGGCCAGGGGGACGTCCCGATCCTGCAGGCGCTCAAGGTGCTGCATCCGGAGCTCGAGGCGGAGCCGGGTCGGCCGACGGCGTTCGAGCGCCTGGTCGATCGCGTTCGCGGGTCGAAGGGCGTCCGCATCCAGGGCGCCGCCGGTCTCATGGTGCGCTACGCCCAATGCTGTCAGCCGGTCCCCGGGGACCCGGTGATGGGGTACGTCACGCGGGGCCGGGGCGTCAGCATCCACCGGAGCGACTGCCCGAACCTGCTCTTCCTGGCGCACGAGCCGGAGCGGCGCCTCGAGATCGACTGGCAGGAGATGGCGGGCGAGCGGTTCACGGTGCGACTGAGTTTCGAGGCCACCGACCGCCGGGGGCTGTACGCCGACGTCGCCGCGGCCGTCAGCGCGACGGGGACCGACATCAAGAGCATGGAGCTGCGTGCGACGGACGGGCGCGTCACGGGCGCCGCGCTCGTGGAGGTCGAGAACCTCGCCCATCTCGAGCGCATTATGAAGGCGGCGCGGCGCGTGAAGGGCGTGTTCGAGGTCGCGCGCCGCGAGCATCTGACCGGGGACGAGTAACGTGGCGGTCGGGGTCGGCGCGGGGGTCGCGCCCGGCGGCCCGGGGACGCGCGCGCCGGCGGGACGGGCGGCCTTCGACATCGTCATGCCGTTCGCGCCCGCGGGGGACCAGCCCCGGGCCATCGCGGAGCTGGTGCGCGGACTCACGCGCGGCGACCGGTTCCAGACGCTGCTCGGCGTCACCGGCTCGGGAAAGACGGTGACGATCGCCAACGTCATCCAGGCGTTCGCTCGGCCGACGCTCGTGCTCTCCCACAACAAGACGCTGGCGGCGCAGCTCTACGGCGAGATCAAGAGCCTGTTTCCCCGCAACGCCGTCGAGTACTTCATCTCCTACTACGACTACTACCAGCCGGAGGCCTACGTCCCGACGACCGACACGTACATCGAAAAGGACGCGTCGATCAACGAGGACATCGACCGGCTGCGCCTGCGGGCGACGTCGAGCCTGATGGAGCGCGAGGACGTGATCATCGTCTCGACCGTCTCGGCCATCTACGGCCTCGGCGACCCGGTCGCCTACCGGGAGCAGATGGTCACGCTGGCGCGCGGCCAGAGCATCCCGCGCGATGAGATCCTCCGTGCGCTGGTGCGGATCCAGTACCGACGGCACGATGTCGCGTTCGAGCGCGGCACGTTTCGCGTGCGCGGCGACACGGTCGAGATATTCCCGGCCTACGAGGAGCAGGGAGTCCGCATCGAGCTCTGGGGGGACGCGATCGAGCGGATCTCCAAGATCCACGCGCTGACGGGCGATACCATCGCCGAGCTGGATCGCGCGGCGATCTATCCGGCGAAGCATTTCATCACGTCGCGTCCGACGCTCGAGCGCGCGGTGGCGCTCATCCGCGAGGAGCTCGCGCTCCGGCTCGATGCGCTGCGCCGCGACGGCAAGCTCCTCGAGGCACAGCGGCTCGAGTCGCGCACGCATTTCGACGTCGAAATGATGCTCGAGGTCGGGACGTGCGCGGGCATCGAGAATTACTCGCGGCACCTGACGGGTCGGGGAGAGGGGGAGCGACCGGCGTGCCTCTTCGACTATTTCCCCGAGGATTTCCTCGTCATCGTCGATGAGTCCCACGTCACGCTGCCGCAGATCCGCGGGATGTACAACGGTGACCGGGCGCGCAAGCTCACGCTCGTCGAGTACGGATTCCGCCTGCCGAGCGCGCTGGACAACCGGCCCCTCGTCTTCGACGAGTTCCTGGCGCTCACCCCGCGCGCGATCAACGTCTCGGCGACGCCGGCCGAGCTGGAAATCGAGCTCTCCCAGGGCGCCGTGGTGGAGCAGATCATCCGTCCGACGGGCCTGGTGGATCCGGAGATCGAGGTGCGTCCCGTGCGCGGGCAGGTCGACGACCTGCTGCACGAGATCCGGCGGCGGGAAGGGCGGGGCGAGCGCGTCCTCGTGACGACGCTGACGAAGCGCATGGCCGAGGACCTGACGGACTATCTCCAGCAGATGGGCGTGCGCGTCCGGTACATGCACGCGGACATCGATGCGATCGAGCGCATGGAGATCGTGCGCGGGCTGCGGCTCGGCGACTTCGACGTTCTCGTCGGGATCAACCTGCTGCGGGAAGGGCTCGACTTGCCGGAGGTCTCCCTCGTCGCGATCCTGGACGCCGATCAGGAGGGGTTCCTGCGCAGCGACCGGTCGCTCATCCAGACGGCCGGGCGCGCGGCCCGGCACATCAACGGAACCGCCATCTTCTACGCCGACCGGATGACGGGGTCGATGCAGCGTGCGATCGACGAGACCGCCCGCCGCCGGGCGATCCAGCGCGCGCACAACAGCGAGCACGGGATCACGCCGCGGAGCGTCGTCAAGAGCGTCGAGCAGGTCCGATTCATCACACGCGTGGCGGACGCGCGCACGTCGCGGGAGCCGGCCGGGCGGACGGCCGCCGCGCCCGGCGCTGCGGGAGCGGCCGAGGACCGTGCAGCGCTGATCGCGCGGCTCGAGCAGGAGATGAAGGAGGCGGCGGCCGGTCTCGATTTCGAGACGGCGGCCCGTCTGCGCGACGAGCTGTTCGATGTGCGCGCGAGCGCCGATCCCGTGCGCCGGTCGCATGCGCGTCACGCGTGAGGAGCTCGTCGCGTGGGGGGAGCGCTTCGGCGCCACGGCACGGTCGCCGCTGCTCGTCGCCGTGTCGGGGCCGCTGGGATCGGGGAAGACGACGCTCATCCAGGCGATCTGTCGCGGCTACGGCGTGAGGGACCCGGTCACGAGTCCCACCTTCACGCTGGTGCACGAATACCTCGCGGGCCCGCCGCACGCCGCCGCGCGCGTGCACCACATCGATCTCTACCGCCTGGACGACGCCCGGAGCGCGCGCTCGGATCCGCTCGCGCCCCTCGGGTGGGACGAGATCGTGCACGGCGACTCGCTCGTGCTCGTGGAATGGCCGGAGCGGGCCGGGTCCCGGATTCCCGAGCCGCACATCGCGATCCGGCTCGGCGCCGTTCCGGGCGCGCCGGACATCCGCGAGCTCTCCTCCGGGAGCTCGCCGCCGGGTGATCGTCGGCGCGGGTGACGCGCCGGTCCTCGCCCTGGATGCCTCGAGCGCCCGGGCGACGGTCGCCGTGGTGCGCGGCGGGCGCGTGGTCGCGGAGGGCGTGGTCGCGCGGCGGGGAGGGGAGCAGCCCGGCGCGGCGCGCGCGGACGGGCTCCTGTCGGCGATCGCGGGGGCGCTCGACCGCGCCGGCGTGCACGTGGCGGACATCGCCGCGGTCGTGTGTGGCGGCGGTCCGGGGGGGTTCACCAGCCTGCGGATCGCGGCCGCGACCGCCAAGGGAATCGCCGAGGCGATCGGCGCGCCGCTCGGTGCGGTCTCGTCGTTGCTGCTCATCGCCGCGGGACGCGAGCCGGCGCTCGATGCCCGCTACCTCGTGTCGGTGGACGCGCTGCGCGGCGAGCGCTTCACGGCCCTGGTCGAGGTGTCGGCGGCGGCGGGGTCGGCGCGCCAGATCGGCGAGGCGCGGCTCGTGGCGGCGGCCGACGTTCCCGCCCTGGCGGCGGCGAGCGCGGCGCACGTGATCGGACCGGGCTGCGCGATCGACGCGTGGCCGGAGGCGCGCGCGGTCCTGCGCGTGCGCAACGCCGTGCAGCCGGTCGACCGCGCGACGTGGGAACCCGGGTACGGGCGGCGCGTCGAGGCCGAAGTGCGGCGCGACGCGGCCCGTCGGACCGGTTGAGCGCCTCCGGCGCCGCCCGTCGCGCGCAGCGCGGGCCGCTCCTGCGCGCGGCGACGGCCGCCGATCTCGACGCCGTGGTCGCCATCGAGCGCGTGTCGTTCAACGATCCCCCGTGGACGCGGGCCGCATTCGCCTGGCTGCTCACCGCCCCGCACATGCGGTTCGTGGTGGCGTGCGATCCCGCGGGCGGCGGGGTCGTGGGTTACATCGTGACGTCCGTCGTCGTCGATGAAGCGGAAATCGCCAATCTCGCGGTGGCGCCGGCGTGGCGCCGCCGCGGGGTGGGCGCGTGCCTGGTCGACGCCGCCGTCGCGCACGCACGGGCGGCGGGGGCGTGTGTGATGTACCTCGAAGTCCGCGAGTCCAACGACGCGGCGCGCGCCCTGTATCGGTCGCGGGCCTTCGCGCCGGTCGGGCGGCGGCGGGCGTATTACCGGAATCCGGTCGAAGACGCGGAGGTGCTGGAGCGGCGGATGGGGGGGACCGGAGCGTGAGCGGCGCTCCGCGACAGGCGGTGGAGATGTGATGGCGGCGGGCACGAAATCGATGACGCCGAGCCGTCCCGGGGGTGAGTAGATTGCGGCCACGCACGCCGCAGTCGGGACTCAAGCCGGGGAGGACAGGTGGCCAGCCGCAGCCTGAACAAGGTCATGTTGATCGGAAACGCTGGAGCGGATCCCGAAGTTCGAACAACGTCCGGAGGGGGTCGGGTCGCCAATCTCTCGCTCGCGACGTCGCGCACCTGGAACGGCCCGTCGGGCGATCGACAGGAGAAGACGGAGTGGCACAAATGCGTGGTCTGGAACTCGAAGGTCTCGCAGCTGGCCGATGTGGTGGAGAAGTACGTCCGCAAGGGGGACCGCGTCTACGTGGAGGGCCGGATCGAATACCGGCAGTATCAGGACAAGGACGGACAGACGCGGTACGTGACGGAGGTCAACGTGCGCGATCTGCTGTTGCTGAGCCCGCGCGGAGCGGCCAGCGATGCGGAGGGAGCAACGGCGGGGGGGAGCGGCGCGGCGCGGACCGGCCGCCCCGAGCGCCCGCGTAGCGGCACGACGGCGAAGGGGGCGGGTGGGACGAACGGCGGCAGTGGAGGGGGAGCGGGAGGGGGAGGGGGAGGCACGAGCAATGAGGAATTCGAAGACATCCCGGGAGCGCTGGCAGATGAGGACGACGATCTTCCATTTTAGCGCGGTGGCGTTCGCCCTCGTGGCGACCACGGCGATTGCGGGCGGGCAGGATCAGGGCGCGGCGACGGCCAGCCTCACGAGCGGCGCCACGGCCGGAGAGCAGGCGGCGGCGCCGTACGTGGATCGCACCGGCGGCCCGCAGGGGGCGGGCGCTGTCGTGGGCACGGCCGAGGTGTCCGGCATCATCGAGGCGGCCGATCGCGAGCGGTACGATCTGGGCGAGAGCGTCTACATCACGCTCCCGGCGGGTGCGAGCGCCGGCGTGGGCGATGAGTTCTATACCTACGAGCTCGACTCGGCGTGGGAGGCGCGGGGCCAACTCGTCATCCCGACGGGTGTGCTCCAGGTCGTGCGACCCGGCGTGGGAGCCGAGGCGACGACGGCGCGCATCGTTCAGGAGTTCGGGGACGTGCGACTGCGGCAGGGGGTCCTGGCGCTGCCCGCGCCGGTCGCGGCATCGGCGACGCCGCCGTCCCCTGTCGATGACGGCATGGTGACGCGCGTCGTGTGGGTCAGCGACCAGGCGGTGTTGCCGGGCGTGCAGTACTACCTCGCGCTCGCGGCATCGGAGCACGATGGCGTGCACGTCGGCGACCGTTTCACCATCTATCGGCCCGCGAAGCGACTCGAGGAGAGCACGACGGTGCTCCCGGAGTCCGACATCGCGGTGGTGCAGGTGGTGCGGGTGACGGCGCACGGCTCGACGGCCCTGGTGATCGACCAGACCCAGCCGGCGATACGCCCGGGTGTCGCGGCGCGACTGACGGCCAAGGCCCCGTAGCGCGGAGGGACGCCGCGCGCGTCCCCGCACCATCGCGTCGGGCGACGTTACATTTGGGCGACAGCCATGGTGGCGACCGCCCTGTTGTGTGCCGTGACGTGCTACGCCGCGGCGATGGTGCTCGCGGCCACGCCGCTCGCTCGGCCGGTCGGGCCGCCCGTGGGTCGCGTCGTCGCAGTCCTCGCCGTCGGGGTGATCGCGCACGGCGTGGGCGTCATCCTCCTCGCGCACGCGACGCGTGCGTTGCCGATCGCGGGGTTGGGACCCGCTCTCTCGTTCGCCGGGCTCGCGCTCGCCGCGGCACTGCTCCTCGCTGAGACGCTCGCGCGCAACGTCACCCTCGCGCTGGTGGGCGCGCCGCTGGCCGCGCTCGCGACCGGGGCGGCCATCGTCGTGGGCCTCGATCCGCACGCCCCGGCGCAACCGCACGGGCTGCAGGGACTGTGGCTCGCTTCCCACATCGCGCTGAGCTTCGTCGGGATCGCCGCCCTCGCCACGGCGGGCGCCGCGGGGTCGCTGTATCTCGTCGAGCGGCACGATCTCAAGGAGCGGCGATTCGGGCGCGTCTTCCGGCTCTTCCCCGCGCTCGAGACGCTCGACAGGGTGAATCACCTCGCGAGCGTGATCGGATGGGTCGGGCTGACGCTCGGCATGCTCCTCGCGGCCAGCTACGCGGTGGCCTTTGGTCTCGCCGACGGCCCGCGGATCGCCTGGGGGCTGCTCGCGTGGGCTGCCGCGAGCGTGGTGGCGCTGGGTCGGCTGCTCGCGGGGTGGCGCGCCCGGCGGGCGGCCATCGCGGCGACGGTCGCGTGCGCTCTCGTGCTCGTCACCTACGTGGCGGCGCGCGCGCTGGCCGGGCGACCCGGGCAATTCCTGTGAGCGGGTATCCGATCCTGCTCGCGGGGGAGCGGGTGGCGGCGCTGGTGGTCGGGGGGGGGGCCGTGGGACAGCGCAAGGCACTGGGGCTGCTGGAGAGCGGCGCGACGGTGCTCCTCGTGGCGTTGCGCATCGCGCCCGAGCTCCGTGCGGCGGCCCGGCGCTTTCCGCGGCTCACACTGGCGGAGCGCGGCTACGCGAGCGCCGACATCGGTGCGGCCACGCTCGTCATCGCGGCCACGGATTCCCGTACGCTCAATGCGCGGATCGCGGCGGACGCCGCGGCTCTCGGGCGACTGGTCAACGTGGCCGACGCGCCGGCGGACGGCGATTACGTGACGATGGCGGTGCACCGCACCGGGCCGCTCGTCATCGGCGTCGCCGCGGGCGGCGTGCCGCCCGCGGCCCGGCGTATCCGGGACGCACTCGCAGAGCGATTCGACGGGCGCTACGGCGCGGCGCTCGCGGCGCTCGCGGCGCTGCGGTCCGCGCTCCGGACGCAGGAGCCGCCCGGCTGGGACGCGGCGGCGCGCTCGCTCGTGGGACCGGATTTCTGCGCCGCCGTGGAGTCGGGGGCGGTGGCCGCGCGCGTGGCGGAATGGCGCTGATCGTCGCGGGTCTCAGCCACCATACGGCGGGGATCGAGGCGCGGGAGCGCTGCGCATTCGGCGCGCGCGACGTGGACGCGGTGCTCGAGCGGCTCCGCGCCGCGGCGGGGGATGACCTGCGCGAGGCGGTGCTGTTGTCGACGTGCAACCGGACGGAGTTCTACCTCATCGATCGCGACGCCGTGGATGCGAGAGCGCCCTCCGACGCGCGCCCCCCCGACCCGGGGCGCCCGGTCGTGGAATCGGTCTGGTCGCTCCTCGACGAGCGGCTCGCGTCGCTGGGGATTGCGGCTCGCTCGATCGGGTACGTGCGGCGCGACCGGGAGGCGGTGCGGCATCTGATGCGGGTGGCCGCCGGGCTCGACTCGATGATCGTGGGCGAGGCGCAGATCCACGGACAGGTGCGCGATGCGTGGGAGCTGAGCCGCCGCGGATCCGGCCCGGTTCTCAATCGCCTCTTCCACTCGGCTCTGGGTGTGGCGGGGCGGGTCCGCGCGGAGACGTTGATCGGGCGGGGCGCGGCATCGATCAGCTCGGCGGCCGTGCAGCTGGCCCGCAAGATCTTCGGGCCGTTGGCGGGCCGGCGCGCGATGGTGCTGGGGGCGGGGGAGACGGCGGAGCTGGCCCTGCAGTGTCTGGTCGACGAAGGGGTGCGCGCCGCGGTCGTCGCTAACCGGACGTTCGAGCACGCGGACGCGCTCGCGCAGCGCCACGGGGCGGTGGCGCTGCACTACGAGGAGGCGTGGGCGCACCTGGCCACCGTCGACCTGCTCATCTGCTCGACGGCGGCGCCGCACGCCGTCGTCACGCGCGCGCACGTCGAGCCCGCCATGCTGGCTCGGCGGGATCGCCCCCTCTGCCTGCTCGATATCGCGCTGCCGCGCGACGTCGAGCCCGATGTCCGCGCGCTCGACAACGTGTTTCTCTACGATCTCGACGATCTCCGCGCGGTGATGGCGGCGACGCTGGCCGCCCGGCGGGCCGAGCTGCCGACGGCGGAGCAGGTGATCGATGCCGAGGTGGAGAAATATTGGGAGTGGCTGGCGGGCCTCGTCGCCGTTCCGGTGCTGACGCAAATCCGCGCCGCCATGGATCGGATGCGCAGCGACGAGGTCGCGCGTGCGCTGCGGCGGCTGGGGCCGCTGACGCCGGACCAGCGCGACGCGATCGATCACCTCTCGCGGAGTCTCATGAACAAGTTTCTGCACGACCCGTCGGTCCGCCTCAAGGCGGCCGCGGCCAACGGCCGCGGGCTCGGCATCGTGGATGCCGCGCGGTATCTCTTTGCCCTCGACCGGGACGAGAACGCCCCGTGAGAGAGCGCGCGCTCGTGACGGGCGGGGCGGGGTTCATCGGGTCTCACATCGCGGATTGCTTTCTCGCCGAGGGGTACGACGTCGCGATCGTCGACAATCTGGTGACCGGGCGGCGCGAGAACGTGCCCGCGGCGGCGACCTTCCTCGAGGCGGACATCGGCTCACCCGAAGCGGCCGGCCTCATCCGCGACGGGCGGTTCGACGTGATCCTGCATCACGCCGCGCAGATGGATGTGCGCAGGAGCGTCGCCGATCCGGTGTACGATGCGTCGGTGAACGTGATCGGCACGCTGCGCATCATGGAGGCGGTGCGCGCGACGCGCCGACCGACACGGGTGATCTTCGCATCGACGGGCGGCGTGCTCTACGGCGATTTCGTCACGCCGCCGAACGACGAGACCTTCCCCAAGGATCCCGAATCGCCATATGCCATCGCGAAGCTGAGCGGGGAGCTCTACCTTGCCTATTACGCGCGCGTCCACGGGCTCGATACCGTCGCGCTGCGCTACGCGAACGTGTACGGCCCCCGACAGAATCCGCACGGCGAAGCGGGCGTGGTGGCGATCTTTTGCGGCCGGATTCTGGACGGGCAGCCGGTGACGGTGTACGGGGATGGGCGGCAGACGCGCGACTACGTTTTCGTCGGGGACGTTGCACGCGCCGCGCTCGCGGCGGCGCGGCGGCCCTTGCCGGCGCCGGGACGGCTGGACGTGCGCGGCTTCAACATCGGAACGGGGATCGAGACATCAGTGCTGACCGTGGCGAGGAGTTTGGGTCGAGTGGCGCGGGTCGACGTGCCGATCGTGTTCGCACCGGCGCGGCCGGGTGAGCAGCTCCGGTCCGCGGTGCGGATCGAGCGCGCGGCGGCGATCCTCGGGTGGACGCCCGGGGTCGCGCTGGACGCGGGCCTGGCGGAGACCTATCGGTGGTTCGCCGCCCGCGCGGGGCGGCCCGTGGCGGACGGGGCCGCCGCATGAGCGCCGTGCTCGTGAGCGCCGTGTTGCAGATCGCGACCGCGATCCCGACCTCTCCGGTCGGGCTCGTGCTCGGGGCCACCGTCGTGACGAAGGCGATCCTGGGGCTGCTCGCGGCGCTGTCGCTCGCGAGCTGGACGATCATGCTCGCGAAATGGCGGGAGTTCGCCTCGCTGCGCCGGCGCTCCGCGCGCTTCCTGACGAAGTTCGAGAACGTCGCGCGCTTCGACCAGGCCCTCGGCATCGCGGCGCGGGAGGATGCGAATCCCTACACGCGCGTGCTGCGCCGGGCGGCCGATTTTCTCGCGGGCGGCGGCGGGGGCGGGATCGGCGCGTCGGGATCGGCCGCGGCGCGGGCCGCCAGCCTGACCGCGTCGCAGGTCGAGGCGCTGCGGCTCCTGCTCGATGCCGAGACGAACGCCGAACGCGACCGGCTCGCACGTTTCATCCCGTCGCTCGGGACGATCGGATCGGTCAGCCCGCTCATCGGCCTTCTGGGAACGGTCCTCGGCGTGATCGATGCCTTCGTCGGGATCGCGACCAAGGGATCGGGCAACATCGGCGCGGTGGCTCCCGGCGTCGCGGAGGCCCTGATCGCCACCGCGGCCGCGCTCTCGGTGGCGATTCCGGCGGTCTTCGGGTACAACCTGTTCTCCAACCGGCTGAACCGGTTCGATGGCGAGCTCGATGGATTCGGGTCCGCGGCGATCGCGCTGATCGTGCGCGACGCGGGCAGCGGAGGCGCGTGAGGTGAGGCATCACCGCGTCCGCCTGCCGCTCAACGCCGAGATCAACGTCGTGAGCCTGATCGACGTGATGATGCTGCTCATGGTGATCTTCATGATCACCGCGCCCATCATGCAGGGCGGCGTCGACGTCGCGCTGCCGAAAGCCGAGGCCAAGCCGCTCGAGCCGAAAAGCGGCCTCGTGGTGACCGTGAATCGCACGGGGCAGATCTTCGTCGACGAGACGCGGCTCACGTACAACGAGTTCCGGGCGAGCTTCGCGGCGCTCGCCGCGACGCGCGGGAAGGACGGCGTCTACCTCCGGGCCGACCAGGGCGTGCCGTACGGAACGGTGGTTCAGGTGCTCGCGGTCATGCGGAGCACGGGGGTGCCCGACGTCGGGCTGGTCGCGGAGCCGGAGGAGATCAAGTAGTGGAGGCGGCCGTGCCCGCGCCCGGCGAGCGGTTGAGCGGATGGTTCGGACTGTCGGTCGTGCTGCATGCCGGGGTGTTGAGCGCGTTGTTCGTCCTGACCGCGCGGGCGCCCGCGGCGGGTCCCCCGATCTACAAGGTCGACATCATTGCGGCGGCGCCCGGCCCCCGCGCCGTCGGGGTGGTGCAGCCCGCGCCCAAGCCGGACCTGACGACGCCCATGGCGCCCCCCGCGCCGCCGCCCCCGACGCCGCAGATCGCCCCGAAGGCGAAGACCGCGCCGGTGAAGGCCCCGCCCGTGGCCAAGCCGGTACGGGCGACGCCGGTGCCGCCGCCCGCGACAGCGAAGCCGGTTCCCGCGCACGCCACGCCGCCGCCACCGGCGGCGGGCGGACCGACGGGCGCGCAGGGCGCGGATGTCGCCACGGTCCGCACGGCCGGAATCGATTTCCCTTTTCCCGGGTACCTCAACAACATCGTGCGCCAGGTGGCGCTCAACTTCTCGCCCGACAATCCCACCAGCGGGCTGCGCGCCGAGGTCGCCTTTCTCATTCGCCGCGACGGCAGCGTGACCGGATTCCGATTCCTCACACGGTCGGGCAACTACGGCTTCGACCTCGAGGCCCAGGGAGCGATCGAGAAGGCCGGCCCCAATTTCGGACCGCTCCCGGACGGCTTCACCGAGGACGTGCTGCCGGTGATCTTCAGCTTCGACCCCCGACTGATCCGATGAGTCCCGGTCGCCGTCTTCTCCGCCTCTCGCTGGCGGCTGGCGCCCTCGCCGCGGCGAGCCCTCTCACCGCGCAGGACACGACGGGGGGGGGCGGACGCGGCGTCCACATTGGGATGACCTACACGCCGGGTCTCAAGCCGAACGTCCTCGTACTGGCGATCCCGGGCGACGTCCGCGATTCGGCGCGGACGATCATCGAGCGGGATCTCGATGCGGGGGATCGCGTGACGATCATCCCCAACGCCGGCGGAGAGCTCGCCGCGAGCGGCGCCGGGTCCGCCGGCGTGAATTACGGGCTCTACGCCAAACTCGGTGCGGCGGCCGTGGTGCAGTGCGCGCTGACGGCGACCGCGCTGCACGTCGCGGTGCTCGACGTCGGCCACGCGCGAGTGGCGGATTCGCGCGATGCCGGGATCACCGGGGCACCGCTCAGTCCCGAATGGCGGCTGGCGGTCCACACGGCCGCGGACGAGATCGAGCGGACGATCACCGGCGTCCGTGGGATCGCCGCCACCCGGATCGCCTTCGTGCGCGATGGCGAGATTTACGAGATCGACTCCGATGGGGCGAATTCCCGGGCGCTGACGGGGCCCGGACTCGCGCTCTCTCCGGCGTGGCACCCGTCCGGACGCTTCCTCACGTTCAGCGTCTTCACGCCGAAGGGAACGGTGATCGCGGTCGAGGACGTGCTCGCGCGCGCGGTGCGGCCGCTGCCGGCGACCCCCTGGGGACTCAACACGACGCCGCTCTTCTCCCCCGACGGCAACAGCATCGTCTACACGCACGGCGAAGAGGCCGGCACCGACCTCTACCTGGCGCCCGCGTTCTCGACGGGCGCCGCGCGGCGGATCACGGTCGGCAAGGGCACCGACAACACGCAGCCCACGTTCAGCCCGGACGGAAAGCGGATCGCGTTCACCTCGGGTCGCCTCGGCCACCCCGAGGTGTATATTACCGACGTCGACGGGACCGATGCCGAATTGCTCACGCCATTCGAATACGGGGATGCTGATGCCTACCGGGCCAGCCCCGACTGGTCGCCGGATGGGCGCCTCATCGCCTACCAATCACGGGTCGCGGGCACCTTTCAGGTCATGACGATTGCCCTGCGCGATCGCGGTGTGAAACAGCTGACGAGCGAGGGGATCAACACGGATCCCTCCTGGGCGCCCGACTCGCGGCACGTGGTCTTCACCTCCAACCGCACAGGCGTGCAGCAGCTGTTCATCCTCGATGCCGAATCCGGTCGCACGCGACAGCTGACGCACGGAGCCGCGGCGCGGCTCGCGGCGTGGTCGCGCGCCATGGCTGCGATCCCCTGACCGACATGGCATCGGGTCCTTTCCCCCACCCACGGAGAACGTGCAATGAGTCGCCGTAACAGCTTGTGGTGGTCGGTTCCCGCGCTGGGCGTTGCCGCGGCCGCGCTCACGGCGGCGGGGTGCGCGAAGAAGCAGCCGCCCGCGCCTCCGCCGGCCCCGCAGCAGGCCCCCCCTCCCGTGCCGACGGGACCGAACCAGGATTCGTTGATGCGCGCGCAGCGCGCGGCGGACAGTCTCGCGGCCGAGCGCGAGCGGATGGCGGCCGCGCTGGCAGCGGCGCGTAACACGATCACGGCCCCCGTCTACTTCGACTTCGACAAGTCGGACCTCACCGAGCAGGCGAAGGCCGTTCTCGACGCCAAGATCCCGATTCTGAACGCGAACCCCGGCCTGCAGATCCGCATCGCCGGGAACTGCGATGCGCGCGGGTCGGACGAGTACAACCTCGCGCTGGGACAGCGGCGCGCCGCGACGGCGAAGCGCTATCTCACGGACCACGGGGTCGATGGCGCGCGGATCGACCTGATCAGCTACGGCAAGGAGCGACCGGCCGTCGAAGGGGACTCCGAGGATGCCTATGCCAAGAATCGCCGCGATGAGTTCGAGATCACGGCGGGGGGTGACAACCTCAAGCCCGCCCGGTCGTGACGGCGGCGAGGGGCGTCGATACGGTGCCCCGGGGCGCGCGGTCGCTCGGGCCGTCGCGGAGCGTGATGTGCGGGGTCCTCCCGGCCGCCCTCGTGGCGGTCGGGGGGTGCTTTGCGTCGCGGCAGGACGTGCAGACGCTGCAGGCGGACGTGCTGACGCTGCGCACGGAGCAGGCGCGGGCGGATTCCGCCCGGAAGGTGCAGCTCGCGCAGGTATCGGCATCGCTCGGCTTCCTGTCGGATACCGTGCGCGCGCTCAGCGGGCGCCTGGTCAAGTGGCAGGGGGACGTCCGCGGCGATCTCGTGACGGTCGAGCAGGAACTGTTGCAGGTTCAGGAGCTCACGGGCCAGAGCCAACGGCGGCTGCAGGAGATTCGCGCGGGGATCGAGGCACGCTCCGGGCAGGTGTCGTCGGCATCCCCGTTCGCGACCGGTCCCGCGGCGCCGCCACCGCCGGCGGCCGATACGGGGCGCTCCGGCATGGGACAGCCGGGCGCGGCGACATCCAGCGCGCCCGCCTCGCCCGGCGCGGGTCCGACCCCGGGCAGCCCCGGTCCGAACGAATTGTTTCAGCTGGCACTCGATCAGCTCCGGCGGGGTAGTACGGGAGCCGCGCGGGCCGGGTTTCAGGATCTGTTGCGGCAATACCCGAATGCCGACGTCGCAGCGGATGCCCAGTTCTATCTGGCCGAGACGTACGCGAACGAGGGCAACATGGCGGCGGCGGATTCGGGGTACCAGGCCGTGGTGGCGAAGTACCCGTCGTCACCCCGGGCATCCACCGCCCTGTACAAGCACGGCGTGGCGATGCAGGCCGCGGGGAATGTGCAGGCTGCACGCGCGGCGTTTCAGGATGTGGTTCGGCTGTACCCGCGCTCGGACGAATCGGTGTTGGCCAAGGACCGACTGCGGGCGTTGAAATAGGGCGAGCCGGTCGAGCGGGGTGGTCGGCGGCGCGTCCGGCTCGCTCTCCGACCGCCCCTTGCGTCCCTCGCCGCCGATGCCGCAGACCCTGCCGCCCACCGCCGAAATGCCGTTCCTCGATCACCTCGAGGAGCTGCGGTGGCGGATCCTCTGGTCGCTGGGCGCGCTCGTCGTGGGCATGGCGGCGGCCTTCGTTCTCCTGCTCAAGATCGACCTGATCGGCGTCGTCGAGCGACCGGTCGCCCCGTATCTGCACGGGCACAAGCTCGTGTACACACATCCCGGCGATCCATTCTCCGTGTATCTGACGGCGTCGCTGATCGTCGGCGTGATCCTCGCGCTGCCGGTCATCCTCTACCAGGCGTGGGCCTTTCTGTCCCCGGCGCTGCACCGGCACGAGCGGCGGGTCGTGGTGCCCATTCTCGTCGGGGCGACGGCTCTCTTCCTCTCGGGCGTGAGCCTCGCGTATTTCGTCGTGCTGCCGCTCGCGCTCCCCTGGCTCATGGGGTTCAGCACGGGGTCGCTGGAGCCCATGCTCACGGTGCACGACTACGTCGGCTTCGTGATGACGCTGTCGCTCGCCTTCGGCGTCGCCTTCGAGCTTCCGATCGTGATTCTGGCCCTCGCGGCGCTGGGGATCGTGACGCCGGCCATGTTGATCAAGTACCGGCGGCATGCCATCGTCGGGTGCGTGTTCATCGGCGCCTTCCTGACCCCCGGCGATCTCGTGTGGACCACGATTGCGATGGCGATCCCGCTGTATTTCCTGTACGAGCTCAGTATCGTGCTGGCCATCCTGATGCAGCGGCGGCGGGCCCGCTCCGCGGCTGTCGGCGACGGGGGTCCGGGCGCCGGCGTCGCGCCCACCGCCGGGTGAGGGAGTGACCGCGCCACCGGCAGCGGCGCGATGGCGCCGCGTCGTGTTCCTGGCGCTCGGCGTCGCGGGCGCGGGCCTGGCAGGGCGTGCGGCGCGCGCACAGCAGCTTCCCGGCGGCGTCGAGAGCGGCGTGCTCAATACGCGCGTGCCCCTGACGCCGGCGCAGCGGGCCCGCGTCGACTCGCTGCGGCGCGATTCCCTCGCGCGGGCCCGCGCCGGCCGCGACACCACCGTGCGTGAGATCGTGCGGTGGATCGAGCCCGATTCGGTCGAGGCGGCGCTCGAGATCCGCGAGGGCTACCGCGTCACGCGCTATCAGGGGGCCAGCGCCCTCTTCGACACGCCGACGCACAGCCTCACCCTCAAGGGGACCACGCAGCTCCGCGACACCCTCGGGCGCGCGGCGGTCCGGCGCGATCAGACGATCCTCGTGGGCGACACCATCGTGTACGACGACTCGCTCAACGTCATCACGGCGCGCGGCGACAGCGTCACGCTGCGCGATCCCGCGCACAACCAGGATGACGTTCTCTCGATCGGCTTCATCCGCTATGACATCGCGACGCGCGAGGCGCTCACCACGGACGTCAATACGGTCTTTCCCAGCGGCGGCAACCGCTGGTACATCGATGCGGCGCGGGGAGCCTACGTCGGCGATACCGCGCCCGGCGCGACGGAGGTGACGCCGGAGGGGGACACCACGCGCCTCGGCCCCTCGAGCACGTTTTACGGGCTCGATGGCCTGCTCACGACCTGCGATGACACGTTCCCGCATTACCACTTTCAGGTGGGCGAGATCAAGTTCATCACGCGTCACGTGCTCGTCGCCCGCCCGGCCGTGCTCTACATCGGAGACGTCCCGGTGATGTGGTTTCCTTTCCTGTTTCAGGACCTCCGCCGCGGCCGCCACAGCGGCATCCTCACGCCCCGCTTCGGGTTCTCGGAGCTGCTGCGGAACAGCCCGACCTACCGCCGGCACGTCGAGAACGTCGGCTATTACTTCGACATCAACGACTACACGGACGCCACGACGTGGATCGACTGGCGCAGCAGCGCGCGTCCGGAGCTGGGCGACCCGGGGTGGACCCGATACAACGGCGAGTTCCGGTATCGCTGGCTCAACCGGTTCATCACGGGGTCGTTCGCGATGTCGTATCAATCGCTGAGCGATGGCGAGACGAATACGGCGATCTCGTGGCAGCACCAGCAGGACTTCTCGCAGTCCGCTCATCTCAACATGAACATCAACTACGAGACGAGCACGACCGTGCAGCAGACGACCTATTACAACCCCTACGCCGTCCTCGCGGTTATCTCCTCCCAGCTCAACTTCCAGGACCAGCTCGGACCCGCCGCGGTCAGCATCGGGGGCTCGCAGAAGCAGTACCCGGGCCGCACGGAGATCGATCGCGACTTTCCGACGGTCAGCGTCTCGACCAAGCCCGTGAGCGCGGGCAGCTGGCTCGTCTGGACCCCGACCCTGTCGGTGGACAACTCCGAGAACCTCAAGGTCGACGAGTTCGGCAATTTCGCCGAGCGCTACGTCCCCAACGATACGGGGGGCATCGACAGCACGCGGCTGCAGCGCAATCAGCGCAACACGACGGCGTCGTTCTCGACGCCGATCACGATCTTCGGATTCAACTGGCAGAATTCGTTCACCTATTCCGATCAGTTCAACAACTTCCCCGAGCAGGACATCGTGTACGTGCCCGCGCGCGTGAACGGACGCGACACGGCTATCGCGACGACGCGGATCTTCTCCGAGACGTACCGGACGGCGCTCGACTGGAACACATCGATCTCGCTCCCGCGCCTGCTGCAGGGCACGTGGAACGTGGTCCCCAATGTCGCGATCGAGAACGCCGATGCGGGCGCGCCCTACCTCGTCCGCACGCAGTTCACGGGGTCGGATTTCCTCGAGCAGACGAAACGCTTTCTCTGGGGCGTCTCGATCTCGCCGACCTTCTACGGCTTCTTCCCGGGCTTCGCCGGCGTCTCGCGGATCCGCCAGTCGCTCTCGCCCGTCCTGACCTTCAGCTATTCGCCCGCGTCCGCCGTCGACACCGCATTCCTGAAGGCGAACGGCCAGTCTCCGGTCGGCTACCTCGGCGGCCTCGCCCAGGAGGTCGCCACGCTCTCGCTGTCGCAGGTCATCGAAGCGAAGCTCAAGGTGTCGCCCGACGTCGATTCCGAGACGACGCCAGCGCCCAAGATCAAGCTTCTCTCCGTCACGTTCGATCCGCTCTCGTACGATTTCGAGCGCGCGCACTTCACCGGCCGGGCGCTGAGCGGGTTCACGTCGAGCAGCTGGGGGTACAGTCTCCGGACCGATCTCCTGCCGGGCTTCGACTTCCGCGAGACGTACTCGCTCTTTCAGGGCGACCCCTCGAGCGACACCGCCATCTTCAAGCCCTACTGGCAGGGGATCAGCGCGACCTTTTCGATCAACCGGCGGACGAATCTGCTGTCGGGGATCGGGCAGATCCTCGGGCTGTCGCACCCGGCGCCGACCCCCGATACCGCCACGGGCGGCCGCGACGCGTTCCTGCAGCAGCAGGTCGCCGCCCAGCGGGTCGCGGGCACCGAGGCCGCCCTCGCGCAATATGCGACGCCGACCCTGCCCGGGGGCGGGACGGGGTGGCAAGCGTCCTTTACCTTCAGCGCCACCCGCACCCGGCCGCCCGTCGGCAACCTGGCCGATGTGCTCGAATTCAACCCCGCGGCGTTGTGCAGCCAGTACCAGCTGACCAATCCCATTGCGTACAATCTGTGCGTCGCGCAGCAGAAGATCGCCCCGGCCGACACGAACATCAACGCCACGACCGCGGCGGCGCCGTACGTCTTCATCCCGTCGCAGACGACGCTGCAGGGCTCGATCGGCTTCAACATCACGCCAAAATGGTCCGCCCAGTGGCAAACGACGTACGACTTTCGCGCGCACAACTTCGCGAGCCAGATCGTCACCCTGCAGCGCGACCTCCACGACTGGCACCTGGTCCTCGCCTTCACGCAGTCGCCCACGGGAAGCTTCTCGTTCACCTTCTTCGTCTCCCTCAAGGCGGAGCCCGCCCTCAAGTTCAACTACGACAAGCAGACCTATCACACCCCGAACGGGACCGACATCATTCCCACCTATTGATCCCACCGATTGACCCCACCTATTGACCCGCTTTTCGACACGTCGGCGGGTTGCCCCCCGCCCCGGCGGCCGCCACTGCAACATTCGCGGGTACCTCGCGTAATAAGGGGGAGGCCGTGGCACTGCTCATTCAGCGCGAGAGGAGATCATGCGGATCGGACTTGGCATGGCCGTCGGGGGCGCCGGACTGGCGGTCCTCGCAGCGGCGGGATGTGGGAGCAGCAACTACACGGCGCCGACCGCGGCGGCGCTCGGAAACCCGGACAGCCTCACGTACACCCTCGTCCCGGGCGCACCCGGTGTGTCGAGCGGCGTGCTGCTGCAATGGGCGCCCACAACGGACCCCAACGTCGTGGCGTACGTCGTCTTCGCTCGCGGGTCCGTGTCGGGCACCTGGTCCAGCCTCGCCACAACGGTCCTCGACGGCTTCGACGATCAGGAGATTCCATCGCTGCAGTACTACGTCGCCTCCACGGATGCGTACGGGGACCTGAGCACCGGGACGCCGGCCATCACCGTCGATACCACCGCGGCCGATGGCCTCCCCGCGCCGGACACCGTCGCGGCGACGCCATTTGATTCCGCGGCCCAGCTGACGTGGGCGGGCGTGACGACGACGGGCCCGGGCGTTTTCTCGTACTACCGCGTGTTCTCCGAAGCGCCGACCGGGGGCACCTCGTGCGCCTCCGGCTATACGCTGTCGAATCTCTTTCTCGAGGGTACGACGGTTTCCGACGCGTTCGTCATCACCGGCCTCGCGAACTCCACCTCGGTCTGCTACGCCGTGTCGGCGGTGGCGACGACGGGCGAGGAGAGCGTCCTCAGTCCGTGGACGCTGGTCACGCCGAGCGCGAGCGATCCCTCGCTCTCTGCCGTCGCGCCGCTCGGCCCGATCGTCGTGCACGGCTCGGGACGCCGGCTGTCCGTGGCATTCGTCGGCGCCGGGGGTGCCACCCGAGCGATCGCGCGCCCGCGGTCTTGAAGTCACCCCCGTCGAGTCCGACATTCCCGGGATGACCGAGGCTGTCGGACTCGACGGGGCGTCGTTGCGTATTGCCGATGTGCACGCCGTCGCGGTGGCGCGGGCCCGCGTCCGGCCGGCGCCCGAGGCGCGCGATCGGATGCGGCGCACGCGTGCGATCGTCGAAGCGATCGTGCAGCGGCGGGACGTCGTCTACGGCGTCACGACGGGCTTTGGCAAGCTCTCCGAGGTCGCCATACCGGGGGACAAGCTCGTCGCGCTGCAGGTGAACCTCGTCCGGAGCCACGCCGCGGGCGTCGGATCGCCGCTCGGGGAGGCCGAGGTGCGGGCGATGATGCTCCTGCGGGCGAACGTGCTCGCCTCGGGGTACGCCGGCTGCCGCCCGGAGCTGGTGGATCTGCTGGTCGGGATGCTGAATGCCGGCCTGTATCCGCCGATCCCGGAGCAGGGAAGCGTCGGTGCGAGCGGGGATCTCGCGCCGCTCGCCCATCTGGCCCTCGCGTTGATCGGGGAGGGCGAGCTCCTCGCCGAGGGCGGCGCGCGGCGCGGGCCGGCGTGCGCGCTGCTGGCCGAGGCAGGGCTCACGCCCGTCGTGCTGGAGCCGAAGGAGGGGCTCGCGCTCATCAACGGAACGCAGGCCCACACCGCGATCGCGGCGCTCGCGCTCGTGGCGGCGCGTCGGCTCTGGTCCGCCGTGCACGTGGCGGGTGCCATGACGCTCGAGGCCCTGCTCGGCACGCCGGACGCCTTCGATGCGCGGATCCAGCGCGTGCGCGGGCAAGCCGGCCAGGAGGCGTCGGCGGCGACCCTCCGCGCCCTCCTCGCGGACAGCGAGATCCGGGAATCGCACCGCGAAGGCGATCCGCGCGTGCAGGATCCCTACGCGCTGCGCTGCATGCCGCAGGTACATGGCCCGGTGCTCGACGCCATCGAATTCGCGGAATCGCTGATCGGCCGCGAGCTCAACGCGGCCACGGACAATCCGCTGGTCTTCGAGGATGGGGTGCTGCTGAGCGGGGGAAATTTCCACGGCCAGGTCGGCGCGCTCGCGCTCGACGTGCTGGCGATCGTGCTCACGAATCTCGCGACCATGGCGGAGCGCCGGATCGACCGGCTGGTCCACCCCGATCTCAACCAGGGGCTGCCCCCGTTCCTCACGCGCGATGCGGGTGTCAATTCGGGCTTCATGATGGCCCAGGTGACGGCGGCGGCCCTGGCATCCGAATGCAAGATTCTCGCTCACCCCGCGAGCGTGGATACGATTCCCACCGACGGCGGCAAGGAGGACGTTGTGCCGATGGCGATGGCCGCCGCGTGGAAGCTGCGCCGCATCGTGCGGAACGTGCAGGCGGTGGTCGGGATCGAGCTCATGTGCGCGGCCCAGGGGATCGATTACCGCGCGCCGTTGCGACCGGGGGCCGGTGTCGCCGAGGCGCACCGGCGGGTGCGGGCCCTCGTGCCTCCGCTCGAGGAGGATCGCGTCCTCAGCGGGGACATCGCGCGGCTCGCCGAAGCCGTGGCGGCCGGACGGTTCGACGTTGCGGTGGAGCGGGAGGACGTTGCGTGGGCGCGGTGATCGAGACCGCGCGGCGCGCGAGCGCGTCGCGCGCGCGCCGCGTCGTGGCGCCCCGCGGGAGCACGCTGTCGTGCCGGGGATGGGCGCAGGAGGCGGCGCTCCGGATGCTCATGAACAATCTGGACCCCGAGGTCGCCGAGCGGCCCGATGACCTCGTCGTGTACGGCGGCACGGGACGGGCGGCGCGGAGCTGGGAGGCGTTCGACGCGATCGTGGCGACGCTGCGACGGCTCGCCGATGACGAGACGCTGGTGGTCCAGAGCGGGAAGCCGGTCGCCGTGTTTCGCACGCACACGCTCGCGCCGCGCGTGCTCATCGCGAATTCCAACCTGGTGCCCCGCTGGGCGACGTGGGAGGAGTTCCGGCGGCTCGAAGCGCTGGGACTCACGATGTACGGCCAGATGACGGCGGGCTCCTGGATATACATCGGGTCGCAGGGGATCCTGCAGGGTACGTACGAGACCTTTGCGGCGGTCGCAGATCGCCATTTCGGCGGCTCGCTCGCGGGTCGGCTCATCGTGACCGGCGGCCTGGGCGGGATGGGGGGCGCCCAACCCCTCGCGGCCACGATGCTGGGGGCCGCGCTCCTCGGCATCGAGGTGGATCCGGCACGCATCGAGAAGCGACTCGCGACGCGCTATTGCGATCGGATGACCCGCGACCTCGGTGAGGCGCTCGGCTGGCTAGGCGAGGCGCAGCGTGCGCGCGAGGGTCTGTCCGTCGGGCTCGTCGGCAACACCGCGGAGGTCCTGCCCGAGCTCGTCCGGCGCGGGGTGGTTCCCGACGTCCTCACCGACCAGACGAGCGCGCACGACATGCTCAACGGGTACGTCCCGGCCGGAATGGCGCTCGAGGCCGCCGTGGCGCTGCGGGCCGCCGATCCGGTGGCGTACACCGCGCGCGCGACCGCGTCGGCGGCGACACACGTCGCCGCCATGCTGGCCCTGCGGCAGCGCGGGACCGTGACGTTCGATTACGGAAACAACCTCCGAACCGTCGCATTCGACGCGGGGGTGGAGCGCGCGTTCGACATACCCGGATTCGTCCCGGAGTACATCCGGCCGCTGTTTTGCGAGGGGAAGGGACCATTCCGCTGGGTCGCCCTCTCGGGCGAGCCGGCCGACATCTACCGGACGGACGCTCTTGCGCGCGAGCTGTTCCCCGAGGATGCGCACCTCGCCCGCTGGCTGACCCTGGCGCGCGAGCGGGTGCAGTTTCAGGGCTTGCCGGCGCGGATCTGCTGGCTCGGGCTGGGGCAACGGGCGCGGTTCGGCATCGCGATGAACGATCTGGTTGCGGCCGGGGAGATCTCGGCGCCCATCGTGATCGGGCGCGATCATCTGGACACCGGCAGCGTCGCGTCTCCGTTTCGGGAGACCGAGGGGATGCGCGACGGGAGCGATGCGATCGCCGATTGGCCGATCCTCAACGCGATGTTGAACGTCGCGAGTGGGGCGTCCTGGGTGTCCTTCCATCACGGCGGCGGTGTCGGCATCGGGAACTCGCTGCACGCCGGGCAGGTCATCGTCGCCGACGGGACGCCGGACATGCGCCTGCGCCTGGAGCGCGTGCTTACGAACGATCCGGGCATCGGCGTGGCGCGGCACGCGGATGCCGGCTACGAGACGGCGCTGGCGACCGCGAGCGCCGAGCGACTCGATCTCCCCCTGCTATGCTCTCCGGTCACTACACGCCCTGGCACGTCCCGCTCTTCCTCGCGAAGTACGCGTACCTGACGGCCGCGCGCAAGCCGATCCTGGTCCACTTCGAGGTGACGCACCGGTGTAACGCCCGGTGCGCGTTCTGTGATTTCTGGCAGACCGATCCCGCGGCGCGGGAGACAGAGCTGGCGAGCTTCGCCGCCGCCGCGCGCTTCTTCAATCCGCTGATGATCACCTTCACGGGGGGAGAGCCGACCTTGCGCCGCGATCTCGAGGGCCTGGTGGCGGCGGTCGGCGGGGCCGTGGGCCTCAGCTACGTGACGTTACTCACGCACGGGGCCCTGCTGACCGCCGACCGGGCGTGGTCGCTCTGGGATGCCGGCATCGATCAGTTCAACATCTCGCTCGACTACCTCGACGGACGGCACGATGCCGCGCGGGGGATACCGGGTCTCACCGACCGGATCTTCGCGACGGTCGACGCCATGCGCGCGCGGGGGATCGATGCCATCCGGTTCAACACCGTGATTCGCGACGACAACATCGACCAGCTGCTTCCGATCGTCGAACGTGCAGCGGCCCTCGGCTGTGGCGTCAACTTCAGCGTGTACACGGCGCTCAAGAACGGCAACGCCGACGGCGTCCCGTCGCGTGAGCGCCTCGCGGATGTGGATGTGGCGATCGCGGAGCTCCTGGCCTACAAGCGCCGCCGGCGCGGGGTGATCACGAGCTCCGATCACTACCTCGAGCAGATCCCGCGGTACGTCCGGGGAGAAGTGACCGAGCCGTGCCAGTCCGGCCTGCGGACGATTCACGTCGACCCCACCGGGCGGGTCAAGCGGTGCCCCGATTTCCCCACCGACTTTCATTGGAGAGCGTATCGGAGGTACCAGCCGATCGCGTGCAACGCCTGCTTCTACGCGTGTCGCGGCGAGGCGCAGGCGCCCCTGCGCTGGTCGCGCATCCAGGACGTCCTGGCGTGACGGAGGATCCGAGCGGCGGTGGCGACGCGGTCGAGGCGACCCTGTTCGTCAACGCGGCGCAAATCGTCACGTGCGCGGGCCCGCCGCGCGCGCGGCGCGGGCGCGAGATGGGTGACGCCGGGGTGCTGCCGCGCGGCGCCGTCGCGGTCACGGGCGGCCGAATCGCCGCGGTGGGCGCGGCGTCCGCTCTCGACCGCGTCTACCCGTCCGCCCGGCGCATCGACTGCGGCGGCGGCGTGCTCACGCCGGGTCTCGTGGATTCGCACACCCACGCGATCTTCGGCGCGCCGCGGGCGGCCGAGCAGGAGCTTCGCGCACGCGGCGCCGACTACATGGCCATCGCGGCGGCCGGCGGAGGGATTCACGCCTCGGTTCGGGATCTCCGGGCCCGGGACGAAGACGCGCTGTACGCGCTCGCGCGAGAGCGCCTGGTGCGGCTCGCCGCGTACGGGACGACGACCGTGGAAGTCAAATCGGGTTATGGCCTGACCGTCGACGATGAGCTCAAGACATTACGCGTGATCGCCCGTCTGGCCGCGGCGCTGCCTGTGCGCATCATCCCGACATGGCTCGGGGCGCACGAGATCCCGCTCGAGTGCCGGTCGACCCCGGCGGCGCGGGCGGGATACGTGCGCATGCTGACGGCCGAGATGCTCCCGCGCGTCGTGGCGGAACGGCTCGCGCGCTTCGCCGATGCGTTCTGCGAGCCGGGGGTGTTCACCGTCGATGAGAGCCGAACCGTGCTGACGGCGGCCCGCGACGCCGGTCTGGGCGTGAAGCTCCACGCCGACGAGCTGAGCCCGTCGGGAGGGGCCGAATTGGCCGTCCTGCTGGGCGCGACATTGGCGGATCACCTCGCGGCCATCTCGCCTGCGGGGATCGCCGCACTGGCCGGGGCGCCGACGGTGGCGACATTGCTCCCCGGAACCCTGCTGTTCCTCGGGAAGACCGCGCAGGCGCCGGCGCGCTCCCTCATCGAGGCCGGCGCCGCCGTCGCCGTGGCGACCGATTTCAATCCGGGAACGTCGCCCACTCCGAACTTCCCACTCATTCTGACGCTGGCCGTGAGTCAGCTGCGGTTGAGCGTCGGCGAGGCCCTGATCGCCGCCACCGCGAACGGCGCCGCGGCGCTCGGGCTCGCGGGCGAGGTCGGGCAGATCGCTCCGGGCTACTCGGCCGACCTCGCGCTCTTCGATGTGGCGGATGTGCGCGAGATTCCGTACTGGTACGGGGACCGCCGCTGTCGGGCATCGTGGGTGCGCGGACGCGCTTGTCACCCGTTTGACGGAGGGGTACCTTAAGCCGTCTTACCCGGGGGGGCCCGACTCCCGCGCCATTCGACGACGCCGACCCGCCCTGCCGTCGTTTCCGCCCGCCGCCCGAGCCCCGTGACGCCCTGATGTCGACTGCTGCCAAGCTAAAGAAGAAAGCTGCCGACTACGAGCAGAAAAAGCAGTTCGACAAGGCGCTCCAGACGTATCTGGAGGCCTTGGAGGTCAGCGCCAACACGGGCGACGAGGCCGACGTCGCTCTGTATAACCGGGTGGGCGACCTCTACATGCGCGCAAACAACGTCGCCGAAGGGATGAAGTATTACGACAGCGCGGTCGATTTGTACGCCGAGGGGGGATTCTACAACAACGCGATCGCGCTGTGTAACAAGATCCTCCGGCTGTCGCCGGGGCGCAACGCCGTCTACTACAAGCTCGGCCGTATCAGTGCCCGCAAGGGCTTCATCAATGATGCGAAGCAGAATTTCCTCGAGTACGCTCACCGGATGCAGACGGCCGGCCAGCTCGACGAGGCATTTCGCGCGCTGAAGGAGTTCGCCGATCTGGTCCCCGGCCAGGAAGACGTGCGCCTGATGCTCGCGGAGCAGCTGACCAAGCAGGGGCGGACGGCGGAAGCGGTCGAGCAGTTGCAGCGACTATACGAGAAATTCGAGGCGGAGGGACGCGGCGCCGACATGCGGGCGACCGTCGATCGGATGAAGCAGATCGGGGCCGAGGAGCCAGGCGGCCCCGCGCGCGCGCGCCGCACGCCGGAGCTCGTGTTCCTCGATCTCGGCGACGCGAAGCCGTCGATCCCCGGGCGGCCCCCGGCTCCCCCTGTGCCCGCAGCGATCGAGGATCTGCCGGTGGAGGCTTTGCCGCGCGGCGCCCTTGCGGACCTGCCCGTCATCCACACGGGGCAGGAGGATTCCCCGCCGGCGCGCCGCACGCCGCACCCGGTGAGCGAGCCGCCCGCGTCGGGCCCGGCCGCGGTCGCGGCGTCCACACCTGAGCCGAGCGATACCGTTTCGACGACGACCCCGGGCGGCAGCATGCCTGCGGTCGAGCCGCTCGACAGTCGGGCGTTCGCGAAGCTGCGTCTCCCGACGCCGCTGGATATGCCGGCCATCGAGCCATCGGGGCACGATCTCGTGATCCCGGGGGAGCTTCCCGACGTTGATCGCGTGGTCCCGTCGCCGCCGACCGCCGCGCCCGGTGCACCCGGTGCACCCGGTGCACCCGGTGCACCCGGTGCGCGCGGTGGCCGCGATCGGATGTCGCTGACGCCGGAGATGACCGTGCTCATTCCCGACGAGGCGCTCCCGCCGGGGGGGCGGCCTCCGGCGCCAGCGCGTCCCGCGCAGACGCCGGCCCGCCCGGCCGCCCGGCCGCCGGTCGAGGTGCCCGCGGCGGATGCACCGCCGTCCGTCGACTGGTCGGATCGACGCAAGGCCGCGGAAGCGCTGTTTGAGAACGGGGACCGCGACGGCGGTGTGCGCGAGCTGGACGGCGTGATGGTCGGCATGGAGCGGGACCGCGACATCACCGGCGCCCGCTCGGTGGTGGAAGAGATCCTGCGCATCAATCCGAACTCGGTCCGGCACCATGAGAAGCGGGTTGAATATGCGGTGCGGGCAGGCGATGCGAGCCGTCTGCCGGATCTGTACATCGAGCTGGGCGATGCGCTCGTTCGCGACGGGCAGCTGGACTCAGCCCGGGCGATCTATCGCCGCGTCATAGAGATCGCGCCGAATGATCCCCGCGCCCTCACGGCGCTCAGCACATTTGGCGAGCGCGCGTCCCGCGGCCCATCCGCGGCCCCAGGACGCGCCAGTGGGGCGGACGCGCCAAACGGCGCGGTGCCACCGTCGGCGGAGAGCGACTTCGTCAATCTGGGCGACTGGCTGAGGGAGGACGCGGGCCCGCGGTCGACGCGCATGGTTGTTCCCGAGCACCGTCCCACCGGCGACGAGGCCGCCGATTTCGATGTCATGCTCCGGAGCTTCAAGGCCGGGGTCGCCCAGAACGTGGACCTCGATGACTCCGAGAGCCATTTCGATCTCGGCGTCGCATATAAGGAGATGGGTCTCCTCGACGAGGCGATCGCGGAATTCCAGAAAGCCCTGCTCGGACCCGGCCGGCGCGTGCGGACATACGAGGCGCTGGGCCAGTGCTTCCTCGAGAAGCGGCAGCCTGCGGTCGCGTCGATGCTCCTGTCCCGCGCCCTGCAGGAGCCGGCCACGACGGAGGAGCAGCTGGTGGGTGTGCTGTACCTGCTGGGCTATGCCGCGGAGGCGACGGGGCGCCCGGAGGAGGCAATCCGCTATTATCAACGCGTGTTCGCCGTCGACATCGAATTCCGCGACGTGACGCGACGCCTCGCCGGTCTGGAGCAGGCGGCGCGGTGACCGTCGCGCGCATCCGGCCCACCCCGCGCCTCGCGGACGTTCAGGCGCCGGTGCGCGAAGAGCTGGATCGCGTGATGCACGAATTGTGGCGGATCATGGACGATGATTCGCCGCTCATCGCCCAGGTGAATCGCCACCTCATGGGGACGAAGGGCAAGCTGTTCCGGCCCACCCTCGTGCTGCTGGCGAACGCCGCGGGGGATGAACCCGCGCCGGGCGTGACGACGCTGGCTGCGGTCCTCGAGCTCATGCACCTCGCGACGCTCGTGCACGACGACACGGTCGACCACTCGGGTTTGCGGCGCGGTCGGCCGACGATCAACGCGCTGTTCAGCCATCAGGTGTCGGTCATCGCGGGCGACTTCCTCTACCTTCGGGCGTTGCGCGAGCTCGCCCGGCTGGGCGACATCGACGCACTCCGCGTGCTCAGCGATGCCTCGGTGGAGATGACGCGCGGCGAAATGCTGCAGTTGGCCGTCGCCGATCCGCTGCTGTTCTCCGAGCCCGATTACGAAGCGCTGATCGCGGCGAAGACCGCGGCGCTGTTTCGCGCCGCGTGCGCGCTGGGCGCGCTCCGGGGCGCGCCGGCCCATCGCGCCGCGCTGTCGGAATACGGGCAGCGGCTCGGCATGGCCTTCCAGGTGGCCGACGATCTCCTCGACTATACCGAGGCCCCGGAGGTCATGGGGAAGCCGACCGGGCTGGATCTCAAGGAGCGCAAGATGACGCTGCCTCTCATCGCCGCGCTGAGGGAGATGGACGGCGCGTCGCGCGGCCGCGTGGAGGCGCTCTTCGCGGCGCCGACGCCCAGCAATGCCGAGATCCACGAGGTCATCGCGCTCGCGGGTGAGTTCGGCGGCATCGAGTATGCTCGGCGACGGGGAGAGCAGTTCGCGCAGGGAGCCGAGGAGGCGCTCGCGGAGCTGCCGGAGACGCCGGCGCGGGGAGCGCTTCTCGACGCCATTACCTACGTCATGGAGCGGCGATCCTGATGGTGCACAGACGAGGAACACGCTGATGCCGCCGCGCGGGTCGGCTCGGCACCGCCCGATGTTTCACGCCATTGCGTTGACGATCGGCTTCGTGGTTGGCGGTTTTCTCACCCAGTTCTGCCGTCGGTTTCTCCCGGCGGGGGCGGTGAAGGAGTTCCTCACGACGGGGGTGACTCCTTCGATCGGGCCGATCCAGATCGATCTGGTGATCGTCAAGCTGGCGATCGGGCCGGTGGCGCTGGACGTGTCGCTGCTCAGCCTCCTCGGTGTCCTGATCGCGTACCTGATCGCCCGATCGCTGTTTTAGGGCAGGGCTGGCCGCGGCCCCTAGGCAGCCGCCGCGCGGTGGCTCGCGGCATCGATCGCGGCGCGGTGATCGGTGATCGATGCAGCCTGCCGGAGGTCGTCGAGATACTCGCGGACGCGCTGCTCGCGGAGCGTCGAGAGAAGGCGTTGCCGCTGCTCGTCCTTCTGCTTCTCCCACGCGGCGTGGTCGGCGTCCACGCGACGATCGACGCGGAGCACATAAACCGCCTGCGCGGTCTTGATAGGTGCGCTGATCGCGCCGACGGGAAGCGCGAAGGCGGCACCCACCGCCTCGTTCATCTGCCCCAGCTCGGGCACGTAAGCCGTCGGCGTGAAGCGCATGGACGTCGCGACCTTGAGATGAGCGGCAGTGGCGGCCGCTTCGAGCGACGACGTTGCTGCCTGATTGGCCATCGCCTGGGCGCGCGGCAGGAGCACGTCGAGGGCCTTGCGCTGGGCGAGAATGCGCCGGACGGCGGGCGCCGCCTGATCGAACGTCGGGAGCCCGCCCGGTGTCAATGAATCGAGGCGTGCCAGATAGTACGCATTGTCCGCATCCTGCAGATCGCTCGACTCTCCCACACGCGCGCCTCCGAATGCCCAGGCGCCGATGCTCGGGATCTGGCGGCCGTTGAGGTACGCCGGCGCGCCCTCGGTGACCGGAATGGTGACCGGGGTAAGCGTGAGAATCTTGACCGCGCGATCGAATTGCGCGGGCGTCTCGCCCTGGGCAGCGAGCTTCTCGAGAGTATCCGCCTGCGCATTCGTGCGTGCGGCCGCGGAGTCCGTCTGCTGAATCTTGATCAGGATATGGCTGAATTCCGCCGAATCGCCCTTGCGTGCGTCCATGCGAATGAGATGGTACCCGAAGGGCGACAGGACGGGCTCCGAGAGCTCGCCGGGTTTGAGCCGCCACCCGGCCACCTCGAACTCCGTGACGAATCGTCCCGCCTTGCCCCAGCCGAGCGATCCCCCGTTGGCGGCCGACGCGGTATCGGCCGATTCCCGCTTGGCGAGATCGGCGAACGAGCTGCCATGTGCCAGCGAATCGCGGAGCGCCTGGATGTGGTGCAGCGCGGCGGCCGTGTCCGCCGCGGTGATCGTGCGCGGAATCGTGACCACGGACAGGACGGCGCGGCCCGGGCGTGTCAACTCGGCGTGATGGGCATCGTAGTACTGTCGCATCTCGGCCTCGCTCGCGGCGATCGTCGAATCCGGGACGAGATCGGGGGTAAATGCGACGGATGAGACCTGCGCCGTATCGTGCGTATCGCGCCAGATGCTCCACAGCTGGTCGTCCGTGACGTAAATGTCCGACACGACCTCCTCGAACAGCTTTTCCCGCGGAATCTCGGAGCGATACATCCCCTCGAGGCCGGCCAGAATCCCCTGTTCGCGCGCCATCGGGCTGCTCAGGAAACGCTGGTACTTCTCCATGTCGAACTGCCCGTTCGTCTGGAGCTCCGGCGCACGCATGAGCTCGGGTGGCGGGCTCGTGCGGGCCGCCTGGATGATCTCGGCATCGGACACCCGGATACCGCGCCGCGCGTATTCCTGCTCGAGCAGGATCTCGGTGACCAGCTGGTCGAATACCTCCTGTTTGAGCTGCGCCTCCTCTTCGAGGGTCAGTTGGCGCCCGAGCTGCTGCGAGGCTTCCTGCTCCCGGTGCTGGGTCGCCTGGATCCAGACTCCCAGCGGGATGTCGCGGCCGTTGACAGACCCGACGATCGTGGATGTCGTGTTCGGGCCGCGGCCGAAGAGCCCCGAGCTTTCGTAGAAAAGGAAGCCGCCGACAAACAGGACGGCGATGACGATCCAGATGTACTTCGCCCCGCTCCGCATCGCTTGCAGCACGCGGCGACACTCCTTATTGATGGCCGGTAAGGGAGAGCCGTGGAACCTACCGGCCGCGAGCGGCTAAGGTCAAGAGAGCCCGGCACTTCTGCTGTCACCTCTGATTGACTTCATTCGTCGGGAGGGTATATCTTCGACCACCGTGATGCCGCCCGGCGCGCGGCGCACCCGAGGGGCACTCGATGGCAAGTTCCGCCCGGATAGAGGAACTCGAACGGAAGTTCACCGAGAATCCGCGCAGGTTCTTCGCACCACTAGCAAACGAATTTCGCAAGGCCGGCCAGCTGCAGGAGGCGATCGCGCTCTGTCGCGAGTTCGTGCCGCAGCAGCCCGGCCACATGAGCGGACATATTGTCCTCGGGCAGTCCTTGTTCGAGGCGGGGGACTATACCGAGGCCCGCGCCGTCTTCACGACTGCGCTCGAGCTCGATCCCGAGAATCTGATCGCGTTGCGGCATCTGGGTGACATCGCGCGGCTGGGTGCGGACATCCCGAGCGCTCGCATGTGGTACCAACGCGTTCTCGAGGTCGACCCCCGGAACGAGGACACGGTAACGCTTCTCGCGTCCGTGAACGCGGTCGTCACACCGCCGCTCGCTGCGGCGGGCCGGACGGAGGGCGAATTCGGGGGCCCCGTGGATGCGGCGGATGGGGCCGCTGGCTGGGGGGGGGTCAACCCCGAGCAGCCGGCCGTGCTGTCCGGCGAGATCCATGGTGAGGCGATCGTGCCGATGGCGTCGGATGCGCGGCCGCGTCTCGTCCGCGTAACCCCGCCGGCCGGCGGCCCGGATCCCGTGTTGGACGGAATCGAGCAGGAGGAGGCGCCCCGTGCGCACACCGAGCCGGGATACGCATTCGTCACGGAGACGATGGCGCAGCTGTACCTACAGCAGGGTCATCGGGACGAGGCGTTGAAGGTCTACCGTCAACTGTTGGCACAGCGGCCGAACGACTCCGCGCTCCGCGGCCGAGTGGAACGGCTCGAGGCGGAGAACGCGGAGAGATTGTACGGGCCGCCGCCGGTCAGCGCGCCGATCGTGGCGGCAACGCCGTCGGCGGTGCCACCCGTCGCGCCGCCTCCGACGCCCTCGGTGGTGGCACCGGCGCTGCTGACCACGCCCCCGGAGCCCGCGCGCCTGCCGGTCGCGCCGACGCCGCCCGCGCCGCCTGCGCCGGCCGCGCCGCCCGTGGAGGCGGCGGATGCCGCCGAACCGGTGCAACCGGTGCACACGGTGCAAACGGTGCGCGCATTCTTTGCTGCCTTCGCGACGCAACGTCCCGCGTCGCTCCAGGGCGCACGGGCGACGCCGGTGGGGGCGGGGGGAGCCGCGTCGGTGGAAGCGACATCCGGCTTTGCGGTCGACAGCGTGGCGCCGCCTCCTGGTGCCGCGTCGCTCGGTTCCTCGATCGAGACCGTGCCCCCGTTTCCGGATCCCGCAGAGCTCAACGACCGCGCGTACGATGCGTACGATGCGGCGGCCTACGGGGCGGAATCGCTCCTGGCTGGGGACTGGTCGCGCCCGCGCTCGAACGACTTCGAATACGATCAGAGCTCCGATCTCCGGGCCAACAGCCCGCCCGAGTACCATGATTTCACACTCCCGGATGCCACACCGCTCGAGAGCGAGGTGTCGCCCGCCCGCGAACCCGCCGCGCGGAGCGCGACGCCCGCGGGTTCGAGGGCGGCGGCGCAGACGGAATCGGTCAGCGGTCTCTTTCCGGGCGCACCCGTGCCCGGCGTCGATGAGGCCGCGGCGGCGACGCTGTCCAGCGCGTTTGGCGGGCCGTCCTCGTCGCAGCCGGCGATGATCCCGCCGCCCGCGCTGCGCCCCGCCGCGACGGAGCTGTCGCTCGACGCGATCTTTGGCGCGGATGAGGTCGCGGTTGAAGCCGAACAATTCAGTAGCTGGCTCTCCGGGTTGAAGAAGAAGTGAGGATCGCGATCCTCAACGGGCCCAATCTGAATCTGCTGGGGACCCGGGAGCCCGCGATCTATGGCACGGCGACGCTCGCGGAGATCGAGCGGCGGCTGATCGAGGTCGGTCACTCGTTGGGGGTGACGGTCGACTGCGTGCAGCACTCCGCGGAGGGCGCGTTGATCGACGCGATTCACGCTTTGCGCGGCACCCATGCCGCGGCCGTGATCAACGCCGGGGCATACAGCCACACGAGCCTGGCGATCCGCGATGCATTCGCGTCGGTGGCGCTCCCGTACGCCGAGGTCCATCTGACGAACATCTACGCACGTGAGCCGGAGCGGCGGCACTCGATGCTCGCGGCGGGGGCGCGCGGGGTCGTCGTCGGCTTCGGCCCGGCGGGCTATGAGATGGCGTTGCGGGGGCTGGTGGCGGTGTTGCGTGGCTGATCGCCGGCCGGAGCGCCTGGCTGCCCTCGCGGCCTCGCTCCAAGCCGCCAAGGTCGATGGGATCCTGCTCAGCAGCATGCCCAACATTCGTTATCTGACCGGGTTCTCGGGGACGAGCGCCCTCGTGTTCGCGACGACCGCCGGCGAGGTGGTGTTCATCACGGATTTTCGCTACGAGACGCAGGCCGCTGTCGAGGTCGGTGCCTTCGCCCGCGTCATCGTCGATCGCCACAGCGTCTGGTCGACGCTCTGGCGCGCGCTGCCGGACCTTGCCCGCGTGGAGATCGCGGGCTTCGAATCCGCGCACCTGGTGCACCGCGACTTCGAGCGCCTGCTCGACTCCGGCAAGCGGTGGCAATGGCGCCCCACGGTCGATCTGGTCGAGCATCTGCGCGAGCGGAAGTCGCCCGACGAGCTGGCGCTGATCACGGATGCCGCCGGCGTCGCGACCCGGGCGCTCGCGCAGGCGTTGCCGGCGGTGCGCGCGGGGATGACGGAGCTGCAGGTCGCGGGCCTTCTCGAGCGCGCGCTGCGCGACGAGGGGTCGGAGGGGTTCCCCTTTCCGACGATCGTGGCGTCGGGCGAGCGGTCGGCCCTGCCGCATGCGCGCACGTCGACGCGTCCGCTGCGGAGCGGAGACTTCCTGCTGATGGATTTCGGCGCCGCCGTCGGCGGCTACTGTGCGGACGTCACGCGGACCGTGGTCGTCGGGCGCGCGGATGCCGAGCAGCGCGGCGTCTATGAGATCGTGCAGATGGCCAATGCCACCGCCGCCGCCGGCGTCCGCACCGGGATGCGGGGCAAGGATGCCGATGCGCTCGCGCGGGACTACATTGATGGCCGTGGTTACGCCGAGGCGTTCGGGCACAGTCTGGGTCACGGTCTCGGACTCGAGGTGCACGAGGCGCCGCGCCTGTCGCGGACCGCGGAGGCGCTGCTCGGACTCGACGCCGTCGTCACGATCGAGCCGGGCATCTATCGTCCGGGGTGGGGCGGCGTGAGGATCGAGGATGACGTCCACCTGGGGGCCGCGGGCCCGACCGTCCTGACCCACTTCTCGCGCGACCTCCTCGAAGTGGGATGACGCGTGTGACGACCGGCCGACTCAGACCATCTATATGATTGATCTTCGCTACATCAAGAAGCTGATCGGCATCCTCGACGGCTCGAGCGTCGACTCGATCGAGATCTCGACCGACAAGGGTGTGAAGATCCGGGTCTCCAAGTCACCGGCGCAGCGCGGAGGGGTGCAGGTCGCGACGGCGCTGCCGCTGCCGGCGCTGGTCGCAACCGCCGGTCGGGCGACTCCGCCCGACGGCGTCGGGGCGGTGGGCGAGGGAGCGGCCGAGGAGGCGGCGGCCGCGAAGGCGAAGTTGCTGGAGGTGAAGTCACCGATGGTCGGGACGTTCTACGCCTCGCCCGAGCCCGGCGCCCCGCCGTACGTCACGAACGGGACGCGGGTGACGAAGGGTCAGATCGTCTGCATCATCGAGGCGATGAAGATCATGAACGAGATCGAATCCGAGTTCAGTGGCGTCGTGCGCGAGGTACTCGTCCAGGATGCGCATCCGGTCGAGTACGGACAGATCCTGTTCCGCATCGATCCGACCGGGTAACCCGGGGGGAGTCAGGCATGCCGGAGGGAAGGCACACGGCAGTACACACGCCCACGGATGCCCTGCGGACATTTCAGCCGCCCGCGGCCGCCGGCGGCTTCAACTTCAAGCTCATCCTGCAGGAGCTGATTCGGCAGAACGGCTCGGACCTGCATCTCAAGGTCGGACGTCCGCCCACGCTGCGTGTCCAGGGCGAGCTTCGGGCGATGGCGCACCCGCCGTTGCGGCCGGAGGATTTGAAGGCCCTTGCGGAACAGATCATGTCCGCGTCGCAGATCAAGGAGTTCGCCGACAACAAGGAGGCCGATTTCGCGATCGGGGTGCCCGGGATCGGCCGCTTTCGCGTCAACGTGTATCAGCAGCGCGGAACCATCGCCTACGCGTTCCGGTCGATTCCCTACCAGGTCAGCACGATTGAGGAGCTCAATCTCCCGCCGGTGGTGGGCGACATCGCGATGCGCCCCCGGGGGCTCGTGCTGGTGACGGGGATCACGGGCTCCGGGAAGTCCACCGCGCTCGCGGCCATGATCCAGCACATCAACGAGCGGCGGTACGCGAACATCATTACGATCGAGGACCCGATCGAGTTCCTCCATCGCGACATCAACTGCCACATCAACCAGCGCGAGGTGGGAACCGATACGCGGAGCTTCGCCCAGGCGCTGCGCCGCGTCCTACGGCAGGATCCGGACGTCCTGCTCCTCGGCGAGATTCGCGACCTCGATACGCTCGACACGGCGCTCAAGGCCGCGGACACGGGTCACCTCGTCTTCTCGACGCTGCATACGACCGACGCCACGCAGACGCTCAATCGCATCCTGTCGTTCTATCCGCCGCACCAGCAGGCGGAGGTCCGGTTCGCACTCTCCAGCGCGCTCGCCGCGATCATCTCGCTGCGACTGGTGCCGCGGCGGGACCGACCGGGCCGGGTGCCGGCGTGCGAGGTCCTGATCAATACGGCGGCCGTTCGCGACAACATCCGGGACATGACGCAATCGCTCAACATCCCCGACCTGATCAAGGAGGGGACGATTCAGTACGGCATGCAGAGCTTCGACCAGTCGCTGATGGCGTGGTATACGAAGGGGATCATCTCGTACGAGAACGCCCTGTTCTTCTCGACCACGCCGAGCGAGTTCGCATTGCGGGTTCAGGGAGTCGCCGGGTCGGGCGATACCACCTGGGACGCCTTCCAGTCGGACGTCACCGGATAGGCTGCTCCGGCGGTATCTTCCCGGGGTGTTCAAGAAGGTCCTGATTGCCAACCGGGGTGAGATTGCGCTCCGGGTGATCCGGGCGTGCCGCGAGCTCGGTCTCCAGACCGTGGCGGTCTATTCCGAGGCGGATCGGGAATCGCTGCACGTCCGATTCGCGGACGACGACGTGTGCATCGGTCCGCCGGCGGCGCGCGACTCCTACCTGAACATCCCGCGCATCATCGCCGCCGCGGAGATCGCCGGGGCGGATGCGATCCATCCCGGGTATGGCTTCCTCGCGGAGAACGCCGAGTTCGCCGAGACGTGCGCCGCGTCGAACATCACCTTCATCGGGCCCACGGCGCGGCAGATCCGGCTCATGGGCGACAAGGCGGTTGCCCGGAATACGATGGCGCTCGCCGGCGTGCCGATCATACCGGGAACGCCGGGGCCGGTCGATGATGCGGAGGACGCACTGGTGCTGGCCCGTGAGATCGGCTTCCCCGTCGTCATCAAGGCGGCGGGCGGAGGGGGCGGAAAGGGGATGCGGGTAGCGGCCGACGCCGACGACTTCGCGCGGTCGTTTCAGCTCGCGCGCTCGGAGGCGCTGTCGGCCTTCGGCAGTGGCGACGTATACATCGAGAAGTTCCTCGCCCGGCCGCGCCACATCGAGTTTCAGATTCTGGGCGACACCCAGGGCCGAGTGATCCATCTCGGGGAGCGCGACTGTTCCATTCAGCGCCGCCACCAGAAGCTCATCGAGGAGGCCCCGAGCCCCGCCGTCACCCCCGAGCTGCGCGAGCGCATGGGCGACGTCGCCGTCCGGGCGGCGCAGGCCATCGCGTACGTCGGGGCGGGCACGATCGAGATGCTTCTCGACGACGCTGGCGCGTTCTTCTTCATGGAGATGAACACGCGGATCCAGGTGGAGCATCCGGTGACCGAGGTGCTCACGGGCGTCGATCTGGTGAAGGAGCAGATCTGCATTGCGGCGGGGGACCCGCTGTCCGTGCGATCGCTCCCGCCGCTGCGCGGGCACGTCATCGAATGCCGGGTGAACGCGGAAGACCCGGCGCGCAATTTCCAGCCGTCGCCGGGCCGGATCACGACCTTTCACCCCCCTGGTGGTCCCGGGGTCCGCCTCGATACCCACGTCTACGCGGGCTACACGGTCCCCCCGTACTACGACTCGTTGCTCGCGAAGCTCATCTGCGAGGGACGCGACCGGGATGAGGCGCGCCGGCGCATGCAGATCGCTCTCGAAAGCTTCATCATCGAAGGGGTCGCGACGACGATCCCCTTCCTGGGGCGGGTGATGGCCAATCCGCGCTTCGCGGCCGGCGATGTCGACACGACGTTTCTCGAGCGCGAGGTCGAGCTCATGCAAGACCCCGTGGCGAGCCCGCCGGCGGGAGCGGACCTGGCGGCGGTGTAAGCCGATGGGTCCGACCGTGCGCGCCGATGCGTGGCTGGGCGTGGCGGATGTCGCGCCGGTGGATGTGGCTGGTCGGGTCGTGGCCGTTGTGGATGTGTTGCGCGCCTCCACGACGATCGCGGCGGCGCTCGCGCACGGAGCGCGCGCGGTGATCCCGTGCGCGAACACCGAGGAGGCCAGTCTCCGCGCCAGGACGCTCTCGCGGTCGGACATCCTCCTGGCGGGCGAGCAGCGGATGCGCCCCATTACGGGATTCGACCTCGGCAACTCGCCGGCGGAGTACACGCCCGATCGCATCGGCGGCAAAACGATCGTGTTGACGACGACGAACGGCACGCCCGCCCTGCTCCGCGTGCACGGTGCGGGGGCCGCCGATGTCGTCATCGCTGCGTACGCGAACTTCTCGGCGATTCTGGTGCTGCTCCGCGCCGCGCTACGGGGCGGCACGGACGTCGCCCTCCTCTGCGCCGGCCACGATGGTCGCATCGCGCTCGAGGATGCGGCCTGCGCCGGCCGCTTCCTGCGCGAGCTGGCGGAGGGCGTGCCGGACGTGGAGCATAACGACGCCGCCCTGGCCTGCCTGGCCGTCGAGCGGCGCTACGATCCGGACGGCCCGGCGGCCACGATCGCGGCGTCCGAGCACGGCCGCGCCCTCGCGGAGGCGGGATTCGCCGGAGATCTTACTGTGTGCGGAACGCTGGATGTCTTCCCGGTCGTGCCGGTCTACCAGGAGCGCCAGATCACGAGATTGGGACCGGAGCGGAGTCGATAGCCCATGGCCGCGAAATCCGAGGGACGCGCGCCATCCCGGCCGGGCGGGACGGGCGGCTCGGCGTCACGCCGCCTGTCGCCGCACGTGCGGCGGGAGCTCGCCGGCACGGCGCTCCTGATATTCGCCGTGTTCCTCGGTGGCGCCCTCCTGTTCCAGGGCGCGCCGAGCGCTCGATGCTGGGCGGCGAGCGGCGTCTTCGGGCCGGTCGGCGCCTGCATGCGGGCCGCCATGCTCTCCCTCGTCGGACTGCCTGCGGCGCTGATCATCCCTCTCATCCCGGCCGCCCACGCCCTCGGTCTCTTCGGCCGGCTCCGCCCGTCGGCCGACCGATCCTGGCTCATCTTCCTGATCGGGCTTGCGATCCTGCTCCCCGTGACGCTGGCCGTGGTGTTTGGCGCGCAGCCGGATCTCGTGCGCGCGAGCGGGCTGTGGGGGAGCTTCGCCGCCTTCTATCTCGTGCGCGCGTTCGGCCCCATCGGAACGTGGCTGGTGCTTACCCTGGCGGCGAGCGCCCTCACGGCCGCCACGCTCGCGTGGAATCCGCTGCGCCTCTTCGTGGGTCACGCCGATCGTGCCTCGCCGGATTCCGCGCCGCGCCCGGACGCCGACACCGACCTCGCGCGGGCGCGGACGGAGGCGCTCGCCCTGGCGCTGGCGCCGGCCCCCGCCGAGATGCCGGCGGTGGATCCGACCCTCGCGCTGGAGCACGGGGTCGTCGCGCCGGCGTCGGCGCGGCGCTCGCGCGCCGGGCGAGGCGTGACGCCGGCCGACCGTGCGGCGGGCGTGGCGGCCGAAATCGACGCGACCAGAGACGTGGCCCTCGCGGCCGTCGAGCTGCCGCCGCCGGATCTCCTGACGCCGCTCCCGGCGCGGCACGCCGATGTGAGCAAGCGCGAGCTGGACGCCATGGGAGAGAAGCTCATGGAGGCGCTCCGTACGTTCCGAGTCGAAGGGGAGCTCATCGGGCGCACGACCGGGCCGGTCGTCACGCAGTTCGAGATCGCCCCCGCGGCCGGGGTCAAGGTTCGGCAGATCGCGACACTGGCGGACGATCTCGCGCTCGCCATGCGGGCGCCCAGCATCCGCATCGTGGCGCCGATTCCGGGGCGGGGGGCGGTGGGAGTGGAGGTGCCGAATCCCACGGCCGAAATGGTGTCGCTCCGCGAAGTGATCGAGTCGCGGGAGTTTCAGGGAATGCGGGCCGCCCTGCCGATCGTGTTGGGGAAGGATCTCGAAGGGCATCCGGTCGTCGCGGACCTCGCGAAAATGCCGCACCTGCTCATCGCGGGCGCGACGGGCTCCGGGAAATCGGTTTGCGTCAACACGATCATCACGAGCCTCGTCTATCGGCATACGCCGGAGACGCTGCGATTCCTCATGGTCGACCCGAAGATGGTCGAGCTGTCTGTCTACAACACGCTCCCGCACTTGCGGCACAAGGTGATCACGGATAACCGCGACGCGGCGGCCGTGCTGAAGTGGGCGGTCATGGAAATGCAGGATCGCTACGAGCTCCTCGCCGCCAACGGATGCCGCAACATCCAGGAGCTGAATCAGCGGCTGCGCGAGGGGACGATCGTCCTGCGGCCGCGCGATCCGATGGTGGCGTTCGAGGAGCGGCGCTACACCGGGAAAGAGCTCCCGTACCTGGTCGTGGTCATCGAGGAGCTGGCGGACCTGATGATGACGGTGCAGAACGAGGTGGAGACGCCCCTTGCCCTGCTGGCGCAGAAGGCGCGCGCGATCGGGATCCATCTCATCCTCGCGACGCAGCGGCCGAGCGTGAACGTGATCACGGGACTCATCAAGGCGAACTTCCCGAGCCGGATCGCCTTTCGCGTCGCGTCGCAGGTGGATAGTCGAACGATCATCGACGGCATTGGGGCGGAATCGCTGCTCGGCAACGGGGACATGCTGTTCATTACGCCGGGAAGATCGGAGCCGGCGCGGCTGCAGGGCGCGTACATCGCGGGTGCTGACACCGAGCGGCTCATGCGCTGGTACGATGAGCGGCGCGAGGCGCGGCGTCCGGGGCGCGAGGCGGCGGCCGTGGACGCGGTGGCCGCAGAGGAGGACGACATCCTGGAGGCGGTGCGGCGGCGCGAGGCGGAGCGGATAGCAAACGAGGAGGAGGGGGAGGGGGAGGGGGAGGGGGCACCGGGGGAGCGGGACAAGCTGTTCCGGGAGGCGGCGGAGGTGGTGATCCAGCATCAGCATGGGTCGACATCGCTGCTGCAGCGCCGGCTGAAGATCGGATACGGGCGGGCGGCGCGCGTGATCGACCAGCTGCACGCGGCCGGGATCCTGGGGCCGCCGGACGGATCGAAACCGCGCGACGTGTTGGCGGGCCTGGAGGATCTGGACCGGATTTGCGGGCGCCCGTAGGGGCGGTTCGCGAACTGCCCGTGCCCCCCCCCCGCGGGCCATGGGGTATGGGTGGATGGCGATCCGTGGCCGGGGCCCGAAATCGATGCTGGGCGCGCGTGATCGATGACAATTGCCCGCCGGGCGACGCGATCTTGTGGCCATGCTGACGACCGCGCAGGCCCTCGGCGCGCTGGGGGAGCGGCTGGCGGAGGAGTGGCTCACGACCCGGGGGTGGACGATCCTCGAACGGCGATATCGCGCGGGGCACCGGGATCTCGATCTCGTGATTCGGCGCGGCCGGACGGTCGCGTTCGTGGAGGTAAAGACGCGGCGCGGGGAGGGATTCGGCGCACCCGCCGGCGCCGTCGACTGGCGGAAGCAGCGGCAGATGGCCCGGTCTGCCCAGGTCTGGCTGGACCGGCATGGCGAGTGGGATGTCGAGTACCGATTCGATGTGATCGGGATCGTCGTCGGCGCGGGCGGCCCCCGGGTGGAGCATCTGGAGAATGCCTTCGGCTTGCGGTGACGCGTTGCGGTGACGCGTTGCGGTGACGCGTTGCGGCGACGCCTTGCGGTGACGCAGGTGACGGACCGAGGGGGCCTGAAACGGGCACGGTCCGGACCTTGCCCGCGGGAGGGCCCCTTCGTATTTTGTTCGGGTGGGCATATCAATTCACACTTGATCCGGGGCGGAGCATGGCCGTGTCGACGATGCAGGAGGACCGGAAGAAGGCGCTCAACCTCGCCATTGCGCAGATCGAGAAGAGCTGCGGCAAGGGCTCCATCATGCGCATGGGTCCCGATGCGCCCCGCGTCCGTGTGGAGGCGATCTCCACGGGCGCGATCAATCTCGACGCGGCGATCGGCGTCGGCGGGATCCCGCGCGGGCGGGTCACCGAGATCTACGGCCCCGAGTCGAGCGGCAAGACGACGCTCTGCCTCCACGTCGTCGCGAACGCGCAGCGCGCCGGGGGGATCGCGGCCTTCATCGACGCAGAGCACGCGCTCGACATGGATTACGCCAAGAAGCTCGGCGTCGACATCGAGAATCTCCTCATCTCGCAGCCCGATACGGGAGAGCAGGCCCTCGAGATCTGCGAGGTTCTCGTCCGGTCCGGCGCCGTCGACGTGATCGTCATCGACTCCGTCGCGGCGCTCGTCCCCAAGGCGGAGATCGAGGGGGAGATGGGGGACTCGTTCATGGGGCTCCAGGCCCGGCTCATGAGTCAGGCCCTCCGGAAGCTGACGGGCGCCATCGCCCGATCGAAGACGTCGGTCGTCTTCATCAACCAGCTGCGCGAGAAGATCGGCGTCATGTTCGGGAATCCCGAGACGACGACCGGCGGAAAGGCGCTCAAGTTCTACGCGTCGGTCCGCCTCGACATCCGGCGGATCGGACCCGTGAAGGAGAAGGAGGACGTCATCGGGTCGCACGTGCGGGTCAAGGTCGTGAAGAACAAGGTCGCCCCGCCGTTCAAGCAGGCGGAATTCGACATCATGTACGCCGAGGGGATCAGCCACACATCGCTCCTCGTCGACATCGGCTCCGAGAGCGGGATCATCGAGAAATCCGGTGCGTGGTACAGCTACGGCGGCCAGCGCATCGGGCAAGGTCGCGAGAACGCGAAGATGTTCCTGAAAGACAATCCCGCGATGATGACCGAGATCGAGGACAAGGTGAAGACTGTTCTCGGGATGACGAACGACGGGGGCAATGGCGCGAGTGAAGGCGGAGACGCGGCCGCGGACGACGCCTAGCGACGCCGCGGATCATCCGCCGCTGTACGACCGGGCGCTGGCCCTGTTGGCCCGGCGCGCGTTCAGCACGGAGGAGCTACGCCGCCGCCTGGCCCAGCCGGGGGGCGGCGCCACGCCGGCGGCGATCGAGGCCGTCGTCGCGCGGCTCACGGCCGTGGGGCTCCTCGACGACGCCGCGCTCGCGACCGTCGTCGCCCGGACGAAGCTGCTCGGGGCGGGCGTCTCCACCCGGCGCCTCCGCGCGGAGCTCGCACGGAGGCGGGTCGACCGCGCCGTCGCGGATCGGGCGATCCAGGAGGTCGTGGCGGACGAGGCGATCGACATGACGGCGCAGCTGGATGCCGTCGCGCGCAAGAAGCTCCGCTCGCTCGCGGGTCTCGATCCCGGCGTCCGGCGGCGGCGGGCGTTCGGCTTTCTCGCCCGGCGGGGCTACGACGCCGACGAGATTCGCCGCACGCTCGACGCGGCGATGGCCGGCGAGTGTCAGGCCGACGCCCGCGATTCGAGCATGTAGAGCGCGCTGAGCCAGGTCGTGCGCCGTTCGCGGATATGCGCCACGCCGCCCAGCGCACGCTCGAAGGTCCGCTCATCGAACCCGACGTGGCCGCCGCGCCAGCGGGGGGCGAGCGCCATCGTGTCGTGCCGGATCCCGGCCCGGAGAGCTTCGCCCAGGGTCAGGCGCTCGTCCGCCACGCCGAGGATGCGCTGCGCGCCGTACTTGGCGAGAAAGCGGAGCCCGGTCATGTGGGGAACCGAGACGATGATCCGCGCCGGTGGCGCCAGGAGGGCGAGGAGATCACGCACGATCGCGGCCCGGCGGGCGTCGGCGTCGCCGCGATCCGGGGCCCCGATGTGCTCCAGCGTCTCGAGAGCGAAGGCGATGCCGTAGCCCTCCGGCGATGCGGTGGCGATGGCGGCGCGCAGCGGTGCGCCGGCGTCGGTCTCCGCGGTGCAGAGGACGCGCACGTTGGCGAGCCCCAGGTCGCCCACGACGGCTTCGGCGATCGCGCACGCGGCCGGGTCGCGATCGATGCCGAGGGCGCGGGGGAAGTAGCGGGCGAGCGACGGGAGAAAGATCCCGTCGGCACAGCCGAAGTCGATCGCCGCCGTCCGGTGAAACCACGGGCGCGCCAGCTCCAGCGCGACGGTGAAATGTCGGCGCTTGAGCGCGGCGATCGGTCCGGGGCGCAGATAGTTGTAGTCGGAATAGCTCCGGTACGCGCCCCGATACGTCCCCCGCGCGGGCTGGAGCGCCGCCGTGCGGGGGTACACGAATGCCACCTGATCGCGCCCGCGAGGATGCATCGCGAACGAGTGTAGGGGAGGGGCGACGACGCGTCCAGCGCCGTATATTCCGAGGGCATGTCGTCCGGCCTCTCTGCCGCCGAAATCCGCAGGCGGTTCCTCATGTATTTCGAGCGGAATGGCCACGTCATCCGCCCGAGCGCATCGCTCGTGCCGGCCGACGATCCGACACTGCTCTTCACCAACGCGGGAATGGTGCCGTTCAAGCGCATCTTCCTCGGGCTGGAGCGTCCGGAGTTCGGCCCGCGCGCGACGACATCCCAGAAATGCGTCCGGGCCGGCGGGAAGCACAACGATCTCGAGCAGGTGGGGCACACGGCACGCCACCATACGTTCTTCGAGATGCTCGGCAATTTCTCGTTTGGCGAATACTTCAAGCGTGAGGCGATCGGCTTCGCGTGGGAGCTCGTGACGCAGGAGCTCGGGATCCCGCGCGAGCACGTCCGCGTCACCGTCCATCGATCGGACGCCGAGGCGCGCACCCTCTGGCGCGACATCGCGGGGCTGCCCGACTCCCGCATCTACGGTCTGGGCGACGCCGACAATTTCTGGCAGATGGCCGACACCGGCCCGTGCGGCCCGTGTACCGAGATCTACGTCGACCTCGCGCACCTGGCCCGTGACTGGCAGCTCCCGGAGGGAGCCGCGGGGGAATGGACGGACACGCGGCGGACGGAGTTCAGCGAGGCCGCGTTCGTGGCGGGCGCCGAGGCGGGGCGATTCCTCGAGATCTGGAACCTCGTTTTCATGCAGTACGACCGCCAGCCGGATGGCGCTCTCGCGCCTCTGCCCAAGCCATCCGTCGATACGGGCGCCGGCCTCGAGCGCATCGCGGCCGTCATGCAGGGTGTGTCCAACAACTTCGACACCGACCTCTTCTCGCCATTGATCAACGTCGCCACGGACATTTTTGGCAAGCCCGCGCATGGTCCGAGCGGGGCGTCGTATCGAGTGCTCGCGGACCACGCGCGAGCGGTGGCTTTCCTGCTGGCGGACGGCGTCTTCCCGTCCAACGACGGCCGCGGGTACGTGCTCCGCCGGATCCTCCGGCGCGCGGTCCGGCACGCCTGGCTCATCGGTCGCACGCCGCAGCCCGCGCTCGGTCCGATAGTCGGCGAGGTGGTCCGGACGATGGGCGAGGCGTATCCGGAGCTCAAGCTTCGCCAGAGGCACATCATCGACACGACCCGCGCCGAAGAGGAGCGCTTCCTCGAGACGATCGAAGCCGGCATGCGACGCTTCGATCAGCTCGCACCCGTCGCGAGCACGCACGGCTCGACGGACATCCGGGGCACGGTGAGCGGCGAGGATGCGTTCAGGCTGTACGACACGTTCGGCTTCCCGATCGACCTCACGGAGCTCATGGCGCGCGAGCGCGGATACACGGTCGACACCGAGGGCTTCGAGCGCGCGCTCGAAGCCCAGCGCGCGCAGTCCAAGGAGGATCGCCGGTCGCGCAAGCTCGGCGTCGCCGGCGATGAGCTGAGCGACCTCGATGCATGGGAATGGGTCGACGACGCGGCCCGCGCCGCGTCGGCCGGGGCATTTCGCTTCGTCGGCTACGACACGCTGGACACGCCGACGCGTGTGGCGGCGCGCCGAACCCTCACGGATGGCCGCGCCGCGCTCATCCTGTTCGATCGCCCCTTCTACGTCGAGTCGGGCGGCCAGATCTCGGACCGGGGAGAGGTACTCGGCGACGGATGGCGGCTCGAGGTGGAGGATGTCCGCAAGGTCGACGGACGCGTCGCGGTCGTCGGGCGTCTCTCGGGCGCGTTCGCGTTTGGCGACGCCGTCGCCCGCGTCCCGCGCGACACGCGGCAGGACACGGAGCGCAATCACACCGCGACGCACCTCCTGCACGCCGCACTGCGCGCAGTCCTGGGCGAGCACGTGCACCAGCGGGGATCGCTCGTGGCCCCCGATCGACTGCGCTTCGATTTCAGTCATCCGAGCCCGCTGTCGGCCGACGCGATCGCGGAAGTCACGGAGCTCGTCAACCGCGAGATCGCGCGGGCGCTCCCCGTGTCGTGGGTCGAGCGGCCCTATGTCGAAGCCGTCGCGGGCGGCGCCACGGCTCTCTTCGGCGAGAAGTACGGCGACATCGTCCGCGTCGTTACGGTTCCGGGATTCTCGCAGGAGCTCTGCGGAGGCACGCACGTGCGCAATACGAGCGAGATCCTTCTTTTCGCCATCGTCTCGGAAACCGGTGTCGGGAGCGGAACGCGACGTATCGAGGCGGTCACGGGTCGCGTGGCATCCGCCCGCGCGCGCGCATTCGAGCACGCCATGGCGCACGTGGCGGATGTGCTGCGCGTGTCCAGCGCCGATCCGGCCGTCGTGGCGACGCGCGTCGAGCAGCTGGCCGCGGAGCGCCGTGCGCTGGAGAAGCAGCTCGAGGCCGCAGGGCGCGGCGGGAACGAGGGAACGGCGCTGATCCGGGGGCTGGCGCAAACCGCCCGCCCGGTCGGCGGATCCCACCTCGCCGTGGGCGAGATCGCGGCGCCCGATCTCAAGACGTTGCAGTCGTTCGGGGACTCCCTTCGTGGGGAGCTTGAGACGCTTGGGGGCGGCGTCGGTGTGTTGTCGAGCTCGTTCGCGGACGGCAAGGCTGCGGTAATAACCGTTGTCACGGATGACTTGCGGGATCGGGGTATACGAGCCGATGCCATCGTACGCGAGATCGCCGCGGTTGCGGGAGGCAAGGGCGGGGGGAAATCTCACATGGCGCAAGCGAGTATTCCCGGCCATGACAAGGTGGATGCGGTCCTGGCCGCGGCGTTCCCCGTCGTGCAGAGTCACCTGAGTCAGGCGCCAGCCGGCTCTACGGCATGAGTGACGTCCCCGCCGTGCTCTCCGAGCGGATGGCCGAGGCGATCCAGCGACCGAGCCCGCCGGAGGCATATCTCGACGCGGCGGAGGGGCTGTTGCGGCGGGTGCTGCTGGCGGGATGCGTCGCGCGGGCATCCGCGGTGGACCTCCTGGTCGTGGACGCGCTCGTCACGGAGGCGTTCGAGGTGGCGAGCGTCGAGCCACAGCTGATCGAGCGCCGTGCGGAGGCGGCCGTGCGGCGCATCGCCGCCCTCGGCGGTGCCTAGCCGTCGCGACGCGCCGCCTCGGCCCGTGGCCCGCCTGCACGATCGGGCGGGGCTGGCGATTCTGGTCGACCCCGCGTCGACGACGGCGCGCGACGCGGAGCGATTGGCCGAGCGCGCGGCCGCGGAGGGGATCGGGGCCCTGCTGGTGGGCGGGAGCTACGCCGCGGAGGCGGGAGCAGGTGCCGTCGCGCGGGCGCTCCGGCGCGCGGCGAGCGGGATACCGGTCGTGCAGTTCCCGGCGGGCGCCGCGCAGCTCGTTCCGGACGTTCAATGCCGTGCTCCTCTTGTCGCTGGTCTCGGGGCGCAACGCGCAATACCTGATCGAGGAGCACGTCCGCGCGGTGTCCTTCTTCGATGCGAATCCGCACATCCCGGCGATCAGCACGGCCTACTGCCTCATCGACGGCGGCGCGGTCACGACAGTCGAGGCGGTGAGTCAGACGCGCCCGTTGCCGGCGACCAAACCGGAGCTCGTACGGGCCCACGTGCGGGCGGCGATGCTGATCGGGATGCAGGCGGTCTATCTCGATGCGGGGAGCGGAGCCCGTGTTCCGGTGGCGCCGGCTCTGATCGAGGCGGCCCGGGCGACGACGGACGGCCTGTTGTTCGTGGGCGGGGGAGTCCGGTCGGCGCCCGACGTCCGGGCCGCGCGGGACGCCGGAGCGGATTACGTCGTGGTGGGGACGTACGTCGAGTCGCGCGGTGGATCGGATCGCGTGCACGATCTCGCGCAGGCCGCGCGGCCATGATCGACATCCACTCGCATCTGCTGCCGGGGGTCGACGACGGCTCGCGGTCGATCGAGGCCTCCGTCGAGGTTCTCGACCGCTTCGCGAGAGAGGGCGTCGAAATCCTCGTGTGCACTCCGCACCTCCGCGCATCGGAAGCCGCGGTGGCCCCCGTCGCCCGGTATCGCGAGATTCTCGACACCCTGCGGACCGCTGCGCCCGCCGTTCCACGCCTCGAGCTCGGTTGGGAGATCATGCTGGATGTCGCGGGCGTCGACCTCGGCGCGCGCGAGCTCGCCCTCGCCGGATCGACGGCCGTGCTGGTTGAATTCACGCATGGTGGCGTCCCTGCCGGGGCGACCGAGGAGCTGGCCCGTCTCCGCGGGACCGGGATCGTGCCGGTCCTCGCGCACCCGGAGCGGTATTGGGGCTGCACGGCGGCAAACGTGGCCGAGTGGCGACGGGCGGGCGCGGTGATGCAGGTCGATGTCGTGGGACTGCTAGCTGGGGGCCGTATGGGTGATCTCGCGGGCGAGCTCCTTCAGCAGGGGCTCGTCGATTGTTTCGCGAGCGACAATCACGCGGACGGCCAGACGCTGGCCGTCGCGCGCGAATGGCTGGAGGATCTCGGTGCTGGGGCGCACGCACACCTGCTGACCGCGGTCAATCCCGGGCGACTCCTGCGGAGCGAGCCCCTCCTGCCCGTTCCGCCCCTCGCACCGCCAGCGCCCGGCGTGGGGCGGGCCATGTTCCGTCATCTTCGGGCGCTCGTTCGCAAGCGGCGATCTCGCGGGCGCAGTGCGACACCGGTCGAACCCACCCCGAGGTAACGCGGTGATCGTTTTGCTCCCCACGGGTGGCACCATATCGATGCGCAGCGGGCCCGAGGCGCAGGGCCCCGTTCCGGCCCTGCGCGGCCACGACCTTCTGGCGGCCGTGCCGGGACTCGATGGGGTCGCGGAGATCGAGATCGCCGAGTGGGCGACGATGCCGGGCGCCCATCTGACCGTGGACCAGATGTGGCTCCTGCGCACGCGGATCGCCGAGCTCGTGGCCCGGCTCGACGTTGCGGGCGTCGTCGTCACGCAAGGCACCGACACGCTCGAGGAGTGCGCCTATCTCGCCGCGCGTTCCCTGCGCACGGACAAGCCGGTCGTGTTCACGGGCGCGATGCGGACGTCGGAGGATCTGAGCTGGGACGGTCCCGCGAACATCAGCGATGCCGTGCGTGTGGCGGCGAGTCCCGACGCCCGCGGGCTCGGCGTCCTCGTCGTGTTCGCCGGGCGGATCTTCTCGGCCACCGACGTGACGAAGGTGGATACCCATTTCCTCGAGGCGTTCGACAGCTCGGGATTGGGCCCGCTGGGCGTCGTCGATGCCGGCCGGGTATTCGTGTCGCGCGCCGTGCGCGCTCAGCCGCCGCTGCTCGTGCCCGAGCGCCCCGCGACGCCGGTGGATATCGTGTACGCTTACGCCGGCGTCGACGGCCGCCTCCTCGACGCCGCGCGGGGCGACGGCCGCGGCGTCGTCGTCGCGGCGCTCGGTCGCGGCAATACCACACCGCCGTTCTTTGCCGCGATCGGTCGCTGGATCGCGGAGGACAAGCCGGTCGTGATCGCCTCGCGCGTGCCGCGCGGCCGCGTGGGGCCGACATACGGGTTTCCCGGCGGTGGCCGATCGCTCCTGGACGCCGGTGCCGTATTCGCCGGCGCGCGCCAGCCGGTGCAGGCGCGCATCGACCTCATGCTCGCCCTGGGCGCCGGCCTGCGGGGCGAGGCACTGGCGCGCGTCTTTGCCCCCTGACTCCGAGGAGACCGGCAGCGATCTGCCGGTGACCCTCGCGCCCCCGCGCGAGGTCCTCGAGATCGGAGACCGTCTCGAGCGCGCCGGGTACGAGACCTGGTGCGTGGGAGGCGCGGTGCGCGATGCCCTGCTCGGGCACCCGCACGCGGACTGGGATCTCGCGACGGCCGCCACGCCGGCGCAGGTCATGCGGCTTTTCCGCCGCACGGTGCCGGTCGGCGTCGCGCACGGGACGGTGGGCGTGCTCGATCCGGCGGGTGGGTTGCACGAGGTCACGACCTTCCGGCGCGATGTGCGCACGGATGGACGCCACGCCACGGTCGAGTTTGGGGCGTCGCTCGATGCCGATCTCGCGCGGCGCGATTTCACGATCAATGCCATCGCCTATCATCCGCGCCGCGACATTCTCCACGATCCCTTTGCGGGGCGCCGCGATCTCGCGGCGCACGTCATCCGGGCCGTGGGCGACGCCCGGGCGCGGATGCGCGAGGACAGGCTGCGGGCGCTGCGCGCCATACGATTCGCGGCGCGGTTCGACTTCGCCATCGATGCGCCCACGTGGGCGGCCATCAAGGAGAGCGTGCCGGCGCTGTTCCAGCTGTCCGCCGAGCGTGTGAAGCAGGAGCTGGAGAAGACGATGGACCAGGTGCGCGAGCCATCTCGCGCGCTCCGCCTGTGGCGGGACTCGGGCGCGCTCGCGGCACTGATCCCGCGGTTGGCGGGCATCGGTGCAGTGACGATTGCGTCGCTGGATCAGCTGCCGCTCCCGCGCGGCCCGCGCCGGGACGGCCGTCGGATGAACCGACTGGCCGCGCTGTTCGTCGGAGACGGTCTCGATGAGCGCGCGGCCCGAGCGGCGGTCCGTGAGCTTCGCTTCTCGAATGCCCAGGCCGACTGGATCGCCGCACTCGCGGGGCGCTGGACGACGCTGGGCCGCGAGATGGAGCACGTGCTGACCGGGTCCCCGCGTCCGAGCGATACGGTCGTTCGGCGGTGGGTCGCGCTGGTCGGACGGACCCGCGTCCCGGCGTTTCTGCGGATCGCCGCCGCGCGGTGGTCGGCGGCGCGAGCGCTCGGGGAGCCGGCCCCGGATGCCGCGGCCGTCGCATCGATATACCGGCGAGCGGTCCGTAGCGCGTTTCGCGATCCGGTCGAGCTGGCGGACCTGGCGATCGACGGGGACGATCTGATCCGTGCGGGGATCGCGCCCGGAGCGACGCTCGGGCGGGTCCTGCACGCACTCCTCGACGCGGTGATCGATGACCCGGCGACGAACGAGCCGGGACGGCTTCTCGCGCTCGCGCGGCGCCTGGCGGAGGCTCCGTGAGCGGAGCAGCACCTCCCTGGGAGGTGTGACGTGGTCTTCTTCCGCGGGCGGCAGCCCGCAACGTCGATCTGGCGCCGGTTCCGGTCCGGGCTGGATGGATTCACCTTCGTGCGGGAGTCCGATTATTACGCCGCGCACATTGTGGCGAACGCCGAGCGGGTGACCGATCTCTTCTCCGTCCTGCTGCAGCACCTGCCGCCCGCGGTGAATGTGGCGCTCACCGATCTGCGGGCGAAGCGGGCGTGGAAGGGGGAGCACATTGCGTTGCCCGACGTGCACGGCGCAATGGGCCGCCTCAAGGTTCCCCTGGCGACCACCGGCGGCGTCGAAGTTGCGGTGTATACGGCGGAGGATCAGGTGACGCTGAACCCCCAGCTCGAGCTCTTCATATACGCGCGGAGCGACCGGTGGCTGTATCAGCTGCTGGGGCTCGGGCTCGAGGAGCGAACCGTGTTGCGGACCCGGAGCTGGAAAGGCTCGCGACGCGAGTTCGATCCGGCCCCCGAGCTCAGCGAGGCGGTCGCGGCGGCCGCCGAGCGCCTGGGGTTGACCCCCGTGCCGGTTGCATGAGCCCCGGTCGGCAAGACGTGGCGGCTGGCGCGAGCGTGGCGGAGCCGCTCGCGGCGCGGATGCGCCCCCGAGCGCTCGACGAATTCGTGGGCCAGCAGCGCCTCCTCGGGCCGGGGGCGCCGCTGCGCGTCGAGATCGAGACCGGGCGTGTGGCCTCGATGCTGTTCTGGGGTCCGCCGGGCTCGGGCAAGACGACCCTGGGTCGGCTGATCGCGCGGTACACCGACCGCGAATTCGTTCCCTTTTCCGCTGTCACCGAAGGGGTGCCCCGGGTGCGGACGATCGTGGCCGAGGCACAGGAGCGGCGCCGCGCGGGGCGGGGGACGGTCCTCTTCGTCGATGAGATCCACCGCTTCAATCGCGCGCAGCAGGACGCGTTCCTCCCGTATGTCGAGAACGGGACTGTGACGCTCATCGGCGCCACGACCGAGAACCCGTCCTTCGAGATCATCGGGGCGTTGCTGTCGCGCCTGCGAGTATTCGTGCTCGATCCGCTGACCGAGGAGGACGTGAGTGTCCTGGTCCGCCGCGCCCTCACCGATCCGGAGCGAGGGCTCGGGGCGCTCGGGATCGCGGCGGACGACGGCGCGGTCGCCGTGATCGCGGCCGAGGCGGACGGCGACGCGCGGCGGGCCCTCAACGCCCTGGAGGCGGCGGCCGCAACGGCCGGAGCCGGGGGCGCGCTGACCGCGGCGTCGGTGCGCGAGGCGCTGCAGCGGCGGGTGCCCCGGTACGACAAGGGGGGGGAGGAGCACTACAATCTGATATCCGCGTACCACAAGGCCCTGCGTGGCAGCGATCCCCAGGGCGCCCTGTATTGGCTGGCGCGCATGATCGACGCGGGCGAGGATCCCATGTACATCGCCCGGCGTACGGTCCGATTCGCCGCGGAGGACGTGGGGCTCGCCGACCCGGGGGGCCTCCGGATCGCTCTCGCGGCGCGCGATGCGTATCATTTCCTTGGCTCGCCCGAGGGAGAGCTCGCGCTCGCGGAGGCCGCGGTCTATCTGGCGACGGCGCCCAAGTCCAATTCGGTATACACCGCCTGGTCGGCGGCGCTCGAGTTGGCGCGGGCGAGCCCGGCGGAGCCCGTGCCGATGCACATCCGGAACGCGCCGACGCGGCTCATGCGGGAGCTGGGGTACGGCGCCGGATACCAGTATGCGCACGCCGTCCCGGAAGCATACATTCCGCAGGAGTATCTTCCGGCGCGTGTGGCCGGGCAGGTGTTGTATGCGCCGGGGGCGTTCGGATTCGAGCGCGACATCGCGAAGCGGATGGCGTGGTGGGCGGATCTGAAGCGGAAGGCCGAATCCGGCGCAGAGGGCGCGCCGGACGACGGAGGGGAAGCAGCGACGTGATGACGGTCGTGGGGCACGACGATCCGGCGTATTGAGGGGGCGGCGGCATCTCGCGCGCCCTGATCTCGGTTGCGCCGCCGGTGGAGCGTGCGATCCTCATCGGCGCGCCACTCAAGAAGTCGGGGGCGGGCCGGCAGCTCGCGGAGCATCTCGCGGAGCTGGCGCGACTCGCCGATACCGCGGGGGCGGTGGTGGTGGGGGAGCTCACGCAGCGGTTGGAGCGTCCGAACCCGGGGACCTATCTGGGCAAGGGGAAGATCGAGGCCCTGCGGGCGCAGATCGCGGTGACGGGCGCCTCGCTGCTCATCTTCGACGACGAGCTCACGCCCGCGCAGGGGAAGAACATCGAGGAGGCGACCGGGCTCCGCGTTATCGACCGTGCCGAGCTCATCCTCGATATCTTCGCCACGCGCGCGCGGACCAGCGAGGCGAAGATGCAGGTCGAGCTGGCGCAGCTCGAATACATGCGGACGCGACTCACGCGGATGTGGACGCACCTGGAGAAGTTTCGCGGGGGCATAGGCGTCCGGGGGCCGGGGGAAACCCAGCTCGAAAGCGATCGCCGGCTCATCGGCCATCGCATCAAGCTGCTCCGTGAAAGGCTGGATGACGTCGGTAAGGCCCGGGCGGTCCAACGGCGTGGGCGGCGCGCCGAATTCCGCGTGTCGCTCGTGGGCTACACGAACGCCGGGAAATCGTCGATCCTGCGCGGTCTTTCGGGCGACGCCGACGTCGTCGTCGAGGACCGCCTCTTCGCCACGCTCGATCCGCTGACGCGGCGCATCACCGTGCCGGGGCCGGGGCATGTGCTCGTCACCGACACGGTCGGCTTCATTCGCAAGCTGCCGCACCACCTCGTGGCGTCCTTCCGTGCCACCCTCGAGGAGCTCACCGAGGCCGACCAGATCGTGCACGTGGTGGACGCCGCCGAGCCACTCTGGGAGGACCAGTATGCGGTAGGGGAGCAGGTGCTCGGAGACCTGGGCGCCGCCCATACGCCGGTCCTCACGGCGTTCAACAAGATGGACGCGCTCGCCGCCGCCGAGCGCGATGCGCTGCAGGAGCGCGTGCAGGTCCTGTATCCTGACTCCGTCTTCATTTCGGCGGCCGAGCCCGACGGGCTCGAGCCGCTCCGGCGGGCGCTCGGTCGGGTCGTCGCGTCGCGCCACCACAACGGCGCCGCGGCCCTGGTGCAGTGAGCGACGGATGGTGATGCCGATCGCAGGCGCCGTTCCCCTCACCGCCTACGTCGCGGCTTTCGCGATGGCGGGGCTCTCATCGCTGTCGCTGACCGTCTTCGTGCGCCACCGGGCCCGTGTGGCGGGTTTGTTCGACTGGCACGATGGGGGCGATACGCAGGGCGGCCGGTTCGTGCGCCCGCGCTTTGACGTCCCGCGCGCGGGGATCCCGCGCGTGGGCGGCGTCGCGGTCACGATCGCCGTGCTCGCCACCATGTGCGCGGCCGCGCCGCTGTTGCTGGTGCGCGGCCCCGGCTGGCGCGGCGGCGGGAACGGGCTCGCCGTTCTTCTCGCGGGCGGTGTCGCGATGCATCTCGTGGGTCTGGCGGACGATTTCCGCCCGCTGGCGGCGCGCTGGAAATTCCTGGTCCAGGTGGCGGTCGCGCTGCTCGTCTGCGGCGCCGGGGTCCGGCTCACCGCGCTGTACCTCCCGGGCGTCGGCATCGTGGACGTGGGCGTCACCCTGAGCACCGTGCTCACGGTCGCGTGGCTCGTCGGGATGACCAACGCGCTCAACCTCATCGACGGCCTCGATGGTCTGGCGTCTGGTGCCGCCCTGTTCGCGCTGGCCGCGCTGTTCATATTCGCTCGCGCGAATGGGCGTCCCGACGCGGCCCTGATGAGCATCGCCCTCGCGGGGGCGACCATGGGGTTCCTGTATTTCAACTTCTATCCCGCGACGATCTTCCTCGGCGACTCGGGCAGCCTGTTCCTCGGCTTCATGCTGGGGGGCGTCGGCCTCCTCTCGACGCAGGCCGCCGCGGCGTCGGCTCCCACCGCCGTGGCGTGCGCCGTGCCGATCGTCGTTCTGGGGCTGCCCCTCCTCGACACGTCCCTCGCCGTCGCGCGGCGCGTGGCGCAGGGCCGACCGATCTTCTCCGGTGACCGGGCTCATATCCACCACCGGCTGCTCGACCGGCTCCTGGCGCGGGGGCACTCTCCGCGCACAGCGGTGCTGACGCTGTACGCGCTGTGCGCGATGTTGGCCCTCTGCGGCATGTGGCTCGTCGCCGGGCCCGGGTCGCCGGCGCCCCCTTCCATCGCGGCGGCAGCGGCCCCGCGATGAGTGCGGCGGGAATCGAGCGGACCGTCCTGATATCGGCGGACGCACGGCCGGCTGGTCGGGGTATCGGTGACCTGTGGGAATACCGCGAGCTGGTCCTCTTCCTCATCTGGCGGGACGTCAAGGTTCGCTACGCGCACACGGTGCTGGGCGCCGCATGGGCGATCGCCCAGCCCACGGCGGCCGCTGCCCTGTTCACGATCGTGTTCGCGCGGATCGGTCACGTTCCCTCCGACGGCGTGCCGTACCCGATCTTCGCGCTCGCCGGCCTCGTCCCGTGGATGTACGTCTCGGGCGCGGTGACGGCGGGCGGCACCAGCCTTCTCAACAACGCCCACGTCATCACCAAAGTCTATTTTCCGCGCCTCGTCATCCCGCTCGCGGCGGCGGGTGCCGGCCTCGTGGACTGCGCGGTCGCCTTCGTGGTGCTGGTCGTCGCCGTCGTCGCGACGGGGCTCCGCCCGCTTCCGATCGCCGTCGTACTCGTTCCCGGGCTGCTGGTCGTCCTCATGGCGATCGCGGCCGGGGCGGGGAGCGGGCTCGCGGCTCTCACCGTCCGATACCGGGACGTGAAGCATCTCACGCCGCTGCTCACGATGATCTGGCTGTACGCGTCGCCGGTCGCGTATCCCCTCTCGCGGGTGCCAGCGGACGCGCGGTGGCTGTATGCGCTGAATCCGCTTGCGGGCACGCTTGCCGCGTTCCGGGCCGTGCTCGTGGGCGGTGCGATCGACTGGGGCGCGCTCGCCATCTCGACGCTGGCCGCGGGAGCGCTCTGCGCGGCGGGCGTGAGCTACTTTCAGCGAACCGAGCGCGTTTTCGCAGACATCGTATGAGGATGCCGGCGCCATGACGGTCGCCGCCATCACGTCGTACGGTCTGGGCAAGCGGTACCGCCTCGGCTCGACGCGGCCGCCCGATTCCCTGCGCAACGTCATCGCGGGCGTCCTGCGGCCCGGGGCACGGCGCGGGAGGGGGGGGACAGCGCCGCGACGATCTGGGCGCTCCGTGATGTGTCGTTCGAGATCGCGCCGGGGGAGGTCGTCGGGGTCGTCGGCCGCAACGGCGCGGGGAAGAGCACGCTCCTCAAGATCCTGTCGCGCATCACCGAGCCGAGCACCGGCTGGGCGACCGTGCGCGGGCGAGTCGGATCGCTGCTGGAGATCGGAACCGGGTTCCATCCCGACCTGACGGGGCGCGACAACGTCTTTCTCAGCGCGGCGATGCTCGGAATGAGTCGTCGGGCGGTCCGCGCGCGGTTCGACGAGATCGTCGAGTTCGCCGGGGTCGCGGCGTTCATCGATACGCCGGTCAAGCGTTACTCGAGCGGGATGTATCTGCGCCTCGCGTTCGCCATTGCCGCGCACCTGGAGCCCGCCGTCCTGCTGATCGATGAGGTCCTCGCCGTCGGCGATGCGGAATTCCAGAAGAAATGCCTGGGGCGGATGCGCCGCGTGAGCGACGATGGAAGGACGGTCCTGTTCGTGAGCCACAATCTCCCGGCCGTTCGGGCCCTGTGTCCGCGCGCGCTCCGACTCGACGGCGGCCGGATCGTCGCCGACGGCTGCGCCACCAATGTCGTGGACCGGTATCTGGCGGAGTCCGGCGCCGCGCTGCTCGTCCGCGAATGGGGCGCCGCTCTCGGACGCCCCCCGCAGCGACCTGGTCCGGCTCCGGCGCGTCGCCGCGCGGACCACCGGGGGACAGCCCCTGCGCGATCTCACCACGGACGTGCCGTTTCGCGTCGACATCGAATACGATGTCATGCGCGAGTCGGCGCGCGTGGGACTGACGATCTATCTCATGGACGCCGAGGAGCGGTGCGTGCTGACGACGCTGAATAACCGCGAGCCGCAGTGGTACGGGCACGCAATGCCGCGCGGGTCCTACCGCACATCGTGCACGGTGCCCGCCGGCCTGCTGAACAACGGAACGTTCGCCATCTGGGTAAACCTCTTCGGCCCGAACTTCAGCGACAACCATCTCGTGCGGGACGTGCTGCGGCTCGATGTCGGTGACGGGGCGGCGCTCCGGCACGACTACTTCGGGCCGTTCCTCGGGAGCGTGCGCCCGGGCCTCGTCTGGGCGACCGAGCCGATGGAGGAGCCGCGTGGCGACTGAGCCGACGTGCGCGGTCCTCGTGCTGAATTGGAACGGGCGCCAGCACCTCGCCCGCCTGCTCCCGAGCCTGCAGATGGCCCGGACCGCCTTCGGTCGGCCGGTCGCGCTCGTGGTGGTGGATAACCGGAGCACGAGCGACGACGTGGCGTGGACGCGGGCACGCTTTCCGGATATCGACGTCATCGTGACTCCCCGGAACGATTATCTGTTTTCGCTCAACGCCGTGGTCGCCGATCGGCGCGAAGACGTCGTCGTAATCCTGAACAACGACATGCGCGTCGACACGGGGTTTCTCTCGCCGCTCGTCGCGGCACTTCGCGGATCCCGACGTATTCGCCGTGGCCGCGGCGGTCCACGAATGGGACGGCAGCGCACCGCAGACCGGCGTGCGACGCATCCGTTTCGAACGCGGCTGGTTGACGCACTGGTTCGAGAAGGGGCGGGATCGATCCGCCTACACCGCCGAGGCCGGTGGCGGATGCTCGGCATATCATCGCGCGCGCTTCGTCGCTCTCGGCGGTTTCGATCGCCTCTTCCGCCCCGGCTACTGGGAGGATTTCGATCTCACCTATCGCGCCTGGCGGCGGGGCTGGACCTCGGTATTCGAGCCGGCCAGCGTGATCTTTCATCGCGGCGGCGCGACGCTGGGGGATACCCTGGATGATCCGGCGCTCCGCCGGCTGCTCGTGCGCAATCAGACGCTGTGTCTTCTCAAGGCCGTCGGTGGGTGGAGCTTTGCTGCGCACCTTCTGCTGCGCCTGCCGTACCGCGTGTGCTATCACGCGCTCCGCGGCGAGCCGGCCGTCGCGGCGGGAATGCTCGCGGCCGTTCCGCGACTTCCGCGGGCGCTCCTCGCGCGCACGCGCCTGGGAGAGTCGCGACTCTCGTCCGCGGACATCCTCCGGCGGCTCGAGACGCCCATGCCGGAGAGCACGTCCGGCGTGGCCGCATGACGGCGATACGCGGAGCGCGGATCCTCGTGACCGGCGGTACCGGTTCGTTCGGGACCCGCGTCGCGGCTCGGCTGGCCGCCGACGCGGCGCGCGTCGTCATCTACAGCCGCGATGAGACGAAGCAGGCGGCCATGCGCCGCCAGTTTGCGGATTTCGAGTATGTGCTGGGAGACGTACGCGATGCGGCGCGGCTCGAGGAGGCGATGCGGGGGGTCAACGTCGTCTTTCACGCGGCGGCGCTCAAGCAGGTGCCGTCCTGCGAAGCGCATCCGTACGAGACCGTCATGACGAATACCATCGGGTCGCAGCACCTGTGCACGGCCGCGCTCGCGGCGGGTGTTCGCATGGTCGTGGCGTTGAGCACGGACAAAGCGGTCAAGCCGGTCAACGCGATGGGCATGTCGAAGGCTCTGATGGAGAAGATCGTCTGCGCGCGGAACCGGGCTCCCGTCGATACCGTTTTCTGCTGCGTGCGGTACGGGAACGTGATGGGGAGCCGTGGCTCCGTGATCCCGCTCTTTCGCCGTCAGATCGAGGCGGGCGGGCCGGTCACCGTGACGCTCGCCCGGATGACCCGATTCCTGCTCACGCTCGATCAGGCCGTCGACCTCGTCGTGCACGCGGTGGCGCAGGCCACCGGGGGCGAGATCTTCGTTCGCAAGGCTCCGGCCGCGACGGTCGGGGATCTCGCGTGCGCGATGATTCGAAAGTATGGTGGGGGTGTCGAGATTCCGGTAACGAGCGTGGGCATCCGCCCGGGGGAGAAGATCGATGAGGTCCTCGTGAACGAGTACGAGGTGCAGCGCGCCCGCGAGACGGATGACTATTTCGTGATCTATCCGGAGTACCGCGAGCTGCCGCACGCGCCGCGGCACCCCGTCGGCTACGAGTACACGTCCGCCAACACCCGTCAGGTCTCCGACCCGCGCGAGCTCAGCGCGCTGCTCGACCGGATGGGATCGATCGAGGATCTCATATGACAGTCCGCGTGTTCGTGCTGGGCCATCGCGGGATGCTCGGTCACGTCGTCGCCCGGCTGGCCGCGGAGCGCGGATACGCCACCCTGACCTCCGACGCGCGCTACGGGGGCGGGGCCCGGGATCCCCTCGTCGAGGCGGTCCGCGCCTCCCGGGCGCAGATCGTGCTCAACTGCCTCGGGTGCACACCGATGCGGAGCGCCGCCGACTGGGCGCTCACCGTGGCCAACGCGCTCTTCCCGTTGCACCTCGCGGCCCGCCTCACGCCGGATCAGTATCTCGTGCACGCGAGCACAGACTGCGTATTCGATGGAACCCGGGGGGGCTATCGCGTCGACGATGCCCGGGACGCGAGGGATGCGTATGGCTTCTCCAAGCTGCTCGGGGAAGCGGCGCTGCAGCGCCCGAACGTCACGATCATCCGTACGTCGATCGTCGGGCCGAATCCCGCGGCCGCGCGCGGACTCATGGCGTGGTTTCTCACGCAGCCGCCGGCTGTGGAAGTGCCCGGGTACATCAACCACCGCTGGAACGGCGTGACCACGCTCGACTGGGCCCACTTCGCCCTTGCGCTCGGGGAGGAGAGGCTCGCCGGCGCGCCGTCGGAGCCGGCGATCGCGCAGCCGGCGATCGCGCAGCCGGCGATCGTGCAGCCGGCGATCGTGCAGCCGGCGACCGTGCAGCCGGCGACCGTGCAGCCGGCGACCGAAGTGATCACCAAGTACGAGCTGCTGTGCGCGCTCCGCGATACCTTTGCCCCGGGCCGACGCGTCCGACCCGTGGCGGCGGCGACGGCAATCGACAGGTCGCTCATCCCGACGCACGCGCGGGCACCGATCGCGGCCCAGCTCGACCAGCTCCGAGCGTGGTACCCGATGGAGCGCTCTCAGGCATGATCGCCGCCAGCCGCCCGCGTGTGGTCGTCCTCACGGAGGACTCCAAGCCGGCGACAGGGGGCATCGCGGAATATCTGCACCGCCTCGCGCTCGCCGCATCGTCCACGCACGAGATCATCGTGGTCACGACGGTCGCCGGCGCCGAAGCGCTCAACCCGGATCTCCCCTTCCGGTACCGCGAGGTCGCGTGGTTCCGCGGGCAGCACAGACGCCCGGGCGATCGATGTCGCCCGATCCGGCGCGCCAACACCATCGTCTGGCAGCTCGGCCGGCGACGGCGGGCGCGCGCCATACTCGCGCGCCTGGCGGCCGAGCGTCCGGGGACGACGTTCCTCCTGGGCCGCGTGAGCCCGGTCACGGATCCGTGGTGTCGTGCGTGCGAGGATCTTGGCATCCCGTATCACGCGGTCGGCTATGGGCGGGAGCTCGTCGAGCCGCTGCCTCCGAGATCGGAGCGCCGCCGCCGCCGTGCCGTCCGGAATGCGCGACACTGGTTTGCCGTGAGCCGGGCGACGCAGCGACTGCTGGGTGACTGCGGTGTGGGCGCGGATCGCGTGACGATTCTGACGCCGGGCGTCCCCCTCGAGCCCGCGCCGGACGCCATCGCGCGGCGCGCGGCGCGCCGGCGTGCCGGTGTCGCCGACGCGCCGTTTCTGCTGTCGGTCGGCCAGCTTCGCCGCAGGAAAGGGATCGACCTGGCCATCCGGACCTTTGCGGGCGTATCGCGTGCCCATCCGACACTGCGCCACGTGATCGTCGGAGAAGGCCCGGAGCGCGGCGAGCTCGACCGACTGGCCCGCGCGCTCGGCGTCGCCGAACGCGTCAGCTTCCTCGATGCCGTGGAGGACGCCACCAAGGAGGCGCTGCTCGCCGAGTGCGCGCTGTTCCTCCTGCCCGTCCGATCGCTCGGGTCGGATTTCGAAGGCTTCGGCATCGTCTTCCTCGAGGCGGCCCGTCACGGAAAGGCCGTGATCGCCGGGCGGGCCGGCGGCGTGCCGGAGTCGGTCGCCGATGGCGTCACGGGCAGCGTCGTCGACACGGCCCACGGGGCCGCTGAGACGACGCGCGCACTGGAGCGGCTCCTCGCGGACGCACATCTGATGGCACGACTCGGGGGCGCCGGCCGGTCGCGCGCGGAGCGCGATTTCTCGTGGGCGTCGCGCGCGGATGCATTCGGCGCCGCGATCGCCCGGGCCGGGATGGCGCCGGTGGAGCGTGCCGGGACGCGAGCCGCGAGCCGGCTGCGTGTCGGGGCCCAGCGGGCTCGGATCGCGGTACGCCTCGCCGGCCGCGGCAGGCTGTGGCGGTATCTGGCCCCGGGGCCGGCGCCGCGCGATCTCGCGGAGTTGCGCAACGCCGTGCGGGCGTGGGTGCATCGCGCGCTGGTTGTGGGCGCCGGGCCCGCGGGCATGGCGGGAGCCAACGGAGCACCCGCGGGCTACCACGTCGTGCAGGGATGGGCGCCCCCGTACCCCGAGGTGACCGGCTATCTGATCCCGACGCTGCTCGGCGATACGGACGGCGTCTCGCGCGCCGCGGCCTTTCGCTTGGGGGAGTGGCTGGCTCAGATTCGGCTCGCGAGCGGCGCGATCTGCCGGAAGCAGTGGCATCCCGGCGCTACGGAGCCGAGCGTCTTCAACACGGCGCAGGTCGTCGAGGGCTGGTGCGCGCTCGCGGACGATGGCGCGGATCCGCGCTGGCTGCAGCGGGCGCGCGCGAGCGCCGATTGGCTTCTCCTCGAGCAGGAAGCCGACGGGAGTTGGATCCGATCGGCCTTCAACGGCATGGCTCACAGCTACTACGCGCGCGTCGGAGGCATTCTCGCGGAGCTCGGCGTACGCGTCGGCGCTCGGGAGGGAGGCGCGTACCTCCACGCGGGCCGGCGCGCCTTGGATTGGGTCATCGCGCAGCAGAGGCCCGACGGCTGGTTCGACCGCGCGGGATTCGATTCCGAGTCGCCGACGACGCATGGGATCGCCTACGTCCTCGAGGGCCTGCTCCGGGGCGGGGCGGCTCTCGGTGATGATCGCTACGCGGTCGCGGCCGAGCGCGGCGCCGAGGCGCTGCGGCGCGTCTTTGCCCTGCATGGACGGCTGCCGGGTCGCTTCGGCCCGGGCTGGGCGCCCGCGGCGCGGTGGCGCTGCATCACGGGGGAGGCGCAGCTCGGTCTCGTGTGGTCGCGCCTGGCGCGCCGCACCGGGTCGCCGGCGTACGCGGCGGCGGCCGAACGCGCCGCCGATGCCGTCCGTCGCTCGGTTCGGACCCCACCGGAGTGGCCCGAGCTGTCGGGCGGGGTCCCGGGCGCTGCCCCACGCGGCGTGGGATATGACCCCTTCGCTTATCCCACGCACGCGGCGAAATTCGCCCTGGATCTGGCGGTGGAGCTGGGCGGGTAGCGGCCAGGCCCATGCACGTTCTCTTTCTCGCGTTCGAGTTTCCGCCGCTGGCGACGGCAGGTGTGTTTCGGTCTCTCCAGCTCGCACGCGGGCTGCCCGATGAAGGGCTCACGCTGGACGTGATCACGGTGCGCGTGTCGGAATACGCCGCCTGGAGCGGGACCCCGCTCGATCCCGCTCTGGAGGGGCCGCTCCCGAACGGAGACCGCGTGCGCGTGCATCGGATCGGGAGCGGCTTCCCGAAATGGTACTGGTCGTTGCTCCGGCGCCCGGGCGGGGCACGGCTCGCCCAGTACGGGTACTGGGGCGATCCGGTCGCGCTCTTCTGGCGCCGTCCGCTGTTCGCGTATCTCGATGCCCTGATCCCGCGACGCCGTCCCGATGTTCTGCTCGCAACGGTCCCGCCATTTGGGGTGGGAGTGCTTGCGCGGGCCGCCGCTCGCCGGTACGGATTGCCGTGGGTGGCGGACTGGCGGGACCCCTGGACGTTGTGGCGCGCCGGCCCGTTTCCGACATACGCTCACTACCATGTGGCGCGGTCGCACGAGCGCAGAATTCTCCGCGACGCGAACGCGTCTGTCGCCACGTCGCACGTCACCCGCGCGGACTGGGTTGCCACCGTGCCCTCAGCGGAGCCCGACCGACTGGAGACGGTCTATAGCGGATACGATGCCGCGTCGCTTGGGCAGGGCGAGAGCTCCGCTGCAGCGAGTCGGTCCGCCGCGGATGGCGTCCGCCGCATCGTGTACGTCGGAAATTTCTATTTCGACCCGCGGGTGCGGCGCGCCCTGACGCGTCCGGTCTGGGAGCGCGCACCGCGTCAATGGCTCTGGTACACGCGCGAGCGCCAGGATTGGCTGTACCGGTCGCCGTACTTTTTTCTGCGGGGCTTGCGTCTCGCGGCAGAGCGTGACCGGGCCCTCGCGCATCGGTTGCACGTGGATTTCGCGGGCCCGGTCCCCGACTGGCTGCCGGTGATGCTCCGCGATACCGGGACGGCCGAGATGGTGCGACTCGTCGGGCCCGTGCCCTACGCGGACGGGGTCCGGCGGCAGCGTGACGCGGATGCCTTGCTCCTCACCTCGGCGCGCCGATTGGGTGCAGGGCCCGGGCGCGATCGCGACTGCAGCGTGGCCGGCAAGCTCGCCGAGTACTTCGGCCTGCGCCGTCCGATCCTCGGTGTATTGACCGAGGGCGCGATGCGGGATCTCGTGGTCCGATCCGGGCTGGGGGTGATCGCCGACCCGGATGACGTGGAGGGGATAGCCGAGCGGATCACCCGCATCGCGGACGCGACGGATCCTGCGACGCTCATCGCCCCGGACGATGCGTTCCTGCGCGCGTTCGATCGGCGATCGACCGCGCGCCAGATGGCGGCCATTCTGCGCCGGGCCGGTGCGGAGGGCCCCCGCCCGTGATGCGTCGCGTCCTCATCATCGCGCCGAGCTTCGCTCCGGTCAGCAACCCGCCGACATTGCGGGTCCGCCTCTTCGCGCGCCACCTGCACCGCTTCGGATGGCATGCGACCGTGCTGTCCGTGCGCCCCGACCGCTACGAGGAGCCGGCGGACCCCGACATCGCCGCGCTCGTGCCGGCGGGGCTCCGCATCGTACGCTGCAACGCCCTGCCGGCGCGCCTCACGCGCCTGGTGGGAGTGGGCGATGTCGGCCTGCGCGCCTACGGATCGATGCGGCGGATGCTCGGCGCACTCTGCCGCGAGGATCGCCCGGACGCGATCGTGATTCCGGGGCCCCCGTGGTACACGTTTCGGCTCGGCCCCTGGGTTGCGCGGCGGTTCGACATTCCGTACGTGCTCGACTACATCGATCCGTGGGTGACCGCCGGTCCGCCGGCCGGCGCGTGGTGGCGCAAGGGGCGCTGGCACCGACGCGTGGCGCTGGCGCTCGAACCCCGAAGCGTCCTCGGGGCGGCGCACATCGTGGGCGTCTCCGACGGGACCAATGCAGCCGTCGGCGCTCGGTACCCCCGGATCCCGGCCGACCGCTTCACCGCCATCCCGTACGGATTCGAGCCCGGTGATTTCGCGGGGCTCGATGCGGATGGCGCGGCTGGGCCGCGGGGCGGGTACTGGTCGGCCGATGGCGGGCAGCTGCATCTCGTTTCGGTCGGTGCGATGCTTCCGCGCGGATACGCCACGCTCGAGGGATTGTTTCTCGCGCTCGGGCAGCTGGCGCCCGGACTGCGCTCGCGTCTGCGGATCCATTTCGTGGGGACGACCTACGACCCGCGGCGGCCCCGCCCCCTCGTCCTGCCGGTCGCGCGCGCGTTCGGCGTCGCCGATGCGGTGACGGAGCACCCGGCGCGCGTGGGGTATCTGGAGGCTCTGCGCCTGCTCCGGTCAGCCGACGGGATTCTCGTGCTGGGGAGCGACGAGCCGCACTACATGGCTTCCAAGATCTTCGCGACGGTGGCGGCGGGGCGGCCGTATTTGGCCTGCGTCCATGCGGCGAGCGCGGTGTGCGATGTCGTGCGCGCGGCGGGCGGCCCGCGGCCGGGCGAATCGGAGCTGATTACGTACGATGCCACGGAATGCGCTCGCGGCCGGGCCGGCGCGATGGCGGGCGCGCTGGAGCGCATCGCGTCGCGACCCGCGACGCAACCGGCCGCTGCGTGGCCGCCGGGTCTCGCGCGCTACTCGGCGGAAGCCATGACGGGCAGGCTCGCCACCGTTCTCGACCGGGTTGCGACCGGTGGAGTGACCGTCGGGCGCGCCGGGACCGACTGATGCGTGTGGCGCTGACGGTCGATCCGATCATTCCGGTCCCGCCCCGGCTGTACGGCGGGATCGAGCGGGTCGTCGATCTCCTCGCGCACGGGCTCGCGGCGCGCGGGCACGCGGTCACCGTTCTGGCGCACCCGGCGAGCCGCACGGCCGGAGAGCTGGTTCCCTACGGAGCCCCCCCACACCGCGGGCTGCGTGCGCGGTCGCTCGAGCTGTGGCAGGTGGGCGCCTTTCTCGCCCGGCATCATCGGCGCTTCGATGTGGTCCACAGCTTTGGCCGGCTCGCGGCGATCGCGCCGGTGCTGCCGCTCCGCCGGCTCGCGAAGGTGCAGAGCTACCAGCGCGATGTGGTACCCTGGCGCAGCATCCGATTCGCGGCGCGTGTCGGCGGCCGATCGGTGCGGTTTACCGGATGCTCGGGGAGCGTGTACCGCGAGCGCGCGCGCTTCGGAGCCGGGATGAGCGTCTGGCACACCGTGTTCAACGGCGTCGACCTCGCACGCTATCAACCCACCGCTGCCGTCGCGCCCGACGCGCCGCTCGTCTTCCTCGGCCGGCTCGAATGGTACAAGGGGGCGCACCACGCGATTGCCATCGCGCGCGCGGCCGGCCGGCGTCTCGTGATCGCGGGGCCGCGCAAGGAGGACGGGGAAGGGCCCGCCTATTTCGCGGCGCACGTCGCGCCTCACATCGACAACGCGCAGGTGCGCTACGTGGGAGAGATCGATGACGCCGCGAAGAACGAGCTGCTGGGTGCGGCCGCCGCGTTGCTCATGCCGATCGAGTGGGAGGAACCGTTCGGAATCGTCATGGCCGAGGCGATGGCCTGTGGGACGCCGGTCATCGGCTTCCCGCGCGGCAGCGTGCCGGAGGTCGTGCGCGATGGCGTGACGGGATTCCTCTGTCCCGACGTCGCAGCGGCCGTCGGCGCCGTCGGCCGGCTCGGCGCGATCGACCGAACAGCCGTTCGTGCCGCCTGCGTGGCCCGGTTCGGCGCGCCCGCGATCGTCGCGGCGTACGAGGCGCTGTACCGCGAGATGGAAGCGGGCGCATGACGGCCCGCCGGCGGTACACGCTCATCACGACCGGGAACGTGAGCACGACGCCGCGTCTCGTGAAGGCCGCGGATGCGCTGACCGCGGCGGGCCATGCCGTCCGCGTGGTCGCGATCGCGGCTGCCCCCGTGCACGATCGCGCCGATGCCGCGGTCATGGCGTCGCGGCAGTGGATGCTCGTCCGCGTCGCGGTTCGGCACGGGACCGTGCGGGGCGCGCTGCGGCGCGGGTGGCATGGGGGACGCCAATGGATGGCTCGGCTCGCGTGGCGCCTGGGGCTTCGCCCCGACGCGATTGCCGATCGTGCGGTCTCGCGGTATCTCGAGCCCCTGACCGCCGCCGCTCGCGCGGCGCCGGCCGACGTCGTCATCGGGCACACGCTTGGAGCGCTGCCCGCGGCTGCGCGGGCCGCCGCGACCCTGGGGGCAGCGCTGGCGTTCGATAGCGAGGATCTGCATTCCGAGGAGCTTCCGCCGACCCCCGAGCACGCGCGCACGCGCGCGCTCGTCGCGGCCGTGGAGGCGCGCTACCTGCCGCGATGCCGATACGTGACGGCGAGCGCGGACGGGATCGCCGACGCACTCGCCGCGCGCTACGACATGCCGCGGCCCGCGGTCATCCTCAATACCTTTTCGCTGGCCGACCGACCCTGTGCCGGCCCGCCCCGACGGCAACGGCGGGTCGCGGCTCCTTCCTTGTACTGGTACTCGCAGCTTATCGGCGCGGGTCGCGGTCTGGAGGATGCGCTTGCGGCGCTCGCACTCGTCGACCGGCGCGTCATGCTGCACTTGCGCGGCCGGATGGACCCCGGCTATCGCGAGCCGCTCGGAGCGCGAATCGACGCGCTCGGCGTGCGCGACCGGGTCCATTTCCACGATCTCGTTTCGCCGCCGGAGCTCGTGCGTGCGGCCGCCGAGCATGATATCGGGCTCGCGCTGGAGCAGCCGTCGGCCATGAACCGCGAGCTGTGCGTCACGAACAAGCTGTGCACCTATCTCCTGGCGGGTCTCGCGATCGTGGCCACGGATACGCGCGGACAACGGGGGATCCTGGCGGACGCCCCGGGGGCGGGGGTTCTCTATCGTCCCGGGGATGCAGCCGCGCTCGCCCGGGCGCTGTCGAGCCTCATCGAGTCGCCGGCCGCGTTACACCGAGCGAAGGCGGCGGCGCGCGCGGCCGCGGAGCGTCGGTACGCATGGGAGTACGACGCGCCCCGGCTCGTGGGCTATCTATGAGGTTGGGGATCCTCGCGACCCATCCCATTCAGTATTACGCGCCGGTATATCGTGCACTCGCGGCGACGTCCGGAGTCGATCTCACAGTGTACTTCGCCCATCGCCCGTCGCCGATCGAGCAGGGAACGGGGTTCGGCGTCCCCGTGGCGTGGGATGTCGATCTGACCGGCGGGTACGAGTCGACGGACCTCTCCGACCTCGGGCGCAGCCTGCCTGCCGGCGGATCGCCCGGACCCCGGAGCGGAGGGAGCGGCGCGGAGGGCGCTGCGCCCGCTGTAAGGGATGTGATTCGGCGCGGGCGATTTGATGCCTTCCTCGTCCAGGGATGGAATACGCGGAGCTACTGGCAGGCGATCCGCGCGTGCTGGGCGACGGCGACCCCCCTTCTCGTCCGCGGCGACTCGCAGCTTCTGGACGATGGCATCGCCAAACGGTGGGCCAAGCGCGCCATGTATCCCCGCTTCATCCGGCGATTCAGCGCGTGCCTCAGCACGGGCGCGCGCAGCGAGGCGTTCTTCCGGTACTACGGCGCGCGGCGGATCGTGCGTGCGCCGCACTGCGTCGACAACAGCGCGTTCGCCGCCGGGGCGACGCGGGAGCGGGCGCGGCGCGACGCCCTGCGATCCCAGTGGGGGATCGCGCGCGATCATACGGCCGTGCTCTTCGCCGGCAAGCTCATCCCTCGAAAGCGCCCCGCGGACCTCATCGCCGCTCTCGGGAGGGTGTCCCGGACGCACGCGTTGTTCGCGGGCGAGGGCCCGTTGCGCGGCGCGTGCGAGAGGGAGGCGCGCTCGGCCCGCGTCCCGGCGACCTGCACGGGGTTTCTGAACCAGAGCGAGATGCCCGCCGCCTATGCGGCCGCGGACCTTCTGGTTCTGCCGTCGGACAGGCGCGAGACCTGGGGATTGGTCGTCAACGAGGCGATGGTCAGCGGCCTGCCCGTGATCGTCGCCGACGCCGCGGGATGTGTTCCGGACCTCATCAACGAAGGGGTCACCGGCTTCAGCTACCCGGCGGGCGATGTCGGCACATTGGCCGAGCGCGTTGAGGCGCTCGCCGCTGACGAGGACGCGCGCGCGCGCATGGGCGCCGCGGCGGCGGCACACGTCGCCGCCTATTCTCCAGAGGCGGCGGCGGCAGGGGTCCTCGCCGCGGCGGCACCGTGAGAGACGCGACGGCGTCGCGTTTTTTCATTCCCGCCTCGCAGTGGCTGCTCATCGGGGCCGCGGCGGCGACCGCGGCGGTGGTGACCGCCGACCGGTACATGGATGATTCTCCGTGGATCGGCGTCGGCATCGCGCTCACCGTCGCGGTCGCGCTTCATACGGCCCTCGCGAGCCGAGTGGTCCCCTGGTTCCCGGGGCTGGCCGTGCTGATCGCGCTTCTCCAATGGGTACTCGCGCCGTGGGTGGCGTACCACCAGACGCCTCTCGTCCCGGCGTTTGCGATGACCGTTTCCCCCGCGACGTATTTCAGCTACGCCGTGCCGTGTGTTCTCGCGTTGGCCATCGGACTGTATCTCCCGCTCTGGCGTGCGGGGATGCGCGTCCCGGCGCGCGCCGCCATGGCCGTGCCCGCGGGCTTTCGGCTGAGCTGCGACGTCATGATCGCGCTCGGAATCGTGGCGCGTCTGGCGGGGATGCAGGATATCCCGTGGTCGCTCTCGTACGCGCTCATGCTGGTGAGCGATCTCGCGTGGGTGGGCGCGTTCGGGCTCCTGCTCGTTCGGGCCCGGGGCTGGGGCTGGCGTCTCGCGCTGGTATTCGTGGTGCGCGCCGCGCTCGCCTCGAGCGACGCGATGTTCCACGATCTGCTGCTCTGGGCGGCGGCGGCCGGACTGCTCATTGCCTTCGTGCGGCAGCTGCGCCCGGCGACCATCGGGGCGCTGGCCGCTGCCGGCCTCCTGCTCCTGGGCGTGGTCAACGAGGTCAAGGTGAGCTTTCGCTCGCTCCTCGCGGGCAGTCCTGAGCTGACCCTCATGGGACGCTCAGCGGCTCTCGCCGGCGTGCTGGGCGATGAGCTCGCGCATCCGCTTGCGGCATTCGCGGGGAGGGATTGGGTGCGTACGGTGACCCGGGCGAATCAGGGCTGGATCATCGCGCACGTGGAGAGCTGGGTCCCCATGCGCGAGCCCTACGCGGACGGCGAGACGGTCGGCGCCGCGTTGCGGTCGGCGCTGGCACCGCGGGTGCTCGACCCCGAGAAGTATGTGGCGGGGGGGACGTACTTCGAGCGATTCACCGGGCTCGCGCTGCCTCGCTCGACGAGCATGAACCTGAGTGTGGCGGGCGAGATGTACGCGAATTTCGGCCCGGTCGGCGGCGTCTGCGGTGTGCTCGTCTTCGGAATGCTCGTGGGGAGCCTGGTGCGCGGCTTCGCGGCGCTCGCGCGCCGATCGCCGCTCTGGTGGGCGTGGGCGCCGTACGTCCTCCTGTACGTGATGCAGGCCGAGAACGGGGTCGGAGAGGAGGTGAACCAGATCGTCAAGGCGCTGGTAACGGCGGGCGCGATCATCGCGGCGGTGCCGGCCTGGCGCGCATTGCGCACGTGGCCCGTCCGTCTTCGGCGCGTGCCGGTGGCGGCGCCGTGAGGGTGATCCACGTGATGCCGAGCCTGGACCGGTCGTTCGGAGGACCGGTGGAAGCGCTCTTCGGCTATGTCGCGGCTGCCGTGGCGGGTGGCATATGCGCCACCGTGATTGCGCCGAGGGGTCGAGAAACCGATTGGGGCTGGGTGGGCGCGCAGATGCCCGATGCCCATCTCGTTCCGGTCGGATTGCCGCGTGCGCCGCGACCCTGTGCCGCGCCCGCGATCGCCCGTGCGCTCCGCGCGGCCGCGCGTGCGCAGCGGGATGTCGTCGTTCACGTGCACGGCGCGCTCGATCCCATCAGCGCGGCGGGGGCCTATGCGACGGTTCTCGGCGGATGGCCTCTCGTGGTCGGTCCCTTCGGCACGCTGTCGCGGTACACGTTTGAGACCGGACGGACGCGCCGCAAGCGCTGGTATTTCCGCGCGGTCGATGCTCCTCTGCTGCGGCGCTCAACGGCCCATTTCACGAGCGAGGGGGAGCGCGAGGATGCCTCGCGGCACGGGATCCGCTTTCTCGGCGGCAGCTATGTCGTGCCGCCGCCCTGGCGGGGGCCGCTCGGGCGCGATGGGGCTGCTCCCCGCCGGTCCGCGCGGGAGTGCACGACCGTGGTCTTTCTCGGACGCCTCGCGCCGGTCAAGGGGATCGAGCTGCTGCTGGATGCGTGGCCGTTGGTGCGGATGTGTCGCCCGGGGAGCCGGCTGGTCATCGCCGGCGGCGGACCCGATCGGTACGTCGCGAGCCTGCGGGCGCGGGCGCACGCCCTGCCGGGCGGCGACGGCGATGTGGCGTTCGCGGGATTCGTGGCGGGGACGGAGCGCGCGCGGTTGCTGGCGGACGCGGCCGTGGGCGTGCTCCCCTCGTGGCACGAGAGCTTCGGTGTCGCCGTGCTAGACGCGCTCGGCGCCGGGGTGCCGGTCGTGGTGACGTCGACGGTCGCGCTCGCAGGGTTCGTCGCGCACGCGGGTCTCGGTGTCGTTGCCGCGGCGAATCCGGCAGCGCTGGCCGCGGCGATTCGGTCGGTCGTCGGCGATCCGGGGCTGCGGTCTCGTGCGGCGGTCGCGGGTCCGGCGGCGGTGCACGGAGCATTCGCGCCGCCCGTCGTCGCGCCGGCGCTGATGGCCATGTACGAAGGAGCGGCCCGCTCGTCCACGCGGCGTAGGATCGCGGAGTGACCGGCGCGCGGTACGTCCTGGGTGTCAGCGCGTACCACGGCGATGCCTCGGCGGCCCTGCTCCGCGACGGGATCCTCGTGGCAGCCGTGGCCGAGGAACGGCTGAGGCGGGTCAAGCATTGGGCGGGCTTTCCCGCGCTTGCCATCGAGGCGGTGCTGCGGCAGGCCGGCATTCGCGGGGCACATGTCGCGCACGTCGCCGTCGCGCGCGATCCCCGCGCCCATCTTGCGCGCAAGGCAGCCTTCGCGCTCCGGCGACTGCCGTCGCCGGACCTCGTCGCCGGACGGCTGCGGCACGCGCGGGCGGCCGGGAGGATTCGCCGCCCACTCGCATCCGCCCTCGGGGTGTCGCAGCGCGCCGTGCCGCCCGTGTATCGCGTCGAGCATCACCGGGCGCACCTGGCGAGTGCCTTCCTGGCGTCGCCGTTTGGCGAAGCCGCCTGTTGCGCCGTGGACGGATTCGGCGATTTCGTGAGCACATCGTCGGGCGTGGGGCGGGGGACGACGATCGCGATCGGGCGCCGGGTGTTCTTTCCGCATTCTCTCGGCGTGCTCTATACGGCCGTGACGCAGTATCTCGGATTCCCGGGATATGGAGACGAGTTCAAGGTGATGGCGCTCGCCGCGTATGGGGGCCGCGCGTTGGTTCCGGCGCTGCGCCGGCTCGTGCGGCTGACCCCGGGGGGCGCCTTCGCGCTCGATCTCGCCTACTTCCGCCACGCGCGCGAGGGGGCGGCGATGGAGTGGGCGGGCGGCTATCCGACGCTCGCACCGCTGTACACCCCGGCGCTCGAGGCGCTCCTGGGCCCCTGCCGGGCCCCTGGCGACGCCCTGACGCGGCGCCATCGCGACGTCGCGTATGCGGTGCAGGCGGTCTTCGAGGACGCCTTGATGCACGTTCTCGGCGCGCTCTGGGAGACGACGCGGCTCCCGCGGCTGTGTCTCGCCGGCGGCTGTGCGTTGAATGCCGTGGCGAATGCGCGAATCCCGGAGCGGACGCCGTTCCGGGAGGTGTTCGTGCCACCGGCCGCGGGGGATGATGGGACGTCGGTCGGTGCGGCGCTGGACGCGTGGCATCGGATCACGGGCGCGCCGCGCGCGTTCGTCCAATGCGGCGCCGCTTACGGGCCCGATTACGCTGCGCCGGAGATCGCCGCGGCTGCGGCGCAGCTCGACGGCGACGCAAGGTTTCAGATCGTCCGCCTGTCGGGGGCGGACGCCACGTGCGTCGCGGCCGACATCCTGGCCGGCGGGGGAATCGTCGGGTGGTACCACGGCCGGTCCGAGTGGGGCGCGCGGGCCCTCGGCCATCGCAGCATCCTCGCGGATCCGCGGTGCGTCGAGGTTCGCGACCGGATCAATGCGGTGGTGAAGGGGCGCGAGGCTTTCCGGCCATTGGCCCCGTCGATTCTGTGGGAGGCATTCGGCGACTATTTCGAGGGCGTCCCGGACGCGTTCATGACGCGCGTGGCCGCGATCCGGCCCGATCGCCGCCAGACGATCCCCGCGGTCGCGCACGTCGATGGGACGGCACGTGTCCACGCCGTGCGTCGCGAGGTCGATCCGGCCTATTATCGCCTGATCCAGGCCTTCGCGGCGCGATCGGGCGTGCCCGTTGTGCTCAACACGAGCTTCAACGAGAGCGAGCCGATCGTCGACACGCCCGACCAGGCGGTGGATTGTTTCGTGCGAACCGGCATCGATGCCCTGGTCATGGAGGGCACCGTCATCCGGCGGGTGTCCTAAAGCCGGACCCCCTACGCTAACTTATTCCTGCATGCGTGGATCGGGCACACGCGCCACGGGGCACGGCGAGACCCTGCGAGCAGCCGGGCGGACGCGCCGGCGGCCGTCGACGGCGAGCGCGCCGGCCGGCATGCTCCGCGTGCTCCGCGCTGACTCCCGGATCCTCATCCTGCAGATTCAGCAGCTCGGTGATACGCTGGCCGCCGTGGCGGTCGTTGGGGCGATTCACCGGCGCTATCCGGGCGCGTCGATCGACGTCCTCGCGGGTCCGATGGCCGCGGCCGTGTACGAGCGGTCCCCGCATGTGCGTCGGATCCACGCGGTCCCGCCCTCGGCGACGGCCGTGGGTGGGGCCCTCGCGTGGGCGCGCGCGATCCGCGCCGTGCGCCGCGAACGCTACGATTGCGTGCTTGCATGCACAAATCACGTCTCCCTGCGGCACGGGCTCCTCGCGTGGCTGACGGGGGCGCCGGAGCGCATTGGCTTCGATCGGGCGGGGCGCGGCTTCTTCTTTACGACGCGCCTCGCCGTCCAGTCCGACCGGAGCTGCTACGACGAGAACATGGATCTCGCACGTGCCGTCGATGGCGCCGCGACCGCACGGGGCGGCGGCGCGCGGGAGCTGCGCGTCGACGGCATCGACGATCACCGGGTCTCCGCTCTACTGACCGCCCATCACGTGCCGGACGATCGACCCCTCGTCGTCCTCCACCCTGGGGCGAATTGGCAATCCAAGACGTGGTACGCCGAGCGCTGGGGTGCCGTGGCCGACGCGCTCGCCGACGAGGGGTACTCTCCGGTGTTCGTGGGGATCGAGCGCGAGGCGGTGCTGGTCGAGGACGTTCCGGCGTGGCATGCGGCGCCCGGCAGCCTCGCTCGTGGGCGCGACGACGGTGTCGGAGCTCGCGGCGCTGCTCGGGCGCGCCGCCTTGTTCGTCGGCACCGACTCGGGTCCCCGGCATCTGGCGGCCGCCGTCGGGTGTCGGCAGGTGACGATCATGAGCGCGCTCGACGAGCCGGAGCGCTGGCGAATCCCCGGGGCGCGCGATACCGTGCTGCGGAGCAGCCCGCCCTGTGCAGGCTGCTTGCGACGCACGTGTTCCCATCGGCAATGTTTGGACGTCATCTTGACCGAGGACGTGCTCGCGGCATGCAGTGCGAGGGAAGGCAAGGGGATCCCGACGCGCACCCTCTGACACAATCGGGAGCTATGCAATGGTGATGGGCAATCGCGCGGTGGTGACGGGGGCGGGGGGATTCATCGGCCATCATCTGGTGCGTCGACTCAAAGCCGACGGGTACTGGGTGCGGGGCGTGGACCTCAAATACCCGGAGTTCGAGCCGACGGCGGCTGACGAATTCGTGCTGCTCGACCTGCGGGGGTGGAACGATTGCCAAAAGGCGCTGCGGGGCGACCGCGGGTTGGAAGTCTACAATCTCGCAGCGAACATGGGCGGCATCGGGTTCATCGAGCACAACAAGGCCGTGATCATGCACGACAACGTGCTGATCGACATGCACATGCTCGAGGCGGCGCGCGAAGCCGGCGTCGCCCGGTATCTGTATACATCGTCGGCCTGTGTCTACCCGCTCTATCGGCAGCAGGACGCGGACGCGACGCCGCTGCGGGAGGAGGATGCCTACCCGGCGGATCCCGAGGATGGCTATGGCTGGGAGAAGTTGTTCTCCGAGAGGCAATGCCGGCACTATTGCGAGGACCACGGTCTCGAGACGCGGGTCGCCCGCTTCCACAACATCTATGGACCCCTCGGCACATACGACGGCGGCCGGGAGAAATCTCCCGCTGCGATCTGCCGGAAAGTGGCGCAGGCCGCCGACGGAGGCGACGTTGAAATCTGGGGTGATGGGACGCAGACTCGGTCCTATTGCTACATTGACGATTGCGTGGAGGGAGTGCGCCGATTGATGCAGTCGTCGCATCGGGAGCCGCTCAACATCGGGCAGGAGCGGCTGGTCTCGATCAACCAGCTGGTCGACATCGTGGCGCAGGCGGCGGGGAAGCGCGTCGTCAAGCGGCACATCCCGGGGGCACTCGGTGTCCGCGGCCGAACCAGCGACAATACGCGTTTGCGCGCTGTACTGGGCTGGGAGCCCCAGGTCTCGCTTGAAGACGGACTCGGCCGGACCTACCGGTGGATCGCCGAGCGGCTGGCCGCCAGTGCGCGCGAGCACGGATTCGCGCGGAGGCAGCCGGCGGTTGCTGCTCTTCGTTAACGCGCATTACCCGCCGGACGTCGCCTCGAGCGGGCAGCACCTGATGGACCTCGCCGAGCATCTCGCGGGGCGGGGATATGCGGTGGAGGTAGTTACGGGCCGCGGGGCGTATGACGGCGGCCGGGTCGCTGCGCCGCGAGTCGAGATGCGAGGCGGCGTTCGGGTCCGGCGCATCGGCGCCGCAAGTCGGGGGCGTGCGTCGGTCGGCGGCCGCCTCGGCGGCTACGTCGTTTTCCTCCTGTGTGCGGCGTGGATCATCTGCACGCGTCGGGGAGTCAGCGGGGTGATCGTCCTGACGACGCCGCCAATGCTGCCGGTCGCGGCGTGGCTCGGGCGCCTCACGCGCGGTCGGCGCTACGGCATCTGGTCGATGGATCTGCACCCGGAGGCCGAAATCGCGGCGCGGGTCCTGACTCGTGACGCGGTCGTGGCACGCGCGCTTCAGTGGGTCGCGAATCACGCGTACCGGAACGCGGACTTCGTGGTGGCGCTTGGTCCGTACATGGCGCGTCGGATCGAGGCCCGCGGCGTGGCGCGCGAGCGCACGCGCGTCGTGCCGGTATGGGCTCCAGGTGGTGCCGACATGGCGACGCCGGCCGGACGGGATGCATTGCGCCGCAGCTGGGGGCTGGCCGAGCGGTTCATCGTCATGTATGCCGGCAACGCCGGCATCGTGCATGACGTTACGCCGATCCTCGGGGCGATGCAGCGGCTGCGGGATCATCCGCGGGTCTTCTTCCTTTTCATCGGCGGGGGACCGAGACGGGAGGAGGTCGAGTTATTCGTCGAGCTCGCCGGCATCTCGAATTTCGCGTATCGGGACTACGTGCCGCGCGACGAGCTGGCCGAGCTGCTGGGCGCCGCCGATGTGCATCTGGCATCGCTCCGGGGCCCGTTCGCGGGGATCTCGGTTCCGGGCAAGGCGTATGGCGCCATGGCGGTCGGGCGCCCCATCGTGTACGTGGGGCCGGCCCTGTCCGAGGCGGGGGATGCGGTGCGGGACGCGCGATGCGGTGTGGTCATCGACCCCGGAGGCGGACCGCCCCGCGCGGCGGCCGAGCGTATCGCGGCGGCGATTCAGGAGTGGTGCGCCGATCCACCGCTCGCGCGTGAGATCGGGGAGCGCGGGCGCGCGGCGTGTCGCGCGGCATACGCGTGCGACGTCAACTGTGCCGCCTGGGAGAGGATCATTTGCTCGGCGTGGCCGTGCTCGGCCGGGCCGTCGGCCGGGCCGTCGGTCGGGGCGGCATGACGACCCCGGTGCGGATATCCGGGGCGGCGCCAGCCGTGCGGGCAGGCGAAGCGCACGTCGGCCGTCGAGCCGGGCCGTCCGTGATCATCGTGGGGGGCGGAATCATCGGCCTGGCGGTCGCGTACAAGCTCCGGCTCGCGCATCCGGGGAGTGCCGTGACGGTGCTGGAGAAGGAGCCGGACGTTGGCCGGCATCAAAGTGGCCACAACAGCGGCGTCCTGCATGCCGGACTGTATTACGCCCCCGGCTCGTTCAAGGCACGTCTGGCCGTCGCGGGAATCCGCCAGATGACGGCCTTCTGCGAGATGCACGGCGTTCCCCACGAGATCTGCGGAAAGCTTGTGGTCGCGGCCGAGGAGTCGGAGATCCCGCGGCTCCGCGAGCTGCTCCGGCGCGGCGAGGCGAACGGGCTGTCGGGATTGCGGTGGCTCGGGGCGGAGGAGATGCGAGAGATCGAGCCGCACGTGGGCGGGGTCGCGGCGGTGCACGTGCCCGAGGAGGGGATCGCGGACTACTCGATGGTCTGCCGGGCGCTCGCCTCCGAGATCGGGCGGCTGGGCGGCGCGGTCGTCACGGGCGCGCGGGTGCGTGCCCTCGGGCGCCGCGCCGGCGCCTGGCATGCGGACACGACGGTTGGGGACGTTTCGGGAGAGGTACTCGTCAACTGCGCGGGGCTGCATAGCGATCGCGTGGCGCGCATGGCGGGAGAGCGCCCGGGGATCGCGATCGTGCCCTTTCGCGGCGAGTATTACACGGTGCGACCCGAGCGGCGGTATCTCGTCCGCAATCTGATCTATCCCGTTCCCGATCCCTCCTTTCCCTTTCTGGGCGTGCACTTCACTCGACACATCTCCGGTGCGATCGAAGCGGGTCCCAACGCGGTTCTCGCGTTCGCGCGCGAAGGCTATCGGAAGAGCACGATCCGCATCGGCGACCTCGCACGCACGCTGGCGTTTCCCGGTCTGTGGCGCTTCGTGGCGCAACATCCTCGGATGACGGTCGACGAGATCCGTCGCTCGTTCAGCCGCCGGCGCTTCGCCGAGGCGCTGGCGCGCCTGGTACCGGACATCGTGGCCGGCGACCTGGCTCCGGGGGGCGCCGGGGTGCGGGCGCAGGCCGTGCATCGGAGCGGCGCTCTCGTCAACGACTTCGTCTTTCTGGCGGGCGCCCACGCGCTCCACGTCCTGAACGCGCCGAGCCCGGGCGCCACGGCATCGCTCGCCATCGGAGACGAGATCGTCCGCTCGCTCACGCTGCAGCTCGGTGTCCCGGTCGTTGCCGAGCGCCTCACCTCCTGACGTCGGACACCCCATGAAGGTTCGCGTCGATCCCACGCCCATTGCCGATGTCCTGATCGTCGTCCCCGAGGTCTTTGAGGACGCGCGCGGGTTTTTCATGGAGGTCTACCGCCAGGATGTATTCGCCGACGCGGGGCTTCCGACGAGCTTTGTGCAGCTGAATCACTCGCGGTCCGCGCGCGGCGTAACGCGAGGGCTCCACTTCCAGTGGGATCCCCCGATGGGGAAGCTCATGCGGGTCACGCAGGGGGAGGCCTTCCTGGTCGCGGTGGACATTCGCAAGGGGTCGCCGACCCTGGGCCGCTGGTTCGGAACGGAGATCACGGCTCAATCCAAGCGGCAGCTCTGGGCGCCCGCGGGCTTCGCGCGCGGCTTTTGCGTCCTGTCCGACTTTGCCGAGATCGAGTATCTCACGACGGGGATCTACAACGCCAGGGGGGAGGCCGGCATCCGCTGGAACGATCCCGCCATCGGCGTCACCTGGCCCGTCTCCACTCCCACACTCTCCGACCGTGACCGCATCGCGCCGACACTCGCCGAATGGCTCCTCCGCCCCGAATCCTCCCACTTCACCTTCCCCGGCTAGGCCCATGAAAATCCTGATTGCCGGCGGTGCCGGCTACGTCGGATCGGCCCTCGTCCCCAAGCTGCAGGACCGGGGCTACGAGGTCACGGTTCTGGATCTCCTCTGGTTCGGCAAGCAGCTGCCGCCCACGGTCCCCGTCCTGGAGCAGGACATCCTGACGATCCGCGAAGAGGATCTCCGGGGGTTCGATCAGGTCATCTTCGTCGCTGGGCTCTCGAACGATCCGATGGCCGACTATTCGCCGGCGAAGAACTTCGTCTCGAACGCCGCGTGCCCGGCCTATCTCGCGTACGTGGCGAAACGCGCGGGCGTGCGGCGCTACATCTACGCGAGCAGCTGCTCCGTCTACGGCTACACGGAGAACGAGCTGTACGACGAGGACGCGCTCGCGGCGTCCGCCTATCCCTACGGGATCTCGAAGCTGCAAGGGGAGTCGGCGGTGCTGCAGCTGCAGGGACCCGACTTCTCGGTCATCGCGCTGCGGAAGGGCACGGTCGGCGGGTACAGCCCCCGTATGCGGCTCGACCTCGTCGTGAACACGATGTTCAAGACGGCGCTGGTGGACGGGGTGATCCGCGTCAACAACCCGTCGATCTGGCGGCCGATCCTGGCGATGCAGGACGCCGTGGCGGCCTACACGCGAGCGGTCGAGTGCGCGGACGGGATCAGCGGCATCTTCAACATTGCGTCGGGGAACTACACGTTGGGCGAGATCGCCGACTTCGTTCGCGATGGCGTCCGCGAATTCCTCGGGATCGACCCGAAGCTGCAGATCAATCATCTGCGCGACATCCGGAATTACAAGGTGAGCATCGAGCGGGCGCAGCGCACGCTCAGTTACAAGCCGCGCTCGACCGTGGTGGACATCGTCAAGGATCTCGTGGATCATCGCGCGGCGTTCGCGGACTTCGACAACCCGGCGTACTACAACATCACGACGTTCAAGAGCCTGGACGACGCGCTGGTCCCGGTGTGATGCGCCGGGTGGCGGTCATCGGAGCGAACGGCCAGCTCGGACTCGATGTCTGCCACGCGTTCGCCGACGCCGGATACGATGTCGCGGGGCTCACCCACGCGGAGCTCGAGATCGCCGATCGCTCGGCGGTCGATGCCGTGCTGACGCCGCTGGCTCCCGCGGTCATCGTCAACACCGCCGCGATGCACAACGTCGACGCGTGCGAGGCGGATCCCGCGCGCGCCTTCGCGGTCAACGGGATCGGCGCGCGCAACGTCGCCCTGGCGGCGACGGCGCTCGACGCGGCGGTCGTGCACGTGAGCACCGACTACGTCTTCGACGGAGCCGCGACGGCGCCCTATGGGGAGGCGGATGCGCCCCGGCCGCTCAACGTCTACGGGATCACGAAGCTGGCCGGGGAGTACGCGGTGCGCGTCGCGGGACAGCGCCACACCGTGGTCCGGTCCTCCGGCCTGTACGGGAGCGGAGCCTGCCGTGCGAAGGGCGGGCTCAATTTCGTTCGCCTCATGCTCAAGCTCGCTCGCGAGCGGGGCGAAGTGCGCGTGGTCACGGACGAGATGGTGACCCCGACGTACACGCGTGACCTCGCGGCGCAGCTGGTTCCGATCGCGGAATCGACCCTCGGCGGCGTCGTCCATGCGACGTGCCAGGGGGCGTGCTCGTGGCACGATTTCGCGGCGGCGATCTTCGAGCTGGCCGGCCAGCCCGTGCGCCTCCTCGCGGCGACGTTCGGCGGATTTCCCGGCCAAGGTGCCGCGCCCGCGGTATTCCGTTCTCGACAACGCGCGCCTGCGCGCGGCGGGCATGGACCGCATGCCGCCGTGGCGCGAATCGCTGCGGCGCTATCTCGCCGAGATCGGGGAGTTGCGCGCGGCATGAGGCGGACGTGAAGCTGCTCCACGTCGTCGGAGCGCGGCCGAACTTTCCGAAGCTCGCGCCCGTCTGGCGCGCCGCCCGGAACGACGGGATCGACCAGGTGGTGGTCCACACGGGGCAGCACTACGATGACGCCATGTCGGCGGCGTTCTTCCGCGATCTCGGTATGCCGGAGCCCAACGTCAATCTCGACGTCGGCTCGGGGACGCACGCCGCGCAGACCGCGCGCGTCATGGAGCGCCTCGAGCCCGTGGTCGTCGCGGAGGCGCCGGACTGGGTCGTCGTCTATGGCGATGTGAATTCGACGGTCGCGGCGGCGCTCGTCGCGGCCAAGCTGCACCGGAGAGTGGCCCACGTGGAAGCGGGGCTGCGGAGCCACGACCGCACGATGCCGGAAGAGATCAATCGGATCGTGACGGACCGGCTGTCGGATCTCCTGCTGACGCCCACGCGCTCGGCGGACGCGACGCTGCGCGCCGAGGGGGAGCCCGAACGCGAGATCGCGTTCGTGGGCAACGTGATGGTGGACGCGCTCCTGTACGCGGTCGAGCGCGCGCGCCTGACGCAATTCCGGCGGCAGGTCGGCGCGGGCGCCGCGGCGGTGGCCGTGACGCTGCACCGGCCGTCGAACGTGGACGATCCGGTGCGGCTGTCGGAGATCGTGCGCGCGCTCCGGGCTGTGGCCGAGGAGCGACCCGTCGTCTTTCCCGTGCACCCGCGCACGCGGGCCCGCCTGGAGGCGGCGCGTCTCGAGCTCGAGCTTGGCGCCATTCAGCTTCTCCCGCCGCTGGGCTATCTCGAGATGCTGGACCTGATCGACGGGTCGCACGCCGTGATCACGGATTCGGGGGGCGTCCAGGTGGAAGCGACGGCGCTCGGCGTTCCGTGCCTCACGGTGCGCGATACGACGGAATGGCCGGAAACCGTCGAGTGCGGCGCGAACCAGCTCGTCTACGATCCGCGCCGTATCGCAGCCGCCGTGCGCCAGGTCCATCGCCTGGTTCCGCCGCCGCGCCCGGAGGGGTGGGACGGGATGGCCGCGGTGCGCGTCGTCGATTGCCTCCGCCTGGCATTATAAACATCCGTTTGTCGCATCGGGAACGCATGGCTGTTGCCCCGTGCTTTCCGGTCGGACAAATTGCACCATCGGGGCCGTGACGTGTGTCCGAGTTAGGCGTCGGAGACAGGGGTGCGTCCTATTGCGGGTACGGCGGGGCTCTCGGCCGAAGCGGCCAAGCCCCACAAAAACGATCAGGTTGGCTCGTGCCCAGAACGATTTATGAGTCGGCCATGTACAATCGCTTAACACGGCCCTGATCGTGCATCGGACATATTGATCATGCGTAACGGACCGGCTCAACTGACGCTCGAATCCGCCGGCGCGGACCGCGTCGCTCGCGACATCCTTCCGCGTGCGGACGGCTCGCTCGCGGTCCGCTCGCCGCCCGCCGTGCGCCAGGCATTTCCGCCCCTCGATGCGGCGCAGCGGCGGCTGAATCTCTGCCGGTATTTCGATCCGTTCGGCGTCTTTCTGGCCGTGGCGGCGGCGTATGCCATCGGGCAGCGCGGGAGCGGGGCGGGCGGGCTCGAGGCGGTTCCCGCCGCGGATGTGCTGGCCCTCGGCGTGTTGCCGTGGGTCGCCCTCATCGCATTGCGTGTCGCCGGTCTCTACGATGCGGAGCAGTATCTCCGTGGAGAGCACAGGCTGGAGCGCCTGACCGGACGGCTCGCCGGTGCGACATTCGTGGCGACGCTGGTCGCGATCGGATTGGACGGCATGGCAGGGGGGATGGCGGCCAAGGGCAACGGCCTGATGGTCCTCTCCGGGGTCGTGGTCTGGGGTGTTGCGCTCACGGCCACGCTGGCCGTCCGCGCGATCGTGTTCTCCCTCACATCGCCGTGGTCGCAGCCGGGGGGGCATCAGGTACTCCTCGTCGGCACCGGTCCCCGAGCCATGCGCCTCTTCCGGGATCGCTACGGCGGCGCCACGGATCGGGTGCACCTCATGGGCCTTCTGATCCCGACGACGGCATCCGCGGTGGAGTCGGCGACACAGGCGCTGGGGGTCGTCAGCGATCTCGAGCGGATTCTGCTGCGGCAAGGGGTCGACGAGGTTCTAGTGGCCCTTCCCGTGCGGTTCTGTTACGCGGAGATCCAGGAGACATTCAACGTCTGCGCCCGAGTGGGCGTTCCGGCGACGTACATCGATGATGTTTTCGCCACGCCGGTCGACGGGACGACCGGACCCGAGATCGTCGCGGCGTCGCCGTTCCTGCGACTCCGCGTGGCGCCCGAGGATCGCCGGCTTCTCATCAAGCGGGCGATCGATCTGACCGGCGCCGCGCTGGGTGTGCTTCTCCTCGCTCCGCTGCTCCTGTTGACGGCGCTCGCGATCAAGCTCACGAGCCGGGGCCCGGTGATCTTTCGCCAGCAGCGCTACGGTCTCAATCGCCGGCTCTTCACGATCTACAAGTTCCGCACGATGGTGAGCGACGCCGAGCAGCAGCAGGATGCGCTCGAGGCGCACAACGAGGCCGATGGCCCGGTCTTCAAGATTCGCGACGATCCGCGCATGACGGCGGTGGGGCGCGTCCTGCGGCGCACGTCGATCGACGAGCTCCCGCAGCTCTTCAACGTCATCGTGGGCAACATGTCGCTCGTGGGACCGCGGCCGCTGCCGATGCGCGACGTTGAGCGGTTCAGCGAGTCGTGGCTTATGCGGCGCTTCAGCGTGCTGCCCGGGATCACCGGTCCCTGGCAGGTGAGCGGGCGATCGGATCTGAGCTTCAACGACTGGGTGCGGCTCGATCTCGACTACATCGACCGATGGTCCCTGGGCCGCGATGTCCGGCTCCTCGGTCTGACGATTCCGGCGGTTCTCCGGGGCCACGGAGCGGCCTGAGCGCCGAGCCGCCATGCGGAGCCCCGGCATGCGGATCGATCGCGGGAAGCACAATGTTCTCGGGGTGGGCGTCGATGCGGTGAACTATGAGGCCGCCGTCGAGCGGGTGATTCAGGCCGCCCGGGCGGAACGGCCGCTCTCGGTTGCCGCGGTATCCGTCCACGGGATCATGACCGCGGTACGCGATGCGGAGCACCGGTACCGGCTCAATCACGTGGACCTCGTCGTTCCCGACGGGCAACCGGTGCGCTGGGCGCTCAACCTCCTGCACGGCGCGGCGCTCCGGGACCGGGTCTACGGCCCCGAGCTGACGTGGGAGCTCTGGCAGCGCGCGGCCGCGCTCGGGATCCCGATATTCCTGTATGGCAGTCGGGCCGACGTGCTCCAAGCGCTCCGTGCACGCTTGGCGAACCGTCTCCCGCAGCTGCGCATCGTCGGCTGCGTGGAAGGGCAATTCCGCCAGCTTACGGTGGCCGAGCGCGACGCGGCCGTGGCCTCGATTCGATCGAGCGGCGCGCGCCTCGTATTCGTGGGCCTCGGCTGCCCCAAGCAGGAAGTGTGGGTGTATGAGAACCGCGATCTGATCGGTGTGCCCGCGATCGCGGTCGGCGCGGCCTTCGATTTTCACGCCGGCCTTCTGCCACAGGCGCCCCGGTACCTGCAACGGATGGGTCTGGAATGGCTGTATCGGCTGAGCCGGGAGCCACGCCGGTTGTGGCGTCGCTATCTGCTCACCAACCCGCCGTATCTCGCGTTGGTCGCCCTCCAGGCGGCCCGTCTGGGTCGCTTTGATCCGGTCGCTGCGCGCGCCCCAAGCTCGGAGCTGCGCTACGGCTAGGGATTGAGCCGCGGCGGATTCGCGCGGGGCACGGACCCGCGATCAGTAAGCCAGGTTGTCGCGGACGACGGAGCTCCGGCTCACATCGACGATGTCGTGCATCCCCGATCCCGGATGCGTGCGATTTCCCTGGACAACGGTGCGGGCTCCCCCGCTCCAGATCTGCGTGTCGGGGGCGTTCGCGATGTCGTTGGCCAGAACGAGATTATCGCTGAACGCGGATGCGGGCCCGTCTCCGCACGACGTCGCGGCGATGGCAATGCCGTGCCGCCCGGGGGCCCGGATCGTGTTGCGCTCGATCCGGTTCGCGTGCCCGGATCCCGAGCCCTGGATCGCGATCGCCAGCTCGATCTGGCCGAGCGCGTCGATGCGGTTGCCGGACACGATGTTGTCCGACACAGGGCTCGCGGCGCACGTCGGCAGCCGCTCCCCGTAGAGCGCGATCCCGATCACGCAATGGCCCGCCGGGCACGTGATCACGTTGTCGGCGACGACCACGTTTCGCGCATCGGTGATGGGGATCGCCTCGGCGCCGCAATTGGCGATTCGATTGCGCGTCACGCGCGCGCTCGGCGTTCCCGGCGCGTCGCCCTGGATCTCGCGCACCCAGATCCCCATGGCGTGCTGCTGCGCCGGCCCGGTGACCGGCGCGCAGGAGATCACGACGTCGTGGACGAACGTCCCCGGTGCGCGGTAGACATCGATGCCGCCGATGGCGAAATTGTCAATGCGCAGCCTGTCGGCTTCGCCAAAGGCGGCGCGGGCAGACCGAAACGCGATGGCGACGCCCGAATTTCCGTCCCCCGGATCCGTCACCAGCGTGTCGGCATTGCCGACGATCGTCATGTCGTGGACATGCACGCGCGCATCCTCGACGATGAACGCGAACCCGCCGCCGCCGTTGATCCGGGACGCAACGCGCACGACGGTCGAATCGATCCCGCGTCCCACGATCTCGACTGTACGGCCAGGAGTGGCGCAGTCGGTCCGAATGCGGAGGAACGGAATCCGCAGCGTCAGCGTGCCCGTCGGAATCCGACCGACGACGCGTGTCGAGCAATCGTGATTGACGGCGTCGACCCACTCCACCGCAGCGCGATCATCATCGCCGGAGCCCAATGCGAGGTCGTGCGCGAGCGCCCCCGGCGCCTGGGCGGCGGCATGGCCCGCGATGAGGGCGGCCGCGCCAATGACCGCGGCCGCGCGCGTCATCTCAGCGTGCGGTGAGCTCTCCGTAGGCGGGCCCGGTGTCGAGCGCGCTCGCATCAGGCGGCAGGATCCGCATGTCCTGCAGTGCCGCGATGACATCGGCCACGCCGATCTCATCGATGCATCGCCGATCCGGCCGGACGCACGTGCCTTCGCGGCAGGGATGACACGCCAGCAGGCCCGCGCCCTCGAACGCGCCCGGAGGGTGGGCGACAATGTTTCGGGAATGGGGTCGAAACACGCCCCAGCGGTAGGTGATGGACGGCCCGGTCATCACCGCGCATGGCGTTCCGAGCGCCTCGGCGACGTGCAGGGTGCTCGTATTGTTGCACACGACGGCGCGCGCGGCGGCCACCAGGCTATACAGCTCCTCGAGCGTCGGCGACCGGACGTTCGAGCGGGATGCCGGCGACCTCCCGCATGGTCGTCAGCAAGGCGCGCTCGGCCGGACCGCCGACGACGATCAGCCGCATGCCGAGAGGCCGCAGGCTGTCGGTCAATGCCTTGGCGAGCGCAGCCGATTTTGGCGCGTGCCAGCGCCGGAATTCCGATGCAGCGCCGGGGTGGAGGAGGACGAAGGGGACCGGCTCGGCGGCGGGCTCAACGCCCGCAATATGGGGCACCGCCGCTATGCTCGTGCCGCTCCATTGCTGGACGTGGTAGACGTATTCTCGGAATCGGTGCACGTGTCCCAATGGTGGCAACACCCGGGCCCGGGGCAGAATCCGGTGGCGCCGGACGTCGACCACTTCGGCACCCCCGACCGACGAGAAGAGCAGCTGCTCGCGGGGATCCCCCCGGAAGAGCAGGTACGTCTCGGCGCGAAACTCGCGCAGAGCGCCCCATGTCCGAGCGAGGGCGCGATAGTCGATTGTCCACGGGAGGTATCGGTCGCGAGCGCGGAGACCGCGCAGCCAGAACGGCGCGAAGGGAATGTGGCGATCGAAATCCCCCGACCGGATCAGCGGGTCGCTGTATGCGGGATGCGATACGAGGGCGATCTCGGCATCGGGGCGGGCCAACCGGAGGACGCGGAGGCCCGCGGTCGCCAAGACGGCGTCCCCGAGGCGCGCCAGCTCGACAAAGGCGATGCGTTCGCGAGAGCTGGAGCGTGCCATCATGCGCGCTCGCGCCTCAGCCTGTCAGCCATTCCGGGACGCGCTGTCCCTGCGGCCCAGCGGGATCCTGTCGATCCGGCGGGCAGCGATCGCTCCCGGCATACCGGCGGCTTGACAGCGCCTCCCGCGGGCAGGCATGATTTGCGATTCGCGAGGAATCAGCGGGGGAGCGAGGTCGCACATCGTCATGAATTGTAACCGTCAGATTGCGGGGTCGCAGCGCGCCGCGTCGGATGCATCCGATCGGCGAAAGCGGTGCCTCACCGCTCCTGATCGGGGCTCCCCTCCCGACAGCGCCGCGCCTGCCACGGCCGTGTATTGTCCGCCGCGTGCGCGACCGGGCGGCGGGAGATCGCGGCGATCTCGACGGCCGCCGGTCTGAACACGCACCTCGCGCGCATGGGCTCGCGGTCTGGTCAGCCCGCATTGCAGTCGACGTTCTCTCCCCGCGTGCCTCGGTCACGTTGGCCGTGACGTTCCAACGTCGTGCCGCAGGACCCGCCAGCGGGATCGGCGGCGCTCCGCCGCATGTTCGAGAACATGTCGGCGCTTTTCGTGCTGCAGGGGGTCAGCGTTCTCGTCTCCGTCATCACGGTTCCGTATCTGGTCCGCGTGCTGGGGTTCGAGAAATACGGGCTCATCGCCTTCACGCAGGCGTTCGCGCAGTACTTCGTCGTCTTCTCCGATTACGGCTTCAACTTTTCGGCCACGGGGCAGATCGCCGTATTACGCGACGATGCCGCCGCCGTGGCGCGGACGTTCTCGGCGGTCATGGTGGTCAAGGCGAGTCTGGCGCTGACCGGGCTTCTCGTGCTGACCGGCGTCGTCGCCAGCGTCAGTCGGTTCCGCTCGGACGCCGTCCTGTACTACATCAGCTATCTAGCCGTAATCGGCACCGTCTGCTATCCCCAATGGTACTTCCAGGGGATCGAGCGCATGCGATACATCACGGCTCTCACGGGCGTGGCGCGGCTCCTGACGGCCGGGGCCCTGTTCGTGTTTGTGCGCGGGCCCGCGAACTATCTCGTCGCGGCGGGCATTCAGGCCTCCGGCCCGGTCATCGCCGGCGTCATAGGATTGTGGGTGGCCATCGTTCGTTTCGACGTCCGCTTCCGCGTGCCACGACGGGAGGACTGCGTCAACGCTTTGCGAGACGGCTGGCATCTCTTCCTGACGACGGCCGCCGCGACCCTGTATTCGAATACGAACGTCTTCGTCGTTGGCCTCCTCGCCGGTGACCTTCAAGCGGGCTATTTCGCCGCGGCCGACAAGATCATTCGCGGTGTGCTCAACCTCTTCAGTCCGATCATGCAGGCGATCTACCCGTACATGAGCGCTCTCGCCGCGCACTCCCACCACGAGGCGTTGCGTTTCGTTCGGCGCAGCGCCGTGTGGCTCGGCGGTCTGTCGCTGGGCCCGTCGCTCGTCATCCTGGTGTTCGCCCCCCTCATCGTGGTCGTGTTCTTCGGGCGGGGGTCATCGCACGATACCGTAACCGTCCTGCGCTGGATCGCCATGCTTCCGTTCATCATGGTCATGGGATACCTGTTGGGGGTGCAGACGATGATCCCCTTCGGGCTGAGCCGGGAATTCAGTTGGATCGTACTGGCGGCCGGTCTCGTCAACGTCATGCTCTCCCTGGCGCTCACGCAGCATTTGGGCGCCGTGGGCGCTGCGATCTCCCTGTTGACCGTGGAAGGGGGCGCGACGGCGACGATGGCCGTGGTCCTGCGGCTGCGCGGTCTCGGCGTCCTGGAGCGCTCGGGCGCCTGGCGTTGAGCGCCGTCCCGCATCGGATCGATTTGGGGTATCGTTATCCGCTCGCTCGATCGCCTCCGGCTCGCGCGATCGTCACCGCACTCCCCGCCAGCCAGAAGTACACGTACGCCAGGAAATTGGAGTTATACAGAAATGCGGTCATTCCGTTGATCAGGATGCCAATGGTCAACGCGAGCACGGCGAGGCCCAGCCGTTGGCGGGCGTCGCTGCTCCCGCGGCGCGCGGCGATCCAGCCCGCGTGGCCGATGCCGAGCAAGGCAACGATGTGCAGCACGAATGTCGCCAGGCCGAGCTCCACGGCATACTTGAAGAACAGGTTGTCTCCCGTCAGCGGCTGTTGCGCTCCAAACCGGACCGCGGTCTCATCCGTCGTTCCGAGCCCCGCACCCAGCGGGTGCGCGAGGGCAACGTCGATGCCGCTGGTCCACGCCGCCACGTGCGTCGCACTGCTCGCCGTCTGAAACGTGACCGTGTCCCATAGAAACTCTCCGATGCCCGGAACCAACACGGCGGCGAGAACTCCCGTCGTGACGGTCGCGGCGACGATGCCGGCGGCGATCCCGCGGCGCCGATACCACAGCGCCACGACCAGGGCTTCGACGACCGCCGCGACGATCGACATGCGCGTGATGCTGAGGAGCAGGCCGAGCCAGACGATAGCGTAGCCCACCCACGGCAGCAGACGGGCGCGGGGGCGGCGCTGAAACACGAGGACGCTCGCCGCCGCGATGGAGACCATCTGGGCAATCGCAAACGCCGTGCTCACGAGGTACGTCGATCCGGCCCGCCGGATCAGGCGACCCCCGATCACGTCCACATAGTTGTCGGGGAGACCGAACACATTGGTCGAGGTAAACGCGCCGAGGTTGAGAAACTCGCTGAAATAGCGACTCGTGCCGATCGCGGCCAATAATTCCGGTGGCACGAAGATGTATTCCACGACGGCGAGGACAGCGGTGATTATGCCGACCCAGAAGAGGCGCGACAGCGTCGCCGGGTTGTCCCCCACGTCGAGTCCGCTCACCCGGCCGACGAAATAGAGCAGCAGGAAAAATGCGATGTCGCGATACGCGTACGCCCGACCGATCGACGTGAGATCGCTACCGAGCCAGGGTCCCGCCGCGATCAAATGACAGGTCGCGATCAGCAGCAGGCCGGCGACCGCGCCGTCGACCCAGCTGATCGTGAGCGCGCGGTCCCGGTCGCTCGAGGACCCGCGCAGGAACGCGACGACTGCTGCAAGCAGGCACGCTACGACGAGCGCTTCCTTCCACGCCGCGAGCGCTCGGACGACGCCAGCCGACAGTCCGAGGCCACCGTACAACACGGCCATCGCGAGAATATGGAAGGGCAGCAGCCAGCTGAAGAGCGCCAACCCCCGTGCCGGACGCGCGGAGAGCCATGCGATGATCGCGATGGCGGCGGCGGCGACGACGGCGGCCGGACCGATGAGCGCGGCGGCGGGAACCACGACCGCGCCGAGCCCGAGCCCGATGCTGAAGCGACGCCAACTCCGGGCTCCGTGAGGCTGGGGCGGGAAGTCGACGCGCGCGGTCACAGCGGGACGGCGCCCGGCGGGCGAGGGGCGCGATGAGTCCTGCGGGGGCGCACGCGGGCCAGCGCGGTCCTCAGGTCGGCCGCCGCGGCGGGATTGCGCGCCGCCCAGTCGTAGAACAGGACGCCCGTTCCGACGACGGCCGCGCCGATCAGAACGCCGATCACGATGGCCGCCGCGAGAACCGGGATCGGCTGCGGCCACTGGCGACGAACCGGCGCTATTGCGGTGTCGACCACCGTGATCACGGGTTGGTCGTTGACCTCTTCCACCCGTGCGGTCTCGAACTCGCGCCGCAACGTCATGTACACTTCATTCGCGATCGTCACGCGGCGGCGCAGCCGGGCTTCCTCGATCGTATTGGCCGGCGACTGCTGCCAGATCCGGTTGCGCTCATAAAAGTCCCGGAGGCTGTCCTCGGTCCGGCGCGAATCGGTCTCGGCCTCGGCCAGGCGGGATTGCACGAAGGCGCGCTCGAGATGGGCGCGCGATTCGCGCTTGGTCACGTTGAACGTGTTGACGAGGGTGAGGATGCGATTGGCGACATTGCGCGCCAGCGTCGGCCAGCGCAGCGTGACCGCGATCGCGACCAGGTTCGTCCGCGTATCGGGCGTCACGTCGACGTCCTTGTCGAGTTTGCGCAGCGTCTTGTCGAGAGCCTTCCGCGGATCATGCACCCCGGGCTCCAGGAGCTGAACCAGCGTGACGCTGTCGTCCGGCGCTGGGGTCGCGCCGGCGCGTCGCCGCGGATCGGCGTATCGACTCATCGCGAGGTCGGTCAGAAAACCGCGGCTGACGACGAGCTCCGCGTAGAACGGCGGCGTCGTTCCCGGATCGACGTTCGGAGAGATGCCGAGCTGCGCGGCCACACCGGCGAACTGCGCGGGGATGCTGCCATGCGACGACGTCACGGCGAGAAAGGAGGCGCGGCCGCGGTACGTCGGGGGGATGACCAACATCGCGACGATCGCGAGCACCACGATGACCGCCACCGTCCGCGCCAGCAGCCTCCAGTCATCGATGACGCGGGCCAGCCATTCCGCGAAGGCGAGGCCGGCCGTCGCGTCGGGACTGACCGCGCCGTCGCTCACGGGGCCGTCCGTCCGGGCCAGGCTCTCCTCGCTCATGGCCGAGCGATCGCCAGGATGGTGGCGATGCTGCCGATGACCTGCGCGACGAGACTGTACACCGCCGCCTTGGCTGGATTGTAGGGCTCGATGTACTTCGTCGGGACGTATACCGTGCTCCCCGCGCGGGGCTCGGGCACGTCGTGGAAGAGCAGGAGATGCGTGTACGAGCTTTCGATCTTGCCGTCCGGCTGGGTGACATAGGCGCGGCCCGCATCCGCCCTGACGCTGGGGCCGCCCGCCGCGCGAATGTAGTAATTCATGTTCTCGCCCGGCACGTATGCCACGGCCGTGGGCGCGTTGACCTGCCCGCCGACCTTCACGATCCCGGTATACAGCGGGATGTAGAGCGAATCCCCGTCCAGCAGGATCAGGTTGTCGCGATCGCTCGCGTTGCGGAGCACGCGCGGCAGATCGACGCCGATCCGGCCGGTCCTGTCCCGATAGCGGAACAACACGATCCCGTCCGCGTAGGCTTCCGGCGTCAGCCCGCCCGCCCGCTCGATGACGCTGCGCAGCCGCTCCGTCTTGGTGGTGAGCGTGTAGCGACCGGGGTAGTGGACCTCGCCGCCGATCACGACGGACCGTTGCAGCGCCCAATCGGGCTGTCGCAGAATGAGCACGTTGTCATACGGCTGCAGCACGACATCGGGCGCATGGGCGCTCGGCGCCGGGAGCCCGGGCGGTCCGAGGTATTTCCCGTCGGGCCCGCGCTCGAAGAGATACGTCGAATCCAGCGGCACGCGCATCGTCGTCGCCGTGACGCCGCCCGAGCGATTCTCCGGGAGACGGGCGATCTCCGCCTCCTGCAGGTCGGCGCTTTCCTGGACGCCTCCCGCCAGGAGTACGAGGTCACGCAGGGTCATCCCTTCGCGATAGGTATACCGGCCCCCGGCGCGCACCGCGCCGGCGATGGCCACGTACCGGCGCGGTCGGAAATCGATGAGCGAGAAGACCACAATGTCGTCGTCGTCGTGTAGGGCGAGATCCTCCGTGGGGACGCCGGTGCTATCACGAAAGCTCGTTCGGAGCTGCACCCGGGTGGAGTCGGGCTCCAGGCGTGTGATGAGGACTTCTCCGAGATAGGCGTCGGGCCTGATTCCACCCGCGAGCCGGATCGCATCCGACAGCCGCTCGCCTTCCTTGTATCCCTGCGTTCCGGCCGACCATACGTCGCCGCGAACGACGATGCGATCGCGGACGCGGGGCGCGATCGCGAATACGGCGACGCTGTCGCCCGGCTCCATCGGCAGCGCCGGGCCCGTATCGACCGTGAGCGCGTCCGACGTGATGTCGATCACGACGCGATCATGGCCGGGCTGTGTGCGCTGCTCGGGGGGCAGGATTCGGGTGATCTGGACGCGGCGGCGAGAGGCCGTCGCGGAGAAGCCGCCGGCGTCGTGGATGGCGTCGCTCAGCGTCTCCCCCGGCTTGAGCTCGTAGATCGCGGGGCGGACGATCTCTCCCGTCATTTTCACGCGCGGGCCATGCACCGGCACGAAGACGATGTCCCCGCTCTGCAGCCGGACATCGTGCGATGCGTCGCCACGGAGGAGGTAGTCGTACACGTCGAGGGAATCCACCGTCTTGCCCGCGCGCCGGATCAGGATTCGCCGGAGCGATCCGTTGATCGACGGTCCCAGCGCCGCGTAGAGCGCGGTCATCGCGGTTCCGGCGCTCGAAATCTGGTAACTGCCGGGTCCGACCACGTCGCCCACGACGTAGACCTGGTTGGTTCGGAGCCGGACGACGACGATGGAGAAATGCGTGGTCGCCGTCGGCCCGCGCCGGATCCCCGAGTAGACGCGACCGAGGCGGTCGTACAGGAGGTCCGTGAGCTGGCCCAGGGTCAGATTGGCGACGTAGATCTGACCGACCTGCGGGATCACGATGATCCCATCGCGGGTTACGGTCAGCGAACGGGTCGTCTCCACGTTGCCCGTGATCACCAGTTGGAGCTGGTCGCCGGGCCCGAGCCGGTAGGAATCATCGACCGGGCCCAAGAGGCTGGGCTGGAATTGGGTGGACGTGCGCTCGAACAGGTTGAGCCCGAAAATCGCGAGCCCGGTATCGCGCTGCGCACGTAACAGGGCCGCGCGCCGCGCGCGGTCGTAGGCCGCCGCCCGCGCGGCTGCGCCTGCCGTGGTATCGAAGATCGCGAGGGAATCGTACGGCAGCCGACCGGCGGCGCGCCTGCGGGCGGCCGCGACGGCCGCGGAATCGTCGAGCGGGATCGTGTCCGACGCGCCGATGCGGACGGTATCCCGCGACGTTGACCGCGCGTTGAGCAGGAGCGAGTCGATGCGGCCCGTGCCACGCAGCGAGTCGGCTGTCTGCGTGTCGATCAATCCGAGGTGCGTGATCGCCTGCAGCACCTGCGCCGTCGTCGCGGAGTCGGTCACGGGGGGGATGCCGGAGGGTCCGCTCGCGCCCGGCAGGTAGGGATCCAGGAGGTCCGGTGGATATCCTTCGGCGAACAGCCGATCGCGGATCTGGTCGGGCGTGAGCCCCGACTCCTGAATGCTGAGCCGCAGTTGCGCGAGGAATGTGGGATCCTGCAGCGGACTCGCCTGGCCCGTGATGCCGGGGTATTGACCTTGCGCCGACGTCGCATCGCCCGAGCTGGGATATCCGCTCGGAGCACCCGGCTGTTGCGCCAAGAGACGGGTCGCCGACGGCAATGTCGCCATCAGGAGGACGGCTGCGGCGACAAGCAGCCTTGGCCGCGGCACTGCCATCACTGTGTCGAGAGAGTTGGCGGCATTCCCGGGGAGATTGACATGTGGTCGCGCAGGGACTCGAACCCCGGACCTCTGGTATGTGAGACCAGCGCTCTAACCAGCTGAGCTACGCGACCCGGAGGAACGGCGATAAACGTAAGGAAAGGGCGCTCCCCTGCCAACCCTGCGTGGGTGGCTGCCGGCACGGCGTGGAGGGCGCAGGCATGTAACGGTTGCGTCGGGGCCCCGAGCGCGCGCCGACTCGAGACGTTATACTGGTCCGGCGACGGCGCCTGACGCGCCGTGCCACGGAGGCGATTACGCATGGCGGCACTTGCGATTCTCGATCGCGAGCGAACGATCGCTCAGCCCGGCTTCAACCGGTGGCTTGTTCCCCCCGCCGCGCTCGCGATCCATCTCTGCATCGGGCAGGCCTACGCGTTCAGTGTCTTCAAGATCCCGATGACCACGCTGCTGGGCATTTCGGCGCCGGCTCCGGGCGACTGGAAGCAGGGGACGATCGCGCATCTCTTCCAGGTGGCGATTGCGTTTCTCGGCATTTCCGCGGCGGTCTTTGGCGCCTGGCTCGAGCGTGTGGGGCCGCGCCGGGCGATGTTCACGTCGGCCGTGTGTTTCAGCGGCGGTTTTCTGGTCGGTGCGCTCGGCATTTGGTTGCACCAGTTCTGGATCGTCGTTCTCGGATACGGCGTTCTCGGTGGAATCGGTCTTGGGCTCGGCTACATCTCCCCAGTATCGACGCTGATCAAGTGGTTTCCCGACAAGCCCGGGATGGCAACGGGGCTCGCGATCATGGGGTTCGGCGGCGGCGCGATGATCGCGTCACCGCTCGCGATCGCCCTCATGGCGCATTTCAAGACGGCGACCTCGATGGGAGTCGCCGAGGCATTCGTGGCGATGGGGCTGATCTATTTCACTTTCATGATGTACGGCACCTTTCTGGTCCGCGTCCCGCCGCCCGGGTGGGCGCCGCGCGGTTTTCAGTTGCGCGCCACGGCAAATCAGATGATCACTACGGCCAATGTCGAGGTTAATACGGCCACGAGGACGCCGCAATTCGCGCTGCTGTGGCTCGTGCTGTTTCTGAACGTCACCGCCGGCATCGGCATACTCGAGCAGGCCTCGCCCATGATCCAGGAGATGTTTACCGGGCGCGTGACGGCCGCCGCGGCGGGCGGGTTTGTCGGGCTCCTCAGCCTCGCGAACATGGGCGGGCGATTCTTCTGGTCGTCGCTCTCGGATCGCATCGGCCGCCGCGCCACCTACGCCACGTTTTTCCTGCTCGGTCCGGCGCTGTACCTGCTGATCCCCTTCACGGGGCGGATCGGCAGCGTTCCGCTGTTCGTGCTCTCGTGTGCCGTCATCATCACGATGTACGGGGGCGGATTCGCCACGATCCCGGCGTTTCTGCGTGATCTCTTCGGCACGATGCAGGTCGGCGCCATCCATGGCCGGTTGCTGACAGCATGGTCGGCGGCCGGGATTGCCGGCCCTCTGATCGTGAATACGATTCGGCAATATCAGATCGATCACGGCGTCGCCAAGGCCGACGCCTACACCGTCACCATGTACCTCATGGCGGGTCTGTTGTTGATCGGGCTGGTCTGCGACCTCCTGTTGCGGCCGGTCGATGCCCGCCATTACTACGTCGCGACCGACGCTCCGGCGGCGGTGGGACAGGCGGCCGGGAGGACGGCAACATGACGACCGCGCCGCAGGCGACGTTGACGAGCGGGGATGCCGCGCCGGATCCCTCGGCCCCACTCAAGCTGGTCGTTGCGTGGGCGATCGTCGGTATCCCCCTGCTCTGGGGCGTGTCGCAGGTATTCGTGAAGTCGCTCGTGCTCTTTCGATAGCACGGACGCGCCGCTGCTAGGAGGGCCCGGGGCGCGGCTCCGCGCGCGGACGGAGCACCCGCGATAGCGCCTGGGCGACGGTCCGCGGTTCGAGCGTCGCGAGCGCCGCCATTTGCGCGGCGCGCGAGAGGTACTCGCCCGGCGGGGCGACGTCGATCTCGGTATCGCAATACGGCCCGACTTCCGCCGCGGCAACGGCCAGTCTACGTGTGAACACGACCGGCGTGCCGACGGCATTGGCGAGATGTCGCGGACCCGAATCGGCCGTGAGCAGCGCGTCGCAGCGCGCGAGAAACGCGGCAAACGCCCGCAATCCCAGGCGGCCGGCCAGGACGTGGGCGGGCAGCGTGCAGGCCGTCGCCATCCGGCCCAGCACTGGCGCATCGCTCGCGCTGCCGCAGAAGACGACATCAACGTCGCCCTGCTCGGCGCCGCAGATCTCGACGGCGCGACGATACCGCTCGACGGGCCATACGGGATCGGGCTGGCGAGAGGTGACCGCGCAGGCAATGATCCGTCGGCTCGCGCCGATGGCCAACTCCCGCACCGCACCCTCGGCCTGCGCCCGGTCATCCGGCGTCAGCGTGATCCGTGGTCTCAAGTCCCAGACCGGCGGGACGCCGGCCAGCTGCGCCACCATATCGCGAAAGAAGGCAGGCGCCGGCTGTCGGACCGCCGGCCGAACCGGGAAGGTCACGAGCCCGCTCCAGCCCTTGTGCACGAAGCCCGCGCGATTCGGGATTCCGAGCCTGACGGCGAACAGCAGATCGCCTCCATAATCGATATGATCGGTGCACAGCACCGCATCGAGCGCACGCGCGTGGAGCGCCGCGCGGGCCGCGGGCGATCCTCTCCATACCCGATCGGCGGTTACGAGCGGGAGCACTTCGTCGACGTTCGGATCGGTTGCGAGGATTTCGGCCGTCAGGGGCGCGCAGACGTAGGTGATCCGCGCATTCGGCAGGGCACGTCGCAGGTGGGGCAGGGAGGCCGTGCGGTACAGCACGTCCCCGATATGTGCGCTGCCAAGGATGACGACGCGGCGCCAGTCGGTCGGCGGGGTCGGGTGCCGCTTCGTGTGCCACGCCGCGTACAATCGAAGCGCCGGTGCCGCGGCCTCGGTCCCCATAGCCAACCCGTATCGTGTCGGGCTCCGGAACCAGTGTCTCTCGAGAGCCACCCTCAGCGTGTGCGCGCGGCCGCGCGAGACCGCCGAGACGTGACGATGGCCCGCGAGCCCTCCTCGCTCGCGAGCGCGTCGTACGCCTCGAGCACCTCGGCCGCCGTCACGGTGGCGGCCCCGGATTTTGCCACCTCGACGCCCGCGGCGTAGTTGGCGACGATGGCGGCTTCCACCGGCGTGGCGCCGGCGCCCAGCATCGCCCCGAGGTATGCGGTTACCGTGTCGCCCGCGCCGACGACGTCGTAGACGGCGCGCGCGGTCGTCGGGACGCGGTGGGTGGCCCCGCTCGGCTCGATGAGGACCATCCCGTGCTCGCCGAGGGTGAGCAGCAGGTGCTCGACGCCCAGGCGGTCCAGCGTCTCGTGCAGCGCGTGCGGGGATGTGAGATCGACGGCGGCGCCGAGCGCGGCTTCCAGCTCCCGGCGGTTCGGCTTGAACACCGTGGCGCCGCGATAGGCAAAGAAGTTCTTGTATTTCGGATCCACGACGACGGGGATGCCGCGTGACCGTGCGCCCGCGAGGGCGGCTCGAATCACCTTGGGCACGAGCACGCCCTTGTTATAATCCTCGAGCACGACGGCGTCGGCTTCCGCGACGGCGAGGGCGACCGCCGTCTGCATCCGGTCGATGTCAGCGGCAGGGAGATCTCCATCCTCCTCCTCGTCGAATCGCACGACCTGCTGTCCGCGGGCAACGACGCGCGTTTTCGTCGTCGTGGGGCGCGTACGCGACACGAGGGTCCTGGGATCGACTCCGAGCGTACCGAATAGACTCGTGAGCATGCGTCCGGGCGCGTCCTCGCCGACGGTTGCGACGAGGGTGCAGCGCGCGCCGAGGGCGACGACGTTCTGGGCGACATTGGCCGCCCCGCCCAGGGCGTGCGTCCGATCGCGCACGCGGACGACCGGCACGGGTGCCTCGGGCGAGATGCGCTCGACCTCGCCCCGCAGATAGACGTCGAGCATGGCGTCGCCGATGACCGCAACGCGCAGCCGGGAGACGCCGGCCAGCAGCTCGGCCAGGCGATCGCGGGCGATGCGAGGAGCCGGCGGCTCCGGAGCACGACGTGTGGGCATAGGGGGCCCTGCAGGGACCGAATCTGCGACCGGAGGATTATGAGCGATACGACTCCAGGAGGCCAATTACGTTGAGCATCGAGACAGACATCGAGACAGACATCGAGACAGGCGTCGTGACAGACATCGTGCAGCGATGCGCCCGGAAGGAATCGGACCTTCGACCAGTCGATTATGAGTCGATTGCTCTACCACTGAGCTACGGGCGCTGAACGCCGCTAGAAGCTACCGGGCAGGGCATGAGGCGGGGAAGGGTCGCGGCACTCTCCGTCCACCGCCCTCGCGCGCGATTCGCGACTTGACAGCGTGCCATCGGCACGGGCATGATTGGCGCTCCGGTGCACCGATCGCGCCACACGCGGTCTGTCATGGCCGTGAGTGGTAACCGTCCATGGGCCCCGTAGCGTGACGAGTCCGGCGTGCCCGATCTGCGACGAACACGATGCCTCGCCGGTCCCGGGTCCGCAGGACGACTGGCAGTACTATCGCTGCCATCGGTGCGACCACTGGTGGCTGTATCCCCCGCCGGCCCAGGAGCGGTTGGACGAATTCTACAATGGCGCGTACGCCGTGCCGATTGCCGGGTACTTCAGCTATGTGAAGCGGGAGGGATCGCGCATGGTGCGCCTCGTGCGATCGTGGCGCCCGGCTCTCGGACGGATGCTGGAAATCGGCTGCTCCTACGGTGGAATGCTCGCCGCGATGCGCGATGCGGGGTGGACGGTGCACGGGATGGAACTGGACGCGCGCGCTGCGGAATACGCGCGGCAGACCTACAAGCTGCCCGTCAGTTCGGCCAGCATCGAATCCGACGAAGCGGACCTGGCGCGGCCGTACGATGTGATTGCCGCCTATCACGTCATCGAGCACGTCGTCGACGTGGCGCCGTTTGTCGCCCGTCTCCGATCTCTCGCGGACGACGGGTCGTTGCTGGTCCTGAAGACCCCCAATAACCGGTCGCTGGCCGCGCGCGGGGGGGTCGCGTGGTGGCAGTGGGCGATGCGACCGGAGCACGTCCACCTGTTTTCCCCCGCGAGCCTGCGATTGTTGCTGGAGAGACACGGCTTCGCCGTGCGCTTCGAGACGTCGCGCCGCGGCCCGGCAGATCCGACGACGTTCGAGCTTGTGCGATCCTTCCTGCGGCGAACGGTTGCCCCCAATCGGCGCCGGCACGAGGTCGGCAACCCGTATTCGTTTCGGAGCGACCCCTGGCGGGCGCGGTCGTGGTACAAGGTGGGCGAGCGCATCGCGCGTGTCGTCACGGCGCCGATCGATGTGCTCTGGTACCTCGCGACCCGGGCTGGCGCGATGATCGAGCCGGAACTTCTCGTGGTCGCCGCCGCGGAGACCCTCCCGGGCCCGCCGGCCACGCCGGTCAGGGGATCCGCGCGGGGGACGGGCATCGGCGACACGGCATGAAAGTCCTCGTCATCCATAACCATTACCAGCAACCCGGCGGGGAGGACGTCGCGGCCGACCGCGAAGCGGCGTTGTTGCAGGCCCGCGGCCACGTGGTGGAGCGCTACACGCGGTCAAATGATGAATTGAGGGGCTTGTCGCGCCTGCAGGCGCCGCACGCTCAGCTGCGGGCGATCTGGGCCCGCGACGCGTATCGGGACATTCACCGGATCATCGGCCGGTTTCGGCCCGATATCGCGCACGTCCACAATACGTTTGCGGTGATCTCGCCCGCCGCGTATTACGCCTGTCACGCGCTCGGCGTGCCGGTGGTGCAGTCGCTCTACAATCCGCGCCTCATGTGCCCCTCGGCCAACCTGTACCGTGACGCCCGGGTATGTGAGGATTGCGTCGGCAAGCGGTTCGCGTGGCCAGGCGTCATCCACCGCTGCTACCGGGGGTCGGCGCTCGAGACCGCGGGAGTCGCGACGATGGTCGCGCTGCACCGCGTACTCGGAACGTGGCGCACGCAGGTGGACCGCTACATCGTCGCGACCGAATTCTTCCGCCGGAAATTCATCGAGGCAGGGCTGCCAGCGGCGAAGCTCGCCGTCAAGCCGCACTTCGTCGCGCCGGATCCGGGGGTGCGACCCGATGCACCCGGCGCGTATGCGCTGTTCATCGGTCGGCTCGATCCCGAAAAGGGAGTTTCCACGCTGCTCGCGGCGTGGGGCACGATGCCCGAGGTGCCGCTGGTCATCAGAGGGGGGGGCCAGCTCGAGCGACAGGTCCGGGATGCCATCGAGGGCGGACGACTGCCCAACACCCGCATCGTGGGGCGTGTCGATCCGGTGGGATTGATGGATCTGATCAAAGGCGCGCGATTCCTCGTTTGGCCGTCGGAGGGCTTGTACGAGAGCTTCGGCCTCGTGGCGATCGAAGCGTTCGCGTGCGGTGTCCCGGTCGTGACCGGCCGAATCGGCGTCGCAGAAGAGATCGTCCAGGACATGTACTCCGGCATGCACTTCACCTCTGGCGATGCCGCCGATCTGGCCGCGAAGGTCCGCTGGGCCTGGTCCCACCCAAACGAGATGGCGACCATGGGACGGAACGCTCGGCACGTCTTCGAGGCGCGGTATCACGCGGATCGGAACTACGAGATGTTGACGGACATCTATCGCGCCGCCATCGCCGAGCGCCATCTGCCTCATGTCGACCCGGGCGTGGATCCCGCCGTCAGCGTGATGCGGTAGCCGGAATCTTTGCCGTCAGCGTGCTGCGGTTCGTTGAGGCTGCCAGCGTGACGGGGGCGGTGCCCGTGTCCGGCGCGATGACTAATTGGCCGGCGATGGGTGCGCGAAGGCTTCCTGTGTCCTGAGCTTGTTCCGAGCCGCTTCGCCGACCGGATACGCCGATCCGGTGCGATCTTCGCGCTTGCGGACGATCACCTCGATTTGCGCAAGTGCACCCTCGCCCGTGACTTGACTCGTCTGGTCGATTGGGCAGCGGCAAACCGTGGCGATCGTGTAGAAGAGAACTTCGACCCAGCGCGCAGCGAGGCCATGCCTGTTCAACGCCTGCAGCGCTCGCTTGAGCAGCCGCCGCAATCTCGCTTTGTCGGTGCCGCCGCGGCGGCGAAACGCGTAGATGTAGCCCGCATCCTGCCGCGTCATCGAAACGGGCTCGCCGCCCGGCAGCGCAGCCACCAGGTCACTGACATCGTAGGAAACCGGCGACCACGATGACGAGCGGCGCAGCCGGAATGTCGCTTTGTGGTCGCCGTTGAACAGGCTGGGCCAGAAGCCTTGCTCGTACAGATCTTCGTCCGGTACGACGACGATGAGAAAGCCGCCCGGCTTCACGAGCTCCCACCATCCGGCGAGCGCCTTCGGAACGTCCCGCATGTGCTCCAGACAGTGCGAGCTATGAACCGTGTCGTACGAGGCGGCGGGGCGATAGCGGGTAATCTCATTGGCATCGCCCTGCGGCATGTCGAACGGCTCGGCATTCGCAACAACGAGGTCGTCACCGCACCCAATGTCTATGGTACGCCCCTGGAAATAGCGGGCAAAAAACCCCGGGTCACGATACTTCCCGGTCTTCGTGCTCTCTCTCATGGCTGCGTCTCCCCGGGGAGGGATGCACCGTCATAAGCGCGCGCGCGCCAAACGCTAGGGACCGTCGCATCGGGCCGCAAGGACGGCGCCGGCCATCCTCCGCGCGTCAGCGCCGCGAGGCGTCCGGGCCGATGCGCGTTGCAATCATCGACTTTGCCAGTCCGCAAAAACGCTCCTGGATGATCGTTGCGTCGGGGAAGAGCCGGCTGAACTCGCCGGGCGTGATCAATCGAACGTCGTCGTACCACGCGACATCCGCGACGGTCGGGCGCCGCACGAGACCCCACAGGGTCCAGTTCCGTACGAGCCGCCGTTGCCACGCGCGCGGGAGCCAGTGCACGAAGGGCGTGACCGAGATGCGGTTCGAGCGGAAAATAGCGATTGGGCGTCTGGACGTAGTACGAGCGGCCCACCCTCGCGCATTCCGCGGCGAACTGTCGCTGCCGCTCAAACGTCCCGACGTGCTCGATGACGCTGTTGGAATAGACAATGTCGAACTGATTGGTCTCGAACTCGAGCGCGCAGCCATCGCCCTGGACGTATGTCATGTTTGGCGGCACGGCGTAGGCCAACGGCCCGACGTTCAAGAGCGTGACGCGCGGCTGCACGGGAGCCAGCTCCCAATTGAACGGCGTTCCGCCGACGTCGAGCACGCGTGTGGCGGGGCCGACAGCAAAGAGCCGCACGAAGTCCCGCATCCGGGCCGCCCGAAAATGTCGCATGACCGGCACCAGATAGTGGTGTATCGTCTTGCGTTCGGCGCGTTCGCTCATGCGCGCCGCACGATCTCGCGCCAGCTCTGTTGGATCACCGTTGCCCCGCGTTTGGCGAAAACGCTTGCCCCGACCGTCGAAAAGCTCGTGCGGCGGGGGGCGACCGGCAACAGGTCGCGGCGGTGGCGCTCTCTCGCAGGCGGCGCGGGCGCTCAGCGCCGCCGCCGCGAGCGGCCGGCGAGCAGCCAGCCGTAGGCGCCAATGTTCAGGACGAGCACCCCCACCCCGAGCCCCCATTGCAGAGGGCGCGTCAGCCCCGCCGGATAGAGCGCGGCCACGACGTAGTGGTCCACGAAGCCGCCGGCATAGCCCGCCTGTCCCGCGCGCGAGCGCAACGCCTCCTCGAGCGGGGTGAGCGGGCAGGTCCAGCCGCCGAGCTCGATCAGTGCACCCCAGGCGGCGGCCGGCACGTGTGCCCACGCGAGACGGGGCCAGCGAAACACGGCGAGCGCTCCCCCGCCGACGAATGCCACGAAGGCGGCGTGTACCACCACGACGAGATCGGCCAGCACTCGAAACGCCATCACCGCCCCGCATCGGTGCGGCGGCTCGGCAGCCGCACGAGATGTGATACGTCCGCCGCAGATGCGTCCGCCGCAGAGTAACGGCGCGGACGCCGTCCTCACAATATCCCGCGGCGGCCTCTTTCGAGCACACACCGCTGGCCGCGTGTGACGCGCGGTTAGCTTTTCGGCGATGGAGTCGTATTGCCTTGATGTCGTTGTCACGCGCGGGCCGACGGTCGAATCGCGCCATCGCGTCCACGCGGCCGTCGTCGGTCCGCACGGCGCCCTGCTCGGGCGGGCCGGGGATCCCGGGATCATGACCGTTTGGCGATCGTGCGCGAAGCCCTTTCAGGTCATGCCATTCGTCGCCGACGGAGGGTTCGATGAGCTGGGCTGGGGCGACGACGAGCTCGCACTGGCCTGCGCCTCGCATGGGGGCGAGCCGGAGCACGTGGCGATCGCCGAATCGATGCTCCGCGACATCGGGCTCGAAGAGGGGGACCTCGCCTGCGGCGTGCACGACCCGCTCTCCGCGCGCGGACTGCGTCTCGCGCACGAATCGCGCTCGCTCCTCACCCGACTCCACAACAACTGCTCCGGCAAGCACGCCGCCATGCTCGCGCGGGCTCACGTCGCGGGCTGGGAGACCGCGGGATACGAGCGCGACACCCATCCCGTGCAGCGTGCCATCCTCGAGACGGTGGCGGAATGGACCGGTCTGCCCCCGGCCGCGCTGCAGCTCAGCGTGGACGGATGCGGGGTTCCCATCGTCGCGTGCCCGCTCGACGACATGGCCCGTGCGTTCGCCCGGCTCGCCGTCGCGGCGGCGCGGGGCGACGCGGTGCCCGCGCGGATCGCACACGCGATGACCGCGCGACCGTTCCTCGTCGGCGGGACGGACCGATTCGACACGATCCTGATCGAGGAGACGCACGGGCGCATCATTGCCAAAGTCGGGGCGGAAGGCGTTCACGCCGCCGCGATCCCGGAGCTCGGCATCGGCATCGCCCTCAAGGTCGAGGACGGTGCACAGCGCGCCCAGTATCCCGCCCTCCTCCGCCTGCTGCAACACGTCGGAGCGCTCCCCGAATCCCTCTCGGCGCGGCTGGCCGACCAGATCGTCAAGCCGATCCGGAACACGCGCAACGCCGTGGTCGGCTCCATCGGACCGATGGCCTGACGCCTATCGGAGAGAGGAGAGGGAGAAAGGAGAGAGGGAGAGAAAGGATGAGCCCGGGCAGGATCGATGATGCGGCGCTCTCCGGCGCGGGCTACACTACGACTGTGTTCATCGACCGGGTCATCGTCACGGTGCACGCGGGCACGGGGGGATCGGGAGCGACCTCGTTCCGTCGCGAGTATCGGGTGCCCCTGGGCGGACCCGACGGTGGCGACGGCGGGCGGGGGGGCGACGTCGTCGTGCGCGCCGACGAAAACCTCACGACGCTGCTCGACTACACCTACCGCGACGCGTGGGCCGCCGAGCGCGGCGAGCACGGAATGGGCGCCAACAAGACAGGGCGGTCGGGCAGCGGCATCGTGCTCCCGGTGCCCCTCGGCACGATCGTGCTTGACGCGGACTCGCATGAGCGGCTGGGAGAAGTCCTCGGCCACGGCGACGAGCTCGTCGTCGCGCGCGGGGGACGGGGAGGGCGCGGCAACGCATTCTTCGCCACGGCGACGCATCAATCGCCGCGCGAGTGGCAGCCGGGGGAAGAGGGAGAGCATCGCCGTCTCGTCCTCGAGCTCAAGCTCATTGCCGATGTCGGCCTCGTCGGGGAGCCGAACGCCGGCAAGTCGACTCTGCTCTCGGTGATTTCCGCCGCCCGGCCCAAGATCGGCGACTATCCGTTCACGACCCTGGTCCCGAACCTCGGCGTCGTCCAGCTGTCCGACCACAGGTCCTTCGTCGTCGCGGACATCCCGGGGATCCTCGAGGGCGCGCACGCCGGGCGCGGGCTCGGCCTGCAATTTCTCCGTCACATCGAGCGCACTCGGCTGCTCGCGTTTCTCGTGCCGATCGACGACCTGGATTGGCAGGCGACATACGACCAGCTGCGCCGCGAGGTCGCGATCTATTCGACCGAGCTGGCCACCAAGCCGCACTGCGTGGTGTTCACCAAAATGGATCTCATTGGCGAGGAGCGACCGCCGGAGCTCGTCGCTCCGGACGCGTTCGGCATCTTCGCGGTCAGCGCCGCCGCGCGGACCGGGCTCGATGCGGTGCTCGCCGCGTGGTGGGACGCGCTGCTCGCCCTGCGCCGCCACGGCGAGGCGGCGGCCGCCGCGCTGACGCTGCCCTGATTCGCGGGATGCCGGCGGGCGCGGTGAATGGCCTGGCTGTCTGGACGCGCGCCGATCCCGGCTACCCCGCCGCCCTCCGCGAGATTCCACGCGCGCCGGCGCAGCTCTGGACGCGGGGCGATCGTGCGGCGCTCGACGTCGCGGCCGTCGCGGTGGTCGGAACGCGCCGGGCGAGCGCCTACGGTGTTGGTACGGCGCGCCGCATCGCGCGGACGCTCGCGCAAGCGGGGGCGTGCGTCCTGAGCGGGCTCGCCGCCGGCGTCGATGCGGCCGCGCACGAGGGAGCGCTGGCGGTCGCCGGACGCACATGTGCAGCCCTCGGAACCGGGATCGACGTCGTCTTTCCGGCCGCCCACGCCGAGCTGCAGGCGCGGATCGCGGAGTCGGGATTGCTCGTCAGCCAGTTTCCACCGGGCACGCCGCCCTTCAAACACAATTTCCCGAGGCGGAACGCATTGATCGCCGCACTGGCCCGCGCGATCATCGTCGTCGAGGCGCCGTGCGCGAGCGGGGCGCTGATCACGGCGCGCGCGGCCCGGTCCCTGGGCCGGACGGTCGCGGTCGTGCCGGGGCCGATCGATCACGCTGCCCATGCCGGCTCCAATGCGCTGCTGCGCGAGCCGGAGGTCATCGCGATCACGTCCACGGACGACGCGCTCGGCCTCCTGGGCGCGCGCCTCGCCGCGGGCGACCCTCCGGCCGATCTGAGTCCGGATGCCGCCAAGGTGTGGGACGCCCTGGCGGCCGGACCTGCCGATGTCGACGCGCTCACGGTTCGCGCCCACCTGCCGGCGACGCGCTGTCTCGCCGCGCTGACGACGCTCGAGCTGGCGGGACTCGTCATCTGCGATACGGCAGGTGAGGTGCGGCGGGCCTGACTATGACCGCCGCAGCCGGCCTCACCCATCCCCCGCGGCACGTCTACGTGCACGTCCCGTTCTGCGCCAGGCGCTGCAGCTACTGCGATTTCGCGATAGCCGTGCGGCGCGACACACCCATCGCCGAGTACGTCGACGGGATCCGCCGCGAGCTGGCGCTTCGCACGGGGCTCGGCGGGGCGCACGATGCGTGGGTGATCGACACGCTGTACCTGGGCGGCGGGACACCCTCGCGGCTGGGCGCGAGCGGGGTCGCCGGGCTGCTCGACGCGATCCGCGAGCGCATCGCCTTCGCGCCCGGCGCCGAAGTCACGCTCGAGGCCAACCCGGACGATATCTCGCCCGGGGCCGCGCGGGCGTGGCGCGCGGGCGGCGTGAACCGGGTCTCGCTCGGCGCGCAATCCTTCGATGACGCGGTACTCCGCTGGATGCACCGTACGCACACGGCGAGCGACACCCTGCGATCGGTCGGGGCGCTGCGCGATGCCGGGATCGAGAACCTGTCGCTCGATCTGATATTCGCGCTTCCCGCGGAGCTCGCTCGCGAGTGGGAGCGCGATCTGTCGGCCGCCATCGCGCTCGATCCCGAACATCTGTCGCTCTACGGCCTCACGATCGAGGACCGCACGCCGGTCGCCCGGTGGGTGGGCCGCGGCGCGGCGCGCGCAGCGACGGACGGCGCCTTCGAGACCGAGTTCCTGCGGGCCCACGACATCGCCTCGGCGGCGGGGTATCACCACTATGAGGTCTCGAATTTCGCTCGGCACGGATTCGCGTCGCGGCACAACTCGGCCTATTGGTCGGGTGTCGGCTATGCCGGGCTCGGGCCCGCAGCGCACGGCTACGACGGCGTGACGCGCCGGTGGAACGTTGCGCCGTACGCGGAGTGGGTCCGCAGCGTCGGCGAGGGCCGAGATCCGGTCGCCGGATCCGAGGAATTGACAGAAACCAATCGCGTGACCGAGCGATTGTATCTACAGTTACGCACGGCGTCGGGAATGGTCATACCGACGGAATACCGCTCGATCGTGGACGCGTGGTTACGAGCGGGATGGGCCGCGGTCGACGGGGATCGTTTTCGACTCACACCTCTGGGATGGCTTCGGATGGATGCGCTCGTTGCTGAGCTTGACATCGCGTCGAAGTCGTTACTAGGTTTGGACTTATGGCGTTGCCACAACTGAACGAGCGAGAGCGTCGGGTGCTCGAGGCCGTCATTCAGACTTATGTCGAAACGGCCGAGCCGACCGGATCGCGCATGCTGGCGCGGCGATTTGGGCTCGGCGTCTCGGCCGCCACTATCCGCAATACGATGAGCGATCTGGAGGAGAAGGGATATCTCTTCCACCCGCATACGTCGGCCGGGAGGGTCCCAACTGATCAGGCCTATCGCGTCTACGTCGACTCGCTGACGCGATTGACGCCCATTGTCGCCCAGGAACGCGATGCACTCGTGGAGCGTATCCTGGCGGGCGGGTCCGCGATCGAGACGATTCTCCGAGGCGCCGCGCAGAGCCTGGGCGTACTGACGCAGGAGCTGGGTGTGGCGCTGGGGCCGCGGCTCGATGACTCGGTGCTCGAGCGGCTGGAGCTCGCCCGGCTCTCGACGGACCGGCTGCTGCTCGTGCTCTCGCTGCGCGGCGGCGCCATGCGGACGATCTTCGTCGAAGTCGCGGGCGCGGTGGCGGACAACGCGCTCGCGGAGGTGACCGCCGTGCTGAATGAGCGGTTGGGGGGTCTCTCGTTGCGCGAGATCCGGGCATCGCTCGCCGAGCGTCTACGCGACAGCGTCCCGAGCGCGGGGGCGGGGGAGCTGCTCAATATCTTCGTCGAGGAGGGGGAGGCGATGTTCGATCTCCCGACCCGAGGGGAGGACGACGGGATCGTCCTGGGCCAGGCATCGGTCCTCGCCGAGCAGCCCGAGTTCGCTTCGGGCGACAACCTGCGGAAACTGATCGAGCTGACCGAGACGCGGGCGCAACTGGGGGAAATCCTGCGCCAGCGCAGTGCCGACGGAGGCGTCTCGATCACGATCGGCACGGAGCACGCGGATCCCCGCCTCGGGAAATTGACGATCGTGACCGCGGAATATCGGGCCGGGTCGTTGAGCGGCGTCATCGGCGTGATCGGTCCGACGCGGATGCCCTACGACAAAGTCATCTCACTCGTGAGCCACACGTCGCGGCTCGTCACTGAACTCCTGGGCTGATCGCGCGCTGATGGCTGACTTCTACGGTGTGCTCGGTGTGCCGCGCGGCGCGTCGGACGAGGAGATCAAGAGGGCGTACCGCAAGCTCGCGATGCAATTCCACCCGGACCGCAACGACGGCGCCAAGGAAGCCGAGGAGCGGTTCAAGCAGGTGACGGAAGCGTACGATGCGCTGCGCGATCCCGAGAAGCGCGCGGTGTACGACCGGTACGGGGAGGCGGGGCTGAGGGGACGGGGCGCGGCCGGAGCGGCGCACGTGGACCTGTCGGAGGCGCTCAACATCTTCATGCGGGATTTTGGCGGGTTCTCCGGCCTGGGCGACCTGTTCGGCCACCGGTCCCAGCCGACACGGCAAGGCGCCGACATCAAGCTCACGGCCCGGCTGACGCTCGAAGAGGTGGCCGAAGGGGTCGATCGGACGTTCGCGCTCAAGCTCCTCGATCCGTGCGATCGCTGCTCGGGCTCGGGTGCGGAGCCCGGCACGGCGCCGCAGCGGTGCGCGACCTGTGCCGGCACCGGGGAGGTGCGCCGTGCGCAGCGGTCGTTCTTCGGCCAGTTCGTGAGTGTGGGGCCATGCCCCACGTGCGGCGGCGAGGGGTCGACAGTAGCCGCGCACTGCAAGAAGTGTCGCGGCGACGGGCGTGTCCGGGTCGAGCGCACGATCGCGGTACGCATCCCGGCGGGTGTGTCGACGGGGCAATACATGTCGGTCCGCGGGAGCGGCAACGCGGGGCCGCGCGGCGGACCGCGGGGTGATGTGCTCATCGCGTTCGACGTCGCGGACGACCCGCGCTTCGAGCGGGATGAGGAGCATCTCTACACCGAGATCCTCGTGACCTATCCGCAGCTCGTCTTCGGGACGGAGATGCCGGTCCCCTCCGTGCGTGGCGCGGCGACCCTCCGCGTCCCGCCCGGGACGCAAAGCGGCCACGTGTTCACGATGCGCGGGCGCGGGCTCCCGCGCGTGAACGCGTCGGGGACGGGTGACCTCCACGTGCGAGTCCAGCTCTGGACGCCGCACGACGTCTCGCGCGAGGCCGCCGGGCTGCTCGAGCGATTGTCCGCTCTCGAGGCCAAGCCGCCGCAGATCCGCGCGAAGGGGCTGTGGATGCGGATGAAGGAAGCGCTCGGGGCGTGACCTGGACGGCCGTTCGCGTCGAGGCGGCCGCTCCCGCGCTTCACCGCGATGCCCTCCTGGCGACGCTCTTCGCGTGCGGGGCCACCGGGGTGCAGGAGGACGGACTCGCCCTCATGACGTGCTTCCCCGATTCCGCAGACGTCGGCGGCATCGTGCGGGCGCTCGCCGCGGTCGATGGGACGGCCCGCGTCGACGTCAATGACCTGCCGGAGGTCGACTGGACGACGCGATGGCGGGACGGGATCCACGCCCGAACCGTGGGGCGCCTGACGGTCGGACCGCCCTGGCTGGTGAGCGCGAGCGACCCCGACACGATCGCGATCGAGCCGGAGATGGCGTTCGGCACGGGTGAGCATGCATCGACACGCGGCGTGCTGCGGCTGCTGCAGGATGCCATCCGCCCCGACGACGTGGTAGCGGATCTCGGCGCCGGGAGCGCGGTGTTGGCGATCGCCGCGGCCAAACTCGGCGCCCGGCGCGTCGCGGCGGTGGAGCGGGATCCCGATGCGATCGGAAACGCGGAAGCCAACGTCGCGCGCAATGGCGTCGGTGACCGCGTGCATGTGATCCGCGGGGACGCGGCGATGCTGCTGCCGCTGCTCGCGCCGGTTCAGCTGATCGCCGCCAACATCCTGGCCCCCGTCCTGCTGGAGCTGTCGGCCGCAATGGCGGCGGCCGTGAGCCCGGGCGGGCGGGCGATCGTGGGCGGCGTGCTGCTGCGGGAGCGCGCAACCGTCGTCCGAGGATTCGAGAGCGGCGGATGGGTCGTGGAGCGGGAGGACATCGAGCCCGGGATGGACGACCAGCAGGAGGGCGCGTGGTGGAGCGCAATTCTCGGCCGACCGTAGCGACGGTCTATGCGCCGGGCCCACTCACCGTGGGTGCCGTCGTCGAGGTCGGGGAGGGCGCCGCCCAGCACCTGCGGGTCCGCCGCCTCGCGCCCGGGAATCGCGTCCGTGTCGCGAATGGGACCGGCGTCGCGGGCGGGGGGACGCTGACCCGGCTCGGCCGCTTCGATGCCGAGATCGCGCTCGACGAGGTATGGGAGATCGCAGCGCCACCCGCGATCCATCTCATCGTACCGGTTGCCGATCGGGACCGCATGCTGTGGCTCGCGGAGAAGGCGACGGAGCTCGGCCTGGCCAGCTGGCGCCCCGCCATCTGGGAGCGGTCGCGCAGCGTCTCGCCGCGGGGCGAGGGGCCGCGATTTCGCCAGAAGGTCGTGGCGCGCATGGTGGCCGCGCTGGAGCAATCGGGCGGGGGATGGCTGCCGGAGCTGTATCCGGAGCGGCCGGTCGCGGAGGTTGGGACGGCGACGCCGGCGGGAACCCGGTTGCTGCTGGATCGATCGGGAGAGCCCCTCCTCCGGAGCGCGATTCGCGCGCCGGTTACGCTTGCGGTGGGCCCGGAAGGTGGAATGGAGGAGGACGAGCTTCGCAAGCTCGCATCAGTGGGCTTCCGCTCCGCGTCGCTCGCCGTCAGTAATTTGCGGTTCGAGACGGCGGGGCTGGCCGCGGTCGCCGCGATTCGCGCGGCGCTGGCGGCCGGTGCCCCCTGAGACGTGAAGGGACCCGCGTACGAGGATGCGATGAGCGACACAACGGACACGACGGCCGCGGCGGAACCGCGTGGCGTGGAGCGGCACTGCCTCTTCTGCCGGATCGGGCGCGGCGAGATCCCGGCGACGATCGTCTATGAGGCCCCCGACGTCGTGGCCATTCGCGACATCACTCCTCAGGCGCCGCACCACATCCTCATCCTGCCGCGCGCGCACGTCGAGTCGCTGAATGACGTGAGCGATCCGGCTCTCGTGGGGCGGCTCGCGGCGGTGGCGACCGAGATCGCCCGCCGGGAGGGGTTCGCCGAGAACGGGTACCGGACGGTGATCAACACGCGCGTGGACGGGGGGCAGACGGTGGCGCACCTGCATCTGCATCTGCTCGGCGGTCGCCGGATGCTGTGGCCTCCCGGCTGACGCCTAGGCCGCCTACAGCGTCAGCAGGGCGATCTCGGGTCGCGATCCGATCCGGAAGGGCGGACCCGAGTTGCCGAGGCCGCGGCTCACGTAGAGGCGGTGGGATCCGTGCCGGCTCAGATACCAGCCCTTGACGTAGTGTCCGCTGCCGGCGGGCAGGACGAGAGCAACACCGAATGGGGCGATCTGACCCCCGTGTGTGTGACCCGAGAGCGTCACGATGGGGCGGGGGGCGTGCGGCACGATGCGGTCGAAGCTGCGCGGGCAATGCGCGAGCGCGATGGCGCGCGGTGCCGTCTCGTCACCGGGGCGGAGGGCGTCGATCAGCCGGAGATCGGGGCTGCCCCCGATCAGATCATCGAGGCCCACGATGTCGACCGGCTCTCCTGCGTGATCGACCGTGACGCGTCGGTTGAGCAGCAGATCGACGCCCGCACGCTCGTATTCCCGGGCGAGGCGCGGAATATCGCAATCCCCCTCGTATTCCCAGTTTCCGAGGACGGCGAACTTGCCGAGTGGGGCCTCGACGGCGCCGTAGAGCGCCACGAGGGGCTCGTCCCCCCGGTCGTCGACGGCGTCGCCGACGACGCAGAGCACGTCGGGCTGGAAATCCGCGATCGCGCGGACGAGTCTCGGGAGGTCGATAAGATGGTGGGGACCATGCATATCCGTGGCGAGCGCAACGCGGAGCGGCGCCTGTTCGACCGCAGTCCAGCGCGGCACGGTGCTCCGCGACGCGTCGAGCTCATTCGACAGACCGCCATAACCGGACAGGCCGGCGACTCCCAAGCCTGCCGCGGCCAGAAACCGTCGCCGCGAGATGCGGTCGGGCACTTCCGTCGGCATGTCTGACTTATATACCCGTAGCTCGCTTGACAGGTTCGCCTTAAGCGGCCTACTGTTCACCGTTTAGGCCGCGTTGTCGGGCCACCGCGCGGGGCAGGCTCTCGCGCTCCGCCGGCACGGACCTAACCGTGCACCCCCATGCCATTCTGGAGGACGATCCATTTGTCCGAAGTCATCATCCATGACGACGAGAACTTCGAACGGGCACTAAAGCGCTTCAAGAAGAAATGCGAGAAGGCGGGCATCCTGTCCGACCTGCGCAAGCACAGGCATTATGAGAAGCCGAGCGAGCGGCGGAAGCGCAAGATGAATGCGGCGCTCCGGAAGAATCGCCGCACTCGCCACGCGTAGGAAATCATTCGATGTCGGCGCTTCTCGCGCAGCTGCAGAGTGACCTGGTTGCGGCGCGCAAGGCGCAGGACAAGCCGGCGACGCTCCTCCTCGGGACAATCCTGGCCGATGTGAAGAACCGGCGCATCGAGGCGCGACGCGATCTCACCGACGTCGAAATCGTGGAGGTGCTCCGCAAAGGGATCAAGCGCCGCCGCGAGTCGATCGAGTTGTATGCCCGGGGAGGGCGCGGCGATCTGGCGGCACGGGAGCAGGCGGAGGTCGATGCCCTCGCGCGCTACCTGCCGCCCGAGGTCGATACGGCGGAGCTGCGGGCCGCGGTCCAGACGGCGATCGCGGGGGGCGCGACGACCATGGGGGCGGTCATGGGGCAGGTCGCCCCGCAATTCAAGGGGCGGGCCGATGGGAGCGCGATCAGCGCGATCGCGCGCGAGGAGCTAGCGGCACGAGCCTGATCATGATTCCCTGTTGCGCTACCGCGAACCGCTGCGCGCCCGCGAGTCGGGGGAGCGCCGGCGTCACGGCGGCGGCTGCCGCGTGATCCCGGACGAGACGCTCGAGCAGGTTCGCGAGGCCGCCGATATCGTGCAGATCATCGGCGAGCACGTCGCCCTGCGCAAGGTGGGCGCGGATTACCGCGGCCCGTGTCCCTTTCACCAGGGCACGCATCCCAACTTCTCCGTGTCGCCGCGCAAGCGTATGTACTATTGCTTCGTCTGTCACGAGGGCGGCGACGTCTTCACCTTTCTCTCGAAGCGACTCGGGCTCGATTGGCCCACGGCGGTGCGCCAGGTGGCCGGCAAGGCGGGGATCGAGATACGGGAAGTGGAGACGCACCGAGCGGGCCCGGATCCCCGGGAGCCCCTGTGGGAGGTGACCGGTGCCGCGGCGGACTACTTCCGCCGGATGCTGTGGGACGATGAGGTCGGGCGACCCGCCCGCGAGTATCTGACGTCACGCCACATCGATCGCGAAACCGCGGACCGCTTCGGCCTCGGTTTCGCGCCGCCGGCGATCGGACTCATGCGGAGCTATCTGCAGACGCTCGGCTTCGAGGACGAGCGCCAGATCGGCGCGGGCGTGCTGTCGCAGCCCGAGGAAGGACGGGAGCCGCGTCCCCGCTTCCGCGGCCGCCTCATCTTCCCCATCTTCGACGCCGTCGGTCGTACGGTGGGGTTCGGGGGCCGGTTGATCGGCTCGGGGGATGTGAAGTACGTGAACTCGCCCGAGTCGGCGATCTTCGCCAAGCGGCGGCTCCTCTATGGGTTGAATTGGGCAAAGTTCGCGATCCGGCGGGACGAGCGCGTCCTTCTGGTCGAAGGTTATTTCGACGTGGTCCGCCTCATGGCCGCGGGTATCGAGTCCGTCGTCGCGCCCCTCGGGACGGCCCTCACCGGTGAGCAAACGGAGCTTCTCGCGCGGTACACGAAGCAGGTATTCCTGTTATACGACAGCGACGCGGCCGGTCTCCGGGCGACCTTCCGCGCCGGGGACGAGTTGCTGCGGCGGGGCATGGCCGTTCGGGTGGTGACACTCCCGAGTGGGGAGGATCCCGACACCTTCGTGGACATGCACGGCGCCGAGCGCCTCGATGCGGAGCTGGCGGCGGCGCCCGATCTGTTCGACCGCAAGGTCGCGCTGCTCGAGCAGGGGGGGTGGTTCGCCGATCTGCACCGCAAGCGGCGGGCGATCGATCGCCTCCTCCCGACGATCCGGGCTGCGGCGGACCCGATCACCCAGGAGCTGTACGTCGCGCGAGCGAGCGAAGCGGCGGGGATTCCGCGCCCCGTGTTGTGGCGCGAGGTCGGGCAAGCGCCTCCGGCGCCTGCGGCAGCCTCCGCGTCTGCGGCGGTGGCGGCTGGGCGTCGGCCGGAGCGCCGCCGGGTACCGTCGAGCGCGGAGGCCGTGGGCGGCGGGATGGGCGGGCCGGGGGGGCCGGGGGGGGGGGAGGGGCGGGGAGCAGAGCGCGGGCGCCGGTCGGGGCGGGAGCCGCGCCGCGGCGGAGCGCGAGCTCGTGCGGGCGCTGCTGTTCGCGCCGCGACAGATCGACAGTACCGCGGACCGGATTGAGCCTGGCGCGCTACGGGACGCCCGGTACCGGGCGATCGTCGCCGCCCTGCGGACGCTGGGCGACGTGGCGACGCCCGAGGCGCTCGTGGCCGTCCTGCCGAGCGAGGCGCAGGAGGTCGTGACGACGCTGGTGGCGGAGGGGCCGACGGGGGCCGACGCCGTCCGCGTGATCGATGACAGCCTCGCGACGCTGCGGGTCCGGGAGCTGGAGGACCGGCAGGCGGAGATCGACCGGCTCACGGTCGTGGCGTCGACAACGGAGAAGCAGGAATTGATGATGGAAAAAGTGCGCAATCGAGACGAGATTCGGGCGCTCGACGGGCGTGGGTACAGGACGTATGGAAAATCACGACAGACCGCGGGGAGGAATGACGGTGCATCCTGACGTGGAGGCGTTGTTGGCGCTCCAGGCGGACGACCAGGCGATTCGGGTTCTGGAGGAGCAGCTCGCGGCATTCGAGCCGCGTCTGCGAGCCATGGCCCAGGCCCGCACGGCGGCGGACGACGCGGTCACGAGCGCGCAGGCAGCGCTCGCGGCGGAGGAGCGGCGGCAGCGCGACCTGCACGAGCAGATCGCCCGTCACAAGCAGCTGCACGAGCGCAACGTGGCGCATCTCGACGCCGTCAAGCGGATGCGTGACGCGACCGCGGCCGTGGCGCAGGTGGAAGCGGCGCGCCGGATCCTGGCGGAGGAGGAGAGCGACCATCAGGCGGTGACGCGCCGGGTGGCGGAGCTGCGTGCGGCGCTGGAGGGACAGGAGCGCGGGCGCGGGGAGATGGAGACGCAGCATGCGGCCGAGCAGGCCGAGATCGCGGCGCAGCGGCTGGAGATCGAGGGGCAACTGGCCGGCGCTCGCACGGCCCGGGCGGGGCTGGCGGCGCTCGTCAATCGTCCGCTCCTGTCGAAATACGACCGGATCCGATCGGCGCGGCGCGACGGCGCGATCTACGCGCTTCGGGGGCCGTCGTGCGGCAATTGCGATACGAGCGTGCCGATGCAGCGCCGCAACGTGATGGCGGCGAGCGGGTCGATCGAGGTGTGCGAGACGTGCGGCGTTCTCCTCTATGCCGGCGCGTGAGGGGATCGTGGGCCCGACGCCCGAGGTCGGGCCCGTGATCGCGCCCGCGCTCGGCCGCTCGGTGCCGCGGTGGGTGCTCCCGCCGCCGGTGGATACGGGCGAGGTGGCGGCGCTGGCCGCCGCGCTGCATCTGCCCGAGCCCTTGTGTCGGCTGTTATGCGCGCGCGGGTACGGCGAGGTCGAAGCCGCGAAGCGGTTCCTGCGCCCGCGGTTCGATCAGCTGCACGATCCGTCGCTGATGCGCGATCTCGACGCGGCCGTCGACCGACTGGCCGTCGCGATCGAGCGCGGCGAGACGATCCTGGTCCACGGCGATTACGACGTCGATGGAATGGCGACGACGGCGCTGCTGGTGCGCGCGCTCGGTGGAATGGGGGCGCGGGTCGTGCCGTTCATCCCGCGCCGTATCGAGGATGGGTACGATCTCTCGGGCGCCGGGGTGGAGGCCGCCCGAGCCTGTGGCGCGAGGCTGGTGTTGACGGCGGATTGCGGGACGAACGCCCGCGGTGCGGTGGCGGAGCTGCGTGCTGCGGGGATCGACGCCATCGTGAGCGACCATCACCTGCCCGGCGGTCCGCTTCCGGAGTGCGTGGCCGTGCTCAACCCGAAGCGCGAGGGGTGCGGCTATCCCGACAAGGATCTGGCCGCGGCGGGCGTGGCGTTCAAGCTCGCGCTCGCCCTCGCGCGCCGGCTCGGCGCGAGCGAGGCGCCGGTGCTGGCGTTGCTCGATCTCGTGGCGCTGGCGACGGTGGCCGATGTCGCGCCCCTCCGGGGGGAGAACCGCGTATTCGTGCGGTACGGTCTCCGGCTCCTGGCCGATTCGCGAAATCCCGGCCTCCAGGCGATGATCCGGGCGGCGGGGCTCGAGGGCAAGCCGATAACGGCCGGGCGCGTCGGCTTCATCCTCGCGCCGCGGCTCAATGCCGTCGGCCGGTTGGGGCACGGCCTTCGCGGGGTCGAGCTGCTGACGACACCGCACGCGCCCGAGGCGGCCCGCCTCGCACGCGACTTCGAGGAGCTGAATCGCCGGCGCCAGGAGATGGACCGTGAGACGCTGGCGCAGGCGGTCGAGCGCGTCGAGCGCCTGCCACTCGATGACACATACGGGATCGTGCTGGGGGACGAGCGATGGCATCCGGGGGTCATCGGGATCGTGGCGTCGCGGCTCGTCGAGATGTACGGGCGCCCGACGGTGCTCATCGCGCTGACGGGCGCGGAGGGGCGCGGGTCGGGGCGCTCGATCGCCGCCTTCGACCTGTATGGTGGGCTCGCCGCGTGCCGGGAGCACCTCGTCCGGTTCGGCGGACATCGCGCCGCCGCCGGGGTCACGGTGGCGGCCGACAGCGTGGGTGCGTTTGCCGAGCGCTTCAACGCGGTTGCCCGTGCGCAGCTATCGCCGGCGGATCTCACGGGAGAGGTCCGCGTGGACCTGGAAGTGGAGCTCGCGGATGTGACCGGCGAGGTCGAGGCGATGCTGCGGCACTTCGAGCCGTTCGGCGTCGGCAACCCGACGCCCGCTTTCCTCGCGCGCGGGGTCCGCGTGGCGGCGCCGCCCCGGCGGATCGCGCGCGATGGGCTGCGCCTCCGCCTCAGCGGCGCGGGCGCCGGTGATCGCGATCTCGAGGCGTTGGCGTGGGGCGCTGCCGACCGCGTCGCCGAGCTGGACGGGGCGCGCCCGCTCGACGTCGTTTTCCGGATTGAGCGGGACGAGTGGCAGGGGGAGAGCCGCCTGCAGGCCCGGATCACGGATTTTCACGTATGATTGGCTTCACGTATGAGGGGAGTGACGCGTGCGTATCGTGGCGGGGCGGTGGCGGGGGCGGCGGATCGCGGCCCCGGCGGGGGCGATGGTGCGCCCCACGGCGGACCGCGTGCGCGAGGCCTGGATGAGCATCGTACGTTCTCGGCTGCCGGGGGCCCGCATCGTCGATCTATTCGCGGGGTCCGGCGCGCTCGGGCTCGAGGCGTTGTCGCGCGGCGCGGCCAGCGTCGATCTGGTCGAGGAGGCGCCGGCGATCCTGCGCGTGTTGCAGGGCAACGTCGCGGCCCTCGGGGCGGGGGAATCGGCCCGCGTGATCCGCGCCGATGCCCTCCGCTTCATCCGGGCGCTCGGGCCCGGGGCGTACGATCTGGCGTTCGCGGATCCGCCCTACGCGGGCGGTCTGGCGGCGGCCGTGGCGGAGCGGTGGCTGAGCGCGCCGTTCGCCGCCGTGCTGGGAGTGGAGCATGCGGCCGGCGCCGCGGTCCCGGCCGGTGGCACGACGCGCCGGTACGGCTCGACCGCTGTGACCTTCTTCGGCCTTTAAGGGTCTCCCCGTAGTGATGCGGATCGCCGTCTACGCCGGCAGCTTCGACCCGATCACGCGAGGCCACGAGGATGTCATCCACCGCTGCATCGAATTCGTCGACCGGCTCATCGTCGGAGTGGCCACGAATGCCTCGAAGGGGCCCCTGTTCTCGCTGGAGGAACGGCTCTCGCTCGTGCGCGGCGCGACGGTCGCCGAGCCGCGGATCGAGGTCCGGGAGTTCACCGGGCTGCTCGTGGACTTCGCGGCGTCCGAGGGCGCGCATCTCCTCATTCGCGGATTGCGCGCGATGAGCGATTTCGAGTACGAATTCCAGATGGCGCTCATGAATCGGCACCTGTCCGCGGGCGGCCTGGAGACGGTGTTCATGGTCCCGTCGCTGGACACGACCTACATCAGCTCCAGCATCGTGCGCGAGGTGGCCCAGTACGGCGGCGACCTCACCAGCCTCGTGAATCCCGCCGTGGCGCAGGCATTGCGGATCAAGTTCGACCGCTAACATTCATCCAGATGTTCACCATGACCGCCTCGCAGGCTGGAGATGTCTCCCCATGAGCTTCACGATCAACAAGGCCGGGACGATTGTCGTCGTCGATGTCGAAGGGCAGCTGATTGTCGGCAATCGCCAGGAGTTGAAGCAGAAGGTGCTCGACGAGCTGGAGCGGGGAGAGCGAAGGTTCCTTATCGACTTCGAGAAGACGGGGTACATCGACAGCTCGGGCCTCGGCGTTCTGGTGTCGCTGTCGAAGAAGATCCGCGAGCAGGGCGGGGAGCTGCGACTCGCGAACCTGAATGACGATCTGAAAACGCTGTTCGAGCTCACCAAGCTCGACACGCTCTTCCAGATCACGGACAGCCGGGAGCGAGGGCTCGCGAGTCTGTGACCGCCGCGCCGCCCGAATCGCCGTGACACACGCCGCGCCCGGCGACATGCGCGCCGTGCTGGATCTGGACGTGCCGTCCGACGTACGCCTCATCGAGCAGATCGTGGCGCTCGTCAGCCGGCAGATCCGGGCGCTGGATTTCCCCGCGAAGGTGTGCTCGTTCAACGTGCCCGTCGCATTGCGGGAGGCGCTGTCGAACGCGATGCTGCGGGGCAACTGCGACGACCGCGCGAAGCACGTTCGCGTTCGCGTGTGGGCCGACGTCGATCAGTTCGTTCTCAACGTCGGTGACGAAGGGGAAGGGTTCGACCTGGAGCGCTGCACGCGCGACCCCACGACCGCGGATAACGTGATCCGCGAGGATGGCCGCGGGCTCTTCCTCATGCGGCGCCTCATGGATCGGGTGGAGCGCATCGCCGGCATGCCGGGGCCGGGGCCGAACGGCGGACGAGAGGGGAAGGAGGGGAACGTCGTGCGGTTGACGCTGCGACCCCGGTAACCGCGGCGTGAGCGGCGGGGCCGGGGCGAGCGCGCCGGCGCGCAGCGGAGACGAGCTCGAGGGGATCGTTCAGGAGCTCGCGGCCCGCTACGAGGAGATCAACCTCCTCTATACCATTGGCGAGATCCTCGGACGAACGGTCAGCCTGCGCGAGGCGACCGCGACGATCCTCATCGAGCTGTCCGACATCGTCGGGGCGGGGCGGGCATCGATCCTCGTGCACGATGCCTCGACGGGCCTGCTGAACGTCGTCGCGGCGCGCGGCTTTCGCGCCGATGAGACGCCCGCGATCGCCGTCGACGACCCCTGCAGCGTGCCGGCGCGGGTGTTCCGCACGCGGACGGCCAGCATCGTCGACGCGGACGACCCGATCTGCCCGGCCGATGTCCCGCACCGACGGGGCGGCATGCTGTCGGTCCCCATCATCTGGACCAATCCGCAGGGCGGGGAGCCGCTCGGCGTGGTCAATCTGTCGGACCGCGCCTCCGGGCAGCCGTTTTCCGCGGGCGACCGCAAGCTCGTCGCCGCGATCGGCACACAGGTGGGGACCGCGATCCAGAATGCGCGGCTCGTGCGCGCGTCGCTGACCCAGGAGCGATTGATCCAGGAGATGGAGCTCGCGCACGACCTGCAGATGCTGCTGCTCCCCTCCGTCAACGCCGTCGCACCCGACGCGGAGGTGGCGGCGCGCGTGGCGCTCGCCGACAGCGTGGGCGGGGATTTCTACAATCTGTTCCGGCTGGGCAAGGGGCGAACGGGTGTGCTCATGGGCGACGTCTCGAGCCACGGCTATCGCGCCGCGCTGATCATGGCGCTCGCCATGAGCGCATCGGCGATCCACGCCAAGTCGACGAGCGATCCCGGGAAGGTGCTTGGTGCCCTCCTCGAGACGCTGCGCGATGAGCTCACGACCACCGAGATGTACATCTCGGTCTTCTACGGCGTAGTGGACCGCCGCCGGGGCGTCCTGCGCTACGCGAACACGGGCCACCCGCACGCATTCGTGATCGGGGCGGATGGCACGGCCGAGCGGCTCGTCGCATTGGACCCGCCCCTGGGTCTCGCCGCCCGTGCGCCAAGCGCGCGGTCGCACCCGTGGGTTCCGGGGAGCGATCTCCTGCTGCTCTTCACCGACGGGCTCACCGACGCGCGGAATAGCGGGGGCGCGTCGCTCGGCGAGCGCGCGGTGCTGGAGACGGTCGTGCGGCATCGGACGAGCGCCCCGGCCGAGATCGTCGCCCGGGTTTTCGACGTCCTCGCGCAACACGGCGGGGAGGTTCCGGCGCTGGACGACCAGGCGCTGCTGGTGCTGCGCAGCTGACGCCGCGGCCCCTACTCGCCGGGTCGCATCGCCCGCGCAAACGGCTCGGCCAGCATTTCCTCACCGACCGGCACGTCCTGGCCCGGCTCGCCGACGCACTGGCGCTCGAGAGTGGCGAGACGGTCGTGGAGATCGGGCCGGGGCAGGGTGCGTTGACCGATGTGCTGCTGGGTCGCGCCGCGCGCGTCATCGCGATCGAGCTCGACCGCCAGTTGGCGGCGGCGCTGCGCACGCGGTACGCGGGGGAGCCCCGGCTCACCATCGTCGAGGGCGATGTGCTGGATCGTCCGCTGGCCGCGGCCGCCGGGACGGACGATTTCGTGCTCGCCGGCAACGTCCCGTATTACATCACGACGCCGATCCTCTTTCACGCGCTGCGCCCGCCGCGCGCGCGGCGAGCGGTGTATCTGGTGCAGCGCGAGGTGGCCGAGCGCGTCGTCGCGGCTCCGGGCGCCGAGCCGTACGGCGCGCTGTCGGTCAACGTCCAGGCCGTGGCGCGCGCGACGATGCTCGGCCTCGTCGGGCCGCGGTCGTTCGCGCCGCCGCCGACCGTGGAATCGGCGATTTTGCGGATCGAGCCCGCGACGGCCCCCATCGTGGCCGATGCCGAGCAGGCGGCGTTCGCCGCGTTCGTGATCGCCGTATTCGGGCTCCGTCGCAAGCAGATGCGGCGCGTGGTGCGCCTGCTGAAGGGACTCGATGCCGCCGCGGCCGAGCGGGTATTGGAAGAGGCGGATGTGGCGCCGCACGTGCGTCCCGAGGTGCTCGCGCCGGCGCAGCTGGCGGCGGTGTGGCGATTGACGCGCTAATCGCGGTGCGCGAGGGCGTAGGACAGGACCTCGAGCTCCGTCGCCATGTTGACGGTCTGCACGGTCACGCCCCGTGGGACGCGCAGCGGCGCGGGAGCGAAGTTGAGGATCCCGCGAATGCCGGCGCGCACGACGAGGTCGGCCGTCGCCTGGGCGCTCGCGGCGGGGACCGCAATGACGGCGATGTCCGGGCGCTCGCGGACGGCCTCGGCGATCAGGTGGGCGACGTCGCGGATACGGTGGCCGTCGCGCGCGGCGCCGATCTTCGCGGGATCGCTGTCGTAGACGGCGATGACGTGAAATCCCCGCTCACGGAACGCGGCATACTGGGCCAGCGCCGAGCCGATCTTCCCCGCGCCGACGATGACGACGCGCCACGGGCGTTCGAGGCCGAGGATGCCGCGCAGGCGCGCGATGAGATCCGGGACCTCGTAGCCGAGGCCCCGCTTGCCGAACGATCCGAAGAACGACAGGTCCTTGCGCACCTGCGCCGACGTCGTCCCGGCGAGCTGGGCGAGATCGTCACTCGATACCGTCGGCGTCTGCCGGGCCCGGCACTCCTCCAGAAAGCGCAGATAGGCCGACAGCCGGCGCACCGTGGAGTCCGCGATTCGTCGCACGGGGAGGAGTATATTCCGGCGTGAGCGTTCACGTCACCTCGGAGATCGGTCCGCTCCGTGCCGTTCTCGTGCACACCCCGGGGCCGGAGCTCACAGCGGTGACCCCGGCGACGCGCGCCGATTACCTGTACGACGACATCATCGACCTCGAGACGGCGCAACGCGAGCACGCGCGGTTCGTGGCGATCCTCGAGCGATTCGCGACGGTGCACGCCGTGCGCGATCTCCTCGTCGACGTGGTGGCCGCGGCCGAGGTGCGGGAGCGGATGATCCAGCAGCTCATGGACGTCGTCCCCTCGCCGTCGCTCGCGCGCGAGATGGAGGAGATGGCGCCGGCGGAGCTGGCGCGCACCCTGATCGAGGGGCGGGAGGAGACACCCGGACCGCTCGCGGCCGCACTGAACGAAACGGGGTTCATCATCCCTCCGCTCCCGAACCTGTTCTTCACGCGCGACACCGCCATGGTCGTGGGCGGACACGTCCTCGTCGGGGCGATGCGCTACGGCGTCCGGTGGTCGGAGGAGATGATCATGAAGGCGCTGGTCGCCCACCACCCGCTGCTGTCCAATCTGGGGATCCTGTACGATGGCTCGGCGGAGCGGCGCCACGACTACACCCTGGAGGGAGGCGACGTGCATCCGCTCCGGCGCGACCTCGTGCTGGTCGGGTTCAGCGAGCGATCGAGCCCCGCCGCCATCGACGCGCTGGTCGCGCTTCTCTTTCGGGACACGCCGATCGAGCGGGTGATCGTCGTCGTGATGCCGGCGGAGCAGACCGCGATCCATCTCGACATGATCTTCACGCACGTCGACCGGGAGCGCTGTCTCGTGTATCCGCCGTACGTCGTCGGCCCGGAGCGACTGCCCGTGTTGCTGTGGCGCCGGGGCGTGCCGGGATTGCGGGAGATGCCGAGCCTGTTCGCGGCGCTGGCCGAGTGCGATCTGCCGATGGAGCCGATCTATTGCGGGGGGACGCGCCGCATCATGCAGGACCGCGAGCAGTGGGCGTCCGGCTGCAATGCGCTGGCCCTGCGCCCCGGGCTCGTCCTGGCCTACGCCCGCAATACGGCAACGCTGCGCGAGCTCGAGCGCTCGGGGTTCCGCGTCGTGGATGGGGCGGCGCTGCTGAGCGGGCAGGATTGCGTCGCCGGCGGGGACCGCGCCGTCATCGCATTTGAGGGCGGGGAGCTGGTCCGGGGTGGCGGCGGCCCGCGGTGCATGACGTGCCCGGTGCGGCGTGATGACCCGTGGGACGGGACCACCGGCGAGGTCGCCGCATGACGGCGCGCCGGATCGGCCGATGGACGGTGCACACGATCGAGGCGGGCACCCTCCGGCTGGACGGCGGGGCAATGTTCGGCATCGTTCCGAAGACCCTGTGGGAGCGGAGGATCGCGCCCGACGAGCGGAATCGGATCGCGCTGGGGATGCGCTGCCTCGTGATCGAGCACGATGTCGGGCTGGTGCTCATCGAGACGGGGGCGGGAAACAAGGAATCCGCGAAGTTCCACGACATCTACGGGATCGAGAATGCGGGTACCGGGGGGCGGACGGCCCTCGAGGATGGGCTCGCTGCAGCCGGCTTCCGGCCCGACGACGTTGCGCTGGTCATCGATACGCATCTGCATTTCGATCACGCGGGGGGCAACACGTACCGGGATGCGTCGGGCGCGATTCGACTCACGTTTCCGCGCGCGCGCTACGTGGTGCAGGCCGGGGAGTACCATTACGCGACACACACGAACGAGCGGACGGCCGGGAGTTATTTCAACCCCAACTTCGTCCCGGTGTACGAGGCCGGGCGCTTCGATCTGGTCGATGGCGAGCGGGAGGTCGTGCCGGGGATCCGGCTCGTTCCCACCCCCGGTCATACGCCACACCACCAGGGGGTCCTGCTCGAGTCCGGCGGCGAGCGCGCCTTTTTCCTGGCGGACCTCATCCCGACGACGGCGCACGTCCCCCTGCCCTGGATCATGGGCTATGACGTCCAGCCGTTGGTGACGCTCGAAAGCAAGCGGCGGATCCTCCACCGCGCCCAGGCGGAGGCGTGGCTGGTGTGTTTCGGTCACGACGCGCATGTTGCATGGGGCCGGGTGCACGAGGGAGACAAGGGATTCGCCCTCGCGGTTGACGCGCCTGAGATGGCCAACTAGTTTCCGCGCTTTGTTTTAGGAGACGACCGCTGATTCAGGACAACACAAAACGCGTACGCGTCAATCGGCAGATCCGGATCAGTCCGATCCGGGTGATCGCCGCCGATGGCAGTCAGCTCGGGATCATGGATGTCGACGCAGCGCTGACTGCGGCTCAGGAACAAGGGTTGGATCTGGTTGAGGTTGCGCCGCTCGCTCGGCCGCCCGTGGCCCGCATCATGGACTACGGGAAGTTCAAGTTCGAGCAGGCGAAGATGGCGCGGCAAGCCAAGAAGAAGCAGCACGTCATCCACCTGAAAGAAGTGAAATATCGGCCCGGGATCGACGATCACGATTTCGAGACGAAGACGCGCCACGCCCGCGAGTTTCTCGAGGAAGGGAATAAGGTCAAGGTGACGATGATGTTTCGGGGGCGGCAGATCGCGCACCCCGAGCTCGGGCGAGAGGTCGTGGACCGCGTCGCCGCGTCGCTCACCGACGTGGGCAAGGTCGAGAGCGATGCGAAGCTCGAAGGGAAGTCGATGATCATGATTCTGACACCGAGATAGACATGCCGAAGATGAAGACGCACAAGGGCGCCAAGAAACGGTTCTCGCTGACGGCATCGGGACGGGTGCGGCGACTCAGGGCGAACAAGAGCCACATCCTCACGAAGAAATCCGCCAAGCGGAAGCGCCGTCTGCGGCGCCCGACGACGGTCGACACGCCGGGCGAGGCGCGCAACATCAAGCGTCTCCTCCAGGCCTAGGGCGAACCGCGGCTTCTCCCCCCTATATTTCGATCCATGCCACGAGCACGATCCGGCGTCCCCCGCCTCAAACGGAAGAAACAGGTTCTCAAGGCGGCGCGCGGCGCTTTTGGCGGACGGTCCAAGCTGTGGAAGGCCGCCAAGGAGACCGTCGAGCGCGGCTGGCGCTATGCCTATCGCGACCGCCGGAACAAGAAGCGGGATTTTCGGCGGCTCTGGATCACCCGCATCAATGCGGCCGCGCATCTGCACGAGCTGAGTTACAGCCGCCTCATGAGCGGGCTCAAGCTCGCGGGCGTGGAGCTGGACCGAAAGGTCCTGGCGGACCTCGCCGTTCGCGATCCCGCGGCTTTTGCAGCGCTCGCCGACCTTGCGCGAGAGGCGCTGCGCGCCGCCGCCTGACGCGACCGGCTCTTCCACCGCATCTTATCGGCGGCAGCACGACCTGAGGTCGAGCTGCCGCCGATTCTCTTGTTGCCCGAGAGCCCATGCCGATAACACTGCGGGAATTTCATGAGCGGTACGCGGAGATCGAAGCGGACGCGAAACGCCGTCTGGTCGCCGCTCCCGTCGGTACGCCGGCAGAGCTCGAGGAGATCCGCGTCGCGCTCGTAGGGCGTGAATCGGGCCGCCTGAAGACGCTGATGGCCCTGTTGCCGCAGCTCCGGCCGGCCGACCGGCGCGCCGCCGGAGAAGAGGCCAACACGCTCAAAGAGACGATTCAAACGTGGCTGGTCGAGGCCGGCGAGCGCCTCCGCGCCCTCGGGGCGCGGGAGCGGCCACCGCTCGACCTCACGCTGCCGGCCCGACCGGTGTGGCGGGGCGGCCGCCATCCCGTGACGGCCGTGATCGATGAGATCATCGCGATCTTCCGGCAACTGGGCTTCACGGTCGTCCGCGGTCCCGAGGCCGAGTCCGGCTGGTACAACTTCGACGCCCTGAACTTCCCCGCCGACCATCCCGCGCTCGACCTGCACGACACGCTGTACCTCGACGGCGGGGCGCTCCTGCGGACGCACACCTCGCCCGTCCAGGTGCGCACGCTGCAGCGCTTCGCGCCGCCCGTCCGGGTGCTCGCCCCCGGCAACGTATATCGGCGCAACGTCTTCGATGCGTCCCACGCGCCAATGTTCGCCCAGGTCGAAGGCCTGTCGGTCGACGCGGGGGTGAGCTTCGTCGACCTCAAGGGGACGCTCACGCATTTCGCGACGCGCCTTTTCGGCGCCACGCACACCCGATTTCGGCCAAGCTTCTTCCCGTTCACCGAGCCCTCGGCCGAGATGGACGTTGAGTGCCGGATCTGTCACGGGGCAGGCTGCCCGACGTGCAAGCACACGGGGTGGGCCGAGATCCTGGGCTGCGGCATGGTGCACCCCGCCGTGCTGACCGCCGCAGGGCTGGATGCCGAGCGCGTGACCGGATGGGCGTTCGGGATGGGGCCGGCGCGCATCGCGATGCAGCGCTTCGGTGTGCCGGACATCCGCGAGCTATACGACAGCGATGTCCGAACATTGAGTGCCCTGGCGTCGTGAACGCCTCCCTCCTCTGGCTCTCCGATTTCGTCGGGGACGCGCTCGATGCGATCGCCGTGCGCGATCTGCTCACGGCGCGGGTCGCGACGGTCGACGCCGTCGAGGCGGTGCGCGCGGACCTGGCGCCGCTCGTCGTCGGGCGGGTCGTGTCCGCCGATCGGCATCCCGACAGCGACCACCTGTGGCTCGTGAAAGTCGACGCCGGCCTCGGGGAGCCTCTCGACGTGGTGTGCGGCGCGCCGAACGTCGCGGTGGGCGGGCGGTATCCCTTCGCCGCCGTGGGGACGGTCCTGCCGGGCGGGCTCACGATCGAGCGGCGCAAGATCCGTGGCCGGATCTCGAGTGGGATGCTCTGCTCCGCGCGCGAGCTGGGTCTCGGGACCGAGCACCAAGGCATCCTCCTGCTCGAGACCGAGGCCGCGCCCGGCACGCCCTTGCTCGAGGCCGTGCCGCTCGGCGATACCCGACTCGTGGTCGACGTGCTGCCGAACCGGCCGGACCTGCTCTCGCACCAGGGTCTCGCGCGCGAGATCGCCGCGGCCATGGGGCGGGCATTGCGGGAGCCGGAGATCCTGCTTGCGGCGGAGCCCGTACGGGCCGATCGCGATCGGCCCGTACCCCCGCCGCCCCCGCCGCCGCGGCGGGCATCCCCATCCGGCAGCACGGCGGGCATCCGCGTGACGGTGGACGATCCGGGCGATGCCCCGGCGTACCTGGGGGTGGTGATTCGCGGCATTCACGTGGGGCCCAGCCCGGCCTGGCTCACGGACCGGCTCGCCGCCGTGGGCGTGCGGTCGATCAGCAACGTCGTCGACGCGACGAACTACATGCTGCACGGATTCGGGCAGCCCATGCACGCATTCGATCTGGGAGCGTTGACGGGCGGGGTGGTCCATGTCCGGCGCGCCGCACCCGGCGAGCGGATCCGGACGCTCGATGGGGTCGAGCGCGCGCTCGATCCCACGATGGTCGTCATCGCCGATGCCGAGCGTCCCCAGGCGATCGCCGGAGTGATCGGCGGGGCGGACAGCGCGGTATCGGAGCGTACGACGGACATCTTCCTCGAGATCGCGAGCTTCGACGCGCGGAGCGTGCGCGCCGCGCGGCGTGCCCTCGGAGTCTCGACGGAGGCGAGTTATCGGTTCGAGCGGCTCGTCCCGGCCACCTCCCCGCCGGCGACGGTCAGCGATGCCATCCGGCTGATCCTGTCTCTCGCGGGCGGCGCCGTCGCGGACACGCCGGTTCTCGTCGCGGGACCCGCGCCAGAGCCGGCCGAGGTGCTGCTGCGTGCGTCGCGGGCCAGTCAGGTTCTCGGGATCCCTCTAACGGCCGCCGAGTGCGCGGACGCACTGGCTCCCGTGGGCTTCCGATCCGCCCGGCAGGGGGAGGAGCTCCTCGTGACGCCCCCGCCCTTTCGCACCGACGTGGTCCGCGAGATCGATCTCGTCGAAGAGGTTGCTCGCCTCTACGGGTACGATCGCATCCCGGGAGAGCTGCGTCCATTCCGGCCCAGCCGCGTCCCGGACGACCCGTTGCTCGCGGTGGAGGCGCACCTGCGGGAGCTCCTCGTAGGATGGGGGTTTCTCGAGCTGCGCGCGATGCCCTTTGCGGCGCACGGCTCGCCGGATGCGGTGCGCATCGTCAATCCGCTCGCGCAGACCGAGAGCCATTTGCGGACGACGCTCCTGGAGACGCTGGCGCAGCGGGCGGAATACAACCTCGCGCGCGCCGGCACTGGGAACCTGCGCTTCTTCGAGATCGGTACCGCATTCTCCGTGTCGGGGGGGACGGCGCTCGGCGGCACAGACGTCGGGAGCGAGGCGCGTCCGGTCGAGGAGATTCGCGCGGCGGCCCTCGCAATGGGGGCGCGCCGGCCGCCCCACTTTACGGAGCCGGACCCTCCGGCCTGGGACGAATGGGACGCGAAGGCGTTGGGGGAGGGAATCGCGGCTGCGGCGTTCCCGCGAGCGGCGGTCGCGCTCCGGGTGGGCGGGGCGCACGGGGCCGGCGAGGGAGGGGAGGCGAAGCCAGCGGCGGCGGCGCCGGAGGACTCACTGCTGTGGGTGATCGATATCGACGGCCAGCCCGCGGGACGGGTCGTGCGACTTGCGCTCGACCGTCCTGCCTGGGCCACGGAGGCCTATGGCGTGGAGGTGACGCTCGAGCGCGTTGCCACGGCGCCGGTCGCCGCGGCCGGGCACCATGCGCATGGCGCGGCCGCCACGTCCATCCCGGGTAGTCCCGGAGTCGCGGCAGCGCCTCCCCCGCTGTACCGGCCGGTTCCGGCCTACCCCGCGTCGTGGGTGGACGTGACGCTGCTGGTGCCCGACGGCGTGGCGGCGGGCGAGGTCGAGCGCGTCATGCGGGGCGAGCGCGAGCCGCTGCTGGAGCGAGTCGAGCTGATCAGTGAGTATCGAGGGCAGACGATCCCCCCCGGGCAGCGCAGTCTGACCTGGCGGTTGACGTTCCGTGATCCGGTGCACACTCTTGTCGAGAAACAGGTTGAGGCTCGGCGAGATAAACTCTTGCGCGCATTGGAGACGGAGCTCGGTGTCCGACAACGAACGTCCTGAATCCGCCGCATTTCGAGAGCTCGAGATTCTGGTCCGCCACTTGGGCGAGGAACTCGCTAATTTTCGCCGGCGGGCCCTTCAGGCTGAAACCCATCTGAAGGCGTCCGAGGGATCGGGGGTGAGCGCCGCGAGCGGGGCGCGCGTGGCGGAGGTGGAGGCGGAGAACGCCGCACTCCGTGCGCGGCTCGATGCGGCGGCGGAACGCGCCCGGGGGCTGGTGAATCGGGTCCGCTTTCTTCGGCAGCAGACTGAGCGAGGCGGTAACCATCGATGACGGCCAACAAACACGTTGTGCGCGTGTCGATCGTCGGTGAGGAGTACGCGATTCGGAGCGATGCGTCGCCCGAGCATACGCGGGCCGTGGCGGAGCACGTGGATCGCGCGATCCGCAAGGTGATGGCGGGGGGGATCGTCGAGGCGCGCAAGGCGGCGATTCTGGCCGCGCTGCAGATCACGGACGATCTGTTTCAGTCGGAGTCGTCGGCGTCGGCAGTTGCGGGGGGGCTCCGCGCGCTGAGCACGGAGGTCCGTCGCTGGCTGCCGCCGGGGAAGCGAGGGGATGGGACTGGGAGCTGAGGGGAGCCGTTCGTACCACGTCTGTCTGACGATAATGTCGCGGGGCGACCCGCGCTGGAGTGATAGATCGCTATGCCCGTCGTCCTCGTCGCGGCCCTCGCCGCCGCCGTACTTATAGCCGTTGCCTGCTATGTGATCGGCGCCCGGAGCGGGCGCGCCGCTGAGCTCTCGCGGCAACGGATCGCCCAGGCGTCGGCGGAAGAGACCAGCCAGCGCATCATCGGAGAGGCGGACCGCGAGGCAGAGCGCATCCGGGCCGGCGCGATCGTCGCGGGGAAGGAGGAAGGGATCCGGCTCCGCGAGGCGTGGGACGTCGAGATCCGGCTGCGCCGCGAGGAGGTCGAGCACGAGGAGCGCCGGATCACGGAGCGCGACTCCGCGCTCGACCGGAAATTCGAGCTGCTCGATCAGCGGGAGCGCCGCGCCGGGACGCTGGCGGCCGATATCGAGCAGCGCGAGCGGCTGCTCGCGGAGCGCGAGCGCGAGCTCGAGCGGCTCACCGCCGATGAGCGCCGGCGCGTCGAAGCGCTGGCCGGCATGTCGGCGGACGAGGCCAAGGCCGAGCTGTTGCGGCGCCTGGAGGACGAGGCCCAGGCCGACGCGGCGAACCGGATACGCGAGATGCGCGAGAATGCGCGCCGGACGGCCGAGCGCGAGGCCAAGAAGATCGTCGCGCTGGCGGTGCAGCGGATCGCCGCCGAGCACACCGCGGAGTCGACGGCGTCGGCGGTGTCGCTGCCCAACGACGAGATGAAGGGGCGCATCATCGGGCGGGAGGGCCGCAACATCCGTGCGTTCGAGCTCGCGACCGGCGTCGACGTCATCATCGATGACACGCCGGACACGGTGGTCGTCTCGTGCTTCGAGCCGGTGCGGCGCGAGGTCGCGCGGCTCGCCCTCGAAAAGCTCGTGGCCGACGGCCGAATTCACCCCGGTCGCATCGAGGAGGTCGTCGCCAAGGCGCGGCGCGAGATCGATGCCGCGATCGTGGAGACGGGGGAGGAATCCGCCTACGCCACGGGTGTGCGCGGCTTGCACCCGGAGCTCATCAAGCTGATCGGCCGGATGCGCTGGCGCACCAGCTACGGCCAGAACATCCTCGAGCACTCGATGGAAGTCGCGTGGCTCGCCGGCATCATGGCTGCCGAGCTGGGGCTGGACGTCGCGCTGGCGAAGCGCGGGGCGCTGTTGCACGACATCGGCAAGGTGCTGACGCACGAGCATGAGGGCACGCACGTGCAGCTGGGGGTCGAGGTTGCGACGAAATTCGGCGAGGTTCCCCTGGTGGTCAATTGCATCGCGGCGCACCACGACGACGTGCCGCACGAGAGCGAGGTGTCCGTCCTGGTCCAGGCGGCCGACGCGATCTCGGGATCGCGCCCCGGCGCGCGCCGCGAAGCGTTCGAGACGTACGTCAAGCGGCTCGAGGGGCTCGAGCGGATCGCGGCCAGCTACCGCGGCGTCGAGAAAGTGTTCGCCATCCAGGCCGGACGGGAGGTGCGGGTCGTCGTGACACCCGACGAGGTCGACGACACCCGCATGGCGTCGCTGTCCGAGGAGATCGCACGTCGCATCGAGACGGAACTGCAATATCCGGGGCAGATCAAGGTGGTGGTCATTCGGGAGACGCGAGCGGTGGACTATGCCCGCTGAGCTGATCGACGGGACGGCGATCGCGCGCGACGTGCGGTCGGAGGTGGCGCGCGATACGGCGCGGCTGATCGCGCGCGGGGTGCGCCCGGGTCTGGCGGTCATCCTCGTCGGGGAGAATCCGGCGAGCGCGGTCTACGTGCGGTCGAAGGGGAAGGCGTCGGAAGAGGCGGGGATGCACAGCGTGACGATCCGCCTGCCGGCGGACACGACGCAGGCCCAGCTCTTCGAGCACGTGGACCGGCTGAACGCGGACCCGGCGATTCACGGGATTCTCGTGCAGATGCCGCTGCCCAAGCACATCGACAGCCAGGCCGCCGTGCGCCGCGTCCGGCCGGAGAAGGATGTCGATGGATTCCATCCCGTGAACGTCGGCAAACTGCTGATCGGCGAGCGCGACGGATTCGCGCCCTGCACGCCGGCGGGCGTTCAGGAGATGCTCGTACGCCGCGGCGTCGAGACGAAGGGAAAGGACTGCGTGATCGTCGGGCGCAGCACGATCGTCGGCAAGCCAATGGCGGCGCTCCTGATGCAGGATGCGCCGGGCGCTAACGCGACGGTCACGATCTGCCACAGCCGCACCGCGGATCTCCGCGCGCACACCCGGAGGGCCGACATTCTCATCGTCGCCGCGGGCCGGCCCCGCTGCATCACCGGCGCCATGGTGAAGCCGGGCGCGGTCGTCATCAATGTCGGGATCAACCGCGTGGACGACGCGCGGGCCAAGAACGGGTATATCCTCGTGGGGGACGTCGAGTTCTCCACGGCGCGCGAGGTCGCCGGGCTGATCACGCCGGTTCCCGGCGGCGTGGGGCCGATGACGATCGCGATGCTCCTGCGGAACACGGTGCGCGCGGCCGAGCTCGCGGCGGACGCGGCCGACGCGGCGGCCGCGGGCGGTGCCAGGCCGGTCGCGCGGGCGGAGGGCGCCGCCGCGTGAAGACGGGGGTGGGAACGCCGCCTGCAGCGCGCCCCGGCCTCGAGGAGGCGGTGCGGCCGGGGGAGACGCAGGCCTCCGCGGTCGCGGTCTCGACGCTCGCGCAGACGGCGCGGTCGATCGTCGAGCGGGCGTTCCGTCCGCTGTGGGTCCGCGGGGAAGTGCGCGACTTCACGGCGCATCGCAACGGCCATTGGTACTTCTCGCTGCGCGACGACAAGGCGCAGCTCCGCTGCGTCGTCTGGTCGGGCGACCAGGCGGCGATCCCGGCACCGCCGGATAACGGGATGCAGGTCGTGGCATTCGGCCAGGTGTCCGTCTATCCCGCGCGCGGGGACGTGCAGCTCGTCGTCTTCGCGCTGGAGGCCGAAGGAGACGGACTCTATCGCAAGGCGATCGAGCGGACGCTGCGCGCCCTCCAGGCAGATGGGCTTCTGGCGCCCGAGCGCAAGCGTCCGCTGCCGCCGCGGCCACGGTGCATCGCGGTGATCACCAGCGCGAGTGGTGCGGCGATACACGACATCGCGGCGGTCGTTCGCCGGCGCGCGCCCGGGGTTGCCGTCATCCTGGTGCCGGCGCGCGTGCAGGGCGAGGGGGCGGCCGACGAGCTGTGCGCTGCCCTCGCGCGCGTGGCGCGCTGGGGGGGAGCGGATCTGGTGATCATCGGACGGGGCGGTGGGGCGAGCGAGGATCTGCGGGCATTCAACGACGAACGGGTCGCGCGCGCCCTCGCGGCCTGTCCGTGGCCGACGATCTCCGCCGTGGGCCACGAGGTCGATCTGACGATCTGCGACATGGTGGCGGATCTGCGGGCGCCGACCCCGTCGGTGGCCGGCGAGCGCGCGGTGTCGGCCCGTGCCGACGACCTCCGGCGGCTGCACGCCCTCGCCGACCTCCTGGAGGGGACGACGACGCGCTGGATCCGCGGATCCCGCGATCAGCTCGAGCGTGTCGCGCGCGCCGTCGGCGACGGGGCGGGCCAGCTACGGGACCTTCGGGCCGGGCAGCTGCGGGCGGTGGCGGGCCGGTTGCACGCGCTCAGTCCGCTCGCGACGCTCGAGCGCGGATATGCGGTCGCGCGCGCTCTCGACGGTCGCGCGCTCACGAGCGTCGAGGCGTTCGGCCCGGCGCTGCCGTTCGACCTCATCCTGCACGACGGGGTCGTGCGCGCGCGGTCCGACGCGGTTCTCACCCGAGGGCGGGGGGCATACGAATGACGTTCGAAGAGGATCTGCTCCGGCTCGAGGCGATCGCCGACGCGCTCCAGGGGGAGGGCGTTCCGCTGGAGCAGGCGCTCGCGCTATTCGAGGAGGGGATCGAGCGGCTCCGGCACGCGTCGGCCGAGCTGACGCGCGCCGATGCCCGGCTCGCGGTGCTCATCGAGCAGGCGGACGCGACGTTCGCGCTGCGCCCCCTCGCGGAATGACCGTGGCGGCGACCGGCGCGGCCGCCGCCACGGCGGCCCTCGACGCTGAGCTGAGCGCCGACCACGACGCCATCGGGGCCGCGCTCCAGCGCATCGCGGACCGGTATCTGGAGCGGATTCCGTCCATCGTGGCCGAAGCGATTCGGTACAGTCTCGTGGGCGAGGGGAAGCGACTGCGCGCGGTCCTGCTGCTGTCGGCCTATCGCTCGGCGGGGGGTACGCGCGATGCGACCGACCTCGCGGCCGTTCTCGAGGTCGTGCACGCGTATTCGCTCGTGCACGACGATCTCCCGTGCATGGACGACGACGACGTGCGCCGGGGCCGGCCGACGGTGCACCGTGTTTTCGGCGTGCGCGCCGCGGCGGCAGCGGGACTCGCGATGGTGCCGTTGGCGGCCCAGTGCGCCTCGGCGGCGGGCCGCGCGCTCGAGTTGCCCGAGGCGGCGTGTGGCACCATCCTTCGAGAGTTGATGCGGGCGGCCGGCGCGGCCGGGATGATCGGCGGCCAGCTACTCGACATCGAGGGGGAGGGACGCGACCTGTCCCTGGACGAGTTGGAGCGCATCCACCGCTTGAAGACGGGGGCGTTGGTGACGGCATCGGTTCACCTCGGAGGCATCGCAGCCGGCGCGGGTCCCGAGGCGCTGAGCGCACTCCGCCGCTACGGGGCCGCCGTGGGCCTCGCCTTCCAGATCGCCGACGACGTGCTCGACGTGACGGCGACGACCGATCAGCTCGGGAAGACCGCGGGTCGCGATCGCGCGCTGCAGAAGAGCACCTATCCCGCACAGCTCGGAGTCGATGGCGCCGTCGCGCGCGCGCGGGCGCTCGTGGATGATGCGTGCGCCAGCCTCGCGCGCGCCGGTCTCCTCACGCCGGCGCTCGAGCGCCTCGCCGGATTCACCGTCTCGCGTCGGTCCTGAGACCATGTCCCTCCTGGATTCGATTCACTCCCCGGCCGATCTCACGCCGCTCACCCGCGACCAGCTCCGACAGCTCGCGACGGAGATGCGCTCCCGCCTCATCGACGTCTGCTCCCGGACCGGCGGCCACATCGGGGCAGGGCTCGGCGTGGTCGAGCTGACGGTGGCCCTCCACCACGTCTTCGACGCGCCGCGCGACCAGATCGTCTGGGACGTTGGACATCAGGGGTATCCGCACAAGCTCCTCACCGGGCGCGACGCCGCGATGGAGACGCTGCGGCAGGAGCACGGGATCTCGGGTTTCCTCAAGCGATCGGAGAGCCTGTACGACACGTTCGGCGCCGGTCACGCGGCGACGGCGATCTCCGCCGCGCTCGGCATGGCCGTGGCCCGCGACCTCCAGAACGAGACCTACAAGGTCGCGGCGATCGTCGGCGACGGCGCGCTCACATGCGGTCTGTCGTACGAGGGGCTCAACAACGCGGGCGCGTCGGAGCGCGACATCATCGTCATTCTCAACGACAACGAGATGTCGATCGCCCCGAACGTCGGGGCGATCTCGCGGTACCTGAACTCCATTCAGCTCAGTCCCCTGTACAACCGGGTGCGCAGCGCGATCGGCCAGGCGGTGGACCACGCGCCCGGCCGGTTGGCGGCCGTGGGCACGCTCGTCCGCAAGTGGGAGGAGAGCGTCAAGTCGTTCCTGACTCCGGGCGTGCTGTTCGAAGCGCTCGGGTTCCGGTATTTCGGCCCCATCGACGGCCACGACATCGACACGCTCGTGGACACGCTCCGCGCGGTCCGGGATCTCAAGCACCCGCGCCTCGTGCACGTCATCACGAAGAAGGGGCGCGGCTTTCCGGCCGGCGAGCACGGCGAGAACTGGCACGCGTTGCCCCCGGGTCACGATCCCGCCACGGGGAAGCAGCGGAAGCCCTCGACGTCCAATCCGGCCTACACGGCGATATTCGGCGCCGGGCTCGCCGAGCTGGGGACGGAGCGCGCGGAGGTCGTCGTGATCACCGCGGCCATGCCGAGCGGCACGGGGACCGCCGCGTTCGCGAAGGCGCATCCCACACGCTTCTTCGACGTCGGGATAGCCGAAGGACACGGCGTGACGTTCGCGGCCGGGATGGCGACGTGCGGGCTCAAGCCGATCTGCGCGATCTACTCGACCTTCCTGCAGCGCGCGTACGACAACGTCATCCACGATGTGGCGATCCAGCATCTGCCGGTCGTTTTCGCGATGGATCGGGCGGGACTGGTCGGCGAGGACGGCCCAACGCACATGGGGCTGTACGACATCGCCTACATGCTGGCCGTGCCGGGCATGGTCGTGACCGCGCCGAAGGACGCGACGGAGATGCTCGGCTTGCTCCGCACGGCCGTCGACTATCGAGGGGGACCCTTTACGCTCCGCTATCCGCGCGACAGCGCGCCCGATGCACCCCCTCCAATGGCGACCATCCCTGCGGTTCCGTTCGGAACCTGGGAGGTACTACGCCATGGGGCGGACGTTGCGATCCTGGCGGTCGGCACCATGGTGCTCCCCGCGGTCGCGGCCGCCGATACTCTTGCGGCGGAGGGACTCGCCGTGACGGTGGTGAACTGCCGCTTCGTCAAGCCCCACGACGAGCTCACGCTCGCCGCGGTGCTCAACGACCATTCGCAGATCCTTGTCGTGGAGGAGGGCACGGTCGTCAACGGCTTCGGCGCCCATCTCGCCGCGGAGATCGCGAAGATCGAGCCGCGCGTCAGGGTGTGGGCGCACGGCGTCCCGGACCGCTTCATCGAGCAGGCACCGCGCGCCCGCCAGCTCGCCGCGGTCGGGCTGGACGCGGCCGGGATCGCGGACCGCGTGCGCGCACTTCGCGAGAGCGAAGCCGTCGCCGGGTGATTCGCCTCGGCGTCGTTGGGCATCGGGGATACACGCGTCTCCCCGAGGTTCTCCACACGCTGCTGCGGGTCGCGCCGGAGCTGGATTTCGCGCTGCAGCTCGAGTCCAAGCTGCGCGACATCGCGGGAGGCGGCGACCCGCTGGGCGGACCCCAGGAGATCGACGCTCTCCTGTCCCTGGGCGGCGACGGGACGCTCCTGCGCGGCGTCCGATTTCTCGCCGGGCGGCAGGTCCCGGTCCTCGGCATCAATCTCGGGCGCCTGGGGTTCCTGACGAGCTGCAGCGGGCTCGATCTCGAGGCGGGGCTCCGGCGGTTTGCCGCAGGGGACTACCTGGCCGAGGCGCGGCTCGCGCTGGATGCCAGCCTGCGGGACGGGGCCGGCGTTCCGCGCCACCGCTGGCACGCCCTCAACGACATCGTGCTGCACAAGGGTGGCTTCGCGCGGGTGGTTCGCCTTATCGTGGCGTCCAACGGCGAGGAGATCGCGCGATATTCCGCCGACGGCGTGATCATCGCAACACCGACCGGATCGACCGCGTATAGCCTGTCCGCCGGCGGCCCCGTCGTCGAGCCAAGCGTCGATTCCATCCTGATCACGCCGATCTCGCCGCATACCCTGGCGACGCGGCCGCTGGTGCTGGCGCCGACCGCCACGGTCACGGTGCGCGCCGAGGACAATCCGCAGGAGCTGCTCGTGACCGTCGACGGACAGGTGGGGACGACGTTTGCGGCCGGGGAGGCGCTCGAGGCGCGTCGCGCCGGGCGCCCGGTGCTGATCGTGCGGTTCCCGGGGGCGACGTATTTCACGCGCCTGCGGCAGAAGCTGGGTTGGGGGAGCCGGCCACAGGCATAATCCCGATGCTGACCGAGCTCCGGGTCCGGAATTTCGCGATCATCGAATCGCTGACGCTGCCGCTCGCAGCCGGATTCAACGTGCTGTCGGGCGAGACGGGTGCGGGCAAATCGATCATCGTGGGCGCATTGGGATTGCTGCTGGGAGACCGGGCGAGCGTGGATCTGATCCGCACGGGGGCGGACCGGGCGATCGTGGAGGGGGTCTTCGACGTCAGCGGGCATCCGGAGATCGTCGCGCGCCTGGACGAGCGCGGAATCGACGTCGAGGACGGGCGGGTCGTGCTGCGCCGGGAGGTCGCCGCGGCGGGGCGCGCGCGCGCGTGGATCAACGGCACGACGGTGACCGGCGGAGTCCTCTCCGAGGTTGGGCGCCTCCTCGTCAACGTGCACGGCCAGCACGAGGCGCAATCGCTGCTCGATACGGAGTCGCAGCGCGCGATCCTCGATGCGTTCGGAGGAGCTGCGCCACTGGCCGAGCGCGTGCGCTCGGCGTTCGACGCGCTGAGCGCGCTCCGGCAGGAACGTGCCGCGCTCTCGGCGCGGCGGGCGGCGGCCGAGCGACAGGCAGACTATCTGCGACATGTGGCAGCGGAGATCGACGAAGCCGATCCGCGCCCGGGAGAGGACACGGCGCTCGAGGAGGAGGCGCGGCGCCTCGAGCACGCCGAGGAGCTGCGGGCGCTGGCGCAGAGTGCGCGAGACGCGATCGAGGAGGGGGGGGATGAGGCCGCGGCGCTCCCGCGGCTGGCGGCTGCGCAGCGCGCACTGGCCGCCCTGCAGCGCATCGATCCAACACTTGTTCGCCTCCAGGATCTCTACGACACGGGGTATTACGCGCTCGAGGAGCTGGGGCGGGAGCTCGCGGCGTACGGGCGGGGGGTCGAGCTCGATCCCGTGCGGCTCGTGGAGGTCGAGCGGCGGCGCGATCAGCTCATTCGGCTGACGCGGAAATACGGGGCCACGATCGACGCCGTGCGCGAGACGGGGCGCCGGGCCCGCTCCGAGCTCGATCTCATCGATACCGCCGGACTCGATATGGCGCAGCTGGAGCGGCGCGAGGCGGGCGCGCTCACGGCGTTGGCGGAGGCGGCGCGAGCGCTCACGGCGGCCCGGGAAACGGCGGCGGCGACGCTCGCGCGGGCGGTCGACGCGATGCTGCCGGAGCTCGGGATTCCGGACGGCCGGTTCGCCGTCGTGCTCGAGCGGCTGCCCGAGCCGATGGCCACGGGGACGGAGGACGTGGAGTTTCGCGTGGCGCTGAATCCCGGACACGCCGAGCGGCCCCTCGAGCGCGTGGCGTCAGGGGGCGAGCTGTCGCGCGTGATGCTGTGCCTGACGACGATTCTCGCCGCCGTGGACCGGGTGCCGACGCTCGTCTTCGATGAGGTGGATGCCGGGATCGGCGGCCGCGTCGCCTTGCAGGTCGGGGACACGCTGCGGCGGGTGGCGCTGCATCATCAGGTCTTCGCCATCACGCACCTGCCCCAGATCGCGGCGCGGGCCCACCATCACATCCTGGTGACGAAGGGAGCGCCCGGGGGGGTGACGACCGCGGACGTCCGCGTGCTGGACGCCGAGGCGCGCGTGCATGAGATCGCGCGCATGCTGGGCGGGGATCCCGAGCGCTCCGTGAGTCGCGAGCACGCGCGCGAGCTGCTCGCGAGCGCGGAATCAGCGGTTGGGGTTGGGGTTGGGGTTGGGGGAGGAGGAGGGGGAGGGAGCGTCGCTCGTCGCGGGCGGCGGGGCGGCAGCGTGCGCGCCGCCGAATAGCCGGACGTACACGCGCAGCCGGACCTCGTCGTAGCCGATGCGCGGGACGTAGTTGCCGGACCCGGTCGCGGTCTGCTCGTGGACGTAGGAGATGTCGAACGGGAAGCGCGCGGTGCCGCGCGCGTGGGATGCCACGGTGGAAAACGTCACGCCGAGCCCCAGGCGCGTCTCGGTGGTCGCGGTCCCGAGACCGAGCAGGGCGGCGTCGAGGGTCACGGGGCCGTAGCCGGTCTCTGCGGAATCGAGATGGAATGTCCCTGAGTAGCGATCCTGGCTCTTCTGGATGTAGCGATAATGCAACGTGAAGCCGAAATAGTCGTTGAGCGTGTAGTGGGGATCGACCTCGACATCGAGGAGCTGCCCGAGCGTGCGGGTCACGGTCTGCTCGGCGAACTGCGGGATGTAGACGTTGCCCGGGTCGAGCGGGATCCGCATCGTGAGGTGATCGGTGAGCGGCGTCGTCAGCCGGGCGACGATCGACGTCCAGAAGTGCGGTCCGACGAGGATGTCGGTGGCCGAGTGGGCGCCGATGGCGCTCGCGCCGGTGCCGGTGCCGGCGCCGAGCCCGAGGAGGGCGCCCGGGTCGGTCGGGGTGCCGGTGCCGAGGCGATACACGCCGGTGATGGCGGTGCGGAAATTGAAGCCGTGCGGGTGCAGGCGCTCGCTCTCGTGGCCGTGGAAGGAGTCGAATAGCTGAAACGTCGCGCTCAGGTCGATGTCGCCGATCCCGGACTGGGTGCTGCGCTGGATCGAGTCGGCGCTGAGGCCGAGGACGCCCGAGGCGATGATCGTCTGCGCGTCGTTCCAGGCGACGGGCGAGGCCCCGATGGGGCCGACGGTGGGGATCCCGGGGCCGCCGGTCAGGGAGTCGTAATGGGCGAACATCGCGGCAAAGGCCGCGATGCGGGACACGATGGCGCGCTGGGCGGCGCTGTTCTGGGTGGGCACGACGCCGCCGGGGAGCGCGGTCGGCGCGCCATAGACGCGGGCCAGGTTGGCGGCGAAGCCATTGGATTGCGCGATCAGGGCCTGAACGGCCGCCTGTTGCGCGAGCAATCCCGCGCAGTAGCTGGCGCTGGCCGGATTGGCCTGACACGCGGCCAGATCACTCCCGAGCGTGGCACTCGCCTGGACGAACTCGGTGTACAGCGCGGCATCGGTATCGCGTGCGGCGGCGAATCCCAGGGCGGGATTGAGGCCGACGTTGCCCGAGAGATTTGCGTTCGGGTTGAAGAACACCTCGTTCGTGGTGCGCACGAGGGGTGCCGTGGCGCGGACCGTGAGCCAGTGCGTCACGCCGAACTCCAGCGTGATCGGCGTCGTCGAGATGCGGGTGCTCGATTCGACGAGCATATCGCCGAACGTGACGTGATAGGTCGGATCTCCGAGGAGCCCCTGGAGCGCGGTCTGGACGGGGGCCAGGATCGGGAGCTGGGTGACGCCGAGCGTGTCGACACTCAGATCCGAGCCGAGCGGGCGGAGGCCGTCGGTGCCGTAGCGCAGGTTGTAGCGTGTATCGGATTCGGAGATGTCGACGCGCATGACCCCCGCGGGGAGTGTCCGGGCCTCGTCGCCAATGTCGGAGACGGCCTGGGCCGCGGCGACGTGCGCCACGAGAGGCGGGAGCGCGGCGGCGAGGGCGAGAGCGGCGCGGAGGGGTTGGATGGAAAGAATGATATCGGTACGGCCGGAGTGGTGAAACGTTCCCCTGCCGGTGATTTTCCGGCACACAATGCTAACACAGGGGAACGGGGGGGTTGGGGGGGTTGGCGGGGGGGGGGACCGGACGACGATCCCGCCGGTCGCGTGGCAGGTCACGGGGAACCACTGGGTCACGGTTCCCTGCATCCATCCGGCGGACGGCGCGCTGCACGCGCTGGGGCTCGTGCACCGTGGGTCGCGCTCCGCGGTCGAGTACGCGGGGGCGCCGGACTTCGCGAACGGGCAGGGACCGGCGTTCGCGCGGCCGGTGATTCGGGTAAACGGGATGCCCGAGCCGATCATCGGCAACGGCGAGGGGCAGGACGAAGGGAAGGCCATCGTCTGGGAGCGGACATTCGGCTGGCTCCCGGCGTTCACGGGCGCGATCGGCTCGCTCGTGGTGCGCGGGACGATATTCGCGCCCTTCGGGTCGGAGGCCGACCATCCGGGAGTCGTGTACGCGATCTCCGTCGAGAATCGGGGGGACGACGCGCGGGTGTCGGTCGCGTTGGAGGGCGTTCTGGGGCACCGGCAGCAGCGAGTGCGGACGGCGCGTCCGTTCCCGGACGGAGTCGTCGCGCAGGTGGCAGGCGACGTCGTCGTGTTGAGCGGGCGGGAGCTGCCCGGGGTCGCGGCGCTCGCGATCGCCGGGGACGCGGACGCGGTGGCGACGACCGGCCGGGATGTGCGGGGGGCGCCGACGTTTGCGCTCACGCGCGACATGGCGGTGGCGGGTGGGACGACCGCGCATGCGGCGTTCTACCTCGCCTTCGCGCCGGAGTCCGATGGCGCCGAAACACTAGTGCGCTCGATGCGGGAATCGACGTGGCGCACGCTCCTCGATCGGACGCGGGACGCGCTGCGCGCGCTCGAGCAAACGACGGGCAGTGCCACGGTCGATCGGCTGGTGAACCAGAATCTGCTCTTCGCCTATTTCTTCGGTCTCGGCCGCGCGATCGACGACCAGAGGTTTTATATCGTGCGCACGCGCTCGCCGTGGCATGCGCGGGGCATGACCGTGCGCGAATGGGAGGTATTGGCCTGGTTGATCCCCGCGGTGCAGCTGGCGGAATCCCGCACTGGCTCGCGAGCTGATTCTCCGGGCGTGCGAGGTCCATGGCGACGCGCCCGGACGCGGGGTGCGGTATCTCGACGGCGCGATGTTCGAGCCGGGGTTCTCGATCGAGGGAGCGGGGGCGTACGCGCTGGCGGTCGAGCGCTACATCCGCGAGACGGGCGACGATCAGATCGTGGAGGAGAGCGTATTGGCGGACACGCTGTACGCGACCGCCGATACGATCGCGAGCCGGCGGGACCGGGACGTTCCGCTGTACGATACCGACCGTCTCGTCTCCGGGGCGCCGGCGCCGGTGCCGTACGTGCTGCATGCGAACGCGGTCGTTGCGCTCGCGCTCGAGGTATTTCGCCGGACGCTGGACGAGGAGACGGCCAAGCGCGTGCCGGATGCGAGCGCCGTTCGGGCGGCGATGGCGCGGCATTTCGCGGTCGAGCGGGACGGGAAGGCGACGCTGGCCGCGGGTATCGACCTGCGGGGGGGGGTCGTCCTGGAGGACGATCCCGTCGGCTCGCTGCTGTGGCTGCCCCTGTATGACGCGGTCGATCGGCAGGACTCGGCGTACCGGCGCACGGTGAAGGGTCTCGGGGCGCCGAGCGCGGATGCCGGGGAGGGGGCGGAGCCGATCGCGCTCGCGCAGCAGTGCGCGCGGCTGGTGGGTCCGGAGGCGGGGTCGGCGCTGGTGTGGCTGCGTCGGGCGCCGCTGGACAACGGCGTGGCGGCGGAGTGGGTGGACGGTGAGGGCCGGGCGGTGGCGAACGGCGGGGACGCCGCGCTGGCGGGACTCGTGGCGTACACGGTCTGGTACGCGGTACACGCTCTCGGGGTCACGCCGTGACCCCGAGAGCGGGAGAGAGGAGAAGGGAGAGAGGAGAGAGGAGAGAGGAGAGAGGAGAGAAAAACCGTCGTTAGTTGGCGTGGGGCGCGCGGGGCTTATACTTTTTTTCAGCGTCTGTAAACGCGGGAATAGCTCAGTTGGTAGAGCACAACCTTGCCAAGGTTGGGGTCGCGGGTTCGAGTCCCGTTTCCCGCTCTCAATAACGCCGTAATCTGCAATGGGTTACGGCGTTTGCTTTTCCTAACATCTCAAGTGCAGTGCCCTGGGTGTCACCCGCTACGTCACCCACTCCCATAAAAATGGGCAAGCTTGCCCCATTGGCCCAGCGAAGCCGCTACGCGCTCTCGGCGCAAACCGGCTCGTCGGCGAAGAGGGCGAGAGACAGCGGCGATGCACGGGAGTCCCGGCTCGGCAAACGGCGGTACACCGTGCGCCGGACATCGATGTTTTCACGGTGTTTTCGCCGTGTTTTCCGGGCCAAGGCCATGAGCTACGACGTGTCGCCCCCTTCGGTCGGGTGGGTGACAGTCCCTCCGCCCATCGTTTTCAGGGTCAGTGATGTGTCTTCGGCACCGGAGGGTCGAACGTCGCCGTGATGGTCGTCATCGGCTCGGCCGCCGGCGGGCTCACGGGAGTGCCGTCGGTGTCGCCCGAGGTGATGACGGTCTCGGGCAATGTCGTCGTGGTCGAGCCGTCGGCATTGGTGGTGGTCACGGTTCCATCGGCACTCGTGACCGTCGAGGTCCCGTGTGGGCCAAAGGTGGCGGTGAGCGTCGCCATTGGCTCGTCGGCGGGGGCGCCGTCGGAGTCGCCTGAAGTGATGGCGGTCTCGGGCAACGTCGTCGTGGTCGAGCCGTCGGCATTGGTGGTGGTCACGGTTCCATCGGCACTCGTGACCGTCGAGGTCCCGTGTGGGCCAAAGGTGGCGGTGAGCGTCGCCATTGGCTCGCCCGCGGGCGCTTGACCCGCGGGATCGGCGGAGCCGCTGCCCGATCCGACGCCACTGCCGGACGCGACACCACTGCCGTCACCGGAGCCCGCACCGCCGCCCGATCCGGCGCCCGCCCCAGCCGATCCAGCGCCGGCCCCGGCAGACGCGTCACCGGCGCCCGCGCCCGAGCCGGCCCCGCTCGCGCCGCCGCCTGCAGTGCCATTACCGGCCAACCCGCTCAAGCCACCAATGCCCCCCGCTGCGGCCGCCGCGCCGGCAAGTGCGCCGAGTGTCGTCGGCACGCCAGCGCCCGCTGGGGCACAGCTTACGCACCAGTGCGCGACCGCGCTGAAGAGACTGACGATGTCGATCATGCGGCGCTCACTTGGGCCGACGACCCAACGGGCGAGGTGGCGCCCTGCGCGCGAGCCAGGAGCGTCGAGCGCCGCTGGGCTTCCGCGGCCGGGAGCTGAACCCATTCCTCCGGGTGGAACGCGACTGATCCGATCGCTCGACGTTCCATGTAGAACGCGTAGCCGGTTCCGACGATCAATAGAATGGAGCACAATCGCCCACCGAAGGTGGGCGTCAGCAGCAGGCCAGCCAACGTCGTGGTCAGCGGCAGTAGGTCGAGTGCGTTCATGGTCGCATGCTCGAGGAACGCCGCGAGGAACGCCGCGAGCAGGACCAGGCCCGGGCGCGGTATGCGCCTTCGGTAGAGCAGAGCGAGACCGACCCCGAGTCCGATGAGCGCGGAGTAGACGAGATGTCCGGCCTGAACCACGGTCCAGTCGAGGACTGGTCGGGTCATCTCGTTTGGAAACACGAGCGAGATCACCGGCACATCCGCCAGGTGAAATCCCCCTCGCCCGTACATCGCGTTCTCATAGAGTGTGAATCCGGCTCCGGACCACGCGCCGACCAGCATGAGGTCGAGTGCGGACGGCCGAAGCGCTGTCCGGCGCAGTGCCACGAACGCGACGAACGCCACCGGGATCGCCTTGCTCAACTCCTCGATCAGGGGAACCCAGACTACGACGGCGAGTAGGCTGGACGTGCCGAGTGCCGCGACGACGGGGCGCCCCAACAGGCCCGCCAGCGCGGTGAGAGCGAGAAAGCCGGTCATGCCGGCGCCGACGACCGCGCGCCAGCCGAGCGTCCGCACCGGACCCGCGACCGCCGTGAGGATCGCCAGTGTCCAAAGGAGGGCCACGAGATTCGCAGTGAACGTCCCGATCCCGGCCCTCTGTGTGAGGTGGGGCAGCGTGGCGAGTACCGTCACCCCGGCGATAGCCAGCCCGGTGTTCGATACCAGCGCCAGGACCCGCGCGCGCGCCGGTGCCGTCGCTGACTTGGCCGCGTACAGAAAGGCGACCCGGAGGCCGATCGTGGCGCCGATGAGCACGATGATGGTGGCAGGGCCGGCCGGGAGTTTGTCCGCCATCCGCGCCAGCAGTGCGGCGATCGAGAGTGTAGCGCCGGCACCGGCGATAATCGCCAGCCGACGGTCGTTGCCCAACGCCACCACGTGGCTCATAGGCCCACCCTAGGCCGGTCGTCCTGGCAGGTGCTCGATACGCGAGCACGGCGGCGTTCGGTAATGTAATAATGATGATACACAGAAGCCGATCAGAACACCAATGGCCCCGCCTGCCTACTTCCCCGGTTTGGCGACAGCAGCTGCGATTGCCGTCGCCGCCTTCTCGACCATCGGCGTGAGCAGGTCCTCGCCATCCGACTCCGCCTTCCGCTTGTCTGTCATGTCAGCAATATGATTAGAGATGGGCCAATGGCGACGCCGACGCGGAGTTTCCTCTGGACCCTTATTGGCACGCCGTCCTCCCAGTTCTGTGCTATTGACTGCCCACGACGTACATCACTTCGGCGTGATCGGTGCCATCCAGATGCAGGGCGGCGGTGCAAGCGCGAAGCTGATCTCGATCGCTGTGGCGTACATGAGCGCCCGCAGCGCAGCCATTGCGCAGCTCGGCGCTCGCTTGACAATCGGCACGACATTGGCGAGTTCATAGACACCGATCGGGGGCCACTGGACCGCAGGGCGCTCGACGGCATCCATCGGATTCGATCCGAAGATCCCTTTGACGCGGGTCACGTGGGCGAACAAGACGCGCCGCGAAGACGGGATCGTTGCTTGCCCCAGGAGGGAGGCGCATGAAGGCGCTCAGCCGGGACCGAGGTCTATTCCTCATCATCGTCCTGACGTGTCTGGCCGCAGTCCCAGCCTCGTCACAAACCAAACCCAACCGAAGCGGCAGCACGTCGGGCGGGCGTATGCGGACGTATTTCATTGCCGCGGACGAAATTGACTGGGATTACGCGCCCCTAGGCATCGACTTCATGACCGGAAAGCCGTTCGCTGGCATGTCCGCGGCCTATACCCAGCCCGGGCCGAGCCGGATCGGTCACATATTCCGGAAGGCGATCTACCGTGAATACACCGATGGGACATTTGCGAAGCTCAAGGCGCGGCGCCCTGAAGATGAATACCTTGGGTTGCTCGGGCCCGTGCTGCACGCCGAGGTGGGAGATACAATCCGTGTCGTCTTCAAAAACAACGGAACGCATGCCTACAGCATGCACCCTCACGGCGTGTTCTATCAAAAAGCTTCCGAGGGTTCGATGTACGCGGACGGCGTTCCCGACGCGATGAAAATGGGTGCTATGGTCATGCCCGGGAGCACATTCACATATGAATGGAACGTGCCGGAACGCGCGGGACCAGGACCGCAGGATCCAAGCTCGATTGTGTGGCTCTATCACTCACATGTGAACGAAATGCGAGACGTGAGCACGGGCCTGATCGGCGCGATCATTGTGACCGCGCGAGGTCAGGCACGACCGGACGGGACGCCGAAAGGCGTGGATCGCGAAATCGTGGCACTGTTCACGGCGTTCAATGAAGGCCAGAGCTGGTTCATCGATCAGAACATCGCGCAGCATCTCAGCGAGACAGATCGCAAGAAGTTGAACAAGGTCGAAACGAATACAACGGATGCTGCAGGAAATTTCTCACTGGCTGGCACTGGGTTCGCTGAGGTGAATCTGAAGTTTTCGATCAATGGATATCTCTACGGCAATGGGCCGGTCATGGCAATGCGCGCCGGACAGCATGTTCGCTGGTACCTTCTGGCCATCGCCCAAGGATTCGATTTTCACTCACCGCACTGGCACGGGAATACCGTGCTCTACCGCGGGCATCGGACCGACGTGATTGCGCTAAGCCCTGCGGAAATGCAGACGGCCGATATGGTTCCTGATAATCCGGGCATGTGGATGTTCCACTGTCACGTCGACGATCACATGATCGCGGGGATGACGGCGCGCTACGAAGTCAAGCCGGAGAACCAGTGAGCCGTTACCCCCCATCGCAGCACGACGCCACGTCTTCAGGAAGGACGAACGCGCAAGGAGATGGAGGCGTCGATCATGGGTGAGACGCGCTGGTACCACTACATCGCCTACTTCGTCGGAGGCGCCTTCCTCGCGAACGCGCTGCCGCATCTCGGCAATGGGATCTCGGGCCATGCCTTCCAGAGCCCTTTCGCGACCCCGCCTGGGCAAGGGTTGTCGTCTTCGACGGTCAATGTCCTATGGGGCCTCCTGAACCTTGCCATCGCCTATCTGCTCGTGTGCCGGGTCGGGAGCTTCAACCTGCGAACGACCAGGCACGTCCTTGTTCTTGGGGCGGGCGTCCTCCTCATGGCGGTCATGCTCGCGCGCGTATTCGGCCGATTCCATGGGGGACTGTGAGTCGTGGCCCCCGGTCTGCATCCGCTGTTCGGTTCGAACAAGGACGGGCTCGTCGAGATGTCGACTTGACGATTCAACCTGATAGTAGACAGCGCGGTCCGCTCCGGGTGGCGGCGCTGACCACCGTCTTCGCGATCCAGGTCGTTGGGGGCGCGGTGCCCGCCGCGGCTCAGACGCAGCCATCGGTGCCGCTGGCACCGGCGACAACAGCCGAGGGGGCGCGGCCGGTTCCGGGGTCGGTATACGAGATACCGGGTTTCACGCGGGCCGTCGAGCGGGGCACGCGCGTGCGCACGGGGTCGCCCGGCGCGGCCTACTGGGTCCAGCACGCGCGCTATTCCATCCAGGCGCAGCTGAATGTCGCCACCGACCGCGTCTCGGGGCACGAGCGCGTCGTCTACCTGAACAATTCGCCCGACACGCTCCGTCGGATCGCGGTCTACCTGCGCCAAAACGCATTTGCGGCCGGCAGTCCACGCCGGCAGCCGGCGCCGATAACGGGAGGCGTGACGCTCACTCATGTGGCCGTGAACGGGCGCGTGATCGCCGCGCAGTCGCCTGGGGTCGCGGGGGTCCCCATCACCCATGTCGGCAAGAGGCGGGCGTCGGCCGGGAGTGAGTACACCGTCGACGGCACGGTGATGTGGATTCCGCTCGCATCACCACTACTCCCGCACGACAGCACCGCACTCGACTTCTCGTGGTCGTACGTGCCACCGCCCTCGCCGTCGGACGGGCGCCAGGGGCGAGAGGGTCACCATCTGTACTTCATGGGCTACTGGTACCCCCAGGTGGCGGTGTACGACGACGTCAACGGGTGGGTGACCGATCCGTACCTGCTGGAGGCCGAGTTCTACATGGATCCGGCGGACTACGACGTCCGCGTTACGGTGCCGCGGGGCTGGCCGGTCGGCGCGACGGGGACGCTCGAGAACGCGAGCGACCTGCTGTCGGCGGCCGCGCGGGCGAAGCTGACCCAGGCGCGGCGCACGGGTCAGGTCGTGCACGTGGTCGAGCCCGGCGCGTCCTTGGCGTCGGCGTTTACGAGCGGAGGAGCGACCGCCACCTGGCACTTCGCGGCAACCGACGTGCGCGATTTCTCCTGGGGGACGAGTGACCAGTATGTCTGGGACGCGACCCGGGCGCTCGTTGCCGCCGGAGGCACGATGCGCGGCGTGGCGGGCGACACGGTGGACATCTACAGCTTCTACCGTATCTCGAAGCCCGCCGCGGCCTGGGCTGTCGGTGGCGCGCGCTTCACGCGTGACGCCATCGAACAGTTATCCGCTTATCTCTGGGCCTATCCCTGGCCGCAGATGACGTCGATGGAAGGAGTGCTCGACGACGGCGGAATGGAATATCCGATGCTGACACTCATGTCGCCGTGGGCCGATACGCTGTCCCTGGCGGGCGACCTGATGCACGAGACCGGGCACATGTGGTTCCCGATGCAGGTCGGCTCGAACGAGACGCGGTACCCGTGGATGGACGAGGGATTCACGCAGTTCGATGTGGCGCAGGCGATGCGGGTGATCTACGGGGAGCCGCGCGTCGGTGGTCGTCCCAACGATTCGGAGCAGGGGCAGCGTCAATTGTATCTGGCGGCGGCGCGAGCGGGCGATGACATGCTGCTGATGTGGCCCGGTGATCTGTACCCCCAACAATTCTATTTCGTTATGTACTACGATAAGACCGCTCAGGTGTTAGCTGCGCTCCGAGGGCTGCTGGGCGAGGAGACGTTTCATCGCGCGTTTCGCGAGTATGGCCGCCGGTGGGTCGGCAAGCACCCATATCCGTACGACTTCTTCAACACGATGGCCAACGTCGCGGGCCGCGACCTCTCGTGGTTCTGGACAACCTGGTTCTACGAGCCGTGGCCGCTGGACCAGGCGATCGCGTCGGTCGAGCCGCAGGACGACTCGACGGCGATCACGATCGAGGACAGGGGCCTCGCTCCCATGCCGGTACGCCTTGTCGTGACCCGCGCCGATGGCAGCGTCCAGCGCATGGAGGTACCGGTCGACGTGTGGCTCACGGGCCTCAGGCGGTATGTGGCGCGCGTCGCGTCGTCGCCGAGCGTCGTCCGGGTGGACATCGATCCGGACGCGCAGTTCCCCGACATGGACCGTGACGACAAGGTCTGGCCGGCCTTGCGGTAGGGTAACGCGTTCCGGCGCCTCCGTGGAATCATGAGTGCGCCACGGCCGCGCACACGTCCTGCACCATGCTTGCATTGATCGATCCGGGAGTGGCGACCGACCAGCTGTCCGTCGGGTCGGCTGAAAACTGGGCTACGGGGTCGCCGCTTGGGCCGTAGGCGACCAGCTCATGTGTCATGGAGCGGTTGCCCGAACAGTCGACCAGATCATGTTCCTTCCACGAGCGTACGATGGCGCCATGCGCCATGGACATTGCGCGCGGCGACTGCAGTGTGATGCGGAACCATGTGTCCACGTTTCCGGCGCCGGCCGTGGTGTGCATGGCATCATACGCAATCTCCGTGTCCCAAGCCGGAATCGCCTGGATTACGCGCCAATCGGCGGTCGGTCCTCCCGCTTGAGCGCGGGCAGACGTGGCGAACAGCGCCAGGCCAATGAGTGAAAGAGCGTGAGTGAGCTTTGACATGAGATCGGACTCCGGTGATCACGATGGCCGTCGTCATTAGGTCGTGCCGTCCTCTGATAGTGTAGGACGACGCCGGTTTGGCGTTGGCAACAGAATGTCATCGCGTAGCGTACCACCGTTATTCTCCTACGACGCAACAGGCCGACCATGCGATCGCCCAGGCGTCCAACGGTGGCATGCGGATCAGCTCTGGCCCCTGTGGAATCTGCTCGAACGTCACGCCGGAGGGGCGGGGGACCGATTGGCATCCGCGGCTGTCCTACGAGGTCGTCCGGACGCCGATCGCGACGCGGGCGCGGTAGCGAGTCGGCTCGGCGTGGAGCGCGCGTCCTAATCCCCGCGCGCTCCAACGCTCCGCGTACTGCGTGGGTCTCGTCCTAGGGGCTAGTGCTGCCCTTTGTCATCCGGCTTGTCCGTCTTGTCGGTCTTGTCATCCGAATTACCCTTGGCCGGCATTGCCTTCGCGTGCGAATCCTTCCCTTGCTGGTACCGCGCTTCGACATCCTTGTTCTCAGTCGCCTGGCGCGCGATCGTCTGATCGTGGTTTTCACCAGCGGGCGGATTGACCAGCTCATCGTTGTGGCGCGTGTCCGTGGTGGTGCGCTCCTGGCGGTACGAGGCGTCGAGCGGCCCCGAATCCCATACGCCCACCGCGACGTAGTTGGGGTCGGCGTACCCGTTCGGCTCGTGACCTCGGCCCGTGGCGCACGCGGACAACAGCGCGAGTGCGCTGACCGCGGTCAGGAACGGCAGGGATCGTGTGAGTTGCATGGGCCCTCCAGGGCCGAGAGTGACAACGTGCGGTCGGCACTACCGTGCAGGCATCTGTCCGCCTACCGCTTGTGAACTAATATATTTGACGCAATTTAATATGTCAATAGCAAATCATTAACAAACAAATTTTACACTATATAATATGATCGTCCGGTGCGCCAGGGCGGAGAACCCGCAAGTGACGGCCGGGGGGGGGCGGATGTCGCTGCCCGCCGAGAGGCTCCGCGCGTCCGCCGCGCGGGGTTGCTGTGGTCGCGTCGACGGTGTCCGGGAACCGCGGGCGGCTCGCGGCCGTTCTGCTACCGGCTACGCTGCTTGTGCCGTCGCGCCGTCGGAGTGGCGTTCCAGCGACGCGGTCAGTTTCCCCAGGAGCGTCCGGAGTCGTCGCCCCTCGTCCCCGGAGATGCCCATCAAGGAGGCCATCTCGGACGGCACCCGCTCGGCCGCCCGCGACAACGCGCGCCCTTGCGGCGTGGGAGTGATCTCCACCGTGCGCTCGTCGTCCGGCCGCCGCTGGCGGGTAACCAGGCCGGCCGCTTCCAGGCGCTTCAGCAGCGGCGAGAGCGTGCCCGAGTCGAGCTCGAGGCTCTCCCCCAGGTCCTTCACGGTCCGGGGTGCCGACTGCCAGAGCGCGACCATGACCAGATACTGCGGATACGTCAGACCCAACGTCGAGAGCAGCGGCCGGTAGGCGCGCGTGATCGCGCGCGCGGCCGAGTATATGTCGAAGCACAGCAGGTCGCTCAGGTCGACCGAGCTTCCGCTATTCGATTTTCCCACGAGGTCCCTCCCTGTCGATGGGGCGGCGCCGACGCCCATCGGTGCCAACTCGCCCACATGCTAAATAATATAGCTCGCAATCAAATTGTCAATGATTATCTATGGAATTTTGCAATTGTGCGCCATGTAACAGCAGACAGTCAGCCCGGGATGACGGGCGAGCCTCGGCGAGCCCGATCGCGGGCGCGGCGCATCGGCACGCATGCCGCTGGCCTCGTTCGTGCAGCCGACGCCGGTACCACCAACCAGGGAGAGTCGCATGATCGAACGCGCGGATCTAGCGGATCGGGATGATCCGCAGCTGAAGGGTCGCCGGCCGGGGCCGCCGGAGCTCAAGGAAGAGACGCTGCGCGGCCGGGATTTCGCCGGGACGTCCTTTGCGGCGAACGAAGCCGAGCAGACGGCCGACGAACGGGCGGGTGAGCCCGAGACCACCGACATCGATTCCAAGAACACGCCAGAGCGGGTGCGGGACCACGGGCTGAAAGAGTGACGACTCCTTCGGCCACGGGCCTGGCGGCGGGAGCGGCCAGGCCCGTGGGCTACCTACGGCGTATCACGGCTGCTGCGGGACATGACTGCGAAATTCAGGGGAGGAGCCAGACATCGATTCCCCGTTGCATCACGTACAGGGTCATCGTGGCACCGCCTCCATCACCCACACGTTGCTCTGCCGCTCGTTGATCGTGAAGTACATTCGGCCGGACCCAATGCTCCATTCGCTGCGATAAGCCGGCCGCGTGGGGTCATCGAGGCGAGTGAGCAGCTTGGGTTGACCGCCGGAGATGGGGATCGCCCAGAACGCCGCATTCCCCGTCGGATCATGGCTGTCGAAGTAGAGCGTGTGGCTGTCGCTGCTCCAGATCGGCTGCTCGGCATAGACCCCGGCGCTCTTTGCCGAATCGAGCACGATCCGTGGCGCACCGGAATCGGGATTGATGATCATCAGTGAGCCCCCGAAAAAGCTGCTGGTGTATGCGATCCAGCGTCCGTCGGGGGACCAGATGGCCGACACACCGGAGGCGGTGCGCTGCACGGGTTTTCCCCAGACTCCGCTCGAGCCCCTACGCACGACCCAGATGCCACCCGGACCGCCGAACGTCACGAAGGTGATGGCGTGGCCATCGGGAGACCAGTTGGGGAGCGCCCACTGGAGTGGCGACGCGGTGACGGGTTGCACCGGCCCACCGTCGAGGGGCATGACGTACACATTGCGGGAGCCGGACCGCCACGAATGGAACGCGATCTCGCGCCCGTCGGGGGACGGCACCGGCGCGAAGTCGTCACTCAGGCCAAAGGTGAGCTGCACCGGATCGCCGACGGGCAAGCGCTGTCGGTAGATCTGGGAGTTGCCGCTCACGTCCGAGTCGTAGAAGAGCCACTTGCCGTCGGGCGACGGGTTGGCCGCCTCGATCACCTGCGTCCCGCTCGTTATCTGCGTTGCCGCCGCCGAGACGGCTCCGTTGGGAGGAAAGGGCAGCGACCAGACGTTGGACGTTGCCGTATACACGTCGTACGCGAATCGCGTCCCGTTGGCCGCGACGGAAATGCAGTGCGCGCCCAATCCGGTCGTGAGGCGTTGCGGCGCGCCGTTGGTCCGTCCATCGTGCGCGATGGGTACCGCATAGACGTCCCGCGGGCCCAATCGACTCGATACGAAGTACAGCCACTCCCCGTCATGGGACCACACGGGGCTCTGGTTGGTCGAGAGGCTGTCAGTAACGGTGCTCGTCGCGCCATCGCGCACCCGCGCCACAACCACTCGGCTGGGAGACAGATTGCCAAAGTAGAAGCCCACGCGTGAGTAGAGCGAGTTGTTCGAGACGCACGCGATGAGCTCGCCGTTGGGTGACCATTGACACAGCGAGGCGTCGGCGATCCGCGCGAGGGGGCGGGTCTGCCCCGCGGGATTCCGGATGTACACCGAATCCTGCACCGCGTACGCGATCGTTCGCCCGTCGGGCGCCCACGCGGCGGAGATGATCGGGCCTTGCGACACGGGTTGCATCTCCGGTCGCGCCGAGCCGCCGGAGGAGGGAGCGCTGAACACGCCCCCGTTCGAGAGAAAGAGAATCCGCGAGCCGTCGGCCGACCATGACGGGTTGGTTTGCAGATCGAGTGAATCGTCGGTGACTCGGGTGGGACGTCCGCCGGTCACCTGCCGCACGTAAATGCGCAAGCTCGCTGTCGTTCCGGCGGCATAGGCGACGTAGCGGCCATCCGGGGAGAGGGCGGGTTCGATCTCGAGGCCGGGATCCCACGTCACCTTGCTCGAACGACCGAACCCGGCGATCGGCGAGCGCGGTCGAGCAGTGCGGGTACCGACCAGGAACGCGAGAACGGCCAGCGCAACGGCCGCGGCGAGGAAGACGCCGGGAGATCCGTACGCGCTCGCCGGGTGGCGACGCGCTGAACTGCGCGCCGCGCCGAGGCCTCGCTCCACAGGTCCGCCAGCCAAAGCCTTGGCGAATTCCGCGGGCGTCCCGAAGCGATCGGCGGGCAGTTTCTCCAGCGCCGTGAGCACCGCCTCCTCGAGTGCGGGCGGAACGGTCCGGCGCTGCGGAATGAGCCGCCGTGGCTCTTCCGTCATCATCCGGGCCACGATCGCTTGCGTGGTCGGCCCCGTGAACGGCGGCTCGCCGCTGACCATCTCGTATGTGACGGCGCCGAGCGCGTAGATGTCGGCGCGACCGGTGATGCCCGTCTCGCCCGTTGCCTGCTCGGGCGCCATGTACTGCGGCGTGCCGAGGGAGAGGCCGGTCTGGGTCATCCGCTGGCCGCCCGCGTGCTCCAGGGCGAGCGCGATCCCGAAGTCGGCGACCAGACAGTGACCGCCCTGGAGCAGGATGTTCTCCGGCTTGATGTCGCGGTGGATCACCCCGTGCTGATGCGCGTAGTCGAGCGCATCAGCCACCTCGGTCGCGAGGCGGATCGCATCGGCGATCGGCAGCTGCCGCTCGCGCTCGAGCCGGCCGCGCAACGACTCCCCTTCGACGTACGGCATGACGTAGTAGAGCAGCCCATCCGCGCTGCCGCTGTCGAAGAGGGGGAGGATATGCGGATGCTGGAGACTCGCCGTGAGCGCGATCTCCTTGAGGAAGCGCTCGGGGCCGAGCACCGCCGAGAGCTCGGCGTGGAGCACCTTGATCGCCACCTTGCGATGGTGGCGCTCGTCATCGGCGAGATAGACCGTCGCCATCCCGCCGCGCCCCAACTCGCGCTCGATGCGGTAGCGGCCGGCGAACGCCGCGGTCATGCGCATTATCGGGTCCGTCATGCTCGTGAAATTAGCGGCCCCCGGGAGGTCCGGAATCGGCTATCGGTGCATCAACTCCGGAGGCGCGAGCCCGCCGCGCGATCCTGGCGTACTCGGACTTACCCTGCGCTCCCGCCATGGCGCCCCGGGGAGGCGGAAGCTGAAGACGGAGCCCTCACCGACGACGCTCGTGGCCGTGAGATCGCCGCCCATTTGACGGGCGTAGCTCCGGCTGATCGCCAGGCCCAGCCCCGTCCCTTCGGCTTTCCGCGTCAGCGTGCTGTCGAGCTGGACGAACGGCTCGAAAATGAGCCCGAGCTTGTCCGGCGCGATGCCGATCCCGGTGTCCGTGATGCGAATGACGTGGTCGACGTTGCCGGGAATGCATTCGAGCGCGATCCGGCCGCCGGCACCCGTAAACTTCATGGCGTTGGAGAGGAGATTGAGCACGATCTGCCGCACGCGAGACCGGTCGCCGCGGACGCGCACCGCATCGTCGCAGCGCGTGTGGCTGTACAACAGCTGCTTCCGCCGGATCTGGGGGGTGGCCAGCCCCGCGGCCTCCGTGAGCACGTCGTTCACCGATATCGCCGTCAGATGGAGGTCGACGTGCCCCGCCTCGATCTTGGCGAATTGGAGGACGTCCTCGATCAAGCCGAGTAAATGCTGTTGGCTGTATTCGATCCGGCCGAGGTATTCTCGCTGTAAGTCATTCACCGGACCCGTGATGTCCATTTCCAGCAGTTGCACGTAACCGACAATCGCGTTCAACGGCGTGCGCAGCTCGTGACTCATCGTGGCGAGGAACTCGCTCTTGACGCGGTTCGCCGCCTCGGCGGTCAGCCGCGCGGTCGCCATGTCGCGATAGTGCGCGGCCGCCTCGACCGCGAGCGCGGCACGGCGCGCGAATTCCTCCGCGGCCGCGAGATCGTTACGCGTGTAGCGCCGAGCCGTGCCCGAGCGCGTCGACGCCAGGGTGATCGCGCCCAGCATGCGGGCACCGGTCCGCATCGGCACGATGAGCAGAGAGGAGGGATCGAGCGCCCTAAGGCGCGCGAGCTCCTCGCCCTCCCACGCGCCGGAGTCCAGATACGACGCCGGAACCTCCTCGAGTAGAAACGATTCGCCCGTGCGGATAACGTGGGCGACCGGCTGATCCGGCGCGATCACCGCCTGCCGCGCGTGGACTCCAGCGGCGCCAGCCGGGTTCGCCTCGTGGCACACCACGTCGGCGCGGCGCACCGTTCCGTCCGGCTCGCTCACGTCGACGATGCACCACTCGGCCATCGTCGGGACCGCGATCGATCCGATCGCTTCGATGGTTGCATCGTACCCCACCGCCGCCCCGAATAGCGCGGTTGCCTCGGCCAGGAATTGCTCGCGCCGCTCGGCGTCGCGGCGAGCCGTGATGTCGTCGATGGTCACCAGGATGGGCGACGGCCGGCCATCGGCAAAGATGATGTGACGACCGTTCAGACACATCACACGTCGGCCGATCACCGGAAACACGTGGTCGACTTCGAGATCGGAGAACAGGATCTCGCTCGGCGCAGCAGCATCCGTCAGGGCGCGCAGCTGCGGGATGTCCCATTGTCCGGTGCCGAGCTCGAAAAGAGACCGTGTCTCGGTCTCCGCGGCGCTCGTCTTGAACATCTCGTAGAACGCGCGATTCGCCCGCTTTACCCGAAACGCCGCGTCGAGGACGAGGAGCCCCTCGCGGACCGTCTCCACGATGGCGTCGGCGTACTGGCGATCCTCGTCGAGGCCGTCCGCGTGTTGCTTTCGCTCATCGATGTCCTGATAGACGATCACCGCGCCGGCAATCGCGCGCGCCGCGGTCGTGTACGGCCGGATGAGCATCGAGTACCAGCACCCCGCGCTGTCACGCACCTCCCGCTCTTGCACAACCAGGGTCTCGATGACCCCGGCGACGAGCTTTTCCAGGCCGGGTACATCGACGTTTCGTGCGAGGTCGCCGATTCGCCGGCCGACGTCTGTCGGAGCGATCCGCATGAGCCGCTCGGCGCCCGCGGTGAAGCGGCGGATGCGCAGGTCGGTCCCCACGATGACGGCCGGGACGTGCATGTTGCCCAGCAGGTTCGTCAAGTCGTCGTTAAGCACGCCCAGCTCGCCGTTCCGACGGCCCATCTCGTCGTTCAGCGTTACCAGCTCTTCATTGGCCGACTGGAGCTCCTCCTTTGCCGTCTCCATCTCTTCAATCGTGCTCTGCAGCTCCTCATTCGTGGACTGCACCTCCTCGTTCGCCACCTGCAACTCGGCGATCGCGAAGCCGTGTTCCTCGGCGACCTCCTGCAGCTGCCGCTTCGCCGCGTCCAGCTCCTGCTCGCGCTCGGCCGCCGCGCCCTCGGTCCTCCGATGGCCAGTCCACATTCCCTTGTCGCGCCGTCGGGCGCGACGCGTGCGCGTGTGCCGTCCCGTCGCGGCCGCGTGGTCGACGTCCTCGAAGACGACGACGAAGAACTGCGCGTCGGACGAGACGACCCTGAAGGGAATCACTTCGATGTCGACGTACCGCCGCTTGCCACCATCGTGGATCGGGACGCCCTCCGTCCGCACGACGCCCCCCTGCTCGCGAGCCTTCTGAATCGTGGCGCGGAGCTCGGTTCGGAGGTCCTGTCGGACCATCCCCAGCAGGTCGAAGCTCGGGGTGCCGGCGGGGGGCTCGAGATAGGCGGCCGTCGGGCCGCGGAATTGCACGACACTCAGGTTGTCGTCGATCACCACCCCTGTCGGGGCGTAGCTCCCGAGCACGATCTGGTCGGCCGCCCGCTGCACCTCGAGCACCGATTGCGGCCGCGGCGTTCGTTTCGTCAACTGCCCTGCCTGCGCGCCGGGCCTGGCCGATGGCGCGAAGTCGAAGGGCCGAGGCCGGCCCAGCGTAGCCTGGCGCGCATAAATGCGCTGCTTCTTATCGACCGGCGAGAACAGCTCCGCCGCGCCGCCGATCGATTCTGAATTCCCGAGTACGAGGATGCCGCCGGGCTTGAGCGCGTAATGGAAGAGCGAGAAGATCCTGTCGTGTAAGGCCGGTAGGAGGTAGATGAGGAGATTGCGACAGCTGATGAGGTCGAGCTGCGAGAAGGGTGGGTCACTCGCGATGTTCTGCTGCGCAAAAACGCACAGCTCGCGGATCGCCTTGGCGACCCGATAGCCCTGCGGCTCCTTCACAAAGAACCGTCGCAGGCGCTCGGGGGACACGTCGGCTTCAATGTTGTGCGGATAGAGCCCGGCGCGCGCGATCGCGATGGCCGCGGTGCTGAGATCCGTGGCAAAGACCTGAATCGGGGTGGCGGTCGGGGCGTGGCCGAGCGACTCGACCACGCAAATGGCGATCGAATAGGCTTCCTGCCCGGTGGCGCACCCCGGGACCCAGATCCGAATTGACGCGCCCGGCTCCCGGCGCTTCAGCATGTCGGGGAAGGCGGTTTCAGATAGGGTCTGGAAGAGCTCCGGCTCCCGGAAGAACCGGGTGACGCAGATGAGCAGATCCGCGTACAAGGCATCCACCTCCGCCGTATCTGTCCGGAGGACCTCGACATAGTCGGGGAGCGCGTCGACGTGGCTGAGCGCCATGCGCCGCAGGACGCGCCGCTGTACGGTGCCGATCTTGTACTCCGCGAAGTCGACGCCCGTGCGCTGGCACACGAGGTCAAGGATCGGGGCGAGGCCGTCGATCGGTCGCGCCGGTGCGTTCGTAATCACGGGATGCGCGCGGGGCTCGCGGCCCATACGCGCCAACTGCGCGGCGATCTCAGCGGGCGAAAGAACGAAGTCCACGGAGCCGGTCGCGACGGCGGCTCGCGGCATACCGTCCTGCCCGGCGGATACCGGATCCTGCGCGAAGGTCGTGCCGCCGCCCGCCCTGATCGCCTCGAGCCCGCGTGCGCCATCCGACCCGGTTCCCGACAGCACGACGCCGACGGCGTCACTGCCCTGAACCTCGGCGACGGAGCGAAAGAACGCGTCGATCGACCGAGCGGGGCCCCCGGTCTTCGCGCGTGGCGCGAGCTTGAGGTGTCCGTCCGTGAGCGTCATCACCGTGTCGGGGGGGATGACGTAGGCGTGGTTGGGCTCGACACGCACGCCGTCGATGACCTGCACGACGGGCATGGTCGTGGCGCGCGCGAGGAGCTCGGCGAGGATGCTCTCGTGCGCGGGGTCGAGGTGCTGCACGAGCACGTAGGCCAGCCCTGCATCTACCGGGAGGCCGCGCAGGAGCTGCGAGAACGCCTCGAGACCGCCGGCCGATGCTCCAATCGCGATCACGCGAACGGAACTCTCGCCTGGGACAACCACCGGCGCGGGCTTAATGCTCTTGGTCTTGGTCCGGGCCCGCGTCGCAACCCGGAGAGGCGTCTTTCGCGGCTTCTGATGCATGACACGCTCCTGCTTGGAGCGGCGTCGCCAGAAGCGCCGAGGAACCTTGCCCAGTACCGTGTCGCAACCTGGTGGGCACCGTGCAACAGACAGGACGATAGCCGACGTGGCGCCCTTGGTCAAATGTCCGCGCGTGCGTTACCTGAGCGACCAGTGGATCGTCCGCGAGCTCGCTGTCGTCGACGATAGAGATCGGACGCACATCGGGCATCACACATGCCGCGGTGCCGGCCGCACCCGCAGAAACAGGCCAAATCCGTACGGCGTGCGCGTGTTGTAAATGGAGCGGAGATCCGGCGGTATGGCGTCGATCGACGCCTCAAATCCGATTCCGGCGGCGACATATCTGGCGACCCTGCCGATCTCGCGCACGTACCCGAGCGCCAGAGCTCCTATGTCGAAGCGATTCGCGAGCGGCCGCGCAGGGACGGGGACGTCCAGGTCTTCGGGGGATTTGTCGACGTACTCGAGGCGTGCGAAGATGGTGTTCGTCCCGTCGAGGTCGACGTTGGTCTCGAGGAGGGCGCTATTGGACAGCCGCGAGTCGTTCGACGCGAGGTTCGCCCCCCATATCAGGGCGCTCGACCACTCTCCCGCGTGGCCGATCGATCGGTCGGTGAGGATCGAGGCGCCCATGCGGTGGATCGATGTCGTCGGGGCCAGCTGCTCGGGGCTGCGCAGATAGGCGTACCAGCTCGACAGGCTCCAGTGCGCGGTCGGGTTGACGGTCAGGCGCGTTGAATACGAGTCGAGCGTCGGGCCGTGCCTGGTGAGCTCGATGTCGGCTCGGTTCTGATCGGGCTCGCGGCCGTTGAAGATCGAGAATTCGAGCTTCGCGACCTTCGTGAAGACACCGGCCGTGAGCACTCCAAAGGAAATGTGCGTCGCATCCTGCCAGTGATGACCGAGCGGCGCGTACGGATCGCTCGAGGCCGATGGACGATGCGGGAACGCAACCGGGCCGACGGCCGGCTCACCCACGGGCGCGGCATAGAGCTGGATCCCGATGCTGCTGGTCACCGGGGTCGTGTATATGGTGGCCAGCTCCATGAACAGGTTGTGCGGGTGCTGTCGATCGTGGAGCGGGGCGCCATCGTACGCCTCCCCGGATTGGAGCAGGAGGGGGTAGCCGCGCCCGGTGACCGTCCACGGCTCGGCGCTCAGCATCTCCCTGAAGCCGAGGGTGCCGGCGCCGAGCGTGTGGCGCTCCATCGCCATGATCCAGCCAATGGCCCCGAGCTGATCGTCGCCGCGCGGTCCGCCGACCGCGCGATCGTATTCAAGGAATTCGACGCCATGCAGCATCAATTCCCACTGCCCGAGGCTCAGGTGTTGCGCATGCATGGGCGACGCATCGGCCAGCCACGACGTTCCGGATCCCTCTCGGCTCTCGGGGATCCCGAGGGGGCCGGGCCGCATGATCATGCCGGTCATCGTGCCCGCGCGATGCGTGGAGTCGCGAGAGACCGTGCCTGGCAAGCCGGGCATATGCGGCACGTCCCCCATGCCGGACATCAATGTGTCGGGCCGGGACGTGCTATCGACAGCCGGCGGAGGGGCCTGCTTGCCCTGCGCCGCGAGAGCGGCGGGCAGGCTGAGACTGGCGCAGAGCGCCAGCGTGCCAAGCGGTCGTCCGAATTGGTATCGGTTGTCCATTATCCCAAACGATGCAGGCCGGGGCGGGCCGGCCACGGGCCCGGAGGATCCGGGCGGGCGCACGACACGCCACTCCGCGCGCAGCGGCGCGGGGGGAGTGAGCTAGCGGCCGAGCGGTTTGGGCGGGGGCGGCTCTGGCGCGGTCGCCCGTGCGATCGGCTCAGCGGGCGTGAGCGACGGGAGCGCGATTTTCGGGGCAGCGAGGTCCGCGGCCGGTATCACGTCGGTCCCCGACAGGGCGGGCGCGCACGAGGCCTGGGCCGCGCAGCAATTGGGCGGCGCGGGTCGGCGGTCCGATCGCGTCGGAGCCGAGCGCTCATGCTGCGCCGCCGCACGGGATTGGTCCCCACGGGTCGCCATACCATGGCAGTCGCGCGACAAGCCCGCCGCCGCAATGGGACCGGTCGGCATGAAAGCGCAGACGCCCTGCGCCAGCATGAGATGGGCAACCAACGCCATCGAGAGAGAGCCGACAACCGCGCGGAGGTGCATAGCGGTGCGCGACGGCGTCGCTAGTGGGCACGCGACCGGCGGCTCGCCGCCATGGAGCGCCGCGCGCGTGGCGCTCTCCGTCGCCCCGCGAGGACCAGGACGCCGCGGCCGAGGGTGGGTCCGATGCTGTGTTCGAGGGCGTGCCGGCCGGTCCCGACCTGAATGGTGATCGGCCCCTCGAACGGGGCACGGTCGGTCACGACCACCGCTGCGCCGGGAACGAGCCCGAGGCGGGCCAGATGGCGGAGGCGCGCCGGATCGTCGTCGCTCACGAGAACTACGGTCGCGGGCTCTCCCGTCGCGAGGTCGACGATCGATGCGTATTGCGACTCGACGACGGTGCCTTCCCTGGTGGGGATGGGAGCGCCGTGTGGGTCGACCGTCGGCTCGTCGAGCGCAGCCGCCATGCGGTCGACCAGCGCATCGCTGGCCGCGTGCTCGAGGCGCTCGGCCTCGGCGTGGACGGCGTCCCACGGGAAGCCGAGCACCTGGGCCAGAAATGTCTCGATGACGCGGTGGCGACGCAGGATGCGGAGCGCGGTGCGCTGCCCGGCCTTGGTGAGTCGGGCGCCGCGGTACCGCTCGTAGGTAAGCAGCCCCTGCTTGGCCAGCCGGCGCACCATCCACGTCACCGACGGGGGTGCGATGTCAAGACGGCGGGCAATGTCGCTGGTCGCTGCCGTGCCGGTCACGCGCGCGAGCTCGTAAATCGCCTTGAGATAGTCCTCGACGGGGCCGGTGTACGCGGGCTCCCGGGACGCGGCGGCAGCCGCGGAGCTACGTGCCGAGGCCATCATGGGTGACAATATAGCCCGGCCCACTCGCCACGGGCTGGAGCGGCGGCATGCGAATTGCCAATCCGGTGAGAGAGGACGAGACAGCCCCGGCGCGGGGCAGAGGCACGCATGGTAGAGGTATCCGCTATCGCGGGGATAATGCGGGGTGGGAGGTTGCGGGCGCTCCGCTTCTCGCACGAGGGGCAGCTGTTACCACGCATTGCTCGTCCTCGTCGGGTCGGCGGCGTGGTGGTGGTTCGAAGGGTCCGACACGGCGCGGCGGTACGCCGCGATCCGGGCACGGGCGGCAGACACCGAAGCCGACGTGGCGTCGCGCATTCTCGCCTTCTACGAGACGACCACGCACCGAACGCGGAGACCGCGCGTGCGGCGGGTCGTCGCGCGCCGAGTCGAGCGCCGGCGTCGCGTGCGATCTGGCGACGGGCAACGGCGGCTAGGGGTTGGGGAAGGGCCATAGGGGGCTGGATTCCGGTGTCGGCGCATGCGCGCCGTCCGATCACGTATGCGCGACCGCTCAGCCGTCTGCTGAGTCCACCTGAGCGTCGGCGCGCCCAGCGCGGTCCCACCTGACGTGCACGTGCCAGGGTCGACAGCACACCGGGCAGTCCTCCACGTAGTCCTGCGCCGAGCCTCCACCCGCGTCCAGCATTATCGGGCTCCTCTCACCGCAGTACGGGCAGGCGACGATGACTTCGTCGTCGGGCATGGTGGCATCGTCCGCGTCGTCGTCTTCGGGGCGGCCGGCGTGGTGCGAGCCGGTCACGCCGCGGTCAGCGCCGCCGTCAGGCACGACCGGCTCCCCGCCATCTCGACTACGGGGCAGGGGTCACACCCGCGCGCTCGAGCAGGTGGCGGAGAGACATCACGGTATCGACGTCGGCGACATCCTTTTCGTACGACCCGCGTTGGAACGTCGCGTGCTGTCCATTGATCGTGACGTGGATGGGGCCGCCGGGCTCGCCGTCGTCGACGGTCCCGAGGGCTCCCAGGAGGCCGACGACCGAGTGCCACTCGAGGTTGTGGGTGACGGGGTGTTGGAAGATCGCGGCGAGCGCCTTGGTGTGGTGTCCGTTCAGGTGAGGGTGTGGCATATCTCAAGGGGATTCGGTGTACGCATGCGCGGACAGGAACCGCATCCGAATGCTACACGGCGCGCTCGGGGCGGTCACCATGCTGGCGATCATACACCGGCCACGCCCCGCACTCGTTTGCTGACCCGCTGGGCGAATATGCCCGTGCCCGGGGGCACCATGATGTTCGGGTCGCCCTTGACTTCGAAGCTGTCGTCGAGGAGGATCTCTCCCGTTTTCACGTTGATCAGCTGGCCCGTGAGCAGCCAGATGAGGTTGCTCGTCTTGCTGATCTTGCTCATGACGACGTACGTGGCGCCAAGTTTTCTGCCAACGGCACGCGCGCAGGCGACGATCACGTTGCACGGCTTGCCTTCCGCCGCCTCAACGGCCTCGGGCGACGCGATGGCCGCGGCGACGGCGGAGGCGTCGAGAAGGCGAATCCCGGCCGAGCGGGCGAGGCTGTCGCGCAGCTTTTCGGTCGCGAGGACCGCCTTGCTCGAATCGGTGGCTTCACGCACGGTGGCCTGTTCATTGTAGAACGCCACGTCGAGCATGACCACGGGCTGGCGGTCGCCGGAATCGCGTCCTTGCGCGACCGCGGGTCGCGCGATGGCAGCGGCGGCGGCGGCCAGTGCGGCGGAAAGGGCGAATAGGCTGATGGGTCGCTGGAGCGGCAGCGTGCGACGTGCGGTGGCCGGACGCGGGTTCGGCATGACGGGCTCGGCTCCTGGGTGGCGGGACGCGAGGGGTGCGCTTCGCGCACGACACACCCATCCAGCGCAGGAATCGTTCCCGATCGGTTCGCGCGATCGGTCAGCCGTGACCGGTGCGGACTCAGGCAGGATCCGCGATCGCTTTGCGGGGTAATCGGGGCGCGCTAGGTTGCGGCGGCGACGGGCCGGGATGGCGAAACTGGCAGACGCAAGGGACTTAAAATCCCTTGGGCGCAAGCCCATGTGGGTTCGACCCCCACTCCCGGCAATCAGTTACATATCCCCCGAACATAGACAGGGGTAGCTGGGTGTTCACGCTGCCGGGTCAATTCCAGTCGCCGCGAAGGCCAGAGACACTTTCCATTTCATCAACGCCCGCCTGAGCCCGCCGAGTACCCCGGCCCCAGCAACACCTGCCCTGGCAATGCGCCGGTCATCTTGCCGCCATCAACTACCGGTACCCCGTTCACCAGCACGTACTGCATTCCAACGGACAGCTGATTGGGATCATCGTACGTGGCCACGTCGTGGATCGTCTCGGGATCGAACACCACCACATCCGCCCACATGCCCTGCTTGAGCACGCCGCGGTCGACGAGGTGTTCGCGCTGCGCGGCCAGTGCGCTGAACTTGCGGATCGCGTCCGGCAGGGTCAGCAGTTTTTCGTCGCGTACGTACTTGGCCAGGATCCGCGGGAACGTGCCGTAGGCGCGTGGATGCGGATGGTCCTTGCCCAATAGGCCCTCCGGCGATGTTCCAGGCGCATCGTTGTTGATCGACACCCAGGGCTGTTTGAGGATCAGCTCCACATCCGGCTCGGACATGCCGAACACCGCCACCTGCGTGCCGCCGTTGTCCTTGACCAGGAAGTCGCAGATCGTTTCGATCGGGTCCATGTGCCACTGCGTGGCGATCTCGTTGACGCGCTTTCCTGCGTATTGCTGCAACGCGGGGTTGGCCACTGCGGTGATGATGATGTCCTGCGGCCCCTCGATCGCGAGCCATTCGTTGTCCCACGTGTCGGTGGGAGTGAGCATGTCCTGATGGATTTTCGCGCGCGTCGCCGGGTCCTTGAGCCGCTCGACGAGTTTCGCGTTGCCCCCATCGGAGGCCCACGGCGGAATGAAGGCCGCCATGTCGTTCGCATACGCGGTGTACGCATAGGTATCGGATGCCACGTCCAATCCGGATGCGCGCGCCGCCTCGATGCGCGCGATCACGTCTGCCGCCTTGCCCCAGTTCTGCTTGCCCGAGGCCTTGAGATGGAAGATCTCCACCGGGATGTGCGCCTCGCGGCCGATGCGGAACGTCTCGTCCAGCGCCGACATCTCCGCATTGCCTTCGCTGCGCATGTGGGTTGCATAGATGCCGCCGAACTGCGCGGCCGTCTGTGCGAGCGCGATCAGTTCATCGGTCTTCGCAAACGGCGCTGGCGGATACTGCAGCGCCGTGGAAAGGCCCCGCGCGCCTGCACGCATCGCATCCGCGACCAGCGCCTGCATGCGCGTGAGTTCCTCCGGCGTGGGCGCCCGATTGCCATAGCCCACCACCATCTCGCGTACCGACGCGGCCCCGACGTACACGCCCATATTGATGCCCATGCCACGCTTGCGCAGGCGCGCGAAGTATTCGGGGAACGTCCGCCAGTCGACCTTGAGCTGCAAATGGTCGTAGCCCGGCTGGTTGTTCTTGACCATCGCGTCGTTCAAAGGCGCAGCAGACTCGCCCTCGCCGGTGATCTCGGTGGTGATCCCCTGGAAGATCTTCGAAGGCAACCGCGGATCCACCAGTATCGTGACGTTCGACTGCCCCAGCATGTCGATGAATCCCGGCGCGACCACCATGCCCTTCGCATCGATGACGCGCTTGCCCTGCGCCGCGTTGAGGTTGCCGATCGCGACAATGTGCCCATCGCGAATCGCGACATCGCCCGAATACCACGGTGACCCGGTGCCATCGATGATGTGGCCGTTGCGGATGATGATGTCGAACCTGGAATCAGCAGCGTCGCTCGGCGCACCGACGAGCAGCGCGGAAAGCAGGGCCACGGGGAGACCGAAGCTGCGCAGGCGCATGGGGGGGTAGCCCGCTACCGCCGCCAGCGTGCGAGTGGCCGCGCGACTGGATGCTGCTCCGATCGAACGGCATCCGCGACCGGCGGCAGCCCGCTCCTCCCGGACCCCTCGGCGCAATACCCGGGGCGGACAGGCCACGGCTCGACAGGACACGGTCTCGCGGATGATCGCTTGGCTAGCGTGTTCTCCGGATAGGAACGCGCCAAGCGATTGGATAAGGATGCCACCCAGCTTAGGTTTTCGTGCATAGGAATAATAATATTAGCTGGCGCTAAATCCATGCGCAAGAAGAGTTCCTGACTGCCGCTACCCCCGCCCGCCAGTTGCCATCCTTGGGCCGGCCGACGCTGCCCGTGTTCACGCAATGCAGCCCAGCGACCTCGCGGTGCCACAGCATATGCGTGTGACCGAAGGCTGCCTGAAGGCCCGATAGGGCGGCTCACACCCGGCCCGGGCCGAGCTCCCCGTACCGAACTCCATGGATGCGGGCACGCCTGGGGCTCATCTGCAATGGCTCGGCAAATGGGACAGCGACACGGCGCCGTTGACGCGCTTCCCGCGAGGGCGCCGAATGCCGCCCGCGTTACTGGGTTGACGAGGTGCGTGGATCGTCAGCCGGGTTGACGTAGGTCATGGCCAACGGACCGGTCGACTCGATCTGGACCACGGTCTTGCCCTTGGCTGCGGCGAAATGCGCCATGTTCGCGGGTATTGAACCCGTCGCGCCCGTCGTCATGGGCTTGAGCTGGGTCGCGGTCCACGTGTCGCCCATGCCGACGAGGAATGTGCCCGCCACGATCGTCGCGTGTTCATCCGTCGGGTGCGTGTGACGCTTGATCTTGTACCCGTCCGGCATCGACAGCTGGATCGTGAAGGGCCCGGACTTGCCCGGGTCACCCGACACGACGGCCATTTTGGCGCCGGCGGGAAAGACCGCCGGCGCCGGTGCCCACGTGAGACCGGCTGAATTCGCCGTGGCCTGTGCGTAGGCGGCCACTGCTCCAAACGCAAGCAGGCTGGCAACGAGGGGAGCCGCTACGCAACGCATCTTGAACCTCCGGTCGGTGGTAAGACTGCGGGCTACCGGGAGCTTACATGGCCGTGTTGCCTTTCAACTCGACGAGTATGAAATCCATCCCCTTGTTACCGGTGTTCTCGGGCAAGTGCGTGGTGCTTGGGAAGATGGCCGCGTCGCCTGCCTTGGCGACAAAATCTTCCTTTTTCCCGTCGGGATAGGTGAACTGCCCCTTGGCGTCGGTGAGGAACACCGCAACCAGGGATGGATGGCTGTGCATCACCGACCTCTCGTGGGGGCCATAGTGCCCCCTCAGAACCCGCACCTGGTCGTTTTCGCTCACTACCTTGTAATGCTTGGCATCAACCTTTGCCGCGTCTTGCGCCGACATGTTGCTCTCCTTGGTCTTGATGGCTCAGCAATCAGATCGTGATCGTCCTGACGTTGCAGGTCGGACCGGTTGCAGCGGGCGCGGGCGACCGATCGGGACGAGCGCGCCAGATTCGGTGATGCCGGCGCTAGTCTAACGAAGGTCCGGCCAAAAACAAATGGGAGGCGCCTACCGGCGTTGCGTGCGGATGGCCATTACGTCTCCCGGGTTATGCCTGGAAGGTCAAACTGACACCCCCTCTTTGTGCACCTCCAGGGGGGCACTCCTGATTCTGTGCAATCTCAAACTGGTGATGGCACTCAAGGATAGAGTCACACGGGGAAAACCGTATGGATAGCCCTCCGACAGCACCACGCTCCGCTCCCGTACGCCCGGACAGGGCTCGGCTCATCGCCCCGCCGCCGCTTGTGTACGCCGTTCCTCTCGCCGCCGCTCTGGTGTTCGAGCACTTCGTCGGGACGCCGCGGCTTGGCGAGCCCGTGGATTGGGTCTGCCGAGTACTCGGGGCGGTGAGCGCCGCCGCGGGTGTCGGCTTGTGCGCAGCGGGCGTGGCAACATTTCGCCGAGCGCGGACGCCGATCGTTCCGGTCTTCCCGGCAACGACGCTCGTGGCCTCCGGTCCCTATCGCTGGACGCGAAACCCGATGTACCTCGGGTTTACGCTGATCTACGTTGGCGTCGCGTTCCTGGTGCGGTCGGTTTGGCCGTTCATTCTGCTGCCAATAGTGCTATTCGTGATGCGGCGCGGCGTGATCGATCGTGAGGAGCGCTACCTCACGCGCCGGTTCGGCGATCCCTATCGGGAATACATGTCGCGGGTACGTCGCTGGCTCGGGTGAATTCCGGCTCCGGCTGGATCTTCGCCCACGCGACGTCCGCCGCCCCAGGATAAGACCACCGGGCGGCATGGTCACGCCCGGCCATCGGAAAGCGAGCCGCTGGGCTCTCTGGAAATCTACCGCGTGACCTTACGTCACCTTGGCGGTTTGGGAGCGGACGGCCACCCACTTGCCGTCGCGATTGACGAACACATCCATCCAGACCCATTTCCCGCTTGTGTCTTTTCCTTTGTAGGAGCTTTTTTCGGTGTCGCCGCCCTGGACCACGGCAACATGTCCCATCACCTTCACATCCATGGGCGCAAAATCGAAGGACTCGAGCTTCGCCGCGCCGGACTTCACGTCCGCCAGAAGACTCGCCTTGGTTACCTTACTGCCATCGTAGTTGATTTCTGTCCAATCGTCGGCAAGGATCTGCCTGAGTTTGTCAGCATCACCGGCTTTCACTGCATCAACCCAATCGTGTTCAAGTTGCTGGACAGCTTGCGACACGGCCGCGGCGTTAGTCGGCGGCATCTGTGCTTGGGCGAAGGCCGGTCCGGCGCAGGCACAGACCAGCAGGACTGCTCCTACGAGCTTCGTCATTTGCTCTCTCGTCGTTGAATGCGTAAAATCCGATTGCTGCGCCGCAAAACTGTGTACGAGTGTATGCCTCCAGCGTGGATTGTCAATCGGGATCCCCGGTTTGGACCCCTGGCTTGCGCGTCGTACGCTTCTCTATGCCCTGGACACGGCGTAACCACCCTCCCATGCCCCTGAGCAACAGGATGTGGCAATCCATCACCAAGCGTTGGCGCGCCCCGCGAGTCGGCGGTAGTCGTTGAGTTCGTTGTGTCACAGATTGTGTCTTTTTTCTTGCCGGTCGGCAACCGATCGCCACGAGTGACACGGGAGGCACCGGTGCCGCATCCTAGACCGTCCTACATCCACGCTGCCTGCTGCTACGTCACCGCCGTCAGCTTGATCATCGCATGTCGAGCGGCGACCGCCGTCGCCGGTGATGAGACCGATGGCACCGATGTCTGCTGGTCCGGCACCGCGACCAGCACCTCCTACACACAGGCCCTCGATGGCGTGTGCCCGGCGGGCTCGTCTCCCCCGTCCTTTTATCCCCAATTCCACGTGTGGCAGTGCGCCGACTCGCACACCGCCAATGGCCAACGGGTATACGTGCCAGCTGCGAATCCGCAGAATACAATAGAGGCCGACACGGAGTGCCCGAGCGGTTGGACGCCCTTTTACGCGACGTCGTGTAATCGCGGCATGCTCTATCTTGGGTGCGAAACCTAGGACGCGACCCGGCGCGGCGCGATAAAGACAGACGCGTCAGCCTCGCGCCGGAGCCCCCGCCCGCGCCGTGGGATTCAGGAGACTCGGCATGAAGTTGACCGATTTCAGGGCGCTGACGTTCGACTGCTACGGCACGCTGATCGACTGGGAATCGGGGATGCTCGCCGCGTACGCGGATCTCGTCGCGAAATCCGGCAAGCCGCTCACGCGCGACCAGGTGCTGGAGACGCACGCACTCCACGAGGCGGACCAGGAAGCCAGGACACCGACCATGCCGTACTCCGAGCTGCTCGGCCTCGTGCACGGCCGCGTCGCCCACGAGTGGGGCGTGAAGACGACCGACGAGGACAACGCCCGATTTGGCGGTTCCGTACCCAATTGGCCCGCCTTCGTCGATTCCGCCCCGGCGCTGCACTACCTGAAGAGGCATTACAAGCTCGTGATCCTGTCCAACGTGGATCGCGAAAGCTTTAATGGCAGCAATGCTCTCTTGCAGGTCGAATTCGATCACGTCTTCACCGCGCAGGACATCGGCTCGTACAAGCCGAGCCAGCGGAACTTCGACTACATGATCGACAGGCTGGCCGCCGAGGGCATCCGGAAGCATGAAATCCTGCACACCGCCGAAAGCCTGTTCCACGACCATCTCCCCGCCAACAGGGCGGGTCTGGCGTCGGCCCGGATTTATCGCCGGTACGCGGAGCCCGGCTTTGGTGCGTCGCACCCGCCGACGGCGCTGCCGCACTACGATTTTCAATTCACGAGCATGGCTGACATGGCGCGCGCGCACCAGGAGGCGTCGGGCAATCAAGGCTGACGCGCGGATTGAATTGGGGGGCTCGTACCGCCCACGAATGAACGCTGCCGCCCGGAGTCCGTGACGTGTGTGGACGGTTCGTCGTGCACCTGAACGCGAGCCAGGTCGCGCACTTCGGCGTCGTCAACCCGAGCGCGATCGGGCCGCGCTACAACGTCGCGCCCAGCCAGCCCGTCTCCGTCGTGATCGTCGAGCGGGATGGCCACCGCGAGCTCCGCGCGATGCGCTGGGGGCTCGTCCCGGCCTGGGCCGCGGATCCCACGATCGGCCATCGATTGATCAATGCGCGGGCGGAGACCGTCGCCCGACTGCCCGCCTTCCGCGATGCGTTCCGGCACCGCCGCTGCCTCGTACCCGCCTCCGGATTCTACGAATGGCAGACGATCCCGGGACACCGCCGGCGGCAGCCGCACCTCGTGGAGGTCGGCGACGGGAAGCCGTTCGCCCTCGCCGGCCTCTGGGAGGAATGGACCCCCCGCGGCGGCGGGGAGGTGCTCGAGACGTGCACCGTCATCACGTGCGAGGCTAACGCGATGATGGCGCAGCTCCACGGCCGAATGCCCGTGATCATTCCGGAATCGGCGTACGACGCGTGGCTCAATCCCGCCACGCCGCCCGATGCACTCCAGGCGCTGCTGGCTCCATTTCCCGACGCCGCGATGCGGAGCCGCCCTGTATCGTTCCAGGTCAACAATCCGAGGATCGATGACACGAGCTGCATAGCGCCATTCGAGCCGGAACCCTGATCGATCGCGGAAACGCGAACCGGCCGCTGCGGGGCCGCTGTGACGTAAGCCGGCCTGAATCGTTGCTCACATGACGACCTCGGCCATTCGGTATCCCGGATGTATCCCGATCCGCTGCGCCGATGGCGTGGTGTCCCCCGGCCGGAGCGTCTCCTCACTCAGGAGTGGCTCCATGACAACGCTTCGCGTCGGGTGTCTCCTCGGTCTCGCTGCTCTCGCCAGCGCCTGCAGCAGCTCGTCCTCGAATTCACCGCTGGTCACCACGCTCACCATTCGCGCCGCGACAACCTCCGGCGGCTCGCTGAACGCAAGCATGGCCCTCCCCTCCGCGCTCCTCCGGGCTGCTGGCAATACGCGCCCCGGAGACATCCTCGGGGACCCGGCATCGATCAACGTCGGGATGTATGCGCTCTACATCAGCCCAAACGGCGATTGCAGCAATGCAACCCTCGTCGAGACCTATGGCACGCAGGCCATCGTCAAGGATTTCGTGCAGAATCCGGTCCTGTTCACGGGCTCACCCGCCGCCGGATCCTACGCCTGCATCGGAGTGAAGATATCCGACGTGATCGCGTTCACGTCGAAAACCACCTTCGGCTTCTGCGACTCGACGCAAACCTACGAGGCGAGCATCTACAATCTCGACAATACGAGTCTGAGCGACACGTCGACCTATTTCCGCGACATCAACCTCAATGTGATCACGCCGCTCGGGACCCACGCCGCGCCCGTCGCCGAACCCGTGCTCCTGCTCTTCACCCGTGATACGACCGCGGCGATCGCGCGCGGGTTCAACTCGGGCCAGACGCTCCAGCTGGGCGCTCCGCTCGTGGTGCCGGGCACCGACACCTTCATCTGGGCCGGCGCCGGGACCGTCGTGTCGGACTCGATCTCGACGAGTTGCGGATTGAATCCGGGACAGCCGACGTTCGAGTAATCCCGCGGGGGACGAGCGCGTCTCCGCCCGGGCGGCGCGCTCGCCAGGGGTCGACCTCGTCCGGACCGCCTCCCTCACAGCCGGGCGGCAGCGGGGCCCGCATCGATCGCGGGCGACGTCGCCGCCGGCCGCCAGAGAAAGCGACCAGGCTGATTCCGAAATGCGGTCCATACCGCCCGCCACACGGCGCGCCGGGCGCTCCGGTCGAGGCCGCGCGCCCTCTCGGCGACGCGAAGCGAGAGATAGAAGGCCACCCCAAAGTTGAGCGCCCCGACGCACAGGATGCCGACGCCGCCCCAGATGAGCGGGGCCGCGGCGACTCCCCCTCGCGCCAATTCGCCGCTCGCGGCCAGCGCGAACGACCCCGCGGCCAGCGTGACGTGGCGGACCTCGATCGGCAGCCCGACGAACGCAAACGCGAGCGGCACGAAGCCCAGGAGGAACCCGATCGCCACGTTCGTCGCCATCCCGCCGAGCTGCCGGTCGAGAATGCCCGAGAGGCGGATCGCGTTGCGGCGGCCCAGGAAGCCGCGCACGCGCGCGCTGGCGGCGACGGCTTCCGGCAGGTGCCGGTACGCGCTCCAGTTGGCCAGCCACCCACCGGCCATCGTCGACGCCCACAACATGACCCCCGTGATCGCGGCGAAGGGCAGCGTCCACGATCGCACCGGGTCGAGCGTCGAGATGGTATGCGCCGCGACCGCGGGAGGGAGCGCACTGTGTCCGCTCACCAGTCGCCAGATCCAGTCGATCGCGACCGCCACGGGAATTACCAGAGCGAGATTGGCCAGCGTCGCCCCCGTCTGACACCGCGTGATGGCGGCGATCATCTCGACTTCGGCCGCGACCCCCTGCTCCTCCTCGAGTGCGCCCGCCAGCGCGGCCGCCATCGCGGCCGGTTGCTTCGACGAGAGACTGAGATGCCACGCCTGCATCAAGAGGAAGCTCGCGGCATAGTTGGCGGCCTGGAGCAGCCCCAGCTCCGCCGGTGCGACGGGCAGCACGGCGATTCCGTACTTGGCCAGGGCGGTGAACGCCGTCAGTGCGCCGGCGCCGGCGCCGGCGCGCAGGATCGCCCCCCATTCGGCGCGCGTCCGGACGAGGTAGTGCTCGCCGGAGTCTCCGGTATGCTCGACGACCTTGCGCGCCAAACGCTTGAGCGTCGCCCGGACGAGAACGCGCACGCTCCGCTGCTCGACGCCTTGCCGGACGAGCCGTGCGGTGAACGCCTGGCCGTCGACGGTGCCCGCCTCGATCGATAGCAGCCGGTCGATGCGGAGGAGTTGCAGATCGAGGAGCTCCCGTCGAAATACGAGGTCCGACGATACGCCGCCTTTCTCGAGCGCGGCGTCCACCACGTCGAGCGCCTCGAGGCAGTCGCGACAGCAGCGCCGCCAATCGGCGTAGGCGGCCGCGACCCCCGCGGCGTCATCGCCCGGTGCCTCGACGTAGGCACGTACGGTCCGCGGAAGCTGGAAGAAGGGAGAGTCGAGCTCGCTCGCCACGGCCTGCAGCGAGAGAATGTCGCGGCTGAGTCCCACGGCGGCGGCCCGTACCGCGACCAGCTCGGCGGCCGTGCGGACGGCCTGCGGCGTCGGGCGCAGCAATCGGCCCAGCGGCGCGACGAGCTCGGCCGGCAACGACGCGATCCACGTGGCGTCCTCATCCGTCAGTGCCAACCGATCTATGAGACCGCTCAGATCGTGGTGCGGATCAACCCGCGGAAAGATGAGATTCCCGATGCGCCGCCCCGCCTCCGATAGCAGCGACATGCGCTCCGAGTGGCCCGTCTCGGCGAGAAAACGAACCGCCGACGTATGCCCCCACACGCGCTGGATCCGCTCGGCGACGGCGGCTCCCGTCACGGGATCGTCGAGGGCGGCCAGAAATCGGCGGAGCGCGGCCGTGCGTGGACTGCTCCGGAAGCGCGTCGCGGGATAGCGCAGCAGCCAACGGGCGAGCGCCTCGAACCACGCCTGCTCGACATCGATCTCGCGGGGGCCGGCGGCGGCATCCGCCAGGAGCCCACCGAGACGGCCGTCGCGCGAGGGAGGGGCGCGCATTTAACGTTTCCCGAGATCAGTCGTCATATTTCTCGGCACCGTGGCATCAACATGGGAGGCACGTAGCATGCGCAAGCTTGCCCTTGCAATCGGAGTCGCCGCCGGACTTCTGATCGGCGCCGGATCGCGCGCGTCGGCGCAGGTCGTTGCCAAAGTCTACGTCGGTGTGGCTCCGCCGGTCGAGATCGTGGAGCATCCCCCGGCCGCCCCGGGCCCCGCGTACATCTGGATCAAGGGGCATCACGCGTGGCGCGACGGACATTTCGAATGGATTCCCGGCCACTGGGACGTCCCGCCGCGCGGGATGCGCGTCTGGATACCGGGACATTGGGATCACGAGCCCGGCGGCTACTTCTGGGTCGACGGTCACTGGGCCCGGTAAAGCATTCGAGCTGACGAACCGTCCGGCCGCGAGTACTCGCGGCCGGATTTTTTTCACCGGGGCGCTGCGCCGACGGCCGCGCGGCTGTCGGACTCCGGCATTGTCGGCGATCATTCGCCGATGGGCATCCTTCTCGCCATCCTGGCCTCGCTGTCCTACGGCGCCGCCGATTTCCTCGGCGGCTTTGCCACCAAACGGTCGCCTACCGTTCCCGTCGTCGTCCTGTCACAGCTGATGGGCCTCGTCGTCGCAAGCGCCGTGGCGCCCCTGCTGCCGCACGGGGCGGTGCATCCCGCGGACCTCGCGTGGGGCGCGGCGGCCGGCATTGCCGGCGGCGCCGGCCTGGCCACCTTCTACCGCGCGCTCGGACATGGCACGATGAGCGTCGTCGCACCGATCACCGGCCTGGCGGGCACTGCCGTCCCCATCGTCGTTGGGCTTGCGCTGGGCGAGCACCCGGGGTTGCTGCCCCTCACGGGCGTCGCGCTCGCGGCGGGAGCCATCGCGCTCGTCAGCGCAGCGATCACTCCCGCGACCGATGGCGCCGCGCGCCGCCTCGGCGCGGCTATCCCGCCGCGCGCCATCGCCGCCTCCCTCCTGGCGGGGTTGTGCTTCGGTGCCTTTTACGTGCTCGTCCGCAATGCCGGACCGAGCGCGGGGATCTGGCCGCTCGCGGCAGCCCGCTGCGCGTCGGTCAGCATGTACGTCCTCGCGGCCTTCCTCACGGGACGATCGCTCCGGGCCCCGCGTGTCGCCCTCCCCGTGATCATCGCGGCGGGCGCGCTCGACATGGTCGCGAACATCTGCTATCTGCTCGCGGTGCACCAGGCGGGGGCGCTGCTCGTGGTCATGGGCACACTCGCCTCCCTCTACCCCGTCACGACCATCGTGCTCGCCCGGGTCGTTCTGCGCGAGCGCCTGAGCCGCGCGCAGTCGCTGGGGCTGGCACTGGCCGGCGGCGCCATCGTGCTGATCTCCGCCGGCTGAGACGCGGCGATCGGCTAGGGTCCCTCTCCCTCCTTGACCTCGACGATGCGCTCGACGGTCATGGAGACGTCCGGGTGGCGGGCCCGCCCGATCTTGAGGGCGTCGCGGACCGCGGAGATCGCACGGCGGCCGAAATCCTGCCGGTCATCGTCGTCGGCCTCGACGAGCACTGTGACGAGGAGCTCTACCGACTTTCGCATGGACGCAAATTAGACTCTCTCGCGGTTGGCGGCGAGGCCCGCGGCGGCGCGTCGGCACCGCGTCGGCACCGCGTCGGCACCGCGTCGGCACCGCGTCGGCACCGCGTCGGCGGTGCGTCGATGGCGCTTCGACGGCTCTCCCCGAGGGTGCTAAATTTGCCGCATGATGGATGTCGTCACGCTGGCCGCCGAGCTGATCTCGATTCCGTCGCCCACGGGGCAGGAGACGCGGGTCGTGGATTTCGTGGCCCGTCAATTGATCGGGCGCGGATGGAACGTCACCGTTCAGGAGGTCGCCGAGGGGCGGAGCAACGTGTGGGCATCGCGCGCGGGCGGAGGCGTGACGCTGTCGACGCATCTGGACACCGTTCCGCCGTTCGTGAGCCCGCGCCTCGACGGCGATCGCCTGTATGGGCGGGGGTCCTGCGATGCGAAGGGGATCGCCGCCGCCATGATCGTCGCCGCCGACGGGCTGGTCGCCGCGGGAGAGTCGCGCGTGGATCTCCTTTTCGTCGTGGGCGAGGAGAAGAATTCGGAAGGTGCGCGCGCCGCCAACCTCCTGCCCGCCACGAGTCGCTTTCTCATCAACGGGGAGCCCACGGAGAGCCGCCTGGCGTCGGGCGCCAAGGGCTCGCTGCGCGTCACTCTGCGAACGCACGGACGCGAGGCGCACTCGGCGTATCCGCATCTCGGTCAGTCCGCGCTCGACCCGATGCTCGAGCTGCTGCCGCAACTGCGTGCTGTCCGCCTGCCCACGGATCCGGTTCTCGGCGATTCGACCGCCAACATCGGCGTGGTCCGCGCCGGCACGGAGGCGAATGTCGTCCCGGGCGCCGCGGAGGCCGAGCTCATGGTCCGCGTCGTGGGCAACGTCGGCGCGATCAAGCGGGCGATCGAGGCGTGGGTGGCGGGACGCGCCGAGATCGAATACGGCTCGTTCATTCCTCCGCAGCTGTTTCACACCGTTCCCGGCTTTGCTGTGGCGCCCGTGGCCTACACATCCGACATCCCCCTATTGAGCCGTTGGGGGACGCCGCTCTTGTTCGGGCCCGGCTCGATTCACGTCGCCCACACGCCGGACGAGCATGTTCCCGTGCCGGAGCTTCGCGCGGCCGTCGACACGTACCAGCGTCTCACGCGTACGCTTCTGAGCGCCTGACATACCGGAGATTGCGCCCGCCCACCGTCATGACGTCTGACTCGTCCGTCCCCGCGCCCGGCCGGTGGCCGGTCGCCGTGCTCGGCGCGACCGGCGCCGTCGGCCAGATGTTCGTCCGTCTGCTCGAGCGGCACCCCTGGTTTACCATCGCGGAGCTGGCGGCATCCGAGCGATCGGCGGGGAAGTCCTATCGCGAAGCCACGCGATGGCTCGACGGGATCTTTCCGATCCATCTCGGCGGCCGGTCCGTCCTCCCGTGCGATCCCGCTGTGGTGCGCGCGCCGATCGTCTTCTCTGCGCTCGACGCCGCGGCCGCCGCCGACATCGAGCCCGCGTTCGCTCAGGCGGGGCGACTCGTCCTCAGCAATGCGAAATGCTTCCGCATGGAGCCCGATGTCCCGCTCGTGATCCCCGAGGTCAACGCGGGGCACCTCGCGGCTCTCGACGCACAACGTGCGGCGCGGCGATGGTCGGGAGGAATCGTGACCAACGCCAACTGCGCGGCGACGGGCGCGACGGTTGCGCTCGCCCCGCTGCACGAAGCCTTCGGGGTCGAGCAGGTGATGGTCGTGACCATGCAGGCCCTCTCGGGTGCCGGGTATCCCGGCGTGCCGGCGCTCGACGCGCTCGGCAACGTGATCCCGTACATCGCGGACGAAGAGGCCAAGATCGAGCGGGAGATCCCGAAGATGCTCGGATCGTGGACCGGCACGGCGTTCGAGCCCGCCGATCTGGTCGTGAGCGCCCAGGCGAACCGCGTCCCGGTCGAGCACGGGCACACGACGTGTCTCGCGATCAAGTGTCGCACGCGACCGACGCGGAGCGAGGCGCTGGAAGCGTTGCGCGCCTGGGAGGGGGCGGCCGCAGCGCGCGGACTTCCCTCATCGCCGCGCTGCCCACTCGTCGTTCTCACGGATCCCGACCGCCCCCAGCCGCGGCGGGATGTCGGGCTGGGCGGCGGGATGACGGTCAGCGTGGGCCGCGTCCGGACCGACCCGATCTTCGACCTGCGGCTCGTGGCGCTGGCCCACAATGTCATTCGCGGCGCCGCCGGGGGATCGGTCCTCAACGCCGAGCTGCTCGTGGCCACCGGACGCGTGGCCGCGGTGGCGTCCGGAGCGGCATGAGGCGGGCGTGATCGTCACGAAGTTCGGCGGCACATCCGTCGGCGACGCGGCGGCGATCCGCCGCACGGGCGAGATCCTTCGCAGCCGCCTCGACCGGCATCCGATCGTCGTCGTGTCGGCGATGACGGGGGTCACGGACGCCCTGCTCGCGATCGCCGAGCAGGCCGTGGCGGGGAAGGAGCTCACCGCTCTGCAGGGCGTGGCGGCCCTGCGCGCCCGTCATTTCGCGGAGGTGGATGACCTGCTCGGCGCGAGCCCCGCGGCGACCGACGTGTGCGCGGACCTCAGCGTCATGTTCGACGAGCTGGCCAGCCTCACCGAGGCGCTGTCGGTGCTGGGACATGCGACGCCTCGCTCCCTCGATACCATCGCTGCGATGGGCGAGCTCATGTCCTCGCGCGTCGTCGTCGCGGCCTACGAGCGGATGGGGATCCCGGCCGTGCTCATCGATCCCCGCCGCGTGCTCACCACGGATGACGCTTTCATGCACGCCGAGCCGCAGCGCGAAGCGATCGCTGTCGCGGGGCGCGAGGAGGTGCTGCCGCACGTGCGCGCGGGGCGCGTCCCCGTGCTCGGAGGGTTCGTGGGCGCGACCCGGGAGGGACTCACGACGACTCTCGGGCGCGGCGGATCCGACTACACGGCCGCCCTGCTCGGGGCCGCGATGCGCGCGGACGCGATCGAGATCTGGACCGACGTCGACGGCATGCTCACCGCGGATCCGCGCGTCGTGCGTGGTGCCCGCCTCATCGAGCGGATCCGCTTCGATGAAGCCTCCGAGCTCGCGTCGTTTGGCGCGAAGGTGCTCCACCCGAACACGATCGCCCCCGCGGTCCGGCTCGGGATCCCGGTCTTCGTCTACAACTCGCGCCGCCCGGAGGGATCCGGGACGATGATCACCTTCGACGCTCCGCTGCGTCCCGTCACCGCGATCGCGGGCAAGGGACCGACCGCGGTGGTGAAGGTGCGGTCGTCGCGCATGCTGCTCGCGCACGGCTTTCTCCGCACGATATTCGAGGTATTCGAGCGCCACCGTACATTGGTCGACGTCGTATCGACCTCGGAGGTGTCGGTCTCCCTGACCGTGGATCAGATGGACCGCCTCGACGCCATCCTGGTCGATCTCGCGACGCTGGGCGATGTCGCCGTCGAGCGAGAGCGCGGCGTCGTCGCGATCGTGGGCGCCGGGCTCAGCGACGATGCGGGCGCAATGGCGCACGCGCTCGAGGCGCTCCGGGGGATCAAGGTGCAGATGCTCTCGCTCAGCGCAACGGGGATCAACCTGACGGTCATTGTCGGCGCGGACGAGGTCGCACCAGCCCTGCAGCGCCTGCACGATGCATTCTTCCCGGATTCCGAGACCGACGGAGGCGTCGCATGACGTTGCCATCGCTGGCGATCATCGGCATGGGAAAAATGGGGCGCGCGGTGGCTGCGCTGGCCGCCGAGCGCAGCTGGCCGGTGGTCGCGACGATCACCGCCGAGGAGGCGCCGGTGACGCGCGAGCGGCTGCGTGGCGCGGACGTCGCGATCGACTTCACCGACCGCGTGGCGGCCCCGGACAACGTTCGCGCGTGCCTCGCGGCCGGCTGCCCCGTCGTGGTGGGGACGACCGGATGGTACGACGCGCTGCCGGCGCTCACGGCGGACGTCGTCGCGCGCCGCGGGGCGCTCCTGTGGTCGCCGAATTTCTCGGTGGGGGCCAACATCGCGATCGAGGCGGCGGCGTACGTCGCGCGCGTCATCCGCGGGAGCGGTGCCCGCTTCGACGCCCACATCGTCGAGACGCACCACGCGGCGAAGCCGGATGCGCCATCGGGAACGGCGCTGGTGTTCCAGCGGGACGTGTCCGCGACGTGGGGACGCGACGTGCCCGTGACGAGCATCCGCGTCGGCTCCGTCCCCGGCGTGCACGAGATCGTCTTCGATGCGGCGTACGAGCAGCTGCGTGTCGAGCATAGCGTCCGGGACCGCCGCGTATTCGCCGAGGGTGCCCTCGTCGCGGCGGCATGGCTCGTGGCGGCGGGCCGGCCCGGCGTTTTCACCATGGGCGATGTGGTACGAGCGCCCCAACGCGCGGAGGATGCATGACGGCCGGCCGATCGGTGGCGCCTCTGGCCGGGTGCGGGACGGCGCTGGTCACGCCCTTCCGGGCGGACGGCGGGGTCGATGAGCGCGCGCTGCGCGGATTGGTGGACTGGCAGATCGCCGAGAAGATCGATTTCCTGGTGCCGTGCGGGTCGACGGGGGAGGCGGTGACGCTCACGGTCGAGGAGCATCGCCGCGTCGTCGAGATCGTGGTCGAGCAGACGGCGGGGCGCGTTCCGGTGGTCGCGGGCGCGGGCTCGAACGACACGCGGCGCGCCGTCGCGGCATCCCAAATGCTGGCCTCGAGCGGCATCTCGCACCTGCTCCACGTCGCGCCGATGTACAACAAGCCGCCGCAGCGGGGGCTCCTCGCGCATTTCCGGGCGATCGTGGAGGCCGTCGACGTCCCGGTGATCGTATACAACGTGCCCGGGCGGACCGCGGTGAACATCGAGGCCGCGACGACGCTCGCGCTGGCGGAGCTGCCGGGCATCGCCGGGATCAAGGAGGCGTCGGGTGACCTCGCGCAGATCACGGAGATCATTCGCGCGCGCCCCGCGGGATTCGCCGTCCTCTCGGGCGATGATGCCCTGACGCTCGCGGTGATCGCGGCGGGCGGGGACGGCGTCATCTCGGTGACGTCGAACGCGACGCCGCGGCGGATGCGCGATCTCGTCGCCCTCGCGCGGGTGGGCGACTTCGCCCGGGCACGCGAGATCCATCTCGCATTGACGCCCTGGATGCGCGCGGCGTTCATCGAGACCAATCCGCTGCCGGTCAAGGCGGCGCTGCACCTGCTGGGGAAGATGGGGCCGACGCACCGGCTGCCGCTCGTGCCGCTGGACGAACGGTTCGTGGGAGCGGTGCGAGCGAGCCTCGTGGCCGCGGGGGCATTGCCCGCATGACGGACCCCGCTGCCCTGCGCGCGTCGATCGAAGCGCTGGCGGCGACGCCGGCCGGATCACCGCTCGCGCCCGATGCGCGCTCGGTCATCGAGGCGCTGCTCGTCGAGCTCGAGGCGGGGCGCATACGGGCGGCCGAGCTGTCCCCGGAGGGAGACTGGCGCGCGGTGCCGTGGGTCAAGGCGGGGATCCTCGTCGGCTTTCGCGCGGGGACGCTCGTCGACTATTCGCCCCGCGATGCGCACGGGACCTACGTCCCGCCCTTTTCCTTCGTCGACAAGGACACGTTTCCGACGCGGATCTTCGCGGTGGCCGAGGGGGTGCGCGTCGTGCCCGGGGGGTCCGCGGTGCGTCGGGGGGCCTACGTCGCACCTGGGGTCGTCTGCATGCCGCCCATGTACATCAACGTCGGAGCGCACGTGGGCCGCGGAACGCTCATCGATTCGCACGCGCTCGTCGGGTCGTGCGCGCAGGTCGGCGAGCGCGTCCACCTCTCGGCGGGGGCGCAGATCGGAGGCGTCCTGGAGCCGGTCAACGCCGCGCCCGTGGTCGTCGAGGACGATGTGACGATCGGCGGCAATTGCGGTGTGTACGAGGGGACGGTCGTGCGAGCGCGCGCCGTCCTGGGGGCGGGCGTCATCCTGACGCGCGGGACGCCGGTGTACGACCTGGTGCGCGAGACGGTCTGGCGGGGGACGCCCGACCGTGCGCTCGAGATACCGGCCGGCGCCGTCGTCGTGCCCGGTGCGCGTCGCGTCCCGTCGGGCTGGGGGGCCGGGCAGGGGCTGTCGCTCCAGACGCCGGTCATCGTGAAATACCGGGATGAGAAGACGGACGCGGCGACCGCCCTCGAAGGCTGGCTTCGGTGAGCGGCGGGGAATGATCCGCCCGTCGATCGGAGCGCGGGGCCCGACGCAACGGATCGAGGGATCGCTGCGCGTTCCGGGCGACAAATCCGTCTCGCATCGGTCACTGCTGTTCGCGGCGCTCGCGACGGCGGGCGGGCGCTCCCGCATCCGACACATCCTCGACTCGGCGGACGTGCGGTCCACGGCGGGCGTGTTACGGTCTCTGGGGGTCGCCATCCCGGCGGGACGGCTCCCGGCCGAGATCGAGGTCGAGGGCGTCGGGCTGCGCGGCCTCCGCGCGAGCACCGGCGCCCTCGACTGCGGGAACAGCGGCACGACGGCGCGGCTGACGTGCGGCGTGGTCGCCGCGTGTCCCTTTCGGACCCGCTTCGTCGGCGATCGGAGCCTGAGTCGCCGGCCGATGGGTCGTGTGGCCGAGCCGCTGCGGGCGATGGGTGCCGTCGTGAGCTTCGATCACGGGGACGGATTGCCGATGGACGTGGTCGGCGGGCCTCTACGCTCCATTGACTGGTTCAACGAGAGCGGGAGCGCGCAGGTCAAGAGCGCGATCCTTCTCGCGGCGGAGGTCGGCGGCGTCGCGGTAACGGTTCGCGCTCCGCACGGCGCGCGCGATCACACCGAGCGGTTTCTTGCCGCGCTGGGGGCCGATGTCGTCGTGCGCGATGCGGGGCGCGACGTCAGCCTCGTCACGCCTCGCCCGCTGGCTCCCTTCGATCTCGCGGTCCCCGCGGATCCCTCCTCGGCGGCGTTTTTCGCGGCGCTCGCGGCGACGGCGGATGCAGGTGAGCTTCGACTGACCGAGGTGTTGCGGAGCGCGGCGCGCGACGGGTTTTTGCTGGCGCTCGCGGCAATGGGTGCGCGCGTCGACGTCGAGATGATCGCACGCACGGCCTCGGGGGAGGAGAGCGCCACGTACGTCGTGGGGCCGGGGGTCGAGCGCGGGGTACGGGTCGGAGCGGCCGAGACGCCGTCGATGATCGATGAGCTGCCCCTGCTCGCGTGCGTGGCGGCACGGGCGGCGCCAGGGGAGGAGACCGTGGTGAGCGGGGCCGCCGAGTTGCGCGTCAAGGAGAGCGATCGCATCGCGACGACGGTCGCGAATCTGCGCGGTGTGGGCGTGGAGGCGGAGGAATCGCCGGACGGATTTCGCGTCGTCGGCGTGGGGCACCGCGCCCTGCGGGGACGCGTCGTGACGCACGGTGACCATCGGGTGGCGATGGCGTTCGGGATTCTGGGTGCGCTGCACGGGAGCGCGATCGAGATCGACGATCCGGCGTGCGTGGCCGTGTCCTACCCGGGGTTCTGGGCGGATCTCGACAGGGTCGTCGCATGAGGGGCGCGGGCCGCAGCCAGCGGATCGTGGTCGCGATCGACGGCCCGGCAGCCGCCGGGAAGTCCTCGACGGCGCAGCAGGTGGCACGCCTCGTCGGGCTCCGCCACGTGGATTCCGGCTCGCTGTACCGGGCGGCGACGGCGGCGCATCTCCGGGCGGAGCCCGATGTGGAGCGGTGGACGGAGAGCGCGGTTCTCGCGAGCGCGCGCGCGGTGACGCTCGAGGCCCGCGCAACGCGGTTCGTGCCTGTCATAGCCGGCGCGGACGTGGACGCGGAGCTGCGCGGGGCGGACGTGACGCGGTACGTGTCGCGTGTGGCGCAGATGCCGGCCGTGCGGGGGTGGGTGAACGCGCAGGTGCGCTCGGCGGCCGGGGAGTCGGACGTCGTGGTCGACGGGCGCGACATGGGAACCCTGGTCTTTCCCGACGCCACGCTCAAGGTCTTTCTCGTGGCCGACTCCTGGGAGCGGGCTCGGCGGCGGCTGATCGAGCGCGTGGGGGGCAGTCCCAGCGACGCGGAGATCGCAGAGGAAACCGAGCGGCTGGTGCAGCGGGATGCCCGGGATGCGACGCAGACTGTGCAGGCGCGCGATGCGGTCCTTATCGATACCACGCACCTGACGCAAGGGGAGCAGGTGCACCGCATCGTGGCCCTCGTCGAGGCCGTTATCGCCCGGGGTAAGTTACCGTCCGAAACGGACTTGTCCGTTGACGGCTGATTCCGTTCCGGCTACATTCAACAGTTTCCGAAGTTATACCGAATCCCCGCGCGGACGAGGGCCACGACATAGGCCCCGTGCCTGCGGGGAGGGTGCTTTTTCCCTTAGCCGTGGCGCGGCACGCGGCGTTTTCCGCGCACCAAGGAGACATCTTTCACGTGAGTTCTGAGCTCGACACACCCCACACGGCAACCTCCACTCTCACCAGCGACACGACGAACGGCGCGGATGCACCCGCCGCGGCGCTGACGCAACGGGAAAAGCGCGACCTGCAGCGGTCGAAGCTCCGTCCCCTCGCCAACCGGCGACCGGAGCTCTACGACGAAGACGAGGTCCAGTCATCCGACGAATACGATCGGATGATCGCGCTGTATCAGGGCACGATGGCCTCGATCGAGGAAGGGGAGATCGTGTCCGCCGTCGTGCAGGGGATTCGCGACAACATGGTGGTGCTCGACATCGGATTCAAATCCGAGGGCACCGTCCCGCTCGAGGAGTTCAAGGACCTGCCGGAGCTCAAGGCCGGCGACCGGGTGGACGTCCTCCTCGAGCACCTCGAGGACCAGGAAGGGGCCGTCGTGCTCTCGAAGAAGAAAGCCGACTTCATGCGGGTGTGGGAGCGGATCCGGATCGCATACGAGAGCGATCAACCGGTTCAGGGCACGCTGGTCAAGAAGATCAAGGGGGGCGTGGTTGTCGATCTCATGGGGGTCGACGCCTTCCTGCCGGGGTCTCAGATCGCATTGCGCCGCGTGCCGAACATCGACGAGCTGCTTGGGCAGACGTTCGAGTTCAAGATCATCAAGCTCAACAAGCGGCGCCGCAACATCGTCGTGTCCCGCCGCGTGATCCTCGAGGCGGAGCGGGCCGGCAAGCGCGAGCGCCTCATGAAGGAGCTGCAGAAGGATCAGGTCCGGAAGGGCGTGGTCAAGAACATCACCGACTTCGGCGCGTTCATCGATCTGGGCGGCGTCGACGGACTCCTGCACATCACCGACATGTCGTGGGGCCGGATCGCGCACCCGTCGGAGATGGTTCAAATCGGGCAGGAGCTGGACGTCAAGGTCCTCGACATCGATTGGGAGCGGGAGCGGATCTCGCTGGGGATCAAACAGCTGCAGAGCTATCCGTGGAAGGATGTCGCGGCCAAGTATCCCGTCGGCACGCGCGTGCACGGGAAAGTGGTCTCGATCACGAACTACGGTGCCTTCATCGAGCTCGAGCCCGGGATCGAGGGGCTGGTCCACATCAGCGAGATGAGCTGGACGCGCAACGTCCGGCACCCCTCGAAGCTGGTGTCGATCGGCGAGGCGATCGAGGCGGTTGTCCTGAAGGTCGATCCGAACGAGGAGAAGATCTCGCTCGGCATGAAGCAGACGGAACAGGATCCCTGGGCCGTGTTGCCAAGCAAATACCCAGTCGGGACGCGGATCACGGGTAAGGTGCGGAACCTGACGAGCTTTGGCGCGTTCGTCGAGATCGAGCCGGGGATCGACGGCCTGATTCATATCTCCGACATGTCGTGGACGAAGCGCGTGCAACATCCCTCGGAGGTCGTGAAGAAGGGAGACACGGTCGACGTCGTCATCCTCCACATCGATGGGGAGAACAAGCGGATCAGTCTCGGGCTGAAGCAGGCCGAGGAGGACCCGTGGCTCCGGATCGGTGAGACGTACCCCGTGGGGACGGAGCTTCCGGGGACGGTCGTGCGGCTCATGGACAAGGGCGTCGTGGTCGACATCGGGAACGATATCGAGGGATTCGTGCCGGTCGGACAGCTGGCCGAGGACCGTCAGATTGCGAGTCCGGCCGATATCGTGTACGAGACCATGCGGCTCAATCTGCGGGTGCTCGAGGTCGATCCGATCCATCGGCGCATCGTGCTCAGCGTCGTCGATATTCCCGCGGAGCAGCCCCCGCGGCCGGAGACGCCATCGAAGGTGATTCCGATGGAATCCGAGCACGACATGGGGATCGCGGCACCGACCGACATCGACGAGTAGGGAGCGCCTGCCGCCGCTCCCCGACGCGGCGCCGACGCTGGGCCGTCCCTAGTCGCTCGGCGGTCGAAGGGCTACTTTCCCGCGGCCATGTCGATGCGAGAGAAGCTCGCGCTGCTCGAGCGCCGGGCCGAGGAGGCGGAGCAGGGCGGGGGTGCCGCACGGCTCGAGGCACAGCACGCCAAGGGGAAGCTGTCGGCGCGGGAGCGACTCGAGGTTCTGCTCGACCCGGGGAGCTTCATCGAGCTTGACCGGTTCGTGGTGCACCGCGCCAGCGATTTTGGCCTCGCCGACCAGCGGCCCTATGGCGATGGCGTCGTCACCGGTCACGGGCGCATCGACGGGCGCCTCGTCTACGTCTTCTCGCAGGATTTCACGGTCTTCGGGGGATCCCTCTCCGAAGCCGTCGCGGAGAAGGTCTGCAAGGTAATGGACCTCGCGGTCCGCACCGGCGCTCCGGTGATCGGCCTCAACGACTCGGGCGGCGCACGCATCCAGGAGGGCGTGGTCTCCCTCGGCGGCTACGCCGACATCTTCCTCCGCAATACGCTCGCCTCCGGCGTGGTGCCGCAGATCTCCGCCGTCCTGGGGCCGTGCGCGGGCGGCGCCGTCTACTCGCCCGCCATCACCGACTTCGTCTACATGGTGCGCGGGACGTCGTACATGTTCGTCACCGGCCCCAACGTCGTAAAGACCGTCACGCACGAGGACGTGACGATGGAGACCCTGGGGGGCGCCGACACGCACGGGTCGATCTCGGGTGTCGCGCACTTCACCTTCGATGATGAGGTCGGGTGCCTGCAGGCGATCCGGGGCCTGCTCCGCTTCATCCCGTCGAACAACCTCGATGCGCCGCCGCGCGGATCGGGACGGGACCCGGCCGACCGTCGGGAGGAGCGGCTGCTCGACGTCGTGCCGGATGTCGAGACTCGGCCCTACGACATGCACGACGTCGTTCGCCTGGTGATCGATGATGGCGAGTTCTACGAGGTGCACCGGGATTACGGGGCGAATCTCGTCGTCGGATTCGCCCACCTCGGCGGATTCAGCGTCGGGATCGTCGCCAATCAGCCGGCCGTGCTCGCCGGAGTGCTCGACATCAACGCCTCGCGCAAGGGCGCACGCTTCATCCGCTTCTGCGACGCCTTCAATATTCCGCTCGTGACGTTCGAGGACGTGCCCGGGTTCCTGCCGGGCGTGGGACAGGAGCATGGCGGGATCATTCGCGAAGGGGCGAAGCTGCTCTACGCGTACTGCGAGGCCACGGTGCCCAAGTTGACGGTGATCACTCGCAAGGCCTACGGCGGGGCGTACGACGTCATGTCGTCCAAGCACATCCGGGGCGACTTCAACGTGGCGTGGCCCACCGCGGAACTCGCCGTGATGGGGCCGCGCGGCGCCGCCGACATTCTGTTCCGCAAGGAGATCGCCGACGCCCCCGATCCGGGCGCCGCGCTCGATGCCCGCATCGCCGAATACCGCGAGAAATTCGCGCATCCGTACATCGCGGCCGGCCGCGGTTACATCGACGACATCATCGATCCGCGCGACACGCGGCCGCGGCTGATCGAGGCGTTGCGCGCCCTCGAGGGGAAGCGGGATCGCAACCCGGCGAAAAAGCACGGCAACATTCCGCTGTGAACGGGTGGGTTGCGTGCTGATGGTGAGTGCATTGCGGCGGATCTCGGGGGGCTCCGCCGCCCGCCCCCCCGGAGTCTTCTTCTTCAAGTGGACTTCGTCCCCGTGACCCCTTTCTTGCCGGAAATCGATTAGGTGCTCCGGAAAGTCCTGGTCGCGAATCGCGGGGAGATCGCCCGCCGAGTGATGCGCGCGTGCCAGGAGCTCGGGATCCGAACGGTCGCGGTCTATAGCGATGCCGACGCCGCCGCCCCGCACGTGGCCTTGGCCGACGAGGCGGTCCACATCGGTGCGAGCCCCGCATCCGAGAGCTACCTGCGGGGCGACCGGATCATCGAGGCCGCCCGGCGAACCGGGGCCGACGCCGTGCATCCGGGCTACGGTTTTCTGTCGGAGCGTGCGCCGTTCGCGCGTGCGGTGCGGGCAGCGGGACTCGTCTGGATCGGCCCCCCCGCGGAAGCGATCGAGGCGGTGGGAAGCAAGACCGCCGCGCGGACGCTGGCCGAGCGGGCCGGCGTCCCGGTCGTGCCCGGGACGACGGAGCCGGTTCGCGATGCCACGCACGCGCTGTCGATCGCGGAGCGGGTCGGTTATCCCCTCCTCCTCAAGGCCGTGTCGGGGGGCGGCGGACGCGGGATGCGCGTCGTTCGTGCCGCCGCCGATCTCCCGGCGGCGCTCGATAGCGCCCGGCGCGAGGCTCTCAAGGCCTTCGGCCACGATGCCGTGTACATCGAGCGCTACCTCGACGGTCCGCGCCATATCGAGATCCAGATCCTGGCCGATGCGCACGGGACGATTCTCTCGCTCGGGGAGCGGGAATGCTCCGTCCAGCGCCGGCATCAGAAGATGATCGAGGAGGCGCCGAGCGTCGCGGTGTCGGCCGAGCTGCGACGGCAAATGGGCGAGGCGGCGATCCGTGCGGCGCGCGCGGCCGGATACGTGAGCGCCGGCACGTGCGAGTTCCTCCTGGGTCGCGACGGATCCTATCATTTCCTCGAGATGAACACCCGCATTCAGGTCGAGCATCCGGTGACGGAGTTGGTCACCGGGATCGACCTCGTGGAGTGGCAGCTGCGCGTCGCCGCGGGCGAGAAGCTGCCCTGGGCGCAGGGCGACATCGCGCCGCGCGGCTGGGCCATCGAGTGCCGGATCACGAGCGAGGATGTGCGCGCCGACTTCCTGCCGACGACGGGGCGCGTGACCGCGCTCGAGCCGCCCGCCGGGGCGGGAGTGCGCTGGGATGCCGCCATCGAGGTCGGGACCGAGGTGGGGCTGTACTACGATTCGCTCCTCGCGAAGCTGATCGTGTGGGGTCCCACGCGGGACGGCGCGATCGCCCGGATGCGCCGCGCGCTCGGCGAGCTGGTGATCGAGGGGGTCGAGACCGCGCGCGATCTGCACGTGCGGATCCTGGACGATGCCGAGTTCCGACGCGGCGCCATCGACATCCAGTGGCTCGAGCGCCGATTGGCGTCGCTGACGGTTCCCATGCGTGACCCCGATCGAATCTTCGCGGCCGCCGTGGCGGCGGCGATTTTGACCGGCCGGACGGCGCCGACGATCACGGGCTGCGCGGACGCGGCCGCGGCGGCCGCGGCGTCGCCGTGGGGGATTGCCGCGCGCCATGACGGGCTGCGATCCCCCCTTCCGTTGCGCGGCGGCCGGCTTCGCGCGTGACGGCAACGGAAACGACCGCCACGGTCGAGATCCGGTCGATCGCCGGCGGGGGAGACGGGGTGGCGCGCGTTGATCGGCGAGTGGTCTTCGTGCCCCGGACGGCCCCGGGGGACATCGCGCGTGTCCGATTCGCGCCGCGGGGGCGCTTCGCGCGGGGCGTCCTCGTCGCGGTCGAACAGCCTTCGCTACTCCGGGTCGAGCCCGGGTGCGAGCATTACGTGAGGGACCGGTGCGGCGGGTGTCAGCTGCAGCACATGACGATCGAGGGGCAGCGCGCGGCCAAGGCCAGGATCGTCGGCGACGCGCTCGAGCGGATCGGGCGACAAACGGTCGACCAGATACCGGTGCATGCGAGCCCGCGCGCGTGGCGGTATCGCCGAAAGCTGACGCTCGCCCTCCGGCGGCGTCGAGGCGGAGCGGGTCCCGAGTGGGTAGGCGGCCTGCATCCGTTCGACGCGCCGGAGACCGTTTTTCGCCTCTGCGATTGCCCGATCACCGAAGACGCTGTGATCGGTGTCTGGCGCGCGACCCTGGCGGCCGCCGCGGCCGCGGACGCGTTTCCGGATGCGCCGTCGCTGCGCGGGAGCGTTCAGGTCGTTCCGGATGGCTTCGCGCTGGCCCTCGAGGGGGGGGCGTCGTGGCCCCGGTGGAACGCATTGCCGACGGCGGTCCCTGCGTTGCGCGAAATCTGGTGGACGCCCGAGCTGGGGAAGCGCCGGCGGCTCTTCCCCGACGGGGATGGGCCGGCCACGGGCGCATCGTTCGCCCAGGTCAACGCAGAGATGGGGGCCGTCATGCATCGCTACGTCGTCGAGCGCGTGCTCAGCTATGGCCCGGTTACCGTCGTCGATGCGTACGCGGGGACCGGAGCGACCGCGATCCCGCTGGCGGATCGCGGGATTCGCGTGACGGCGATCGAGGCCGATCGTGACGCGGCCGCGGCGGCCCGGCGCGGTCTTCCGGACGGCGCGCGCGTGGAGGTCGGCCTGGTCGAGGACGCGATCGCGGCAGCGCTGCCCGCAGACCTGGTCGTGCTGAACCCGCCCCGGAACGGTGTCGACGCCGCCGTGACTGATGCCCTGAATCGGGCGAGCCCGCGGCCGCGGGCCATCGTCTATGTCAGCTGTGATCCCGCGACGCTGGCGCGCGACGTCAAGCGGCTCGACGGCTATCGTATCGCCGGCATCGCGTGCTTCGACATGTTTCCGCAGACGGCGCACGTGGAGACCGTCTGCGAGCTCGTCCCGCGGGACGGCTGACCGCGCGGCCATGCGTTACGTCGTCAACGTCAATGGAGCGACGGTCACGCTGGACGTGAGCGCGGAGGGCGTGCGCCGCGTGGCGCCGGACGGGACGGCGGGCGAGCTAGTAGCGGCCGAGCTGCTCGAGATACCGGGCTCCCCGGTTCGGGTGCTGCGACTGGGCCCGTCGTCGGTCGTGTCCTTTGTCGCCCGCGCCGATAGTAATGTCCGCGGCAGCTACGTCCTGGTCGTCGATGGCGAGCGGTACGTCGTCGACGCCGTTGACGAGCGGCAACGCGCGATCCGCGCGGTCTCACGCGCGTCGGCCGTGGCGCATCGCGCGACGGTGCTGCGCGCGCCGATGCCGGGGCTGATCGTCCGGGTCGAGGTCGCGGTCGGGGATGCCGTCGCGGCCGGCCAGGGGCTGATCGTGATGGAGGCGATGAAGATGGAGAACGAGCTGCGCTCACCGACGGCGGGCACGGTGCGCAGTGTCGCCGTAGCGCCGGGCGTCGCGGTGGAGAAGGGCGCCCTCCTCGTCGAGCTCGAATAAACGAGGAGGGCGGTTCTCCCGTTCCTGGCCCGGGCCCTTATGGCTGGGTGACGGTCACCTGCGCGTCGATGTACGATGTGCCGCCCCGATCCCGCGCCATGATGGCCAGTAGATGTGTCCCGGAGGCGGACGCGGTCAGTGCTGTGAGGGGTTCCGAGAATACGAAGGAGTCCTGCGCCGGACAGCCGTCGTGACGCACGAACGTCGAGTCCGCGGGCACGCCGGTGGTGATGTTCGTCCCATCGAGAAACACCTCAACGTCGTTATCAACCGCGATCCCGACCTTTATGGTGCCGGACGTCAGGCTAACCGGAAGGGTGAAGGACTTCCGCACGAGGAAATAAGTCAGAGCCCCGGACGGATTGTTCGTCCAGAGCGGGTCGACGTTCGCTGCGATCTCGAGCGGGCAGCTGTTAGTAGCGGCAACGGCAGGTGTGTTGCCAAACGGTGAGGCCGCCGATCCCCAATTCGCGTCCACCGTCGTGCTGGGCAGCGAGAATCCGGTGGTGTCCGTCACGACCGTGCCGGGCGGCGTCGTACCGATCAGATAATACTGGTACGTTGGCGCCGGTCCGCTCGCCGGCGCATAGGGAACGACAGGTCCCGCCCCGGTCGCCGTGAACGTGACCGGACTACTCACGATGGCGATGCCGGGCGAGCCGGCCGGGCCCGTCGTCGCGGTGTCGGTCGCCGTGGCCGTCGCCGTATTGGCGCCCAAGCCGAGGATCCAGCTGCCCACGAACGCTTTCCCGCTCGCGTTGGTCACGGTGTTGAGCGACGTGACCTGCGTCGCGCTGCTCGGGGCTGTGAAGTCGCCAGTCCCTGCCGTGATCGCGTAGGCAACCTCGACTCCGGGGATTGGCGTGTGGCCGTTGGGAGTCGTGACCTGGACGGTGTCGGCCGCGGGCGCCGGTGATCCCGTCGCGCCCGCCTGCGTCGTGCTCGACGGGGGGACGGCGGCGATCACGACCGTCGTATCGACTCCGCCGAATGGGCTGAAGGACGTGGTCTTTCCGCCGATCCCGGCGCCCGTGGCGGCGTACACGGACGCGGGCGTGAGCATATTGAATCGCCAGCTGTCTTGAGCCCTGCGAATGCGCGAGAGAACTCACCTTGGCGCGCCAGCTCAAACGGATTCACGCGATCGAGCATGCCGCTGCTCGCCGTGCATTCCAGGAATGTGGGTGTAACGGGCTGGAAGATCTGAATACCGCCCGTGGCCAGGTTGTGCGCCAGAAGCGTGCTGGGAGGCGCGTCGTCCGACGTCGGTAGGCAGAGACCCACGAGGACCGGGGCTGTGAACGTCTGCTGCGGGACGACCGACACCTCGAAGAAAGGTCCATACTGGTCGAGGTTCGTGTTGAGTGGGCCACTCGGGAACGTGTAGGTCGGCAGCGGCGTGATCGCGATCGTGACCGGCGTGGTGAGCGTGTTCCCGGGGATTTGCGTTCCCGCGAGACCGCTTGGCGTCACGACGGTTTGTGTGTTCGAGGAGGGGAATAGCACCGTGTCGATCGCATTGGTACTACTCGGGGTGGCACCCAGGGTGAGCCCGGTCGGACTGAGCCCCACGAGGCAATACAGCGCGGTGCCCAGCGCGAGCGTCGCCGTAGGGCCCGTGCCCGACATGCCCCCCACCAGGTTCCCGGCGTAGAATTGCGTGAGCGTGAGGCTCCAGAGGCGGAACATGAGGGTCTGCGCCAGCGTCGTCTGGTGCGTTGCGAGCGCCACCAGCATGGCCGCGTAATACACCAGCGCCTGGTTACGAGCGGTTCCCGGCGGGAAGAGGGCAACGATCTGCGTGGCGACGTTGAATTTCGTCGCGCATGCGCCGGCGGCCACGGTGGTGGCCGTGGCATCAAGCGCCGGCAGTGTGGGCTCCGTCGGCAGCGTGGACTGGTGATCGCTCCCGGTGCAGGCGCCCGCCACGAGCGTACACAGCATGACGACGAGGGCACACCGCGCGCTAACCAGTCTTGACCGCATATCGCCGCTCCTGTGGTGAATCATGAAAGGTCCCTCATCCCTGTGACCGTCGTCTGTGCCGCTTCCACCTATTTGTCTATTGCGCCGGCTTCGTATGCACGGTCAGAGCCTGGTACCGCGGGTCGTCCTCCAGACTGCGCCAGCGCCAATTATTCGGGTGATCGGCGCTCGGCGCGGCGGCCGGATTGGCGGCGAAATAGATCTTCAGTTCCCTGAGCGCCTGATCCTTGTCTCCGAGGAGCAGCCAGACGTACGCCTTGGATTCCGCGATGTCGTGCGTCGGATCGATGGCAACCGAAGGTTGAATCCCGGTCAATACGTGTCGCGTGCTGTCCCCCAGTCCCGCGCGTGCCAACACCGCGGCGGCCATGACTCGGCCGTTCAATGTCGCAAACGCGCGGTCCGAAGGTGGAGAGAGGGTAACCAATGAGTCCGCAAGGCGCCAGGCCCTCGCGACATCGGGCGCATTCAAGCGCGTCCCCTGGACATACAGTCGGCACTCCACCGCTCGCGGCTCGGTCGGAAACCGCTGTCCAAGAGTTTGACACCAGCGGTCTGCTTCCGGGAATTGTTCGAGATCGTAGGACGCCGTGAACAATCGCCAGAGGACGATGTCCGCGTTGCTCAGGTACGCATCCTCTTCGTACGCGCGGCGGGCCGCGAGCTTGGCGCCCTCGACGTCATCCACCTGATTGTACAGGCTCGCGAGCACGCTCCACGCCCCCGCCTGACCGGGGTTGAGCTTCGTCGCGGCCTCGAGATCCTGCTGGGCATCGGCCAGGAGCTGCTTGGCCTTGGCCGGGTCGGGCTCGATGTTGAGCAGCCATTCCCAATAGCGCAGGGTCCCCCGCAGCTCGAGGGCGTCCGTGTTTTTCGGAGCGACGTCGAGCGCCCGTCCCACGTGTACGAGTCCGCTGTCGATCCACGCCGCGGCGCGGGCCTGATCGTGGCCAAAGAACCGGGACAGCCGATACGCGATCGCTCCGCGCAGGATCGCGGGATCCGCCCACGTGGGATCCAGCGTGTCGGCCCGGGCCGCGAGCGAGTCGGCCGCATGGATGTCCCGCAGCAGCACCGCCGTGTCGCCGCTGCGCTGCATGCCCTCCTCCGCCAGGCGCTTCGCGCGCTGCGCCTGTTCCAGCAGCGTCCAGGCCGCGGCGCTCGTCGCGCCGGCGCGCTGCTCGCGGAGCTTGATCGTCTCACCGAGCCGAGACCGAATCATCGCCGCCACCTGGCTCGCGAGCGTGTCGCGCAGCACGAGGATCCGGGCGGCCGGTTGCCGGAACGTTGCGTGCTGGTCGTCCGAGCCGGTGGCCCCGTCGAGGAGATGGACGGTGACGCGGAGCTGATCCCCATCGTGGTCGACGGCACCACGCACGAGGGTCCCCACCTGGAGGGCGTGGGCGATGGTCCTGGGCGGGACCGTGTCGGACCGGTAGGGAGTCACGCCTCCCGGCGAGATGACACTCAGCGTCGGGACGTCGCCGAGCTGGCCGATGAGGGCATCGGTCAGGCCATCGGCGACGTAACCCAGGTCGTGCGCGGGGCTCGCGTCGGCGAAGTAGAGGACGGCGATGTGTCGCGGATCCAGGCCCGATGACGCGTCGGCGAGGTGGCTGCGGTGGGCGTGCCGCCACAGCACCCATCCGCCCGCGGCCACGACGAGTAGCGCGGCGGCGGCGAGCGGCGCCCATTGCGCGAGTCGGGCGGGGGGCGGCGCAGGGGGAGCGCCTCCGATGAACGTGCCGGTCCGTTGCGACGTGCGCCACGACAGAGCGTCCGGCGGTGGCGAGCGCAGGGCTGCGGCCAGGGCGGCGCCCGTCTGGAAGCGATCCGCCGGCACTTTGGCGAGCGAGCGCAGCACGACCGCTTCGAGGGCGGGGGGAATGGTGGGGCGGACGATCGTGAGCAACGGCGCCTGATCGAGCGCGTGGCGCGCGATGATCGCTTGCGCGTTGGGTCCGATGAAGGGGGGCTGACCCGCGAGCATCTCGTACAGGACGCACCCCAGCGCGTAGAGATCGCTGCGACCGTCCAGGTTGCGATCCGCGGCGGCCTGCTCCGGGCTCATGTAGCGGGGCGTCCCGAGCGTGACGCCCGTCTGCGTCAGCTTGGCGTCGCCCGCTGCCGCGACGGCGCGTGCGATCCCGAAATCGGCGACGAGCGCGTGTCCGTCCTCGAGCAGGATGTTCTCCGGCTTGATGTCGCGATGGATGACACCCTGGGCGTGCGCGTAGTCGAGTGCCGCGGCGATCTCGCACGCGATCTGGATCGCATCGTCGATGGGAAGCTGTCCCTCGCGGTCGAGTCGCGAGCGCAGCGACTCGCCCGAGACGAACGGCATGACGTAATACAGGAGCCCATCGACTTCGCCGGAATCGGAGACCGGGAGGATGTAGGGATGGCTGAATCGCGAGGCGACATCGATCTCGCGCCGGAAGCGGTCGGGGCCGACGACGAGACCGAGATCGGGGAGGAGGACCTTGATGGCGACGGGGTGGTCCGTCGTGAGGTCGCGAGCGAGGTACACCGTCGCCATTCCGCCGCGGCCGATTTCGCGGTCGACGACGTACCGTCCCTTAATGGTCCCCTCGAGTCGCCCGACCGACGGGGCCTGCATGGCGACCTCCTATACGCTGACCGCGGGCTTGACGTAATGCTTTGCGGTGCCGAATCATAGCACCCGCTGGGCGGAAGCGGGACGGCGCCTCGCGTGTTGTGGCAGTCATGGCCGCGGCCGGCACGGCTGGAGCATCACGTTCTGACGCGAGATTGCTTCGCCGGCTGCGCGGGCTCGCAATGACAGGGCGCCGCTGCGCGGGCTCGCAATGACAGGGCGCCGCTGCGCGGGCTCGCAGTGACGGTCGCCGCGCATCGCGCCGCACTCCGTTGACACGACGTAAGTCCTTAAGTAGCTTACAAATCTGTTGCCGTCAGCCTCTTTTCGACCGTCCCTTTGCCCGCCGCATGAAGACTTTTAGCGCAACGCCCGCAGACATTGATCATAAGTGGTATGTGGTCGACGCCGATGGCTTGGTGCTCGGCCGGCTCGCCTCCGAGGTCGCCAAGGTCATTCGTGGGAAGCACAAGCCGACCTTTACGCCGCACATGGATACCGGCGATTTCGTGATCGTGATCAATGCCGCGAAGGTGCGGCTTACGGGCCGCAAGGCGGAGCAGAAGAAATACTTTCGGCACTCGGGCTACATGGGGCATGAACGGTTCACGCCGCTCGGCGCGCTGGTGGCGAAGCACCCCGAGCGCGTGATCGAGCATGCCGTGCACGGCATGCTGCCGAAGACGGCCCTCGGGCGACAGCATCTGCGCCGCAAGCTGCGCGTCTTCGCCGGGCCCGAGCACCCGCACGTCGCGCAGCAGCCGACGCCCCTGGTCTTCTCGGCCGCGCGCGGCGGGATGGCCCGTGCCGGCTGATCCGATGACGAAGCACACGGTCGGGCGGCGGAAAGAGGCCGTCTGCCGGTTGTATCTCTCCGCAGGCTCGGGAAAATGGAACGTGAATGGTCGGACGCTGGGTGATTACTTCCCCCGGCCGACCCTGGTGTCTGCCATCCAGCAGCCCTTCGCCGTGACGGATACCCTCGGCCAGTTCGACGTGCGGGCGATCGTGGAAGGGGGTGGGCTCTCCGGGCAGGCGGGCGCGCTGCGACTCGCGGCCTCCCGCGCCCTGGTGCTCGTCGATGAGGCGCATCGGCGGAAGCTCCGCGACCTCGGGCTCCTGACGCGCGATGCGCGCGCGGTCGAGCGCAAGAAGCCGGGCCGTCCCAAGGCGCGCAAGCGCTTCCAGTTCAGCAAGCGTTAAGCGCTCACTTCCCCTTTTCCCCCCGCATGGCACACCCCAGTCTGGACGACCTCCTGCAAGCCGGCGTGCATTTCGGCCATCAGACGCGCCGCTGGAACCCGAAGATGCGGCGATTCATCTTCGCCGAGCGCAACGGGATCCACATCATTGACCTGCACAAGACGCTGCGTCAGATCGAGCTCGCGCAAAAGCTCGCGCGGGAGGTCATCCTGCGCGGTGACAACGTGCTCTTCGTCTGCACGAAGCGGCAGCTCGCCGGCATCGTGCGCGAGGAAGCCGAGCGGGCCGGCGCGCTGTATGTGACCGAGCGGTGGCTGGGCGGGCTCCTCACCAACTTCCAGACGGTGAAGAAGCAGGTCCGGCGGCTCAAGGAGCTCGAGGCCGGGAGCGAGAGCGGCGGGGAGTTCGAGAACTATACGAAGAAAGAGCAGCTGCTCATGACGCGGCAGCGCGACAAGCTGTCGCGGTATCTCACCGGCATCAAGAACATGACGCGGCTGCCCGGGCTCATGTTCGTCATCGACTCCAAGAAGGAGCGCATCGCCGTCAGCGAGGCGAACAAGCTGACCATTCCCGTGATCGCGATCGTCGATACGAACGCCGATCCGGATCTCATCACGGTCCCCATCGCGGGCAACGACGATGCGATCCGCTCGGTGGAGTTGATCACGAAGGCGGTGGCGGACGCGATCGTCGAGGCCCGCCGCGAGGCTCCGGTCCGGACCGAGGTCGAAGAGGGGGAAACGAGCACCTACAGCTCGGACCGGGGAATGGAGACGGCGGGCGACGATGAGCGGCGGCGCCGGCGGCGGACGCGGCGGCGTCGCGCGAAGCCCGAGGCGATCGCGGCGCGGCTCAAGACGGGCACGGAGGGCGGCGACGAGGCCGCCGGAGATGCGGAGGAAGGAGCGGGGGAGGAGGCGGAGGCGGCCGAGGGCTCGGACGGTGGGGACGTCGAATAGCTGTCCAGCCGCGGCGGGGATCGCTCTCCGGCCCGCGGTGTCGGCGAATCCGCGCCGCGCCCCGTGAGTCCCTGCCGCCGCCGGCCTGACGCCAGCGGCGTTTCCATACTATCCATGGCGTACAGCGCGTAGATTCTGGGATCATGCCGACGACGACGATAGGCGCAAAGGAAGTCCAGGAGCTCCGCACCCGGACGGGCGCGGGGATGATGGATTGCAAGAAGGCCCTCACCGAGACGAACGGCGACCTCGAGACGGCGATCGAGCTTCTGCGGAAGAAGGGCTCGGCCAAGGCGGAGAAGCGCGCGGCGAAAGCGGCGCGCGAGGGGCTGGTCGCCAGTTACATCCACCACAACGGACGCGTCGGCGTGCTCGTCGAGGTGAACTGCGAGACCGATTTCGTCGCGCGGAACCCGGAATTCCACACGCTCGTCCGTCACATCGCGGAGCAGATCGCGGCGACCGCACCGATCGCCGTGGACAAGGACATGGTGCCGGCCGAGCGGGTCGAGCGGGAACGGCGCGTGTTCGTGGGCCAGGTCGAGGGGAGCGGAAAGCCCGCGCACGTAGTGGAGAAGATCGTCAGCGGGAAGCTGGAGGCGTTCTATCGCGACGTCGCGCTCCTGCACCAGGCGTGGGTGCGCGAGCCGAAGCGCAGCATCGCCGATCTCGTCTCGGAGCTCTCGGCCAAGGTCGGCGAGCGCATCGTCGTGCGCCGATTCACCCGCTACCAGCTCGGCGAGGAGTGACCCGGCGGATGGCCGACGCGATCCTGTCCACCGCGCGGGACGCGGCGCCATCGCCCGTCGATCGACCCCTGGTGTATCGCCGCGTGCTCCTCAAGCTCTCCGGGGAGGCGCTCGCCGGTTCGAAGGGATTCGGCTTCGATTTCGAGACCATCGAGCGCTTCGCCGACGAGATCAAGCGCGCGGTGGATCTCGGGGCCGAGGTCGGGCTGGTGATCGGAGGGGGCAACATCGTGCGCGGCGCGCAGCTCTCGCGGCTCGGAATGGACCGGGTCGCGGCCGATTACATGGGGATGCTGGGCACCGTGATCAACGCGCTGGCGCTGCAGGACATTCTCGAGCGCCGCGGGATGGACACGCGCGTCATGACGGCGATCCGGATGGAGGAGCTGGCCGAGCCCTACATTCGGCGCCGGGCCATCCGCCACTTCGAGAAGAAGCGGACCGTCATCTTTGCCGCGGGCACCGGTAACCCGTACTTTTCGACGGATACCGCGGCGGCCTTGCGCGCGATCCAGATGCAGGCGGACGTGATCATCAAGGCGACCAGCGTCGATGGAGTGTATAGCGCGGATCCCAAGCATCACCCCGACGCACGTCTGTACGAACAGCTCAGCTACCGCGACGTGATGCGCGATGAGCTGGCCGTGATGGATCAGACGGCGATCACGCTGTGCAAGGAAAACGCCCTGCCGATCATCGTGCTCAACATTCAAAACGTCGGCGCGGTCGCGCGGGTGATCCTGGGCGAGCGCGTCGGCACACTGGTCACATGAGCGCGCATCCGACGGCCGTCCCGATCCCGCACCTCCTCAAGGACGCCCGCGCCGCGATGGAGAAGGCGTTCGAGAACACCCGCCGGGAATTCTCGACGATCCGCACCGGGCGCGCGAGCGCGAACCTCCTCGATACCATCCGCGTCGAAGCCTACGGCCAGGAGCTTCCGCTGAACCAGACCGGCAGCGTCGCGGTCACGGGGCCCCTGACGCTGACGGTTACCCCGTGGGACAAGGGGCTGGCGCAGGCGATCGAGAAGGCGATTCGCGAGTCCGATCTCGGCCTCAATCCGGCGATGCAGGGCGGGGTGATCCGCGTCGCGCTCCCGTCGCTCAACGAGCAGCGGCGGCGGGATCTCGTGCGCGCGGTGCACAAGATGGCGGAAGATGGCCGGATCGCGATCCGCCATGCGCGGACGGAAGCGCGCGAGCGGCTGCGCAAGCTCGACAAGACGCCGGAGGACGACGTCAAGGCGGCGGAGAAGGAGCTGCAAAAGGTGCACGATGAGTTCGTGGGCCGGGTCGATGACGTCCTGAAGGGGAAAGAGGCCGAGATCCTCGAAGTGTGAAGACTGACGAGATGCTCACGCGGCTGCGCGTGCACGGTGGCGTGCCGCGCCACGTGGCGATCATCATGGATGGGAACGGGCGCTGGGCCCGCGAGCGGCTCCTGCCACGCCCGCTCGGCCACCGCTCGGGTATGAAGGCCGTCCGCGCGGTCGTGGAGGGCGCGATCGACGCCGGCATCGAGGTGCTGTCGCTCTTCGCGTTCTCGCAGGAGAACTGGCAGCGCCCCGCCGGCGAGATCACGGCCCTCATGTCCCTCCTCGAGGAATACATCGCGCGCGAAGTCGACGACCTCGACAAGAAGGGCGTGCGGGTCCACGTCTTCGGCGAGATCGAGCGGCTTACGCCGGCCGCGGCCGCGGCCGTCAATCGCGTGGTCACCGCGACCGAGGGGAACGATCACCTCGCCCTCAACCTGTTCATCTCGTATGGCGGGCGGGCGGAGCTGGTCCGCGCCGCGCGCTGCCTCGCCGCGGATGTCGAGGCCGGGCGGATCGCCGTCGACGCCATCGATGAGGAGGAGTTCCGGCGCCGGCTCTTCACCGCGGATTGCCCGGACCCGGACTTGCTGATCCGCACCTCGGGGGAGCGACGGCTGTCGAACTTCCTGCTCTGGCAGCTGGCCTACACGGAGCTCTTCATCTCTCCCGTGCTCTGGCCCGACTTCGGGAGGCGCGAGCTGTTCGACGCGATCCTCGACTACCAGAGCCGCGATCGCCGCTTTGGGCGGGTGACCGCCTGACCGAGACGCCGCGATCGCCGGCCGATCTGGGCCGGCGGATCGCCTTCGGCCTCGTCGCTGTGCCGATCACCGTCGCGATCATCTACGTGGGTGGCGTGCCGCTGGCGGCGTTTCTGAGCGCGCTCGCGGCGGTCGGCACGTGGGAGCTCTTTCGGATGGCCCGGGCGACCGGCGAGCGTCCCATCGCCGCGCTCGGCATCCTGCTCGCGATCACGATTCCGCTGGCGCACGCGACCGCTCCGGCCGGCGTCTTCGACATCCCGCCGGAATGGGCGGCCGCGGCCGTGCTCCTCACGCTGACCCTCGTGCTCTGGCTGCGGCGAGCCGACGCGCACCCGCTGGGCGCCGCCGCCATCACGCTGTTCGCGCCGGTGTATACGGCGGGGATGCTGACCTTCGGTCTCGCGATCCGCCAGCACAACTACGCGGTCGGGCCACTCGCCGGGACGGCGCTCGTGCTCTTCCCCGTTCTCCTGACCTGGATCAACGACATCGCCGCCTTCGCGATCGGACGCTGGCTCGGGCGCCAGAAGTTGGTGCCGGCCGTGAGCCCCGGGAAGACCGTGGCCGGCGCCATCGGCGGCCTCGCGTGCACCGTCGTGGCAGCCGGGGCGTACGCGCGGTGGGTGCTGCCGCGGGCCGCGGAGCTCACGCTCTCGCCCGGCGGAGCCATCGCGTTCGGCATCGCGGTGAGCGTCGCCGCCCAGCTGGGCGATCTGTTCGAGTCCCTGATCAAGCGCGAAGCCAGCCGGAAGGACAGCTCGACGATCTTTCCCGGCCACGGCGGCGTGCTCGACCGGCTCGATAGCCTGTTCTTCGTGCTTCCGATCGCGTATCTGATATTCGACATCCCGGGATTGCTCACCGCGCGCTGACGCGCGAGAGAGGAGAGAGGAGAGATGAGAGAGGAGAGAGGAGACCGGCGAGGGGGGAGCGGAGAGAGGTGAAGGGAATAGCCATACTGGGGTCGACGGGGTCGGTCGGCACGGCGGCGCTCCGCGTGATCGACCGGCAGCAGGCGCGGTTTCGAATCGCCGCGCTCACCGCCAACGCCAATGCCCTGTTGCTCGAGGAGCAGGCGCGACGGATACTGCCTCCGCCGTTCGTGGGCCTCGTCTGCGCCCGCGCGGCGAGCCCGCCGGGGTGGCGGACGGGACCGGAATGTCTGGTGGAGGCCGCCACGCGTCCCGACGTCGACATCGTCGTCAACGCGATCGTCGGCGCGGCGGGGCTGGACGCGACGCTCGCCGCCCTCGCGGCGGGCAAGCGCGTCGCCCTCGCGAACAAGGAGACGTTGGTGGTCGCGGGGGAGCTGGTCACGGCGACCGCGACGGCTGGCGGGGGCGACATCGTCCCGGTCGACAGCGAGCACTCGGCCATCCTGCAGTGCCTGGGCCGCCGGCCGGCGACCGAGGTGCGGCGCCTGATCCTGACGGCCTCGGGCGGGCCCTTTCGGGGGTGGAGCCGCGAGCGCCTCGAGCGCGCGACGGTCGCCGACGCATTGCAGCACCCCACGTGGCGCATGGGGAAGAAGATCACGGTCGACAGCGCGACGCTCGCCAACAAGGCGCTCGAGGTCATCGAGGCGCACTTCCTCTTCGGCGTGCCGTACGACCGGATCCAGGTCGTCGTCCATCCCCAGAGCATCGTGCATTCCTTCGTGGAGTTCGTCGATGGCAGCATCCTGGCGCAGCTCGGCGTGCCGAACATGGAGCTCCCGATCCTGTACGCGCTCACGCACCCTGAACGCGTGCCCGACGACGGGGTAGCAGCGTTTGATCCTGTCGCCGCCTCGCCGTTGACGTTCGAGGCCGTGCGCGAGAGCGACTTCCCGGCGTTCGCGCTGGGCGTCGCTGCCGGGCGCGCCGGCGGGGCGGCGCCGGCGATCTTCAACGCGGCGAACGAAGCGGCCGTCGCCTTGTTTCTGGAGGGGGGAATGCGGTTTGCGGACATCGCCGTGGCGACGGAAGCCACGCTCGCGCGGCTGTCGGATGCGCCAGCGGCCGGTCGGGACGATCTCCTCGCCGCGGATGCGAGCGCCCGCGCCTACGTGCGGGAGTGGTCGCGTGGAACGCTCCGCGCGGCGCAGGGCGGCGAGGCGCCGGAGGGGAGGGCCACCGTGTGCTGACGTCGGTCATGACAACGCTGCGTGAGCACGCGCCCTGGCTGGCGCCCGTCGTCGTCTTCGGGCTCGTCATCTTCGTGCACGAGCTGGGGCATTTCCTGGCGGCCAAGGCCGTAGGGGTCTACGCGCCGCGCTTCTCGATCGGCTTCGGGCCGACGCTCTGGCGGCATCGGTGGGGGGAGACCGAGTACCGGATCGGCATCCTCCCGCTCGGGGGCTACGTGCGCATGGCGTCGCGCGATGATGACGCGTCGGCCCTGCTCGAAGGGGGAGCCGTCTCGGGGCGGGAGGGCGCCGCCCCCTCGCGCCGGGGCGACACGAGCGACCCGGACGCCATGCTCCCGTTCGGACCGCGCCCGATCCCGGCGAACCGCTGGTTCGAGTCGCAGCCCTTGCCGGCGCGGCTCGCGATCATGTTCGCCGGCGTGACGATGAATGCCCTGCTGTCGCTCGTCGTCGTGATTGGCGTGCTGGCGTATTACGGACGTCCCTCGCCGCGCTCCGCGCCCGTCGTCGCCGAGGTGCTTCCGCACTCGCCCGCCGCGCAGGCGGGCCTGAGCGCCGGAGACAGCGTCCTTGCCGTCGATGGCGCACCGGTGCAGTGGTGGTCGGATGTCGTGGACCGGATCCGGCGGAGCGCCGGTCACGCGCTCGTGCTGCGGGTGGCACGGCAGGGATCCCCCATCGACATCGCGGTCGTGCCCGGCACGGCGATCGATACGAACCCCGAGACGGGCGTCGTGAGGTCGATCGGACGGATCGGCGCGAGCGTGCGGGCCGCCCGCAATCCCATGCCGATCGCTCAGGCCATCACCGGCGGCTGGTCGGACACGTGGGGGATGGCCGGGCTCATCGTGGCGGCGCTCCACGACCTCGCGACGGGACGGAGCTCCTTGCGCTCCGTGAACGGGCCGCTTCGCATCGCGCAGGTGTCGGTCGAGGCGGCGCGCAGCGGGCTGGAGCAGCTGCTCACGCTGCTCGCGCTCCTCAGCATCAACGTCGCGGTCTTCAACCTGCTGCCGATCCCGATCCTCGATGGCGGGGCCATCGTCATGACGATCGTCGAATCGGTCAAGGGGCGACCGTTCAGCCTGCGGACGCGCGAGTACATCCTGCGCGCGGGACTCGTCGCGATCGCCTTGCTCTTCATGTTGGTCATGTTCAACGATCGGTGCGTCGTCTCATCGGCGTTCTGCTAACGGCGCTCGGGCTCGGCGTGGGCGTCCAGCTCACGCCGGCCCCGGTGGCCGCGCAGAGCGCGCACGCCCGGTTCGACATCGACAGCATCACCGATTCGACCTTCACCTTCCTGGTCGGTCGCGCGCAGTGGGTGGCGCGCGGGAAGACGGGGCTGGCGGTGGATCCGGCGCACGGTGACGAGCTGATCGCCGAGTTTCGCGTGGTGCAGGTCGAGGCGGGTGTGGCCACCGCGCTCGTGACCGGGCAGACGGCGCGCGTCAAGGCGGGGAACGTCGCCGTCATGGAGCCGCCCGGACGCCCGTTCTATCGGGAGCCGGTCTTCTGGGCGGGCGCGCTCGCGGGCGGCATCATCGGCTTCGTCGCGCACACGCACTGAGCGTGCGCCGCCGATCAGTGGCCGCAAACGAGGGGGACGTGGAGGCTCTGGGGTGGCCCTCCGTCGCTGACGCGGATCGTGTCGCGGTAGGACGCGCAAAAGCGGTTCGTGATCTCGAGCGCGTACAGCCCGGCCGGCAGCGAGAGCGGCCGCGGCAGCGGCGTGCGGCCCTGCACGACGTGGCCATCGGAGAGCGACCGGAGGCTATAGGATGCGCCGAGCGGCGTCACCTGAAATTGCAGGGTGCCGAATACGGTGGCGGGGGCCCGCGGCGGGGCCGCATGCGCCGTGTCGCGCCGGAGCGCGCCCCGGGGCCGGTTGGCGGCGGCGACCGCCGCGGCGGCGCCGCTCCGGGTGTGCAGCTGTGGCGCGGCCCCGGGATGCACGGGGACGCCGGGCGCGGAGGGGGTGGAGTCGCCCGGCGCATTCTGGCGCGTGTCCCCCAATGCGGTCGCGACCGAATCCGGCGTGGCGCTCGTGGAGTCCGTGCGCTGGAAGGCGCCGAGTGCCACCGGCGGCGGGACGAGCGCGGATGCGGCCGACGCGGTCGAGCTGTCGCTCCGCGCCTCGGCGCTCCTCGCCTCGGCGCTCCTCGATCGCGCCAGGCCGCCATAGAGGGTCACGCCCACCACGGCCGCGGCGACCAGGGCGGCCACGGCGCCAAGCGTCAGCCGGCGCCACCGCGACCCCGAGCGGCGCGCGTCTCCGACGATGGCGGGCGGCGTGCCGGGCGCCGTGGTGGCGAAGGGGGTCGTCGAGAGTGCCGCGGGGCCGATCGGCGTGCTGCGCATCGCGATGGGCCCGCCCTGATCCGGCGTGAGCACGGCGAGCGCCTGGAGGAGCGCCTCGCCCGAGGAAAAGCGCGCGGCCGGCTCCTTCTCCAGGCATTGGAGGATCACGCGCTCGAACTGGCGCGACAGCGATGCGTTGTGGAACCGCGGCCGCGCGGGCCGATCCTCGACGTGCTTGTGCGCGATCTCGTACCAGTCGTCGCCAGTGAACGGGAGGACGCCGGTCGCGGCGCGGTAGAGCGTGATGCCGAGCGAGTAGATGTCCGATCGACCATCGAGGGACTGGCCGCGGGCCTGCTCGGGGGAGAAATACTGGGGGGTACCGACGACGAGGTTCGTTCGCGTATGCCGCGCGTAGTGCGACACGGCGCGGGCGATTCCGAAGTCGACGACGACGGCGTTGCCGTGATGATCGAACAGGATGTTGTCGGGCTTGATGTCGCGGTGGACAACTCCTTCCCGGTGGGCGTATCCGACGGCGCTGGCGACGTCGATGCCGAGCCGGATCACCATCGGCTCGGGCAGCACGGGAGCGGCGCTGAGCCGTTCGGAGAGGTCGTCGACGAGCGCATCCATGGCGAAGTAGACCGCGTCGTCTTCGCGCCCGATCGCGTAGATCTTGACGATGTTCGGGTGGCGCAGCCGGGCCGCGGTAGCTGCCTCGCGCCGGAAGCGCTCCTCGAACGCGGCATCTCCGGCGTAATGGGGTTTGAGGACCTTGAGTGCGACGGAGACCTCGAGCTCGGGGTCGTAGGCACTGTATACCCAGGCGAAGCCGCCCGACCCGAGGATCCGGTCGATGCGGTACTTGCCCATGGTGCGCCCGAGATAACGCTCCGCCCCCGCGTGGGGGGCGGCGGGCTCTTCGATCTCTTCCGGGCTCGACTCTGCCACAGGCTTTACACCGCTCTCCAAGTTCGTTAAGCTTATAGGCTTACGACAAATGGGCTAGGCTACGCGGCTGAGGTCAGAATATACCACATGGCGTTTGAAAAGGCAGCGACGATCGCACGGTATCGAACGAGCGACGCGGACACAGGTTCCGCACGAGTACAGGTGGCGGTATTGACGGAGCGGATCAACTATCTAACCGACCACTTCCGCACGCATCCCAAGGATCACCACAGCCGGCGCGGCCTGCTCAAGATGGTTGGCCGCCGGCGGCGCTTGCTGAACTATCTCAAGCGCACCGAGGTCGACAGTTACCGGACGCTGATCGACACGCTCGGCCTCCGCTACTAGTCACCCCGCCAATGCCACGCATCGACACCATGTTTGCCGGGCGACGCCTGGTCCTCGAGACCGGTCGCATGGCGAAGCAAGCCGCAGGCTCGGCCACGGTCACCTTTGGCGACACGATGGTTCTGGCCGCCGTGACGGTCAGCGACACGGTCAGCACGCTGCCGTTCTTCCCGCTCACGGTCGAGTACAAGGAGAAGACGTACGCGGCGGGCAAGATCCCGGGCGGCTTCATCAAGCGCGAGGGGCGCCCGCAGGACCCCGAGATCCTCTCGGCCCGGATCATCGACCGCTCGATCCGGCCGCTCTTCCCCGAGGGATTCAAGAACGAGATTCAGGTCTTCGTGTACGTGATCTCCGCCGATCAGGAGAACGATGCCGATGTCCTCGCCCTGCTCGCGACCTCGTTCGCGCTGAACGCCTCGAAGATTCCGTTCGCGGGCCCGATCGCCGGAGTGCGCGTGGGGCATGTGCAGGAGAAATGGGTGCTCAACCCGACGTTCCAGCAGCTCGAGTATAGCGATCTGGATCTCGTCGTCGCCGGGTCGGCGGACTCGATCGTGATGGTCGAGGGGGGCGCGCTCGAGGTCAGCGAATCCGACGTCGTCGAGGCGCTGCAGCTGGCGCACGGCGGGATCCAGGAGCTCATCGGGATCCAGCAGGACCTGCTGCGCCAAGTCACGGTCACGAAGATGTCCTGGTCGCCGGCGGCCCTGCCCGAGGGGCTCGACGCCCGCGTGCGCGCCCTCGCCGGCCCGCGCATCCACGAGGCGATCAACCAGCCCGACAAGGTCGCGCGGATCGAGGCGATCGAGCGCGTGAAGCGGGATGTCGCGGCGCTCCTGGCCGTCGACTACCCCGACAAGGGGCGCGACATCGGGCATCTCATTGGCGAGTCGGAGTACGCGGCGCTGCGCGCGCAGGTGCTCGACACCCGGCATCGCGTCGATGGACGTGCGCCGGACGAGGTGCGGCCCATCGCCATCGAGACCGGTGTGTTGCCGCGGGCGCATGGCTCAGCGCTGTTCACGCGCGGTCAGACGCAGGCGCTCGCCGCCGTCACGCTGGGGACAGCGAACGACGTGCAGCGCCTCGACTCGATCGACGATGTCGGCGAAACGACCAAGTCCTTCATGCTGCACTACAATTTCCCCCCCTTCTCGACGGGGGAGGTCCGGCCCCTGCGCGGCACGAGCCGGCGCGAGATCGGCCACGGCCACCTCGCCGAGCGCGCGCTGCAAGCCGTGCTGCCGGTCTTCGAGGAATTCCCGTACACGATCCGGGTCGTCTCCGATGTCCTCGAGTCCAACGGCTCGTCGTCGATGGCGTCGGTGTGCGGTGGGTCGCTCGCGATGTTCGACGCGGGCGTGCCGATCCGGTCGGCGGTCGCCGGGGTCGCGATGGGACTCATCAAAGACGCGGACCGCTATGCGATCCTGACGGACATCCTGGGGACCGAGGACCACCTCGGCGACATGGACTTCAAGGTGGCCGGAACCGCGCAGGGGATCACGTCGATCCAGATGGACATCAAGATCGCCGGCCTCGATGTGGCGATCATGCAGGAGGCGCTCGAGCAGGCCCGGAGCGCGCGGCTGTTCATCCTGGGCGAGATGGCCCGTGCGCTCGCGGGGCCGCGGCCGGATCTCTCGCCCTACGCCCCGCGGATCGTCACGATGACCATCAGCCCCGAGAAGATCGGCGACCTGATCGGGCCGAAGGGGAAGACCATCCGCGGGATCCAGGAGGAGACGGGGGCGGAGCTCACGGTGGACGACACCGGCCTCGTGACGATCGCGGCGGTCGGCGGGGAGGCGATGCAACGAGCCCGTGAGATGGTCCAGGCGCTGACCGCGGAGCCGGTCGTCGGTGAGACCTACGAGGGGACGGTGAAGAGCACGACCGCGTTCGGCGCGTTCGTCGAGATCATGCCCGGCACCGAGGCGCTGCTGCACATCTCCGAGATGCGGTGGGGACGCACCGACAAGACCGAAGACGTGGTCAAGCGCGGGGACCGTGTGCGCGTGAAGCTGATCGACCGTGACGAGCGCGGACGATTGCGGCTGTCGATGCGCGCGCTCCAGCCGAAGCCGGACGGTTTCGCCGACGACGGGGGTAGCGGAGGCAGCGGAGGCAGCGGAGGCGGCGGAGGTGGCGGGGGTGGCGGAGGAGGAGGGGGCGGCGGCAACGGCCGGTCCTCCTCGCGTCGGCGCGGGGCGTGACGCCGGCCCGAGCGAGTGGCGACGTGCTCCGCGCCACGACGCTCCCCAATGGTCTCACGGTCGTGTCAGAGTTCGTCCCCGGGGTCCGCTCCGTGGCGATCGGCGCGTGGGTGCGGGCGGCGTCGCGCCACGAGGAGGCTGGCGTCATGGGGGTCTCGCATTTCCTCGAGCATATGGTATTCAAGGGGACGCGGACGCGGAGTGCGAAGGATATCGCGCTCTCCCTCGAGGCGCTGGGCGGCTCGCTCGATGCCTACACGGCTCGCGAGCATACGTCGTTTCAGGCGCGCGTGCTGGATCGCCACCTGCGCGAGGCCGCGGACGTCCTGGCGGATCTGCTCTATCATCCGACGCTCCGGACGGAGGACCTGACCCTCGAGCGCAACGTCGTCCTCGAGGAGATCAGCACCGTCGAGGACACGCCGGACGACCTGGTCTTCGAGTTGCACAACGCCGCGGTCTGGGGAGAGCATCCCTACGGCTACTCGATCCTCGGAACGCGCGAGACGGTCTCGAATCTCGGCACCCGCGAGCTGCGCGCCCTGCACGAGCGCGCGTACCACCCGCCGCTGACCGTCGTGGCCGCCGCGGGGAACCTGGACCACGACGAGCTGATGGCGACGCTGGAGGCGACGGGATGGACCGATGTGCCCCGCGGGGTCGACGTGCCGCTGCCCGCCCCGCTGCCCGTGGCGGCCCCGCGCACGGACCGGCACATCGAGCGCGACGGCGTGCAGACGCACATCGTGTTCGGATCGCCGGGCGTCGCGCACAGCGACCCACGCCGGTACACGTTCGCGCTCGTGAGCACCGTGCTGGGGGGGGGGATGAGCTCGCGTCTCTTTCAGCGGGTGCGAGAGGAGCTGGGACTCGCGTACTCCGTGTACACGTTCAGCGCGTTCCACGCGGACGTGGGGATGCATGGCGTCTACGTCGGCACGGCGCCGGAGACTGCCGCGACGGCGCGCGGTGCGCTGTCCGAGGAGCTCGCGCGCGTCGCCGCCGAGGGGTTGTCACCCGAGGAGATCACGTCGGGGAAGAACCAGCTGAAAGGTCAGATCACGTTGTCGTTGGAGAGCGTGACGTCGCGCATGTACCGCGCCGCGGCGGTCGAGCTCTACGGCGAGCCGTTCCGCTCGCTCGATGAGGTCCTCGCCGAGATCGATCGGATCGGCGAGGAGGATGTGCGCGCGGTGTGTCACGAATTCTTCCCGCCGGAGCGGCAGACGATCGTGAGCCTCGGTCCGGCCTAACATCTCCCTTATGCGAATCGGCGTACCCAAGGAAATCAAAGTCAACGAGAATCGCGTGGCGCTCGTGCCCTCGGGCGCCGAGGCGCTGGCAGCGGGCGGACACACGGTCGTCGTGGAGAAGGGGGCGGGTGAGGGGAGCGGATTCCCCGACGAGGCCTACGCTGGCGTCGGCGCCACGATCGGGCCGACGGCCGAGGCTGTGTGGGCGGGAGCCGAGCTGATCCTCAAGGTGAAGGAGCCGATCGAATCGGAGTGGACGCGCATCCGGCGCGACCACACGCTGTTCACCTATTTCCATTTCGCCGCGGACGAGAAACTGACCCGCGCGCTCCTCGCCGCGGGCGCCGTCTGCGTGGCGTACGAGACGGTCCAGCTGCCGAACGGCGAGCTGCCGCTCTTGACGCCGATGTCGGAGGTGGCGGGGCGGATGGCGGTCCAGGAAGGCGCGAAGTATCTCGAGAAGCTGTACGGGGGGCGGGGGGTTCTCCTGGGTGGCGTGCCGGGCGTGGCGCCCGCGCACGTGGTGATCCTGGGCGGGGGGATCGTCGGGATCAACGCGGCGAAGATGGCCGCGGGGCTGGGGGCGGCGGTGACGGTGCTCGACCTGTCCCTCGAGCGGCTCCGCTATCTGGCGGACGTGATGCCGCCCAACGTGCTCCTGATCCATTCCAACCGGCACAACATTCTCGAGCAGATCGCATCGGCGGACCTCGTCGTCGGGGCCGTCCTCGTGACCGGGGCGAAGGCGCCGCGGCTCATTCGCCGGGAGGATCTGCGGCAGATGCGGCCGGGCTCGGTGATCGTAGACGTCGCCGTGGATCAGGGCGGATGCGTGGAGACGATCCATCCGACGACGCATGAGAATCCGACCTACGTCGTCGATGGCGTCATCCATTACGGTGTGGCGAACATGCCCGGCGGGGTGCCGCGTACGTCGACGCTCGCGCTCACGAATGCCACCTTCCCCTACGCGCTGCAGCTGGCCACGAAGGGCTGGAAGCAGGCGCTGGCGGAGAACCGCGCGCTCCTCAAGGGGCTCAATCTCGTCGATGGCCGCGTGACCTATCCCGGCGTGGCTGAGGCGTTCGGGCTTCGATACGACGACCCGACGGGATTCCTCGCCTAGCGGCGGAGCGGGCGCGGAGGGTCCCGCGCGGGTCCCGCGCGGGGGCCCGTGAGGCAGATGCCCGCTCCGGCGCTGCCTCCGGTGCTCTGTTATCACAAGATCGAATCGCGGCGCGAGATCGGTGTCACGCGGCTGTCGCCGCGGCGATTCGCATTCCAGATGGAGGCGCTCGCGCGGGAGGGGTGGTGCGCGCTGACGCTGGACGACCTCGAGAGCTGCGCCACCGGGCGCATGCGTGCCCCGGCGCGCTCGGTCGTGATCACCTTCGACGACGGCTACCGCGGGCTCCGGACGCACGCCTTTCCGGCGCTCGAGGCCCTCGGCTTTCCGGCGATCTGTGCCGTGGTCACGGACTACGCGGGGCGGCTCAATCGCTGGGACGTGGCGGTCGGCGGGCGGGCGTTCGCGCACCTCGCCTGGCGTGACGTGGAGCGCTGGTCGGCCCGCGGGATCACGTTCGTGTCCCACACGGCGTCGCATCCCCGGTTGACCTGGATGCCGGCGGCCCGGGTCGCTGGCGAGCTCGCCCGCTCGCGCGACGCGCTGGCGTCGGCGCTCGGTGCGCCGCCGCGCGCCGTGGCGTACCCGTTTGGAGCCGCCGGCCCGCGCGAGCGGGCCATCGCACGGCAGGAAGGTTACGCGATGGGGCTGCATCTCGTCGTCCGATGGTATGGCGACCCGATGGCACTCCCGCGCACCCCGGTCTATCCCTGGAGCCGCCGAGTGCCGATTTCCGGCGCGCTCGAGCGCGGTCTCGCGTCGCTCGTGAGTCGCGCGTCCATTGCCGCCAGCGCCTGGCGCGCGCTAGCTTAACCGCTTCGAATGCGTTGGCCCTTTTTCAAGCCCGGATCGAGGTCGTTCTTCCCGGCAAACGCCATCGCCGTTGATCTCGGCACGGCGAACACCCTCATCTACGTCAAGGGCGAGGGGATTGTCCTCAACGAGCCGTCGGTCGTCGCAATCGATCGGGAGACCAAGAAGATCAAGGGGGTCGGCCTCGAGGCGAAGCGCATGCTCGGGCGGACGCCGGAGGGCGTGATCGCGTCCCGTCCGCTCAAGGATGGCGTGATCGCGGACTTCGATGTCACGGAGAAGATGCTGCGGTACTTCCTCACGCTGATCATCGAGAACCACGTCTTCAAGGTGAAACCGCGCGTCATCGTGTGCGTCCCCTCGGGAATTACGGAAGTCGAGCGGCGCGCGGTGCGCGATTCCGCGCTGGGTGCGGGGGCGAAGGAGGTCTTCATGGTCGCCGAGCCCATGGCGGCGGCGATCGGCGTCGGGCTCCCGGTCGAGACGCCGACCGGCAACATGGTGATCGACATCGGCGGCGGCACGACGGAGATCGCGGTCATTGCGCTCTCGGGCATCGTGAGCGACACCTCGATCCGTACCGGCGGCGATGAGCTGGACATGTCGATCGTGCAGTTCATGCGGAAGAACTACAATCTCCTCATCGGCGAGCCCACGGCGGAGCTGATCAAGATCCAGATCGGATCGGCGGCGCCGGTCGGGGAGGAGCGCGAGATGGAGGTCAAGGGGCGCGACCTGGTGTCCGGGATCCCGAAGACCGTGCGCGTCCACTCGGCGGAGATTCGCGAGGCGATCCAGGAGCCGATCCAGCAGATCGTCGATGCCGTGCGCCGCGCGCTCGAGATCACGCCGCCGGAATTGGCGAGCGATATCGTCGATCGCGGGATCGTCATGACCGGCGGGGGGGCGCTCATCCGCGGGCTGGATTTTCTCCTGAGCCAGGAGACGGGACTGCCGATCCACGTGGATGAGGATCCGCTCACTTGCGTCGTCCGGGGGTGCGGGCGCATTCTCGATGATGAGGAGAAATACTGGTCGGTCCTCACGAGCTGACGGCCGACTCCTCCCGCGTGTGAGCTGACGCGTGGCGCGCGCCGTGCCCGCCGGATCCCGCCTCGATGCGTCCCTCGTGAGCGCGTCGATCATCGTTGCGCTCGCCGCGCTCGCGCTGCCCGCGCGGCTGCGGGATCCCGTGGCCGCCTTCCTCCGGCGTGACTTCGTCGCGCCCTTGATCCGCCTGCAGAAGAACGCCGAGCTCGGGCGCGCGGCGATCGCGCATCGTGAGGCCGAGGTCACGGCGCACGACAGCGTCGCGCTGCAGGCGCTGCTCGTTCCCGGACTCGAGGCGGAGAACGAGCGGCTGCGCGGGCTCCTCGGTCTCGGGCGCCAGGTCGGGTGGGGATTCGTGCCGGCCGAAGCGATGCACGGCCGGACGCTGGGCGAAGAGTTCACGATGACGCTCACGGCCGGATCGCGCTCGGGAGTCACGCCGTTCAGCCCGGTCGTCGCCCCGACCGGACTCGTCGGCATGGTGGAGACGGTGGATCCGACGATGAGCCTCGCCATCCTCTCGGCGCATCCCGATTTCCGCGTCAGCGCGATGTCGGCCGACGGCGGGGCGTTCGGCATCGTGAAGCCGCATCTCGGGACCGGGATCAGTCGCTATCTGCTGGAATTGACGGGCGTGCAGCTCGGCGCGGCGCTGACGCCCGGCACGGCGATCGTGAGCTCGGGCATCGGCGGCGTCTATCCGCGCGGCATCCCCGTGGGCACGGTGATCGAGGAGCTGAAGACATCGGAGAGCTGGGCGCGCACGTACCTGCTGCGTCCCGCGGTCGGGCCGGCGGATGTGGGATCGGTCCTGATCCTCGAGCCCAAGCGCGTGGCCGCCGGGGTGCGCTCGGTCTGGCCCCAGGCCACGGCGCCGCAGGCGGCGGCGCCCCAGGCCGCGACGCCGCAGGCCGCGCTTCCGCAACCGGTGACGGCGCAAGCCGCGAGGCAGCGGAGCGACACCGCCGCCGGGGACTCCGTCGGGGCGGGGCAGTCGCCATGAGCACAGCGGCGGGAATCCGGACGGCGATCGCGGTCGGCATCCTCATCGTGCTGCACTACTCGGTCCGGCCGCTCCTCGGCTGGCGCGCGGAAGTCGATTTCCTGACGATCGCCCTTCTCCTCATCTCCGTGCGCGTCCGGCCCGGGTCGGCGGCGGTGGTGGGGTGCATCCTGGGTCTCGTGACGGATTCGCTCACACCGGGGGCATTTGGCGCGGGGGCGCTCGCGATGACGGTCGTCGCCTTCGCGGCGTCGTGGCTCAAGGCCGCCTTCTTCGCCGACAACCTGGCGCTCAACGGCGTCTTCTTCTTCGCGGGGCGCTGGCTCTTCGCGTTCCTGTACCTGATCACGGCGCGACAGGCGCATGGCGTCGAGCTCATCCAGGAGGTCTTCGTCTGGGCGCCGCTGTCCGCAGCGGTGACGGCGATCTTCGGCGTCGCACTGCTCGTCCTGATGCGCCCCCTGCTGGAGCCCGCGACCGCGTGAGCTTCCATCCCAACGAAGTCGCGCGACGGGGCCGCATCGCCTCCGCCGCCCTGCTGGGCGGCTTCCTCCTCCTGCTGAGCGCGTTCTTTCGCACGCAGGTGCTGCAGAACGCCCAGTACGTACTGCAGAGCGAATCGAATCGCCTGCGCGAGGTGCCGCTGCCGGCCCCGCGGGGCGTGATCTACGACCGGGCCGGACGCGTCATCGCGGAGAACATCCCCGGTTACTCGGTGTCGATGCTGAGCCCGCGCGCCGACTCGCTCATCGCCGTCCTGCACCGTCTCGGGGAGACGATTCCGCTGACGAGCGAGGAGATCGACGCGGCGGTCCGGCGCTACCGGCGCGCGCCCAACCGCCCGACGGCCGTCCTGGCCGACGCCTCCTTCAACGTCGTATCCGTGCTCGAGGAGCATCGCGTACAATTTCCCGGGCTCATCATCCAGGCCGCGCCGAAGCGCTACTACCCCGATGCCGCGGCGGTCGCGCCCTTCGTCGGCTACACGGGCGAGGTGACCGAGGCCGAGCTCTCCTCCCGCGGGTACGGATCGGCGCGGAGCTACCGCTCTGGCCAGCAGATCGGCAAGGCCGGACTCGAGCGGCAGTACGAGGACCGATTGCGCGGACGCGAGGGCACGCGCTTCGTCGAGGTCGATGCGCGCGGCCGCGTTGTCCGCGAGGCCGGCGCGCGCGAGGACGTCCCGCCGGAGGCGGGGCCCCCGCTCACGACGAACATCGACATGGACCTGCAGGAGTTCGTGGCCCAACTCTTCGGCGATTCCCTGCAGGGGGGCGCGGTCGTACTCGAGCCGACGACGGGCGCCGTGCTCGCCCTCTACAGCGCGCCGAGCTTCGACGCGAACCGGTTCATCGGCGGGATCCCGGCAGACTATTGGCGCGACCTCAACGCCGACCCGCGGCGCCCGCTGTACAACAAGGTCATCCAGGGTCGCTATCCACCCGGCTCGACGTGGAAGCTCGCGACCGCGACGTGGGCGCTCGAGAACGGCATCGCGACCCTCGACGATGTGATGCCGGTCCCGTGCACCGGCGGCTTCCAGTACGGCAACCGCGTCTTCCATTGCTGGGAGAAGAAGGGGCACGGCAGCCTGACGCTGTCGCAGGCGATCGAGAAGTCGTGCGATGTGTATTTCTACCAGCTCGGACTGAAGATCGGCATCGCGCGGCTCGTCGCGGGCGGCGTGGCGCTGAATTTTCGCGAGCGGACGGGGATCGACCTGCCCAGCGAATCGGCGCCGCTCTTTCCGTATTCCATCGACTACTACAACCGCGAGTTCGGACCCGGGCGCTGGAACAGCTCGGTGACGCTCAATCTGGCCATCGGGCAGGGGGAGAACTCGCAGACGGTCATGAGCATGGCGCGCTTCTATACCGCGCTCGCCACCGATGGCCGCGAGGCGCGGCCCTCGATCGTCCCCCGGGCCGACACGACGCGGACGCGGATCTTCACCCTCACCGACGCTCAGCGGAGCGGCCTGCGTGCCGCGCTCGCGGGCGTCGTCGCGGCCGGGGGCACGGCGGCGGCATCCCAGAATCCAGGGCGTCACGCTTGCGGGCAAGACCGGGACCGCCCAGAACACCGAGGATCCGACGCGCACGCATGCCTGGTTCGTCGGATTCGCGCCGGCGAACCAGCCGGCAATCGTCGTCGCTGTCCTGCTGGAGTTCGGCGGGCACGGCCCGCGCGCGGCGCAGGTGGCCTCGAAGATCGTCGCGCACTACCTCAAGGTCGTTCCGACGTCGCACGTCCAGACGGAGGGCTGAGTGCGCCGCGCCGCCATCGCCGACTATCCGCTGATCCTGCTCGGGCTCGCGCTGTCCGCGTACGGGATCCTCATGGTGTATTCGGCGGGCCAGACCAACGTCCTGACCGGCGTCGCCCATCTGTACCGCACCCAGATCGCGTGGCTCGCCGTTTCGGTGGTCGCGGCCCTCGGCGTGTCTCGCCTTTCGGTCCGTTTCCTCGAATGGATCGCGCTGCCCGCCTACGTCGTGACGATCGCGGTGCTGCTGCTCCTCTTCGTGTTCGGCAGCGGGGCGGGCACGGCCGCCAGCTCGCGCGCGTGGCTCACGATCGCGGGCCACCGGATCGGCCAGCCGTCGGAGGTGGCGAAGATCACCGTCGTGCTGATGCTCGCGCGCGTCCTCGCGAATCGCCGGGAGGCCCCGACGTCGCTCGTCGATCTCTGGAAGCCGGCGCTGATCGCGGCGGTCCCGACGCTGCTGATCATGCTCGAGCCCGACCTCGGCAGCGCGATCGTCTTCGTCGGGATGTTCTTCGCGCTGCTCTTCTGGTTCGGCGTGCCCTGGCCGACGCTGCTCATGCTCGCGAGCCCCGGCGTGAGCCTGATCCTCGCCTTCAGCACGCGGCTCTGGGCGCTCTGGTTCGTCGCGCTCGTGGGACTCCTCATCTACTTCTACAAACCCTATCTGCTGGAAGGGGTGGGGATCGTCCTCGCGAACGTGTTCATGGGGATCATCGCTCCCCTCCTCTGGGACCGGATGAAGCCGTACCAGCGCCAGCGGCTCCTGGTGTTCCTGGATCCCTCGAGCGATCCGCGCGCATCGGGCTATCACGTGATCCAGTCGCAGGTGGCGATCGGATCGGGCGGCTGGTTCGGCGAAGGCTTCACGCTGGGCTCGCAAAAGCGCCTGGCTTTTCTCCCGGCGCAGCACACCGACTTCATCTTCGCGGTCGTCGGGGAGGAGCTGGGGTTCGTGGGTGTCGCCGTGGCCCTGTCGCTCTTTCTCGTGCTCTTCCTCCGGACGGTCCGGATCGCGGCACGGGCCAACGACACGTTCAGCAGCCTCGTCGCGTTCGGGTTGGCCGCAAGCTGGTTCGTGCACGTGGGCGAGAACGTCGGGATGACGCTCAACCTCGTACCGGTGACCGGGATCCCGCTCCCGTTCTTCAGCTATGGCGGCTCCTTCATGCTCACCAGCTGGCTCGCGATCGGGATCCTGCTCCGGATCTCGAGCGAAGGGCGCGGCGAGGCGGGCGCGCTCGCGCTGTAGCAAGCGCTAGCGCCTGCTCCAGCGCGAGAAAGGAGAAAGTAGAACGTAGAGAGTAGTCGGGAAACGGGGATACGGAGGGTAGGTGGCGAGGCATGCCTCCTCTCCACTCTCTACGTTCTCCTCTCTGCTTTATTCCCACTCGATCGTGGCCGGCGGCTTCGAGCTCACGTCGTACACGGCGCGATTGACGCCCGGGACCTCGTTAATGATCCGCGTCGCGATGCGCCGCAGGACCTCAGCGGGGAAGGGGAACCAGTCCGCGGTCATGCCATCCGTGCTCGTCACGGCGCGGAGCGCGATCACGTTCTCGTACGTCCGGTAATCCCCCATGACGCCGACGCTCCGGACGGGGAGATAGACCGCGAACGCCTGCCAGATCTCGTCGTACAGGCCGGCGCCGCGGATCTCGTCGAGAAAGATCGCATCGGCCTGGCGGAGGGTGGCGAGCGCCGGGGCGGTCACGGGGCCGAGAATGCGGATCGCGAGCCCCGGGCCAGGGAAGGGATGCCGGGCGACCATCTCCTCCGGGAGGCCGAGCTCGCGCCCCACGTTGCGCACCTCATCCTTGAACAGCTCGCGCAGCGGCTCGACGAGCTTGAAGGCCATTCCCGGTTTCAGGCCGCCGACGTTATGGTGGGTCTTGATCGTGACCGAGGGGCCGCCGCGCGGGGAGGCGGACTCGATCACATCGGGGTAGAGGGTTCCCTGCACGAGGAATTCGACCGGGGGACCCGGCGTGCGCTCGACGTCGGCCGCCGCGGCCTCGAAGGTGTCGATGAAGGTGTGGCCGATGATGCGCCGCTTCTGCTCGGGGTCGTCGACGCCCGCGAGAGCGCTCAGGAAGCGATCGCCCGCGTCCACGGTGACGAGGGGGATGTGGAGGTGGCGTCGAACGGTCCGCTCGACCTGCTCGCGCTCCCCGTGTCGCAGGAGTCCGGTATCGACGAAAATGCACGTCAGCCGCTGGCCGGCGGCGCGGTGGACGAGCGCGGCGGCGACCGCCGAATCGACGCCGCCCGAGAGCGCCGCGATCACGCGGGCTTCCCCGATCTGTTCGCGCACGCGCGCGACATTGCTTTCGATGAACGCGCTCGGGGTCCAGGATGGCTCCGCCTTGCACACCGTGAAGAGGAAATTCTCGAGCAGCTCGCCGCCGCGCGGCGTATGGGCGACCTCGGGGTGGAACTGAAGGCCGAAGATCGGCCGCGATTCGTGGCGGAAGGCGGCGATCGGAGAGTTGGCGCTCTCGCCCAGCAGGCGGAAGTGAGCGGGCAGCTCCCGCACCTGATCGCCGTGGCTCATCCAGACGGTGAGACGCTCCTCCGGGTCGAGCCCCGCGAAGATCCCCTCGTTGGCCGTGACCCGCAGCTCGGCTCGGCCGTATTCCCGTCTGTCCGCGGCGGTGACGGTCGCGCCATGCAGGTGCGCGATGAGGTTCATGCCGTAGCAAATGCCGAGCACGGGGGCGATCTGCAGGACGGCGAGATCGGCCGTGGGGACGTCGTCATCGTAGACGGAAGCCGGGCCGCCGCTCAGGATGATCCCCGCGGGCTGCCAGTCGCGGATCCACTGCACGGACCGCGTCGGCGGATGGATCTCCGAGTACACCCGCGCCTCCCGCACGCGGCGGGCGATGAGCTGCGTGAACTGCGACCCGAAATCGATGATCAGGATGCGGCTCAGACCCGCCATTCGGGCCCCGTGAGCTCGATGACATCGACGGCGCGCGTGGCGAGATCGACGATCACCGCCGAGGGAACGCCGAAGAGCCAGCCGCAGGCCTCGCCCGGGTCGACGATGAGCGCGTCGCCCTGCGCGCGGACGTACCGTTGGTGCGAGCCACCATGGATCACCACGGCGTGGGCCTCGACGGACCGCCGGGCGGCCTCGTTCACCTCGTGCACCAGGAGCACGCGGTTGCCATCGAGATCGACGCTATGGGGGGACTCGTACAGCTCGCCCCCGAGGCTACTGGCCGCGTAGGCCTTGAGCCCCTCGCGATCCCCGTCGTTGTACCCGAACACGCCGGCGAGCGTCATGTTGAGATCCCGGAACGGGCGGAGCGCGAAGGGAGAGCAGTAGTCGCCGGCGTGGAGCACGAGCCCCACCCCCGCACCCGCCATGCGGCGCAGCAGCTCGGCCACCGCCGGGACGCGATCGTGGCTATCGGCCATCACACCGACGCGCATCAGCCCTCGGTCCAGGTCGGGTCCATCGGCTCGTGCCGCACGAGATCGTCGTATCCTTCGCGTTCCCGCACGACCGCGTGCCGCGATCCGTCCACGAGGACTTCCGGGGGCCGGGGGCGCGCGTTGTAGTTCGACGCCATCACGAATCCATACGCGCCCGTGGAGTGGATCGCGAGGACATCACCAGGCGCGACCGGCGGGATCGTGCGGTCGAGGGCGAGGAAATCACCGCTCTCGCAGACGGGTCCGGCGACGTTGACCGGCTCCGGGCGCGCGGCCGGGTCCAGCGTCACGGGCTCGATCAGGTGATAGGCGTGGTAATGCGACGGGCGCAGCAGGTCGGTCATGCCGGCGTCGGTGATGACGTGCGTCTTGCCGCCGCTTCGTTTCCGGTACAGCACGCGCGTGAGCAACACCCCGGCGTTGGCCACGAGGTAGCGGCCCGGCTCGACGAGAAGGGTGAGCCCGGTCGGTGCGACCGCGGCGACCACCGCGCGTGCGAACGTCCGCACATTCGTCGCCTCGCCATCGCCGTAGGACACGGCGATCCCGCCGCCGACGTCGAGGAACCGGAGGCTGGTGGCCGCTCCCGCCGAGCGGAGCGCGTCGACGAGCTCGACGAGGCGCGCCGCGGCGCGCTCGTGGGGATCGACGCCGGCGATCTGCGAGCCGATGTGGGCGTCGAGCCCGACGAGGCGCAGGTTCGGGAGGCGACGGACACGCTCGGCGACGGTGAGCGCCTCGTCGATGGGGATGCCAAAGCGCATCCCCCGCTCGCCGGTGCGCGTATACGGATGCGGGGTGTCGACGGTGACTTCGGGATTGATCCGCAGCGCGACCGGTGCGATGACGCCGGCGCCGCCGGCGATGCCATTCAGCAGATCCGCTTCCGCCTCGGACTCGATGTTGATCAGCACGACACCCGCGTCGAGCGCCTCGCGTAGCTCGCGCGCGGTCTTGCCGACGCCCCCAAACAGGATGTCCGACCCGGGGAAGCCCGCCCGGCGCGCGCGATCGAGCTCGCCGCCGGAGACGATGTCCACGCCGGCGCCGAGCGATCGCAGGAGCTGCAGGAGCGCCAGGTTGCCGTTGGCCTTGACGCTGTAGTGAATGCGGTGCGGGACCGGCGCGAGCGCACTGTCCAGCGCGGCGTACTGCGCGCGCACCGCGCCCGCCGAATAGACATAGACGGGCGTGCCGACCGCGGTGGCGATGCGCGCCAGCGGGACGGACTCGCACCAGAGCGCGCCGTCCACGCGGTGGAAAGCGCTCGCCGTCGTCAGTACGCTCGCGCCCACAGGGCCTCCGACATCGCCGGACGCTCGCAGCGCAGGCAGCGTGTGGGCGCCTCCGGCGATCGGAACTCCGGATCCGGCAGCACGCGGATCGTCGCCTTCGTATCGGCCTTCACCTGCGCCTCGCACGCGGCGTCGCCGCACCATCCGGCATATACGAATGCGCCGTCGCCGTCCATGATCTCGCGGAAGCGGTCGTACGTGATGGGGCCGCGCAAGGAGTGGGCGTCGCGCCTGTCGCGCGCCGCCGCGAACATGTCTCCCTGCATACGGGTAAGGATCCGGTGGACCGCCTCGCCGATGGTCGCGAGGGGAACGGGCTGCTTTTCACCGGTGTCGCGCCGGACGAGAACCGCTTGCTCGCGGTCGAGGTCGCGCGGCCCCAGCTCCATCCGGATCGGCACGCCGCGGAGCTCCCAGTCGTAGTACTTCGCGCCGGGCTTGAGGTGCTCCCGCGCGTCGATGTGGGTGCGGACCGGCACCCCGCTGCCCGGGCCCGAGATGGCGGCGCGGACGCCCTGGGCCACGTCGAGGACGCGCTGGCGCTCGGCATCGGTCTTGTAGATCGGGACGATCACGAGCTCGAGGGGGGCGAGTCGCGGCGGAACGCGCAGGCCCCCGTCATCGCCGTGGGTCATAACCAGTCCGCCGACGAGGCGGGTGGACACGCCCCAGCTCGTGTTCCAGGCGTGGGCCGTCTCCCCGGACTCGGTCTGGAAGGTGAGGTCGAAGGCCTTCGCGAAATTCTGCCCGAGATTGTGCGAGGTGCCGGCCTGGAGCGCCTTGTTGTCCTGCATCATCCCTTCGCACGAGTAGGTCCGGAGCGCGCCCGCGAAGCGCTCGGCGTCCGATTTCCGTCCGGTCACGACGGGCATGGCCGCCCACTCTTCCATGAATCGGCGGTACACGCCGAGCATCTGCCGCGCCTCGCTCTCCGCCTCATCGTGGGTGGCGTGCGCGGTGTGTCCTTCCTGCCAGAGGAACTCGAGCGTCCGGAGAAAGAGCCGGGTGCGCATCTCCCAGCGCACGACGTTCGCCCACTGGTTGATCAGGATCGGAAGATCCCGGTAGCTCTGCACCCACTTGGCGAACATGGCGTAGATGATCGTCTCCGAGGTGGGTCGGACGATGAGGGGCTCGTCCAGCAGCTTGCCGCCCCCGTGCGTCACGACCGCGGTCTCGGGGGCGAAGCCTTCGATGTGCTCGGCCTCCCTGCGCAGGTAGCTCTCGGGAATGAACAGGGGGAAGTAGGCGTTCTGGTGGCCGGTCTCCTTGAACATGTCGTCCAGCGCGCGCTGCATGCGCTCCCAGATCCCGTAGCCCGCGGGGCGGATGACCATGCACCCTCGCACGGGGCTATAGTCGGCCAGCTCGGCGCGGAGTACGAGCTCGTTGTACCACGCGCTGAAATCTTCGGCGCGGGTCGGAAGCTTTCGGTCGTCGGCCATCACTTGGTGAGGGTCACGATGTCGCGGGCGCCGAGAGCGCGCGCTACCTGCTTCTGCTTGGACAGGGAGTGGTGGCGCAGGGGGTACTCGACGGAGCGCCCCTCGGCGCGGAGCCGGGCGGCCTCGCGCATGATGCGCTCCATGGGCACGCCCGCGTCCGCAGCGATCCAGACGTCGATCGGGACGGTGTCGGGGCGCATGAGCCCCCGCGCGCGCAGGAGCTCGCCCAGGACGACATCGCCCATTCCGAAGCCCAGCGCGGGGAGGTCCGCGCCGCCGAGTGTGGCGAGCAGCGTATCGTACCGCCCGCCGCCGCAGATCGCGCGCAGGTCGCCCGTCGCATCGAAGAGCTCGAAGACGATGCCCGTGTAGTACGCGAGCCCGCGTACGATCGAGAGATCGAGCTGCACCCAATCGGCGACCCCCAGCGCCGCGAGATAATCGAAATACCGGCGCAGGCGGTCGACGGCCTCACGTATCGTCGGGACGTCGGCGTAGCGCTTCGTCAGATCGTCGACGGTCGTCGGCTGAATGAGGCCGATCACGCGATCGATGATCGAGGGCCCGAGGCCGGCGAGCGCGAGCCGCTCGCCGGTCACGGCCGGCGATTGCCGCGCGATCTTGTCGATGACGGCGTACACGGCGGGCAATGCGCCGTCGGGGACGGCGGAATGGAGCAGGAGCGCCGAGAGGAGCCGGCGGTCGGACACGCGCGCGCGGACGTCGGTGCTCGTCAGGCCGAATGCCCGCACCGAGTCGATGGCGCACGCGAGCAGCTCGGCGTCGGCCGACTCGTCGCTCTCGCCGACGATGTCGACGTTGAGCTGAAAGTGCTCGCGGAGCCGCCCCTTCTGCTTCCGCTCGTAGCGGAAGAGCTGTGGGATCGAGAACCAGCGCACGGGCTTGCGCAGCGATTCGGCCCGCGCGGCGACCATGCGGGCCAGGGTCGGGGTCATCTCCGGCCGGAGGGCGATCTCGCGATCTCCCTTGTCCGTGAAATTGTAGAGCTGGCCCACGATCTCCTCGCCGCTCTTGCGGGTGTACAACTCGGTCGGCTCGAGGGGCGGACCGTCGTACTCGACGAAGGCGTAGCGCTGCGCGACGGCGCGCCAGATGCGGAGGATGTACGCCCGTTCGGCGAACTCCGCGGGGTAGAAATCCCGGAAGCCCGGCAGCGGTCCGGCGGACATGGGGGAACTTATCCCGCGGCGGACAGCGCGGGCAAGCGGGCCAGCGCATCTCCGACGGTGTGAAACGACCCGGTGACCAGCACGGTGCCGCCGGCGGCATCACCGCGCTCCAGCGCGCGGTCGAAGTCGTCCTCCAGCTCCGCGCTCAGATCACGCGCCCGGGCGTACGCCAGGGCGGCCTCGGGCAGCCAGGCGCGTGCGCTGGGTGCGGAGGGAGCGCTCGTCACGAGAAAGAGGTCGACGACGGGGGCGAGGGCGTCGATGACGCCGCGCCAATCCTTGTCGGCGAGCACGCTCAGCACGGCGGTGATGGGATGGGGAGGTGCGACGGCGCGGATCGTATCGGCCAGGACGGCGGCACCATCGGGGTTGTGGGCGACGTCGAGGATGAATCGGCCCCTGCGGTGGAACCGGCCGGGGAGATACACGCGATCGAGGGCCGGCTGGGCGTCGCCGAGGGGCACGGCGTATTCGGGACCGGCGGCATCGAGCATCATGAGGGCGACGGCCGCGTTGATGGCCTGGTGGGCGCCGACGAGCGGAGTGCGTAACGGCGCGGTGCCGCCGGGCAGTGCGAGCCGGAACGATGTACCGCCGAGCGGCTCGACGCGAATGTCGGTGATCGTCGCCTCATCCGCGACGAGGCGGATCGGGGCGGCGCCCGCCTTCCGCGCGAGACGCGCCAGTTGCGCGCGAATGGCGCGATCGGGCTCGCCGATGATGGCGGGTCGCTCGGCCTTGAAGATGCCCGCTTTCTCGAGGGCGATCTGCTCGCGTGTGTGACCGAGGAACTCGACGTGATCGATCCCGATCGATGTCACGCCGGCGACGAGGGGATCGATGACGTTGGTCGCATCGAGCCGGCCGCCCAGCCCGACCTCGATCACGGCGACATCGACCTCGGCCCGGGCGAATAGCTCGAAGGCCATAGCGGTGGTGGCCTCGAAGAAGGTGGCGCCCAGGCGCTCCACGAGGGGCGTGCGGCGCGCGATCCAGTCGGTGACGTCGTGCTCCGTGATCGGCACGCCGTCGATGAGGAAGCGCTCGCGGAAATCGATGAGATGCGGGGACGTATAGAGCGCGACCTTGCGATCGGGGCGGCGGAGTGCGGCGTCGAGTGTGGCGCAGACGCTTCCCTTGCCGTTGGTTCCCGCCACATGGAAGACGTTGAGCTGCTGATGGGGCCGGCCAATGCGCGCGAGCAGAGCCTCCATTCGCTCGAGGCCCAGCTTCCATTTCCCCGTCGTGCGCGCGAACAGATAATCCAGAGCCTCCCGGTACGACAGGCGTCCGGCGGATCTGGAAGGGGTAAGGGGCCGGGTGCGGGAGCCGGCGGCCGCGCTCAGGGCGCCGTCCACCCCGACAGCGCCGGCTTCCCGCTCATGTGGCGGAGCAGCTGGCCGACGGTCGTCTTGAGGTCGCGGCGGTGCACCACGTCGTCGAGCATGCCGTGCTCGAGCAGAAATTCCGCGGTCTGAAACCCCTCCGGGAGCTCCTGGCCGAGGGTCTGCTTGATAACGCGGGGGCCGGCGAATCCGATGACGGCGCCGGGCTCGGCGATGATGGCGTCGCCCAGCATGGCGAAGCTGGCACTCACGCCGCCGGTCGTCGGATTGGTGAGGATCGAGACGTAGGGGATCCGGCGCTCCGTGAGCTGCGAGAGGACGGCGGAGACCTTCGCCATCTGCATGAGGGACAGGACTCCTTCCTGCATCCGGGCGCCCCCCGAGGACGCGACGATCACGAGCGGATACTTGCGCTCGAGGGAGCGGACACCGAGCCGGCTCACCTTTTCCCCGACGACGGACCCCATGGAGCCCCCCATGAAGGCGAAGTCCATGACGCCGAGGTTGATCGGCATCTCGCCGAGCGTGCCGGTGGCGGCGATGATCGCGTCGGTCTCACCCGAGGATGCGGTCGCCTTCTTGAGGCGCGCCGTGTATTCGGGGAATCCGAGCGGGTCGGTCGACCGGAGATCGGCCTCGAGCTCATGAACGCGACCGTCGTCGAGCAGGATGGCCAGGTAGTCGCGGGCGCGGAGGCGGCGGTGGTAATCGCAGGCCGGGCAGACGTTCAGATTGCGGAGGAATTTCTCACGCAGGTCGGTATGGCCGCACGACTCGCATTTCTCCCAGGCGTCCGGAGGGATCTCCAGGCGCTCCGGGCTCTCTCGGCGCGGCCGCCGGGGCTTCTTATCCTTTCGCCACCAGGACACAGAGGAAATGTCGTGGGGCCGCGCGCGAATCGCTACACCCTGCTCGGGCTGGTGCTCCGGGCCTAGACGCCCTTCTCGGCGAGCAGCGCCATGAATTCGGCCGGCGTCTTGAGCGCCAGAAGCCGTTGCGGCACATCGGGCTCCTTGCTGAACTGGGCGATCTTGCCGAGCACCGGAAGGTATTGATTGGAGACTTCGAGCGGCGGCGCCACGATCAGGAAGAAGAAGTAGACCGGTGCTTCGTCGATCGCCTTGAAGTCGACGCCCTCGCGCTTGCGGCCGAATGCGACGCGGAGCCGCGCGACGACGAGAGAACGGCAGTGCGGGATGGCGATGCCGCGGCCGATGCCGGTGGAGCCCAGGTTCTCGCGCCGCTTGAGCATCTTGAACAGCATTCCTTCCGACTTCTCATCCAGGTGAAGCTGCTGGATCAACTCCCGCAGGATCGCATCCTTCGTGGTGCCTTCCAGGTCCAGCTTGATGGCGTCCTCGGAAAAAAACTCGCGAAGTTCCATGCACCCTCTGAGATGAGCCCGCGCCGTGTGCGACGCCCCACGCGCGTCTTCGTCACTGGGGCCACACGACCGGCGCAAAAAGTATTGGTGCTTGCAAGTCGTGTCAAATCTTCACGTTGCAGCACTTTTCCTGGCTCGTTACGTTGCGGTCATGCCGCTGGCCTTTCCGTTTCCGGTAGCCGCGAAGGTGCCATTGTATCTGGCGCCCATGGCGGGGGTGTCGGAATCCCCCTTCCGGCGGCTGTGCCGGAGCTTCGGGGCGGACGTCGTGGTGACGGAGTTTCTCTCCGCCGAGGGGATTCGGCGAGAGAATGCGGCCACGATCGCGAAGCTCCGCTTCGGCGCCGACGAGCGACCGATCGGGGTGCAGATATTCGGCGCGGATCCCGCGGCGATGGGTGATGCCGCGGCGTTGGTGACTGATGTCTTCGCTCCGGAGTTCATCGATATCAATTTCGGCTGTCCGGTGAAGAAGGTCGTCAAGCGGAACGGCGGGTCGGGATGTCTCAAGGATCTCGGGTTGGTGGAATCGGTCGTGCGTGCCGTGAGCGCCCGGACGCATTTGCCGGTCACGGTAAAGATCCGGAGCGGGTGGAGCGATGAGACGCGGGATCCGGTGACGATCGCGCGGCGGTGTCAGGACGCCGGGGCGCGGGTGGTCGCGCTGCATCCGCGGACGCGCGCTCAGATGTACACCGGGGCGGCCCAGTGGCAGGAGATCGCGGCGGTGGTCGATGCGCTGGAGATCCCGGTGCTCGGAAACGGGGACATCAAGACGGCGGACGATGTCGTGCGCATGCAGCGGGAGACCGGCTGCGCGGGCGTGATGGTGGCGCGCGGCTCCTTTGGGCAGCCGTGGATCTTCGCGGAGGCGCGCGCGCTGCTCGACGGCCGGGAGCGTCCCGCGGTGCCGCGCGTGGACGAGCGCTTCGCGATCGCCCTGCGTCACGCGCGAATGGCCGCCGCGTATGAGCCCGATCCTCGCGGGGCCGCGATCGAGTTCCGGAAGCATCTCGGCTGGTACGTGAAGGGGCTGCCCGGATCGGCGGAGCTGCGGCAGAAGCTGCACGCCGTGGACTCGTTCGACGAGGTCGAAGCGCTATTCGACGCGTATCTCGCGGCCGCGCGGGAGCGGGAGGAATTGCACGGCGCGCCCACGGACGGCGCGGAGCTCGCGATCGCGTCGGTCTGACCGTTGCGGCGTCCGTCCCCGCGTCGTCAAGATCGACAACGGGCGGTATCATCTTCAATCTCATTTTCCTCGTCGCGATCGCCCTGGTCGCGTGCGCGGCGGCGGGCGTTGCGGTGTGGGCGACCCGCGAGCTGCGCCGACGAAAGGGGCGCACGTCCGAGGTGACCGGCACGCCAGCGACCGAGCGCCGACGCACGCCGTCGCGCTGGCTGACCCCGGTCACGCTGCCGTCGCTGACGAAGTCGGTGCCGGTGACCGGAGGTCGGGCCGTATCGCGCGAGGTCCTGCAGGGGACCGTGGTGACCCAATGCCTCGAGGAGGTACGCTCCGGGCTCGGCGCGGACGAGCTCGTGCTCTGGCGGCTGCCGCGGGATGCCGACGCCAACGGCGCCGCACGGTTGGGGTCCCGGGTATCGGCCGAACCGCGCGCGGCGCTCACGGCCGCGGCGTGGGTCACGCCGGAGGGGACGGCGGTCGAGGGGCGGCGCCGGCCGCCGACGTTGCGTGCGCAGGCGTGGCTGCCCGCTGTGGAGCGCGCGCTGACGGAGCGGACGGTGCAATGCGAGAGCGCGGAAGGAAAGTTGACCTTTGCCGCGGCGCCCTGGCTCGTCGCCGGGGGGGATGCATACGCGCTGACGGTGTGGGCCGCATCCGGCCTTCGGGTGCCCCCCGACGCGGTCCACCAGCGATTGCAGCGTGCGGCCTCGCTCACGGCGGAGATGGCGCACCTGGTGCAGACCCTGCGGCAATACGAGCGGCGGGTCCGAGAGGCGAACGTCCTGGTGAATTCGGCGCGGATGTTCCAGTCGAAGCAGACGATCGAGGACCTGAGCCAGACCGTGTGTCGCGACGCCTTGCAGCTCACCTCGGGCGCACGGGCGGCGCTGGTCCGCTGGGAGGCGGACGCGCACTTCGGGATCGTGCAGAGCGTGTCGCCCGGGCATTCCATCGAGGTCGGTCAGAGGGTCTTCGCAAAATCGGTCGTCGGGGCGCTGTGCTCGGAGGATCAGTCGCAGCCGTGGGAGGACGCGCGGCACCTGGACCGCTCGACGCCGCTGTACGGGGGAGGGGAGCGGCTCGTGCCGCTTGGCTCGCTGCTCGTCGTGCCGATGAAGCAGGACCAGCGGGTCGTGGGGGCGATCGTCGTCGAGGGGGATGCACCGGGGGATGTGCGCGCGCGCGACATCGCGCCCGTGCGGACGCTCGCGGCGATCGCGTCCGCGTCGCTGGACCAGCTCTGGCGGATCCAGGAGGCGCGGCGTGCATCGATCACGGATCAGCTCACCGGGCTGTATAACCGCCGGCAGTTCGACGAGGAGCTCATTCAGAGGCTCGAGGAGGCGGACCGCTCGGGGTTGCCGGTATCGCTGATCGTCGCGGACGCGGACCATTTCAAGCGGGTGAATGACCGGTACGGTCACGAGGCGGGCGATGCGGTGCTCAAGTCGATCGCGGACCACCTGCGGCGGGGCGCGCGGGATAACGATCTCTGCGCGCGGTATGGCGGGGAGGAGATGGCGATCGTGCTGCCGGGGACGGGGCTGCTGGAGGCGCTCGAGGTCGCCGAGCGGCTGCGGCGCGCGATCGATGCTCGGCCGGTGGTCGTCGGCGACGAGCGCATCAAGGTATCGGTGTCGTTCGGGGTCGCGTGTTATCCGGAGACCGTGGCCTCGCATGGGGCCATCTTCCCCGCAGCGGATAGAGCGATGTATGGGGCAAAGAGCGCCGGGCGGAATACCGTCATGTCAAACGCAGTAATCGATTCACCGGCAACGATTTGATATGTATCATATAAAGTGACGCATGAGGCGATTTCCCGTTGACGCGGGTGCGAATCGCGGGTATCTTCCGGTGTAGTTGTTAGGGGGGGCGAACTAGGCTCGACATGTGTTGTGATGTCGGTGTTGCGTGCCCAGGTCCTCGGGTTCCTGGTTAAACACTCGGGAAATTCACACAAGCCAACGATAACCTGGCTCTGGCGGCGTAACTTCGGTTGCGCGCCTTGCCTCTGAGGAAGCCCGCCCGGGGCGTTTTCAGAGGTATCGCAAATCTGGGCTAGTCGGCCGTCGCGCCTTCCGGCGGTTGGTGAAACTCTAGAAGGCTCGTCCGGACGTGGGTGGCCTGCTGACCAGCGGCCGGAGACCTCAACAAGCGGGCTACGCACGTAGTGGCGCTGGCTGATCGACGGCATGGACCGGGGGGCAGTACCCCGCGCCTCCATCCCCCAATCCGAGCGGGCCGACCCGGCGACGGGTACGGCCCGCTCGCGTCTTTGGTGGCTGACTCGAGAGCGGGGCGACGAGCGCACGGAGTCCCCAACTTCCTTGACACCCGTATCGCTCTGGGTAGCTTTCGTCCCACGACGCGGGGTGGAGCAGCCTGGTAGCTCGTCGGGCTCATAACCCGAAGGTCGCGGGTTCAAATCCCGCCCCCGCTATAAGTCTCATAGGTTCGACTACGTCTGAAAGGGATTTGCGCTCTGCGTCAAATCCCACCGCCGCTGTAGAGTCAGGCTGGAACGCGCGGGGCCAGTCCTTCGGGATTGGCCCCGCTTTGCGTTGTGGCCGCCACGTCGGTCACCGGGCCCGACCGTGCGAGCGCGGCACGCAATATGTAGCACACTCCTGCTTTGTCGATGTACGTGCAGCGGGGTGAGCTATGGCCAGCGATCTAAGTGGATCCGATCCGTCGCCCAAGCGGGCCGGGCAGCGGGTCGATCGGCGGGGGCGGACGGCGACCGACCGGGCGAGCGGGTTCCGCGCGGCAAACGTCTCCCGCGGGCTGCGCGAGCACGTGGAGCGTTCACCCGTAGCGATCGCGGTGGTCGATGCCGAGCAATACGTCGTGCGATACGCGAATCCCGCGTTCCGCTTGCTCGTGGGCTCCGGTGAGCGCCTCGCGGGGAGGCAGGCTGTCGCGGACGCCGTCCCGCACTCCGGGTCCGAGGCTGTCGCGGCGCTCCTGCGGAGCGTGAGCGAAACGGGTGAGCCCGCGAGCGACGTCGAGATCGAACATAGGGGGACCGATCCGGCGGCCTGTTTCTGGAGCGTGACAGTCTGGCCCGTTCCACCGAGAGGGGACCAGGCGCGGGAGCTGGTCCTGCAGATTCGGGATACGACGGAGGAGGTCCAGGCGCGGCGCCGCCGGGCCGAGTTGACGGAGCAGCTCCGGGAGATCAACCAGCGACTGCTTTTCGCGTCGGTGCGGGAGGAGGATCTGCGGGCTCAGGCGCAGGCGGCGAGCGCGGCCAAATCCGCGTTTCTGGCAACCATGAGCCACGAGCTGCGGACGCCGCTTACGGCCATCATGGGGTACCAGGAGCTGTTGTCCGATTCGATCACCGGTCCCGTGAACGACGCCCAGCGGGCGCAGCTCGCGCGCATCAAACGATCCGCGGCACATCTCCTCGCACTGATCGACGAAGTCCTGACGCTCTCCAGCGTCGAGGCGAGTCGCGAGACGATCCGGCGCACGCCCGTGATACTGCGCGAGCTGGCCGACGAGGTCGTGCTGCTCGTTGCGCCGCTGACGGTGTCGAAAGGTCTGGCGCTCGAAACGACGGTCGCCGACGCCGCAACGACGCTGGCTACCGACCCGCTCAAGGTGCGCCAGATCCTCGTCAACCTTCTGGGGAACGCGGTGAAATTCTCCGATCGCGGGGCGATCGTGCTGGCCGTGAGCCTCGAGCCGGAGATGGCGCGCTTCGACGTGCACGACAGCGGGATCGGGATCGCGCCGGAGCACATCGAACGCGTGTTCGACCCCTTCTGGCAGGTGCGTCAAACGTCGAACCGGGAAGTCGGTGGCTCGGGGCTGGGTCTCACGGTGTGCCGGCGGCTGGCACGCCTCCTGGGAGGAGACGTTACGGTCAAGAGCGTACTGGGAGAGGGGAGCACGTTCACGCTCCGGTTGCCGCTGCGGGCGCCGGTGGAACCGGATGACAATTGACGCCCGCAAGAGTACCATTTCCCCGGTCACCACTGCATAGGTTTCGTGAAGCACACGACGGCAAGCACGCAGGTGCGCGCACTCAACGGGCGGGTCGGGATAGCGGCGCTCGCCGTGTGTGCCTTCCTTGTCGGCGCGGCCGGCCCGGGCGATCCGCTGAGCCCGATCGGGCTCACCACTCATCCGCCCGTCGCGCCGGTCCGCCCCGTGACGGACACTCTCTACGGCGCCGCCGTGGTCGATCCCTATCGCTGGATGGAGAGCCTCGATTCGGAAGCGATCGGCTATATACGCGCCCAGGGTGCGTACACGCGCAGCATTCTCGACGCGATCGAGCCGCGCGCTGCACTGCTCAAGCGCATCTCTGATTTCGGCGCCGAATTTGGCGTCGTCCAATCGTATGAGACGTACGGCGGGCGCAGCTTCTATCTCCTGCGCGAGCCGGGGTCCGACAACTTCGATCTCATGGTTCGGGACGCCGCGGGTACGCGCAAGATCGTCGACGTGGCGGCGCTCCGGGCCGCGCATGGGGGGGAGCCCTACGCGGTCAACTATTACGAGGCGTCGCCGGACGGGGCGAAGATCGCGGTGGGGCTCTCCGCGCGAGGCTCCGAGGATGCATCGCTCTTCGTGTACGACGTAGCATCGGGCGCCCGCGTGGCCGGTCCGGTGGACCGGGCGCAATTCGGCGCCCCCTTCTTCAGCTCCGACGGACGCACGGTCTTTTTCACGCGGCTCGCCAAACTGAGCGCCGGGGCGGCGCCGACCGACAAATACAAGAATTCCGCGACGGATGTGTGGGACATGCACTCGGAGCCGGTCGATCTCCTGGGTGCCAGCGTTGGACACGGGCCACCGCTGACGCCCGATGAGATACCGGTCATGGTTCTCGCGCCGGGCGCGTCGGACGCGGTGTTTGTGAATGTGAACGGGGTGCAGAACGAGCAGGAGCTCTGGCTTGCCCCGGTGGGCGCCGCGGCGCGGGTGGCGACGCAATGGCAGCGGTTCGTGGCGCGCAGCGACAGCGTCACGCAGTTCGAGGTGCGCGGCAACGAGATCTTCCTGCTCTCGCACAAGAATGCGCCGACGTTCAAGGTGCTGGCGGTGCGGCTCGGCCAGCCGCTGACCTCAGCGCGAACGGTCGTCGCCGCCCGTCCCGATCGCGTTGTCGAGGCGATTCGTGCGGCCTCCGACGCGCTCTACATCGTGCTGCGCGAGGGCGGCTATTCCCAGCTCCTGCGCGTTCCCGCGGCCGGGATGGCGGCGGAGGACGTCGCGCTGCCGTTCAAGGGGTACCTGAGCGCGACGTTCACGGACCCGAGGCGCCCGGGGCTGGAATTCACGGTGGAGAGCTGGGCGGTCCCTCCGTCGCAGTACACGTACGATCCCCGGACGAAGCATTTGACGGCGCTCGCGCTGGGTGTCCAGCCCGCGTACGATCCCGCCGGCTTCGAGGTGCGCGACCTGTCGGCCACGGCGCACGATGGTGTGCACGTCCCGTTGAGTCTCGTCGCGCCGCGCGGGCTCATCGCGGGCGGCCCACAGATCGTCCTCCTGGACGCCTATGGCTCGTACGGCATCTCCCAGCTGCCGCGTTTCAGCTCTGGCTTGGTGGTATTCATGCAGGAGGGGGCCGAGACGGCAGTGTGCCACGTCCGGGGTGGCGGGGAGCTGGGGGAGGCGTGGCGGCTGGGAGGGAAGGATGCGAACAAGCCGAACACGTGGCGCGATCTGATCGCGTGCGGCGAGGATCTGATCGCGCGAGGGATCACGACGAAGGACAAGCTGTTCATCATGGGTGGGTCGGCGGGCGGGATCACGATGGGACGAGCTCTGACGGAGCGTCCCGACTTGTTCGCGGGAGTGATCGATCTCGTGCCGGCGGCGAACATGCTGCGATCGGAGTTTACGCCGAACGGACCGCCCAACGTCCCCGAGTTCGGCACGGTGAAGACCGAGGCGGGGTTCCGGAACCTATTCGCGATGGATTCGTACCAGGCGGTCCGGGATGGCGTGCAGTATCCGCCGGTTCTGGTGACGACGGGTCTCACCGACCCGCGTGTCGCACCGTGGGAGCCGGCGAAGTTCGCCGCGCGGCTGCAAGCATCGGGGACCGTAGCGCCGGTGTTGCTGCGGGTGGACGACGAGGCCGGGCACGGGATCGGCTCGACGAAGACGCAGAGGGACGAGCAGCTCGCCGACATCGCGAGCTTCGTCTTCTGGCGTGCCGGCCGCGCTGGGTGGCGGCCGGACCTGACGGTCAGAAAGTAGAGAGTCGAGAGTAGAAAGGAGACCTTGAGGGGGCGCCGCGACTAGCGAAGGGACTCGTAAACCAGGCGGGCGGCGGCGAGGTCTTCGACGGCGAGGCCCAGCGACTTGAAGACGACGGGGCCGCGTGTGGGGCGGGGGATGGCCCCGGTGAGGATCTCGCCAAGCTCGGCGTAAATGGGCGCGCCGGCGATGAGGATGTCGCCCGATTCCTGGAGGGCGGCTTCTCTCGAGTCGACGATGACGGAGCCGCGAAGGGCATTGCCGTCGAGCTCGCGGCGCGTGGGGCCGACCGCGCCCACGGCAACGACGCAGGCGGTATCCGGGATCCAGGCCCCCAGCAGGAGCGGGGTGGGGGAGTTGGTGACGGTGACGATGATGTCGGCGTCCCGGACAGCGGCTTGAGGAGTCGCTGCCGGGGTGGCCCCGATGTCGGCGGCGCAGCGCTCGGCGTGGGCGGGTGTGCGGCTCCAGACCCGGATCGTGTCGATAGGGCGAACGCTGCGAAGGGCGGCGGCGTGGGCGCGGGCCTGGACGCCGCTCCCGAGAATGGCGAGCGTGCGAGTATGGGGTGGCGCGAGGACGCTCACGGCGAGGGCGGAGACGGCGGCCGTGCGCATCTCGGTAATGAGGCGGCCGTCGAGTGTGGCGAGGGGCTCACCGGTGCTCGAGCGGAAGATCTGGATGGTGGCCTGGTGGGAGGGGAGCCCGCGCTCGGTGTTCGCGGGGTAGACGGTGACGAGCTTGGCGCCCATGATGTCGCCGTAAATGCCGGGCATGAGGGCGAACAGGCCAGCGTGGTCCGATACGGGGAGGATGGTGCGGACGGGCTGTGTGGCGCGGCCGGTGGCGAGGTCGGTGAGGGCCGCTGCCATGGCGGGGACGAGGGTGTCGTACCGAAGGACGGTGCGGACCCGGGCCTCGTCGAGGGTGAGCATGGGCAGTGGCCTCGCGCGGGTTGTCGGGCGTGGCGGGATCGGGCTAGTTTGCGAGGCCGAAGTTAGGGCAGGGTAGCTCAGCTGGTTAGAGCACGGCACTCATAATGCCGGGGTCGGGGGTTCGAGTCCCCCCCTGCTACTTGGTCTCACGTTGTTGCGACCATGTTGTCTGGGCCTCGCGCTTCGCGTCGAGTCCCCCCCTGCTATATCCTTCACTCCGTTGCAGGATATTTGTCGGGACTCGCCCTTCGGGTCGAGTCCCCCCCCTGCTACTTGGCGGATAAGCAGTTACGCTCGGCGCGGGAGAATTCACGCGACCGACCGCACCCAAAACTGCACCCATTTCCTTCCATTTCTCTGCATCGAGCGCCGACGCCGCCTGCTCCCACCGCGTCCGCTCGACGGTGTTCGGAACGAATCGACCATACACGCGCGCGACCATCACGACGTCGCGATGCCCGAGCTGCCGCGCCACGAGCTCGAGCGGCATTCCGGCGCGCACCATGCGCACCGCCCAATGATGCCGCGCGTCGCGCAACCGGTAGCCCTCGAGTCCGAGCGCGCGACACCGCTCGCGGTGCACGTCGCCGGCGGCCCAACGGTGGATCCCGCGGAACAATCGCTCGCCGGGCAGCACGGCCGCGAGGTGCTGCTCGACGAACGGCCATGCCCAGTCGGCCACGCGCGCAATCCGGTCGCGCGTTCCCGCCAAGCGTCGGAAGCCGCCCCGTCGCTTGAGTCCAAAGCGCCAGGCATGCATCTATATAGGCATGGCAAGCTTGACGGAATTCAGCGTGGCCGAGGCCATCGCAGTTCTCACCCGCACTCCCGCAACCCTGAATGCGCTGTTGCGCGGGATGCCCAACATCTGGGTACGCTGCAACGAAGGGAACGAGACCTGGAACGCGTTCGACATTGTGGGCCACCTGATCCACGCGGAGCGCACCGACTGGATGCCGCGGGTGCGGATCATGCTGGAGAATGGCGAAACGCGGCCATTTGATCCCCTTGACCGCTTTGCGCAGTTGAAAGAGAGTCAAGACAAGTCGCTGGAGCAGCTCCTGGACGATTTTGCCTGCCTGCGAAGGGAGAATCTAGCTGCGCTGCAGGCACTCGATTTACAGCAGGAAGACTTGACCCGACGAGGAAGGCATCCGGCGTTGGGAGTGGTGACGCTCTCGGAACTTCTGGCGACATGGGCCGTTCACGACCTCACTCATGTGCATCAACTATCCCGCGTGATGGCCCATCAGTATCGTGCCGCAGTCGGTCCGTGGAGCGCGTATCTGGGCGTGCTGCAGTGTAGGGGTCATAGCGCTCCGTAGACAATCGAGCCACAGTCGGGGGCCGTGCCCCGGGGCGTATCGTCCGTCTCCGAGTACCAGCTGCTAGCAGCGGGCAACCGGCCGCGAAAATGCGCCCTCGAAGTTGCTGCGTTGATGCCTAATACGAGGTACCCACAGAGGTACCCACACTTACGACTTTTCCTTCCTCGGCGTGCCGCGTTGCGCCTCGTTTTCAGAGGGGAAGGAAAGTTCTCCCTCTGGGCGGGACGATCTCATGATGCCGGGGTCGGGGATTCGAGTCCCCCCCCTGCTACATCCTTCACTTCGTTGCAGGATATTTGCTGGGACTCGCCCTTCGGGTCGAGTCCCCTGGCGCAGTGCTCGACCTGCGCCCGTCGCACCGCCGACGCCTCGGCTCGTCCGGCGCAACACGAGCGAGCTATAATATCCCGATGGTGTCAACCTGCAGCACATCTACGCCCCATGATGCGGCCCAAACAATCGCCACCCGCTGACGTCGGCGCGGCCCTCCTGCGGGCGTACGCGGCCAGCGCGCGAGTGAATCAGTATCTCATCGAGCGGCTGCATCCGAGCGTGTGGCGCGCGAAGCCGCCAGCGCCCCGGATGCGCACGATTGCTGCGCTCGTGGCTCACATCCATAACTGCGGGCTCGTCTACCTCAGGCGAGCGAGACCAGATGTCGCCGTGCCTGACGACCTCGATCGATTCCGCGTGACGCCCGCTCTTGCCGCGCGCGCCCTCGACGCCAAGCGGCGCGCCGTGCTCGCAATCGTGGCGCCGGCGCTCGAGCGCGGCGGGCGAATCGGGGGCTCCCCCCACGACGCCGCGACATTTCTTGCCTATTACATGGTGCACGACGGCCATCATCGAGGGCAGATCCTGCTGCAGGCGCGGCTCCTCGGTCACCCCGTGAGCACCGAGACCATGGCGGGGATGTGGCAGTGGGCCGCGCGGGCGCGCGAGTGATCGCCTCGTCGCCCGATCATCGACCGGGCACCCGCAGGTATTGCCCCGGTCCGCCCGCCACGAAAACCCCAGGAGGGAGCGCATGACGCCCCAGCCGCTGGTCTCAGCAGGCCTGCTCGCGGTCCTTCTCGTGGCCTGTCGCGATGCGCCAGAGTCTGCGGCGTCTGGTCCGTCGCGCCACATATACGCATGGGCCGGCACCGGCAGCGCTACCGCCCGCGGCCTCGACATGATGACGGTCCTCGATGGCGATCCGTCGAGCGCACACTACGGTGCCGTCGTTGCCGCGATCACGGTGGACTCGAACGGTCGCATGCCGCACCACACCGAATTCTCCATGCCGGCGAAGGGCTTCCTCTTCGCGAACGACTACAGCGGCGACAAGTCGTTTCTCTTCGACCTCAGCGTGCCCACATCCCCGCGCCTGGTCGGACGACTGGCGAGCGTCCCGAATGGCCGGAGGCTCCACTCCTTCGCGCGGCTCCCGAACGGGCACGTGATCGCCACCGTGCAGTTCGGCGACCCGACCGTCCCCGGCGCCCCTGGCGGACTCGCCGAGTTCGCTGGCGACGGCAAGCTCGTCCGGGTGGGCTGGTCGCGAGACTCGGCCTTCCCGGGCGCGAAGATCCGCACGTACGCCCTGGCCCTCGTCCCTGCCTCCGACCGCATCGTGACCACCAGTGCGCCGATGGACACGGAGATCACCGCGAACGTGGTCCAGGTCTGGCGCCTCTCCGACCTCACACTCCTCAAGACGCTCGCGGTCCCCGCCGTCGCCGGCGACTCGGCGCACGTCTTCCCCTTCGAGGTCCGCGCGCTCGCCGACGGCAGCGTGTTCATGAACAGCTACTCCTGCGGCTTCTTCCACATCACGGGGCTCGCCGGCGCGCCGAAAATCGAACGGGTGATGGCGATGTCGGAAGCGAAGCCGCGGAACTTCGGCTGCTCGGTTCCGGTGATCATCGGCCACTTCATGGTCATGCCGATCGCCTACGCGCACCGGTACGCGACGATCGACATCGCCGACCCCGGACACCCAAGCGAGGTCGCGTCATTCCCCACCGACTCGACCTTCTTCCCGCATTGGGCCGCGACCGATCCGGGGAGCGATCGGATCGTCGTCACCGACCAGGGAGACGGCCAGGCGGTGGTGAAGGTCCTCCATTTCGACGCGACGACGGGCCACCTGTCGTGGGACGCGACCTTCAAGGACCCCGGCGCAACGTCGCCGGGTGTGAGCTACGTGCGCGCGAGCTGGCCGAATGGTGTGAAAGGGATGGCGATGCCGCACGGCGCGGTGTTCGGGCCCTGACCGGCATCCACGTCACGGCGTTCCGGCGATGTAATCACCTGCGCTATCTATCGGAGAATTCACGCACCATCCTACTAGCAGCGTGGCGCGCTGACCCGCATCGACGAACTACAGTTTCGCCGCCACCTCGCGAAACAGGTGAAAGAACACGGCGTCTTGCCATTCCGGCGGCTGGCGCAATACTCCCGTGGCGATCCTGGCCGCATCGGCATCGGTCGCGGCGGCGAAAAAGCCGACCTGTACCGTTTCGCCATCCGGATCAAGGAGATGCGCGACGTACATGGACTGCCCGGCTGGAGCCGGGTACCGCGGGGGATCCTGGAACGGCGTTGGCGCTGCCATCTCGCTCCTCACGTGTAGGGTGACAAATAATCCGCGCCGCCGGCATCTCTACGCAAGTCGTCAATTAGCCACCGGTCGCACCGGTCGGCTCCAGCTTGAAGATCTGCTCGACGGGCGTGCCGAACAACTGCGCCAGGGCAAGCGCGAGCGACACGCCGGGATCGTACTTGCCGTTTTCGACGGCGTTGATCGCCTGCCGCGAGACGCCAAGCCGCTCGGCCACGACGGCCTGCGTCCAGTCCTGCTCCGCGCGAAGAACGCGGAGCCGATTGGTCACTTTCATTGGTAGCGCCGGCACGACGCCGCGTAGCCAATCGCGAAGAGCAGCATCAAGGTGGGAGCGACGAGTCCGATGTCGAGGGGCGGCGCCACGCGCGCCTTCTCCAGCTGCCCGTAGGACAGCGCCGCGAGCCCCGTCAATGTCGCGGCGAAGGTCATCGCCTCGAGGTAGACGCGCTGTTGCAGGCCGTCGAGCCGCCGAACATGGCGAATGGTGATCACGACGAATGCGGCGTAGAACAGGATCGGTACGGCGGCGACGATCAGGCGCGGTGTCGGTCCCGTCACCCAGTGCTTCAACGCGAGAGCCGAGGCGATGATCACGCCCGCGGCTGCGAGTGCAGAAACGAGAACCGCGGTCCGCGACGATTTGCGCATGCTTGCCCCATTTTGAAGTTGGCGAGCCAGAATCAATGATTGCAATGTAATGTATAATAGCATTTAGTCAATAGTACAAGACTAAATGTTCGCTGTTGTAGCTAACGTTGTGCCTCATAGGGCATGGACTCCCTTGGAGTTACCGCTCCTGCGTCGCCGCTGCCGTCAACGGCCGGGACACGATTCGTCGGAGGATCGCCGCGCCGCAGCTCTGGGTGGCGGACAATCGGGGTCGGCTACTCGACAGACTTCGGGCTCGACACGGGCGGGTCGTCCATCTGTCCGAGTGCAAGGAACGTCACGATGTCCCATGCGTTGCGAATGCCGATGAAGATCAGCAACACCACGCCTCCCGCGAGAGCAAACAGCGCTTTCGCCGGAATGGCGGGGAGCCGGATCGCGCCTGCCACGATTGCGCTGTACGCGATAAGCGGGAGGATCGTGTACCAGATCCAGTCCTCGAGCTGCGGGCGATATGCGGTCTGCCGCCGCGTCTGGTATATCCCGCGGAGCACGTGCACGCCGCCGTAGAGACCGGTCACCCCGACCATTGCGCCGGTGTGGACGAGCGAGCGCCACGGCGCGCTGAGGATCGCCGAGCTGAGTAACGCCACACAGAAGTGCGCTACCGTCGGCGTTCCGAACGCCGCGATTCCAGCTGGCGTCCGTCGAGCCCGTTCCTGCCCGGCGACCAGGGTAATCACAACGAACATCAACCCGGTCAAAGCGGCCGCTGACGAGCCGATGATGACGTAAAAGCTCGACCAGGCACCGAGGACCGACGACGCGGCAGCTGGCATGTATGGCTCCGGCGGGTGGGGAGGCAGGTGCGACCCCGAAAGGTCGCACCGGCAGACGCGTTCGACATCCCGCGGTCTGAGGCCAGCCTAACAAGGCGCGGGGTCGCGGTCAAACCGCGGCCAAAAGCGAACGGCGGCGTGAGCGCACGCCTCTATCTGGCGCGGTTCCCCGAACCATTACAGCTTGATGCATGGCGAATACTCCTGACATCGCACTGGCGCTCAGCGACCGTTATGTCATCGAGCGCGAGATCGGCGCGGGCGGAATGGCTGTCGTCTATCTCGCGCGCGACAAGAAGCTGGATCGCGAAGTCGCGCTCAAGGTGCTGCGACCGGAGCTCGGCGCGGTGTTGGGCTCGGAGCGATTCCTCGCGGAGATCAAGATCTCGGCGCGGCTGGATCACCCGCACATCCTCACGTTGATCGATTCGGGCAACGCCGACGGCTTGCTGTACTACGTGTTGCCCTACGTGCGCGGCGAGTCGCTCCGTGCCAAGCTGAATCGGGAGCATCAATTGAGTCTCGACGAATCGATAACGATCACGAAGCAGGTGGCGAGCGCCCTCGACTACGCGCATCGCCAGGGACTCGTGCATCGCGACATCAAGCCCGAGAACATCCTGCTCCAGGAAGGGGAGGCGATGCTGACCGACTTCGGCATCGCGCTCGCCGTCAAGGAGGCGGGCGGCAACCGACTCACGGAGACCGGCCTCTCGCTCGGGACGCCCCAGTATATGAGCCCCGAGCAGGCGACCGGTGATCGCGGGGTCGACGCGCGCAGCGACGTGTACTCGCTCGCCTCGGTGCTCTACGAGATGCTCGCCGGCGAGCCGCCGGTCACTGGCGCGAGCGCGCAGGCGATGATCGCCAAGCTCATGACGGAGCGGCCGACGCACCTGCACGTGCTGCGTGACACCGTCCCGCCGGGCGTCGATGCGGCCGTCGCGAAGGCGCTTGCCAAGACGCCCGCCGACCGGTTCGCCAGCGCGGGGGATTTTGCCCGAGCCGTGACGACGGCGCACGCGACGGATGCCTCCGCGGGCGCGACGCGTGGTAGGCGTGTGCCCATGCTGGTGGTCGCCGGCCTCATTGTGATCGGCGCCGTCGGTGCCGCCGGCGCGTATGTGCTCAGAGGGCGGGCCACACCGCACGCCGGCGGGGCAGCGCTGGGCCGGGGGGTGCAGCTCACGCTGACGGGCGCCGTGCTCGTTCCGGCCATCTCTCCCGATGGCAAGCAGCTCGCCTACCTCACGAAGCAGTGTGTGCCCGGCGCCTGCACGTTTTCGGTCGAGGAGCAGGACGTTGGCGGCACCACGACACGCACGATTCTCGAGGGGGCCACAGCAGGTTACGGACTGGAATGGAGCCCCGATCGCCGCAACCTCGTCTTCGTCGGCACCATCGCTCATCGGAGTGGCACCTACCTGCTCTCGGCCCTGGGCGGGTCACCACGCTTCCTGACCGGCGGCGTCGCCACGTTCTACGCGGGCGGCGATTCGCTGCTGCTGGGCGCGACCCTCCATCCCGATTCGGTTTACTGGATCGGCGTGGCGGCCCTCGATGGTGTCGTGCGCGACAGCATTCGGGTCGCCGGGCCTGGGCAGGGTCTGGCGGCGATCTCTTCGATGCCGGGTACGGCCTGGATCATCACACTCGTGCTGCAAGAGCCGCACGGCCTCTGGCAGATCATCGACCGGACAGGGCGTGTGGCCGATCACGTCGTCAATGCCTGCACCTGCGGAGGCATCGCGACAAGCGATGCGGTATGGCTCGCCCGCGCCGGTCATGGCGTGGGCGAATCGATCGTGCGCATCGCGATTGACAAGGCGACCGGCCGTCTCGCGACGCGTCAGGACACGATGATGACGGGGTTCTTCACCAATTTCTCGCTGACCGCCGACGGGGCCGGACTCGTCTTGGACGAGGGGACGTACGACTACAGCGTCTGGGCGATCGGCATGAGCGACCTGCTGACCGGCCGGTATCCGGATGATCGGCGCGTCGCGCACGCATCGAGCTCGGTGAGCGCGGCCGTTTCCCCCGACGGCGGGCGTCTGCTCGTGCGGAGGATCGTGCCCACCACGGGAGGCCGCACCGAGGCGCACTTCAGCGTGATGCCATTTGCCGGTGGTTCGGAGGCGTCGCTGGGCGGTGTGGGCGCTCCCGTCCAGGCGTTCTGGACGGATTCCGTCACGGTGGGCGTCGGGACCGAGACGCCGACGGGACTTCACCTCGTCCAAATGGATGTCCGAACGGGCGCCCAGCGGAATGGAATCGATCTGCCCGATTCCGTGGTGGTCTCTGCCGCGGCGCTTCCGGACGGATGGGTGTGGATTCCAGTGGCCGCGGACCGGATGGTCGTGAGCGAAGCGGGCCATACGCGCGAAATTCCCAAGCCGCCCTGGTATGCAGTCCTCCTGCGCGTCGTCGTGGACCCGTCGGGACGCCATGTGTTCTACGAGGGGTTAAACAAGTCGACGGGCGACTCACTCGGTTTCGGGGTGCTCACGCTTGGCGACGGAACGCTGCAGCAATGGGTGTCCATGTTTGGCGAGCGTGGATCCGTCACGCCGCTGACGGATGGCGCGGCGCTTCTCGAAATCGCCGAGACCCAGGAGTTTCTTTCCTTGTTCAAGCTCTCGGGGCCGGGGCAGAGCCGCCGCCTCGGCGTATTGCAACGTCCGATGGCCGCCGTCACGGTCTCGAGCGATCTCAAGCGGGCTACCGCTCTCGAACGCGACTATCGCGCCGACGCGTGGATGACCAAAGTAGTTAGCCGCTAGCCGTCCTCGCGCCTAAGCCACGCCACGTACCCACGTCCCCGATAGCACTTTGTAGTGTTCGACGATAGGTGCCGGCTTGATGAGGCACTCAAGGTCGTAGGGGTAATAATGGGCTCGCTCAATGTCGGCGCCCGCGTATCGTGCGATCGCTTCCCGCGAAGTCCAGAACGAGAGCAGGAGAACGTGCACGTGAGACCCCTCGCTACGACGGAGCAGGTGGATGCCGAGATTGCCCGGGTAATTCTCGTAGTCCCGAAAGCCGAATTCAGCCAGATAGCGCGAGTAGGCCTCGGCCCGTTCGAGGGGGACTGCTCCCTGCCAGACACGGGCAATCATCCTCTCGTTATCGCGCTCGCCAGTCGACTCGAATGAATCGGGCGAGTGTTGCGAATAGACCTCGTAGTGCTGGACGCGGCTCTCCATTTCGATCAGGTACTCGGGATCGAAGTCGTAATACTTGGCGATACTGTAGTCGTCCCCAGCGAAACGCTTGATGGCGTCGGTGTCGTCCCAGAACGTCACCATCTCGAAATGCGTTACGCCTCCATCTGTGCGGTACAAACACCACGCGCCTCGATTTCCGCGCGTAGCCATATACTCGTGCAGCGCAACCCTGTGCATGAGGTCCAGGTATGCATCAGCCTTCGAAACGGGAACCATCCCGTGCCATATTCGAGCGATCATGCAGCCCCCCGTCGCGCGAGCGAACTCCGAGGAGAACAGCTCCAGCAAACCACGGAACATGGTGCAAGCATCCGCCACGCGCGAGCTTCGTGGCACGCTAAGGAACGTTCGCAGGTTTTCTGCTGGGCGGCCCATAGCGCGAGCAAGGCTTAGTTTGGCGACGTTGTGGGCAAACACGCTCTTGATGGAGTCGAGCCGTGAACTCACGTAGACAGTTCCTGCTACGGGCCCCAGTCGGGCTAATGGCCGCCGTTGCTGCCTGCCGCGGCCGCGTGCAACAGAGCGCCGTTCCGTCGCCGCTTCCTCCGCCACTGCCTCCTCCGCCCGGCGCGCCGCCGGCATTCGGTACCGCGCCGGAGGTTGGCCCCGTGGTGTCGCCGTCGACCTTCGCCGAAGCCGAGCGCCTCGTGCAGGTGACGCTGAGAGACGCGGACCGCGCAATGGCGGCGGCGAGCTGGCGGCAATCGATGGCGCCGCTCCTCGAGCGACGGGTCGGACCGCGAAAAGTCGTGTTGGAGGCGACACTGGCGCCGGCGACGCAGTGGGACCCGGTCCTCGCCGGCGCCCCGAGGGGCCCGACCCGCGACAGATTCGTCCGCAGCACGAGCGATCCCGGGCCGCTGCCCACCAGCGACGCGGAGATCGCCTTCGCTCCAGTCACGCGGCTGTCGCGCTGGATCGAGCAGAGAATGCTCACTTCGGAGCGGCTCACCCACATCTATCTGGAGCGCCTCGAGCGCTTCGATCCCATGCTTCGCTGCGTCATCACGCTCACGCGCGACCTCGCGCTGGCGCAGGCGAAGCGCGCGGACGCGGAGATCGCGGCGGGCAGGTATCGGGGGCCCCTGCACGGGATTCCGTGGGGCGGCAAGGATCTGCTGGATACCGCGGGCATCCCGACGACGTACGGCGCCGAGCCGTTCCGGAACCGCGTGCCGACAGCGGACGCCGCGGTCGTCGCGCGGCTGCGCGACGCCGGCGCGATCCTCGTCGCCAAGTTGAGTCTGGGGGCGCTCGCGCTCAACGACATCTGGTTCGGCGGCCAGACCATGAACCCGTGGCTGCTCGAGGAGGGCGCGTCCGGCTCGAGCGCGGGTCCGGGGGCGGCGACCGCGGCGGGACTTGTCGGCTTCTCGATCGGGAGCGAGACGCAAGGCAGCATTGTGAGCCCCAGCATGCGCTGCGGCGTCAACGGATTGCGGCCCACCTACGGCCGAGTACCGCGCACGGGGGCAATGACGCTCTGCTGGTCGCTCGACAAGCTCGGGCCGATGGCCCGCTCGGTCGAGGACACGATGCTCGTGCTGCCCGCCATATCCGGCCCCGATGGAGGCGATGTGGCCAGCGTGGCCAGTCGGCTCGACTTCGACGCGACGCAGCCCGTCGAGGGCCTCCGCGTCGGATACATCCCCGGATGGTTGCAGGAGAGCCCGGCGACGGACGTGGATCGCGCCGCTCTGGCGACCCTGCCGCGGGTCGGCATGGTGCCGGTCGAGGTCACGCTCCCCGATTGGCCCTACGACTCGCTCAACCACGTTCTCTTCAGCGAAGCGGCGGCCGCGTTCGAGGAGCTCACGCTCAGTGGGCAGATGGATCAACTGAGGGCTCAGGTCCCCGATGCGTGGCCCAATCTGTTCCGGCAATCTCGCTTCCTCTCAGCCGTCGACTTCGTGCAGGCCGATCGATTTCGGCGCAAGGTGGCCCGGGAAATGGCGCGCGTCTTCTCGCAGGTCGATCTGTTGCTCGTGCCGTCGCTGCGCGACGAGATGCTCGTCATCGCGAACTTCACCGGACATCCCTCGCTCACGCTTCGCGCGGGGTTCGTGCAGGTGTCCGAGGCGCGCAGCGATTGGGCGCCCGACCCCCACAACCCACTGCCGACCTTCTCGCCGCCACGCCGCGTCCCACACGGGGTGACCCTGATCGGACGACTATTCGAGGAGGGCCACCTCGTGCGCGCCGGGATTGCGCTGGAGCGCGCATTCGCTGTCGTGGCAGAGCGGCCGCCCGGGTTCCAGGCCGATGGGCCCGCCCGGAAGGCCTGAGTCCCGGCCGAATTCGGGATACACCCCATGGAGAGTCTCCGATGACGGCATCCGTCTTTATCGGCACCAGCGTCGACGGCTTCATTGCGCGAGCGAACGGCGATCTCGACTGGCTGCCGGAGGGGGGCGGCGAACCGCACGGCTACGACGAGTTCATGGCCAGCGTCGATGCGATCGTGATAGGCCGGAAGACATTCGAGACGGTTCTGACGCTAGGCCCCTGGCCCTATGGGGACAAGCGCGTCGTGGTCCTGAGCAGCCGGCCCGTCGACTTGTCCGCGGCCCGCGGTGCCGTCGTGGAGCAGATGGCCGGCCCTCCCGCCGAGATCGCAGCGCGACTCGCCGCCCGCGGAGCCCGCCATCTCTACGTCGACGGTGGGATCACGATTCAACGATTTCTGGTCGCGGGGCTGATCCAACGTCTCATTATCACGCGCGTGCCCGTGCTCATTGGAGAGGGAGTTCCGCTCTTCGGCGCCCTCCCGCGCGACATCCGGCTCCATCACGTCGCGACGCGGTACTATCCGAGCGGCTTGGTGCAGAGCGAGTACAATATCGCCGCCTGACGAGCCGCTGGAGCTGACCGAACGGTTCTTCGATTACGACCTGAAGGAGACGATACGACCTACCGCGCCAGCGCCAATTTCTCCGCCGCATAGTCGATGCGGCCGAGCCGACCGGTGCCACTGAGGGCGAGCCAGAGGCGGCCGCGCGATGCGTCGAGCGCCATGTTTCGGACGACCGCACCCTTTGTCGGAAGATCGTATGTCTGTGTGTGCGTCGTGCGCGGGTCGAACGCCACGATCCGGCTATTGCCAGCCTCGTCGTACCAGATCCGGCCATCGGGTGTGATCGCGACGCCATACGGGGCCGCGTGATCGCCGTCGGCGCAGGGAAACTCCTGCGTCTTCCCCGACGCCGGATCGTACATCCCGAGCTTGCCGCGTGCGTAGTCGGTATACCACACGTGACCCTGGGCGTCGACCGCGAGACGCCGCGGCCGCGTGCCGGCATCCGGCAGCCGCACCTCACGCAGCGCGCCCGTCGCGGGATCGACGCGGCCCAGGGCGTTGGTACCGAACAGGGCGATCCAGATCGTGCCATCCGGGGCACGCACGATCCCGTACGGCAGGGCGCGCGGCGTCGCAACCCGATAGATCGTAGCGCGGCCCGTGACCGTATCGACCACGCCATAGAGATCGGCTTGCTGCGCGGTGAACCACAGCTTCGCTCCGACGAGGAGCGGCGTATGCGGATCGCGCGCCGCGGCGGGTAGCACGATCTCGCGGATCTGGCCCGTGGCCGGATCGAGCCGACCGACACGGCCGGCCGCATTAGCGGTGTACCAGACGCCGCCCGTGGGGGCGACCAGGATGCCATGCGGTCCCGATTTCGGTGTCGGCGTGGCGAAGTCCGTCACCGTGCCGATCGTGGGATCGAGCCGCCCGATGTAGCTGTTGGCCTGATCCGTATACCACACCACGCCGTCGGGTCCGACGGCGGGATCGTGGGGGAACGCGTTGGGGCGGGGCAGCGGGTATTCGACGACCGCGATCGGAGGAGCCCGGCGCGCTCTGGTGGCACCGGTGATCGCCAGTGCAAGAGCGGCCAGACCACCCTGAGCGAGAACAGAGCGCGCGCGCGACATGATGGGGCGGCGATCGAGAAGAGGCATTGTGACCTCCGGCTTCGCGGAGATTGACGGCTGAGGCCGCCCCGTGTCAATGGATATCGTCGCGGCGGCGGTCTGACGGCACGCCGGTGCATCCGGCACCATCGCGCAGGCTGTAGGGTATTACCTCTCACCCCGATGTTGGTTTGAGAGCACCTTCGGCGTATTGCGATTCACGCGGAACAACTCCGGCGGGCGGGCTCGACAGGAAGAACCGGTGCTTGGCCGGAGCGCCGCTCACCTTCAACCCGGAGTTGAGCATGGCCACTACACTTGAACGGCCCACCTCGCCGTCGCTGCCGTCGGCCGCGAGGGCTACCAAGCTGAGGATTCCGATCCGAGCGCGATACGATAACTGGATCGCGGGGGAATATGTCCCGCCGGCATCGGGCCAGTATTTCACCAATCCCACCCCAATTACGGGGCAGCCGCTCTGTGAGGTCGCGCGATCAAACGCGGCGGACGTTGATCGGGCTCTCGACGCCGCGCACGCCGCCGCGGTGAGTTGGAACCACACCTCGGCCACGTATCGTGCGAACATCCTGAACAAGATCGCCGACCGGCTCGAGGAGAATATCGAGACACTGGCGACGATCGAGACCATCGACAACGGCAAGCCGATCCGCGAGACCCTGAACGCCGACCTGCCGCTCGCGGTCGACCACTTCCGCTACTTCGCCGGCGCTCTCCGTGCGCAGGAGGGCGGCATCAGCGAGATCGATGAGGATACGATTGCGTACCATTTCCACGAGCCGATCGGCGTCGTCGCGCAGATCATCCCCTGGAATTTCCCGCTCCTGATGGCGACGTGGAAGCTTGCCCCCGCACTCGCCGCCGGGAACACGGTGGTCCTCAAACCGGCAGAGCAGACGCCGGTGTCCATCATGGCGTTCATGGAGCTGATCGCCGACCTGATCCCGAGCGGCGTGGTGAATGTCGTCGAGGGCTTCGGGGTCGAGGCCGGCAAACCACTCGCCTCGAGCCCGCGCGTCGGAAAGGTGGCGTTCACCGGCGAGACGACGACGGGTCGGCTCATCATGCAGTACGCGTCACAGAACCTGATTCCGGTCACGCTCGAATTGGGCGGGAAGTCGCCGAACATCTTCTTTGCCGACGTCATGGAAGCCGACGATGACTTTCTGGACAAGGCGATCGAAGGGTTCGTCATGTTCGCGTTCAATCAGGGCGAGGTCTGCACGTGTCCCTCGCGGGCGCTGGTGCAGCAGTCGATCTACGACAGGTTCATGGAGCGCGCGACCGCGCGCACGCGGGCCATCGTGGAGGGAGACCCGCTCGATCCCCGCACCATGCTCGGAGCGCAGGCCTCGAATGACCAGCTCGAGAAGATCCTCAGCTACATCGACATCGGCAAGAAGGAAGGGGCGCGCGTGCGGACGGGCGGAGCGCGTCGCGTACATGCCGGGGAATTGCGGGAGGGATACTACGTGCAGCCGACGATCTTCGAGGGGAATAACCGGATGCGGATATTCCAGGAGGAGATATTCGGCCCGGTGGTGTCCGTCACACCCTTCAAGGACGAGTCCGATGCCCTCGCGATCGCGAACGACACTCTATACGGGCTTGGCGCCGGCGTGTGGACGCGGGCGCAAAACACGGCGTATCGCATGGGTCGCGGCATCAAGGCGGGGCGGGTCTGGGTCAACTGTTATCACGCATATCCCGCGCACGCCGCGTTTGGTGGCTACAAGCACTCGGGGATCGGGCGCGAGAATCACAAGATGATGCTCGACCATTACCAGCAAACGAAGAACCTGCTCGTGAGCTACAGCCCGAAGAAGCTGGGCTTCTTTTAGGAATGCCGCTAGGAATGCCGCGATGAAGGGCCCCGTGTCGCGCGTGTCGGTCACGCCGGATGCAGCCGCCGAGCTGCGCAAGCTCCAGGCGCGACACGGGGATCTCGTATTTCATCAGTCCGGTGGGTGCTGCGACGGCAGCTCACCCATGTGCTATCCCCGCGATGATTTCAAGATCGGCGATCGCGATGTGTTTCTGGGCAGCATTGCCGATGTGCCGTTTTATATCGGCGGAGACCAGTTCGAGTACTGGCAGCACACGCACCTGATCATCGATGTGGTGCCGGGCCGCGGAAGCGGATTCTCGGTCGAGGCACCCGACGGGGTCCGCTTTCTCACACGCTCCCGACTCTTTGATGACTCCGAATCGGCGGCGCTTGCTCTAGCCGGCCCTCCGCCACGAGGCGAGCAACCGTCGCCCGTCTAGCTGGTCTAGTGGCAGCTGCCGCGTACGATACGCCCTCGGCGAAGATCAACGGTACAGGTCTTGAGAAAGGCGCCCGTTGAGGCGTCATATATCTGGAGCGTCGCGTCCTGACTGCCACCGCCTGTCGAATCCGTCGTGAACGTCAGGAGCAGGTGCAACGCGTAGTCCTTCGACACCGTCGTGTCCCCGGTGACCTGGAGAGTATCGGCCAACCATCGCGTCCACGTTCCGCTCAGCGGGAACCAGGCCCCGTGTCGCGGATTCCGGAATGTCAGGTTGGTCGTCGTGTCGTAGGCCAGCCATTTGTGCTGGCGCTGTTCGTTCATGCCGCTGACGGACACCGAGTCGAAGGCGTTCGCGCTGCCGTTCCACACGTGCGTCGATGCGGAGGCCAGGAGTGAGTCCGTCCCCGGCTCGTGCGTCCCGGTCAACGCGTTGACGCTGCTGCCGTGGTGGTGGCCGCTCCACGGTTGGGAGTCGCCGTTGAAGTCGCCGATGAACGCGTAGGTGGAAGCGATCGAATCGGTCGAATCGGCGATAAAGGCGGTCTCGCAGCCCGCGGCGGAGAAGAATTGCCACGTCCGCGCGTAGGCGATCGTGTCGGTCGGATCCGAGGCGGGGAAGGTGAACGTAAAGCCAACGGAATCCAGGGGGCATGCGCCATCGACGGCTGCCTGTGGTCCCCATCCCCACCCACCGCCCCCGATACCGCCGATGCCACTGCCCAAACCGGGGGGAAACATTCCCCGGCCTCCGGGGCCGCCGCCGAGCGGCCCGCCCATCTGCAGATTCGGTCCGCCCCCCGGTGCGACGTTGCCGCTCACGCCCGCATCGATCTCCGCCTGTTGATAATCGGCGACGTTGCCGGCGACCTCGTTGGCGGACACATTCGCAACGTCCTCTGAGGCTGCGATCTCGATCTTGCTGCTGCCCGGTGCGGTGGCGCGGTCCGTACTGGCACCGCCGCAGGCCACAAGCGCGGCGGCCGTCGTGCCGATTCCGAGGGCCGTGAAAAGTTTCCCGTACGTCATGGGCGTCCCTCCGTGGCGGTCGGTCGCGGTGCGAGCTGTTGGATCCGCGCTGCACCTCAGGCGGTCAGGCGAGTCCGGCGGTCTTTTACTACCCGAATGAACCGGCTGGGTTCGCTATCGGGGCGGTGCCATAACGAACTCAGCCATATGAGTACTCATAGCTTGGATCAAGGACCGCAAGGGGGCCGGACCGCCGGTTGATCGGGAGAACGCCAGCCGGAAGCTCTTCGTTGGTCACGGACGCCGTAGCATAGTCGGCTCAGCGATTGTCGGGTAATGTCCGACGTGGGCTCTGGCGTGCCTGATTGGCCAATCGACGCGGTAGTGTCATCTCTCCTTCCCATGTCCCTTCCCATGTCGCTGGATGCCATCCTGAAACCGCGCGCGATCGCCGTCGTCGGCGCCTCGCGAGCGCCGGACACGATTGGGCACGAGATCGTCACCAACCTCGTAACCCACGGGTTCACGGGACCGGTATACCCGGTGAATCCGCATGCGACTTCGATCCATTCGATTCGCTGTTACCCGGCAGTCGACGCGATCGGCCAGCCGATCGACCTCGCGGTAATCGCCGTCCCCAAAGAGATCGTTGTCGATGTCGTCGATCAGTGCGGGCGGTGCGGCGTCCGGGGCGTCGTCGTGATATCGGCCGGATTCCGTGAGATCGGTACCGACGGCGCGGCGCATGAGCAGGTGCTCACCGAGACGGTTCGGCGCCACAACATGCGCATGGTCGGCCCCAATTGTCTCGGCGTCCTGAACACCGACCCGGCATACGCGATGAACGCGACGTTCGCCCCGAGCACGCCGCCGCCCGGCGGCGTCGGGTTCGTGTCGCAATCCGGGGCACTGGGCCTCAGTGTGCTTGACTACGCCCGGGAGTACGAGATCGGTATTGCGCAGTTCGTGTCGACCGGTAACAGCGCCGACGTCAGCGCCACGGACGTTCTGATCCAATGGGAGCAGGATCCGGCCGTTCGCGTCGTGCTCGCGTACCAGGAGAGTCTCGGCGACCCGCGCCGATTCCTCGAGGTCGCGTCGCGTGTGACGCGGCAGAAGCCGGTCATCATGATGAAGTCCGGCCGGTCACCGGCGGGCGCACGTGCCGCGTCCTCCCACACGGGCGCGCTCGCCGCCAGCGACGCCGCGATCGACGCCCTGCTCGCGCAGAGCGGTGTCCTCCGCGCCGGATCGATCGAGGAGCTATTCGACATGGCGATGGCGTTCGGCGCCCAGCCGCTTCCTCGCTCGCGCCGCACCGCGATCATCACCAATTCGGGTGGGCCGGGCATTCTGGCGGCCGACGCCATGGCCGGATGCGGCATGGAGCTCGTCGAGCTTGAGCGGGACACGGTTGCGCGCCTCCGATCGATCCTTCCGGCCGAAGCCTCGATCCGCAACCCGCTCGACATGGTCGCCTCGGCGCGTCCGGCCGGCTATCGCGCCGCGCTCGAGGCGCTGCTCGCCGACGCGAACGTCGATTCCGTCATGGCGATATTCGTGCCGCCGCTCGGGATCCGCGAGCCGGACGTGGCAGACGCAATCGTGATCGCTGCGCGGACTTGCCCGACGAAGCCGGTCGTCGCGGTGCTCATGGGGCGTGACGGACTGCCCGAGGGACGCACCGCGCTGCACGCACAGGGCATTCCCGCCTATGTGTTCCCGGAGTCGGCCGCCCGAGCGCTATCGGCGCTCTGCCGACATCGTGAGGCGCTCGCCCGCCCCGCTGAGCATCCCGTGCTGCTGCCGGTTGACCACGCAGCCGCGGCGACGGTCATCGCGCAGGCCGTGGCGGAGGGAAGGGCATCCCTCAACCAGATCGAGGCGCTTGCGCTCGTCGAGGCCTATGGGATTCCCGTGGCGAACGCATGCACTGTCCACAGCGCCGACGCGGCGGCCGTGGCCGCCGTGGCGCTCGGCGTCCCGGTCGCGATGAAAGTCGTCTCGCAGGAGATCGTGCATAAAACCGAGGTGGCTGGCGTGCAGCTGGGGATCACCAGCGCCGAGACGGCCAGAGTAGCCTATGCCGATCTCCTCAGCCGCGTCACTGCGCGCGCGCCCGGGGCGCACATTAGCGGCGTGCTCGTGCAGCGTATGGTCGGGGACGGACCCGAGATGATTGCGGGCGCGACGCGCGATCCGCTGTTCGGGCCACTGGTAATGTTCGGGCTGGGGGGAATTCTCGTTGAAGCCCTGCATGACGTCACGTTCCGAATGGCGCCGATCGGAGCGGGCGACGCTCGCGCGATGATCGCGGCCATTCGCAGCACGGCGATCCTGGCGGGCGTTCGCGGCCGGCCGCCGGCCGACATCGACGCGCTCGTCGCGGTGCTGCAGCGGCTGTCACAGTTGGTCGTCGACTTCCCGGCGATCCTGGAGCTCGACATCAACCCGCTCATCGCCCGCGGCGACGGGGCCGTGGCCGTCGACGCGCGGGTCAGTCTGGGCGCGGAGCATCCCCCCACCGGCTGAGGGCATTACGTGGATGACGCGACACGGCGGCGGGCGCGTCCGTCAGACGGCCATCGCGCGTTCGGGTACCGCGCGCAGGTACCGAGTGAACCATTGACCCGCGAGCTCGGCAACCCGCTCGAGCGTGCCCGGTTCCTCGAACAGATGCGAGGCGTGCGGGACGATCACGAGCTCCGTCTCCACGCGCAGGCACCGCAGTGCCGCGGCGTTGAGATCAATCACCGTCGCATCGGCTCCCCCGACGATGAGCAGTGTGGGGGCCTGGACGTGAGCGAGTGCGGCGCCGCCGGCCAGATCCGGCCGGCCGCCCCGCGCCACGATTGCGCGAATGAGCTGTGGTCGGCTGGCCGCGGCCTCAATGGCCGCGGCAGCGCCGGTACTGGCACCGAAGTAACCGATGGGAAGCCTGCGGCCCCGGCGCTCCATCTCGTCGTGCATCCAATCGGTGGCCGCGCTCAGGCGCGTCGCGAGTAACTGAATATCGAATCGCAGGTTGCCCGTCGCGGAGTCGGCCTGCTCCTCCGCCGGCGTCAGCAGGTCGAGCAGCAAAGTGCCAAATCCGGCGCGCTGCAGCTCGGCGGCGACGAATTGATTGCGGGGGGAGTGCCGGCTGCTGCCGCTCCCGTGGGCGAAGATGACGACGCCCGTGGCGGGGACTGGCAGTGCCAGATCGCCCGTAAATGCGACGCCGCCGAACGGAATACGCACGATTTCCATGGCTGCCTCCGGTGCCGTATGATCGGCCGGGGTGAACCGAACCGGCGTCGGGCGACGCCCGACCCGTGTCGGGGTATCGATTGCGCGCCGACGTGAGGGCATTGTGTCTGGCGCGGGCCAGCGGGCGCCTTTCCAAACGACGGCCCCATCGATACCTTGGCCCGTTCCGACGATGCTGAATCCCCTGTGGGCCGCAGTCGTTTTCCCGGCCATGCTCTTCGCGCCATGCGCCACGCTGGTCGCCCAGGGTGCCCCCGCCGCCCCCCCCGCGGCCGCCGCCGCCGCCCCGGCGGCTCCGGAGAATGTTGCAGCCGATGTTCAGTTCATGCAGGGGATGATCGCACACCACGCCCAGGCGCTCGCGATGGTCGCGCTGATTCCGAGCCGTACCGGGCGCGACGACATGCGACAGATCGGCCGGCGAATCGAGATCTCCCAGCGCGATGAGATCGCGATGATGCAGCGGTGGCTAGCGGCGCACGGCGAGGCGGTCCCCACACTCGATTCGAACGATGTGGCGCACATGCCGGGGATGGACATGCGAGGGATGGACATGCGAGGGATGGACATGCCCGAAATGCCGCTGATGCCTGGGATGCTGACGGCGGAGCAAATGCGCCAGCTGGCTGCGGCGAGCGGCCCCGAGTTCGACCGGCTCTTCCTGCAGGGGATGATCGGCCATCATCGAGGCGCCCTCACCATGGTGGCGCAGCTCTTCGCGACTCCCGGCGGGGGCCAGGCCTCGGATATCTTTCGCTTTGCCTCCGACGTCGATACCGACCAGCGCGCCGAGATCGAGCGTATGCAATCCCTGCTCGACGCGGCGCCCGCGCACGCTCAGAGCCGGTGACATCGTGCGACCGACACAGCGCCTTCGCGCGTCCGACACCTCAACCAGAGCCACAGTGAGATCCCACTCCGGAGTCCCATCGACAATCTCGCGCGTCAGCCCGCGGCGGCATCCCACGCGATTCTCGCCCCTGTGTATCGCGGCCGTGCTGCTCATGACGCCGACCATCGCCCACGGGCAGAGTGATACGAGCGGGACGCCTCCCGACCCGCGGCTCTCGCTCCGCGGCGGCTGGAAGGACGCGGGCTCCGCGATCAGCAACCTCGTGCTCATCTCCCATCACGGACCGGCCGAGGGGTTCAACCCGATCGCGCCAGGCGATTTCCGGTACATCAACTCCGACATGGCGTTCTTCGGGAACTACGTCGTCCAGGGCAATTACAGCGGCTTCATGATCTGGGACATCACGAACGCCGGCAGCCCCACGCTGCGTACGTCCGTGGTCTGCCCCGGCGGACAGGGCGATGTCTCTGTTTACCGCAACCTGGTGTTCATGTCTGCCGAGGAGACGCGCGGGCGGCTCGACTGCTCCCCGCGCGGCGTCGCCGACACAGTCAGCGCGCAGCGCTTCCGGGGCGTCCGCATTTTCGATATCAGCGATCTCGACAACCCGAAGCAGGTCGCTTCCGTCCAGACGTGCCGCGGCTCCCATACCCACACACTCGTCATCGACCCGAAGGACACGGCCAATGTGTACGTCTACGTGTCCGGCACGGGCGTCGTCCGGTCCCCCAACGAATTGGCCGGCTGCTCGGGCAAGGCCCCGGAGGAGGACCCGAATACGGCGCTCTTCCGCATCGAGGTCATTCAGGTGCCGCTGGCGGCGCCGCAGAACGCGAAGATCGTCAGTACCCCGCGGCTCTTCGCGGATTCGGCCGGCGCCATCAACGGTTTGTGGCAGGGAGGCCCGCACGGCGAGGGGACGCAGACCACGCGGAAAACGGATCTGTGCCACGACATCACGGTCTATTCGGCGATCGGTCTCGCCGCCGGGGCGTGCTCGGGCAACGGGATCCTCATCGACATACGCGATGTCCCCCATCCGAAGCGAGTCTTCCAGGTGGTGGATCCGAACTTCGCATTCTGGCATTCCGCGACCTTCAGCAACGATGGCACGAAGGTCCTCTACACGGATGAGTGGGGCGGGGGCGGGCAGGCGCGGTGCCGGGCGACGGACCCGGTGAAGTGGGGCGGGGATGCGATTTTTCGCCTGACCAATGACAAGCTGGAGCTGGGCGGATACTACAAGCTGCCCGTCGTGCAGGACAGCCTGAAGAACTGCGTGGCGCACAATGGCTCACTCATCCCGGTGCCCGGCCGCGACATCATGGTCCAGGCCTGGTACCAGGGCGGTGTGTCGGTTTTCGACTTCACCGACATCGCACATCCGAAGGAGATCGCATACTACGACCTGGGTCCGGTCGATTCGACCAAGCTGCAGCTGGGGGGCTATTGGTCCGCGTACTGGTACAATGGATACATCGTTGGCTCCGAGATCGCGCGCGGCCTCGATCTGTTTCAGTTGAAGCCGAGCAAGGACCTGTCGCAGAACGAGATCGACGCTGCGCAGCTCGTGCATCTCGACCTGTTCAACCCGCAGAATCAACCCAAGCTTATCTGGCCGCCGACTTTCGTGGTCGCCCACGCCTACCTCGACCAGCTCGTTCGCGGCAACGGACTCGCGCGCGACCGCACCGGCCGCATCGCGCACGCGCTCGATGCCGCTCAGCAGATGCAGGGGCAGGATCAGAAATCGGCGCTCCGGAGGCTCGCGAAGCAGGTCGCCGGCGACGCGAAGGGCGCCGCCGACCCGGCTCGCGTGCGGGCGCTGGCAGCAGTCGTGCACGACTTGAGCGCCGTGTAGCGCAGATCGCACGCGGCGGCGCGGCGGCGCGGCGGCGCGGCCATTGCGAGGGGTGACCCGGGGAGCGGCAGATGACGCGCGACGATGTCGTAGAGCTCTTCCGGCGGCTGACCTGCGGGGTGTATGTCGTGGGCGTCGCGCACCGAGATGCGCGCGATGCCTTCACCGCCGCATGGGTCATGCAGGTGTCTTTCGATCCGCTGCTGCTGGTTCTCGTCGTCAACCCCTCGAACGCGTCCTACCCGCTCCTCGTCGCGAGTCGCGCGTTCTCGATCAACGTCCTCGGCCAGGGCCAGCTCGATCACGCGCGCCGCTTCGGCACGGCCTCGGGCCGGGACGTGGACAAACTTGCCGGGGTCGGCTGGGAGCCCGCACCGCGCACCGGATCACCCCTCCTGATTGAGGCGGTCGCGTATTTCGACTGCGAGCTGGCCGAGCGCCACAGGGCAGGGGATCACGAGCTCGTGGTTGGCCGCGTGCTCGACGGCGCGGTCCGGGCGCCGCATCAGCGCCCGATGACTTATGTGGAAACGGGCGATCTCGACCAGAGCAGGGGCCTATACCCCACCACATTCGGCTGATCCTGCTGCCGGTCTACAGGACGCCGACGCCTCCTTTGGGCGTCCCGTTGTGAATCGGCGTGGGCACGGCGCTCCGCCCGTCCAGCGTTCGACGGACGTAGTGCGCCAGCGCCTGAAGACCATACGGCTTCATGAGCACGCGCGCGCCCAGGCCCTGCGACGACTTCAGCTGTGATGTCGCGGGGCTATATCCCGTCGTAAACAGACCGCGGAGATCGGGATGGCGCGCACGCGCGCGCTCGAGAACCTCCGGTCCGCTCAATCCGGGCATCACGACGTCGAGAACCGCCAGTTCGATGCGGGTACCCTCCTGTAGCAGGATCTCGAGTGCCTCGCGGCCGGTGGCGACCGAGATGACCCGATAGCCCAGCCGCTCGAGAAGCCGCGTCGCCGTCCCGCGCAGGGTGTCGTCGTCCTCGGCGAGAAGGATCGTTTCCGTGCCGCCGATGAGCTCAGGTGTCGACCGCGCGACCGGTTCCGCGGGCACGCCGTCATGGAACGGGAGATAGATGCGGAACGTCGTGCCTTTCCCCACCTCGCTGTAGACGTGGATCAATCCCATGTGCTGCTTGACGATCCCGTACACAACGGCGAGTCCCAGCCCGGTCCCGCGCCCGATCTCCTTGGTCGTGAAGAAAGGCTCGAAGATACGGGCCTGCGTGGCCGCATCCATCCCATCGCCCGCGTCGCTGACGGTCAGGCGCACGTAATCCCCCGGTTGCGCCCACGTGTGGAGCGTGCAGAAGCCCTCGTCGAGCATGACCCGCTCCGTGAGAATCGCCAGCTCCCCACCATGCGGCATGGCGTCGCGGGCATTCACGCACAGGTTCATGAGGACCTGCTCGAGCTGCCCCGGGTCGGCGAGAACCGTGACGGGATCCGACGTCCGCTGAACCGCCACCTCGACGTCCTCCCGGATGACCCGCCGGAGCATCGTGGCGATGTCGAGGATCAGCGCATTGACGTCAACCAGTTGCGGCTCGAGCACCTGCTTGCGTCCGAACGCGAGCAGCTGGCGGGTCAGCGCGCTCGCTCGATCGACCGCCTGGTCGGCCTGCTCGAGATCCTTCCACATCCGATTGTCGGACGGGATGTCCAGCATCGCCATCTGAATTGTCGTCTTGATGGCGGCGAGCATGTTGTTGAAATCATGGGCCACGCCTCCCGCGAGCGTTCCGACGGCCTCCATCTTTTGCGCGAGACGGAGCTGCTCCTCGAGACGTTGCCGCTCGGTGACATCGCGCGAGATGCCGTCGAGACGCACGACGGTGCCAGCGTGATCCCACGCCGGCGCGTAGGTCGTCTGAATCCACCGGATGCCGGACGCTGGCAACCGGATCCGATACTCGACGGTCTGGATTTGCTTTCGGTCGCCGGCGCGGCGACGGCTGGTCTCGACCGCGGGCAGATCCTCGGGGTCGATGATGGCGCGCCAGAGCGTCGCGTCGGCGGAGACCTGCTCGGGGGTCACCCCGAAGATCTGCGTCGACGCTGGCGAGACGTAGTAGACCTCGCGTCCGTCGGGGCTCATACTGAACAGGACGTCGGGGACCGACCGCAACACCTGCTGGAGGCGTTGCTCCAGGGTCCCGGCATACCGTGCGATCTCCGCCCGGGCGGCCTCGAGCTCCTCCTCGCGTCGGCGCAGCTGGCGGTTCTGCTGGACGGCGTCCTCGAACGTGGAGATCAGGAGGTCGAGGATCTGCTCCTTCTCCGAGGTGACGGTGAACGTCGTCCCGAGGAATGTGACGTTGACGCCGAACCGGCTCTTGACCCCCTGGCGGAGTCGCTGGTTGTCCAGGACCTGATGGATGCGGGCGAGCAGATGCTCGGGCTCGTAGGGCTTGGCGATATAGTTGTCCGCCCCGGCCTCGAGGCCCTGGACGATGTCCATCGGATCCGTGAGACCGCTGAGGAGAATCACGGGCAGGTCGCGCCGTCTGAGCTGCGTCTTGACGCGCCGGCACACATTGTATCCGCTGATCCCGGGCATGGTGATGTCACAGAGCACAAGTTGGAATTCGCTCTTCGCGAGCAGCGCCAGCGCCTGCTCGCCGTCCGGCGCGACGGTGACGGAGAAGCCGCGCTCGGTCAGCAGGGAGCGCAGCGCCTCGGCCTGCGTGCGACTGTCCTCGACCACCAGGATGTGCGTGCTCATGGACTCACCTCGGCGACGAGATGTGTCAGCCGCACTCCCAGCTCCCCGACCGAGAGCATGGCGTCGACGACCCCCGCCTCGGCCGCCGCTTTCGGCATTCCGTACACGATGCACGACGCCTCGTCCTGGGCGAGCACCGTCGCCCCCGCGGGCTTCGCCACCTTGAGCCCTGCAACCCCGTCCGTCCCCATTCCGGTAAGAATGACGGCCACCGCCGACCTGCCGTACGTCCGCGCCATCGATTCGAAGAGGTAGGTGGCCGACGGCCGGAAGCCATTGATCGGCGGGGAATCCGCGATGCGGATCCGGCCGTCCTCGCTCACCCCGAGGTGCCGGTCCTCCGGCGCGAGATAAACGGTGCGCCCGCGCAAGGGCTCTCCGTTTTCGGCGATCTTGACCCGCAGGCCGCACCCCGAATCCAGCCATCGAGCGAGTCCGGCCACGAACCCGCTGGCGATATGCTGGACGACAAGTATCGGCACGGGAAAATCACCCCGGAGGTCCCCGAGCACGCGCTGCAGCGCGGCGGGACCCCCCGTGGATGCCGCGACGCCGATGACCCGAACGGGGGTCCGTCGCACCGCGCCGCGCCCGTTGGTCGCCGCTCCCGCCTCCTGTGCGCGCCGCCGCACGACTTTCACCTCGGTCATCGCCCTGACCATCGCGAGGAGACGCTGCCTCTTATCGTCGAAGTCCGGCGAGTCGGGCCGGCCGGGCTTCTCGACGACCATGAGCGCCCCGACCCGCGTCGCGTTGAGCGAGAGCTCGACATTGTGGCCGCTGACGCTGCCGGACACCATGATGATCGGTGTCGGAGAGTCCACCATGATCTCCTTCGTCGCCTCGAAGCCATCCATGAGCGGCATATGGATGTCCATGGTGATGAGATCCGGCTTGAGCCGCGTCGTCATCTCGACCGCTTCGAGGCCGTTCCGGGCCTGACCGATCACCGTGATCCCGGGATCGCTCTCCAGTATCCCGACCAGGAGCTCGCGGATCGTCGGAGAATCTTCGGCAATGAGCACGCGAATCACAGTGGGCTACCCGAGGAGTTGAGCGACCGTATCCAGGAGGTTGCGCTGGTCGAAGCTCGATTTCGCGAGGTAGGCGTCGGCGCCGACCTCCAGTCCTCGCGCGCGATGCTCAGGCGTCTCGAGTGCGGTGACCAGAACCACGGGGATCGCCTTGAATCTCTTCGACCCGCGAATCGCCTCGCACAACGCGAGGCCGTCCATGCGCGGCATCTCGATGTCCGCCACCACGAGGTCGGCACCGCGCTCCTGGAGTGCCTTCCACCCGGCCATCCCATCGACTGCCGTCAGCACCTCATATCCGGCGGCTTCGAGGATGCTCTGCTCCAGCGTGCGCGTCGTGATGGAGTCGTCGACGACCAGAACCCGCCGCGGCGCGACGCCGTCCGGCGTCGACACCGCAACGGATAGCCCGGCGGCGGATCCGAGGCCGAGCGCGGCCGCGACGATCGCGGGCGGATCGATCACGAGCGCCACACGCCCGGTCCCGAGGAGCGTCGCACCACTCAGGTAGGGAAGGGAGCTGCGCCCAACGGTCAGCGGGCGGAGCACGATCTCCTCCTCGGCCAGGAGATCGTCCACCACGACGGCGAGGCGACGCTCACCGACGGTCATGATCACGACCGGCACGGTGCCGGCCACCGGCCGCTCGACGAGCGGCGGGAGCAGCCGGGCGAGCGAGGCGAGCGGGACCGGCCCGTCGGGAGTCGCGATCACTGCGCGCCCTTCGGCCCGCCGGATCGCTTCGGCCGGCACGCGAAGGAGCCGCGCGATGTGGATCGTCGGTATGGCCACCGTCTGGGCGCCGATGGCCACGAGCAGCGCGCGGATGGTCGCGAGCGTTGGGGGGCACTCGATGCCGAAGGTTGTCCCCCGGCCCGTGTCCCAGGTCACATCCAGGCGCCCGCGGATCCGGCCGACCGCGGCGCGGACGACGTCGAGTCCCACGCCGCGGCCGGAGATGGCGGTCGTCTCCGTCCGGGTCGAGACCCCACCCGCGAAGAGCGTGTTGACGAGGTCGCGCTCGGCCGCCGGCACGGGAATGCCCCGCCGCTCCAACTGGGCACGAATGGCGTCCACGTCCAACCCCGCTCCATCATCTGCCACGGTCACGACGATGTGATCGGCGCGCATGGCGGCCGCGACCCGCACGACGCCGGCGCGCGGCTTGCCCGTGCTCTCGCGCGCGTCGGGTGCCTCGATCCCGTGGTCGATGGCGTTGCGGACGAGATGCAGCAGGGCCTCGCGCAATCCGTCGAGCACGGCGCGATCCGCCTGCACATCTCCGCCGGTGACCTCGAGGCGCGCCTCCTTGCCCGCGGCGGCCGCCACATCCCGTGTGGCGCGCGGCAACGCCTCACACGCCTCGGAGAACGGGCGCATCCGGAGCCGGCGCACGCGGTCGCTGACCTCGTCGGTGACCTGCGCGAGGGCCCGAGCATCGCCCGCGGCACTCGCCGCGAGGCGATTCGTCTCGTGGACGACGCGTCGCAGGTTTTCCTCCACGCTGCCGAGCGAGCGCATCACGGCCGCGGGCGCTCCCAACCGCTCCAACACGCGTGAGAGTCGGCGGCCGGTGCGCCCCCACTCGCTCGCCCAGGCCGCGGCAAAATCGCGCAGGGCCGCGAGCTCCGGCGGGCGGCTCGCCGCCCGGCTCTCCGCAATCAGCAATTGCCCGGTTGACGCGAGCACCGCGTCGAGCTTCTCTCCCTCCACGCGAACGTGGCCCTCTCCGCGGTCCGCGCCGACCGTCGCCGGTGCAGCGGCGACCGGCTCCGGTGCCGGAGACGCGTCCCGCTTGCTTGGCGGCGCTGCCGCAGCGGTGGGCGCGCCGGGCGCGTCTCTCAGGGTGTCGCGCACGTGGGCGATCGCCGAGCCCTCGAGCGCCTGGCCCGTCCGGAGCCTGTGACCCGCCTCGGCCAGCGCGTCCGCCGCAGCGAAGAGGAGCGCGAATTCGCCAGGGCCGAATCGGCGTGTGCCCACGCGAATGTCCGCGAGCAGCGTCTCGATCGCATGGCACGCCTGCTCGACGATGGGCACCTCGACGGCGCGGGCCGCCCCTTTCAGCGTGTGGGCGACGCGGAATAGAGACTTGAGTCGCGCGGCGTTGTCCGGCGCCGCTTCCAGGGCCAGTAGCTCCGCGTTCATCGTGGCGACCTGTTCGTCGAGCTCGCCGAGAAACGTGGCCATGAGTCGCGCGGCCAGCTGCTGCTTATCCATCGGTATCGTGCCCGCGGGGGCCCGTGCCGTTCCGGCCGACTATCGTCAGCAGCCGCGTCCCCAGGACGCTCAGATCCTGCGCGGCGCGCTCGGCCTGTCTTGTTGATGCCAGGTTTTGCTGGACGGCCGTGTTGATGCTCGTCATCGCCTGGCGGATCTGCGCCATGCCGACCGCCTGCTGGCCCGACGACGCCACGATCTGCGCCGCGGATTGCGCGGCCTGGCCGACTGCCTCGGCCAGCGCCTGAATCGTCTGCCCGGCCTCGGTGACCTGCTTCGCCGTCGCCGTCACCTGTTTGCTTCCCTGTTCCGTGGTCATCACCGCAGCGCTCGTCGCCCGTTGGATATCTCCCAGGATCTGTCGCACCTGCACGGTCGCCTTTTTCGACTGCTCGGCCAGGCTCTTGACCTCGCCGGCGACGACCGCGAAGCCGCGCCCCTGTTCACCCGCCCGTGCAGCTTCGACCGCCGCATTGAGCGCGAGCAGGTTCGTCTGCTCGGCGATGTCGTTCACGGTGGCGATGATCTCGCCGATCGTCTGGGCCTGCTCGGCGAGAGCCAGAATGCTCTCCGCGATGGATTCGACCTGTTCCTTGACAGCGGTCATGGCGACCGTCGAGTCCTCCACCGCCTTGCGACCGGTGCGTCCGATCTCCGCGGCCCGCTGGGCCAATTCGGCGACGGCCTTCGCGCGCTGCGCCGCCTGCTCGGCCGTCTGGGCCACCTCGTCGACCGTGGCCACCGTCTCGGTGACGGCGGCCGCGGACTGACTCGCTCCCGCCGCCTGCTGCCGCGTTGCAGCGACGATCTCGGCCGCGCTCGACGCGAGGATCCCGGTCGTCTCCTGCAGCGGGCGGCTCACGGCGCGGTACAAGAGCACGGCGGTGATGATGCCCAGAGCGAGCGCTGCAAGGGCCGAGAACAGGAGGGCCTGCCTCGCCCGCCCCGCCGCGTCGGCCGCGGCGCGTGTCCGCGTTGCGATCAGGTCAGCCGCGGCGTTGACCTTGGCGTCAAGATGGTCGCGAAAGGCCTCGAACATGGCGGGGGGCACGTTGTCGTTGCGATAGCGAGCCGCCTGCGCGATGCCATTACGCTGTCCAATCGCTATCACCTGGTCCGTCGCCTTTCGCCATTCGCCGAATGCCGCGATGACGCTGTCCACGCCCAGCTCGTGGCCCTGGAGCGCCGGATTCGCGCGCAGGTCGGTCACGGAGCGCTGCACGATGTCGAGCTGCTCCTGCCGCACGGTGACCTGCAGCGCGTTACCGGTCAGTAAGTAGTCCAACAACGCCCGCTCGGCATCGCGGCCCGCGGCCCGGGCGCGCTCGGCGGCGTCCCGCAGCGTCGCGTTCTGCCGATCGAGCTCGCCGAATCGCACGGTCGTCGAGGCGAGCGAGAGATAGCCGACGACCGCAACGGCGGCGAGAAGAGCGAGCAGCAACGAAAATCCCGCGGCGATCCGGCGGCCAATCGTCCAGGTCATGGCGAGGCTCCGAGCATCAGAGAGGGTGCGATCCGGCGAGTTGCAGAAGCGCGTCGGCATCGAGAACGAGCATCGCGTCGCTCGTGATGCCGCGGAGATATTCTCGTTGCGCCGCCACGCCGTCGGGCGGTTCGCGCACGGCTGTTGACGAGAGGGTGACAATGTCGCGAACCGCGTCAGCCAGGATGCCGAACGTTCGCAGCTGACCGCCCACGACGATGACGCGGGCGAGATCGTTGAGGGCGGCCACCGATAGACCCAGCAGACCGCGCAGATCGAACATGGTCAGCAATTCCCCACGCCAGGCCGTCACGCCGCACACCGGTGGCAATGCCCCCGGCAGCGGGGACATGTCCAGCAGGCGAAACACTTCGAGGACGTACCGCGTCTCAATGGCATATGTCTCATCCGCCAGGGCGAATGAGATTACCTCGAGGCGATCGGCGTCCTGGGGTGCCGCCGGTACGCGAGCCAGGCGGCGGCCCCGCTCTTCCAAAACCTTCTGTGCGCTCTCGGCGGTGCCGAGGGGTGAGTCCGCGCTCGTATGTCCGGCCGCATCGAGTCGTCGCCGGATCTCCGGCCAGTTCACCGCATCGTGCGCCCGCGCGCGGGCCAACGTCTGGGTCGGCATCAGGCCAGCGCACCCGACAGGAACGAGAGTTGGGCGCGTGCCATATCGGCCAGCCGGCCCGCCGGCTCCCCATCCGACGCCGGGACGACCTCATCCGGCGGCAGTGCGAGTAGCAACCGCTCCGCATTCCGAAACGCGCGCAAGGCTCCCGGGCGATCTCCCAGGCGCGCCAGCGCGGTGCCGAGCGCCATGTGCGCGACCACCAGCCGGCGATCCAGGTACAGCGCGCGCCGAGCCGCGGCCGCCGCCTCGACGTATCGCTCCGCCTCACTCAGGAGGGCGGCCTGGATGTAGACCAGCTCGGCCGCCGCCGGATGCCGATCGAGCGCCGCCGCGCTGAGGCGCCAGGCCGTCTCGGCGTCCCCGCGATTGGCGCTCTCGCGCGCCGTGACGACCAAACCCGCCAAATCGATCGCCGCGTCCGCTCCGTCGCCTTCCGCCATCTCGACGATATGGACGGACGGCGCCACCGCCTGACGCGGTTCCGCAACGACCAGTTCCGTCAGAGCGACCGGGGGCGGCGGCTCGGGCAGGGGGTCAGCCCTCACGCATCGCCGGACGTCCGCGGGCCGGTAGGCGAGCCCCGCGCCGGTGCTGACGACATCGCAGGGGGCGAGGTCCGCGAGCAGCGGATCGGATGCCCCCAGCATCAGCCATCCGTGCGGGCTTAACGAGTCGATGAGCTTCCGCGCGACCCGCGCCACCGTCGGGGCGTCGAAGTAGATCAGGACGTTGCGGCAGAGGATCAGATCCATCCCCCAGATGCCGGTTGTGAGCGAGGGGTATTGATCTCCTGCGAGATTCAGGTGGCGAAATTCGACCGACTGACGGATGGCCGGCACGAGATCGAAATGCGGTGCGGCGGCCGTGAAATAGCGCTCGCGGACGTCGTCGCTCACTCCGCGAAGCGACCAGCTCGTATACCGGCCGCGCACCGCCTTGCCGAGGGCGGCGCGCGAGATGTCCGTCCCGACGATGTGCGCGCGCCGCTCGGCCGCGTAGCCTTCGAGGAGGATCGCCAGAGAGTAGGCCTCCTCACCCGACGCGCACCCGGCACTCCACACGCGAAGCGGGCGGCCGCTCGGTTGCTCCGCGAGCAGCGTGGGCACGATCGTGTCGCGAATCGTGGCGAACTGCCGGGGCTCGCGAAAGAAATACGTCTCGCCGACCGTGATCTCGTCGACGAGGTCGTCGAGCAGCGCCGGCATCGCGGCCAGGCGCGTCGTGAACAACGCCGCATCCCGCACTCCCGCGCGGCGCATCGCCGTGGCCACGGCGCCCTCGAATTCGCATTGCCGAGCGTCGCCGAAGACGAGGCCGGTCCGCTCGCGCACGAGCGCCGCGGCGTCGGCGAGAGGATCGAGGACCGACGATTCGAGCGCCCCCTGCTGCCTCATGCGGCCAACCCGCGCTGGGGGGCCCGCGGATTCGCGAGCGCTCCGTCCAGCTGCATTGACTCCTCGAGCGAGAGAAACCGATCGAGGTCGTGGATCACGAGCAGACCATCGGGCAGCTTGGCGATTCCGGCGACGTAATCGGTCCCGGGCGGCACGCGGGCCGCCGACTCAATGGCATCTTCCGTGACGGCCACGAGCTCCAGCGCCTGATCGACGCGGAGTGCCACCACGCGCCCGGCGGCGCGGGCGATCAGGAACTGCTGATCCGGTGTCACCGGGCGGGTTCCCAAGCCACAGCGTTGGCGCACGTCTATGACGGGCACCACTGTGCCGCGCACGTTGATGACGCCATCGATGATGGGGGGCGCCTTTGGAAGCGCGGATATCGCCACGGCCCTCGCCACTTCCTGCAGGCACGCGACGGGCGCCGCGTACCGGCACCCCGCGACATCGAACGTCAGCAGTTCAACCATGCGTTACCGGTGATGCGGCCGCGGCACGGACGCTCCCATTGTCGCGTCCGAGGGCATGCCTTGCGGGCATCGTCCCTGTAACTACCAACGCCCGGCGCTCCGTCGGCGTAACGGGCGAGACGAGCTCAGCCGCAGATCGAAAGATCGGATTTTGGAGCGCGATGGGCACCGGGCGCGCAAGCGCCACGGGTGTCAGGACGAAAGGAAATACGTCCGGCAGGCACGCGTCAGCGCCGGCCAATCGAGGGTGGGCTGTTTCTTTTCGAATTGCGCCTCCCAGCATACCTGCTGCACGTGGTCGCGCGGGTAGCAGGGGCGCAGGGGTTGCTTCAGGTCGCTCTCCAGATGCTCCGTGAGCTGGGCGACGATCGGCTCGTCGTAGGCCACGCCATAGCGCAAACACACCCGGCGGAAGATCTGGTGAAACTGGTCGCGATTGATGTAATCCAGGCGAATCTTGTTCGGGATCCGGCGCAGGAAGGCGTCGTCGGTGAACACGGCCGTCTCCGTCTTGATGGAAAAAACGGCCGTCGCGTCGAGGTTGGTCGAGAACACCACGAGCGAATCGAAGGGCATCTCGAATTTACGCCCGCCGCGCAACGTGAGGAAATCGATCTTGCGGTCGAGCGGCACGATCCAGCGATTGAGGAGCGTCGCGGGGGAACGCGCTGCCGGCCGAGATCGTCGACGATGAGCACGCCGTTGTTGGATTTCATCTGGAGGGGCGCGACATAGATGCCGCTGGTCGGATTGAATTGGAGGTCGAGCATCTCGATCGTCAACTCGCCCCCGACGGTCACGCGCGGTCGCTCGCAGAGCACCCACCGCTGATCGCTCCCTGGCGGATGTGTGCGCTCGATGCTGCGATGGACGATGGGATCGTACACCGTGATGATCTGGCGATCGATCTCAACCGAATACGGGATCCACACCCCGCCACCGTGGTAGACCTCGGGGATGCTCTCGGCGATGGCAGTCTTGCCCGTTCCGCTGGGCCCGTTGAGCACGATGGAGGTGCCGGAGAGGATCGCGATGCCGAGCTGGCGCCGCATGTCGGCCGTGAGTACCATGGGCTCGAACGCGCGGTCGACATCCGCCACGTCCACGTCGACATTGCGCACGCTCTGCGCGCGCACGCGGTGCCCGGCGTCAGGAGGAGCGGCGCCCGCTCGATGCGCCGCGGGTCAGCGCGCCGGAGTTGATAGCCTCGATGGCTTTGCGCTCGAGATCGGTGAACTGCTGCTGCTGGTCGGGCGTCAAGGCGGCCATGAGATCGGTTCGGGCCTTGAGCACGTTGTCGTGGATCGCGCCCGTCGCCTCGGCCACTGCCTTGCGCACCCCAAGGATCGAGTCGCGCTGATCGGGCGTGACTTTCGACCAGTCCACCTGCTTCGCCGAGTCGCCCGGCGGGCGGAGCGATTCGAGTCGCGCGCGGATGGGCGCATCCGCGCCCAGGAGCCGTCCCTCGATGGCGTCGAGCGCCACGACCTGGCTGTCCGCCAATTTGAGGTCGGCGCGGCTCGCAAGAGCTAACGCGACGGGATCGTCGGGATTGTAGGCTGCCGCCGCGGCCGCGACCTTGGGGTCCACGCGATTCCCGCCCTGCTGGCCGCCGCGGTGTCCGCCGTGGCGCCCGCCGCCTCCCGTCCCCATTCCGCCGCCGCCCGGATAGCCCTGGGCCGACAGCGGCGCGACCCCCAGCATTCCCAGGAAGGCCGCCGCCGCCGCTGCAATCGCGAGCCGGGGCACGGTGCGCAGCATATGAGCACATACTGGGGCGTCGCAGAAATCGTTGAGCGCGTCAGGTCTCTGGCCAGGGCCCTGACTCCGCACCCTCGCGATCGCCGGGGGAAAGCGGCGCGGCGGAGACGTCCTCCCGCGCGCGGGGGAGGACGAGCGTAAAGGTGGAGCCGACACCGATCTCGCTCTCGACCGCGAGATCGCCGCGCATGGCGTGTGCGAGTTGGCGGCTAATCGACAGGCCGAGACCGGTGCCCTCCGCAGTCCGCGTCAGCGCACCGTCCGCCTGCACGAAGGGCTCGAAGATCGCCTCGCGTGACTCGGGGGGAATCCCGGCGCCGGTGTCGGCGACGGAGATGCGCACGTGATCCGGATCCACGTGACACCGGACCTCGACGCTGCCCGCCGTGGTGAACTTGATGGCGTTCGACACCAGATTGCGCAGGATCTGCGCGACTTTCTCCCCGTCGGCCCAGGCCGTGACGCCGGGGCCAGCCACCCGGCAGCGGTACGCCAGTCCCTTGGCCCGCAGCTGCGGCGCCACCAGGGGCTCGATACGAATCAGGACGTCATCGATCAGAACATCGCCGATCCGATATCGGACGGCTCCCGCTTCGAGCTTTGCGAACCCGAGCACGTCATCGATCAGTCGCCGCAGCGATTGTTCGCTCCACTGGACGCGCTCGAGATCGTGGTCCTGATCGGGGGTCAGCGGCCCGCGGATCCCGAGGCGCAGAAGATCCACGTAGCCCGCAATGGCATTGAGCGGCGTGCGCAGCTCGTGGCTCATCACGGCCAGGAACTCCGATTTGGCGCGATTGGCCGCCGCGGCCGCGTCGTGCAGCCGCCGCTGATCGAGGTTCGCCGCCTCGAGATCCGCGATGGCGCGCCAGCGCTCCGATGCCGACGCGCCAAGCACGAGAAAGGTCGCGGCCGTGATTCCCATGAAGATCTGGAGCGCCAGAAGCCCCTGGTGCAGATCCTCCCGTACGAAGGGCCCCCGCCCGAGCGCGGTACCCCATACCGCGACGATCGCGATGACCGTGGTCGCTGCGACGCCTCCCCGCTGTCCGAACCGGAGCGTGGCCCAGATGAGCGGCGGGAAGAACATGTACGCCTCGCCGAACACCGGAGTTTCGGCCGGGGCGCGCTGGAATATGAGCAGGCTTACGGTCAGCACACATGCGGCGAGGGCGACGCCTTCCAGCACACGGCGCGCGCTGTGAGGCCGCGGGACGCCTGTCGCCCACACGAGAAGGACCGGTGCGACAAGGAGGTCTCCAATGAGATCGCCGAGCCACCAGGCGCGCCAGGTGGGAGCGAAGCGCCCGGGCGGCAGGAGGCCGCCGAGCGACAGACTCGACACGCCGGTTGTGGCGCTGACCGCGGTGCTCACTGCGCCGGCGAGTACGATGAGAGCGATCACATCCGGCAATCGGTCGAGCGTGGGCCGGAAGCCGGGGATCCGGCGCAGCGCGTATGCTCCGAGGACGCCTTCCAGCGTATTGCCCACTCCGATTCCCGTGGCGACGAGCAGCGGCGCCCCGGTCAGCACGTTGGCGATCACGGCGCCGAGGAAGACGCCCGGCCAGAGACGGCCCCGCGAGAGGCACAGCGCGGCGAGCGCGATGCCGGTCGGCGGCCACACCAACGCCGCAAAGCCCGACACGGCGTCCAGCCTGAGGCCGGTGCGGGCGGTGACGGCGTAGACGGTCGCCAAGGCGACCACCTGAGCGAGATATGTGACTCGTTGCTTCACAGAGTTGCGGGCGCGGGGCGATTGCGGTAGTAACCTACGGGGAATTGCGCTGTGGTGACGTGACGATTAACGATTGGCGCGCGGTATCGTCTCCCGGTTGTAACCATCGGAGGACGGTATGAAGAGGTTCGTAATGGCGCTCGCCGTGGCGGCGGGCCTTGCGATAACGGTAGGGAGTTCAGCGCTGTCGGCACAGCCCGTGCGCCCGCCCTATGGGTGGGGCCCGCGATACGGCTGGGGCGTGCGATACGGATGGGTTGCGCCGCGGTGGGCGGCCGCGCCGCCGCTCGTCGTGTATCACCGGGCGTGGGTCCCGGGGTATTGGGCGGTCAGGCCCTGGGGACGCGTCTGGATCGCCGGGTGCTGGCGGTAACGCGTTCGCCCGCGGTGGCGCGTTCGCCCGTGGCGGCGCGTCACCGCGGTAGGAGCTACTGGAGGTCGCTCCGCGCGCCCGCCTCAACCGACGCGGCGCGCTCGGCCGCCGGCTGCCGCACCATGCGGCCGATCGCGTCGCCCGACAGCGGCTTCGCGTACAGGAAGCCCTGACCGAACCGGCACCCGAGGTCGTGCACCATCCGCTGCTGGGCCGGGTGCTCGATCCCTTCCGCCACCGTCCGTAGCGCGAGCATGTCGCCCAGCGCGATGATCGTCCGCGCGAGCGCCGCGTCATTGCCGCCCTGCGTCACGCCATCCACGAATGACTTGTCGATCTTGAGCACGTCGATCGGAAAGCGCTGCAGACTGCTGAGCGACGAATAGCCGGTGCCGAAATCATCGATCGCGAGCTGCACCCCGAGCGCCTTCAGTGCGTGGAGCTGCTGGATCGTGGCCTCGGTATCCCGCATGATGACGCTCTCGGTGATCTCGAGCACGAGGTGCCCGGGATCCAGCGTCGATTCCTTGAGCGCCGCGGCGACATCGGCCGGCAGATCGGAGCGCTGAAACTGCCGGGCGGAGAGATTCACGGTCACCGCCGGGGCGTCGCCATCGGGCGTCATCGCGCGCCAGCGCGCGGCCTCGCGGCACGCCTCGCGCAGGACGACGCGGCCGAGGGGAACGATCAGCCCTGTCTCCTCTGCGATCGGGATGAAGAGCGACGGCGGCAGCACGCCGCGCCGCGGGTGCGCCCAGCGAACGAGAGCCTCGATGGCGACCAGGCGTCCGGTCTGGAGCTCGACGATCGGTTGATACATCACCTGGAGCTCGCCCCGCTCGATTCCTTCCTGCAGGTCCGTCTCGATCGCCATGCGGTCCACGAGCGCGCGATGCATCGCCGGTTCGAAGATGGCGTGGCGCCCCTTGCCCTCGGCCTTGGCCCGATACATGGCCACGTCGGCGTTACGAAGCAACGTTTCCGTGGTGTCGGTCTCGGTCGCCCGGGCAATTCCGATGCTCGCGCTGACCGACACCTTGCGATCGTCCAAGTCGAAGGGCACGCGGAGGCTCATCGCGATGCGTTCGGCGACGATGATCGCTTCCGCATCCGCCCCCGCATTCTCGAGCAGCACTGCGAACTCGTCGCCGCCGAGTCGCGCAACCGTGTCGCACCCGCGCGTGGCGTTCAGCAGCCGACGGGCCAGCGCGGCGAGCAGGCGGTCTCCCTGCCCGTGACCGAGGCTGTCGTTCACCGTCTTGAACTCGTCGACATCGAGAAAGAGCACTGCGGCGCGCGGACCGCCCGATCGACCTGCCCCCGCAAAGGCGTGCTCGACGCGGTCGTGAAACAGCACGCGGTTGGCCAACCCGGTCAACGGATCATGCAGCGCCTGGTAGGCCAGTTGCGCCTCGAGGGCCTTGCGCGCCGTGATGTCGCGCGCGACCCAGACGACCGAGTCGTTCGTCATCGGCGAGACCGTGCCCGCGAACCACACCGGGGCGCCATCGATCTCGACGCTGTATTCAATGTCGACCGCCTGCCCCGTGTCGAGGGCGCGATGCACGCACTCGCGCAACAGATCGGCGTGGTCGCGCGGGAGGACGTCGTGGAGCCGTCGCCCGAGCCACTCGGGCGGGGGCCGGTGCCGGGAGTTGGCCGCGCTCGCTGCGATCTTGATGTAGCGCTGCTCGCGATCGAGCGCGACGATCACATCCGGCATGGCCGCGACGAGGGCGCGGAGCTCCGCTTCACTGGCACGGAGGGCGATCTGGGCCTGCCGGAGCGTGCGCTCGTTCCACGCGGTGGCGTACGTCGCGACGCCGCCGGCGACGGCCAGAAGACACACCTTCGCGATCTCATCGACGGCGGAGGTGCCACCGTGGATGGCGACGGCGAGCGGGCCAGCGCGCAACGCGAGATGGCCGACGGCGACGAAGAGCAGGACCAGGCCGGCGTACTCCACGACGGCGATCACCGACGCGATCGCCGCGCTACGGGCCGAGCTCGTGAAGGGCCGGGCGCCGAGGATAATGAAGTACCCGACCCAGATCGGTGACTTCACGGCGAGATCGGGAATGCCCGCCAGGCCATAGCCGCAGAGAAGGGCCGTCACCGCCGTAATGTCCACGGCGGCATTGGCGGTCGTCAGCCACGGGACCGTGCGGTGCCGGCGGTGAACGAAGATGTGCTGCCACGTGATCCACGCCACCATCGGGATCAACACACCGATGTTGACCCGCGTCAGCGACGGCGTCAGGGTCGGCGCATACATGGCCGCGGCTCCGGCGAGCAGCGCCATCACCCCCGCCCGTACGACGTTCATGAGCCGCTCGGCTTCAACGCGCTCATGCTCGAGCAAGGCCACGGCGGAATGCGATCCGGATGCGGTGCGGTGCAATCGGGAGATCGTCACTATTCGGGGCGTGGACAGGGAAAGGGGTGCTCCAGACGGTCTGGGCGCCTCCGGGTGAGGACGGCGGCGACCCACGGCCCGTCACATGGCCGCGCGTCCCTCGAGCGACCCCTCTCCCGCGCGGCGACATCCCGGTCGCCACTCGCGCGGATCCTGCACACCGGTCGGATGTCGAGGATTATCCGGGTTATCCGCGTCGGTCCGTCGACCATTCCTGCCGCTCGGCCTGATGCCACGCGAGCTCGCCCGGCGTGACCGGGCGCAGCATGAGATCGAAAGCAAGCCACAGCAGCTTCGAGTAGGGAAAGAGTCCGACCAATGCGATCACGGCGAGCAGCGGCGCGAGGATCTCGATCGCTCGCCACGGGACCGCCGGCCACGTGACGATGATGCTGACGCCCACGAGACCGAGGAACAGCAGGCCGACGAAGATGTAGGCGATCAGGATCGACCCGGTGAAATAATCGTGCTCCCCTCGCTCGAGGCGGAGTCCACAGCCGGGACAGCGCTCACGCAGTTTGAGCCAGTGCCGGAGCACGGGGCGAGCGCCGCAATTCGGGCAGCGGAGCAGGACCGCTCGGCCGTACAGCCGCAACGCCCGCCGCATCCCAGGCAGCTCCAGCCCGGTCTTCGTCCACTCCTCTTCGGGCATGGCGAATGTTGCGTGCCGGTGCGCGCCGACGGAATCCCGCGCGCGAGGAGCCTGGATGCCCGAACCAGCCACAGGCAGGGGTGTCTGTGGCTGGCTCGGGGACGAACAGGTGTGCGTCGAGCGAGTTCTTACAGGCCGTGCGCGGTGGTGAAGGTTTCCAAGGCCGTGCCCCCGGCGCGAATGGTGCCGGTGGCGTCGTAGAGGCCGTAGGTGTAGCCGCCGCCGTCTTCCATCTGGAAGTAGGTGGCCAGCGTGACGTAGGTGTACTGCGTGGCGAGCAGGGTGAGCGACTGGGTGATGTAGGTCGCAGCGGTCGCGGCGCCGACGGCGTTGTTGTCCCAGCCCCACTCGGTGACCCACAGCGGGGTGGTGGCTTGCCCGTTGGCGACCATGATCTGGTGGATCACGGCGATATCGGAGAAGCTGTTGTTGTTGGCCTGGGTGGTGGTGGGGCCGTAGGTGGAGTAGGGGTGGATCGCGACGGCTTGGGGCTTGAGCCCGGCGGCGTACAGGGCGCTGAGGAACGCCGTGCCGGTGTAGTCGCCGGCGGGGCCGGCGGTGAGGCCGGTCATGCCGCCGATGGCGACGGTGCAGGAGGGGCAGGCGGCGAGGATGGCGCTCGAGACGGCCTGGTACCAGGTGAGGTAGTTCTGCACGTTCGGGGTGGGCTGCCAGAAGAAGTGTTGGTTCTCCTCGTTCCAGAGCTCCCAGTGCTTGACCTGGCCGTTGTAGCGGGCAGCGGCGACGGACATGAAGGCCGCGTACTGGGTGACCCAGGTGGCGAAGGCGGCCGGGGTCTGGGGGACCTGGAGGTAGTAGTTGCTGGTGGAGCTGGAGGTGCCGTTGGCCCAGGCGGGGGAGCCGTAGACGACCATCTCGGGGTCGACGTGGGCGGCCACACTCTGGCTGACGACGGCGTCGGTGTAGGTCCAGTCGTAGGTGCCCTGGGTGGGCTCGATGTGGTGCCAGAGGAAGCTGCCGCGCTGGACGTTGGCGTGGAGCGCACTCACCTGCTGCATGCCGGAGGTGATCTGGCCGACGTTCTCATCGAAGGAGAGATCGGAGTGGACACCGTACTCGTTCCCGGCGGGGACTGGCGTGGTGCTCGCGGTCGCGACAGTGACGGAAGCCGAGACGGTGTCGCCCGAGGCGGCGGCGACGACCTTGGTGGTGCCCGCCCTCTTGAAGTGCATGGCGCCGCTCGCGGTGACCGTGGCGACGGTGGTGTCCTTGATCGACCAGGTGACTGACGGGTTAGCGACGGGCTTGCCGCCACTGACCACAGCGGCCGCGACGATGGTCGAGTCACCGACCCTACCGGAGACGGCGCTCGGCGTCAGGCTGACGACGATGGTGTGGGCGGTGGTGCTGGTAGCTGTGGTGAGGGAGTTGGTGGGATCGGTGAGGGACTTGGCGTCGGCGCAACCGAGCTCGACGAGTACCGCACACATGAGTGATGCAAGTGCAAGTGACTGGCGCATAGGGCCCCCTGCTGCCTGTTCGGAAGCCGGACTGGCATGGCGAGGGAGCGATCCCCTCGCGGTAGCCTCCAGAGCTTTGCGTCGCCGGCTTTCGCCGGGTTTGCCGTTGTCGTAGGCCCAGTAGGGCCCGGTATACTTTCAGTTTTCGTGAGGTTTCGAGGTCTCTGTCGCCTCACGCACCGACAACATACGACACACCGAAGGGGTGCAATACTCCCCAAAACGAGCCAACAAATCGGGAATGGGCCGCAAAACGGTCAGGCTGTCCCGAGTCAGCGGGGGCCTACGGCGCCGGGTGCCGAAATGAGACGGACAAAATCACCCATCGCCTGATGCGGTCGACATGCCCGATACGTTCTGGGCACGCGGGGTCGGAGCGCATGCAGGACGGCGATTGTTGGGGGGGGGGTCGGCGGTGGGACGTTGTCGGCCAAGGGCGGCGATGGCCCCGTCCGGCAAGGGCGGCGTTGGCGCGGGGTATGGCAAGGGCGGCGATGGCGCCGTCGGCCAAAGGCGGCGATGGTGCGGGGTTTAGCAAGGGCGGCGGCCTGAAGGCCGCCCCTACCGGCCGCCCCTAGCTAAAACCGCCACCGCCCGGCGTATTGATTATGGATCGCGGCGGGGAGATAGGCCGGCGCGCTGCGCCACGTCGCGGGCCTCGGCCACGCGACCCGCCTGCCGTAACAGAGTGATCGCTCGGCGATATTGGTCATCGGCGCGCACGTCGCCGGTCGCGGCGAGCGCCGCGCCATACGCCTTGCGTGCCTCGATCTCGGCGTCGGGATCACCCAGCGAGTCCGCGATCCGGACCGCGCCGCCGGCCCAGCGCACAGCCGTCGCACTCTCGCCGCGCAATCCATCCGCACGCGCCAGCTCGATCCGCAGCTTCACGCGCTCACGGGACAGCCCCTCGGCATCCGCCACCCGGCGCGCCGAGTCGAGCACGGCGATCGCGAGATCGGGGCGGCGCCCGGCGATCCGGGCGTCGCCGCTGACATCAAATGGTTGGCCGCGGCCGGACGCGACGGCTGGTGCCGGGGGGGTAGGCGTGGGGATAGGGGGAGGGGGGCGTCGGGCATCCGGCTGCGCCGCAGGGATTCGCGCTGCGGGGACAGTGAGCGCCCCGGCGCCGCTGCGGGAGGGGGAGGGGGAGGGGGCGGGGGAGGAGGAGGGGGAGGAGGAAGCCGATACGGCATGGTCCGGCTCGCGCGCGGAATCTCGCGCCTGCTCGAACGCCGGCGCAGCTTCGGAGCCCCCGGCGGCTACACTCGCGGGCGCGGGGTGGCGACGCGCGATGCGGACGCTCCACGTGGTTCCGACGATGATGAGAAGGGCGGCCGCCGCGCCAGCTGCCCACTGCCACCGAGGTCGCAGCGCGCGTGCACCGGATTCCGCAGCGACCGCCGGCAGCGCAGCGCCCAATTCGATGGCGCGATGCAACGCCATCCAGCAGCGCTCGCACCCCGTGAAGTGGGCCTCGAACGCCTCCGCCTCGTCCTCGGTCAGGGTGCCCTTGAGGTATCGTAGCTCGGTGTCGGCTTCCTCGACTCCGGCGCAATCGATCAGCATCACGGCCATATCGCTACCGTCCGCCCGTGGCGGCCGTGTGACCCCGGGGCTGTGCCGAGAGATGGTCCGCGAGCCGGCGCAGGGCGCGGTGCTTGCGCACGCGGACCGCTCCTGCAGTGCTACCGAGCCGGAGCGCAATCTCGTCGACATTGAGTCGCTCGAGGTACGCCAGGCGGAGGACCTTCCGGTCGCCGTCTCGCAGGGATGCGAATGCCTGTAGCACCGCGCGGCGTTGCGCATCCGTGATCAGAGACCCGAGCGTCTCGATCGCGGGCGCGGAGCGGACATGAGGGGCACGTGCTGCGTCGGAGCGCGTGCCGGCGGGCGTCTCTCGCGCTTCCGGACGTCGCCGCTCGGCACACACGGCCCGCGCCGTGTCAAAGACGAGTGCGGGGAGCGCGGCGGGTCGCTCCAGACTGCCGGACCGCATGGCCTCGGCGACGCGCCGGAGTGTCTCGCGGGCCACGTCGTTCGCGCCGGCCGCGTCCCCGAGGCGGCGCGTCGCCACGACCCGCAGACGCTCCCAGAATCGCCGCGCGAGCTCGGCCCCCTGCGGCGTGCGCTCGGTCGGGAGTGCCGGCTCAAAGGCCCCGGCGGACATCTCGGTCACCCTCGCATCCGACTCAGGAGACAGCATCGTCCTCCCTGTGCCTCACCGTGCGTCGAGCTTTCGACCGGCGTTCAGATTATCGAAGTTGAGCAGCGTGTTGAACACGAGGAAATAGCTGCCAACCGTCTCGCCGCGATAGATCGGATTCATTGCGAAGAGAACGACGTGTCCGCGCTGGGCCGGCACGTCGACGACGATCGGCCGCTCGGCGATCTCGGCGCCGCCCTCGAGCAAGCCCGAGACGAGCAAATCGCGCTCCCCGGCGAGGCGAAGGACTACGCGCGGCCGGTCCGCCGGCGGGATGACGGTCACGGGATCGTGCAGCTGCTCTTCCGTGACCGCAGGAGCCTCCCAGGGATCGACGCGTGGCGGCACGAGCGCCTCGTGCGCCGTATCGAGTGCCGGCCGGCCCTGCGGTGCATCGGGATCATCGCGGCTCCCCCGGCCCGTGACGCGTACCGTGTCCGCTCCGGCCCCCGCGCCGGCCTCGCCCGCATCATCCGCATGGATGTTCCGCACGGTCATGACCTGCCCGTCGGCGCTGAAGATGGCAAGGCTGTCGCGGATGCCATACGCGATCGGACTCGCGGAGTCGACGATACGGCTCCGCAACACGCTGCCCACGACGTGCCCGCGCGGTGCGGACCTCATGTCGACGCCGTCAGTCAAGCCGTATGCGACCGCCAGCTCGGCCGTGTTCATGACTCCGACGAGAACTCCTCCGCGAGTCACGAATCCCTGAAGGTTCTCGATACCGCGCAACCCCAGCCCGGGGCGAATGTCGTCGGTCTCGGCCCACGTGCCGATGTTCGGCGTCAGCGCCGTGTGCTTCCAGGGCAGGGGATTGCGCCACATCGGGAGTCCCCGAACGATCGACTGGACGCTCCCATCGACGGGCGGGAAGAGAATGACGTCGAACCGGGTGCTGAGGTCGGTTTCTCGCGCGACGTCCTGCACGCTGATATATGTGTAGGGGATGTGCAGGAAGTCGAACGTTTCGCGCCACCATCCTTCCGTTTGCGTCCCGAGCCAGCTGTGAACGATCGCCACACGCGCCGCGCGCACCGGGTGCACGGTCACGGCCGGCGCGGACGGCAGCGCGTAGGCGACCAGACCGAGATCGCGCAGCGCCGCGGCGAGCTGGTCGACGGCCACGCCGCGGATGAGAAACGATCCGCGATCGAACGAGTGGCCGGCGGCCTCGAACGGGCTCTCGGCCGCGACAATGTCCGCAGTCCGCAGGCGATAGCGTAGCGTCGCGAGCGCGTTGTCCCCATTGTGCGCGATCGCGAAGATGGCGCCCGGGCCCTCGACGCCGCCGCGGGCCCGCACCGTATCGGACACGCGCGCCATCGGGACGTCCAGGATGTGGGGATCCGTGACGCGGTCCGCGCCGACGCCAAAGAGCTCGGGGAAGCACCAGCCGGTATCATCGTAGGGGGTCTTCTGCGGGTCGTTCGGGCTCCAGTACTCGTGATCCAGCATGGCGTCCGCGATGCGGGAATACGGCTGGTCCATTCGAATGACGAAGCTCCCCGCGGGAAAGCTGCGCGTTTCCGTCGCCGCGCGTGTGGCGCCCTCCGCCCTCACACCGGCCGCATCGCGCGCCGGGAGCGGCCGCGTGACGGGAAGCGCCACGGAGAACGCGGCGCTCGTGCGCGAGATCTCGACGTGCTGTCGCTGCAGGGTCCGAAGCAGCTCGGCCTGGGCGCCCGGGCGCGGGTCTGCGGCGCTGAGCACGTACGCCGCCGGTCCCTCCGTACGCGCTTTGAGAATCGAGCGTTTGCTCTTCTCGTAGAAGTCCTCGAGAATCTGGTGCCGGTTGTTCGCGATGTAGCTGAGGGAGACCAGGAGTCCCGTCTCCTCGTAATTATTGTTGTCGCGGAGCGACCACCGGACACGCGGCAGCGGTGGGTCCTGGCGCCACCAGGTACGCGACGTCTCGTCCGGCTGGAGCGTGCGCTCCAGGGTTTCGGGCGTTCCGCCGTTGCCGAACGTCTCATACAGGCGGCTAATGCCATTGTGCGTGGCCGCCATGAACATCAGGTAACTCGGCGACCAGGTATCGAACTCGCCATGGGTGAACACCCCGGGCATCCCGAAGCGGGTCATCTCCTGGACGTTGTTCCATCCGAGCATCTGCCATTCGTTGGTGAGCAGCGGATCCAGCCACGCGTTGTACGGGCCGTCGCCGACGGTGTTGTCGTACAGGAAGGGCACAGACTCGTGCAGGTCGTGCAGCACCTGGGCTCTCCACTCGACGTAGGTGTTGAGCACGTTTTGCGACAGCTTGAGCGTCAGCCCCAGCGCGTCGCGATTGTTATCGTGCGCGACGTAGTGACCCCAATAGACGAGCGGCGGATACGTCTCGCCCGGATGGGCGAAATGCCAGCGGATGATGTCCGCCTCGCGGTCGCGTCCATCGACCTCGACGATCGGCGTGATGAGCGTGATGACGTGCTGCCGGATGTTCCGGATATACGGGCTCTCGTCGACCGCGAGCCGATAGGCGAGCTCCGCGAGGGCCGTGGGCGCCCCGGATTCCGTGGAGTGAATCGCCCCGGTGATGTAATAGACGGGGGTGGACTGGGCAACGAGCGTGTCGGCGCGCGCATCGTTCAGGTCGATCGTCCGCGGGTCGGCGAGCGCCGCGAGTCGCGTCCGGTTGGTGTCGAGGGCCGCCAGGAGCGAGTCCGAGGCGATCGCCACGGCGATCATCTCGCGCCCTTCCTCGGTCCAGCCGATCGAATACACGCGCACGCGCGGCGTCGCCTGGGCGAGCAGGCGCATATAGGCATAGACCGCCCGGGAGTCGGGGAGCGTTGTCGGCGCCCCGGCGATATCGCCAAATGCCGCCACCGGCGTCGGAACGGTCGCCGAGGCCGGGAGGTAGTCGACCAGCGGGGACAGGAAGAACGGCTCGGTCGTATACTCCCGAATTTTCTTCGTGTAGGCGTCGTCGATGGGTTGGCGCGGATCGCGACCGGGCTTCGCGAGCGAGAGATCCGTCGAGGAGTCGGGGACCGGCGCAGTCGCTTCCCGGGCGCGCGCGGGACCCTGACCCCGTGCCCGACTTGTGAGGGGGAGGGGGAGGGGGAGCGCGGCGAAGGACAGAACCCAAGCCGGGAGCAGGGTGAGGCGCCACATGGCGAATCTCGTGCCTATCGCGAGGGACGATGATCGGCAGGCGTGTCTGCCGATCGCTCACTCAATATGCAGCGCGTGCGACGGCAAGGCGCAAAGAGTCAGCGACTAGTGTGCACCGGCCGCCGCGCCGCGGTGCCGGGGCGGGCGGAGGATGAGAATCGCGGGCGAGACGAGGACGAAGGTCAGCAGGATCATGATCCAGGCATCGTTGTAGCTCAGCATCGAGGCCTGTCGCATGAGGATCTGATCGAGCTGTCCGAGCGCCGCCCGCTGCGCGTCGAGGGCCGTGTAGCCGTGAGCCATGAGGTTCGTGCTGAGCGTGTGCAGCCGCTGGACGACGGCGGGGTTGTTGGCGTAGATGTTGGTGAGCAGGTCGGTGCGGTGGTACTGCGTTCGCGATTCGACGTAGGTGCTCAGCACCGCGATCCCGAACGACCCGCCGACCTGCCGCGCGAGATTGATGAGCCCGGACGCCTGCTGCGCCGTCTCGGGCTCGAGGCTGCCGTAGGCCACGTTGTTGATCGGGGTGAAGAGGAATCCCAGGCCGAGACCGCGAAAGAAGAGCGCGAAGCGCGCATCGGGCTCGCCGGCCTGCGTCGAGAGGTGTCCGAGATCCCACATCGCTCCGACGAAGATGGCGACGCCGATCGCGATCAGGATACGGCCGTCGACCAGCGGCCGCGGGCCATTCAGGAGACGTCCGCAGATCACGGCGGCAGCGGCCGTGGCGAGCCCTCCCGGCAGAAGGGCGAGCCCGGTCTCGGTCGGCGTGAATCCGAGAATGCTCTGCGTGAACAGTGGATAGATGAATACGCCCCCGTACAGCCCGAACCCGAGCGCCACGAACAGAAAAATCGAGCCGGCGAGCTCGCGGTTCTTGAGCACGCGGAAGTCCACGACGGGGAGTCGGTTTCGGGGGGACAGCTCCCACCACACCGTCGAGACTAGGCAGACGGCCGACACGATCGCGCAGCGTGTGATCAGATGGCTCTGGAACCAGTCGTTGCGCTTGCCCTCCTCGAGCACGTACTGGAGCGTGCCGAGTCCGACCGTGAGGAGGCTGATCCCGGTCCAGTCGATTGCCACGGGCCGCCGGCGCATGCCCGGGGGATCCTTGAGGAATCCGGTGACCAGGAAAGCCGACGCGGCGGCGATCGGAATGTTGATGAAGAAGCACCAGTTCCAGGTATAGTTGTCGGTGATCCATCCGCCGAGCGTGGGACCCAGGGTCGGGGCGACGATGATCCCGAGCAGAAAGAGAGCCTGGACGATTCCTTGCTGCTCGCGCGGGAAAACCTGGCGAATCGTGGCCTGGGCGGTCGAGAGCAGCGCCGCGCCGCCGGCGCCTTGCACGATGCGCCACAGGACGAGCTCGACCAGACTGTGGGAGGTCCCGCAGAGGAAGGATGCGACGGCGAAGATGGCGATCGAAGCCGTGAGGTAGTTGCGGCGTCCGAAGGTCGCCGTGAAAAAGGCTGTCATCGGCAGCACGACGACATTCGACAGGAGGTAGCCGGTGACGACCCAGCCGATCTCATCGATTGTCGCCCCGAGATTGCCCGCCATCTGCGGCAGCGCCACGTTGACGATCGTGGTGTCGAGCACCTCCATGATCGCGGCCGTGATGAGGCCGAGCAGGATGAGCCACCGGTAGCGACTGACATCCGACTCGGCGATCCGCGCGACCTGGCGCGGGATCGGGCGCGCTTCCTGCACGTTGCTCATCGAGCACGCATCATACTACGGGCATGGCCGAACACAAAACCAACGTCGTCATCATCGGAGCCGGGGTCGCCGGGCTGGCGGCCGGGGCGGAACTCGCCGCCCGGGGATTCGGCGTCGTCGTGCTCGAGGCGCGAGATCGCATTGGCGGCCGGATCGACACGCGGCGCGATGCCCACGTCCCCATTCCCATCGAGCTAGGCGCGGAGTTCCTGCACGGCGCCGCACCCGAGACGACGGTTATCGCCAATGCAGCGGGGCTCACGACCGTCGAGGTGACGGGGGAGCAATGGGGGCGGGTTCGGGGCCGATGGCGGCAGCTGGACGGCTTCTGGGATCGCGTCGGCGAGGTCATGGCCCACATCGATCCCAAACGCACACCCGACCGCTCCTTCTCCGCGTTCCTGGCGACTCGGCCCGGCGGCCGGCGTCTGGCCGAGGCGCGAGCGCTCGCGCGGGAGTTCGTGGAGGGATTTCAGGCGGCGGATCCGGCGCGAATCAGCGCGCGCGCCCTCGCACTGGGAGAGTCGACGGACGAGTCCCGCGCCCGGCGCGTCGTCGCGGGATACGATCGCATCCCGGCGTATCTGGCCCGCGGGCTCGCGGGACGCATCCAACTCGGGGCCGTCGCAACCCGCGTGGAGTGGCGTCCGGGTCGCGTGCGGGTCGTGGCGCGCAGCGCCGGGCCTCCGGCGGCGGAGCTCGCGGTGTCGGGCCGAGCCGCGATCGTGACTGTGCCCGTGGGCGTGCTCCAGGCGCGGCCTCCGGCGGTGGGGGCGATCGAATTCGACCCGGCGGTGCCGGCGATTCGACGCGCCGTGTCGGGACTGGCCATGGGACCGGCCGTGCGTGCCGTATGCGTCCTTCGCGACCCCCTCTGGCGCGGCACGCTGCGCGGACTTCCACGGGGCGCATCGCTCGCGCACGCGAGCTTTCTCCACGGCTCGGATGCGTTCTTCCCGGTGTGGTGGACGACCTATCCCCTGCACGCGCCGGTTCTGACCGGCTGGTCGGGCGGCCCGCGCGCAGCGACGCTCCTGGCGGGCGGGCTCGCCGCCGTCGAGCGCGCCGCGCCCGCCGCGCTTGGCCGTCTATTCGGCGTCTCACCCGGCCGGCTCGCGCGCTCTCTCTCCCGCTGTTGGTCCTACGACTGGCTGCACGATCCCTTTGCCCGGGGGGCGTACAGCTACGCCCTCGTCGGCGGGGCCGGCGCGTTTCGCGCCCTCGCGCGTCCAGTGGCTGCCACGTTGTTCTTTGCCGGTGAAGCGACGCTCGCCGACGGGCGCAACGGCACGGTCGACGGGGCCATCGCATCGGGACAGCGTGCCGCCGCCCACCTTGTCCGCGGGCCAGCGGCCGTCGGAGGGGCCTAGCCGGTCATCCTAACACCAATTACAATATTGGTATATGGGATAGTGATCGCGGCAGCGGTCCGACACAGACGTGCAATGCCATATTGTCTGCGCCAGAGGAGCGACACCGCGAAAGCAACTCGGAAGCGCGTCTCCCGAAGACGCCCAGCGGCAACACGAGACCGAACGGCCCGGCAACCGCCGGGCGCTCCGCAGGACGCTATTGTGCTGATCGTGGCAATTGGCGCATCGGCGGGCGGCCTTGAGGCATTGACCGAGCTCCTCCGCAACCTGTCCGGCACAACGGGCGCGGCGTACGTCATCGTGCAGCACCTGGACCCCGTCCACGAAAGCCTCCTTGCCGACCTTCTCGCCCGTATAGCGCCCTTCCCGGTGACGCAGGCGACGGACGGTATCCGGATTCAGGCCGATCACGCGTACGTCATCCCACCGGACACGACAATGGTTGCGGTCGACGGACGTCTCCGGTTGGCCCAACGCAAGCCGGTGCCCGCACCCTCCCGTCCCATCGATCTGTGCTTTCGCTCGGTGGCCGACATGAACGGGAGCGCCGCGGTCGGTGTCGTGCTGTCGGGGACCGGGGCGGACGGCACGGTTGGCCTGTCGGCGATCAAGGCGGCCGGTGGCGTCACCTTCGCGCAGGATCCCAAAACAGCCCGCTTCGCCGGCATGCCCACCGCGGCGATCGCCACCGGATGCGTGGATTTCGTTCTGGCGCCGGGCGAGATCGCGAAGCGCCTGATCGATCTCGCTCTGCATCCGTATATTGCGGCGCCCGAAGGGCCGTCCCGCCCCGGGGATGTGGAACCGCTGGACGGGATCCTGCGACTGCTCCGTCGCGCGTCGGGCGTGGACTTCGCACAATACAAGAGTGGGACGATTCGGCGCCGGATCGCTCGCCGCATGGCGCTGCACGGCGTGACCGACATCGTCGACTATGCCACCCGCCTGCAACGGGATCCGGCGGAGGTCGAGGCGCTGTACGCGGATTTGTTGATTCGTGTCACCCGATTTTTCCGAGACTCTGCAGCGTTCCACGCTCTCTTCGATACGGCATTTCCCAAGATGCTTGCGCGGAGGTCCCCGCGGTCCGCCATCAGGGTTTGGGTTCCGGGCTGCGCGTCGGGCGAGGAAGCATACTCGATTGCGATCGCGCTCCTTGAAGTGCTCGGCGATCGCGCGTCGAGCACGCGCGTCCAGGTCTTCGCGACCGACCTGAGCGCCTCCGCCATCGCCACAGCGCGCGCGGGCGTGTATCCGCCGAGCATTGTTGAGGAGGACGTCTCCCCCGAGCGTCTCGAGCGGTTCTTCGTCAAGGCCGAACGGGGCTATCAAGTCGCGCGCGCGGTGCGCGAGATGTGCGTCTTCGCGCGACACGACATGACGCGAGATACGCCCTTTTCCCAGCTCGATCTCGTGAGCTGCCGGAACCTCCTCATCTACCTCGACCCCGCGGTGCATGACCGGATGCTCGCGATGTTTCAGTACGCGTTGAAGCCGGGCGGGCTCCTGTTTCTCGGGAGCGCCGAGTCGACTCTTGCGGCGCAGACGTTCTTTGAGTCGGTGAATCCGAAGTACCATATCTACGCGCGAACGGACGTGGCGCCACTCGATCCGACGTTGGCTCTGCCTGGGGCGGCCAACCGGGCGGCGCCCGCTGGCACGCCAGCCACGCCAATGCCCGCTTCGGCTCGCGCCCCGGACGTGCATCGTGCGGCCGATCAGGTCGTACTCGGCACCTACGCCCCGGGCGGTGTGGTGGTGGATGCGGCACATCGCATCGTGCAATTTCGTGGCGGCACCGCCCCCTACCTTGAGCCCGCGATTGGCAACGCGAGTTTCGATCTGCTGCGCATGACGCGGTCCGCGCTCCGTCCGGCGCTCCGCGATGCCCTGCGCCGGGCGAAGGACCGCATGGAACCCGTTCGGGTCGATGACCTCCCCATACGGGCGGGCGGCGCGGACGGCGCAGCCGGGCGCGTGAGCATCCAGGTTATCCCATTCCGGACGGGCGCGACCGATGCCCAGTTCTTCGCCGTCCTGTTCGACGGCGAACGCCGGGTGGGCCGCTCGCGGGCGGCTGCCCGGGCACCCCGGGCAGCCGCGGGGAAGGATGGCGCCAGGCGCGGCGCCCATGCGGACGCGCGACTCATTGCCGAGTTGCGGCAAGAGGTGGAGGGGTTGCGGCAGCACGTCCGGACGATCGTCGACGACAACGCGGCGGCGCTCGAGGAATTGCAGGTGACCGCGGAGGAGGTGCAGAGCGCCAACGAGGAGCTGCAGACAACCAACGAGGAGCTCGAAACCGCAAAGGAGGAGCTGCAATCGGCGAACCAGGAGCTGACCACGGTCAACGATGAGCTCCTGGCGCGCAACGCCGAGCTCGGGCACCTATCCGACGACCTGTCCAACCTCCTCGAGAACATGCATGTCCCGGTCATCCTGGTGAGTCCGGATCTCAGGATCCGACGCTACACCGCCGGGGCCGAGCGGTTGATCAATCTGACACCCACGGACATCGGCCGATCGATTCGCGACGTCAGCGCGCATCGGGGTATCCTGGACCTCGACCTCCTCGTCGCGTCCATGTCCAACACGACGCAGGTTGGGGAGCGCGAGGTGCGCGATGAGGACGGGCGCTGGTTCTCGATGACCGTCCGTCCGTACACGACGGCCGACCGCACGATCAATGGCGCGGTGATCGTGTATCAGGACATCAATGCCAGGCGACGCCACGCCGACGACCTGGACACGGCGCGGCTCAGCTCGGACCTGGCGAATCGATTGAAATCCGGCTTTCTCACAATGATGAGTCACGAGCTCCGGACACCGCTCAACGCGATCTCGGGCTACGTGGGATTGATCGCCGATGGGGTCAGGGGACCCATCACGCCGGAGCAGGCCGACGACCTGGGCCGCATTCGCGACGCCGGGACGTATCTCCTGGGCCTTATCAATTCCGTTCTCGAATACGCCCGCCTCGAATCGGGACATGTCCGCTTCGCGTCCGAGACCCTGCCGATCGATGCGATGCTGGCGGAGGCGGCCGCAATGGTCGGGCCCCAGGCGGCGACCAAGCACATAACGGTGGATCACGTCCCATGCGGGGCACCTGCCGCGATTGACGGCGACCGCGACAAGGTGCTCCAGATCGTCATCAACCTGCTCTCGAACGCGGTCAAATTCACCCCGACCAATGGACGCATCAGCATCGAGTGCGCCCTGTCGGCGCACCATGCCGCGATCGCTATTTCCGATACGGGGACGGGCATCCGCCCCGAGGACATCGAGCGCGTGTTCGATCCCTTCGTTCAGGTGGGGCCGATTTTATTCGGTACCGAGAAGGGGACTGGTCTCGGACTCGCGATCGGCCGCCAACTCGCCCGCGGCATGGGTGGGGATCTGACGGCGGAGAGCACGTTCGGCCAGGGATCGACTTTCACGCTGGTGCTGCCGCGACATGCCGCGACGCCACCGGTCTCGGGATAGCCGGGTCGCTCCTGGTCGTGGGTGCGGCGGGCGGACCGTCCGCCCGCCGGAACCCCTAACGCGAGTCCCCGGCCCCGGAAGCGCTACTTCTTTCCGCGCCGATGCTCGTCCGGGACGACGCCGAGCGCCGTCGCGAGATCGATCTGGTGGTCCTGCTCCTGCTTCACGATGCCGCGGATGATCTCCGCCAGGGCGATCTCCCCGATCTCCTCGGCCTGGCGAATACGCTCACGGTAGTTCCGGATGGTCGCGTCCTCGGCGCGCAAGTCCGCCCACAGCATCTCTTCATTGTTCTCGGATACCTCGACCTTGCTCGGAACGTGCACCGGGTACGCTCCGAGGTAATCCAGCTGTCGCGAGATGGCGAGCGCATGATCGAGCTCCTGATGCGCGTGCTCCTCGAGCTGGTCGGCGATATTCATGTAGCGCGCCGTATCGAGCTTCTGGCTGAAGATCACGTATTGAATGATGGCCTGGTATTCGCGCGCGAGGTCCTGCTGCAATCCCTCGATCAGCACGTCCCGGGCGCTGTCGGATCCGGCGGTCGGTTTCTTGCCCACGCGACTTTCCTCATCTGACGATGTAGGCGGTGCGATTCCTCACAACGTACGTAAAGGTACATCGGCCATGCATGCGCTCCGATTCACGACGTTCGGCCCCGTTTCGAATCTGCGGCTGGTCGAGCTGCCGGATCCCCGTCCCGACGCCGCGACGGCGGTGGTCCGCGTCGCCGGGGCGGCCATCAACCCGAGCAACGTCAAGAACGTCGAGGGAAAGATGGAGGATACCACGCTACCGCGGGTGCCGGGACGGGATTACGCGGGCACGGTGGTCGGGGGTCCCTCCGAATGGATCGGGCAGGACGTATGGGGGAGCGGCGGGGAGATCGGCTATACGGTCGATGGCAGTCATGCCGAGCTCATCGCGGTGCCGATCCCCAGTCTCCGCCGGAAGCCGGCAGCCCTGTCGTTCGAGCAGGCCGGAACCGTCGGAACCCCGTATCTGGCCGCATGGTTGGGCCTCATCGAGTACGCGCACCTCGCGGCCGGCGAAATGCTCGTCGTCATCGGGGCCCGCGGCGGCGTGGGGACGGCGGCCGCACAGATCGGCCGGTGGAGCGGCGCGACGGTGATAGGGATCGATCGCGGCACACCGCTCCCCGGCTCGGCCGGATCCCGTGCCTTCGACCGGTTTGTGACGGTCGACGGTACGGACACCTCATCCGCGCTGGGCGAAGCGGCGCGGGACCGGCGTGCCGATGTCGTCTTCGATGCGGTTGGAGGATCGACCGTCGAGGCCGCGCTCCGGGCACTCGCCCTTCGCGGGCGGCTCGTCGAGATCGCCTCCAGCGGCGACCGGCGGATCGCCTTCGACATCGTCGACTTCTACCACAACGAGAGCCGGCTCGTCGGCGTCGACACGCGGAAGCGCGACGCGGTGGAGTCGGCCGTGTTCCTCGATCGCATGAGACCGCTCTTCGACAGCGGCGCACTCGCGGGGCCCGCCATCGACCGCATCGTTCCGCTCGGCGAGGGTGTGCAGGCATACGAGCAAATGGCGCAGGGCGTCACCCAGGGCAGGATCGTCCTCGGGCCCGGCCGGACGTCGTGACGCCGACCGGCCGATGGCCTGTCAGGCCAGGGCCCGCAACGCGCTCACGTGCTCGCGCGCGAGCGCGATCGCCGCGGCAAAGGTCGGCGTCAGATTTTCCTCCCCGACCTCGTCGATCACCGCCGATCGCGCGAGCGCCGCGCGCGGCTCCTCAAACAGCTCCGCGAGGATCACCAGCGTGCCTTCGCGACGTAATCGGCGGACGATGTCCGCCAGCACCCGGAGTCCGGTCGAGTCGATGACCGGCACGCGTCCGAGCCGAAGGATCATCACCTTCGGGCGCCGCGCGATGCGGCTGACCGCCTCCTTGAACTCCGCCGCCGCGCCGAAGAAGAAGGGTCCGCTTATCTCGTAGACGTCGACGCCCGGCGGCATATCGCCCTCGCCCACCATCGCCAGGTCGAACGGCCGTACCGCGGTCGCTCCCGCCATCCGTCGAATGAAAACGAAAGCGGCGAGCACCATTCCGACCTCGATCGCGATCGTGAGATCGACGAGGACGGTCAGCAGGAATGTCGCGAGCAGCACGGCCACGTCGCCCCGCGGGGACCTGAGCTCGGAGCGAAAGGTGCGCCATTCGCTCATCTGGTACGAGACCACCGTGAGGATGGCGGCCAGCACGGCCATGGGAATGAGAGCCACCCAGCGGCCGACGAAGAGTGTGATCGCCAGCAGCGTTACCGCGTGGACCAACCCGGCCACGGGTGTGCGGCCCCCGTTCTTCACGTTCGTGGCCGTGCGCGCGATCGCGCCGGTCGCCGGGATGCCGCCGAAGAGAGGCACGACCATGTTGGCGATCCCCTGCGCGACCAGCTCCATGTCGGAGCGATGCTGGGCCCCGATCATCCCATCGGATACGACGGCCGACAGCAGCGACTCGATTGCGCCGAGGAGGGCGATCGCGAACGCGGGGGCTGCGAGCGCCGTGGCCGTGTGCAGCGTGACCGAGGGGAGGCGGGGTGCAGGAAACGACGCCTGGATGGCGCCAAAGCGGCTGCCGATCGTCTCGACCGGAAGGTGCCAGATCTGCACGACGGCGGTGGCGGCGATGAGGGCGACGAACGGGCTCGGGATGAGTCGACTCACGCGCGGCCACACGCCGAGAACGACGAGCGACCCGGCCGCCACCGCGATCGCGGGCCAGGTCACGCTGTCGAGATGCCGTCCCACGGCCGTCCATTTGTCCAGAAAATCCGTGGGCACGGCTCCCATGCGCAGCCCGAGCAGGTCCTTGATCTGGCTCGAAAAAATGATCACGGCGATCCCGCTCGTGAATCCCGTGATGACGGGGAAGGGGATGAACTTGATCGCCGTGCCGAAGCGTGCGAGACCGAAGGCGACCAACACCGCCCCACCGAGCAGCGTCGCGACGAGGAGACCATCGATGCCGTACTTCTGCACGATCCCGTAGACGATGACGACGAAGGCCCCCGTGGGGCCGCCGATCTGCACCCGCGAGCCGCCGAGCGCGGAGATGATGAAGCCGGCGATGATGGCCGTGTAGAGACCGCGCTGGGGAGTGACGCCACTGGCGATGGCGAACGCGATCGCGAGCGGGAGCGCGACGATGCCAACGATCACGCCCGCCTTCGTGTCGGCCACGAGCTGCGTGCGCGTGTAACCGCGAAGCGTCGTGGCGAGCTTGGGGACGAACGTCTCGCCGCTGAACGCGGCCCTGATTCTCTCGCGGAGGACGCGACGCGTCGGCGCGGCTGACGTCACCCAGGGAAAAGTGGCGTCCCCCAGGGGATTTTGCACGCGCGGGCCGCGGGCGGCGGAGAATTTTCCTCGGGGAGCGGCGAGGACGCCGCCCCTGTCCGCGGCCGCGCGACCGCGCCCTCTTACGGACCGCCGGGCGGCGGTCCTCCCGGTGGCCCGCCCGGGCCGCCCATCCCGCGTTGCTGCATCCGCGAGCGCATGTCGGCCAGGTTCTGGTCGAAGACCGTCTGCTGGTCCGGCGTGAGCACGGCGCGCAGGGTCGCGACGAATTGGGCGTGCTGCGCCTGCATCTGTGCCCGTGCGGCCGAATCCGGCGGCATGCCACCCTGATGCATACGCCAGGCCCCGCGCTGTCTGTCGTCCACCGTCTTGTCGTGCGCTGCCATCACCTTGTTGATCGAGTCGCGTTCCGCATCGGTGAGTGTGATGCCACGGAAGAATTGATCGATCCTGCGCTCGCCCCCTCCCCCTCCTCCCCCTCCTCCTCCTCCCATGTTCCCGCCGCCGCCCACGCGATGGCCCACTGCGGGGGGGGGATTACCCGATCCCGTCGAATCCTGTGCGTGTGCCCGCGGGGGCGCGGCGAGGAGCGCGGCGCCGACTGCGGACAGTACCCACCGGCTTTTTCGTCTCATGTGCGACATCCTCTCTTGTGCGACATCCTCTCTCGTCTCGGTCGCCCCGAACGGCGGCCGTGTTGTGTGTGCCCCGGTATACGCGACGCGTGAGCGGGGCGTTGCGGCAGCGAGCGCCGAACCGGGCACGGTAGATTTCCGCGCCGTGACCGCCCTTTCGCGCGCCGGCGCTCGCAGACCGCATCCGACGCGGGCCGAGCTCCTCGCAGCGGCGGGTCGCACGGTGCCGGACGTTATCGCCCCGGGGCTCCGGGTGCTCTTCTGCGGCATCAACCCCGGACTCTATACGGCGTGGGCCGGTCATCATTTCGCCCGCCCGGGTAACCGCTTCTGGCCGGCGCTGCACGCCGGCGGCTTCACGCCGCGGCTCTTCGATCCGAGTGAGGAGCACGCGCTGCTGTCCCTCGGGTATGGGATCACGAACATCGTCCGCCGCGCGTCCGCGCGCGCCGACGAGCTCACCCCGCGCGAGCTTCGGGCCGGCGCGCGGCGACTCATGGCGCTGGTCAAGCGCTACGCCCCGCGCTGTGTGGCCATCCTCGGGGTCTCCTCCTACCGCGTGGCCTTCGACCGTCCCGATGCGACCGTTGGCCGCCAGCCGGAGCCGATCGGGTCCACGATCGTCTGGCTCCTCCCGAACCCGAGCGGCCTCAACGCCCACTATCAGCCCGCGCACCTGGCGCAACTCTTCAGCGCGCTGAAGCGCGCTTCAGAGAGAAAGTAGAGAGGGGAAAGGAGAGGGGAGAGAAAGGGCTGGGTAATTATCCCCTCTCTGTAGGTATGTGTCATGGGTGGCAGTTCGTGGGACATGGACGCGAGATTGGTAGCTTGGCCGTGCAACGACTCTAGGCCGAGCGACGATATGCGTGTACCCGATGTCCTTCAAAAAAACGTTGTCTATCTGGGCCACACAGACGATTGCGGCATTGAGGTGGTGCGAGGTACGGGCTTTTTCGTGACACTGCCCGCGAATTACGGCGGACACCATCTCTACCTGGTTACCGCGATGCATGTCGCCAACATGTTGGGCTCGACGACCGACGTGTTCGCAATTGGCAATGGGCCGGCCGACAAGTCAGGCCGTATGAACCTGGGTCGTACACCGTGGTGGTTCCATCCGACGGATGACACGGTAAATGCGGCGGTTATGCCGCTCCTGCCGACGCTGCCATTGGATTTTGCCTACATGTCGTTGGAGAAGTGGCTAGCGGACGAAGTGATAGCCAAAGGTGGCATCGGCATCGGAGACGATGTATTTACTGCGGGACTGTATTCACCACTTCGGAAGCTGGACGTACACCTCCCAATTATCCGCATGGGGAACATCGCCATGCTTCCCCCCGGACACGTGCTGCCCATTGAAATTCCGCCGAAACGATACGTATACGCCGAAGGATATCTGATTGAGTCACACTCCTACGGCGGCATGAGTGGGTCACCCGTCTTTGTAAGAGAAACGCGCTATATACCGGCGAAAGCAGATGGCACCCACGATGTGCAGTTACATGTCGGCGGTCGCATGTATCTCCTTGGCATTTTCCAAGGGCACTGGACGCTCTCGCCAACCGACATCAACAGTAACGAGGACATTCGTTCTGGGCCGCTTCCTCGTGGCTTGAGTTTCGTGGTTCCGGGCCATCAAATCATGGACATCTTAAACAGGCCAGAACTCATGACCCATCGCAAACAGATAGAAGCTCTGCGCGAGAAAGAAGCATTTCTCCAGCGAAATGCTACTACTGCTGACGCAGCGTCAGCTGACAAACCGTTTACGAAGGCGGATTTCGAGACGGCCCTGAAGAAAGCCAGCCGTAAGACTATGCCGCTGGCGCCGAAGGATCGTCCAAGAAAAAGGGGGTGACGTTAGCCCTTGACAAATGGCCCGGTGCGCATAGAGCCTTACAGTACGGAGCGGGTGGGATTCGAACCCACGAGCCAGCATGCACTGGCTGACGATTTTTGAGATCGCTGCGTTCAACCGCTCTGCCACCGCTCCGTCTGTAAGACTTCGGCCCCATCGACACGATGGGGCCGTTGTTCTTGGTGGTATAACCTACCTTTCAACTTAGTAACCGCGCCTACGCCTTCGCTATCTGCCGCAGGAAGCTCAGGAACATTGGCCGCTCGTCGTGCCTGTGATTGTGCCGGAAGGCATACTCGTCGAGGTAGTGTTGGAGGTAGTCACGTCCGACGTGGTGATAGACGCCCGCGATGCCACGCTTCACGGTCCCCCAAAAGCCTTCGACGCTGTTGGTGTGAATGTCGCCATCGACGTATTGCTTCTCATGCAAGATGCTGTGGTGCGTGTACCGCCCCTTGGTCATAGCAAGCCCGTTGTAGCCCACCCACTCGTCCGTATAGACCGTCGAGCGCGGCGCAACATTCTCGACGATGGTGCCCAATAGCGTGTTGCCCTTGGCGTCACGGATCGGCATTGCCTTGACCCGGCCCTTCCGCTCGACCATGCCGAGAACCGCGCTCTTGTTGGTGTCTCCGGTCAGCTTCCGGCCACGCCCGCCCTTCCGACGACCGCCCATGTAGGTCTCGTCGATCTCGACCTTGCCGCCGAGGGGTCCAATGTCCTCGTTCAGCATGGAGCGAATCTGGCGGAACATGCGCCACGCCGTCTTGTAGGTGACACCGGTCTCGCGCTCAATCTGCTTGGCCGAGATACCGCACCGCGTCTGCGCCATGAGATAGATCGCGTGGAACCACGTCTTAAGCGACGTGCTGGACTTGTGGAAGATCGTCCCGGCGGTCGGGTGGACGTGGTGACCGCACACGTCGCATGAGTAGGACGGACGGCTCGCGACCCGGTGATGCTTGGTGACGCGCTTGCACACCTTACAGGCAATGCCGTCCGGGTAGAGGTATTCCCGCAACCAGTCTAAGCAGGCCACATCGTCCGGGAACATCGCGTCGAAGTCTTTGAAGGTGAACCGTTCCATACCGCCCTCGCTCAGTGAAGTACCTACCTAGAAGGTAATGGGTAGCATACCTACTGTCAAGGGATAATCACCAAGGGCTGTTGCCTTCGGTGTTTCTTCGGTTTAACCTAGGATCCCCGATGTCGCCTCTCCTCACCACCTCCGCCACCGCTACCGCTCTCCGGGCTCTCATCGGGGAGCGATTTCCCGATGCGATCCCGGTCTCCGAAGCCCAGGCCCGGCGGGCCGGGCCCGTCCCGGTGGGGATCGAGGGGCTCGAGCGCGCGTTCCCCGCGGGCGGACTCCCGCGCGGCCGACTCACCGCATGGCTCTCCCAGGGGGGGGCGACCGCGGTCCTCCGCGCGTCCTGTCACGCCACGATCGCGGCCGGCGAGCGCGCAGTGTGGATCGATGGGGCCGGGATCCTGGGCCCCGATTGGGCCTCCGGCGCCGAGGGCCCGGTCATCGTCCGCTCGACCAGTCGACTCCACGCGTTGCGCTGGGCCGAGGGACTCCTCCACTCGGGCGGATTCGCCCTCGTCATCCTCGTGGGTGCCGAGCCCCAGGGGAGGGAGCCGGTGCGCCTCGTCCGCGCCGCGCACGAGGGGGGCGGGGCCTGTGTCGTTCTCACGACCCTCGCGGCCATGGCGGCCTTGCGCGTCACCTCGCGCGTCCTCCCCTCCGGCTATCACTGTCTCCCGGGCCCCTTCGCCGATCCTGCCGCGATAGCCGCTGCCACCATCGAAGTGCGGGTGCGGGCGCTCGGGTGGAACGAGCGCGCCCACACGGTCCTTCCGGTCGCGCCCTATGACATCCGTCTCTCCCTCGACACCAGCCGTCCCGACCGCCGCGGCGTCGCTCGCTGACGTTCGGGGCGGTTGCGGGCGTGGAGCCCGGGCTCCTCGCCCTCCTGCGTGGCGTGGGGATCGAGACGTGCGGGGATCTCGCCGCCCTCGATCCGGAGGCTATCGAGGTGCGGTTCGGGCCCGAGGGGGTGCGGCTTTGGCGGCTTGCGTGCGGAGAGCGTCCCCCGCGCCCCGCCGAGCCCGCCCCACGCGAGCCGCCGCGCGCGGACGTTGCGTGGACGGAGTACGAGCTCCGCGACACCGAGCGACTCCTCTTCATCATCCACGGGCTCGTGGGCAGTGTCTGCGATGCGCTCCGCTCGCGCGGCGAGGGAGCCAGCGCCCTCACCCTCCGCTTCACTCTCGCCAACCGCCGCACCCTCGACCATCCGGTCGGCGCGGCGCGTGCCACCGCGAGCCGGACGGCCTGGATGCGACTCATCCGCAAGGCACTCGAGCGGGTGCACCTGAGCGATGCGGTGACCGGTCTGGCGGTGCGCGTCGATACGGCGGCGGCCGTGCTGGGCCGGCAGGGGGATGTCTTCGACCGCGGGTTCGCGACCGCCACGGCCGCGGAGCGCGCGGTCGCACAGCTCCTCGAGGCCCAGGTGGGCGAGATCGTCGCTCCGACGGTCACCGCTCACGCGTTGCCGGAGCGGCGTGTGGTGTGGCGGCCGCGGAACGAGATCGCTCTGGGCAGAGAGGAGGCGACGAAGGGTCCCCGCCCTGCGCGCGCCGCATCCCCCGGCCTGACGCTGCAGCTGCTCGTGACGCCGCAGCCCATCAGCGTGAGGACCGCATCGCGGCGCGACCATGCCTACCCGGTGCAGTACACGCTCCCCACTCCCCCGCGCGGCGGGGGCAGCGGGGGCAGCGGGGGCAGCGGGGGCGGGGGGGGTGCGCCGGTCGATCTCCCCGTCGTGCTCGGCCCGGACCGGATCTCGGGGGGGCAATGGGAGGATGCTCCCTACACCCGCGCCTACTTCCACTGCGTGACCGGGGATGGGCGGCTCGTGCTCCTCTGTCGTGACGGGGACGCATGGTCGCTGCATGGCTGGTGGGATTGATGGCGACGTCGTCGTTCGTCGAGCTGCGCACCCACACGGCCTTCTCCTTCGGCGACGGAGGTGTCTCGCCGGAGGCGCTGGTCGAGGCGGCGGCGGGGATGGGATACACGCACCTGGGTCTCACCGACACCGCCGACTTCGGCGGCGTCGTTCGGTTCGCCTGCGCGGCGTGGGATGCTCATATCCAGCCGATCATCGGCGCGGAGCTCATCGTCGACGGCCACCCCGCGGCGTTCCTCGCGCGGACCGCCGAGGGATGCCGCAATCTGGCCGCTCTCATCACCCGCTCGCGCTCGGGTACCCTCGGCGCCGGGGCGGGCGCCGGGGCGGGCGCCGGGGAGGGCACGGGGGAGGGCACGGGGGAGGGAGAGGGGGGAGAGGGGGGAGAGGGGGAGGAGGGAGAGGAGGGGGCGACGCGCTCGGCGTCTCTGGCGAGCGTGGTGGCGCGCCGGGGCAGGCCACGGATCACGTGGGCGGATGTCGTAGAGCGGAGCGGGGGGTTGTGGGCGCTCACCGGTCCCGCCTCGGGGGCGCTCGCCGCGCGGATCCGCTCGGGCGATGCGGGTGCCGCGACCCATCAGCTGGATGTGTGGCGCGAGGTGTTCGGTCTCCACCTCGTCGTGGAGGTCCAGCTGCACGATGCCGGGCGCAGGGAGGCGGCGCTGGCTGGCGCGCTCATCGCGCTCGCCGCTCGGAGCGGGGTCCCCTGGGTGGCCACGAACGATCCTCGCTACGTCACGGATGACGGCCGGCTGGTGCACGATGTGCTCACCGCGCTCCGCGCGGGCCTGACGCTCGACGCGGCCGCCGAGCGCGGCCTGCTCTCTCCGAACGGGGAATGGCGGCTGCGGTCCCCGGAGGAGATGGCCGCGCGCTGGGCGGGGCGCGAGGTGGGCCTGGCCGAGAGCCGGCGGATCGCCGAGGCCTGCGCGCCGTTCTCGTTCGACTGGCTCCGGCCGCCGCTCCCCACCTATCCCGTGCCCTCCGGGGAGACGGACGACAGCTACCTCCGCAGGTGCGTCGCGGAGGGGGCGCGGCGGCGCTGGGGCGACGTGAGCGATGGGCAGAATCGACAGCTCGATCATGAGCTTAACATCATTCGGAAGCTGGGGTTCGCCGGTTTCTTTCTAGTAATGCATGAAGTCGCGCGCGTGGCCGAGTCGCGGGGGATCCTGGCGCAAGGTCGGGGGAGCGCCGCCAATTCCGCCGTCGCCTATTGCCTTGGCATTACGGCCGTCGATCCTGTGGCGAACGGGCTCATGTTCGAGCGATTTCTGTCCGAGCTGCGGGTCGACGGGCAGGCGGAGGCGCCGGACATCGACATCGATATCGAGCACGACCGGCGGGAGGAGCTTCTCGATTACATGTATGCGCGCTACGACCGCGCGCACGCGGCGATCACGGGGATGGTGCAGACCTACCAGGCGCCGAACGCCATCCTCGATGGCATGCGCGCCCTGGGCTACCCGGCGGAGCTGGCGCTCCGCGCGTCCAAGCGCCTGCACAGACACGATCCGGCCGACGGCGCGGTGCGACTCGCGACCGTCGTGGGACCGGCAGTGGGGCTCGCGATGGATACGCCCCGCGCGCGCGCGCTGGTACGCGTCGTGGCGGCGCTCGAGGGCGTCCCCCGTCTCCGGTCGACGCACCCCGGGGGGTTCGTGCTGTCGTCGGCCCCGCTCGGCGACTACCTGCCGATCGAGCCGACGGCGATGGGTCGCACCGTCGTGCAGTTCGACAAGGACGACCTGGACCGCATCGGCGTGCCGAAATTCGATTTCCTGGGACTCGGCGCGCTGTCCCAGGTGCGGCGGGCCTTCGACCTGATCGAGGCGCGCACGGGGGTGCGGCCGTCGATGTACAACCTGCCGATCGATGATGCGGCGACGTTCCGCCTCATCGCGCGCGGCGACACCGTGGGGACCTTCCAGATCGAGAGTCGGGCGCAGATCGCCTCGATCGTCCACACGTGTCCGGACCGGATGTACGACATCGTCGTGCAGGTCGCGCTGATCCGTCCCGGGCCCATCCAGGCGAAGTTCGTGCGGCCATACACGCGGCGGCGGCGCGGCCTGGAGCCGGTCGAGTATCGCCACCCGGCGCTCGAGCCGATCCTCAAGCGCACGCAAGGGGTCCCGATCTTTCAGGAGCAGGCGATGGCGATCGCGCGCGACCTCGCCGGGTACACGGGCGGCCAGGCCGATGAGCTGCGGCGGACGATGGGGCACGTGCGCAAGCGGCCCCGGCTCCGCGCGGCGCTCGAGCGGCTGCGCACGCACATGGTGGCGCGGGGGATCGCGCGCGAGACGGCGACGGAGATCGTGTCCGATCTCGAGAGCTTCGCCAATTACGGATTTCCCGAGTCGCACGCGTGGAGCTTCGCGCTCATCGCCTATGCGACGGCGTATCTCAAGACCCATTACCCGGCGGAGTTCTACGCCGCGCTGCTGAACTCGTGGCCGATGGGCTTCTATCCGGTATCGACGCTCGTGCACGACGCCATCCGGCGTGGCGTCGAGGTGCGCGAGCCCTGCCTGCGCGATGGGGCGTGGGAGTGCACCGTCGAGGACACGGAGGAGCCGGACCGGCCGGCGCTGCGGATCGGATGGCGGCACGTGCGCGGCGTCGGCGACGCGGGGATCGCGGCGCTCCGCGCGGCGCGCGCGGCGGGTCCGTTCACAGCGATCGCCAATGTGGTGGCGCGCACTCCCCTGGATGCACAGATGGCGGGAGCGCTGGCGCGCTCCGGGGCCTTCCACGCCTGGGAGCCGGACCGGCGGCGCGCGGGGTGGGAAGCGCTCCGTGAGGCGGGCGACCGGTTCCCGCTCGCGCCGGCGCGCCGGGGACGCGGGCGATTCGCCCCGCGCGCACTGGACCGGCACGAGCGGATCGCGCTCGATTACGAGTCGCTCGGCCTCACGGCGGCGGGACATCCCATGGAGCGGTTTCGCGCGTGGCTGCGCGCGGCGCGCGCCGTGGATAGCCAGGATCTGCAGGACCGCCGCACGTGCCCCGCGGGGACGCGGGTGTCGGTGGGCGGGCTGGTGACCGTGCGGCAGCGTCCGCAGAGCGCCAAGGGAACGGTCTTCCTCGTGCTCGAGGATGAGTGGGGGATCGCCAACATCGTGGTCTCCCGGACGATGGATGAAAAGTTCGGGGACACGATCCGGGAGGCGGTGTTCCTGGTCGTGACGGGACGCGTCGAGCGCGACGGAGCGCAGGTGAACGTGGTCGGGGAGCATTTCGTCCCGCTCCGCGATGCCACGCGGCATCCTCTCCTCCACGCCTCACACGATTTTCACTGATGCGGCCACGTGCGGCCACGTGCGGCCACGTGCGGCGCGATGCCCTGTATCCAGGCGGGTGGCCTGAGTGCCGCCCCTACGGCGCCGTCCGTGACGGGCGATGGTGCTAACGCCGCGGCAATTTGGGGGTCGAGGGGGCAACGCCCCCTCGTTCCTAACGAATAGTGTTGTTTCCGGGGGCGCGGGGGCAGAGCCCCCGAGGTCACGGGCCAGGAGCGGGCGGCGGGGAAAGATCTGGCCGCAATGCCTGCGCCGCCCCCAAATACACGTGGTCGATCGCCGAGCGCGGGCGCTCGGATTCCACGTGCACGAGGACGCGAATCACGCGCTCGAGCGCGCCGGGCACCGGGATCTCCATCGTGCACAGCAAGGGGACATCGATCCAGCCCATCTCGCGCGCGGCGAGCGCGGGGAACGCGCTCCGCAGATCCGCGGTGACCGTGAAGATCACGCTGATGATGTCGTCGATCGCGACGGCGTTCCGCTCCGCGATCGCCGACAGGAGCTCGCGCGTGGCGGCGTAGATGCACGACGGCTCATCCCGATCGACGGGCACCGCGCCGCGAATAGCGCGCAGTCGGCGTTCACTCACGTGTTAGCGCCAGTGGCCCTCGACCCAGACCCACCCCCCGTCGCCGTCCGCCCAGTGCCCCGGCACCCATTCGTGATATCCCTGCGGCGGCACGACCCAGTGGCCCGGCGCCCAGACGTAGGCACGGGCATCCGGGTCCCACTTGTAGTAGCCGCGAACCCACACGTATTCGGGTCCCGGCGCCGGCGGGATCGCTTCGACGACGTTGGCGGGAGGGCCCGCGCGCACGACGTACACGCGGCGGGGCGGGGGCGCGCACGCCGCGAGTCCCGCCGCCGCTCCGAGCACCACGAGCTTCTGCACGATCCGATTGCTGCGCATCGGTCCGACCTCCGGAAGAGAGAAGCGATCGCGGCACGCCAACATTAATCCCCCTCGACCAGCCTGTCACGCGCCGCGGCCCGTCGACGTGCACATACCCGTGACATTCGCGTCCGTTGCGTGAGCCCAGGGGCCGCGCTAACGTACCAGCGACCGATAGACCCCTTGCGGGCGTGCGCGCCCGCCAGTTTCCCTCGTCCCCGGCGTCATGGCAAAACAAGAGGCGATCGAGTTGGAAGGGACCGTTGCCGAAGTGCTCCCCAATGCGACATTCCGTGTCGCGCTCGACAACGGACACGATGTGCTGACGACGCTGGGTGGCAACATGCGGCGCTTCCGGATCCGCGTTCTCGCGGGGGACCGGGTGAAGATCGAGGTTTCGCCATACGACCTGACGCGCGGTCGGATCACCTACCGCCACAAAGCATAAGAGCGTCGCTCCTCTGCTGCGCGCTGGCGGCGGCGGGCCCCGCGGCCGGCCAGTCCTCGCAGGTCATCCCCGACTCCGCGAGCGCGCTCGTTCAGGCGGCGCGTCTGGCGGACCGCGCCAACGCGCTGGACAGCGCCCGCGCCTGGTACGAGGCGGCGGCGGCTCGCCTGCCGCTTCTCGCGGACTGGCTCCGCTTGCGCGCTGCCGGGGTCACGAGCGATAGCGCCCTGCGTGCCGCCGACTACGCGCTCGTGCAATCCCCCGAGGCGCGCGCGCGGGTCCCGTGGACCGAGGCCGAGGCGCGCGAGCGGACCGGCGACCCGAGCGGAGCCGCGCGGCTGTACGACGCGCTCGGGGCGACGGTCGACGGGTTCCGCGTGGACGCCGAGCTCGCCTCCGCGGCGGGCGACACCCTGGCGGCCGCGGCGCTGCGCGAGCGCGTGTTCGCGTTCCTGGCCGCGCACCCCGGCGCGAGCGAGGCGCGCGGCGCCATCGAGCTGGCGGACCGCCTATTCGCCCCGCTCACGCTCGTCGAGGAGCGGGCGGTCGCGCGGAGCGCGGCGCTCGTCGGCCCGCTCGCCCGCGCCGCGGCGGCATTCGAGCGGGTCGGCGCCGGGGGCGCCGGGGGAGCCGGGGCGGCCGGGGCGGCCGGGGGGGCCGCGGCGCCCGGCGCCGGGCTGTCCGCGGCCGATGTCCTCAGCTACGGCTCCGTGCTCCTGCGTCTCCGGCGGAACGACGATGCGGAGCGCGTCTTCGCCGATCTCGCGACTCGGCGGATCCGCGGGGCGACCGCGCCCGAGGTCCACGTCGCCCAATTCCAGCTCGGGCGCGCGCGTCTGGCCGCCGGCGACAAGGCGGGGGCCCGCACGGTGCTCCGTGCGCTCGTCCGCGGCGCCCCGCGCGACACGATGACGGCGCACGCGCTCGTGCTGCTCGCCGACCTCGCGGCCGACGCCGGCGATGACCGCGGGGCGCGCGATGCGTTCGTCGCGGCGGCGCAGCGGTTTCCGAAGAGCTCCGTCGCGGTCTCCGCGGCATTCCGGGCGGCGCTGGTCGCGTTCGTCGCGGGGCGCGCGCGCACGGCAGCGCTCGAGTGGGACGCGCTGGCCCGCCGCCATTCCGCGAGCGCGGAGGCGACGGCGGCGAGCTACTGGGGCGGCCGAGGCTGGGCCGCCGCCGGCCGGGCGGCCATGGCCCGCGACCGGTGGCGCCTCGTGCTGCTGCGGGATCCGCTGTCGTACTACGCGATGCTGGCGGCCCGGCGGTTGGGTGCGGTGAGCTCGTTGCCCCCCTTCGATGCGGACACCGGCACGGAACCTCTGCCGCCGCCCCTCGATAGCATCCTCGCCCGTGCGCTCGCGCTCGAGACGCTCGGCATGGCGGTCGAGGCGCAATTTGAGATGGCGCACGCGGCCGCCCGGGCCCCCGATCGCCCGGGCCTGCTGGAAGCGGTCGGCATGGCGTTCGTACGGATCGGCGACCCCGCGCGCGCGGTTGTCCTGGGGCGGCGGCTGCTCGACCGCTCGGCGGCGGGTCGGGACAGCCTCCGGCGCGACATCCGGTTCTACCATTTGCTCTATCCGCTCCGCTACGCGGACACGGTCCGGCTCGCGGCCCACGCGGCGGGACTGGACCCGGCGCTCGTCGCGGCGCTCATCCGCCAGGAGTCGACGTTCAATCCGCGCGCCGTCTCGGTCTCGGGCGCGCGCGGGCTCATGCAGATCATGCCGGCAATCGGCCGCGGCCTGGCGCGCGCCCATGGCATCCCCGGGGCCGACCCGTGGGACCCGACCGTGCTGGACCAGCCCCAGGTGAGCATCGCACTGGGGACGACGCACCTGGCGACCTTTCTCGGTCTCGAGGCCGGCGACGTGGCGCGCGGCCTCGCGGCGTACAACGCGGGTCCCAGCCGGGTCGCGGATTGGGTGCTGCGGCGCGGGGTCGCGGATGACGAGGTATTCGTCGAGCGGATCGCGTTTGGCGAGACGCGCGACTACGTGCGCGCCATCCTCCGCGGCCGTGAAATCTACGCGGCCGTGTACGGAGCGGCGCTGGGACTCGGGTCGTAGGCCGCCTGGGCGCCCGCGGCCCACGCGATGCCGGCGAGCATCGCGCCCACCACATCGCTCGGCCAATGCGCGCCGAGGTAGACGCGGGCGAGTCCCACGGCGGCGATGACGGCGAGCGCCGCCGCCAGGGCGAGGGTCCGGGTGAGGGGCGCGGCGTCGCGCGTCAGCAGATCGACGCCGAGGCCGAAGACGAGCACGCTCAGCATCGCGTGGCCGGACGGATAGCTGTACCACCCCGCGGCCGTGAGCCTGGGCGAGATCCCGACGGGGCGCCGGTGATGCACGAGCTCCTTGATCAGCAGCTCCAGGGCCCAGCCGCTGAGGCACGTGGCAGCGTAGAACCAGGCCGTGCGCCGGCGCCCATGCGCCGCCAGGTAGAGCGCGATGCCGAGCGCGATCGGGATCGCGCCGGCGCCCGCCGCGAGGAAGGACGCGGCCCGCAGGACGGGGAGGGCGAGGCCGGGCGCCGGGAGCGCGCGCGCCAGGTAAATGCCGGCCGTGTCGAGCGCGGTGAAGCGCCCCAGCTCGACGCCGGCGGTGACGGCGAGAAACGCGGCGGTCGAGACGAGGGCGACCGCCAGCGCGACGCGTCGGGTCCCGTCGCGCGTCATGTCAGCGATAGCCCCACGCCTGCAGCGCGAACAGCTCGGCGTACAGGCCGGCATGCGCCAGGAGCTCTTCGTGCGTGCCCTGCTCGACGATCGTGCCGCCTTCCTCCGGGCCCGCCTCGAGCACGATGATCCTGTCCGCCATGCGGACCGTCGAGAAGCGGTGCGAGATCAGCATCGCCATGCGGCCGCGCATGAGCCCGGAGAAGTGTACGAAGACGTCGTATTCCGCGCGCGCGTCGAGGGCGGCCGTGGGCTCATCGAGGATGAGCACCTGCGCGCCGCGCAGGTAGGCGCGCGCGAGGGCCACCTTCTGCCACTCGCCGCCGGAGAGGTCGACCCCTTCCTCGAATCGCCGGCCGAGCATCTGCTGATAGCCATGCGGCATCTTGGCCAGGAGCGCGTCGGCGAGGGATTGCTCGGCCGCCGCGGCGATCGGCGGATACGCGGGCGTGTTGCGGTCTCCGTTCCCCTTGGCGGTGGTGGTCTCGAGGTGCGGACGGACATCCTCGATGCGCCCGACGCCGATGTTCTCCTCGAAGCGCATGTCGTAGCGCACGAAGTCCTGGAATATGACGCCGATTTCGCGGCGCAGCTCCTCGATGCTGTATTCCCGGAGATCAATGCCATCGAGGAGGATGCGGCCCTCGGTCGGGTCGTACAGTCGGGAGAGCAGCTTGGTGAGGGTTGTCTTCCCGACGCCGTTCTCCCCGACCAGCGCGATCCGCTCGCCCTGCCGGATGGCGAACGACACGTGGCGGACCGCCCAGCGCTCCGAGCCCGGATACCGGAAGCCCACATCCTCGAACACGAACCCGACGCGGATCGGGTGCGGCATGGGGCGCCGCCCGGTCACGATGCTGGGACGGAGCTCGAAGAAGAGAAACAGGTCGCGGAGATACAGGGCCTGCTCGTAGACGTTTGTCGCCTGGAGCAGCAGGCGCTGGATGATGTCGCGGTTCTGCTGGAAGGAATTGGCGAGAAAGGTCAGGGTGCCGACGGTGATCCTGCCCGTCATCGCCTGGTAGAGAATGACCACGAACGCGGCGAAGAATCCCAGCGTGCCCAGGAGCGAGAGGGCGGCGCTCACGACGGCGCGGCGAATCGAGAGCGCCTTGTTCTCCTCGTAGAACCGGTCCGAGACGACCCGGTAGCGCTCGGTGAGCCAGGGGGCCAGCCCGAACAGCTGGACCTCCTTCGCCGTCCGGTCGCTCGCGCCGACGAGGCGGAGGTAATCGAGCAGGCGGCGCTCCGGCGTCCAGCGGAACAGCAGGGAGTAACCCAGCGCCGCGAAATGCGTCTGTCCCACGAAGCTCGGGAGGATCGCCGCCGCGAGCAGGAGGAGCAGCCAGGGATCGAAGGCGAGCAGGGCAACGCTGAGCGAGATGAGCGTGAGGACGTCCTGGCCCATCGCCAGGAGCTGCGTGAGCAGCCCGATCCGTCCCACGGTATCGCGGCGCGCCCGCTCGAGGAGGTCGTAGAACTTGGGGTCCTCGAACTGCGCCAGGTCGAGCGTTGCCGCGTGCTCCATGATGCGGACGCTGATCTGGTTCGTGAACAGATCGCCGAGCAGGCTCTCGACGAGGATCGACCCGCGCGCGACGATCTCCTCGATCGCGACGATGCCGATCTCGATGGCGACCAGGTGCCACAGGTGCAGCCAGTCCGGCTTGTGGGTCGCCAGCGCCTGCACGACGGTATCGATGATGAGGCGCGTGACCCAGAGCCGCGCGATGGGCGTGAACGCGCGTACGAGGCGGAGGGCGACCATGACGGTCGCGAACGCGCGGTGCGTCTCCCAGACGAGCCGGATGAGTCGCGGCACGTGTCGGAGCGCGGCGAGCCGTTCGCGCCAGGTGGGCGGCGCGTCCTTGTCGCGCGCTGTTACCGCCGCGGCGGTTGTCGGCGCGTGTGCGGAGGGCAAGAATTACGGAAGGTCGGGCGTGACGGGCGCGCGGAAGGCGAACGGCGGGAACGAAGGAGGCAAATAATGAGGGGGGAATCTACACGAATCCCGAGCCGCGGCAGTGTCGCCGGCCACGTCGCCGCCGTGGCGCTCGGGCTCGCGCTCGCCGGGGGGTCGCTCGCCGCGCAGGCGCCGGGGGGGGAGGGCGCGGCCCAGATCGCGGTGGCCCAGATCGCGGTGATGAAGGGAGACCTCCGCGCCGTCGTCAGTGCGAACGAGGTGTACCATGCGCGGCATGCGACGTATGCGAAATCGGTGGATGGGCTGCCCGGCTTCCACCCGCATCCGGGCGTTTCGATTACGTTTGTGAGCGCCACGGACCAGGGGTGGGCTGCGAAGGCGACGGGCGCCGCCCTGCCGGGCAAGAGTTGCGTGATCTTCATCGGTGCCGTTACGCCGCCGAAGACCGACGGCCAGGGCCTGACCGGGCCGGAGGCTGTCGCGATGTGCGACAGGCCGTAGCGGCCCGAAGGTTGCGGCGGTGGTGCAGCGAGGCGGGGGATGATCGTTTTCCTGACGTGAGTCGGCTGAGCCAATAAGGAGTGACCGGATGTCGCGAAATACGCACGATGCTCAGGTGGCCGCGCTGCGGCACCAATGGGAGACGGAGCCGCGGTGGAAGGGGATCCGGCGGGAGTATTCCGCCGAGGATGTCGTCGCATTGCGCGGATCGCTGCCGATCGAATTCTCCCTCGCGCGCCACGGGGCGGAGCGGCTGCGGCAGCTGCTCAGGGATTCCGAGTACGTCCACACCTTCGGCGCGCTCACGGGTGCGCAGGCCGTCCAGATGGTCAAGGCGGGGCTGCAGGCGATCTACCTGAGCGGATGGCAGGTCGCCGCCGACGCGAATCTCGCGGCGCAGACGTATCCGGATCAGAGTCTCTATCCCTCGAACAGCGTTCCCGCCGTCGTCCGCCGCCTGAACAACGCGCTGCTGCGCGCGGACCAGATCGAGTGGAGCGAAGGATGCGCCGAGCGCGAGTGGCTCGTGCCGATCGTCGCCGATGCGGAGGCGGGTTTCGGGGGACCGATCCACGCGTTCGAGCTGACGAAGGCGATGATCGATGCGGGTGCGGCGGGCGTGCACTTCGAGGATCAGCTGGCGTCGGAGAAGAAGTGCGGCCACATGGGCGGCAAAGTCCTCGTGCCGACGTCGCAGTTCGTGCGGACGCTGACCGCGGCGCGGCTCGCCGCGGACGTGCTCGACGTGCCGACGGTCATCGTGGCGCGGACCGATGCCCGGGCGGCCACGCTCCTCACGAGCGATGTCGACGCCCGGGACCGGGGGCACCTGACGGGGGTCCGCACGGCCGAAGGGTATTACGCGGTGCGCGGCTCGCTCGACAGCGCGATCGAGCGGGGGCTCGCGTACGCCCCCTATGCGGACATGCTCTGGTGCGAGACGTCGACGCCGGACCTGGGCGAGGCCCGCCGGTTCGCCGCGGGCATCCACGCGCAGTATCCCGGCAAGTGGCTCGCCTACAATTGCTCGCCGTCCTTCAACTGGCAGCGGCACCTCGATGCCGCGACGATCGGGTCGTTCCAGCGGGATCTCGCGGCGATGGGCTATCGGTTCCAGTTCATCACGCTGGCGGGCTGGCACCTGATCAATCTCGAGACGTTCGAGCTCGCCCAGGCGTACCGCACGTCGGGGATGACGGCGTACGTCCGCGTGCAGGAGCGCGAGTTCGCGCGCGAGCGGGACGGGTACACCGCGACGAAGCATCAGCGCGAGGCCGGCACGGGATACTTCGACCGCGTGCTCGACATCGTGAGCGGGGGCGCCGCGTCGACCGGGGCGCTCTCGGGCTCGACGGAGGAGGAGCAGTTCCATCCCGCGGGGGAGGGCGGGGCGCCCGATGCAGCGACGAAGCCCGCCGGGCGGCCCCGGGTGGCGGGCATCGCGTAGCGACGCGGGTCTCGTGCGGGCGGCGCAGCGCGCGGCCGTTGCGCTCGGTGTCGTCGCCGCGCTGATCGGCACGGCCTGCGCCAGCGGCCGCCGTGCCGCGCCCGCGCCCAGGGTGCTGGCGCCGGTGCTGCTGGACACGACACCGCCGGCCCCGGACCGGAACGATCCGTTCCTCGCGGATCTCGAGGAGCGCAGCTTCCAGTACTTCTGGCGTACGTCGGATCCCCGCACCGGGCTGACGCCCGACCGGAGCCCGTCGCCGTCGTTCGCGAGCATCGCGGCGATCGGCTTCGCTCTCACGTCCTATCCCGTCGGCGCGTCGGAAGGCTACATCCCGCGCGAGGATGCCGCGGCGCGCACGCTCGCCACGCTCCATTTCCTCTGGACCGCACCCCAGGGCGCCGGCGTGCGTGATGCGGCGGGGTACAAGGGGTTCTTCTACCACTTTCTCGACATGCGGACGGGGCGGCGCTTCGGGAGCGTCGAGCTGTCGACGATCGACACGGCGATCCTGCTCGCCGGCGCGCTGATGTGCGAGGAGTACTTCGACGGCCCCTCCGCGCAGGAGGCCGCGATCCGGGCGTACGCGGATTCGCTCTACCAGCGCGTCGACTGGACGTGGGCCTCGCCCAACCCGCCCGCGATCTCGCTCGGGTGGACGCCGGACAGCGCGTTCATGCCGTATGATTGGCGCGGATACAATGAGAGCACGATCATGTATATCCTCGCCCTGGGCTCCACCACGCATCCCATCACGCCCGAGGCGTGGCAGGAATACACGCGTACCTACCGCTGGGAGCCGTACTTCGGCACGCAGTACCTCGCGTTCGGACCCCTCTTCGGGCACGAGTTCTCGCACGTGTGGATCGACTTCCGCGGGATCCAGGACGCGTACATGCGCGAGCGCGGCAGCGATTACTTCGAGAACTCCCGGCGGGCCCTGTACGCGCAGCGCAGCTACGCGACGCTCGATCCCATGGGCTGGCGGGACTACGGGCCCGAGCTGTGGGGATTCACGGCGTGCGACGGGCCGCGCGACACGAGCTTCGACGTCAACGGAACGTGGCGGACGTTCTGGTCCTACTGGCCGCGGGGCGCGGCGTACACCCGAGCCGCCGACGACGGCACGATCGCTCCGACGGCGCTCGGGGGGGGGATCCCCTTCGCCCCGGAGATCACGGTTCCGACGCTCAAGGCGATCCGCGCCCGGTACGGCAGCCTCGTCTACTCGACGTTCGGCTTCTTCGATGCGTTCAATCCGACGTACACGGCGGGAGGGCGGACCGCGTTCGGCCGCGTCGACGGCACCCGCGGATGGTTCGACAGCGATTACCTCGGGATCGACGAGGGGCCGATGGTGGCGATGATCGAGAATTACCGCACGGAGCTGGTCTGGAGGATGATCCGCCGGAGCCCATACGTGATCCGCGGACTGCGCCGCGCGGGTTTCACGGGCGGGTGGCTCGACGGCGCGCCGTGACCCGCGGGCCCGGGCCGCGCGGACGCGTCCCTCTCCTGCTCTCCCTCGTGCTCGCGGCCGTCGGGGCGGGAGGGTGCCGGCGCGGGCCCGACGCGGGGGAGGAGGGGAGCGCGCGACACCCGTCGACGCTTCGGGTCTGGGCATTCGGGCGCGAGGGAGAGGTGCTCGACGGGGTCATCGCGCCCTTCGCGGCCGCGCACCCGGAGCTGCGGATCCGCGTGCAGCAGATCCCGTTCACCGCTGCGCACGAGAAGCTGCTGACCGCCGTTGTCGGGGACGCGCCCCCCGACGTCGCCCTGCTCGGCAATACATGGGTCCCGGAGTTCGCGGCGCTGGGGGCGCTCGCGCCGCTCGACCGATACCTGACCGCGGCGTCGGGGGTCGTGCCGGGGGACTATTTCCCCGGGATCTGGCGCACGAACGTCCTCGCCGACACCCTGTACGGCATCCCGTGGTACGTGGATACGCGGCTGCTCTTCTATCGCTCGGATCTTCTCGCAGACGCGGGGTATGCGTCGCCGCCTCCCACCTGGGACGGCTGGCGGACGGCGATGGCCCGGATCCGCGCGCGGAGCGGAGGGTCCACATATGGCGTCCTGTTGCCGATCAACGAATGGCAGCCGCTGATCGCGCTCGCCCTGGCGAACGGGGCGCCGCTGTTGCGCGACGGGGGGCGGTACGGCGATTTCGAGGAGCCCCGGTTTCGGGCGGCGTTCGCGTTCTATCTCGGACTCTTCCGCGACGGCCTCGCGCCGCCGCTGAGCGACGTGCAGGTAGCCAATCGGTATCAATCCTTCTCGCGCGGCGAGTTCGCCTTCACGATCACGGGTCCCTGGGATATCGGCGAATACGAGCGCCGGCTCCCGAGCACCCTCGCCGGACGGTGGCGGACCGCGCCGATGCCCGCCCCCGAGGGCACCCCGTTTCCCGGCGCCTCCCTCGCCGGCGGCGGCAGCCTCGTGGTGTTTCGTCGCTCGCGCGTCGCGTCGGCGGCGTGGTCCCTGATCGAGTTCCTGTCGGAGCCCGCGCGGCAGGGCGCCTTTGCCCGGCTGACCGGTGACCTCCCGACGCGGGCCAGCGCCTGGCACGACCCGGCCGCGGGGCTGGATACCAATCAGTACGCCGCCGCCTTCCGCATCCAGCTGGAGCACCTGGCGGCGGTCCCGATGGTGCCCGAGTGGGAGGAGATCGCGGCCACGGTCGCGGACCACGCGGCGTCCGCCGCGCGCGGCGCGGTGACCGCCGATGCGGCGCTGGCCGCGCTCGATCGCGACGTGGATCGCCTGCTCGAGAAGCGCCGCTGGCTCCTGGCGCGCGCGGCCCCGTGAGAGCGCGGTGGTGGGTCGCCTACGCCTTTCTCGCGCCCGGCGTGCTCCTGATCGGCGTCTTCTTCGTGCTGCCGGCTCTCGCGGCCTTCGCGCTCAGTCTCACCGACTTCGACATCTACGCCCTGGCCGCCCCCGGATCCGTCCGCGTCGTGGGCCTGCACAACTTCGCCGTTCTCGCGCGCGATGCGCTCTTCTGGCGGGCGATCGCCAATACGGGGTATTTCGTGTTCATCGGCGGCCCGCTCTCCGTCGCGACGTCGCTCGCCGCGGCGGTCGCCCTCAGCGCGCGGGGCGTCCGGTGGCAGGGGTTCTTCCGCACGGTGTATTTCGCCCCTGTCGTCACGACGCTGGTGGCCGTGGCGATCGTGTGGCGCTACCTCTACGATCCGCGCTACGGGCTGATCGACGCCGGGCTGCACGCACTCGGCCTGCCGCGGCTGGATTGGCTGGGTGATCCGCACCTCGCCATGCCCGCGCTGATCCTGCTCACCGTCTGGAAGAACTTCGGCTACAACATGATCGTGTTCGTCGCCGGCCTGCAGGCGATTCCCGCCGAGCTGTACGATGCGGCGCGCGTCGACGGGGCGACGGCGTGGCAGCGCTTCCGGTACGTCACGCTGCCGGGGCTCGGAGCGACCTTCCTGTTCGTCGGGGTCACGACGATGATCGGCTATTGCCAGGTCTTCGCCGAGCCGTACGTGATGACCCAGGGCGGCCCCTTGCATGCGACGCTGAGCCTCGTGCTCTACATGTACGAGCAGGGATTCCGCTGGTGGCGCGTGGGGATGGCGTCGGCGATCTCGGTGGTGCTCTTTCTCCTCACGTTGCTCGCGACCCTCGTCCAGGTCCGGCTCCGCCGGCCGGCGGCGGCGTGACGCGGCGCTCGCGCGTGGGGTCGCTGGTGCTGCACGCCGCACTCGTCGCCGGCGCGGTCCTCACCGTGACGCCGCTCGTGTGGATGGTCTCGGCGTCGCTCATGCCCACCGGCCAGGCGACGCTGGAGCCCCCGCTCCTGCTCCCGCACGGCGCCACGCTGATCCACTACCGCGAGCTCTTCGCGCACCTGAGCCTGGCGCGACACCTCGCCAACAGCGCGCTCGTGGCCAGCGCCATCACGGCCTTCTCGCTGCTCACGAACTCGATGGCCGGCTACGCGTTCGCGAAGTTCCGCTTCCCGGGGCGCTCGGTCCTGTTCCGCCTCCTCCTGCTCGGCCTCGTCATCCCGACGCAGGCGGGGATGCTGCCGCTCTTCGTGCTCATGAAGCGGCTGCATCTCGTGAACAGCTACTGGGGGGTGATCGCGCCCAGCATGGCGACGCTGTTCGGCATCTTCCTCATTCGCCAGTACATCCTGTCGATCCCCGACGCGATCATCGACGCGGCCCGGATCGACGGGGCCGGGGAGCTCCGGATCTATCGCTCCATCGTGCTGCCCCTCGCCGCACCGATCCTCGTCACGCTCGCCGTGTTCGTGTTCCTCAGCGCCTGGAACGATTTTCTCTGGCCGCTGATCATCCTGAGCGACGACGCGAAATACACGCTCCCCGTGGCGCTGGCGAATCTGGCCGGCGAGCACGTGCAGGACACGGAGCTGATGATGGCCGGTGCGGTCGTGACCGTCATCCCGGTCCTCCTGACGTTCATCGCCCTCCAGCGCTACTACATCCGCGGGATCACGATGGGCGCCGTCACGAGCTGAGCACGCCGCCGTTGGTCCGGATGACCTCGCGCAGAAATCGGGCGCTCGCCTTCGGCTTGCGCCGCTGCGTGGCGTAGTCGACGTGCACGAGGCCGAAGCGCTGCGCGTAGCCGTGATTCCACTCGAAGTTGTCGAGCAGCGACCACGCGACGTAGCCGCGCACGTCGACGCCCGCGTCGATGGCGTCGAGGGTGGCGCGCACGTGGGCGCGCAGGTAGGCGACGCGGAGCGGGTCGGTCACGCGTCCGCGGACCGTCGGCGGGTCGTAGAACGCCGCGCCGTTCTCCATGACGTAGATCGGGATCGCCCCGTACCGGTCGTTGACCCAGCGGAGCGTGTCGGTCAGCCCTTGCGGATAGACCTCCCAGCCCATCGTCGTGTACGGGCGGCGCGGCTGGAGCACCCGCGCGGCGCGCACCGGGAAGGCGCGGGGATCGTACCGCGTGACGCTCCGGGTATAGTAGTTCACGCCGAGGAAATCGATCGGCTGCCGCAGCGCCGCGACCTCATCGGCCGGCAGATCGGGCCACGCTTCGCCGAAAATCGCCGGGAGCTCATCCGGGTAGACGCCGAAGAAGAGCGGATCGAGATACTGGCGATTCATGTAGGCCTCCGCGCGGGCCGTCGCGGCGCGGTCCTTCGGCCGGTCGGAGGCCGGGTACTTCGGCTCCAGATTGACGGCGATGCCGATCCGGTTGCGGCCCACCGCGCGGTACGCCAGCACGGCCGCGGCGTGCGCGCGCAGCAGGTTGTGGGCGACCAGCGGTGGCTCGAAGAGGCTCCGGTGTCCGGGCGCGAGGACCCCGCGCAGGTAGCCGCCGTCCGCGATGATCCAGGGCTCGTTGAGCGTCGTCCACATCCGCACGCGGTCGTCGAAGGCGCGAGACATCGCCACGGCGTAGTCCGCGAACCACTCCGCGCTGTCGCGGTTGAGCCAGCCCCCGGCATCGTCGAGGGCCGCGGGCAGATCCCAGTGGTACAGGGTGACGAGCGGCTGTATGTTTGCCGCCAGCAGCGCGTCGATGAGGCGGTCGTAGAAGGCGAGTCCGGCGCGGTTCACGCGCCCGCGCCCGGCCGGGAGGACGCGGCTCCACGCGATGCTGAACCGATACGCGGTGAGCTCGAGCTCGTGCATCAGGGCAACGTCGTCGGCGTAGCGGCGATAATGGTCGCAGGCCACGTCGCCCGTGTCGCCGTTGTGGATCATTCCCGGAGTGTGTGCGAAGCGATGCCAGATACTCGGGCCCGCGCCGTCGGCCAGCGGGGAGCCTTCGACCTGATAGGCGGACGTCCCGGCGCCCCACAGAAAGCCGCCGGGAAATCGGGTCAGCGTCTGGCCGCGGGCGGCGATTCGTGGCACGGGTGACGCTCGAGGGGGTCCGGAAGGTATTCGACGACGGCGGACCGGAGGGGGCCGTGGCGGTTCACGGCATCGATCTGGACGTCCGCGATGGGGAGCTCGTCGTCTTCGTCGGCCCGTCCGGCTGCGGCAAGACCACGGTGTTGCGGATGATCGCCGGTCTCGAAACGATCACGGCCGGGCGGATTTCCATTGACGGTCGGGTGGTGAACGATCTGCCGCCGAAGGCGCGCGACGTTGCGATGGTGTTCCAGAACTACGCGCTCTACCCGCATCTCACGGTGTTCGAAAATATGGCCTTCGCGCTCCGCCTCCGCAATCAGCCGCGCGCGGACATCGAGGCGCAGGTCGGCCGCGTCGCCGCGACGCTGGGGCTGGACCGCGTGCTCCGGCGCAAGCCCGCGCAGCTCTCCGGGGGCGAGCGCCAGCGCGTGGCGATCGGTCGCGCCATCGTGCGGGATCCGCGCGTGTTCCTCTTCGACGAGCCGCTCTCCAACCTCGACGCCGCGCTCCGGGTCCAGATGCGCCGCGAAATCGGCGCGCTGCACCGGTCCCTCGGCGCGACGATGATCTACGTCACGCACGACCAGGTCGAGGCGATGACGCTCGGCGATCGCATCGTCGTCATGGCCGCGGGTCGCGTGCAGCAGATCGCCGTCCCGCTCGACCTGTACCGGCATCCGCGCAACCGCTTTGTCGGGACGTTCATCGGAAGTCCGGCCATGAGCGTGGTCCGGGGCCGCATCACGCGCGATGCGGCGCCCGAGTTTCGCGCGACATTGGGGGGCGTGTCCTTTCCGCTCGCCGGTGCGCTCGGCGCGCGCCTCGCGCCCTACGCGGGGAAGGCCATCCTCCTCGGGATCCGGCCCGAAGCGGTCGCGCGCGCACGGCAGCCGGCGCGCGAGGGCCCGACGGCGGCGCTCAGCGCCCGCGTCGACGCGATCGAGCTCATGGGCAGCGAGGCGCTCGTGAGCGTGCGCGCCGGCGACGTTCGAGCTCACCGCGCGGATCGACGCGCAGGATCTGCCGCTGGTGGGCGCGACGATCGATCTGACGGTCGCGCTCGACAGACTGCACGCCTTCGACGCGGAGACGGAGGAGGCGATCGCCGCTCCGCGGGGCGATTCGCGGGCGTAGACGGCGCGCGCGCGACACGCCATCTTGCGCCATGGCGGCGACGGCCTCCCCCCGCCCGTTGCTGATCGGCATCGTCGGCGATTCGGGCTCGGGAAAGACGACGCTCTCCGCGCGCCTCGCGGCGCGGCTGCATCGGGAACGCGTCGTCCCGATCTCCCTCGACGACTACCACCGCTACGACCGCGCCGAGCGCCGCCGGCGGAAGGTCACGGCGCTGTCGCCGGAGGGGAACCGCCTCGATGTCATCGCCGAGCACCTCGCGCTGCTGCGCAATGGCACGCCGATCACCAAGCCCGTGTACGATCACCGCACGGGGACCTTCGGACCGCCCGAGACCGTGATCCCGCGGGAGATCGTGATCGCGCGCGGGCTGCTGGGGCTGCATACCGATGCGCTCGGCCAGTGCTTCGACCTCACCGTGTTTCTCGACCCCGATGCGGAGCTCCGGGTCCGCTGGAAGATCGCGCGCGACTGCGCGCGGCGCGGGTACTCGGCCGACGAGGTGCGCGCGGAGCTCATCGGACGGCGCGGGGATGCGGAGCGCTACGTCATGCCGCAGCGGGAACGCGCCGATCTCGTGATCGGATTCTATCCGATGCCCGGGCTCGCGACGGACGTCCTGGGGATGCGGGTCATCGACCGGGGCCACGGCCATCGGGGCCTGGCGGCGGAGGTCCTCGAGGCGGCGGACCAAATCCGCCACTCGGCGGATTCCTCCGGGCTGGCCGAGGAATCGGCCGGCGCGCCGGGCCCGCTGAAGCGGGCGGCGCCGGACCGGGGGGAGGGCGCGCTCGCGCGCGCCCCTACGACAGCCGCGCGTCGGCCGCGGCGCGGCCCGTCTTCCGCGTGATCCCGAGTTTCTCGAGGATCCAGGTGATCGGGATGAGGAACAGGGGGGTGAGCATGTGGCCGAGCAGGGCGTTGACCCAGAGCAGTGCGACGTAGAAGCACGCGAGCCCGATGCCCGCCCACAGCGTCCCGAGTGGACCCGAAGTATCCACGATACCAGAGAGTAGAGGGTGGAGAGGAAAGGGGAGACCGCACCGAACGATACCGCGCAGGATGGCGCGGCACCAGCGCGCTCGGGGGACGCGATCGAGCCCGCGGTGGCGCGGGCGCTCAACGGGCCCGGGACGGGCCCGGTCGTGCTGGCGATCTCCGGCGGGGCCGACTCCATGGCCCTCCTGGTGGCTGCGGGAGCCGTCGCCCCCGACCGGGTGGCCGCTGTGGCGACGTTCGATCACGGCACGGGCGTCGTCGCGCGGCGCGCGGCGGCGTACGTCGCGCGCACCGCGCGACGGCTGGGGTTGCCGGTCGAGATCGGGACGCCGGTCGGGCCGCTCCCGCGGCGCGAGTCGGCATGGCGCGACGCGCGGTGGGCGTTCCTGCGTGCGGTCGCGAGCGTGCGGGGACCCGCGGTGCGCGTGGCGACGGCGCACACGCGGGACGACCAGCTCGAGACGGTGGTGCTGCGGCTTCTCCGGCATGCCGGGGCGCGCGGGCTCGCCGGCCTGTACGCCGACACGGGGGTCGTCCGCCCGCTGGTGGATGTCCCGGGATCCGCGACCGCGGCGTACCTGCGGGCGCGCGCTATCCCCTGGATCGAGGATCCGTCGAACCTGTCGCGCGCCCATCTGCGGAACCGCATCCGGCTGGATCTGCTTCCTCTATTGAGACGGGTGCGGCCGGGGCTCGATGCCGAGCTGCTGCAGGCGGCGCGGGGCGCCGCGGAGTGGCGGACGGCGTTCGAGCGGATTGTCGATGACGCGCATCCGGTTCAGCTCGGCGAGACCGGGGCGCTCGGCTCTGTTGCGGCGCCCGATCTCGCGGGGTATGATCCGAAAACGTTGGCCGTGCTGTGGCCCGTGTTGGCGGCGCGAGCCGGAGTGATGCTGGATCGTCGCGGAACCTCCCGACTCACGCAGTTTACGACTACAGGCAGGGTTGGCGGCGTGATTCAACTGTCGGGCGGGATCGAGGTGGTACGCACCCGGTTCTCGTTCGTCTTTCGAAGGCGGGGGGCCGCGGAGAACTGAGCGCCAGCGGCCGGGTCGTCGTGGGTGAGGAGCTACATGCCGGTTTTGCCATCACCGAATCCGGGAAACAAGCGGAACATCAATTGGGGGCGTTTCTCGCGGACGCTCGCCTTTTGGATCCTGATCATCTTCATCCCGGTTGCCTTCCTGCAGCTGTCGAGCGGCCGAGCGGACCAGGTGCCGCAGATCATCTATTCCCAATACGACCAGGAGCTGCAGCACGACAACGTGAAGCGCGTCGTGATCCAGACGGGCGGACGCCAGCTGAGCGGCGAATTCCGGCATGCCGTCACGATCGCCGGACACGAGGCGCAGAAATTCACCGTCAAGCTGCCGATCGAGAACTCCGACGAGGAGCTCGACCGGCTGCGGGCGCGCAACGTCGAGATCGAGGCGAAGGAGGCGAGTCCCACGATCGGCACGTACATCATCAACTTCGTGCCGTATCTCTTCCTGATCGGCCTCTGGATCTTCCTGTTCCGCCAGATGCAAGCCGGCGGCGCGAAGGCGTTCTCCTTTGGAAAGTCGAAAGCCAAGCTGCTGACGGGCGATACGCCCAAGGTGACGTTCGCCGACGTCGCGGGCGCGGACGAGGCAAAGGTCGAGCTGCAGGAGATCATCGAGTTCCTGAAGGACCCGCAGAAGTTCACCAAGCTCGGCGGGCGGCTGCCGAAGGGCGCGCTGCTCGTCGGACCGCCCGGGACGGGCAAGACGCTGCTCGCGCGGGCCGTGGCGGGCGAAGCCGGACGCCCCTTTTTCTCCATGTCGGGCTCGGACTTCGTCGAGATGTTCGTCGGCGTGGGCGCGAGCCGCGTCCGCGACCTGTTCGAGCAGGGGAAGGCGCACGCGCCGTGCATCATCTTCATCGATGAGATCGACGCGGTGGGCCGGCACCGGGGGGCGGGGCTCGGGGGCGGGCACGACGAGCGCGAGCAGACGCTGAATCAGCTGTTGGTCGAAATGGACGGGTTCGAGTCGAACGATGGCGTGATCCTCATCGCCGCCACGAACCGGCCCGACGTGCTCGACCCGGCGCTGCTGCGGCCGGGCCGGTTCGACCGGCAGATCGTGGTGGACGCCCCCGATCTCCGGGGGCGCGAAGGGATCCTGCGGGTCCATCTGCGCAACAAGCCCGTGGCCGAGGATGTCGAGATCACGACGCTCGCGCGCGGCACGCCGGGGATGGCGGGGGCCGACCTGGCGAATCTCGTGAACGAGGGGGCGTTGCTCGCCGCGCGCCGCAATCACGACAAGGTCTACATGGCCGACCTCGAGGATGCGAAGGACAAGGTGATGCTGGGCGCCGAGCGGAAGTCGATGGTGATGAAGGATGAGGAGAAGCGGCTGACGGCGTACCACGAGGCGGGACACGCGGTCTGCGCGATGACCGTGAAGGGGAACGATCCCCTGCACAAGGTCACGATCGTGCCGCGCGGCCGCGCGCTGGGTGTCGCGTTCACCCTGCCGGAGGACGACCGGGTGTCCGTGACGCGGCTGCATCTCGAAGCCCGCCTGGCGATGGCGTATGGCGGGCGTGTCGCCGAAGAGCTGATCTTCGGCCGGGATCGCGTCACGACGGGCGCCGCGAGCGACATCCAGCAGGCCACGGGGATCGCGCGTCGCTACGTGTCGCAGTGGGGACTCTCGGATGCCATCGGGCCGATCCTCGTCGGCGACAACGAGCAGGAGCTGTTCCTCGGGCGCGAGCTGCAGCACCGGCGCGAGGTCTCCGAGAAGACGGCGCAGCTGGTGGACACCGAGGTCGCGCGCGTGATCAACGACGCGTACTACCGGGCCAAGGAGACGCTCACGCAGCACATCGATCTGCTGCACGCGGTCGCCGCGGCGCTCCTCGAGCGCGAGACCCTGACCCGGGACGACATCGCGATCCTCATGCGGGGCGAGCCGCTTCCGCCGCGGCCACCGGCGATTCCGCCCGTGCCCGCCGCGGCGCCGCCCGTCGCGGTCCCGGCGGCCGAGCCCCGACGCGCGCCTCCGCTCCTCGGCGGACCGGAGATCGCGCCGGCGTGATCTGGAGGGTTCGGGGCGGGTCGATCGCGCTCGACCGACCCGTCCTGCTGGGCATTCTCAACGTCACCCCCGACAGCTTCAGCGACGGGGGTGATTTTTTTTCGGTCGATGCCGCGCTCGCCCGCGCGCGCGCCCTGGTCTCGGCGGGCGCAGATGTGATCGACGTCGGGGGGGAGTCGACGCGGCCGCAGCACGCCACACCGGTGAGCGCCGCGGACGAGGCCGCGCGCATCCTGCCGGTCGTGGCCGCCCTCCGCGCGGCGCTCCCCGCGACGCCGCTCTCCGTCGACACCGTCAAGGCCGACGTGGCGGCCGCCGCGCTCGACAGCGGCGCGGCGATCATCAACGACGTGTCGGCGTTCCGCCTCGACGCCCGGATGGGCGAGGTCTGCGCCTCTCGCGGCGCGGGCGTCGTGCTGATGCACTCGCGCGGCGAGGTGCACGACATGGCGACGTTCGCCCACGCGACGTACGGGCCCGACCCCACGGGAGACATCGTGGGCGAGCTCCGCGAGCGGCTCGCCGCCGCGCGGGCGGCGGGCGTGCCCCTCGAGGCCATCGTCATCGATCCCGGAATCGGCTTCGCCAAGCGGGCGGAGGACTCACTCCGCGTCCTCGCGGAGCTGCCGCGTGTGGTCGCGCTCGGGCGGCCCGTCCTGGTGGGTGTATCGCGAAAGCGCGTGATTGGAGAGATTACCGGCGTGACGACGCCTGCCGACCGTGTGGACGGAACTGTCGGAGCCAACGTGGCCGCGCTCATGCGCGGGGCGCGGCTCTTTCGCGTGCACGACGTCGGCCCCAACCGGCAGGCGCTCGACGTCGCATGGGAGATCGCCCGCCGTGGATCTGCTTGACCAGGTCCGGCATCTGACGTTTGGCGTCCGCGACGCGCTCGAGATCGCCCTCGTCGCGTACGTGCTCTACCGGCTCCTCCTGCTGATCCGCGGAACGCGCACGGTGCAGATGTTGACCGGGATCGTCATCCTCGTCGTCGTGGATGCGATCGCCCACGTCGCGCACTTGACGATGATCACCTATCTGCTGGGCCTCCTGTTCACGTACGGTGTGTTCGTCGTGCGCCGTGATCTTCCAGCCCGAGCTGCGGCAGGGACTCGCGCACCTCGGGCAATCGCGTGTAACGCGCCTCCTGCGGGGGATGGGTGTCAACGAAGTCGCGGACGAGATCGGGGACGCCGTCGACCGCCTGCGGCGCGCCGCGCATCGGAGCGATCATCGTGATCGAGCAGGAGATGGCGCTGGGCGAGTACGTGGAATCCGGCTCGGCGCTCGAAGCGAAGGTTTCGGCCGATCTGCTCACGACGATCTTCACGCCGTATTCTCCTCTGCACGATGGGGCGGTGATCATCCGGGGCGACACCGTGATCGGCGCCGGATGCATTCTGCCGCTGTCGCAGACGCCGATCGCCGATCGCTCGATGGGGACGCGGCACCGCGCCGCGCTCGGCATGGCGGAGGAGACGGATGCCGTCGTCGTGATCGTGTCCGAGGAGACGGGGCAGGTGTCGATGGCGCGCGACGGGCGGCTCATCCGGGATCTCACTCCCTCGCAGGTGCGCGACATCCTGGCCGGGCGCACGCCGCGGACCCCGGCGGAGCGTCCGGCCCCGAATGTCCCGGCGAGCTCCCCTGGCATCCCGCCGTAAGCGATCCTAGCTTATCGTGTTATGCTTTTTCCGGACCTTCCCGCCCGGATCGCGGAGGTGCGGGGCCGGATCGCCGCGGCGGCGGCCCGCGGCGGGCATGCGTGAGACGGTGACGCTGGTCGCGGTGACGAAGACGTACCCGGCCGAGGCCATCCGGGAATCGTGGGAGGCGGGCGTCCACGATATCGGTGAGAACCGCGTGCAGGAGGCGATCGGAAAGATGGCCGCCGCCGACGTCCCGGTGCGCTGGCACCTGATCGGCCATCTGCAGCGGAACAAGGCCAAGCTCGCGGACCGATTCGCCCTGATCCATTCGGTCGACAGTGCGCGTCTGGCGGATGCGCTCGACGCGGCCGCGGTGGCGAGCGGACGGTCGCTCGACGTGCTGCTCGAGGTGAACGCGTCGGGCGAGGGAACGAAGGCGGGGTGGGCGCCGCACGAGGTTCGCGCCGAGGCCGAGCGGCTGGCGACGCGGGTGGGGATCCGTGTGGTGGGGGTGATGACGATGGCGCCGCTCGGGGCGGACGAGGCGGTGCTGCGCGCGACGTTTGCGGGTGCGCGCGCGGCGCGGACGGTGGTGCGCGAGGCGGGACACCCGGCGACGGAGCTCTCAATGGGGATGTCGGGCGATTACGAGATCGCGGTCGAGGAGGGCGCGACAATGGTTCGAATCGGAACGGCGCTATTCGGGGCCCGCGTCCCATGATGGACGGCGAGCCGATGAGTGGCGAGACGGGGGGCGCGAGCGATGATGCGTTTCATCTCACCGCGCTGGACGCGCGCCGGATGGAGTTCCCGACCGCGATGCGCGGGTACGACCGCGCGCGGGTCGACGACTTTCGCGAGCAGGTGGCGATCGAGCTCGAGCGGCTCACGCGGGTGGGCCAGGAGTTCGAGGCCAAGGCCCGCGGATTTCACGAGCAGCTGCGGGCATTTCGTGAGCGGGACCGCGCTCTCAACGAGGCGCTGGTCTCGGCCCAGCAGCTGCGCGGGGATATCCGCGAACAGGCCGAGCGGGAGGCCAAGCTCATCGTGCGCGAGGCCCGCTCGGAGGCGGACCGGCTCATCGAAGCGGCGAAGGGAGAGGTGCGCCGCCTCGGCGAGGAGCTCACCGCCCTGCAGCGTGCGCGGCGGGCCTTTGTCGCGCAATTCCGCGAGCTGGCGAGCCGGCAGTTGGCCGAGATCGACGCCATGACCGAACCGGTCGCCAAGCCGGCGCGAGGGCCATGACGCTCGCGGGATCTCGCCCGGCGGACCCGCCGCCCGCGGCGGCGCACGCGGGGGCTCACGCGGCGCGAGCGATCGACGCCGCGACGGAGGTCGTGCGCGGGCGCTTTCCGCGCCGGCCGGATCTCGCACTCATCCTCGGCACGGGACTCGGCGGCCTCGCCCGCGAGATCGCGGTCACGGCGGCCATCGACTACGCGGAGATCCCGGGCTTTCCGCTGTCCACCGTCGAGTCCCACGCCGGGCGCCTGCTCTGCGGAACGCTGGCGGGGAAAACGGTCGTGGCGCTGCAGGGGCGGTTCCATCGCTATGAGGGGTATTCGCTGCAGCAGGTCACGTTTCCCGTACGCGTCCTCCGCGCGCTGGGGGCCGGCACGCTGATCGTGTCCAACGCGAGCGGCGGGATGCACCCCCTCTGGGACGCCGGCGATCTCATGCTGATCGCGGACCACATCAATCTCCTGGGCGACAATCCGCTGATCGGATCGAACGACGCGGGGCTCGGCCCCCGATTCCCGGACATGTCGGATCCGTACACGGAGCCGTTGCGCGCGCTGGCGCGAGAGGTCGCGCGGGAGCGGGGCATTCCGCTTCGCGAGGGCGTCTACGTCGCCGTCACCGGACCGAACCTCGAGACGCGCGCCGAATACCGGATGCTGCGCGCGGCCGGCGCCAACGTCGTCGGAATGTCGACGGTGCCCGAGGTGATCGTGGCGGTGCACGCCGGGATGCGGGTCCTGGGCGTTTCCGTGATCACGGACCGCTGCCTGCCCGACGCGCTGGCGCCCACGTCGGTGGAGGAGATCCTCGCGGTGGCGGCCGAGGCCGAGCCGCGCCTGACGTCGCTCGTGCTCGGAGTCGTGGAGCGGCTGTGACGTATCGGTTATTGCCGGAGCACCGCGAATCGTTGGAGGAGGCCCTGCTCGAGGTGTGGGAGCGCGAGGGCCTTTTCGCACGGACGCTCGCGGCGAGCGAGGGGCGGCCGCCATGGGTGTTCTACGAGGGGCCGCCGACGGCGAACGGACTGCCCGGCATCCACCACGTCTTCTCGCGCACGATCAAGGACCTCTTTTGCCGGCACCGCGCGATGCGGGGATATCACGTCGCGCGAAAGGCCGGCTGGGACACGCACGGCTTGCCGGTCGAGATCGAGGTCGAGAAGGCGCTGGGTATCACGGTCAAGGCGGAGATCGAGACGCTCGGCGTGGAGCGCTTCAACGCCCTCTGCCGCGAGAGCGTCTGGCGGTACCGGGCCGATTGGGAGCGCTTGAGCGCGCGGATCGGGTATTGGCTCGACTACGCCCATCCGTACGTGACGTACACGCCGGATTACATCGAGAGCGTCTGGTGGGCCCTGCACACGCTGTGGACGCGGGGGCTCCTGTATCGCGGGCACAAGGTCCTGCCCTATTGCCCGCGGTGCGAGACGGCGCTGTCGAGCCACGAGCTCGCGCTCGGATACCGCGAGGTCGAGGACCCGAGCGTGTACGTGGCGGTGGACCTCGCGGAATCCGGGCGCCGCATCCTCGTGTGGACGACCACGCCGTGGACGCTGGTGTCGAACGTCGCGCTCGCCGTGCATCCGGAGCTCGAGTACGTGGAGCTGCGGCGCCGCCAGGGTGACGATGCGCGCACCCTGATCCTCGCGGCGGCGCGGGCGGCGGCGGTGCTGGGAGATGACTACGCGACCCGCTGGGAAACCGTGGCGCGTTTCGCGGGGGCCCGTCTGGCCGGGCTCGCCTATCGCCGGCCACTCGACTGGGTCCCCGTGACCGGCGGTGGGGCGGAGGGAGCGGGAGGGGTGCACGAGAGCGTCGTCGCGGAGACGTTCGTGACCGCGGACGATGGGAGCGGCGTGGTCCATTTGGCGCCCGCGTTCGGAGCGGATGATTACGCGGCGGCGCAGCGGCACGGCCTCGCGTTCGTCCAGCCGGTGGATGCGCGGGGCGCTTTTGCCGCCGACGTGCCCGTCGTGGGAGGGATGTTCGTCAAGCACGCGGATGCCCGGATCATCGAGCACCTCCAGGCGCAGGGCCGCGTGTGGAAGGTGCAGCGCATCGTGCACTCCTATCCGCACTGCTGGCGGTGCGGCACGCCGCTCCTGTACTACGCGCGCTCGTCGTGGTTCATCCGGACGACGGCGATCCGCGACGCCATGGTGGAGCGGAACGCGCGGGTCGATTGGCATCCGAGCGAGATGGGACGGGGCCGATTCGGCGAGTGGCTGGCGGGCAACATCGACTGGGCGATCTCGCGCGACCGCTACTGGGGAACGCCCCTGCCGGTCTGGGTGTGCGACCGCGACGCCGAGCACGTGGAGGTGATCGGGAGCTACGCCGAGCTGGGCGCGCGCCTCGGGGCTCCGCTGCCCGGGGATTTCGATCCCCACAAGCCCGCGGTGGACCGCCTCACGTGGTCGTGCCGCATCTGCGGGAGCGCGCGTCCCGGCGCCATGCGCCGGGTCGGGGAGGTGATCGACACCTGGTTCGACTCGGGGTCGATGCCGTTTGCCCAATGGCATTTCCCGTTCGAGGGGCGGGACACCGTGGCGCGGCAATATCCGGCGGACTTCATCGCCGAGGGGGTCGATCAGACCCGCGGGTGGTTCTATTCGCTCCTCGCGGTGGCGACCGGGTTGGGCGCCGCGCTGCCGAACAATCAGGACGGCCACGCGGCCCCGTATCGCGCGGTCGTGGTCAACGATCTCGTGCTCGACGCCGCGGGGCAGAAGATGTCCAAGAGCCGGGGCAACGCCGTCGATCCCTGGACGGTGCTGGCCACGCACGGCGCGGACGCCGTGCGCCTGTTCCTCGTCGCCGCGAGCCAGGTCTGGGTCCCGCGGCGCTTCGACGAGCAGGCGATCCGGGACACCGCCGGCCGGTTTCTGCTCACGGTCAAGCACGTCTACGACGGGATCTTCGCCACGTACGCGAACTTCGGGTGGGCCCCGTCGGACGCGGACCCGCCGGTCGCCGCGCGTCCCGGGCTCGACCGGTGGGTGCTGTCCCGGCTGGCCGGCATCGAGCGGGAGGCCGACGAGGCGCTCGAGCGCTACGACGCGACGTCGGCCATCCGCGCCGTCATGGCGTTCGTGGACGATGATGTCTCCAAATGGTATGTCCGGCTGTCCCGGGGGCGCTTCTATGCGGTCGACGGAGCGGACAGCCGAGCCGCATTCGCGACGCTGGCCGAGGTGCTGACCGTGAGCTGCCGCCTCCTCGCGCCGGCCATGCCGTTCATCACGGACTGGATGCACCGCGAGCTGACGGGCGCGTCGGTTCATCTGGCGCCGTACATCCGCGAGCGCCCGGATCCGGTCGATGCGGAGCTCGAGGCCGCGATGCGCGACGTGCGGCAGCTCGCGACGCTCGGACACGCCGCGCGGGAGGCGGCCGGGATCCGCACGCGGCAGCCGCTCCTGCGCGTCGCGTGCGTGGTGCCGCAGCGGGACGCCGGGCGGCTCGATGCGCTCGCACCGCTCCTCGTCGCCGAGCTCAACGTTAAGCGCGTGGAGTGGCTGGCGTCGGGGGATGCGCTGGTCACGCGCATCGCCAAGCCCAACTTCAGGTCGCTGGGGCGGAAATTCGGGAAGCATACTCCTCTGGCCGCCGCGGCCGTCAGCGCTCTGGAGAGCGCGCGGCTGGAGGCCTTCGAGCGGGGGGAGCCGCTGGCCATCACGGTCGACGGAGAGATCCACCCACTCGAGGCGGCGGACCTGGCCATCACCCACGTCGCGGCCAGCGACCTCGTAGTTGAGGAGGCGGGCGGCTACGTTGCAGCGATCGATCCGCGGATCACGCCGGAGCTGGCGCGCGAGGGGCTCGCCCGGGATCTCATCAGCGCGGTCCAGCGGACGCGGAAGGAGGCGCATTTCGCGGTCAGCGATCGAATTCGCCTGACCGTCGCGGGCGACGCGGATGTGGACGCCGCGGTGGCCGCGCATCGGGGATGGATCGCGGGGGAGACGTTGGCGCGCGAGCTGACCAGCGTGCGCGCGCCGGCCGGGACGGAAGTAGGGGACGGACGCAGCGGGTTTGATGTGGAACGGACGCTCGATCTCGATGGCCGTGCCGTGCGTATCACCATTACCAGGGAACTGCAGCCATGACCGTGCCGATCGCGGACGCCGCGGGCACCGCGAAGTTCAAGGCGCTGACCAAGAAGCAGCTGGCCCACTTCGAGCAGCGCCTGCTCGAGGAGCGCCGCCGCGTCGTGAAGGAGCTCGGCAGCTATACGGAGGCGTTCGGGGCCACGCCCCAGAATGCCGACGGCGACTTGAGCTCGTATTCCTTCCATATGGCCGATCAGGGGACCGATGCCATGGAGCGCGAGAAGGCCTTCCTGTTCGCGAGCCAGGAAGGGCGGTTCCTCTGGCACATTGACGAGGCGCTGCGGCGGCTGTACCGGACGCCGGAGACCTTCGGGCGGTGTCACAATTGTGGCCAGGCGATCGCCTTCGACCGTTTGGACGCCTTGCCCCACGCGCGATATTGTTTCGCGTGCAAGCAGCGGGAAGAAGACGGCAAGCGGTGAGCGCGTGGCGGACCGAGACGTGAGTGAGGGGCCGATGGCGAGCGACGGACAGCCGCGGGGGATGGGCAAGGCACGCCTCTTCTGGTGCACGGTGACTGCGGTCGTGCTGGTCGACGTGGTGACGAAGGTGGTCGCGGCGGCCGCGCTGCAGCCACGGGGGGTCCCGCATGATGTGATCGGTCACGCGCTGCGGTTGACGCTGGTGTACAATCCGGGCGCCGCCTTCGGGCTCTTTCTGGGACCCCTCTCGCGCTGGATCTTCCTCGCGTTGACGGTGGGCGTCCTCTGCATCCTGCGCATCCTGTATCGGGCCACGCCGGACGGGGATCTCGCGCGCGTGCTGGCGCTGGGACTCGTCTGCGGCGGGGCGCTCGGGAACCTGATCGACCGGGTGCGATCGCCGCTCGGGGTGGTCGACTTCATCGATGTCGGGATCCGCGACCTCCGGTGGCCGACATTCAACGTCGCCGACATGGCGGTGAGCGTCGGGGCGATCCTCCTGGCGTGGGTGTTGTGGGGGGAGGACCGGCACCGCGAGGCCAGCGCGGCGCCCATCCCCGAGGTGTGACGCGGCGCCGGCGGGCGAGCCGGCGCCCGGCCGGCATCGGTTCACCGTCGACGCCGGCGACGCGAACACGCGGCTCGATGTGGTTCTCGCGCGGCGCCTCGATACCTCCCGCACGCGGGCCGCGACGCTGATCGCCACGGGCGGGGTCCAGGTGGGCGGGCGCGCCCAGCGCGCGAGCTACCTCGCCCAGCCGGGGGACAGCCTGGTCGTCGACATCCCCGCTCCGCCCGGGCGCACGGTCCTGCCGGAGGCGATCCCGCTGGCGATCGTGTACGAGGATGCCGCGCTGCTCGTGGTCGACAAGCCGGCCGGGATGGTGGTGCATCCGGCCCCCGGGCATTGGAGTGGCACCCTCGTGAATGCGCTCGTGGGCCGCGAGAGCGTCGCCGCATCGGGCGGCCCGATCGCCGGGGCCGAGGAGCCACCCCGCGCGGGGATCGTCCACCGACTCGACAAGGACACATCGGGATTGCTCCTCGTGGCCAAGACGGACCGGGCGCACCGCGCGCTGACGACGGCGCTCGCCGCGCGCCGCGTGCGGCGCCGGTATGCGGCGCTGGCGTGGGGGCATCTCCGCGACGATCGCCTCACCATCGAGGCGCCGATCGGACGCGATCCGCGCGACCGGAAGCGCATGGCCGTCGTCGCGTCGGGTCGCCCGGCGCGCACCGATCTCGTCCGGCTCGCGCGCTTCGACGCGGTCGATCTCCTCCGGGCGCAGCTGCACACGGGGCGGACGCACCAGATCCGCGTCCACCTCGCGTCCATCGGCCATCCCGTGGTCGGCGACGAGACGTATGCGGTCGGCGGGCGCCGGCGCGTCGTCGGGCTGTCGCCGCGCCGGCACTTCCTGCATGCCGCCTGGCTCGCGCTCGAGCATCCCCTCACGGGCGAGCTGCTGGATTTTCGCTCCCCGCTGCCCGCGGATCTGCGCGCGTCGCTCGCCGTGATCGCGGGCCCGGAGGCCGGACCCGACGCCGGCGACCTGACCCAGCTCGGATTCTACGGCCCGTGACGCGCATCAACTACGCGACGCGCGAAGTCAGCTGCAAGATCGTCTACTACGGGCCCGGCCGCTCGGGGAAGACGACCAACCTGCAATACATCTACGACCGCGTGCCGGCCGACCAGAAAGGGTCGATCGTCTCCCTGGCCACGCAGGCGGACCGGACGCTGTTCTTCGATTTCCTGCCGGTCGATCTCGGGGCGATCGCGGGCTTCACGACCCGCCTGCAGCTGTACACGGTGCCCGGGCAGATCTATTACCAAACGACCCGCAAGCTCGTCTTGCAGGGCGCGGACGGCGTGGTGTTCGTCGCGGACAGTCAGGGTCGGCAGCTCGAGGAAAACATCGAAAGCTTGCAGGATCTCCATGCCAATCTCGCCGAGCAGGGGATCGACCCGCGGACGGTCCCCCTCGTGCTGCAATACAACAAGCAGGACCTGCCCCGGGACCTGGTGCTGGATGTGGCCGCGCTCGACGACGCCCTCAACTTCCGCTCGGTGCCCAGCCTGCCGGCCAACGCCCTGCAGGGCGCCGGCGTATTCGATACCCTGCGCGCCGTCGCGGGCGCCGTGCTGCTCCGCGTGAACGCCCAATGACGCCGGACGGATCCGAAGGCGCCGCCGCGCCCCGCGAGTTCCAGGATTTCGTGGCGGACCTCTCGCGGACCGTCGCCACGCATTGGGCGCCGGTCGCCTCGCCGGCGACCGGGGCGGTCGTCGCGCCGAGCTTCGAGCCGGACGACCCGCGCATCGTCTGGGACTGGCCCGACGCCGTCGGGCGCGTGATCGAGGAGCTGCGGTAGATGCGGGACGCCTCGATGCGGGACGCCTCGATGCGGGACGCCTCGATGCGGGACGCCTCGATGCGGGACGCCGCGATCCGGGACGCGCAGATGGGGGACGGGTAGATGGCGATCCGCGGCAGCCTGCACGAGGCGAGCCTGCCCGACGTCTTCCAGCTCCTCGCGATGGGCAAGAAGACGGGGTGTCTCGGGGTGACGCAGCGGCACCAGTTCGGCTCGATCTACTTCGAGCGCGGACGCATCGTCTATGCGTCGATCGTGAACCGCCGCGATCGCCTCGGCGACATCCTCGTGTCCGCCGGCATCGTGACGCGCACGGAGCTCGAAGCGGCGATCGGCGTCCAGCGGGCCGCGCCGCAACGCCGACTCGGCGACATCCTGGTGGCACAGGGGCTGATCGCGCGCGACGAGCTCCACGCCTACGTGCGGATGCAGATCGAGGAGGCCGTGTACGTGCTCTTCACCTGGTCGCACGGGGCGTTCAACTTCGAGGCCGACGTGCGCCCGGAGGAGCAGGACTTCATCGTGTCGATCAACGTGGAATCGCTCCTCCTCGAGGGCGCGCGCCGGGTCGACGAGTGGAGCCTCATCCAGCAGAAGATCGCGAGCTTCGATCTCATCTTCGCCCTGGACCAGGACAAGATCCGCGCGCGCGGGGTCGTGCTCACGATGCAGCAGGAGATCGTGGCCGGCCTCATCGATGGCCGTCGCGACGTGGCGGCCGTCATCGACGCGTCGGGCCTGTCCGAATTCGACGTCGGCAAGGCTCTCTACGCGCTCGCGTCGGCGGGCCTGCTCGTGCGCATTGGGCGCACGCAGGGCCGCACGCCCGTCGTGGCCGATGCGCGGGTCGAGGAGCATCGCAATCTCGGGATCGCCTTCTACAAGACCGGGATGCTCGACGAAGCCGCCCGCGAGTTTCACCGCGTCGCGGACCTCCGGCCCGACGACCCGGGGCCGATCTTCTACCTCGGGCTCGTATCGATCCGGCAGGGGGATTGGTCCGCGGCGGTCGCGGCGCTCCGCAAGGTGGCCGCCGCCCCGGGCATGGGCGCCGCTCCCGCGCACAACCTGGCGTACGCCCTCGAGCGGATGGGTCGCCACGCCGAGGCGGAGGCTGCGCTCGCCGAAGCCCTCGCGCGCGGCGGCGGATCGGATCCGCACGTGCTCACGTCGCGCGCGGCGCTCGCGCTGCACCGCGGCGATGTCGAAGCCGCGGGGCGCGACCTCGCCGCCGCGCGGCCGCTGTGGGGGCGCAGAACGCCGTCGCCGGCGTGGTACCACTACGCCGCGGTCGCGGCGATCCTGTCGGGCGATCTCGACCGGGCCGCCGCCCTCCTGGCCGATGGGGTGGCGCAGCATCCGCGCGCCGTGGCGCTGCACAGCAACCTCGCCGCCGTGCAGGAGCGCCAGGGGCACCTGAGCGACGCCGCCGCGACGTGGGAGCGCGCCCTGGAGCTGGAGCCGGACAACGCGACCTTTCAGCGCCAGCTGGATGCCGCGCGGCACGCGCCCGCCGGTCCGGGAGTCGTCGTGTGACGGAGGAGATCCAGTTTCGCGCGCTCCTGAGCAAGATCGCGCGCGATCGCGCGTTCGCGTGCGCGCACTACAAGGACACGTGTCTGCGGCGGCGCATCGCGGCGCGACTCCGGGCGCGCGGGATCGAGAGCTACGCCGAATACGCCCGCGTCCTCGACGCGGATGCCCGGGAATACGATACGCTGATCGATGCCCTGACGATCAACGTCACGCGGCTGTTCCGGAACTGGGAGACGTATGCCGCGCTCGCGCGCAAGGTGATTCCGGCGCTCTGGGCCCAGCCGACATCCGCGATCAACGTCTGGAGCGCCGGTTGCGCGACGGGGGACGAGGCCTATTCGCTCGCGATTCTCTTCCATCGCCACGCCACGCGCTTCGGGCAGATGGCCCGGGCGTCGCGCGTGCGCGTCCTCGGCACCGACATCGATCGCTCGAGCCTGGCCGCGGCAGCGCGGGGCGCGTTCACGGAGCCCGCCCTCGCGGAAGTTCCGCCCGAGCTGCGCGCGCCATACTTCAGCCGGACGCATCCAGCACTCATCGCGCCGGCGGTGCGCGCGATGGTCCGCTTCGAGCGGCGCGATCTCCTCAGCGAGCCGGCTCCGGCGGGCCAACACCTGATCTGCTGCCGCAACGTCGTCATATACTTTCATCGCGCGGCGCAGGAGGAGCTCCTGCCGCGCCTGCACGCCGCTCTCGTCCCGAACGGATACCTCATGCTGGGCAAGGTCGAGATGCTGTTCGGCGCCGCGCGCGCTCTCTTCGCCCCGGTCGAGGCGCGCTCGCGCATCTTCCAACGGATCTAGGGGGACGACGACCATGAGCGGGAGCGTACCGGAGCTGCCGGGCGAGCCGGACCGAAGGGTGGGGGATTTCCGCGCGCGCTACGCGCAGATCAGCGCCCGGCTGGAAGCGGGGACGGCGAGCGCCGAGACGCTCGACCGGCTCAAGCAGGACATCATCGCGCTGTACAAGACGATCGAGCACCGGGTGAACGAGCTCACCCTCCTCAAGGAAGACGTCAAGCGCCTCGTGGGAAAGTGGAAGGTCGTCCAGCACGCGACGGTCCCGTCGGTGGCGCCGCGCGTGAGCGCCGAGCAGCCGATCGTACGCGCCGACCCGCTCGGCGCATCGACCTTTATCGACCGGGGCTGGAGCTGCATCTCCGTGGGCGATTACGAAGGCGCGGAGGCCGCGCTCATGCGCGCCCTCGATCTGACCCCCAACGATCCGCAGGCCGAATCGCTGCTCGGATGGGCGCTCATGCTCCAGGAGCGCTACGATGCGGCACTCCTCAACTTCCAGCACGTGCTCCTGCGCGAGCCCACCAACGCTCTCGCCCGGATCAACCTCGGCTACATCTGCCTCAAGAAGGGCCTCTTCGGAGAGGCGATCGAGCATCTCTCGAAGGTGATCCGGCTCGACAACGATCGGAAGGCGACGCTGTACGCCCACTTCTATCTCGGGCTCGTCTATTTCGAGCGCGAGATGTACGACGACGCGCAAACCTTCTACCAGAAGGCGCTCGCGCTCGGGCCCAACCTGATCGAGGCGTGGTACGAGCTGGGGCGCACGCGCTGGGTGGCGGGCGACCGCGACGGCGCGATGCAGGCCTGGCAGTCGGGGCACACCGCGAATCGGTTCAATCCCTGGGCCTCGCGGTGCGCCGGCGTGCTCGCGGCGGTGGCCGCGGGGGGCGCGCCCCCTCTGGCGCCGCGCGATGGCCTCCAGAATACCGCGACGGTACCCGGCGCGCCCGGTCGCTTGGGCACCGTCTGACGGCGCGCTCGCTTGACACTGATTTCGGCGCCCCCTAAGCTAAACCGGTGCGAGACACACGAAAGAGCGCGTCGGCACCTGTGACGCAGCGGTGGTCGTACGCATGGTGGGCGGTGGCGGTCCTCGTCGTCGGGTTGGGCTATGCGGATCTCGCTCGTGGCGGTGAGACCGCGGCTCCGATCCTGCTGATGCTGGGCTATTGCGTCTTCGTGCCCCTCGCCATCCTGCGGTGAGACGTACGGCCGGAGCTGGATCACGGCGCGGCCGCCAGATGTCCGTGGGGCAGAGTCGCGGGCGAATAGCTCAGTTGGTTAGAGCGCCTGCCTTACACGCAGGATGTCGGGGGTTCGAGTCCCTCTTCGCCCATCGAAATGTCGTGACGTGAGGATCGGCGGAAGCCCGCCGGAGCGAGCCGTCCGTCGATTCGTCGACGCGGACATACAGGAAGAGGGGGCTATTCACGTGAGGGTTCGTTCGCGCCGCGCCGGCCCGGAGGGACGGTGGCAATGGCCTTGGGCCTGTTCGAGAGCCGGCGCCGCGACCGTCGCGGGGATGCTCGGCGCAGTGATGCTCGTGCTCGCCGCCGCTCCGCGCCGCGCGGATGCGCAGTACCAGCGCCGCCCCGGCAAGGACGCCAAATACCTGCTCGTCGTTCCGGCATTCCAGAGCACCGACAAGGAGCTCGGATACGAGGCGGCCGTCGCGGTGCGGTCGCGCATCGATGACGACGCGGACCCGAAGAAGCTGTGGGTCATCACGCAGCAGAACATCGAGGACGCGCTCACCGCGTCGGGATTCCCGGCGCACGAGCCGATCTCGCCGACCGACGCGAAGCAGCTGGCGAGCGCACTGCGCGGGGATGCCTACCTCGATGGCACGGCGATCCGGACGGCGACGGGCGTGCGGCTCGAGGCGCGGCTCGTCCTGGCGCGCGACAATTCCCTCGTCCAGCCGCTCCCCCCGGTCGACGCGCCGAAAGTCGCCGCCGCCGCGAAGGTCGTGTCGACGGAGCTGCAGGACGCGCTCAAGCAGCTGCCGGGCGAGGAAGCGTGTTACTCGGCCGCGCGCGCCGGGAAATACGCCGATGCGCTCGCGGCCGCGCGCGAGGCGATCGCGGCGTATCCGCCCTCGACCCTCGCGCGGCTGTGCGAGCTCCACGTGTACGCGGAGATGAAGCAGCCGTCCGACTCTGTCCTGCGGGTCGCCCAGGAGATCCTGGCCACGGATCCCAAGAACCGCGCCGCGCTCGACCTGGCCGCGCAGGCCGCCTACGACAAGAAGGATTACGACCAGGCGACGAAGCTCTGGGGCCAGGAGCTCGCGGACGATCCGTCGAACGTGAACCTGGTCGAGGACGTGGTCACCAAGATCGTCTCGGCGGGCCATCCGGAGTCCGCGCTGCCGATCATCGACGCCGCGATCGCCCAGAACCCGACCGACCCGAAGCTCCTCGCGCTCAAGTATCGGCTGCTGATCGTCGCCAAGCGATGGAAGGAAGCGGCGCCGCTCGGCGAGCAGGTCGCGAAGAACGACACGTCGTTCGCGGACACCGTGTTCTACGAGCGCCAGGTCACGGCCTATCTGGCGGACAGCCAGCCGCAACAGGCCGCCGAGGCCGCGGCGCGCGGCATCGCCAAATTTCCCACCAATACGACCCTGCAGCTCCTCGACGCCCAGGCGCTGTCGATGAGCGGGCAGACGCAGCAGGCGGCGACCGTGCTCTCGAAGTATCTCGCCGCCAATCCGAAGGACCTCACCGCCTGGCACCTGCTCTTCCGGGCCGAGGTGGCCCTCAATCAGCCGGACACGGCGCTCGCGACGCTGCACCGCGCGCTCGCCGCGGGCGATTCCGTGGCGCATACGGCGGGGTTCGCGCTCGTGGAGGGCAACCGATGGTACAAGCTGGGCAACGCCAACAAGAACCGCGATACGCTCCTCGTCGCGGCGCGGTATCTCGCGTTCGCGGATTCGCTGACGCCCCGTCCCGAGGCGGAGCTGCTCCTTGGCACCACGCAATTCGTCCTCGGGATCTCCGATGCGCAGCAGGCGCCGAAGGACAAGAGCTGCCCGCTCGCCCGCGAGGCCCAGGTGGATTTCAAGGCGGCCACCGATAACCTGCGCAAGGCCGCGAGCCTCGCACCCGGGCCCGTCGCGCAGTACATGCAATATCTCAAGCAGTACTCGCCGGCCGTCGATCGCCAGGTCAGCCAGTTCTGTAAATAGCGGGAGTTTGCCATGCCGGGCGCGACGGGGAGGTGGGCGACCTCGTACCACGCCCCGGTCTTCGTCGAAGAGGTGGTGCGCTCGCTCGCCGGCGCCCGGACGGTGCTCGACGGAACCCTCGGCGGCGGCGGGCACGCCGCGGCGCTGCTCGCCGCGGGATCCATGGTCGATGGCGTCGACCGCGATCCCGAGGCTGTCGCCGAGGCCCGCGCGCGCCTCGCCTCCGAGGAGGCGTCCGGCCGGTTTCGCGCTTTCATGGGCAATTATGCCGACCTCGACGCCGTCACGGCGCTCGGCGGTGTACACTACGATGGTGTGCTCCTCGACCTCGGTCTGTCCTCCCACCAGATCGACGCGACGGACCGCGGCTTTTCCTTCCGTCCGGGCGCCCGGCTCGATATGCGGATGGAGGGCCCGGCGAGCCGGCACGCCGACGCGGCCGAGTGGCTCGCCGACGCGTCGGAGGCCGAGCTCGCCGCCGCCTTTCGGAGCTACGGCGATGAGCCCCGGGCGACGCGACTCGCGCGCGAAGTCGTCCGTCGGCGCGCGCGTGAGCCGTTCACGACGAGCGACGACCTGGTCCGCGCGATTCGCGGCGCGCTCGGCGCGCGGACAGGTCCGGGCGATTTCGCCCGTCTGTTCCAGGCGGTCCGGATCGCCGTGAACGACGAGGTGCGGCTGCTCGCCCTGGCGCTCCCGGGGTTGCGCGACCGGCTCCGTCCGGAGGGGCGGCTCGTGGTCATCTCCTACCACTCCGGCGAAGATCGCGTGGTCAAGGACGCATTCCGGGATTGGAGCCGGTCGTGCACGTGCCCGCCGCGCCAGCCGCGGTGCACGTGTGGGGGGCGCGCGCTCGGGACGCTGCCCCATCGCCGCCCGTTGGTGCCATCGTCCGCGGAAGTCGAGCGCAACCCGCGCGCGCGCAGCGCCAAGCTCCGCGTATGGCGCCGCGCGGCGTAGCATCCGGACGCGCGCGCGGGTCGCGCCCGCTCCGGGGCCGGACCGCCGTCGCGCTGACCCTGGTCGCCTTCGTGCTCGTGACCACCGGGATCATCTGGCGGAGGGGATACGGGATCGCGCGGGCCGTGGAGATCCGCGAGATCGACCGGCATCGCCTGCAGCTCGAAGCGGAGCGCGTGGCGCTCGAGCGGCAGATCGCCGAGCTGGCGGGTCGCGCCCATCTGCAACCGCTCGTCGAGCGTCGGCTGAACATGCGCGTGCCGGACGACAGCCAGGTCATCCTCCTGCCCGCGCCGCCGCCGGCATTGCCCTCGGGGGATCCGCATGGCTCGCGTTAGCCGAGCCGGGATCGCGCACGGAGCGCTGCTCGTCTTCGCGGCCGCGCTCCTCGTGCGGGCCGCCGACGTGCAGCTCGTCCAGGGACGCATGTGGGCGGCGCGTGCGCGCGAGGAGCACGCCGCGTCGGCGGCGTCGGCCGCGCCGCGCGGGACGATCCTGGACGCCACGGGGCTGGCGCTCGTCCAGAGCCGCGACGTGGGCCAGCTCAGCGTGGCCCCGCGCGAGGTCCGCGATCCCGAGGCGGCGACGCGCGCGCTGGCGGCCGCCGGTATCCCGGCGCCCTGGATCGCGCGCGCGCTGGATCGCCGCCGCACGTGGGTGGTGATCCCGGTTCACGTCATGCCCGCCGTGGCGGCGCGGGCGGCAAGTGTCCCCGGGATCTACGCGGGAATCGTCCCCGAGCGCGCCGAGGCGCCCGAGGCGGCCGACGCGGGCGGGGTGGCGAAGGGAGTCGACATTGCGCTCGACAGTGCGCTCCAGGGCGACACGACGCGTCTGGCCCTCTGGCGCGATGGCCGCGGGCGTATCTTCACGCCGCCGGGCGGGACCGCGCGACTGGCGCGGGCGGGCAACGACGTCGTGCTCACCATCAACCATTCGTTGCAGGACATCTGCGAGGGCGCGCTCGCCGATGCGGTCGCGCGCATGGGCGCGAGCGGCGGGGACATCGTCGTCGTCGATCCCCGCGATGGCGCGATCCTCGCGCTCGCGAGCCGCCGCAACGACCGGCCGGGCGGCGCCACCGCGCTGACCGAGCCCTTCGAGCCGGGATCGACGCTCAAGCCCTTCGTCGCGGCGCGCCTCCTCGCGCTCGGACGCGTCGGTCCCGGCGACGTCGTCGACACGCACGCCGGCGCCATCACGGTCGCCGGTCGGACGATTCGCGACGTGCACGTCGGCATTCCGCGCATGACCCTCCACGACGTCATTCGCTGGTCGAGCAACGTCGGCATCGTCCAATTCGCCGAGCGGCTGTCGTCGCGCGAGGAGTACGAGGCGCTGCGCGATGTGGGGTTCGGGACGCCGACCGGCGTGCCCTATACCTCGGAGTCGGGGGGCACCTTGCGCGAGCCGCGGCGATGGTCGCCGCAGTCGCCCGCGTCCCTCGCCATCGGCTACGAAATCGCCGTCACCCCACTCCAGCTCGCGATGGCGTATGCGGCCATCGCGAACGGGGGCGAGCTGCTCGAGCCGGCGCTGGTGCGCGAGATTCGCGCACCCGATGGCACGACCTGGTATCGGCACGACCGCCGCGTCATCCGCCGCGCGATGCCGCCGGCGGTCGCCGCGCAGGTGCGCGACATGCTCGTCGATCCCGTGGCGCGCGGTACCGCCGTCGAGGCGGATTTCTCGACCTTCGCGGTGGCGGGGAAGACGGGGACCGCCCGGCGCGTCGAGCCCACGCGCGCCGGCGCGAGTTACGCAGCCCACGCGTACACGGCGACATTCGTCGGCCTCTTTCCGGCCCACGATCCGCAGTACGTTATCCTCGTGAAGATCGACGATCCCGCCGGCGTGTACTTCGCCGGGAGGACCGCCGCACCGGTCTCGCGCGTCGTGCTCGAGGCGGCGATCGCGGCCCGCGATGCGGCCCTCGACCGGGCGGCGCTCGCCCGGCGCGATCGGGGGGGCGGAGCGCCGGACCGCCGCGCGCGCGGGACGACAGCCGCGGACAGCGCGGGCGCCGCCGCCGTCGATACGACGATCGTGGGCGCGGCGACGCCGCCGGCGGATCGCCCCGAAGCGCTCTCCGGATCCGACACGACGCTGGCGCTGGGCGGCCGCGGCGGTGGCGCCGCCGGCGGATCGGCGGGGTCGGGGGGGGGGTCGGGGGCGGGCGGGCGAGCGGATAGCGGGGACGCGCTCCCGCGCCCTGTACCGGACGTGCACGCGCTGCCGTTGCGCGCGGCGGTCCACGCTCTGCATGCGGCCGGATTTCGCGTGCAGCTCGAAGCGGCCATCGCCCGCGGGGAGACCACTCCCCCGGCGGGCGCGCTCGCAGAGCGCGGCGCCCCGGTGCGGCTCGGGAATCCGCCGTGAGATTTACCAGCGATTCGATCCGCGCCGCGCTGTCCGATGCGCGCCTTCTCGTCGCGGCGCGCGGTCCGATGCCGCCCTGGTTCCAGGGGATCACGAGCGACAGTCGCGCCGTCCAGCCCGGCGCGCTGTTCGTGGCCGTGCGCGGCTCGGTCCACGACGGCCATGCCCACCTCGACGAGGTGGCGGCCGCGGGCGCCCTGGCCGCAATCGTCGAGGACGCGTCGCGGACCGCCCTCCCGGTCTTCGTCGTGCGCGATGCCCGAGCGGCCGCGGGCGTGGCGGCTGCGGCCGCCCTCGGCTTCCCGGGTCGCGCGCTCCGGACGATCGCGGTCACGGGCACCAACGGCAAAAGCACCACGGTGGCGATCCTGCGCCACCTATTCGATGCGCCCGACGCCCCGGCCGCGTCGATCGGGACGATCGGCGTGTTCATCGGCTCCGATGTGGGAGGGGTCGCGCTGGGCGAGGGCAGTGGCCTCACGACCCCCGGGGCGATCGAGCTCCAGCAAACGCTGCGCCTGCTGGTGGATCGCGGCGTGCGCACGGTCGCGATCGAGGCGTCCTCGCATAGCCTGGATCAGCACCGCATCGACGGTCTCGCGATCGATGCCGCCGTCTTCACCAATCTCACGCGGGACCACCTGGATTACCATGGGACGATGGAGGCCTATCGCGCCGCCAAGGCGCGCCTGGCGACGTATCTCCGTCCCGAGGGCGTCACGGTGGTCAACGCCGACGATCCGGGCTGGCGGGATCTCGCCGGCGGTGCGCGGCGCGTCACCTTTGCCGGCGGGATCGAACCCGGAGCGGTGGGCGACGCCGATGTCCGCGCCCTGTCGGTCCGCTTCGAGGCCCGGGGCTCGACGTGGACGCTGGTCGCGGGTACGCACCGCGCGCGGGTTCGGTTGCCGCTCATTGGCGACTTCAACGTCGTCAACGCGCTCGGGGCCGCGGCGACGGCCTGGGCCCTGGGGATGCCGGTGGGCGAGATCGCGGAGCGTCTGGGGACGGTCCCCCAAGTTCCGGGACGTCTCGAGCTGCTGCACGACGCCCCCGCCGTGCTGCGCGACTACGCGCACACGCCGGATGCGCTGGCGCGGGCCCTGGCGGCGGTCCGACCATTTACGCGCGGGCGGCTCATCGTCGTCTTCGGTGCCGGCGGAGACCGCGATCGCGGCAAGCGGCCGCAGATGGGGGCCATCGCGGAGCGGCTGGCGGATGTCGTCGTCGTGACCAGCGACAACCCGCGCACCGAGAGCCCGGAGCGCATCCTCGATGAGATCGAGGCGGGAATGACGCGTCCGCACGAGCGGCTGACCGACCGGGAGGGTGCGATCCGGCGCGCGCTCGCGCTCGCGGAGTCCGACGATCTCGTCCTGCTCGCCGGCAAGGGGCACGAGACGTACCAGGTGCGCGGCGAGGAGCGCGTGCCGTTCGATGAGCGGGAGATCGTCCGCCGCCTGGTCGGCGGGCACCGGTCAACGCCGTCGGCCGGCGCGGCGCGCAGCGCGTGAATCGATGAGCGCAGTCCCCGCGGCGCCGCCCGCGCATGAAACCGCTCCGGGATTCTGGACGCTCGAGCGCGTCGCGGCCGCGCTCGGGATCGGCCCCGCCGGGGAAGGGACGCTGGCGATCGCCGGCATCTCCACCGACACCCGCACGGTGGCGCCGGGGGAGCTGTTCGTCGCGCTGCGCGGCGAGCGGTTCGATGCGCACGCGTTTCTGCGCGACGCGCTCGATCGCGGCGCGCGCGCTCTCGTGGTGTCGGACGCCCGCGCCGCCCGCGCCGCCGGCGTCCCGGTGTACGTCGTGCCCGACACGCGGGCCGCGCTGGGCGTCCTCGCGCGCTATCGCCGCCGCGCCTGGGGCGGCGCGGGCAAGCCGGTGATTGCCGTGGCGGGCTCGAACGGGAAGACGACGACGAAGGAGCTCCTCCGCGCCGCGCTCGGCAGCGTGCTCGAGGTGCACGCGACGGCGGCGAACTACAACAACCAGATCGGCGTGCCGCTGACGCTGCTGGCCCTCCCGGACGCGGCGGACATCGCAGTCGTCGAGGTCGGGACGAACGCGCCGGGGGAGCTCGCGGCGCTCCGCGCCATCGCCGAGCCCGACGTGGCCGTGATGACGTCGTTCGGCGAAGAGCATCTCGAGGGCTTCGGCGACCTGGCCGGGGTCCTGGCGGAGGAGAGCGAGATATTTGCGGGCGCTGCGCTGGCCGTCGTGCCGGCGGCGCACCCAGAGATCGTGGCGGCCGCGCGGGCGCGCGCGGCGCGCGTGGTAACGGTCGGCCTCGACGCGGGCGACGTCCGCCCTGACCGCTGGGGTCTCGCGCCCGACGGGCGCGGCGAGATCGCCTTCGGCGGAGCCGAGGTCACGATCGCCATGCGCGGGACGCACAGCGTCGCGAACGCGCTGCTCGCGCTCGCGGTGGCGCGCGAATGCGGGGTCCCGGCGGCGTCCGCGCTCGCGGCGCTCGCCCGCGTGGCGCCGCCGCCCATGCGTGGGGCCTGGGACGCGCTCGGCCGCGCGACGCTGATCAACGACGCCTATAACGCGAACCCGGCATCGGTCCGCGTGGCGATCGAGATGCTGGCAGCGGTCGGGGGCGGCCGCCAGCGGGTGATCGTGCTCGGCACGATGCGCGAGCTGGGCACCGCGGGGCCCGCGCTCCACCTCGAGATGGCGCGGTACGCCCTCGCCTCGCCGGCCGACATCATCGCGGGGCTGGGAGAGTTCGCGCCCGCTTTCGCCGCCGCCGGACCCGCCGATCCGCGTGTGGTGACGGGGACCGACATCGCCGACGTCTGGCCGGCGCTCGCGGAGCGATTGGCGAGCGACGCGGTGATCCTCCTCAAGGCATCGCGTGGCGTCCGGCTGGAGCGGCTCGTCCCGTGGCTGGAGGAATGGGCCCGGTCGCAGAGCCCGCCCTGATCGCCCCACTCGTCTCTCACCTCTTTCCTCTCGAGCTTGCTGTATCAGCTTCTGGTGCCGCTCACGCGGTCGATCCGGGTCTTCAATCTCTTCAACTACATCACGTTCCGCGCCGCGGGTGCGTTCGTGACGTCGCTGATCGTCGCGTTCGTGGCGGGGCCGGCGATCGTGCGGCGCCTGCAGGCGATGTCGGTCCACCAGGTCGTACGCGAGGGCACGCCCGATTCACACCAGTCGAAGCAGCAAACGCCGACCATGGGCGGGCTCATCATCCTGGCGGCGACGATCATCCCGACGCTGCTCTGGACCAGACTGAACAACCGGTACGTGCTGATCGCCGTGGTCGTGATGACCTGGATGGGGGGGATCGGGTTCCTCGACGACTACCTCAAGCTGGAACAGCGACGCCGGGGCGACAGGAATCGCGGGCTCATCGAGCGCTACAAGCTCGCGGGGCAGGTGATCATCGGGGTGGCGCTGGGGTTGTATCTCTGGCGGGTTCCGATCTCGACGCTTCCGGGCGCGTCCACCACGCTGCCCTTCTTCAAGTACGTTCTGGTCGTCCCGGCGGTCGGCTGGCTGGCCTGGCTGTACGTTCCCTTCGTGACGTTCGTTCTGACGGGCGTGAGCAACGCCGTCAATCTCACCGATGGGCTCGATGGTCTGGCCGCGGGGTTGACGGCTATCGCCGCCGTCACCTTTGCCGTGTTCGCCTACGTCATCGGCCGGGTGGACACGAGCACCTACCTCCAGATCTATTATCTGCGGGGCGCGGGCGAGCTGGCCGTGTTCTGCGCGGCCATCTTCGGCGCATCGATCGGATTCCTCTGGTACAACACGCATCCGGCTCAGGTGTTCATGGGCGACACCGGGTCGCTCGCGCTGGGCGGCGCGCTGGGTGCGATCGCGATTCTCCTCAAGTCGGAGTTTCTCCTCGTCCTCATCGGCGGCGTCTTCGTGGCCGAAACGGTGTCGGTCATCATCCAGCGGAGCGTCTTCAAGTATCGTCGCCGCCGATACGGTCTCGCGTACGCGCGGGCGAACCGCGTCTTCCGGCGCGCCCCGCTGCACCATCATTTCGAGCTGCTCGGCTGGCCGGAGCCGCTGGTCGTCGTCCGATTCTGGGTGGTCGGCATACTCCTGGCGACCCTGGCCTTGAGCACGCTCAAGCTTCGGTGAGGGCGAACCCCGCGGGCGGGATACCGTTCAGCCGCGCGCGCGGGGGGGACGCGGCCGCCGAGATCGCCGTGATCGGGCTGGGGACGAGCGGCCGGTCGGTCGCGACGCTTGTCGCGCGGGATGGCCTCCACGTCTACGCCTCCGACTCCGCGGCGACGGCCGACATCGAGGCCTCCGCCGGGGCGCTGCGCGCGCTGGGTGTCGCGGTGGATGTGGGTGGCCACGACCTCCCCCGGATCGCTCGCGCGCGCGCGGCGGTCGTCAGTCCCGGCGTGCCCCCGACCGCGGCGCCGATCCAGGCGGCGCTCGCCGCGGGCACCCCGGTCGTGAGCGAGGTCGAGGCCGCCCTCGCCTATCTGCCCGGCCTGAGATACGTCGCCGTCACCGGAACGAATGGCAAGACGACGACCACGGCGCTCGTCGCCCATCTCTTTGGCGCCCTGGGGTACGACGCGGTCGCGGCCGGGAACATCGGACTCCCGCTCGCGGAGATCGCCTTGCGTGCGACGGCGCCGCACTGGGTCGCGCTCGAGCTGTCGTCCTTTCAGCTGCACGACACCCCGAGCCTGGATCCCGCGGTCGGGGTGCTCACGAACCTCAGCCCGGACCATCTCGACCGCTATGCCTCGGTCGACGCCTACTATGCGGACAAGGGACGCCTCTACGCGAACGCCCACGCGCGATCGATCTGGATCGACAACGCCGATGATCCCGCCGCGAGCGCACGAGCCGCGGGCGCGGCCGGGCGGCACGCGCGCTTCTCGCTCGTCGACCCGTCCGCCGATGCCAGCTACGACGCCGCGCGCGCAGCGCTCATCCTGGATGGTGCACCGCTGATCCCGCGGGCGGAGCTCTCCCTGCTCGGGGACCACAATGTCGCGAACGCACTCGCCGCGGCGCTCGCCGTCACGCGGGCCGACCCGGCGCACGAGGCGCCGGCGATGCGGGCTCGGCTCGCGAGCGGCCTGCGCTCGATGCGCCCGCTGCCGCACCGGCTTCAGGTGGTCGGGGAGTTCGCCGGCGTGCTGTGGATCGACGACTCGAAGGCGACGAACGTGAGCTCGGCACGGGTCGCGATTCGCGGGATGACGCGGCCCACGGTGGTGCTGCTCGGGGGGCGGCACAAGGGGGAGTCGTACGCGGCGCTGGCGGACCCGTTGGCGCGCGTGGGAAAGCGGGTGATCGCCTATGGCGAGGCGGCGCCTCTCATCGAGCGCGACCTCGGCGGCCACGTTCCCGTCGAGCGCCTCGGGTCGAGCTTCGAGGACGTGATGGCGCGCGCCCACGCCGTCGCGGGGCCCGGGGACGCGGTCCTCCTCTCGCCGGCGTGCTCGAGTTTCGACATGTTCCGCAACTATGCTGAGCGCGGCAGCACGTTCGCCCGACTGGCGGCTGGAGGCTGACGGCCGCGTCCGCGAACGCTGGCGGATCGGCCCCTCGGGCCGGGCGCTCGTGCTCGTGACGGCGGTCCTGGTGGCGTTCGGTCTCGCCGTCCTCTACAGCGCGAGCGCCGTGATCGCGGTCGAAGCCGGGAAGGGCAGCGCGCTCTACCTCCTGCGGCAGCTCGCCGGCATCGTGGCCGGCATCGTGTGCTTCGCGGTCGCCGCGAAGATCGACGCCGAGCGGTGGAGCCGGTGGGCCTGGCCGCTCATGCTGGTGACGCTCGCGCTCATGCTCCTCACGATCCTGCCCTTCACCCAATCGATCGCGCCGCGCATCCACGGCTCGCGCCGTTTTCTGTTCGGCCGCTCGATGCAGCCCTCCGAGCTCGGCAAGCTCGCCGTCGTGATCTGGACCTCGATGCTCGTCGTGCGCAAAGGGGAGGCGATGCGCGGGCTCACGAAGGGCGTGCTCCCCTTCGTCGCCGTCATCGGCGTGCTCGATGTCCTGGCGGCGCTCGAGCCCGACCTGTCGACCGCCATGATGTACACGCTGCTCATGGCGACGATTCTCTTCGCGGGAGGCGTCCGCATCGGGCATTTCATGCTGCTGGCCGCGCTCGCGATCCCCGTCTTCTGGCACGAGGCGGAGCACCTGCAATACGTCGTGCTCCGCATGGCGTCGTTCCTGGATCCGGGGCGGGCGCCGGCGCAGGTGGGCTATCAGCTCAAGCAGTCGCTGATCGCGGTCGGCTCCGGGCGGGTGCTCGGTGTCGGCTTCGGACGCGGCTGGCAGCAATATGGCTTTCTGCCCTTTCCCTTCAACGATTTCATCGCCAGCAACATCGGGGAGGAATGGGGCTTCGTGGGCCTCGGGCTCCTGATCGTCGCGTACGCGCTGTACGGATTCCTCGGTTTCCGTATCGCCGGATCGGCCCGGACCCCATTCCAGCGACTCGTGGCCGTGGGGCTCACCACGGCGACGCTGATCAATGCGTACCTGCACATCGGCGTCGTGATCGGCCTGTTGCCGACGACGGGGCTGACGTTGCCGTTCATCTCCTACGGGCGATCGAATCTGATCCTGTCGCTGGTCATGACCGGCATCCTGGTGAACATCGGCAGCCGGCGCGAGCGCGTGCACGGGGCGGCGGCGACGAATCCGCTCGCCCGCGGGGTCCCGCCCGGCGCGGAGCGCGCCGCCGGGTGAGCGCCGCGCCCGCCGAGGATCCCGCCCCGGTGACGGGGGGCGCCGGCGGTGCGACGGTGCTGTTCGCCGGGGGGGGCACCGGAGGGCATCTCTACCCGGGTCTGGCCATCGCGCGCGCGCTCAGCCGCCTGGACCCGCGCGTGCAACCCTACGTCATTGGCGCCGAACGCGGCATCGAGCGCGAAGTCCTGCCGCAATACCCGTTCCCCTACGAGCTCCTCGATCTGCACCCGCTGTATCGCCCGCGCATCTGGGAGAACTGGCGGACGGCACTCGGGGCGGTGCGAGCCTGGGGCGCGCTCGCGGCGCTCGCCCGGCGGACCGCGCCGCGAGTGGTGGTCGGGACCGGCGGCTACGCCTCCGGAGTGACGCTGGCCTACGCGGTCGCGCATCGCATCCCCATCGTCCAGCAGATCGCGGATAGCTTCCCCGGGGTCACCGCGCGCGGCTTCGCGCGATTCTCCCGCGAGTGCTACCTCGGGTACCCGGAAGCGGCGCGCGTCATCCGGGGCGGGCGGCGGACGATTCTGGTGGACACCGGCAATCCGATCGACCCGCCCCCGGAGCCGCACCCCGATCGCGGCGGTGCGCGCGCGGCGTGGCGCGTGCCCTCGCCCGACTCGAGCGTGCTGCTCGTCGTCGGCGGGAGCCAGGGTGCCCGCGGCATCAACATTGTGATCGACGCGTGGGTCGAGCGTGGTCTGCCGGAGGGGGTCTTTCTCATCTGGGCGACGGGTCGCGCGCAGTACGATCGTTTCGCGGGACGCTCGGCGACACACGTGCGCGTCGTGCCCTACCTCTCTCCGATCGCCGACGCCTATGCCGCGACCGATGTCGTCCTCGCGCGGGCGGGCGCGATGACGACGGCGGAGCTGTGCGCCTGGGGGCTCCCCATGATCCTCGTCCCGCTACCGAGCGCGGCGGCGGACCACCAGAGCGCCAATGCGCGCGCGCTCGCGGCAGCCGGAGCCGCGGTGCATGTTCCCCAGCACGCGCTCACGACCGATATGCTCGACCGCCTGGCAACCGAGGTCATGCGCCAGCCGGAGGCACGACGCCGGCTGGCCCAGAGAGCGCTCGCGCGGGCGCGACCCCGAGCGGCGGAGGATATTGCCCGGAGAATACTTAGCCTGTTGTCGTTCACGCAATTTCACTCTTGAGGGCGACCGTCGCTGTGGTCTATATTCACCGCGCCATCATGCCGCTCCTCGACGCCACGGACCGACGCCCGCTGCATTTCATCGGGATCGCGGGCGCGGGGATGAGCGGGCTGGCGGAGTTGTGCGTGCGGCGCGGGGCAGCGGTCACCGGTTGCGACACGAACCCGGAGCGGGCGGGCGATCTGGAACGGATGGGGATTGCGGTGGCCCGCGGGCACGACCCGGCACACCTCGACGGCACGCGCGGCGTCGTGGTGAGCTCCGCGGTCCCCCCCGACGTCCCAGAGGTCGTCCGGGCGCGCACGCTGGGTCTCCCGGTGGTCCGCCGCGCGGAGGCGCTGGCGGAGGTCGTTGCGGGGCGCGAGCTCGTGGCCGTCGCCGGGACCCATGGGAAGACGACCACGACGGTGATGGCCACCGACGCGCTGACCTCCGCGGGACGGTCACCGACCGGCGTGGCCGGCGGCCGTGTCGGAGCCTGGGCGGGAAACCTGCGATTCGGCGGGACCGACCTCTTCGTGGTCGAGGCGGATGAATACGACCGGTCGTTTCTCGCCCTGACCCCCACCGTCGCGGTCGTGACGAATGTGGAGGCGGACCACCTCGACGTCTACGGTGGCCTCGCGGACATTCGCGCGGCATTTGCGGCGTTCGTGCGCCCCGCGCGCCGGATCGTGCTGTGCGCGGACGACGAGGGGGCCACCACGCTCCCGCTTCCCGCAACGGCCGAGATCGTGCGCTACGGCGTCACGTCACCCAACGCACGGCTCGTCGCGTCGGATCTGCGTGCCGCACCCGGCGGCGTGGGGACGCTGTTCGATGTCGTGCATGATGGGGCGCGACTCGGCACGCTGGCGCTGCGGGTGCCGGGCATCCACAACGTGCGCAATGCGCTCGCTGCCCTGGGCGCCGGATTCGCCCTCGGCGCCCCTTTCGACGCCATGGCGCCGGGCCTCGAAAGCTTCGGCGGCGTGGAGCGCCGCTTCGAGCAGATCGGTGAGGCCGCGGGGGTGACGATCGTGGACGACTATGCCCACCACCCGACGGAGCTCCGCGCGACACTCGCGGCGGCGCGCATCGTGTATCCGGAGCGCCGGCTGATCGCCGCCTTTCAACCGCATTTGTTCTCGCGCACGCGGGATTTCGCCGGCGCCTTCGGCGAGGCACTGGCCCTCGCCGATGCGATCTATCTGGCGGACATCTACCCGGCGCGCGAGCGCGCGATCCCGGGAGTGACGTCGGATCTCATCGCCGGCGCGGCGGCCGCCGCGGGGCGGAGCGTGACCTGGCGGGGACCGCGCGTGGAGCTGGGCGCCGCACTCGCGCGCGGCGTCCGCCCCGGTGACGTCGTGCTGACCCTCGGTGCGGGCGACATCACGGAGACGGGGCCCGAGCTGTTGGCGCTGCTGTCGCGCGCCGCGACGCGGCCCGACGACGTGAGGCGAAGCGCATGATGGCGCCCGGTCCGGCGGCCGTGCGCCGCGGTGCCGTCACTCTGGCGGCGGCCGTGCTGCTCGCCACGCCGGTGTGGGGGCCGCCGGTCCTGCGCCCCCTCGCATTCTTCCACGTCCGCTCCGTCGAGGTCCGCGGGGCGTACTACATCGCGCCGCGCGACATCGTGAATCGGCTGCGCCTCGACACGACCATGTCCCTGTGGGACAACCTGACCCCCGTCGCGTCACGCGTGGTCGGGATCCCGGGGATCCGGGCCGCCGATCTGAGCCGCCGGTTGCCCGGCACGCTCGTCGTGTCGATCACGGAAGCCCTCCCTGTCGCGCTCGTTCCCGCGGGCGACGGCATGCGCGCCTACGATGCGCGCGGCGTGCCGCTGGCCTTCGACCCCACGCGCGTGGACCTCGATCTCCCCGTGCTGCTTGGACGGCCCGACCGGCGCGTGCTCAGGCTGCTCGACGACGTGCGGGTCCGCGCTCCCGCGCTCTTCGCGCGGATTTCCTCCGTGCGCATCGAGGCAGGCGGCGATGTACTGATCGAGACGCCCGATTTCACGGTGCGCGCGGGGCACGATGCCAATGCGGCGCGGATCGCCGAAGCGGTCCCGGTCGCCGCCGACCTGGCGCGGCGGCGGATTCCGATCCGGGAGCTGGACGTGCGATTCCGCGACCAGGTCGTCGCGCGGCGATCGTGAGAGCCGATCGATGACGGCTCGCGTCCCGCACCCGGACCGCCTCGTCGCCGGACTCGACATTGGGTCCGCCAAGACGACCGCCATCATCGCCGAGGTGGTGGGCGAGCTGACCGGACCCGCGCGGATCAAGGTCCTCGGCGTCGGGCAGGAGCGCACGACCGGGCTTCGGCGCGGGGTGGTGGCCGACATCGGCGAGACGATGCGCGCCATCCGGAAGGCCGTCGCGGATGCGGAGCGGATGGCCGGCGCCCAGGTCGTCGAGGTGTATGCGGGGATTGCCGGCTCGCACGTCGAGGCCATGACGAGCACGGGGGTGGTGGCCGTCAACGGCGATGAGATCACGCGAGCCGACGTCGACCGCGCGAACGAGGTCGCGCGCGCGCAGATGATTCCGCCGGATCGCGAGCTCCTGCATGCGATTCCCCAGGAGTACGCCGTCGACAAGAATCGCGGGATCCGGGATCCCGTCGGGATGATCGGGATGCGCCTCGAGACCGAGATGTACCTCGTGACGATCGGTGGCTCGCCGGCGATGAATCTCCGCAAGGCGGTCGAGCGCGCGGGGTACCGTGTGCGCGAGCTGGTCCTCGAGCCGCTGGCGAGCGCGCTGGCCGTCCTGACGGACGACGAGAAGGAGCTGGGCGTCGCGCTCGTCGAGCTGGGGGCGTCCTCCACCGACGTGGCGATCTTTCACGAGGGCAAGATCCGTCACCTCGCGACCGTTCCGTACGGCGGGACCCACGTGACGAACGACATCGTGCTCGGGCTCCAGGTGACGCAGGATGAAGCCGAGCGGCTGAAGGAGCGCTACGGGTGCGCCTTCGAGCCGCTGGCCGACCCGAACGTCCTCATCGCCCTCCCGAGCACTCCGGCCCAGGGTACGCGATCGATCGATCACGCGTCCCTGGCGCACATCATCCACCAGCGGATGGACGAGGTATTCGATCTCGTGCAGAACGAGATCACGACCTCGGGCTATCCGCGACGCCTGAGCGCGGGCGTGGTGCTGACGGGGGGGGCCGCCGCGATGCCCGGAATGCGCGATCTCGCGGCCGACGTCTTCGGGGCCGGGGTGCGCGTCGGGTCGCCCGCGGACGGCATCGGCGGGTTGAGCGACGCGGTCGACGGTCCGCGCTTCGCGACGGTCGTGGGCCTGGCGGAGTACGGAGCCCACCGGTTGGCCCTGGGCGGGATGGCCGGGGCGGCGGGGAAGCGGTTGCACCTGGCGCCCGGAATGGACAAGTTGATCGAGCGCGTGCGCGTGTGGCTGCAGGATTTCTTCTGAAAAGCTATATTGGCGCCGGCAGCAGCAACCGGCCGAATGCCCGGCGTCGAATACGAGAGCGTCGAACTCGAGGAGCGGAGCGCCAGCCGTCATGATTTTCGAGTTAGAGGAGACGACGACGGAAAACGCCCATATGAAGGTGGTGGGCGTCGGCGGGGGCGGCGGCAACGCGGTCAACCGCATGATCGAAGAGCGCCTCGAGGGCGTCGAGTTCATCTCCGTCAACACCGACGCCCAGGCGCTGCTCAACTCGAAATCCGACTTCAAGATCCAGATCGGCAAGAAGCTCACCCGCGGACTCGGAGCGGGCGCGCGGCCCGAGATCGGCCGACAGGCGATCGAGGAGAACCGGGATGAAGTCGCCCGCGCCCTCGTGGGGGCGGACCTCGTGTTCATCACGTGCGGCATGGGGGGCGGGACCGGGACTGGCGCTGCGCCCGTCGTGTGCGAGCTGGCGCGGGAGGCCGGCGCGCTCACGGTCGGGATCGTCACCAAGCCGTTCCTCTTCGAGGGGCGCAAGCGAATGCGCCAGGCCGAGATCGGCATCGCCGACATGCGCAAGAACGTGGATACGATGATCGTGGTTCCGAACGAGCGCCTGCTGGCGGTCGTGGGGAAGGGGATCCCGTTCCAGGATGCGCTCAAGAAGGCCGACGAGGTTCTCCTGCACGCCACGCAGGGCATATCCTCCCTGATCAGCGTGACCGGCCTCGTCAACGTCGATTTCGCCGACGTGCGGACCGTCATGCAGGCCGGGGGAAGCGCGCTGATGGGCACCGGCGTCGGACGCGGCGATAACCGGGCCGCCGAGGGGGCGCAGCAGGCGATCTCATCTCCCCTGCTCGACAACGTCTCGATCTCGGGCGCGACCGGCGTGCTGGTCAACATCACGGGGGGCGCGGACCTCACGTTGGGAGAGGTGCATCAGATCAACGAGATCATCCACGACGCCGTCGGGGATGACGCCGAGATCATCTTCGGCGCGGTGCACGAGCCGGCGATGCAGGGGGAGATTCGCGTGACGGTCATCGCCACGGGATTCGATCGCACGCCCGGCGCGGCGCAGACGGCCGACGCGAGGGGGGCTCCGGTGATTCCGTTCCCGTCGCAGCGCCAGCAGCGCGGCGCGGCGGGGGCGCGGCCGGCCGCCGGCGGTCCGGACGTGCGCCGGCTCCCGGCGCAGCCGAACGGGCCCGGAGAGAAACCTGCTCCGGACCTGACCGATATGGACATTCCGACGTTCATCCGACGACAGATGGATTGATCGCCCGGGCTCCGGGCTAGATCGCTGGACAATCGACCGGTTCTACATTCCACCACATGGCGTGGGTGGTGGCGGGTGCGGCGGGGCTGGCGCTCGCGCTCGTGCAGTACGGACGGGCGCGCGGCCGCGCCTGGGGCCCGGCAATCTGCCGCTTTGGCGCCGCGACCACTCTCGCCGCGCTGGCGCTCGATGCGCCGGCGGGGCGCGCTGGATCTCCCCGCCCGTTCGCGGCGCTCGATGTCTCGGCCAGCTGGCGGCGGGCCCGCGGAGCGGGGCTCGGCGCCGATGGGTACCGCCAGGCACTCGCCGCGATCGCTGCGGCGCGCCCGGAATCACTGTTCCTCGTTGGCGACTCCCTCCGTAGCGCGCCGCCCCCGGCCTCGCCGGACGACGATCGATCGCGCATCCGCCCGGCGGTCGATCGCGCGGCGGCGAGTGGCCGGGCCCTGGTGATCGTCACCGATGGTGAGATCGACGACCCGGAGGCGCTGGACGCACTCCCGGCGGGGTCCGATGTCGAGGTCATCAGGACCCCGGAGGGACCGGACGCGGCCGTGCTATCGCTCGAGGCGCCCCGCGCGACCGTCGCAGGGGACACGATCACCGTGCACGCGGCGGTCGTTGCGGGGAGCGCGGGATCCGGGGCGGGCTATCTCACGCTGCGCCTCGACGACGCCCTCGAGCGAAGCATTCCCGTGCCGGAGCTGCCGCCGTACGGAGAGCAACGGATTGAGACGCAAGTCGCCGTGGGCGGCGCGAACGGGACGCGGGTCTTGCGCGCGATCGTCAACGCGGCCGGCGATGTCGAGCACCGGAACGACACGCTCGGAGTCTCGCTCAACGTCGCGCCCGCGGTCGGCGCGGTATTCGTGTCGACGTCGCCCGATGAGGACGCGCGCTACGCGCTCGGCGTTCTGCGCGGGACGGTCGCACTCCCTACCCGAGGGTTCTTCCTGGTGTCCCCCGGGAATTGGCGGCAGGATGGGACGCTCGCTGCGGTGTCGGAGGCGGATGTTCGCCGCGCGGTCGGTCAGGCGCCGCTCGTCGTGCTGCACGGCGACACCGGCATCTTCGGGCCGCCGCGGGCGGCAACGCGTGGCGGACTCGCTCTGGTGGTGCCCCCGCCACTGGGTGGGGGTGGGACACGCGCGGGCGCCGATGAGTGGTACGCGACCGATGCCCCTCCGTCCCCGATCGCGGCGACGCTCCGCGGCGTGCCGTGGGACAGCCTGGCACCGATCGACGTCGGCGACATCGGAGCGGCCGGGGCCGCCGGGGGAGGGGCTGCCGGCGCCTGGGACGGGCTCGACGCGCGGCGCGCCCGCCGATTCGAGCCGCGCGTCGCCGTCGCGGGATCGGACCGCAACGGCCGCCGCGTTGTCATCGTGGCCGCCGCGGGACTCTGGCGTTGGCGGGTGCGAGCGGGGGGGGCCGGGGGCGCGGGCCTCTCAGCGTTTACGGCGCTGTGGGGCGGGATCTTCGATTGGCTCGCGGCGGCCGGCGTCGACGATCGGGCGGCCATCCCGGGCGAGGGCGTCCAGCGCGAGGGCGACTCGCTCGAGTGGCGGCGGGGGTCGCGCACCGATTCCGCGGTGGCCCTCGTCCTCAGGCGGCGCGGTGCGCCCACGCGTCCCGACACGCTGATGGCGCGCTTCGCGGTCGGCGCGGCCACGGCCGCGACGCCGCCGATGCCGGCGGGCGTCTACGATGTTCGCGTCCGCGGCGGCAGCGCCATCGTCGTGGTCAACCCGTCGCGCGAGTGGCTGCCGCGGCGTCCGACGGCGCGGAGTGGCCGTCGAGGCGCCGTGGCGATTGCCGGCCTCGCCCCCCGATTGCGCGGTGTTGCGTGGGCGTACGCATTGGTCGTCATCGCGCTCGCGGCGGAGTGGCTCCTGCGCCGGCGGATGGGCCTCCGATGACGCGCGCCGCACCGCCCGCCGTCCTTCCCCCGGAGCGCTGACGTGGCGCGACTGGTGCGCCGCTCGGGCGACGTACCCGGGCGCTCGCTCTGGGACCGCATCAAGGATGTGGCTCTCGCCGACGTTGGCGTTCTGCTGCAGGGCGGCGTCCGTCCCGGATCCCTCGAGCGGATCGAGGAGATTCTCCTGGATGCTGATCTCGGCGTGGCGACCACGCTGCGGCTGGTCGCCGACGTCGAGCGGCTCGCCCAGCGCGGGACCGTGAGCACGGAAGCCGAGTTTCTCGGGGCGCTCCGCGGCGGCATCGAGGCGACGCTCCGCTCGGGGCATAGCGATCCGGCGCTCCGCCTTCCGGAGGCGGGGCGCGCGCGTCCCGCGGTCATCCTCATCATCGGAGTCAACGGGGCCGGCAAGACGACATTCATTGGGAAGCTCGCGACGCGCCTCCGTGAGGAGGGGAAGCGCGTGCTCGTCGGCGCCGGAGACACCTTTCGCGCGGGCGCCATCGATCAGTTGCGGACGTGGGCGGGGCACGCCGGCGCCGACTTCGTGGGGGCGACGGCGGGGCGCGATCCCGCGGCGGTGGCCGTCGACGCCATCGAGGCGGCGTTTCTGCGCGGCGTCGATGTCGTGCTCATCGATACGGCGGGCCGGCTGCATACGAGCAGCCCGCTCCTGGACGAGCTGAAGAAGATCGTGCGCGTGATTGCGCGCCGGTGGCCGGGGGCGCCCGACGAGACGCTCCTCGTGCTCGATGGAACGATCGGCCAGAACGCGGTTGCGCAGGCGCGCGTCTTTGCCGGCGCGGTCCCCGTCACGGGTCTCGTCGTCACGAAGCTGGACGGCACGGCCAAAGGCGGGATCGTCGTCGCGGTGCACGAGGCGATCGACGTCCCGGTCAAGTTCGTGGGCGTGGGCGAGGGGGCGGCGGATCTGCGGCAGTTCGACGCGACGGCGTTCGCCCGGGAGCTGGTCGGCGCGTGACGGCGGCCCCGGACCGGCGGTCGGGACCCCGCCTGACGCTCGACACGCCGGTCATGTACCTCAAGGGGGTCGGCGAGCGCCGGGCCGCCTTACTACAGCGCCTCGGCATCCTCACGGCGGGCGATCTGCTCTACCACGTTCCGCTCCGCTACGAGGACGCGACGACGATTGCGCCGATCGGCCGGCTGCGGATCGGGGATGCCGCGACGGTCATCGGGACGGTCATCTCGAAGGGGATCCTCCCCACGCGGCGGGGACTCCGGATCTTCCAGGTCGTGCTGCAGGACTCCTCGGGCATGATCGAGGTGTCGTGGCCGGGGCAGCCGCATCTCGATCGCACGATCGACAGCGCGGACGTCCTGCTCGTCTCCGGGAGCGTCCGCTTCTTTCAGGGCCGCCAGCTGGTGGCGCACGAATATGTCAATCTGGGGGCGGGGGCCGCCGGGACGGCCGAGGGACGGGTGCTCGCGGTCTATCCGACGACCGAGGGCCTCCCGATGCGCGTCCTTCGGTCGCTGATCGACCGGCATCTCGATGCGCTGCTCGGGCTCGTCGTCGAATACCTGCCGGCGGAGCTTCTGGCGCGGGGGGGCGTCGTGCCGTTGCCGGCCGCGCTCCGGCTGGTGCACCGGCCGACATCCGTCGTGGAGGCCGGGGTCGGGCGCGACCGCCTGGCGTTCGAGGAGCTGCTGTTCGTCCAGCTATTGCAGCGGCGCGCGCACGCGCTGGCGCGCACGATCCGGCCCGGTGTGGCCTACGAGAACCGTCGGGAGCTGACGCGCGCCTTCCACGGGGTGCTGCCGTACCGGCTGACGGGCGCGCAGGTGCGCGCCACGCGGGAGATCTTCGCCGACATGTGCAGCCCGCGGAAGATGCACCGCCTCCTGCAGGGCGATGTGGGGAGCGGCAAGACCGTCGTCGCGCTCTTCGCCGCGCTGCTGGCCATGGAAAACGGGTACCAAGCGGCGCTGATGGCGCCGACGGAGCTGCTCGCGGAGCAGCACGCGAACACGATCGAGTCGCTCCTGGCGCCCCTCGGGATCGAGCCGCTGCTCGTGACCGGCAGCCTGTCCGCCGCGGGGCGCCGCACGGCCGCGCGGCGGATGGCGGAGCCGGGCCCGCGTCTCGTGGTCGGGACGCACGCCCTCGTCCAGGAGGACGCGCACTTCGGGCGCCTCGGCCTCGCCATCGTCGACGAGCAGCACCGCTTCGGCGTGGAGCACCGGCAGGCGCTGGGGGCCAAGGGCGTCGGCGGGGCGCCCGACGTGCTCCTGCTCAGCGCGACGCCGATCCCGCGGTCGCTCGCCCTGACCGCGTATGGCGATCTCGATGTGAGCGTGCTGGACGAGCGCCCGCCGGGCCGGCAGGCGGTGACGACGGTGCGGCGGCCGGAGTCCGCGCGCGAGCGGGTCCTCGCGTTCGTCCGCGAGCAGCTGGCACGGGGGCGCCAGTGCTACGTGGTCTACCCCGTGATCGAGGAGTCCGAGAAGATCGATCTCAAATCCGCGACCGCCGCGTTTGCGGCGTTGACCGGCCCCGGGGGCGCGTTCGCCGACCGGCGCGTCGCGCTGTTGCACGGCCGCCTGCCGGCCGAGGAGCGCGACGCCGGCATGCGCGCCTTTCGCGATGGGGAGATCGACGTCCTCGTCGCGACGACGGTGATCGAAGTGGGGATCGATGTCCCCAACGCGACGGTCATGCTGATCGAGCACCCGGAGCGCTTCGGCCTGTCCCAGCTGCACCAGCTGCGCGGCCGTGTGGGCCGCGGGGCCGAGACCTCCTACTGCATCCTCCTGGGCGACGCGAGCCCCGATGCGGCCGAGCGGCTGCGGATCTTCGTCGAGACGGACGACGGATTCGCTATCGCGCGGGCGGATCTGCGGCTCCGCGGAATGGGCGATCTCTTCGGCCACGCCCAGAGCGGCGCGCCCACGTTCCGCATCGCGGACCCGGTGCGCGATGAGGTGCTGAACGAGCGAGCCCGCCTCGCCGCGGATGCGATCCTGCGGTCCGACCCCGAGCTGGCGTCGCCGCCGCACCGCGCCCTCCGGCGCGCCCTGGGGGCGCGCTTCGCCCGCGCCCTCGAGCTCTTCCGCGTCGGCTAGGCGGCGCGCCTACATCGGCGCGTCCACATCGGCGCGTCCACATCGGCGCGTCCACATCGGCGCGTCCACATCGGCGCGCTACAGCGGCGGGACGACGGGAGGGAGCCGGATCGAAAACACGGTTCCCTCGCCGGGCGTGCTATCGACGGAGATCGTGCCGCGGTGTGCTTCGACGATGGACTTCGCGATCGCCAGTCCGAGCCCCATGCCTTTGCCGACGGTGCCGATCTGATTGCGCGCCTGGTAGAACTTGTCGAAGACGTGCGCCAGCTGCTCGGGGGGAATCCCGCTGCCCGTGTCGCGGAGGTAGAGCCGGACTTCCCGCTCATCGGCGTGCGCGGCGAGCTCCACGTGCCCGCCGGCGGGCGTGAAGCGAAAGGCGTTTGAGAGCATGTTGCCGAGCACCTCGCTGATCCCGTCGCGGTCCCACCGCACCTCGACGGGCAGGCGTTCGTCGCGCAGAACGCTGAACTGCACGCCGCGCTGGAGCGCGAGGACGTGCACCGACTCCTCGAGCTCGTCGAGGAACGGCCCGAGGGCGAAGCGGTGCAGATCGAGCTGTCCCCCTCCCGCCTCGAACCGGCTCACGTCGAGCAACTGCTTGCTCAGGCGCCCGACGGCCTGGCACTGCTGCTGCAGCGTGCGGCAGACCTCGAGCTGCCGGTCCGAGAGGGGGCCGTACACGCCTTCCTGCATGAGCTGCAGGTATCCGAGCATCACGTTGATCGGGGTCTTGAGCTCGTGCGAGGCAATCGAGACGAACTCCGCCTTCAGCTTATCGAGCTCGGCCAGCCGGTCGGCCATCGTGGCGAAGCTGATGGCGAGCCGGCCGAACTCGTCGCGGCGATGCGGCGCGATCGCGAGGCGGTGGCCGAACTCGCCCCCGGCGACGGCGCGCATCCCGGCCTCGAGGTCGCGCATGGGGCGGCTGACGGATCGCGTGAGCCAGACGGCGATGGCCGCCGCGAGGACCGACGCCGCCAGGATCTCGGCGAGCGCGTAGTGGGCCAGAGACTCCCGCGTCAGCGCGCCGACCGCATGGAGGGTCAACACCATGGGCATGACCAGCACGAGCGCGATCGCGAGGATGCCCAATGTCAGCCGGGCCCGGAGTGTCATAGCCCTAAAGATGGGCGCAGCGGGCCGCGCGTGCGTTGACAGCACTGCCGGGCCGGCCTAGGTTGCCGCCGCACTCCGTCACCCTGGCCCCCCGACCCCGTCACGATGACCGCTGCGCCCACAGGCGGCCCCCCGCTGGTGCGGATCCACGAGCTCCGCTCGCACGTCGACGCGCCCGTGCGCGTGCGGGGATGGGTCACGCACGTCCGGTCCTCCGGGAAGATCGCGTTCGTCGTCGCCCGGGACGGGACCGGAATCGTGCAGGCGGTGCTGGTGAAGAGCGCGGTCCCCGACGCCGCGTGGGAGCGCTTCGCGACCCTGAGCCAGGAGACGTCGATCCTGCTGACCGGCGTGGTCCGCGGCGATGCGCGTGCCCCGGGGGGTGTCGAGCTGTCGCTGACCGATCTCGCGGTGCTGGGAGCGAGCCCGGTGGACTATCCGGTGCAGCCGAAGACGCACGGCGTCGACTTTCTCATGGACCATCGGCACCTCTGGCTCCGCAGCCCGCGGCAGGCGGCGGCGATGCGCGTGCGCAGCGAGATCGAGCAGGCCGTGCACGATTTCTTCTATGCGCGCGGCTTCGTCCGCGTGGACACGCCGATCCTGACCGCGGCCATCGGCGAGCGCAGCGGACTCTTCTCGACCGATTATTTCGACGAGGGGAGCGCCTACCTGGCGCAGACGGGACAGCTGTATGGCGAGGCCGCCGCCGCGGCGCTCGGCCGCATCTACACGTTCGGCCCGACCTTTCGGGCCGAGAAGTCGAAGACGCGGCGGCACCTGACCGAGTTCTGGATGATCGAGCCGGAGGTCGCGTTCGCCGACTCGGCGGACAACATGCGCCTGCAGGAGGATCTCGTCTCCTACCTCGTGGAGCGGTGCCTCGAGCGGGAGCGGCCATCGCTGATCGAGCTCGAGCGGGATCTCACGCGGCTCGAGCATGTCACCCCGCCGTTCCCGCGCGTGAGCTATACGGAGGCGGTCGCGGTGCTCCAGGCGAAGGGAAGCGCGGTGCAATGGGGCGACGACCTCGGTGCCGAGGATGAGACGCTGCTGATGGAGGGCTACGACCGGCCCGTGTTCGTCTACAATTACCCGAAGGCCGCGAAGGCCTTCTACATGAAGGAGAACCCGGCCGACCCGCGGACGGTGCTCTGCGACGATTGTCTCGCGCCGGAGGGGTACGGCGAGATCATCGGCGGCTCGCAGCGGGAGGACGACTACGACACGCTGGTCGGACGCATTCGCGACGAGGGGCTGCCGCTGGACGCCTACGGCTGGTACCTCGACCTCCGGCGCTACGGCACGTTCGTCCATTCGGGGTTCGGGCTGGGGCTCGAGCGAACGGTGGCCTACATCTGCGGCCTGCCGCACGTCCGGGAGACCATCGCGTTCCCGCGGCTCATGAACCGCCTCAGGCCGTAGGGGCGCTCCGCTTCACCTCGTCCCACAACGCGTCGAGGATGTCGAGGGAGGCCTCGCCCACGACGATGCCGCGCTCGCGCGCGAGGGATTCGACGGCGCGGAACCGCGCCACGAACGTGCGCGTCGACCGGTCGAGCGCGACGGCCGCGTGCGTCCCGAGCTTGCGACACAGGTTCACGCACGCGAAGAGCAGATCGCCGAGCTCCTCCTCGACGCGCGCGGCGTCGGGGGCGCCCGCGGCCAGCTCGGCACGCACCTCCTCGAGCTCTTCGGCCACCTTGGCGAAGGCGCCGGCGGCATCGGGCCAATCGAAGCCCACGCCCGCGGCCCGCTCCTGGAGGCGGTGCGCCCGGTGCAGCGCGCTCAGCGTGACGGGGAGGCCGTCGGTCACCGACGTGCGGCGCTTCGCCTTCATCCGCTCCCAGGGTTGGTGGTCGCCGTCGCCGTACAGGTGCGGGTGGCGCGCGCGCATCTTCGTGACGAGCCCGCCCGCCACGTCGAACAGGGTGAACGCGCCCCGCTCCTCGGCGAGCACCGCATGAAAGAGGATCTGGAGCAGGAGGTCCCCGAGCTCTTCGCGGAGCAGGCGATCGTCGCCGGCGCGCAGAGCCTCGTCGACCTCGAGCGCCTCCTCGATCAGATAGGGACGCAGCGAGTCGGGGGTCTGCGCCGCGTCCCACGCGCACCGGCGGCGCAGGTCGCGCATGAGCGCGAGCGTATCGGCGAGCGTGGTCTGTTGTTGCATCGGCTCCTCGAAGGGCCGTATACTACGCGCCCCGTGAACGGCCCGTCAATTCCGGCCTGACGCCGTGCGCGCCTGGATCGAGGTGGACTTGGGCGCGCTCGTGCGCAATGGCGCGCGCCTCGCGGCACGGGCCGGGGTGCCCCTGCTCCCGATGGTCAAGGCGGACGCGTACGGACTCGGCGCCGTTCCCGTGGCGCGGGCGCTGCTCGCGCTGGATCCGTGGGGATTCGGAGTCGCCACCGCGGAGGAGGGCGCCGAGCTCCGGCACGCCGGGATTCGCCAGCCGATCGTGATCTTCACGCCGTTGTTGCCGGCGGATCTCGCGGCCGCGCGACAGGCGGGGCTCACTCCGGCTTTCGGCGAGCCCCACGCGATCGCCGCGTGGGCGGATGCCGGGGGCGGGCCCTGGCACCTCGCGATCGACACCGGCATGCATCGGGCGGGCGCACAGTGGCGCGAGGTCGGCGCGCTGGCGGACGCGGTGGCGCGGTGCCCTCCCGAGGGCGTCTTCACCCACTTTCATTCGGCCGATGCCGACGCCGCATCGGTCGTCGAGCAGACGGAGCGCTTCGAGTGGGCGCTCGCGGCGCTTCCGCTGCAACCCGCCGTGCGGCACGCGGAGAACAGCGCCGCGATCGCGCGGCTCGGCGCCTCCGCGTGGAGCGTCGTGCGCCCCGGGATTTTCCTCTTCGGGGCGGGCGGTGGCGCCGGGGGTGAGGAGCCGGAGGCGGTCGCCGCGCTCCGCGCGCGCGTGATCGATCTCCACGCCGTCGCCCCCGGGGAGGGCGTGAGCTACGGGATGCGCTACCGCGTCGCCGGCGCGCGCCGCGTCGCGACCGTGGCGGCCGGCTACGCCGATGGATATCGCCGCGCCTTCAGCAACGTGGGCCGGGCGATCGTCAACGGATATCGCGTGCCCGTCGCGGGGACCGTCACGATGGACATGACGATGCTCGACGTGACGGACATCCCCTGCGCGATCGGCGATGTGGTCACGCTGCTCGGCCCCGCGCCGCGCACGGCCGGCGACGCCGGCCCGAGCGAGAGCATCGACCTGGCGACCGCGGCGCGGGAAGCGGACGTCGCGGTCTACGAGCTGCTGACGGGGCTCCACGCCCGGCTGCCGCGCGTGTACGTCGGCTCGCACGACGAGTAGATTCCCGCCCGTGATGGAGACACGTGTGTGGCGCGGCGGCCTGCTCGCCGCCGCCATTGGGCTGAGCGCGGTATCGGCGTGCAGGGATTATCTCCATGGTGGGGCCGCGTGCCCGACGCTGTGTCCCGGGGCGACCGTGGTCGTGCGCGATACGGAGTTCGACGGGGCGAGCGTCCTGAGCGTGGACACCACCGTCACGGGCTATTCCCCGTTCTCCTCGGGGACGGAGGTCCTCGTCGCGGTCGGCGCGAACACCGCGCCGCAGAATACGATCGACGTACGGGCGATCCTCCGGTTCGACTCCGTCACCGCGGAGTGGGATACCGCCGGAACGCTCGTGCCCTCGACGTTCGCCGAGAGCGCCTACGTGCGATTCTGGTTCGACACGCTGGTGACGAAGTCGCCCTCGAACGGCCCCATCACGGTGTCGGCATACGACGTCGACTCGGCGGGGATCGACACGACGACGGCGGCGCTCGCGGCGCTATACACCCCGGCTCGGTTCCTCGGCTCGCAGACGTTTACCCCCGGGAGTCGCTCGGCGATCACGGGCCCCCAGATCGACTCCCTCACGATCTACCTGGATTCGACGAAAATCGTCCCGCACCTGACCGGGGATCACCTCATCCGCATCGGCTTGCGTATCACCAGCGGGGGCCCGGCCTGGTTCAACGTCATTCGTCTGACGACGCTGGGCACGGACGAACCGTCCTTCTCGTACAGGCCCACGACCGACAGCGCGATTGTCGCGCTCGTCAACGCGCCCAATTCAGCCTCTCCCGCCGGCGACACGACGCTGGAGCAGCAGCTCGCGGAGTACTCGGTTGTCGTGGCCGGGACCGGGACACCGCCGGCGGGCTATCTGACGGTTGGCGGACTCCCCGCGTCGCGGAGCTATTTCCTGTTCACCCTGCCGTCGCGCATCGTCGACTCGACGAGCGTGGTCCGGGCGACGCTGACGCTCACGCATCTGGCGTCGCCGCTTTTCTCGCCGGCCGATACGATGCTCATGTTTCCCGAGGGGATTTTGTCGACCTCGGTCGTCACAGACCCGGGGAAGAACGCATTGTTCGCGGCCTCGAGCACGCTGATCGGAGTCGATTCGACCTGGGTCTTCCCCGGCGTGGCCGACACGGTGAACGTGGAGTTCGTCAATGCGATCCGCAAATGGGCCGGGCGCGGCATCGACACCGTCCAGCGCGTGATCGTCCTGACGGCGAACAATGAGGGAGCGACGCCGTACGTCGCGAGTTTCTATTCGGCCGATCCCGGCGTGCCCGTGTCGCTCCACCCGCACGTCCACATTGCGTACGTGAACCCCGTGAATTACCCGTTGCCGTGAGGGGAGGGCCAGGTCTCGGCCGCGGCGGCGGTCTCGCGGTCGCGGTCGCGCTGGTGTCCGTCTCGGTGCGCGCGCAGGGCAATCTGAGCGGCGGCGGACTGGGTTACCCGGTGGGGGAGCTCAGCACCGGCACGCTCGCCACGGGCGGCGGGCTGGCCGAGTTCGACCCCCTGTCTCCGATCAACCCCGGCGCGCTCAGCGCGTTGCACACGGTCACGCTCCACCTGCAGTACGACCCGGAGTATCGGATCGTCTCCGCGGGCGGCACGTCCCAGTATTCGATGACGAGCCGGTTTCCCGTGATCGAGCTTGCGGCGCCCGTCAACTCCCGGATCACCGTCGGCCTCTCGGCGGCGTCGTTCCTCGATCGGACGTGGAGCACGAGCACCTCGGGGCCCGTACAGGTCGGGGACACGGCCGTGCAGTCGACGGCGACCATCCTGAGCGATGGCGGGATCACGGATGTTCGGCTCGGCGTCGGATGGCAGCCGACCTCGTGGCTGCGCGTGGGATTCGGCCTGCACGAGCTCACCGGGGAGGATCGCATCACGCTGACGCGGATCTTCGGGGACACGAGCGTGGTCAAGACAGCCACGTTCAATCAGTTCACCGATTACAGCTTCAACGGCTATGCGGGCTCCGTCGGCTTCGAGGTCCAGCCGCTCCCGGTGCTCGGCATCGCCGCGTCCTACCGCGCCGGCGGCAGCTTGCGTGCGCGACTGGGGGACACGCTGACCGACAGGGCGAATGTCCCGCCGCGGGCGGGGGGCGCCATCCGGTTCAACGGCGTGCCAGGGCTCACGCTCGCCGTCCGCGCCGACTGGGAAGGCTGGTCACAGCTGGACGGGTTCGGCCCGTCGCTTATGGCGCACGACGCGCTCGAGATCGGAGGAGGGGTCGACCTCGCCGGGCCGCACCTGTCGGCGAACCGACCGCTCTTCCTGCGCGCCGGCGCCCGGGTTCGCGACCTGCCGTTTCCAGCGGACGGTGCGATCGTCCACGAGACGGATATCACAGGGGGCGTCGGCATCCCCGTCGGGGGGCCGCACGGGGTCATCAATGTGGCCGTGGAGCACGCGTCGCGGACGGCGCCCATTGGGATCGGCGAGACGGCGTGGACGGCCAGCATCGGGTTCACGGTTCGACCATAGCGGCACGAGCGACACGGAGGCGCGACGCGCGTGATGCCCTCTTCGACGGCGACGCCGCCCACCGGCAGCGCGACGCAGACCGATACTCCCGCGCTGATCCTCATCGCCGATGACATCCCGGCCAACGTCGAGCTGCTCTTCGACCAGCTCCGGAGCCTCGGCTACCGGACGGTCACCGCGCACGACGGCCCCTCGGCGCTCGCCGCGTGCTTCGCGCACCGGCCGGATCTCTGCATCCTCAATGTTGCGATGCCGGCCGGCGATCTCGGGTGCGGGGATCAGTCCACGGGCTACGAGATCTGCCGGCGCATCAAGAAGGATTCGCGGACGGCGCGCATCCCCGTGGTATTCGTCACCGCGCTCACCGAGTCCACGGATCGCCTTCACGCCATCGAAGCCGGCGGCGACGACTATCTGACGAAGCCGTATAACCGGCAGGTGCTGAGCGCCCGCATCACGAGTCTGCTCAAGCTCAAGGCGGCCACCAATGCGCTGGAGGACAGCTACCGCAAGCTGCGCGAGCTGCAGAAGGTACGCGACGATCTCCTGAAGATGATCGTGCACGACCTCAAGACGCCGTTGACGGCGATCCTGGCCACGCTCGAGATGCTTCTCGACGGCGATTACGGAACCGTGGAGGGCCCGCAGCGCCAGGTGCTTACCGACGCCGAGGGGAAGGCTGACGATCTGCTGCAGCTGATCGAGGACCTGCTGGAGGTCGCGCGCCTCGAGGAGGCGGCGCTTCCGATCGTCCGCGAGCCGATCGCGCCGGCCGAGCTGCTGGCCGAGATCGCGCGCGAGTGGAGCGTCCGGCTCGAGCAGGAAGGCGCGACGGCCGTGGTGGAGGTGAGCGACGACGCGCCGCCGTTCCGGGCCGACAAGGGCCTTCTCCGACGCGTGCTGGCCAACCTCGTCCAGAACGCGCTCACGCATTCGTCGCACGCGATCACGCTCCGGCTGGGCGCGCGGCGCGACGGATCGGGGATCCTGCTCACGGTGAGCGATACGGGGCCGGGCATTCCGCGCGAGTATCACGACATCATCTTCGGGAAGTTTCAGCAGCTCCGGACGGCGGCCGCACCCCGTGTCCGGAGCTCCGGCCTCGGATTGACGTTCTGCCGCCTCGTGGTCGAGCAGCACGGCGGCCGGATCTGGGTGCAGAGCGCGGAGGGGGAGGGGAGCGCGTTCCATATCCTGCTGCCACTCGAGACGGCGTCCGAGACGGCGTCCGAGACGGCGTCCGAGGCTGCGTCCGAGGTACGACCGGAGGCCCGCATCCCGCTGGCACCGTAGGAACCCTCGCCCATTAGATTGGACCCCATGACGACGTCCGACCGCCCGACGGTTTACGTCGAGACGTATGGGTGCCAGATGAACGCGAGCGATGCCGAGCTCATGCTCGGACGCCTCGCGGAAGCGGGATACGTCGCCGTCCCGCGCCCGGAGAGGGCCAACGTCATCCTCGTGAATACGTGCGCGATCCGCGATCGCGCGGAGCAGCGCGTTCTCGGTCGGCTCGGCGAGCTCAAGCGGCACATGGGGCGCGACGCCATCCTGGGCGTCACCGGATGCATGGCGCAGCGCCTGGGGCCCGCCCTCCTCGCGCGCGCGGCCCACGTCAGCCTCGTCGTCGGGCCCGACGGCTACCGCGCGCTTCCGGAGCTGATCGACCGCGCACGGAACGGCGCGCGCGCGACGGCCACGACGTTCGACCCGGACGAGCATTATGGAGGGATCACACCGCTCCGAAGCGACGGCGTCCGGGCGTGGATCACGGTCCAGCGCGGATGCGACTATCGATGCACGTACTGCATCGTGCCGACGACGCGAGGACGCGAGCGCAGTCGACCCTTCTCCGAGGTGGTCGCGGAGGCGCACGCGATCGCGGCCCGCGGCACGACGGAGGTCATTCTGCTCGGCCAGACGGTGAACTCCTACGCCGACGAGGGCCGCGACTTCGCGGACCTGCTGCGCGCCGTCGGCGCCGTTCCGGGGATCCGCCGCCTTCGCTTCACCAGCCCGCACCCGAACGACTTCAGCGACCGGGTGCTCGCGGCCATGGCGGAGACGCCCGCCGTGTGCGAGCACGTCCACCTCCCGATGCAATCCGGCTCGACGCGAACGCTGCGGCGGATGCGACGCCGGTATACGCGGGACGGCTACCTTGCGTGCGTGGACCGTCTCCGCCGCGCGATTCCGGGGCTGGCCCTGACGACCGACATCATCGTGGGATTCCCGGGCGAGACCGAGGCGGATTTCGCGGACACGCTGGGCGCCGTCGAGCACGTGGGCTTCGATGATGCGTATACGTTCAAGTTCTCCCCGCGCGCGGGGACCCCGGCGACGCGCCTTCCGGCGGCCGACACGATCCCCGAGCCGCTCGTGAGCGAGCGGCTCGCCCGGCTGATCGCCACCGTGCGGCGGGGCGCGCGCGACCGGCATCTGCGGCTTCTCGGCAGCCGCCACGAAGTGCTCGTCGAGCGGCCGGCGCGCCGCGGCGGGGCCGTCATGGCGCGGACGCGGGACTTCCGGACCGTGCTGCTGGATGGCGATGCCACGATGCTGGGGCGGTATCACACGGTCGCGCTGACCGGCACGACCGGCTCGACGTTCACGGGGGTCATCGTCTCGGCGAGCGCACCGACGGAAGCCCGAACGCTTCCCGTGGCGCCCGTCGCCATCGCCGCGGCGGGCTGAGCCGACGCCGGCGCGCGCCGCCACCGGAAGGGAGTCGCCCGTGCGCCACACCGACACCTCGGTCGTCACGATCGAGCGCTACATCATCGAGCAGGAGCAGCGATTCCCGCAGGCGACGGGGGAGCTGTCGGGCATCCTGTACGACCTCGCCCTCGCCGCCAAGATGATCACGAACAAGGTGCGCAGCGCCGGCCTCGCCGACGTCCTCGGGGCGACGACAGAGACCAACGTGCACGGCGAGACGCAGCAGAAGCTCGATGTCCTCGCGCACGACATCATCGTCAAGGCGATGGATCATACCGGACGCCTGTGCGCCATGGCGTCCGAGGAATCGCAGGATATCATCCCCATCCCGGATGGTTTCCGGACCGGCAAGTACGCGTTGCTGTTCGACCCGCTGGACGGATCGTCCAACATCAACGTCAACGTGCCAGTGGGCACGATCTTCTCGGTGCTTCGCAAGGTCAGCCCGGGGACGCATGGCACGCTCGCCGACATGCTCCAGCCGGGACGGCGCCAGGTCGCGGCGGGCTACGTGATCTACGGGTCGAGCACGATGCTGGTGTACACGACCGGCCAGGGCGTGCATGGCTTCACGCTCGATCCCGCGCTCGGGGAGTTCCTGCTGTCGCACCCCGACATTCGGACGCCGCGCTGTGGGCGCTACCTCTCCGTCAACGACGCGTACGCGCCGAGCTGGGACGCGCGGGTGGGCGCGCTCATGCGGCAGTACCGGGGACTCGACGGGCAGCACCCGGCGCTCAGCGTGCGGTACGTCGGATCGCTCGTCGCCGACTTCCATCGCAATCTGCTGGGCGGGGGCGTGTTCGCCTATCCGGCCAATCGCGAGCATCCGAGCGGGAAGCTGCGCCTGCTGTACGAGGTGAACCCGCTCGCGTTCATCGTCGAGCAGGCCGGCGGCGCCGCGACCGACGGCGAGCGCGATGTGCTCGACATCGCGCCCGAGTCGCTGCATCAACGGACACCGCTCTTCATCGGGAGCGCCGACGATGTGGCGCTGGCGCGCCGGATGCTCGGCGGCCGGCTCTCGGGCGTCGGTGCGTGAGCGACCGGCCCGCCGCGCCGGCCGAGGGCCGGTGCTCCCCCTCCGGCGTGCCGATCGCGCCGGTGTACCGCCCGGCCGACGCGCCGCTCGCGTACGCCGAGGCGCTCGGCGATCCGGGTGCGTTTCCGTTCACGCGCGGGATCCAGCCCACGATGTATCGCGGGCGGCTGTGGACCATGCGGCAATACGCGGGATTCGGCACGGCGGCCGAGACGAACGCCCGATTTCGGCTCCTCCTCGCCGCGGGGCAGACGGGGTTGTCCGTGGCGTTCGATCTGCCGACGCAGATGGGACTCGACTCCGACTCGCCCCGCGCGGCCGGCGAGGTGGGACGCGTGGGCGTCGCGATCGACACGGTGGAGGACATGCACGCCCTCCTCGCGGAGATTCCGCTCGAGCGCGTGTCGACCTCGATGACCATCAACGCGACGGCCGCGATCCTGCTCGCGATGTACCTCGTCGTGGCCGACGAGCGGGGAGTCGCGTGGAGCCGCCTTGGCGGGACGGTCCAGAACGACATCCTCAAGGAGTACATCGCGCGGGGCACGTATCTGTATCCGCCGGAGGCCAGCCTCGGGCTCGTGGCCGAAGTCATTCGATTCTGCGCCGAGTCCGTGCCGGGCTGGCATCCGATCTCCATCTCCGGGTACCACATCCGTGAGGCCGGGGCGACCGCGGTGCAGGAGCTCGCGTTCACGTTCGCCAACGCGATCGCCTACATCAGTCGCGCGGTCGCCGCCGGAGTGCCGGTCGAGCGCTGCGCGCCGCGGCTGTCGTTCTTCTTCGCCGCGCACAACGATCTCTTCGAGGAGGCCGCGAAATTCCGCGCCGCGCGGCGCCTGTACGCCCGGCTGATGCGCGAGCGGTTCGGCGCGAGCGACGCGAGCTGCCGGCTCCGGTTCCACACGCAGACAGGCGGCGTCACGCTGACGGCGCAGCAGCCGCTCACGAACGTCGTGCGCGTCGCCGTCCAGTCGCTCGCCGCCACGCTCGGCGGCACGCAATCGCTGCACACGAACGGCTACGACGAGGCGCTCGCGCTGCCGACGGTGGAGGCGGCGACGCTGGCGTTGCGCACGCAGCAGGTGATCGCGTACGAGTCGGGGATCACGGCCACCGCCGACCCGCTGGCCGGCAGCTATTACGTCGAGGCGTTGACGACGGAGCTCGAGCGCCGCGCGCTCGAGCTCCTCGAGGAGATCGATGCCCTCGGTGGTTCCATCGCGGCCATCGGCGCCGGGTTTCTCCAGGACGCCATCGCCCGGAGCGCGTACGAGCATCAGCTGCGCGTCGAGCGGGGCGAGACGGCCATCGTGGGGGTGAACCTGTTCGCGGATGGGACGCCGGTTCCGATCGTGCCCGCACCGGATTTCTCCGCGCTCGAGCGGGAGCAGATCGCGCGCGTCCGCGCGGTGCGCCGGGGTCGGAGCGAGGGCCAGGTGCGCGATGCGCTGGCCGCGCTGCGATCGGAATCCGGCCGGCCGCCCTCGGCCGCGGGTGCGGCGCCGCGCGTGATGCCGATGATCCTGGACGCGGTGCGCGCGCGCGCGACCGTCGGGGAGATCTCCGACGCGATGGCGGATGCGTGGGGGATGCACCGCGCCATTCCGTAGAGCGCGCGCGGGACCGTCAGGGGTGGCGGTGCTGCCGGGGCGCCGGTAGCTTGCGCACTTCAGCGCCTCCGACCTCGACGAGGACATGCCGACGTACGAATACCGGTGCCCGAAAGGACACCAATTCGAGGTTTTCGTTCGCAAGATCAGCGACGCCCAAGCGACCGTCGCCTGCCCGACGTGCGGGGCGATCGCCGCGCGCGTCGTGTCCGCCGGGGCGGGACTCGTCTTCAAGGGATCCGGCTTCTACATCACCGATTACGGGAAGGACGGGAAGAAGGACCAGACCCGGGAGCCGCAGAAAGCCGCGCCCGAGCCGAAATCGGCCGAGCAGGCGCCCGGCGCCGCATCTGGAGCTGCGACCAGCGGCGGTGCGGAGGCGGCGCCCGCCGCACCGCCGCCTAAACCGCCCAAGCCGCCCAAGCCGGCACGGGGGTCCTCGGGCGATTCGGGCACCGGCCCGGCGGAATGACATCGGCGGAGACGCTCCGAGCGGAATTGCTGCGCGCGGCGAAGGGGCTCAACGCCCCGCCCGAGATCGAGCCCCTGATCGAGCACCCCCGCGATCCCGCGTTCGGGGAATGGACGACCAATCTCGCCCTGGTGCTGGCCAAGCCGCTCGGGCAGACGCCGCGCGCGGTTGCGTCGGCTCTCATCGCGCGGATGGATCTGCGCGCGGCGGGAGTCCGGTCGGCGGATGTCGCCGGCCCCGGCTTCATCAATTTCCATCTCGAGCCGATGGCGCTCACGGCGGGGATCGCGACGATCCTGCAGGCGGACGCGGCCTTCGGGTCCTCGGCGACCGGGAAGGGCGAGCAGGTCGTCGTCGAGTTCGTCTCGGCCAACCCCACGGGCCCCCTGCACGTGGGCCACGGCCGCCAGGCCGCGCTGGGCGACGCCATCGCTGCGCTGCTCGAGCGCACCGGGTGGCGGGTGTCCCGCGAGTTCTATTACAACGACCACGGCGTCCAGATCCAGAATCTCGGCATGAGCGTCCGCGCACGCATCGCGGAGGCGCGCGGCGGAGCGGTCCTCATTCCGGAGGGCGGGTACCACGGCGCCTACGTCAAGGAGATCGCGGACGCATACCTCGCGGCGCATCCCGAGGATCCGGAGGGAGCGGATGCCGACGCCGTGCGCGCATTCGCCGTGCGCGCCCTCCGGCGCGAGCAGGACAGCGATCTCCAGGCGTTCGGCGTGCGATTCGACACCTACTATCTCGAGTCGTCGCTGTACGCGGATGGCAGCGTCGCGGACACCGTCGCCGCGCTCGAGAAGGCGGGCCACACCTACGTCGCGGACGACGCGCTCTGGCTCCGCACGACCGACTTCGGCGATGACAAGGACAGGGTCATGCGCAAGCGCGACGGCACGTACACCTATTTCGTGCCCGACGTTGCCTATCACGTCACAAAGTGGCAGCGCGGATTCCACCGCGCGATCAACGTCCAGGGGTCGGACCATCACGGGACGGTGACGCGCGTGCGGGCCGGCTTGCAGGCGCTCGAGATGGGGATCCCCCCGGGCTACCCGGAATACGCGCTCCACCAGATGGTGACGGTGCTGCGCGCGGGGGCGGAGGCGAAGCTGTCCAAGCGGGCGGGCGGCTACGTCACGGTCCGGGAGCTCATCGACGAGGTGGGGCGCGACGCCGTGCGCTACTTCTTCCTCATGCGGCGGGGGGAGTCGCAGCTGGCCTTCGATGTCGATCTGGCCCGCAGCCAATCCGAGGAGAACCCCGTGTACTACGTCCAGATGGCGCACGCCCGGATGTGCGGGATCTTCCGGGTGGGGGGCATCGACCCGGAGACGCTCACCCCGGACGCCGCGGCATTCGGCGCGCTCGTCGAGCCGGAGGAGCTGGAGCTCGTGCGGCGCCTCCTCGACTTCCCGGGGCTGGTCGCGGGGGCCGCCGAGGCCCTCGAGCCGCACCGGGTGACCACGTATCTGCACGAGGTGGCGGAGATGGCGCATCGGTGGTACCACAAGCATCACGTGCTGGGCAACGCCGACGCCGTGACGCGGGGGCGTCTCGCGCTCGCACGCGCGACGCAGATCGTGCTCCGCAACGGACTCACCCTGCTCGGCATCGCGGCGCCGGAGCGCATGTGACGGTGCTGGTCGTGGGCTCGGTGGCGCTCGATTCGGTCGAGACGCCGTTCGGCGCGGCGGATGGCGTCATCGGGGGCTCGGCGACGTTCTTCGCGTCCGCGGCGGCTCCCTTCGCCCCCGTGCAGCTCGTCGGGGTCGTGGGCGAGGACTATCCCATCGAGAAGCTGGAGCCCCTCGCGGAGCGGGGCGTGGATCTCTCCGGGCTCGAGCGCGCGCCGGGACCGTCGTTCCGCTGGTCCGGGCGGTACTCCCACGATCTCAACAGCGCCGAGACGCTCGACACCCAGCTCGGGGTCTTCGCGGACTTTCATCCCAAGATTCCGGAGGCCTTCCGGCGCACGCCGTTCGTCTTCCTGGCCAACATCGACCCCTGCCTCCAGCTCGACGTGCTGGATCAGATGGAATCGCCGCGCCTCGTCGCGTGCGACACGATGAATTTCTGGATCGCGAGCCGCCGAGCGGAGCTGCTGACGCTGTTGGGCCGCGTGGACATCGTGCTGCTCAACGACGGGGAGGCCCGGCAGCTCAGCGAGCGCGTGAATCTCGTGCACGCCGCGCGCTGGATTCTCGATCGCGGCCCCGGGCACGTGGTCATCAAGAAAGGGGAGCACGGCGCCTTTCTCTTTACGCGGGGCCGGGAGTCGGGCGCGGACGTCGGGATCTTCTTCGCGCCGGCGTACCCCCTCGAGGAGATTTTCGATCCCACGGGGGCGGGCGACGCGTTCGCGGGCGGTTTCATGGGCCACCTGGCCGCCACCGCAGATCTGGGCCGCGCGAATCTCCGCCGCGCCATGGTCATCGGCTCGGCGATGGGGTCGTTCGCGGTCGAGCGCTTCTCCAACGAGCGACTCCTCGAGATCACGCGGGCCGACATCGCCCGCCGCGTGGCGGAGTTTCGCGCGCTCGTCGCGCTCGAGGACGACGTGCGGGGCGGCGCCGAGCCGTGAGCGGGGAGGGGGGAGCACCGCTCGACTACCGCAAGGCGGGCGTCGATATCGCCGCCGCCGATGAGGCCAAGCGGCGCATCCGGCGCCTCGTCGAATCGACGTTCACCGCCGGGGTCCGGGGCGCATTCGGAGGGTTCGGTGGGATGTTTCGCATCCCGGACGGCGCGGCCCGCGGCGAGCGCCTCCTCGTGGCGAGCGCCGACGGCGTCGGCACGAAGATCAAGGTGGCGATCGACGCCGGGCGACACGATACGATCGGCCACGATCTCGTCAATCATTGCGCGAACGACATCCTGGCGCAGGGCGCAGAGCCGCTGTTCTTCCTCGATTACCTGGCCTTCGGCATCCTCGACCCCACGGTCGCGACCGCCGTCGTGGCGGGGGTCGCGGCGGGCTGCCGCGAAAACGCGTGCGCGTTGATCGGGGGGGAGACGGCGGAAATGCCCGGCGTCTACGCGCCACCGGATTACGACCTCGCGGGATTCATCGTCGGGATCGTCGACGCGGCCGCCGCGCTCGGCCCCGACCGGGTACGCGAGGGGGACGCCATCGTCGGACTGGCCAGCAACGGGTTCCACACCAACGGCTATTCGCTCGCCCGCCGCATCGTCACCGACCGACTGCAATTGGGCGTGCGGGATCGCTTTCCGGGAATGGATGCCACGGTCGCCGACGTGCTGCTCCGGGTTCACCGGTCCTATGGAGCGGCGCTGCGGCCCGTGCTGGCCGACGTGCATGCCCTGGCCCACATCACGGGCGGTGGGCTGCCGGGGAATGTCGGCCGCGTCCTGCCCTCCGGGCTGGATGCCGTTATCCGGCTGGGCAGCTGGCAGGTGCCGGCCGAATTCGCGGTCCTGGGGGAGGCCGGCAAGGTGACCGAGGCGGAGATGTTTCGCGCGTTCAACATGGGCGTCGGGATGATAGCGATCGCGGCCCCGCCGTCGGTCGACCGTATCATCGGCAGCGCCGGTGCGGCGGGAGTCGCCGCGTGGGCGCTGGGCGAGGTCGTCCGCGGGGCGGGGCGCGTGGTTCTGCGCTAATGCGGCCTTACGTCCCCCAGCACAGGAGTCGGCGTCCATGTCCCGCCCGCTGTACCGCGCTCTCGTCGTCGCCATTGGCGGCGCCTGCGCCACCATTTCCGCTCGCGTCCACGCGCAAACCGTCTCGGCCAGCTGCGCGGCGGACGCTCGCCAATTTCAGGATGCCTGCCAGAAGACGACGGACGTCTTCAACTACCTGACGCCCCAGCTGGGCACCGCGATCACGGCGGGGAACGCGACTCCCGGCCAGGTCGGCACGCTCGGCGGGCTGGGTCATTTCTGGCTCGGCCTACGCGGAACCGGGGTCGCGGGCAGCGTCCCCCAATTCAACCAGATCACGGTCCATTCCACGGGGCCATCCTCGGACTCGATACCGACCAAGTCGTATCCCGTCCCGATGGCGGGCGCCGATCTCGGCGTCGGCATCTTTCCGGGCATCCCGCTCGGGGTGACGCGCGTGGGCGGTGTGGACCTGCTGGGTAATGTCTTCTACGTGCCGACGGTCTCGACCAGCAACGTCGACATCCGCCCAACGCACTCGCTCAAGTTCGGCTACGGGGCGCGCGTCGGGATCCTCAAGGAGAGCGGGCTCATCCCGGGGATCGCCGTCTCCTACGTCGTGCGCGATCTCCCGACCACGACGATCACGGGTACCGACGCCAACGGCGACTCGCTGCGGGTGGAGGATCTGACGGTCAATACCACGTCGTGGCGCGTGACGGTCGGGAAGACCCTGTCCATCCTCGGGCTCGTCGCCGGCATCGGCGAGGATACCTACGATGCGCACACGAACGTTGGAGCGGAGGTCGACGGATTCAGCAGCGGCACGACGCCTCTCGCGACGCCGCACGAGAAGATGACCCGCGCCAACTATTTCGGGAACGCGTCGCTCAATCTCGCGTTCTTCCGCCTGGTGGGCGAGGTCGGTGCGGTGTCCGGGGGGACCATCTCCACGTACAACACCTTCGTCGGAAAGGCGCCGAGCGCCACGCGCGCTTACGCCTCGATCGGGATGGGCATTAAGATCTAGTGTGACCCTCTCGGACGGCGCGTACATGCGCCGAGCGCTCCGCCTCGCCCGCCGCGGGTGGGGACAGACGGCGCCGAACCCCATGGTCGGCGCCGTTCTCGTGCGCGATGGCGCGGTGGTGGGGCAGGGTTACCACGCGCGGTTCGGCTCCGAGCACGCCGAGGTCGCCGCGCTGCGGGCGGCGGGCGAGCAGGCGCGCGGCGCGACGCTCTACGTCACGCTCGAGCCGTGCGCGCACACGGGGAAAACGCCGCCCTGCGCGGACGCCGTGATCGCGGCGGGCGTCGCGCGCGTGGTGATCGCAACCGAGGATCCGAGTCCGGACGCGCGCGGAGGCATCGCGCGGCTCCGGGCCGCCGGGATTGCGACCACGGTGGGCGTCGAAGCCGACGCGGCACGCGAGCTCAATGCGCCCTTCTTTCATGCGCTGACCTCCGACCGGCCGTGGACGACTCTCAAGCTCGCCGTGTCGCTCGACGGGGCCGTGGCCGATTCGCGACGCACGCCGGGCTTCATCACGGGGGACCGATCGCGGCGCATGGTCCACGCACTGCGCGCGGGCGCCGACGCGATCGCCATCGGGGTCGAAACGGCCCTGGTCGATGATCCGATCCTGACGGCGCGCGGCGTGCCGCCGCCGCGGGTGCCGCCGGTGCGCGTGGTCTTCGACCGGACGGCACGCCTTCCGCTCGAGAGCCGGCTCGTCCGGTCGGCGCGTCATGTCCCGCTCGTCGTGCTCGCCGAATCCCCGGAGCCTGGCCGCGCGCGCTCTCTCGCGGCCGCGGGCGTCGAGGTCGTGGCGACGGCGGGACTGGCCGACGGGATCCGACAGCTCCGCCGGCGCGGCGTACGATCGCTCCTCGTCGAGGGGGGACCGCGGATCGCGGGCGCGCTGCTGGGTGCGTCAATCGTGGATCGATTGGTTATCTTTCAGGCACCGCTGATGCTGGGCGCGGACGCGGCGAACGCGTTCGCGTTCGCTCCCCCCGCAACGGTGAGCGAGGCTCGCAGATTGCGCGTGATCGAGCGCCGCGTCCTCGGTGATGATGCGATGACCACGTACGCGCTCGACTGAGCGCTCGCGAGACGAGCAATGTTTACCGGTCTGATCGACGACATCGGCACGATCCAAGCCATCGAGACGGCACCCGCCGGACGCGAGTTCCGCATCGCGTGCGGGTATACGGACCTGGCGCCCGGGGAGAGCATCGCCGTGCAGGGGGCATGTCTGACCGTGCGCGCGTGCGCCCCGCGGTGGTTCACGGCGGCGGCCATTGCGACGACCCTCGGGCGAACGACGCTGGGCCGCTGGATCGTGGGCCAGCGCGTGAACCTCGAGCGGCCGCTGGCGATCGGGGCGCGGCTCGGTGGCCACCTCGTGCTGGGGCACGTCGATGGCGTGGGGACCGTGCTGGCCACGGCGGAGGAAGGTGACGCGCGGCTCCTCGACATCGCGGTGCCCGGGGAGGTCGCGGAGCTGCTCGTGCCCCACGGGTCCGTGGCGGTCGACGGCGCGAGCCTCACGGTGAACGCCCTGCCGTCTCCCGCGATCCTCCAGGTGGCGCTCATCGATTACACGCGCCGTCACACGACCCTTGGCGCGCTCCGTGCCGGCGACGGCGTCCACCTCGAGGCCGACGTGATCGGAAAATACGTACGACAGCTCGTCGCGCCGTACCTCAGCCACGCGGAGCCGACGGCATGACGGAGAGTCGGGTGCGCGTCGGCACGATCGAGGACGCTCTCCGCGAGATCGCGGACGGACGGTTTATCGTCGTCGCGGACGACGAGGATCGCGAGAACGAGGGCGATCTCATCTGCGCGGCGGAGTCGATCACACCCGCGATGGTCAACTTCATGGTCCGCCGCGCCGGGGGCCTCATCTGCCTGGCGCTCACGGCAGAGCGGGTCGATCGGCTGGCGCTGCCGCCCCAGGTCGACGCAAAGGGCCATACCGAGGGGATGCGGACCGCGTTCACGGTCTCGATCGACGCGAGCTCGCGCTACGGCGTGACCACCGGGATCAGCGCGGCCGACCGCGCCACCACGATCCGGGTCGCGGCAGACCCGGCCACGGGGCCGCAGGACCTCGTGCGCCCGGGCCACATCTTCCCTCTCCGCGCGCGCGAGGGCGGCGTGCTGCGGCGCGTGGGGCACACGGAGGCCGCCGTCGACATCGCCCGCCTCGCCGGCCGGTGGCCGGCCGGGGTCATCTGCGAGATCATGAATGAGGACGGGACGATGGCCAAGCGGCCCGATCTCGAGCGATTCGCGGCCGACCATGGGTTGACGTTCGTGACGGTGGCGCAGCTCGTCGCGCACCGCCTCACGACGGAGCGCCTGGTGCACCGCGTGGCGGAGGCCCGGCTGCCGACCGCGACCGGCGAGTGGCGCATCGTGGGCTATCGGAACGACGTGGACACGCACGAGCACGTGGCGCTCGTCTTTGGCGACGTACGCGACGGCGAGGGCGTTCTCGTGCGAATCCACTCGAAATGCCTGACCGGCGACGTCTTTCACTCGCAGCGGTGCGATTGCGGCTGGCAGCTCGAGCGGGCGATGGAAATGATCGCCCAGGCCGGGCGCGGCGTCCTGGTCTATCTCGACCAGGAGGGCCGGGGGATCGGCCTGCTGAACAAGCTCCAGGCGTACGCGTTGCAGGATACGGGCGCGGACACGGTGGAGGCGAATGAGCGACTGGGGTTCAAGCCCGACCTGCGCGACTACGGGATCGGCGCGCAGATCCTGCTCGACCTCGGACTGCGCTCGATCCGCGTGCTGACGAACAATCCGAAGAAGCTCATCGGGCTGGAGGGCTACGGCCTCCGGATCGAGGACGGCGTACCGCTCGAGGCGCCCGCGACCCGGGAAAACGCGGGCTATCTGCGCGCCAAGCGGTCCAAGCTCGGGCATCTCCTCGCGTCCTGACCGAGGCGCCGTGACCGAATACGTCGGGCGGGTCGAGGGGCGCGGCCGGCGTGTCGCCGTCCTCGCGAGCCGGTTCAACGAGGAGATCACGCGACGCCTGCTCGCGGGCGCGCTCGACGCGCTCACCGGAGCGGGCGTGGCGCAGGACGATCTCGATGTGGTGTGGGTCCCCGGCGCGTGGGAGCTCCCGGTCGCCGCGCGCATCGTCATCGATCTCCAGCGGCACGATGCGGTCGTCGCCCTGGGGGCCGTGATTCGGGGGGAAACGGCGCATTTCGAGTACGTGGCCGGCGCGGCCGCGCGCGCTCTCGCGACGCTCCAGGCCGAGACCGGGACGCCGATCGGCTTCGGCGTGCTGACGTGCGATGACTGGGATCAGGCGGAGGCGCGCTCCGGCGGGGCGCACGGCAACAAGGGAGGGGACGCCGCGCGGGCCGCTCTCGAGCTGGCGGATCTGTTCGCGCGACTGGATGCCGAGTCGAGTGGGGGCGTTGGCCCGGCGTGAGGCCACCCGCGCCCCGCGGGTGGAGACGCGCGGGCGCGCGCGAGCGCTGCAGGCGCTGTACGCCTGGGACGTGCGCGGCGCTGGCCCGGATCTCCCACGGATCGCGACGCAGCTGTGGGATGACCTCGCCGTCGCGCGCGATGAGCGCCGCTGGGCGGACCGGCTCGTCGAGACGCTGGGAACGGCGGGACCGGCGATCGATCGCAGCCTGGCCGAGATCACGACGCATTGGCGGTTGGAGCGGCTCGGCGCGATCGAGCGGTGCGTCCTGCGGCTGGGCGCTGCGGAGCTCTGGCGCCGCGACGCCCCGCCGCGCGTGGTCATTCAGGAGGCCGTGCACCTGGCCGAGCGGTACGGCTCGGATACCAGCGCGCCGTTCGTCAACGGCGTCCTGGATGCCCTCGCGCGGCAGCTCGGGCAGCTGTAGCCCGCCGCCCGACCGTCCGTGCGCATCGTGATCGTCAACTGGCAGGACCGCGAGAACCCGCAGGCCGGCGGCGCCGAGACGCACCTGCACGAGATCTTCGGGCGGCTCGCCGCGCGCGGGCACGACGTCGCGCTGCTCTGCGGCGGCTGGCCGGGATCTCCGCCGCGAGCGGAGCTGGACGGGATTCGCGTCTGGCGCGTCGGGACGCGGCGGACGTTTCCGATCCTCGCGCACGCGGCCTACCGGACCACGTTTCCTCGCGGCACGCACGACGCCCTCATCGAGGATCTCAACAAGATCCCGTTGCAGACCCCGCGCTGGGGCGCGCCGCGCGCGATCGCGCTCGTGCACCACCTCTTCGGCGCGACCGCCTTCGAGGCGTTGCCGCCGCCGCTCGCCGCGGCGGTGTGGCTCGCCGAGCGGCCGCTGGGCCGGGTGTACCGCGACGTCCCGTTCCAGGCGGTGAGCCAGAGCACCGCGGAGGACCTCGTGGCGCGCGGCATCCCGCCCGGCCACATCCGCGTGATCTATCAGGGCGTCGACACGGACGCCTATCACCCCGATCCGGCGCTGCGCTCGCCGACGCCGCTCTTCGCCTATCTCGGTCGGCTGAAGCGATACAAGGGTGTGTCGCTCGTCATCCAGGCGTTCGCGGAGCTCGTGCGGCGCGGGGCGCACCCGGCGGCCCGCCTGGAGATCGCGGGCGAAGGCGATGATCGCACCGCTCTCGAGCAGCTCGTCGCGTCGCTTGACCTGAATGGGAGCGTACGATTTCTTGGACGGGTGTCCGAGGCGGAGAAGGGGCAGCTGCTGCGTCGGGCGTGGGCGCTGACGTTCGCGTCCCCGAAGGAGGGTTGGGGGATCACGAATCTCGAGGCGGCCGCGTCGGGGACGCCTGTCGTCGCCTCGAACTCGCCCGGCATCCGGGAGTCCGTCCGTGACGGGGAGACGGGCTTTCTCGTGACCCACGGCGACGTAGCCGCGCTCGCCGAGGCCTTCGATCGGCTCGCACGAGATCCGGAGCTGGTCCGGGCGATGGGGGCGCGGGGACGGGCGTTCGCCGAGGGCTTGACCTGGGGCCGTGCCGCCGATGAGACGGAAGCCCATCTGATCGCGACCCTGGCGGACTCGCTCGGCGCGGGGGTGCGATGAGCGCGCCCCTGACCGTCCGGGCGCTCGTGGCGCTCGTCGAGGGGCCGCTGCAGCTCGAGGTGGTCTTGCGCGGGGACGAGCCGGCGCGGGGCGGGGACGCCGGCGGGCCGCGCGGGCTCGACCGGATCGTGACCAGCCCGGAGGTCTCGAGCCCGGGCCTCGTCATGGCGGGCTACACGGACCGCTTCGTGGGGCACCGGATCCAGGTCCTGGGTGAGACGGAGGTCAGCTATCTCGCCTCGCTGACGCGCGAGGCGCGCAGCGCGATCCTCTCGCGGTTCTTCGCCTTCGACGTCCCGGCGCTCTTCGTGACCAAGGGGCAGGAGCTGCCCGAGGGGCTGGCCGCCGCGGCCGCCGCGGCCGGAGTCGCGGTGCTGCGATCGCCGCTCAAGACGAACGAGTTCTACCGCCGCATCAAGCCAATGCTGGAGGACCGCTTCGCGCCCTCGACGACGCTGCACGGATCGCTCGCGGACGTCTTCGGCGTGGGGCTCCTGTTCATGGGCAAGAGTGGCATCGGCAAGTCGGAGTGCGTCCTCGATCTCGTCGAGCGCGGCCATCGACTCGTCGCCGACGACATCGTGCTCGTGAAGCGACAGGGAGCCGACGTGCTCATCGGGCGCGGCCCCGAGCTCCAGCGGCACTTCATGGAGGTCCGCGGGATCGGCCTGATCGATGTCCGCGGCATCTTCGGCATCCGCGCCGTTCGGGTGCAAAAGCGCATCGAGGTGATCGTCCAGCTCGAAGCGTGGAATCAGGACGCGGTGATCGAGCGGACCGGGCTGTCCGGCGTCACGGTCCCGATCCTGGACGTGCCGATCCCCCAGATCACGGTGCCGCTCAATCCCGGGAAGAACATCACGGTCGTCGCGGAGGTGATCGCGATGAACCATCTCCTCCAGGTGGCCACCGGCGTCGACACGGCGACCGCGTTCAACGACCTGTTGATCGCGCGCATGCGAGCCGAGGACCGCCCACAGGTTCCGACCCTCGATCAGTACCTGTCCGAGGACAACGAGTAGCCGATGCCGGCTGCCGCGGCGGGGGATCGGGGGGGCGGTGGGGGCGGTGGGGGCGGCGGAGGGATGCCCGGGCGCGCGCGGGCCGTCGTCGCCGGTCACGGCGCGTTCGCGGCCGGCCTCGTGTCCGCGGTCGACCAGATCACGGGTCGGGGCGAGCTGTTCGTCACGGTCGCCACCAAGGAGCTGGGCGGGGACGCCATCGTCGACGCGCTGCGGGACGCGGTCGTCCGCGAGGGGGCCAGCGTGGTCTTCACCGACCTCCCGGCCGGCAGCTGTACGATCGCGGCGCGCCGAGTGCAGCACGAACGGCCGGACCTCATCGTGGTGACGGGGGCGAATGTCCCGGCGCTCCTCGATTTCGTCTTCCAGTCGAACCTCACCTCCCCCGACGCGGCCACGCGCGCGGCGGCCAAGGGCCGGGCCGCGCTGACCGTGGTGGGCCGCCGTGCCGATTAGCCTCTTTCGGATCGACGATCGATTGATCCACGGGCAGGTCGTCGTCGGATGGGCCCAGCCGCTGGGGTTGCAGGTCATCATCCTGGTCGATGACGTTGTCGCCGAATCCGACTGGGAGCGGGAGTTGTACGAGATGGCCGTGCCGCGGGGGATCGAGCTCCGGTTCGAGACGGTCGCGGGCGCGGTCGCGCATTTCGCGGACTACGCCCGCGATTCGCGGCAGGGGATGCTCGTGACGCGCGACATCGCGACGATGTCCGAGCTGCAGCGCCAGCTGGGCGGGATCACCGCGGTGCATATCGGCGGGCTGCACTACGGCAACGGCCGGACCCAGCGGCTGCGGTACGTCTTTCTCGATTCCGCCGATGAGACGCGACTCCGCGCGCTGGCGGCGCAGGGCGTCGCCGTGACGGCACAGGATCTCCCGACGGCGCGCCCGGTCGCGCTCGAGGACGTTCTGCGGGGGCGCAGCGGCGAATGATCGCCACGATCGTGGGAGTGTCGCTGCTGGGCGCGATTTGCGGTCTCAACGTCGTGTCCTTTCCGCAGGCGATGATCTCGCGTCCCATCGTGGCGGCGACGACGGGCGGCGCGTTGGCCGGCCGCCCTCTGGACGGCCTCGTTCTGGGGGCGATCCTCGAGCTGATCGCGCTCGACACGCTGCCCTTCGGGGCCTCGCGGTACCCGGAGTGGGGCTCCGCGGCGGCGGTGGGCGGCGTCCTGGTCGGCGTGCTGCCGCACGGATCGCGGGGGGCGATACCGGCGTGCCTGCTCGCGGCGCTCGTGACGGCCGCGTGCAGCGAGTGGACGATGACGGTGCTGCGCCGGGCCAATGCGGCGCGCACGCGTGCCGTGCTGCCGCTGCTCGAGGCCGGCTCGAGCGACGCCCTGGTCGGACTGCAGCTCCGCGGTCTCACCGCCGACTTCGTGCGCGGCGGGCTCCTCTCCGGGATCGCCTTCGTGGCGCTGCATCCGCTCGTCCTTGGCATCGTCGCGTCGTGGAACATCGCCGGCCGAATATCGCATGCCGTGGTTGTCGGTGTGGCGGGGATGCTGGCCGTCGGCGCCGTCTGGAACGCCTTTCACACGACGCGGGGTGCGGGCTGGATGTTCGCCGTGGGTCTCGCGGCCGGGCTGGGCCTGGTAATCGTCCGATGACGACGGTGACGACGGTCTCGACCCCGGATGGCGGTATCGCCGGTGGGTCGCCGGCCACGCTGCCGCGCGGCACGTGGGTCACGATGTTCCTCCGCCTGCTCGCCATTCAGGGGTCCTGGAACTACGAGCTCCTCATTGGGCCCGGGATCGGGTTCTGCACGGAGCCGGCGCTTCGCGGGCTGCCGGAGGGTCCCGCCGGCGCACCGTATCACGAGGCGCTGGCGCGCGAGTCGCGCTATTTCAACGCGCATCCCTATTTCGCGGCGCTGGCGGTGGGCGCACTGTCCCGCGTGGAGCTGGATCGCGTCCCGCCGACGATGATCGAGCGTTTCCGGGTCGCGCTCTGCGGTCCGCTCGGCAGCATCGGGGACCGGATGGTCTGGGCCGGGTGGCTCCCGTGCTGCTCCCTGTTGGCGCTCGCCCTTTTCGGCCTCGGCGGGGGCCCCGGGGTCGTCGTCGGGGCGTTTCTCCTCGTATTTAATGCCGGTCATCTGGCGCTGCGCGCGTGGGGACTGCGCGCGGGATACGGCGCCGGCCTGCGACTCGCGGGCACGCTGGGCACGCCCTTTTTCCGGCGCGGACCGGAGGTGCTCGCGCGTGCGGGCGCGCTACTCGCGGGCGTCGCTCTCCCTCTCGCCCTGGCGCGCGTGATCGGCCCGGGGCGCCGCGAGCCCCTGATCGTGGGCGGGGTGCTCGGCGTGATGATCATTGGCACGATCGTTCTCACGCGGCGACGCGGCGTCGTGGAGGGGTGGCAGCTCGCGCTCGCGATCCTGGCCGCCTACGTCCTGTACGCGGTGCTGGCCCATGGCTGAGCGGCATGTGACGATCGCCAACAAGGATGGGCTGCACGCGCGCCCGGCCGCCGAGATCGTGAAGACGGCGGCGCGATTCGCGAGCGACATCGTGATCATCCGCGATGAGCTCGAAGTCAACGGGAAGAGCATCATGGGCGTGATGATGCTCGCCGCCGAGTGCGGGGCCACCGTCACGCTGCGCGCGACCGGGTCGGACGCGGCGGCAGCGGTCGACGCGATCGCTGCCGTCATCGCGTCCAAGTTCGGGGAAGCGTGATGCCGGCGCGCCGGAAGGGACGCACGCCCACGCAGCAGACCCTGACGGGGGAGCCGGCGGGTCCCGGAATCGTCGTCGGGCCCGTGTACGTGATGCGGTGGGAGGTGCCCGAGATCCGGCACCGCATCATCGACGACGATGGGATCCCCGGCGAGATCGCCCGACTGCACGCGGCGTTCGCCCATGCGCGGGAGAGGCTGGGTCACGTGCGCGCGCGGACCGAAGAGCACGCGGGCCCGGAGGAGGCCCGGATCTTCGACGCGCAGATCCTGCTCCTCGAGGATCCGACGCTGCTCGCGGACGTCGAATCCCATATCCGGCAGAACTTTGCAGCCGAGAAGGCGTTCGATCTCGTGATGCTCGAGTATCGCCAGCACTTCGCGCGGCAGGCGCTCGCGAAGATGCGCGAGCGCGTGGCCGATCTGACCGACGTGCACATCCGGATCCTGTCGCTGTTGCTCGGCCTGCCGGATCACGACCCGGTGGACGTGCCCAAGGGGGCGAACGCGATCCTCGTCACGCACGACCTGACGCCGAGCCTGGTCGTCCAGCTCGACCGTGACGCCATCGTCGGGATCGCGACCGATTCGGGGACCCGGACATCGCACGTGGCCATTCTCGCGCGATCGCTCGGGCTGCCCGCGGTGCTGGGGCTGCGCGACGCGACGGCCCGCCTCACGGGCGGGGAGCGGGGCGTCCTCGATGGGACGGCGGGTGTGCTGGTGATCGACCCGACGGCGGCCCAGGTGGCCGAATACCGGCGCCGCGCGCACCGCGAGGCCGAGCTCCAGGCGGAGCTGCGCCAGTTCGCGACCGTCGAGCCCGTGACGCGTGACGGCGTGCGCGTGACGGTCTTCGCGAACGTCGATCTCCCCGAGGAGGCCGAGAGCGCGGCGCACAGCGGCGCCGAAGGGGTCGGTCTCCTGCGCACCGAATTCCTCGTCGTCGGGAAATCCGTGATCCCGGATGAGGAGGAGCAGTACCGTGCTTACGCGCGCGTGGTCGATGCGTTCGGTGGGCAGCCGGTCATCGTGCGCACGTTCGACATGGGCGGGGACAAGCTGCCCGCGACGACGTACGCCACCGAGCCGAATCCGTTCCTCGGGTGGCGGGCCATTCGCATGTGTCTCGACGATCCCGAGCTGTTCAAGACGCAGCTGCGCGCGCTGCTCCGCGCGGCGCTGCACGGCGACCTGCGCATCATGCTGCCGCTCGTGGTCACGCTCGACGAGGTCCGTCAGGCGCGCACCCTTCTCCGGGATGCGGCCGACGAGCTCACGCGGCGCGGGACCCCCTTCCGAGCGGATGTGCCGCTCGGCGTTATGATCGAGACGCCCGCTGCGGCGGTATCGGCGAGCACCTTTCCGAGCGACGTCGATTTCTTCAGCATCGGCACGAACGATCTGGTGCAATACACCCTCGCCGTCGATCGCGGTAACGCGAACCTCGCCTCGCGTTTCACGCCGCTCCACCCGTCGATCCTGCACCTCATCCGCGGGATCGTCGGCGTGGCCGACGCCGCGCACCTCGAGCTGTGCGTGTGCGGCGAGATGGCGTCGCAGCCGCTCATGGCGTTCGCGCTCATCGGCCTCGGTCTGCGGCAGCTGAGCGTGGCGCCGCGGAGCGTCGCGCTCGTGAAGCGGGTGATCACCATGGTGAGCGCCGGGGCCGCCGCGACCGCGGCGGCCGAAGCGCTCGAGGCGCCGACGGCCGCGATGGTCGAGCAAGGGCTGCGCCGCCGTTTCGTCGCCGAAGTCGGCGACGCACCGTACCTTCGCGACGGGTTGCCGGTCCCCGCGTAGACGGGTAAAATCCGCCCTACGATGCCAATTGCTGCGACCGGCCCGCGCCGGACGGCCGGGCACGCGCCGCACCGGCGTCTGTTCACCTCCGAATCGGTGACGGAGGGGCATCCGGACAAGGTCGCCGACCAGATCTCCGACGCCATCCTCGACGCCATCATCACGGACGACCCCGCCGCGCGCGTGGCGTGCGAGACCATGGTGACGACGGGGCTCGCGTGCGTCGTCGGCGAGATCACGACGCGAACCTACGTCCACGTGCCCGACATCGTCCGCGCGACGATCGCGAAGATCGGATATACGGACGCCCGGTTCGGATTCGACACGCAGACGTGCGCCGTCATCAGCAGCATCGATCGCCAGTCGCCGGACATCGCCATGGGCGTCGACCGCGGCGGAGCCGGGGACCAGGGGATGATGTTCGGCTACGCCAGCGACGAGACGGCCGAGCTCATGCCCATGCCGATCCTCCTCGCGCACCGGCTCGCGCAAGCCCTCGCCGAGCGCCGGCACGCCGGCGACATCCGCTGGTTGCGCCCCGACGGGAAGGCGCAGGTTACGGTCGTCTACGATCACGATCGCCCGGTCGCGGTCGATACGGTGGTCGTGTCGACCCAGCATGCGCCCGAGATCTCGGCGAAGAAAATCAAGCAGGCAGTGATGTCTGACGTTATAGAACACGTTATACCGAAAGAGCTTCGGCCACGTGGCGTAACGTATCACATCAATCCGACCGGCCGCTTCGTCGTGGGTGGCCCGCAGGGCGACGCGGGGCTCACGGGACGAAAGATCATCGTGGACACGTACGGCGGGATGGGCCGGCACGGCGGCGGTGCATTCAGCGGAAAGGACCCGTCAAAGGTCGATCGTTCCGCGTGCTATGCGGCGCGGTGGGTCGCGAAGAACGTCGTGGCTGCCGGCCTCGCGCGGCGTTGCGAGGTCCAGCTGGCCTACGCGATCGGCGTTGCCGAGCCGGTGTCCGTGGCCGTCGACACGTTCGGGACGGCGACGGTGCCCGAGGAGGCGATCATGCGCGCCATTGGCGTCGTGTTCGATCTGACGCCGCACGGGATCATGACCGCGCTCGACCTGCGGCGACCGATCTACTCCCCGACGGCGGCCTACGGCCATTTCGGCCGGACTCCGCAGCGCGTGGGCACCGGGAAGGGCGCGTACACATTGTTCACCTGGGAGCGCACCGATCGGGTGGACGCGCTCCGGCGCGCCGCGCGCGGGACATCCGGCCTGGCCGCCCGACGCAACGGCCGCCCGGGGCGTCCCGTGGTTTCGAGACTCGAGGATCCCGTTGATGCCGTCCGTTAAATCCCGGCGCCCGCCGTCCACGTCCAAGCGCGCGACGCCGCGCGCGTCCGCCCGGCCGAGCGCCGCCAGCGCGACCGACCATGATATCAAGGACATCGGTCTGGCGGATATGGGGCGCAACCGGACGGAGTGGGCGGAGCGCTCGATGCCCGTGCTGCGCCTCATCCGCGCGCGGTTCGCCCGCGAGCGCCCGCTCGCCGGGAAGCGCGTCGGAGCGTGCCTGCACGTCACCTCCGAGACGGCGAACCTCGCGATCACGCTCGCCGCGGCGGGCGCCGACGTCGCGCTCTGCGGGTCGAATCCGCTCTCGACGCAGGACGATGTCGCGGCCCACCTGGTGCGCGACCACGGGATCAAGGTGTACGCCGTCAAGGGGGAGGACACCGACCGGTACTACGCGCACATCCGGGAGGTGATCGCCCACCGACCCGATGTGACCATGGATGACGGCGCGGACGTGGTCGGCGCGCTGCACATGATCGCCCTCCATCGCCTCGACGACCTGCCGCCCGTCGTACGGCGCTACGTCGAGGGCCTCTCGGCGGCGCAGCGCAAGGCTCTGGTCTCGGGCGTGATCGGGAGCACCGAGGAGACGACGACGGGCGTGATCCGCCTCCGGGCGATGGCGCGCGATGGCGTGCTGCAATTCCCCGTGATCTCGGTCAACGACTCGTTCACGAAGCATCTGTTCGACAACCGATACGGGACGGGGCAGTCGACGATCGATGGCATCATCCGCGCGACCAACACGCTGCTCGCGGGGGCCACCTTCGTGGTGGCCGGGTACGGGTGGTGCGGGCGCGGCGTCGCGATGCGCGCGCGGGGGGCGGGCGCCAACGTGATCGTCACCGAGATCGATCCGCTGAAGGCGCTCGAAGCCACGATGGATGGCTTCCGCGTCCTCTCGATGGCGGACGCGGCGCCGCTCGGAGACATCTTCTGCACCCTGACCGGCAACATCGACGTGATCCGCGCGGAGCACTTCCGCGCGATGAAGGACGGCGCCATCGTGTGCAACTCGGGCCATTTCAACGTCGAGCTCGATCTCGAGGCGCTCGCGCGGATCGCCGAGCGTCCCGCGCGCGCAGTCCGCGAGTTCGTCGAGGAGTTCGTCGTGCGCGGGCGCCGGATCCACATCCTCGGCGAGGGCCGGCTGATCAACCTCGCCGCCGCCGAGGGCCACCCGGCATTGGTGATGGACATGAGCTTCGCCAACCAGTCGCTGGCGGCCGAGTTCCTGGTGACGCACGCGGATTCGCTCTCGCACGAGGTCCACCGCGTGCCGGAGGCACTCGACCGCGAGATCGCGCGCCTCAAGCTGCAGGGGATGGGAATCGGGATCGACACCCTGACGCCGGCGCAAGTGAAGTATCTTGCCTCGTGGGACATGGGTACCTGACGGCGCCGCTCCGGCGGACGCCGGGCGATGGCTGCAGAGGCCGGTATGAGCGGGATGGTCGAAGTCGTCGTGGCGAAGCTCGGGCTCGACAGCTCGACCAACAGCCACGTCGTGATCTTGCAGGAAAAGGGGGGCAGTCGGCTGCTCCCGATCTGGATCGGGCAGCCGGAGGCGGACTCCATCGTGATGGAGATGAAGAGCGTACGGCGAGAGCGCCCGCTTACGCACGACCTGTGCAAGAGCATCATCGTCGGGCTCGGCGGCCAGTTGCGCCGCGTCCAGATCACCCGCGTGCAGAAGAGCACGTATTACGCCGAGCTGCACGTCGCGCGCGCCGAAGGGATCGTTCAGATCGATGCCCGCCCGTCCGACAGCATCGCCATCGCACTCCGCATGTCGGTGCCGATCTATGCACCCGAGGCGCTGCTCACGGCCGTCGCGGCCGAGGACGGCGAGACCTTTGCGGCTCCCCCGAGCCCTGCGACGGCGGACGACTTCACCGTCGAGCAGCTCAAGGCGTATCTCGAGAATCTCCGCCCTGAGGATTTCGGCAAATTCAACCTGTAGCCGGGCCGCGCCACAGCTGACGCGCGCCCACCGCCGGGCGCTTGCATTCGGCCTGACGCTCGCCGCCGCGACCGCCGCCGCCGGGAGCGCCCCCGTGGTGACCGCCGGGGCACAGGCGAGCGCCCCGACACCCGCTCCCGGCGCCGGCTCGCCCGTTCGCGCGGTGGGACGGCTGGTGCACGCCGACGCGGGCGGGCCCGCGCCCGTGGCGGGGTATTGGGTCACGCTGCACCGGGTGGGACCGGATTCGGCCGCTCCCGTGGACTCGATGCGGACCGGGCGGGATGGAAGGTTCGCGTTCACCTATCGTCCGTGGGGCAGCGCCGAGGCGGTCTACTTCATCTCCGCCACGTACGACGGGATCGCCTATTTCTCCCCGCCGGTCGGGGCGGCGCAGCCCGCCACGGGAGATGCGGAGATCACGGTGTTCGACACGACATCGGGTTCGATCCCGCTGCACGTCCGCGGACGCCACCTGATCGTGTCCGCTCCGGACGCGCAAGGCCTGCGCCAGATCATCGAGGTCTTCGAGCTCTCGAACGACAGCTCGCTCACGCGCATCGTCGCTCTCGCGGGTGCAGGCGACCACCCGAGCTGGCAGTCGGCGATCCCAGCGAGCGCGCAGGATTTTCACGGCGGGCAGGGCGATGTCTCTCCCGACGCGATCGCCGCGCCGGCGGCCGAGCGCGGCACCGCACGACGCGCGGAGGTCTTCGCGCCCTTTGCGCCCGGCCTCAAGCAGCTGTCGTACTCCTACGCGCTGCCCGAGGCCGCCTTCCCGCTCACGATCGCGATCCCCGACGCGACGGCGGTCTTCGAGGTGCTGGTCGAGGAGACCGCCGCGCGCGTCGCCGCGGCGAAGCTGCGCGAGGTCGATCCCGTGTCCGTCAGCGGTCATACGTTCCGGCGATTCCTCGCGCAGGATCTCGCCGCGGGGGACGCGGTCGTCATCGCCATCCCGCGCGTGGTCGGGGGAGCGGCGCGCGCTCTCTACATCGGGATTCTGAGCGGCGTCGTCGCGCTCGCGATGCTGGCATCGCTCGCGGTCGCGTTCCTTCGGCGCGCCTAGATTACGATGCATGTCCCTCGTGACGACCAATGCCATCGTCCTGCACGCGTTCGACTACATGGAGACGTTGCGCATCTACCGGCTGTTGACGCGGGAGGCGGGAATGCAGTCGGTGTTGGCGCGCGGGGCCCGGCGCCCCAAGTCGCGCTTCGGAAGCGCGCTCGACCTGTTCGCCCAGGGAGAGGCCCAGCTCTCGATCCGGCCCACGCGTGAGCTGCAGACGCTCACGGCGTTCGATGTGACGCGGACCCGGCCGGGCCTGGCGTCCGATCTGGAGCGCTTCACGGCCGCGGCCGCGATCGCCGAGCTGGTCTTGCGGTGCGCGCGCGACGACTACCAGCCCGCGCTGTACCACGCGCTGGAGTCGACGGTCGACGAGATCGCGGACGGCTCCCGCTCGCCGCGCGATGCCGCGCTCGCTGGCGCCTGGCGCCTGATCGCCGAGCTGGGTTTCGCGCCCGCCGTCGACAGCTGCAGCGGGTGCCATGCGCCGCTTCCAGCTGGGGCGGCGGCCGGATTCAGCCATCCGGCCGGTGGCGTGCTCTGCGATGCCTGCGCCGGACGGCACGGCCACGGGCGTACGCTGCCGCCGTCGGCCGTGGCCACGCTCCGGGCCTGGCTTGCCGGCGTGACCGGGCTCGATCGCCTCGATGACGGGGAGAGCCGGGCGCACCAGCGACTGCTGCGGGAATTTCTCGTCGAACATCTGGACGACGGCCGCGGGCTGCGGGCGTTCGACGTATGGGCTCGGGGTGAATGGCTCGGGCCCCCATCTTGCATGACGGCCGCCCCGTAACGGGACGGTCAATATGCTTGACATGTTGTGCCCCGGGCCCTAAGGTAAACTAAGACCCCGACGGGAGTTCCGATCTTTCACATGGCGGAAATTCAGAGCTGGAGGCGCCGCATCGCCGCAACTGCTGTGGCGGTCGCGTCAATCGCGCTCAGCTCTTTCCTCCTGAATGCGGCCGTCGCGGTACCGCTCGCCGCGCAAGTCGTTGCGGGCGGCGGTGCGGGGAGTACCGGAGGCGTGGTCGTGCCGCAGGCCGCGCCCGCGCATCACGGGATACTCGGCCTGGGCCGCAACTACCCGAATCCGTTCAATCCCACCACGCGGATCCCCTTTACCGTCGGGGATCCTCCCGTGTGTCCGGGATTGGACGCCGGGTATCGCGTGAGCCTGAAGATCTACAATCTGCTCGCGCAGCTCGTCGCGGTGCCGACGCTGGTGGCGGCCGATGGGTCGATCGTCTCCGGGCCTTCGCTGGGCGGCGTGGGCGGCGGCGGACAGCCGGTGCAGGACCTCGACCTCCCGTGCGGCCAATACACCGCGTATTGGAACGGCAATTACCTCACGAGCGGCCGGGAGGTCGCGCCGGGGATGTACCTGTATCGCCTCGAGGTGAACGGCCGGGCGGTGGTGAAGAAGATGTTCGTCCAGCGGTAGCTCCTCCTGCGGTAGCTCCTCCCGCTATAGCTCCTCCCGCGTGAGCTGCCGACTGAGGGACAGCGCGCGCCGGCGGCGGTGCTGGTTGTGGCAACGCAGGCCCGAGGCGGATAGGCGCGGCAGCGGCACCCGGCGCACCGGGCGGGGGGGACGCAACAGGCGGCCCGGGTGGCGCAACGGCCGGAGCCTCGAAGAGGCGGCGGTCGACGAGCCGAAGGAGCCCGACTGCGCGATCGGGGTCGCGCGCGAGGGCGCGCCCCTTGGCGTCGAGAGCGGCGGCCGTCACATGATAGGATCGGAGAACCGAGTCGCGCGCCGCGGCGCGCGATGCGCTGTCCGGGCGAAAGGTGGAATCGCCTTGTCCCCCGACGGCGGGTGAGCCAGGCGTGCGCGAGCGGACGGACTGCATCGCCACCTGCCGGAGCGCCACCAGCACCTGAACGAACGTCGAGTCGCTCACGCCGGTCCCATCGCCGCCGCGACCGCAGTGGGCCGTGACGAGGACGGCCCCAAGCGCAAGAAGGATCGCGGTGGCCGACGGAGCTCCGCGGCCACGGACCGGTCCACGACTTCGGTATCTTTCGGGGGTCACTGATAGGGGATGCCCGTGTGCTGAATGCCGACCGCCTGACGGTAAAATCCGCTGAAGCGCTCAACGACGCAATCACGTTGGCGCGCCAGAACGGCAACCCGTTGGCGTACGATGCGCATCTCATGCTGGCGCTCCTGCGGCAGGACGAGGGGATCGTCGTGCCGATCCTGCAGAAGCTCGGCAGCAACGTCCCCGCGCTGCGCGAGCAGATCGAGGCGGAGATCGCGCGTCTGCCGAAGCAGAGCGGTGCCCAGCCGTCGGTATCGCGGGAGCTCAATACCGTCCTCGATCGGGCCGACGACGAGGCCCGCGCACTCAACGATGAATACGTGTCCACGGAGCACCTGCTGCTGGCGCTCGCGGATGCGCGCGGCACGGCAACGCGGCCGATCCTCGAGCGCGCGGGGATCACCAAGACCGCGCTGCTCGACGCGCTCCGGTCGGTGCGCGGGTCGCACCGCGTGACCGACCAGACGCCGGAGAACCAGTACCAGGCGCTGCAGCGGTACACGCGCGACCTCACCGATCAGGCGCGGAAGGGGAAGCTCGACCCGGTCATCGGGCGCGACGAGGAGATCCGGCGCGTGATCCAGGTGCTCTCGCGCCGCACGAAGAACAATCCCGTGCTGATCGGCGAGCCCGGCGTGGGGAAGACCGCGATCGCGGAGGGCCTCGCCCAGCGCATCGCGAACGGCGACGTGCCGGAGGGGCTCAAGAACAAGCGCCTGCTCGCGCTCGATCTTGGCGCGCTGATCGCGGGCGCGAAGTACCGCGGGGAGTTCGAGGAGCGGCTCAAGGCCGTGCTCAAGGAGATCACGGACGCGCAGGGGATGTTCATCATGTTCATCGACGAGCTGCACACGCTCGTCGGCGCAGGGAAGGCGGAAGGGTCGATGGACGCGGGGAACATGCTCAAGCCGATGCTCGCGCGTGGGGAGCTCCGCGTCGTCGGCGCGACGACGCTCGACGAGTACCGCAAGTACGTGGAGAAGGACGCGGCGCTGGAGCGGCGATTCCAGCCCGTCTACGTCGGCGAGCCGACCGTCGAGAACACCATCGCGATCCTGCGCGGCCTCAAGGAGCGGTATGAGGCGCACCACGGCGTCCGGATCACCGACGGGGCGATCGTGGCGGCGGCGACGCTCTCCAACCGCTACATCGGGGACCGCTTCCTCCCGGACAAGGCGATCGACCTCATCGACGAGGCGGCCTCGCGGCTCCGGATCGAGATCGATTCGATGCCGCAGGAGATCGACGAGGTGGAGCGGCGGATCATGCAGCTCGAGATCGAGCGGGAGGCGCTGCGCAAGGAGAAGGATGCCGCGTCCGTGGAGCGGCGGACGGCGCTCGAGCGGGAGTTGAGCGAGCTGCGCGAGCGCTCCGCAGGCATGAAGGCGCAGTGGCAGCAGGAGAAGGAGACGCTGGGCACCGTCGGCAAGATCAAGCAGCAGATCGATGAGGCGCGGGTGTTGGCGGAGCAGGCGACGCGGCGGGGCGACCTCGGGGGGGCCGCGGAGATCACGTACGGGCGGATCCCGGCGCTCGAGGGCGAGATGCGCGAAGCCGAGCAGCGGTTGGCGAGCCGGCAGAGCGAAGGCGGCCCGCGCTTTCTCCAGGAGGAGGTCACGGCGGATGATGTGGCCGCGGTGGTGGCGAAGTGGACCGGTGTGCCGGTGGCGCGGATGCTCGAGGGGGAGCGCGCGCGGCTGACGCGGCTCGACGAGGTCCTGGCGTCGCGGGTGGTCGGGCAGGAGGAAGCGGTGCGGGCCATCGCGAATGCGGTGCGCCGGTCGCGGGCCGGGCTGCAGGACCCGAACCGCCCGATCGGCTCGTTCATCTTCCTCGGGCCGACGGGAGTCGGGAAGACGGAGACGGCGCGCGCGCTCGCGGAGTTCCTGTTCGACGACGAGCAGGCGATGGTGCGCATCGACATGTCGGAGTACATGGAGAAGCACGCGGTGGCGCGGCTCATTGGCGCCCCTCCCGGCTACGTCGGCTTCGAGGAGGGGGGGCAGCTGACCGAGGCGATCCGGCGGCGCCCGTATTCCGTGATCCTGTTCGACGAGATCGAGAAGGCGCATCCCGACGTGTTCAACGTCCTGCTGCAGATCCTCGACGATGGGCGGCTCACCGATTCGCAGGGCCGGACGGTCGACTTCCGGAACACCGTGATCATCATGACATCGAACGTCGGCAGCATGGCGATTCTCGAGCGCGGGGGGCGCGACTGGGCGGAGGTCGAGGCCCAGGCAATGGCCACGCTTCGGCAGACGTTCCGTCCCGAGTTCCTGAACCGGGTGGACGACATCATCGTCTTCCGTCCGCTCGGGGAGAAGGAGATCGAGCGCATCATCGACCTCCAGCTGGCGCGTCTCATGCGGCTCTTGGCGGACAAGAAGCTTACGCTGGAGCTCGCGCCGGGGGCCCGCCGGCTGATCGCGTCGGAGGGATACGACCCGGCGTACGGGGCGCGGCCGCTCAAGCGCGCGCTGCAGCGTCTCGTGCAGAATCCTCTGGCGCTCGGGGTGTTGGATGGGACGTTTCGCGAAGGCGATCACATCGTGGCCACGCAGGGCTCGGGCGGGACGCTCGAGTTCGAGGCGCGGCGCGCGCCGGAGCCGGCGGAGCCCGTGGCCGCGCCGCGTCGTGCCCGCAAGTAGTCGCGCAACGTCGTCCGGGTCCGCCGCGGACCTCGCATGGATGGAGGAGGCGCTCGGGGCGGCGCGGGAATCGGGCGAGGCGGGGGACGTGCCGGTGGGAGCGATTGTGGTCCGAGGCGGCACGGTCGTCGCGCGGAGCGGGAACAGGACGGAGCGCGACGGGGATCCGACGGCGCACGCGGAAATGGTCGTGCTGCGCGAGGCGGCGCGGACGCTGGGTCGCGGGGTGCTCGACGACTGCGCGCTATACGTGACGCTGGAGCCGTGCGCCATGTGCGCGGGTGCGATCGTGCTGGCGCGGGTCGCCCGCGTGGTGTTTGGCGCCTGGGACGACAAGGCGGGGATGGGGGGATCGGTTGGGGACCTGCTACGGCATCCGCGGCTCAACCATCGGCCCGAGGTGATCGGGGGCGTGCGCGCGCAGGAGAGTGGGGCGCTGCTCCGCCGATTTTTTGCCGATCGGCGCCCGGGCGAGCATGAGGGACGGCTGAGGCGCGGTGGGGCTAACGCATCCTAGCGCATGAGCGAGCGATCGGCCGGTGGCGGAAGTTGCGGCGGGGAGGACGCGGGCGCACCAAACCGCTGAAGCGCTTGGGTCAACACCTCGACCTGCCGTTCGAGCGCGGCGACTTGGAATTGGAGGGCGACGAGTCGGGCTTCGTCGTCCTCGGCATGGCCGCCAATGCGGCGCGCGATGGCGGCCCGGGTCGCCGGAACGAGGAGCGCCACGATAAGGACCGGGCCGCCGACCACCAACAGGAGACCCAAGAGATCGGTTCTGCTCACAACGTACGCTCCTTCACGGGTTCCCCCCGATACGGTGCGTCCTGCGGGAATGTAGCGCACGCGTGATGCGCCGGGGGGCTCCGATTTGAAAACGACGCTGGGGCACGACACATTTGTGGCCGAACGTCTGCGCGAACTTGTCGAGCAACGGAGGCCGCTGGTCGCAGGCGCACACGACGCACGAGGGATTGGATGGGTGGCCGAGTGGTTGAAGGCACCGGTCTCGAAATTCGACGACGGGTTTTGCGGCTGGCTGCGCCGCTCTGCATCTCACTCTGAAAACGCGGCGCTGACGGTACCCCCGTTGGCGCCGCGTTGCGTTGATTTGCACGGTTTCGCGTCCAAAGTGGTGCAGGAAATGGCCCAAGAAATCTCGCCGTGTCGCGACCTGTCGAGGTCGCTCGCGTTCGACGAGGTCGTCAGCGTGACGAGGTGACGCAGCACGTCGACACTTCATCTCACACTAAGGCTCCAGACATGCGCATTGGCATCCTCGGTTCAGGATTGATGGGCGGCAAGCTCGGGACGATCTTCGCGCGCGCAGGACACGACGTGGTCTTCAGCTATTCGCGCAGCGAACGGAAGCTGAAGCGACTCGCTCGAGAGGCGCAGGGACCTGCGCGGGCTGGCACACCGCAGGAGGCGGGTCTGAGTGCGGATGCGCTGTTGCTGGCCGTGCACTGGTCGCGAGTCGACGACGTGTTGAAGCAGGCCGGCGATCTCTCCGGCAAAGTGATCGTCACGTGCTCGCTCCCAATGAACGCGGACGACACCGCGCTGGCGGTTGCCCACACGTCGTCGGGTGCAGAGGCGTTGGCGAAGAGCGTGCGACAGGCCCACGTGGTCTCCGCATTCAGCACTGTCCCGAGTGAGGTCTTCTTCGAGGTATTTGACGCAAAGCGACGAACGCGCGCCCGGCCAAGCCTTCTGTACTGCGGGGACGACCAGGACGCGAAAAACGTCGCGGCGAGTCTGATTCGTGATGTCGGTTTTGAACCCGTGGACGCTGGCCCGCTGCGAATTGCCAGGTATCTGGAGCCATTCTCCCTGGCGATGGCACAACTCGCGTACGAGGGGGACGAAGGACCTGAGATCGCGTACCGCATCGAGCATTTCGGGAAGTAGAACAAGGAGACGCCGTGAGTAATAAGAAGATCTGGTTCATAACTGGAGCCGGCCGTGGCATGGGCGCCGATTTCGCCAGGGCCGCCTTGGCGGCCGGCCACGGTGTTGTTGCCTCGGGCCGGGACAGCAACAGCGTGTCTAAGGCCTTGGGACAGTCGAACGACTGGTGGCTGTCAAGCTGGACGTCACTAACCGCGCCGATGCCGAGGCGGCGGCGCGGGCCGCGGTCGACCGGTTCGGCCGGATCGACGTGCTGGTCAACAATGCTGCCAGCTTTTACGCGGGCTATTTCGAGGAGCTGACACCGGAGCAGATGGAGCGGCAGTTGGCGACGAGCCTCATTGGCCCAATGAACGTCACCCGCGCGGTCCTGCCGGTGCTGCGCAAGCAGCGCTCGGGGCACATTATCTCGATCTCGTCGTCAGCAGGCCTCGTCGGCTTCGAGTTCTGTACTGCCTACGCCGCGTCGAAGTTCGGCCTCGAGGGCTGGATGGAGTCATTGCACGCCGAGGTCGCGCCGTTCGGCATCAGCACGACGATCGTCAACCCAGGGTTCTTCCGCACGGAGCTTCTGACCGAGCAGTCGACAAACTACGCTGAGCCGTCTATCGACGACTACGACGAGGGCAGAGCGAAGCAGCTCGAGTTTTGGAGAGCACAGAATGGCCAGCAGTCCGGCGACCCGGCGAAGCTCGCGCGAGCGCTCATCGTCATTGCGACCCAGGAGCCACCGCCGCGCCGCTTTATCGCCGGCGCCGATGCCATTGCCACCGCGGAGCAGAAGGTCGCCGACCTGAAGGCGCAGATCGACGCGAACCGGGACCTCTCAACGTCCCTCGCTTTCGACCGACAGCCCGCCGCGCAGGCGACGTAGACAGTGATGCGCGTTGCATTTCACTCTGAAAACGCGGCGCTGACGGTACGCCCGTTGGCGCCGCGTTGCGTTGATCTGCGCGGCATCGCGGTGGAGGTGGCCCAGCAAATGGCCCACGAATAGATTTTCGTAGTCATTGCGACGCAGTAAATATATGACAGATCAACTGTTGGATGGGTGGCCGAGTGGTTGAAGGCACCGGTCTCGAAAACCGGCATACCGGTGAACCCGGTATCGTGAGTTCGAATCTCACCCCATCCGTTCGATAGCGCGTTTTCCGAGCGCACGCGGTATGTTGCAGTATATGAAGGAGACAGCGCTTCGATTCGAGCACCATGGACGCACGTACGACTGCGTCGTCGAAACCGCTGGCAGCCAGGATGGTCGGGGCCGGACGGCCATGATCGGCGACGGGTGGTGGTGGTTTGGCGTGACCGGCGACCGGCAGCGCTACGCGCCGTTTCACCGCGCCAAGGACGATACCGCGGCGCAGGTGCAGGAGCGGATCGTGTCGTACTACGAGGACCTCGTCGCGCGCCGCGCGATGCCATCAGTCCGGTCGGTCGGTGGACGACGTCCGGGGCGGCCGCCGGCGGTTGTGGCCCCCACTCCATCCGTGCTGGCCGAAGACGCCGCCGCGACGGACGTGGCGCAGGCGGGCGGGCCAGCGTAGCTCGCCTTTCGCCGGCCGATCACGTCGGCCGGCCTCATGCAACGTGGTGTTGGCCGCTGAGCCGCAGGGAGGGAGACCCCGCTGCGGTCGCTCGCGGCGTCGCCGTTGAGCCCTCCCGCGCCGTATCATTTACGGCGCAAATTGGCCGCACGAATCGCATGGCATTCATGGAACGTGGGTTGCGGCGACTTGTGGAGCTTGATGCTATCGACCCAGGCCGGGTTGACGCTATCCGGGCGACTTTCCGTGCGTTGGCAAGCTCGACGGCCGCCCGCATGATTACGCCCGGCGTGCTGGAGGTCATCGCGCGCAAGCGGCCGTGATCACGAGCGCGATCGATCGGCCATTAAGAGGTGGTGGTGGGTCGTTGGCGGATCGCTCCATGCCCTGGTGGCTGGAAGTCGGCGGCGGTGGTCGTCGATATTACCCGGGGCTGATCCAGTCGACACGACCAATCAATCTCCGGCCGTTGAGAAATCGAGTGGTCGGCCGTCGTATAATCAGCTGTCGGCAGAGATAGGATGTCGGACTGGGACAGGTGGCCGAGTGGTTTAAGGCGCACGCCTGGAAAGCGAAAAGGATTGACCCGTTACTCCGGCATCTAGCTGGATTTCCCTCTAGAACGCGCGCACCCTGCCGGACTCGTATCGCGCGGATGCCGGAGTTTTCCGGGGCAATCGACACCACAATCGACACCAAATCCCTAAGCGGTTCGCCAGCCCCGGGACCACCGTCCGCGTGCGGGCTGCCTACCCCGCACTACGAGTGCCGCGGAGATCGACGCCCGTGAACACAGGCGCCCGAACCGCAGTCGCGGCTTGCGCTCCCACCGTGCTCCGTATCGAGCAGCCCGCGTGCAGGTGGCGATCGCTGGCGCTGGCGATTACCGAAGGATGGACCGCCGTGCGATTGCGCGACGGACCCGACACGCCCTCCGTTACGACGCGCGTGCTCGAACGACTGCATCGCGTCGTCCCGATGCACAGCCACGTATCCGTCAGGACCGCACCGCTCACGGCCATTGAGACGGCAACGCTGACCCGCGCCGAGTGGAACGAGATCGCCGGTGCTGTCGAGGATGCGGCCGACGCACTCCGTACGGTGCCCCCCAGCGCGAGCGCGACGGTGAACCGCACCTGCTGGTCGCGGTCGGCCGTGTGTCTCACGGCATTCGCAAACGTGATCGCTGCCGCTCGCCATCGCCCTGGCCTCACCGTGTGGCGCGTCCCGGTCGCGGGCGGCCGCTCCTCCCATCCCCATCATCGAGGTAGCCATGTTTGATCGCATCTCGCTCACCCAACTCCCCCGTTCACTCCAAGATCTCGTCCAGCAGACGACCGCGTCCGAGCAGGCGAAGCGCGAAAAGCGCCGATCGGTGCTCGCGCGTGAAATCCGGGCCGAGGAGGCTGCCGTAGCCAAGGAATCCCCGGCACTGGTGGCGGCTGTTGATCGCGCCATCGCTGAGCAAGAAGAGGCGCGTGGGGCCTTGCGGGCGAGAGACGCCGCCGTGCGCGCGGCCTTCATGGCCCGCGACACGAGGGGCTATGCGCACGATCTCGTCGTCAACCCGCGGCGCAATGAGCTAATCGGGCTCGCAGACCCACGCATCGCGGAGTTTTGCAGCGAGTTACTCGAACTTGAGCGTCACGCCGTGCATCTCCCTGTCGACACCTCAGTGGAAACGCGTGAAGTGCCAATCCCGCGCCACTCGTCAGTGGGGTTTATGAAGATCCCGGCGCGTGTCTACTCGAATAAGAACTCGATCGAGGCGCGGCTGACAGCGATTCGGGAGACGCGCGCCAAGGCGCTGCGATTGCGGGAGACGGCCGACGTGGACGTAGGCGACGCGATCGCCAAGCTCCGCGCCTCCATCCCGACGGTCGCGTTCGAGAAAGAACTCGTCTTCGACGATAAAGTGCTGCCGCCCATCACCGGGCTCATTGAACCGGTGCACGTCGCCGGCACGCCGGACGCCGACCCGGCGTACGTTGACGCCTGGAAACCCCGCTGATGCGATCACGCCTTGCGGTACGCCGGCACGATAGCGTCGGCCGAAGCGATCAACTGATGGCTGCGTGCGTCCGAGGTCCACTTGGATGTTGGTCCGGTGGGCCACAACCGCCCCGCCACGGCCCGACGCGCAGCATTGCGCACCCACACACGCTCCGACCGGTGATCGCGGCCCGGTGCCCCGTACGCGCGGGCGCGTGCCGGTCCGCGGCCGTTGTAGCGAGCTCGGCGGGTCCTTGGAACGCCGGTCATGGGGGCGTCGCCCGATCGCGGGGTTTCGCTAGTCACAGGGGTTTGAAAACATGATGTCGTGTCGCCGTTGAGGGATTGCGCATGAATGTGACCGCCGTCCCGATCGAGCGGGTGATTCCCTACGCCCGTAACCCGCGGCGCAACGACGCGGCGGTAGCGAAAGTCGCCGCATCGATCAACGAGTTTGGCTGGCGGCAGCCGATCGTGGTCGATCGGGGCATGGTCGTCATCGCCGGCCACACGCGACTCATGGCGGCCCGCCTGTTGGGGATGACGGAGGTCCCGGTCCACGTCGCCGATGGGCTAACCCCGGCCCAGGTCAAGGCCTATCGGCTGGCCGACAATCGCGTCGCCCAAGAGGCCGCATGGGACGAGGCACTGCTTGGCCTGGAATTGCACGACATCAGCGACGCGGGGTTTAACGTCGATCTGACAGGGTTCGATCACGACGAGGTCGAGGACCTCCTCGCGCTCGCCGCGTCCGAATACCCGGACCTGCCGACGGGCGACCGGGTCGATGTGCAAGAGATGTCGTTTCTCCTCCAGGACGCGCAGGCGGCGGTCGTGCGGGCCGCCGTGGTGCGGGCCAGGGAGGCGGGGCCATTCGGCGACACGCGGAACGCCAACGTGAACGGCAACGCGTTAGCCCGCATCTGCGAGGCATACCTACGGGGCGCCGATGCTAACGGCTAAGGACATTCGCATCCGCCCGATCCCCGGCCAGATTGCCGCGGCGCTCATTCGGCGCGTCCACTATTCGCATAGGGTCGTGCGCAACTCGCAACTCCACCTCGGCGTCTTCCTCGGCGACCGTCTTGAGGGGGCGATGCAATTCGGCCCGGCACAGGACAAGCGCAAGGTGCAGGGCCTTGTGGCCGGCACCGCCTGGAATGGCTTCCTCGAACTCAATCGCCTGGCGTTCACCGACGCGCTGCCGCGCAACAGCGAGTCCCGGGCGCTCGCGGTCGCCATGCGATTGATGCGCACGCACTACCCGCAGGTTGAGTGGGTTCTGTCATTTGCCGACGCCACGCAGTGCGGGGACGGGACCATCTACCGGGCCGCGGGTTTCGTCCTGACCGGGATCAAACGCAATACGCAAACGTGGATCGGTCCCAGGGGCGATGTGATTTCACGCCTCACGGTCACACAGGGAGCGCGCGCGGCAGCGGCCGGCGGCGTGGCGGGTATGTCGCCGTGGAGGAAGCGGGGCTATCGGCCATTGCCCGGCTACCAGTTGCGTTATGTGTACTTTCTAGCCCCCGGTGCCCGCGCGCGCCTCACCGTGCCGGTCGTCCCCTTTGCTCGGATCGCCGCCGTCGGCGCGACCATGTACCGCGGCTCGAAGCCGTCCCCCTCACGCGCGGGAAGCATAGGCAGCGATGCGCCTGGCGACCAACCAGGAGAGGGCGGCGCACGTCCGACCTCCGCGCTCCTTGCGGCCACGATATGACGGCGCAGCCGGCGGCACCGCCGCAGGTGCAAATCCAGGGCGTGCAGGTCATCGCGCGCCTCCTCAACCTGACCGTTCGCCATGTCCAGCGCTTAGCACGCGACGGCGTCCTGCCGACCGTGGGTCGCGGTCGCTACCCGCTCGTCGCCTGCGTCCACGCCTACATCAAGTACTGGCAGGATCGGGCGGCGGGCCGTGGGTTCGAGGCGGAGGCAGGGTCGCTCGATGCAGCGCGCACACGGAAGACGGTCGTCGAGACGCAGCTCGCGGAGATTCAACTCGCGGAGGCACAGGGGCGACTCATTCCCATCGAGCAATTTAAGAGCGAATTGACGCGGTGTTGCGAGGCACTCTCGGCTCGGGTCCGGGGGCTTGGGCAATACATCGGGGACGTGCAGCTCGCTAAGACGGACGCAGAGGCCGCCGATCTGCTCGACCGGATAACCGACGAATTGCTCCGAGCGCTTCGCTCGACGGCCGATGACGACGATGAATGGGACGATGAGCCCGGTGACGATGGGCCAGCGTCAAGATCCGGCGCTAAAGCCGTCGTTCACGGTGCAAATAACTTGGAGACGGATCGCTGGGCCTAACAGATTCCGGCCTCCTGCCGGATTTTCCTCTCAGAATGCCTGCATCTGCTGGGCTCGCTCGGCATCGATGTCGGAGGATACCAGGGTAATTAGGCACCAGCGCACTCAGCGGCGGTGATCCTGGGGGCCGTTGGACCCAGCGGTGTTAAAATTCGACTCGACCGTCTGCGGCCGGCGGCATGACTCTGCATTTGCCTCTGCAAAGGCGGCGTTGACGCCGAGTCCGTTAGCGCGGCGTCGGCCAGTTTCCTGGTATGGCAGGACACTACGTTCCCCTATTGACAGGGCATGACCTCGGGAACGATAAGTAAGGCAGGTGGCTATTCCTGCATGGACGTTTTTCCGGCGCTGACCATGTCTTCCGCACGCGACGTAGCCAACTATTTCCTGTCTCGGGTAGATCCCAACGAGGGAGAAAGCATCTCGCACCTGAAGATGCAGAAGCTCGTCTATTACGCGCAGGGATTCCATCTCGCGATAACTGGCACACCTCTCTTTGAGGAGCAAATTGAGGCGTGGCGATATGGCCCCGTTGTGCCGGGTCTATACCGAGAGCTAAAGCAGCACGGCGATTATGCTCTGCCGCTGCCGAAGGGAATTGATTCCGTGACGACCTTCACGCAAGCGCAGCGCGAAATCTTGGACGAGGTCTATTCGAGCTATGGTCAATTCTCTGCGTGGAAGCTTCGGGACCTAACCCACGACGAAGCGCCGTGGAAAGATGCTGATGCTCGCGGCGATAGCGATAACGTCATAACGCACGAGGCCTTGCGCAGGTTCTTCCGTACTCGCTTGAAGCGATAGGGCGGCCTCGCGTACGTGGCGGCCAAACGTCTTGCAACGCCGAAGGCAGCGGGAGGCGGTCGGATCGCAGCTCCTACACGCGATCCACCTCAGTCAACACAACAACTGTCGCCGGTCTTTTGCCTACGGTATCTAGCGCATGACTACGCGCTTCGCGATTGCGATGATGCTCAGGCTACCGCGTTCGTCAACAAGCTCCATCAGTTGTGCCAACTGACTTGGGATGTCATCACGAACGCCGCAAGGACCGGACACGGGTTTGAGAAATTACCGGCGGCGGAGATCGATGCGCGACTTCCGGCGCGCGTAACGGGCGAGATAGCGTCGTTGGACGTGTTTCGTTTCGGCGACCGCGCAAGGATACTGGGCCTCCGCCGTGACCGAGTATTCGAGGTCTATTTGATCGATCCTCTGGGCAAGGCATACGATCACGGTTCGTGACACCCGAGTCCCCCAGCGCGACATTAAAGCTGCCGTGAATCCTCGGCGGGGTACGGCACGAGCGTGGCGTACCTATCTCCCGAAGAATCAGGACGTGGACCACTCCAGACCGAGATGAAACACGCGCCGCTCAAGGACCTCGCGTATCTGGGCGGCTGGAAGTCGGTGGCGACGGTCGTCGATATTTACCAGCGACCGGATGCGGTGACGATGCAGCGAGCGCTGGCCGCGCGGCGGCCGGTCGGTCAGGCGGTGTCGGACGAGCACCCAATCGACACCACGAACCGACACCAAGCGGTCGGAAAGTAGGAGAATGAACATGACCTATCGTCCCGTAAATGGCCGTCAGGTCATGTGTTCCAAACGGACAGGTGGCCGAGTGGTTTAAGGCGCACGCCTGGAAAGCGTGTGGGGGTGCAAGCCTCTCGCGGGTTCGAATCCCGCCCTGTCCGTGATGTAACTCTTTCTTTATTCCGAAAGGTCGAGGTTTTACGCGGCAGACCACGCCGCCGCGTTGACACGTGGCGGCGTGATGTGATGTGGCTAGCTACTCACGCAACACCTGGTGAACGAACGCGACCGCAATCGATCCTTCTCCGACGGCCGACGCAACGCGCTTGACATTACCACCGCGCACATCGCCGACCGCAAAGACGCCGGGCAAGCTCGTTTCGAGCAGGTGGGGCTTCCGGCTGAGGGGCCAGTGCGCCGCTGCGAGATCTTCCGGCAACAGGGCGGGTCCCGTCTTGACGAATCCGCTCGAGTCGAGCGACACGCAACCCTCGAGCCATCGGGTGTTGGGCGCCGCTCCCGTCATGACGAAGACGTGCTCAATGGCCTGGCTTTCAGTGGCTCCCGTTGCCGTGTCCCGCCACCGCACACGCTCCAGATGGTCTGTCCCCTCGAGGGCCGCGATCTCCGCGTGCGTCCGCAACTCGATCGCTGGGTTCTCCTCGATCCGGCGAATCAAGTAGCGTGACATGCTCTCTGCGAGCCCACCTGACCGCACCAGGATACGGACTCGCTTGGCCGTCTGCGCGAGGAACACCGCTGCCTGACCGGCGGAATTCCCTCCGCCCACAACCATCACTTCCTCTCCCTTACACACCTGTGCCTCGACGAACGTCGCGCCGTAGTACACGCCCGCACCCTCGAACTGAGACAAGTTCGCGAGCGGCAGTCGCCGGTATTCGGCGCCCGCGGCGATGATAACCGTGCGCGCCGTTACGCGTCCACCGGTGTCGATCTCGATGGCATAGGGCCGTCTATCGCAGGTGAGCCGGGCGGCACTCTTCGTGATGAGGATCTGGGCGCCAAACTTCTGCGCCTGCGCATATGCGCGTCCCGCAAGCTCCTGGCCTGATATCCCCGTCGGGAAGCCGAGGTAGTTCTCGATGCGGGAGCTCGAGCCGGCCTGTCCCCCGGGAGCGTTCGACTCCAGCACGAGCACATCCAGGCCCTCCGACGCCCCGTACACGGCCGCGGCGAGACCTGCAGGACCCGCGCCAACGATGACCACGTCACGCACGCGCGTCTGCTCGATCGCCTCGTTGAAGCCGAGACAATCCGCAATCTGCTGATTCGTCGGACTCCGAAGTACCAGTTCGCCGCGACAGATCACCACAGGCACGTCGGCGACGGAGACGCCAAACCGATCCAGCAACTCCTGCACACCCGTGTCACGGTCGAGGTCGATGTACGCATGGGGATGGCCGTTGCGCGTGAGGAACTCCTGGACACGGAGCGTGCCGGCGGAATGACTGGAGCCGATGAGTATGACGTCACCCGCCCCCAGTGCGATCAGCTCGACGCGACGAAGGATGAACGTCCGCATCATGAGCTCACCGAGCTCGCTGTCGGTCTGCACGAGGCCTAAGAGCTGGTCGCGATCCACCTCGATCACTTCGCCCGGCTCGCTGGCGCGTATACGGACGAGGGCGCGGCGCCCTGAGATCAAGGTGGTTTCCCCGGTAAACGTCCCCGGTCCCAGGACGGCGACGCTCTCGGTGGAATTGTCTGCGCGCACGATCTCGGCTTTGCCGCGGGTCACGACAAAGAACCGTCCGCGTGGATCTCCGGCTTCGACGAGCACTTCCCCAGCCGTAGTCGGCCGGACACGGCCATGCGCTGCGATCCGCGCGACCTGCGCCGGGGTCAACGTCGGAAATAAACGATCGACAGGCACCGCGGTTGTGGGCGGCACCGGGGCCGTTTCGATGCTCATCGCAGCAGAAGGCTTGCCGGTTATGAACTCCCGACCTCTCACCCTACTGACCTCCAACGATATCACGCCGGCCCAGCCGACAGTCCGCTAAACATGGCGTTACCTGCCACGGTTTTCGCGGTCGGCACTTCCTCTTGCAGGACGTCCCAGTGCTCGACGACACGGCCACCTTCGAAACGGAAAATATCGACGGCAATGAGGGTCGTTCTGGCGCCGCCCGAATAACGCCCGTGGACCATGACAAGATCGCCCTCGGCGACGATCATGCCGTGTTCGTATGACCTGCCATCCGGAAGGCTCTCAATGAAGCTGCGCAGGCCAGCTCGTGCTCCGGGAATGTAGGGGTTGTGCTGGATATAGTCTGGCGAAAACCATTGCTCTAAGGCGGCAAAATCGCGCTTCAAATAGGCGTTGCTCAGGGCCCCGACGATGACCGCTTTGTTGTGGGTTGTTTTTTCGGTCATGTCACGCTCTAGGCACGGGATCAGCAGCGAGTTGCTGGGCCTAGGCACTGTTGCCGGCCCCGGCCACGGGGCGGTTGGTTACTTGGCGGTGGTCCTCGCTGCGTCTTCGATCAACTTGGTAACTTCGGTTGGATGCGACACCAACGAGACGTGGCTCGATTTGACTTCGATGGTCGTGGCCTTCATGCGCTTGGCATAAAAGCGCTCCTGGTCGGGATTGATCATCTGGTCGTCTTGCGAGACGAGAAACCAGGACGGAATCTCATGACCATCCCGCCGTACGAATGTCCGGCGATGACCACCGGTCCCTTCTGACTGCGAATGACGCGTCGCGTCGTCGCGACATCGTCGGCGACCGAGGAGAGGGGAATTTGGACAGCGACGACGGTGTAGCCGTCGCCCTCAAGCCGGGGAATGAGGTGCTGCCAACTGGTGCCGTCCGCCCACGCGCCGTGCACTAGCACGATCGTCGGCTTGCCGTTAGACCGGGCGCCGGCGGCCTGAAGCGAAGGGGTTGGGGTCATGCGTCCAATCCTCGAGTAAGAGAGCGTGTTGCTCGCGACATCGCACCGCCAAGAATCGCTGCGTGCGTCGGGGCCCGGCGGCGAACGAGATTCAGTCCAGGTACGGTTTTATCCTGTGTGCTCGAGGCGCGCCGGGGTATTGCCGGATCGAGGGATCTTTTTCTCCAACTTTTGGGTGACCCGGTGAGGCTGGTTGTCCTCGTGCGCCCGGATCGAAGTAGATTGCCAGCCCTCGGCTGGCGCGTCATCGCGTATCGGGGGCGAGTCCGTCCTCCGTCCGTAATCTATGCCGCCCACGACTGAGCACCGAAGAGATAGGGCATGAGTGAATTGGCGACATATGCGATGGATGCGCAGGGAGGTCTCGACCAATTGCGCCGGTTCGAGAACGCGCCCACCCAGTTCATCGAGCCAATCGGCCCTGGTCACTGGGCCCAGGACAAGTGAGCATTGATGACGACCAGAAGAGATTTTGTCGCAACCACTATAGCTGCTGCGGCAACAGCATCCGGACTTGCCGTTCTAAAGGCGCACGAAGCCGGGCGAGAAGGTACAGCATTCGCCGAGTCTGCTGCAGGAGGCCATTTATTCCCGCCTCCACAAATGCACAAGAGAGGTCAAGACAGGAGTGATAGGGCGGAAGACCCAAGAATCACGAGAGCGCGTCTCTCCGGGCCCGAACAAGTGACCAAAGACGCTACTGTCGCCGAGTTGGGTGCTGGCGGCACCATGACGGTCCTGGTCAAAGGAACGAACGAGTGGGTGTGTACACCTGGCGACGAAAACAAAATCGGCGATCCGCCGATGTGCATGAACCCAATGGGTATGCGGTGGATGATGGACGCCATGCAAGGCAAGCCGAAGCCAACCAACACAGCCCCCGGAATGACTTACATGCTGTGCGGTGCGACGCAGAGAAGCAATACCGATCCGTCGGACAGAAGCAGTCCCGCTATTCCCATAGGACCCCATTGGATGATCACGTGGCCTTTCGATGCAGCGGCTTTTGGCCTTCCGACCACGGTTCGCGACAAGGGAGCCTGGGTGATGTTCGCGGGAACGGCTTACGCGTACCTGCACGTCTGCGGCACCCCCTGGGAAGGCAACGAATACCACGAGGGCGACAAAGCAGTCTGGACCATGTTCTACGCTCGTCCGTGATCGTTCGAAACCTGCCGTCCTTTTCATAGCTGGCGTTAGCGGTCCGCCTGTCGGTGTGCCTCAACGCGCCAGAGCCACTGATCGACGCCGCGTGACACCTGCGCGAAAAGATGGCTCGTGTCGTGATCGCCGGCGGCGGCCGTCGCGACGATCGCCGACCTGGCCGCGCGTCCAAATGTCGCCAACGCCTCCGCCAACGTCTCGGCGTGGCGTCGTCCGGTCCGCACCTCCCGAGGGTATTCGAGAAGGCGAGAATGACTCGGCGTCACTCCGGGTCGTCCCGCTTGCGGCGCCCCCGAGCTGCACGATACGCTCCGCAATACGACCTCGAAATTCCTCAACCGCCACGCTTACCTCGTCGAACAGCGCGTACAGGTTCGACGCGCTCGGCCCCCTGACGTTCCCTCGCGCGCACTTTACCTGAGCGCGGAGATCGGTGCAGTCGGCGAGATGGCGATTGCAGAGTGAGATGACGCCCAGTCTCACACGGTACGACAGATCATGATGCGTCGGGTAAGTCTGGACGGCCTTGGTCGGGCGACCTCGCATTGACGATACCTCAATCAGCGGTCCGCCTGCCGGCCGTGCCTCGCCTTACAGCGTAGCCAACGCATGGGTCGACCACCATCGCCCGGGCGAGGGAATGTCGTCTCCTCCGTCCGGAGGAGGATTACCCTCGGAGCAGACCGCGCCGGATCGCCACCGACACAGCCTCAGTCCGGCTCACGACATGCAATTTGCCGAAGATGCTCTTGAGATGGGATTTGACGGTGCTCTCTTCGACATGAATCTCCGAGCCGATCTCCCGGTTGGTCCTGCCGTCGGCGAGGAGCGCGAGCACGGCGCGTTCGCGTTGGGTCAGGGGGTCTTCCGTCACGCGAAGCGCTAACTTCGCGCTTACGACCGACGGCACGTCGGTTTCCCCCGCATGCACGCGACGAATGGCGTCGAGTAGCTCCTCTCGCCGGGCGTCTTTGAGCAGGTAGCCGCGCGCGCCCGCCCGGATCGCCTGATAAATCTCCTCGACCGTATCGTAGGTCGTGAGCACGATGACCCGCGCCCCGGCATCGAGGCGTCGGATTTCGGTGATGACGCCGACGCCATCGAGCCCGGGCATCCTGAGATCCACCAGTGCGACGTCCGGGCGGTGCATCCGCCAGAGTTCGACCGCATCGAGCCCGTTGGTGGCCTCGCCGACGATCATCATGTCGGGCTCGCGCCCGATCAACGCCGCCAACCCCTCGAGGACGACGGCATGGTCGTCAGCGAGGAGTACGCGCACCGGACCCGTCGGTGGGGGGCTCACACACGACTCTCCGGGACTGGCAGCGGCACCGTCACGGCGAGCGTGGTGCCAGCGCCGTCGGTGCTGTCGATGCGCACGTGGCCGCCCATGGCTGCCACCCGCTCTCGGATGCCGGCCAGGCCGGCGCCCTCAGACGGTACGGCGGGATCGAACCCCCGCCCGTTATCCCGCAGCTCGAGGCGCATTTCGCCGGCGTCGAGGCTGAGCTGCATCGCCACCCGCCGCGCCCCGGCATGTCGCAGCGCGTTGGTCAGCGCCTCCTGTCCGATGTGCAGCAGGTTCGCGTCCCACTCCGGTGGCACCGGACGCGGTACGCCGCGTTGCGTGAAGTCGCCAACCACGCCCGTCCCGTCGGTCATCCGCGTGACGAGCTCGCGGAGCGCCATCGCGAGATCATGGTCTTCCAGTGCCTGCGGACGAAGCGCCATCACCGAGCGCCGCGCTTCCGCGAGGCCGGCACGGGCCAGGGCGGCCGCGCGCGAGCGGTGCGCGGCTGCTTCGACCAGCAGTCCTCGTGACGCCGCGTCCTCGCTCGCTTCCAACTGGAGGATCACGCCGGTCAACCCCTGCGCCAACGTGTCGTGTACGTCTCGCGCTATGCGGTTGCGCTCGGCGGTCACTGCAGCCCGGCGACTCTGGTCCGAGAGTCGCGCCAGCTGGATTACCAGCATTGCCTGATTAGCCAAGGCCTGAGCCAACTCGATTTCCTCGAGCCGGAACGTCCTGATCACGAGAAAGTGGATGGCGATCATCCCCACGACCCGTCCGGCGATCAGCATGGGTACGACGAGGATCCTCGCGATTCCCTCGGCCAGGTTGTATTCGCGGAACGGGACGCGCGAACTGTGCTTAACGTCGGCGCAGATATGGTACCGCTTCGTGCTGAGAATCTCTCGCCAGACCGGGTTATCCTGCGCCTCGAGCGACAACCGGGCAGCCGGATGCGGCGCGTCGGCCACGCCCAAGAGGCGTCCGTCGATGAACTGGAAGGCGAAACTGGTTTGGCCCGTGGCCTCGTCCCTCAGCCAGACCGTAACGCTGTGCGCGTCGAGTTGGTCGACGATCGTTCGGAGCACGGGCTCGGGGAGCCGATCGGTCGATGTCTCCTGCACGAGCGCGTCGAGCATTCGCGTCAACGCCTCGACCTGGCCGCGAGCCAGCTTCTCGGAGGCGCGTAGCGCGTCTCTGGCGCGGTTCCGTTCGGTGACGTCCATGACCGTGCCGACGACGCGCGCAACGCGACCGGATTGGTCACGAACGGGTTGCGCGATGGTCTCGATGTCGGTCGTCGGGCCGTCCGGCAGCACAATCCGATAATGCAAAGGGCGTGGCTCGCCGGTTTCGACGGCCTCCTGAAAGCCGCGCAGCACCTCGCTGAGGTCGTCCGGATGCACGTGAGTCAGGCACTCCATGTAGTGGAGTGACGTCGTCTTCCCGGGAAGCCCAAGAATCCGATACCCCTCGGCCGAACACGAGGCGGCGCCACTTATCGGGTTGATGACCCAGCTGCCGGTCTTCGTGAGCCGCTGCGCATCCGCCAGGATCTGCTGTGTGTCGCGCAACTCCTGCTTGAGGCGGGCATTCTCGGCGGTGCACGCCTCGATCGGCTCATGACCGCGCTCCAGCAAGACGGCGGAGTCATCGGCGTGCTGACTCATGCGGTAACAATTATCGGTTCAGTAGATGAAGGGCAAGGGCGTTGCGGCGGGCCTCCTCCAAACGGAGGAGCCCACAGTCATCCTGGGGCGCGAGTGAAAGTTCCCTCTCTCGCGCGATAGTGGGGGTCGTCGATACGGCAATAGACTTCCGGCGAGCGGGTAGCAGGGCCCGTCAACCGGCGAGAGGGATTCCGATGTCAGACGGCACGCTCGTTATGGCCGAGATGTATCCGACGCGAAACGACCTGCCGCGCGAGACTCGCATTCGGGTCATAGCGCTGTGCAACGACCGCCTTGCGGACTGTGTTGATTTGCAGACTCAGGCGAAACAGGCGCACTGGAACGCGAAAGGGCCAAACTTCTGGGGCCTACACAAACTTTTTGACGAGATTGCTGAGGCCGTCGAGGATTACGTCGATCTGATAGCCGAGCGCGTCGCGCAACTTGGGGGCACGGTCGAAGGCACGGCTCGTCAAGCCGCAGCGCGGTCGCGATTGCCCGAGTATCCGCATGAGGCGCGAACGGGGATGGCCCACGTCGACGCGTTGGCCACCGCCCTGGCGACATTCGGGGAAAGCGCGCGGAGCGCGATTGGCGCGGCGTCGGCTCTCGGCGACATGGGCACCAGCGACCTGTTCACCGAGGTGTCGCGCGGGATCGACAAATGGCTGCGGTTCGTCGAGGCACACCGGCAGGCGACCGAGTGATCGCGCTTCCGCAACCGTCGTCACCTACGTTAAGCACGATCCCAATCAGCGCCGTCGCGCGCGCCAACTTCAGGAGCCGGCGTCAACTGGCCGGCCCTCGGTCGTCTCGCACACCTAGTCCAGCACCCCATTCCACTTGGAGCATGCAATGACCACCGCCGCGCCGCCCGTGCCCGCCGTGCCAACAACTGTTGGCCAGCTCAATGCACCGAACCTTACAGTAGATGCCGCCAACGGCGTTACCTTCGCCTACCGTCGCTTCGGCCACACCAATACCGACTCTCCGGCACTTCTGTTCCTGCAACATTTTCGTGGCAACCTTGACGGCTGGGATCCGCTGCTCGTGGACGACCTGGCGCAGCATCGCGAAGTCATCCTCCTCGACAATCGCGGCGTGGGTGGTTCATCGGGCGCCGCCCCCGATAACGTCACCGATATGGCTCGCGACGCCGGCGCGTTCGCCGACGCACTCCGACTTAAGCAGGTCGACATCCTCGGCTTCTCGCTGGGTGGCTACGTCGCTCAGGAGATCGCGCTGCTCCGCCCGCGTTTCCCACGCCGGATCATCCTCGCCGGTACGGCGCCACGGGGCGGGCCCAACCTGCACCAATGGACGCCGGACGTCATCGATGCGGCCACGCACGATCACACTACTGCTGAGCAGCTGCTCTCGTTCTTTTTCAGTCCCTCCGAGGCCAGCCAAGCCAAAGGACGCGAGTTCATCGCGCGCATGTTCGCGCGGAAAAGGGATCGGGATAAGGACGTGAGCCTGGCGGCGCGCGACGCGCAGCTGTTGGCGATCACCGCCTGGGGGATCCCCGATCCAACGAGACTCAACCGGTTGGCCGGCATCGGGCAGCCCGTTTTGGTCGCCGTCGGCGACAACGATACGATGATGCACACCAAGAGCTCCCATCTCCTTGCCGAGCGCCTGCCGAACGCGTTCCTCAGGATCTACGAGGATTCGAACCATGCATTTCTTTTTCAATACCCCGAGCTGTTCGCGGCGCACGTCAACTTGTTCCTCGGGGCATAGTGCAGCGAAGTCTCGTTGAGGAGTGCGTCGCGGCGCACGGCGGTCTGGCCCGTTGGCGGGAGCTCACGCAAGTCGAGGCGACGATCGTCAGCGGCGGGAAGTTGTGGGACCTGAGAGGCGTGCCGCAGGATGCGTCGCCGCGAGCAATGACGGTCTTCCTGCACGTAGAGCGGGGGTCGGTTCGTCCATACGGGGCGCCCGATCAGCAGATCAACTTTACGGATGCAACGAGGCTCAGATGGACGAGATAGCTGCCGGAAATGAAAAGGACCGCGGCGCGGGAGGGGCCGCGCTCTCGTACCATGTCTTCACTTCAGAGCCGATTCCGTTCGCCGATGGGGCAAAGGCGCCCAACGGCGAGCCGCACATGTTCTCGTCGATCTCGTCGACGCTGATCTTCGGTAAAACGGACGCCGTTCTCGTTGATCCGCCGATGACGATCGGACAGGCGGAACGGGTGGCAGCGTGGGTCCATGAAAGTGGCAAGCGACTGAAGCACGTCTTCATTACGCATGGTCACGGCGATCACTGGTTTGGGACGGCGACACTGCTTCGACGGTTCCCGAACGTGACCGTCTATGCTGCTACGGGCACTATCGATGTGATGCGCTTCCACGCGAACCCCGACTTCCGAGCGCAGGCGTGGGACAAGAACTTCCCGGGGCAGATCGGGGACACGCCGGTCACCGCTACGACGCCGCCTGGGAATACCTTCAATCTGGAGGGCGACGAGCTGCGGATCGTCGACGCGGGACACAGCGACACCGACAATACGACCGTGCTGCATGTGCCGTCGATCGGGCTCGTTGTCGCAGGTGACGTGGTCTACAACGGCTTCCATCTGTACTTGGTCGAGTCGGCGAACGACGGGATCCGCGCGTGGATGAGGGCGCTGGACACGGTGGTCGCTCTCCAGCCCCGCAACGTCGTTGCGGGCCATGGGAACAAGGACCTCGGAGACGATCCGAAGGCAATCGAGGAGACCCGGCGCTACCTGGAAGACGCCGAACGCGTGATCGCCAAGAGCAAGACCGCTCGCGAGTACTACGACGCAATGATCAAGCTGTACCCTGACCGATTGAACCCTGGAGCGGTCTGGTTCTGGGGGGCGCAAGCGCTCTTCAAGACCTGAATTGACGACCGCGCGCGGACCGACGCACGGATCAAGCCTGGACGACCCAGCCGTACCGCCGCGGAGATGGCCGAGCGCCAATCTGGTGTCGATTCAAACGACACAGACCGCGCCCGATGACGGCTCAAAAAAAGCTCCGGCGCTATGTGCCAGTCGCGCTCGCGCGTCCCGCGCGCGGGGGGGCCGGGGAAGGACGCGTTCCGGCCGAGATTGCATGTGCACTGGCAGGGCTTGACCGGGGGGGGGGCAGGCGGAGCCGGGGCGAGGTGACCGGCTGAGTTCGTAGGTGGCAATTCGGGTGGCAATTGAACCCGACATTGTCCGACATCGACGGCTGTGGATCCGGGCGGATCGCGCGCCTGTCAGAGGGAAAAGCGATTATTTGTCGTGATCGGGGCAGCGCTGGCGTCGCCTGGAAAGCGTGTGGGGGTGCAAGCCTCTCGCGGGTTCGAATCCCGCCCTGTCCGTCATGTAAGTCTGTCCTGCGAAGCCCGTTACGTGTTGCTCGCGTAACGGTGTGTCTTGCATTCGGGACCCGCGAGTGGCATTTGCGGGTGGCCGTTGGAGGCGGCCAGCTACCCATTGCTCGCTTTCTCGACGGGGCTTCGCGTCGCCAGCGCCCCACGCATAGTCTGATCGTCCGGCTGCTGATACACGCTCACGACGGTGCTAACTGACTTCCAGCCGCCAAGATAGGCAAGATCGACGAGCGGCACATGTTTGAGTTCCGTTGCGAACGTGCGCCGGAGCGAGTGCCAGCCTCGGCGCGCAGCGGGTTCGAGCACGGTGACGATTTCTGCCGCCTTCCGCCAGTCGGAGAACATATACCGGCTGGTAGCGGACGCCGCCTGTGTGGCGGCCGGGAAGACCCAAGCATCGCCAATGCCGGCTTGCCTCCCGTGCCGCACGCCACGGCCGCGTGCAGTGTGGCTGACCGAGGATCCAAAGGATGAATACGGGCATCGTCGCGACCCCGCCGCGTGCGGGCGGTCGCAATCGTTATGTGTTTTCGCGTGGACCCTCAGGGGGCAACGTGGCCGGACGACATCAGCGGCCTGCGGCCGTAACGAACCGGCCTTGCGTATGGGCTGCGGGCGCGCTCCTGGCGATCGTTGGGTGTAGCGGCAGCGACAACCAGCCCATGGGCCCGGGCAAGAGCCCGAGCGAACTAGCGGCCAACGCAATGGTCCAGGGAGGAATAGACAATCCCTCGCTCTACGTGGCGAACGAGGACATGATGCCGTGCGTCGTGTAACCGATACCCGGTGAGTCCGAGCACGCGGCACCGCTCCGGGTGCCTGTTTCAGGCGTAGACGGACGCCGACGCGATCGCCGAGGCCGCGCGCATCGGCGGGTGGGCCGCCGAAGCGGCGACCGCTGACAGCGTACTCAACTATCAGCCGTACCGGCGGAGGCAAGGCGCGGAAGCCGCCACGATTATAATCGCGAGACGTCCGCGTTGAGCCGCACGTTGCAGCTCGCGGTCCGCCCCGGAGCTTCGCGATCGCCTGCCGCTCTCTCCCACGGCCTCGAAGAAGATCCGCTATAGTTCTCTTTTCAGAACGCTTGATCGGAGGTGTCGTGCCGACGGTGCTGAATGAAGGGACCGTTGCTACGTTCAAGGCCGGTCTGCGCGGAGAAGTCATCGAACCGGGCGATCCACGCTACGACGAGGCTCGCGCAGTCTACAACGCCATGATCGACCGTCGACCGCGTCTGATCGCTCGGTGTGTGGACGTGGCCAATGTCATCGCCGCGGTGAATTTCGGCCGCGACAACAAGCTGCGCGTGTCCATTCGTGGAGGCGGGCACAACGCGGCCGGACTCGGTGTGTGCGACGACGGCCTAGTGATTGATCTGTCGCCGATGCGGTACGTCCGCGTGGACCCGAAGAAGCGGACGGTGCTGGCGGGCGGCGGCTCGCTGTGGGGCGACGTGGACCACGCGGCGCACGCGTTCGGTTTGGCCGTCCCCGCAGGCATTATCTCGACGACCGGCGTGGGTGGCCTTACACTCGGCGGCGGCCTCGGTCATTTGACACGCCAGTGCGGCCTCTCGATCGACAATCTGCTTGCGGTGGAAATGGTGCTGGCCGACGGGCGTTTCGTCAACGCGACTGCCAAGGAGAACGCGGATCTCTTCTGGGCGGTACGGGGAGGCGGCGGCAACTTCGGCGTCGTGACGTCGTTTCTGTTCAAAGCGTATCCCATTGACACCGAGCACGCGGGACCAATGCTGTGGCCTCTCAACGATGCGGCCGAGATCATGCGCTGGTATCGCGATTTCATCACCAAGGCGCCCATCACGATCAATGGGTTCTTTGCCTTCCTCACCGTGCCGCCGGGACCGCCGTTTCCCGAGCACCTACACCACAAGAAGATGTGCGGCATCGTCTGGTGCTACACCGGGCCGGCGAACAAAGCGGAACAGACGTTCAAGCCCATTCGCGCCTTCAAGACGCCGGCGCTCGATCTGGTGGGACCGCTTCCGCATCCGGTCCTCCAGAGCATGTTCGATGGGCTCTACCCGCCAGGGCAACAGTGGTACTGGAAAGCCGATTTCGTGCGCGAGCTCAGTGACCAGGCGATCGCGCTGCATATCAAGCACGGCTCGATGCTGCCCACCATGCAGTCGACGATGCATTTGTATCCGGTCAACGGTGCGGCCAGCCGCGTCAAGAACAATGCTACGCCGTGGTCTTACCGCGATGCGGTGTGGGCCTCGGTGATCGTCGGCGTCGATCCGGATCCAGCGAACAAGGAAAAGATCAGCACGTGGGCGAGGGACTACTGGAAAGCACTGCATCCGTACTCCGCGGGCGGCGCGTACGTGAATTTCATGATGGACGAGGGCGACGATCGCATCCGGGCGACCTACGGGAAAAACTACGGTCGTCTTGCAAAGATCAAGAAGCGGTACGACCCGGGGAACGTGTTCCGCGTCAATCAGAACATCAAGCCGGCAAAGTGAACCAGCCGAGCGCCCCGTCGGCGCTCACGCGGAGTTCTCGCGCTCGACCTTGAGCATGCGCGCCCGGTATTCTGGGTCGCGTCGCATACGGTATTCGAACTCAACGTCGGCGACCGCATTCATCGTATCGTGGCGCTCGAAGGCCTCCTCGATGTCGAGATGCGCGACACGCCGGCCGCGTGCGAGCTCGAATTGGTACATGCAGAACCAGATGCCGCCGTGCGGCCAGGGATAGCGACAGGAGTCGCGGTAGCCGCGCGCTGGCATGCCGAGCTTCTCGAGCTGCTGCAATCGGCGTGTCGTAATCCCGAGCCATTCCGCCGTAGTAGCGGACGTCTGCCACGAGGTGAGCCGGCCGTCGTGCCCGATATCCCACGTCGACCCGGACTCGTCGGTGAATGGCACCCGCCGGCCATCCGCGAAGCGCCGGCTGGCGTGCCGTGCCGCCGCCGAGCTGCGCGTCGGTGAGGACACATGCTTAGCAGTCATCGGCGCGTGCTACGCGAAACGCAGCGGATTCCATGATTCCTCTGGCTAGCGGCCCCCCGGGCTCGCGCGTCCCCCGCTTTGGGGGGCCGCCGGAAGGACCCCGTGCACGCGCGTGGATCGCATATCCGTGTTCTGCACGCGGGATTCTGATAGGTTACGGGAACCTACCTCCAGACCAGCATATGCGGCGGACGGCCGGCTGCGGGAGCAGCCTCCCTGCGGGGAGCAACCATGCGACGATCGATTGGGCTTTTCGTTGTGATCATCCTCGGAGCACTCTGCTGCTTCGGCATCAACGCCGTTTACGCCAGCTGGACACGTCATGCGACCGTCTTACCGGATTTCCTGCCCGTCGTCCCGCTCGCGTTGGCCGCTGCGTCGTTTGCTGCGACGCTGCTGCTTGAGCGCGTGACCGATTACCCCAGTCGCCTGATCCTCCTCGCCCTCGTCGCCGGCACCATCCTCGGCGATGTGGCCCCCTATGTGGTCGAAGCCACGCGCCAGATCGCACGCGGCATGAGCCCCCCAACTGTGTTCCAATCATTCTCTGAGGCAGTCCTATTCTTTTCAGCCCCCTGGGCGATCCAAGGGTTCAGCGCGCTGGTGGGTGCGACCCTTGCCCTCCCGTTCGTAGGGCGCAAAAGCCAATCCCGCGAAAAAAGAGGAGGGTAGCAGACTGCGCTAAGCCCGCTAGGCACGGCTCCAGCTGCCGCAATGATATAGCGCGACGGTCCGCTACCTCAGCCATTCGTAGGTTGCGTTACACGTTAGCGGGGTTCCACGCGCTCACGTAGGACGCATCGATCGCCGTGCCGGCGCGCTCGACCGATGTGGTGCGGCTCGCGGGCGCCGTCCCCTTCTCGTCGTATACGAGCTCCTTCTCAAGCGCGACAGGCGGGATCGATTCCCGCAACGTGGTCAGCGCCCGGCCGAAGTCGATGTCGGCCGTCTCGCGGAGGCGCTCAACCGCGCTGGCCGCCCCCTGAATCGCGGCGATCCGCCTCTGAATCGACGGCCCATCGGAAAAAATGCGGGTGGCGACCTTGATCTCACTGTTCGACCGGATGAGCGGCGACGGGGCGGGGCGGGTTTCGATGGCGTCGTCGATTGGAATGCGGCCCGTCTCCCGCGCGAGCTTCTCTAATTCGTCGCGCAGCTCATCGAGGCGTGGATCCGCCGGTTCGCGGAGTTCCGACGCCTTCACGTTAATTGATGAGTCGTGACCGATACTCGCGCCGTTCCGGGCGACGTAGGCCGCGCGCTCCGCCGCGAGTGCGGCATTGTATTCCCCTTCGGCTTTCTCGCGCCGGGCCCGCGCGCGGTCCGCCGCGCCGGCCAGGGTCACCGCCTCCTTGGCCGCAGCTTCGCGCTCGACCGCAAGTTCTTTCGCGAGCGCTGATCGCCGTCGTTCACGCTTGGCCTGCTCGGATGCGGTCGTCTGCTGGACGAGGTCCTGGACGGCACGGGGGAGTTGAGTGAGCGAGATGTGATCGAACATGGGTTACCTCGAAGGTAGAGGAGACGGAGTCTGCAGCGCGGAGCCTGAACGCGCCATAAAGTGAGGTGGGGACGCTGGCGCGCCGCCGCGAGATCGGTCTTCGGCCGACGTCAGCGGCTGGCCTCTTCCTTGCACAGCCATTGCAGCGGGCCGGTTTTCCTGCCGGCCATCCCTCTCGCACAGGCGACGCGCCCCATTCGGAGCGACCGCTCGGGCCGATTCTACATTGCCCCGCGAGGCGGATCCCGCACGACGGTTTCCCAGCGCTTGAGGCGCCGTTAGCGCGCCCCACTGGCCTCGGACTTCAACGAGAATTGGAGATGTTTATGCGACCGGTAGGTATCCTGGGCTTGGTGCTCATCGTCGTTGGGGTCGTCGTGCTCGCCCTGCGCGGCATCAGCTACACGAAGGATCGTCACTCCACGAACATCGGACCGGTAAAGGTGTCCACGTCCGAAAAGGGCTTCGTGCCACCGGTCGCTGGCATCGTCGCGATCATTGTGGGGGTCGGAATGATCACAGTAGGCCGCGAGAGAGCAGGCGCCGGATCTGCCTGATCGCTGATCGCGGGCCTATTGATCGATGACCAGGTCGGTGATCGTGCAACTCAACGTCGAAACCTGCCCATCGATAACACCCATGCTGACCTCGTGCATGGTCTTTGACTGGCGTCCCGGGATGCGCTCGAAAATGACCCGCGAGTAGCGGTCTAACGGGGTGCCGCTCGGCGTGTAATGCGTGCACATGATCCTGAAGTCCTTGAACGCTGTCGGGAGGGGATTCCTGACCGTGAAGTCGAGCAGCATCACAGAGCCGACGGCGCTTTTCCGCCAGCTGTATTCGAGCGCCACGTTGTGGAGCAGCTCGGCTTTGGGGTCGGGCGCGCGTGCCGCGAGCGAGCTCGCGGACAACGGCGTACCCGAACTAGGGCTCAAGCCGATCACGCCGAGCAGCGCGACGATGACCCCGAGGCCGCGCAATAGGGGCATGTACGGGCGCCGCGTCGATGCCTCCGTCGTCCAGAAGCCGGGACGGTGTCTTGCGTCGGAGCTAATCTCCATAGCAATGGCATGACGATTCCCTCGAGCACGGGCAACGGCCGGGCTCGGTTGCGCCGGTCCAAGTGGCCGGACGCGTCGAATCCCGCCCTGTCCGTGTAAGCGTTGCAGTAAGCGTTGCAACAACTTAGACACGCCGCCCAAGGTGTTTTCCCTTCGTTGAGTGCGACCGGGATGGGTCGACACAGCGAAGTGGACTCCGATTTGCAGTCACGCGGCCGAGACCGCATCGGCACGACGCCGACGGCCTATTCGCGCATAAGTCACACGCCGGAGGACTACCGATGCGCCATGGAAACCGAATGCTGATGTCGCTGGCGGTGGGCGCAGCCCTTATCGCGGGATGCGCAACCGGGCACCCCGCCTACCATCACGATTGGAACGCGGGGGAAACGGTCCATTACACGCAATGGGAGAGTGAGACGCACCGCGATCACAAGGACTACAACGCCCGCACGTCTGACGAGCAGAACGAATACTGGAACTGGCGCGACAGCCACCAGAACTGATTCCACGACCCACGAGGCACCAGACCTGGCCCAGCTCCTGACCGAGCCCAGCCCGCCCCTCTCCGCGTGTTCGCCTAGTGGCCCGCGACGAGGCGCTCGAAGCGCGGGTTGCCGCGGAGCGGGGCGAAGTTGGGATCGATCCGGACCCAGCCGGGCGAGAGATAGTAGGGGATCTTGAGTAGCGGCTCGAGCAGATCGAGCGCTCTCTCTTTTTCCCCCACGACAATGTAGATGCGGACCGCCTGGTGCTGCATGTACGGGCCGTTGACGGCGTCCTTCGAGAGCGGAAGCAGCGTCATCCCGTGCTCCGCTTCATGGACGGCCTCGTCCTTCCGCCCGAGATACGCGAGCGCGAGACCGCGAAAGAGGTGGCGCTGTGGGTCATCCGGCGTCGTCTTGAGCTCGAACGTCGAACCCGACTCGGGCGGAATCGGCATAGATCCGCGCGTGGGGTAAATCCCCCCGTAGAGCGTATTGCTGGGCGAGCACGATGCCCCAGTCCGCCCGACTCCCGTCGAATGCATCCGGACGGAGCTTGAGCAGCGCGCGCTCCTCCGCACTATCCAACACCCAGCCCAGGTCGAAGTAGTCTCCCAGATACGCGACAAGGGCCGCCGTGTCGACCGGAGCTGGCATGGCGTGGATCGCGGCCCGGGCGCCCGCGAGATCACCCTGGGCGAGTGCGATCATCACGCGCTGATCGACGTAGGACAGGTTGCTGGGCGAGAGCGCGAGTGCGCGGCGGACCGCGGAGTCGGCGGCCGAATAGCGACGGCGACGCAGCTCGGCGTCGGCAAGGGCATCGGCCACATTCGCCGCTTGCGGATCGAGTCGCTCCGCGAGCTCGTAGTGCTCCAGGGCCGCGTCCCAGCGTCCCAATGCCGTCTCGTCGCCCGCCGTGTTGGCCAGGAGTCTCGCGTTGTTCGGGGTCCGGGCAAGCCCAATGGAGTCCTCCGTCAGGGCGCGAGCGGCGTCGAGGCGAACGCTGTTGTAGTACACTCCCATCGCCGCGTGCGCTTCCGGCAGGTCCGGCGCCAACGCGAGGGCCCGCTCGCCCGCTTGCCGCGCAGAATCGCCTTCGGCGGCCGTCGGCACGCCGTTGAAATAGAGACGCGAGAGATTGGTCGACAGCGCCGCCCAGGCGAGGGCGAAGGAGGCGTCGCGGCGAACGGCATCGGTGAACGCGGCGATCGCCGACCGGGTCACCGCGGGACTGTTGCCGGACTGGGTAATCGCTTGCCCCCGGAGGTACGCGTCGTAGGCGTCTAGGTTCTGGGTCGGGCGCGCGACGAGAGCCTGTTTGTCCGCCGAGCCGAGGCGGACTCGGAGCTGCTCGGCTACCTTGCCCGCGATATCCGCCTGCACCTGAAATACATCGGTGAGCGGCGCATCGAACGGCTGTTCCCATTGGGTCGTGGGCGCATGGCCCGCCGCGACCTGGAGGAGCTCGGGCTCGACCCGGACGCGGCTCGTCGCACCCTGCTTGTCCCATTGCACCCGGCCGATCAGGAGGTAGCGGACGCCCAACTCGCGGCCGATCTGCTCGGGCGGCTTCGCCGTATGGCGGTACTGATTCGAGCTCGTGCTCGCGATCACCTCGAGTCCCGGGAGCGCCGCGAGCTTCCCTCGGATCTCGGTCGTGATGCCATCGGCGAAGTAGCCATTCGCCGAATCACCCACGTTGTCAAAGGGGAGGACGGCCAGCGTGGCGGCGCCCGCATCGGCGCCGATGCTCCCGCCCGCGTGGTGGCGCCAGGCGAAGAGGAAGCCGGCACCGATTAATATGCCGAGGCCGAGGAGCGCGGCACCTGCGGGGATCCGGCGTGTGCGGGCGGGCGGGATGGCCAGAGGTGGCGGCGGGGGCGGAGGGGCCGCCGCGGTCTCTCCCGTGTGTTCGGCAGCCTCGAGGGCCTTGGCGAACTCGAGGGCCGTAGGGAAGCGGTCGGCGGGCACCGGGGCGAGCGCGCGCCGGATCGTGGCATCGATTGGCTCCCGCACCGAGGGGCGGACACGGCGCACCGACGGCGGCTCCCCCGCCATCATCTTGGCGACGATCGCCTGCGCCGTCGGCCCCGTGAAGGGCGGCTCGCCGGCGAGCATCTCGTACAGGACGGCGCCCAGCGAGTACACGTCGCTCGTCCCCTCGAGCGTCCGCTCCCCCGCCGCCTGCTCGGGACTCATGTACTGCGGCGTCCCGATCGCCATCCCGGTCTCGGTCAGCGTGCTCCCGGGCGACCCGGGGGAGAGCGCGCGGGCGATGCCGAAATCGGCCACCAGGGCCTGGCCGTCGGTGGTGAGCAGGATGTTCTCCGGCTTCACATCGCGGTGGATTGCTCCGTGCCGATGCGCGTACTCGAGAGCGAGCGCCACCTCCCGGGTGATCCGGAGCGCGTCGGCGACCGCGAGCTGGCGCTCGCGCGCGAGGCGGTCCCGCAGGGACTCCCCCTCGACGAACGGCATGGTGAACCAGAGGAGTCCCGCCGGAGTCTCGCCCGAATCATGCACGGAGAGGATGTGGGGATGCTGTAAGCGCGCGGCGAGCGCGATCTCGCGCCGGAAGCGCTCCGGCCCCAGGGAAGCGGCCAATTCGGGGTGGAGGACCTTGAGCGCGACCGGTCGCCCGTGCTTCGTGTCCTGGGCGAGGAAGACGGTGGCCATCCCGCCATAGCCGAGCTCCCGCTCGATCGTATAGGCCGGACTCAGGGCGGCTCGGAGATCATCCCGCAGGTCGCTCACGCCGCGTCTCCCTCAAGTGGTGGCCAGCGGCCAATATGGGGGCGAACCCGCTACCGCCGCCAGCGAGGGCGCAAGGTACCGGGGCGAGCGGCCGGGCCCCCGCGCGACCTCCGCCCTGGCGAGCCCGAGCATATCTGCGCATCGTGTACGCACCTCCACCTCAAGGTGCCTCCCATGCAGCGCACGCAGGCGCAGGGCGGTCTCATGCCAATGGCAGCAGCGTTCGTTCGCGCCTCCCGCCCACGGCGCCCGGGCGCAGTGCCGGCGATGGTTGCCACAGCGCTCGGGCTCGCCGGCTGTATGGACCGCCCGCCGACTGCCACCGACAGCCCCGTGGTATCGCCGAATTCGCACGTTCATGCCGTCGTCGCCCAAGCCACCCTACCAACTCAGTCGCAGGTACTGGCCACGATAAAGAAGGTCAACAACTACTGGATTGCGCATAATCCAAGACCCGGGAATAGCGATTGGACGCAGGCGACGTACGTCACCGGCGATCTGGCGGCCTATGACGCCACGGGGCAATCGAGCTACTTGAGCTTCGCCGAGTCCTGGGCCAGCGAACATCACTACAGTCTGGACGGCGGAAATACGACCAACTACGCCAACTACCAGGCAGCAGGGCAGGTGTATATCCGCTTATACCAACTGACCAATCACTCAGCAGATTTGTCCGGCATTACGGAGAGCGTACAAGGAATGGTCAACAGCTCCACCGACAACGAATGGACGTGGATCGACGCGATCAACATGGCCATGCCTGACTTCGCGGAGCTGGGCTCGCTCCACAACAGCGCCAGCTACTACCCGAAGATGGATGCTCTGTACCTCTACTCGGCAAACTCGCTGGGCCTGTATGATCCGGCAGTCGGCTTATGGTGGGAAAACAGCACCTACGTCGGTACCAATACCTACTGGTCGCGCGGCAACGGCTGGGTATTCGCGGCGCTCGCGAAGGTGCTTTCTGTACTGCCGTCAAGTCCTTCAGCTGCGAATTACGATCAGAACTACCCCTTGTATCTCCAAACCTTCCAAGCCATGGCGGCGGCGCTGGCCGGCCGTCAGCAGCCCGGAGGCTATTGGAATTCCGATCTCGGCCAGACCACCGACTACCCCGGACCGGAGAGCAGTGGCACGTCGTTCTTCCTCTATGGCATCGCCTGGGGATTGAACAATAAGATCCTGGGGCAATCGTACCTGCCCGTCGCGGAGAACGCCTGGAATTTTCTCGCGAGCACGGCGGTCCAGTCGTCGGGACTTCTGGGGTACGTCCAGCCAACGGGAAGCGCGCCAGGGCCCACGACCGCAACCACCACGGAGGACTTCGGCGTCGGCGCGTTCCTGCTGGCGGCGCGCCAGATGCAACTGCTGACGCAGTGACGCGCTTCTGTGCTGTGGCAGGCAACGCAAGGATCTGCGGAAGAGGCCAGTAAGACACCGGCCGCTCTCCGCGCGTTCGCCTAGTTGCCGGCGATGAGGCGCTCGAAGCGCGGATTGCCACGCAGCGGCGCGAAGTTCGGGTCGATGCGGAGCCAGCCCGGGGAGAGCCAATAGGGGATCCGGAGCAGGGGCTCGAGCAGATCGAGCGCTCTCTCTTTTTCACCCACGACGATGTAGATGCGGACTGCCTGGTGCTGCATGTACGGGCCGTCGCGGGCGTCGCTGGAGACGGGATCGAGCGCGAGGGCGCGCTCCGCCTCATGGACGGCCTCGTCCTTCCGTCCCAGATACGCGAGCGCGAGGCCGCGAAAGACGTGGCGCTGGGCGTCATCAGGTGTCGCCTTGAGCTCGGCGTCGATACCCAGGCGGGCGGAATCGGCAACGATACGGGCGTGGACCATGTCGCCACGCAGGGCGTACTGCTGGGCGAGCACGATCCCCCACGTGCCGCGGCTATCGTCGAACGCATCGGGGCGGAGCCGGAGGAGCACGCGCTCCTCCGCACTATCCAATATCCAGCCCAAGTCGTCATAGGTCGCGAGAAATGCGACGAACGCCGCAGTATCGACGGGGGCCGGGACGGCGCGGATCACGGCGCGGGCCCCGGCGAGATCGCCCTGAGCGAGCGCGATCATCGCACGGACTTCAACATTTCGGAAGTTGCTCGGCTCGAGCGCGAGCGCGCGACGGATCGCGGCCTCGGCTGCCGGGTAGCGGCGGCGATAGAGCTCGATGAACGCGAGGTCCCACGCCACATTGGCGCCCTGGGGATTGAGGCGCTCCGCGAGCTCGTAGTGTCCCACGGCGGCGTCCCAGCGTCCCAAGAACGTCTCGGTGCGCGCCATGCGGCCGAGGAGCACCGCGTTGTTGGGTGCGTGCGCAAGTCCAATGGAGTCTTCCATGAGGGCGCGCGGGTAATCGGAGCGCACGGAATTGTAGTACACGCCCATCGCCGCATGAGCCTCCGGGACATCGGGACCGAGAGAGAGCGCGCTCTCTGCCGCGTGCTGAGCCGCGTGCGCGTTGGCCACCGTGGGCACACCACTGTAATACAGGAGCGAGTAGTCCACGGCGAGGGCGGCCCACGCGAGCGCAAACGTCGAATCGCGCTGAATGGCATCCGTGTACGCAGCGATCGCAGGGCGGAGCACGGCGGGGCTCGTGCCCGTCTGGTCAATCGCTGCGCCGCGCAGGTACGCGTCGTATGCGTCCAGGTTCTGCGTTGGCTGCGCGGCGAGCGTCTGGCGATCCTGCGTCCCCAGTCGCACGCGGAGCTGCTCGGCTACCTTGCCGGCGATGTCCGCCTGGACTTGAAAGACATCGGTCAGCGGCGCGTCGAATGATTGTTCCCAGCGGCTCGTCGGGCGCGTGACATCGCCGACCTGCACGAGCTCCGGGTCGACGCGGACGCGGCTCTTGCCGCCCTGCTTGTCCCAGCGGACGCGTCCGACGAGCAGATAGCGCACGCCAAGCTCGCGGCCGATCTGTTGCGGGGATTTGCTCGTGTGACGGTATTGATTCGAGCTCGCACTGGCCATGACTTCGAGCGCCGACAGGGCGGAGAGCTTGGTCCGGACTTCGTCGGTCATACCATCGGCGAAATAGCCGTCGGCGGCGTCCCCTTCGTTCTCGAACGGGAGCACGGCGAGCGTCGCGGCGCCGGCATCGGCACCGAGGCTCCCGCCCGCGTGGTGGCGCCAGGCGAAGAGCGCGCCCGCGCCGATGACGAAGCCCAGGCCCAGCGCAGCGGCCGTCACGGGGACGCGGCGACGCGCCCTGGCCGATGGTGCGGGCGAGGCCGCCTGGGCGGGCGGCGCGGGTGCCGAAGCCGACGACGGGACCGGCGCCGCGATCGTCACTGCCGTCGCATCCAGCGCCTGGGCGAAGTCGGCGGCGGTGGCGAAACGGTCGGCCGGAGCCTTGGCGAGCGCGGTATCGACCGCGTGCTCGACGGGCTCGGTGATCGTCTCGCGGATCGTGCGCAACGGGCGAGGGCGCTCGGTGAACCGCCGCGCGATCACGGCCTGCGCATTCGGGCCTGTGAATGGCGGCTCCCCGGCCAGCATCTCGTACAACACCGCGCCGAGTGAGTAGATGTCGGTGCGCGCATCGAGGTCGCGCTGCCCGCTGGCCTGCTCGGGCGACATGTAGGCCGGTGTGCCGAGGGAGACACCGACCCCCGTCAGGGTATTGCTCGGCTTGGTGTCCAGCGTGAGAGCGCGCGCGATGCCGAAATCAGCGACCAGTGCGTGGCGCCCGGTGAGCAGAATGTTCTCCGGCTTGATGTCGCGGTGCACCACCCCGTGGCGGTGCGCGTAATCGAGCGCGTCGGCTGTCTCGCTCGCGATCCGGATCGCCTCGGGGATGGGCAGCTGACTCTCCCGCGTGAGTCGGTCGCGGAGCGATTCCCCTTCGACGTACGGCATGGTGAACCACAGGTGCCCCCCCGTCTCGCCAGAGTCCAGCACGGACAGGATGTGGGGGTGCTGCAGCTTGGCGGCGAAGCCGATCTCGCGGCGGAAGCGCTCGGCCCCCAGCGCCGCCGCGAGCTCCGGGTGCAGCACCTTGAGCGCGACCGGGCGCCCGTGCTTCGTGTCCTGGGCGAGGAAGACGGTCGCCATCCCGCCGTGGCCGAGCTCCCGCTCGATCGAGTAGGCCGGGCTCAGGGCGGCTTGGAGATCCTCCCACAGGTCGCTCACGCCGCGTCTCCCTTGAGTGGTGGCCAGTCGCCAATATGGGGGCTAGCCCGCTACCGCCGCCAGCGTGTGAGCGAGCCCATTCGGCGCGCCGGCCGAACCCTCAGCGCGAGCCGGTTCCACCCTCGGCGGCATACCTGAAGCATCGGGTCCGCCGCCGTTGTTTGACGCTGGAGGGACCCGGCTAACGCATTGTGCGGCCATGCATTGCCAAATTTGGCGCGCGTGGCTCGGCGGGGGCGAACCGACGCGAATGGAGCCGAGGACCGCATGGCGCGGCGACGGGTGCGGTGACAGATTGCCGCGTGGGACCAGCCGCGTCGACGGCACGGGTTCCGAACGGCGACACCTCATGGCAGGAGGGCGTATGGCAGCGAAAGGCAAGACCGATCGGGTCGTGGCCGACTGCCGGCAAGTGCCGAGCGAGAAGAATTGCAGCTTGGTCATTGTTGGCACCGAGGCCGAAGTCCTCGCGGTTGCAATGCGGCATGCCGTCGAGGAGCACGGCCATCCGAATTCACCCGCACTGCGAGAGGAAATCCGCAAGCATCTGCGGCCTGAGCGCGAGACCGTTCGCGCGTAGGAGCGACGCCGGGCCGGCGGGGCGTCCACGTAGGTCCTCCCTGCCCGGCGTTGCGCGGCAGCCATCAGCGAGAGACTCAACCTGCTCCCGCCTGTCCGATGTCGGCCGTGCCGATTGCGCGAGCGTCCACCGCTGACGGCGCCTGCAAGCGCAGCGCGATCCATGAAGCGAGATAGAATAGTGCGGCGATAATCAGCAGCGAGCGGATCCCGGTCCGCATCGACAGCGATTCCAGCAAGCCCCCGACGAGCGCGCCGAACAGGTTGGACCCGAGTGCCTCGCCGCGGAACCCCTCCTGCGCGAAGCCGCGGATGAATACGATGCCGGCGAAGAACACCGGCAGGCACAGAACGGCCGTGGCCGTCAGCGCCTTCAGCCAGATCGATTGAAAGAAGAATGTCTCGAGCGGGATCGCCCAGGCCGCGAGGATCGACGCGAAGATGCCGGCGTCGCCGACGGCGACGGGCAGGCGGGGCATCCGGTCTATCACCGCGTTCGCGGCTACGATCAGTACGAGTAGTCCCGCAATGACAATCGAATTGACAACCCACGTGGTGCCGAACAACAGCGCCATCTTGCTGATGATCTGAGCCTCGAGCAGCAAGAAGCCGCCGCCCAGGAAGAAGAAGTGCCAGCGGATCGAGGCGACCGCGGTGCCGGTCCGACGCAAGACGAGCCAGCCGGCGGCGAGGTTCCGCCGATCGGTGCGGGGTGAGAGCTTACTTGGGCGGCGTGCCTTTCAGCTCGACCAGGATGGCCGTGCTCTCCTGGGGTTGGGGGGTTCGCGGCAAAGGCCCCCAACCATACCCCGGCGCGGTTATCGATGTCAATCCGGCTTGGGGGCGGGAGCGGACGACCCCGGCATCACGCCCGGGCCGATCTTGACGCCCATCGCGGCCAGGAGATCGAGCGGCAGCGGGAAGACGATCGTGGTGTTCTTCTCCACGCCGATCTCGATCAACGTCTGCAGATAGCGCAGCGTGATCGCAATGGGCTCGCGGTTGAGCACCGCGGCCGCCTCCGCGAGCTTCGTCGATGCCTGGAACTCGCCCTCGGCCGCGATGATCTTCGCTCTCCGCTCGCGCTCCGCTTCCGCCTGCGCCGCGATCGCCCGCTGCATCTCCTGCGGCAGGTCCACCTGCTTCACCTGCACCTGTGTGACTTTCACTCCCCACGGCTCGGTCTGCTCGTCGAGTATCTCCTGCAGTCGGACGTTCAGCTTCTCTCGCTGCGAGAGCAGGTCGTCCAGCTCCACTTCCCCCAGCACCGTGCGCAACCCCGTCTGCGCCGCCTGCTCGATCGCGTACCGATAGCTCTCGACCTCGACGACCGCCTTGATCGGATCGACCACACGGAAATACACGACGGCATTCACTTTGAGCGACACGTTGTCGCGCGTGATGATATCCTGCGGCGGGACTTCCCACGTCAGGACACGCAGCGAGATCTGCACGATCTTGTCGATCGGCCAGAGGATGATCACCACTCCGGGGCCCTTGGCCTTCCGGAGCACTCGACCGAGCCGGAACACCACCGCCCGCTCGTACTCGCGCAGGATGTTCAGGCACTTGAATAGCCAGATGAGGAAGATGAAGACAAGCGTGATGATGGGCGCCGACATAATGGCAATCATGGGAGTGTCCTTGTCGAGGAGATCCGCATCGCGGTGCCGGGCAGCCGCTTGCGCTCATGGCCGCGGGAGGCGCCCGTCCCGCCACCATTCATTTCCATTTCTTGGCGATCTCGTCGAGTCCCGCCGACTGGAGATCGTCGGGTGTCATCGCCGGGAGGAACTCGACCGTTGCATCAAAGTTGAGAAACCACGGCTCGGCGATCCGCGGCATATCCGACGCCTTGTCGAGATTGACTATGAGGAAGGCACCGCGTTTGCCATCCTTCGCGCAGAAGTACACCGCTTCCGGCTTGGTATCGGCGAGAATCCGCGCAATCGTCTTGCCGCCTGTGCCATCGAGGATGGCCTTATTGAACTTCTCGACGGGGATCGAAACGTGGACGACGAACCGCATCGTGCGCCCCCTGTGACTGTGCGGTCGATATCTAGTGGACCCCGGTGCCCGTGACAAGAGAATGACTCCAGAGTAAATAGGCGTGACATTACGGGCCTCCGGCCATACCTTCGGGGCATCCTCACGCGGGAAGTCCACCGGATGGACACGGCCGGTCTGCGGGACCAGCTACAGACAGCGCTGGGCACGAGTTACACGCTCGAGCACGAGCTCGGTGGTGGGGGCATGTCGCGTGTCTTCGCCGCCACCGAGACCTCGCTCGGCCGCAAGGTCGTCGTCAAGGTCCTCCCGCTGGAAATGGCCGAGGGGGTGAGCGTCGAGCGCTTCAAGCGCGAGATCACGCTCGCCGCGCAGCTGCAGCATCCGCATATCGTCCCGGTCCTCGCGGCGGGCGAGATCGGCGGACTCCCGTACTACACCATGCCCTTCGTCGAGGGGCAATCCCTGCGCATCCGGCTGGCCAAGGGAGGCGCGCTTCCGATCACCGAGGTAATCGGGATCCTCCGCGATGTCGCCAAGGCGCTCGCGTACGCGCACGAGCGAGGCATCGTCCACCGGGACATCAAGCCCGACAACGTATTGCTCTCCGGCGGCTCCGCCGTAGTCACCGACTTCGGCGTCGCCAAGGCGCTGTCGGCATCCAAGACCGTGGCCCCCGGCGGAACCCTCACGCAGGTCGGCAGCTCGCTCGGCACACCGGCCTACATGGCGCCCGAGCAGGCGGCGGCGGACCCGGGCACCAATCGCCGGGCGGACATCTACGCGTTCGGCGTCATGGCGTACGAGATGCTCGCCGGCCGCCCGCCGTTCCATGGCCGCACGCCGCAGAAGCTCCTCGCGGCCCAGATGGGGGAGCGCCCGGAGCCGGTCGAAAAGCTGCGGCCCGACACACCGCCGCTCCTGGCGCAGCTCGTGATGCGCTGCCTGGAGAAAGACCCGGATGATCGCCCGCAATCGGCGGCCGACATCGCGCGCGTGCTGGAGACTGTGACGAGCGGGGGTGGCCACCCCGCCATGCCCGCCATACTCCTCGGTGGCCGGCGCCGGCTCGGTCGCGCCCTCGGGCTCTACGCGCTCGCCTTTGCCGGCGTGGCTCTCGTTGCCCGGGCGGCGACCATCGTGATCGGATTGCCCGATTGGGTCTTTCCGGGCGCGCTCGTGGTGATGGCGCTGGGGCTCCCGATGATTCTCTTCACGGCGTTCGTGCAGCACGGGGCGCGCGAGGCCATGACCATGGCTGCCGTGACCCCCGGCGGTTCGCCGGCCGTGCAGTCGACCATGACCCAGCTCGCGGTCAAGGTGAGCCCCTGGGTGAGTTGGCGCCGCACGGCGCTCGGAGGGATCGGCGCCCTGAGCGTGTTCGTCGTCCTCGTCCTGGGGTACATGATCCTGCGCACGCTGGGAATCGGCCCGGCGGGCTCCCTCCTCGCCGCGGGCCGCCTCACCAACAAGGAGCGCCTGCTCGTCACCGATTTTCGAGCGCCCGCGGCCGATTCCTCGCTCGGCAGCATCGTCACCGAGGCGGTCCGGACCGACCTCGGGCAGTCGTCGGTCGTGTCGATCGTCCCGGCGAGCACCGTTTCCGCCGCGCTCACGCGGATGCAGCGTCCGGAGACGAGCCGGATCGATCTTCCGCTAGCCCGGGAGATCGCCGCACGCGAGGGAATCAAGGCCGTCGTGGATGGGGACGTGACGCCGCTCGGGGGCGGCTACATCGTGACCCTCAGACTCATTGCCGCGGATGCGGGCGATGAGCTCGCGTCGTACCGCGAGACGGTTGATGGCCCGAAAGAACTCCTCCCGACGCTCGACAAGCTCACGCACGAGTTGCGCGGGAGGATCGGCGAATCCCTCAAGGACGTCCACGCGAGCCCCGCGCTCGAGCAGGTCACCACGCCGTCGATGGAGGCGTTGCGCAAATACGCCGCGGGAGCGCGCGCCAACGACATCGAGGGCGACGATCAGAAGGCCATCCCGTTGCTCGAGGAGGCCGTGGCGCTCGATACGACGTTTGCCATGGCGTACCGGAAACTCGGCGTCGCGCTCAGCAACGCGGGCATGCCGCGGGAGAGGATCGACGCCGCACTCGAGCGCGCCTATCGCTACCGCAACCACCTGACCGAGCGCGAGCGCTACCTCGCGACGGCATCGTATTTCGACAATGGGCCAGGCCGCGATCGACAGCAGGCGGTTGATGCGTACCACGCCCTGCTCGCGCGCGACTCGCTCGATCCGGTCGCGAACATCAATCTCGGCGTCATCCTCTGGCGACGCCGCGACGACGCCGGCGCCGAATCGCTGTTTCGGAGATTACCGGCCGCGCTGGGTGGCCCCTCGGCCAACTACTATTTCGTTCTGGCCTTCACGCAGGTCAATGAAGGCAAGCCGGCGTCCGCCGAGTCGGCCGCCGTGGCCGCCCGGGCCGCGTTCCCGGAAAGTCCCACGGTCGCGATCATGGGCGTTTCCGCCCTCTATGCGCAGGGGAAGCTCGATTCCGTTGTGGCGCAGCTCGTGCACCTGCGCGCGAGTGCTCCCGATATGAGCAACCGCGCGTTCGCGACCGCCGCGCTCGCGCGTCTCGCGATGCTCCACGGACGACTCGCGGAGAGCGCACGGCTGGCCGAGGATGCCCGAGCGCAAGACGTGGCGCGCGGTGCGCCGCCGCCCCCGCTCACGGCCGAGCTCGAGGCCGCCTGGACCGACGTCTGGTTCCGGGAGCAGCCCGCGCGCGGGCTGCAGGAGTTCGACGCCGCGCTCGCCAAAGCACCGCTCCGCACGATCCCGGATTTCGAGCGCCCGTACTTCACCGTTGCCACGCTCTACGCACTCGGCGGCCACCCCGAGCGCGCCCACGCCGTTCTCGCCCAATACGCCACCGAGGTGAAGGACTCCAGTCTCATCCGGGTCAACGAGCCGGATCGCCACAACGCGCTGGCCGAGATCGCGCTCGCCGAAAAGCGGCCGCTCAATGCCGTGACCGAATTCAAGCTGGGCGACCAGCTCCCCGATGGCCCCGCGACCCCGTGCAGTCAGTGTCTGCCGGCGCATCTGGGCCGCGCGTACGATGCCGCGAATATGCCCGATTCGGCGATCGCGAGTTACGAGCGCTACATCGCCACGCCGAATTACGAGAAGATGAGAACCGACGCCTACCTTCTCGCCGGGATGCATAAGCGCCTGGGCGAGCTGTACGAGGCCAAGGGCGACCGGCAGAACGCCGTGGGACACTACATCAAGTTCGTGGAGCTGTGGAAGAACGCCGACGCCGAGCTGCAGCCCAAGGTCGCCCAAGTGAAGGAGCGGCTCGCGCGCCTCCAGGACGTTCGAGCGGCACTAGCTTACGCACACCCCTCCGCAATGGGAGCAATCGAATCATGCATGTCACCCTGATCGACAAGAGCGGGTTTACCCATGACGTCCACGACATCCCCCAGCCGCTGCCGCGCGGGATGCGACGCCTCGGGGGGACCGATGCGGCCCATCGCGGCGTGCGCGAGTATCATCGGGTAGGCGCGACAACAAAATACCGCGAGGCGGCGACCCATACCGATCTCGAGAAGGCCCGCTGCGCACATGCGGGATGTCCGTCGCCGGCGAACAAGAGCGTCCTGTTCGCGGCGCCTTTCCAGGATGGCGTCGCCTTTGTGTGCGCCGACTGCTATCCGGCCGTCGTCGCCCTTGCGAAAGGCGCCAAGTAGGAACACGATGCGGGCGGCACCGGCACTCGGCCGCTGATGCGAGGGGCGTTGCGGGGCTCCACCGCGGTCGTCAACCGACGAGCCCCCCTGATGCGACCATTCGCATGACGGCCCGCCGCCCTCGACGCGCGATCGACGCGCTGCCCACCGGCGAGCGGGTGCGCGGGTCACCGTCCGCCGCGCGCGCCGACGGCGCCGACGGCGCCGTGCCGCCCATCCAGCGCGACATGCGATTCCTCGCGGGGCTCGAGCCGCTGCTCGCGGGCGCGCTCCTGGACTACGACGCCACGCTGGCCGCGGTCGCCCGATACGTCGTGCCGGAGATCGCCGACTACGCGAGCATCGACGTCCTCACGGCCGACGGTGCCGTGCGACGGGTCACATCCGCCCACCGGGACCCCGCGAAGGAACCGATCCTGGTAGACCTGTGGCGGCGCTTCCCGTACAGGCCGGACGGCGACGCGGGGTCCCCCCTCGTGCTGCGAACGGGGGCGCCACAGATCGCCCTGGAGATCGACCCCGCGGCGACCGCCGCCTTCGCGCGCGGGCCCGAGCACCTGGCGCTGCTGCAGGCGCTCAATCCGCAATCGTATATGGCGGTCCCGCTCGCGTTCGCGGGTCGAACGCTGGGAGTGCTCTCGCTCGTCATGTCGGATTCCGGCCGGCGATATGACGATCACGTGCTGGAGCTCGCCATGGAGCTTGCGCGTCGCGCCGCGGCGGCGATCGAGGGAGCGCGGCTCTACCGCGATGTCGAACGCGCGCGCGCGACGGCTGCCGCGGAGGCCGAGCGCGATGCGTTTCTCGCCGCCGCCAGCGACGTGCTGGCGTCGTCGCTCGATTATCACGTCACGCTCGCCGCCGTCGCGGATCTCGCCGTCCCGCAGCTCGCCGACTGGTGCACGATTCGCGTCGTCGAAGCGGGATCGACGCGCGAGATCGCGACATCGCCGGAGCGCCGGGAGCCCGACTGCACGTCCACGCTCGTCGTCCCCATGGCGGCGCGCGGCCGCATTGTGGGCAGCATCACACTGGCGGCAATGGACCCCGTGTGCCGCTTCAGCGACGCGGACCGGTCACTGGCGAAGGAGCTCGCCCGACGGGCCGCGATCGCCATCGATCACGCCTGGCTCTTCGACGCTGCCGAGCACGCGCGGCGCGAGGCCGAGGGCGCGCGCCAGCTCGCGGAAGCCGCGAGCAGGGCGAAGAGCCAGTTCCTGGCGGTCATGTCCCACGAGCTGCGCACACCGCTCAACGCCATCGCCGGCCACGTGCAGCTCCTGGAGATGGAGATTCACGGGCCCGTGACCGATGCCCAACGCGACGCGCTGCTGCGCATCGACCGCAGCCAGCGCCACCTGCTCCGGCTGATCAACAACGTTCTCAATCTCGAGCGCATCGAATCGGGCCGCATCGCCTACGAGATCGAGGATGTGGCCGTCTGCGCGGTGGCCGCCGAGCTGGGGCCCATGATCGAGCCCCAGCTGGCCGCGAAGAACCTGGGGTACGCCGTCCGGCTCCCTCCCGATGACGTGAGAGTGCGCGCGGACCCGGCGCTCGTCGGCCAGATCCTCCTCAACCTCCTCTCGAACGCGGTGAAATTCACGCCTCCGGGCGGTCGCATCGCACTCGATACGACGATGTCTCCCAACATGCCGGGCGCCGTCTTCCTGCGTGTGACGGACACGGGCATCGGCATCCCGCGCGACAAGCAGACCGAGGTCTTCGAGCCCTTCGTTCAGGTCCATACCGGGCCCACCCGGACCTCGGAAGGGGCCGGGCTCGGCCTTGCCATCAGCCGCGACCTGGCGCGCGCCATGGGCGGCGATCTACGCGTGCGGAGCGTCGAGGGGGGCGGATCGACCTTTACGCTCCGCTTGCCCCGCGCGGAGAGCGCTCGGCGATCGCCCGACGACGACGGCCCTCCGGCGCGCGGGGCGGACGCTTCGTCGGACGCCGCCACCGTGGAGAGGGGCGCCTAGGGCGACGGGAGCTGGACCGCCGTGAATGTCCCGAGCGCGACCGTCGAGTCCGAGTCCGAGCGCGCCACCGTAATGCCGGCCGGACCGGAGATCGTATCCGTGCCCACAACGGTCGCCGAGAGCGAAATGCACGGCACGGCCGGTGGCGGTCCCCCGGGACAGAAGACGAATGTCGGCGCATTTCCGCTGGCCGATCCCGTAACCGGAATTTGCGGGATGTCCTGGATGTCGGCCGCAATGAATCCGATCGGACCGTTGGGAGCGCCTCCACTGCACAGGATCGTGCTACTGCTGTCGTAGCCGACGTTGCGGATTCGGGCGGTCAGCCTGCCGGTATCCGTGATGGCGCCGCTGAACGGACTGCACGTCCAGCTGGCGATGATGGCCGGGCTCGCCGGGGGGGTGACGGCCGCCGTGACCGTGTACGCCCACACGATACGCATCGGTGCCGTCGCGAGGGGTGGCGACGCAGGGGGTCCGGTAGGCGGTCCGAGGGGCGGGGAGGACGAGGGCGGCTTGTCCGGCGACGGGCCGTAGTTGCACGCGACACACACGGCGAGTGGTGCGAGAAGCCAATAGCGGATCGGTGCCATCACTCCAACATCCCGCTGTGACCTCCGAAACGAGCGGTCCCCGGCAAGGGACGATTCCTGCCGCGCACGCGGTGAACGCCGTGCCATCACGATCCGCACGTAATATGCCGCTCGTCACAGCGCCCGTCCATCGTCGATCTTTGGTGCGATGGAGGCACCGACCCGCGTCCGGACGACGCAACTGGAGGTCGAGCACCGGACGTCCCGATGACGCAGATCGCTCTCTCCGCGGTCGGCGTCGATTTCGGCGCGACGCCCCTGCTCAACGATGTCACGGTCACGATCGCCGCCGGCGACCGGTGGGGCATCGTGGGCCCGAATGGTAGTGGCAAGACCACCGTGTTCCGATTGATGACCGGGGCGCTCGCGCCGACGCGCGGACAGGTCACACGGGTCGGCGGGCTCGGGATCGCGCTCCTCGACCAGCACCGCGACTTTGGTGACGCCGCCACTGTGTGGCAAGCCGCCGCGGGCCCGTTCTCCGAGCTATTGGCCCTCGAGCGCTCGCTGGCGGACCAGGCCGCGGGATTGAGCGATGACGCGGGCCCCGAGGCACTGGCGCGCTACGGACGCGATCTCGAGCGGTTCGAGCACGAGGGGGGCTACACCGTGACGCCCCGCGTTGACGCTGTGCTCCACGGCCTCGGCTTCGATCCGGCGGAGGCCCGCGAGCGACCCCTCACGGCGCTCAGCGGGGGAGAGCAGGGCAGGCTGGGCCTGGCGCGCCAGCTCGTGATGCCGGCCAACGTCCTGCTCCTCGACGAGCCCACGAATCACCTCGACCTCGAGACGACGCGCTGGCTCGAGCAGTACCTGACCGAAACGGACGAGACGGTGCTCGTGGTCAGCCACGATCGGGCCTTTCTGGCCGCGATCGCCGATCACGTCCTCCATCTGGAGGGAGGCACCGCGACGCCATATACGGGCGGCTACGAATCCTTCATCGCGCAACGCGCGGAGCGGCGACTGGCACTCGACCGGGCGGTCACGAAGCAGCGCCGATCGATCGCGCACGACGAGGATTACATCCGGCGCAACATCGCCGGACAGAACTCCCGCCAGGCCAAGGGGCGCCGCAAGCGACTCGAGCGGCTCCCGCGCCTCAGTCCCCCGGTGGGCGCCGAGGACGCGATGGCGCTGCGCCTCGACATCTCGGAACGCGGCGGCGACCAGATCCTCGCCGCGGAGCACGTGGGAATCTCCATCGAGGGCAGGCCGCTCCTGGCCAACTTTTCGGCTCGCGTCATGCGCGGCGACCGCGTCGGAATCCTTGGCCCCAACGGCGCCGGAAAATCGACTCTGCTGCGCGCAATCGTGGGAGAGCACCCCGTCGACACGGGCGAGCTCCGCGTCGGACTCTCGACGCACATCGCCTACTACCGTCAGGACCTGGGCCAGGTCCCGCTGCGCGAGACGCTGTACGATACGATCAACGAGCTCCGCCCGCTTTGGTCCCGGGGTCAGATTCAATCCCACCTCGCACGCTTTGGATTCTCGGGCGATGCCGTGCGCCGGCGCGCGGATAGCCTCTCGGGCGGGGAACGGGCGCGCGTCGCGCTGGCGATGCTGATGCTCTCGGGCGCCAACCTGCTCATTCTCGATGAGCCGACAAACCATCTCGATGTCGAATCGATCGAGGCGCTGGAGGATGCGATCGAGCGGTATCCCGGCACGGTGATTCTCGTCAGTCACGACAGGGCGCTCCTGCGCGCACTGGCGACCCGGGTCTGGGTCCTCCACGACCGGCGCATGACGGCGTTCGACGGCAGCTTCGCCGAGTGGGAAGTGGTCAGCGAGGAGCGTGCCCATGCGGCCGCGGTCGCCGCGGCCGACGAGGTCGCGGTCCGGCGCGTCCGCGAGCACGCCACGGTGGAGCCCGCCCGCGCCGGGCGGCGAGCCGCCAGCGATCGATCGGCGATCCGCGCCGCCCACCGGGCGGTCGAGAATGCGGAGCGCCACGTGGCGGACGCCGAAGCCGACGTGGCTCGGCTCTCGACGGCCCTCGCCGATCCGGCACTCTACGCGGCGCGCGACGGTCTCGCGCGCAGCCACGCGCTGGGCAAGGCCCTCGACGCGGCCCGGCAAGCTCTCGATGCCGCTCTCGCGGAGTGGACCGCCGCAACCGAAGCGGTGGAGCGGTCCCCCGCGTGACGGCGAGGGACCGCGATTCGCCAACCGCTACTTCGTCTCCTCGCCGATGAGCGCCACGAGCCCGCCGGTCGCGAAATTGGGGAGATCGCCGGCAACCTTCTGGAAGCCCGGCGTGGCCAGGCCCGTCTTGAGGGCGGCCATCGAGGAGAACGTGAGCTCCGCCTTGCGATAGTAGGTTGGCGGCTTGCCATCGAGCGTCGACGTGAACTTGACGAGCACGCCTTTCGTAAAGCCAATCTCCTTCGCGTTCGCCGCCAGAAGGGGCAGATGCGTCTTCGCGTAATACGTCTCGAACGCGGCGGTGTCCTTCGGCATGTTGTAGAGCACCACGAAATGGGCCGCGGCCGGAACCTCGGTCGTCGCCGCCACGACGTCGCCATTGGTGCAGGCGGACGCCGCAACGGCGAGGGCGCAAGCGGTAACGCGAATGGCGTAATGCATTCATGCTCCTGGTGGGTGACTGCGGTGGACGGGCGGAGTGGTACCCGGAGTGGCCAGCCGTGAGGTGGGCGCCGGCGTACAAGGTCGCCACGAACCCGGCGGCGGGGCAAGGCAGGCCGCGCCCCGTGCCGAAAAAAAAGGGGGCCGAGGACGGCCCCCCTACACGTGCGTCGAGCAGGGGCGCCGGGGAGGGCGCCTGTGCCGCTTATGAATCGAAATACTCGCGTGCGATCCGGCGGCCGGCGTAGATGCCCGCACCGGTGCCGATCATACTGATGATGAAGGCGGTCATGATTCCGAACCAGTCCCCGATCCACCATCCGATCGTTCCGCCGACCGTGGAGCCGACGAACATGAGTACCTTCGCCATCCCTGAATCCCTCTCGGCCGTGTTCGAGATGCGGCCCCAATAGCGGGCCCCAGAAGAGGACGATCCAGGCGGACGCACGGGCTCTGTCAGCGGCCGGCCGGCGCCCGGGCTGCCGCGCCAGCCAGGAGCTCCTCGACGGCCGCCTCCTGGCCGGTGTAGTCACCCTCGCCGAAGTGGTGGTAGCGGATCCGGCCGCTCGCATCGACGATGTACACGGCCGGCCAATACTCGTTTTCAAACGCGTTCCAGATCCGGTTCTCGCCGTCGATCACGACCGGATACACGATCCCGAGCCGGCGCACCGCCGCTCGGACGTTCGACTCGACGCGCTCGTGCGCCAGCTCCGGCGTATGCACGCCGACCACGACGACGCCGCGGTCGCGGAACTTGGCCTCGAGCGCTTTAACGTGCGGCATTGCCGCGAGGCAGTTCGAGCAGGAGAACGCCCAGAAGTCGATGACGACGACCTTGCCACGCAGTGCGTTCGCCGTGAGCGGAGGCGAGTTGATCCACGCCGTCCCCCCCGCGAGGCCGGGAAATGGCCCCTCATCGTCGAGCGGGCTGGGACGGGCGCGGGCGCCCGCCGCCGACGCGCGAGGCGCCGCGGTGGCGGCGATCAGAAGGGAGCCCCCGCCAAGGGTGAGCGCAGCGGCCGCCGCAAGCGAAAGAACGCGTGGCATGATCCATCCTCCTAGCGAATGGTGACGATCGGGCAGTTGACGGTCGCGACGTTGGCCGCGAGCACCCTGACATGCGCGATGCTGGCCAGGTCTCGGACCACCGCGAAGTTGGCGTTGTCATATACACTCACCTGCCACAGTGGCGAATACCCCGGATCGCCGGGCACGGTCGCCGCCACGTTGTGCGTCTGATCCGATCCGGATTCCGTCTTGAATCCCGACCCCGGGCCCCCGCCCGGTGTCCCCGGGTTCCGGTTGAACGTGACGAAAATGGGCGAGACGGGGGTCGTGCCCGTCGCCGTCCCCGTCAGCATGGACTCGAATAGAAGGTACTCCGCCTTCTGACCGCGGTACCACTCCGCGTGCGCTTCTGTCGGGGCCCCGCCCGCGCGCAGCCGCGCGGTCGATCCGGCCGGCACCACCGGGGCGTTGATGATCGTCGTCGACTGCTCGATGGGCCAGCCCGCGCTTCGTATGGCGGCCCCGCTCGTGACGCTGTTCACGCGATACAGGGGGGGAACGGTCACGAGCACGAGCTGATGCAAGTCGCTGTACCCGGGGTCGCCCGGGACCGCATCGATGATCAACAGCTGACCGGGCACCGCCCGTCCGTCGGGCCCGCGCAGCGCGTACACGGGCGCCGCCTGCATCGGCTGGACATCGAAATTGTAGTACGCGATGGGCTGGCCCTTGGGGCCGAACCCCTTGGTGATGAACGGCGCGCGATCGAAGGCGATCGGCGCATTCGGACCGGGGAGACCATTGGTGGCTGTGCGCACCTGGAGGTGCCCGGCGGCGGCGCTGAAGCGGTCGACGCTCACCAGCGGGATGGCCGCCGGGTCGCGCGGCGCTCCGGCCGACGACGGCCCCGCACTGAGAAGAACCACGACGAGCGGGAGGGGAACGCAAGCGACACGCATCAGGGCATTCCTCTGGAGCGATGACGGCAGCGCGATTGGACCCGGGTATGCCGAGCGGGGTGCTTCGGTTCCCGACGGTTGCTGTATTGACACGGCACGCGCTCCTGCGGAGACTCCGGACAGCCCCCATGACGGCGACTCCGAGCGGCACCGTCCCCTCCGCGGCTCCGGGCTACGACGCGCTGCTGGCGCCGATCCTCGGCCCCGCATACGGGTACGCGCTGAGCCTGACCCGCAATCGCGCTGACGCCGAGGACCTCGTACAGGAGGCGGCGCTCCAGGGCCTGCGCGGATTCGGCACGTTTCAGCCCGGGGCGCCGTTCAAGCCGTGGTTCTTTCGTGTGCTGACGAATGTCCATCGCATGTCGTGGCGGGCACGAGCCCGGCGAATCCTCACGGTGAGCTTCGGGGACACTCCGGATCTCTTCCTGTACAATGCATTCGGGGCCGCGGGACTGCCCACCACGGGGGACGGCCCGGCTGACAAGCTCATCGGGCGGCTGTCGCAGGACGCCGTTCGTTCGGCGCTCCGGCGCCTGCCGGAGGAGTATCGTGCCGTCGCCGCCCTGTACTTTGCGGAGGACCGATCGTACCACGAAATCGCGGAGGTGCTGGGCGTGCCGATCGGAACGGTGCGATCACGCCTCCACCGGGCCCGCAAACTCCTCCAGAAGGAGCTGTGGCGCGTGGCGGAGGATGCCGGAGTGGTGTCGCGGGTCCCGCTCCACGTCCGGCCGCGCGGGCTCGACCGCGCGGCGTGCGAAATGGCGTTCCAGCGCATCAACGACTTCGTGGATCGCGAGCTGGATGCCGCCGAGATGGCGCGTGTGCGCGAGCACCTCGAGGTGTGCGCGCTCTGCTCGGCCGAATTCGCGTTCGAAGCCGATGTCGTGCGCGATGTCCGGGTGAAACTCCAGCGCATCGATCTGCCGCCCGATGTCCGGACCGGGGTCGAACGGCGGCTGGCGGGGCAGCGTGCGCGATCGGCATGACTTCTGCGTTTGTGCCGGCTCGCCGCCGGTTCTCACAGGCGAGCCGGGTGGCACGCTCACGTGGCATTTCGGGTGAGGGACGAAACATGGCGTCCGTGTGGAAGGGGTCACTCTCGTTTGGGCTCGTGAACATCCCCGTCCGGTTGTACCCGGCCATTCGCTCGGGCGAGGGACAGATTCATTTTCGCCAGCTGCACGCGGCGGACCTGGCGCCGATCCGGTACGAGCGCGTGTGCACGGCCGACGGCGAAACGGTGGAATGGGCCGACATCGTCAAGGGCTACGAGTACGCCAAGGGGAAGTACGTCGCCCTGTCCAGCGCGGAGCTGGAGTCCGCGGCACTCGAGTCCTCCAAGGCGATCGAGATGCTCGACTTCGTGAAGGAGGACGAGATCGACCCGCGCTTCTTCGACACGCCGTACTATCTCGTCCCCGAAAAAGCCGCCGAAAAGGCATACGCCGTATTGCGCCAGGCGATTCACGCGAGCGGCATGGTGGGAATCGGCAAGTTCACGTTGCGCCAGAAGGAGCAGCTCGCGAGCGTCAAGGCCGTCGACCAGGCGCTCATGCTCGAGGTCATGCGGTTCGCCTCGCAGCTCGTTGATCCCGGGGAATTCTCCTTCCCGACCGCCGAGCGCGTCCGGCCGGACGAGGCGCGCATGGCGGAGCAGCTCATCGACAATCTCGCGCGCCCGTTCGATCCCGATCGGTACAGCGACGACTACCAGGCCAATCTCATGCGGGTGATCCGGGCGAAACTCAAGGGGAAGAAGATCGCGGAGCCGAAAGCCGTCCCGCCCGAGGATGGGAAGGTCATCGATCTCGTGAGCCGCCTGCGCCAGAGCCTGGATCAGACCAAGCGCGCGACGGGCCGCGGCCGGCGGGGGGCATCGCGCGTCGCGCCACGCGCATCGGCGCACCCATCGGCGCGCGCATCGGCGCGCGCATCCGCACGCCCGTCCCGCTCGCGCCGAACCGCCTAGCCCCAGCCGGGCAACGTGGACGTGCAGCGGGTGTCCCGCCCCGCGGGTCGGCACATCAGGCTCACCCGCAAGCAATGGCTTGGCATGCCCGTCATCGCGGCCCTGCCGGTCCTCGGTCTGGCCGGCGCGCTCGGCCCATCGCGTGCCGGTGTCGTCGTGCGCGTGGCCCTGGTATATGGCCTGGTACTCGCGTGCCTGCGCGTTCTGGGCAAGCGGGAGCTGAGCCAGATGACGCCCTTCGAATTCGTCGCCCTCGTTCTCATTCCGCAATTGTTCCGCAACGCGATCCTGCAGGATGATGCGACGCTGCTCACGGCCTGCGTCGGGGCGACGACGCTCTTCACGCTCGTCTTCGCGACATCGGTGCTGAGCTACCGCTGGACGGCGGTCGCGGCGGTCGTCGAGCCCGGACCGACCGTGCTCTTCCTGCATGGCGCGATGATCGCAACGGCATGCGATCAGGAGCGCGTGACGCGCGACGACATCGAATCGGCGGCGCATCGATCCGGCCTGTCCGGCCTGGACGACATCGACCGCGCGATCCTCGAGCCCGACGGCCGCATCGCGATCATTCCGCGCGAGCGCTGACCAAGGCGCGAGGCGCTCCCCCTGCGCGCGCGGCGCACGCCGGGATCCCGCACGCGCCGTTGCCTAGTACATTTGTGACACCACATGGCAGCTGAGCGGATCCCGACCCAGCCCGCCGTCCTCCTCGACGGGCGCGCGATCGACCGGACCTTGCGCCGGATGGCCGACGCCATTCTCGAATTGAACGATGGCACCGACGGGCTGCTGCTGGTGGGCATCCAGCGCCGCGGCGTCCAGCTGGCCGACCGAATCGCGGCGATCATCACCGATCGGGAGGGCACGGCCCCGCGGCGCGGCGCGCTCGATATCACGCTCTACCGCGACGATCTGCAGACCGTCGGCCCGCGCCCCGTTCTGGGGCCGACCGACATCCCCGGAAACCTGGACGGCGCCAACGTCGTGATCGTGGACGACGTGCTGTATACCGGGCGGACCATCCGCGCGGCGCTGGACGAGCTGGCCGATTTCGGGCGACCCGCGCGGATCGCTCTGGCGGTGCTCGTCGACCGGGGCGGCCGCGAGCTGCCGATCCATGCCGACGTCGTCGGCAAGCGGGTGGATCTCACGCCGAGCCAACGGGTCAACGTCCTCGTCCAGGAGATCGATGGCCGGGACGCCGTGGTCGTGGTGACGACCGAGCGAGGGCGGGAGGAGCCGGCGTGACGAACCCGTTGGGGAAGGATCTCCTTGCCCTCGAGCCCCTGTCCGCCGATCAGATCCGCCTGATTCTCGATACCGCCGAGCCCTTCAAGGAGATCAGCGAGCGCGCGATCAAGAAGGTGCCGGCGCTCCGGGGATCGACGATCGTCAACCTCTTCTTCGAGCCGTCGACGCGGACGCGCATCTCGTTCGAGTTCGCCGAGAAAAGGCTGTCGGCCGACACGGTGAACGTGACCGCGTCCGGGTCGAGCGTGAGCAAGGGGGAGACGCTGGTCGACACGGCGCGCAATCTCGAGGCGATGCGGATCGACATGGTCGTGATCCGTCACGGCGCATCGGGTGCGGCGGCCTTCCTGGCGAACCGCATCGAGTCCACGGTCATCAACGCGGGAGACGGCACCCACGAGCATCCGACGCAGGGGCTGCTCGATCTTCTGACGCTGCGCGACCATTTCGGGGACCTGACCGGCTTGCGGGTCTGCATCTGCGGCGACGTGCTGCACTCCCGTGTCGCGCGGTCGAACATCTGGGGACTCACGAAGCTGGGCGCCGAGGTGGCCGTGTGCGGGCCGCGCTCGCTGCTGCCGAATGCGATCGCCGAATTCGGCGTGACCGTCTTCGACCGACTGGACGAGGCGATGGAGTGGGCGCAAGCGCTGAACGTCCTTCGCCTGCAGCTCGAGCGGATGACGGCCGGCTACATCCCGTCGCTGCGCGAGTACAATCGGGTGTTCGGGATCACGCGCGAGCGGCTCGCGCGCGCGACGCACCCGCTGCTGATCCTGCACCCGGGCCCGATGAATCGCGGCGTGGAGATCGACTCGGATGTCGCGGATGGCCCGCACAGCCTGATCCTCAACCAGGTCACGAACGGCGTGGCCGTCCGCATGGCGGTGCTGTACCTCCTGGCCGGCGGGAGGCCGGAGCTGGCGGAAGCGGCCAAGGGAGCGCCGGAGCGATGACGCCGCCGATCGTCCTGACCGGCGGGCGGATCCTCGATCCCGCGCGCGGCATCGACGGGGTCGGCGACGTATTGCTGCGCGGCGGCGCCGTCGTGCACGCCGGACCCGGTGCGATCGGACGACCCGATGGGGCGGAAGTCATCGACTGCACGGGCGCCGTCGTCGCGCCGGGCTTCATCGACGTGCACTGCCATCTGCGCGAGCCGGGACGCGAAGACGTCGAGACGATCGCCACGGGGGCGCGCGCGGCCGCCGCGGGGGGGTTCACGGCGGTGTGCGCCATGCCGAACACGGATCCGGTCACCGACAACCAGGCGGCCGTGGGGTTCGTGCTGCGCCAGGGGCTCGCCGCCCGCGCCGCCCGCGTCTTCCCCATCGGGGCGATCTCCCTGGGGCAACGCGGCCAGGCGCTGGCGGAAGTCGGCGAGATGGTCGGCGCGGGGGCCGTCGCGATCAGCGATGACGGGCGGCCGGTCGCGAGCGCCCATTTAATGCGGACCGCGCTCGAGTACGCCCGGACGTTCGAGATACCGGTCATCGATCACTGCGAGGAGCCGACCCTCGCGGCTGGCGGCGCCATGAACGAGGGGTTCGTGAGCGCGCGCCTGGGGCTCAAGGGGATCCCCTCCGAGGCCGAGGAGATCATGGTGATCCGCGATATTCTCCTCGCCCGGCGGACCGGCGGCCACGTGCACATCGCGCACGCGAGCACGCGCGGCTCGGTCGAGCTGCTGCGGTGGGGGAAGGAGCGCGGAGTCCGCGTCACCGCCGAGGTGTGCCCGCACCACCTGACGCTGACGGAATCCGCCGTCGACGGATACGATACCAACGCCAAGATGAACCCGCCGTTGCGGACGGCCGAGGACGTCGCGGCGCTCGTCGACGCGCTCCGCGACGGGACGATCAATGTCGTCGCGACGGACCACGCACCGCATCACTACGATGAGAAGGAGCAGGAGTTCGCCGATGCCCCGAACGGCATCGTCGGTCTCGAGACGGCGCTCGGAGTCGTCGTGACGAAGCTGGTCCACACGGGCGCGATCGACCTGCGCGTCCTCGTCGAGCGGATGGCGGTCGCCCCCGCGCGGATCTTCCATCTGCCCGGCGGCTCGCTCGCCCCGGGGGCCCCGGCCAACGTCACCGTGTTTCACCCCGATCGCGAGTGGACGGTCGATCCGTCGGCCTTCCTGTCGAAGGGCCGGAACACGCCGTACGCGGGGTGGGTGCTGCGGGGGCGGCCCGTCTGCACGGTTGTTGGGGGCCACGTCGTCTATCATATTGGGAAATCGGTTCACGCCTGAGGGAGGGTGAGGCCCTGGCGAGCAATGCGGTGAAGCCGACCGAGAAGGCGGCCGAAAAGCCCGGCGAGAAGGCCAGCGAGACGCCCGCGGAGAGACCGGCCGCGACGATCGCGACGTTGATCGAGGAGCGGCAGCGGTACGAGAAATGGCTCGGCGCGCTGGACACGCGGCAGGCGACGACCCCGCCGCAAGTCTATGCGCGCGTGCGCGCCGACTACGAGCAGCGGCTGGCGGTGGTGCTCGAGCAGCTCGGGAGCCACTCGGTCGAGCTCAAGGAGGGGATCGACACGCTGACGACCGCGGTCGCCGCGCTCCAGGCGCACGTCGATGATAAGCGCGACGAGCGTGCGGAAGCCGAGGTGCGCGCGGCGGTCGGCGAGTATACCGCGGAAGAGTGGGACGAGATCGGCCAAAAGGCGGACGCCGAGATCGCCGGCATCGAGCGGCAGCGCGGCGAAATGGCGGCGGAGCTCACGCACATGCAGGACTTGCTCACCGCGGCCTCGGCGCCCTCGCGGGCGCCGCCCCTCCCCCCGAAGGCGGTGCCGCCCGAGCGGGCGGCGCCCGCTCCGATCCCGCGCTCAACGCCGCGCTCTACGCCGGCGGTCTCTCCGGCGCTGTCGGCCGCGCCAGCGCCGGCCGCGCCAGCGCCGGCCGCGCCCGCTCACGCCGGAATGCTCGACACGCTCGGGGCGCCCTCGGGGCCCGGACAGCCACGGCGCCCGGCGACGTCGGGGGGCGCGCCGGCCGTGGCGGCGCCGGCGGGCGTCCCGATCTACCTGCGCGATGCGCCGGGCCAGCAGGCGAAGACGCTCAAGTGTGCCGAATGCGGCACCATGAATATCCCGACCGAGTGGTATTGCGAGCGGTGCGGCGGCGAGCTCGCCGCCTTGTAACCGCGACCCGCATGCGGCGCGCGAGCGCCGCGGACGTGCGATTACGCCAGTCGGGCCAGCTGGCTCTTATGCCGGGCGGCGGCGTTGCGGTGGATCAATCCCTTGCGCGCGGCACGATCCAGGAGACTCACGGCATTCCGCCGCTCCTCCGCGGCGACACCCGGCTGGCGCGCCTTTTTGAGCGCGGTGCGCAGCGCCGAGCGCTGCGCCTTGTTGCGGAGCGCGGCGGCGCGCGATTTCCGCATGTCCTTTCGGGAGGAAGCGATGTTGGGCACGGCCGGAAAGATCGGGAGCGGAGGCGACCGATGTCAAGGCGCCGCAGCACTTTGACACCCGCCGGGCCCATCTGTACGTTACCGCGTGCCGGCGTATTACCTCCTGATCGCGCCCGTTCTGCTGTTCTCCATCGTCGCCCACGAGTACGCGCACGGATACGCGGCACTCAAGCAGGGTGATACGACCGCGTCGCAGCTGGGACGGCTCACGTGGAACCCGCTGAAGCACCTGGACCCCGTGATGTCCGTGATCTTCCCGCTCGTCATGGCGCTGGCGCATCTCCCGATACTCGCCGGCGCGAAGCCGGTCCCGGTCAACCCGCGGAATTACCGCAACTACCGCCGCGGGGACATCATCGTGTCCCTGGCCGGCGTCAGCGCCAACGTGCTCATCGCCGTCTCCTGCACCCTCGCAATCGCGCTCGTCGGCGTCGCCGGTCGGGGCGCCCCCGCGCTCGCGGACACGCTCGCGATCCTGCAGGCGATGTTCGTCATTGGCGTCGAGCTGAATCTCCTGCTCGCCGGATTCAACCTGCTGCCCATTCCGCCGCTGGACGGCTCGCACGTGTTGAAATACGTGCTCCCGCCGGCGTGGGCGGTCCAGTATCAGCGGATCGGGTTCTTCGGCATCTTCGTGCTCCTCCTTCTGCTCCAGACGCGATTCCTCGGTTGGTGGCTGTATCCCGCGATGCGCGCCGCCGGACTCCTCGAGGCATTGGTGCGGCCCCTGATCCTGCCCACGACCCCGCGCTGGATCCCCTGGCAGGCGCTATGACGCCGGCACCATGACGGCAGAGTCGAGCGCCTTCGTCGTCGAGCTCGCGCAGTTCAGCGGCCCGCTGGATCTGCTCCTGACGCTGTTGCGCGACGAGCAGATCGACATCTCCGACATCCCGGTGGCTCGCGTCGCCGAGCAGTTCGTGGCGCGGATCCACGCACTGGGGCTCGATGAGGCGGCCGATTTTCTCGAGATGGCGGCGCGCCTGCTGCGCATCAAGGCGCAAATGCTGCTGCCGCGCCGCGAGGGGGACGAGGGCTGGGAAGACCCGCGCGCGGAGCTCGTGCGCCACCTGCTCGAGTATCAGCAGATGCGGGAGGTCGTCGACGTCCTCGAGCGGCTCGGCGAGGCGCGGCGCAACCGGCTCGCCCGTCCGCCCGAGGCTTTTCGTGCCGCGGCGGCGGCCCTGCCGCCCCCCGCGCCGGGGCCGCTCGCCGTATCCTGGCACGATCTTCTGGGCGCCGTGGACCGGCTGCTCCGTGCGGGCCGGCGGCCGGCGGTCCACGCCGTCGTGGCGCGCGCCCTCGACGTGCCAGGCGCGATCGCGATCGTCCGCGCGACGCTGGCCGAGAGGCCGCGCGTGCGGTGGGATGATCTCGTCTCGGACGACGCCGAGGCGTGGCAGGCCCTGTCCCTGCTCTTCGCGGTCCTCGAGCTCGCGCGGCTGGCCGAATGTGCGATCGAGCAGGCCGCGCCCTTCGGGCCCGTGGAGATCCTGCGCGGGCGGGTGCCGCCCGGGGTCGCGGCCGTGGCGGATGCGGAGGTCGCGGCCGGCACGGCGCCCACGCGAGCGAAACCTTTCAGCGGAGAGCCCGCCGATGGCCGATTTGAGCCCGTTGGCGCGACTGTTTGAGGCGGCGCTTTTCGCGAGCGCCTCCCCCGTCCTGCCGGATGCGCTGGCCGCGCTCGACCCCAATGCGTCGGAGGACGATCGCGCCGCGGCACTGGCCGAGGTCCGTGCCGCCTACGATGAGGGTCATGCGATCGAGCTGGTGGACGTGGCGGGAGGGTGGCAGCTGCTCACGCGCTACGAGTACACCGCCGCCATCGAGCGCGCGCAACTCGCGGCGCGGCCCCACCGGCTGTCGGGCGCGGCTCTCGAGACGCTGGCGCTGATCGCCTACCGCCAGCCGGTGACGCGCGCGGATATCGAGGATATCCGCGGCGTGTCCGTCGGGTCGATCCTGAAGACACTGCTCGAGCGCGGCCTGATCGACGTGGTGGGCCGCGCGGAGGGATTGGGCCGGCCCCTGCTGTACGGGACGACGGCGGCGTTCCTCGAGCACTTCGCTCTGCGGCACCTCGGGGAGCTTCCACGCGCCGACGAGCTGGCCATTGCCCTGCGCCCGGTGACCGTCGCGGCGCCGTGATGGCGCCGCCTCGCGCGCCATCGCCGCCGCGGATGCGGATCCAGCGCGCGCTCGCGCGCGCGGGGGTCGCGTCGCGCCGGGGCGCGGACGCCCTCGTCGCGGACGGGCGAGTTCAGGTCAACGGCACGATCGCGCGGACCGGGCAGGCGGTCGACCCCCAACGGGATCGCATCACCGTCGACGGGGTACCGGTGACGGCCCGGCGGACGACCCCCGCCACGGCGACGTGGATCGTGCTTCACAAGCCGGCCGGGGTGATGACGACCGCCGCCGACCCGGGCGGTCGTCGAACGGTCTTCGACTGCGTGCCGCCCCAACAGCGCGTCCCCGGTCTGACGTATGTAGGGCGACTCGACTATCTCACGGAAGGAGTGCTCGTGCTCACAACCGATGGCGATGCCGCCCACCGCTTGACGCATCCCAGCCGCCAGGTCCCGCGGACGTACGTGGTCACGGTGCGGGGACCCGTGGCTCGCGCAGTGCAGCAGATCCGCCGCGGCGTCGAGCTGGACGACGGGGCGGTGCACGCGCTCGACGTGTCGACGACGCCGCTCGGCGGCGCCCGGACCGCGCTCGAGATCACCATTGGCCAGGGGCGGACGCGGGAAGTGCGCCGTCTGTGCGCGGCCGTGGGACTGAGCGTCGAGCGACTCGTGCGGACCGCGTTCGGTCCCGTCCGGCTCGGGACCCTGCCGAGCGGGGCGGTGCGTCCGCTGACGCCCGCCGAGCGGCGCGCGATCGAGGCGATCCCGTGAGCGCAGTCTTCGAGCGCACGACCGATTCCCCGCAGCTGGCCGCCGATGCCGCGCTGATGCACGCGATCGCCCGCCAGGTCGCGCGGCGCGTCGTCGGGCAGGACCACATGGTGGAGCGCCTGCTCATCAGCCTGCTCACGGGGGGGCACGTCCTGCTCGAGGGAGTGCCGGGTCTCGCCAAGACGCTGACCGTTCGCACGCTCGCGGAGGCGATCCGGACCAGCTTCCAGCGCATCCAGTTCACGCCCGACCTGCTGCCGGCCGACGTGGTGGGGACGCAGGTCTACGACCAGGCCACGGGCACGTTCTCGGTGAAGCGCGGCCCCATTTTCGCGAACATCGTCCTCGCCGACGAGATCAATCGCGCGCCCGCCAAGGTGCAGGCGGCGCTGCTCGAGGCCATGCAGGAGAAGCAGGTGACGATCGGGGGCGTGACGCTCGCGCTCGACGAGCCGTTCCTGGTGCTCGCGACGCAGAACCCGATCGAGCAGGAGGGGACCTATCCGCTGCCCGAAGCCCAGATCGACCGCTTCATGATGAAGCTGCGGATCGGCTATCCCTCGCGCGACGAGGAAAAGGAGATCATGCGGCGGATGGCGGGCGGCGTCGCGATCGCGATCGACGCGGTCGCCGACCCGGTCGCGATCCTCGATGCGCGGCGGCGCGTGGCCGAGCTCTATCTCGACGAGCGAATCGTCGATTACATCGTCGAGATCGTCCACACGACCCGGACGCCGGGGGATGCCGGGCTCACCGACCTGGGTCCCCTCATCGAGTTCGGGGCCAGCCCCCGCGCGACGATCGCGCTCGCACAGGCCTCCCGCGCGCACGCGTTCCTGCGGGGGCGTGGCTTCGTGACGCCGGACGACGTGAAGGCGATCGCGCCGGACGTGCTGCGCCACCGCATCCTCACCACGTTCGAGGCCGACGCGGAGGAGATCACGAGCGACGGCATCATCCAGCGCGTGCTCGGGGCGGTGGAGAGCCCGTGAACGGCGCGGCCGTCCTCGTACCCCGCGAGATCCTGCGCCAGGTCAAGCTCATCGAGCTGCGGACGCGGGGATCGGTGAACTCGCTGTTCACGGGCGAATACCGCTCGGTGTTCAAGGGGCAGGGGATGGAGTTCGCCGAAGTGCGCGAATACCAGAGCGGCGACGAGGTCCGCTCGATCGATTGGAACGTGACGGCCCGGATGCGGCGCCCGTTCGTCAAACGGTACGTCGAGGAGCGGGAGCTGACGGTGCTGCTCGCCGTCGACCTCTCGGGCTCCGCCCGATTCGGCACGGCGCGGCGCTTCAAGAGCGAGGCGGAAATCGAGCTCGCCGCCGTCATCGCCATGGCCGCCGTCCGGAACAACGACCGCGTCGGCACGCTCCTCTTCACCGATCGCATCGAGCTCATGGTCCCGCCGCGCAAGGGGCGCCGGCACGCGCTGCGCGTGCTGCGCGATCTGCTCGCGGCGGACCCGGCGGGGCGCGGGACCGACCTGCCGGGGGCGCTCGAGTACCTGAGCCGCGTTCTCGCGCACCGCACGATCGTCTTTCTGCTGTCCGATTTCCAGGCGGCGGACTACGAGCGGCAGCTCGCGTTCCTCGCACAGCGACACGATGTGATCGCCGTGACGACGGAAGACCCGGCCGAGCTCGCGCTCCCGGATGTGGGTCTCGTCCGATTCGTCGACCCCGAGACGGACGCCGTCGTGGAGGTCGATACGCACGATCCCCGGGTGCGCCTGCAGTACGAGCGACGGATGGCGTCCGAGCGCGCCACGCGGCGGCATCTGCTGCGGCGGCTAGGGCTCGATGAGATCGAGCTGCGGACCGATGGCGGCGTGGTGGAGCCGCTCTTGCGCTTCTTCCGCGCGCGGGACCGGCGCGCGCGCCGGCGCGCCGCCTAGTCGCGCCGAGCGGGGACCGCAGGTCGCGTGCTGATCGCCCTCGCGTTGCTCGCCGCGCAGGATAGCGGTGCGGCGCCCGTGCGATTCGGCGCCCGCGTCGAGCCGGACACGGTCACCGTCGGGCTGCCGTTCCAGGTCGTGGTCCGGGTCCGCGCGCCCCGGGGCGCGCGCATCACCTATCCCGACGGTCCGGACACGACGCGCGCGGCCGCGGGCGCCGTGCAGGCGCTCGATCCGCGCGTCGTGCTGCCGCGACCGGATACGACCGCCGTCGAGCTGACGGCGGTCTACCGCCTCGCGGCGTGGGATATCGGCCGGCAACCCTTGCACCTGGCCAATGTCGTCGTGCAGGAGCCGGCGGCGGGCGCGCGCGGCGGTACGGTCCAGGGCACGATCCCTCTCTCCGACCTCTCCGTCGTCGTCCGCGCCGTGGCACCGCGCGATTCCGCCCTCCGCATCCCGCGCCCCGCGCGCGGATACCTCGCCGCCGGGCCGCCGTGGTGGCTCCGATGGCTGTGGCTCCTGGCCCTGCTCGCGGCGGCGGCCGCGGCCTGGTGGCTCTGGTCCCGGCGCCGGCGGACCTCGACCGTGCAAGCGATCGACCCGCTGGCCGCGGCCGAGGAGGCCTTCGAGCGCCTGAACCGCCTCGGGCTGCTGGAAGCCGGCGAGCGGGGGCGCTACGTGGCGCTCGCCACGGAGGTGGTGCGCGAGTACCTCGCGCGCCGGATCGCCGGGGCGTCGACCGCGCTCACGACGACGGAGCTCCTGGCGGCGCTCGCCGCGGACGACCGGGTGCCTCGGCAGCAGCTGCGCGCGGTCCTGTCGGAAAGCGATCTCGTCAAGTTCGCGCGCCACCGTGTGTCGACCGACCAGGCGCGCGAGCTGGCCACCACGGCGCGCGGGGTGGTTCGGGATGTGGACGGCGCCGCGCGCGCCGCCAGGGCGGCGGCGGCCACCGCGGCAGCGACGACGGCGACCCCGCGGCGGGAGCGGGCAGCCTAGATGACCCTCCACGGCTATGGATTCGCGACGCCCTGGGCGCTGTTGCTTCTCGTCGCGCTCCCCCTCTGGTGGGCCTGGCGGCGGCGACGGACCCCGCGTGCCGTGCGCTTCTCCCGCGTGCGGACCGTCGCGGCGGGGCCCCGCGCCGGGCGACGACTCACACGCACGCTGTTCGTGCTCCGCAACCTCGCGCTCGCGGGCGCAATCGTCGCACTGGCCGGCCCCCGGAGCGGCGCGCGGACCGAGACTGTGACGAGCGAGGGCATCAACATCGTGCTGGTCGTCGACCTCTCCAGCTCGATGCTCGCCCTCGACTTCCAGCCCGAGAACCGTCTCGAGGTCGCCAAGACGACGATGAAGAGCTTCGTGGCCGGCCGATCGGCCGATCGCATCGGTGTCGTCGCCTTCGCGGCGGAAGCGCTGACACAGGTGCCGCTCACGATCGACTATCCGGTCGTGCTGGCGGCGATCGACAACCTGCAGGCCGGTCAGCTCGAGGATGGGACGGCGATCGGGACCGCCATCGCGACCGCCGCCAACCGGCTGCGGAGCGCACCCGGCCGATCGCGCGTCATGATTCTGCTCACCGATGGTGTGAACAACCGCGGAGTGATCGATCCGCGGACCGCGGCGAAAGCCGCTGCCGCCTTCGGCATCCGCATCTACACGATCGGGATCGGCTCCGAGGGCGTCGCCCCCGTTCCCGTGGGGCGCGGGCTCTTCGGGCTCCGCTACGAGAATCGCCCGGTCGAGATCGACGATGCGCTGCTGTCCGACATCGCGCGCCTCTCGTCGGGCCGGTATTTCCGCGCGCGCGACGCGCACGCGCTGGCGGACATCTATCGGCAGATCGATGAGCTGGAGCGCGTCCCGATCCGATCGCGGACGTACGTGCGCTGGACGGGCCTCTTTCCCTGGCCGCTCGGCGCGGCACTCCTCGCGCTGGCCCTCGAGCTCGCGCTGTTCGCCTGGCGCGGACCGCTGACGTGAGGCGAGGAGACCGCCCGTGATCGTTGCCCCCACCGCCCCCACGCTGCTTCTCCGCGTGTTCACGTGGCCCGCGCTGCTGCCGCTCGCGCTCGTGCTCCCGGTCGCCATGGCGCTGCTCCTCCTCCGGCGGTCGCGCGACCGCCAGGCGCGCCTCGCGCGGCTCGGCACGCCGGGGACGGTCGCCCGGCTTCTCTCCGGGCCCGCGACGGAGCCGCTCCGCCCGCGCGTCGCGATCCTGGGCGGCGCGACGCTCCTGGCCGCCCTCGCGCTCGCGGGCCCGCGCTGGGGAACGAGTCGAACCGCCGTCCAGACGACCGGCGCGGACGTCGTCATCGCGGTCGACGCCTCGTTGTCGATGCTCGCCCCCGACGAGCATCCGAATCGGCTCGAGCGCGCCAAGCAGGAGATCCGGCGGTTGCGCGATCTGTCGCCCGGCGACCGTACGGCGCTCCTGGCGTTCGCCGGACGCAGCTACATCCTCACCCCCCTCACGGCCGACGACGGCGCCATCGATCTCTTCCTCGACAATCTCGACCCTTCCGTGGTCGGAGAGCCGGGAACGTCGCTCGCGCGGGCGATCAAGCAGGGGACCGATCTGCTGCTCTCCGCGCGGAGCGCGAGCGACCGCGCGATCGTGCTCATGAGCGACGGCGAAGGATTCGAGGACGACGCGGCCGTCCGGGGCGAGGCGCAGCGCGCGGCGGCGAACGGCATCAGCCTCATCACCGTCGGCTTCGGCACCGAGGCCGGCTCCACGATCCCCCTTCCGGCCGGACCGGACGCAGGATCGGAGCCTTCCCTCAAGCGCGACCTGGCCGGCCAGACGGTCATCACGCGATACAGCCCGCTGCTGCTTGCGGCGGCGGCGGAAGCCGCGCACGGCACCTTCATCCCGGCGTCGGCAACCGACAAGGCGGCGCGCATACACCGCGCGCTCGCGTCGCTCAGGACGGCGCACCGCACGATGGAGGAGGCGGAGGATAGAACCCCGCGATTTCAGCTCTTCCTGATCCCGGCCGTTCTCCTCCTGCTGCTCGATACCATCCTCGTCGAGCGCCCGCGCACGCGCCCCGTCCGGCCGCGCGCGCCGGCGACCGCCCCAGGCGCCGCCCCGACCGCCGCCACAAGGACCGCCACAAGGACCGCCACACGGACCGCCGCCGCGGCGACGGCGGCCGCGGCACTGCTCGCGCCGTGCCTCGCGCACGGCCAGCTCAACGCGCAGCGCGACACGGGACGGGCGGTGGCCCTGTATCACGCGGCGATCGAGCGGGAATCGACCGTGGCGAAATACGCCGAGGCCATTGCGCAGGGCGACCGTACCGCGCGGACGCTCTACAACTATGGGACGGCGCTGCTCGCGGCCGACTCGATCGATGGCGCCGTGGCCGCCCTCACGACGGTCTCGCTCACCCACGATCCAGATCTGCGCTACCGCGCGCTCTTCAACCTGGGCCTGGCGCGCCTCCGGCGCGCCCTCGCGGAGCACACGGGAGCGTCCGAGACGGCGCAGCCGGATTTCGACGCGGCGCTGGACGCCTACAAGCGGACTCTGCTCCTGCGTCCCACGGACCGGGACGCCGCGTGGAACTACGAGCTCGCGCTACGCCACAGGCACGACTCGCCTCGCGCCCAGGGCGGAGGAGGGGGAGCCGCCGCGCCGTCGCCCGCCGGGCGCGGCCAACGATCATCCCCGGAATCCGCCCCCGCACCGCAACCGGCGGGCGCGCTGGATCCGCGCCAGGCCCAGGAGCTCCTCAACAGCGCGGCGCGCGAGGAGCGCGACGTCGCCGGCCGGTCGCAGAAGCAGAACGCGACGGAGCAACCCCCCGAAGGGAAGGACTGGTGATGCTGGGCACGATCGGGGTGATCGCCCAGCTCGCGATCCTGTCCCGGGCGCCGATCGATACGACGCAGTCGATCCTCGTGCACGCGGCCGTCTCGCCCGAGACGGTGTACGTCGGCCAGCAGGTGACGTACGAGGTGGGCGTCTTCATCGACCAGCAGCTCCGGCTCCGCCTGCGGAGGAATCCGGAATTCGTCCCCCCGGAGCCGCAGGGGATGCTCGCGTACGATCTCCCCTCGCCGGCTGGCGCGTTGCCGACGCGGCGCGTCGGCGCGCGGTCCTACGAGACGCACACATTCCGGCGCGCGCTCTTTCCGCTCGCGGCCGGCCGCTACGAGATCCCGCGCGCGCAACTGGTATACTCGCTTCCGCTCTCCCTCAGCTTCTTCAGCCGGGAGGAGACGCGAACGCTGCTCGCCGAGGCGCTGGCGGTCGTCGCTCGCCCGCTGCCGGCGGCCCCGATCGGATACACGGGCGCCGTGGGCGACCTGCAGCTTGAAGCCGCGGTCGATTCGACGCAGGCGCGCGTGGGCAACCCGCTCGTCCTCACCGTCCGCGTCGCGGGCCGGGGCAACGTCCCGCTCTTCCCGCGACCGGCGGTGACCGTGGCCTGGGGCACGCTGGTCGCCGCGCAGGAGCGCGTCCACCTGGACTCGACCGCTACCGATGTTCGCGGGGCCAAGGACTTCGACTGGCTGCTGACGCCGCACGATAGCGGCCGCGTCACGTTGCCGCCCGTCCGCTATCCCTATTTCAATCCATACACCGAGCGATATGAGATCGCGCTCACCCAGGCGGAGACGCTCCACGTCGGCCCGGGCGCGATCGTCCGGCCCGATACGGCGGGCGTCGAGACGCTGCCCCCGCTCGCCGTGCGGACGATCTATCGCGGCACTCCGGATCGACCCCTCTTCGCCACATCCGGCTTCCTCGCGGTCGCGCTCGCCGCGCCCGTCGTCCCTCTGGGGATCGCGGGGTGGCGCCGGCGGCGCCGCCGTCCCCGCCGGGTCGTCTCCCCGGCGCTGCGCCTGCAGGCTCTGGCGCGGCGGGGGGAAGCGGTCGACGTGATCCTCCTGCGGCGGACCCTCGTCCGGGCGCTGGCAGACCGCTTCGACCTCGGACCGACGGCCCTGACGGACCGGGGCGCCCTCGAGCGCGCGTTGCGGCGCGAGGGTGTGACGCGAGACGCGAGCGCCGAGGCCGAGTCGGTGCTCGCCCTCCTCGACGCGCGCGCGTTCGGGCAGCAGGCCTCGGCGCTGCGCCGGACACAGGGCGCGCTGGTCTCGGGCGATCTGTGCGCGCGGGCCTGTGCGGCGTACGTCGCCGTCGCCCAGCAGGCGCGGCCTCGCGGGACGCGCGCCGCGGGGCTGCCCGCGGCCATCGTGCTCGCGGCGGCGGTATGGGGCGCCGCCGTGCAGGCCCCGTCGATGTCGGGCACCGCTGCGTCGGGCACCGCTGAGTCGGGCACCGCTGAGTCGGGCACCGCTGACGCGCGCGAGTTTCGCCTGGGCGTTGTCGCATACGCGACCCGGCAATACGCGGACGCGGCAACGCATTTCGGTGCCGCGACCGCTCTGGCGCCCGGCGCGCCCGACGCTTGGGCCGACGCCGGGACGGCGGCCTGGGCTCTCGGTGATACCGCCGATGCGGTCGTCGGCTGGCAGCATGCCGGTCGCCTCGAGCCGCTCGCCCACGACATCCACGACGACCTCGCGCGCGTCCGGGCACCGCAGGATGGACCGATCGCCATGTTGCCAGCGGTACCGGCCGAATGGCCGGCCGACGCCGCGCTCGCGCTCTGGCTGCTCGCCTGCGCCCTGGCGACGCGACGCGCCTTGCGTGGGTCCCGGCACGCGCTCGTCTCGGCGGGGGCCGCCGCGGCGGTCACGGGAGCGATCGGGCTCGCCGCGATCGCGCACGCATCCAATGCAACGGCGGCGGCCCGCGACCTCGCCGTCGTCGGACCGGGTACCATCCTGTACGCCGCGCCCGCCCTCATCGCCGACCGAAGCCCGCAGCTCGACGCGGGAGAGATCGCGCGCACGGTCGGCCGCGACCGGGCGTGGAGTCACGTCCGGCTCGACGGCGGACGCGACGGATGGGTGGAGCTCGCGCGCCTCACGTCCCTCGCCCGCCGGCCGTAGGCGGCCGTAGGCGGCCGCGCTAGCTTACCCGCGTGCCCAGCGTGGCCGTCCTCCCGAGCGCCGTTGCCGATCAGATCGCGGCCGGCGAGGTGGTCGAGCGTCCCGCCTCGGCGGTCAAGGAGCTCGTGGAGAACGCATTGGACGCCGGCGCGACCGCGATCGATGTCGAGATCGATGACGGCGGACGGGGCGCGATCCGTGTCAGCGATGACGGGCACGGGATGGACCGGGCGGACGCGCTGCTCGCGCTCGAACGCCACGCGACGTCCAAGATCCGGACGGCCGCCGACCTCGTCGGCGTTCGCAGCTTCGGGTTCCGCGGCGAGGCCCTGCCGGCGATCGCGTCCGTCTCCGAGTGCACGGTCGAGACGGCGAGCGCGGACGGCGCGGCCACGCGCGTCGACGTGCGCGGCGGCGCCGTCGCCGATGTCCGGGACGGCACCCGGCGCCGGGGGACGACGGTCTCGGTCACGCGCCTGTTCTACAACGTGCCTGCGCGGCTCAAGTTCCTGCGCAGCACGCGCTCGGAGTGGCGCGCCATCGCCGACACGGTGATCTCGATCGCCCTCGCGCGACGGGAGGCGCATTTCACGCTGTCGCACGACGCCAAGCGCGTCATGAGCCTGCCTCCGGCGGCGTCGCTCCGCTCGCGCGTCTCCGCGATCTGGGGCCCCGCCTATGCGACCTCGCTCGTCGACGTGGAGGACGTGCAGGGCGAGATCGCCGTTTCGGGGCTCATCGAGCGCCCGGGCGACGTCGGGACGCGGACTCGCCGCGTGCATCTCGCCGTCAACGGCCGCTGCATTCGCGATGCCGGCCTCGTGCGCGCCGCAGAATCGGCGTACCGGTCCACGGTTCCGGCGGGGCTGCGGCCGTCCGTTCTGCTCGACATCCAGGTCAGCCGCGACGCCGTGGACGTCAACGTGCACCCCGCGAAGGCGGAAGTTCGATTCCGCGATCGGTGGGCAGTCGAGCGCGCGGTGGAAGGGGCGGTGCGCCGCGCCCTGGGCTCGGGCGCCGCGGCCGCCGTGTGGGGGGGGGGGTCCGACGGCCGCCCGAGCTGGCCCGCGGCGACTGACGCTCGTGCGGGCCGCTACGCGGGTGCCGGCGGCGACGGCGGGATCCGCGTGTGGCGCCCCGCGGGCGGCGCGGCGTTCGAGGCGGGGCGGGGAGATCCTTCGGCCGCTGGCGATGACGAGCTGCTCGCGACCGCGTCGAATGGCACGTTGGCGGTGGAGCTCGCTCGGGGCCCGATGCAGCTCCGCCGGACCTATCTCATGTACGAGAGCGACGCTGGTCTCGTGCTCATCGATCAGCATTCGGCGCACGAACGCGTGCTCTACGAACGCTTTCTCGCCGCGCTCTCGAACGCGTCCGGCGCGCAGGACGGCGGCGTTCCATCTCAGCGGCTTCTCTTCCCGCTGACGCTCCATCTGGGCGCCGCCGCCGCCGACGCCTTCGAGGCACACCGGGCCGGGTTCGAGCGCCTCGGGTTCGCGGCGGAGACGTTCGGCGGGAACACGCTATTGGTGCACGCCGTCCCGGCGCCGCATCCGCGCTTCGACGCCGAGCGGTGCCTGCGCGATACGCTCGACGCGCTGACCGGTGATCGGTCGCCGGCGACACACGGCCGGCACGAGCGCCTCGCGGCAACCGTTGCGTGCAAGGCCGCCATCAAGGCGGGCGATGCGCTTGCTCCGCCGGAGATGCGGTCGCTCCTGGCGGCGCTCGAGCAGACGACTCTGCCCGCGCACGACGTCCACGGTCGGGCCACCATCGTCCATCTCTCATGGGATGAAGTGGAGCGTCGCTTTGGCCGGCGATGAGGGAGGCGGGCCGCTCCTCGTGATCTGCGGTCCCACGGCCGCGGGAAAGTCGGCGCTGGCCCTGCGTCTCGCGGAGGAGCTGCCGGTGGCGATCGTGAGCGCGGATTCCCGCCAGATCTACCGGGGGTTCGACATCGGCACGGCGAAGCCATCGGCCGAGGAGCGCCGGGCCGTGCCGCACGCGGGGATCGATCTCGCGGATCCCGCCGAGCGGTACTCCGCATTCGCGTGGGCCGCCGTGGCGGCCGGGGCCATCGCGGCCGCGCGCGACGCGGGGCGGATCCCGCTCGTCGTGGGCGGCGCCGGATTCTACCTGCGCGCGCTGGTGACGCCCGCCCCGGGGGTCCTGTGCTACGACGCCCGGTACCTCCTGGTGGATCCGGGGGCGGTCCTGCAGGAGCGAATCGTACGCCGTGTCGACGCGATGCTGCGCGCCGGGTGGATGGAGGAGGTTCGTCGTCTGGTGTCCGACGTCGCCGCCGAGGCGCCGGCGTGGCAAGCCAGTGGCTACTCGGCGGTCCGCGATGTGGCGCGGGGCCGCCTGTCCCCCGACGCAGGCCGCACACGCGTGATCGTGGCGACGCGACAATACGCGAAGCGCCAGCGGACCTGGTTCCGGCACCAGATCCCGGCGGCGAGGGTCACGGCGCTGGACCCGTGCGGCCACGCTGATGGCGGCGTCGCGGTGGCGCGCCGCTGGCTGCGCCAGCCAGAGGAGACAAAGAGAGAGGAGAGAGGAGAGAAACGCACCGTGACTGCCGGAGGCAACCGATGAACATCGGCATCACGTGCTATCCGACGTATGGCGGGTCGGGCGCCGTCGCCACCGAGCTCGGGATCGCGCTCGCCGCCCGGGGACACGAGGTCCATTTCATCACGTACCAGCAGCCCTTTCGGCTCCCCGCGTTCCTGCCGCGGATCTTTTTCCACGAAGTCGAGGTGATGCGGTATCCTCTCTTCGAGTACCCGCCGTACGACCTCGCACTCGCCGTGCGCATGCACGAGGTCGTCCTCCGGCACCACCTCGACGTCCTGCACGTCCACTACGCCATCCCGCACGCGACGAGCGCGTGGATCGCCCGCGAGATGCTCCGGGATTCCGGCTCGGACATCCGCGTGATCACGACCCTTCACGGGACGGACATCACGCTCGTCGGCCAGGACCCGTCCTTCTACGCGATCGCGAAATTCTCGATCGAGCGGTCGGATGTGTTGACGGCGGTCTCGCACTTCTTGCGGCGCGAGACGATCACGGCGTTCGGGTGCACGGGGTGTATCGTGGAAGTCGTCCCGAATTTCATCGATCCGACCGTGTACGATCGAGGGCGGTACGGAGCGTCGCCCTGGCCCATGCCGCGCGACTCCGTACGCCCGGTGCTCATTCACATCTCGAACTTTCGCGGGGTGAAGCGGGTGCGCGACGTCGTGCGGATCTTCGCGCGGGTGCGCCAGGCGGTACCGAGCTCGCTGATTTTCGTGGGCGATGGCCCCGATCGCAGCGACGCCGAGCAGGAGGCACGGATGCTGGGCGTCGATGCGGATGTGTCGTTCCTCGGAAAGATCGAGGCGGTCGCGCCGCTGCTCGCGGCCGCCCAGGTCTTCCTCCTCCCGAGCGAAACGGAGTCGTTCGGGCTGGGCGCGCTCGAGGCACTCGCATCGGGGGTACCGGTCATCGCGACGCGCGTGGGCGGGCTGCCGGAGGTCGTGCGGGACGGCGAGACCGGCCTGCTGTTTCCCGTCGGCGACGTTGACGGCATGGCGGCGGCGGCCATCGCGCTGCTGCGCGATCGCGCGCGGTGGGAGACGATGAGCGCGGCCGGCGCGGCGGACGCCCGGGCGCGATTCGCGCTCAACGCGATCGTTCCGCAATACGAAGCCCTGTACGGGCACGCGTAGCCCCCGTGCGCCGGCTTCGCGTGCTCGCGGCGCTCGCCCGCTGGCCCAACGCCATCCTGGCCGTCGCCGCCGTCGTGGCGGGCGCGTGCTGGGCGGCGGGTGGGGGAGGGCGCCCGCCGATCGCGCGCCTCGCGTTGGCGTGCGGGGCGACGGTAGGACTCGCGATCATGGCGAATGCGTGGAACGCGCTCGAGGACCGGGCGATCGACGCGCGCGCCCATCCCGAGCGACCGATCCCGAGCGGCGCGGCGAGTCCCGCGGATGCGGTGGCGCTGACGATCGCGGGCGCCGGGACCGCGCTCGCCTGCAGTGGGGCGGTCGCGCCGGCGCTCTCGGCCGTGACCGCCGGAGTGCTGGCATTGCTCCTGGTCTACGCGCGGCTCAAGGCATGGTGCGGGCCGGCCGCGAACCTCGTCGCCGCGACGCTGGCATCGTTCCCGTTCCTCTACGGAGCGTGGGCCGCGGGCGCCCCCGCGCGGGCGTTGTCCCTCGTCGCGGTGGCGTTACCGGTACACCTCGCCCGCGAGATCGCCAAGGACACCGACGATGCGGGCGCCGACGCCCCGTTCCGGCGGACGCTGCCCGTCATCGCCGGGCCGGCGTGGGCGCGCCGGGCGGTCCTGGCGACGACCGGGATCGCCGTGATCGCGCTCGTGCTGTTCGTTGCGGAGTGGACGCGGACGGCGTGGGGGATCGGACCGGCGGCTCTCGCGTGCGCGTACGGAGCGGGACGAACGGCGAGCGGGCGCTCCGGCGGCCCCGCGTGGTACAAGCTGGGGATGGCCGGGGCGGTCGCCGGAGTGCTCGCGGGGCTCCCTCGCTGGACGTAGCTTCCTCCCGCCATGACGCTCCTCCACGCGATCGTGCTCGGCATCGTGCAAGGGCTCGGCGAATTCCTGCCGATCAGCAGCTCGGCGCATCTCATCCTCGTTCCGTGGGCGTTCGGCTGGCCCGACCCGGGTCTGTCGTTCGACGTTGCCCTGCACGTCGGCACCCTGGCGGCCGTCGCCTGGTATTTCCGCCGCGAATGGACACGCCTGGGCCGCGCGGCCGTGACGCTGGCCTCGAGCCGAGGCCGCGCGCGCACCGCGGATGAGCGCCTCGTCGTGTTCCTGGTCATCGCGACGATCCCGGGCGCAATCGGCGGCAAGCTGCTCGAGCGGGCGGCCGAGGACGCGTTTCGGGACCCGCTCCTGATTGCGGCGACGCTGATCATCATGGGCGTGGTGCTGTGGGCCGTGGACCGCGCGGCGCCCACGGCGCGCGCCGCCGATGCGGCCGGATGGCGCGACGCGCTCGCGCTGGGGATCGCCCAGGTCCTCGCCTTGATCCCCGGCGTCTCCCGATCGGGAGCGACCATGACGGCAGGCCGCGCCCTGGGCTTCGACCGCGACAGCGCGGCCGTGCTGAGCTTTCTCATGAGCGGCCCGATCATCCTCGGCGCCGCGATCCTGAAGGTGCCGCACCTGCTCGAGGCGGGAGGCGCGACGCTCCCGCTGCTCGCCGCCGTCGTCGCGTCCGCGCTCAGCGGCTGGGTCGCCATCGCTGTCCTGTTGCGCTACGTGAAATCCCACAGCTATGGCGCATTCGCCGCGTACCGCGTCATTCTGGGGGCCGCGGTCGTCGGCCTCGTGGTCATTCGAATGGCGCGACCGCATGGCTAGCGCGGACGGCGGCGCGCCGAGGGGACGCGCGACCTACGACGGCGTCGCGGCCGATGCGCTCGAGCACCGGCTGGGCGTTCCCCGCGCGCTCGTGTACCCCGAGCTCGCGTCCACCATGGACGTCGCGCACCGGTTCGCCGCGGCCGCCTGTCCCGCCGGCACGCTCGTCCTCGCCGATCGCCAGACGGCGGGGCGGGGGCGTAACGGGCGCGCGTGGGCGTCGGCGGCCGGCGCCGGGATCTGGCTGACGCTGGTCGAGCGCCCCCTGGATCCGTCTGTGCTCGACATCCTCTCGGTGCGACTGGGGCTGCGCGTCGCGTACGCACTGGATCCCTTCGTCCCGACTCCCGTGCGCGTCAAATGGCCCAACGATCTGTACCTCGCGACGACGGGCGAGAGCGGGAAGCTCGGGGGAATCCTCTGCGAGGCGCGCTGGCACGGTGAGCGCCTGGGATGGATCGCCATTGGGATCGGGATCAATCTCGTTACGCCCGTCGGTGTGCCGGGAGCCGCCGCTCTGCCGAGAGGATGCACGCGGCTGGAGATTCTGGACGCCATCCTGCCCATGCTGCGCGCGGGGGTGGCGGCGCCGGGCGGCCTGACGTCGGCTGAGCGCTCGGAGCTCGCGGCTCGCGCGGTCACCTCCGCCGCTTTCAGCGTATGATCCTCGTCTTCGACGTCGGCAATACCGAGACGACGCTCGGGCTGTACGATGGGACGACGCTCCGCGCGCACTGGCGCCTGACGACGGTCCTGGACCGGACCCCGGACGAGCTTGCGCTCCTGATTCGGCAGCTGCTGGGCGCGCGGGGACACACCGTTGGGGAGGTCCGCGGAACGGCGATCGGCTCCGTCGTGCCGTCGTTGACGCTGGCGCTGGTCGACGCATGCCTGCAGTGCTTCGGGACGACGAGCATCGTCGTCGGCGCCGACTCACCCCTCCCGATCCAGCTGGCGGTCGATGAGCCGCGGACGGTGGGCGCCGACCGGATCATCAACACGCTCGCGGCGAGCCGTCTGTACGGGCGTGATACGATCGTCGTCGATCTCGGCACGGCGACCACCTTCGACTGCATCACCGCGGACGGCGTCTTTCTCGGCGGCGTGATCGCCCCCGGCGTTCGCAGCTCGGCCGACACGCTGGTGCGCCGGACGGCGAAGCTGCCATCGACGGAGCTCGTGGCACCGGCGCGTGTCATCGGCACGCGGACGGAAGAGTGTATTCGCGCGGGCGTCGTGTTCGGTGCCGCGGATGCGATCGACGGCATCGTCCTCCGCATCAAGGCAGAGTGGCCCCGGCCGAACGTTCCCTATGTCGTTGCGACGGGGGGGCTCGCGGCCACTCTGCACCCGTTCTGCGCATCGTTCGACGCGGTCGCGCCGCACCTCACGTTGGAGGGTTTGCGCATGGCCTACGACATCCTGACCGACGCGGAGTAGTCGCGCCAATTGTCCTATAGTCCCAACGCGATAATTGGTAACGGTTTAGCAACTATAATATCACCCAGCGCATGAGCCCTTGTTCGGGGGCTCGCGAGCCGATAGATTACATCCTGTTAGCACTCTTGATCATAGAGTGCTAACCCGATTGGATCACCGTTCGATTCAGACCTTTTTGCTGGAGAGAGAGAACGCAATGGCCACCAAGAGCTCCACGGCCGCCAAAGTCAGCCCGCTGGCTGATCGGGTCGTCGTACGCGCCCTCGAAGAGACAGAGCAGATGCGGGGAGGGCTGTACATCCCCGACACCGCGAAGGAAAAGCCGCAGCAGGGCGAGATCGTCGCCGTCGGCCCTGGCCGGTTTGATGAGGGCAAGCGGGTCCCCATGGAGGTGAAGGTCGGCGACAAGGTGCTGTACGGGAAGTACAGCGGCACCGAAGTGACGGTTGACACGGAACAGTTGTTGATCCTCCGCGAGTCGGATGTCCTCGCGGTCATTAGCTAATCCTTTCGACGTAATGGAAACAGACAATGGCCAGTAAAGAACTGCATTTCGATACCGAGGCGCGCGCCGCGCTCAAGCGTGGCGTCGACCAGCTCGCCGAGGCGGTCAAGGTGACGCTCGGCCCCAAGGGCCGTAACGTCGTCATCGACAAGAAATTCGGCGCGCCGACCGTCACCAAGGATGGTGTCACGGTCGCGAAGGAGATCGAGCTGTCCGATCCGGTCGAGAACATGGGCGCGCAGATGGTGAAGGAAGTCGCGACCAAGACGTTGGACATCGCGGGTGATGGGACGACCACCGCGACCGTGCTGGCGCAGGCGATCTTCCGCGAGGGGCTCAAGAACGTGACCGCGGGTGTGAACCCGATGGCTCTCAAGCGGGGCATCGACAAGGCGGTGGCTGTCGTCGTCGAGGAGCTCAAGAAGATCAGCGTCCCGACGGCGGGAAAGAAGGAGATCGCGCAGGTCGGCGCCATTTCGGCGAACAGCGACCGCGAGATCGGCGACCTGATCGCCGAGGCGATGGAGAAGGTGGGGAAGGACGGCGTGATCACGGTTGAGGAGGCGAAGGGTCTGGAGACGACGCTCGAGACCGTCGATGGCATGCAGTTCGACCGCGGCTATCTCTCGCCGTATTTCGTGACCGACCCCGAGAAGATGGAAGCCGTACTCGAGGATGCTGTCATACTGATCCACGACAAGAAGATCGCGTCGATGAAGGATCTGCTGCCGATCCTGGAGAAGGTGGCCCAGGTGGGCAAGCCGTTGCTCATCATCGCCGAGGACATTGAGGGTGAGGCGCTTGCGACGCTGGTGGTCAACAAGCTGCGCGGCACACTGCGCGTGGCGGCGGTAAAGGCGCCCGGGTTCGGCGATCGCCGGAAGGCGATGCTGCAGGACATCGCGGTGCTGACGGCCGGCCAGGTGATCTCCGAGGAGGTCGGGTTCAAGCTCGAGAACGCGGTGCTCAACGACCTCGGCCGCGCCAAGCGTCTCGTGATCGACAAGGACAACACGACGATCATCGACGGCGGGGGATCGCAGGACCAGATCCAGGGCCGGATCAAGGAGATCCGCTCGGCGATCGACAAGTCGACGTCGGATTACGACAAGGAGAAGCTGCAGGAGCGACTCGCGAAGCTGTCGGGCGGCGTGGCGGTGATCAACGTCGGCGCGGCAACTGAGTCGGAGATGAAGGAAAAGAAGGCCCGCGTCGAGGACGCGCTCCACGCGACCCGTGCGGCGGTCGAGGAAGGGATCGTCCCGGGCGGCGGTGTGGCGCTGCTCCGTGCGCAAACGGCGCTCAAGAGCTTCAAGGCCGGCGACCCGGACGAGCAGATCGGCGTCGAGATCATTCGCCGCGCGATCGAGGAGCCGATCCGCATGATCGTGCAGAACGCGGGCGGTGAAGGGTCGATCGTGGTCGAGAAGGTGCGCGAGTCGAAGGACAGCGCGTTCGGATACAACGCGCTGACCGACAAGTACGAGAACCTCGTGCAGGCCGGTGTCATCGACCCGACGAAGGTGACGCGTACGGCGCTGCAGAACGCGGCGTCGATCGCGGGACTGCTCCTGACGACCGAGGCGGTCGTGGTGGAGAAGAAGGAAGACAAGGCGCCGCCCGCGCCCGGTGGTGGCGGCGGCATGGGCGGGATGTATTAACGGCGGATCGCGATCCGCGCGTAGACGATTTCGTTGGGCCGGAAGGGGCGGATCGCGATCCGCCCCTTCCACGCGGGGGGCCAGATGATCGGCCCCCCGTGGCTCTTGCCGGGCACCCGGCGGATCGCGATCCGCCCGTGCACACGACGTAGATTTATGTGCAACGGGGGCGAATGGTGTTTGATATCGGCGTAGAGAAGATCCTCCTCATCATGGTCGTCGTGCTCCTGCTCTTCGGCGCGAAGCGCATCCCGGAGATCGGCCAGTCGCTGGGGAAGGGGATCCGCGAATTCCGGCGGAGCATGAGCGACATCAACCGCGAAGTGCTGCGCGAGACGCTGCCCGATGCGCCGTACCCGCCGCGGCCGTCGAGTTCGACCGCCGTCGAGCGCCCACCGCTCGACGCGCCGGGCGATCCGCCGCGCGCCGAGCCCAAGCGGCTCCTGTGATCGAGCCGTGCTGGACCTGTGATGGGGCGTCCGAGACCGGCCCCGCCGCTCAGACCGACACGAGCGATGCGTGCCGGTGGACGGCGGTGAGATAGCGCTTCGCCCGGTCGCTCAGGCTCACGCTGCGGCGCCGCATCTGGCGCTCGGCTACGGTCAGGAATTTGTCGAGCGCGAAACGGTCGAAGGGAGCCACGCCGTCGCCCCAGGCGAACGGGGGAATCATCTTCGGCGACAGTCCCGGGGGAAAGAGGTTCGCACCCGCGCCGACGACGGCCCCCGTCGTGAGGCGCGTCCCGATCCCCGTCCGCGCGTAGTCGCCGATCAGGGACCCGAGGTTGAGGAGCCCGGTGTTCCGCGCGCCATCGGGTGTCCACGTCTGTACCGGACCGTAGGTGTTCTTGAGATTGCTCGTCACGGTCTCGGCGCCGAGGTTGACCCACCGCCCGAGATAGGAGTCCCCGACGAAGCCGGCGTGTGACTTGTTGGCGTGGCCGAGAACGATCGACCGGCTCATCTCGCCATGGACGCGGCAGTGCTCGCCGATCGCGCACCCGTCCACGCGCTCGCCGCCACCAATGACTTCGGACCCTGCCCCCACGTAGCACGGACCGACGATGCGGGTGAACGCCCGAATCTTGGCTCCGGCGCAGATGACGATCGGTCCACCCGACGTGTCGAAGACGGTATACGGCTCGACGCAGGCTCCCTTCTCGACGTAGAGAGAGCCCGGCGGGCTGTCGGGCAGCAGGAGCGCGTCGGCCGGCGTTGCCGTGTCGAGCATGGGACCCAGGACGGCGAGGTCGCCCGTGAGCTGGGCTCGCAGATCGCTCACGATCTCCCAGACGTGCTGGATCCATCGGCCGCGGATGGCACCTCGCGTCGCGCCCGCCGGCGCGAGCGAGGCCAGCGTACGGCTGCCGCCCGACATGTCGGCGACCGGCACGTCCGTCGCGACGCGAACGGCGGCCACCTCCCCGGCGCATTCCCAGACATCGACATCGCCCGACTCGAGCCTCGCGTCGAGGGCCGGGACGAAGCGCGCATTGGCCAGGATCGCGCCACTCGGAATCCTCGCGGCCAGCGGGAGGACGTGCGCGGCACCCGGCTCCTCGAAGTCGGCGAGGTGCGGGGCGGCCACGTGCCCGTCGACCCGCGCGCCGCCCACGCGCACCCATCGCTCGCGCTGCAGCAGCGCCCCGATCCGGAGCTCGCCGGCGGGGCGCGTAAGCGCGAACGGCGCGAATGCCCGGGCGCGCGCGTCATCGTACAGGAAGAGCGCCACGTTCCCTGCGCGCCTAGGCGGGCCGCTCGCGCACGGCCGCCGGGAGTCGGTCGAGCAGGGACTTGAGATCCGCGGCCCGATCGATCGTCGTCACGAGCGTCAGGCCGTCCCGCGTCACGACGACCAGATCCCGCACGCCGTACAGCACGACGGCGCTGCCTTCCGCGTGGACGACGTTGCCCGCGGAATCCTGCAGGTGCACCGCGCCGTGCACCGCGTTTCCCGCCGGATCGCACGCGCGCACGCGCCGCAACGCGGCCCACGTGCCGACGTCGTCCCAGGCGAACGCTCCGGGAAGCGCGAGAATGCGGTCGCTGCGCTCGAGCACCGCCACATCCACGGCCACCGGCTTCGTAATGGCCGCGAAGAACGCGCCGGCGTCGTCGGGATGAGCGAGTGCCGGGGCCACCTCGGGCGAATGGACCCGCACCTCGCGCAGGAAATCTCCCGCGCGCCAGGCAAAGATCCCCGAGTTCCACAGACAGCCCTCGGCCACCATCTGCTCGGCGCGCACGCGGTCCGGTTTTTCCACGAAGCGATCCACCGCGAACACCCCGGGCTCGATCGCGGGCCCGAGCTTGATGTAGCCATAGCCGACATCCGGACGCACCGGGACGATCCCGACGGTGACGAGCCGCTCGTAGCGCGCGGCAACATCCGCCGCGCGCTCGAGGGCCGCGCGGAAACCGGCGGCATCGCCAATCGCCCAGTCGGCGTGCACGCAGATCATCGGCGCCGCGGCCCCCGCGCGCCGCTCGATGACCAGGGCCGCCCACGTGAGCGCGGCCGCCGTGCCCGCGGGGATGGGCTCGAGCAGCACGTTCTCGGCCGGGACCGCGCACGCCGCGACGATCGCCGGGGCGAGGGCCGCATTCGTGAGAATGAGGGTCCGCTCGATCGGCACGAGGGGAGCCAGCCGATCGAGCGCGTTGACGAGCAGGGGATCGTCGTCGACGAGGGGGAGCAGCTGCTTCGGTCGCTGCGGCGTGCTGACGGGCCAGAAGCGTGATCCGACTCCGCCGGCCAGAATCACGGCCCAAGGGGAGTGGGCCGCGGTCATGCTCGCGCCTCGCCCGGCGCGTCGCCACCGTCGGGGAGGAGCCCCACGAGCGCGGCGGCGCGGGCGTAGAGCTTCTTGGGGCTGAACGGCTTCGTCAGAAAATCGTTGGCGCCGAGGGCCAGAGCTCGGCGCTGGTGCTCGGGCTGGCCCGCGGCCGTCAGGATGATGCAGGGGATCTCGCGCCATGCGGGCGTCGCGCGCATGCGCTCCAGGACGTCGAGCCCGCTCAGGTACGGCATCATCACATCCAGCAGGACGAGCCCGACGTCGCCCGAGGTAGTCAGGACGTCGATCGCCTCGCGGCCGTCGCGCGCGAGCGACACGCGAAATGGGCCCTGTTCGAGCTTCATCTTGATGATGCGGCCGATGTGAGGCTCGTCGTCCGCGACGAGCACGTGGATCTCAGACCAGTGAGGCGATGTGCCCACGGTGCCGGCGGAGCTCGTACAGGAGCTGGCCGATGTTCGCGTCCGGCTGCACGAGGACGAGGAGAACAGCATCCTGCGAGATGACCGACACGATCGCCAGCCCGCGCGGGTACTCGAGAATGGCCGTCGTCACGTCGCCGCGACCGGCCGCACTGCCGAAGTCATCGGCGGCTGAAACGATCGACGGAACATGGGCGGCGACAGCCTCGGAGGAGAGCCCGGTGATGGCCTGGCTGTCGATGAGCAGACCGTCCCGGCCGAGTACGATTGCCGCATCGACCCCCTGACGCTGCCGGATGGCAGCCACTAGATCACGGATGGTGGCCATGGCAGACTCCGGGATACCGTCGGTGAAGCGGGGGCGGCTGGGTGGGAAACCTGGGCGGACGATGTGTCGAAGTCAAGCTGGGAGAACGGCTTGCACACCTGTGCGCTCGGCCGTATCCTACCCCTCCGCCACTTCATGACCCCTTTCGTTTCGCCCCGCCGCCAGGCACCGGTCGTCGCCTGCGCTTTCGCGGCCGCCATCGGGCTGGCTCTCGCCGCGGCCTGCGGCCCCGGATCGAATACCGCGGCCTTCGAGGACGCGATCGATACGCTGACCATTTTCGCGATCAACGGGACGCCGCCGTCGGATCCGAGCGCGCTCGACATGGCGACCGGCGCGTTGGTCGTGCCGAACGGCACGTGCAATTTCGATTACGCGTTCGACATCAACGCGGCCGACAGCGCGGTCATCTATCCGGTTCGCTTCGTCTGCACCGACCTGGGCGCGGCCACCCGTCAGGTCGGCCTGCAGCGCTCCTCGCTTCCGTTCGATTCCATTCAATACGCGCCGCTCCACGGCTACACCTTCGACTCCGCCATGATCCTGATCCCGGGGCAGACGATGCTGCTCGCGACGCTCGCACCGGGCTGCGTCACCTTCTCCGACCCGGCCATTTACGGGAAGCTGGTGCTCGACAGCATTAACGTGCAGAACCGGACGATCTTCGCGCGGGCGGATATCGACCCCAACTGCGGCTTCCGGTCGCTGCTCCCCGGTTTCCCCACGCGGTAGCGCGCCGGAAACGGCCGACCGACCGTGCACGACCTTCGCCTCCTCCGCGAGCATCCCGACACCTTGCGCGATGGATTGCGCCGTCGCGGCATGCTCGACGCGCTCGGCGGCGACCTCGAGCGGGCGATCGCGCTCGAGCGGGAACGCCGCGCGGCGATCACGAGCGTGGAGGAGCTGCTCGCGGCCCGGACGGCTGTGTCCGGCACGGTTGCCGAAGCGAAGCGGGCTGGTGACGAGGCGAAGGCCCGGGCGCTCATGGCGGAGGGACGCGATATCGGCGACCGCATCAAGGTGGCCGAGGCGCGGCGCGTGGAGGTGGAGGCGGAGCTCACTGCGCTGCTGCTCCAGATTCCCAACGTCCCGCTCCCCGACGTTCCCGCGGGCGGCGAAGAGGCGAACGTCACGCTCCGCGAGTGGGGAACGCCCCGGTCGGGCGAGGGCGTCCGCCCGCACTGGGATATCGCCCAGGCGCTGGGCATCCTCGACCTCGCGCGCGGGGCGAAGGTCGCGGGGACGGGGTTCGTCACGCTGCGCGGAGCGGGCAGCCGGCTCGTCCGTGCCCTGATCGATTACATGCTCGACCTGCACACGCGCGAGCACGGCTACGAGGAGATGTCGGTGCCGTTCGCCGTCAACCGGGCGGCCATGATCGGGACCGGTCAATTCCCCAAATTCGAGGACGAGCAATACGCAATCCGCGATGCGGATCTCTTTCTGATTCCGACGGCCGAGGTCCCCCTCACCAATCTGTACGGGGACGAGATCCTCGATGCCGCGTGGCTCCCGCACGGCTTCGCCGCGTGCAGCGCGTGCTTTCGTCGCGAGGCGGGGGCCGCGGGAAAGGACACGCGCGGACTTCTGCGCGTCCACCAGTTCGACAAGGTGGAGCTGGTCCGCTACTGCGCCCCGGAAGAGTCGGTCCGGGAGCACGATCGATTGACCGGGCAGGCCGAGACCGTCCTCACGCGACTCGGCCTGCCGTATCGCGTCCGGCTCCTCGCGGCGGGCGACACGGGGTTCGCGAGCGCCAAGACGTACGACCTCGAGGTCTGGGCCCCGGGGGTAGGCCGGTGGCTCGAGGTCTCGTCGTGTAGCACGTGTACCGATTTTCAGGCGCGCCGGGCGAACATCCGCTACCGGAGCGCGCCGGGGAAGCCGCCGCGATTCATCCATACGCTCAATGGATCGGGCGTCGCGATCCCGCGTACGCTGGCGGCGATTCTCGAGCACTACCAGGAGCCGGACGGCACCGTGCGCGTGCCCGACGTCCTGCGGCCCTATTTCGGCGCGGATCGCCTCGAATAGCCGATGTGGCGTCGCGCCCCCGTCGTCCTCCTCGCCGTCGGGTTCGCGGTGCTCCTGGGCTGGTACGCCGTATCGACCGAGCGCGTGATCGCCGAGCTCCGCCACGAGGCGCTGCGATCCGGACAGATGTCGGCGCGTGTCTTCCAGGCGCTGAGCGATCCATCCGAGGAGGCGAGCGCGGCCGCCCTCCTGGATCTCGCGCAGCACATCCGCGAGATGGGCGTGCCGGTCGTCATTACGGACCCGAGCGGGACGCCGCGCGACACGGCGAACCTGCCGTTTCGCGCACGATTGGATGGACCCGAGATCCGCATGTACGTTCGGTCGCTCGACGCCGATAACCCGCCGGTGGTGGAGCCGGGCGTCGGCGTCGTGCATTTCGGGAACACGCCGCTCGTCGAGGGATTACGGATCATCCCGATTCTCCAGGGCACCCTGCTCGCGTTCCTGATCGTCGCCGGCATCTACATGCTCCGGACGCGCGCCGCGGCGGAGCGCGAAAAGGTCTGGGCCGGCATGGCGCGGGAATCGGCGCACCAGCTCGGGACTCCGCTCTCGAGCCTGCGCGGATGGGTCGAGCTGCTGCGGACACGGGCGCAGGCGGGGCGCGGCGCGACATCCGGGCCCGGCCCCGGCGTGGATGACGGAGGCACGCGCGCCGCCGTGGACCAGATGGAGAGCGATCTGGACCGACTCGAGCGCGTGGCGCACCGCTTCGAGCGGATCGGCCGGCCGCCGCGCGCCGACATGGTGCAGACGCAGGAGCTGGTGGAGCGGGTGGCGCGGTACTTCCAAGCTCGCGTGCCCACACTCGTCCACCCGGTGCGGGTCACCACGCGCTGGAGCGAGGGCGACCTCGCGGTGCACGGGGACGCCGTGCTGCTCGAGTGGGCGATCGAGGCGCTCGTCAAGAACGCCGTGGACGCCCTGGCGGGGCGCGGCGGAACGATCGCGTTGTCGGCGGATGCGCTCCCCGGGGGCGGCGTGCGGGTGCGCGTGGCCGACGACGGTCCGGGGATCCCGCGGGAGATTCGGCGCCAGATCTTCCGTCCCGGATTCTCGACCAAGGCCCGCGGCTGGGGGATCGGGCTGTCGCTCGCGCGCCGGATCGTCGAGGAGAACCATCGCGGCCAGCTGATCTTCGTGCCGCCCGACCGCGCCGGAGCGCCGAGCGGAGGAGGCGCCGTCTTCGACATTATCTTACCCGGATGACGGCTTCGGCAGCACGCGCGAGCGGGGCGGGCGCGGATGCGCAGGACGCGGGGCCGGACGAGACGCGGCCGGAGATGCCGCTCGACGCGCTCAACGCGCTCGACGCGCTCAACGCGCTCAACGCGCTCAACGCGGCGCAGCGGCTGGCCGTCGTGCACGGGGATGGCCCGCTGCTCGTGCTGGCGGGCGCGGGTTCGGGCAAGACCCGCGTGCTGACGACGCGAATCGCGCGGCTCATCACCGACCGGGGCGTCGATCCGGGCGCGATCCTGGCCGTGACGTTCACGAACAAGGCCGCGGGCGAGATGCGCGAGCGGCTCGCGCGGCTGCTGAGCGCCCCTCCCGGGCGAATGTGGGTCGGCACGTTTCACGCCATCGGCGCCCGGCTGCTGCGCGCCAATGCGGCTCTCGCCGGGCGGTCGCCCAACTTCACGATCTACGATGAGGACGACACGCTGAGCGCCGTCCGTCACGCGATGGAAGCGACGGGGATCTCGGTGCGCGAATGGACGCCCAAGGTCATCGCCGCCGCGATCTCGGACGCAAAGAACGGGCTCGTCTCCCCGGAGGAGTACGCCCGGCTCGCGAGCGATCGCCTGAGCCGCGCCGTGGCGACGGTGTATCCCGCTCTCGAGGCGGCGCTCCGGGCGGCCAACGCGGCCACGTTCGACGATCTCCTCGTGCTGCCGGTGCGCCTGCTCGACGCGCACCCGGCGCGGCGCGCCGCGTACCAGGAGCGCTTCCAGCACATCCTGGTCGACGAGTACCAGGACACCAACCGGGCCCAGTATGCGCTGATCCGACTCCTCGGCGCCCACGGCCGCGTGACCGTCGTCGGGGACGACGATCAGAGCATCTACGGCTGGCGCGGCGCGGACATCCGCAACGTGCTCGAGTTCGAGCGGGACTTCCCGCGCGCGACGGTCGTGCGCCTCGAGGAGAACTACCGCTCGACGAGCGCGATCCTCGACGTGGCCAACGCCGTGATCGCGGTGAACACGCGCCGTCTCGGCAAGACCCTGCGCCCGACGCGGGGGAGCGGCGAGCCGGTCACCGTCGTGACGGCGCTGGACGAGCGGGACGAGGCGGCGTGGGTGGCCGAATCGATTCGCGCCGAGCGCGCCCGCGCGGCCGACATCGCGCTCCGCGACGTCGCCATCCTGTACCGCACGAACGCGCAGAGCCGCGCATTCGAGGAGGCGTTCCGCCGCTCCGGGATCCCCTACCGCCTCATCGGCGCCGTCCGCTTCTACGATCGCCGCGAGATCCGCGATCTCATGAGCTACCTCAAGCTGATCGCGAACCCCTCCGACGACGAGGCCTTCCGCCGGGCGATCGCCATCCCGCGGCGGGGGATCGGCGACGCCGCCCTCGCGCAGCTCGCCGCGCTGGCGACCGAGCGCCGGATGCCGCTTCTCCGCGGCGCGGAAGACCCCGCCGTCCTCGCGGCGCTCAGGCCGGCGCTCCGCGCGTCGCTCGGGGAATTCGCGACCCTCGTCGCCGGTCTCCGCGCCGCAGCGGCGGATGCCGGGGTCGACGAGATCCTGCGCCGTCTCACGGACGCCATCCGCTACGGGGATTTCCTGCGCGCCGAGGGGCCGGACTGGGCCGACCGGCTCGACAACGTCCGGGAGCTCATCGCGAGCGCCGCGGAGACGGTGGTCGACGAAGGGGGCGAGGTGGGACTGACGCCGCTCGATCACTTCCTGCAGCGGACGTCGCTCACATCCCCGGCGGACCAGCTGGATCCGAACGCCGACGCCGTGGTCATGATGACCCTCCATAACGCGAAGGGGCTCGAGTTCCCGATCGTGTTCATCACCGGGCTGGAGGACGGTCTCTTCCCCCTGGCGCGCGCGTGCGAGAGCGCTGAGGAGCTCGAGGAGGAGCGCCGTCTCCTGTACGTCGGCATCACGCGCGCGGAGCGCGGGTTGTTTCTCACGCGCGCCGAGCAGCGCCGCCGCAACGGGGAGCCGGTGTCCGCGCTGGAGTCGCGCTTCCTGGCGGCGATTCCCGCGGCGATGGTCGAGCGCCGCGAATCGATCGCCGTGCGCAGCTCGGGCCGCGGCACGATCGGCGGGGCGGCCGGGGGTGCGTGGTGGCGCAGCGCCGGCGTTCCGGCGCACTCCGCGCGTCCCTCCGTCCGCCGCCCCGGCATACCGGTCAGCGTCGCCGCACCCGCCGCGCAGGACGCCGCGGCGGAGGTCTCGCAGGATGCTCCGCTCTACCGGGTGGGCGAGCGCGTGCGTCACCGCTCGTTCGGCACGGGCACGATCGTCGAGCTCGCGGGCGCCGGCTCCGACGCGAAGGCACGCGTCGACTTCGACGACCCGGAGGTCGGCCGCAAGACGCTCGTGATCGCGAAGGCCGGGCTGCAGCCAGCGCTCGAATGACGAAAATCGACGACGTGCGGCACGTGGCCGCGCTCGCCCGATTGGGCATCGATGCTGCGCGCGCGGCGGTCCTGGCGGCCGAGCTCTCGAGCATCCTCGATCACATGGCGGTCCTCGCGGCGATCGATACGTCGCCGTCCGCGATCGGGCCGGAGGGACCGCGGCGGGGGGCGCCGCTCCGCACCGACGCCGGTCCGCCGATCCCGCTCGCCCGGCCCCTCGAGGCGTTCGCGCCGGCTACGCGCGATGGCTTCCTCCTCGTCCCGCGGCTCGCCACGCACGGGGATGCGGGGGATGCGGGGGATGCGGCGGAGGACACCGGATGAGCGCGGACGCGGTGCGCGCGGCTTTCGCGCAGGCCGCGGCGGTCGGTGCCGGGCGCGACGGACTGAACATCGTTCTCGCCGAGGATCGCGACGCGATCGGCGAGGCGGAGGCGCACGCGCGCGCGGGGCGCACGGGGCCACTCGTCGGCGCGCCGGTGGCGGTCAAGGACAATATCGCGACCCTGGCCATGCCGACCTCGTGCGGCTCGCGGATCCTGGAGGGATACGTGAGCCCGTTCGAGGCGACGGTCATCGCCCGCCTGCGCTCAGCCGGCGCGGTGATCGCGTTCAAGACGAACATGGACGAGTTCGCGATGGGGTCGTCCACCGAGCACAGCGCCTTCGGTCCTGCGCGCAATCCGCTCGACCCGGCTCGTGTGCCAGGTGGGTCGTCCGGCGGCTCGGCCGCGGCCGTGGCCGCGGGGATCGTGCGCGTCGCACTGGGGTCCGAGACGGGCGGATCGGTCCGGCAACCGGCGGCGTTCTGCGGCGTCGTGGGCGTCAAGCCGACCTACGGTCGCGTGAGCCGCTACGGGCTCGTGGCCTTCGCTTCGTCGCTGGACCAGGTGGGCGTGCTGGGTCGCACCGTCAACGACGCGGCGGGCGCGCTCGCGACGATCGCGGGCCCGGATCCGCGCGACTCGACGTCCGTCGATCGCCCGGTTCCCGACTATACGGCCGCCGCCACGGCGCCGCTCGCCGGTCTCGTCGTCGGGCGACCGAGGGAATATTTCCCCGAGCAGCTCGACGCGGCGATCCGGAATCGCTGCGACGCGGCTCTGGACGCCCTCCGCGAGCTCGGCGCGACCGTGCGGGACGTCTCGCTGCCGCACACCGACGCCGCGATCCCCGTGTACTACATCATCGCCCCGGCCGAGGCCTCGTCCAACCTCGCGCGCTTCGATGGGGTGCGGTACGGACTTCGCGTGGCCGGCGACGGCCTCGCCGCCATGTACGAGGCGACCCGCTCGCGCGGGTTCGGCGCCGAGGTGACGCGGCGGATCCTGCTCGGGACCTACGTGCTGTCGGCCGGCTACTACGAGGCGTACTACAAGCGGGCCCAAGCCGTGCGCGCGCTCATCGCCGACGATTTCCGCCGCGTGTTCGCGAGCGGCGTCAACGTCCTGCTCACGCCGACCACGCCGACCCCGGCCTTTCTGATCGGCGCGGTCTCCGACCCGTACGACATGTATCTCAACGACATCTTCACGGCGACGGCCAATCTCGCCGGCGTGCCGGCGATGTCGATTCCGGTCGGGCGCGCGGACGGACTGCCGATCGGCGCCCAGGTGATCGCCCCGCATTTCGCCGAGGAGCGGATGTTCGCCGTCGCCTACGCGATCGAGCGCGCCCTCGGCGCCGGGGCGCAGGCGTGAGCGCGGACCGGTACGAGCTCGTCGTCGGGCTCGAGGTCCACGTGCAGCTCAAGACGCGCACCAAGGCGTTCTGCGCGTGCTCGGCCGGCTACGGCGCCCGCGCCAACGCGAACACGTGTCCCGTCTGCCTCGCGCTGCCCGGCGCGCTGCCCGTGATCAATGCTCACGCCGTCGAGCTCGGGGTGCGGGCGGCGCTGGCGCTCGGCTGCACCGTGCACCCCGTCTCCGTCTTCGCGCGCAAGCACTACTTCTATCCCGACCTGCCGAAGGGATATCAGATCTCGCAATACGATCGCCCGTTGGCGACGCTCGGCGTGCTCGAGACCGGAGCTCTGCGGGTCCGGATCACGCGGGTCCATCTCGAGGAGGATGCCGGGAAGTCGATCCACGACCGGTTTCCGGGCGCCACCGCCATCGACCTCAATCGCGCGGGTGTGCCGCTGATCGAGATCGTGAGCGAGCCGGACATCCGCTCGGCCGCGGACGCGGGGCGGTACCTGCGCGAGCTCCGGCAGATCATGCTGTACACCGGCGTGAGCGATGTGAACATGGAGGAGGGGAGCCTGCGCGTCGATGCCAACGTGAGCGCGCGCCCGCGCGGCACCGCGGCACTGGGAACGAAGACCGAGGTCAAGAACCTCAATTCCTTCTCGAACGTCGAGCGCGCCGTCGCGGCGGAATTCGCGCGGCAGTGCGCGCTGCTGGACAGCGGCGCACGCGTCGTGCAGGAGACGATGCTGTGGGACGCGGTGCGCGGCGGCGTTCGGCCGGCGCGCTCGAAGGAGGAGAGCCACGACTATCGGTACTTCCCGGAGCCCGACCTGCCGCCCCTGGTCCTCGCCCCGGAATGGATCGCCGCTCAGGCGGGGCAGGTGCCCGAGCTCCCCGCGGCCCGGCGCGAGCGCCTCGTGGGCGCATACGGCGTGAGCGCGCGCGATGCCGACGTGATCGTGGCGGAGCCCGCGCTGGCCGACTATTTCGAAGCCGTCGCGCGCGCCAGCGGGGATGGGAAGGCGGCGGCCAACTGGGTGACCGGGGAGGTGCTCGCGGCGCGCGCCGACGACGATCGCGCGGCGATCGCGGTCTTCCCCGTTCCCGCGGGCAGGCTCGCGGAGCTCATCCATCTCGTCGCCTCGGGGACCGTGAGCCACACGGCGGCCAAGACGATCTACGCGCGGCTCGCGGCCACGCCCGGCGCCGAATCGGCCGAGCAGGCCGCTGCGGCGCTGGGCCTCGTGCAGGTCAGCGACGACGGTTCGCTCGTCGACTGGATCGACGCGGTGTGGGCCGAGCACCCTGAGGAGGCCCGCCGCTTCGGCGCGGGGGAGGCCAAGTTGCAGGGCGTGCTCGTCGGGTTCGTGATGAAGAAGTCGCAGGGGCGCGCCGATCCGCGGCGCGTGAATCAGCTGCTCGCGGCGCGCGCCGGACGGTAGAGCGGAGCCGCGAGCTCGGCCGCGTACGACAGCGTCGACGGCGGCAGCGCGAAGCGGTGTGTGGCGGCGCGCGCCGCGGTCCAGATCCCCCCGCGCCGCAGCGCTGCCCGGCGCACGCGCTTGGCGTCCCGGAGCGGCGACTCGCCGGACGGATCGAGGGCGAGCGGGTCCGACCGGTCGAAGCGGGTAAGGAGATCGATCACGAAGTCGTAGGAGCGATCGAGGTAGCGGGCCACATCATCGTCGGCGAGATCCCAGCGGCTGTTCTCGGCCATCAGCTGGAAGATCCGTTGCCACGATTCGGTGTCGGTCACCACCACCATGCCGCGAAAGATGCGGCGATTCGTCTGGGTGCTGAAGAGCGTGGGGCTCAGGATGCGATCGAGGTGCTCGTCCGAGCGCGAATGGTCGATGAGGATCAGCTCGCGCGCGCGGCGCGCGACGCCATCGCCGAGATGCGTCTCGAAGCGGCTCTCCCAGTAGCTGTGACCGAGCGCCGCCGTGCTGGACGTAACGGCGAGCTGGCGCGGGACGAAGAAGTTGTGCGCGACTGCGTCGGCCGCCAGATGCGCGAGATAGCCGAACGCGAAGGCGCGGAGCGGTCCCTCGGGGGCCCGGCGAAAGACCTCGAAGCCGACCGCCCAGGAATGACAGTGGCGTCCCGCGGGCGCGTACTTCTTGGCGACGCTGGTATCGGCCGCGATCGATCCATACAGGAAATCGTAGGGGTAGGCCCGGAGCAGATCCGCGACGGCGCCCGGGAGACCGCCGAGCGAGCGCATCACCGCCTCGCCGAGAAAGACGTGGGTGCCCGGGGTCCATGCGTACGCCGCATGCGGCGTGAGGACGATCAGGAGCGCCACGGCACCGAGCAGACCGACGAGGCGGCGCACGGAGACGCGTCGCCCGCCTAGGCCCGCGACCGGCGAAAGGGGCGCGGGCGGCGCGCGGCGTCCTCCTCGCGGCTCCCGTCGCGCAACGCGCGCGTCGCCAGGCGGCCCACGAGGCGACCGAGGATGCTCCGCACGCCGCCGCCGACCGCGGACACGCCGGCGCGCGCCCGGTGGAGGGCGCCGATGGTCCCCATGACCACATCCTCGAGCTCATCCTGCACAACGTCGGCGAGGAGGCCGAGCCGTTCGAGTCGCGCGTGCGTGCTCTCGACCGTCTGCCGAACGGACTCCGCCGTCACCGTGACCGTCTCGTGCACGGCGTGCACGTCGTCGCGCACGGCGCCCATGATCTCGTTGAGGCTGGTGAGCGCAGTCGCCGCATCACGCAGGAGCGGTGCGACCTCGCCGGACAGCTGACGGGAGAGGGCATCGATCCGATTCGCAGCATGGCGCGCGGAGCGCCGGGCCAGGACGATGGCCGGGATCGCCAGGAGGAGGAGCACGCAGGCCGCGATGCTGAGCAGGCCCTGCGCGACCGCGACCGTGTCCGTGAACCACAGAGGGAGCGGCAGAACGGGGGGGATCATGAGCACATGTATCATACTATGGGTTCCGGTTGCACGCGCGGATGCCGTACGTCATCCTTTGTGACCCGCATGCGCGCAACGCAATTCGTCGTCGAGGGCGGCTGCCGCCTGGCGGGGACCATCCGGCCCTCGGGCAACAAGAACGCGGCGCTGCCGATCCTGGCCGCGTGCCTGCTCACCGATCAGCGGGTCACGCTCGACAACGTGCCGCGGATCGCCGACATCGAGACGCTGGTGGAGCTCATGCGGTCCGTCGGCGCCGAGGTCGAGTGGACGGGGCGCAATGCGCTCGCGGTCCGCGCGCGCGAGGTGCGCGCGGCCTCGCTCGACCCGGAGCTGTGCGCGCGCATCCGGGCATCGATCCTGCTCGCCGGCCCGCTGCTCGCGCGGTGCGGAGAGGTCTGGCTGCCGCCGCCCGGGGGCGACATCATCGGCCGCCGGCGCGTCGACACGCATCTGCTGGCGCTCGCCCAGCTCGGCGCCGCGGTCGAGTCCGATGGCGCCTATCACCTCGCCGCGGCGGCGCTGCGCGGCGCCGACGTGTTCCTCGACGAGCCCAGCGTCACGGGCACGGAGAATGCGCTCATGGCGGCGACGGCGGCGCGCGGCGTCACGACGCTGCGGAACGCGGCGAGCGAGCCCCACGTGCAGGACCTCGCGCATTTTCTCCGCGCGCTGGGCGCCGCGATCGAGGGGATCGGCACCAACACGATGACCGTCCACGGCGGCCACATCCTGCACGGAGCAGGCCACGCCATCGGCCCGGACCATATCGAGGTCGGCTCCTTCATCGGGCTGGCGGCCGTCACCGGATCGGCGCTCCGCATCGCGGGCGCCGGGGTCGAGCACCTGCGCGCGACGCGGCTCGGGTTCGAGCGCCTCGGGATCGTGTGCGACCTGGAGGGCGATGATCTCCTGGTGGCCGAGGGACAGGCGCGCACGATCCAGAGCGACGTGGGCGGGCACATCCCCAAGCTCGAGGATCAACCGTGGCCCGGCTTTCCCGCCGACCTCATGTCGATCGCGATCGTCGTCGCGACCCAGTGCCGCGGGCTCATCCTCATGCACGAGAAGATGTTCGAGTCGCGCCTGTTCTTCGTCGACAAGCTCATCGGCATGGGCGCGCGCATTGTCCTGTGCGATCCCCATCGCGCGCTGGTCGCGGGGCCGTCGGAGCTCCGCGCCGCGACGGTGGAGTCGCCGGACATTCGCGCGGGCATGGCCATGCTGCTCGCGGCCATGTGCGCGGCCGGCACCAGTGTCATCAACAACGTCGCGCAGATCGACCGCGGCTACGAGCGCATCGACGAGCGCCTGAACGCTCTGGGCGCGCGCATCCGGCGCGTCGGCGACGGCCGTGCGTGAGGACGGCCCGATCGTGATCGCGACGGACCGCCCGCCGTACGAGGAGATCGACGCCTTCGCCGACCTCGGGGTCCGCGCGCTCGTGACGACACGCGGGGCAGGCGATCTCGGACTCGCGGGCGCGGGGCCGGTCGGCGCGGCGCTCGACCGCTGGCGGGCCCTCCGGATCGCGCTCGGGGGCGGGGCGCCGGTGCCCCGACTGGCGAGTGCGGTCCAGGTGCACGGCGCGCACATCATCGAGCACGATCCGGGGTGGCAGGGGTGGCTGCGCGCCGACGCGGCGGACGGACACTTCACCCGGTGGCGCGGACTCGCCCTCGTGGTGACGGTCGCCGATTGCGTGCCGGTCTTCCTCGCGCATCCGTCCGGCGCGGTCGCGCTGCTCCACGCGGGCTGGCGGGGAACGGCCGCGGGGATCGTGCCCCACGCCGTGGCGCTGTTCGCCCGCCACGGCCTGGCGCCCACCGAGATTCGTGTCCACCTGGGTCCCGCCATCTGCGGGTCGTGCTACGAGGTCAGTCCGGACGTATATGCCCGGGTCACGGCGCGCACCGTCGATCGGGCGACGCCGCTCGACCTGCGAGCGACCCTGGCCGAGCAATTGCGGTCGGCGGGCGTCCGCGAGGTGAGCGCGAGCGAGTCGTGCACGCGGTGTGACGCGGAGCGCTTCTTCTCCCACCGCCGAGGGGACTCGGGCCGCCAGGTCGCGGCCATGCTCGCCGAGGAGCGCTCGCGGTCACCTTGATTTCGGCGCACCGCCGATTACGTTTGGGAGTCCGGGGGTGACAGCCACCGGCGGAAATGTGGGGGAGGTTCCCCACATTTTTTTATTCCCGTGGAGTCGCGTGCACCGCCTCGAAATGGTCTGAACTAAGTGCTGGAAGACATTGTAAAATCAGAGCTTGACTCGCTTGGATACAACCTTGTACGCCTGCGGCAGGGAGGGGCTCGCGCGCGCCCGATCCTCGAGGTTCGGATCGATCGGCGCGACGGTCAGCGCATCACGGTCGAGGACTGTGCGCGGGCGTCGCGCGCGCTCAGTGCCCGATTCGATGCCGGAGTGCCGGGCGCCACGGTTCTGGCGGGTCGCTACGAGCTACAGGTGTCGTCACCTGGCGACGCGCGCCGGGCGGTGACCGAACGGACGGAGGGGACCGGGGATGGTCGGATCAGCTGAAATCCTGTCCGCGATCCGCGAGTTGTCGAACAGCAAGCAACTCGCGCGCGGGGAATTGCACGGCCTGCTCGAGGATGGCATCAAGGCGGCGCTCGCCAAGAAGCACGGTCCCAACGTACAGGCCGAAGTCGAGATCGACGACGACCGCGGGGCGATCCGCATCGTCATGCTCAAGAACGTCGTCGAGCACGTCGAGGATCCGAGCCGCGAGATCGCTCTCGAGGACGCGCAGTTCGAGGACGCGGAATTCCAGGTGGGCGATACGATGGAGATCCCCGTCGACTTCGCCGAGTTCGGGCGCGCCGCCGTGCAGGCGGCCAAGCAGCGCATCCTGCAGCGCGTCCGCGAAGGCGAGCGGACCAAGATCCGCGACGAATTCACGGGGCGCGTGGGCGAGCTGCTCTCGGGAGAGATCCAGCAGATCGAGCGGGGGAAGCTCGTCGTCATGCTCAACAAGTTCCGCGAGGCCGAGGCGACGATCCCCTATCGCGAGCAGAATCATCGCGAGCATTTCCATCAGGGGGATTCGATCCGCGCGGTGCTCAAGCGCGTGGAGGAGACGCCGAAGGGCCCGCGGCTGGTGCTGAGCCGGGGTGATCCGCTGTTCGTCAAGGCGCTGTTCCGCCTCGAGGTCCCCGAGATCCAGCAAGGGATCGTCGAGATCCGGGCGGCCGCCCGTGAGGTCGGCAGCCGAACGAAGATCGCCGTCTTCTCGCGCGACGACTCGATCGATCCGGTGGGCGCGTGCGTGGGGCTCAAGGGATCGCGCGTGCAGGCCGTGGTGAACGAGCTGGGTGGCGAGCGGATCGACATCGTGCCGTGGTCGCCGGATCCGGAGCGCTTCGCCAAGCTGGCGCTCGCGCCCGCGCGCGTGGCGCGCGTGTTCGGCGAGCCGGCGACGAAGACGATTCAGGCCGTGGTCGACGAGGACCAGCTGTCGCTGGCGATCGGGCGCAATGGCCAGAACGTGCGCCTGGCATCGGAGCTCACGGAGTGGAAGATCGACCTGTATTCGAGCCGGGAATGGCTCGAGCGGGCCGGCGAGGCGCCGCTCTTCGCGCCGCTCCCCGAGGAGACGACCGACGAGGCGGCCGACGTCAAGCTGTCCGAGATTCAGGGACTCCCGACGGCGACGGTGGCCGTGCTCGAGGACGCGGGCTATCGCACGCTCAACGATGTGATCGATCTCGAGCGGGAAGATCTGCTTCGGCTGCCGGGGATCGCGCCCGAGGAGGCCGATCGCATTATGGGGATCATCGATGAGCTCACCACCGACGATGCCAGCACGGAGGCGGAGGGCGAGGGCGCGAGGGATCGCGAGGGAGCCGGGGCCGTCGGCTCGGCGGACGCGCACGAGGAGGCGCACGAGGAGGCGCACGCAGAAACGCATGCCGAGGCGCCCGGAGAAGCGCACGCCGACACGCAGGCAGAGGCGCACGTAGAGGCGCACGCGGGGCCGGCCGATGGCGCCGTCGCGCCGCCGGCATAGCGGTCGCCGGGATCGGACGCCGGGAGACGACGTGGACGCCCGTGTCGAGCGCAAGGTTCTCGGCCTGCTGGGTCTCGGAGTGCGGGGACGCGGCGCGGTCGTGGGCGTCGAGCAGGTGCGGGAGGCGGCGCGTCGGAACAGATTAGCCTTTGCCGTCGTCGCGCCGGATGCGTCGCGGCATAGCCGGGCGAAGATCCTGCCGCTCCTGTCGGGGCGGCACGTGCGGTACGTGGAAGGACCGAAGGCGGCGGCGCTCGGCGCCGCCGTTGGGCGCGAGTCGGCGGCGGTCGTCGGGATCGTCGATCGCGCGCTCGCTATCGGGATTCGCGCCGTGATCGACGCGCGATCGGCGGTAGGACAGGCTCACGGGGAGAGGGGAGAGGGGAGTGAGTAAGCTTCGCGTACACGACATGGCGGGTGAGTTCGGGATCTCGAGCGACGAGCTGATGACGCTCTTGCGCTCGATGGACGTTTCCGTGCGCAGCCATCTGAGCCTATTGACCGACGAGCAGATCGCGCGGGTACGCGCGCGGTGGGAGCGGGAGAAGCGCGCGCGGGCCAAAGCACCGCCCGCGGCCCCCCCCCGGCGCCGGCGCGGCGCCGCGCCGGTGGAGGCGCCCGCCGTTGTCGCCGCACCGGCGAGCCCGGCCGAGGCACCTGGCGTCCGCCGGCGCCGCGCCGTGGAAGCCGCGCCCGCCGCTCCCTCGCCGGAGGTGCTGACCGCCGAGCCGCCGCTCGCAGCGGCCGCCGCCGCGTCAGCCGCCGCGTCAGCCGCGCCTGCGGCACCCGTCGCGCATCCGCGCGCGGAGCCGGCGGCTCCCCCCGCGCCAGCGCCGAGCGCACCGGCGCCGCGCCCCGCCCCATCCGAGCGCCCCTCTCCCGACGCCGTGCGCGCCGCCGCGGGCACGGCTCCGGCCGCGCCGCCGGCAGGCGCCTTCGCCGATGGCGGGGCTCCCGCCACGGACGATCGTCCGCGCCCTCGGCCGATCGTGCCGGGCGCGCCCCGCCCGCGGCCCGTCGCCTCGGGAACACCACGACCCGTCGCGTCGGCCACGCCGAGCAGTGCGAGCGGCACGGGCGGCCTCGGGAGCGGCTCCGGCGCCGCCGGGCCGGCGCGCCGGGATGACAAGCGCCCCGGCGGCGGCGGCGGGCTGAGCGGCGGATTCGGGAGCGCGATGGCGCCCGCCGGCCGCCGCAAGAAGGGGAAGCGCGGCGCCGTCGATCAGGAGGCGGTATCGGCCAATATCACGCGCACCATGAGTGCGCTGCGGACGGGCCCCGCGCGGCGGGTCGGCCGGCGCCCCGATGACGGAATCGCGCGCGAGGCGCTCGAGGCGCAGCGGGCCGCCGAGGTCGAGCGCGAGCGCAAGACCGTTCGCGTGAACGAGTTCATCACCGTCAGCGAGCTGGCCGATCTGCTCAAGGTGACGGCGACGCAGATCGTCGGCTTCGCGCTCAAGAACCTCGGGCTCATGGTCACGATCAACCAGCGCCTCGACTTCGATCAGATCGAGCTCATCGCCGGCGAATACGGGTTCCAGGCGGTGCGCGAGGAGGAGTACGCGACGGCCGTGGTCGAAGGCGAGGCCGAGGACGAGCCGGGCGACCTCGTCGCGCGCCCGCCCGTCGTCACGATCATGGGGCACGTCGATCACGGAAAGACATCGCTGCTCGACTACATCCGCAAGACGACGGTGGTGGCCGGAGAAGCGGGCGGGATCACGCAGCACATTGGGGCGTATCACGTCTCCCTGCCGAATGGCCGGTCGATCACGTTCCTCGACACGCCGGGCCACGAGGCCTTCACGGCCATGCGGGCGCGGGGCGCGCAGGTCACCGACATCGTGGTGCTGGTCGTCGCGGCGGACGACCAGGTCATGCCGCAGACGGTGGAGGCGATCTCCCACGCGAAGAACGCGGGCGTCCCGATCGTCGTCGCGATCAATAAGATCGATCTGCCCGCGGCGAACGTCCCCAAGGTGAAGCAGGATCTCCTGCAGCACGGCGTGGTGCTCGAGGAGTTCGGCGGCTCGACGCTGGCGACGGCGATCTCGGCGAAGACGGGAGCGCACGTCCAGGAGCTGCTGGATCAGATCCTCCTGCAGGCGGACATCCTGGAGTTGAAGGCGAACCCGGCCCGCCGCGCGACCGGCGCCGTGATCGAGGCGCAGCTCGACCCGGGGAAGGGGCCGGTCGCGACCGTGCTCGTGGAGAACGGCACGCTGCACGTCGGCGACGACTTCATCTGCGGGCTGTACGCGGGGCGCGTGCGCGCGCTGCTCGACGAGCGCGGCAAATCGGTCCAGGAGGCGACGCCGGCCATTCCCGTGCAGGTGCTCGGAATCGAGAAGGTCCCGACCGCGGGGGACGTGCTCGTCGTCGTCGAGGACGCGACCGACGCGCGCGAGACGGCCCAGCGGCGCGAGCGGCTGGATCGCGAAGCGCGCAACCGGCGCACGTCGGCGCGCGCGGGCGTCACGCTCGAGGACTTCATGGCGCAGACCACCGTCGGGGGTGGCGATCGCCGTACGCTGCGCATCGTCATCAAGGCGGACCAGGGGGGACCGGCCGAAGCCCTGGCCGACGCGCTGGCGCAGATGTCGACGGGCGAGGTCGAGGTTCAGGTGATCCATCGCGGCGTCGGCGCCATTAGCGAGAGCGACGTGCTCCTCGCCAAGGCGTCGGGCGCGATCATCGTCGGGTTCCACGTCCGTCCCGACAACAACGCGCGGGCCGCCGCGGAGCGCGAGGGCGTCGAGATGAAGCTCTATCGGATCATCTACGAGGCCGTGGCGGATGTCCGGGCCGCGCTCGAGGGACTCCTGCGTCCCGAGCAGCGCGAGGTCGTGGAGGGCGAGGCGACCGTCCGCGAGCTGTTCAAGGTGGCCAAGGTGGGCACGATTGCCGGCTGCGCCGTCCGCTCGGGCGTCATCACGCGCGACGGGCGCGTCCGCGTCGTCCGCGATGGCACCCAGGTCTACGACGGCCGCATCGGGTCGCTCCGCCGGTTCAAGGATGATGTCCGCGAAGTCCGCGCGGGCTTCGAGTGCGGGATCGGCATCGAGAACTTCAACGACGTCAAGGTCGGGGATGTCATCGAGTCGTACCGGACCGAAGAGATCGCGCGCACGCTTGCTCCTGCCGTACAGGGGTGAGGCCGCTGACGTCCAACGACACCCGCCGCCCCGACCGGGTCGCCGAACGGATTCGCGAGGAAGTGGCAACGTTTCTCGCGGAAGACGCCAAGGATCCGCGCATCGTGGGGCTGGTGACGGTCACTGGCGCCGAGGTGACGCGCGATCTCCGGCACGCGAAGGTGTTCGTGACGATCATGGGGAGCGACGCCGAGCGGGCGGAGACGTTCGAGGGATTGGCGAGCGTCGCCGGTCACCTGCGCTCGCTCCTCGGCAAGCGGCTTGGCCTGCGCGGCGCGCCCGAGATCAGCTTCCGCCAGGATGCGAGCATCGCCTACGCGGCCCGCATCGAGACGCTGCTCGAGGGACTCAAGCGCGACACCGAGCCACCGGCGTGACGTCGTGGCCGAAGGACTGCTGCTCGTGGACAAGCCGGCCGGCGTGACGTTGCACGACGCGGTCGACGTGTGCCGGCGGGTATACGCCGAGCGGTCGATCGGACACCTGGGCACGCTCGACCCCTTCGCGACGGGACTGCTCGTCCTCCTCTGCGGCCGCGCGACGCGGCTCGCCACGTTCATCGACACGGATCCCAAGGTCTACGAGGCGACCGTGCGGTTCGGCGTCGCGACGGACACGGGAGACGCCACGGGGACGCCGGCGGCCGGGACGGCGCTGCCGCAGGAGGTGGCCGTGCGGCGCGCGGCCGCGCGGCTCACCGGAGCGATCGAGCAACTGCCGCCCGCGTATTCGGCGAAGCAACTCGGCGGGACGCGAGCCTACGCCGCGGCCCGCCGCGGGACGCCGCTCGCGCTGGCGCCGGTCCGGGTGCAGGTGCACGCGTGGGACCTCCGGGCGTGGCGCCCGGCCCCGGCCGACGGCGAGCGGATTGCCGAGGTCGATGTGACGGTGACGTGCGGCGCCGGCACGTATCTCCGGACCCTCGCCGAGGACCTGGGACGGCTCGCGGGGAGCTCCGCCCACCTCGCCGCATTGCGGCGCGTGCGGGCGGGAGCGTTCGATGTCGCCGACGCCCACTCTCTCGCGACCCTGCGCGAGCGGACCCCGCCGCCGCCGCTCCGCGCGCTGCACGTCGTGGCCGATGCGTGACACGATCCTCCCCCCGACGGTCACCGGCACCGTCCTCACCGTCGGCACGTTCGACGGCGTACACCGGGGTCATCAGGATGTGCTGCGGCGCCTCACGGCACGCGCGCGGGAGACCGGGCTCGCGGGCGTGCTGGTCACCTTCGAGCCGCACCCGCTGGAAGTGGTCAATCCCACCGCGGCGCGCCCGCTCCTCTCCGTCGGCATCGAGAAGACCGAGGTGCTCGCGGAGAGCGAGATCGACTACTGCATCGTGGTTCCGTTCACGCCGACGCTGGCCCGCTACGGCGCCGAGGAATTCTTCGAGCGCGTGCTCCATCGGCGATTTCTCATGCGCGAGCTGGTGAGCGGATTCGACAACGGCTTCGGCCGGGGGCGCGCGGGCGACGTCGAGACGATTCGCGCGCTCGGGGCAAAGCACGGCGTGCGCGTCGAGGTCGTGCCGCCGACGACGCTGGACGACGGGCGCCCCATTTCCTCCACCGCCATCCGACGGGCCGTCGCGGGTGGGGACCTCGCGGCCGCGGCGCGCCAGCTCGGGCGCTGCTATGCCGTGAGCGGACGCGTCGTGCCGGGCGCGCGCCGCGGGCGTACGCTCGGATATCCGACGATCAACATTCCGATGCCGCCCGCGCGGAAGCTGCTCCCCCCGGAGGGGGTCTACGCGGTCCGCGTGCAGACGCCGGACGGCCCCTTCGGCGGCATGCTGAATCTCGGACCCCGGCCGACGTTCGACGACCCGCGCGCGGCGCTGGAGGCCCACCTGTTCGATGCCCGCGGCGCATGGTACGGTGCGCCCGTGCGCGTGGATTTCGTCGCGCGACTCCGCGACGTGCTGACGTTTTCCAGTGCCGCCGCCCTCACCGCCCAGCTCGCGCGCGACGAGGGTCACGCCCGCGCGATCCTCGGTCTCACGTCCGCGACGACGACCGGCGGGGCGCGTTGACTCGCCCGCGGGCGGGGCATAACCTTCGGGGCTGCCAGATCTTGGACTCTTTCGGGCCCCCCCGTCATGGGTGACCTTCGGTATCGTATCGCCATTATCGCCGTGCTCATGGCGGCGTCCCTCTGGGCCCTCTTCCCCCGCGTCGAGATCGAGCGGGCCCGAGGACCGAACGGGGCGTTCGTGTACAATGCCGACAGCTCGTTCACCTACGACACGGTGCGACGCCTCCCCATCAAGCGGGGACTCGACCTCCAGGGCGGCACGCATCTGGCTCTCGAAGTCGACGAGTCGAAGGGCGCCATCCCCAACAAGAGCGACGCGATCGACCGGGCGCTCAAGGTCGTGCGGACCCGGATCGACCAGTTTGGCGTGTCGGAGCCGGTCGTGCAGAAAGCCGGGAACGACCGCATCGTCGTCGAGCTCCCGGGAATCGATGACCAGCGGCGGGCGGTGGCCGTCGTGCAGCAGTCGGCGTTCCTGCAGTTTCAGATCGTGGACAAATCGCAGGCGCTCGACAAGGCGCTGCCGCGCATCGACGCGGCCGTGAAGGCCGAGCTGGCGCGCGCGCCCTCGGCGCCCTCGGCGCGAGCGGCGCCCGGACGGCCGGGTGCCGCGCCGGCCGCTGCCGCACCAAGCGCCGGCGTGCAGTCACTCTTTGCGCCGGCGCCGGATACCGGCGCCCGGAAGCGCGCGGCTCCCCCGGCCGCGACGGCGGCACCGAAGCCGACGCGCGCAACGCCCGCGACGAAGGCACCGAAAACGGCGAAGCCGACGACGGAAACGACGGGCGTTGCGGCCCACGGATCCGATACGGCGCGGCACGACTCGGCCGCCGCCGACACGGGGGCGCTCGCCGGGGTCACGGGCGGGCCCTTCTCGCGACTCATCCAGCAGGGCCAGGTTCCGGGCGAGTATTTCGTCGCGCAATCCGACGTCCCCACGGTCCAGCACTACCTCAGTCTCCCGGCCGTGCAGGCCGAGCTCCCGCCGGCGAAGGTCATTCGGTGGGACAGCGACACGACATCGCTGGGCGGCCGCGCGTACCGGGCGATGTACGTCCTCGATGCGCGCCCGATCATCACGGGGGAGTACCTGACGAACGCGCAGCCCGCGAGCGACCCGATCGAGGGGACCAAGGTCGACTTCCAGCTGAGCCGCGAAGGCGGCCGTCGATTCCAGATGGAGACCGCGCGCCACATCAAGGATTACATGGCGATCGTGCTGGACACGATGGTCATGGGACGGCCCCCCGTGATCCAGAGCGCGATCAGCACGCGCGGCCAGATCACGATGGGCGGGCGGGACCTCCAGGCGGCGCAGGACCTCGCGCTCGTGCTGCGCGCCGGCGCGCTGCCGGTGCCGCTCAAGGTCGCCGAGGTGCGCGCGATCGGCGCGAGCCTCGGTCAGGATTCCGTCCACCAGGGGGTCACGGCGGCCGCGATCGCGATCGTGCTCGTCATCCTGATCATGGTCGTGTACTATCGCTTCTCGGGCGTGCTCGCCGTCGGCGGCCTCGCGCTCTACGTCCTGTTCACGCTCGCGTCACTGGCGGCGTTCGATGCCGTGCTCACGCTACCCGGGCTCGCTGGCTTCATCCTCTCGATCGGCATCGCGGTCGACGCCAACGTGCTGATCTTCGAGCGCATCCGGGAGGAGCTTGGCCGCGGCAAGACCCCGCGCACGGCGATCGATGAGGGCTTCCGCCACGCCATGAGCGCGATCATCGACTCCAACGTCGTCACGGTGCTCACCGCGGCGGTGCTCTACCAATACGGCACGGGGCCCGTCAAGGGATTCGCCGTGACGCTCATCGCGGGGATCGTCGCGTCGATGGTGACCTCGATCTTCGTCGTGCGGACCTTCTACATGATCTGGCTCGCGCGCGCACGCTCCCTGCAGACGATCAGCATCTAACCCCCGCGACGGCCCCCGACCCGGACCCATGCTTCGGATCTTCCACGACACCCATTACGACTTCATCCGGCCCTGGCGCATCATGGTCGGCGTCACGGCCGCGTTCATCACGATCGGCATCGGCTCGCTGGCCCTCCACGGGATGCGCTACGGCATCGACTTCACGGGCGGCACGCTGGTGCAGCTCCGCTTCGCGCAACCCCCCGACGTGGGCCAGCTCCGCGCGGCGCTCGACGCCGGCGGCGTGCACGATGCGGAGATCCAGACCTTCGGGTCGAACCGGGAGTTCACGGTGCGCGCGCGCGAGGCGGCGCGGCCCGAGGCGCAGGCGGGGAGCGCCGACGCCGTCTCGGTCCACATCGACAGCGTGCTCTCGCGCGAGTACGGCCCCGCGCGGTATACGATCGTCCGTACCGAGGCCGTCGGACCGCGCGTCGGCAGCGAGCTCCGCCGGGGCGCGCTGATCGCCATCCTCATCTCCTTCGGCGTGACGCTGCTGTACCTCGCCATTCGCTTTGAGTGGCGCTTCGGCGTGGCCGCGGTGCTCGCGACGGCGCACGACATCCTCACGACGCTCGCATTCATCAAGTTGCTCAATCTCGAGATTTCGCTCACGGTCGTCGCGGCGATCCTGACGGTCATCGGATACTCGCTCAACGACACGATCATCATTTTCGATCGTGTGCGCGAGGACCTCCGGCAGAAGCGTGCGGAAACGCTGTACGGTACGCTCAATCGGGCGATCAACGAGACGCTGCCGCGCTCCGTCATGACGCACGCCACCGCGTTCGCCGCGACGTTCGCGCTGTGGCTCTTCGCCGGTGAAGTGATTCGGCCCTTCGCCTGGGTCATGGGCTTCGGCATCGTCACCGGCACCTTCAGCTCGATCTACGTCGCCGGACCGGTGCTCCTGTGGATCGAGCGCCGATATCCGCGGGACACCGGCCTCAGGACGGCGCGCCGGAGCCCGGCGCCGCCGGCGCGGTCGAACAGCACGCGATCCCGGACGCCCGTCGCGGGCGTGCGCGGATAGCGGACGGGCGAGTCAATGTTCCTCGACTCGCACGCGCACCTCACCGATCCCGCGTTCGATACCGACCGCGACGCGGTGGTCGACGCCGCCCGCGAGGCGGGCGCCGCGGCGATCGTCTGTATCGGCGCATCCCGCGCGGACGCGCGCGCCGCCGAGGCGCTCGCTCGACGGTACCCGGGATTCGTGTTCGCGACCGCCGGCGTGCACCCGCATGACGCGGCAACGTACGAGCCGGCGCGAGACCGGGAATGGATCCACGCCGCCGTGGCGCGCGGCGCCGTCGCGGTCGGCGAATGCGGCCTCGACTATCACTACGATCACGCGCCCCGGCCCGCGCAGCGCGCGGCGTTCGACGACCAGATCGCCCTGGCGGGCGAGCTCGGCCGGCCCGTGATCGTGCACACCCGGGAGGCGGAAGCCGACACGGCGGCGATGGTCCGCACCGCGGGATCGGCCGGAGTGCGCGGCGTGCTCCACAGCTTCTCCGGGGGGGCCGCGCTGGCCGAGACGGCGCTTGCCGCGGGCTGGCTGATCTCATTCAGCGGGATGGTGACGTTCAAGAGCTGGACCGCCGATGCCGTCGTGCGCGCGGTTCCCGGCGACCGGCTGCTGGTCGAGACCGACGCGCCGTACCTCGCGCCCGCGCCCCTGCGCGGCCGGCGGAACGAGCCCCGCTTCGTGCCGCACACCCTGGCCCGGCTGGCGCTCGTGCGAGGGACGACGCCGGAGGAGCTCGGGGCTCTCGTCACCGCCAACGCCCGCGCCGCTTTGGGACTGGCGATGGGCCGGCTTTCGGAAGTACGTTCCACCCCCCAGTGAACGGAGCGGCGCGCGTGACAGGGGTACCATCAGACATCGAGATCGCGCAGGCGGCCACTCCGCGGCCGATCGTCGATGTGGCGGCGGATCTCGGGCTCGGCCCGGACGATCTGGACCTGTATGGGAAATACAAGGCCAAGATTTCGCTGGAGGTGACCCGGCGCCCGACGCGCGGCCGCCTCGTCCTCGTGACCGGGATCAATCCCACGGCGGCAGGCGAGGGGAAAACGACCACCGCTGTCGGGCTCACCCAGGCGTTCCGCCGCCAGGGCGTCAACGCCACGCTGTGCATCCGCGAGCCGAGCCTGGGCCCCGTTTTCGGCGTGAAGGGAGGCGCGGCCGGGGGCGGCTATGCGCAGGTCGTCCCCATGGAAGACATCAATCTCCACTTCACGGGTGATTTCCACGCGATCGCGAGCGCGCACTCGCTCCTCTCGGCGATGCTGGACAATCATATCCATCAGGGGAACCCGCTCAAGATCGATACGCGCCGGGTGACCTGGCCGCGGACGATCGACATGAACGATCGGGCCCTGCGCGAGTGCGTGATCGGCATGGGCGGCGTCGCCAACGGCTTCCTCCGCGCGGAGCGCTGGGTGATCATCCCGGCCAGCGAGGTCATGGCGATCGTCGCGCTCGCGACCGATCCGGCGGACCTCGAGGCGCGTCTCGCCCGCATCATCGTGGGTGCGGCCGGCGGGGGCGCGGCGGATCGGAAGCCGATTCGCGCCAGCGATCTCAAGGCGGCGGGCGCGATGGCGCTTCTGCTCAAGGACGCCATCCGCCCCAACCTGGTGCAAACGCTCGAAGGGGGCCCGGCGTTCGTGCACGCGGGGCCGTTCGGCAATACGGCCCACGGGTGTAACAGCATCCTGGCGACCAAGGCCGCGCTCGCGCTGTCCGACATTGTGATCACGGAGGCCGGCTTTGGATCCGACCTCGGCGCGGAAAAATTCTTCGACATCAAGTGCCGCTTCGGCGGCCTCAAGCCCGAAGTCGCCGTTCTCGTCGCGACGGTGCGGGCGCTCAAGCTGAACGGGGGCGCGAACAAAGGCGACCTCAAAAACGAGGATCTCGCCGCGCTCGAGCGCGGCCTGCCCAATCTCGAGAAGCACATCGAGAACGTGTCGCAGTTCGGCGTCCCCGTCGTGGTCGCCGTCAACCGGTTCATCACCGACACCGACCGCGAGCTCACCGCCGTCGCGGACCGCGCGCGTCGCGCGGGGGCGCGCGTCGCGCTCGCCGAGGTCTGGGAGAAAGGAGGGGGCGGCGGAATCGAGCTGGCCGACGCAGTCCGCGCGATGCTCGCCGCCGGCGGGTCGAAGTACGCGCCTCTGTACCCGACGAATCTCCCGATCCGGCAGAAGATCGATACCATCGTCAAGCGCGTGTACGGCGGCGACGGCGTCGACTTCACCGCCAAGGCCGATCGGTCCATCGACTATCTCGAGTCCATCGGCCTGGGCGACACGCCGATCTGCATGGCGAAGACGCAGTACTCGTTCACGGACGACCCGACGATCTTCGGACGCCCCTCCGGCTTCCGCATCACGATCAACGAGGTCTTTCCCGCGGCCGGCGCCGGCTTCGTCGTCGCGCAGGCGGGCGACATCATGACGATGCCGGGCCTGCCGAAGGAGCCCGCCGCCGAGCGCATGGCCATTCGCTCCGATGGCTCCATCGTGGGCCTGTTTTGAGCCGACCGTCGTGATGGTCGACCGAACGATCGAGACCCCGCGCGCGCCCGCGGCGATCGGTCCGTACGCCCAGGGGGTCGTCGCGAACGGATTGCTGTTCACGGCGGGCCAGATCGCCCTGGACCCCGCGACCGGTGAGATGATCGATGGCGGGGTCGCGCCGCAGGCGGAGCGCGCGCTCCTCAACCTGTCGGCGGTGCTCGCGGCCGCGGGCACGGACTGGAGCAACGTTATCAAGACGACGGTGTACCTCCGATCCATGGCCGATTTCCCGGCGGTGAACGAGGTGTACGCCCGGATCCTCGGCGACGCGCGTCCCGCGCGCTCGACCGTCGAAGTGGCGGGACTGCCGCGGGGCGGGCTGGTCGAGATCGACGCCGTGGCGGCTCTGCCACGGAGCTGACGCCGCGGGTGACGCGCGCGCGCGTAGCGGCCGCCCGGGTGCTCGCCGTCGCGGCGATCGCCGCGGCGACGGCGTGGGGCGCTCCGCGAGAGGCCCGGGCGCAGCAGGTCGATACGACGCGCGCGAAAGCCGACTCGGGCGCGGTGCGCCCGCGGACCCCGCCCGCCGACTCCGATACGGTCACAGCGGCACGGCATCCGCATCGCGGGCCGCCCCCATCGGCCCGCGTCGTCGTCAAGCCGCCGATCCCCCCCGGCCGCGCGCTGGTGTACTCCATGCTGCTGCCGGGATTGGGGGAGGCGAAGCTCGACCACCCGGGCGCGGCTGCCTTCTTCTTCGGCATCGAGGTCGTCTCGATCGCCCAGGCGAGGCAGGCGATCATCGATCGCGACTACAACGCGCATCACACGAGCGACAGCGTCATTACGAGCTATCAGAATGACGGCGTCACGGGCGCGCCGCTGACGGACTCGCTCGGAAACCCGCTGCCCGCCGGCTACGTCCCCAACAGGTATGCGTCGTCCACGGGCCGGCTCGGCGCGCGCCGACTGCACGTCGAGGATTGGATCGCGGCGATCATCTTCAACCACCTGATCTCCGGAGCCGATGCGTTCGTGACGGCCGAGCTATGGGATCTGCCGCACCACGTCTCCGCCTTCCGGGCCGCCGACGGGCGAACGGTCATCGCCGCCACCATCACCGTGCGCTGAGGACACTGGCCGAATGGCGCCGCCCAGGACGATCGCGCGCGGCGCGCCACCCGGGCCCTCCGGCCACGAGCGGAGCTCGATCGACTCCGTCGAGATCCGGAGATACGTGGGTGGCTCCAGCCACGTCCCGGCGTTGGCATATACGCCGCCGCCCGGCAAGCGCTCGAGCGCCGGCACATGGGAGTGCCCGAAGATCAGCAGCTCGAGGCCCGGCTCGGCGTCGAGGCGCGCCAGGGCTACCGCGCGGAGCCCCACGCCATCATCCAACGCCCGCGTCCGGCGACTCGCGTGCGAGCTGCGCGTCGCCAGGGGCGTGGCCACGTCGGGATGCAGCCAGCGAAACGCACGGATCGCCCAGCCGTGCCGCAGCACGGGCCGGATCGCGCGGTAGGGTCGATCCTCGCGCGCGCGGAGACCGTCGCCATGCTCGATCCGCGCGCGCCACCCCGCGACCGTGCCGCTCCACGGACCGACCTGATAGACGACGCCGACATCGCGCCGGAGCACGTCGCCCCCCCAACAATCGTGGTTCCCCGCGATCCAGAGCAGCTCGACCCCGCGATCCCGCAATTCGGCCAGGGCCGCGAGGACGCGGAAACTGCCGCGGGGGATGACGGTCCGCCATTCGAACCAGAAATCGAACAGGTCCCCATTGATCACGAGAGAGCGCGCATCGTCGCGGATGTGCGCCAGAAATGCGAGGAGCGCGCGCTCGACCGCCGGCGTCGTCGCGCCGAGGTGCGCATCCGAGATCACGTAACACGGGCCGGGCAGAAGATCCACGCGTGCATTTTAGCGGTCGCTCGCGCCTCCGGCTAACTTCCCGGCGGCCGATGCCGACCACCGATCCTCCCGCCGCGGGGCCCGCGCACACGACTGAGCTACGCGTGCGCTACGCGGAAACCGACCAGATGGGGATCGTCTACCACACGCACTATCTCGTCTGGTGCGAGATCGGGCGGACCGATTTCATTCGCGCGCGGGGCGTGCCGTACGCCGAGATCGAGCGCGCCGGCGTCGCGCTCGCCGTCGCCGAGGCGTCGCTCCGGTGCCACGCACCAGCCCGATACGATGACGTCGTCCGGATCGAGACGACGCTGACCGCGGTGCGGTCGCGGACGATCACCTTCGCCTACCGCATCACGCGGGCCGACACCGGGGAGCTGCTCGTATCGGCGAGCACGACGCTCGTCTCGCTGGATCCCACGGGACGTGTGATCGCGCTCCCGCCCGCGGTCCGCGCGCAATTGCCCGTGGCGGGGTAGGGGATGCCGGCTCGCGGCGGCGCCCTCGTCCTGGCATCGACGGCGATCTGCGCTGCATGCGCGGGCCGGTCGCCGCCGCCGAGTGCGATCGCGCCCCCGCCGGTTCGCGGTCTCAGCGCCAGCGACGCCGGGCGCTTCGCGCAGCTGTTGGCGATGGCGGATGCGCGCCGCATCGACAGCGGGCTGGTCAAGACCGCGCTGACCCGGGGATCGACACCGGTTCGCGTCGAAGCCGTGCTCGCCATTGGGCAAGTGCACGATTGCGCCTTCGTCCCGCGGCTCCGCGATGCCGTGGACAGCCGCGATACGGCGGTCGCGGCAACCGCCGCCTTCGCCCTGGGTCTCATCGGCGACACGGCGACCGCAACGATCCGCGTCCTGACGACAGCCGTCGACGACGCGTCCGGGACCCAGCCCTCGGTGGGCGCCGCGGCGGCGTGGGCCCTCGGCGCGATCGGCGCTCCCGCGCGCGACGCGATCGTGCGGAGCCTCGGGGTGCCGGCCACGGGCCGCGCGACCGGGGCCGGCGTCCGGGTCGCGCTGCTCTACGCGGCGGCGGAGCTCGATCCGGTTCCCGTTGAGTCGGTGATCCCGCACGCGAGCGCCGACGACAGCGCGGTGGCGCGGGCGGCCGCGTACGCTCTCTGGCGGTCGCGCGCCCCCGCGGGGGTCCGCGCCCTGCTCGCGGCCGGAGGCTCCCGGGACGCGGCGACGCGGTCGTACGTGGCGCGCGGACTCTCGCAGCGAGCGGCGGGGGACTCGCTGGCGGACACGGCGGGCGCCGTCCTCAGTCGGCTGGCCGCCGACTCCGACGCGCACGTGCGGATCGCGGCGGTTCAGGCCCTGGCGAGCTTCGGTCCCGTCGCCCGCGCCGCGCTCCTCGCAGCGGTGGCCGACGCGGACGCCAACGTGCGCATCGCGGCCGGCGCGGCGCTCGCGCCGGTCCTCGGGCGCGCGCGCGCGGATTGGATCCGGGCGTTCGACGCGGACAGCTCGCTCGCCTACCGCCGGGGGGTCGTGGCGGCGGCGCTCCGCGCAGGGGTCGTCCTCGAGGCGATCGACCACGACAACGACAACAGGTGGCAACGGCGGCAGGATTGGCGCTACCGCGCGGCGGCAGCGGAGGCGGCGGCGGGAACGGTCGTCGAGCGCATGCGCAACGTCGCGCTCCCTCTGACGCGCGATCCCGACGGCCGCGTGCGGACCGCCGCCTACGCGGCGTTCGCGCCGGCGGTCGATACCGCGGCGGCGCGGGCCCATCCCTGGCGGCGCGAGTTCATGGCGCTCGGTTTGACCGACGCGGATTTCTCCGTGCGCGCGACCGTGCTCGGGGCGCTGCGGCCGGGGGCGACCGCGGCCAACGTCCCCGCGGTGCTCCGCAGCTATGCGCTGGCGGCCCACGATTCGCAGGACGACGCACGGGTGGCGGCGATCGCGACGCTGGCCTCGGCGTGGGAGCGGGACAGCGCGGCCTTTGCTCCCGCCGTTCGCGCCGCCGTGGCCGCGCTGCCGGCGCCGAGCGACGCGCTCGAGATCGGGGCCGCGCGCGGGAGCACGCTCTTCGCGGCGTGGCCGACGCGGCCGCCGCCGCCGCACGATGCCGCATGGTACCGCGCCATCGTGGATTCGGTCGTGGGCCCGGCGCTGGCCGGGCATCCCGCGCACGCCATCATCGATGCGGTGCGGGGACCGATCACGATCGAGCTCTTCGGCGTGGACGCGCCGCTCACCGTCGCCAATTTCATCGCGCTCGCGCGCAGCGGATTCTACAGCGGGACGACGTTTCATCGGGTGCTGCCGGCCTTCGTCGCGCAGGACGGCGATCCGCGGGGCGACGGCAACGGCGGTCCACCGTATGCGATCCGGGATGAGCTGAACCGCCAGGACTATGCGCGCGGAACGGCCGGGATGGCGCTCTCCGGTCCGGACACCGGAGGCTCGCAGTATTTCCTGACGCTGACCCCCGAGCCGCAGCTGGATGGGCGCTATACCGCGTTCGGCCGCGTCGTGGACGGCGTCGCGGCGCTCGACCGGGTCGTGCAGGACGATTCGATCGTGGACGTGCGCGTTCCGTGAGGCGGCGTGCTGCGAGGGCCTGTCGGGCGGGCGTCGTCGCGATGCTGGGGCTCGCGGCCGCGGGGTGCGTCCCGCCACGCGTGCAGCCGCTCTCAGGCTCGCCCACGACGCGCCCCCTCCCGCGCGCCGCGCTGCCGTCCGGGCACACACGGATAATCTTCCGATGGCGATACAGCGATCCGGAGCTCGACCTCGCGGGCGACGGGCGCGCGCGGCTGGCGGCCCCGGACAGCGCCCGGCTCGACTTCGTCTTCGACAAGGGGACGGGCGGCGGGTTCGCGTTGCTCATCGGTGACACGTTGGTCGCGCCGACGGCGAGCTCGCGCGCGCTGCATCGGTATCTGCCGAGTCCCCCGCTCCTGTGGGCGGCCCTCGGGCGCTTCGCCGTACCCCCCGGGCGCGACACGACGCGCCGGCAGGACGGGGACACGCTCCGCGCAGATGTCCTGCCGGGAAAGGGGCTCCGCGCGGCCTGGCGCGCCGCGTTTGTCGGGGCCACGTTAGTGTCACTCGAACGCGTCGGCGGGGGCCGGGTACGAGAGATCGTGACCCGCGGGGCGGACAGCTCCGGGGCGGAGATCATTCAGTATCAGCGGCTGGGATCGTCCCGGACATTGACGCTGACGCAGGTGCAAAGTGAATCTGTCGCGAGCTTCGATGCATCGATCTGGCGGCGCCGCCGGTAGCGTGGCGCGCTCGGCGTGCCTGGCGCCGCTGCTTGCCGCGCTCGTGCTGCTCACGGGAGCCCTGAGCGGGTGCTGGCGGTATCATTTCGCGGGCGGGGGATTGCCGCCGCACATCAAGTCCGTCGCGATCCTTCCATTCGACAACGAGACGGCGAGCGCCGAGCTGCAGCAGCAGCTGTACGACGCGATGCACCACACGGTCGAGGGGCGGCTGGGACTGCGAGACGCGTCCGAATCGCACGCCGATGCCGTCATCAAGGGCACGATCCTGCGCTATGATACGGATGTGCCGATCGGCTACAGTACGACGGGGGCCGGGGTCCAGACGGTCAGCCCCACGCGCCGCAAGCTGGAGCTCGCCATCAACGTGGAGATCGTGGATCAATCCACGGGGAAAACGCTCTGGAAGCGCGACGGGCTCGTGGCGGACGGCGAGTATGCGGAGGGGGCGGAGGCGGACGGGCGCAAGCAGGCGATGCAAAGAATCGTCGAGCTGATGGTGGAGGGGGCGCAATCGCAATGGTAGGGTCGCGGCGGGGCGATTCGAAGATCGGCTGTCTCGTCATGCTGGCCGTCGTGGCCGTCGTGGGCTATTACGGCAACCAGGTCGGGCAGATCTACTGGCGCTACTACCGGTACGTGGACGCGATGCGGGAAGAGGCGCGCTTCTCGGAGCAGGTCCGCGATTCGGACATCGTCCGGCACCTGAATCAGGTGGCCGACACGCTGGAGCTCCCGGTCGCGGCGCGCACGATCGACATCCGGCGCACGCCGCACCACGTCCGGATCTCGGCTGATTACAGCGAGCATTGGAACGTGCCGTACTTCGGGCGCGACTTCGACTTCGAGCCCACGGCGGAGACCGATTTCTGAGCCCCGGCGGGCCCGCCGACAAGATCCTGACGCTGGCGCAGGCCGTCGCGTGGCGCTCGGGGCGGCCCGGGCGGGTGGTGTTCACCAATGGGGTCTTCGACCTGCTGCATCCCGGTCACATTGACCTTCTGGTCGCGGCGCGCGCGGAGGGCGACCACCTGGTGGTCGGCCTGAACGGTGACGACTCGGTCCGGCGGCTCAAGGGACATCAGCGTCCGGTGCAATCGGCGGCGGAGCGCGCGTACGTCCTCGGGGCGCTCGCTGCCGTCGACGCCGTCGTGGTGTTTGACGAGGACACGCCGCTCGCTCTGATCGAGGCGCTCGCGCCCGACGTTCTCGTGAAGGGAGGGGATTACACCGAATCGACCATCGTGGGCGCCTCCGCCGTGCGCGCGCGGGGGGGGCGCGTCGTCGTTGTGCCGCTCACCGCCGGGCACTCGACGACGGCGGTCCTGGAGCGCATGCGGGGCGGACGGGTGCCGGACCGCGAGACGTGAGTGCCGCCGTCCTGATCGCCACGCGCAACGCCGGCAAGCTCCGGGAGCTGGTGCCGCTGTTCGCCGCGCACGGGCTGCGCGCCGTGGGACTCGAGGACTGGGGGATCCCGTACGAGCCGGCGGAGGACGATCTCGAGTCCTTCGCGACCTTCGAGGAGAACGCCGTCGCGAAGGCGCGCTACTTCTACGAGGTGAGCGGCGGCGTGGCGTCGGTCGCGGACGACTCGGGGCTGGAGGTCGACGCCCTGGGTGGCGCGCCGGGCGTGCGGTCGAAGCGGTGGGCGGGCGTGACGGCGGGCGACATCGACGGGGCGAACAACGCGAAGCTCGTGCGCGAGCTGTCGGGCCAGGAGAGCCGGGCGGCCCGTTACGTATGTGCCGCCGCGTACGTCGGGCTGGGCCGCGAGCTCGTCCGGCGGGCCGAGGTGCCGGGAGAGATCCTGGAGGTGGCCCGGGGAACCGGCGGGTTCGGGTACGATCCCTATTTCCTGGCGCCCGCGCTGGGGCGGACCTTCGGCGAGGCGACGGTGGCGGAAAAGGGCGCCGTCAGCCATCGCGCACGCGCCTTCGCCGCGCTCGTGGCGGAGATCGTGGCGTCCGAGAACGATTGACCGGTTCTCCGCTGCGGGGTTAGGTTCCGCGCGCGGCGGAGCGGCGGGACCGGACACGATGTGTCGGGGCGTAGCGTAGCCTGGTATCGCGCCTGCTTTGGGAGCAGGAGGTCGCCGGTTCAAATCCGGCCGCCCCGATTTTTTCGCCGCACGGCGGCGAAAAAATAGAGAGGAGAGGGAGGAGGGGAGCGAGGAGAAAGGAGAATTTCGGGGCACGCCGTTGTCGGCCACGGGCCGACCGGGAGCTGGCGTCACCGGGCGTCGATGTGGGTTGCGCGCCGTGGCCTTGTCACAAGGGCGCCGGCATCGAGCGCGCCCTCGACTTCCTCGAGCTCCCGCATTTCCGGCGCGTCCGGTATCCTGTCCTCGGGCTGGAAGAAGCGTTGGGCGACGAGTGTCGGAACGACCGCGCTGCCAATGACCACGGTCACCAGGACGGTGTACTGCGCCTGGCTGATGAGGTGGTTCGTCAAGCCAAACAGGGCGGAGATCGTCCCGAACGTGAGCCCCGTCGCCATGAGGAGCGTGGTGTAGGCGCCATCGCGTCGGCCGAAGCGGAAGGCCCGCGTCAGCGGCCAGACGCCGATGATCTTCGCGACGATCTTCACGAGAAAGAACGCCACCACGATGAGCGCGCCGGCCACGATGGCCGGCAGTGAGACGAAGAGACCGGCCTTGATGAAGTAGAACGGCGTGAGCATGGCGAACGCGATGCTGCGCATGCGGTCGACGAGGACGCGGTCCCGCACGAACACGCCCGCGATGACGAGACCCACGAGGTAGGCGGGGAGCACGGCCTCGCTCTTCGCCACCTGGGCGAGCCCGCCCAGCGCGAAGAGCACGAGGAAGATGAACTTGACCTCGGGTTCCGAGACGCGGTTGCCGACCGCGGACATGACGTAGCGGGTGACCCGCGGCAGGTACCAAAGCACGATCGCCGTGACTGCGACGAAGACGGCGAGCCACGCGTTGAAGGTGGCGAACAGGATCCCGAGTGCGAGCACGGTACCGAGGTCGGTCACGAAGCACGCCGCGAGGATGAGTTTCCCCAGCTCGGTGCGATTGAGCCCCGTTTCGATCATCGTCGCGTAGACGACGGCGACCGACGTCGTGGAAAGCGCAATGCCCGCGATCTCCGCGGCGTGCCAATCCCAGTGCGCCACGAATCGAGCGAACACGAATGCGAGGATGAACGGCAGGAAGAAGCTGGCCGCTCCAATGGCCAGCGCCGGTCCGAGATGGCGCCGGAGCGCCATCGGCTCGATCTCGGCCCCCGCCAGAAAGGTGAGCAGCCCCGAGCCGAACGTGGCCAGAAAGTCGATCCACGGCGTGGTGTGGAGGCTGAGGAAATTCCCGGCGAGGACGCCGACGAGGATCTCGATCAGCGCGACCGACACCCCGATGCGGATCGAGATGAGGCTCGCCAGCAACGCCAGCGCCATCCACGCAGCCGCCACGAGCCACGCATTCGATACCATCGTCCGCCTCCTCGCGGGGGGGGGGGCGGCCGGGCACACAAAAACTCCTGCCCGGCCGAAGCCAAACAGGAGTCATTAACCGCCACGATCGACGGTGGTTTGGGCGAACTCCATCGCCCGGGATCGTCGCGGACGGAAGTTAGTGGCGCGACGGACGGGCGGCAAGCGCAGCGGCCGCGGTCTCCTCCGCCTTACGCGGACGATCGTGCCGGTCGCGTCACGACGTCTCTCGCGGCTTGCCGTCCCCCGGCACCTTTTTCGCCATCGCCTTATTGGCGGCGGCGGTCCACGGCGGGACGATGCCGTTGACGCGGGCGTAGGCGATGGACTGGCCCAGGTGCTCGTGCGCGTCGGCGACCAGGATGTAGACGACGTCGCCCGCGTTCGCGCTGGGGCCGAGCTTGGGTAGGAGCCGCGCGAAGTCGGCGTTCGTCATGCCCTCGATGGTGGCGCGGGCGAACGCCCATGACGTGTTCAAGTCCTCGACGATCGTCGCCGGGATGGTGGTGGACTTCTCGTAGCCCTTCGCGTCGAAGTCCGCCGGCGGCGTCGCACCCATTAACGCCAGGATCTGATATCGCTCGGCGGATACGTGGAGCAGCACTTCCGCAAAGGAGCGTGAGTCGGGGGAGGGGCGCCAGATGAACTTGCTCTGGGGAATGGCCTGGGCGAGACTCACGAATTTCGTGTTGACGGCGTCGAGATCCAGCAGCGCCTGCGCCTTCATGTCATAACTGGGCGGCGTCGTGTCTTTCGCGGGGGAGGCAGGGGTCGCCTGGGCTGAGGCGCCGACCGCCGACGCGGCGGCGGCGGTCGAGAGGACGGCGAGGGCGAGCACAAGACGCGAAGGTCCGGTCAACATCGATGCTCCCGGTGTTGGATGTGGGGCTGGGTCCGAGTATCCGTTCGACAGCGCGCCCCGCCGATGGGTTTGAACCCGCCACGCGGGCCGATTGACCGGCGGGGCGCCGCGGGCGTAGTGTCAGGTGGTGACGTCCACCGAGCCGTTTCCGCCGCGTCCGTCCGCTCGCCTGGGCGACGCCACGACGACCCTGGCTGATTTCGCCATTATCACGTTCGCTGCGGAACCCGTGGCGCTGGCCGGGCTGCTGCCCGCGGGTTTCGAGCCCGAGGTCTTTCCGCTCGCCGATGGCAGGCGCGTTGCTTTCGTGTCAGCGGTGCCGTTTCGGGATCTCGATTTCCGTTTCGGCTTCGCGCCGTGCCTCAAATTCCATTTCGCCCAGACGAACTACCGGGCGTACGTCACGTACAGGGGCCGACGGTGCGTTTGGTTCTTCGGCACGTCGGTGGCGACCAACTGGGTCGCGATCCCGCGCTACCTATGGAAATTGCCGTGGCATTTCGCGCGCACCGAGATCGAGACGCACTGGACGGACGAGATTTGCACACGGTACCGCCTGGCGACGACGGCCGCCGCCTGGGGCGGAGCGGTCGCCGAGCTCGAAGGCGGCGATGAACCGACTGGCCGGCTTGATGGTTTCGCCGATGCGGAGGAGACGGCGCTGGTATTGACGCACCCGCTGGTCGGCTACTACACCCGCCGCGACGGCCACGTGGGTAGCTACGCAGTCTGGCACGAGCGGCTCGACTTGCGCCGGGGGATGGCCCGGCACGCGCGATTCGAATTATTCGAGCGGCTCGGGCTGGTGGCGCCGGGGACAGCACCGACGTCTGTGTTACTCCAGCGGCGGACAGAGTTCATCATTCGCCTGCCGCCGCATCGGCTGCGCGCTTAGGGCGACATGGCAGGTAGATATTCCGCCAGGCGGTCCAGGCTCTCGGACCAGCCCTCGGTCATCCTCATCGCCAGCATCGCCTCGCGAATGGCGGCCGAGGCCAGCCGGACCCGGATCGCCGCGCTAGCGCGGCGCGATGCGGACCGAGGCCCGGGTCGTGTCCCAGTCGATGTCGAGCGCCCCGGCGTTGCCGGAGGGGACGATCGCGATCGCCATCTTTTCGACCGGCGCGGGCAACGTCGTGACCGTCATCGGGATCCGCGCGAGATCCTGGTCCTGGTGGTACTCGGTGCCCCACTGCGTGGTCTGCTTGTTGATGATGAGCTGCCAGCTCGACGCCCCGGGCAGGGTGTAGAGCGTATACGTGCCGGCCGGCACGGGCGTCGTGCCGATCACGAGATCCTTGTCGGTCACGAATGTCGTGGCGGCGTTGGCGCCTGTCCGCCACACGACGTCGTACGGGACAAGGCCGCCGAAGATCTGCCGTCCGCGCTTGGACGGACGACCGTAATCGATCAGCACGTGCGCCGCACCCACGGTCCCGCGCGTCGTGTCGCGGGGCGAGGGGATGGGAGGTGCGGACTTCTGAGCCGCGAGGGGCGGTGCGCTGAGGACGGCGGCCGTCAGGGCCGCACAGGCAACGCGGGAGAGGGACGGGACCATGGGGATCGACGGCTCGAGGAGAGGGTCGCGAGAGCGTCGCGAAAGGGTCGCGGCGCCGTGTCGCGGGAAGCTAACGGTACTGCGCGCCATCGGCGCGCGGCGCGCATCGACGAAGACGGTAGCCATCCTGGAACGGTACGGCCAGTAGCGAACACCGGCGCCGTAGATGGGCCGGCACCGGCCGCATGACCGCGTACGCATTCGCCTGGGTATTCCGGGTATTATGGTGAATGGCCCCCCCGCGATCGCCGTCGCCGGAGCTGCTCACCGCGCGAGACGTGGCCGAGCTTCTGCACATGCATGTCAAGCGCGTGCATCTGCTCGCCCGCCAGGGCAAGCTTCCGACGCTTCGCCACGGCCGGCGCTGGCTGTTCCCGCGCGAGGGCATAGTGGCCGAGCACGCCATGGCGGACGCATCGGACGGCATCAACCTGAGCGCGCGGAACCAGCTGCACGGCCATGTGCGGGCGGTCCGGTCCGACGGTCTCATGGTCGAGGTGACGGTGCAGCTGGCCGCGCAGGCGGTCGTGGCCGTCATCACCCGCGCCTCCGCCCGGCGACTCGGGCTCGCGAAAGGGGTCGATGCGCTGGCCGTGATCAAGGCCACGGAGATCATGATCGCGCGCAAAGTCCGTCGCTGACGCGCGCCCGGCGCTCGAGCCGACGCCCAACGGATAGTGCCTTACGTTGCCTTACGTTGCCTTACGTTCCCTGGTGGCGTAGCTTCCCCCCGTTTCAGCCGGGGAGGCCCGAGTGGCACGTCGCTGCGCTGCCAGCCGACGGCTGGCCGTGTGTGTCTGTCTCTGCTGTGCGCTCGGCGCGCCGCCTCTGTGGGCGCAGGACACCGCTACCGCCGGCGCCGGTTTCGTCACGGCGTGGGAGGCACGGGCGTCGGCGACGCAGGCCGAGCAGCCGCGCTGGGTGACGCCACTGATCACCGTCACGCCGCGGCTCGAGCAGGAGCTCCGCTTGGATATGGTGTGGCGGACGGCGCCCAATGGCACCGAGACGACGCTGTACGACAACGGCAAGGGGATCGAGCTGATCCCGCTCGGCGGCGTCGAGCTCCTGGTGAACCTCCCGCCGTACGTGGTCCATCGCAACCCCAAGGCGCCCGACGGGTGGGGCGATTGGCCGCTGCTTCTCAAGTATCGGGTGCTCGCGGGGAACGAGACGCACGGCAATGACATCCTCACGCTGTTCCTCGGCGGGACCGTGCCCACCGGCGGTCACCTGAATGGGAACGGCGTCGGGGTCGTGACGCCCTCGGTGGCGGGAGGGAAGGGGTGGGGCGATTTCGACGTCCAGTCGACGGCCGGGATCACGCTCCCGACGGGGGCGACCGCGGCGTTGGGCCATCCGGTACTGTACAACACGGCGTTCCAGTATCGGATCGACCGCGTCGTGTGGCCGGAGGTGGAGCTCAACGGGACGTCGTGGCGCGACGGGAAGGATATCGGCGACACGCAAGTCTTTCTCACCCCGGGCGTCGTGCTGGGCCGTTTTCCGATCCACGACCGACTCGGGTTCACGCTTGGCGCGGGGATCCAGATCGCCGCCACGCACTATCGGCAGTACGACCACGCGTTGACGGTGACGGCGCGACTGCCGTTCTGAGGCGCGCTCTACTTGGGATCGAACATTGCATTACCGACGTTGAGCGCCTGGTCGAGACCCTTGATCGTGTCGCGTCCCGTAATGTGGTGGAAATTGGTCTGGTCGAGGTCCGCGTAGGTCAGGTCGGCGGACGTAAGGTTGGCACCCGTGAGGTTCGCGCGCTGAAGCTTGACCTTACGCAGGTTCGCCCCGGTGAGGTCGGCCCCGGAGAGGTCGGCGCCGCTCATGTCACTGCGCATCACGCCCATGGGCTGATTGCGGGGATCGGCGCCCAGGTCCGCATGTGCGAAATTGGCTCGGACGAACGTGGCGCCCGCCGCCGCCACGAGCACGCGTGCGCCCGTCAGGTCGGCGTCGCTCAGATTCGCCCCGAACATGATGACGGCGAAGAGGCTCGCACCGCGGAGCGTAGCCCCCCGGAGATCGGTTCCCCGCATCAAGGCGAGGTCGAGCAGCGCGCTGTTGAAGTTGGCGTTCCGCGCGTCCGCGCTGTCGAGATCAGTCGCGAACATCTTCGCGTGCTCGAAATTCGTCTTCTGAATGTTCGCGTGCGCGAGATGAACGCGCGTGAAGTCGAGCCCCGAGAGATCGAGCCCGGACAGGTCGCGCCCGGAAAAGTCGGCCCGGTGCGTGGTGTCCGCGGCACGCAGCATCGCCACCACGCGATCGCGTGTCAGCTTGGCCGAATCCGCGAGGGAAACCGACGATCGAGCGTGCCGCAGGATCGCGGGAGGCGCGGGCCGCGACGCGGCCACCGCGAGCCGGAATGCCCCGCTCGTAAGTGTGCTTGCCATCACCGCGGCCCGGAGTGCCGCCAATACAATCGACCTTCGCACGTGGCGAAATCTAGCGGCGGAGCTCACCGCTGGGGCCGAGCTGCGCGGCGGAGCTGCGGCACGCGCCGCTCACAGTTGCGCAGTGTGCTCGGGCACATGATGTTAGGTACCATCCGCGCCAGTAGCTCAGCCGGATAGAGCAACAGCCTTCTAAGCTGTCGGTCGGGGGTTCGACTCCCCCCTGGCGCGCTGCGCTTCGCGCAGCGAGAGAGGAGAAAATCGGAGAGGAGAGAGGAGAAGCAGAGGAGAAGCAGAGGAGAAGCAGAGGAGAAGCAGAGGAGAAGCAATGGATCGCTTCTCTCCTCTCTCGCTTTTTATCTCTCCTTTCGCCTTTCTCCCTTCTCCTTTCTAGCCGGTCCGCGTAGTTTGCGGACCGGCTTCGCGTAGTTTGCGGACCGGCTCCGCGCCCGTAGCTCAATGGTAGAGCAAGGTCCTCTTAAGTCCGAGGTTGTAGGTTCGAGTCCTACCGGGCGCACTCGCGCGGGACACAACGATCGACGGAGCAATCCTGCCTTGACCCGGTCTCTTTTTCCGGCTAAGTTTAGAGGTTGCCGCGGAAACGCGGCTCCACACATTTGTTTCGACGATTTCGGCGCGCGAGCGCCCGCTGTTTGATAACCGAAGGTTGAGATCGTCAGACGTGCGAGGCGGACTCGATGAGCCAGCGTCCTGTCGGGACGTTGGGGAGAGTTTTGACCGACGCAATTTTTATCGATTCGTAGAGCTATGCGAATTCTTCTCTTGGAGAGTTTGATCCTGGCTCAGGACGAACGCTGGCGGCGTGCTTAACACATGCAAGTCGTGGGCACCAGGGGTAACTCTGGTGACCGGCGAACGGGTGCGTAACACGTAAGCGACCTACCGATACGCGGGGGATAGCCGGCCCAACGGCCGGGTAATACCGCATACGCCGGACGGGCTTCATGGCCTGTCGGGGAAACCTCCGGGGCGGATCGAGGGGCTTGCGGCCTATCAGCTAGTTGGCGGGGTAACGGCCCACCAAGGCATCGACGGGTAGCTGGTCTGAGAGGATGGCCAGCCACATTGGGACTGAGAAACGGCCCAGACTCCTACGGGAGGCAGCAGTGGGGAATATTGCGCAATGGCCGAAAGGCTGACGCAGCGACGCCGCGTGTGGGATGAAGCCCTTCGGGGTGTAAACCACTGTTGCCCGGGACGAACGGGCGGATTTTTTCCGCCGTGACGGTACCGGGTGAGGAAGCACCGGCTAACTCCGTGCCAGCAGCCGCGGTAATACGGAGGGTGCGAGCGTTGTCCGGAATCACTGGGCGTAAAGGGCGCGTAGGCGGCTTGGTAAGGGGGCGGTGAAAGCCCGGGGCTCAACCCCGGGTCTGCCGGACCGACTGCCAGGCTTGAGCACACTAGAGGCGGGTGGAATTCCGGGTGTAGCGGTGGAATGCGTAGAGATCCGGAAGAACACCGGTGGCGAAGGCGGCCCGCTGGGGTGTGGCTGACGCTGAGGCGCGACAGCGTGGGGAGCAAACAGGATTAGATACCCTGGTAGTCCACGCCGTAAACGATGGGCACTAGGTGCTTGGGGGAGCGACCCTCTGAGTGCCGGCGCTAACGCATTAAGTGCCCCGCCTGGGGAGTACGGCCGCAAGGCTGAAACTCAAAGGAATTGACGGGGGCCCGCACAAGCGGTGGAGCATGTGGTTTAATTCGACGCAACGCGAAGAACCTTACCTGGGCTTGACATACACGTGACGGCCTCGAGAGATCGGGGCTTCCCTTCGGGGCGCGTGCACAGGTGCTGCATGGCTGTCGTCAGCTCGTGTCGTGAGATGTTGGGTTAAGTCCCGCAACGAGCGCAACCCTTGCCCCCTGTTGCCAGCGGCGGTAGAGATACCGGCCGGGGACTCTGGGGGGACTGCCGGTGCCAAACCGGAGGAAGGTGGGGACGACGTCAAGTCATCATGGTCCTTACGTCCAGGGCTACACACGTGCTACAATGGGCGGTACACAGGGCTGCGAGGCAGCAATGCCGAGCCAATCCCCAAAGCCGCCCTCAGTTCGGATTGTCGCCTGCAACTCGGCGGCATGAAGCTGGAATCGCTAGTAATCGTGGATCAGCATCGCCACGGTGAATACGTTCCCGGGCCTTGTACACACCGCCCGTCACGCCATGGAAGCGGCGAGTGCCCGAAGTCGGTGTCGCAACCTCGCAAGAGGGGCAAGCCGCCGAAGGCAAGCGCCGTGACTGGGGCGAAGTCGTAACAAGGTAGCCGTAGGGGAACCTGCGGCTGGATCACCTCCTTACCGGAGCGACGAGTAGGGACGGCCTTCGGGCCGTCCGGATCCGATACGGAACGTCGTATTGGTGATCGAAAGTCCAATCTGGAAGTCGCCCGCCTCCACGTCTCGATCTCAATCCAAGGTTGCCTGTGCCGCACCTGCGGCGCGGGTAGACGCTGTTTGACAATGGATGGCAGGAGTAGATCGTGGGAAACGAATCGACACGAGAAATGGCAATTTTGTCGTAGCCGTTTCAATGTTTGTAGGGGCGGCACGTGTGCCGCCCTACTGAGATCGTGAAGTGCTCGGCTTGGCGCGGTCGGTGGCCGGCCCCGTCGCGAGGGGGGAGACCCTCTTCGGATGGCCGCAACCCCGTAAGGGTTACGGATGGCCAACAACTATTAGTCAAGCGAGCGAAAGCATGTGGGGGATGCCTGGGCACACGGAGGCGATGAAGGCCGTGGTAAGCTGCGATAAGCCAAGGGGAGCGGCACACACGCGGTGATCCTTGGATGGCCGAATGGGGAAACCCGGCGGGGCGCGAGTCCCGTCACCTCGCAAGAGGGGCGAACCCGGGGAACTGAAACATCTCAGTACCCGGAGGAAGAAAAATCAACCGAGATTCCCGTAGTAGCGGCGAGCGAACCGGGAACAGCCCAAACCGTGGAGCCTTCGGGCGCCGCGGGGTTGTAGGACCCACAGACGCGACCAGCAACGGCAGCGGAAGTCCCCTGGAACGGGGCGCCAGAGACGGTGACAGCCCGGTATGCGACGCCAGTGGCTGGTCGTAGTGGAGTTCCTGAGTAACGCCCGTCACGAGTAATCGGGCGTGAAGCTGGGGGGACCACCCTCCAAGGCTAAATACTCCCGTGTGACCGATAGTGAACGAGTACCGTGAGGGACAGGTGAAAAGCACCCCTGGGCGGGGAGTGAAAAAGATCCTGAAACCACATGCTTACAAGCGGTAGGAGGGCGGGGCGTGTCTTCGGATGCGTTCGCGCCTGACTGCGTGCCTTTTGCATTATGATCCGGCGAGTTACTGCTCGGGAGCGAGGCTAAGCCGTTCTGCGGCGGAGCCACAGCGAAAGCGAGTCCTGTAACGAGGGCGACTGAAGTTCCCGGGCGTAGACCCGAAGCCAGGGCGATCTACCCATGAGCAGGCTGAAGCTCGGGTAACACCGAGTGGAGGGCCGAACCGGTGTGGGTTGAAAACCGCTCGGATGACTTGTGGGTAGGGGTGAAAGGCCAATCAAGCCTGGAGATAGCTGGTTCTCCCCGAAATCTATTGAGGTAGAGCCTCAGGACATGTTCCCGGGAGGTAGAGCGACTGGATGGGCGCGGGCCGCAGATCGCGGTACCAACCCCAACCAAACTCCGAATTCCCGATGGAATGGACCCTGGGAGGCAGTCGGCGAGCGATAATGTCCGTCGGCGAGAGGGAAAGAACCCAGAGCCACAGCTAAGGTCCCCAAGTGGCCGCTGAGTATAGCGAAGGATGTGTGCGTGCTGTGACAACTGGGAGGTTGGCTTAGAAGCAGCCATCCTTTAAAGAGTGCGTAATAGCTCACCAGTCCAGCGTGCATGCGCCGAGAATGGTCGGGATTAAGCGGCCCGCCGAAGCTTGGCCTTGTTTCGTATGAAACAGGGGTAGGGGAGCGTTCCCCGTGCTGTGAAGTGGGGGTGGAAACCAACCCATGGAGCGAGGGGAAGTGAGGATGCCGGAATGAGTACGCGCAAACGCGGGTGAAAACCCCGCGCACCGGAAGCCCAAGGATTCCTGCGCCATGGCAATCAGCGCAGGGTGAGGCGGACCCTAAGGCGAGGCCCCAGAGGCGTAGCCGATGGACAGTGGGCGAACATTCCCACCCCGCCGTTCGTGCGTTATTACCCTGTCAGGGGACACGGGAACAAAGTGGGAGCGGCCTTGTGGATTGGCCGTCGAACCGCGTAGGCGCAAGCCGAGACGGGATCGCGAGGGCATGGGGCAACTCAAGCCCGAGTTTCATGGAGTCGACCGGCAAGAAAAGCCTGACGGGGGAGTGCGGATGGCGTCCGTACCGTAAACCGACACAGGTGGGCAAGGCGAGTAGCCTCAGGTGAACGAGTGAAACGTGGTCAAGGAACTCGGCATAATGATCCCGTAACTTCGGAAGAAGGGATGCCGCATTGGGTAGCGGGGTTCACCCCCGTCGCTCGGCGCGGTCGCAGTGAATCGGCCCAAGCGACTGTTTAGCAAAAACACAGGTGTGTGCCAAGCCGCACAAGGCGCCGTATACACACTGACGCCTGCCCGGTGCCGGAAGGTTAAGGGGAGAGGTTAGCCGCAAGGCGAAGCTTTGAGCCGAAGCCCCGGTAAACGGCGGCCGTAACTATAACGGTCCTAAGGTAGCGAAATTCCTTGTCGGGTAAGTTCCGACCTGCACGAATGGCGTAACGACTTGGGCACTGTCTCGACCACGTGCTCGGCGAAATTGCAGTCTCGGTGAGGATTCCGAGTCCCCGCGACAGGACAAAAAGACCCCATGCACCTTTACTGTAGCTTGTCATTGAGCATTGCGCCGGACTGTGTAGCATAGGTGGGAGCCGATGAGGCCTGGGCGCTAGCTTGGGCGGAGGCACCAGTGAAATACCACCCTGTACTGTGCGATGCTCTCACGAAGGCGAGGCAAACCCTCCCTCGGACCGTGGCAGGTAGGCAGTTTGACTGGGGCGGTCGCCTCCGAAATTGTAACGGAGGCGCGCGCATGGTTCCCTCAGCGCGGTCGGTACTCGCGCTTATAGAGTGTAACGGCATAAGGGAGCCTGACGGTGAGAGCGACGGCTCGAACCGGGTCGAAAGACGGCCGTAGTGATCCGGTAGCCCGGTGTGGATCGGCTATCGCGCAACGGATAAAAGGTACGCTGGGGATAACAGGCTTATCGCGCCCGAGAGTTCACATCGACGGCGCGGTTTGGCACCTCAATGTCGGCTTGTCACATCCTGGGGCTGGAGAAGGTCCCAAGGGTCCGGCTGTTCGCCGGTTAAAGTGGCACATGAGCTGGGTTCAGAACGTCGTGAGACAGTTCGGTCTGTATCCGTCGTGGGCGTTGGAAGATTGCGGGGCGTGGACCCTAGTACGAGAGGACCGGGTCGAACTGCCCGCTCGTGTCCCGGCTGTGGCGCCAGCTGCAACGCCGGGTAGCGATGGCAGGCGGAGATAACCGCTGAATGCATCTAAGTGGGAAGCTCCCCCCAAGATGAATCTTCCCTGGAGCCTTGAGCTCCCTGAAGGGCCGTGAGAGACCATCACGTCGATAGGCCGCACGTGGAATGGCTGCAAAGCCTTTCGAGCGAAGCGGTCCTAATAGCCCGTGAGGCTTGACTATCCTAGTGGTAACATCAGCCGAGCGCTGCACGATCTCCGTGCCGATCGGCCCACGATCACCTCCTGCCAAGCCATTGCCAGATCCAGTCGGGCAGGTCACGACCTGCCCATACAGATCGCTGGCGACCAGAGCGTAGGGGCCACACTCGTTCCCATTCCGAACACGATCGTTAAGCCCTACAGCGCCAATGGTACTCCGCCCGAGAGGGCGCGGGAGAGTAGGCCGTCGCCGGCACTCTCTGAAAACCCCCGGGGATCGCTTCCCGGGGGTTTTCGTTGCGCCCGCCCCGCCCCCCCGGCCCGCCCCCTATCTTGCATCTGAGCTAGATGGCCGTATAATCAGCCAGCACAACGACATCGCACAATCGATCCCGCCTGCCGATCATGAGCGTTCCACTGCCGCAACCCCTGCTCGACATCCTCGTTTGCCCGAAGTGCAAGGGGCCTCTCGAATACAGAAAAGCCGAGGATCAGCTCATCTGTCATGCCGACCGCCTGCGCTTCCCCATTCGCGATGACATCCCGATCATGCTGCTCGATGAGGCGTCTCCCCTCTAGGCGCGGGGCGTAGCGGGGCGGGCGGGGCGCCCACCTCGACCTCGCGCCGAGTTGCCCCGCGCATCCTCAACGCGTCGCCATCCGTGGGCCAACCTACCGCCGTCTATTTCTCGGTCGACTCGACGGAGCAGGCACTGCCGATGACGCTCCGTCGGTGGCTCGACGCGCGCGAGGTCGCGACGATCGTCGTCCGAAGCGGCGACGACTTAATGGCGCGCGCCATGCGCGGTCGCCCCCGCTTCGTGTGCTTCGACGCGCGGTCGTCCTCGGCGAGCACGCGGGCGACGGTCCTCGCGGCGCTCGCCCGGCTCAAGCGCGATTCCTATACGCGCATCGTGCCCGCGGTCGTCCTCGCCCGCTCCGAAGATGCGCAGGTCGCCGGTGCGTTCGAGGCGGGGGCCGACGAGGTCCTGCGTGAGGGCCTGTCCGACAGGGAATCGGTCCCGCGACTCGAGCTCCTCCTGGATCGATCGGACCGGGATACCTCCGTGCACCCGTCGACTCGGCTGCCCGGCACCGATGCGATCGAGGCGGAGATCAATCGGCAGATCGGGGGGGAGGCGCAGTTTGCCGTCTGCTACGCGGACCTCGACCATTTCAAGGAGTACAACGACCGGTACAGCTACACCGAGGGCGATCGCGTCATCCGCCTGCTCGCGCGCATCCTGCACAACGTCGTCAAGGGCATGTGCGGCGAGCGCGGATTCGTCGGGCACATCGGCGGCGACGACTTTATCTTCATCGTCCCCACACACGACGTGAATGAGACGTGCGACGAGATCGTGGCTATCTTCGAGGCGCTCGCGCCGTACCAGTATTCGGAGCACGATCGCCGCGCGGGATATTTCTTCGGAAAGGACCGGAGGGGGCAGCTGCACCGCGTCCCGCTCATGTCCGTCTCGATCGGCATTGTCACGAATGAACGGCGGCAATTCACTCACGCCGCGCAGATGGCGGAGCTGGCGACCGAGATGAAAAGTTACGCGAAGACACTGGACGGGTCGATCTACGCGATCGATCGGCGCCTGGATCAAACCGCCGAGCCAACGATCGTCGAGCCATCCGGGGTGGCCGGCGTCGGCGTCGGATCGCGCGCCAGCGGCGATCAACCGCTCGGGGGGGAGGACGACGAGCCGTGAACGTCAGCTGCCCGGAATGCCATTCCATCTTTCGCGTCGACCCCGCGAAGGTTCCGCCAGGGGGGGTCCGCGCGTGGTGCTCGGTCTGCGGCGGCGTCATCCCCGTCGCGGACGGCGCGTCGCCTCGACGCGCGACCCCGCAATCCCCCCCGCGGACGATCGCGCAAGCGACTCCGCAGGCGGCTGCGCAAGCGGCTGCGCAAGCGGCGCCGCACCCGGTCGCGCGCGCCACACCCGCTCGCGCGTTCGCCACCCCGCCGCGGCCGACGCCGGTCGGCGCAGCCCCGGCCGTTGCCGCACGCCCCACTCCGGCGCCACCGGTCGCGCCGCGGCGCCCGGCACCGGCCGCCCCCATGGCGCAGCCGACCGCGGCGGCAGCCGCCGCGCCGCGCCGCAGCCGCCGCCTTGCGCGCCCGGCACTCACGCCCGCTCGCGGGTCCGTCGTCATCCCGCCCGTCGCCGGCTTTCCCGCGCCCGCGCCGCCCACGCCGCCCACGCCACCCACGCCACCCACGCCACCCAGGCCACCCACGCCACCCGCACCCCGGAAGCCGATCAATCCCTACCTCGCCAGCGACCCCGACGCGAAAGCGAAGCGGCTCGCCCGCGCGCTCGTGTCCGACATTCTCACGTACTATCCGGCCAAGTACCGGGAGGCGCTGGACAACGGAACGCTCAAGCAATCGTTTCGGGAAGAGATCCGGAAGAGCTTCCAGGAATACGTGGACCAGATCGGTAAGGAGATCGCGGAGCGGACGACGCACTTCCAGGAAGCCCTGAACGAGCTTCTGGCCAAGGGGCAGCGCATCTTCTAGGTCACCCAGGTCACCGGCCGCGCAGCCGATGCGGTACCTTTCGCGCATGGCAGAATCAGATCGCGGACGCTTGCTCCGGGCGCTGGTGCCCCGTCTCGAGGACCTGCGGAGGTATCTTTGACATCGACGCGCAACGGAGCGCGCTGAGCGAGCTCGAGACCACCATGGCGGAGCCGGATTTCTGGACCCGGCCCGACCGGGCGCAAGAGGTCGTCCAGAGGGCGAAGGTCTTGCGAGGATGGATCGAGCCGTTCGACGGTCTCGATGGACGCCTGCGCGCCGCCATCGACCTGGACGAGCTCCTGGCCAGCGAGCCGGACGATGGGATGGGCGCGGACCTCGATGCGGAGGCCGCGGCGCTGGCCGACGAGATCGCGGCGTTCGAGCTCCGCTCGCTCATGCGCGGTGCGGACGACATCCGCGACGCCCAGCTCGAGATCGCCGCGGGCGCCGGCGGGACCGAGGCCCAGGACTGGGCCGAGATGCTCCTGCGGATGTACACCCGCTGGGCCGAGCGGCATGGGTTCACGGTCGACGTGCTCGACCGGAGCGCCGGCGAAGAGGCCGGGATCAAGGGCGCCGTGCTCGAGATCCACGGCGCGTACGCCTACGGTTTCCTCCGCGGCGAATCCGGCGTGCATCGCCTCGTCCGGATCTCCCCCTTTGACGCGAACGCCCGCCGCCATACGAGCTTCGCCTCGGTCTTCGTCTATCCCGTCGTGAACGAGGAGATCAACATCGACATCCGCGATGAGGATCTGCGCATCAACGTCTATCGCGCGTCCGGGGCGGGGGGGCAGCACGTCAACAAGACCAGCTCCGCCGTGCGCATCACGCACCTGCCGAGCGGTCTCGTCGTGGCCTCCCAGCAGGAGCGGTCGCAGCACAAGAACAAATCGGTGGCGCTGCGCATGCTGAAGAACAAGCTGTACCAGCGCGAGATCGATCGGCAGGCTGCGCAGCGGGCCGCGATCGACGCGACCAAGGCGGACGTGACATTCGGCAGCCAGATTCGCAGCTACGTCTTCCAGCCGTATACCATGGTCAACGATCATCGCTCGGAGCTCAAGATCCCGGACGTGCACAAGGTGATGGACGGCGCGATCGATCCGTTCATCGAGGCCGCGCTCAAGGGTGCGACGGGTCGTCCGGCCGCCGCCGCGAGCGCGACGTCCGCGAACGCAACGTCCGCAAGCGGGACGTCCGCGTGACGGTCGGCCACGATGAGCGACGACCTGAGATGAGCGACGACCTGAACGCCGTCCGACGCGCTCGCGCCGCGACGCTCGACGCGCTGACGGCCGCGGGGATCGCGCCGTACGCGTACGAGTACGCCCGGACGCACGTGGCCACCGGGGCGCTGGCGCTCCTCGACGCGGCGTCGCCCGGCGGTGCCGACGGGCCCCCGGTGCGCATCGCCGGGCGCATCGTCGCCTGGCGCGGGCACGGAAAGACCGCGTTCGCCCATCTGGCCGACCAGAGCGGCCGGATCCAGCTCTATTTCCGGCGCGACGCGCTCGGCGATGCCTTCGACCGGCTGCGCTACGTGGATCTTGGGGACGTGATCGGGGTCGAGGGGCCGGTCTTCCGGACGAAGACCGGGGAGGGGACGATTCGCGTCGCCCGGTGGACGCTGTTGGCCAAATCCCTCCGCCCGCTGCCGTTCGGCAAGGAGGAGATCATCGACGGGCGCGTCGTGCGCCACTCGGGCTTTGCCGACCCCGAGCAGCGCTACCGGCAGCGCTACGCGGATCTCGCCGTCCACCCGGAGGTCCGCGCCACATTCGTGGCGCGCGCCCGGCTCACGGCGGCCATCCGGCGGGCGCTCGACGACCGCGGCTACATCGAGGTCGAGACGCCGGTGCTGCAGCCCGTCTACGGCGGTGCGGTCGCGCGGCCATTCACGACGCAGCATCACGCCCTCGACATGCCGCTGTACCTCCGCGTCGCCGACGAGCTGTACCTCAAGCGCCTCATCGTCGGGGGATTCGACAAGGTGTACGAGATCGGGCACGACTTCCGGAACGAGGGCTTCGACCGGACCCACAATCCCGAATTCACCATGCTCGAGCTGTACGAGGCGTTCGTCGACTACGGTGCGATGATGGCACTGGCCGAGGATCTTCTCGTCGTTGCGGCGGCCGCCGTCCGCACGGTCGCCGAATACGCCGAGCGCGTGCCGCGGATCACGCCTCCGTTCCCGCGGCTGGATTGGTCCACGGCGCTCAACGCGGCGCTGGCCGAGCTGCTCGGCCCCGTCTCCGAATCGGACACGACCGATGCGCTGGCGCTGGACCTGGCCGCCCTGCGCTCCGCCGCGGCGCGGGCGGGAGTCGCCGACCTCGCCACGATGACGCGGCCCAAGCTGCTGGACGAGCTCTTCCAGGCGCTCGTGGAATCACGTATCTCGGCGCCGACGTTCGTGCTCGACTACCCGATCGAGCTCTCGCCGCTGGCCAAGCCGAAGCGCGGGAATCCCGCACTCACCGAGCGCTTCGAGCTGTTCGTCGCCGGCAAGGAGCTGGCGAACGCCTTCAGCGAGCTGAACGACCCCCTGGACCAGCGCCGTCGGCTCGAGGCACAGGCCCGACTGCGCGCCGCGGGCGACGAGGAGGCGTTCGGCGTCGACGAGGATTACCTGCGAGCCCTCGAGTACGGGATGCCCCCGACGGGGGGAATGGGGATCGGCATCGACCGCCTGCTCATGTACCTGACGGGGATCTCCCACATTCGCGACGTCATCCTGTTCCCGGCGATGCGCCCCGAGCCCCTGGCGCCGGATGCGTAAGGAGGCACGCCCATGGCGGTGAGCCGTCGGCTCGAGTGGATGATCGCGTGGCGCTACCTCCGGAGCCGGAAGGGGTCGCGGCTGCTGTCGTTCATCAGCATGGTCGCGATTGGCGGCGTGGTCGTCGGCGTCGGCGCGCTCATCCTGATCATGGGCGTGATGAATGGCTTGCAGAGCGATCTCAAGGAGAAGATCCTCGTCGGCAGCCCGGACATTCGCGTCCTCACGTACGGGGATGACCTGGTGCTCGCCGATTGGCCCACCGTGCTCGCGAAGATCCGGGCGTTTCCGGGCGTCGTGACGGCGGCGCCGTTCGTGCTCACCCAGGGGCTGGTCGGAGCGCGCGGGCACCAATACGTGGAGGGCGCGCAGGTGATGGGGATCGAGCCGCAGGGCCCGCACACCCTGGCGGTGACGACGATCCGGGAGCACGCGGTCCCCGGCGCGGGGGATTTCCGGTTCGCGAGCTCCGACGGACGGACGCGAGGGGTGGTGCTCGGCAAGCTGCTCGCCGAGCGGCTCAACGTCCTCCCGGGCGATACGATCCACCTCACCGAGCCCCCGGTCGGCGGAAAGATCAACGCGGCGCTCGGGACGATCACGCCGCGCTTTTTCGCCCTGGAGGTGACGGGACTCTTCGAGACGGGGATGTACGAGTACGACAACGCGGACATCTACATGCCGCTGGCGGTCGCGCAGGACGTCGGGGGACTGGGAAGCGCCGTGACGGGGATCGAGGTGCGCGCGCGCGACCACTGGCACGCCGCGGAGCTCGCGCGCGCTCTCGCCGACGCTCTCGGCTTCCCCTACCGCGCGGTTCCGTGGGAGGAGCAGAACCAGTCCCTCTTCAAGGCGCTCAAGCTGGAGAAGCTTGCCATGGGCGTGATCCTGTTCCTGATCATCGTCGTCGCGGCGTTCAACATCGTGAGCACGCTCACGATGGTCGTGACGGACAAGACACGCGAGATCGGGATCCTCAAGGCGATCGGGATGCCGGCGCGATCCATCCGGCGGATCTTCTTCCTGCAGGGACTGGTGATCGGCCTGGTTGGCACGGGATTCGGCCTCGTGGTCGGCCTGGGACTGTCCGCGCTCCTCGGGCGCTACAAGTTCATCGCGCTCGACCCCCAGGTGTATTTCATCGATCACCTCCCGGTGCAGACGCAGCTCGGCGATGTCGCCATGACGGTGGTCGTGAGTCTCCTGATCGCCGCAGTCGCGACGCTGTACCCGGCGCGCCAGGCCGCGCGTCTGTACCCCATAGAGGCCATCCGCCATGAATAGCGGCCGATCGCGATCGGCCGGTGCTGTGGCGGCGGCAGGCGGGGCGGCATGATTGCGGTGCTGGAGGCGCATGATCTCTGGAAGAGCTATCGCGGTGGCGATGGCGGCGTGCTCGATGTCCTCTCCGGCGTCTCGCTGTCGGTCGCGCGCGGTGAGATGGTCGCCATCGTCGGCGCGAGCGGCGCGGGGAAGAGCACGCTGCTCCACGTCCTCGGCGCCCTCGATGCGCCCACGCGGGGCTACGTCGTGATCGCGGGCGAGCCCACCGCCGGCCGGGATGACGACGCCCTCGCGGCGCTCCGCAACACGCGCGTGGGATTCGTCTTCCAGTTCCACCACCTCCTGCGCGAGTTTTCCGCCCTCGAGAACGTGGCGCTCCCCCTCACCATCGCGGGCTGGGAGATCGCGCGCGCCCGGGGGCGCGCCGAGGAGCTGCTCGCGCGCGTCGGGCTGAGCGGGCGCATGGACCACCGGCCGGCCGAGCTCTCGGGGGGTGAGCAGCAGCGCACGGCGGTCGCCCGGGCACTCGCCGTCGATCCGGCGGTATTATTAGCCGATGAGCCATCGGGGAACCTCGACCACGCCAACGCCGAGCGGTTGCACGAGCTGCTCGGTGAGCTCTCGCGCGATCTCGAGATGGGGATGGTGGTGGTGACGCACAACCGGTCGCTGGCCGCGCAGGCGCATCGGGTGCTCCTGCTGGAGAACGGCCGATTGCAACCCGCGTCGGTCCACGACGGAGTCGCGTGATGGTCTGCGACAACTGCCGGGAGCGCGAGAGCGTGCTCAAGCTGGTCCAGGTCATCGACGGGACGCCGAAAGAGCTGCATCTCTGCGAGCGCTGCGCGGCGGAGAAGGGGGTCGAATCCGCGGCGGCCGCGCCGTCCCCCGCGATCGGCGAGCTCCTCCACAAGGTCCAGCAGCAGCTGCTGGTCGGGGTGGGCGGGGGGGCCACGGCCGCCGGCGACGCCGCCTCCGCGGCGGCCCGCGATGCGGTGCGCTGCACCTTCTGCTCGGCGACCCTCGCGGATTTCCGCGCGACGGGCCGCCTCGGGTGCCCGCACTGCTACGAGGCCTTCGAAGCGAGTCTGCGCGAGCTGCTGCGCCGCGTGCACGGGAGCGCGCGCCACACGGGGCGCGTGTACGAGCCGCCGCGCACGGACGTGGCCGATCACGGCGGGACGCTCGGCGAGCTGCGCGACCGGCTCAAGCGCGCGATCGAGGCGGAGCAGTTCGAGCTCGCGGCCGACATCCGCGACCGCATCCGCGTGCTCGAGTGAGGAGCCGGGGATGGCGCTAGACCTGTCGCTCCTGCCCGATGGCGGCGTGATCTGGATGGACGCATCGGGCGAGCACGCCGACATCGTGCTGTCGACGCGCATTCGCCTCGCGCGCAATATCGAGGGGTACGCCTTCACCGGACGCGCGCGCGATGGCGAGCGGCTCCGCGTCCTCGCGCAGGTGCGGGACGCGGCGACCCACCTGCCGGCGCTCACGCACAACGTCCTCGTGCGCGTCGACGAGCTCCCGGCGACGGACCGCCTGCTGCTGCACGAGCGTCACCTCGTGAGCAAGGAGCTCGCGGGTCTCGACGCGCAGCACCCCGTGCGGAGCGGCGCCGCGGTGTTTCTCGGCCCCGACGTTGGCGTCATGGTCAACGAGGAGGACCACCTGCGCCTGCAATCGCTCCGATCCGGCTTCGCGCTCCCCGCGGCGCTCGAAGCGGTGCAGCAGCTCGATCGCGAGCTCGGCGCGCGGGTGCCGTACGCGGTGCATCCCGAATTCGGCTTTCTGACGGCGTGCCCGACCAATACCGGAACCGGCATGCGCGCGTCGGTACTCATCCATTTGCCGGGGCTCGTCCTGACGAAGGAGATGGGGAAGGTGCTCGCCGGCCTGCAGCAGATGGGCCTGACGTATCGGGGGTTGTACGGGGAGGGGAGCGACGTCGTCGGCAACTTCTTCCAGATTTCGAACCAGACGACCCTCGGCCGGACCGAGGAGGAGCTGTTGCAACAGCTGCTCGTCGTCGTCCGGAGAGTGATCGCCAGCGAGGAAGACGCGCGGCGCATCTTGCTTCGGGACGCCGGATATATTATTGAGGACAAGGTGTGGCGGGCGTACGGGACGTTGCGATATGCGCACAGCCTCACGTTCGACGAGGCGATGAATTTTCTGAGCGGCGTACGGTTGGCCGTGGGATTGAAGCTGATTTCCGGTCTGAGCGTATATACCCTCAACAAGCTCCTGATTTTCAGCCAGTCGGCGCACCTCTCCCGGGCGGAGGGGCGGACGCTGACCGAGAGCGAGGCGAACCTGGTGCGCGCACGGTACGTGCGGCACACGCTCGCGCACGAGGCCGGGGCGCCCTGAGGTCGGGCACGGCCGGGCGGGTCGGATCGGTTCGCGATGGGTCGCGGGGACGGCGAGGGAGATGAGGGATTCATGAACGGCTACAACTTCACGGAGCGGGTCCGGAAGGTCCTCGCGATGGCGCGTGAAGAGGCAGCTCGCCTGCATCACGAGTACGTCGGGACCGAGCACATCCTCCTCGGGCTGATTCGCGAGGGGGAGGGCGTCGCGGCGGCCGTTCTCCAGAACATGAACGTCGACCTCGACGAGATCCAGCAGAAGATCGAGGAGACGGTCAAGAAGGGGAAAGCCGCGCAGACGACGGGGCCGGACCTTCCGTACACGTCGCGCGCCAAGAAAGTGCTCGAGCTCGCGATGAGTGAGGCGCGGGAGCTGAACCACAGCTACGTCGGCACGGAACATCTGCTGCTCGGGCTGCTGCGCGAGGAGAAGGGGATCGCCGCCCAGGTCCTGACCGATGCCGGGGTGAATCTCGACGCCGCCCGCACGGAGACGCTCCGGCTCCTCGGCACCGAGATGCCGCAGGGAGGCGCCGCCACGGCGGCCGCCGGCACGGGAGGGGCGTCGCCGGCGTCCGCGCCCGCGAAGGGAGACAAGAAATCCAAGACCCCGGCGCTGGACCATTTCTGCCGCGATCTGACGCAGCTCGCCGGCGAGGGGCAGCTCGATCCCACGATCGGCCGCGCCAAGGAGATCGAGCGCGTCATGGAGGTGCTGACGCGCCGCAAGAAGAACAACCCGGTCCTCATCGGTGAGCCCGGCGTCGGGAAGACGGCGATCGTCGAGGGGCTGGCGCAGCTCATCGCCAACGGAGAATGCCCCGAGTCGCTGCGCGACCACCGCGTGTTGTCGCTCGACATGGCGGCCGTCATCGCGGGCACGAAGTACCGCGGCCAGTTCGAGGAGCGGCTCAAGGCCGTGATGAACGAGATCGCGCAGAACAAGAACATCATCCTGTTCATCGACGAGCTGCACACGCTGGTTGGCGCCGGAGCGGCCGAAGGCGCGATCGACGCGAGCAACATGCTCAAGCCCGCGCTCGCGCGCGGCGAGCTGCAATGCGTGGGCGCGTCGACGCTGAACGAGTACCGCAAGTACATCGAGAAGGACGGCGCCCTCGAGCGGCGCTTCCAGACGGTGGTCGTCGATCCGCCCTCGGTCGACGAGACCGTGGAGATCCTCAAGGGCTTGCGCAAGAAGTACGAGGACCACCACCGCGTGACGATCCCGGACCCCACGCTCGTGGCGGCAGCGAAATTCTCCGAGCGCTACATCACCGACCGGTTCCTGCCCGACAAGGCGATCGACGTGATCGATGAGGCGGGCGCGCGGGCCCGGCTGGCCGCGCAGGTGCCCCCGCCGGAGGTGGCCGAGCTCAAGGCGCAGCTCGACGCCAACGTCGCGGAGAAGGAGGCGGCCGTGCGCGACCAGAACTTCGAGAAGGCCGCGGCCCTACGCGACAGGGAGCGGGAGCTGCAGGCCGACATCCGCCAGAAGCAGGAGGAATGGGAGAAGCGACGCCAATCGTATCGCCCGGTCCTCGGGGAGGAGGAGATCGCCTTCATCGTGAGCCGGTGGACCGGGATCCCGGTCTCGCGGCTCCAGGAGGCGGAGACGGCGCGGCTGCTCCGCATGGAAGCCGAGCTGCACGAGTCGGTCGTGGGCCAGGACGAGGCGATCCGGGCGCTGTCGCGGTCGATCCGCCGGAGCCGCGCGGGCCTCAAGGATCCCGTCCGGCCGATCGGCAGCTTCATCTTCGCGGGGCCGACCGGGGTCGGGAAGACCGAGCTCGCGCGCGCTCTCGCGAAATTCCTCTTCGCCGATGCGCAGGCGCTGATCCGCGTCGACATGAGCGAGTACATGGAGAAGTTCTCGGTCTCGCGGCTGATCGGCGCCCCCCCGGGGTACGTCGGGTACGAGGATTCGGGGACGCTCACGAAGGCCGTGCGGCGGAAGCCGTACAGCGTGGTGCTGCTCGATGAGATCGAGAAGGCGCACCCGGACGTGTTCAACATCCTCCTGCAGGTTCTCGATGAGGGACACCTCACCGACAACTACGGCCGTCAGATCGACTTCAAGAATACCGTCGTCATCATGACGTCCAACGTCGGGGCCAAGGACATCACGAAGGGGAAAGGCCTCGGGTTCATCGCGGGTGACACGAAGAGCAGCATCGATCGGATCACCGAGAAGGTAAAGGAGGAGATGGGACACGTCTTCAATCCGGAGTTCCTGAACCGCCTCGATGACGTGCTCGTCTTCCACCCGCTCACGCGCGAGCACATCAAGGCGATCGTCACGATCCTGCTGCGCGACGTTCAGAAGCGCCTCTCGGATGAGGAGCTCACGCTCAAGCTGACCGATGCCGGATCGGATTTCCTCGTCGGGCATGGATACGACGAGAGCTACGGCGCGCGGCCGCTCAAGCGCGCCATCCAGCGCTACGTCGAGGATCCGCTGTCGGAGAAGATCCTCCTCGCCGAGTTCCAGAAGGGCGATGAGATCGAGGTCGATGTGTCCGGCGACGGGGAGAAATTGGAGTTCCGGGTCGCGAGTCCGGTGAACCCGTAGGCCCTCGCCGCCGAGCGGCGCGGGGGCCGCGTCGCTCGCGCCCCGCACGTATATTTGCCCCCCATGCGATTCATGCCGCGCGTCGCGCTCGGCCTGCTGATCGTTTGCGGGTCGGGCGCGCGTGCTTTTGCGCAGGGGACGGTCCCCACCGATTCCACGATCGGACGCTGCGCCCGCCCGGATTCGATCGCCGTCACCGGCAACGCGCGGGTGACCGATCCCGAGGTCCGCGCGGCCCTGGGCCTCGCCGTCGGCGAGCCCGTGAGCGCCCACGCGCTGCAGGATGGCGTCCGGGCTCTCTTCAATACCGGCCAGTTCGATGACGTGCAGGTCGCCTGCACGGTGACCCCCGGCGCGAGGGGCGCCGTGATCGCGACGCTCGTGGTCCAGGTCAAGGAGCGTCCCGTGCTCGGCACGCTCCGGGTCGCGGGCGCCCACCGCATCACCGAGAAGGCGGTGCGCGAGCGCATCGATCTGACCCCCGGACGTTCGATTCCCCCCGGTGAGGTCGCCCGCGCCATCACCCGCATCGATTCGCTGTACACCAGCGCCGGGTATTTCCTCGCCGCCGTCACTCCCGAATCGACGACCGTCGCCGGACGGACCGACCTCACGTTCCGGATCGACGAGGCGGGACGGCTGGCGGTGTCCGGCATCCGCGTGCACGGCAACACGCGCGTCTCCGCCAAGGCGATCGTCGGCGCGATGAAGACCAAGCCGGAGGGGTTCTGGTGGTTCCGGAAGGGGGAATTCGACCGCGACGTGTTCGCCGCCGACGTCGGCGACCACCTGCCGGAATTCTACGCGCGGCAGGGGTACATCGATTTCCAGGTCGTGCACGACACGCTCATCATCGACCGGGCGCACGGGAAGGCGCTGATCGATCTGACCGTCAACGAGGGCCCGCAGTACCACGTCGGAACGTTCGACGTGCTGGGCAACCACCACTTCACGACGGAGGAGCTCCAGCAGTTCTATCCGTTCACCGGGCAAACCCCCACGTTCGCGGCGCGCGCATCCCGGTTTCTCATGCGGCGCCACGCGACCCCGGTCGGTGTGTTCGACCGTTCGAAGTGGGACGACGCCACGCAGAAGCTCCGGAACGCGTACGCCAACGAGGGCTACATCTATGCGACCGTGCAGCCCGTGACGGATCGCGTCCTGGCGCCCGACTCGCAGCACGTCGTGAATCTGCGGTGGGAGATCGTGGAGAAGACGCCGGCGATCGTCAATCGCATCGAGATCACGGGGAACGACTATACGGCCGAGAATTGCATCCGGGATGCCATCGTCCTCCCGCCGGGCGGGGTGTTCAGCCAGGATCTGCTCCTCCGCAGCTACCAGGGGCTGTCCAATCTCGGCTTTTTCGAGACGCCGATCCCGCCGCCGGATACGCGCCCCGCGGGGGATTCGGGCGACATCGACGTGATCTTCCACGTGAAGGAGAAGCACACCGGGAACGTGAACTTCGGCGCCTCCACGGGACAGGGAACGGGCGTCGGGGGCTTCATCGGCTTCGAGCAGCCCAACCTGTTCGGCCAATGCAAGAAGGGCAACGTGCAATGGCAGTTCGGGCGGTACATCAACAACCTGACCCTGTCGTATACCGATCCATCCATCCGGGGCACGCGCGTGACCGGAACGATCTCGGCCTACCGCACCGAATCGCAATACACGATCGGCAACCTCGGCCAGAGCACCGTCATCGGCAGCAACATCCAGTTCGGCTTGCCCGTGCCGCATTCGTACTACTCGCGGCTGTTCGTGTCCTACGGACTGGAATCGGTCAGATACAACGGGGACACCACGTCCCTGCTCGGCAGCATCGCCACGCGCTGCCATGGCTGCCTCCGGTCGGCCCTCGGGGTCTCGTACCAGCACGACACGCGCGTCGACATGCCGTTTGCCTCGGGCGGCGGGTTACAGGTCATATCGGCCGATTTCGACGGCGGACCCCTCGGCGGGTCGGCCCACTATCAGCGGCTCATTTCCGAGGTCCGGGGGTATACGACCCTGGCGCAGTTTGGGCCGGGCGGGATCGGATCGTCCCCGATGAAGCTCGTGGCAGGTGTCAAGGTCCGCGACGGCTTCCTGTTCGGGACGGCGGGACCCTTCTTCGTGTCCCAGGCGTTCGCGCTCGGCGGGACGCAATATGGGGAGCAGCTGCGCGGGTACAAGGAGTTCTCGATCAGCCCGCAGGGCTACATCACGGGCACCAATACCTACAACGCGACGCCCAATTCCTTCGGGAACTCATTCATCACGACGACGTCGGAGCTGGGGCTTCGCTTCAATAGCTCGATCTACCTCGATACGTTCATTGACGCGGGTAACCTCTACGCGACGCCGAGCCAATTCGATCCCACGCGGTTGTATCGCGGGGCGGGGATCGGCATCGCGGTGGTGACCCCGCTCGGGCCCCTGGGGCTGGACTACGCCTACGGGTTCGATAAGCTCAATGCGCAAGGGCAGTACGCACCGGGCTGGGAGCTGCATTTCAAGCTCGGGCAGGTCTTCTAGCGGCACGAACGGCCCCCGGCCGCGCGGGCGCTGCGGCGGAGGCGTGATCCTTATCTCTCAGAGGTTGGCATGGGCATGGTGATGCGTAGCGTAGTGACGGTCCTCCTGTTCGGCGCGGCGTCGGTCACCGGATCCGCGCTGCTGAGCGCTCAGGCGAGAGCGCAGCAGCCGGTCAAGATCGCGTTCATCCGGTCGCAGGAGGTCCTGGCGGCCGCGCCGGGACGCGCCGCCGCCGATTCGGCGTTCAACCGTGAGGTCGCGGCCTTCAATGCGGCCGAGAAGAGCTGGAACGACTCGATCACGACGCTCCTGGCGGACTACGCGAAGGCCGAGAGCACGATGACGGGCGCGGCGCGCGATGCCCGGCAAAAGACGATCCGCGAGAAGCAGGCCGATTTCCAGAAGCGCGATCAGGAAATGCGCCAACACGTCCAGCAACGGCAGACCGAGCTGATCCAACCGATCATGGATCAGGTCAACAAGGTGATCAACGACATCCGGGCCGAGGACAACTACTCGATGATCTTCGATGCGCAGGCGCAGGGCGGGGGGATCGTGGCGGCCGACCGGAATCTCGACATCACGGAAGTCGTGATCGCGCGACTCCGCACGGCACCGCCGAGCACGACCGCGAAGACCGGCACGACGCCCGCGAAGCCGGCGACCGGTCCGGTGCAGGCGCCGTCCGGCATCACGGCACATCCGCGCTCGCCCTGACGGCGCGTCGCGGGCAGCGGGGGGCCGGCTCGACCGAGGGGCACATGGAGATCGCGAGCGGTGCCTGACCTGACGGCGGGCGAGATCGCGGCGCTGACCGGCGGCAGGCTGGTCGGGGACGCCGCGCGCGCGATCCGCGCCGTGGCCCCGCTCGACCGCGCCGGCGAGGGCGAGCTGAGCTTCCTGGCCACCCCGAAATACGCGCGCCTCTTCGCCCAATCCCGCGCCGAGCTGACGCTCGTGACGCCCGCACTGGCCGAGGCCCCGGGACCGCCCGCGCGCGTGATTGTCGAGCATCCGCACGATGCGCTGCTCGCGCTGCTCCCCCGCCTGTATGCGCAGCCGGCGCGCGTGCCGGGCGTCCATCCGACGGCGCAGATCGGCCGCGGAGTGACCCTGGCACCCGACGCGACGGTCGACGCGTACGCCGTGATCGGCGAGGGCGCGTGCCTCGGACCGCGCGGTCGGGTCGGCGCCCATGTCGTGATCGGCGCGGGGGTGCGGATCGGGGCCGATGCGACCCTGTATCCTCACGTGACCCTGTACTCCGGGACGACGCTGGGCGAGCGGGTGGTCGTGCATGCGGGCGCCCGGATCGGCAGCGACGGCTTCGGCTACGTCTTCCGCGATGGCGTCCACGCGAAGATGCCGCAGATCGGCCGCTGCATCATCGAGGACGACGTCGAGATCGGGGCGAACACGACGATCGACCGGGGCAGCGTCGATGATACCGTGATCGGCGCGGGAACCAAGATCGACAACCTCGTGCACATCGGGCACAACGTCCGGATCGGGCGCGTGTGCCTGCTCATGGCGCAGGTCGGGATCGCGGGGTCGACGCGGATCGACGACGGGTGCATCCTGGCCGGACAGGTGGGCGTGCAGGGACACCAGACGATCGGCGCGGGCGCGACGCTCGGGGGCCAGAGCGGCGTCTTCGGCAACGTGCCGCCGGGGGCCAAGTGGTCCGGATATCCGGCGCGACCGCACGTCGAGGCGCTGCGCGCCCAGGCCGCCCTGTTCAAGCTGCCGAAGCTGATCCGCGGGCTGGAGCGCCTGCTCGACGGGAAGCTCGCGAATGACGAGTGACCGGCGGCGCACGATCGCGCGACCGGTGACGCTGGAGGGAATAGGGCTGCACCTCGGGATGCCGAGCCGGCTGACCTTCCGGCCGGCGCCGGAAGGGACCGGCGTCATTTTCCGGCGCGTCGATCTGCCGGATGCGCCCGCGATCCCCGCGTACATCGCGAACGCCCAGCTCACCGAGCGCCGGACGTCGCTCGCGGCGCCCGCGGCGCCGGGCGCGACATCGCCCGCCGAGCTGCACACGGTCGAGCACGTCCTGGCCGCGGTGGGCGCGGCGGAGATCGATGACCTGTTCATCGAGGTCGATGGCCCCGAGCCCCCGATCCTCGACGGGAGTGCGGGTCCGTTCTGGGAAGCGCTCCGGGAGGCCGGCGTCACGCTGGGCCGAACAGCGGCCGAGTATCTCGAGCTCACCGAGCCGGTGCGCGTCATCGACGGCGATTCCGTGTACGAGGCGCATCCGGCGCCGGAGCTGGCGCTCGACGTCACCATCGACTTCCCGCACCCGGTGATCGGCCGGCAGCACGGGGCGTACACGGTGACGCCGGACGCGTTCGCGCGCGAGCTTGCGCACGCGCGCACGTTCGGCTTTCTCGACGAGGTGGAGGGGCTCCGGTCGAAGGGGCTGATCCGCGGCGCGTCCACGGCCAATGCCGTCGTCCTCGACGGGGACTGCGTCGTCGACACGGTCCTGCGGTGGCCGGATGAGTTCGTCCGCCACAAGGCCCTGGATTGCGTGGGAGACCTCGCGCTCGCGGGCCGGCGGGTGCGGGCGCGGGTAACGGCGTTCAAGCCGAGCCACCGAGGGACGGTGACGCTCGTGCGCGAGATGGTGAAGGCGGCGAACCGGGGGCAACGCATGGCAGACGCGAGCGTGAACAAGCGCGGGATGACGATCGAGGAGCTGGTGAAGGTCATCCCGCATCGATATCCGTTTCTGATGGTCGATCGCATCCTCGAGATCGAGCCGAAGAAGCGGGCGGTCGGGATCAAGAACGTCACGATCAACGAGCCCTTCTTTCAGGGACATTTTCCGGGGCACCCCATCATGCCCGGCGTGCTCATCATCGAGGCGATGGCGCAGGTGAGCGGCGTGCTCCTCATGGACGCCGTCGAGGACTACGAGAACAAGGTCGTGTACTTCATGTCGCTCGACAACGTGAAGTTCCGCCGACCGGTCAAGCCGGGGGACCAGCTGCGTCTCGAGCTCGAGATCACGCAGTTTCGCGGTACCGTGTGCAAGATGCGCGGGGTGGCGCGCGTGGACGGGGAGATCGTCGCCGAGGCGGACATGGCCGCCATGGCGCGCAACCGGTGATTCATCCGAGCGCGATCATCCACCCGGACGCCCGGCTGGCCGCGGACGTGTCGGTGGGGCCGTGGGCCGTGATCGGAGAGCGGTGCGTCGTCGGCGACGGGTGTACGATCGCCGCCCGCGCCGTGCTCGACCGCAACGTGACGCTGGCGGCGCGCGTGTCGGTCGGTATCGGCTCGATCATCGGCGGCGACCCGCAGGATCTCAAGTACGCCGGCGAGGATACCGAGGTCTCGATCGGCGAGGGAACGGTCATCCGCGAGTACGCGACGATCAACCGCGGGACCGCCGCCTCGGGGCGCACGTCCGTCGGGCGGCACTGCTTCATCATGACCTACGTGCACCTGGCGCACGACTGCCACGTGGGCGACCACGTGATCATCAGCAACGGGTGCCAGTTCGCGGGTCACGTGACGGTCGAGGATCGCGTCGGCGTATCCGGTCTCTGCGTGGTACACCAGTTCACCCGGCTCGGCCGGCACGCCTACATCGGCGGCGGATCCAAGGTCGTCCAGGACGTGCCGCCCTTCGTCATGGCGACGGGGAACCCGTCCAAGCTGTACGGCCTCAATTCCGTCGGGCTGCGCCGCAGCGGATTCCCCGCGGACACGGTGCGCGCCCTGAAGCAGGCATACCAGATCCTCTTCCGGTCCGAGCTCAAGCTGGCCGAAGCGGTAGCGCGTGTCGAGGCGGAGGTCCCCGCGTGCCCCGAGGTGCAGCACCTGGTGGCGTTCGTGACATCGAGCCCGCGCGGAGTGGGCGTTTGAGCGAAGCGCCCCGCGTCGGCGTCGTCGGCGCCGGCGCGCTCGGCTATCACCACATTCGATTGCTCAAGGAGATCCCGTCGGTCCGTTTCGCCGGCTTTTTCGATACCGATCCGGTGCGCGCGGCCTGGGTCGCGCGCGAGCTGGACGTCGCCCCGCGCGCGTCGCTGGATGCGCTCCTCGACGCCGTCGACGCGGTCACGGTGGTCGTCCCGACCTCCGCCCATTTCGACGTGGCGGGCGCCGCCCTCGCGCGCGGGCGACACGTCTTCATCGAGAAGCCGATCACGACGACGGTCGCCGAGGCCGACGCCTTGCTCGCCGCGGGGCGGGCGGCGGGCGCGTTGATCCAGTCGGGACACATCGAGCGGTTCAACCGCGCGGTGCGGGCGGCGCTGCCGCTGGTGGCGAACCCGCGCTTCATCGAGAGCGATCGCCTGGCCCCCTTCACCCCCCGGGGGGCGGACGTCGCGGTCGTCCTCGACCTCATGATCCATGACATCGACCTCGTCCGCATTTTCGTGCGACAGCACGTGACCGACGTCGCGGCGATCGGCGTCCCGCTCCTGACGCGCTCCGCCGATATCGCTAACGCCCGGCTCGTCTTCACGGGCGGGGCGGTCGCGAACATCACCGCGAGTCGCGTGTCCCGCGAGCGCGTCCGCAAGCTCCGGATCTTCCAGCCGAACGGGTATTTCTCGCTCGACCTCGCGGCCGGCACCGGGGAGCACTATCGCCTGCGGGACGATGTGGATCTCGCCCAGCTCGCCACCGGTCCGCTCGCCGTGGACGCCTTCGTCGCGCGGATCCCGCTGAGCGCGACGGACGATGAGCCGCTGCGGCTGGAGCTCGAGAGCTTCGCCGCCGCGGTGCGGGGCGAGCAGCCGGTGTCGGTGACGGGGGAGGATGGGCGCGAGGCGCTCGAGATCGCGCTGCGCATCCTGAACGTCATGGCGGGGTAGCGATGGAGGTCCTGATCGTCGCGGGCGAGGCGTCTGGCGATCTGCACGCGGCGGGCGTGGCCGCGGCGCTCGCCGAGCGGCGACCGGACCTCCGGCTGGTCGGTGTCGGGGGGCCGCGTATGCGGGCCGCCGGGGTCCAGCTGATCGCCGACGTCGCGTCAACGGCTGTCATGGGGTTCGCCGAGGTGCTGACGCACCTCCCGCGTCACGTCGCGCTCCTGCGCGCGCTGCGCGCGCGCATCCGGAGCCGGCGTGTGGCGCTCCTCATCTGCGTGGACTATCCGGGCTTCAACCTCCGCCTCGCGGAGGCGGCCCACGAGGCGGGCGTCCCCGTGCTGTACTACATCACGCCCCAGGTGTGGGCGTGGGGGGCGCGGCGCCTTCCGCGCATGGCCCGCGTGGTCACGCGGGCGGCGGTGATCCTGCCGTTCGAGGTGGCGCCGCTGCGCGAGCGGGGGATCGACGCGACGTTCGTGGGACACCCGCTTCTCGACCGGGCGCCCGCCATGCCGGACCGCGGCGCGGCGCGCGCGGCGCTGGGGCTCGCCAGCGACGCGACCGTTTTGGCCCTGCTCCCCGGGAGCCGCGCCCAGGAGATCGCATATCATCTCGACCCGTTTGTGGCGGCCGCCCAGGCGGTCGTTCGGCGCCGACCCGACACGGTCGTGATCGTGAGCGAAGCACCGGACGTGCGCATCGACCGGGACCGCTGTCCCTTTCGCGTCGTGCCGGGCGGGTCCTTTGTGGCGCTGCGCGCCGCGGATGCGGCTCTGTGCAAGAGTGGGACGACCACGCTCGACGCGGCGGTCGCGGGGTGTCCGCTGGTCGTCGCGTACCGGACGAACCGGTGGACGTACGCCATCGCGCGTCGCGTCGTGACCATCCCCGACATTGGCCTCGTCAACGTCGTCGCCGGTCGCCGCGTCGCGCAGGAATTCATCCAGGATGCCCTCGTGCCCGAGACCGTGGCTGACGCGCTGATCCCGTTGCTCGACCCGGAGTCGGCGGAGCGAGCGCGGGTGCTCGCGGGTCTGGCGGAAGTCCGCGGGAAGCTCGGGACGCCCGGCGCGACCGCGCGGGTCGCGGCGATCGCCGACGAGATGATCCGGGCCTCGGGGGCGCCGTGAGCCGCGCGAGCGGGGCGACGTGGCGCACGCGCGCCCTCACAGGCGCTCTCACGGGCGCCGGATCGGGCGTCGTCCGAGCGCTGGCCACGACGTGGCGGTATGCGCGTGTCGGCGACGCGGGGGTGCGCGCGCTGCGCGCGTCACGGACGCCGATCCTGTTCGCGTTCTGGCACGCGCAGCTCCTGCCGCTGCTGGTGCTGCATCGCGGGGAAGGGGCAGCGGTTCTGATCAGCGGGCATCGCGATGGCGAGATCGTCGCGCGGCTGGCGGTCCGCCTTGGATTCACGACGCTGCGCGGCTCGTCGTCGCGCGCGGCGGCGGGCGCGCTCCGCGCGATGACCCGGGCGTTGCGCGAGGGACGTGACGTCGGTGTCACACCAGATGGCCCGCGGGGACCCGCCCGGCATTTCGCACCCGGTCCGCTCATCGCCGCTCACCACACCGGCGCCCCGATCATTCTCATCGGCGTCGCTGTCGATCGGGCCTGGCGGCTCCACAGCTGGGATCGGTTTTGCGTCCCGCAGCCGTTCGCGCGCGTGGTGGTCGCGTATAGCGAGCCGTACCATGCCGAGTCGGCGACAGCCCGCGGCGCCGCGGCGGCGGCCGCGCTGTTCGCCCAACGCCTCGACGCCATGGACAACCTCGCGCGGGCGACCCTGGCGGCCGACGGGCCCGCGTGAGTCCGACGCCGTGATGCCATCCGACCGTGGAGGCGCGGCCGCGACGCTCTGGGCGGGCGGCGGCGCGGGCGCTCGCGCCCTGCGGACGGCCCTGGCGCCAGCGTCGGCGATATACGCGGCGGCCAGCGCCCTGCGCGGCTGGGGGTACGACCGCGGACTGCTCCGGGTCCGCGACGCGTCCCTTCCGGCGATCTCGGTCGGGAACCTCACCGTCGGCGGGACGGGGAAGACACCGCTCGCGGCGTGGGTCGCCGAGGCGCTCGTCGCGCGCGGCGCGCACCCCGGACTCGTGCTGCGCGGATATCGCGGAGACGACGAGGCCCAGGTCCATCGGATTCTGCATCCCGACGTGCCGGTTGTGATCGATGCGGATCGCCTGGCCGCGATCGACCGCGCGCGAGAGCTGGGATGCGATATGGCCGTCCTGGACGATGCCTTTCAGCATCGGCGGGTCCGGCGGGCGGCCGACTTCGTGCTGGTGAGCGCCGATGCCTGGCCTGGAGGGGACGCCGTCCCCCGGCTCCTGCCCGCGGGTCCGTGGCGCGAGCCGCTCGCGGCCGTGCGGCGCGCCAGCGTGGCCATCGTCACGGCGAAGGCGGCCCCCGACGCGGCCGTCGATGCCGTAGTGCGGGCGATCGCGCGCGCCGCGGGCGCCGTCCCGTCGGCGGTTGCGCGGCTGAGCCTCGGCGAGCTGCGCGGCGCCGCGGGAGAAACGCGGTCCGTGGAGAGCCTGCGCGATGCTCCCGTGTATGCGATCGCCGGGGTCGGCGATCCCGGCGCGTTCTTCGCGCAACTGCGCGCGCTGACGCCGCGACTGCGGACCGCGGCGTTCCCGGATCATCACCGATATACGGCCGCGGATGCGACGCGCCTCGCCCGGGACGCGCATCGTTGCGGGGAGGAGGGCACAACAGTCGTGTGTACGTTAAAGGACGCCGTCAAGCTCGCTGCCATCTGGCCTCGCGCAGCGGGTGAAGCGGCGTTATGGTTTGTGTCGCAACGGGTTGTGTTCGAGCGCGGCCTCGAGACCGTGGAAGCCACCCTCGATGCGGTCGTGCGGACGCGACCCCACTGAACCTCGTCATGCAACCGCCCCCGGGCGGCACCGATACCGTCGCTGACCCCATGGCTACCGACCTTCGACTTCCGACCCATAAGATCGTCCGTCCTGACAAGGACAGGTTCCTCAACGAGGAGAACCCGTTCGAGGCGATGATGTCGCGCTTCGACCGAGCCGCCGAGCTCCTCGATCTCGACCCCGGGATTTACAAGATCCTGCGCAACCCGGAAAAGCAGATCATCATCACGATCCCCGTGCAGCTCGACAATGGCGATGTCGAGGTTTTCACGGGGTTTCGCGTTCTCTACAACACGTCGCGCGGCCCCGCGAAGGGAGGGATTCGCTTCGACCTGCAGGTCACGCTCGAGGAGGTCAAGGCGCTGGCGGCGTGGATGACGTGGAAGTGCGCCGTCGTGAATATCCCCTTTGGCGGCTCGAAGGGCGGCGTGATCTGCGATCCGTTGAAGCTGAGCGTGGGCGAGCTCGAGCGGCTCACGCGGCGCTACACGGCGGGGATCATCTCGACGCTCGGCCCGGATTCGGATGTGCCCGCGCCCGACGTGAACACGAACGAGCGGGTGATGGCGTGGGTCATGGACACCTACTCCATGCACATGCGCCATACGGTCACGGCCGTGGTGACGGGGAAGCCGATCGAGATGGGCGGATCGCTCGGGCGCCGTGAGGCGACCGGCCGCGGATGCATGATCGTCGCGAAGGAAGCGCTGCAGTATCTCGGGATGCCGATCCAGGGAACGACCGTCGCCATCCAGGGATTCGGCAACGTCGGATCCGTCGCCGCGCAGATCCTGCAGCACGAGGGGAGCACGATCACGGCGATCGGCGACCGCTCCGGCGCGGTCGTGAATCCGCGCGGAATCGATGTGGATGATGCCATCCGCTACGTCAAGGAGCACCGGACGCTGGAGGGCTACCCCAAGGGCGATGCGATCTCGAATGAGGAGCTCCTGATGCTGGATGTCGACGTCCTGCTGCCTGCGGCGCTCGAGAACGTGATCACGAGCAAGAACGCCGAGCGCATCCGCGCGAAGGTCATCTGCGAGGGCGCGAACGGGCCCACCACCGCCGGCGCCGACGCGATCCTCGAGGAGAAGGGGGTTTTCGTGATCCCGGACATCCTGGCGAACGCGGGAGGGGTGACGGTGTCGTATTTCGAATGGGTGCAGGATCGCGGCGGCTACTTCTGGTCCGAGCAATCCGTGAACGACCGGCTGCGCGAGATCATGACGCGCAGCTTCCGCGATGTGCTCACCCTGTCGCAGCAGCACAAGGTCAACATGCGTACGGCGGCCTACATGCTCGCCATCAGTCGGGTGGCGACCGTGCACAAGCTACGCGGGATATACGCCTAGCACGATGCACGTCGGCTGTCGCCGCTGACCGTCCGATCGATGCCCGCGGCGACGGTTCAGGTTCGAACGGAGCCGCTGGGCGCGGGCCCGCTTGCCCGGGCGGTGCTCGAGGGACGCGCGCCGGAGTGGCATCCCGCTCCCCCGGTGGATGCGCGACGTTGGGCGGCCCACATCGGTCACGTTCGCGCGGGCGCCGACGCCCAGTGGCTCGCGGCACTCGCACCCGCCTTCGCGGCTAGCGGCGCCGCAGCCGAGCGACTCCGCCGGGCGGCCGCGCACGGTGCGGTGGTCACGACCGGCCAACAGCCCGGACTCTTCGGGGGTCCGGGTCTCGTGTGGGCGAAGGCCATGACGGTGTTGGCCTTCGCGGACGCACTCGAGGTCGCCTCCGGAGTACCGATCGCTCCGATCTTCTGGGCGGCGACGGACGATGCGGATTTCGCAGAGGCGGCGACGACGTGGGTCGCGATGCCGGGCGGAGCTGTCGGGCTGTCGATCGTGCCGACGGCGCCCGAGGGATCCGCGATGGCCGTGACGCCCCTCGGGCAGGTGGGACCTGCACTCGCCGGTCTCGAGGCGGCAGCGGGGTCGGCCGCCTTTGGCGAGCCCCTTATCGCCGTACGGGAGGCCTACGCCCCCCCAACGGGCACGCCAACGGTCGGAGGCAGCTACGTGACCCTCCTCCGCCGGCTGCTCGAGCCCCTGGGGATCGCGGTTCTCGATGCCGCGCACCCGGCGACCCGCGCGCGCGCCTTCCCGGTGCTGCGCCAGGCTCTCATCCACGCGGACGCCATCGATGCCGCGCTCGAGGCCAGGGACGGGGAGATTCGTGCGGCGGGCTACGAGCCCCAGGTCGCGCGCGTGACGGGGCTGTCGCTCGTTTTCCGCTACGCCGACGGGATCCGCACCAGGATTCCGCTCGCCGCAGCGACGGCGGCGGCAGCCGACGCGGCCCCGGGCCACCTGACCGCATCGGTGCTCCTGCGCCCGGTCGTCGAGCGCGGCATCCTCCCGACGGTCGCGTACGCGGCGGGTCCGAGCGAGCTGGCATACTTCGCCCAGACCACGGCGGTCGCGACGGCGCTGGGGCACGAGCCTCCGCTCGCGATCCCGCGCTGGTCCGGGACGATCGTCGAGCCGCAGATCGCCGAAGGGCTGGCGCGGTACGGCCTCTCGATCGATGACCTCCGCGAGCCGCACGCGGCGGAGGCCCGTCTCCTCAACGAGAATCTGCCCACGCCGATTCGGCGGGCGCTGGATGCGATCGCCGAGTCGCTCGATGCGGGCATCCGGGCGTTACTCGACGCGGACACCGGGCATCTGGCGCCGAGTGCGGTCGCCGAGGGCGCGCGGCGCGCGATTCGCCATCGGCTCGGGCTCCTCGAGCGGCGCTACGTCGCCGGGGTCCGGGATGCGCACCGCGCCACCCTCTTCGACCTCGCGACCCTGCGGGGAGCGCTCTTCCCCGAAGGCGACCGGCAGGAGCGGCGCCTCAACCTGCTCCCGACGTTCGCGCGGCACGGCCCAGCCGTGTTTGCCACCATGCGTAGCCGGGCCGACGCGCACGCGGCATCGCTCCTCGGCGCCCCTCCCCCCCACCCCCACCCCATCCCCTCCCCCTCCCCCTTCCCCCCGGCGGGGCAGTGACGGCCGCGCCTCCGCCGGCGGCGGGCGGCGAGCGCGGCGCCCGGGGCCGGAGGCGCCCTGCCGTCGCCGTCGCGACGGGCATTCTCCTGAGCCGCCTGGCGGGGCTCGTGAGGGAACGGGTCTTCGCACACTATTTCGGAGCCGCCGGCGCCGCCGACGCGTTCCGGGCCGCGTTCCGGATCCCGAACCTCCTGCAGAACCTGTTCGGGGAGGGCGCGCTCTCGGCGTCGTTCATTCCCGTCTACGCGCGCCTTCTCGCGCACGGCAAGCGCGACGAGGCGAACCGCGTGGCCGGAGCGATCGTGGCACTCCTGGGCCTCGCCGTGTCGGTGCTCGTGCTGCTGGGCGTGGTCGCGACCCCGCTCGTCATCGAGCTCATCGCACCCGGCTTTACGGGCGAGCGCCGACTGCTCACCATCACACTCGTCCGCGTGTTCTTCCCCGGGGCGGGGCTTCTCGTCCTCTCGGCGTGGTGTCTCGGTGTCCTGAACAGCCACGGCCGATTCCTCCTCTCGTATACGGCGCCCGTCGTGTGGAACGCGGTCATCGTCGCCACGCTCCTTTTCTACGGGGGCGGCGGCCAGCAGCAGCCGGACCGACTCGCCGTCACCGTTGCCTGGGGTTCGGTGGTGGCGAGCGCGCTGCAGCTCGGGGTGCAGCTGCCCCTGGTCCTTGTGCTCGCCCGCGGGCTCCGGCTGCGGCTCGACGTGGCGATGGCGGAGGTGCGGACCGTCGTCCGCAATTTCGGCCCCGTCTTCGTGAGCCGGGGCATCGTGCAGCTCAGCGCCTACATCGATCAGTTTCTCGCCAGCTGGCTCCCCGTCGGATCCGTTGCGCTGATCGGGTACGCGCAGAACCTGTCCGTGCTCCCCGTGAGCCTGTTCGGTATGTCCGTGTCGGCGGCAGAGCTTCCGGCGATGTCCCGACTTCACGGGAGCGACTCCGAGGTGGCGGCGATGCTTCGCGCGCGGCTCGACGAAGGCCTCGGGCGTATCGCGTTCTTCGTCGTTCCCTCGGCCATGGCCTTTCTCGCGCTGGGGGATGTGATCGCCGGGGCGATCTATCGCACCGGCCGCTTCACAGTGGGCGACACGCAGTGGGTCTGGACGATCCTCGCGGGGTCCGCCGTGGGGCTCCTCGCGTCGACGCTCGGGCGGCTCTATGCGTCGGCGTACTATGCCCTGCGCGATACCCGGACGCCGCTCCGCTACGCGATCGTCCGCGTGACGCTGACCATCGCTCTAGGCTACGCGTTCGCGCTGCCCTTGCCGCGCGCCCTCGGGATCGACCCCAAGTGGGGAATGGCCGGGCTCACGGCGTCGGCGGGGCTCGCCGCGTGGGTGGAGTTCGCATTGTTGCGGCGCACGCTGGGAGAGCGCATCGGGCACACGGGGATCCGGCTGAGCCGCGTAACGAGCCTGTGGGGGGCGAGCGCGGTGGCTGCCGCGACGGGATGGCTGCTGCGCGGAACGCTGCCGCCCGGGCATCCGATCCTGCTGGCCAGCGTGGTACTGCCCGCATACGGGGTGGTATATCTCGCTGCAACCGCGGCACTCCGCATCCCTCCGGCGCGCGACCTCGCGCGGGCGGTGGCCAGCCGGATGCGATAGGCGAGATCGCACATTATAATTCACTGTCCTACTTATAGTTACATTCTATCGCCGTGCTCCCAGCCTTCGACGCCATAGCCGCCAGGATTCCGCATCTTCCGGATACACCGGGGGTCTATCTCTGGAAGGATGCCGCGGGGCGGGTGCTGTACGTGGGGAAGGCGAAGCGGCTGCGCTCGCGTGTGCGGAGCTACATCGCGGTCGACGCCCAGATGTCGGTCAAGACGCAGCACATGCTGCGTCAGGTCGCGGATCTCGAGACGATCCTCGTGCCGAGCGAGGCCCACGCGCTCATACTCGAGGCGAGTCTGATCAAGGAGCACCACCCGCGGTACAACATCGCTCTGCGGGACGACAAGTCGTACCCCTATATCAAGGTCACGCTGCAGGAGCCCTTCCCGCGAGTCTTCGTCACGCGACAGCTCGCCGACGACGGGGGGCGGTATTTCGGGCCCTATACCGATGTCGCCCGTATGCGGCGCGCGCTCAACGTGGTGAAGCAGCTGTTCACGGTCCGCTCCTGCCGGTACGATCTTCTGCGCGAAGCCCCCGCGCGCCCGTGTCTCGACTACTACATCAAGCGGTGCCAGGCGCCGTGCGTGCTCCTGCAGAGTCAGGCCGATTACCGCGCGATGATCGACGAGGTGGTGGCATTTCTCGAGGGACGCACCGCCGACGTCGTGGCGCGGGTGCGGCGCCGCATGGCGGTGGCGGCGGAACAGCTGGACTTCGAGCGCGCGGCAGAGCTGCGTGATGTGCTCGAGCGGCTCACGCGCCTCGAGGAGCCGACGGCGGTGCTCGAGGTGGAGGGGGGCGATCGCGACGTCGTGGGCTACGCGCGCGACGGCGACGACGCGGCGGTGGTGATCCTGCGCGTCCGCGGCGGGCGTCTGCTCGCACGCGACCACCGCATGCTCGGCAATCTCGAGGGGGAGCCGGACACGGCCGCGCTGTCCGCCTATCTCGCGCGCGCGTACGCGGGCGCGGAGGGATCCGACACCGGGCGCTCGGCCGAGCTCCTGGTGCCGTTCGACTTCGAGGACTGCGAGGCGCTGCAGGCGGCGCTGCCGGGGACGAAGGTGCGCGTGCCGCAGCGCGGCCCGCGCCGCGCGCTCGTGGACCTGGCGGAGCAGAATGCGCGCCATGTGCTCGAGGAGTTCAAGCTCGCGGCCTCCGAGGCGGATGAGCGCGCGGGCGATCCCGTCTACGAGCTCCAGCGCGAGCTCGGGCTGCAGCGCATCCCGCGATCGCTGGTGTGCATCGACGTCTCGCACGCGCAGGGGACCGACACGGTCGCGTCGCTCGTCTGGTTCGAGAACGGGCGCCCGAGGCGTGCCGAGTACAGGAAGTTCAAAGTGAGGAGGGAAGGGGACGCCAGAGCGGAGAGCGGAGAGCGGAGAGAGGTGGCGCAGGGGGAGGCGGCGCCGGCGATTGATGATGTCGCCTCGATCGCGGAGGTGGTCACGCGATATTTCCGCCGCCGCATCGACGAGGAGAAGCCGCTGCCGGATCTCGTCGTCATCGATGGCGGAAAGGGCCAGCTCAACGCCGCGCATGCCGCGCTCGCCGCGCTGGGCGTCGGCGAGATCGCGCTCATCAGCCTCGCCAAGAAGGAGGAGCAGGTCTTCACCGTCGGACGGAGCGAGCCGCTCCGCCTCGCGCGCCGCTCACCCGGACTCCGGCTCCTCCAGCGCGCGCGCGATGAGGCGCACCGGTTCGCCGTGACCTTCCAGCGGCATCGCCGGTCGGCGCGCACCGTGACGTCGGAGCTGCTGCGTGTGCCGGGCATTGGTCCGGCCAGACGCCGCCAGCTGCTGCGCGCGTTCGGGAGCGTGCAGGGAGTCCGCGACGCCGGGGCGGCCCGGATCGCCGAATTGCCCGGGTTCACGCCGCGCAGCGCGGAACGCGTCCTCGCGGCGCTCGCGGCGCTGGCCGCGCCCGCGGCCGGCGCGACGTAACGCGTCCCCTGCGTCGGCAGGTATATTGTGCTTCGAACATTTCGGATCGGAGAGACGACATGAGCCGGTACCGCCCAGCGGCATCCCACGCCGCGTGGATGGCCTTCGCCACCCTGGTCGTCGCGGGGGGAAGCGCGCGCGTCGCGCATGCCCAGGGCAAGAACAAGAAGGGGGAGGAGCAGCCGACGTGCCAGGTCGACGATCGCGGCGCCGTCGAGCTCACCAGCGCGCAGCTGTTCCTGCGGAAGGCCACGGATCCCAAGACCGACACGGCCGAGAAATCCAAGGCGCTCAAGCAGGCGGTCGGGACGCTGACACCCGCCGAGGGCCGGATCAAGAACGACCTCGGGCAGGCCTATTTGCTGGGCGAGTCGCTGGCGCTCTGGGCGGCTCAACCGGGCGCGCCGCTCTCGGGTCCACGGGGGACGTTCGGCTTCAAGGACAAACCGGCCGACTCGATCGACGTGCTCGCGTTCACCGATTCACTCTTCACGCGCGTCCAGAAGGACAAGCCGGATTGCGCGGCGTATCTCGGTCAGCTGCGCCAACAGCCCTACGTGCCGCTCGTGAACGCGGCCATTCAGGCGCTGAACGCCGGCAAGGTCGATTCGGCCGAGGCGCTCGCCAAGCAGTCGCTCGAGATCTATCGCCAGAGTCCCTACGCCTACAACGTGCTGGCCGGTATCGCGGTACGCCGGAACGATTACGCCGCGGCCGCGAAGAACTACCAGATGGTGCTGGACCTGGCCGCGACGGACACGTCGTTCGCTCGCATGCGAAGCTCGGCCTTCTATAACCTCGCGGTCGTGACGCAAACGCTGGCCGAGGCGGCGAAGGGCCCGGATCGGAAGGCGCTGCAGGATTCGTCAGTCGCGTTATGGCGCGCGTACACGGCGGCCAATCCGGCCGACGCCAACGGCAAGGCGGGGCTGGCGCACGCGCTGCAGGCCTCCGGCGACACGGCGTCGGCCGCGGCGCTGACGAGCGACATGGTCGCGAACCCGACGAAATACACGGATGTCCAGATCTTCCAGGCCGCCATTGCCGCCGCGCGCGAGAACCGCCAGGCCGAGGCACTGCGCCTCTTCAAGGCGGGCCTCACGCTCAACCCCTATTTCCGCGATGCGCTCGCCTACGTGGGCGGAGCATACGCGGCGGCGGGGCAGGCCGACTCGCTCTTCCCGCTGGCGCGCCGGCTGCTCGAGGTGGACCCCAGCAATCCGGATACGTATCAGCTGATCGCGTACGCGTTCCAGACGCGCATGCACGCTGACAAGGATCCCGCCGCCAAGAAGGCGGATCAGGACACGCTGTTGCTGTACTTCACCAAGTTCAAGAACGCGCCGGTGAAGCTCACCGTGACGAAGTTCAGCCACGACGGCGACAAGCTCCTGCTGGGCGGGACGGTTCAGAACCTCACGGACGCGCCGAAGACCTGGCCGATCAAGTTCGAATTCCTCGACAAGACCGGCAAGGTGATCGCAACTCAGGATGTGCCGCCGCTCACGGTCGCGCCCAAGGCATCCAAGGACTTCACGGTCACCGTGGAGCAGCCGGGCATCGCCGCGTTCAAGTACGAGCCGCTGCAGTAGCGATCGCCCCGCCCCCGAGAGCACGGCGACCGATGGTCCGCGTCGCGGACGTCCTGGCAGGCAGCATCGCGGACACGACCGGCATCGTGCGCGGCACGGAGCTCGTGTCCGTGAACGGCCGGGCGGTCACGGATTTCCTCGACTGGGAATTTCTCGCGGCCGATGAGATCCTGTCGGTGGATGCACGGCGGCCGACGGGCGAGCGTGTCGCGTACGAGATCGAGCGGCCCGAGGGGATGGCCCTGGGGATCGAGCTCGAGCCGCCGCGGATCCGGCAATGCGCGAATCGCTGCGAGTTCTGTTTCATCGAGGGACTCCCGCCGGGGCTGCGCCCCTCCCTCTACGTCCGCGACGACGATTACCGCCTGTCGTTCGCGTACGGCAACTTCGCCACCCTCTCGAACCTGAAGGAGCGGGATTACGACCGGATTCTGGAATACCGACTCTCGCCGCTGTACGTTTCCGTCCACGCGACGCCGCCGGACGCTCGCGCGACCCTGCTGAACAATCCGAAGGTCCCCGATATCATCCCGCAGCTGCGGCGCCTCGCCGATGGCGGGATCCAGTTCCACGCGCAGATGGTGATCGTGCCGGGCCTGAACGATGGCGCCGTCCTCGAGCAATCGCTCGCGGATCTCTGGTCCCTCGAGGATGCCGTGCTCTCCATCGCCGTCGTCCCCGTTGGCCTCACGCAATTCTCCCATCTGTATACGGGGAAGCCGATGGACCGTGCGGCGGCCCGGCGCATCCTCGCGCACGCGGCGCGCTGGAGCGCGCGTGCGCGGCGCGACCGCCGAACGCCCTGGGTGTACGGCTCCGACGAGCTCTACATCCGGGCCGACGTGCGACTTCCGGATGCCGCGTACTACGCCGATTTCCCCCAAGTCGAGAACGGCGTGGGGGCGGTGGCCATGCTGCGACAGCGCGTGAGCGCCGGCCTCGCGGGCCTGCCGCGGCTTACCGGGCTGCGGATCGGCGTCGTGACGGGAACGGCGATGGCGCCGCTCCTGCCGCCGCTCCTGGCGGCGCTCAGCGACGCAACGGGCGCGGCATTCGAGCTCCTCGTGCGCTCAAACTCGCTCTTCGGTCCGGCCATCTCGACGGCGGGGCTCCTCGTCGGGGCCGATGTCCGGGCCGCGTTGGCCGACCGGCCCGACCTCGCTCTGGCGCTGATCCCGGCCGAGACGATCAATGACGACGGCATGTTCCTGGACGACGTCGCGTTCGAGGCGCTCCGCACGGAGCTGCCCCTGCGCGTCGTGCCGTCCTACGATTTCGTCGACGTGCTGCGGGCCGAGCGGTCGGCGCGCGGGCGGGCGGCGTGACCGTCACCGACGAGAGCTCGCCTGCCACGCAGACGCCCGGCGCCGCCACGGCGACGCCGGTCGTCGCCCTGATCGGTCGGCCGAACGTCGGCAAGTCCTCGCTGTTCAATCGACTCGTCGGGGGAACGTCGGCGATCGTCAGCGATGAGCCCGGCACCACGCGCGATCGTCACTTCGCGACGGTCGAGTGGGCCGGCCACCGATTCTATCTCGTCGACACCGGAGGGATCGTCGACGCCCCGCACGAGCCGCTGGAACTCGCGATCCGGCGGCAGGTCGCGCAGGCGATCGAGGAAGCGGATCTGCTTCTCCTGGTCGTGGACGCGAACACAGGGATGCACCCGAGCGACTTCCGGATCCTCGATCTCCTGCGCGACACGCGCCGGCCATGGCTCGTGGTCGCGAACAAGGTGGATGACGCGACCTCGACGGACTTCTACGAGTTCTTCGAGCTCGGCGCCGGCGACCCGATCCCCGTGTCGGCGATCAACGGGAAGCGATCCGGCGACCTCCTCGACGCCATCGTCGCGCGGATTCCGGCCGCCCCGCCCGCCGAGGGCACGACGCTGCGTGTGGCCGTGGTCGGCCGTCCGAACGTCGGCAAGTCCTCCTTCGTGAACCGCCTCCTGGGCGAGGAGCGCCTCGTCGTGTCGGACGCCGCGGGGACCACACGCGATGCGATCGACGCACCGCGCGGCTATCATGGACGCCAGCTCGTCTTCGTCGATACCGCCGGGCTGCGCCGGCAGGCGCGCATCGGGGAGGGGATCGAGTTCTACTCGTCGCTCCGCGCGCGGCGGGCGATCGAGCGATCCGACATCTGCATCCTCCTGGTCGACGCCGGGACCGGCATCGAGGCGCAGGACCTCAAGATCGCCACGCTGGCCTGGGACGCGGGGAGGGGGCTGATCGTCGTGGTCAATAAATGGGACCTCGCGGAAAAGGATGCCAAGACCGCGGCCCGATTCGAGGAGACCTCGGTTGCGAAATCTCCCGACCTCGCCTTTGTGCCCTTTCTGTTCGCCTCGGCGCTCACGGGGCAACGGGTGACGCGCGTCCTCGATCTGCTGCTCGAGGTCGACGCCGAGCGGCACAAGCGGATCCCGACGGCCGAGGTGAACGACACGCTGGTGGCGCTCCTGGCGCGGCGGCAGCCACCGCAATCGCACGGGCACGAGGTCCGGCTCAAATACGCGACCCAGGTGGAGGTCGCGCCTCCGGCCATTGCCGTGTTCGGCAATCACCCGGAATTCGTTCCCGATCATTATGTGCGATATTTACACAACGGGTTCCGGGCGGCGTGGGGATTCACGGGGAATCCGCTGCGCGTCCTCATGCGGAGCAAGTCGGCATAATGGCTAGCGTCGTGCCCATAACCCTCCTGCCCTACATTGCCCCGCCCCCCCCGGCGATCGGCGTCATCATCGCCTACGTCATCGGGTCGTTCCCGTCCGCCTACCTTGCCGGTCTCGTCCTCAAGCGCGTCGACCTCCGGACGGTCGGGTCCGGCAATCTCGGCGCCACCAACGTCTATCGCGTGCTGGGCCTCCCGGCCGCAGTCGCCGTCTTCGCGCTCGATGCGCTGAAGGGTGCGCTCCCCGTCGCGCTCTTCCGCGCGCCCGGCTTCGGGACGACCGCGGAATGGTGGCTCATCGCCTATGGCGTCGCGGCCATCATCGGACACGTTCGTCCCCTGTTCTTCGCCGGCAAGGGGGGAGGGAAAGGCGTCGCGACCGCCTGCGGCGTATTCCTCGCGCTCGCGCCCGGGCCCACGCTCGACGCGCTCATCACCTGGGTGCTCGTGTTCGCCGCCTTCCGCTACGTGTCACTCGCATCGCTCGCCGCCACGCTGGTTCTGCCGGTCGCGATCGTCATCAGTCGCGGGACGACCCCCACGTTCTGGGCGGCCGCTGCCGTCGCGGTCTTCGTGATCTGGACCCACCGCCCGAATATCACTCGGCTCCGGCAGGGCACGGAGCCGCGCGTCGGCCGGCGCGCCACGGCGGGTCTGGGCGGGGGGCCGGGGGGGATCGGAGGCTCGCGGTGACGCCGTGCGCGGTGGTCGGGGCGGGCGCGTGGGGAACGGCGCTCGCCGACCTCCTCGCGCGCAACGGCCACTCAGTGCACCTTTGGGCGCGTGAGACTGACGTCGTGGCGGCGATCAACGAGAGTCGCGAGAACGTGCGCTTCTTTCCCGGCATCGTGCTGGCCCGGGGCGTGCGCGCGACGGCCCATCTCCCCGAGGCGCTCGCGGGGGCGGACCTGGTGATCTACTCGGTCCCCTCCGCCCATCTCCGCGCCATCGCCGCGCAGGACGCCCCCGCCGTTGCGCGAGGCGCGACGTTGGTGGTGGCCACCAAGGGGATCGAGCCGGAGACACGCGCCGTGCTGACGGATGTGATCGCCGAGGTCGTGCCCGACCGCCCCGTCGTCGCTCTCTCCGGACCGAGCTTCGCGGCGGAGGTCGGCGCCCAATTGCCGACGGCCGTCGTCGCCGCGTCCACGGACGGGGTCGCGGCGCAACGGGTCCAGCGTGCCTTCTCCACCAAATACTTTCGCGTCTACCGGCACGGCAACGTCCTGGGGGTGGGTCTCGCCGGCGCCCTGAAAAACGTGATGGCGATCGCGACGGGCATATCGGACGGCCTCGGGCTCGGTGCCAACTCCCGCGCCGCGCTGATCACGCGGGGCCTGGCCGAGATGACCCGCCTCGGGGTGGCGCGCGGGGCGCAACCAGCCACCTTTGCGGGGCTCGCGGGGCTTGGCGATCTCGTCCTCACGTGCACCGGCACGCTCAGCCGGAATCGCGCGGTCGGGGAGCTGGTCGGCCGCGGCGCCACGCTCGCCGAGGCGCTCGCCGGTCGCGAGAGCGTCGCGGAGGGCGTCGTCAATGCGCGAGCGGCCCTGCGGCTGGCACGGGAGACGGGCGTGGACATGCCGATCGTCCAGGCGGTGAACCGGGTCCTGTTCGATGGGCGGCCCGCGCGCCAGGCCATCGCCGATCTCATGGAGCGCGAGCTGCGCTCCGAACCCGACTGACCCTACTGGAGGCGCCACATATGGCTCGCGCGAGCGCGACGGAGCCCGTCCAGGAGTTCTTCTCGATCGGCGACGTTTGCGTGATGACGGATCTCAAGCCGCACGTTCTTCGGTATTGGGAGAGCCAGTTCAAGTTTCTGAGCCCGGCCAAGAACCGGTCGGGGAATCGCGTGTACCAGCGCCGCGAAGTCGAGCTGATCCTGCTCGTGAAGCACCTCCTGTATACCGAGAAGTACACGATCGATGGCGCGCGCAAGAAGGTGGAGGAGCACCGGCGCGGCGGGGCGGAGACCCTGCGCGGGGCGACGCGGGTTGCGCTGGACCGCGAGACGCTGAAATCGCTCGAGCGCGAGCTCGAGACCGTCGTCGAGCTGTTGTCGGGCGGAGACCCGCGGCCCCGGGCGCGCCGATGAGCGCGGCGCGGGGGTCGGTGTGCGTGATCCCCGCGTTCAACGCCGCCGGCACGCTGGTCGGGGTGCTCGCCGGGATTCGCTCGGCCGTGCCCGGGATTCGGGTCATCGTCGTCGATGACGGGTCGAACGATGCCACACGTGCGATCGCGGACGCCCTCGCCGACAGCGTGATCGCCCTGCCGGCGAATCAGGGTAAGGGCGCCGCGCTCCGCGCGGGGCTCCGCCGCGCGCTGGAGCTGGGGTGCCGAGCGGTTGTCACGCTGGACGCGGACGGGCAGCACGACCCGGCGGCCCTGCCCCGATTGCTGGGCGCGCTCGAGCGTGCGGATATCGTGATCGGCGCGCGGCACCGGGCCCCGCCGATGCCCTGGCGCCGGCGCGTCACCAATCGGATTGCGAGCTCGGCCGTCAGCGCGTGCGCGCGGCGCGGGATTCCGGACAGCCAGAGCGGGTACCGCGCGCTACGCTCCAGCGTCGTCCGGTGGAGCGCCACCGGCACCGACGCGGAGGGGTGGGGGGACCGCTACGAATACGAGACGGCAGTGCTCATCCGCGCGGCGCGGCGGGGCTGTCGTCTGGCGTTCGTCCCCGTCCCGACGGTGTATCCGCGCGATACGGTGAGCCACTTTCGCAGCGTGCGGGACACGGTGCGCATCGCCCGGTCGATCGCGCGGGGTTTCCTCCATTCCGCCTGAGGCGATTCCGGCTGAGGCGCGGCTGTCCGCGGACCGGCCGCTGCGGCTGCTCTGCACGAACGACGATGGAATCCACGCGCGCGGACTGGAGTGCCTCGTCCGGGCGGCCGAGCCGCTGGGCGAGGTGACGGTGGTCGCACCGGATCGGGAGCAGAGCGGGACCAGTCATGCCCTCACGATGCAGCATCCGCTCCGGGCACAGCTGCGCGGCCCGCGGCGCTACCAGGTGGACGGGACGCCCACCGACTGCGTGATGCTCGCGATCGAGGCGCTGATGCCGGAGCGGCCGGACATCGTGCTCAGCGGGATCAATCACGGGCAGAACATGGGGGAGGACGTCCTCTACTCCGGTACCGTGGCGGCCGCGATGGAGGGTCTCATTCTCGGCGTTCCCTCGATAGCGCTGTCGTACGCGAGCGGCGAAGGGGGGAGCGGGACGGCGGACTCCTCCCTCGTCGACGAGCAGGTGGGGGCCGTCACGGCACTGCTGCGCCATCTGGCGTCGCTCGGTCCGTTTCCCGCCGACACGCTGTTCAACGTGAATCTCCCGGCGTGCGCGTCGGCGGATATTCGCGGCGTGCGGCTCACGCGACTCGGCCGGCGCGTCTTCTCCGGCGCGCTTACGCGGATGCTCGACCCCTGGGGGAAGGAGGTGTTCTGGATCGGCGGAGGCCGCATCACATGGACGGGCGAGCACGATTCCGACTACCAGGCGATTGCCGATGGCTGCATCTCCGTGACCCCGCTCCATCTCGATCTCACGCATCACGATCTCCTCGCGTCGGCGGGCTCCTGGTGGCAGGCGCCGTAGTGGCAGGCCCGGTCGAGGAGCAGATCTATCGCGGGCCCCGCCGCCGGCTGATCGAGACGCTGCGCGGCGGGGGGATCCGCGACCTCGCCGTATTGCGCGCCTTCGAGCTCGTCCCGCGCCACGTGTTCGTGCCCCCTGCGGTGGTGCACCGCGCCTATGACGACTCCGCTCTTCCCATTGGCGAGGGCCAGACGATCTCTCAGCCGTCCGTTCACGCGCGATATCTCGCGGAGCTGCAGCTCACGGGGCGCGAGCGGGTGCTCGAGATCGGCACGGGGTCCGGGTATCAGACGGCACTGTTGTCCCATCTCGCCGAGCAGATTTTCTCGGTCGAGCGCAACCGGGAGCTGCTCGATCGCGCGCGGGAGGTGATTCGCCGGATCGGCGCGCGCAACATCTCGTTCCTGCTCGGGGACGGCACGCTCGGGTGGCGGGAGTACGGGCCGTACGATGCGATCCTCGTCAGCGCCGGCGCACCCGACATCCCGGCGCCGTTGCTCGAGCAATTGGCACCCGGCGGGCGCATCCTGATCCCCCTGGGCGATCGCGAGGAGCAGGTCCTGACCGTTGCGACGCGGCAGGGAGACGCGGTAGCACGGCGGGACCTGGGAGCCGTGCGTTTCGTGCCGCTGGTGGGCGCCCACGGGTGGGCCGGCTAGCGCGACGCTCGCGCACGCGTTGCCCCAATTGCCACGCCGAATGATGCGTGAGGGTTGCTCGGCCATGCGCGGGCTCGTCAGGAAACCGGGATGAGAGTCATAGCAGGCATCGGGGCGGTCGCCGTCGTCGTGGCGGCCGGATGCAGCGGCTCCGAGAAGACGACGGGGCCGGGACAGAGCGGCGGGATGGCCCTCTCCATCGGCCAGGCACTCCTGCTCGACTCGGGGCAGACCGAGGCCACGCTCTCGCTCGTCGCCGGCGCCCAGTACATGATCGCGGTTGTGAACACGACCCCCTCCGCCGCCTCGGCGAGCGATTTCACGCTCGCGGGGACGGGACCCGGGGCGGCCCCGGGCGCCGCCGCGCCACCGGCCCCGGTCACGGCGGCCGCGCCTCTCGCGGCACCGCGGCAGAGTGGCCCCTCCTTTCGCCTGCCGCCCGGAATGCGCGGGCCGGGGCCGGCGGCGCTGGATCCGCATCTCGCGATGCTCGAGCACGACCGCACGCTCGTGCGCCGCCTCATCGCCCGTCGCGGCAATCCCATCACGTCGGCGGCGGACCAGGCGCGCCGCGTGCTCCGACGGTCGGCTGTGCACGCCGCCCTGCGGTCCGCGGGCGCCGCCACATCGACCCGCGGGACGCCGGGGACGCGCGTGCCCGGGAAGATCTCGGCGACGGTCGGCGACACGTCGCTCGTCTTCGTCCGCAACAACATCGCCGGCAGCTGCGGCGACGCCGATACCGTCGAGGCGCGTACGGCATATGTCTCGCAGCGACTGATCGTGCTGGAGGACGTGCAGTCGCCGTACGCGAATCAGCTGGACACATTCTATACCAATACCCTTGGCCCCGAATACGACGCGAAGACGTATGGCGAGGTCGTGGCGAACTTCGGCGATCCGCTGTTGGTGGACGATTCGCTCTCGGGCGCGGGCCGGGTGACCGTGCTGTTCTCGCCCGTCCTGAACACGATACTCCAAGGCGTCGCAGGGTTCGTTAATCCGTGCGATTTCTTCCCCAACAACAGCGCGCCGGCCTCGAGCGATACGGCGATCCGGAGCAACGAGACCGAGATCTTCTACGCGTTCGTGCCGGACAGCGGGTGGCCACCGCAATACTGGACGCTATTCATCCGATCGGTCGCCGCACACGAATCGAAGCACGTGGCCTCGTTCGCGCAGCACCTGCTCGACAACGCGGCGAGCTTCGAGGAGCTCTGGCTCGAAGAAGCCACCGCGCAGGCGTCAGCGGAGATCTGGATGCGCCAGTTCACGCCCGCGCGGTGGCGGGGCAACAACGATTTCGACGAGAGCCTGGGGTGCGAGCTTATCGCGAACTCCTGCGGGGCGATCGACCCGCTCGACTTGTCGCAGAGCCATTTCGTCTGGCTGTACCAATTCCTGAGAGCCCTGGAGACGGAATCGGTGATCGGCGGAACGACCGAGGCGAAATACGGCGGCGCGTGGTCGTTCGCGCGCTGGGCCGCGGACCAATACGCGACCTCGGAGCCGTCCTTCTTCAAGGCGATCGTCGACGACCCGGTGAACACCGGGCTCGCGAATATGGCCGCGCGGACGGGGCAGTCACCGGGGACGATGCTGCTCGACTTCTACCTCGCCACGGCATCGAACGACTTTTCCACGGCCTTTGTCCCGGCGAACCGGTTGCTGACCCTCCCCAGCTGGGACGAACGCGACATCTACGCGCGGCTGAATGCGGGCATTCCGAGCTACTTCACCGTGCCGTATCCCGTTGTGCCGCGGGCCGTGTCGTCGGGCGCGCTCAATACGACCGTCCTCGGCCTGCTGGGCGGCGGAGCGTCGATCATCGACCTGACCGCTCTCGCAGCAGGCACCCAGACGCTGACGCTCGAGAGCGGCACCGGGGGGGCGTTGCCGGCCGGCAGCGCGCTCCGCCTCGGGATCATCCGGATCCAGTAAGCGATCCGGTGAGCGCCGGTCCCCCCGGGATCGCGGGCGCTAGGGCTGGCGATACGTGATCCCGTCCTTCATGACGAAGATCACGTGCTCGAGGGCCGAGATGTCGTGCGTGGGATCCCCGCTCACCGCGATGAGATCGGCGGCGAGGCCCGACGCGACGCGTCCAGTACGATCGCCGAGGCGCAGGATAGCGGCATCGACGGACGTCGCGGCCCGGAGCGCCTGGACGGGTGTCAGACCGTAGGCGACCAGGAGCTCGATCTCGCGGGCGTTCTGCCCGTGGCTGTACACGCCGGCATCGCTCCCGTTGCAGAACGTGACGCCGGCATCGATCGCCGCACGAACGCTGGCCCGCTTGCGGACGATGAGATCGGGCTCTGGCAGCGTGCCGGGCGTCCACCCCCGGTAGCGTGCGATCGCCTCGTCGGCGGCGATCGTGGGACAGAGCGGAATGTGGTGGGCGGCCATGGCGCGAAACACGTCCGGGGTCCCATCATCACCGTGCTCGATCGTCTCGACGCCGGCCGCGATCGCCCGCCGCATCCCCTCCGCGGTTGTGGTATGGACAGCGACGGGTCGCCCCGCGCCGTGCGCCGTCGCCACGGCGAGGTTCATCTCGTCCTGGGAAAACGTCGGCAGCGCCTCGCCGTGCGGGCCCCAGCGGTAGTCGCCGTACAGCTTGACCCAGTCGGCTCCCCGGCCGATCTGCTCGCGGACGACCTGGGGCAGGGTGGCGCCATCGGCTTCCTGTGCGCCCTGGGGCGGATCGAAGGCGTATCCCGGTCGCGCCGGGCCGTAGGAGCCAGTCGCCACGATGGCACGCGTGACGACGAGCATGTGCGGACCGGGGACGATGCCTCGATCGATGGCGGACTTGAGCGCGACATCGGCGTCGTCGGCGCCTTCCGTCCCCAGGTCGCGAATCGTCGTGAACCCGGCCCACAGCGTGCGCTGTGCGTGCGCGACCGCGCGGGCCACGCGCAGTGCCAGCGGCTCGCGCAGGACCTGGTCGTTCCACGACGTCTCGTCATATGCGTGGAGGAAGAGATGCGTGTGCGCGTCGATGAGTCCGGGCAGGAGCGTGGCGCCGGGGAGATCGACGGTTGCGGCGCCCGGGGGGACATCGACCGCGGGGCCCGCTGCCGTGATACGGTCCCCAGTCACGAGCACCTGCCACCCTCTCCGCAGGTCGGTTCCGTCGAACACGGCGGCGGGGCGGAGGACGGTCGCCGTGGGCGGAGGCGCCGGCGACTGCGCGGCGAGCGACGCGGTGTGCAGGAGTAGGGCGCACGGGAGGACTCGCAGGGCGGGGCGCATCGTAGGCGCAATGATAACCCAACGTGGGGCCGCCGGCATCGTCCCGCCTAGGCGCATCCCCGCGGCGCCGATAGCTTCCGGGCGTGCCGCTTCATGTCAAGGTGACGGGGACAGTGCAGGGCGTGGGGTTTCGGCATTTCGTCCGCACCACGGGCACGCGGCTCGGTCTGGCGGGGTGGGTGCGCAATACGCCCGACGGGGGCGTGGAGGTCGCGGCCGCCGGGGCGCCCGAAGCCGAGGAGGCGCTGTTGGCGGCCGTGCGGCGGGGACCGTCACAGGCACAGGTCGGCGCGGTGGAGATGGTGCAGGGTGATGGGGCAGCCCCGGCGCTGCCGTTTCCCTTTACGGTGAGGTTCTAGGCGTGGCGACAACAGCCCCGGGCGACATCGTGGCCGATCTCCGTGCCGCCGTGCGCGACATCCCCGATTTCCCGACGCCGGGGATCATCTTCAAGGACGTGACGCCGCTCCTGGCGAGCGCCGATCTGTTTCGCGCCGCGCTCGATGCCATGACGGCGCCGTTTCGGGGACTGGGGGTGACGCACGTCGTCGCGATCGAGGCGCGCGGCTTCATCTTCGGTGGTCCGATCGCGGAACGTCTCGGCGCGGGCCTCCTCCCGGTCCGGAAGCCCGGGAAGCTGCCTGCGGCGACCGAGCGGATCGAGTACGCTCTCGAATACGGATCGGGGTCGCTCGAGATCCACCGTGACGCGTGCGAGCCGACGCCGCCGCCGCGTGTGCTGGTGGTGGACGATGTCCTGGCGACGGGGGGGACGGCCGCCGCGACGTGCCAGCTGGTCGAACGGGTCGGCGGGATCGTCGTGGGGTTGAGCTTCCTGATCGAGCTTGGCTTCCTGCACGGTCGCGGCGCTCTCGCGGGTCGCCGAGTGGAGGCCGTGCTCGCGTACTGACGCGCGGCCTGACGCGCGGCCTGACGCGCGGCCTGACGCGCCTCGGGACGCGCGGCCTGAGGAATGACTGCTCACGACCCGAGACGGAGAGGCGAGGAGATGGCGATAGGAGAGGGATCGCGAGACGCGGCAGGTCGGTCGGCCGGGCTCGATCCGGCGGACGAGCTGCTCGGGCTGGGCCGCGGGCAGTTCGCGACGGTGCTCGCCGATCCGCCGTGGCGATTCTCCAATCGGACGGGGAAGATGGCGCCCGAGCACCGCCGCCTCTCGCGGTATGGGACGATGCGTCTCGACGACATCATGGAGCTGCCCGTGGCCCAGATGGTTCTTCCGGAGAGCCACCTGTACCTGTGGGTGCCGAACGCGCTGATCCTCGAAGGACTCGAGGTGATGCAACGCTGGGGATTCAAGTACAAGACAAACCTCGTGTGGTACAAGACGCGCAAGGATGGCGGCCCCGATGGGCGCGGGGTCGGCTTCTACTTTCGCAACGTGACGGAGCTCATCCTGTTCGGCGTGCGGGGGAGGGCGCGCACGCTGGCGCCGGGGCGCCGCCAGACGAACATCGTCGTCACGCGCAAGCGCGAGCACTCCCGGAAGCCGGACGAGCTGTACGATCTGATCGAGTCGTGCAGTCGCGGGCCGTTTCTCGAGCTGTTCGCGCGGCACCGTCGCGACGGGTGGACGCAGTGGGGGGAACAGGTGCGCAACCCGCAGCTGTCCCTCTTGCGGTGACGCGGATGTCGGGAATGTGACGCTGCGACAGGTGGACATCTTCCATTTGCCGTTTCCACCTGAATCGTTCGATCATGTCTTCGTGTGCTTCGTTCTCGAGCATCTGACCCGGCCCGTGCAGGCCCTGAGGGCACTGAAGAATGTGCTGAAGCCCGGCGGGACCATCACGGTGATTGAAGGTGATCATGGATCCACGTACTTCTATCCGGACAGCCAGCATGCGCGCAGGGCCGTTCGTTGCCAGGTGGAACTACAAGGACGAGCGGGCGGGAACGCGTTGATCGGCAGGGCGCTCTATCCCTTACTGAGGGAAGCCGGGTTTGGCGAGGTTCGTGTCTCCCCTCGAATGGTCTACGTCGATTCCAGCAAGCCCGATCTGGTCGAAGGATTTACACGGAAGACCTTTACCGCAATGATCGAAGGGATTCGGCAGTCCTCCGTTGAGTCGGGGATGCTGAGCGCACGCGACTTCGACAAGGGGGTAGCCGATTTGCACCGCACGGCAGAAGCCGACGGCGTCTTTTGCTACACGTTTTTCAAGGCCGGTGCCGTCAACAATTCCAATGCCGAACAGCGCCGACCTAGCGCATGAGCGAGCGGTCGGGCGGCGGCGAGCTTTTCGGCGGGAACGACGCGGGCGAGGCGATGCGCTGGAGCGCTTGGGTCATGGCCTCGACCTGCCGTTCGAGCGCGTCCATGCGAAGTTTGAGCGATACGAGGGCGGCCTCGTCCTCGGTGGCCTGGCCCGCAATGCGGCGCGCGATGGCGGCCCGGGTCGCCGGAACAAGGAGCGCCACGATAAGGACAGGGGCGCCGAATACAACGCACGCAACAATGCCCCTGATGATGTCATGCAGAGTCGAGACGCCGTCTTGCGTATGCTATCCTCCTGAGGCCCGGCGTGGCCGACGCGAGCCCTCCGATACGGTGCGTCCTGCGGGAGTTTACCGCAATCGTCATGCGTCGGACGGGTCGGAGCAGGTCGGGCTAAAGCGAGTTGCCCACCAAGTTGCCCACGGACAGATTGGAGGGTCGTAAGTATTTGCTGCCCCTATAGCTCAGGTGGATAGAGCAGCGGTTTCCTAAACCGTTGGCCGGGCGTTCGAGTCGCCCTAGGGGCACTAGATGTAAGGCGTTGGGGCGCTTGCGGGCAATCGGAGGTCGCAGGCCGCTGCGCGGTGACTTTCGGGGTGAATTGCGCCCCATTTGCGCCCTCTTGGGTGTTCGGCGCCCCGAGTGATTCGCAATGATGACAACGCGCGTCTAGCCTGCACGTGCAGCCGCGCCCCATACCGGTACCGCAGCCCACACGGCGGCGCGGCTTGCCGGCCAGCTGCCTCCTCCGCGGGAATTGCCCTTGTAGCACGCGTCCCGTTGGAGTCGTCGACCCGTACCCCCGCGATGCGGCCACGTCGACTGGCCCTAGTGCCTCCACCTTGGCAAGGTTGGCTCCCGACCACCGGGCAGCAGCCAACTCGGCGCCGGGCCAACGTCGCGATTCCATCGCCCTTCCCAGCGAGAATGAGTCTCTCACAGCGGCTTGGCATCACGCCGGCACGTTCGGCCCTTCAAGGCCGCACCCTCGATGAAGCCACACGGAACCGCCTGTGGAGTGCGTTCGTGCAGGCTGTACCCGAGGCCACGGGCGCGCTGTCTCTCTCGTGGATGAATGACGTTTACGCCGAGATTTGGAGCGAACACTTCAAGGACCCACTGGACGACATGCCCTCCCGCGACCACGACATCCGGCAGGTGTTGCGGCAGGTGTTTCTCGGGGGCCCGTGGAATGAGGTATACGATTTAGTTGAATTCTTAATCAATTCCGGATCGCACCAGAATTTGGCATCGTTTGTTGCTAATGTGGCGCGCATTCTTAAAGAGGAGCATGCTGGCTTCCGGCTAATCAACGGCCAATTCGTCGAGATTACCGACGAGACGGAAATTGCGGCAATCAAGGAGGGCTTTCGAATCACGAATACCGAGAGGTTCCACGCCGCTCGTGAGCACTTAACCGCAGCCCTCAAACTCCTCTCCGACCGCAAGAATCCGGACGAACGCAACTCAATCAAGGAGTCCATCTCCGCGGTCGAGGCGACCGTGCGTATTCTCGCTGGCAAGCCAAGAGTGACCCTAGGCGACGGAATCGACCTGCTTCAGGCACGGGCACCGATACATGGCGCGCTGACTGCGGCGCTGAAGTCGCTCTACGGATTCACGAGCGACGCGGAAGGCATCCGACATGCGCTTACGGAAGCACCAAATATTGATGCAGCCGACGCGAAATTCATGCTGGTTGTCTGTTCAGCGTTCGTCGTGTATCTGATTCAGAAGGTCATGGGCACCCTCTAACTTGCGTGCGCGAGCGTATCCTCGACAGGATTTCGCGGAGGCGGTCAAGGCAATGTGGCTGACGCTCAGGCCACTGGTCAGGTTAGTCCCGGACTCCTGATCAGTCGCGATCACAGACCGCGACTCCAATAGGAACAGTTTTCAATGCCAGGACGACATCAGAACGCGCGGCAGGGATTACCGGTTCGCAAGGCGCCGGGTGCATTCCCATTGTTCGCCGACGGCAGGCAGCCCACGGTGGTTACGGCAGATGCTTGGGCGTTTCTGCGTCACCTCGCGCGTCGACGCGTGCCCGGCCTGGACGCGGCAAAAGCCTCGTCATATCTAACCCAAGCGCGGGAGTTCTATGAAGCGGCCGCGACTCCAAGGCAGGGATCGCGCCCGCTGCTTTATTACTACTCATTTCTTAATCTCGCCAAGGCCGGTCTCGTGATCCATGGCGTCAAAATCCCAGCGTTGGCCCGCCACGGAATATGGGATCCTCGCGTTAACCAACGAGTCCGTTTGCGATTTGCCGGACAGCGCGTCGAATGGACTTCACGGATGGCAAACCGTTCCGCAATGTTCCCCGAGCTCCTCACACTTCTATCGGGCGCGCCAACGCTAAGGGGAACGGAGTCGCTGAAGGGCCTCATCAAACAAATTCCGTCGATTCATCGGACCTATTGCCGCATCAGCCGCGCACCCGGGCATTTTCTTCTGATATCTCAAGTCGATGTCCTTCAGAGCGGCGGTCAAATATGGGCTCGGTTTGCGATTCGTCGATCCGATGCGGGTGCGAGCCGGCTATTTCAGCGCATCGCACGCTCCCGAGCATTCAAGAAGCATCTCGCTCAAGTACATTCACCTAATTCTGACCAGCTGTGGTTCGAGACGGCTGCTGTGCCGGGCCACCGAAAAGGGGTCGACAATGGTATCCGCCGGCTTGCGGCTCGATTGAAAGGGCTTGGCGTCACGAGCATACTCACGCGCGGTGGATACCGACTCTATCTGAGCGACATCCCTCCGCGATTGCGCCTTCCACATCCGGCGGCCTCATTCGCCGTAATGTTTTACCTAGGCTCCGTCACGAGATATAAGCCTTACGATTTTGATAAGATTATAGATGGACCGTATGGCTGGGCGGTCAAGGAGTTTCTCGCGACAGAGCCTGGACAGTTTCTCTATACATTTGCGAGCGCTGTCGGCGGCTGTGCTGTCGTGCTCCCGTACGCCGCGCCTGCGTAGCGCGACACGTGTCGACAGCGAGAGCATCCGCGTGGGGACGTAGCCCGCGCCGTGAAACGCGGCCTGGGGGCCAAGCCGGCGCGCCACCGTGGTGCCGTCGCATCCCGTGATACAATTGCGCTCTGGCGTCCGAGGCCTGCCGCCGTGACATCGCAACCGACCTCACCTCCGCTCGACCCTGCAATTACCCGCGCAGTGGGGCCTGACCTCCCGCTGCTCATTTCCGGGAGCGCAACGGCCGCAGCCGTTCTGGTGGCCGATTGGTTTACGCGGGGTACGCTGGGCCGGGTGGCTGATTTCTACCTGTGGGTGCTGGTGCCGGTCGGCGCCATTGTTGGTATGCGGGCGCCAAGTGGCTCATGCCGTCGTTGTGGCACAAGCCGCCGTGACGGATGACCGAGGCGACATTGGGCAGCGATAATGGTCATGGCTTCACGGCGCAGCACGCGCGTCTGGCGACTTATTGATAATAAGCCGCCCAGGTCGGGACCGGAACCAGCCACGGCGCACTCCGTCTACGGCAACCGGGCATGGTCGAGGCGGAGGCGCTGCTCGCGAGAGCCCGGCTCAAGGCGGACAAGTAGGCACGGCTTACCGCCGACGCGAAAGCGCGGCCCTTTCAGAAGCTTTACGCTTCAGCGTTATGAGTGCCCGCATTGCCACGCGTTGAGGGTGGCAATCTTGATGGTGCACGGCAAGCGGGAGAATACGACGCGGCTTGGTGCGTGGGCGATAGAGCCCGAGCATATGGATCATCTCGCCACTGCGACCGAAGCCCAGTTATCCGGAAGACCCGGCTCACACCTGACACGGTGGCTCCGCCGGCGCTAGACCGGCATGATTCATTTGCGCAAGCTAGAGCGCGAGACCGGGCCGACGGCTGGCACGTTCCGCGTAGAGCTCACGCGGCTTACTTCGCGTTTGAAACAGGGCAGGCCCTTATGCCGCTCCCGCGTCACCCACAAGCCTGTTGAGCCGCGCCGCGGCCTCGCGGTGCTGGGCCGGACGGGTGTGGATGTAGTTGTCGTAGGTGGTCTGAATCCGGGCGTGGCCGAGCCGCTCCTGAATCACCTTTGGGTCCACGCCGTCGTCGGCCATGATCGGACCGTCACGAGTGCCGAAGGGCGTATAACGACGGCGCGGGAGCTTGGCCGCCGCGAGGATGCGGTAGAAGTGCCGATGCACAATGGCCGGAGGTCGTAGCGGGCTCCGCGTCGTTCGGAATACGTAGCCTTCATCCTGGTACGTCGGAGCCGTCAGCGTCGCGCAGGGCGCGCATGAGCAGAGGGCGCCCGCATTTGCGACCCAATTAGCCGGAACCCAAACGGTATCTCAAGGACTGTCCCCGACGCAAGTGCGGCTCCGCCTCCATGGCTGTTCGCATTCGAGCGCCATACCTAAGGTTCGTCGGAGGCGCCTGCGGTACGCACGTCACGGTAAGGCGCGCCGCTTTCCTAAACCATTGGCCGGGCGTTCGAGTCGCCCTAGGGGCATATAGAGTTACAACGCTTTACCCCGCAGCTTGGGCAACTTTTGGGCAACTTTTCGAGGCAAAGCGGTGGCGACCCGCCGTTTTGCGGGCCGTCGCACGGCGTCGCACCGCAACGGCCGCGACCACTGGCGCCGCGCGGCCGACGTAACCGAAAGCACCTTTGATGGCTACGTCGCGGCGCTGGTGGCGGATGGATCGGTGGAAAAGGTCGGGGGCCTATACCGACCGACACTCGGTCGGTCATGCCAGTGAGGCTACGCGCTCACATCTGCGCGGGTGGTTGGCCGGCGTGAAGCTGGAGGAGCCACCCGATGCACGACGGTTTGCGCTAGATTTCCCCAAGGACGCACCCTATCGGAGGGAAGGCCTGAACGAGCGTACATTGTGAGCATAACCGCCTTGTTGGCTCTCCTGTTGGCGATCGTCGGCGGCCCGGTCCTTATCGTGGCGCTCCTCGTTCCGGCGACGCGAGCCGCCATCGCGCGCCGCATTGGGGGCCGTGCCGACGAGGACGAAGCCCGGCTCGTCGCCCTGGAATCGCAAGTCGCCGCGCTCGAACGGCAGGTCGAGGTGTTGACCCAAGCGCTCCAGCGCCCCGGCTCCCCCGCGTCCTTCCCGCCGCAACGCTCGCCACCTCCCGACCGCTCGCTCATGCGCTAGGGCCTCACCTCGCCTCAAAAGTCACTCAGTGAGGTTTTGAGGCTTGCCTCGCAGCGCCTCATCTCGGCCGGCTCAATGAGGAGGACGGGAAGTGCAATCTCCGCAACCTGAAAAATCGAAGCCGCCTGTCAAAATGGAGCAGCGCGGGCGCATCCTTGGAATCGGCGGTGTCTTCTTCAAATCCGCTAATCGTGATCAGATGCGCGAATGGTATTCGAAGCATCTTGGACTCGCTGACAAAGGCGAAGGCGTGATGCTTCCGTGGCGCGAACACGACGACCCGCAAAAGGAACACGTTACAGTTTGGACTGTTTTTTCCACCTCCACTGACTATTTCGATCCCAGCCACGCACCGTTCATGCTCAACTCCATCGTGGACGATCTGGATGCGTTGCTCGACCGCTTAAGACAAGAGGGAGTAAAGATTGACGCCAAACGCATGAATGAATCCTTCGGTCGCTTTGCCTGGATCTATGACCTGGATGGGAATAAGATTGAGCTCTGGCAGCCGCCGTCCGCAAAGCCCTAAGGGCCTTCCGCTGCACTTACTCAATCGGTTTTTCTGTAGCTACGGTCCCGCAGTCGTAGAATCGCCGGAGATGCTTTGCGCCTGGTCATCGCAATATCCGCATCGGCCGATTCCGCCCGATCAGTCGCGCAGTGTAGAGGTTGATGGTACCGGCAGCCACTGACAACCGACCCCGGTCCGCGGTTCTTGCCAGCGACCGTGCGCGATTCCGGTATCGCCCGTTACTTCGACGTCGGGATGTAGAGCATAGGAGCGACCGGGTCTCTGGTTGGGCGTACGCCTGAAGACGTTAAGGGGCGCCGAGCCAGCGGGCGTCTAGCCCCCCACGCGCCGCGCGGCGCGCCGGCGCCGAAACCGTTGGCCGACGCCCGCGCGGGGTTGCCGGCTCATCCGTTGGTCGTCCGTTCATTAGCGACTCCTGGCGCAGTAGCCACCAGGCCGGCGCGTACTCGGAGACCGACATGGACATTGCCCGTACCGCCCGCCGGATCCCGATCACCCTGATCTGCGTGGCCTTCGCCCTCGCACCACTCGACGCGGCGGCACAGCAGCCGGCAGCGAGCCGCACAGCGGGCCCCCCATCAAGCCGCGTCAGCCACACATATACATTCGCCGACATTCCGTGGGGCTCGGACGAGTCGACCGTGCGGACGGCGATGACGGCGAAGGGCTATACGTTCACGAAAGTCGATGAGGACGGCGATCTCGACTACAGCGGCACCCTCGACGGCAATGACGTCATCCTCTACGCACTCATGACGCCCGCGCCGAATCGCGGCCTGATCAAGGTGTTCATGGTCGTCCTGACCAGCGACGATCACGCCCTCGCCGAGTTCGAGAACCTCAAGAGCGCGCTGATTGCGAAATACGGTCAACCGTCCATCTCGGGCCGGAGGTTCGACAGTCCGTATGCTGCTGGCGACGGAAACGAGCAAGCCGCGATCAAGAGCGGCAAGGGCCACGTTGCCGCCATCTGGAAGAACACATCCGATGACATAACGACGGGCGGGCTCACCGTACTCGTCAGCGAGAAACTCACGGTCAACAGTGCCTACGAGTCGCCGGCGTGGGACGCAGAGGCCGATCGGCGCGCGGCGACGGCGAACATCGCCACCTACACGGCGGCGCTGCAGCGCGACTCGACGGACGCCAGCGCCTACGTGAGTCGCGGGCGCGCGCGCCAGATGCTCGATGACCCGATGGGTGCGATCGCCGATTTCACGCGGGCGCTGAAGGCGGATTCGACATACGGGTCAGCCTACGTGAATCTCACGGTCGCCCGCGGAGTGCTCGGGGATTTCCCGGCGGCCCTGGCAGACGCGGACAGCGCGCTGCGGGTCGATCCCAAGGACGCGTTCGGCTACGAAGCGCGCTCCTACACGCATCTCGCGCTCGGGGAGGGGGTCTCCGCCAATTCGGACGCTGTGGCGTCGCTTCGGATGCGCGACGCGAGTAATCAGCATTTCCTGTATGGCATCATCGTGGGCTACCTCGGGTTGCGCCAGGCGGGCAGCGCACAGGATGCGGCCGCCTTCCTCACCACCTGGGCGCCCAAGGCTGACTCGACGGTATGGCCCTATGCCGTGGTCCAGTATTTCCAGCACAAGTTGACGGGCGCGGCGCTCCTGGGGCGGGCCAACGATGATGACCAGATGACCGAAGCACGGACGTACATCGCGCTGGACCTGATCCTGGCCGGAACGCCGCAGGCGGCCCGGCCGTATCTCGAGTGGGTCCGGCTGCACGGGACGCGCACCTACTTCGAGTACCCCGTGGCGCTGGCGGAGCTGAAACGCCTGCCGCCGGCCCGGCCGCCCGCCCGCTAGCGATCGGTCCCGCGACGCTTGCGCCCACGTTGGGCCGTAGTTAGGATCACTCGGCTCGCCGCCGAGGAGGCGCCGTGGGGAAAATCAATGTTGGCCGCGTGATCCTGGGCGGTATCGTCGCCGGGATCGTGAATGACGTGCTGGGCTACCTGGTGGACGGCATGCTGCTCGCCCCGCAGTGGGCGGCCGGCATGAAGGCGCTCGGCAGACCGGAGTTCACCATGAACCAAATCGTGATCTTCAACGTCCTTGGCCTCGTCACGGGAATCTTTACGATCTGGCTGTACGCCGCGATTCGTCCCCGCTATGGCGCAGGGCCAAAAACCGCCGTGTGCGCGGGATTGGCGGCGTGGTTCGCCACGGTTCTGCTGCCCAACCTCGGCTTCATGTGGGCGAGCGGCCTCTATCCAGCGAACCTGACCCTCTCGACAACCGCGGGAGGGGTTATCGAGTTGGTGATTGCGGCGCTCGCCGGGGCAGCCCTGTATCAGGAGGCGTAGGACATCGGGCTAGGGCGAGCGGGCGCGTGCCGACGGCACGCGTTCGCCGGTGCGCGTGGGCGGCGGGGGATCCGCTGCTGTGCGCCTATCACGACGAGGAGTGGGGGGTCCCGGAGCGCGACAGCCGCGCGCTCTGGGAGGCCCTCATGCTCGACGGATTTCAGGCCGGCCTGTCGTGGCTGACGATCCTGCGTAAGCGCGAGGCCTTTCGGCACGCGTTTCGTGGCTTCGATCCCCGCATCGTCGCGCGCTTCCGCGCGCGAGACGTTGCCGCGCTGCTCGAGGATCCCGGTATCGTTCGCTCGCGCGCCAAGATCGAGGCGACGATCGGCAACGCCCGCGCCTACCTCGCCATGCAGGCTGCCGGCGAGGACTTCTCGACCTTCGCGTGGCAGGCCGTGGGCGGCCGGCCGATCCGGAACGATACCGGCCACGTCCCGGCGAAGACGCCGTTGTCGGAAGAGATATCCGCCGCACTCAAGCAGAAGGGATTCACGTTCGTCGGTCCCGTCATCGTGTATGCCTGGATGCAGGCCACAGGGATCGTCAACGATCACATCGCGGGCTGCTTCCGGCGTAATTCGATCCGGAGCTGAGCCCGGCCCCGGCTGGCGGCGGCGACCGATCCGCTCCGCTCCGGAGAGCCGGGCACGACGCGTGTCCGGTCGGTCGGAGAAAGGCCTACGCCGGTGCGGCCATCCCCCGACACAACAACGAGGCCACGTCGGGTAGCCTCAGGCCATGGCAAACGGCGCATGTGCGCCCGTATCACATCCAATTATCGCCGGGAGGGGTCATGTCGCGCGATATCGAGATGCAAAAGAACATCACGGCAGAGCTCAAATGGCAGCCGAACGTCAATCCGGCGCAGATCGGCGTGACGGTTGAGGATGCCGTCGTCACGCTTACCGGCACGGTCGATACGTACGCGCAGAAGTTCGCGGCGGAACGTGCGGTCGAGCGCGTGGCGGGCGTCCGGGCGATCGCCGACGACCTGAAGGTGGAAATCCCCGCGCTCCACACGCGCACCGACAGCGACATTGCGCGGGCGGCTGCGAATGCGTTGTTCTGGGACGTTGAGGTGCCTGATGCGATCGAGGCGGTGGTCCGCGACGGGTGGATCACGCTCAAGGGGACGGTCGATTTCTTCTATCAGAAAGCGGCCGCCGAACGTGTCGTCCGCTATCTTGGCGGTGTCACCGGCGTGAGCAACGCGATCGCCGTCGCGCGGTCGCAACCGCCTCAGCCGAATCGGGTGAAGGCGGAGATCGAGGCCGCGCTCAAGCGCAGCGCCGAGCTCGATGCGAAGCAAATTCAGGTCGAGGCGTCGGACGGAACGGTGACGCTGAAGGGAACCGTGCGGACATGGTCGGAGCGCGAGGACGCCGTCAACGCCGCGTGGAACGCCCCGGGCGTGCAATCCGTCAACGATCAGATGCAGCTCGTCTTCTGATCGCGCAAATAGCCCTCGCCTCCTGATCGGACGCGAAAGCAGGAGCGCGGTGGGCGAAGAGGTTCGCGGCGAACGATTGCCGCGAACCTCTCGTTTTCTGCGGAGGGCCGAAGCCAAGCGACCACGCAGGGAACCCTACATGGCCTGCCCCGCGACCGAGCGAAAGCGCAGCAGGGCCAGCCAGAGAAACAGGCCGCCGATCCCTCCGACGGCGAGGAACTGGGGCCAGACGACGGGCAATCCCGCGCCACGGTAGAGAATGGCTTGCGCGAAGGACACGAAATGCGTCGACGGCGACGCTTGCATCACCGTTCGCAGGACCGGCGGCATGCTCTCGAGCGGCGTATTGTTGCCCGACAACATGTTCATCGGCATTGCGACGAGCATGTACAGCAAGCCGAGCTGGGGCATCGAATGGGCGACCGTGGCGAGGAACAGGCCGATCGCGGTCGCAAAGAAGAGATAAATCGCCACGCCGACCATGAAGAGCGGGATCGAGCCCGCGACGGGGATCCCGAGGAGCATGCGGACCACGATCGCGAGCGAGAGTCCGGCGGCGACCGTGATGACCAGTCCGTTGGCCCAGATTTTCGCCATCGCGATCTCGAACGGGCTCACGGGCATGACGAGCAGGTGGTCCATCGTGCCGTGCTCGCGTTCGCGAATCAGGGCCGCGCCCGCGAGAATGATGGCCAGCATCGTGATGTTGTTGATGATCCCCATGACGCTGGTGAACCAGGCCGTCGTGAGGTTGGGATTGAAGGCGACCCGGATGGCCAGCGTGACGGGGGACAGGGGAATCCCCTGCGACCGGGACAGGAACGTCCCCTCGGTGTGCGACACGAAATTGTCGATCTCCGTCGTGAGGATCTGCTGCGCGTAGCCGGAGCCGAGCCCGGCCTGTACCATCGCCGTGGCATCGATGTCGACCTGGATGGCGGGGTGACGCCCGCCGAGCACGTCGCGCTCGAAATGCGGCGGAATGTCGAGCACGAAGGTGTATTGCCCGATGTCCATCGCCCGGTCGATGTCCGCCGCGGCGAGCGGCTTGGGCGGCTTGAAATACGGGGCCAGAAACGCCGACGCGATCTGCCGCGAGAGCTCCGAATGATCCTCATCGACGATGCCCAGCGAGGCGTTGTGCAGCTCCTGCGAGTTGCTCTGGGCCTGGCTGTACACCGCGAACGAGAACGAATAGACGACGAGCGCCAGGAGCACGGCATCCCGAAAGAAGCTCCGGAGCTCCTTTGTCCCGAGCCAATAGATGTTGCCAAGGGTGCGCACGCGATGACTCCGGCTACGCTTCCTGCTTCCGCAGGAGCGCGAGGCACAGGATGGTGAACACGGGAATGAACACCGCCAGGGCCACGAGGTATCCGGCCAGATCGTGCAGGCCGAGACCCTTGGTGAACGTCCCCACGCTCACGGGGAGGAAATACGTCATCGGGAAGCCGCGCCCCATGATCGCCGGAGGTCCCGTCAGGGACGACACGGGCGTCATCATGCCGGAGAACATCGTCGCGGGCAGCACGGTCAGGATGGCGGTGCCGAACAGGGCCGCGATCTGCGTGCTCGTGAACGAGGAGATCAGCATGCCATAGCCCGTGGTCGCGATGACGTAGAGGACCACGCCGATGCCGAGCGCGGCAAAGCTGCCCTTGAGCGGCACGTGAAAGACGAACAGGGCCATGAGGAACATGATCGCGAAATTGACGAGCGAGATCCCGACGTAGGGGAGCTGCTTCCCGAGCAGGAACTCGGTACGCGTGACCGGCGTGACGTAGAGGTTGGTGATCGACCCGAGCTCCTTCTCCCGGACGACCGCCAGCGCCATCAGGATCGCCGGGATCAGCGCCAGCAGCATCGCCATGCTGCTTGGCACCATGGCGTAGACGCTGTCGAAATCCTGATTGTAGCGAAAGCGCTCCTGAATGCGCGCGGGTGCCGTTGCACCGCTCGTCCCGGTTGCCTGCATGGATTGGTCCGACAGGTATTGCTGCTGGACTCCGGCGAGGTAGCCTTCGATCGTCGCGGCCCGGAAGGGCATCGCGCCGTCGACCCACGCACCGACGTCGGTTGGCACGCCCTTCTTGATGTCCCGCCCGAAATCCGGCGGGATCTCGATGATGGCGCGGACGCTCCCGTTCGTGAGTCGTCGCTCGGCGTCCGCGTAGTCGGCGACGGCCGGCTGTTCGACGAAGTACGGCGACCCGCGCAGCTCCTCGAGATACGCGCGACTTTCCGGCGTGCGATCGTTGTCGAGGACGGCGAATGACAGGTTGTTGACATCCGTCGAGATACCGGCCCCGAAGATCACCATCAGGAACGCCGTGCCAAAAAGGGCGAAGCCCATACGGATCGGATCCCGGACCAGCTCGAGCGATTCGCGAATCGTGTAGGCCCACAGCCGGCGGGGGCTGAAGGGTCGTGAGCGGCCCCGGAATCGCCCCGCTCCGGCCTCGGCGTGCGCCGGCTCGGCGGGAGTGACGGGTCGGGCGACCGCGGCTTCCTGGAGGTACCCAATGAACGCGTCCTCCAGGGTCGCGACGCCACGCGCCGCCATGAGGGCGGCCGGGGCGTCGGTCGCGAGCACCCGTCCGGCGTTCATGAGGGAGACCCGGTCGCAGCGGGCCGCCTCGCTCATGAAATGCGTCGAGACGAAGATCGTCACGCCCTGGCGGCGCGACAGGTCGATCAGGAGCTCCCAGAACCGATCGCGCGCCACGGGGTCGACACCCGATGTCGGCTCGTCGAGAATCAACATTTCGGGCTCGTGCACGATCGCCACCGCGAGCGAGAGTCTCTGCCGCACGCCGAGCGGGAGGTCCGAGGTGCGCTGATCGAGCGCATCGGTGAGCCCGAAGTCGTGCACCAGCGTCGCGATTCGCGTCCGCGCCTTGTCGGCGGCCAAGTGAAAGAGGCGCGCATGAAGATCGAGGTTCTGCCGGACCGTGAGCTCCGTGTACAGCGAGAATGATTGCGACATGTATCCCACGCGCGTGCGGGCGGCCATGTCGCGGCCCGAGACGGGCTTGCCGAAGAGGAGCGCCTCGCCCGCGCTCGGCGGCAGCAAGCCCGTGAGCATTTTCATCGTCGTCGTCTTGCCGCTGCCATTCGACCCGACGAAGCCGAAGATCTCGCCGCGGCCGATCGTGAAGCTTGCCCGGTCGACGGCCGTGAAGGAGCCGAAACGGCGCGTGAGATCGCGCGCCACGATGACGGGCTCCCCCGCGCCAGGCGGGCGCGGCGGGATCGTGAGCGCGACGTGGCCCGCGCGCCGGAGATCGGGGAGAAGCGCGATGTAGGCCGCTTCGAGCGTGGCCTCCCCGGTCCGGGTCCGCAGCTCCGCCGGCGAGCCCGTGGCGAGCACGCTGCCGGAATCGATCGCGACGAGCCAATCGAATCGCTCGGCTTCCTCCATGTACGCGGTGGCGACGACTACGCTCATCCCCGGGTGCAACCGGCGCATCCGGTTGATCAGATCCCAGAACTGCCGCCGCGACAGGGGGTCCACGCCGGTCGTCGGCTCATCGAGGACCAGGAAGTCGGGATCGTGGATCAGGGCGCAGCAGAGGCCGAGCTTCTGCCGCATCCCGCCGGAAAGATTCCGGGCGGCGCGGTCGGGGAAGGGCGCCAGGTCCGTGCTGTCGAGCAGCTCGGCGATGCGCCGCCGACGCGCCATGGACGTCAGCCCGAACAGGCGTCCAAAGAAATCGATGTTCTCGCGGACGCTCAGGTCGGCGTACAGGTTCTTCCCCAATCCTTGTGGCATGAACGCGATCTGTGGGCATACCGCCGCGCGATGCCGGGCGTCGGCCATGTCTCCGCCGAGGACGGTGATCTCGCCCCGCTGCCGCCGCTTCGCGCCCGCGATCAGGCCGAGGAGCGTCGACTTGCCGGCGCCATCGGGCCCGATGACGCCCGCCATGCATCCCGCGGGGACGTCGAGCGTGATCCCCGCCAATGCCGTCATCACGCCGTAGCGGTGCGTGACGCCCACGAGTCGTGCGACCGGGGGCTGGGCCCCCGTCAGTGTGTCGCCGGGCTCGCCAGCCACGGGGGCCACGGGACGCGCGCATCGAGGTTGACGTAGGCCACGCCCGGCAGCCCGGTCCGGACGGCCTCGGCGTGGGCCCGCAAAACGTCAGGGTCGATGCGGACCTTGACGCGGAACATCAGCTTGTCGCGGTCGCTCTTTGTCTCCACGGCCTTGGGCGTGAATTGCGCCTGGGTGCCGAGGAAGGAGACCTGCGCCGCAATCGGATTCTGCGGATACGCATCGAGCACGATGCGGGCCGGGGCCCCCGGCCGTACTCGGCCGGCCTCCGCGGTGGGCAGGTAGATGTCCATGTAGACCGACGATATGTCGAGCATCGTGAATACCTTTCCGCCGGCCGGCAGCACCTCCCCGACGTTCGCGATCCGATACTGGATCCGGCCGTCTCGCGGCGCCACCAATGAGTTGTCCGCGATGTTGACTTCATCCAGCTCCACGAGATGGGTCGCCGCGTCGAGCGCCTGCTGCGCCTCAGCCGTGCGCGCCACGTCGGCCTTGAGTGTCGCGGCCGCGCCGTCCATCTGCTGGCGGCGCTCATCATAGTCCTCATGCGTGACGTAATCCTGCTTCACGAGGCTCGCGTACCGATCCAGCTCCGCCTTGGCCAGTGTGACCTGGGTGCGCTGTTGCTCGACGTCCGCGCGGTCCTCATCGACCGTTCTCCTGGCCTGGCGGACCTGGGCGACGGCCGAGCGCAGCGATGCGGCGAGATCCCGCGTATCCATGTGCGCGATGACCTGCCCCGCGCGCACCATGTCGCCTTCGTTGGCAGACAGGTCCGCGATCCGCCCGGCGAACTTCGTGTCGATGTCTATCTCGTCCGCCTCGACCCGCCCGTTCCCGGACGCGATCCCCGCCGGCAACCGCGATTGGCGCAATTCCCACACGTGCCGGCCGATCGCCACGGCCGCGGCGACGGCGATCACACCCATCACGATGATCGACCGTCGGCTCATGCTGGCTGCGGGTGTGGGCACGCGCGGCCGCGGGCCACCGCCGCAGGAGAAGAGCACATGGCAGCCAATCTGCGTCGAGGATGGCGAAACGTCCGACAGGAAAAGCGGTCCGCGATGTCGGGGAATCCCCTACGCGGTCGCGACTCTCGCTGGGTAGGTTCTCGATACCGATCGCCCGGAGCGGAGTCGCGGTGGGGGGCCATTCGATCCCCGGCGTGGCGCTGGTTGGTCGTCGTCGCCTTCATCCCTGAGCCCATGTTATCGCACGAGCAACTCGCGGAGTTATATCGATCGCTGCGCGACGCGTCGGCGCTGAGCGTCTATCTCGACACAGCTGAGGAGGACCCCGCCGCGCGGGGAGCGTGGATTGGGCCGCTCAAGCACGCCCTGCACGCGGCCCGGGAGTCCGCGGGCGCCGGGGCGCGCACGGAGAGTGCCGCGTTCGACGCGGCGGCGGGGGCCGTACTCGCGCACGTGGAGGCCCTCGGCGCACCGGGTTGGGTCGCTTTCGCGAGCGATGGCGCCATCCGCCATGCAGAGGCGGTACGGGTCCGTGTGGCCACGATGGCATCGTGGGGCCGGGGCATTCGCGTCGCACCGTACCTTCGCGTGCAGGCGGCGCACATATCCGCGCTCGCATTGATCGTCGATCATCGGAGTGCGCGCGCCTATCGGTATGTCGACGGGTCGCTCGACCGCATCGCCCACGTGCACGCCCATGCCCACCGCGAGCCTCCCATGCACATGGGCGCCGCCAGTCGTCAGGGGTTTCATCCCGGGACCCGCGGCACGACCGGCACCGATGAGGCCGAGCGCGAGCTCCTCGCGGGCTTCGATCGCATGCTGAGCGACGTCGTCGATCGCGTCGCACACGCACGACGGCCGGGCGACTGGATCGTGATCGGCGGGACGCCGCAGCCCGCGATCCAGCTGCTGCACATGCTCGAAAGCCGGATGGAGAATCCCGCGGAGCGACATCTCGGGATGCCAACGCGGACGGTCGGCCATGCGCCCGCGCTGCACGATACGGCTACCGACGCCGAGATCGGGCGGGCGACGGAGCTGGCCGTATCGGATTTGCGGATGGCAGCCGCCGATGCCGCCGTAACGGAGCTGGTCGAGAGCGCGGGCCCGCACGGACAGACCGTCGTCGGGCTCGACCCTGCGCGCGCGGCGCTCGCCGACAAGCGCGTCCATCACCTCATCGTGGCGGCGGACTTCATTGACGCGGACCCACTGGCAGCGGAAGCCATCATCGGAGCGGCTCTCGATCAGGGGGCGCGTGTCGACGCGATCACCGGACCTCCGGCCGTGCGGCTGGCGAGCCACGGTGGCGTTGGCGCCCTGCTGCGGTATCCCTCGTAGCCACTGCACGCCCCGCGGATGCCGCATAGTCAGACAGACGGTACCGACGGCACGCATGGGAAGATCCCCGACTCCCGCGCCCGGAATCTTCCCGTCACGTGTGCCGGCGGGTCGCACGAGTATACGGCATCCTTTGTCCAGGAGCGCTGGAGGATGTCGGCGCATAACATAGCGGGGCCGGTCATCGGTGTCAGCATTATCTTGGCGTTGGCGCTCGTTACCTGCGGGTCCGCGTATCTTTTGGGCGGCTTCCTCTTTTTGGGGGTCGTTGCGGTGTTCGGGATGATCCTACTGGCGATCGCGAGCGACGTTGAGGAGAACATGTGACGGCCCCAGGACCGGGCACGACCCGCGAATCGTCGTGAGCGACGGACCTGCATGACCGGGCCCGCGCCGCAATGACGCGATGGGTTCGGTGGTTTGCCGATATAGGCATTGACGACGTGCCTCTGGTCGGCGGCAAGAATGCCTCGCTCGGCGAGATGCTGCGAGAGTTGGCGCAGGCGGGCGTCCCGGTTCCCGACGGGTTCGCGATCACCGCGGAAGCGTTCCACCACTTCGTGGACGCGAATGGCATGGCGCCACGGATCGCGGAGTTGCTTGCCGCGCACGACCCGGACGACGTGGCGGCGCTCGAGGTCAAGAGCCGGAAAATCCGCGAGGTAATTCTCGCGGGCGCGTTGCCCGCAGACCTGCAGACGCAGATTCTGGGCCTGTACCGCGAGCTCGGTCAGCGCTATCGGGCGACCGACCTCGAGGTGGCGGTTCGCTCCTCCGCCACGACGGAGGATCTGCCCGGGGCCAGCTTCGCCGGCGCGCACGAGACGTTTCTCAACGTGCGCGGCGACGGCGCCCTGCTCGATCATGTCCGCCGCTGCTTCGCCAGCCTGTATACGCCGCGGGCGATTCAGTACCGCCAGGACATGGGATTCGCGGAGCGTACGATCGGCCTCGCGGTCGGCGTCCAGAAGATGCTCCACAGCGACGCCGCGGTGTCCGGTGTGATGTTCACGCTCGACACGGAAACCGGATTCCCCAACGTCGTGCTGATCAACGCGATCTACGGACTCGGTGAGAATATCGTGCAGGGGCGCGTCGGACCCGACGAATACTACGTGCACAAGCCGACGCTGCGGACGGGATTTCGCCCCATCCTGCGGCGCAAGCTCGGGACCAAGGAGCTGCGCCTCGTATACGATCCCGCGCGCGACGCGCACGACAACCAGCCCGTGCCGGCCGCCGACCGCGCGCGGCTCTGTCTGACGGATGCTGAGGTACTCCAGCTCGCCCGGTGGGCCACCGCGATCGAGGACCATTACAGTCGCCGGCGCCAGCAGCCGACGCCCATGGACATCGAGTTCGCCAAGGACGGTCCCGACGGCTCTCTGTACATCGTGCAGGCCCGGCCGGAGACGGTGCACGGGGTCCGGCGCGGTCGCGCCCTGACGGTCTACACGCTCACGCAGACGGGGACCGTGCTGGTCGAGGGCGTGGCGGTGGGCGATCAGGTGGCGAGCGGACCGGCACACGTGATCGCCGATCCGTCGGGCATCGATGAGTTCCGGACGGGCGACGTGCTCGTGACGGAGGCCACGGATCCCGATTGGGAGCCCGTGATGAAGCGCGCGAGCGCCGTCATCACGGAGCGCGGCGGACGTACGTCGCACGCCGCGATCGTCGCGCGCGAGCTCGGGATCCCGGCTGTCGTCGGTGCGGAGGGAGCGCGGCAAACCCTCGGGTCCGGACGCACCGTCACGGTCTCGTGCGCCCAGGGCGCCGTAGGGCGGGTTTACGACGGCGCGTTGTCCTTTCGGACCGAGACCGTCGATGCCGCGACGCTCCCCCGGACACGGACGCGGATCCTGGTCAACGCGGCCGACCCGGAGCAGGCCTTCGCGATGGGGCTCCTCCCAACGGATGGCGTGGGGCTCGCGCGAATGGAATTCATCATCACGAGCTGGGTCAAGGTGCACCCGCTCGCCCTCACCCGGTACGCCACGCTGCCCGCCGCCACGCGCGACGCGGTCGATGTGGTGACGGCGCAGTACGCCGACAAGCCGGAGTATTTCGTCGATACGCTCGCGCAGGGGATCGCGATGCTCGCGGCGGCGTTCTGGCCCCGGCCCGTTCTTCTGCGCTTCTCCGATTTCAAGTCCAACGAATACGCACATCTCCTCGGCGGCGCGCCATTCGAGCCGAGCGAGGAGAACCCCATGCTGGGGTGGCGCGGGGCGAGCCGATATTACCATCCGGATTACAAGGACGGCTTCCTGCTCGAGGTCGCCGCGGTCCGGCGCGTCCGAGAGACGATGGGTCTCACGAATCTCAACGTCATGATCCCGTTTTGCCGGACGCCGGCCGAGGGGAAGAGAGTGCTCGAAGCGATGTGCGACGGAGGGCTCGAGCGGGGACCGACCGGACCCGAGATTCACGTCATGGCCGAGATCCCCTCGAACGTGCTGCTGGCCGATCAGTTCGCCGCGCTGTTCGATGGCTTCTCGATCGGGTCCAACGACCTGACGCAGCTCATCCTGGGCGTCGATCGCGATTCGGCCAAGGTGGCGGCGCTCTTCGATGAGCGCAACGATGCTGTGCGGCTCGCGTGCGCGCAGCTCCTGGCGACGGCGCACGGCGCAGGGCGAACGGTTGGGATCTGCGGGCAGGCGCCATCGGATTATCCCGACTTCGCCGCTTTCCTGGTGGAACACGGCATCGACTCGGTGAGCCTGACACCTGACGCGGTCGTCCGGACAAGGCATCGCGTCGCCGACGCCGAGCAGGAGATGGCGCGCCGCGCCCACGCCGCGGACTGAGTCGCGGGCTCACCGCGGCGGCCGGCCCGCTCGCTCGTCCGCGGTGTAGAGCTGCTCGAGGTCGCGCACCCAATCGTCCACGACTCCCGCTGAGCTCCGAACGAAGGCCGGGTCGTGCACGTCGATGTCCACGTACTGGCGCAGCACGACATCCGGAGCGTTCGGATAGCCGGCGCGTAGCAGCGCGAGGTAGTGCGGCACGAAGCGCGCCGCGTCGCGACGATACCGGTCGAACAGCGCGAGCGAGATCGCGTCGGCGAGTACGTAGTTCACGTAGTACAGCGGCGAGAGATAGAAGTGACTCGTGGCGGCCCAGTCGGCAGCGAGCGCGGAATCCGTATCGAGCCAGGTCGAGTAGCGGCCCTCCACGCGCCGAGTCACCGCATCGAGATCGTTGGCGGTCTGGATCGTGCCGTCCGTGACGCCGCCATAGATCGCCTGCTCGAGCGCCGCGGTCCCGGTGTTGGTAAAGAGCCGGAAGCCAACGTCGAAGAACTGCTCCAGCGCGTACGCGCGACGCATCGGGTCGCGTTCGTGGTGCAGCAGATAATCCGTAAGGAGCAGGACGTTGAACTTGGCGACACCCTCGGTGAGGTACGGCGGCCCAAGGGCGTACGCGGGCAGCACGTGATTCTGCCCCTCGAGCTGAAACTGGACCGCATGTCCGGCCTCGTGCGTGAGACCGGCGAGATCGCGCCAATACCCTTCGAATCCGTGGACGAACAGCACGGAAGGCTGGCTGCCGGGGAAGCCGTACGTGAGGCCTGAGGGCAAGCGGTGCTCGCCGGACACCAGGTCCAGCCGTCCATTGGCCGGGTCGAGAAAGGCCCGAAGCTCCCGCTGATAATCCGGCCCGAGCGGCGCGAGGGCCTCCTCGATCAGCTGGGTGGCGTCCGCGACGGAGTACCGCGGCGGAGACGCCCCATGGGCCAGCGCCGTGAGGTCCCACACGTGCACGGTGTCAACGCCGAGCACCCGTCTGAGATGAGCCGCCCGCAGGCGCTCATACCGCCTGTACGGTTCCGCATGGGCGCCAATCGTATCGAAGAGTGCCGTGATCTCTCCCGGTGTGAAGCCGAGATCGAAATACGCTCGCGCGGGCGCACTCGGGAAATTGTATCGTTGCGCGACGACGGTGCCGGCGCGCGCCAGGTGAATGAGAGTGAACGCCATGAGGTCTCGTTCCGACGCCAGGGCCGCGTGATACCGCTCGAACCCCTCCCGGCGCACGGCACGCGCCGTGTCGCTCGCGATGGCCTCGGATTGCCTCGCCACATCGAGTGGGCCGTCGGGAGACGGGACCGTCCCATACGGCGCGCGATCCACGAGCTGCGCGTACAGCTGGCTCGGCCATCCGGCAAGCTCGGGGGTGAGCGCATCGAGCATGTCCGCTTCGGCCTTCGGCGGCGTATGTGGAATGGCCCGGTGGGCCGCGGCGATCTCATACTGGTATCGGGCGAGGGACGGCCTCTCGTGCACGTATCGGGCGATGGTCGAATCCGCCACGCGGGCGAGCTCGGCCTGAAAGAACCCGACGCGCGACGTGACATCGGCGTCGAAGCGGTCCGCGGTATCCTTGAGCGCCTGGTGCCGCGTGTCGCGTGCGTATCGGAGAAAGAAGTAGATCCAGTGCCGATAGCCCTGAGCCAGGATCGCGTCCTTGAGACCGAGCGCCCGGTCGAGAGTTGCGGCGGACTCCCCGACGTGTCCCTGGAGCGCCGCGAGCGAGTCCACGACGGCGGAATACGCTGTCCGGTCCTCCCATTCCGCGGCCGTGCTCGGGAAGAAATTGCGCGCGAAGTCGATGCGATACAGCGGCGCGTCCGCCGGCGGCACCGCCTGAAACGACGCTTGTGCTCCAACGACGGCGCCACCGACGACGCCGATGCCAACGCCGATGCCAACGCCAATGCCGAGCGATACGAGGAGCGTTCTCATGGGCCCCCTGTCGCCGCATGAACGGGATTCCGCGGGCTCAGATCCGATGCAGAATATCAGCCGGCCCCACACGTTGCGCACCCCGGGCGCGGGTATTTGATTCTTTCCCGATGGTCAACCCCTACGCACGGCAGCTCGGAGACCGGGACGCCCTCGAGGTCATCGCGGCCACGCCCCGGCGCCTCGAGACCCTCGCGACGGCACTCGGGCCCAAGGGAATGGAGCGCGCCCGCGCGCCGGGGAAGTGGACCGCGCGCGAGATTCTCTGTCACCTCGCCGATTGCGAGATCGCCTTCGCCTTCCGGCTCCGCCAGACGCTGGCGGAAGACCACCACGTGATGCAGCCCTTCGACCAGGATCTGTGGGCCCGGTCGTACGCGGCCTATGACGCCGCCGCCGCGCTGGCCGCGTTTACGGCGCTCCGCGCCTGGAATGTCGCATTGATCCGGGCGCTGCCGCCCGCGGCGCTCACGAAGCGGGTGAATCATCCCGAGCGCGGCGAGATGACGTTCAAGGTGATTCTCGAGACGATGGGGGGCCACGACATCAACCACCTGCGGCAGCTCGACGAAACCGCGGCGGCCTAGTCGGCCGCGCGCGCGATCAGTCCATCGCGAACACGGTCCGCAGCTGCGCCAGAGCCCACGTCAGATCTTCGCGCGATACGACGAGCGGCGGGGCCAGGCGAATCACGTGGTCGTGCGTCTCCTTGCACAGAAGCCCCAGGTCGCGCAGGGCCTCGCAATACCGGCGCGCGGGCTCGGTGAGCTCGATCGCGCACAACAAGCCGCGCCCGCGTACCTCGCGGATTACCGGATTGCGCAGCGCGCCGAGCTCCTCCACGAACCATGTCCCCAGCTCCTGCGCCCGCTCCGCCAGACGCTCCTCGATGAGCACGGCGAGCGCGGTCCGGGCCACCGCACACCCCAGCGGGTTGCCGCCGTACGTGCTGCCGTGACTACCGGGGCGAAACAGGTCCATCACGGCGCGGCTCGACACGACCGCCGATACCGGATAGAAGCCGCCTGACAGCGCCTTCCCGAGGATCAGTACGTCGGGACGCACGGCCTCATGATCACACGCGAACCGGCGCCCCGTGCGGCCGAGACCGGTCTGAATCTCGTCGGCGACGAAGAGCACGTTCCGGTGCCGGCACAGCTCGGCGACACGCCGCAGATAGCCATCGGGGGGGATCAGGATCCCCGCCTCGCATTGGATGGGCTCGATCAGGACGGCGCACGTATTCGGCGTGATCGCACGCCGGACGGCGTCCGCATCGCCAAAGGGAACGCGCACGAATCCCGGCGTGAAGGGCCCAAAGCCGTCGCGATAGAGCGGCTCGGACGAGAATCCCACGATCGTCGTGGTGCGACCGTGGAAATTGTTCTCGAAGACGATGATCTCCGCGCGGTCGGCCGCGATTCCCTTGGTTGCGTATCCCCAGCGGCGAGCCAGCTTGATCGCCGTTTCGACGGCCTCCGCGCCCGTGTTCATGGGGAGCACCGCCTCCATCCCGCAGAATCGTGCGAGCTCTTCGCAGAACGGCGGGAGCTGATCGTTCCGAAAGGCGCGCGAGGTCAGCGTGACGCGCTCCGCCTGCTCGTGCAGCGCGGCGAGCAACCGCGGGTGGCAGTGCCCCTGATTGACAGCCGAGTACGCGCTCAAGCAGTCGAGATAGCGGCGGCCCTCGACATCGGTGACCCAGGACCCGCGCGCGTGCGCGACGACGACGTCGAGCGGGTGATAGTTGTGCGCGCCCCACCGCTCTTCGCGCGCGATCAGATCGCCGGCCACCTCGCCCGCATCGGGTGATTGGTTCGCGGTCGGGACGGCGGGAACGGGTGTCATCGGCGGAATTTAGCCTGAGGCGGAGCCACCACGATGCGCCGCCGACCTGCCTCGGCCCCACCGCAATGCGTGGCAGAAAGGACACGGGTTGCCGTCCCTCAACCGTCACGTGACGTGACAGCAAGGATTTAGCATACCGACACAAGTTGTGTTTTGATAACCAGTTATATAAACTGTCGTGCTCGGCATATAATTGCCGAGCCCGGTATTTAGCTTGCATTGCTTTGTGGGGGACCACCTGGGCAAACGGGCCTCATCACGGCGAGAGGAGCAGCGATGGAGTACGCACTCACGGCGGCCATGGCGGTGATGGCGGGGAGCAATCTCGGCGCGGTGGGCGTGGCCGCGGCGCGGTGGTATCACAGCCACGCCTGCACTCCGAGCAATCCCTGCGGCGCATGCCGCGGCTGCGGAAATCCGCACTTCGGCGATCCGGTCCGCCACGATCGGGAGGTTCCGATCCTGACCTCGCGCGAGGGCCCGCTCGCGCGCGACGACTCCCCTGCAACTTCCGCGGAGCGGCCCGCACTCTACCTGATGCGCTAGCACGCGCGCCAGCGGCGTGCGCTAGCCGGGGGCGGTAGCCGGGTGCGCTAGCCGGGCGCGCCAACACGCCAGCGCCCATCGCCGTCGCAGGGCAGGGGACGGCGCATTGCCCGCGGTGCGGGGCCCGCGGTAGGTTACCCGGCTATGCCCAAGCCCAGAGCGCGTCCGGCGCGCCCCTTTGCGCGGCCCGCGCGGTCCTTCTCCGACGACCCCACCGACGCATTTCTGATATGGGTCCGCGCCAACAGCCGGACAGCGGCGGGGGCGTTCATCATCGTGGCGGGGCTCGCCGGGGCAGGGCTCTTGTACCGGTCGGCCAGCACGACGCGCGCCGCTCAGGCGGAGGCCGCGCTGCTCGGACCTCGGCAGTCGATCGTCGCCGGTAACATCCCACTGGCGCAGACGGACCTCAAGCGCATCATCACGCGTTTCAAGGGCACGGCCGCCGCGACGCAAGCAGCCATGCTGCTAGCGACCACCTACTATGACCAGCATAAGTACGCGGAGGGGATCGCGCTGCTGGAGCAGGCGCAAACGACGGGCCCGGGAAAGCCGTTCGCGTCGGCGACCATCGCCTTGATCGCGGACGGATATGCGCAAGAAGGGAAATACCGTGAGGCGGCGGCCGGCTACGAGCGGGCCGCTGGCGCAACGTCATATCGGATCGAGCGGGATCGCCTGCGCGCCGCGGCCGCCCGCGCCTACGTCGCCGCGCCCGATACGACCGCCGCCATTCGGATATGGACGGAGCTCGCGAGCGATCCGAAGAGTCCCGAAGCCGGCGAGGCGCATCTGCGCCTGGGCGAGCTGACCGCAAAGCCGATCGCCAAGGCGTAGAACCGGCAACGGCCTCATCACCGGTCGGAACGATCCCGGCGCCCTCGACCATGAGAATCACGCTCCGTCGCGGTGCCCGGGTCCGGTGGACCACGCCGCGCGGGACGCAAACCGCGGAAGCCTGCCCGCTCGTCCGCCCGCGCCGGGCCGCTGCCGAGCTACCTCGAGAGCCCCGACATGGGCCAAAACCGGTAATCCGAGCGCCAGTGGCGTGAGTCGGTCGCGGCAATGGTGTCCTGCTGGCGTTATGGCATACTACGTATAAGGAGTATTATGTAAACTACTTATGTCGGCCATTGTGGAAAACGCATTCCCTTCCTTAGCCGGCCAGCACCCCGCCAAAAACCAGGCGCCCCTCGCCGGCCAGAGACGCTGACCACGATCCGTTGCGGGCGCCGTGAAGCCGCACGGTTAGTAGCTCGCCCGATCGGGTCCTGAGCGGGATTGGGTTCTGAGCATTGACGAGGCCCCAGCGAGCCAGGACCGCGGCCGTTGCAACCGCGCCCGTTCCACAGGCCAGCGTCTCCCCTTCCACGCCGCGCTCGTACGTTCGGATTCGCCACTCCCGGATCGCGCCGGCAGGTATCGCGCTGGCAGGCCCAACCGCACCGACGAAATTCACGTTGGCGCCTTGCGGGCCGACCGCGGGATGATTGCGGAGCGATTGCCCCCTTCCTGCAACGTCTATGATCTCCACATTGGAGACCCGAACGACGAGGTGCGGAATCCCAGCAATCGCGAACCCAATGGCTTCCTCGCCCTGTAGCCGTGCGATCGTCGACTCCCCTGCGACCCCCTCGACGGACCCCAGATCGAATTCAGGCTCGTCTCCGGCCCGGAGCCGCCCCGTGAGCACGCCGGCGTCCGTCTCGATTCGGAGGTCCGCCCCCACAGCCCCGACGCCGACCAAGGGCGCAAGCCGGACCGTACACAGCGTGGCATTGCCACAGAGTGCCGCCCGTGATCCATCCGCGTTGTAGTATCGGATCGCCACGTCCGCCCCCGCCGATGGCGCCAGAAACACCACGCCGTCCGCGCCTATGCCCGTCCCGCGCGCACACACCGCGCGAATCCGGGCGGTGTCCTCGAGGCCGGTCGTCCCCTCGGCACGGGCATCGAAGAAGACGAAGTCGTTTCCCGACCCCGTCATCTTGTAGAACGGGGCTCCGGCTAGCGACTCACGGCGCGGCATCACACTCGTCCGATGAGCGCCCACCAACGGAGGCGCCACACCATTGCGACGGCCTCGCGAACGATCCGCTTCGACATCTTGCTCACCCCTTCGGTCCGATCCACGAACGTGATCGGGATTTCCACAATTCGAAAGCCCTTCATCCAGGCCCGAAAGTTCATCTCGATCTGAAATGCGTAACCATTGGACTTGACAGCATTTAGATCGATCGTTTCAAGTACTTTGCGACGAAAGAGCTTGAATCCGCCCGTCGAATCATCGAGCGAGAGGCCGGTAACCGTCCGCACGTAGACGTTGGCCGCGTAGCTCAGCATGAGACGCGACATCGGCCAGTTCACGACCGTCACGCGCCCCTGCCGGTAGCGCGACCCGAGGACGAGGTCGGCATCGCGGATCGCGACCATGAAATCGCGCATATGCAGCGGGTCGTGCGAGAAGTCGGCGTCCATCTCGAACACGTAGTCGTAGCCGCGCGCGAGCGCCCAGCGGAAGCCTTCCACGTACGCCGTGCCGAGCCCGAGCTTGCCCTCGCGGTGGATCACGTGGACGCGCCCCGATATTGACGAGAGCGCGTCCGCGATGTCCCCCGTTCCATCCGGGGACGCATCGTCGACGACGAGGAGATCGAATGACGGATCCTGCGCCAGCACGCTCGAGGCCACGCGCTCGATCGTCGCGGCTTCGTTGAACGTCGGGATGATGACGAGCGTGCGCTCAGGCGGCATCGGCCACGGGACGCGCGTCGGTCGCTGCGACCGGCCGTCGGTCTGCCATCCATGCAACGCCGAGCCACACGAGTGCCGCGGCGGCGGCGGCCAGCGTGACGCCGCCCCCGAGTGCAACCACGGAGCTGCGAAACACCAACTCGATCCGGGTGGCTCCCGCCGCGAGCGGCACTCCGATCAATGTGTAGTCCGCGCGTCCCACCGTCGCGGGGCGACCATCCACCGTGGCGACCCAGCCCGGGAAGTAATTCTCCGACACGACGATCGCGGATCCGGCCGGAGCCGGCGCCGAGAGCGTGAACGCGAGGTGCCCCGGATCGTATCGCGTCGCCGCCGCCCGGATCCCCAGTGCGGCAGGCAGCGTCGCGACCGGTTGTACGCTGACCTCATGCGCCGACGTATCGAATATCGCCGCCCGTGCCGGATCGAAACGCGCGTCCAGCACGGTGGCCAGCGTTTGCGCATCCGCGGCCTTGACGGAGACCGGGGTCACCCACGCGGCCGGATTGTCGCCCGGCAGCCGATAGAGGTACACCGTCGACCCGGCGGCGTCCGTAACGGGACCGACGAGGCGCTGGGTGCCGGGGATCGGCATCGAGTCGAGATCGGTCAGGAGGAACCGCGCGTTGACGAGGCGCCACGTCAGCGCCGAGTACGCGGCGCGGTATCCCTCGGTCTTTCCCAGGAGATCATCCCACCGCTTGATCTCGACGCCATGATATCCAAGCACCGAGCGGACGCGATGCACCATGAGGGCGTCCCCCTCGAGCTCCGGATCGTGCGGCGCCAGCGCGCGGCCGGCCGGAAGGGTGAGCACTCGCGCCGGCTCGGTTTGATGCACGACGTAATCGATCGCCGCATCGGAGCCGTACACCGCGGCGGCGCTCGGCATGAAATTCCAGTACAGCCGCTCGACGCTCCAGAGATCGAGCGCAACGAGTACCGCGAGCGCGGTGCCGACCGCGCGCGATGGCCACCGGCGGCGCTGTGCCAGAACGATCACGATCCCACCGAGCAGCACGGCGGCGAACGATCGGACGGCTCCCAACGCGACGGATGCCGCGTTGTCGGCCACGCGACCCACGGCGTCCGTATCCGGGAATCCGGAGGCAATGCTCTCTCCCATCGTCGTGAGCGCGCCCGTTACGCCCAGGACGGCGATGGCGGCCGCGACGGCCGCCCAGATCGCGACATAGCGCCTGCCCACGGCCCCACGGAGCGCGGTCTCGACACCCTCCCCCGCGAGCGCGGCAACGGCGAATCCAGTCAGGAAGAAGATCGCCGCCGGCGCGCGAAAATAGCGCGTACCGGGAATCAATGCGTAGGGCACACGGAAGAAGGGCGTGTATCCCCCGAGAGACCACACCGTCGCCACGATCGCGACGACGAGCCAGAACCGGATCCCGCGCCGGCGCTCCGGTCGCGTGCTCGTGAATGCACACCCGGCGAGCAGAAGCACGATCGCACCGAGATACTCGCTGTGAAAATGGATCCCCGTTCGACCCCAGTACTTGTCGAGGATCCCCGTGAACTGCGGGAGGTATGTGTTGAACAACTCCTCGAGAGGCATCGAATAGGAGGCCGAGAACTGATACCCCGTGTACCCGGCCATCCCGCCACCCGCGCGCGGCGAGAAGGCCACGTATTGCGCGACGGGCAGAAATTGGACGGCGCCCATCGCGAGCCCCAGCGCGACGGCTGTGAGCGCCGCGCCGAGCCGCCGAATCGCCGTCGCGCGGTCGCGCGTTACGTCCTCGCCACTCCAGAAGGCGAGGTACAGCGCGTACGCGCCGGACGCGAGGAGCAGGTACTGCATGATCTGCGGATGCGGCGACAGGATCCCGAGGCCGATCGTGAGAGCGAGGATCGGCCACGCATTCCGCCGTCCGTCCCGCATCCCGCGCAGGAGCTGCCACAGGACCAGGGGCAGCAGCGCGCTGACGTAGAGCTTCCCATCGTGCCCGGGCGAGACGTAGGACGCGATCGGACCGCCCAGCATATAGGCGAGGCCGCCGATGAGACCGCCCCAGAACCCCAACCCGGTCGCGCGAAGGAACAGGTAGGTCAGCCACCCGGCGAGGAAAATGTGAATGACGAACGCCCACGTCACGCCGACATTGGCCGGAAGGACGAGCCGCAGCAGAAATGTCGGGTAGAAGATGTCGCCGTTCATCGCGCCGACGTACGGCATCCCGCCGAAGAGATACGGGTTCCACAAGGGCCAGTGCCCGGTCGTGCGCAGCACACTCGTGCCGAACTCGCGCACGGCGTAGCCACCGATGTACTGATCGCTGATCGGAGAGACGAGGAACCGGCCCAGGAGCGCCGGGAATCCAAGCACGAGCGTGGCGGCCGCATACACGAGCGCCGCCCACAGCGAGGCCGGGCGCGGCCCCGCGTCCGCGACCGGGTCGGGAGCCGTGGGGCCAGCCGACGCGCGCGCGCGCCCGGACCGTGGGGTTCGACTCATGTCGTGCAAAAGCTGCGCATTGCCGTCGGGAGATGCCAGCCGCTACGTTTGGCGCGCATGCCAGCGCCGATCGCGCCGGCGCCCAGCGCGCGGGCGTTCTACGACAGCGAATATCATTTCGCGGAGGACGTGGATCGGCCGAATCCCGAGCGACTCTGGCGCGCGCTCCGGCCGCTCGAGCCCCTTGCGGGCACCACGCTCCTCGACCTCGGCTGCGGCGTCGGCTGGGCGACCCGGCTCGTCGCGGAACGCGGCCGCGTCGAGCGCGCCATCGGGCTCGACTTCTCGCAGACGGCCTTGCGTCTCGCCGAACGCCACACGTCCGGGCACACCGCGCCTCCCATCGATTGGGTGTGCGGCGATGGAGCGGCGCTGCCCTTCGCGGATGCGGCTTTCGATCGCGCCTTCTCGTTCGGGTCGATGGAGCACTTTCCCGATGTACGATCCGGATTCACGGAGCTCGCGCGCGTCCTGCGTCCCGGCGGCATCGCGGTCACCGTGGTGCCCAATTTCTACGTTCGCACGGGACAACCCGTTGAGCACCGCGCCACGCTCGCCGGGTGGCGTCGCATCATCGAGAGCGCCGGGCTCACCGTCACCGGCGTCTGGGGCGACCCGGGCCCCGCGATCTGGAAAAACCGGCGCCCGCTGCGCCTCGCCCTGCGCCTCGCTCTGCGCGCGATCGGGGCCATCCCGCCCTTCCGCTATCAGTTCGTCATCCGCCTGCGCCGGCGGTGACGGACCGCATCCGCCGCGAGAACGGCGAGCGCGGCGAATACCTCGAGCGCGATGAGCCAGAGGCGGGATGTCACGGCGAGAATGATCGCCGGCTGCGCCCCGATCGTCGACGTCAGGCAGAGCACGAGCGCGCCTTCCCGCACCACGATGCCGCCGGGGGCGATGATGGCGAGGAGCCCGACGAGGTAGCTGGCCACGTACGCCGTCGCGGACAGCCAGACGCCGGGCGCCGCCGGTCCCATGAGGGCCCGCGCGAAAAGCCAGAACGCGACTCCGTAAATCACCCAGCTGAGCGCGCCGCGAATCACGTAGATCGCAAAGGGGCCGTGCGGGATCGACGGCAGGGGCAGCGGTCGCTTGATCACCCCCTCGGCCCACGCCCGGGCGCGCGGCAGCAGATGGGGCAGTCCCACGACGAGAGCCGCGATGAGGAGCGCGGCGATGCCGAGCTCCGCCCCCAGGCCGAGCCCGTACGTCCAGCGGGCGAGGAAGCTCGGCGCGACGCTCAGCACGAGCGCGAAGCCCGTCCCCAGCAACACGACCTGCTCGAGCAGGACCCCGACCGAGGCGGCGGCCGGAGAGGCACCCTCCGCGGCCGCGAGCGCCGCGAGCCCGGCGAACTGCCAGACCGCACCGGGGATGTAGCGGGCGAGATTGGAGACGCAGAACACGCGGAGCGCCGCTCGCCATCGGAGCGGCCGGCTGCCCCACCAGGCGAGGCTCGCCCCCCAGAGCTGCACGAGCTGCGTGTATCCCGCGAGCCAGACCGCGGACGCGAGCAGCAGCGTGCCCCAGTGTAGCGAGAAGGGCACGGCGCGCAGCGCCGGCCGGTAGGCGTGGTCGACCTTGTACACGAGCGCCACGAGCGCGGCGAGAATGATGCCGCCGGGCGCCGCCGCGAGCACTCTGCGGCCGCCCGGTGTCACAGTCCGCGCATCCGCGACGGGGAGTGCCGCACGGGGCGGGAATATAGAAGTGTGCGTTGCGGGGCGCGACACGCGCGCTCATCATCTCCCGGTGCGCATCCTGGTCGTCTCGACGGCGTTTCCCCGGACCCGGGACGACCCCACGGTGAAATGGCTCGCCGAGACCATCCGCCGCCTCGTGGCCGAGGGGTACGAGATCGAGGTGCTCACGTCCGCGTACCGCGGCGGGGGCAATACCTCGCTCGATGGAATCCCGGTCCATCGGTTCCGCTACTTCTTCGCGCCCTGGGAGAGACTCACGCACGAGGAGTCGGCCCCGGACCGGATGCGCCGCTCCCCGTTCTACGCCATTCTCCCGATCTTCTACCTGGCGTTCGGCGCGGTCGCGGCCTGGCGGCTCGCCCGCCGGCGCCACTATGACATCGTGCACGTGCACTGGCCGGTGCCACACGCGGTCTTCGGCTGGGCCGCACGCGCCGGGGGCACGCGGCGGATCATCGCGCAGTTCTACAGCATCGAGCTACGTTGGGTACGCCACTCCCTCCCCTTTCTGCGGGGCTTCCTGCGCCGGGCGATCACGTCGGCGAACTACGTCGTCGCGATCTCGACGAGCACCGCGCGCGAAGTGCAAGCGGTGGCCCCGGTCCCGGTCGATGTCATCCCGTACGCCGTCGAGCTGCCCGACGAGGGCACGCCCGGCGGACCCGCGCCGCGGCATCCCCTGCCCCAGCCCGGCGGGCCGTTCACGGTGCTGTACGTCGGACGGCTGGTCGAACGAAAGGGGGTGCAGTACCTGATCGACGCGATCGCCACGCTGCGCGCCACCGTCGACGCGCGCGCCGTGATCATCGGCGACGGGCCGGACCGGACGACGCTCGAGGCCCGGGCGGCGGCGGCCGGCGTGGCCGACCGCGTGGCCTTTCGTGGCTGGGTGTCCCCCACGGAGCTGCACGAATCGTACGCGACGGCCGACGCATTCGCGCTGCCGGCCATCATCGATCGCCGGGGCGACACCGAGGGACTGGGCATGGTCCTGCTCGAGGCCATGACGTACGGTGTCCCGGTCGTCTCGACCCCCATGGGGGGCATTCCCGACATCGTCGAGCACGATCGGACCGGTCTCCTCGTGCCGCCCAACGATGCGTCGGCCCTGGCCACCGCACTGACCGCGTTAGCGGCCGATCCCGCGCTCGCCGAGCGCCTCGCGGTCGCCGGTCGGGCGATGGCGCGGAAATCCTTCAGCTGGCCCGGGGTGCTGGCCAAGTGGCGCGCGATGTACGCGCGGGTGATGGCGGGCCTTCCACCAGCCGAGCCTACGTCCTCGGCAGTGCCTCCGCCGAGCGCTCCGCTCCGTCTTCCGTAAGGACGTTGACGCGGCGGACCGGCGGACCGTCGAGAACGACGCGTCCGTCCGAATCGATCGCGCGGGCGCGAACGGCGCCGCGCAGGCGACGCCACGTGACGATCTCACTGAGCGTGGCGGCGTACGGCGCACGTGCGGTCAGGAGCTCCAGCAATCGGTCGTACGCCGCGGGCGCGCCGGGGAATCCGAGCGCGGGCGTCATGTTGGGATGCCAGAGGCCTACCCACAGGCCGTCGACGGCCCGACATCTCTCGGCGAGATCGATCGCATCGTCGATCCAGCGCGCGGGGTCCTCGATCCCCTGGTATTTGCTCTGGGCGCGATCCATCCAGATGAGTGGCACCTCGGCCAGGGGGGTCGGGCGCTCTGCCGCGGCATCCCAGCCGGAAGCGACATCGGCGACGCCGAGCCGAAAGCCGTTACGGTCGGGGAAGCCGTACGTGGCGTCGTAGGAGAATCCCGCCTCCACCATCGAGCGCTGTGTGCGACCCGGGCGCATCCGCAGGTAGTGCTGACGGACGCCCGATAGCGCCGGCGGCGTGTAGCGCTCGTTCCCGGCCTCGACCTCGCTCCGCCGGATCGCGGCCCCCAATCGATGGCGTTCGGCGGCGAACGCCGCTCCCGTGTCGGACATCCCGGTCGCGAAGCTGCCGTGCAGCCCGATCTCGCAGGCATCGGTGGCGAGCGCCCCGAACAATCGGCGCACCGCTCGAGCACCGGCCGTGTAGGTGACGTCCCCGGCCCGGAGGGTCCGGAGGCTCCTCACCCCCGCGATCGCAAACCAGGTCGAGGGCATGCCGGCGCGACGCTCCGCTTCGAGAATCCGCCGCACGGCGCGCCGGACGGGCGAGCCGCGCACGGGCGCGCCCAGGGCGGCAGCGAGGGCCGCGCCCGCGACGCGTCCGGCGTCGCCGAGAGCGCCCTTGCGCGTCAGCTCCGCCACTCGCAGGGCCGCGAATGCGGGCCAGAGTGACGCGACGTTGATGTCGTGCGTGAGCGCGATCGCCCAGCGTGACCGGACGGGCCAGGGCGCGAGCGAGCGCACCGGCCGGCGACCCGCCGCGCGCAGGACGGCCCGTCGCAACGCGACCGCGGCGTGCGAGACGACGGGCTCGCGCGCCCTGTCCGCGGCCACGAGCGGATTCTCCGAGGACGGTACCCGGCCGTAGCGGTCGGATGCGGTCGCCCGCTGCTCCGCTGCCGCGCCCGCGATCTCGGTGACGGCGCCCAGCAGACCGCGGGGGACGCCCAGCGATCCATCGCGCACGACGTAGCCATACTCTGCGCGCAGCAGATCGCCGAGCGCGCCGTCGGCCCCATCGACGATCGTGACGGTGACCGGCCCGGGATCCCGCGCGGTCTCGCTCGACTCGAGGATCAGCAGGCGCGAGAGCTCGATGAGCGTCGCGAGGCCGTACGCCTCGGCCGGCGACAGCGGGCGCTCGGCGGGGCCCGGCGCCACCAGGCGAATCATGGCGGGTCGAGCGCCTTGACGCTGCGCCCGGGAGGGACGCAGCTTCTCCCGGTGCCGGAGACGCTCCTCCCCAAAAAACGCATCCCGATGGGCCACCTGCTCTGCTTCGGGTGGCTGCCGAGTGCCCTCAAGGTCTGGGCGTACCGCACGTTTCTCGGATACCGGATCGGCCGCCACGTCCGGATCGCGTTTGGCGGCGTCGTCGTCGGGCGCGACGTCAAGCTGGCCGACCATGTCGAGATCGGGCTTCTCGCCGTCGTCCAGGGACGCCACATCCGCATCGGCGCCCATTCGAGTGTGGGCGCCATGAGCTACGTCTCGTGCGAGCGGATCGAGATCGGCGAGGATGCGCGCATTCGCGAGCAGGTGTACGTCGGAGGCCCGCAGCTGCCCGAGTCGCGCTTCACGCTCGGGAGCCGAACGATAGTGCTGCAGATGGCCAACATCAATCCGACGAAGCCGGTCACGATCGGTGACGACACGGGAATCGGCGGGCACTGCCTCATCTTCACGCACGCCGCGTGGCTCAACGCCCTCGATGGATATCCGGTCACGTACGAGCCGGTGACGCTGGGGAACAGCGTGTGGCTCCCCTGGCGCGTGTTCGTCATGCCGGGCGCGACGATCGGCGATGGCTCGGTCATCGGCGCAAACTCCCTCGTCTCCGGTGACATTCCACCGTATAGCCTCGCGGTCGGCACACCTGCCAAGGTAATCCGCTCCGCGCCGGCATTCCCAAAACCGCTCTCGAGCGAGGATCGCGCCGCGCTGGTGGCCACGATCCTGGGCGAGTTCGATCGCGTCGTTCAACACGACGCCGTGAGAATTACCACGTCCGGCGCGACGCGGACCTACACGCGCGAGGACGGACGGAGCTGGCGGCTGCATTGGGTGCGCGCGGAGATGACGGCCCTGCCGATGGTGGAGCGCGACGATACGGTGCTCTCGGAGCGTGCGCTGGGCGAAGGGGACCGGGGCGAGTTGCACGGGCTGGGCGCGCATTGGCTCGACCTTGCCGGTCGGACGCGGAGCGTCCGGGGGTCGCCGCTCACGGAGGAGCTGGCCCTCTTTCTGGGACGCTACGGCATTCGCCTCCCCCGGGATCACGCGTAGCCGCGCGGCGCGGCCCGCCCCATGACAACGGCTGATCTCCCCATCGACGCCGCGGCCGAGCGCCCAAGCGGCTTCGTCACGGCGCTCACGCTGACCGACGCGACGATGCTCGCGGTCGGGTCCATGATCGGGTCCGGCATCTTCATCGTCTCCGCGTCGATGTCGCGCTCCCTGGGTGCGCCGGGCTGGCTGCTCGCCGCGTGGGTCGTGACCGGGATCATGACGCTGCTGGGAGCGCTCACCTACGGCGAGCTGGCCGCGATGTACCCGCGGGCCGGCGGCCAATACGTGTTTCTGCGCGAGGCATTCGGCCCGCTGCCGGGGTTCCTGTACGGATGGACTCTTTTCGCCGTCATCCAGACCGGAACGATCGCCGCGGTCGCCGTCGCGTTCGGGCGCTTCCTCGGCGTCCTCTGGCCCGCGGTCTCCACCGATCGGTTCTCCGCTCTGCCGCGCGCCGATCTGTGCATCGCCGCACTCGGCTGCCACGCTCCCGCGGCCGCCATCCAGCTGGGGCTCAGCCCGCAGCGCGCGGTCGCGCTCGCCATGGTGTGGCTGCTCACATGGGTCAACGCGCGCGGCATTCGCGAAGGGAAGCGCATCCAGACGTTGTTCACCCTGGTCAAGACCGTGGCGCTCATCGCGCTCGTCGCGCTGGGGCTCTTCGTCGGCCGCAACGCCGACGCGCTCGCCGCGAATTTCTCGCCGGGCCGATTCTTCGCCGGCCCGCCGCTCTCCGGCGCGTTCGTGCTGACGTTCAGCGCCGCGCTCGTCGGCTCCCTGTTCTCGAGCGACGCGTGGAACAACGTCACATTCACCGCCGCCGAGGTGCAGAACCCCCGGCGCAACCTCCCCCTCGCGCTCGTGCTCGGGACGGGGATCGTGACCGTTCTCTACGTCCTCGCCAACGTCGCATACCTGTGCGTGCTGCCCCTGCACGGATCGCCGGAGGGCACGAGCGTGCTGGCGCGCGGGATCCAGTACGCGACGCAGGATCGCGTGGCGACGGCCGTCGTCGAGCACGTATTCGGCCCCGGCGGGGCCGTCGTCATGGCTGTCGCGATCCTGATCTCGACCTTTGGATGCAACAATGGCCTGATCCTGGCCGGTGCGCGGGTCTATTACGCGATGGCACGCGATGGCCTCTTCTTTCGCGCGGCGGGGCGCCTCAACGACCGGAGGGTCCCGGGGTTCGCGCTCATCGCGCAGGCGATCTGGATCTCCCTCCTGTGCATCACGGGGACATACAGCCAACTTCTCGATTACGTGATATTCGCGGCCCTCGTGTTCTACGCCGGCACGACGGTCGGCGTCTTTAGGCTCCGCCGCACCCAGCCGGGGTTGGCCCGCCCGTATCGCGCAATCGGATATCCGGTGCTTCCGGCACTCTACGTCGTGCTCACGAGCGGCGTCGCGCTCGCGCTCCTCATCGCGCACGAGACGCGCGCCCAGGCCGCTTTCGGACTGCTCCTCGTTCTGACCGGTCTGCCCCTCTATGGCGTGTGGCGCGTCGTCGAGCGGAGCCGTGCGGGCCGGGCGCCCGGGCCGGACGGCGCCATGGGTCCGCCGTGACGCCGCCTTGATACCGCATGACCACGATCGATCTCAACGCCGACGTCGGCGAGGGCTTCGGATCCAATCGGTTGGGTGACGACGGCCCTCTGCTGGACCTCGTGACATCGGCCAGCATCGCCTGCGGGTTCCACGCCGGCGATCCGCTGACGATGCACGCCACAGTGGCCGCCGCGCACGCGAGAGGCGTCGCGATCGGGGCGCACCCCGGTTATCCCGATCTCCCGGGCTTTGGCCGCCGGGATCTGGCCGCGACGGCAGCGGAGATCCGCGCCTACGTGGTCTACCAGGTCGGGGCGCTCGCCGGGGTGTGCCGGGCCGCGGGGGCCCGGCTCCGGTTCGTCAAGCCGCACGGCGCGCTGTACAACCGGGCAGCCACCGATGCGGCCGCGGCCAGCGCGATTGCCGAGGCCGTCGCCGCCGTCGACGCGACGCTCGTCGTGCTCGCTCTCGCCGGGGGGGCACTCGTCGATGCCGCGCGCGCCGCGGGACTCCGTGCGGCGGCGGAAGCCTTCGCCGATCGCGCGTACACCTCCGCCGGCGCCCTGGCGCCGAGATCGGTGCCCGGCGCCGTCCTGACGGATCCCGACGTGGTCGCCGCGCGCGCTCTCGGCATCGTGCGCGACGGCCGGGTCCGCGCCGCAGACGGGACGGAGATCACGCTCCACGCCGATTCCCTGTGCGTGCACGGGGACACGCCGGGTGCGCTCGCGCTGGCGCGCGCGGTGCGTACACGGTTCCTGGGCGAGGGGATCGCGCTCGCGCCGTTCGCGTCATGAATCCTGCTCAGGCGCCGGCCGCGGAGACGGCGCCGACCATCCTGGCTCTGGGCGATGCCGCCCTCACGATCCGCCTCGGAGATCGCGTCGATCTTGCCCTCGCGGCTCGAGTCCGTGCGTGCGCCGAGCGGATCCGTGTGGCCGGGCTCGGCGCGGTCCGCGAGATCGTGCCCGCGTACGCCGCGCTCACGGTTTTCTACGACCCGGCGCGCGCCGGCTACGCGGAGATGGTCGGTGTGCTGGAGCGATTGCTGCGGGAGCCTGCGGTCGCCACCGGTCGCGAAGTCCCGGCGCACGAGCATCGCATCGCCGTTCGGTACGATGGACCCGACCTGACGGACGTCGCCCACCGGACGGGTCTCCCGCGGGACGAGGTCATAGCGCGACACAGCGGCCGGACGTACACGGTTCTGCTCCTGGGGTTCGTTCCCGGATTCGCCTACCTGGGCGAGCTCGATGGGGCCCTCGTGCTCCCGCGCCGCGCGGAGCCCCGGCGGCGAGTCCCCGCGGGGTCGGTGGCGATCGCGGGCGGACAGACGGCCGTGTATCCGCTGGAGACGCCGGGTGGCTGGCATCTGATCGGCCGCACGGCTGCGGTGCTGTTCGATCCCGACCGGATCCCGCCGGCGCGATTGGCGGCCGGCGATCACGTTCGATTCACGCCGATGGATGCATGATGCGCGCGGAGCTGTCGCTGCGGCTGCGCCGATGATCGAGATCCTGCACGCGCCCCCGCTCGTCACCGTGCAGGACATGGGCCGCGGCGGATACCGCGCCGCGGGCGTTCCTGTCGGCGGGGCAATGGATCCGGGGTCGCTCCGGGCCGGAAACCTCCTGGTGGGGAACGCGCCGGACGCGGCGGCCCTCGAATGGGCGCTCGGCGCCGGACGGATCCGCGTCGACCACCCGGCGTGGCTGGCGCTGACGGGGGCGCCGGTAAGCGCGACCCTGGACGGGGTGCCGATCGCGTCGGGCGAGGCGCACCACGCCGGCGCCGGAAGCGTGCTCTCGATCGACCGGATCCATCGCGGCCGGTTCGTCTACATCGCCATACGCGGCGGTATCGACGTACCGCTCGTGCTGGGCAGCCGCGCGACGTACATCCCCGCCCGGCTGGGCGGTCTGCATGGCCGCTCTCTGCGCTCGGGCGATCGCGTTCCGATCGGCGTGACGGCCCCATTCTCGCCGGCGGCCCTGCGTGCCCCCCTGACGGCGGGGGCGGCCGGCGCCGAGCGAGCGGTTCGCGTCGTTGCGGGCCCGCATCGCGCACTGTTCGCGGCGGCGAGCTGGCACACGCTGCTCGGCGCGGAGCTCACCGTCGCGGGCGCGAGCGATCGCATGGGCTATCGCCTCGAGGGAGTACGCCTGTCCGACCGCATCCCGGCAGCGCTCCCGTCCGAGCCGCTCTGCCCCGGAGCGATCCAGGTGACGGCCGCCGGTCAGCCGATCGTGCTCATGGCCGATGCGCCGACGGTGGGAGGCTATCCCGTCATCGCCGTCGTCTGCTCCGTGGATCTCCCCGTGGTGGCGCAACGCGGGATTGGGGAACGAGTGCGGTTTCGCTCGGTGTCCCCCGAGGCGGCGCAGGACGCGCTGGCGCGCGCGCGGGGCGAGCTAGAGGGGATCGAGCGGGACGGGGCGGCCGGTGGGTGAGCGCTCGGCGTGCGCCAGTGAGCGGTCGGCGTACGCGGACTAGTCGCTGCCCCGCTGCCCGAGGTGCCGGCGGATGTCCTGCATCTCCGAGCGCTGGACCGCGATCATCTCGCCCAGAAATCCGCCGACGAAGAGCACGCTCCCCACGATCACGCAGATCTCCACGAGGTTGAGGAGCGGGCGGAATCCCTGATACGGCGGGATCACGAAGCGCATGAGGAGGGCGACCACGCCCGTCACCAGGCCCGCCAGAAACAGCAGCGCGCCGAGGACGCCGAAGAGCATGAGGGGCTTGCGCCCGAACCGGAGCTCGAACCAGACGGAGAGGAGGTCGAGCGTACCCACGACGATGCGCGATCTCCCGAACTTGGATTCGCCGGCATGGCGCGGGTAGACGGTGACGGGGACCTCGGCGACCGAGTACCCCTCCGCGGCCGCGATCACGATCATGTAGCGGTGCCAATCGGGACGGAGCGGAACCGCCTCCATGATCTCGCGCCGATACGCCTTGACCGAATTCAGGTCGTGCACGGGAACGTCGAACAGCCGGCGGCTCATCCAGTTGTACACGCCCGACACGAGCGCCTTGTCGTACTTCCCCTGCTTGCGTCCGGTCACCATGTCGGCGTCGCCCGCCATGATCGGCGCCACGAGCTGCGGAATCGACTCGGGCCGGTATTGCAGGTCCGCCGGGTAGAAGACGAGGACGGCGCCGCGCGCGGCGTGGTAGCCCGTCCGCAGCGCGTCGGCGATCCCGCGGCGGGCGCGATGCCGGGCCCGCACGAGAAACGGGAACCGCGGCAGCAGATCGCCGAGGACGGCCCAGGTGTCGTCGACGGAGCCGTCGTCGATGACGATGACCTCGAACGTCGTCGGGGAGCCGCGGAACGCGGCAGCGACCTGCTCCATGAAGAGCGGGAGGTTCGCGGCTTCGTCCTTGGCCGGGACGAGCACGCTCACATCCACGCCGCTCATACGCGCTCGCTCATACGCGCTCGCTCATACGCGCTCGCTCACACGCGCTTCCGCATCCGCGCGGACAGCACGCCCAGCTGATCGCGGTATTTCGCCACGGTCCGGCGCGCGATGTTGACGCCGCCCTCGCGCAGGACGTTGACGATCGCCTGATCGGTCAGCGGCCGTTTGGGATTCTCATCGGCGAGGAGCTTCTCGATCTGCGCCTTGATGCCACGCGCCGACACATCCTCGCCGCCGGATGTCGAGAGCCCCGACGAGAAGAAGAACTTGAGCGGCAGCACGCCGCGCGGCGTCTGCACGAATTTCTCGTTGGTCACGCGACTCACCGTGGACTCGTGCATGCCGATCACCTCGGCCACCTCGCGGAGCGTGAGGGGCCGGAGGCCCTGGACTCCCTTTTCGAAGAAGTCACGCTGCCGGTCCACGATGTAGTGCATGACCTTGAGCATCGTCTGGCGGCGTTGCTCGATGGCCTGGATCATCCAGTTGGCGGAATTGAGCTTCGAGGAGATGAACTCCTTGTTCTCGCCGTCGAATTTCTTCTTGTCGCGGGCGATCTCCTGGTACACGCGGCTGAGCTTCAGGCGCGGGATGTTCGCGTCGTTGAGAAAGATGTGGTACGTCCCGTCGATCTTCTCCACGACGAGGTCGGGGATGATGTAGCCGTCGCTCGCGCCGCTGAAGGCGAGACCGGGTTTCGGGTTGAGCTTGGCGATCTCGTCCGCGACGTGCTGGACCTCCGTCGGGCCGATGCCGAAGCGCTTGGCCACCTCGCTCCAGCGGTGGTTGATCAGCTCGTCGAATCCATCGGCGACCAGCCGATACTCGAGCGAGCCATCGTGGCCCGCCTGGCGGAGCTGCAGGAGCAGGCATTCCCGCAGGTCGCGGGCACCGATCCCGGGGGGATCGAGATCGTGCATGCGGGCGAGCATGGCCTCGGCCTCCGCCATCGTATAGAGCGGGAGGGGCGTGGCCTCGTCGGGCTCCCGCCCGGCGACCGCCGCGGCCCGGGCGATCTCCGCGTTGATCGCGTCCACCACCTCCGGGACGGAGCAGGCGAGGTAGCCATCGTCGTTGATGTTCCCGATGAACTCTTCCGCCAGGAGCAGCTCGCGCGGCGAGAGCTCGAGCAGGGCGATCTGCTCGCGCAGATGGTCGCCGAGGTCCCGCGTCTCGCGCGCGACCGGCTCGAAGTACTCCTTCTCCTCCGTCTCCTCCCGCGGGCTCGCGGAGTCGAACCCCTCGAGCAGGATCTGCTCCCAGTCGATCTCCCCGGCCGCCTCCCCCTCGGTCGGCGCCTCGGCCTCCGCCTGCGGCGTATCCTCGGCCTCGGCCTCCTCCTCATCCTCCTCCTCGGGCTCGACCAGCTCGAGGAACGGATTCGTCTCCAACTCCTGCTTCAGGTGCTGCTGGAGGTCGAGGAGCGGCATGTACAGCAGATCCATCGCCTGGTAGAGGCGGGGATTGATCTTCAGCTCCTGCCTGAGCTGCGTGCTCTGGTGCAGTCCGGTCTTCATCCGTCCTCCCGGAGCCGCGTCACCGCGCCACCCCGCTCATGCCGCCGCGCGTCCCGCCGCGAACCGCGCGCGGAGGCGCGCCGTCAGCGTGGGCCCCAGATAAATCTCGGCCACGGTGTCGTCGAAGACGAGATCGCGAACCGTTCCCGACACCTTGACCTGGCCATCAAACATGATGTAGGCGCGGTCGACGATGTCCAGCGTCTGCTCGACGTTATGGTCGCTGATGAGGACGCCGATGCCCCGATGGCGCAGTCCCGCGACGATCGTTTGGATGTCGTGCACCGCGATCGGATCGACGCCGGCAAACGGCTCGTCCAGCATCATGAACTTGGGTTGGGTCACGAGGGCGCGCGTGATCTCGAGGCGCCGCCGCTCACCGCCCGACAGGGAAAAGGCCTTGTTGCGCCGAAGGTGCTTGATGCTGAGCTCGTCGAGCAGCAGCTCGAGCCGCTGGTGCTGCTCGGCGGTGCTGAGCGGGGTCATCTCGAGGATCGCCCGGATGTTGTCCTCGACGGTGAGCTTGCGAAAGACCGACGGCTCCTGGGAGAGGTAGCCGATGCCGCGCCGCGCGCGCCGGTACATCGGCATGTCGGTGATGTCCTCCCCGTCGATGAGGATGCGCCCCGCGGCGGGGGGAATGAGACCGACGATCATGTAGAACGTCGTCGTCTTCCCCGCCCCGTTCGGGCCCAGCATGCCCACGATTTCGCCCTGCCGCAGGCGGACGGCGACGTCGTTGACCACCTTGCGTCCCCGGTAGATCTTGAGGAGACCCGTCGCCTCGAGCACGCTCCCCGCCGCCACCACATCGGCGGCGCTCGTGCCGCGGCCCGCCGCGCGCCCCTCGGCGGCGCGCAGGGCCCGCGCGATCTCCGCGCGAAACGCGCCGATCCCGTCCCAGATTCCCGGGGCGATCCGGACGGGCGCATCCTGGGCGCTCAGTCCCTCCGGCGGCAGAAGGACGATGTGATCGCGCTGGAGGCGCGGGAGCAGGGACCCGCTCAGGTAGCCGCGGACCTCGTCGAGGGAGAGCCGCTCCGACTCGTGGTCCGCATCGCGCCCCTCGGCGCGCAGGACCGCGATGTAGGCATCCCGATAGGCGATGGCGACGGCGTTGAACGGCATGCGCCCCGATTGGTCCGCGGACGACATCAGCGCCGCGAGCAGGAGCGCGATCGAGCGATTCCCCTGAGCCAGCTGCGCCACGAGCTGGCGCACGGACGGGGGAATTCCCGCTGCGTCGGGATCGTCCGCCAGGATGACGCCGTGCGCCGGCGTGCCGAGCGTCGTCACGGCGCCCCCCCGATCGTATCACGCGGTGTCCGGGTCGTGTCGCGTGGTGTCCCGGTCGTGTCACGCGGCGGGCTGGTGGTGTCGCGCGGTGTGCTCGTCGTGTCGCGCGGTGCGCCGGTCGTCTCGCGCGGCGCATTCTTGCCGGCGCGCCTGGCGCGGCGCTTGGCCAGACGCACCGAATCCGCCGCGGCGCGCTTCGCGAGGCGCACGGAATCGCTCGCGAGCGTATCGGCGGCGGGCTCGAGATAGACTCCCGCCGCACGATCCGCCACCGCGACCGTATGGACCTCCCGCTCGACGAAATCGATCGTGATCGTACGTCCTCGCGAGTAGTTGAGCGCCGGTCGGTGCAGTGAGGTGTCCTTGGGGGCCATCTGGTAATACGACCGTGCATCGCCGGACGACAGGAGGCGCGTGACGGCGGGCTCCGAATTGCCGCCCGCCGGGCGGTCCTGGGTCGTATCGAACCAGGCGAAGATCGTATCCCCCTTGATCCAGTCGCGCTCGGTCGAGCGGATCTTCGTCGTGTCCGGGACGCTCGTACCGTAGGCCCGTCGCACGGCGTGCATCCGATGCACGACCTGCTCCGGCATGCGGACGTCAATCGAATCCGCCTGCATGTCCCGCACCGGCGTCGTCGCGTGGGCGCGCTCCGTCCCGCCGGGCGTGTTCCACGCGTAGGCGCGCGACAGCTGCTTGTCGATGAGCCGCAGGTCGATGGTGTCGGCCACGAGGTGCAGATCCTGGCTTACGCCGTCCCCCTCCTCCTTCGCGAACACCCGCTGCAGCTCGTGATTCGCCGAGAAGAGATCGATCACCTTGCCGCGGAGCGTGAATGGATGCGCACCCTGCGTCCCCGTGATCATGGGCTGCTGCAGGAGGCGCGAGAACTCGCGCGTGTTGTCGAACATGGCGGAATCGCTGACCGTCCGGGCGTCCGTACGGACCGTGACCACGTGCTGCGACGCATACACCAGGCTATCCCCCTGCATGACGATCTGGTCCGCGTCGATTCCCGCCGTGTCCGTGCTCGTCGTATCGGCGCGCGGGAACGGGAGGGCCGCAGGGGCCGCCGCGCGCGCGCTGTCCTCCTGGGCGCTGTCCTGCTGGATGAGGTGGAGGTGCGGCCGTTGCACCGCCGTCAGCCGCGATTCGGTCCGGATGCCCGGGAGCACGCGCAGATACTCCGCCCACGGCCCCCGCATCGTCGAGCCGTTCGGCACGACGGCGTAAACCGACCCCTCCGCAACCAGGCGCCCCTCGCTGACATAGTACGTCATGTGATCGGCATCCACGGCGATGCGCGGCTCCCGATAATGCACGTGATCGATCATGTACAGCCGGTTGAGCGCGTCGTAGAATTCTGCGCTGTCGGCCGTGATCGTGTTGTTCTGCCCGCGGCAATGGGCGATCACGCCGCCGCCGATGAACGAGTTATACTGCTTGGCCGACTCCCGGACGGAGGTCATTCGCGTCGCCGGGGTGTTCTCGAAATACAGGTCGCACGCGCTGGGCGTCTGGGCCTGGGCGTGCGGCTGGCCCTGCGCGTGACCCTGCCGCCCTGCCCCTGCCCCTGCGCCTGCGCACGGGCGACGGCGGCCACCCCCAGGGCGAGCGCCAGCGATGCAACTCTCATGGCAGGGTGAATGTCTTGCTGCGCCCCGTATCGTGGACCGGGGCCTGGGAGCGGCCCGGCGCCGGAGATGTCGGGGGAGCGGCCGGGCGGCCCGCCTGGCCGGCGCGGCCAGCCGCCGGCGCGGACGGCGTCGGGGCGGCGGGCGTCGCCTCCAGATTGACCATCCCGGCCATCCCGTTGCACGCCCGCAGGCACTGCATGTGGTCCATGTTCGGATCCGAGATGAAGCCCACGCCGTCGAGCTCCCGTCCGGTGGAGTCGGTCGTCGTAAAGGTCGTATCGCTGGAGATCTGGTTGGCGGACTGGTTGTATTTGAGATAGGGCGTGGTCAGGTGCCGCCCGTTCTCCGATACGACGACGACGTTGCCGTGGGCATCCATGTTCCCCGTACGCTCGTTGTAGGTCCCCTCGCGCGAGGTCATGACCCCGTTGCGCTCGCCGGTCACCGTGAAGAAGGTCACCTGCACGGTGCGGCCCACGAGCCGCGTGTTGTCGTCGAAGAAGTAGCCCGTGTCGGCGCGCATCTGCCCCTTCAGCACGCCGTGATCGGTGAGGTTCGCGACGGTCTTGAACATCACCTGATCCGCCGAATCGGCGAGCGCGTTGTGGGCGACGGCCGGGAGCACCTTCTCGCTCCGGCACGCCCCCCCCCCGCCGAGAAGGGCGCCGAGGATCGCGACGATCGCCTTCCCGCCGGTCGAGCGCGAAGGGCGCGGGCACGTCACGCCACCCCCGCCCGCAACAGGTCGTGGAGGTGGACGACCCCTTCCACGCGTCCGGCGCCATCGATCACCGGAAGGGCCATGACCCCGCGTTGCTCCATGCGGAAGACCGCGGCGCTTCCCAGCTCATCGGCGCGCGCGGTCTGCGGCCGCGCGGTCATGACCGTGCGCACCACGACGTTCGAATACGTCGCGCTGGCGCTCCATGAGTCGGGTGAGATCGCCGACCGTGACGACGCCCAGCAGCACCTTCCCCCCGTCGACGACCATTACGATCCCGCGCCGCTCGGCGAGCTGCACGACCGCGTCCCGCATGGTCGCGTCGGGGCCGAGAATCGGCAGCTCCTCGCGCAGCATCACGTCGGAGACGCGCGTGAGGAGCTTGTGGCCGATCGCGCCCCCGGGGTGGAGGCGGGCAAAATCCTCGCGCCGGAATCCCTTGTCCTCGAGCAGGACGATGGCGAGCGCGTCGCCCAGCGCGAGGGCCACCGTGGTACTCGTCGTCGGAGCCAGGTCGTAGGGGCACGCCTCCTCGCTCACCGAGGCGTCCAGGACGACATCGGAGTGCCGGGCGAGCGTCGAGCCCGGGGCGCCCGTGATCGCGATGCTCCGGACACCGAAGCGCCGCAGGTGATCGAGCAGCGCGAGAAGCTCGGGCGATTCCCCACTCTTCGAGATGAGGACCGCGACATCGTCGCGCCCGACGAGGCCCAGATCGCCGTGCACGCTGTCCACCGGATGCAGGAAAGAGGCCGGCGTCCCGGTGGACGTGAGCGTCGCGGCGATCTTGCGGCCAATGAGTCCCGACTTGCCGACGCCCGCGACGATCACGCGCGATCCCGCGGGCGCCTGGGCGATGAGGGCCACGGCCCGTGCGAACTCGGGCCCGAGCCGCCCGGCTGTCCGCTCGAGCGCCCCCTGCTCCTGGCGCAGGACGGCCCGCCCCCGCTCGACGGCGCGATCGGCGCTCACCGCCCGGTCCCCGCAGCGGCGAGCGCGCCGGAGCGCTCCGCCACGTAGCGCTCCACCAGCGCCTCCCACTCGCCCCGCGCCCGCAGAAGCAGCTCGGCGAACTCCCGGACGGCTCCGTGTCCGCCCGAGTGCGCGAGCTGGAGGGTGGCCGCGTGGCGGATCTCGGGCGCCGCGTTGGCCACGGCGACGGGCAGCCCGACCGCGCGGAGCACAGCCAGGTCGGGCAGGTCGTCCCCGACGAACGCCGTATCGGCCAGCGCGACCCCGCGCCGCTCGAGCATCGCGCGCAGGGCCGGCAGCTTCTGCGCGTCGGGATCCATGTGGAACTCATCGGCCCGCAGCTCGGCGGCCCGCATGCGCGAGCTCTCCGATGTCCGTCCGGTCAGGATGCCGACGAGGATCCCGGCCTGCCGGAGAAACACCACGCCCAGCCCATCCTGGATGTCGTAGCGCTTGAACTCGAGCATCGCGCCGTCGACTTCGCCCGTATAAATCCCGCCGTCCGTCATCACGCCATCGACATCGATCCCGACGAACCGGATGCGCGCCGCGAGCTCGCGGTCGAGCGACGGTGGCCCGGAGGCGATCGGCGTCATCGCCGGCATCGATCCCAGACATCCACGGCGCGCGCGACGAGGGCGTCCAGCTGCGAGAGAGGGAGCATGTTCGGGCCGTCGCTCGGCGCGCCGTCCGGATCCGGATGCGTCTCGATGAAAAGGCCATCGGCTCCGGCGGCGACCGCCGCCAGCGCGAGCGTCGCGACGTACTCCCGCGCGCCCCCGCTCGATCCGCCGGGTCCCCGACCGGGCCGCTGCACGCTGTGGGTCGCATTGAAGACGACCGCCGCGGCGCACGCGGCGCGCAGTCGCGGGATCGCACGCATGTCGACGACGAGGTCGCCGTAGCCGAAGAACGTCCCGCGCTCCGTCACGGCAACATCGGCGGGCGGCCGGCCCGCGTGCGCCGCCGCCTGCCGGACCTTGTCCACGGCGCCCCGGAGGCCCTCGGGCTCGAGCCACTGCCCCTTCTTCACGTTCACCGGACGGCCGGTCGCGCCCGCGGCGACAAGGAGATCGGTCTGGCGGCAGAGGAAGGCCGGGATCTGCAGGGCGTCGGCCGCGTCCGCCGCGTGTGCGCACTGCTCCGGCAGATGCACGTCGGTCAGCGTGCGCAGGCCGGTCGCGTCGCGCACACGCCGCAGCGCGGCGAGGCCGATCTCGATCCCCGGACCCCGGGCCGCGCGCGCGGCCGAGCGATTGGCCTTATCGAAGCTCGCCTTGAAGAGCACGCCGCCGGGAAGGCGCTCGGCGAGTCGGGCGAGGTGCTCCGCCAGGGGAAGCATCACGGCATCGTCTTCCACCACGCATGGACCGGCGATCAGAAAGAATGCGTTCGCCGGAAAGGCGTGGGCCACTAGTCGCCGGCCTCGACCAACCCCTCGTGGGCCTCGGCACGACGCGCCGGGTGCCCGGCCGCCCGGCGCTGTCCGGCGTGCTTGACCGCGGCCGCGATCAACCCGGCCAGCAGCGGATGCGGGCGCGTGGGCCGCGAGCGCAGCTCCGGATGGAATTGCACGCCGATGAACCAGGGGTGATTCGGCAGCTCGACCATCTCGACGAGCGAGCCATCGGGGGAGAGCCCGCTCAGCTTGAGCCCGTGCTCCACGAGCGCCTCGCGATGCCGGTTGGAGACCTCGTAGCGATGGCGGTGACGCTCACGAACCTCGGGCACGCCGTAGACCTCCGCGGCGCGGGACCGCGGCGCGATCCGGCAGACGTAGGCGCCCAGGCGCATCGTCCCCCCGAGATCGGTCACGTGCTGCTGGTCCTCCATGAGCGCGATCACGGCGTTCGCGCACTCGGGCGCGAACTCACTGGAGTTGCTGTCGGGAAGTCCGACGACGTGGCGCGCGTACTCGATGATGGCGACCTGCATGCCGAGGCAGATGCCGAGGAACGGCAGCCCGGTCTCGCGGGCCGCGCGGACCGCTTCGACCATCCCATCCACGCCCCGCACGCCGAAGCCCCCCGGGACGAGCAGCGCATCGCAGGAGGACAGGAGCTCGCGCGCGCGCACCGGATCCGTGAACCGATCGCTCCCGATCCACGCGATGTCCACGCCGACGTCGTTGGCGATCCCGCCGTGGATGAGGGATTCCTGCACGCTCTTGTAGCTGTCGACGAATTCCGTGTACTTGCCGACGACCGCCACGCGGACGCGCGACCGCGGCGCGACGATCCGCTGCACCATGAGCCGCCAGGTCGTGAGATCGGGCTCGGCCGTCTCCAGCGCGAGCCGCTCGACGACGCGGGTGTCGAGCCCCTGGTCGTGGAACGTGAGCGGGATCTCGTAGATCGTGGGGACGTTGCGGCTCTCGATCACCGCGCCGAACTCGACGTTGCAGAAGAGGGCGATCTTGCGCTTCGTCTCATCGGAGAGGGGGCGCTCGGTGCGGCAGATCAGGATGTCGGGCTGGATCCCGATCTCCATGAGCTCGCGCACGGAGTGCTGCGTCGGCTTGGTTTTCACCTCGCCGGCCGCAGAGATGTACGGGACCAGCGTGAGGTGGATGAACAGCGCGCTCTCGCGCCCCACCTCCTGGCGGAATTGCCGGATCGCCTCGAGAAACGGCAGGGACTCGATGTCGCCGACCGTGCCCCCGATCTCGACGATCACCACGTCGTTGTCCGGCGCGATCCGCTTCATCGCCGCCTTGATCTCGTCCGTGACGTGCGGGATCACCTGGACGGTCGAGCCGAGAAACTCTCCGCGCCGCTCCTTCGTGATGACGTTCAGGTAGATGCGCCCGGTCGTCACGTTGTTCGCCTGCGAGAGCGCGCGATCGATGAACCGCTCGTAATGGCCCAGGTCGAGGTCCGTCTCCGCGCCATCGTCGGTGACGAAGACCTCTCCGTGCTGGAAGGGCGACATCGTCCCCGGATCGACGTTCAGATACGGATCGAACTTCATCATCGTGACGCGCAGCCCGCGCTCGACCAACAGGCGCCCGAGCGATGCCGCGGCGATCCCCTTCCCCAACGACGAGACCACGCCGCCCGTGATGAAGATGAAGCGTGTCGTCTGTTCTCTCGTCTCGACCGGCATCACGCCCTCCCCGCGGTGAAGTCCGCCCACACGACATTGGCCCGCGCCAGATCCGCCTCCGTATCGATCCCGCCCATGACCGGTGCGTTTTCGGCCGTCGCCACCCCGATCGCCACGCCCGCGGCCAGCGGCCGCAGCTGCTCGAGCCGCTCCACGATCTCGAGTGGATGGGGGGGGAGCGCGACCCAGCGCGCCAACGCCGAGCGTGTGTAGGCGTATACCCCGAGGTGCTGCCGGACGAGCCCCGCATGCGTCACGCGATCCCCCCCCTCGCGCAGATGCGGAATCGGCGCACGCGAGAAATACAGAGCGCGGCCATCATCGGCGCAGACGACCTTCACGATCGTCGGGTCATGCAGGACCTCGACGCCTGCAGCAACGGCCGCCGTCCCGACCGGGAACCCCCCATCGATTACCTGTGCCACCGCTCCCCGGACCCCGTCGACCGATATGAACGGTTCGTCGCCCTGCACGTTGCACACGAGGTCATAAGACCTAAACGCTTGCATCATGGATACTTCTGCAACTCGATCAGTGCCCGATGCGTGGACAGCGCTGGTCAGCACGCACTCGACGCCGGCCCGCCGCGCGGTGGTCGCAACCTCCTCGCTCTCGGTCGCGACGACGACCCGATCCGCGAGCCCCATGTCGCTCACCCGCTGCCAGACACGGACGACGAGGGGGGCACCTCCGAGCTCTCGGAGCGGCTTTCGCGGGAGCCGCACGGCGCCTAAACGGGCCGGGATCACAGCGAGTGTGGCCATCAGCCACCACGAGTGCACGGGCGATCGCCAGCAAATTTCACGCCACCGAAGCTACGAGCCTCTGAGACAAAAATCAAATCATACCGGCCAGGGGTGCATTGCTGGCGCAACAGGCCAAATCGATATAGCGTAACGGTCCCCAGACGGCGGTACCCGTGCGAATCCTCGCGTATGTCCCGCTTCCGCTCCTCGCGCGCGCACGGGCCGCAGTCGGTAGTGCGCACGACATCCGGCTCGCATCGGATTGGGCCGAGGTGCTACGCGCGGTGGATCGCGCGGCAGCGGAAGCGGTGCTGATCGACCCCGGGCTGGCATCGACACTCGACACTCGAGATCTCGCGCACGCGATCGCGCGGCGTCCCGGCGTCCCCGTCGTCATGTACACGACCGTGTCGGGCCGATCCATGCGGGGCGTGGCGACGCTGGCCGCGGCCGGCGTGCGGCATCTGCTGTTGTGCGGCTACGACGATCGCCCGGAAACGATACGCCGCATGGTGGACCAGCTCCCGAGTGCCGCGGCCAGCTCGGCCTTCTTGCGGCGCTTCGACGGCGCGCTCGAGACGCTGCCGGGAAACGTCGCCGCCGGCATTCGGCGGCTCTTTCACGCGCCCGGACGGATGCGCAACGTCGGCGACCTGGCGGCGGCGTGCGGCGTTTCGCCACGCATGCTCTATCGCCATCTCACGCGCGCGCGGCTCACCTCCCCGCATCTGCTGATCGCGACAGCGCGCGTGCTCCGCGCGGCGCATCACGTCTATAGCGGAACGGCCGTGGGGCGCGCGGCCGAGACGGTCGGCTACCAGTCGACGCGATTGCTGCGGACCCATTTTGCCGTCACCACGGGGCTGAAGCCGCGCGACGTGCGCCACGCGCCGTCGCTGGCCGACTCCATCGACCGTCTGGCCCGCCTGGTCGCCCACCGGCGCCGCGCGGGCTAGGGGCGACGACGCCCGGGCGCCCTCAGGAGGCGAGCCGGAGGAAATTCTCCAGGATGCGCTTGCCGCCGGACGTCAGGATCGACTCGGGATGGAACTGGACCCCCCACACGGGGTGCGATCGGTGCCGCAGCGCATGGATCTCATCCCGGTCGTCGGCCGCGCGCGCGATGACCTCGAGCTCCGGCGGCAGCGACGCCCCCTCGACGATCAACGAGTGGTACCGCATGACGTTGAGCGGCGTCGCGAGACCATCGAAGATCCCGGTGCCGTCGTGGACGATAGCCGAGGTCTTGCCGTGCATCACCCGCTTGGCCCGGATCACCGAGCCACCATACGCCTCTCCGATCGCCTGGTGTCCGAGGCACACGCCGAGGATCGGGATCGTGGCACCCCATCGACGGATGAGCGGGACGCTGATCCCCGCCTCGCGCGGCGTGCACGGGCCGGGCGAGATGACGATGGCGCGCGGGGCCAGCGCGCCCACCTCGTCGACCGTGATCGCGTCGTTCCGGCGGACGATCGGCTCCTCCCCGAGCTCCCCCAGGTACTGCACCAGGTTGTAGGTGAAGGAGTCGTAGTTGTCGATCACGAGGATCGCTTTCCGCTGACCGGGCGTCGGAGCCATGCGGTCGAATCTATCCCGTCACGACCGCGGGTGAAACGTCCGGTGGACGCGGCGCAGGTAGGCGCGGTCGACGTGCGTGTAGATCTGCGTGGTCGAGATGTCGGCGTGGCCCAGCATCTCCTGGACGGCGCGCAGATCCGCGCCCCCCTCGAGCAGGTGGGTCGCGAACGAATGGCGCAGCGTGTGCGGGGTCACGCGCTTCGTGATGCCGGCGATCCGGACGTACTTCCGGAGTACCGTCCACGCCCCCATCCGCGACAGCGGTGTGCCGCGGGCATTCAGCAGGAGGCGCCCGTCCCCGCCCCCGCGGTCGAGCGTCGGGCGCAGCTCGCGGAGGTAGACCGCGACCGCGCCGATCGCCTGGCGTCCGATCGGCACGAGCCGCTGCTTGCTCCCCTTGCCGAGCACCCGCAGGAGCCCATCCGCCATGAGCACATCGCGCACCGCGAGGCCGATCCACTCCGACACGCGGAGCCCCGCGCCGTAGGCGAGCTCCAGCATGGCGCGATCCCGGAATACGAGCGGATCGTCGAGCGTCGGCGCCGCGAGCAGTCGCGCGGCCTCGGCAACCGTGAGCACGTCCGGCAGCGTCCGCCAGCGCCGGGGCGTCTCGAGGCGCTCCGTCGGGTCGCGGACGACGTGTCCGTCGCCCAGGAGAAAGCGATAGTACGTCCGGAGGGCGGAGACCGTCCGCCGAATGGACGCCGGCGCGAGACCCAGGTCCTTGAGGTGGTAGACGAAATCCCGCACGCGTCGGGCATCCAGCGCGGCGGGATCCGCGGCTCCATGCGCGACGGCGTACGTCACGAGACGCGCGACGTCGCGACCGTACGCCTCGCGCGTCGGCCCGGCCGCGCCGCGCTCGAGCGCGAGAAAGTCGCCGAACGGCTCGAGCCAGAACGCTCTCGCGGTCGCGGCGCCCCCCGGCACGTCAGCCGCCGCGCGCGAGCGCGACGACCGTGGCGACCGCGATGACCGCGAGTCCCTCACCCCGTCCGATCCATCCCATTCCCTCGTTGCTCTTCCCCTTCACGTTGATCGCCCCGGGCTCGACCCCGAGCGCCGCGGCGAGCGCGACCGCCATCCGCTCCCGGTGGCTGCCAATGCGCGGCTCTTCCGCGATCACCGTGACGTTGACCTGCTGGGGCGCGTAGCCGCGGTCGCGGACGCGGGCCACCGCGGCCCGCAGCATCTCGAGGGAATCGCGGCCGCGATTGGCCGGGTCGGTGTCGGCGAACATCGCGCCGATGTCGCCCACGCCGGCCGCGCCGAGCACCGCGTCGGTGATGGCGTGCGCGACGGCGTCTCCGTCGGAATGGCCCACGAGGTGGACATTGGCCGGGATGCGGACGCCGCCGAGCAGAAGCGGCCCGCCCTCGGCGAACCGGTGGGAATCGTACCCGATGCCGGCGCGGACGCGCACGCGCTCAGGCCGCCGCGGCGATGACCGAATAATCCTGTCGGCGCCGCGCCGGCGTGAACCCCGCATCGCGGATCAGCCGCTCCATTTCCGCAATCGTCGTCCGGTGGGTCGTATTGGCGGCGGAGACTACGTTCTCCTCGATCATGAGCGACCCGAAGTCGTTGCACCCGAAGCGGAGCGCGAGCTGGCCGATCTTCATCCCCATCGTGACCCAGCTCGACTGGAGATTCGGGACGTTGTCCAGCGCGATGCGTGCGATCGCGACGGTCCGCAGATAGTCGACCGCATCGGTCTTCGGCTGCTGCGACATGGTCGGCGTATTTTCGGGCTGCAACGGCCAGCAGATGAACGCCGTGAACCCCCCCGTCCGCTCCTGGACGGCGCGCACGCGCTCCAGGTGCTCGATCCGCTCGGCCAGCGTCTCCCCGATCCCGTACATCATCGTGACCGAGGTCCGCATCCCCTCCCCGTGGGCGAGCTCCATGATCTCGAGCCACCGGTCGGCGCCGGCCTTCTTCCGGGCGACGAGATCCCGCACACGCTGCACCAGGATCTCGCCGCCCCCGCCGGGGATCGAATCGAGTCCCGCGGCCTGCAGCTCGCGAATCACCGTGCGCGCATCCATCCGGTAGAGCTTCGCGAAGAAATCGATCTCGCTCGGACTGAACCCGTGGATGTGGATCGGGTGGTGCTCCTTGATGTACCGCAGGAGGTTCACGTACCACTCGAAGGGGATGTACGGATTGTGCCCGCCCTGCATCAGGATCTGCACGCCGCCGAGCGCCTTGGTCTCGTCGATCTTCCGCCCGATCTGCTCGTACGAGAGCGTGTACCCCTCCGGGTGCTTCGGGCGACGATAGAAGGCACAGAACCCGCAGTCGGCCACGCAGACGTTGGTGTAGTTGATGTTCCGGTCGACGATGAACGTGACCACGTTCGCCGGATGCCGCTCCCGCCGGATGCGATCGGCTTCCGCGCCCAGCTCGAGCAGGGGGGCCCTTTCGTAGAAGTCGAGCAGATCGCTCCGCGGCGGCATCGAGGCTCTCAGGCCGCCGGGAGAAAGGCCAGGGTCCCGTTCGGCACCTCGCCCGCGACCACGAGCCGCCGGTAGAACTCCGTGAGCCCCGCCAGGTGCGGGTACGACAGTCCGTAGTCGAGCCCCGACAGATAGTCGAGGCAGGCCGCCGACGACACGCCCGTCACGCCGGCGGCCTGGGCCGCCAGGAGATCCAGGTGATCGATCCCCCAGTCCCGTGATGCGATCAGGCCCGCGTGGACGCGCAAGGCGTCCGCGATGGGCGTCGATCGCTGGGCGACCCACACCGCGAACACGAAGGGCAGCCCCGTCCAGCGCTTCCATTCCGCGCCGAGGTCGTACACGTACGGATACTCCGCGCGCACCGCGGGCGCGGCGCCGCCGGTCAGGAGCAGCGCGGCGTCGCCGATGACGAGCCGGGCGTCGTGCGGGTCCGTGGCGAAGCGCGCGACGTCGCTCAGCTCGGCATCGCCGGGCACGAACGCGGGCCGCGCCCGCCAGACGTGCGCGAACAGGAGCCCGAGGAGCACGACGCTCGTCATCGAGCTCCGGCTCACCACGACGTTGCGGCCATCGAGCTCGCCCGCGGGGCGCCGGGAGAGCAGGAGGACGCTGCGGACCGGGCCATCGCACGAGATCGCGAGATCGGGGAGCAGGAGGTAGCGCGCGGCGTCTCGCGCATACTCGACGGCCGACACCACGCTCACATCGAGCGCGCCGTCGGCCATGGCCCGGTTGAGCGCGGTCGGCACGCCGTCGACCAGCTCTCCATCGAGCGGAACGACGCCGCGGTCGACGGCCCCGTACACGGGATAGCAGTTCACGTACGGGATGCGGCCGACGCGGATCCGGCGCGCTCCGGCCGGCGCCGGCGCCTTACGCGGCATGCGCCACCCCGGGCTCGCCGTCGGCAGCATACTCCCGCACGACGCGATAGAGCGCATCGCGCTCGACCGGGAGCTTTCCGGCCCCCCGGATCAGGCGCACGACGTCCGCGAGCGCCATGTGCTCCGCCGTCCGCGCGCCGGCCTCGTGGTACACCTTCTCCCGCACCATCGTCCCCTCGATGTCATCGACGCCGAACGCGAGGGACGCCTGGGACAGAAACGGCGTCACCATGACCCAATGCGTCTTGATATGGTCGACGTTGTCGAGGTAGAGCCGCCCGACGGCCAGATTGCGGATGTCGTCGAACCCGCTTGTCGCGGTGCCCTCGCGGCCGAGCGCCCGTCCGAGCTCGTTGTGATCCGGGTGGTACGCGAGTGGGATGTAGGCGAGGAACCCGCCGGTCTCATCCTGCAGCGACCGCAGGGCGGCGAGATGCGCCACGCGGTCGGCGATCGTCTCGACGTGACCGTAGAGCATGGTGCAATTCGACCGAATGCCGAGGCCGTGTGCCGTCCGGTGCACGTCGAGCCAGTCGTCGGCCGCGAGCTTGCGGTCGGCGATCGTCTCGCGCACGGCGGGGCTGAACACCTCGGCGCCGCCCCCGGGCAGGGTGTCGAGCCCGGCCTCCCGCAATGCGCGCAGGACGTTGGCCACCGACATCGATTCGATCCGCGCCAGGTGGGCGATCTCGACGGCGGTGAGCGCCTTGATGTGCACGTAGGGGTAGCGCTCCTTGAGCCCGCGGAAAATGTCGCTGTAATACCGGAGCCCGGCGCCCATATCCAGTCCGCCCACGATGTGGAACTCGCGCGTGATCCCATCGGCGAGGGCGGCCTCCGCGAACACCTGCTCGAGCGTGTAGCGGTACGCCCCATCCTCCTTGGGCAGCCGGGCGTAGGAGCAGAAGACACAGGTCTTCCGCAGAATGCAGATGTTGGTCGGATTGAGATGCTGGTTCGCCGCGAACGTGACGCGGTCCCCATGCTTCTGGCGATTCACCGCATCGGCCAGCGTGCCGACGGCGAGGATGTCCGGCGTCTCGAAGAGGGCGACGGCGTCGGCATCGCTCAGGCGCTCCCCGCGCGCGATCTTGTCGGCGATGGGGCGCAGCACGGGGTCCGTGATCCGACCCGGATCGACCGCGGCCGGGGCCGTGACGGCCACAGAAGCGGCCGGCATCGCCCGCTCAGTCGTCGAAGCGGCGCACAGCGAGCGCCGCGTTGTGGCCGCCAAATCCGAAGCTGTTCGAGAGCGCGGCCGTGAGGTCCCGCTCGACGGCGACGTTGGCCGTGTAGTTGAGGTCGCAGGCCGGATCGACCGTCCGGTAGTTGATCGTCGGCGGGATCACGCCGTCGCGGACGGCGAGCGTGGTGAACACGAACTCCGCCCCTCCGGCCGCGCCGAGCATGTGACCGGTCGCCGATTTGGTCGAGCTCACGTTGAGCGATCGGGCCCGCTCGCCGAAGACGGCCTTGATGGCGTCGGACTCGCTCGAGTCGCCCGTGGGGGTCGAGGTCCCGTGGGCGTTCACGTATTGCACGTCATCGAGCCCCAGTCCGCCGTCCGCGAGCGCTCCGCGCATCGCCCGCTGCGCCCCTTCCCCGCCCGGCGGGGGCGTGGTCAGATGATAGGCGTCGGCGGTCGCCCCGAAGCCCACGATCTCGGCGTGGATCCGCGCCCCGCGGCGGCGCGCGTGACCCAGCTCCTCGAGGACGACGATGCCCGCCCCTTCCCCGAGCACGAAGCCGTCGCGCGTCGCATCGAACGGCCGCGATGCCGTCGCGGGGGTGTCGTTCCGCTCGGACAGGGCCCGCATGCTGGCGAAGCCGCCCACGCCCATGGGCGTGATCGTCGCCTCCGCGCCGCCGCAGAGGGCCACGTCGGCATCACCGTACTGGATCATGCGCAGTCCGTTCCCGATCGCGTGGGCGCCTGTGGCGCACGCCGAGACCGTGGCATAGTTCGGCCCCTTGGCCCCAAAGCGCATCGAGATCATCCCCGCCGCAATGTCCGTGATGAACATCGGCACGAAGAAGGGCGACACGCGCCGCGGACCCTTCGCGCGATACGCCTCGTGTTGTTCCTCGAAGGTCGAGACCCCGCCGATCCCGCTGCCCACGACCACGGCGCACCGCTCGGGATCGAAGCCGGTCCCATCGCCGAAGCCGGCGTCCGTCATCGCCTGAACCGCGGCCGCCATGGCGTATTGCACGTACGGATCCGCGCGCCGGGCGTCCTTGCGATCCATGTACTCCAGCGGATCGAACCCTTTGACCTCCGCCGCGAACCGGACCGGAAAGGCGCTCGCATCGAAGCGCGAGATCGGCGCCGATCCGCTACACCCCGCCAGCAGTGCGCGCCAGGTCGTCGGGACGTCCTTTCCTACCGGGGACAGGACGCCGAGCCCGGTGACGACGACCCGCCGACGCGTCACGCACCCTTTTGTTTGAGATACCCCATCGCGTCGCCGACCGTCTTGAGCTTCTCGGCGTCCTCGTCCGGAATGTCGATGTTGAACTCCTTCTCGAACTCCATGACGAGCTCCACGATGTCCAGGCTGTCGGCGCCCAGATCCTCGATGAAATTGGCATCATCCGTGAGCTTCTCACGCTCGACGCCGAGCTCTTTCTCGATGATGTCCTTGACCTTATCCGCGTTCGTACCAGCCATGCAGCCCTCGCGAGAGCAGAAGGTTCGTCGATCCCCGGAATCTAGCCTAATCCCGAAGTTGCCGTTCCGCGATCACATCGCCAGCCCCCCGTCCACAGCGATGACCTGCCCCGTGATGTAGGAGGCGGCGTCCGAGGCCAGGAACGCCACGACCCCCGCGACATCGGCCGGCGTGCCGAGGCGCTCGAGCGGAATCCGCTGCTCGAGCGCGGCGCGGGCCTCCGGCGCCATGGCGGCCGTCATGTCCGTCTCGATGAATCCCGGCGCGACGACGTTCACCAGGATGTGGCGCGACGCCAGCTCGCGCGCCACGGACTTGGTGAACCCGATCAGCCCCGCCTTGCTCGCGGCGTAGTTCGCCTGCCCCTTGTTCCCGATCAGGCCGACCACGCTCGAGATGTTGATGACGCGCCCCCAGCGGCGCTTCAGCATCCCGCGGGCCGCGGCGCGCGTCGTGGCGAATGCCCCGCGCAGATTCGCGTCGATGACCTCGGCCCAGTCGGAATCCTTCAGCCGGATGAGCAGGTTGTCGCGCGTGATCCCCGCGTTGTTCACGAGGATGTCCAACGACCCCATCTCGCGCTCCACCGTCGCCACGAGCGCATCCACCTCCGCGGTCCGCGCGACGTCGCAGCCGAAGGAGCGGGCGCGGCCCCCCAGCTCGGCCGCCGCCGCCGCCGCCCGTTCCGCGTCGCGCCCGACGACCGCCACCTGGGCCCCGCAGTCGGCCAGCGTCCGGGCGATCCCCCATCCAATTCCGCGGGAGCCACCCGTGACGACGGCCACGCGCCCCGTGAGGTCGATGCGCACGGTCAGGGCACTCCGGCCGCGAGATGGCCCACCAGCCGCTCCACCTCGGCCGGCGTCCCGCACGTCGCGGTCGCGACCTGGGGGGCGATCCGCGCGACCAGGCCGGTCAGCACGGCGCCGGGGCCCATCTCCACGAACACGGCCGCCGGGTGCGCGGCCGCGAGCGCGCGCACGACATCGACCCAGCGCACCGGCGCGGTGAGCTGGCGACGCAGGCGGTCCTCCGCGGCGGCCGCGGTCCGGACCGCCTGGCCATCCACGTTGGCGTACACCGGGATCGCCGGGGCGACGAGGCCGGATTCCGCGAGCGCCGCGCGCAGCCCCGCTTCCGCGGGCGCCATGAGAGGGGAATGGAACGCACCGCTCACCGGCAGCCGGACCGCGCGCCTGGCCCCCGCGTCCCGCGCCAGTGTCATGGCCCACTCGACGCCCGCCACCTCACCCGAGATCACCGTCTGGTCCGCCGCATTGAAGTTGGCGGGGACGACCTCGCCGGCCGTCTCCGAGGCGCGCCGGCACACATCCTCGATCGGGGTCCGCAGCTGGCCGAGGATCGCCGCCATGGCGCCGGGCCGGGCCTCCCCCGCATCGCGCATGAGCTCCCCGCGCCGCCGCACGAGCCGGGCGGCGGCGGAGAGCGTCAGGGCATCCGCCGCATGATAGGCGGTGAACTCCCCGAGCGAGTGCCCCGCCGCGGCCCGCACCCGGGGGCCCACCGCGTCGCGCACGACCGCCCATACCGCGGCCGCGTGCGCGAGCAATGCCGGCTGCGCGTTCTCGGTCCGCGTGAGGGCATCCGCCGGCCCGTCGAAGCAGATCCGGCTCACCGCCACGTGGAGCGCCGCGTCGACCGCCTCGAACACCGCGCGCGCCGCGGGAAACGCGTCGGCGAGATCGCGCCCCATCCCGGGGCGTTGCGATCCCTGGCCCGGAAAGAGCAGCACGAGATCCGGGGCGGCCATGCTCAGAACCGGACCACCATCGAGCCCCACGTGAATCCGGCGCCGAACGCCACGAAGAGCACCGTCGAGCCGTCGTGGACGCGCCCGGACTCGATCGCCTCGTCGAGCGCGACGGGGATCGTCGCCGATGACGTATTGCCGTAGCGGTCGACGTTGATGAAGACCTTGTCGAGCGGAATGTTCGCGTGCTTGGCCGTCGCCTCGATGATGCGGATGTTGGCCTGGTGCGGGATGAAGAGATCGATGTCGCGGCCGGTGAGACGCGCGCCGTCGAGCGCACGGTCCGTCGCTTCCGCCATCGAGCGCACGGAATGCCGGAAGACCTCGCGCCCGTTCATGCGGATGAAGTGCGAGCGATCGCGCAGCACCTGCTCCGACATCGGCGTCGCGGCACCGCCGTGCGGCCGGTGCAGCAGATCGGCGAGCGTCCCGTCGCTCCGCATGAACGACGACAGAATCCCCCGATGCTGCCTCGATCGCTGCACGACCGCCGCGCCGGCCGCATCGCCGAAGAGGACGCAGGTCGACCGATCCGTCCAGTCCACGATCGCGCTCAGCTTCTCCGACGCGATCACGAGCAGCGTTTCGGCCTGCCCCGCGATCAACATGCTCTCGGCGAGCGCCAGGGCAAAGATCCACCCGGAGCACGCCGCGGAGATGTCGAACGCGACGGCGCGCGCGGCGCCGAGCGCGGCCTGCACCTCGACCGCGGTCGCCGGCAGGAGTCGGTCCGGCGTGGCGGTGCTGAGGATGATCGCGTCGACTTCACCGGGCGCAACGTTCGCCTTCTCCATCGCGCGCCGGGCCGCCTCCGTCGCCATCGACGTCGTCGATTCGCCCTTGCGCGCGATGCGCCGCGTGCGAATCCCCGAGCGCTCGACGATCCACTCGTCCGATGTCTCGAGCCCCATGGCGGCGAAGTCCGCGTTGTGCAGCACGGTCTCCGGCAGGCTCCGGCCGGTGCCCGACAGGTACGCGATCGGGCGCTTCATGACCCGGCGCCGCCCGTGACGGCGGCGGGGGCGCCGGGACCGCCCGGGCCGTCGACGGCGCCCAGGATGTCCGCGAGCCGCCGCCCGATGTGCTCGGACATCCGGGTCTCCACCGCCCGCACCGCCAGCCTGATCGCATTCTTGATCGCGCGCGCGCTCGATTTCCCGTGACAGATGATGCTCACGCCGCGGACGCCGAGCAGCGGCGCGCCGCCGGGCTCGGCGTAGTCGAACGCGGACAGGGCGCGCTCGAGGGCCCCGCGGTCGACCCCGCGTCGGGTGAGGATCGCGACGAGCACCGGTGCGACGGCCTCGTAGAACTTGAGGAGAACGTTGCCCACGAAGCCATCGCACACGACGACATCGATCGGCCCGCGCTCCGAGGCTCCCCGCGGGATGTCGCGGCCCTCGACGTTACCCTGGAAGTTGAGCCGCGCCTCGCGCAGGCGCCGGTGCGCCTCCTTCACGACCGCGCTCCCCTTCTCTGCCTCCTCGCCAATGTTGAGGAGCCCGATGACGGGATTGGCCCGTCCCAGGAGATCCTCCGCGTACACCGCGCCCAGGTGCGCGAACTGGACCAGCTCGGCCGCCGAGCAGTCGACGTTCGCGCCGCTGTCGAGCACGACCACGGGCTCGCGCAGCGTCGGGAAGAGCGTCCCGATCGCGGGACGGCGGATCCCCGCGTGCAGCTTGAGGACGACCGCGGAGGCCACCATCTGCGCCCCCGTGTTGCCGGCCGAGACGAAGGCGTCGGACCGTCCCTCCGCCTGGTGCCGCAGGCCGACGATCATCGAGCTTCTCGGCTTGGCGCGCAGCACCGCGCTGGGCCGGTCGCCCATGTCGATCACGTCCGGCGCGTCGATCACCTCGAGGCGAGAGCGCTGCCCCGCGAGCGCCTCGGCGTCGGCTCCGCCCGCGCCCGCGACCGCGTCGAGCGCCCGTTCGATGGCCGATGCCCGGCCGACGAGCTGGACCGTATCGCCGGGCGCGATCTCAGCGAGAGCCTGTACCGCGCCGGCAACCGGTGCACGGGGGGCGTCGTCGCCCCCCATCGCGTCCAACGCGATTCGGGCCAATGCTACGCTTCTCGGGCGGCGACGCGCTGCTCACCCGCGTAGTACCCGCATTCCTCGCAGACATGGTGGGGACGCTTCAGGCTCTGACAGCGCGGGCACGGTTGCAGCGCGACGAAGGCTGCCGCCTTATGGGTGTTGCGGGCGCGCTTCTTTCGTTTGGAGGTCCTGCGCTTGGGGACGGCCATGTCAGATGAGGATCCCGGTCGGGGTCGAATTCAGGAGAAGTCAGACGACGTCAGGTCGTGGATTCGCGCAAGGCCGCGAGCGGCGCCCAGCGCGGGTCCACGGAAGATGCGCACGTGCACGGCTCGGCGTTGCGATCGGTCCCGCACGTCGGACACAACCCCTGGCAGTCCTCCCGGCAGAGCACGAAGGCCGGAACGCCGAGCAGCCAGGCCTCGCGGACCGCGGGCCGCAGGTCCAACTCGTGCGCGCGCGGGTCGAACGGGAATACATCGGGATCGTCCGACCCGTCCGTCCCGTCCGCCACGAACAGGGCCGTGACCGGCTCGTCGATCGCCGTCCGGACGGCGGCCAGGCACCGCCGGCACGCGTCGGCCGCCTGGCCCGCGATGCGGCCCGTGAAGTAAAAGCGGTTCCCGGCCCCGCCGGCAACCGACAGCCGTCCCGTCACGCGAAGGGGCGTCGTGGGACGGCGGTCGGCCACTTCCCACACCGAATCGTCGGGGTCGAGAACGGCATCCACGGTGGCCGCCCCGGCGCCGAGCGCCCGCAGGTCGAAAACCAGCATAACCGGCAAATTTACCCGCTCGGGCCTTTGCGGGCAACCAACGGCGCCATGCGGAGTTAGCCGCGTCTACTTCAGACGACCTCGCTCCTCACTGCGCGCGCAGGACGTCGGCCTCGGCAAAGAAGAACCGCTCCTCGCGCGCCGCGCTGGCGTCGGAATCGGACGCGTGGATGGCGTTGCGCTCCTTGGATTCCGCGAACAGGCGCCGCACGGTTCCCGGCTCCGCCTCGCGCGGGTCCGTCGCGCCGATGACGCGGCGGAGCGTGGCGACGGCGTCATCGCGCAAGAGCACGATCGGCACGCACGGACCCGAAATCATGAAAGCAACGAGCGGTGCAAAGAACGGGCGGGCGCGATGCACGGCGTAGAACTCGCCGGCCTCGGCTTCGCGGAGTCGCAGCATCCGGATCCCCGCCACGTGAAAGCCCGCGCCTTCGAGATGGGCGAGGATCTGTCCGGTCAGACCGCGCGCGACGGCGTCAGGCTTGATGATCGCCAGCGTTCGATTCGACATGGCGGAAAGATACACCACACCCGCCGCACGCCGCCGCCGTGGTCACGACCCGACGAGCTTACGTACGATGTCGCCGCGCGTGAGAAAGCCGACGAGCCGGCCATCGTCGACGACGGGGACGCGATCGACATCCTTGTGCGACATGAGGGATGCGGCCTCCGCGAGCGGCTGATCCGGCGACACGCACATCACCTGGCGCGTCATGACGTCGCGCACCGTCCGCCGGCGCCCCGGATGCGTCGGGGGGAGATGCGCGGGCGTCCCGATCGACAGATAGCTCCCGAGCAGCTCCCGGACGAGATCGCGATCGGTCAGCATGCCGATGAGGCGACCGTCGGCATCCACCACGGGCAGCGCGCCGACGCGCGCGCGAACCATCTCCTGCGCCGCCGCGCGGAGCGGCGTGTCGGCATGCGTCAGGAACGGCCGATCGCTCATCATCTCGCGCACGGTGAGCTGCGTCGGCAGCTCGGCCTCGCGCAGCTCGGGTAGCGCGACGAGCGCGTCCGGCGTCGCCTGCGCGAGGACGCTGTCGACGCGCGCCGCGTTGGACAGGAATCGCGCGAACGCGCTGACCGCCTGCAGGTACTGGGCGGCGAAGCCCGGCGGCGCGAGGATCAGCAGCAGGATCCGCGCGCACTGGCGCTCCCCGTCGCCGAGCTCGCGACAGATCGGCCTCGGCGACGTGCCGATCGCCACGCTCAGCGCGTCGACCACCTCGGTGCGGTAGTGCAGCAGGAACGCGCGCTCGCCCATCGCCACCAGATCCTCGGGGCGGGCTTCCTCGACGCGCTCCCAGAGTAGGTCCGCATCGCGAACCGCGCCGCTCGCCACGAGCTGATCGACGAGGGCGCGCGCCGCATCCATGATCGTGCGTGCCTTGAGCGGCACGACGGCTCGGTCGGCGCGCAACAGATCGGCGAGCCTCACGCTCGGCCGGCCCTCACGCCAGACGCCCCCGCACCAGATCCACGACGTTGACCGCGCGGTCCGCGACCGGGATCCCGGCCGCCTCGAGCGCGGCCACTTTGTCGGTGGCCGTGCCGGTGGCGCCGGAGATGATCGCGCCGGCGTGGCCCATGCGGCGTCCCGGCGGCGCCGTGCGGCCCGCGATGAAGCCGACGACGGGCTTCGTCATCCGATCCGCCACATAGCGGGCCGCGTCCTGCTCATCGGTCCCCCCGATCTCCCCGATCAACACGACCACGCGGGTGTCGGGATCGGCCTCGAAGGCGGCGAGACAGTCGACGAATGCGGTCCCGTTGATCGGATCGCCGCCGATGCCGACGCACGTCGTCTGGCCGAGCCCCGACCGCGTGAGATGATTGACGACCTCGTACGTGAGCGTCCCCGACCGGCTGACCAGCCCGATCGGGCCCGGCGCGCAGATCGTCCCCGGGATGATACCGACATTGCAGCGGCCCGGCGCAATGAGGCCGGGGCAGTTGGGGCCGAGGAGCCGTGCCCCGTGCTCGCGCACATAGGGATCGACCCGCGTCATGTCGAGAACGGGCACGCCTTCGGTGATGGCGACGATGAGCGGGATCCCGGCCGCCGCGGCCTCCATCATCGCGTCGGCGGCGAAGAGCGGGGGAACGTAGATCACGGACGCGGTCGGGGCGGTCGCCGCGACAGCCTCCTCGACCGTGTCGAAGACCGGGATCGGCGCCCCCGAGCCGCCGTCGAACAGCTGCCCGCCCTTGCCGGGCGTCACGCCGGCGACGACCCGCGTCCCGTACGCGATCATCTGCCGCGTATGAAACGAGCCATCGCGGCCCGTCATCCCCTGCACGAGGAGCCGAGTCTCGGCATCGATGAAGACGCTCACGCGACGACGACGCTCACGCGACGACGACGCTCACGCGACGACGACGCTCAGGCGGCGCTCCCGGCGGTCGCGACGAGTGCGACGGCCCGCTGGACGGCCGCATCCATGTCGGTCAGTGCCGACAGGCCCGCCTGCTCGAGGATGCGCACCGCCGCATCCTCGTTCGTGCCGGTCAGCCGGATCACCAGCGGCACCCGGAGCGGCGTATGCCGCACGGCTGTCACGATGCCGTTTGCCACGTCATCCGTGCGCGTGATCCCGCCGAAGATGTTGAACAGGATGACGCGCACCTTGGGATCGCTCGAGATGATGCCGATGGCCGCGATGACCTTCTCAGGGTTGGAGGATCCGCCGATGTCGAGGAAGTTCGCGGGCTCGCCGCCATAATATTTCACGAGGTCCATCGTCGCCATCGCCAGCCCCGCACCGTTGACGACGCAGCCCACGGTGCCATCGAGCGGGATGAAGGTGAGGTTGGCCGCGCGCGCCGCGACCTCGCTCGGGGCCTCGGCGCTCTCGTCGCGCAGCGCCGCGATGGCGGGGTGCCGCTCGAGCTCGTTGTCGTCGATGACCATCTTCGCATCGACGGCGAGGATCTCGCCCGTCGGCGTGGTGACCAGCGGGTTGATCTCGGCGAGAGACGCGCCGCTGTCGAGGAAGGCATCGTAGAGCTGCCGGAGAATGCGGGCGGCGGCCCGCGCGTGCCCCGCGTCACGGTAGAGGAACGTGCCCAGCTCCAGCGCCTCGAAGGGGAGAAAGCCGTAGCGGGGATCGATCCCCAGGCGCCGAATCCGGTCCGGGGTCGTGCCGGCGACCTCCTCGATGTCGATCCCCCCGGCGGGGCTGACCATGACGACCGCGCGCTTCGAGGCGCGGTCGACGATGATCCCCGCATACGCCTCCGACGCGATGTCCGCCGCGCGCGCCACCAGCACGGCGCCAACCGGAAGCCCCTTGATCGACATTCCGAGGATCCGCTGCGCCGCGGCCCGGGCCGCATCGGGCGTTCGCGCGAGCGCGACGCCGCCGGCCTTCCCCCGCCCGCCCGCATGCACCTGCGCCTTGACGACGACGGCGCCCCCCAGGCGCGCCGCGATGGTCGCCGCCCCGGCCGCCGTCCTCGCCACGTCGCCCGGCGCGACAGGAATGCCGAATCGCCGGAGGATCTCCTTCGCCTGATATTCGTGGATGTTCACCCGTTCTCCGCCATGCTGTCGATCGCCGCTGCCGTCACGGTACGATCGTCGTTCCCGCCACGCCGTGTACGGCGGCGCGCCCGCGATCCAGCGCCGTAATGATGGCGCGTCCACCGGTCGCGCGCACGAAGCCCGCGGCGGCCCGAACCTTGGGCGCCATGCTCCCTTCGCCGAGACTTCCGGATGCCGCTAGCGCGTCCGCCTCCGCCACCGTGAGTCGAGGACACGCCCGCTGCCGGGGCGTCCCCCAGTCGGCGTATACGGCGTCGACATCGGTGAGGATCAGAAGCAGCGCCGCCCCCAGATCGCGGGCCAGCACCGCCGCGACGAGGTCCTTGTCGACGACCGCATCGATCCCCTCCCATCCGAGCCCCGGGTCCTCGTAGATCGGCGCGCCGCCGCCCCCCGCGGCGATCACGACCGTGCCGCGCGCGAGCAGGGTCCGGATGGACGCGAGCTCGTGGATCGCGAGCGGGAGCGGGCTCCCGACGACCCGGCGCAGCCTGCCGTGGCCATCGGCGCGGACGGTGTGCCCCGCCGCCCGGAGCTCGGCGGCCCGATCGGGCGCGAGAGCGTGGCCAATGAACTTCGTCGGCTCGGCCAGCGCGGGATCATCGGGCGCGACACGGACCTGCGTGATGATCGTCGCCACGTCGCGCGGGTGGCCGGCGGCGCGCAGCGCGTTGTCGACGGATTGTTGAATCATGTAGCCGATCCAGCCGGCCGTCGACGCGACGAGCACTCCGAGCGGCAGCGGACTCGCCTCCCCGCTCGCCAGCTCGTTCCGCAGGAGCTCGTCGCCGACCTGGGGCCCGTTACCGTGGACGACGCAGAGATCCCATCCGTCGAGCGCCAGGTCGACGATGGGCGCGAGGCTCAGGCGCGTATGTCGGAACTGATCGTGGATCGTCGCGCGCTCACCGCCCGGGTCGAGGGCATTGCCACCGAGCGCGATGACCGCCACGGGTCGTGTGGCCTCCGGCGACGGGGGGGCGAGAGGGTCCATCGTCGTGCGTCAGCGCCGCCTGCGGCCGGTCGTGTCGCTCGGGACCGCCGGAACCACGCCCCGCGGGATCGGACCCGTGGGCGCTCCCCGTCCGACGAGATGACCGAGCGCGCCATAGGCGGACCCGAACGCCGCCAGATCCCCGCGTCGGAGCGCGTCCTGCATGGCGTCGTAGACGGCCCGCACCTGGAGGCGAAACGGGCCGCTGCCTCGCGTCGTGTCGGCATTCGTGGCGCGCGCGCCCTGGCCGGCGGCGGCGGACCGGGCGCCCCCGCCCCCGGCCGCCGCGATCAGCGTGGGCGCGCTCCATGCCGAGTCGTCCGTCGCGACGGCCACTCCGGCGAGTGCCGGCGGCGCGTCGGTGCGCCACGCGTACGCCGGCTGCGCGAACGTCACGCGCCCGCCGGCCAGAAATGCGCGGACCCTCCCGCGCACGAGGGGCGCGTCACGCCGAAACGCCGAATCCGAATCCGTGGCGTGCGCGAGGCGATCGACGACCGACGTCCAGCGCGGTCCCGGTCGCGCGAGGGGCTGCCAGACGACCCCGGGCGACGCGCCGCCACGCGCGTCGACGAGACCCAGGAGACGGCCCATGTCGTCGACGATCGGAAAGTTCCACGCGCACGCTCCACCCCCACCCCGACCTCCGCCCCCGGAGCCCACATCCGAGGACGCGGCGGTCGCGATGCAGGGCACCGGACCGCCGACCAGCGGTCCCTCCGCACCGTCCAGCACCACCAGATGGTGGCGGCCTCCCGCGCGCTGAGCGGGATCCCCCTCGACACCGGCGTCGGCGAAGGCGGCCGCCATCGCGATGGCGCCATCGACCGCCGGCGGCGCCTGCGCGGCGAGGCCTGCCGGCAAGGCGCGGGAGCGGATGAAGAGCTCCGGAAAGCAGCGCACCCACGTCCAGGCGACGGGATCGAGCGTCTCGTCCGCTACGAGCATCACGCGACCCGTGGCGGCGTGCACAAACGCTCGCGCGGCATGCTGGAAGTAGCTCCGCTCGGCGCGCGCCAGAGCGAAATGCGCGCTCAGTGGGTACGCATCGGCCGCGGAGTAGAGGTCCACCACCCAGTAGAGCGAGTCGCCGGCGACGGCGGGCGTGATCGTGGAGCCCTGGGCGAAGAAGGGCGCGAGGGCGTCGACGCGCTCGCGCACGTCGCGCCGCAGCAGCACGGTGGGGCGTGGGCCGGGCAACTCCGCAGTCAACAGGCTCAGATGCTGCTCGCTCAAGGCGTACATGAGGCGGGCCATGGCGCCGCCGATCGTGGGCGCCGGCAGGCGCCCGGCGGAATCGGCGACGATCGCGGGCCCGACCGCCCCCTCGAATATCAGGACGGCCGGAAGGGATGCGTCGTCCGTGGCCGCGCGGCCGAGCGAATCGACGCGCTGGGGAGCTCCGCGATCGTCGGCCGCCGCGGCGCGAACGCGAATGAGGGCGGGGCCCGCAGGCGCGCTCGCGCGCGCGCCCTCGCGCGCGCCCTCGGGCACGCCGGCCACACCGGGCGCGCCGGGCGGTGGTGTGGCGGTATCGCCGTCCGTGCCGCGCGCGACCGCGATCTCCAGGAATCCGCCCGGCGACCATTGCCACCCGGTCGCGGCCGGCACGATCCCGCGCCGTTCGTGCCGCTCGAGCGCGACCGTCAGGGCCGTGGGGTCCCAGACCGCCACGCGCGGAGCCGCCAGCGCCAACGCCGCGGCGCCCGTGTCCGCCGCGCCCACGTCATCGGCAGCCAGCCGCATGCGATCCAATGCGTAGGCGTGCCGCGTCGCCACGGCGCGGATCACGGTGTAGGGCGCTTCGCGACGCGCGACATCCGACGCGTCGCCCGCGCGGGCGACCAGCGGCACGACGACGTGAAACACGAGGAGCGGCAGCACGATGGTCACCGAAACCAGGATGAAGGCCGTCCGGATCTGCGCGCGCCACAAGGCGCCGGCGGTGACGATGCCGGCGGCGATGGTGAGCACGGCGAGCACCTGGTTGGCGGCGATACCGACGTGATGGTCCGCATACGCAAACGCGCCGCCGGCGCCGGTCCCGTGGCTGAGCAGACCGTACGCGTCGAGGCGATAGCTCCAAGCGAGGACCGCGAAGACGAACGCGGTGACCACGGCGGCGTGGCGCCGCACGTAGGGCGAGACGGTCAATCGGTTGCGCTCCCAGCGCAGGCTGGGCGTCAGGGCGAAGTACACCATCACGACGAGACAGGTCGTGACGAGCAGCATCACCAGGGCGCGCACGTAGAGCGCCGTCTCGAGGGGTAGCCAGTAAATGAAAAACCCGAGGTCGTTCCGGAAATACGGCTCGGCCTCCCCGAAGGGGATTCCATAGCGGGCGAGCGCGAGCTCTGTCCAAGGCTCCGGGGGCAGCGCCAGCAACACGCCGACGCAGAGCGAGACGATCGCCGTCGCGGCCGTGAGGTGTCGCCCGGGCACGGCTTGAGCGATGTCGACGTTGCCGACGCGGTGCGGCAGAACGACGGCGACGATCGACCGGCGGACGACGTACAGGTTCGCGAAGACGAAGAGCGCGCCCGCGAGCGCAATCGCGCCCGTCAGGAGCGCGCCGTTCACGAGCCGCGCGCGCCAGAGCGCCGTGGCGTGCATCGCGGCGTACCAGGCGTACTCGACCGACAGGGCGGATGCCGCGCGCGCCACGAGGAGCGCGGCCCCCGCTGCGAGGACGGCGAGGAGAGTCCACCGCCGCCGTGTCATGTCGCCGCGGCGCCGACTAGGCGCTGACGCCCTGCGTGCCGAGCCATCCGGTCATGTCGGCGCGGATGGCGGCGAGCCGCTCGGCCGTCCGCGCCTCGAAGCGCAGGACGAGGATCGGCTGCGTGTTCGAGGCACGGATGAGACCCCACCCGTCGCCGAAGAGCACCCGCGCGCCATCCACATCGACGACATCGTGCCCGGTCCGGTAATGGGCGACCGCGGCCTCCACGATCGCGAACTTGCGGTCGTCGGGGCAGTCCACGCGAATCTCCGGCGTCGAGACGAAGCGCGGCACATCGGCCAGGAGGGCGTCGAGCGACACGCCCGACGCGGCGACGATGCGGAGCAGGCGCGCGGCGGCGTATAGCGCGTCGTCGTGGCCGTAGAAGCCCTCCGCGAAGAACATGTGGCCCGACATCTCGCCGGCGATCGGGGCGTGCAACTCCTTCATCTTCTCCTTGATCAGCGAGTGCCCCGTCTTCCACATCACCGGAGTGCCGCCGGCGGCGGCGATCGCGGACGGCAGCGCCTGGGAGCACTTGACGTCGAAGATGATCGCCTGACCCGGCCCCGTTCTCGCGAGCACGTCCCGCGCGTACAGGATGAGCGCGTAGTCGCCCCACACGATCTCCCCGTGCCGATCGATGATCCCGATCCGGTCGGCGTCCCCGTCGAAGGCGATCCCCAGGTCCGCGTGCCGCTCGCGCACGGCCGCGATCAGGTCCTGGACGTTCTCGACGACGGTGGGGTCGGGATGGTGGTTGGGGAATGTGCCATCGCTCTCGCAAAACAGGTAGGACGCATCGATCCCGAGACGCCCGAAGAGCGCGCCCGCGACGAGCGAGCCGACACCATTGCCGCAATCGAAAACCACACGTAGCCGCCGCGCCAGGGGTCCCGTCCGCTCGACGATGTCGTCGATGTACCGGTCGATGATCGCGACCGCGCGCACGGTCCCCGGGGTCCCGGACGGCCCCGGCACGCTCGGGTGCGCCGCCAGCTCCGCGAGGTGCTGGATTCCGTCGCCATAGACCGATTCGGTGCCGAGACAGACCTTGAAGCCGTTGTACTCCGGGGGATTGTGCGATCCGGTGACTTGCACGCCGCCGACGACGGGGAGCCGGTGGAGGGCCCAGTACAGCAGGGGCGTCGGCACGACGCCCAGATCGACCACGTCGACGCCGAGCGCGGTCACGCCCTCGACGAGGGCGTCGCGGAGCAACTGGCCGCTCGGCCGGTTGTCCCTCCCGACGGCGACGGCCCCGCGGACGCCTCGCTCGTGCAGCAGTGCCGCGTACGCACGGCCGATCGCGCGCGCGGCGGGCGCGGTCAATTCGGTGCCGACGACGCCCCGGATGTCGTACTGGCGAAAGATGCCGAGCGGCACTCCGTCCATGGGCACCTACGGGCCGCCGTACATCTCGAGGGCGACCGGCTCGTGCTGGACCACGGGCGCGCCCGCCTCCGCCCAGCGCACGAGCAGCGCGGGCGCGAGGCCGAACAGCAGCAGCGCGGCCGCGCTCGCGCCGACGACGGCGCCCGTGAGCCCGCTGACGGCGCGGAGCGGCCCCGTCCGCGGCGGGCGGGGCCGCATGAACATCACGGTCACGACACGCAGATAATAGCCCGCCGATATCACGCTGGTCAGGACGAGGATCACGGCCAGCTCGATCTGCGGCTGGGTCTTCCCCATGTACGCAGCCTGGAGCGACGCCTGCAACATGTAGTACTTCGCCACGAATCCGAGACCGCCGAAGACCGGGAAGCCGAGGAGGGCGAGCAGGCAGATCGCGAACGCCGAGGCGAGCCAGGGGCGCGTGATCCAGAGACCCGCGACATCGTCGATCACCGTGTGCGGCTCTCCCGCCGTCGCGAGCGCCGTCAGCGTGCCGAAGCCGCCCATCGTGGCGAGGGTATACGCGAGCAGATAGAACAGGAACGCGGATGCCCCGAGCGACGTGCCGACGGCCACGGCGACGAGGACGTAGCCGGCTTGCGCGATGCTCGAGTACGCGAGCATCCGCTTGAGGTTCCGCTGGCGCAGCGCCACGACGTTCCCCACGAGCATCGTCAAGACGGCTAGCAGCCAGATCGCGTTGTGCCATTGATAGGCGGCCGTCGGAAAGGCATCCAGCCAGATCCGCAGGAACGCGGCAAACGCGGCCACCTTGACCGCGGCCGCCATGAACGCGGTAATCGGCGTCGGCGCGCCCTCGTAGACGTCCGGGGCCCACATGTGGAACGGCACCGCCGCGACCTTGAACGCGAATCCGATGACGAGCAGCGCCAGCCCCGCGACGAGCATCGGATTGTACATGAGCGAGTAGCGCGCCAGGCGCTCCCCGATCGTCGCGAGATTGGTCGCGCCGGTCGCCCCGTACACGAGCGCGATGCCGTACAGCAGGAAGCCGGTGGAGAACGCACCCAGCAGGAAATATTTCAGCGCGCCCTCGGCCGATCGCTCGCTCCGGCGGTCGAGGCCCGCCAGGATGTACACGGCCACCGACATCACCTCGATCCCGAGAAAGACGAGGATGAGATCGCGCGCCGCGGCGAGCAACAGCATGCCGACGGCCGCGAACAGGACGAGCACGTGCGACTCCGCCGTCAGGATCCCATCGAGCGGGTTCGAATCCATAGAGAGCGCGATCGTGCACCCGGTCCCGATCAGGACGACGATGTCGACCGCCCAGCGAAACGCGTCGGCGGCGATCGGTCCCTCGGTCGCCAGCGCGCCGCGGGCGCCGTAGGCGATGACAGCCAGGATCGTGAGTCCCACGAGTCCCAGACTCGCCCAGCCGACGGTCCGCTGGTGGCGCGCCGACTCCGGTCGCGCAACCGCGACGAGGAGGAGCACGACCGCCCCTCCCGCGAGCAGGAGGTCGGGCCCCAGCGCGGCGATCAGCTGCCCGGGCAGAGCGAGGTTCCAGATCGGACGGGCGGCCGGGAACGCGCCGAGCGCCGTTTGCGCGAGGAGCACGGCTAGCGACCGCGGGCTCGGGAGGGGTGGATGATCGTCGTGCGGGGCGGCGCGGGATGCGCGCTCTCGTACCCGTGCTCGACGACGTGGACGAAGCGGGCGGCCGCCGGCTCGGTGCGGCGCAGGACGGGCGCGGGGTAGACGCCGAGCCAGATGATGCACGCGACGAGCGGCGCGAGGAGACCGAGCTCGCGCCAGTTGAGATCGCGGATGTCGGCGTTCTCGGGCTTGGCCAGCGGCTCGAACAGGATGCGCTGGATCGCCCACAGAAGGTATGCGGCGGCCAGAATGACGCCGATCGTCGCGACGAACGCGAACCAGGGCTCGGTCCGGAACGATCCGAGCAGCACCAGAAACTCGCCGACGAAGCCGTTCGTGCCCGGCAGGCCGATGCTGGAGAGGGAGACGATCGTGAGCAACGCCGCGAACAGGGGGACGACGCGGGCGATCCCGCCGTAGGCCGAGATCAGCCGGCTGTGCCGGCGCTCGTACAGCATGCCGACCAGGAGGAAGAGGGCGCCCGTGGAGATCCCGTGATTGATCATGACGAGGATCGCCCCCTGCACGCTCTGGAGCGTCAGCGCGAAGATGCCGAGCATGACGAAGCCGAGGTGGCTCACCGAGGAGTAGGCCACCAGCTTCTTGAAGTCGGGCTGGACGAGCGCGACGAGCGCCCCGTACAGGATTCCGACGACGGCGAGCGCGAGCACGATCCCGCGAATCGTCGGGTCGATCGCGGCCTGCGGGAAGAGCGGCAGCGCGAAGCGCAGGAAGCCGAACGTGCCCATCTTGAGCATGATCCCGGCCAGGATCACGGAGCCGCCCGTCGGCGCCTCGACGTGGGCATCGGGCAGCCACGTATGAAAGGGGAACACCGGCACCTTGATCGCGAACGCGAGGAAGAAGGCGCCGAACAGCCACCGCGCCGCGACCGGGGTGACGGAGAGACGCGCGAGGAGGTCGTCGTAGCCGAAGCCGGGCGGCGAGGCGGGCGCGCCGACGTGGAAGCCGATGTACAGGATCGCCACGAGCATGAGCAGCGAGCCCAGCATCGTATAGATGAAGAACTTCACGCTCGCGTAGATCCGCCGCTCGCCGCCCCAGATGCCGATGATGAAGTACATCGGCACGAGCATGAGCTCCCACATGAGGTAGAACAGGAAGAGATCGAGCGCCATGAAGACGCCGAGCATCCCCGTCGTGAGGATGAGCATCAGCGCGTAGAAGGCGGGGGCGCGCGTGCGGACGCTGGTCCAGCTCCCGAGCACGGTGAGCGGCATCGTGAGCGTCGTGAGCAGGATCAGCACGAGCGAGATCCCATCGATCCCGATCGAGAAGCTGACGCCCCAGGTGGGGATCCACGACATGTGCACGGCCGACTGCCACCCGGCGGCCGCCGGATCGAACGTCCACCAGAGCCCGATCGAGACCAGGAATTCCACCGTGAAGGCCGCCAGCGCGATCGCGCGGGATGCGCGCCCGCGCCGCAGGTCGTCGCCGGGATATGCCAGGATGATCACCGCGGCGACGGGCGGGATGAGGAGCAGCGCCGGCAGCACCCACCGGTCGTAGCCCACCGCCACGAGCAGCTCGCGCATCCCGGACGCTCCTATCGCTTCGTCAGGGCGAAGACCACGAGCGCACCCACGACGAGCGCCCACGCGTAGGTGCCGACGCGCCCGGTTTGGAGCGCCGATCCCAGCGCGCCGAGCCAGATCCGAGATGCGCCCCGCGAGCATCACCAGGCCGTCGATCATGCCGTCGACCCCCTCCCAGAGCACCCGGGTCGCGAAGGCCACGAGCGGGCGCACGATCCCGCGGTCGTACGCCTCGTCCACGTAATACCAATGGGCGAGAAGCCGCTCGACGCCGCTCTCGGGGGCCGCGGCATCGCGCGCGGGCGACACGCGTCCCAGGCGCACGATCGCGGTGACGATCCCCGCGGCGGCCACCGCGGCCGCGACGAGGCTGAGCAGCAGACCGAGACGCGCATCCGGCGCGGCCGGTGCACCGCCCGTGATCCGGGCGGTCGCCGGAGCGACGACGGGCTCCAGCCAACGGGCGAAGCTCTCGACCGGACCGATCGGGAGAAAGGACGGCGTGTTGAGAAAGCCGCCGACCGCGCTCAGGGCGCCGAGGACGAGCAGCGGCCCCGTCATGAGCGGCGGCGCCTCGTGCAGATGCGCGCGCGCGGCGTCCCCCGTCCGGTTCCGGCCGTGGAAGGTGTACAGCATGAGTCGCGTCATGTAGACGGCCGTCAGGAACGCGGCCACGAGCCCCATGCCGTATACGGCGTAGAGGACAATGTCTCCCGGAATGCCGAGCCAGTAGGCCTCCCGGAGCGCCGAGGCTCCCGCGCGGTCGAAGATCGTCCCGAGGATCGCATCCTTCGAGAAGAAGCCGGCGAAGAGGGGGATCCCGGCGATCGCGAGCGTGGCGATCCACATGAGGATCCACGTCACCGGCATGCTCGCGCGCAGGCCGCCCATGTTGCGCATGTCCTGCGGATCATCGTGCGCGTGCGTCGCGTGATACGCGACGTGCATTGCGTGGATGACCGAGCCGGCGCCGAGGAAGAGCAGCGCCTTGAAGAAAGCATGCGTGACGAGGTGGAAGATCCCCGCCACGTACGCGCCGGCGCCGACGGCCATGAACATGAATCCGAGCTGCGAGATCGTCGAGTAGGCGAGCACCTTCTTGATGTCCCACTGCTTGAGGCCGATCGTGGCGGCGAAGAGGGCCGTCACCGCGCCCATCACCGCGACGGTGAGGCTCGCCGCGGGCGCCATCGCGAAGAGCAGTCCGGCGCGCACGACCAGGTACACCCCGGCCGTGACCATCGTCGCCGCGTGGATCAGCGCCGAGACGGGCGTCGGCCCCGCCATCGCATCGGGGAGCCAGACGTAGAGGGGGATCTGGGCGCTCTTGCCCGCGCACCCGAGCAGCAGGAAGAGGCAGATGACGGTGACGACGGGACCCCCGGCCGCGAGCGTGGTAGGCGCCGCCGCCAGCACGCCGGCGTAATCCAGGGTCCCGAGCTGCACGAAGAGCAGGAACATCGCGATGAGGAAGCCGAAATCCCCAATGCGATTCACGATAAACGCCTTCTTGCCGGCGTCCGCGTTCGCGCGGTCGGCGTACCAGAATCCGATGAGCAGGTACGAGCAGAGCCCCACCCCTTCCCACCCGACGAACATCACGGGGAAGCTCGCGCCCAGGACGAGGACGAGCATGAAGAAGACGAACAGGTTGAGGTACGCGAAGTAGCGCGCGTAGCCGGGATCGTCGCCCATGTAGGCGACGCTGAAGAGATGAATGAGGGAGCCGACCCCGGTGATGACGAGCACGAGCGTGAGGGAGAGCTGGTCCAGTTGGAGCGCCGCGTTCACCTGGAGATCCCCGGCCGGAATCCACTGGAAGTAGGTCTGGACGAACGGTGTCACCGGCCGCACCGCCACCATGGCGGCGAAGATCGCGCACGCGAGCGCGAAGGAGAGACCGACGGCGAGCGGCCCGATGACGCTCACGGCGCTCGCGAAGCGATGCCGGGCCGGCGGCGGAGCATCCGCATCCCCCGCGCCGCCCGCGTGCCCCGCCGCATCCGCTGCCGGGGCCGCTCCGCCGTCGGAGGAGTGCGGATCGGCGGACGGATCCGCCGGGCCCGGGCGCGCGACGGCGATGACGGCCAGGGCGCCGTTGATGAGGAAGCCCGCGAGGGGGAAGAGCGGAAGGGCCCACAGCCACTCGGCGGCGGTGCCGCGCAGGGGGTGCGGCGCGGCGGCGAGGGCCGCGGCCTGCAGCGCGGGGGCGAGCATCAGCCCTTCAATCAGCCTTTCAGGAGGTTGATCGAGTCGAGATCGACCGTCTGCCGATGCCGGAAGATCGCGATCACGATGGCGAGCCCGACGGCCGCTTCCGCCGCCGCCACGGTCATGACGAAGACGACGATGGCCTGCGCGCCGTAGCCGTAGATGCGGCCGAACGCGATGAAGGTGAGGTTGACCGCGTTGAGCATCAGCTCGACGCACATGAACACGATGATCGCGTTCCGCCGCGTGAGAACGCCGATGACCCCAATGGTGAACAGCAGCGCCGACAGCGCGATCGACTCAGCCAGCACCGACGCCCCCCTCCGTGCCGACACGGCGCCGACCGATCAGCACCGCGCCCACCGCGGCGACCAGCAGCAGGATGCTCGTCACCTCGAAGGCGATGAGATACGTCGTGAAGAGCGGCTGCGCGACCGCCGCCACCGCGCCCTGGGCGCGCGCGACGGTGGCGAGGGAATCCGGGCGCAGCGTCAGCGATTCGACCGGCACCGCGGTGCGGGAGGCCATGATCTTGGCGAGCAACGCCAGTCCGGCGAGCCCCGCCAGCAGCTTGGCCCCGAGGCCGCGCGCATCCGCCAGCTCCCCGGGCCGGCCCAGGTTGAGCAGCATCACGACGAAGAGGAACACGACCATGATCGCGCCGGCGTACACCAGGACCTGGATGGCGCCGATGAACGGGGCGTCCAGCATCACGTACAGGGCCGCGAGGCAGAACAACACGTTGACGAGCCACAGCGCCGCCGCCACCGGGCTGCGTCGCGTGACGAACGCGAGCGCCGAGGCGATGGCGATGAGGCCGAACAGGTAGAAGCAGAAGCTATAGAAGAGCGGATACACGCGCGGAGCTCGTCCTCATGGTCGGGAGCGGGGCGCTATTCGCCGCGGGGGTCGGCCGGATCCCACATCTCGCACACCGGGTGGGTCTGGGCCATGAGGCGCTCGAGATCGTACACGAAGCCGTCGCGGCTGTACTCGGAGTTCTCGTAGTGCCGCCCCACGTGGATCGCCTCCTCCGGACACACCTCCTGGCAGTAGCCGCAGAAGATGCAGCGGAACTCGTCGATCTCGAACACCAGTGGGTACCGATTCCCCGCGGCGTCCTCGCCCGGCACGAGCTTGATGCAATTCGCCGGGCACACCGTCGGACACAGGCCGCACGCGACGCACTTGGCCTTGCCGTCGTCGGTCGTGAGCATGCGGTGCGTCCCGCGCCAGCGCGGCGAGAGCTGCTCGCGCTGCTCGGGGTACTGCACCGTCACCTTGTGCGGATTCACGAGGTGACGCAGCGTAATCCCCATCCCCGTCAGCGTGGCCCGCACGTAGCTCACATCCTCGACGGGGCGCTCCAGGACCTTCACGCCGATCGGCACGACACGCCTCCCCTGGTCGGATTCACTCGCCCGCCCCGGTTGCGAGGGAGGACCGCGCGCGGAACGCGCGCAGACGCGTCAGCTCGGCCGCGCGCACGCGCGCGCTCGCCGGACTCACGATTCGCCCCCGGTCGATGAGCAGGAACACGATGAGCAGCAGGACCACGTTCAGCCCGAAGAGACACCACCCGTATGCGACCCCGCGCCGTAGCCCCAGGGCGTCGAGCCCGAGCGTCGCGCCGGCCACGATCACGATGTACGCCAGGGCGGCAGGCAGCAGGACCTTCCACCCGAGCGACATCAGCTGGTCGTACCGGAATCGCGGCAGCGTCCACCGGATCCACATAAAGAAGAACAGGAAGAACAGGACCTTCGCCAGAAACGCCCCCAGCGTGACGGCCGTCTTCCACCACGCCCACGGCGGCTGGTTGACGGCGGCCCAGAACGGGACCATCCAGCCCCCGAAGAAGAGCGTCACGATGAGCGCGCTCGCGGTCACCATGTTGGCGTACTCGGCGATGAAGAAGAGGGAGAACTTCATCGCGCTATACTCGGTGTGATAGCCCGCGATCAGCTCGGACTCGGCCTCCGGGAGATCGAACGGGAGGCGATTCGTCTCGGCGAAGGCCGAGACCAGGAAGATGCCGCAGGCGACGCTCAGCGTGAGGGCGTTCCACAGCCCGTGGGCCTGCTGCTCCACGATCGTCCCGAGGGTTACGTCGCCCGAGAGGAGCAGGACGGGGATGATCGACAGGCCGAGCGCGATCTCGTAGGAGATCATCTGCGCGCTGGAGCGCAGCCCGCCCAGCAGGGCGTATTTGTTGTTGGACGACCATCCCGCGAGCACGATCCCGTACACGCCGAGCGAGGAAAGCGCGACGATGAACAGGTAGCCGATCGGCAGGTCGGCGAGCACCAGATCCATGCGCCCCCATGGCAGCGGGAGGGGCGCCCCGAAGGGGATCACGGCCCACGTCACGAGCGCCGGGACGAACGCCATTGCCGGAGCGAGGAGGAAGAGTGGGCGGTTCACCGCGGCGGGCAGCGACTCCTCCTTCATGAAATTCTTGATCCCATCCGCGAGGGGCTGCCCCCACCCCTTGAGCGCGCGGTTGGGGCCGAGACGATCCTGGATCCAGGCCGAGATCTTGCGCTCGGCCAGGGTGAGGAGCGCGACGCCGACCATGTACACGGTGAACACGATGATGAGCTTGATCACCGTGTACACCAGACCGACGTTGATGAAGGCGATGAACGCAGCCGGGCCGGGCGGCTGCTGCGGATCCGCGAGCTGCAGCAGGCCCCACACGGACGCCGCGCCGCCGATCATGCGGGGACCTGCGCGGCGCCGGCGCCGGGCGCGGGGGCGGGGGTGGGGGCGGCCGCGACCACGCGTCCGACGGCGCCGAGCCCCTCGTAGGTCATTCCGGCGAACGCGGGGTGCGCCCGCGCGAGGGCGCCAAACGCCTCGGCGGGCGTCCCGCACGCGATCGGGTCCCCCAGCGCGACGAGGAGATCGGCCAGGACGGACCAGCCGGGCCGCGCGAGCGCCGGAGGCGCCTTGGCCTGCCGGTAGCGCTGCACGCGACCGCGCAGATTCGTGAAGGTCCCTTCGTCCTCCGCCATGTTCGCGAGCGGCAGCACGGCACCGGCGCGCATCGCCCAGGATGGGATGGTTGTGCCGACGACGACGATCTCGGCCGCCCGCGCGAGAGCGCCCTGCGTGACGGCGGGCGCGGCATCCGGCAGCTCCGCATCGGCGAGCAGGAGGACGTCGCCGGTCTCGACGGCGTCGAGCGGCGCATCGGTCCGCCGGAAGCCGAACAGCTCGGCGCCGCGCACGTTGGGCGCGCGGTCCGCGCGCACGGCGAGATCGGGGACGCCCGGGAGCGGCGCCTCGGGTCCCTGGCGGACGGTGAAGACCCCGTCGCTGCCCGCGCCGCACCGCTCGAGCACGCGACGCAGCAGGTAGAGGGCCTCGTTGGAGAGTCCGGGCGAGACGATCGCCGTGACGCGCCGCCGCGCCAGCGCCCGCGCCGCCGCCTCGACCGCGAGTGGCCAGTCTATGGGAACCAGCGCATCAGCGCGCCGGACCAGCGGCTCCGCGACGCGATCCCGCCGGTTGAGCCAGCGGTAATTCAGGCGTCCCTCGTCGCACATGAAATACTGGTTGACCGCCGCGTTCGGCCGCGGGCGCAGTCGCGCGACGACGTTGTCACGCGTCTCGATCACGATATTGCACCCCTGCGAGCACCCCGGGCACACCGATGCGGCGCGATCCAGGTCCCAGGACCGGGCCTTGTTCAGGAAGTCCTTCGAGAGCAGAGCGCCGACGGGGCAGAGCTCGATCACGTTCCCCGCCCAGGGGTGCGTCAGATCGTGGTCCTCGAACTTGCCGATGATGGCGTGATCCCCGCGCTCGCTCACGTTGAGAACCGGATCGTCGGCGACGGTCTCCATGAACCGCACGCAGCGCGTGCACAGAATGCATCGATTCGGGACGTAGATGACGTCCCCGCCGAAGTCCTCGACCGGGTTGACGCGTTTCGGCTCCCGGTAGCGTGTCTCGCCGCGTCCTTCCGCGTAGGTGTAGTCCTGCAGCTCGCACTCGCCGGACTGATCGCACACCGGGCAGTCGAGCGGATGGTTGATGAGGAGCAGCTCGAGCACCCCCCGGCGCGCCTCGAGCGCCGAGTCCGAGTGCACGTGTACGACCTGCCCGTCGGCCGCGGCCGTCGCGCACGCCGGGGCGAGCTTCGGAGATTTCTCGACCTCGACGAGGCACATGCGGCAGACGCCGGCGACCGGGAGTCCGGGGTGGTAGCAGTAATGCGGGATCAGCACGCCGGCCGCCTTCCCCGCCTCGAGGATCGACGTCCCCTCGGGGACGCTGACCTGACGGCCCTCGATCGTGAGCGTGATCATCGCCCTACGCGGCGGCGAAGCCGGCGGCGGCGCCCGCTCCGGCGCCGGCGCGGAAGGGGCACCGGTGCCCCCGAATGTGCGCCTCGAACTCGTCGCGGAATTTCTGGATCCCCGAGACCACCGGAACGGCACACGAGTCGCTCAGCACGCAGATCGTCTTCCCCGTCATGTCATCGGCGATCTCGAGCAGCGTGTCGAGGTCCTCCATCGTGCCCTGACCCGCCTCTATCCGCTCGACGATCTTCGTCGTCCAGGCGGTGCCCTCGCGGCATTGCGTGCACTGCGCGCAGCTCTCGTGGGCGAAAAAGCGGGCGAGGCGCCCGATCTGCTTGACCATGCACTGGGCATCGTCAATGCAGATCACGCCGCCCGAGCCGAGCATCGAGCCGCCGGCGACGAACCCCTCATAGTCCATGAGCGTCGAGCGCACCTCGTCGATGGTCTGGATCGGGACCGAGGCGCCGCCGGGGATGACCGCCTTGAAGGACCGTCCCGCCGGCGGTCCGCCGCAGAGGTCGAACAGGAACTCCTCGAAGGGAAAGCCCAGGACAACCTCGTAGTTGCCGGGGCGACGGACGTTGCCGCACACCGAGAACAGCTTCGTGCCGGTGCTCTTCGGGTTCGACAGGCACATCGCCTTGTACCACGCGGCTCCCTGCGTGATGATGTGGGGCACGGCGGCCAGCGTCTCGACGTTGTTGATGGTCGTCGGCTGGCCGAAGACTCCCACCGCCGCAGGGAATGGCGGCTTGATGCGCGGGTTTCCGCGGCGACCTTCGATCGAGTTCATGAGCGCGGTCTCTTCGCCGCAGATGTAGGCGCCCGCCCCCTTGTGGATGTGGATGTCGATCCGCGCGGCGGTCCCCATCGCGCCGGGGCCGACGAGGCCTGCGGCATACGCCTCGCGCACCGCCTCGGTCATCCGGTGTAGCGGCTCCGTGAACTCGCCGCGAACGTAGATGTAAACCGTCTCGGCGCCGATCGCATACGCCGCGATCGCGCACCCCTCGACGAGCGCGTGCGGCGTCCACCGCATGATCTCGCGGTCCTTGAACGTCCCGGGCTCCGATTCGTCCGCGTTGCAGCACAGGTAGTGCGGCTTGCCATCGCCGGGCTTCATGAAGGACCATTTCACCCCGGTCGGGAAGCCCGCGCCCCCCCGACCGCGGAGCCCCGATTCCTTGACGATGGCCGTGACGGCGGCGGCCTCCATGCCGAGCGCCTGCTCGAGCGCGCGATACCCGCCGCGCTGGCGCCAGCCCGCGAGCGAGCGGGCCGCGGGGTCGCCGAAATACTGCGACAGCACCAGGGTCTCGCGAGGGTGAGGCGGGTGGGGATAGCCCATGGAGAGAGGAGAGAGGAGAGAGGAGAGAGGAGAGCGCTAGGGATAGCGGGCGATGATCTCGGGGACCTGCGCGGCGGTCACGCCCTCGATCACGTCGTCGTCGATCATGATCGGCGTCGCGAAGCCGCACGCGCCGAGGCATTCCACCTCGATCACCGTGAAGCGGCCGTCGGGCGACGTTGCCCCGATGGCGCCGGAGCCGGTATGTGTGAGAAAGGCCCGCACGACATCCTCCGCCCCGCACACGTTGCACGGCGACGTCGTGCAGACCTGCACGAAGTGGCGGCCGACCGGCCGCTGGTGATACATCGTATAGAACGTGACGACGCCCTTGACGTAGGCCGGAGTCAGATGCAGGACCTCGGCGACTTCCGCCATCGCAGCCTCGCTCACCCAGCCCCGCGCCTCCTGCACCATCCACAGGGCCGGCAGCAGGGCGGCCATCCGCGTGGGATAGCGGGTGAGCACGTCGTCGAGCGCGACGCGCCGCTCCCCCACGAACAGCGGCTCGTACGAGTCCGGTAGTGCGGCATCGAAGCTCGCGGCGCGCTCGAGGCGGGTCAGCGATCCGGGCGGCGGGACGCTCACCGGTCGATCTCCCCCATGACGATGTCGATGCTGGCGTTGATCGCGATCACGTCGGAGAGCAGATGCCCCTCGACCATCTTCGAGATCGCGGACAGGTTGACGAAGGACGGCGGGCGGATGCGCCAGCGGACGGGCTTCGCCGTGCCGTCGGAGACCATGTAGTAGCCTTTCTCCCCCTTGGGACTCTCGACGGCGACGTAACTCTCGCCGATCGGGGGACGCGGCCCCTCCATGACCTGCTTGAAGTGATGGATCATCGACTCCATGTCGCTCGTCGCCTTGGACTTGGGCGGGAGAATGATCCGCGGATCATCGATATTGATCGGACCGTCGGGGAGCCGATCGGCCGCCTGGGCGAGGATGCGCACCGACTGGCGGAGCTCCTCCATGCGCACCAGGAAGCGGTCGTAGACGTCGCCGCGGGTGCCGACCGGGACCTCGAAGTCGTACGTCTCGTAGTCGAGATAGGGGAAGTCCTTGCGGACGTCGTAGGCGACCCCCGACGCGCGCAGCAGCGGGCCCGACAGGCCGTAGTTCACGGCCTCCTCGGCCGTCATGACGCCGAGGCCCACCGTGCGCCCAACCCAGATGCCGTTCCGGGTGAGCATGCGGTCGATCTCGTCGAGCGTCTTCGGGAAATGCCTGATGAACACCCCGAGCTGGTCCATCCAGCCGGCCGGGATGTCGGCCGCCATGCCCCCGACGCGCGTCGCCGATGTCGTGAGGCGCGCCCCGATCCAGTTCTCGAGCAGGCGGTAAATGTTCTCCCGCTCCTGGAACGCCCACAGGAACGGGGTGAAGGCCCCGATGTCGATGCAGGTCGTCCCCAGCCACACCAGGTGGGACGCGATCCGCGAGAGCTCCGCCCCGATCACCCGGAGCACGGTGCAGCGCGCGGTGCACTCGATGCCGAACAGTCGCTCGGCACCGAGCGCGAAGGCGACGTTGTTGCCGATCGAGTTGAGGTAGTCCTCGCGATCGGTCCAGGGAATGATCTGGTTGTATTGCCGATATTCGCCGATTTTCTCGAAGCCGCAGTGCAGGTACCCGATGTGGGGAATGCACCGCACGACGGTCTCGCCATCGAGCTCGAGCACGAGTCGGAGCACGCCGTGCGTGGCCGGATGCTGCGGCCCGATGTTGATCAGCATGTGTTGCCCCTCGAGGTCGGGCTCGAGCGCTAGGGGCGTCGCGACCGCGACGCGGTCCCCGCTCTCATCGACGACGAGAGGTGTGCGCACCGGGTTGCCCTGCGGATCGAGTCCGGAGGTCGAGAGGCTCACCTCGACGGAGCGGGTCGCGCTCACGGGTCCGCTACTCCCCGGTCCGTTCGCCGGCGCGCAGCCGCTGGCGCATCGCCGCGGGCAGGTCCTCGGAGGCGTCCGCGATCGAGAGCTCCTCCAGGGAGTAGCGCGACTCCGGGCTGGCCGCGAGCGCCTGCCGGAGCTGCTCGGAGCGGCTGAAGCGGCCCCGCAGCGGGAAATCCTTCCGGAGCGGATACCCCTCGTGGTACTGCTCCCACATCAGGATCCGGCGCAGATCGGGGTGCCCGCGAAAGCGGATCCCGAACATGTCGTAGCATTCGCGCTCGAGCCAGTCGGCCGCCTTGAAAATCGACCAGACGCTGTCGACCTCCAGGGACGCACCGGAGCCGGCACCGAGCTCGGCCTTGAGCCGGAGAAAGCGACGGTTGGGCAGCGATCGCAGGTGCCAGACGACGGTCAACGGCTCCTCGGGATCGCGGTATTCGACGGCGGTGACATCGCACAGGTAGTCGTAGCGCTGCGCCGGGTCATCGTGGAGCCACTGGACGATCTCGCGGACGCGCTCGGGCGGAACGACGACGCTCGTCTCCCCCCATACCACGTCGACGCGGCGCACGGCATCCGGGAAGCGCTCGCGCAGCGCCGCGGCGCTCGGATTGACCGGCCCCCCGCGGTGCGGGACGCTCACAGGCCGGAGCGGGTCTGGTTCACCGAGTTACCGAATGGCTCCGACAGCTCGTCGATCGCGCTCGGCGGGATGTAGAGCTGGCTCGACGGGTCGGGCTCCATCTCCGAGCGGAGCCGCGTCGAATCGGACATGCGCTCGCGCATCACCTTCTGTTGCAGGAGCCGGATCCCGTAGAGCAGTCCTTCGGGGCGCGGCGGGCAGCCCGGGACGTAGACATCCACGGGGATGATCGTATCGATGCCCTGCACCACGGCATAGTTGTCGAACATCCCGCCCGAGGAGGCGCAGGCACCCATCGAGATGGACCATTTCGGCTGCGGCATCTGCTGCCAGATCCGGCGGATGACCGGCGCGAGCTTGAACGGGACCCGGCCGGCGCAGATGAGGACGTCCGCCTGGCGCGGGGAGAAGCTCATGCGCTCCATGCCGAATCGGGCGAGATCGAAGTGGCTCGCGGCGGTCGCCATGAACTCGATCGCGCAGCACGCCGTGCCGAAGGGCATGGGCCACAGCGAGTTGGCGCGCCCCCAATTGACGAGGAAATCGAGGCGGGTGGCGATCCAGCCTTCCTGGGATTGCGGCTGATAGGTGGCGAGGCGTCTGCCTTCGGGACGCGCGGTCAATCCCACTGGAGCGCCCCCTTCTTCCAGACGTAGACGTAGCCGGCGAACAGGATCGCGATGAAAACCAGCATCTCGCTGAAGCCGAAGAGCGACAGCTGGCCCGCCGGGCACCCCCCGCGAATGAGGGGGACGCGGCAGGACAGCTCGCGGTACGATACGCCCCACGGAATCATGAATACGGCCTCGATGTCGAAGATGATGAACAGCATCGCGACCATGGAAAACTTGACCGAAAAGCGCTCGCGGGCATCCCCGAGGGGTGGCACGCCGGACTCGTAGGGAGTCTGCTTCACCGGCGTGGGGCGCCGGCGCGTCAGGAGGTGCGAGAGGCCGATGATCATCACCGCGTTCGCGATGACGAATCCGACCAGCAGCAACACCGGGACGTAGGCCTTCACCGCCAGGCTGCGTGATGTGTTTCCGACTTCGTGAAAAATTTCACTAGCACAGCGACTGCAAATTACGCGGCGCGCGGGGTGAATTCAACGCGGCCTGTTTCACCGCAGTCCGGTCTGCCGCCGCCCGTTTCCCCGCCGCCCTAGTGGGCGGGCCCGGGCGCGCCTACATTCGGGCCCTCATGAGCATCCAAGCCGACCGCTGGATCACGCACATGGCCCGGACGCAGGGCATGATCGACCCCTTCGAGTCGAGTCAGGTGCGCGCGGGAGTGATCTCCTACGGCGTCAGCTCGTACGGATACGACATGCGGGTCGCGCGCGAGTTCCGCATCTTCACCAACGTCCTGAACTCGATCGTCGACCCGAAGAACTTCGACCCGCATTCGTTCGTCGAGTTCGAGGGGGACGTGTGCATCGTGCCGCCGAACTCCTTCGCTCTCGCGCGCTCCGTCGAGTACTTCCGCATTCCGCGCAACGTCGTGACCATCACGGTCGGCAAGTCGACCTATGCGCGGTGCGGGATCATCACGAACGTCACGCCGTTCGAGCCGGAATGGGAAGGGTACGTGACGCTCGAGATCTCGAACACGACGCCCCTTCCGGCCAAGATCTACGCGAACGAGGGGATCGCCCAGGTGCTGTTCTTCAAGGGAGACGAGCCGCCCGAGGTCTCCTACAAGGACAAGAAGGGGAAATACCAGGGCCAGCAGGGCGTCACGCTGCCGAAGATCTAGCCCGTTCCCGCCTCGGCGCGCTCCTCGCGGCTGAACCAGAGGGCGCGGAGATGATCGCGGTTCATCCGGGCGATGACGTCGATGCTGATCTCCTTGGGGCAGGCGTCCTGGCACTCCCCGAAGAGCGTGCAGCCGCCGAAGCCTTCCGCGTCCATCTGCGCGACCATCTGGAGGACGCGGCGGCTCCGCTCGGGCTGCCCCTGCGGGACGAGACCGAGATGGGAGATCTTCGCCGCGGTGAAGAGCGACGCGGACGCGTTGGGGCATGCCGCCACGCAGGCTCCGCACCCGATGCACGCCGCCGCATCCATGGCGTGGTCCGCGGCCTCCTTGGGCACCAGGATCGCGTTGGCGTCCTGGGCGCCCCCCGTCGGCGCCGTGACGAATCCGCCGGCCGCGATGATCCGGTCGAAGGCCGACCGATCGACGATCAGGTCGCGGAGGACCGGGAACGCGGCCGCGCGCCAGGGCTCGATCGTGATCGTCGCCCCATCGGAAAAGCTGCGCATGTGGACCTGGCACGTCGCGGCGCCGGCCATCGGGCCGTGCGCGACCCCGTCGATCATGAGGGAGCATGCGCCACAGATCCCCTCGCGGCAGTCGTGCGCAAACGCGATCGGGGGCTCGCCGCGCGTCATGAGACCCTCGTTCACCAGATCGAGCATCTCGAGGAACGACGCGTCGGGACTGATGCCCGTCGCGGGATACTCGACCAGTCCGCCGGGGTCGGATCGTCCTGTCTGGCGCCACACACGGAGCGTCAGGTCCATTACTTGTAGTTCCGCTGCGAGAGGTGCACGGTCTCGAACTCCAGCGGCTCCTTGTGGAGGACGGGGGCCTTCCCCTCCCCCGCATACTCCCACGCCGCCACGTAGGCGAAGTGCGCGTCATCGCGCAGCGCTTCCCCGTCGGCGGTCTGGCTTTCCTCCCGGAAATGGCCGCCGCAGGACTCCGTCCGGTGCAGCGCATCGAGGCAGACGAGCTCCGCGAACTCGAGGAAATCCGCGACGCGCCCCGCCTTCTCCAGCGCCTGGTTCAGCTCCTCCCCGGTGCCGGGCACCGTGACGGTCCGCCAGAACTCCTCGCGCAGCGCGGGGATCTCGGCGAGCGCGTCCCTCAGCCCCGCCGCGTTGCGCGCCATCCCGCATTTCTCCCACATGATCGTGCCGAGCCGGCGGTGGAAGGAGTCGACGGTGCGTGTGCCCCGCACGGCGAGCAGGCGGCTCGTGCGCTCCGCGACGTCGGCCTGGACGGCGCGAAACGCGGGGTCCGATGGGTCGACCGCCGCGAAGGAGGTCGACGCGAGGTAGTCGCCGATCGTCGCCGGGAGCACGAAATAGCCGTCGGCCAGTCCCTGCATGAGCGCGCTCGCTCCGAGCCGGTTGGCGCCGTGGTCCGAGAAGTTCGCCTCGCCGATGACGTGCAGTCCCGGGATGGTGCTCATGAGATTGTAGTCCACCCAGAGGCCGCCCATCGTGTAATGGACGGCCGGGTAGATCCGCATGGGGGCCTCGTACGGGTTCTCGTCGGTGATGCGCTGGTACATGTCGAACAGATTCCCGTATCGGTCCCGGATCGTCTCGACGCCCAGGCGCGCGATCGCATCGGCGAAGTCGAGGTAGACGCCGAGCTTGGTCGGGCCGACCCCGCGCCCCTCATCGCACACCTGCTTCGCCGCGCGCGAGGCGATGTCGCGCGGGGCGAGATTGCCGAAGCTGGGATACTTGCGCTCCAGGTAATAGTCGCGCTCGCCCTCCGGGATCGCGCGGGGCGGCCGCGCATCGCCCGCGCGCTGCGGGACCCAGACGCGCCCGTCGTTGCGGAGCGACTCGCTCATGAGGGTGAGCTTGGACTGATAGTCGCCGCTCACGGGGATGCACGTCGGGTGGATCTGCGTGAAGCAGGGGTTGCCGAAGGCCGCGCCGCGCTTGTACGCGCGCCACGTGGCGGTGACGTTGCAGTTGCGCGCGTTCGTGGAGAGGAAGAAGACGTTGCCGTACCCGCCCGTCGCGAGGACCACGGCGTGCGCCGCGTACGATTCGACGCGGCCCGTGACGAGATCGCGCACCACGATTCCGCGCGCCCGCCCGTCGACCACCACGAGGTCGAGCATCTCCGTATGCGCGTGCATCTCGACGGCGCCCCGCCCGATCTGGCGCTCGAGCGCCTGGTAGGCGCCGAGCAGGAGCTGCTGCCCGGTCTGCCCGCGCGCGTAGAAGGTGCGCGAGACCTGGGCGCCGCCGAACGACCGGTTCGCGAGCAGGCCGCCGTACTCGCGCGCGAAGGGCACCCCCTGCGCGGCGCACTGATCGATGATGTTGACGCTCACCTGCGCGAGGCGGTACACGTTGGCTTCCCGCGCGCGGAAATCCCCGCCCTTGATCGTGTCGTAGAAGAGGCGGAAGACGGAATCGCCGTCGTTCTGGTAGTTCTTCGCGGCGTTGATCCCGCCCTGGGCCGCGATGCTGTGCGCCCGCCGTGGCGAGTCGTGAAAGCAGAAGCACTGCACCCGATACCCGAGCTCGCTCAGCGACGCCGCCGCCGAGGCGCCCGCGAGCCCGGTCCCCACCACGATGATGGGATGCTTCCGCTTGTTCGCCGGGTTGACGAGCTTCATCTCGAACTTGTGGCGGTCCCACTTCTCCGCCAGCGGCCCGGCCGGTACGCGGGAATCCAGCGCCGTCATCGCAGCAGCCCGAGCAGCACCGCGAGCGGCACGGCGGCGAATCCCGCGGCGACGAGAATGGCGACGGCGGCGGTGGCGCGGCGCCGGAGCGGATGCGCCGACGGCCGGACCAGTCCCAGCGCCCGGAACGCGCTCCACGTCCCGTGATACAGATGCAATCCCAGCGCCGCCATGGCGAGCAGGTAGAACAGCGTCACCGGCCAGACCCGGAACGCGACCACGACGTTGCTGTACACGTCGCCGCGCACGAAATCGGGGTGCACGGTGCCCGTGGTCATGTGCAGCAGGTGAAAGACGATGAAGACGAGGAGCACGACGCCGCCCCATCGGATCGTGCGCGCCGCCAGCGTCGACACCTGGGGATCGCGCCGGGCGTACGGGGCCGGCCGGGCACGCATGTCGATCCGCGTGAGCTGGTAGGCCGAGATAATGTGCAGGAGGAGCGCGGTGAGGAGCACGAGCCGGACGATCCACAACAGCTCGCCGGTCCCGTGCAGGAACGCGCTGTACGCGTTGATCCGCTCGGGGCCGGCGAAGACGAGCAGGTTCCCCGCGACGTGCCCGATCACGAACGCCACCATGATGAGCCCCGTCGCGGCCATGACGACTTTCTTCCCGACGGTCGAGCGCCAGAAGCGCTCGATCCGCGTCGCGGGGCGCGGCGCGGCGATACCCTCCGTCATGGCGTCACCGCGGCGTCCGCGGTCAGCTCGCGAGCGCGGCCATGGGGCCGCGCACGGCCTCCGCGCTCCGGACCAGATCCGCGCGCTCCGCCGCGGTCAGCTCGACCTCGATGATCTGCTCGAGCCCGCGCCGCCCCAGCTTGCAGGGGACGCCCAGGAACACGCCGGACATCCCGTACTCCCCCTCGAGCCACGCGGCGCACGGGAGGATGCGCTTGGCATCGCGCGCGATCGCCTCGACCATCTGCACCGCCGCCGCGGACGGCGCGTAGAACGCCGAGCCCGTCTTGAGGTGCTGCACGATCTCGGCGCCGCCGTTGCGCGTCCGCTCGACGATGCGCTCGAGCGTCGGCCGATCGAGGAGCTGCGTCACCGGGATGCCGCTCACCGTGGTGTAGGAGAGGAGCGGCACCATCGTGTCGCCGTGCCCCCCGAGCACCATCGCCTGGATGTCGCGTACCGACACGTCGAGCGCATCGGCCAGGAACGCACGATACCGCGCCGTGTCGAGGACGCCGGCCATGCCGAGCACGCGCTCGCGGGGAAAGCCGCTCGCCTGCTTCGCGACGTAGCACATCACGTCGAGCGGGTTGGACACGACGATGAGGATGGCGTTCGGCGAGGTCCGCGCGACCCGCTCGGTGACCTGGCGCACGATCGCCGCGTTCGTCGCCAGTAAATCATCGCGCGACATGCCCGGCTTGCGCGCGATCCCGGCCGTGATCACCACGACGGACGATCCCTCGGTCTCCTCGTACGCGTTGGTCCCGATGATGCGCGTGTCGAACCCTTCGACGGGAGCCGACTCCCACTGGTCGAGCGCTTTTCCCTGGGGAACGCCGTCGATCACGTCGACGACGACGACGCGACGGGCGAGGGCCTTCTCGGCAATGCGTTGCGCCGTGGTCGCACCGACGTTGCCGGCGCCGATCACGGTCATCGTCTCGATCATGCGCGAATTTTAGGCGCTCACCCTCCAACTTGCGAGAGCGCGCGCAGTCCGCCGACGCGCATCTGCAGCAGCGCGTGCTCGCGTGGCTTGTCGGCGAGCGCCGCGCGGAGATACGGCGCGATCCGCTCGCCCCGCCGCAACGGCTCGCGCAACCCCACTTCGTGGTCGCCGAAGAGGCACGTGCGCAGGCGGCCGTCCGCGGTGAGGCGCACGCGGTTGCACGCGGCGCAATAGGTGTGGCTCATCGGCGTGATGACGCCGATGCTGCCCGGAGCGCCGGGGAGACGGTAATACGCCGCGGGGCCATTGCCCCGCGCGGGGCCGCTGTCGCCCGAGAGCGGCCCCAGCGCCGCGACGCGCGCCAGGATCTCCTCGCCGCTCACCACGTGCTCCCACGTCAGCGATCGCAGGTCTCCGACCGGCATGAGCTCGATGAAGCGCACGTGCCAGGGGTGGTCGAGCGTGAGCCGCGCGAAGTCCACGATCTCGTCGTCGTTGATGCCGCGCATGACGACGACGTTGAGCTTGATCGGGGCGAGCCCGGCCCGCTCCGCCGCGCGCGCCGCCGCGACCGGATCGAACGGCAGGTTCCGCCGCGCGATGGCGGCGATGCGGTCGGGGCGCAAGCTGTCGGCGCTCATGTTCACGCGATCGAGTCCGGCCGCCCGCAACGGTCCCGCCAGCTCGGCGAGGCGGACGCCGTTCGTCGACAGCGCGATGTCGTCGATCTCCGGCACCGCACGGAGGAAGGCGATGAGGCGATCGAGATCGGGGCGGATCGTCGGCTCGCCCCCCGTGACGCGCAGGCGCCGCAGGCCGAGCGGCGCGAACTGGCGCACGATGTCCGCGATCTCCTCGTACGAGAGGATATCCGCGCGCGGGAGCCATTCGAGCCCCTCGACCGGCATGCAATACAGGCAGCGGAAGTTGCACCGGTCCGTGACCGAAATGCGGAGGTATTCGATCTGCCGGCCAAACTGGTCGTGCAGGACCGGACGGTCGGGGGCCGCCGCGATCACGGGACCTCCGTCGTCGCGCGCTCGTGCGCGGGATCCGTCCATGCGCGCGTGCCGTCCGCGTACCGCTCGCGCTTCCAGACCGGCACGCGCCGCTTGATCTCCTCGATCACGAGGCGCGCGGCATCGAACGCCTCCGCCCGGTGTGCGTGGGCGGCCGCGATTGCGACGCTTAAGTCCCCGATCCCGAGGGTGCCGACGCGATGCTCGACCACCAGCCCGGCGACGCCGTAGCGCCGAGCCGCCGTCTCGGCAATGTCGCGCAACTCGCGCTCCGCCATCGGCGCGTACGCCTGGTACTCGATGTCCTCGACGGCGCGGCCCGCGTTCATGTCGCGGACCGAGCCCAGGAAGAGACACGTCGCGCCCGCGCCGGCCGCGGCGACCTCGCGCAACACAGCGGCGGGGTCGATCGCATGATCGATGAGCGAGGCGCGAATCATCCGCCGGCCACCGGCGGGATCAACGCGACCTCGTCCCCCGGCTCGAGCACGCGCTCGGGCGTCGCGTAGGCGGCATTGACCGCGACGAGCGGGATCGCCGGAAGGCGACCCACCGCCCGCGCGTCCACGATCCGGCGGACCGCCGCCACCGCATCGGCCACCGTCGCTCCGCGCGGTATGGCAACGTCCACGCGTGAACCCCCCGCCGCGTCCGCATAGGACGCGAAGAGCAATACGGGAACGGTCATGGCGTCCACGACCGAAATTTACATCCGGCGGCGCGGGCCCGAACGCCCGGCACCGAGGCGCTACGCCTCCGACAGCTCCGAGATCGGAACGTTGGCAACGAGTGCCCGCAACTCCTTCGAGGGCTTGAACACGGGCACCGGCCGGGCCGATACCTCCACCGGCGCGCCGGTCCGCGGGTTCCGGGCCATGCGCGTCTTGCGCTGGCGGATCTTGAAGGTGCCGAAGCCGCGGACTTCAATGTTCCGCTGCTCCTTCAGCGCATCCTTGATCGCGTCCAGGAACGAATCCACCACGCGGGCGCAGTCCTTCTTCGAGATCATCGGGCCGGCCGTGCGTGCAATATGGGCGGTAACGTGCTCGACTAGATCGGCTTTCGTCATAGTGGCACCCCAGCGGGAAACGAGGTCGGCGCGCCGAGGTCAAACTATGACGTTACTTATTACACGTCAAGGGCTTGGGTCACTCCGGCCGGCCGGCGGCTCTCGGCCGCCGCTCCCGCACGGACTGCCGCGAGGAATACATCGAACATGGACCGGGCGTCGTGCGGGCCCGGCGCGGCCTCCGGGTGGTACTGCAGAGCGAAGATCGGGAGCTCGCGGTGACGCAGGCCTTCGACCGTCCCGTCGTTGAGGTTGACGTGCGTGACGCTGAGCTCGCTCGCCCCGGGGATACCCGCTTTGTCTCCCCGCACGGCGAAGCCGTGGTTCTGCGAGGTGATCGAGACCTCCTGGGACGTGACATCGAGCACCGGATGATTGCCCCCATGGTGCCCGAACGGGAGCTTGATCGTCGCGGCGCCAAATGTGAGACCCAGCAGCTGGTGTCCGAGACAGATCCCGAATATCGGGATTCCCCGCCGGGCGATCGCGCGGATCGCCGCGGGAGCGTACGCCACGGCCGCCGGGTCCCCCGGTCCGTTCGAGAGGAACACGCCGTCCGGCTCCCGCTCGATCACGGCTTCCGCGGGCGTCGTCGCCGGGACGACCGTGACGCGACAGTCGCGGCCATCGAACAGGCGAAGAATGTTCCGCTTGATCCCGTAGTCGTACGCCACGATATGCGTGGGCGCCGCGGGATTTCCCCAGAGATACGGCGCCGGCGTCGAGACGCACGTGGCAAGGTCGAGCCCTTCCATCGATGGACACGCGTCCAGCGCTGCGCGAACGGGGTCCGTGACGGCCAACCCCGACGCGATGACCCCGCGCATGACGCCCGCTGACCTCAAGTGACGTGTCAAGCGTCGTGTATCAACATCTTTAAGGACAGCTATATGGGCGTCATCAAGCCACGCCGCGAGAGAGGTCGTGGCGCGCCAATTCGAGTACGTCGGCGACAGCTCTCGCACGACGACGCCGGCGATCTGCGGGGTATCCGATTCGCCGTCGTCGCCGTTGACGCCGTAGTTGCCGATCTGGGGAGCGGTCATGACGACGATCTGGCCGCGGTAGGAGGGATCCGTGAAGACCTCCTGATAGCCGGTCATGTTCGTCGTGAACACGACCTCGGCGACGGCGGGCGCGGCCGGAGCGACGAGCTGGCCGCGAAAAAGGGTTCCATCCTCGAGGAGGAGGAACCCTGGCGTAGGTGGGTGCCGGATCACGGGGAGCCGGTCAGTGTTTGGGCGCCGGGGCAGGCGTGGCAGGCGCCGACGAGGCCGGCGCGCCCGCACGCGACGAGGCACCCGGCGGACCGGCGACGCACTCGGCGACGCACTCGGCGACGCACTCGGCGAGGTGGCGGCGGGCGTCGTCGGCGTGAGGGGCTGCAGCGGGAGGGCTGGAGCCGCTTGCGTCGGAACGGCCGTGGGAGCGGGGCTCAACGGCTGGTCCAGCACGGAATGCGGCGCGCGCGCGCGCGTCGACGCGATCTGCAGCACGAACGCGATGCCGAGAAAGATCCCGGCCGTCCACCAGGTGATCGTCGTCAGCAGATTGCCCGCCTGGCGGGTCCCGATGAACGCGTCGGTCGATGAGCTCACACCGCCGAAGCTGGCGGCCATCCCCGCGCCCTGGCCGCTCTGCAACAGGATCGCGGCGATGAGAATCAGGCTGTCGAGGATCAGGAGGATGAGCAGGATCGTCGTGAGCATCGCAGTGGTAAGCTAATACGGATTGCCCGCGCCCGACCAGCGGACGAGCGCGTCGCGCATATTTTCCGCGTGACCCTTGTGAACCCCGGGCGCGATGTCGGTGTGGTGATCGTGGCGGCGGGCGCCGGAGCGCGGGCGACCCAAGCGGCGGCGCCCGAGCTCAAGCAGTTTCGCTGGGTTGGCGGGAAGCCGATGCTGCTGCACAGCGTGCAACGGTTCCAGGCGCGGCCGGACGTCGCGATGGTCGTCTGCGTGCTCCCGCGGGCGTACGTGGGCGATCCCCCCCCGTGGCTCATGCAGGCCGATCTCGAGCGCCTGCTGATCTCCGTCGGCGGTTCCACGCGGCAGGAATCGGTCGCGAATGGCGTGGCCGACCTGCCCGCCGAGGTGGAGATCATCGTCGTCCACGATGCGGCGCGCCCTTTCATCGCGTCGGCGACGATCGATGCCGTGATCCGGGAGGCGCGCGCGGGTCGGGGCGCGATCGCGGGGCTGCCCGTCGTGGACACGCTGAAGGAGGTCGGCGCGGATGGCGTGATCACGCGCACGGTCGAGCGGACCGGATTGTGGCGCGCGCAGACGCCGCAGGCCTTTCCCAAGGCGGCGCTGCTCCGCGCCCATGCTGCCGCGCGGCGCGACCATATCGTCGCGACCGATGACGCGGCGCTCTGCGAGCGGCTCGGGCTCCCGGTCATCGTGGTGCCGGGGAGCGAGCGCGCGCTGAAGGTGACGGAGGAGGCGGACTTCGCACGCGCCGAGGCGCTGGCGCCGTTACCGGAATGATGGGCCACCCCGTCGCGGCGCTCGTGCTTCCCTTTCGCACCTCCCGCGACATCGCGCGCGCCATTCCGGTGGCGACCGCGCACATCCGCGCCGGCGGCATCGTGGCCCATCCGACGGAGACTGTGTACGGATTGGGCGGCGGCATCGATCCGGCGGGTGCGGACGCCCTCGCGCGGATGAAGCCGCGCGAGGCGGACAAGCCCTTCGTCGTCCTCATCGCCGGTCTCGCCATGCTGCCGCAGGTGGGCGGGGTGCGCCTGTCGGGAGCGGCCGCGACGCTCGCGGGCCGATATTGGCCGGGACCGCTCACGCTGGTCCTTCCGGCAAGAGCCGGCTCCCTGCCCGATCGGCTGCGCGGTCCGCCCGGGCCCGACGGGAGCGGCGGCGGCGTGGCCGTCCGCTGGACGTCGCATCCCGCTCTCCAGCGGCTCCTCCTGACCTACGGCGCGCCGCTCACGTCGACCAGCGCGAATCCCCCGGGGGTACCGCCCGCGCTCGCTGTGGAAGAGATTGCGGAGACCTGGCACGACGCCATTGCGCGGGGTGCGCTGTGCGTCCTGGACGCTGGCGCCCTTCCCGCTTCGCCGGCGTCAACGGTCGTGGATTGCACGGGGAGGCGGCCGCGGATTCTTCGCCCGGGTGCGATAGCCGCGGCCGCACTGCAATCGATCGTGCCGGAGCTGATCGGGGCGGAGTAACGCATGCAGATCCTGTTCGTGTGTACCGGCAATACCTGCCGAAGTCCGCTCGCGGCGGCGATCGCCCGCCGCGCCGCGGATGAGCGCGGGCTGACCGACCTCGCCGCGGTGAGCGCCGGCACGAGCGCGGCGGAGGGGCAGCCGGCGTCCGACGGCGCCCTCCTGGTCGGGATCGAGCGGCACCTCGACATCGCGGACCATCGGGCGCGACAGCTCACGCGCGAGCTCGTCGAGGAGTCGGACCTGATCCTCGTCATGGGGCCGCATCATCTCGATCGCGTCGAGGCGCTGGGTGGCACGGGGAAGGCGCACCTGCTCATCGACTACGCGACGCACGGCGCGTCGCAGCGCGCGGTGAGCGACCCGTTCGGCGGGGAGCTCAACGTCTATCGCACGACCGTGGATGAGCTGGAAGCGGAGATCCGCCGCGTCATCGGCAGGGTGGTCGTCGAGCGGACGCGCGGAGCGTCGTGATCGGGTCGGCCCGCGTCCCGCCGCGACCCGGGCGGCTCGTGTTGCTGGGTCACCCCGTGGCCCACTCTCTCTCTCCCGCCTTCCAGAATGCGGCGCTGGCGTCCGCCGGGATCCCGTTGCGGTACACGGCGCTCGATGTCGGCCCCACGGAGCTGCCGGCCACGCTCGCGGCCCTGATCGCGCAGCGCGGCGCGGGCAACGTCACGATCCCGCACAAGGAGCGCGTGGCGGCCGCGTGCGCGAGGCTCACACCGGTCGCGCGGCGCGCGGGCGCGGTCAATACCTTCTGGGTCGCGGACGAGGGGCTGGTGGGCGACAATACCAACGTCGCCGCATTCCACGAGGTCGCGACGGCGCTCGTAGGCGGGGGGGGGGTACCCGAGGGCGCGCGCGTCGCCGTCCTCGGGGCGGGAGGGGCCGCGGCCGCCGTCGTGATCGCCGTCGAGCGGTGGCCCGGCGTGCACGTGCAGGTGTGGAGCCGATCCCCGGAGCGTGCGGCGGCGCTCTGCGCGCGCGTGCCGACGATCGCGACGCTGGCCGCGACAGCGGGCGAGGCCGTACGCGATGCGACGCTCGTCGTCAACGCGACGCCGATCGGGCTCGCCGGCGCGGCGGACGACGTGCCGGTCGACGCGGGGGCACTCGCGCGCGGCGCGGCGGTGCTCGATCTCGTGTACCGGCCGGGCGAGACCGCGTGGGTGCGCGCGGCGCGCGCACGCGGCCACGCGGCCACCGACGGCCTCGGCATGCTCATCGCGCAGGGCGCGCTCGCGTTCGAGCGGTGGCTCGGCATCGCGCCGGATCGCCGCGTGATGTGGGACGCGGTGCGGCCGCTCGCGGGCTCGCGACCCGCGCATTGACACCCGAGAAGGCCACGCAGAGACTTCGGCCCATGCCAACACGCGTCGGGATCAACGGGTTCGGCCGGATCGGCCGCCAGGTGGTGCGGGCCGCGCTCGAGCAAGGCGTCACGGATGTCACGTTCGTTGCGGTCAACGATCTGACGGATACCCGCACGCTGGCCCACCTCTTCAAATACGACTCGGTCCATCGCACGTTCGGCGGGCGCGTCACGGCCGCGTCGGACGGGATCGAGATCGACGGCCATCCGCTGCGCGTCCTGACGGAGAAAGACCCCGCGAAGCTGCCCTGGTCGGCGCTCGGTGTCCAGGTCGTCCTCGAATCGACGGGGCGCTTCACGGACGCGGCGGCCGCCCGCAAGCATATCGACGCCGGCGCCCGCAAGGTCGTGATCTCGGCCCCGGCCAAGGGGGAAGACATCACGATCGTCATGGGCGTCAATCACGATCGCTATGATCCGGCGAAGCATGCGATCATCTCCAACGCGTCGTGTACGACGAATTGCCTCGTGCCCATGGTGAAGGTGGTGCGCGACGCGTTCGGCTTTCGTCACGGCTCGATGGTCACCGTGCACAGCTACACGAACGATCAGAACGTCCTCGACCTGCCGCACAAGGACCTGCGGCGCGCGCGCGCCGCGGCGATCTCGATGATCCCCACGACGACGGGCGCGGCGAAGGCGACGGCGCTCGTCATCCCGGAGCTCAAGGGGAAGATCGACGGCGCCGCGATCCGGGTGCCGACGCCCAACGTCTCAACGGTCGAGCTGACCGCCGAGGTCGAGCGCCCGACGACGGTCGACGCCGTCAATGCGGCGTTCAAGGCCGCGGCCGCGCCGGGCGGGGGACCGCTCGTCGGTTATCTGGTCTATACCGAAGAGGAGCTGGTCTCCAGCGACTACATCGGCAATCCGGCGTCGTGCATCCTCGATGCCAAGAACACGGCCGTGATCGATGGAACGCTCGTCAAGATCTCCGGCTGGTACGACAACGAGTGGGGATACGCCTCGCGCTGCGTCGATCTTCTCCGGTACATCGCGGCGCGTCTGTGAACCCCGCGGAGCCGCGGAAGGCGGGGATCCGCGATCTCACGGACGCGGAGCTGCGCGGGCGGCGCGCGCTCGTACGCGTCGACTTCAACGTCCCGCTCGATGCCGAGCTCCGCGTGACGGACGACACGCGGATCCGCGCGTCCATCCCGACGATCGAGCTCCTCCTCTCGCGCGGCGCGCGGGTCATCCTGCTCTCCCACCTGGGCCGCCCGAAGGGGAAGCCCGACCCGGCGTTCTCCCTCCAGCCGGTGGCCACGCGCCTGGGAGAGCTCATCCCGCACACGGTCGTCTTCCTTCGCTCGACCGATACGCCCGAGGCCGTCGCGGCGTCGCGCAATCTGGGCCCCGGCGAGGTGCTGCTCCTGGAGAACACGCGCTTCCTCGGGGGTGAGGAGACCAATAACGACGAGCTCGCGCGGAGACTCGCGGCGCTCGGCGACGTGTTCGTCAACGACGCGTTTGGCTCGGCGCATCGGGCCCACGCGTCCACGGAGGGGGTCGCGCGCGTGCTGCGGCCCGCTGTGGCGGGCCTGCTCATGGAGAGGGAGCTCGCGTATCTCGGGGGCGCGCTCCGGAACCCGACGCGGCCGTTCGTCGCGATCCTGGGGGGGGCGAAGATCTCCGGCAAGATCGACGTGATCCGCCAGCTGCTGCCGCAGGTGGATGGCATGCTGATCGGCGGCGCGATGGCGTGCACGTTCTACGAGGCGATGGGACTCGGCGTCGGCACGTCCCTGGTCGAGCGCGACCGGGTCGCCCTGGCGCGGAAGCTCATCGGGGAGGCCGGGGCGCGGCTTACGCTCCCGCACGACGCGGTCGTTGCGCCCTCGCTCGCTGCGGCAGCACGCGCGCACCCGGTGCCGCGCGACAAGATCCCGGCGGACGAGGCGATGTACGACATCGGCCCGCGCACGAGCGAGTCGTACGCGCGCGCGATCGGCATTGCGAAGACGATCCTCTGGAACGGCCCAATGGGCGTCTTCGAGACGCCTCCCTTCGATGCGGGCACGCGGGCAGTCGCCCGGGCGATGGCCGAGGCCACCGGCCGGGGCGCGACAACGATCGTCGGCGGCGGGGACTCGGCCGCCGCGGTCGAGCAGGCCGGACTCGCGTCGCGCATGAGTCACGTCTCGACGGGGGGCGGCGCGTCGCTCGAGTTCCTGGAGGGGAAGCCGCTGCCCGGAGTCGAGGTGCTGGACGACGCTCCGGCCGCCACCGGGTAGCGCGAGCGCCGTGCGTTATTTCGCCGCGAACTGGAAGATGCACCTCGGGCCCGGCGAGGCGCGAACGTTTCTGGAGGCGTTTCTGCCGGCCTGCGCCGCCCGCGCCGACCGCCGCCTCCTGTTCTTTCCTCCCGCGGTGTCGCTGCCGGCGGTCCGCGAGCGTCTCGCCGAGCGACCCGATGCGGCGGCGGGGATCCAGAACATCTACTGGGAGGACACGGGGGCGTTCACGGGAGAGATCTCCGGCCCGATGGCGCGCGAGGCCGGCGCGACGTACGCGCTCGTCGGGCACTCGGAGCGGCGGCACGTGTTTCACGAGACGGACGCCGAGACCGGGAGGAAATGCGCCGCGGCCGTCCGCGCGGGCCTCACGCCGATGCTCTGCGTCGGCGAGACGCTGGGCGAACGGGACGCACGCCAGACCGAGTCCGTCGTCCTGCGCCAGCTCCGTGCGGGATTCGCACACCTCGCACCGCCGGACATCGCACGCGCTCTCGTGGCCTACGAGCCGGTGTGGGCCATCGGCACGGGGCGGACCGCGACGCCGGCCGACGCCAGGGCCGTGCACGCGACCTTACGAACGGCGCTCGGCGAGCTCGCTGGGGGAACGGGTCACCGGCTCCCGATCCTGTATGGCGGGAGCGTGAACGCACAAAACGTCGGGGCGCTCCTCGCGGCGCCCGGCATTGACGGCGTGCTCGTCGGCGGCGCCAGTCTCGACCCCGCCACCTGGGCGCAGATCGTCGCTACGCCGCCGTAGGGGCGGCATTCACGCCGCCCGTCGTCAGCACGGTGCCCGTCGTGGCGCCCCCCCTTGCCGCGCTACGATCCCTGGGGCCGCGACGAATAGCTCTCGAAGCGGGTGTAGGTCTTGTGGAAGTACAGGTTGACCGTCCCGGTCGGCCCGTTCCGCTGCTTGCCGATGATGATCTCGGCGCGCCCCTCGAGGGAATTCCCATCCTTGTCCGTCAGTCCCTCGTATACCTCGGGGCGGTAGATGAACATCACGAGGTCGGCGTCCTGCTCGATGGCGCCGGATTCGCGGAGATCGGAGAGCTGGGGACGCTTGTGCTCGGCCGTCCGCTGCTCGGGGGCGCGGGAGAGCTGTGAGAGCGCGATCACCGGGACGGCGAGCTCCTTCGCGAGCGCCTTGAGGGACCGCGAGATCGTACTGATTTCCTGCTGCCGATTCTCCGCGCTCGAGGGCCCCTGGATCAGCTGCAGGTAGTCGAGGACGACCAGGCCGATCCCCGAGTCGACCTTGAGTCGGCGCGCGCGCGAGCGCATCTCGAGGAGCGTCAGGTTGGCGCTGTCGTCGATGTAGATCGGCGCCGAGCTGAGGATCCCGGCGGCCCGGGCGAGGCGGGGAAAGTCCTCATCCCGCAGCATCCCCTTGCGCAGACGCTGGGAATCGAGCCGCGCCTCGCTGGTCAGGAGGCGCTGCACGAGCGACTCCTTGCTCATCTCGAGCGAGAAGAAGGCGATCGGAACGTTGTGCTCGATCGCCGCGTGCTGCGCAATGTTGAGGACGAGGGCCGTCTTCCCCATGCTGGGTCGCGCCGCGATGATGATCAGCTCGGATGACTGGAACCCGGTCGTGATCTCATCGAGGTCGGGAAATCCGCTTGCGACGCCCGTGATCGTCTTGCCGCCGCGCTGGAGCGCCTCGATGCGCTCCATCGTCGGCCAGAGCAGCTCCTTGATCCGCGTGAATTCCCGTCCGGCGCCGGCCTGGCTGAGCTGGAGGATCCGGTGCTCGGCCTGGTCGAGGAGCTCCGCCGCGTTCGTGCGGGCGTCGAAGGCGGCGCTGACCAGGCCGGTGGACACCTCGATGACGCGGCGCAGCTGCGCCTTCTCGCGCACGATCGCCGCGTGGTACTCGACGTTGGCCGACGTCGGAACGGCATCGATCAGGAAGGTGATGTAGTCACGTCCGCCGCTCGCCTCGAGCTCCCCCCGCCGCGCGAGCTCGTCGGAGAGCGTGAGCGGGTCGACGACGCCGCCGCGCTCGGTGATCGCGATCATCGCGCGGAAGATCCGCCGGTGCGCCTCGCGGTAGAACATCGTGTCGTCGACGAATTCCGCCGCCCGCATGATGGCGTCGGTGTCCATCATCATCGCGGCGATCACCGCCTGCTCGGCGTCCTCCGAATACGGCGGCCGGCGGTCGCCGTAGGGCGCCCACGCGTCGCGCGGGGCGACCGCGGTGCCCGCGCCGTTTCCGCTCGGGCCCGGCGCGGATGCCGGGCCGCCGTCGGACTCAGGCACGGGTGCCATCGAGGATGCGGCGGGCGTATCGGACATCGTCCCACGTGGGGCGCTTCCAGGCGGGATTCCGGAGGAGCGCGGCTGGATGGTAGGTCACGACCAACGGCACACCGTAATACCGGTGCACCTGTCCGCGCAACTTGGCGATCGAGAGCGGCGTCTCGAGCAACGTTTGCGCCGCGAAGGTCCCGAAGGCGACGATGACCTTCGGCCGGAGGATCTCGATCTGGCGGACGAGGTACGGCTTGCATGCCGCCACCTCGTCGGGGTGCGGGTTCCGATTCCCGGGCGGGCGATGCTTCAGGACGTTGCAGATGAAGACCTCCTCGCGCGTGAGGCCGATCGCGGCGAGGATCTTGTCGAGCAGCTGGCCGGCCCGCCCGACGAAGGGCCGGCCGGTGGCGTCCTCGTTGGCTCCCGGCGCCTCGCCGACGCAGACGAACTGCGCGGTCGCCGGGCCCTCTCCGGGCACGTTGCGCGTCGCGGTCGCCGACAGGGTGCACTGCGTACACGCCTCGGTCACGCGCGCGACATTGGCCAGCGTCCGCAATTGCGCGTGGGGCCCGTCGAAGAGCTCGGATTCGATCCGGCCGATCGACAGGCCCGCGGGCCAGACGGCCGGTGCCGCCGGCGCGGCTGGTCCGTCGCTCGCGTCAGGACCGCGAGCGGGCCGGGGGGCCGCGACGGGCATGGCTCGCGCCGCGATCGGAGTCGCGACGCGGGCGGACGGCTGCGGCGCGGGCCGAGCGCGGACGAGGAGCAGCGCCTCGGCTGCCGTGAGGTGATCGAGCACCAGCTCGCGCTCGCCAAGCTCGCGCTGGTGCTCGAGGTACGTCCGGAGTGCGCTCCTACTGTCCACGCAGCAACCCCTCGACGCGGTCGAGGATCGCGTCGGCGACCTCGGCCTTCGAGAGGAGCGGCAGCGCTTCGGGATCCTCTCGCCCGGCCGCGAGGAGCGTCACGCGATTGGTGTCGCCGCCGAATCCCGCGCCCGGCTCGAGCGCGTCATTTACGACGACGAGGTCGAGGCCCTTGCGCGCGCGCTTCTCGCGCGCGCCGACCAACGCGGCCTGCGTCTCGAGGGCGAACCCGACGACGATCGCGTGCGGCGCGCGGGTCTCGCGCGTCGACAGCAGGATGTCGTCGGTCGGCACGACGGGGATGCTCGCGGGGGCGTGGGCCTTCTTGATCTTGTGCGGCGCGATGTCCGCCGGGCGGAAGTCGGCCGGCGCCGCGGCCATCACCAGGACATCCGCCGCGGGGGCCGCTTGCGCGACCGCATCGCGCATCTCGGCGGTCGTCTCCACCAGGACCGTCCGCACGCCGACCGGGGGCGGCACGGTCATGACACCGGCGATCAGCGTAACATCGGCTCCGCGCCGCCACGCGGCCGCGGCGACGGCGACCCCCATCTTGCCGCTGCTGCGATTCGACAGGAAGCGAACCGGGTCGAGCGGCTCCCGCGTCGCGCCGGCGGTCACCACGATGCGCCGGCCGCGCAGCAAGCCGTCTCCGTCCAGCAGGCGTCCGACGTGGGCGAGGATCGTCTCCGGCTCCGGCAGGCGGCCCGGCCCGCTCCCCTCCCCCGCTGCGAGCGGGCCCTCCTCGGGATCCAGGACGACGTAGCCGAGCTCGCGCAGATGGGCGACGTTGAGCGCCGTCTGGCGATGGGCCCACATCCGGTCGTTCATGGCCGGCGCCAACAGGACGGGGGCGTCCGCGGCGAGCAGACACGCGGTCAGGAGATCATTGGCGCGTCCCTGGGCGGCGCGCGCGAGAAAATCGGCGGTCGCCGGTGCGACGACGATGGCGTGCGCGGCCCGGGCGAGCGCGATGTGGTCCAGTGCGTGCCCGGGCGCGATGAGGGCCGCGTGCACCGGGCGGCCGGTCAACGCCTCGAACGTCACATCCCCGACGAACGCACGCGCCGCCGAGGTCATGACGACGTCGACCTCGGCCCCGGCCTGCGTCAACTGGCGCGCGAGCCACGCCGCCTTGTAGCTCGCGATCCCGCCCGTGACGCCGAGCAGGATCCGGCGCTGCGTGAAGGGCCGCAGCGTCAATCCACGCGGCGGCGCGGAACCACGCGGAACTCGAGCGCGCCGTTGGTGAGCTCTTCGAGGGCACGCGTCGTCAGCTTCTTCTCCTTGGACGACGCGCGATCGCGCGGATAATCGTTCAGACCGCGCGCATACTTGGCGGCGACCAGGACGCCCAGATACTTGTTGGTCCGGGCGCGGACCGCGACTTCGTCTGGCGTGAACACGCGCATGACACCGACTCCTGCAGCAAGAGTAAACGGCTCACCGGCTCCCGATTTCGGAGCCGGATCGAATCCCGGGACGGAGCGCCGCGATCTCCCGGTCCAGCCCCGCGACGATCGCCGCCACATCGGCGGCGAGCGACGGGGACTGCATCCGTCGGGCCGTCTCCGCGTCGATGATCGACGAGACGAGGTGGACCGCCCGGTGCAGATCCTGGTTGATCACGACGTAGTGATAGAGATCGAGCGCCATCACTTCCTGCCGCGCTGCCTCGAGGCGCAGGATCAGATCGGCAGGGTATTCGGTCTTTCGCTCCTTGAGCCGAGTCAACAGCACGTCCGCGGACGGCGGGAGCAGGAAGATGAGCACCGCGTCCGGAAAGGCCTGCGCGAACTGCCGGGCGCCCTGGACATCGATGTCCATCATCACGTGCTTGCCGCCGTCCAGCACCGTGTCGACTTCGCGTCGGAGGGTGCCGTACAGATTGCCGTGCACCTCGGCCCACTCGGCGAACTCGCCGCGCTCCTTCCGCGATTCGAACTCGCCGTGTGAGAGAAAATAATAATCCCTTCCATCGACCTCTGCCGCCCGCGGACGCCGCGTCGTGGCCGAGACCGAATACCCCACGTCCTGCCGCAGTGCCTGCAGCTCCTGACGGATCGTCGTCTTCCCGCCGCCGGACGGCGACGAGAGGATCACCGGAAAGGGGCGGCTCGCACGATCGGCGGCGGCGGCCGCTCGGGCTGTCATTCGAGGTTATCGACCTGTTCGCGGATCCGCTCGAGCTCCTCCTTGATCGATACCACGTCGTGGAGGATTTCCGCATCGGCCGCCTTGGATCCCGTGGTATTGGCCTCGCGCAGCATCTCCTGGACGAGAAAGCCGAGGCGCTTGCCGACCGGCTCGGGCGGCGTGCCGCGCCCCGTGAGGGCCTCGCGAACGGCGGCCACGTGCGACCGCAGCCGATCGAGCTCCTCGCTCACGTCGAGGCGGTCGGCGAGGAGCGCGATCTCCTGGGCCACTCGCTGCTCGTCCACCGCGGCGCCGCCCGTCAGCTGCCGCACCGCCTCGCGCAGCCTGTCGCGCTGCCGAATGACGCGGGCCGGCGCGCGGGCGGCGATCCGCGCCGCGGCACTCTCGACCAGATCCAGGCGCTCCGTCACGTATTGGGCCAGCCGAGCCCCCTCGCGCTCGCGCATCTCGGTGAGCGCGCGCACGGCCGCGTCGACGAGGGCGACGAGCTCGGACACGCTGCCGCCGTACGTGTCGCGCCCCCCGCTGGCGGCGTCGCCGTCCGCGGGGGCCGCGAGCACCACGTTCGGCATGCGGAGGACCGTAGCGAGGTCGATCTCGCCGCCGATGGCGTAGCGCGCCTTCAGCGCGGAGAGGTGCTGCACGTACGCGGCGAATTTCTGCTCGTCGATGTCGCCGCCGCCGTCGTCTCCGGTCCGATCGATCCTGACGACGGCTGTGACATGGCCCCGCGTAATGTGCTGCCGGAGGGTCTCGCGGACCTCACCCTCCCATTGACCGTACGCCGCGGGAAGCTTCACGCTGGGATTGAAAAACCGGTGGTTGACCGTCCGGACCTCGACACCGACCCGGGCGCGCCCCACGGCGCCGCTGGCGGCGCCGAATCCCGTCATGCTGCGAACCGTGGACAATAACGTAAGTTATTAAATGACAACGAGATTGTCAATTCCAAAATGACCAGCGGACACCGTAAATATTGAGCTGCCGGGGCATGAGAAAGTTCGGAACGACGTCGTACGGGTACCCGTTGAGGTTCTCGTCCTCCCAGAAGACGGTCGCCTGGAGGATGCGGATCTCGAGACCTGCGGAGAAGGCCTCCTCGACCTGCGTATCGATCGTCCCCACCGTCGTGGGGAACGGTGTCTCGCTCCGATAGTCGAATCCGCCCCACGCCCGGACCGCGAACGTGTGGCGCGGGAAGCGCTTGAGCCATTCGGTAGCGAGCGCGAGCTCGCCGTGAAACTGATACTGGGGGCGGTACGGGCCCGCGGATCCCCAGTTTATCGCCGTCATGTCGGCGCTGAAGATCTTCCAGATCGGGCCGTGCACCGTGGCGTAGCGTCCGGTGACGCGCCCTTCCGCGGCGGGCACGAACGTCGTGTCATAGACGCTGAGCCCCTGGACGATCGCCGTATCCCGCGTCATCACGCCGCCGCCAACCCAGAGCCCGCCGACGCGGATGGCGGCTTCGCCCCGGAGCGTCGTCGACGTAGGGGGCGCATTGGTCGCGGAGCTGGAGAATTGTCGTCCGGCGGCGGCGGACAGGCTGATGAATGGGAGCGGCGTGAGACGGATAGCTCCCTCGACCGTCGAGACTGGGACGGTAGCGATGCGCTCCGGCGACGCCGCGGTCGGCCACGCGCTCGGCGCATTGGCTTCGGCGAACGCCGAGATGGCGAGCGGTCCGGTCTCGATGCTGGCGCGCGCCGACGGCGAGCTGGTCGCGACATTGTCGAGTATCCGGAGCCTCTCGGTGGCACTCAGATGGATGCCGAGGAGGGTGACGCCGGCCGCCGCGATGTACTGGGATTCCGCGACGTTGGTATCGACGAGGTCCACCGGCAACCCCTCGGCGAGCGCGGTCGCCGTATCCACGACCACGCTGTGGTTCTCGAACACCAGGGAGGAGGCGATGAGCTGCACCCACAGCCTCCCCGCATCCGGATCGCCATAGGCGGCGCGGATGTACGCGTCGGTGCGCGTCGATTGCAGGTTCGGCAACGGCAGGCCGGCTCCCACCGTGTCCTGGGTCGACAGGTCCACGCGGCTTTCCATGTCACGCCCGCGCTGATACCGCGAGCCGAAGGCGTCGAACGACCACGGCCCGTGCGCCCACCCCAGCCGGGTCATCACCGTGGTCTCGGACCCGCCGCCCCCGTAGGGCCCGAGATTGGTGTAGGTCTGGGCGGCGACCTGGAGCACCTCGCCGCCCGCGAAGCGCTGCCCGTAGAAGCCCCGGAAGACGTTCGTTTGGTCGTTGCCCGTCGTGAGGTCGGCGCGCGTTTCGGGCGTCGTATGGTCCGCGCGCCAGCTCCGCAGATACACGCGCAGCTCGGAGGCGCCCCGCTCGACCACCACCTCCTCGAGCGTCCAGAGCTGGATCGTGGCGAGGTCGATCGTATTGCGCAGGCGCGGGTCGAGCGCATCGAGCTCGACACCATCGTAGAAAACGCGCACCCGCGCCGGGTCCCCGAGATACGAGCCGACCATGGGGGTGGAGATCCACCCCGCGCTGAAGCCCGTAAAGCCGGGGACGGTGGCCAGGAGATCGGCCAGCGTCACGGCGCCCGAGCTGAAGATGGCCTGCCGGTCCCACACGTAGCGCCGCCCCACGCCGACCGTGGGCGGATTCTCGGCCCGCGCGACCGGCGAGCGGACGGCGACCGTGTCCGGGTGGTAGGACGCGAGCGCGCTGTCTGCCTTGGACAGGCGGTGGCGTGTCGTATCGGCCGTCGAATCCGGGGGGGTGGTGTCGCGCGGAGCAGGATGGGCGACGCCCGCGGTGTCCGATCGTCCGCGTGTCGTGTCGGGTCCGGCCCGCGTCGTGTCGGGTCCGCCCCGCGTCGTATCGGCGGGGTTTCCTCCCTGCGCGTCCAGCCGCGCCCCCCCCCCTGCTGCCGCCAGGGCCACGCCCAGGAGGGCGCAGATGGCGCCATGGCGTCCGGAGGCCCCGAGCCGCGCGAGGCGCGTCCGATTCAGCGCGCGCGCCCCCGGGCAAATTCGACGAACATGCCGACTGGTACCCCGGTGGGACCGCGAGGGATCGCACCGAGGTCGGTCTCGGAATACGCCGTCCCCGCGATGTCCAGGTGCGCCCAGGGATACCCGGTCGCGAATGCCTCGAGGAACTTCGCCGCCGTGGCGGCCCCGGCCGGCCGGCCGCCGGTGTTCTTGAGGTCGGCGACATCCGACTTGATCGCCTCGCGATAGTCGTCCCAGAGCGGGAGCTGCCACGCCCGCTCGAGGGCGCGCTCGCCGGCCGCGATGATCTCGCTCACGAGCGCGGCGTCGGTGCCGAACACCCCGGCCGCCGCGTGCCCCAGCGCGACGACGCACGCTCCCGTCAGCGTCGCCGCATCGATGACGGCCGATGGGTCGAACTTCTTGACGTAGGTGAGCAGATCCGCGAGGACGAGCCTCCCTTCCGCATCCGTGTTGACGATCTCGATCGACGTGCCCGAGGAGGCGCGCACGACGTCGCCCGGATTCATCGCGGTGCCGGAGGGCATGTTGGTGGTCGCGCCGATGATGCCGATGGCGTTCAGGGGGAGCTTGAGACGTGCGATCGTCTCGATCGCGCCCAGCACGCCGGCCGCGCCGCACATGTCGTATTTCATGAACTCCATCCCTTGCGCCGGCTTGATGGAGATCCCCCCGGAATCGAAGCAGAGCCCCTTCCCCACGAACGCGATCGGCCGCACGGTCGGCAGCGCGCCCCGATACTCCAGCACGATGAGCTTGGGATCCTGCGGGGTGCCCTGCGCCACGGCGAGGAACGCACCCATCTGCAGGGCTTCGAGCTCGGCCCGCCCGAGGATGGCGACCTCGATTCCGTGGCGGCGTCCGATGTCCCGCGCGGTGGCCGCCAGGTGATCGGGCGTACAGAGATTGCCCGGCATGAGCGCGAGGCGCCGGGCGAGATCGTAGCCCGCGCCGATCGCCTCCCCCGCGGCGAGCGCCGCCTGCGCGCCCGTGAGGTCGTCGACGTGCACGGCGGCCGCCGTCAGGGCCGGCTTCTGCTCATCCTCGGGCGGGGGAGCCTTGAGCTCGGTGTACTCCCAGGCGCCGAGGGTGAGACCGACCACGACGCGCTCGATCTCGGTCGCGGTCGTGGGCCCGGAATACCACGTGAGCGCGGGCGCACCCAGAATCCCGCGCCCGTCGCGCCGCGAGAGCGGCGGCCCGCTGGAGCGCGGCCGCTCGATCCGCGGCGGTCGGGGTGGGACCAAGCCCGACGAGGAGGACCCGGCGGGGCCCGCCCGGACCGCCGGCGAGATGGAGCGCCTCGGCCTTGGCCCCGCGGAAATCCCTGCGCTCGAGGGTGCGCTCCAGCGCGCCACCGAGCGCGTCGTTCACGGGCGCGAGGGCGACGGTGACCGCGGCGGCCGGCGGTAGAGCGAGGACGAGGAGCGGAGTATCGAGACCGGCGAGATCGACGCGACGGACCGTCAGGGCGAGAGGCATGAGCGCGAATCTACTCTCTCAGCCCGTCGTTCCGAAGCCGGCGGCGATGGCGTTGATGGAGAGGAGCAGAGCGGACAGATAGCCGGCGCGCTCCTCCGGACCGCTCGCGGCGGTGCGGAAGCGCCGGAGCAGCTCGATCTGCTGGAGATGGACGCGCTCGAGCATCGGCAGGCGTCGATCGATCCGGCCGCGCAGCAGGGCAAAGCGCTGCGCGATGATGCTGCCGCCGGAGATGCGCAGGAGTCCCTCGACGGTCCGGGCGTGCTCCGCCTCGACCAGACCGAGGATCGCGTGGCGGTTGGCGAGGTCCGGGACGAGCTCCGCGTAGGCTCGGCAGAGGGCGATATCGACCTGCAACAGGGTCTTCTCCGCTTCGTCGAGAATGAGCCGGAATAGCGGGAAGGCCTCGAACATCTCGCGCAGGAGCGCGGCCCCGCGGTCTCCGCGGATCGACAGGAAGGCGCCGATCGCGCTGCCGATCCCATACCAGCCCGGGACGACGTGCCGATTCTGCGTCCACGCGAAGACCCAGGGGATCGCGCGGAGATCCGCCAGCGCGCGGGCGCTCGCGCGCCGAGCAGGGCGCGAGCCCAGGTTGAGCAGCGCCAGCTCCTCGAGGGGAGACGCGGCACTGTAGTACGCGAAGAAGGCCGGGTGCTCGACGAGTCCGCGGTAGGCCGCAAACGCGGCCCCCGACAGCGCTTCCATTGCCTCCGCGAAATCCGGCCGTGGCTCTTCGGGGTGTCCCTCGAGCGCATGCTGCAGGACGCTGGCCGCGAGCAGCTCCAGCTGATAGAGCGCCGCATCGCGCGTGGCGAACTTGTACGACACCACCTCGCCCTGCTCCGTCAGGCGCATGCGACCGGTGATCGAGCCCGCCGGCTGCGCCGCGATCGCGCGTCCGGTGGGTGTGCCGCCGCGCCCGACCGAGCCGCCGCGGCCATGGAAGAAGGAGATCGCGACACCGGCTTCGGCGCCGACGCGAGTGAGCTTGGTCTGGGCCTTGCTCAGCTCCCAGTTCGCCGTCAGGAAGCCGCCGTCCTTGTTCGAATCGGAGTACCCGATCATGACCTCCTGGATCCCGCCCGACGCGCGCACGCTCCGGCGCACGACCGGGACCTCCAGGAGAGAGCGCATGATCGCGGGCGCGGCCCGGAGATCGGCGATGGTCTCGAAGAGCGGGACGACGGGCAGCGTGCAGCGCTCGACGCCCGCGGCGTCGAAGAACAGTCCCGCCTCCTTGGCGAGCAGGTACGCGATCAGGACGTCATCGACTCCGGCCGTGTTGCTGATGATGAGCGAGCCGAAGGCCCTGCGGTCGACCTCCGTCCGGACCTCGCCCACCATGCGCAGCATCGCGAGCGACTCGGCCGCGCTGGCGGGCACGGCCCGCGCCTCGCGCTCCGGCGTCCGGGGAGAGCCCAGCTCTGTGACGAGCCAGGCGCGCATGGCCTCGGGCGTCGAGAGATCGACGCCATCCGCCGCCGCGAGCGATGCGGCGGCCGCGCGGAAGATCGATGCGTGCTCGCGGAGATCCAGCCGCGCGGTCGAGAAGCGAAAGACCTCGGCCTCGCGGCGGAGCGGTGCGACGAAGGCGCGCGCGATGCGCTCGCAGCGGGATTCCCGAAGCGCGCGCTCGAGCAGGGCGAGATCGGCCACGAGATCGTCCGCGTCGGCGTAGCGGGGCGCGATGGTCTCGCTCCACCCGCGCTCGGCGTGGTCGATCGTCGCGGTCACGCGCCGCTGGACGAACGTCAGGTATTGCCGAAAGAGTTCGTTGGGATTCCGCCGCGCGATCAGGGCGGCGTCGCCGCTCTGGGCGAGGGCCTTGACGAGGGCGCGCTGGAACCAGAGGGGCACCGCGACCGCGTCCTGCGAGATGCTGAGCGCGCGCAGCAGCTGCGAGAGGCGGCGCCCGTACCGGCGGAGGCTGGCGAGGCGGTACGAGCGCGTGGCCCGCCGGGTGACGTCCGTCGTGACCGACGGATTCCCGTCGCGGTCGCCGCCGATCCAGGTGCCGAACTCGAGGAAGGTGCGTACGTCGGCGCTCGCCTCGGGGTAGTAGTCGTGCACCGCACGCACGAGGCGGTCCTGCAGGATCGGGACCGTATCGAACAGGTTCTCCGCGAAAAAATACAGTCCCCACGCGACCTCCTGCTCCACCGTCGGCTTCTGGAGCCGCAGCTCTCCCGTGAGCCACAGGAGGTCGAGCTCGTTGCGGAGCTCGGTTTCGAGCGCCCCGCGCTCGAGGGGCGTCCAGTGCTGACTCTCGAGCTGGTCGAGCCGAGCGTAAATGGTGCGGTGCTTCTCGAGCACCGTGACGCGCTTCGCTTCCGTGGGATGCGCCGTCACCACCGGCGTGATGTGGAGCGCGGCGATCATCGCCTCGATCGTCTCGGTCGTGACGCCCCGCTCGCGGGCCTCCCGCAGGACCCGCGCGAAGGTCCCACCCATCTGGTCGTGTCCGAGCTCGGTCTCGGCCTGACGTCGCGCGCGGAAGGCCATGTACTGCTCCCCGAGGCCGAGCATCTGGAACCAGAGTCCCTGAGCTTGCAGCGCGCGCGCCACCGTGCGCGCCGCGCCGGGGCCGCCGATCAGCTCTCCGCGCAGCGCCGCCGCGGCCTCCGGATGGCGCTCACGCACGACCGACTCCAGGAGCGCGAGCAGCAGGTCGGCCGGCGTGGCGGGCGGAGGAGCATCGGCCCCCCCCCCGAGCGTGTTATCCGCCGTCGTCTCGGCCGCAGGATCGATCGCCATAACGGGAATCTGACACGCCGAAGCGGAGCCGACTAGCTGCCCCGAGGCGTCCGGGCAGCCATCTCTGGCGCGGATCCCGCCATGTCAGAACGTGCGGGCCTGACCGGGCGAATCGGACGGTGGAGATGCGCCGCCCGCGCGCGGCGGGAGTGCCCGCGTGAGACGATTGATCTCCGTCTGGAGGGCCTCGACCTGCAGCTGGAGGGCGATGAGCGCGGCCTCGTCCTGCGCGGAGCGTCCCTCGATGCGGCGCGCCACGGCTTGCCGGATCGACGGGAACAGGAGCGACGTGAGCAGAACCGGGCCACCCACGCCGAACACGATCGCGACAATGGGGATGAAAAGGTCTACGACATTATCGGGCATGTGCGACTCCCCCGAGGCCCGACTGGCCCCACGCCACCCGCGACGACCACTACCGAGTCTCCGCGGCCGCAATGGCGCGCGCGGCCTGGCCCCACCTCGGCACACGGAATATGGTTGGTGCACATGGCAATGATCCAGTTCACGGCGGCCGCCCAGGCTGCGAGCGACGCCGACGGCCCCGCGCGGCGACCAGCATGACCCCGCCGCTCGTCGTGCGTGCCCGGAGATTGCTCCACCGACTCCGCTCGCAGACGGCGGCGACGCCGCACGCAGCGGCGCAGAACGGTCGCGCTCCGCAATCGCTGGATTGGCCCGCCCTCGCAGAGCGCCATGTCGGATCGCTGCTGGTGCAGCTCAAGGTCGATTGCGTGCTCGACGTCGGCGCCCACCAGGGCAGTTTCGCGGAGATGATCCGACGCGCCGGCTGGACCGGACCGATCATCTCCTTCGAGCCGCAGTCAACGTGCCGCAGGGTCCTTGCGCGACGCTCCGCGCATGACCCCGCGTGGTCGATCCTCGGCGTGGCGTTGAGCGACCGGGAGGGCACGGCGCGGCTCACCCTCCGCGCCTCGTCGACGGTCACATCGCTCCACGAACCGCGCCTCGAATCCCAGATCACGGAGGAGCCGGGGTTCCGGGAGAAATTCGACGTCGTCGGCCATGAAAACGTGCCGATGCGCCGGTTGGACACCGTCCTGGACGAGCTCCCGGGACCCCGACCGCAGCGCATCTATCTCAAGATCGATACGCAGGGACACGACGAGGCCGTGATGGCCGGCGCCGCGGCCATCTGGCCGCGCGTGGTCGCCCTGCAGGTCGAGCTCACGCAGGATCCGCTGTATCATGCGACGTCGCACGCCGTGAGCGTGATGCAGGCGCTGCGTCGCTCGGGGTTCGATCTGAACGCCACATTCCCCGTCTTCCGCGACCCCGGCAGCCAGGCGATGCTCGAGTTCGACGGCATCTTCGTGCGGCGCGGGGGTCACGGGGCCGAGCCGACGCCGTCCGAGCTGGCCGCCATCTGGACCCCATCGACGGACAGCGTGTCCTGAGGGACAGCGTTTCCTGAGGGACAGCGTTTCCTGAGCCGTCGCGGATCTGCGCGCGACGACGGCCCTGATGTCGCCGGCTACATGTGCTCCATGTCGCCGCGCCCCCACGTTGCGGCCGTGTCGCCCGCGAACGGGTACACGTGGACCATCCAGCCGAAGAAGTGCGGGAGGAACCGCCCCCCGGCGGCCTGGCAGGCGGATTCGGTCGCGATCGAGCCGCGGGGACCGAAGAGGGGCTGTCCATCGGGGCCGCGCTCCGCCCAGCGGCCCCCATCGCGCCCCCCCGCCGGGATGCACAGGTTCACATGCTCGTGCCATTGCACGACGCTCAAGGGAATGCGCGCGTTCAGGTCCGCGAGCGAGGCCCAGAGCGGAGCGGTATACATCGCGCCGACCAGTCGGTACGTGCTGTCCCCGGTCCGCTCGTAGAGCAGAGAGGTCGGGCGCGCCGGATCGAAGACGATCGTCCGGACGAAGGCGCCCCTCCGCCGGGTGAAGTGATAGATGCGCTGCGGCAGCCGCGGCGCGAATATGGCGAATCCATCCGCGAGGGCACGGTGATAATCGGCGTAGGGCGCGAGCGCCGTGCGTAGCGCGACGGCGACGGCCTCGGCCCGCGCGGCGTCGCCGGGCTGCGGCGCGGCGAGCGCGGTCATCCGCATGTGCGGAGTGTCGTGGAGCGGGCCGGCCATGCTGGCGTGCATCCCCGACATGGCCGAATCCATCGCCATGTCGCCGCCCCCCTGCCCCATCGCCCGCGCATTGGGGAGGACGCTGACCGCAACCATCCCTCCCCATATCGCGCAGCGCCCACGGCGTGTCCGTCCGGTCATCGGCAATCCTCCCTGGCTGTCCGGAAGACGGTTGCCGGAAGCGTTCGTTAGTCCCCGCGGGGACGCGCGCGGCCATCGGTCGAAATTTCTCATTGACGGGGCCGCCGGTTTACGCGATACTGGCGGCTCGGACGTCGGCTGATTGCTGCTCTGTGGCGCCGCGGGCGTGTGCGATCTCGCTGGAGGACCCTTGGACGATGCGGGCGAGGGATCGGAGCACGGTCGGATCTCGCGGCGCCGAGCGCTGTGCCAACTGGGCGGTGCGCTCGCCGGCGCGACGCTCGCCTACCTGGGCGTCGGGTGCTCGCCGCCCGACGGGGTCGATAACGGGGTGGCGGAAGCCGCGACGTCGCCCATACGACGCAGCGTCCTGGCACGGGATGCGCGCGCCGCCGTTGAGGCGACTGCTACTCCCGCGGGCGAATACGGCTTCTATTTCGACGGCATTCGGAGCGCGACGCCCGCCGCGACGGACGTCACGTACCTGCAAACGCTCCACGCGACCGTCGCCCGGACCATGCTCCCCATGTACAACGTCCAGGCCACCCAGGGCGTGTATACGGATACCGCCCTCGATACGACGGTAAGCGCCCTCGCCGCCGCGGGGATCGACCAGATCCTGTGCTTCTGGGGCTCGCCGAGCTGGTGCAACGGAAGCACAAGCTCGACCGTCATCCCCGTCTACCTGTCGGACCAATGGACGACGTTCATCGGCGCCTGGACCGCCTTTGCGACGCGCGAGGTGACGCGGTACATGGGGCAGGTCCACAAGTGGGAGCTATGGAACGAGCCCAACCAACACTTCAACTGGGCGGAGCCGTCATACCCCAACGTGACGGCCTACGTCGCCTGGGCCTCCGCGATGTACGCGGCCATCAAGGCGGCGGACCCGACGTGCACGGTGGTCATCGGCGGGTTGTGTGGTCTCGTGGCGGGACCGAGCACGGATTACACCGGTGAGGCATTTCTGCAGGATTGCTATGCCGCCGGGTTCTTCGCGGACGGCGTCGCCCTCCATCCCTATTGCAAGCAGGCGCCGAGCACGCGGCTGGTGGCGAACAACAACAGCTTCGGCGACATCGCGACGGTACACACGATTATGGTGAACGCGGGCCACGGTGGTGACGCGCTGTGGGTGACGGAGTTCGGGTACCCCGGTACCCCCGACCGAACGGCGGCGGGATACATGACGACGGCGCTCAAACTCATCGCGAGCACGTTCACATACGTGTCCGTCTTCTGTTGGTTCCTCCTTCAGGAAGACGCGAGCTATCCGACGTCGGGCGCGATCGGCACGACCGGCTCCGTGACGGCGGTCGGTACCGCGTTCCAGAACTTCATCGCGCCCCCACCGGCCCCCCCGCCCTCCCCCACGCCGCCGCCTCACCGGCGGTAATCGGCGGGGCGCCCCCCTCAAGGGCGACCCCGATGGCGCGCGCGCTATGAGCGACTCCGCATCGGGCGCCGCCGCCGGTTGGCGCCCAATGTCACCGCGGCTAGGTTGCCGGCAATCATTTTTTTGCACGGCGAACGGTGTGACAGGGAGCAGAATGGCGAGCCATCGATCGGTCGCGCGACGGCGCGGTACCGGAGCGGTTGTCGCGGGGTTCGCCGCGGCCCTCCTCATGGGCGCGACCGGGGCTGCGGCGCAGACCGGGGACAGCCCGCACGGAGTGCGCGTGGCCGACCGTGACACGACGTGCGCGCCGTGCCGGGATTTCTATCGTTACGCCAACGGGGCGTGGCTCGACCGGACGACGATTCCAGCCGAATGGCCCCTCTGGGACGGATTCCTGGAGGTCATCGATCGGACGGCGGGCGTCGTGCACGGCCTGCTCGATTCCCTCGTCACGGCCGGGAGTCAGCCCGGGACTCCAGCGTGGAAGGTCGGCCGGTATTACGCCTCGTGCATGGACTCCTCGCGCATCGAGCGGGAGGGATCGCGTCCCCTGCACGCGGAGCTCGCGCGGATCGACGCGATCGCATCGACCGCGGACCTGCAGGCGGAGATCGCCCGATTGCAGCGCGAGGGGATCGGCGCGGGCTTCAATTTCGGCTCGACGCAGGATCCGAAGCACTCGACGGAGATCATTGCCGATCTCGCCCAGGGCGGATTGGGCTTGCCGGAGCGCGACTATTACTTCCGCGCGGACACGGTGGCCGAGCGGACGCGGCGGCAATATGTGGAGCACGTCGCGCGCGTGCTCGAGCTCACCGGCGTGCCGGGCGCGACGGCCACGCGGGACGCCGAGCGGATCATGGCGCTCGAGACGCAGCTGGCCAAGGCATTGATGACGATCGTCGAGCGGCGTGACCCCAACGCCGTGTACCACAAGATGACGGTACCCGAGCTGGCGGCGGTGACGCCGGCGTGGTCGTGGCCCGCGTTCTTCCGGGCCGTGGGCGCGCCCGGTATCGCGGCCGCCAACCTCGAGGAGCCGGGGTTCTTCACCGCGATGAACGGGATGCTGCGGACTGTACCGCTCGCCGATTGGCGCGCGTACCTGCGGTGGCAATATGCGGCGGCGGCCTCGCCCTCTCTCAGCCGCGCGTTCGTGCGCGAGCAGTTCCGCTTCGACTCGACGCTGACGGGGGCGGCGACCCAGCACCCGCGCTGGAGGCGGTGTGCCGACGCGACGGACGGCGCGATGGGAGAGGCGCTGGGGCAGGTCTACGTCGAGCGCACCTTCCCGCCCGCGGCGAAGTCGCAGGTCCTCGACCTCGTCCGGAATCTGGAGGCCATCCTGCACGACGACCTGTCGACGGTCGCGTGGATGGACACGGCCACGCGGCGCCAGGCGGTCGCCAAGCTCGCCGCGTTCGGCAACAAGATCGCGTACCCCGACCGGTGGCGGGACTATTCCGCGTTGGTCGTGACAGCGGCGGCGCCGTATTGGTCCAACGTGGAGGCCGCGGACGCCTTCGAGATGCGGCGCGATCTGGCGAAGATCGGCCAGCCGCTGGATCGCACGGAGTGGCGGATGTCCCCGTCCACGGTGAACGCGTACTACAATCCCAAAATGAACGAGATCGTCTTCCCGGCCGCCATCCTGCAACCGCCGTTCTTCGATCCCGCCGCGGATGCCGCATCGAATTACGGGGGGATGGGGATGATCATCGGCCACGAGATGACGCATGGGTTCGACGATCAGGGGCGCCAGTTCGACGCCGAGGGGAATCTCCGCGATTGGTGGTCGCCGGCGGATGCCGCGGCGTACAAGGCACGGGCGGGCCGGTTCGCGGCTCAGTACGGCGGGTACGCGGCGCTGGACACGATCCACATCAACGGTGAGCAGACGCTGGGAGAGAACATCGCCGACAACGGGGGGCTGCGGCTCGCCTACCGCGCGCTCGAGCGGTCGCTCGAGGGGCAGCCGCGTCCGCTCATCGACGGCCTGACGCCCGAGCAGCGGTTCTTCCTGGCCTTCGCGCAGGGGTGGCACTCGAAGACCCGGCCGGAATACCTGCGGATGCTCCTGCAGACGGACGTGCACTCGCCCGACGAGTGGCGGGTCATCGGTCCGCTGTCGAACATGCCCGAGTTCGCGCAAGCGTTCGACTGCCACGCGGGCGACCCAATGGTGCGCCCGGACTCACTGCGCGGAGCGATCTGGTAGAGGAGCAGCGCGGCGGCTCCCGGTCGGTAGCCGCGCCCCGAACAGCCGTTGCCTGCCGCCGTCTCCGCGCGCCCTGGCGCGGTGGCCCGACAGTTGCATGATGCAAATGGCGGTAACGATCCAGCATCGACCCTCGCAGCCGAGGGACCGCCATGAATCGTGCACTGCTCCGCGAGCAGATCGAGTCCCGCCCGAGCGCACGGGCCGGGCTCGATCTCGTGCCGGTGATGTGTGCCCTCTGCGGCGCCGATGACGGCGAGCCCGTGGCCGTCGGCGAGGACTTCGAGTATCGCACGAGCGCTGACAGCTTCCTCGCGGTCCGCTGCCGCCGCTGCGGGCTCCTCTATCTCAACCCGCGCCCCGCGGCGCACGAGCTCGAGCGCATCTACCCGCCGAGCTACCACGCGTTCGATTTTTCACCCGAGCGCTACGGCTTCGTGTACCGAGTCCGGCGGGCGCTCGAAACTCGGCGCGCGCTCGCATGGTGCCGAGGTCTTCCGAGTCGCGCGCGGGTGATCGACATCGGGTGCGGCGATGGCTTTCACCTCAAGCTGCTGCACGACGTGAAGCGGGAGGGCTGGACATTCGAAGGTGTGGATCCGAGTCCCCGCGCCGTCGCCGCGGCGCGGGCCGGCGGCCTGACTGTGCACCAGGGCACGGTTGAGACCCTCCCGCTCCCCGAGGCGAGCTACGATCTCGCGCTGCTCATCGCCACCATCGAGCACGTCGCCGACCCGGGCGGTGTGTTAACGGCGGTGCGGACGCTGCTCCGTCCGGGCGGGCGCGCCGTCATCGTCACGGATAACGCCGCCGCCCCGGACTTCCGCGTCTTCGGCGGGCGGCACTGGGGCGGCTACCATTTCCCGCGCCACTGGAACCTGTTCACACGCGACACGCTCGGTGCGCTCGTCCAGGGCGTGGGTCTCGAGGTCGTGTCGATCGACACGACGATGAGTCCGGTCAACTGGGTGTACTCGCTGCGCAATGCGCTCGACGACTGGGGAGCGCCCGAGTGGGTCGTGAACCGGTTCACGCTGCGATCTCCGGTGTCGCTCGCGGCGTTCACGGTCGTCGACGCGGTCTGTCGCCTCGTCGGCGCGGGAGCCCTGCTCCGGGTGATCGTTCGGCGTCCAGTCGCGGACGTGCCAGCGAGCGTCAAACCGCGCCGGATCGGGCCACCCGCCCCCCGACGGGTGGCATAACGGCACGCCATGATCGCGCCGAACCGATGGGCCGGTGCCGATCCGGTCGCAATCGTGGGTGCGGGACTCGCGGGCCTCACCGCGGCCGCGTGGCTCCGGCGACACGGGGTGCCTGTTGTGGTCTACGAAGCCGGGCGCGAGATCGCGGGCCTCGCGGCGTCGCAGACGGACGAGGAAGGGTTTACGACGGACTTCGGCGCGCATTTCATCACCAACCGGCTCGCCGCCGCGCTCGGTGTTTCCGCGTGCTGCCGCGTCGTGCATGAATACGACGAGGCCGTGCTGCTCGATGGGCACGTGTACGGCTACCCGGGCGGGTTGCTGCGGACCCCGGAGTTCGTGTTGAGCGCGATCGGCGCCCGCATGGCGGCGATCGCGGGGCTGGACGGGACGCCGGGCGGCCGGCCGGAGGGGTCGCGCGATGCAGGGGCGCCCAGCGTCGCCTCGGCGGCCAATGTGTTCCGCGAGCGCTACGGACCGGCGTTGGCCGAGCGGGTGGCGATCCCGCTGCTGGAGGCGTGGTCGGGGGCGCCAGCTACGGCGCTCGCTCCGGCGGTGGTGACCAAGTTTCGCAACGGTGTGGCGCAGACGGCGCTGCTGGCACTCGCCGGGCGGCTGACCCATCGAGCGGTCGCGATTGGATACGCGCACGAATGTGCGGAGACGCCGCACGTCTGGCACGTCTATCCGGTCGGCGGGGTCCGCGTCTTGTGCGAGGCGCTTGCGGTGTCCGTGGCCGACGCCGTGCGGCTCGAGTCGCCGGTCCAGGGGATCGATGTCGCGGACGGACGGGTCGTGGCCGTGCGCGTACGCGATCACGTCCAGCCGGTGTCGGCCGTCGTGAGCACGGCGCCGGTGCACGTTCTCGCACGGCTCGTGAGCGGGACGGACGCTCTCGCGCGCTTCGCGCGGTTTCGGTATCGGGCGATGGCGTTCGTGAATCTCCGGTTCGAAGGCCGCGGGCTATTGCCGACGACGATGCTGTGGACGCCCGATACGGCGAATGCCGCGACTCACCGTCCCTTCTTCCGCCTCACCGAGGCGCCCCGCTCTGTCCCCTGGCTCGCGCCGGAGGGCAAGACCGTGATCACGGCCGATATCGGGTGCACCCTAGGCGATGCGATGTGGACCATGTCGGACGCGGGGCTGGGCGACCTCTGTCTCGCGCATCTCGACTGCATTCCGGAGGCGCGGTCGCGGTACCTGGGGTGTAGCGTGCTGCGCACGCCGATCGCTTATCCGGTCTTTCTCAACGAGTACGAGTCAGACCGCGAGCGGCTGGAGCGCGGCACGGGCGTCGCGGGCCTCTACAGCGTCGGGCGAAGCGGGGAGTTTGCGCACCTTCTCATGGAGGATGTGTATTGGCGCACTCTCCGCCGGGTGCGGCACCTGCTCGCCGAGACGGTGCCGCGTCGTGCCGAGGCGTACCGAGGGCCGGCCGCGGCCGCCCCTCCCGTGAGACGTGCATCGCGTCCGACGCGCGCGTGTGCCTGAGTCTTGCGGGCGGAGTCGGCGCCCGAGCGGAAGCTCGTGACTGGGACGTAGGCGCTGCTTGACCGAGTCACCGCGGGCATAGCGCCGGAGAGCCCGCACGCGGGGTTGCCCTCTCCCACCCGGCCCCGCCGGGCCCCCTCGGCCGATCCGGCAATTATGTTGGGTTGGATCCGGCAGACCGGAATCGACCAGGAGAGCCCGAATGGCGGGAAAGAAGATCATCGCGGTGGTCGGCGCCACTGGCGCTCAGGGCGGCGGTTTGGTCCGCGCCATCCTGAGCGACACGGGCGGCGAGTTCGCTGTGCGCGCGCTCACGCGAGACGTCACCTCCGACACGGCGAAGCAGCTCGCGGCGCTCGGCGCCGAGATCGTCGCCGCCGACGTGGACGACCTCCCCAGTCTGAAGCGGGCATTCAAGGGCGCCCACGGAGCCTTTTGCGTCACATTCTACTGGGCGCATATGTCGCCCGAGAGGGAGACCGCGCAAGCCGAGGCGCAGGCCGTGGCGGCCAAGGACGCGGGTATTGCGCACGTGATCTGGTCCACCCTGGAAGACACGCGCAAATGGGTGCCGTTGAGCGATGATCGGATGCCCACGCTCATGGGCAAGTACAAGGTGCCCCATCTCGACTCTAAGGGAGCCGCCGACCAGCGGTTCACTGGGCTCGGCCTGCCGGTGACGATTCTGCTGACGAGCTTTTACTGGGACAATTTCATTTCCTTCGGCATGGGCCCAAAGAAGGGCGCGGATGGCAAGCTCGCCCTGACGCTCCCCATGGGCGACGCGAAGTTGCCCGGGATCGCCGCCGAAGACATCGGCAAGTGCAGTTACGGCATATTCAAGAAGGGCTCGGCGTATACGGGGAAGACCGTTGGCGTTGCGGGCGAGCATTTGACCGGCGCGCAGATGGCCGCCGCGTTCACGAAGGCGCTAGGTCGGGAGGTGCGCTACAATGCCATCTCGCCCGCGGTGTACCGCGGATTCGGGTTTCCGGGTGCGGAAGATCTGGGCAACATGTTTCAGTTTTTCCGGGATTTCGCGACAAACGTTTGCGCCGCCCGGGACATTGGCGTCTCCCGCTCGCTCAACCCGGCGCTCCAGACCTTCGACCAGTGGCTCGCCCGGAATGCGAGCCGTATCCCGCTCGATTGACGGACTGCGCTGCTGTTGAATGCCGCGGCACTCGACGCGCAGCGCGAGGCCCGCTAGCCGGCATCCGGCAGCGCCCGGAATAACTCGACGCGGGGATCGACCGTGACGGACCGCTGAAACTGGCGATCGAGCGTTTCTGCCGTCCAATTCTCGCGAGTGCCGAGCCCGGGGAAATTGCCCGGGTCGTACATCCTGGTCTCGCGATGCCGCCGGAAGAGCCGCAGCGGCTTGGTAACCCACGGCGGAACGTCGAGCGTCAGGCGGCCATCCGCTCGCCGGACCGCCAGGGTAACCTCCCACTCCGTGCCGTCGGGGTAGATCAGGTAGAGTCTCCCCTTTCTTAGCTCGGAACGGGGAGCGGGTTTGGGCCTGGGCGTCAGCCTGATCATGCACGTCCTCGTGATTGGGCGAGAGAAAGTCGCGCGCCCTGTGTGAGGAGAGCGTGAAACTGGCGTGACGTTTTCGTCATTCGCGTGCGCCACGCGCGGCGAGCTAACTGGATACTCGGGCCTTGCGGCGGCGGTCACTCAGCTCGCCGGCCCGATCCGCTGAATGATCTCCGTGAACCGGCGGGTGTTCCGGAACCGATTCCACCGCGGATCGTGCTGTGCAATCACGGCGTACGGTTCACGCTCGCGGACGGCGCGGTCTAGCGCCACGAGCGCTCTCTCGTCCTCTCCGAGCGCCGCATATAGCGTCGATAGGTATATCCAGGCGACGTATTCGGTCTGGCCGCGCTGCTCGAGCTCCGCCAGGAGCGCGCGGGACTCGCGCTCACGCCCGGCGTCCATCAGGGCCTCGCCGAGCGACCCCACCGCCGCGGGGTTTCGGTGGGAGATCGCGATCGCGTGCTCCAGGACCTCGAGCGCGCGATGGGAGTTACCGCGAGCCGTCTCTACCCGACCCAGCAACCCGTTGGCGAGCAGGAAATCTGCGTTCAGCTCGAGTGCCTGCTCCAAGGCGGCGGCGGCCTCGTCCAACTGGCCTCTGCCCATCAACTGCCAGCCCAGCACCGACAGCGCCTGGAGACCGAGGGGGTCGCGCTCGACCGCCAGCCGAGCGCGCTTCACCGCCTCCTCCCACTGGCGGCGACAGCCGGCGACCGTGGGGCGATAGTAGTACGCGGGGGCATACGACGGGTTGAGCGCGATCGCCTGGTCGAACGCGCGGTCCGCAGCATCCCAATCCCAATCCAGGAACAACGCATTGCATCCGACTGCGCCGTGCGCTTCCGCCAGCCGGTCGTCGAGCGCCAGCGCGCGGTTCGCGGCCGCGCGCGCGCGATCGGAGATGTCGCGGGGCGGCGCCAATCCGTAGAACCCCATGAGAACGTACGCGTCGGCCAGACCGGCGTGCGCCAATGCGAATTCAGGGTCGCGCTCGAGCGCCCGCTGAAAGAACGGAACGGATTTGACCAACCCAATGCCCCGCTGGTTCCAGAGGTACCGTCCCTTCAAATAGAGCTCATACGCTGGCAGATCGTGGGTGACCGCGGCCGAGGGAATCACCGAGTCTCCCAGCAACTTCACCTGCAGCACGCGTGCGATCGCGCCCGCGATCTCATCCTGCACGGCGAACACGTCGGTGGCTTCGCGGTCGTATCGGTCCGACCAGAGATGAAACCCGTCTTCCACATTGATCAGCTGCGCCGAGATGCGCAGACGGGAACCAGCGCGCCGCACGCTGCCCTCGAGTACGAGGCCAACGCGGAGCTTCGCGCCCACCTCGTTGAGGTCTACACTCTTGCCCTTGAACCCAAACGAGGAGGTTCGCGCTGCCACGCGCAGCCGGGGCAGCCTCGCGAGAGCGTTCAGGATCTCCTCGGACACGCCGTCGGAGAAATACTCGTTGTCAGGCGTGGCGCTGAGGTCGACAAAGGGCAGTACCGCGATCGAGAGATCCGGCCCGACCCCCCCCGGAGTCGTGCGGCCGCGTTCGTCGAGAGCGAGAGCGCGCGCGAACGCCGCCGCCGACTGGTATCGGTCTGCCGGGGCCGGGGCGAGCGCCTTGCGCAGCGCCAGGTCGATGGAACCGGGCACGCTCGGGCGCAGGACGCACACGGACGGCGGGAGGGTAGACAGCCGCTTCGCCACGAAGGCCCGCGCCGTTCGGCCCGTGAAGGGCAACTCTCCGGCGAGCATCTCGTACAGCACAGTTGCCAAGCTGTAGATGTCGGTCCGCCCATCGAGCGACGGATCCGCGCTAGCCTGCTCGGGACTGACGTACGCGGGCGTACCCACCACGAGGCCGGTCGCGGTCAGCGGGTCCGTTGCGTCCGGCTGCCGTGCTGCCACCTGCATTGGCCGCGCGATGCCGAAATCCATCAGCAGCGCGTGCTCACCCGACAACAAGATATTGGCGGGCTTCACGTCGCGGTGCACAATTCCATGGGCGTGGGCGTACTCGAGCGCGTCGGCTATCTCGCGGGTGATCCGCAGTGCTTCCTCGACAGCTAGCTGCGGCTCTCGGATGAGCCGGTCCCGAAGGGTCTCGCCCTCGACGTACGGCATCGTAAACCACAGCTGCCCCGCGCGCGTCTCGCCGGAATCCAGCACGGTGAGGACGTGGGGATGTTGGAGCCGCGCAGCGATTGCTGTCTCGCGGCGAAAGCGCTCTGCGCCGAGCGAGGCAGTGAGCTCCGCGTTCAGGAGCTTGAGGGCCACGAACCGATCGTGCTTGGCATCGTGGGCGAGAAATACCCTGGCCATGCCTCCGCGCCCAATCTCGCGCTCGAGGCGATAGGCAGTTCCCAGCGACGCCTGAAGATCGCCTCCCGGTTTGGTCGACTTCACGTCGCCCCGTCTCCCGCGTGAGGAGGCCAAGAACATAACGCGGCGCGGAAGCCGGGGTCCAGCAAGCGAGTCTGACCTCTGCCCGCGGCGCCTAGGCATGAGCGCGCGCGGTGATCGCGGCTATCGATCGCGAATCTGTCGCATCAACGCCATGGTCTCGCGCGCGGGCTCGACGGCATACTCCTGGGCGAGACGTGCTCGGAATTTTTCATAGAGCGCGACCGCTCCCGCGCGGTCACCCGCTCGGCCCAGCAGCGCGAGTGCCTTCCGGACCACTCGCTCATCGAATGGCGAAAGCATCGCCGCGCGCCGGGCCCACTCAGCGGCGGCGGTCTCCTGCTCATCGAGCTCGGATCGCTCGGCCAGGATCCAGGCCGCTGTCGCTGCCTGCTTCTGATAGCCTGCGCGCGTATGATCGAGCCACTGTTGGAACTCCGTCGCCGCACGCACGAAGAAGCCCGGCAGCATCTCCCCACGATAGAGCTCGAGGGCTCTCGGCGTCTGTCCCGCCTCGATTGCCTCCTCGAACGCGAGCGCATCACACGCCAAAGCGCCTGGCGCGATCCCCACATCCTCATCACCCCGCGAATCGACGACCCCGTCGCCAAGCCCGCGACGCAGCGCGTGCAATATCTTCCGCAGCGCGCCGCGCGCGTGCGGCTCGTCCAGCTCGGGCCAAAACAGCGCGAGGAGCCGATCGCGTCGGTGATGACCCCGGGGTTCCGCAATGACCAGATAGGCAAGCAATGCCAACGGCTTGGTCTGCGTCAGCAGATCCGCCAGTGGCTCGCCCGTCGCCGCACGTAACTCGACGCCTCCGAATACCTGCAGGCGTGGGACGGGGCCCGCGGGCCGCGATCGACTCCCCACATCCGCCTCTGGCTGATGGAGCCGCTCCAAACGGAACCGGCGGCGAACGCACCTGCGCGCGTCGCCTTGCAATCGTAAGGGTAGCGGCCGCCCCCGGCAACGGTCGCGCTCCCACGCCGCGCCATGCGAGGCCCCTCGATCGACCGCCCATGACTGGCGCTAGGCGATCTTCCGATCGTCGCCGGGGCGGGAGGGGCCGAGAACTAAAGCTTGAACAACCCCGACGACGCCCACACCGCGTAGGAGATCCCAAAGAGGGCGGCCGTGGCGGCCGCGGTAAGCCCGAGCCCGAGGCCCACCGTCTTGCCGGCGTCGAAATGGCGCACGTCGATGCGGCGCACGCTGTCGCCGGATATGGCGAGCCGCGCCTCTTTGGGTTCATAATCGCTGCCGCCAGGGGTGCCCGGTGGCGGCGGGAGCGCCACCCAGCCGGTCACACTATCGTGTGAAATGGCGGCGCGACTGAGCTTGACGACTCGACCGTCCGTCCGGGTGACGCGCAGCTGCGCGCGCTCCTCCCCAGTGCCGTGCATTGGCGGCGCGATCCCGGTATTTGGAGGCGCCTGTCTCCAGCTGTGGCAGCCCGCGACGATGACGACGCCGGTGACGAGGAGCGTCCTGTGAAGCGTGAGCTGCATCCCGCAACGGACGGCGCGAAGAGTGATGGAGCGCATGTGTGATCTCCCTGGTGTGAGTGTGGGCGGTTCCTGCTGCACCAAGGTGACGGACGCCCGTGTCCTGGCTGTCCGCTGAGGGTTACCCCAGCGTGACTTCGTGCGCGGGCGATCAAGCGGGGCCTTGAATCCGGTTTTCCGGACCCCGCGGCCGCCTGCGCTATCTTCCCGGGCCTACCTGCACTCAGGCGTGTCGTTCGACGACACGCAGTTGGCGATCGTGCGAAAGGGCTGATAGCCGGAGCGCCCCGACATTGCGGAATCGGTGGGCCATCTATGCCCCCAGGGAGAGGATCGCCAGGTGGATGGAGAGCACGGCACACGTGACCCATTCCCAGAACGCGAAGCTGAGGTACATCGGTACGCCTCGCGCGCGCCACGAGAGACCCACCCAGTGGAGCTCGGGAAGCACATAATAGACGTACGCCTGGGCGACGCCCGCCAATACGATCGGCAATACCACGACCCCCGCCAGTGCTGCGCCGTACAGCCGTCGGCGACGGGTCGGACCATCCGCCCGCAGTCGAAAGCCTCGCTTCACGGTCTGGAACGCCAGGCAGACCACCCCAAGGCATAAGCCGACGAAGGCCAGGACCGTGAGCACTTCGTGTCCCTTGGGCAGGCCAGGCAGGCGCAAGGGCAGCACGCCGGAGCACAGCATGCAGACGCTGCCGCACCCGAGCGGCCAGATCCCCCGCGGGTTGTCGCCCGTGATCCGCTGACCCCAGCCTCGGGAGATCGCCACCGTCCAACACAGCCAACAGAGGCCGCTCAGGCCGATCCCACCCTTCGCCCACAGGTGCCCGGTCGGGTTGTGGACGGGAGAGAGCAGATTGGACACGGTCATGTAGCGCCAATCGAACTCCGCCCCGTAGCGCTGCTCTGCGATCAGGATGCCGCACCAGAATGCGAGCACCCCGAACAGCGCCGGCAGGCACGCTGCCCGTCGCAGGAATACATTCTCTTCCGCGCGCATTGCCAACAGCGTAAATGTGTTCGATTACTGCGAGCCGGGCACGTCGAGGTCCCATTAACCGGGAGGCGACACGGATGGCTACCGCCAAAAGCCCGACCAATATCGTCGCCGCCGTCGGCCTTGCACTCGGCGCTGTGTTCGGCATGGCAGGGACGTTCGCGGCGCAGCCTCATATGCAAGCGCTGTTATGGGCGATCGACGGCGCCGGCCTCGTGATGGCGGCAGCGCTGCTTGCCCTGAAATACTTCCGGACGGGACACGATCTCGTCGCGGCCGGGTTCCTGGTCTTCGCGATCGCGGAGGCTGTGATGCTGTCGGGGACGGCGGCCGGTCCTGCCGGAAGCGTACCTGCGTTCGCCGCGGGAACGGCCCTGTGGTCGACCGCACTCCTGCTCATCAGCATTCCGAGACACTTCGCGTCGCCCGTCCGTCTTGTCGGGCTGGTGGCCGCGATCCTCTTTGGGATCACTGCCGCAATGATATTCAGCGGCGAGGCGGTGCTGCCGACCTCGGCGCCGCTACCGTTCTACGCCTACCCCTTCCTCGTCGTGACCTTCATCGGCTGGATATGGAGCGTGTTGCGGGAGAGTGAGTAGCGAGCGCTGCGCCATGTGGAAATGTCCTCGCTTCAGCCGCCGTCGCCCGAATGTTATTCTTTTGCTGTGAATTCAGGTCCGCGCGTCGCGCCGCTCTTGCCGCGCCACGTATGCATCTGTGTCCCGTGATGCGGTCACGTCGTCAATGGCGCGGCACTTCACGCCGGTCGGTCCGCCTGCCGTATCCGGCGGCTGAGATCGCATGACCAAACCGCGGTCGCCCCGAAGTCGGAGGGGACGTAATGCCTCGGCGCGCTCCCCGCTAGATGCGGGGTCCCAGACCGGTGCCACCCCAGCTGCGGCGTCCATACCGACGCCACCCGACAAGAGTGCGGGGTCCGAAGCGGATCAGGGAATGCCGGTCCCCGTGGTGGGCATTGGCGCCTCCGCGGGAGGACTGGACGCATATCAGCGACTGCTGCAGCGCCTGCCGGCACGTACCGGCCTGGCGTATGTGCTCGTGCAACATCTCGACCCCGAGCACGAGAGCCTGCTCCCCGCGCTGCTTGCCCGTACTGCGAGCATACCGGTCGTCCATGCCGAGGATGGCGCGGTCATCAAGGCCGACCGCGCGTACGTGATCCCGCCCAACACGACAATGACGGTCACGGAGGGGCATCTGCGACTCGTGGCGCGACCGAAAGGCCGCGGCCCGCATCTCCCCATCAATGCCTTCCTATCTTCGCTTGCCGTTATGCACGGGAGCAGCGCCATCGGCGTCATTCTATCCGGGGCTGGCTCGGACGGCACACGTGGGATCGAGTCGATCAAGGAGGCGGGTGGCATCACGCTCGCGCAAGACAGCGCCTCGGCCCACTACGCCAGCATGCCGGAGAGTGCCATCGATACGGGCGCGGTGGATTTCATCCTGGCGCCCGAGGAGATCGCCGACCAGCTCGCTCGCCTGGGCGCCTACCTCGCGCGCCATCCGGAGGACGCGACGCCGCCAAGCGAAGCGCCGACGGGTGGCGAGGAGGAGGCACTGCAGAAAATTCTCGCACTGCTGCACAAGCGGAGCGGGGTCGACTTCCGGCTCTATCGGCGGGGCACGCTGCACCGGCGGATTCTCCGCAGGATGCTCGGCCACCGACAGGATACGCGCAGCGAATATCTCGCCCATCTCCGGCTCAATCCCGCCGAGCTGGACCTGCTGTACGAAGACCTGCTCATTGGCGTGACACGCTTCTTCCGGGACCCGAACGTCTTCGCGGAACTGCAGGCCACGGTGTTCCCGGCGATGCTGCAAAGGCACGCCAGGGATGCAGCCATTCGGATGTGGGTCGCCGGATGCGCCACGGGCGAAGAGGCGTATTCGCTTGGCATAGCGCTTCTCGAGTTCCTGGGCGACGCGGCGACCGACGTACCCATTCAAATTTTCGGGACGGACTTGAGCGACGCATCCATTGGCGCAGCGCGGACCGGCTTCTATCCGGACAGCATCGCCGAGCACGTCTCTCCGGAGCGGCTCCGGCGCTTCTTCAGCCGAGAGCCAGGCGGCTACCGGATTAACAAGGCGGTCCGCGACCTGTGCGTCTTCTCTCGCCAGGACGTCGTGGGTGATCCGCCATTTTCGCACCTCGACTTGGTCGCGTGCCGAAACGTCCTCATCTATATGGAGCCGGTCCTCCAGCGGAGAGTGATTCCGATCTTCCACTACGCGCTCGAGCCGAATGGCCTTCTTCTCCTGGGCCGTGCAGAGTCGGTGGGCTCCTCCTCGGAGTACTTCGAGCCCGTGGTCAAGCGAAACCGGATCTATCGACGCCGAGCCGTCGCGACACGCTCGCTCGAGGTCGATTTATCGACGCCGACGGCCGTTCCAGCTATTGGCGCCACGCGCCGCCGGGGAACCGTGCGCGTGTTCAGTACTCAACCGCCTGCGGCCGACATAGGTGGTGAAGCGGATCGCCTGATACTCGCCCAGCTAGTCCCCCCGAGCGTGGTAATCAACGAGAACATGGAGATCCTCCAGTTCCGGGGAGACACGCGGGGCATTCTCGCGCATGCCTCGGGCACGGCAAGCCTGGAGCTGCTCAAGCTCGCCCGCCCGGACCTGGTTCTGCCGCTGCATGCAGCAATTCGTCGGGCGCGTGCCGACAATCAGCCCGTTCGTGAGAGTGGGATCGCGCTTGTCGACGGCGATGCGATCCGGCAGGTCACGATCAATGTGCTCCCCTTCCGGCCGGCCTCGACGAGCGGGCTGTGCTTCGTCGTTTCGTTCACCATTGGGCACGTCGCCGTTGACGATCCGGCCGCGACTGCTGCGGAGTCCGGTGGCGAGAGCGGCTCCAAACCGGAGCAGCGGCGCCGCGCGCGCGTCAACATGAAAGAGCATTACGCCCTTCGCGACAAGCTCGCCGCGACGAAGCGGTACCTCCAGGATATTGTCGACCAGCAGGAGGCGACGCTGGGGGAGTTGCGCGCAGCCAACGAAGAGATCCAATCGAGCAACGAGGAGCTCCAGAGTACCAATGAAGAGTTGGAGACGACGAAGGAAGAGGTACAGTCCACGAATGAAGAGCTGACGACGCTGAACGAGGAGCTGCGACACCGAAATCGAGAGCTGTTGGCTCTCTCGGGCGACCTCTCGAACATATTAGCGAACACGACGATCCCGATCGTGATCGTCGGTGCCGACCTTCGCTTGCGGCGTTTCACCCCGGCCACGGAGCGCGTGATGCACGTGATCGCCTCCGACGTTGGCCGCCCCCTTGGCAACGTCAAGCTCCGCGTCGCGGTGCCCGAGCTGGAGCTTCAGATTGTAAACGCCATCGAAACGCTGGCCGTGATCGAGCACGAGGTGCGCGACGCTGAAGGGCGCTGGTGGGCGCTCACGATTCGCCCCTATCAAACGATCGACCGCCGTGTCGACGGTGCGGTTCTGGTGTTCGCGGACATTGACGCCAGCAAGCGGTACGGCGAGCGAGCGGACGAGGTCTCGGAAGTGCGACGGCATTTGTTGGATGTGGCGGAGGCCGGGCGTACCATGGCCGAGGAGGCGCGGAAAGTGGCCGAGATCGCGAATCGGACGAAAAGCACGTTCCTCGCAAGTATGAGCCACGATCTGCGCACTCCCCTCAACGCCATCAGCGGGTACACCGACCTCCTCGAATTCGGCGTGCACGGCCCAGTCACTCCGGCGCAACTCGAGGACCTCGCGCGGATCAAGAGCAGCGCCCGGTACCTCCTCGCCCTCATCAACGACATCCTCAACTTCGCGAAGGTGGAGGCCGGCCAGCTCGACTTTCACATGGTTGACGTCCGGGTTGCGGATATCGGGAAAGAGATGCATGAGCTCGTCGCGCCGCAGCTAGCCGCGCAGCGTCTTCACTTCGAGCGCGCCGATTCCGACGCCGTCGTTCGAGCGGATCCGGAAAAGATGCGGCAGATCCTCCTCAATCTCCTGTCCAACGCCCTCAAGTTCACGGCGCCCGGCGGGACGATCGGCATCGACTATGTCACGATGAACAACGTCGTACGCATCGAGGTGTGGGACACGGGCTGCGGCATTCCGCAGGGACAGCTGGACCACATCTTCGAGCCATTCGTCCAGGTCGACCGCGGACTGACGAGCCCGGCGCCAGGCGGCGTTGGCCTCGGCCTCGCCATCAGCAGGGATCTGGCGCGGGCGATGAAAGGTGGCCTAACGGTCGAGAGCGTCCTTGGCCACGGATCCCGCTTCGCGCTGACGCTCCCGCGCGTTTCGTAGTCGCATTCGGTGTCCTATGCTTTATGGAACCGCGCGCCGCGCGAGAGAATCCGCCGCGCCCTCACCCTGTTTCTAGATCAACGCTTTAACTCCATACCCTGGGCGGGACTCGACGCGCAGCGCGAGGACCGCGAACGGATCACAGCTTCGCGAAGATCATACCCGGGGCGGGACTCGAACCCGCAAGCGCCGAAGCGCGGGGGATTTTGAGTCCCCTGCGTCTACCAATTCCGCCACCCGGGCGCCCGTACGCGCGAGCGCGGAATCTAGCGGATATCGGCGGGACCAGCCACGCGCGCGGCGGGGCGCGCCCCCTGCCGTCAGACCGGCGTCAGAATGGCGCGGCCTCGAGCGAATCGGCGGCGGCACCTGGCTGCTGCTGCGCGCCCGGCCGCCGATTGAACAGCATCGGATGCGCCGCCACCACCTGCTGCAGCTGCTGGAGCCGTTTGCGCAGCGCCTGCTGCAACGCGTAGTACCGCACGCGCTGAACCGGCGTGAGATACCCCGACTCGTCGTGCTGCTCCGCCTGCACCAGGTCCAACCGCTGCCGCTGGATCGCCAGCAGCGAGTCCATGAGCGCGCTCACGCGCTCCTGGTTCGCCGCCGCGCCGGGCCGCAGCTCCGCCTGCAACGATTGCCGCACCCCGCGCTCGCTGGCCGAGAGCGCGCGCCGCTGGCCGGCGAACCGCTGGTTCGTCGCGCGGAGCTGCGCCATCTGGGCATCCGTGAGACCGAGCCGGGTCTGCACGACCTGGGCGAACCGTTGCCGGATCCGCTGCTCCAACAGCTGCCGTCCGGCGCCGGCCCGCGGAGAAGTCATCGCCGGCGCCCCAGCACTCGACTCCGGGGCGACCTGTCCGCACAGTGCCATGGGCGCGGCCAACGTCGCGACCGCCGCGGCCACGACCGCCGCGCGTCGGAGAGCCCCCGCGCGAGGAGTCATAAGGTATGCCCCTCGTCGGCGAGTGCCGGCCCCGCCTGGTCCGGCTCGGCGTCGGGTACGGCATCCAGGTTGTCAATGTCGCTGAGAAGTTGGTTGAGCTGCGAATCGCTCAGGTCCCCGAGCCGCGCACTGAGCTCGAGCCCGGCCCCTCCCCCTCCCCCTCCCCCTCCCCCTCCCCCCACCGCCGCCGACGGCGCAGGCAATGGCGCGGCATGACTCACGGGAGGCTGAGCCGCTGATCCCGGGGTGGCGATACCGGCCGGCGCAATGGGTGTCGTCGCCGGTGCGGGCGGTGATGCGGGCGTTGATGCGGGCGCTGATGCCGGCGCGACCGAGGAGGACGCCACCCGTGTCCCGTGCCGCCCCGCGTCCTGCAGCACCGCGACCGACAGCCCGCCGACCGCGATCGTCGAGACGACCGCGGCAATACGCCACGCGAATCGGTGCGCGCTCGGGCGCGGCCGTGCGGCCGCCGCGACGGCCCGGCTCGGCAAGGCACGCACGATCGACGCGACGTTAGCGGCCGGCGTGGCCGCCCACACGGCACGACGCGCCGACTGCAGGAGCTCCAGCTCCGCGCGACACGCATCGCACGTCGCGACGTGGGCCAGGAGCCGCGCGCGATCGGCCCAGGACAGGCGCCCACCGCCCTCCGCCTCGTCGGCGACGAGGTCGGGCAGCAGATCCCGCGGCTCGCGCACCGCGCCGAGCCCCGCATCCCCCTCCCCACCGGCTTCGCCCCAGCCATTCGCGCAATCACGCATCGAGCCGCTCCTTGATCGCTCGCACGGCATTGAAGTAGTGCACCCGCGCCGCGCCTTCCGTTGTCCCCAGGACGTCCGCGATCTCCTTGTACGACAGCCCTTCCGACACGCGGAGCGTGAAAACCTGCCGCTGCATCGGCGAGAGCTCCTCCACCGCCTGATATACCTGGCGCTCGGTCTCCGCCGCCACCATCCCATCCAGCGCCGTGACCTCCGTCGCCGCGTCCTCCTCCCTCACCTCCTCGCGGTCGGGCCGGCGCCGCGCCGAGCGATGGCGATCCACCACCAGCCGACGCTCGATCGTAAACAGCCACGTCCGGAGCGAGCTATCTCCGCGAAACTCGTGCAGCGACCGGAACGCCCGAACGAAGGTGTCCTGCACGACCTCATCAATGTCATCCCTCACCCCGACGCTCGTCGCGAATCGCGCCAGCGCCTGCGCATGCCGCTCGACCAGGGCTGTCGCCGCGCGCTCGTCCCCCGCCAGCCATCGATCGACCAGCGCGCGATCGACCGCGTCGTCGCTGGCCGCCGCCGCATTGCCGGATGGAGACCGGGCGGGGTCAGTCATTGACGGGCACTCGTGGGACGTCCATCACGCGGAATCGTTAAGTTCGGCCAACCCGACCAACCTGAGTGGAGACGCAACGCCTGCCGGCCATCATCGCCCACCGCGGCACTCCCCGTGAGTACCCGGAGAATTCCCTTCCGGCCTTCCGGCACGCCGTCGCGCTCGGCGCCGACGCCATCGAGCTCGACGTGCACCGGACGCACGACGGGGTCATCGTCGTGCATCACGATTCCGTCCTTCCCCCCGCCGACACCCGACATCCGCGCAACATCAGCAACATGACGTATGCCGCGCTTCAGCGTTACTCCCTGGGCCCGGGCGTGCGCATCCCCTCGCTCGACGAGGTTCTCGCCGCCGTGCCGGCGCCAACGATCGTGTACGTCGAGGTGAAGGCGCCGGGGATCGAGGCCGCCGTGGTGGCATGCATTGCCGCGGCCGGCGCCGAGGACCGCTGCGCGATCCACAGCTTCGATCATCGCGTCGCGCAACGCGTCGCGCGACTCGAGCCGACCCTCCCCGGCGGGATCCTCGTCGCGAGCTACCTGGCCGACCCGGCACACGAGCTCCGCGCGGCCAGGGCCCGCGATTACTGGGCCGAACGGAGCTGGATCGACGCGCCCCTCGTTGATGCCATCCACGCCGCCCGGGGCCGGGTCATCGCCTGGACGGTCAACGACCCGGCCGACGCGGCGCGCCTCGCCGAGCTCGGCGTCGATGGCATCTGCACCGACATCTGCGGGGATGTACGGACCGCGTAGCGGTAGGGGGTGCCGTCAGGCCCCCCCTACCGCGGCGTTACGACGCTGCGGGGTAGACGCTGACCTTGAAGCGCGTCCGGTCCTTGTGCTCGAATTTCACGACACCATCGATGAGGGCGAAGATCGTGAAGTCCCGGCCCAACCCGACGTTACGGCCGGGATGCCACTTGGTGCCGCACTGGCGGATGAGAATGTTGCCGGCGCGCACGCGCTCCCCCCCGAACCGTTTGACCCCGCGGTATTGCGGGTTACTGTCGCGGCCGTTGCGCGAGGAGCCGACCCCTTTCTTGTGAGCCATGATAGCGCCTCAGGCGACCGTGATGTCGCGAATACGGACCTCGGTGAACCCCTGCCGATGCCCCTGTTTCCGCGCGTAGTTCTTCCGGCGCTTGAACTTGAAGACGACGATCTTCTCGCCGCGCCCGTGCCGGACGATCTCCCCGGTGACCCGCGCCCCCGCGAGGAGCGGGGCCCCCGTCTTCACCGTCGAGCCATCGGAATGCAGCAGCACATCCGGAAACGTGACCGCTGCGCCCGCCTCGCCCTCGAGACTGGGCAGGCGAATCGTCTTCCCGGGCTCAACCCGGAATTGCTTTCCGAGCGAGCGGATGATGGCGTATGGCATGGCGATCGGCGAGGTCACGTGCGGTTGAAGGTCAGCCCGGAATTTTAGCCGCCCGGGGCGCGGCGGTCAATTCTCTACGCGACGGCGTATTGGGCGGTGAGGTCCCGTCCCGCGCCCTTGACGAGGATCTTGAACTCGTCAGGTCCGAGCAGCGGATCATCCCGGACCTCGAGGGACAGCTCGGACCCTTTTTCCAGCGTCCGAACGAAGTCACGCTCCTCTTCGAGGAGGTAGAGCGCGACATCCGGGTGCAGCTTGATGAGGAGCTGCGCGTGCTTCCCCTCGGCGGCGATCCGCCGCAGGGTGCGCTCGACGCGCCGGACGATGGTCTCCGGTGTGAACACGCGGCCCGTCCCGTGGCAGGTCGGGCACGGACCCGTCATGCTCTGGAGATGGCTCTGTCGCACCCGCTGCCGGGTCATCTCGACGAGACCCAGGTCGCTGATCGCCGATGCCTTGGTCCGGGCCCGGTCGCGACCGAGACAGCCCCGAATCTCCTGCAGGACACGGTCGCGATTCGCCTTCGTCTCCATATCGATGAAGTCGCACACGATGATCCCGCCCACGTCCCGGAGACGCAGCTGGCGCGCGATCTCCCGGGCCGCCTCGAGATTGGTGCGCAGGATCGTCTTCTCGGGGTCTCGCTTCCCGGTGTAGCGGCCGGAGTTGACGTTGATCGACACCAGGGCCTCGGTCGGCTCGATGATCAGATACCCGCCCGACGGGAGATCGCACCGTCGCTTGAAGAGGTCGCGGATTTCCAGCTCGATGTTCGCCTTGTCGAAGAGCGGCTGCGGCCCCTCATGGAGCTTTACGCGCGGAATCAGGGTGGGCGCGATCCCCTGGAGGTACTCGACGATCTCGTTGTACAGCTGCCGGGAGTCGACCGTGAGGCTGTCGACCTTGTCGCTGAAGAGATCGCGGGTGATCCCGCGTGTGAGGTTGGTCTCCCGGTGGACGAGCGCCGGCGCGCGCAGGAAGTGCGCCTTGCGCGTCACCTTCTTCCACGTGCCGATGAGGGCCGTCAGCTCCTGCTGAAACGTCTCCTCCGTCGCGTCCTCGCCGACCGTCCGCACGATCACGCCGCCGCTCTTCTCGGGGAGAGCGCGCTGCACCATCTCGCGCAGCCGCTGCCGCTCCACGCGTTCGCCGATCTTGCGGCTCACCCCCACGCGCGTCGCATTGGGCAGATAGACCAGGAAGCGCCCCGCGAGGGAGATCTGCGCGGTAACGCGCGGACCCTTCGTCGAGATCGGCTCCTTCGAGACCTGCACCAGGATATCCTGGCCGCGCTTGACGAGCTCCTGGATGGGAGGCCCCTTGGCGCGCGCCAACTCGGTCTCGGCGTCGTCGGCCCCGGCCAGGGTGCCGCCATTGCCCTCGCCGCGCCGACCCCCTCCGCCCGCGCCCCGGGCCCCGCGGCCGGGCGGTCGTGCCTCCTCCTCGGGGACCCCGTCCCCCTCGGCGTCCGCGTCCGCGCCCGCCTCGGACGCGTCCTCCTCCTCTGCGTCGCGCTGCGCGAGATCCGACGCGTGGAGGAACGCGCTTTTCTCCGTTCCGATGTTGACGAACGCGGCCTGAATCCCCGGGAGGACCGCCTCGACCTTACCGAGATAGATGTCGCCCACCATGCGGCGGGCATCGGGGCGGTCGACCAGGAGCTCGACCAGCTGATCGTCTTCGATGATGGCGACCCGCGTTTCGCGCGGGTTCGCGTTGATGAGAATTTCCCGTTTCATAATGAAGGGTCGTGTGTCCGTGAGGGGCGGGCATTAGTCGGCGAGCTCCCGGAGGAGGTGGCGCGCGATGACGACGCGCTGGATCTCCGACGTCCCCTCCCCGATCTCGCAAATCTTCGCGTCGCGCATCATCCGCTCTACCGGAAAGTCGCGCGTGTATCCGTAGCCGCCGTGCAGCTGGACGGCCTTGATGGTCGTGCGCATGGCGAGCTCGCTGCAGAAGAGCTTCGCCATGGCGGCCTGCGTGGCGAATGGCTTGCCCCGTTGCGCGAGCCACGCGGCGTGAAAGACGAGGTGCTGGCCCGCCTCGATCTCCGTGGCCATGTCGGCCAAGGGGAATTGCACCCCCTGAAAGTGCGCGATCCGCTGCCCGAACTGCCGGCGCACGCCCGCGTACGCGAGAGCGGCCTCGAAGGCGCCCTCCGCGATCCCGAGCGCGAGCGCCGCGATCCCGATGCGCCCGCTGTCCAGCGTCCGCATGAAGTTCGTGAACCCGGCGCCTTCCTCTCCCAGACGGTTCTCGGCGGGCACCTCGACATCGGTGAACGTCAACGCCCGCGTATCCGAGGCGCGCCAGCCCAGCTTGTCCTCCTTCTTCCCCGACCGGAACCCGGCGAGCGGCACCAGCGAATCATCGTGCCCGATCCCGAGCGCCCGCGCCCGATCGAGATCGACCGTCTCCTTCGTCAGGATGAACGCCGAGATGCCGCGCGTGCCCGCCGCGGGGTCCGTGACCGCCGTGACGACGAAGACCTCGCCCACGCCGCCGTGCGTGATGAAGACCTTGCCTCCGTTCAGCACGTAGTAGCCGTTCTTCCTGACCGCCCGGGTCTGCGTGCCGGCGGCATCGCTGCCCGCACCCGACTCCGTGAGCCCGAAGCCGCCGAGCACCTTCCCCGATGCCAGCAGCGGCACGTAGCGCGCGCACTGCGCGGCCGTCCCGAAATACACGATCGGCGATGTCCCCAGCGTCGTGTGGGCCGAGACCGTGATCGCATGCGAGGCGTCGACCTTCGCGAGCTCGTGGATCACGATGAGATAGCTCATCAGGTCGAGGCCCGCGCCCCCCATCGATTCCGGCCACGGCACGCCGAGCAGACCCAATTCCGCCATGCGCTTGACCGTCGGCCACGGGAACTCGCCGCTCGCATCGAGCTCCGACGCCACGGGCGCCACTTCGTCCCGCGCGAACGCCCGCACGGTCTCCCGAACCGCGTGATGCTGATCCGAGAAATACAGGGCGTCGTCCATGCCGCCAACCTAACGGACGCGATCCGGGTCGACGAACCGCTGCACGCCGGCGCGAAAGTCGGCCGTGCCGCGCGCCTCGACGTTGACGCGCTCGCCGAGCGCCAGCGCCGGCGCGAAGGCGAGCCCATCGAGGTCGTACAGCACGCGCTTGGTCAGGCGGAGAGCGGAGGGGGACGCGGCCGCGAGGGCGGCCGTCGTCGCCTCGATCTCGGCGGCGAATGCCGCGGCGGGAATCACCCGGCTGACGATGCCCATCGCCTGCGCCTCCGCGGCGCCGAAGGTGCGGCCGGTGAGCACGAGATCCGCCGCGCGCTTCTCCCCGACCGCCCGGCGGAGCAGCGTCAGCACCATGGCGGGGACGAAGCCCACGCAGACCTCCGGATATGCGAACGTCGCGTCGGCGCGCGCCAGCACGATGTCGCAGGCCGTCGCGAGGCCGGCGCCCCCGCCGAATGCCCGTCCCTGCACCGCGGCGACCACGGGCTGCGGAATCGAGCGGAGCGTGCGAATCACGGCGCTCAGCGCCCCCACGTCGATCAGATTGGCCTCGCGACCTGCGTCGAGCAGGCGCGCGAGGGCGCCCAGGTCGGCCCCCGTGCAGAAATCGTCGCCCTCGGCGGTGAGGAGCAGGACGCGGACGGCGGGGTCCGCGCCCAGGCCCCGGATGGCGTCGGCGAGCGCGCACGCCATGGTCTGGTCGAGCGCGTTGCGCTTGTCCGGCCGCGCGAGGACGATGTGCCCGACGGTGCCCTCGCGGGCGGCGCGGATGCCGCTCATACCGGGGCCCGGGGGAGACGGAGGCCCCGGGCGACATCGTCGGCCACGTCGAGAACGAGGCGCAGGAGCGCCGTCGACATGACCTTCCCCTGCGCATTGGTCTTGAGCGACAGGGTGCCGCCGCCATCGAGCGCGCCGTGCAGGAGGAAATTCAGCGCGCACAGATTGGGGAGCTCGAAGCGCTCGACGCCGCCGGCGATCATCCCCGCAAAATGCGCGGCGACGCGCTCGCTCGTCAGGGAGCGCTCGAGAACCGGATACCACTCCGGCCGGAGGGCGAGCACCCCGACGTTGGCGGTGTCGCCCTTGTCGCCGGACCGGGCGTGGGCGATGTCGACGAGACGGACGCGCACGCGGCTACAGGAGGTTGACCACGGGGTGCACGACGCGGGCGTCGACCAGCGCGGGCCAGAACGCGACGATCTCCTGGGCGCGGGGGCGCGCCCCGCCGTACCCGGTGACGCTCGGCGGGCCATTGAGCACGAGCGGCGCAATCTCGCGTGTGAATCGCTCGACATCGGCCTCCCGCGGGCCGCGGACGCCGACGCGAAGCTGGACCTCGGCGATGTCGGGCGCGGGCGGACCCGCGAGCGGGCCGTGCGTCGCGGACACGCCGACGAACTCGGTGAGCACGCGGTCGAAGCGCAGCCCGAGGCGATCCAGGCGCGCGCGCAGCACGCGGTCGGCGGCCTGGGCCTTGTCGTAGGCATCGGGCCACGCGTACACGAGGGTCCCGATGGCCTTGTATCCCGCGTGATACGCGATGGAGACCTTGAGCCGGTCGGTGGGCGCCCGACCCGTGGTGCCCCACACGCGCACCCGATCGGGGCCGGCGTCCTCGAGGCGGATCGTCGTGAAGTCGGCGATCACATCGGGCGTGACGTACGCGTGGGGATCGCCCATCTCGTACACCAGCTGCTCGGCCACCGTGGGCACGGACACGCGCCCGCCGGTCGCCGGGTGCTTGGTGACGACGAAGCTCCCGTCGACCGAGCACTCGACGATCGGATAGCCGACGTTGGCCAGATCGGGAATGTCGCGCCAGTCGTACAGGCAGTTCCCACCGGTGGATTGCGCCCCGCATTCGATCACGTGGCCGGCGACGAGCCCGCCGCTCAGGACGTCGTATGCATCGCCCGCCCAGCCGAACTCGTGCCGCAGCGGCCCGATGGCGAGCGCGGTATCGGTCGTCCGCCCCGTGATGACGACGTTCGCGCCGCGCGCGAGGGCCTCCACGATGGGGGGCGCGCCCAGATACGCGTTGGCCGCGAGCACGCGGTCGCGGATCGGTGCGAGGGGAGCGCCGGTATCCATGTTCACGAACGCGTGGCCCGCCGCGAGGCACTCGTCCAGCCGCGGCAGGAGGTCGTCCCCGGTGACCACCCCGATCTGCACGCTGCGTCCGAGGCGGTGCCGGTCCGCCGCCGCGCGCACCGCCAGGGCGCAGCCGCGCGGGTTGACGCCGCCCGCGTTCGCGACGACGCGGACGCCCCGCTCGACGATGGCCGGCAGGATCTCCTCCATCGCCGTCACGAAATCGCGGGCGTACCCCATCGCGGAGTCGCGCGCGCGCTGCTTCTGCAAGACGGACATCGTGACCTCGGCCAGGTAGTCCAGCACGAGGTAGTCGATCGGGCCGCCCTCGACCTGCCGGCGCGGGGCGTCGAGCGAGTCGCCCCAGAACCCCTGGCCGCCCGCGACGCGCACGGCGCGGCTCACGCCCGGTCCCCGGGACCCGGAGCCCCGACGGCTGTCAGCGGGGGAAGGACGAAGGGTCCCAGGTGAGGACCGGGATTCTGCTCGGCCGTGCGCAGCGCCATTCCCAGCACGGCGCGCGTCTCCTCGGGGTAGATGACCGCGTCGACGAAGCCGCGGGCCGCCGCGTAGCGCGCGTCGAGCTGGGCCTCGTATTCCCCGCGCATCCCCTCGACCGCTGCGGTGAGCTCGGGGGGCAGCGCGGCGCCCCCGCTCGCTCGGGCGGCCGCGATCGCGGGGCCGTGCACCGCCTGGATCGCCGCTTCCCCTTCCATGACCCCCATGCGGCCGGTCGGCCACGTGAAGAGGAAATCCGGATCGAAGCCCTGTCCCGCCATGGCGTAGTAGCCCGCGCCGGAGGCGTGATTCACAGTCACGACGATCTTGGGCACCCGGGCCGTCGCCATGGCCTCGACCCAGCGCGCCCCCGCGCGGATGATGCCCGCGCGCTCGGCGTCGGGTCCCACCATGAAGCCCGACACGTCCTGGACGAACAGGAGCGGGATCCCCTGGCGGTCGCACCGATCGATGAAGTACGCCACCTTGTCGGCGCTCTCCGGATAGATGATTCCCCCGACCCGCGGGGGCTCGCCCGGCCGGCCCGGGATGAGCCCGCGATGATTCGCGATCACGCCGACGGCGATCCCCTCGATCGCGCCGTCGCCGCAGATGATCTCGCGCGCACGCGACTCCTGGAACTCATCGAGGGCGCCGGCATCGAGAATCGCGCGGAGGACGGCGTGCATGTCATATGCCATCCTATGATCCGCCGGAAGGAGGGCGTCGAGCGACGCGGCGGGTGGGGCGGCCGCGAGCGCGGGCGGCGCCGGCCGGCGCGCGGGGGCCGGCAGCCGCGCGAGGAGAGCGCGCAGCTTGGCCAGGCACGCGGCGTCATCGGCCACCGCGTAGTGCGCGACGCCGCTCACGGCGGTGTGGGTCCGCGCCCCTCCGAGCGCCTCGGCGTCCACCGTCTGCCCGGTCGCGCCCTTCACCAGGTTGGGGCCGCCGAGGCCGAGAAAGGAGGTGCCCTCGACCATCACGATGACGTTGGACAGCGCCGGCAGGTAGGCGCCGCCCGCGATGCACGGGCCCATGACGGCCGCCAGCTGCGGGATGCGCAGGTAGCGCCGCATGATCGAGTTGTAGTAGAAGATGCGCGCGGCGCCGAACTGTCCCGGGAAGACGCCGCCCTGATAGGGAAGGTTGACGCCGGCGGAATCGACGAGGTACACGATCGGGACGCGGCAGCGCATCGCGATCTCCTGGGCGCGCAGGATCTTGCGGATGGTCTCGGGCCACCACGACCCCGCCTTGACCGTCGCATCGTTCGCCACGACGACGATCTCGCGGCCGTGCGCGATGCCGATCCCGGTGACGACACCGGCCGCGGGGGCCTGCCCGTCGTACTGGTCGTAGGCGACCAGCAGCCCGATCTCGAGGAAGCGCGATCCGGCGTCGCAGAGCCCGGCCACCCGCTCGCGCGCCGTGAGCTTTCCCTGGGCGTGCTGGCGCTCGATCTTGTCCGGCCCCCCGCCCAGGCGGATGCGGTCCTCGAGGGCGCGCAGTGCGTCGCTCGCTGCGCGGATCCGCGAGGGCGAGCGCTCCTCCCCTCCCGCCGCGCGTCCGGCGCGCTCGCGGGGCGCCCTGCCGCGAGGGCCGCCGCCGGTCGGGGGGGCGGCGCTCACGCCCGCTGCGGCTGCCGCTCGGCGAACCACTCCCTGATGTAGCGCACGAGGTCGCCCGTCGACGTGCCGGGGCCGAACAGCCGCCCGATGCCGAGCCGCTGGAGCGCGTCCATGTCGGCCTGGGGGATGATCCCGCCGCCCGTGAGCAGGATGTCATCGCGCCCCGCCGCGTGCAGCAGCTCGCGCACGCGCGGGAACAGCGTCATGTGGGCGCCGCTCAGGATCGAGAGTCCCACGACGTTGACGTCCTCCTGGATGGCCGCCGAGGCGATCATCTCGGGTGTCTGGTGCAGGCCCGTGTACACGACTTCCATCCCGGCGTCGCGGAGCGCCGCGGCGACGACCTTGGCTCCCCGATCGTGACCGTCGAGGCCGGGCTTGGCGACGAGCACGCGAATCGGACGCGGCGGCATCAGAAGAATATCGGCTCGTGATAGGCCCCGAACACGACCTCCATCGCGGCGCGGATCTCGAAGAGCGTGCACTCCGCGCGCGCGGCGTCCAGCAGCGCCGGAAAGACGTTGCCCTCGCTCCGCGCCGCCGCGGTGAGGGCGGCCAGGGCGGCGGCGACGCGCGCGCCATCGCGGGCGGCCCGGAGAGCGCTCAGCCCCGCGCGCTGCTCGGCCGCGGTGCGCTCACCGACCTGCAGCGTCGGGATCGTCGTCCCCTCGTCGTCCGTCGTGAATGCGTTGACGCCGACCGTGATGCGCCGGCGCTGCTCCAGATCCCATTGGTGGCGGGCCGCCGCTTCCGCGATCCGGCGCTGAAACCACCCGGTCTCGATCGCGCGCACGACCCCGCCGGCCCGCGCGATCTCGACGAACTGCGCTTCGGCCTCGGCGTCGAGGCGATCCGTGAGGGCCTCGACGTAATACGACCCGCCGAGAGGATCGGCGACGTTCGCGACCCCGGTCTCGTAGGCGAGGATTTGCTGCGTGCGCAGAGCGACCTCGACCGCCGTCTCGGTCGGCAACGCGAGGGTCTCGTCCATCGAGTTCGTGTGCAGCGACTGGGCCCCGCCGAGCGCGGCCGCCATCGCCTGGTAGGCCACGCGGGCGATATTGTTGAGCGGCTGCTGGGCGGTGAGCGTGACGCCCGCCGTCTGGCAGTGGAACCGCATCATCGCCGACCGCGGCTCGCGCGCGCCATAGCGGTCGCGGATGTGACGGGCCCAGATCCGGCGGGCGGCCCGCATCTTGGCGACTTCCTCGAAGAAGTCGTTATGCACGTCCCAGAAAAACGAGAGCTGCGGCGCGAACGCGTCCACCGCGAGGCCGCGCGCGAGGCCGTGCTCGACGTAGGTGAACGCGTTGGCGAGGGTGAACGCGAGCTCCTGGGCCGCGGTCGCCCCCGCCTCGCGGATGTGGTAGCCGGAGATGGAGATCGTGTTCCACTTCGGGGCGTGCGCCGCCGCCCACTCGAAGCAGTCGACGACGAGGCGCAGCGCCGGCTCGACGGGAAAGACCCATGCGTGCTGCGCCATGTACTCCTTCAGGATGTCGTTCTGGATCGTGCCGCGCAGGCGATCCGGAGCCACGCCCTGGCGTTCGGCGGCCGCGACGTAGAACGCGAAGAGGATGATCGCGGGTCCGTTGATCGTCATCGAGGTGGACACCTCTCCCAACGGGATCCCCTCGAACAACCGCTCCATGTCGGCGAGGCTCGAGATCGCGACCCCGCACTTGCCGACCTCGCCCGCGGCGCGCGGATGATCCGAGTCGTATCCCATGAGCGTCGGAAAATCGAACGCGACGGAGAGCCCCGTCTGCCCGCGCTCGAGCAGGAACTTGTATCGCGCGTTCGTGTCGGCGGCGCTCCCGAAGCCGGCGAACTGCCGCATCGTCCACAGGCGGCCGCGGTACCCGGTCGGATGGATGCCGCGCGTGTAGGGGAACGTCCCCGGCATCCCCAGCGCCGCGGTATCGGGGCTCGCGTCGAGCGCCGTGAACACGGGCTCGACGGGCCCGTCGGAATTCGCGAAGGCGATGTCGCGGAGCTCGCCCGCGGCGTAGCGCGCGCGCCACGCCGCGATCTCCGCGCGCAGACGCTCCAGCTCGTCGGCCCGCGCGCCCTCGCCGAACGACTCGACGTTGGTCGATGCGGGGATGGTCATGCGTTCGGCCCCTCGACGGCGTCGGCGCGCGCGAGCAGCGCGTCCGCGACCGCGAACGGCGTCGTCTCGCGCGCCGCGAGCGCATCCAACTGGGCGGCGAGCCAGCTCGCGGCCGCCGCATCCGCCCACACACGCTCCCGCATCCGTCGTTCCACGATGTCCACCACGCGTCCACGCAGCCGCGCTCGCCGGCGCTCGGCGAGGCTTCCCGTCTCGCAAAGATACGCGTGGTGGGCGTCGAGCGCGCCGATCACGTCCGCTGTGCCCTCCCCGGTCGTGGCCACGGTCGCGAGGACGGGCGGGAGCCAGGGCGCCGCGCCGCGCGGCTCGCGCGCACCGTCCGGCGCGCGGCGCAGCCGCAGCGTGAAGGCGATCTCGCGCCGCAACTGGTCCGCGCCGGGCCGATCGGCCTTGTTCACCACGAAGAGGTCGGCGACCTCCATGAGCCCCGCCTTGAGCGCCTGGATGGCGTCGCCGGATTCCGGGACGAGGACGAGCAGGCAGCTGTCGGCCGCGCGGGCCACATCGAGCTCGCTCTGCCCGACGCCGACCGTCTCGATGATTACGCGGTCGAATCCAAACGCGTCCAGCACATCGGCGGCGTCGGCCGCGGCCGCCGACATCCCGCCGCCGGCGCCGCGCGTCGCCAGCGACCGGATGAAGACGCCCGCGTCGAGCGCGACGGCTTCCATCCGGATGCGGTCGCCGAGCAGCGCGCCTCCCGTGTAGGGAGATGTGGGATCCACCGCGACGATGCCGACGGTGTGCCCCGCCGCGCGCCATGCGCTCGTCAGCCGCGCGGTCAGCGTGCTCTTCCCCGCACCCGGAGGTCCCGTCACTCCGATGCGACGCGCGCGCCCCGTCGCCGGATACAGCGCCGCCAGGAGAGCCTCGAAGCCCGGCCCGCGGTTCTCCACGATGCTGATCGCGCGCGCCAGGGCCGCGGGGCGGCGCGCTCGAAATTCCGAGAGCAGCGCCTCCGCGCTCACGGGGCGCGGCGCACGTCGCGCAGGAGCGCCTCCTGCCGCCGCCACATGCGGGATACGGTGCGGGCCGCCCCGACGGGATGATCGTGCCCGACGACGTGCAGCACGCCGTGCACGACCAGGCGGACGAGCTCCTCGCGCACGCCGACTCCGAAACGCCCGGCGTTCCGGCGCGCGACGGCCGGCGCGATATAGATGTCGCCGACGACCGGCCCCGGCCCGGCGAATCCGAATGCGATCACGTCCGTCGGCCCCGTGTGACCGAGGTGCGCCCGATTGAGCCGCGCCATCGCGCGCGGCGTGACGAAGGCGATCGACAGGAGAGCATCGCGCACGCCCTCGGAGCGCAGGACTCGACACGCGATGCGGCGGGCCCGGTCGCGCGCGAGCGGGACGCGGACCCCGTCGGTGGCCACCGCCACCGCGAGCGTCACGGCAGCGCCGCGGCCCGCTCGGGCCGGGCGGCGCCCGTGCCGGCGCCCGTGCCGGCGCCCGTGCCGGCGCCCGTGCCGGCGCCCGTGCCGGCGCCCGTGCCGGCGCCCGTGCCGGCGCCCCCGGCGGCATCCCCGGCGGCGTCCCCCCCGGTGTCCCCCCCGGTGTCCCCCCCGGTGTCCGAGGGGAATCGGGGCGCCACCGCAACGTCGCTGCCCGAGGGGTACGCGACGCGGTGGTGGTACATCCCGATCAACACGCGGGCGAACTGGTCCTTGACGATCTCGATCTGCTTGAGCGTCAGTGGGGCGTCACGCAGCTGTCCCTCGGCGATCCGCTGGCGCACGATGTAGTCGATCAGGTCGCGGATCCGCTTAGGCGTGGCGTCATGCAGCATGTGCGCCGTCGCCTCGATGCCATCGGCGAGCATGCAGATGGCGGTCTCGGCCGTTTGCGGAACCGGTCCGGGATAGGCGAAATCCGCGGGGTTCACCGCCGGCCCCTCGCGCCCCCGGGCCCGCTCGAGGAAATAGCTGATCTGACCCGTGCCGTGGTGCTCCGTGATGAAGGCGCGCGCCGCCTCGGGGAGGTGGTGCGCGTCCGCGAGCTCGGTGCCCCGCCGCACGTGGTCGCGAATGATCGCGGCGCTCGCGGCCGGCGTCAGCGCATCGTGCGGATTCGCCCCGGGCCGCTGGTTCTCCACGAAATAGTCGGGCTGGGCGAGCTTCCCGATGTCGTGGTAGTACGCGCCGACCCGCGCGAGCAGGCCGTTGGCGCCAATGGCGGTGCACGCCGCCTCGGCCAGGTTCGCCAGTCGCATCGAGTGCGCAAACGTGCCCGGGGCCTCGATGCTGAGCCGCTGCATCAGCGGCCGGTTGAGATCCGACCACTCGAGCAGCTTCAGGTAGGTATCGACCCCTGTGAACGCCTCGAGCGGCGGCAGGAGCATGAGCGCGAGCGCCACCGAGATCACCGAATTGATGGCGCCGAGCGAGATGCCACGCCCGATCTCGCGGGCGCTCGAGCCGGCCACGAGACCGATGGCGAGCTCGATGAGCGCGTAGGCCGCCGCGGTCACCAGCACCGAGCGATAGGCCTGATCGCGCCGGCGGATGACGCGCACGCTGAATGCAGCGGCGACGCCTCCAATGAGCAGCACGACGAGCGCCGACGTGCCCGCGTAGGGCGGGGATATGCCGATCAGGACGGCGACCAGGATCATGGCCGACACGCTGATGCGCGTGTCGAACAGCACGCTCAGCAGCACGCCGGCCATCGCGACGGGAATGAGCTCGGGGCGAGGCGTCCCATCCCGCGCCACGACGGCCGCGACGGCGACCAGGCTCATGAGCGCCAGGGTAAAGAGACCCACGGCCCGCACCGACGCGTACAGCGCCGGACGGTAGAATGTCAGCGTGAGCCCGAAAATCCCCACGAGGAGCAGGTCGCACAGGAAGCGGCCCGCGAACAGGGTGAGGCGCGCCCACGGGTCCGGCGCGCCCGGCCCGGCACCGCCGAAGAGCGCCGCGGCCAGGAGCGCGATCGCGATGAAGAGGGCCCACCGTGTCGCGTGGCCCGCCGCAGCGCCGCGCGCGGCCCGGGCGCCGACGGGCGGCGTGACGCGGTCGAGCTGACGCCAGACGCTCATGCCGGCCGCCTACGCGCCCGCGTCATCGGCATACGCCCGGATGATGTCGCGCACGAGGCGATGCCGGACAACGTCGGACTCGGTGAGATAATGGAACGAGATCCCCTCGACGCCCGAGAGGATGCGCTCGATCTGCATGAGCCCCGACTCCTCTCGGCGCGGCAGATCGATCTGCGTCTTGTCGCCGGTGATGACGATGCGCGAGTTCACGCCCAGGCGCGTGAGAAACATCTTCATTTGCAGCGTCGTCGCGTTCTGGGCCTCATCGAGGATCACGAACGCGTCGGCCAGGGTCCGCCCCCGCATGAAGGCGAGCGGGGCGATCTCGATCGTCCGGGTCTCGAGCGCGCGGGAGATCCGGTCCGGCGGCATCATCTCGTCGAGGGCGTCGTAGAGCGGGCGCAGGTAGGGGTCCACCTTGGCCTGCAAGTCGCCGGGCAGAAAGCCCAGATTCTCTCCCGCCTCGACCGCGGGACGGGCGAGGATGATCCGCCGCACGCGCCGGCGCGCGAGCGCGTCGACCGCGGCCGCGACGGCCAGATAGGTCTTCCCCGTGCCCGCCGGCCCGATCCCCACGACGATGTCGTGCTCCGCGATCTTGGCGAGGTACTCCAGCTGCCCCGGCGTCTTCGCCTGGATGCTGCGCCGGACGCCGGGCAGCGAGATGCGCATCGCCTCGGCCGACCCATCGCCCTCGCGGGCGCCCCCCGCGCCTCCGCCGCCCTCCGCGTCGGCGTGGATGCGGACCACATCATCCACGCTCACCGGCACCCGCTGGCGCGCGCGCTCGATCAGCCGCGTGGCGACCGCGATGGCGCGATCCACTCCCTCGGGCGGACCGCTCACCGACAGCAGGTCCCCGCGCAGGGCGACGCGCGTTCCCGACAGCCGCGCCAGCTCGATCAGGTTCGCGTCGTTCACGCCCGCCAGGGTCAACAGATCCGCCCCCTCCGCCGACAGCCGGCGCTGGGCGACCGCGGTATCGGTCACGGCTGCGATCCGGCGCGGAGGTCGATGTGCAGGTCGCGCAGCTCGGCCGCCGGGACCGGCGCCGGCGCGCCCTCGAAGAGGGCCCGCGCCGCGGTGGTCTTGGGAAAGGCGATCACGTCGCGCAGCGACGCCGCGCCCGAGAGCACCATCGCGATGCGGTCGAAGCCCAGCGCGATCCCGCCGTGGGGCGGCGCGCCGGACCGGAGTCCCTCGAGAAGGAAACCGAAGCGTGAGCGCGCCGTATCGGCATCGATGCCGAGCAGCGCGAAGACGCGCTCCTGCGTCGCCGGGTCGCTGATGCGCATGCTGCCGCCGCCCAGCTCCATCCCGTTCAGGACGACGTCGTACGCCACCGCGCGCGCCCTCTCCGGCGCCACGTCCAGCGTGTCGAGGTCATCCGGGTGCGGCGCCGTGAAGGGATGGTGCACCGCGAGCAGCCGGCCGCTCACCGGATCGCGCTCGAACAGCGGGAAATCGTACACCCACAGGAAAGCCAGCGCCCCGCCGGACGGAACGAGATCCAGTCGCCGCGCCAGATCCTGCCGCACGCGATCGAGCGCAGGGCCCGATACCCGATCGCCAGCCGCGACGTACAGCCCGAGATCGCCGTCGGCCAGGCCGAGCCGGTCCCCGGCATCCGAGGCGAGGAACTTCGCGGCCGGCCCTTCGAGCATACCGTTCGCGCGGCGGAGCCGGATGAGCCCCCCCGCGCCCGCCGCCCGGGCGATCGCCTCGATCTCATCGACGTGCTTCCGCGACAGGCGCGCCGCACCGTCCGCGGCGGCGATGCGCACGCCGCGGATCCGGCCGCCGGCGTCGAGCGCCTTGCGCGCGATCCCGAACTCGCCATGGCGGAACGCGGGACTCGCGTCGTACAGCTCGAGCCCGTACCGCAGATCGGGGCGATCGATCCCGTAGCGCTCCATCGCGTCGGCGTACGGCATCCGGGGAAACCGGTCGGGGACGACCGCGCCCGACTCGGCGAAGAGCACGCGGAGCAGCCGCTCCGTGAGCCCGATCACGTCCTCGGCCGTCACGAACGACGCTTCGATGTCGATCTGCGTGAACTCCGGTTGGCGGTCCGCGCGGAGGTCCTCGTCGCGAAAGCAGCGCGCGATCTGGAAGTACCGGTCGAAGCCCGCGACCATGAACAGCTGCTTGTAGAGCTGCGGCGATTGCGGCAGGGCGTAGAACTCCCCCGGGTGGACGCGGCTCGGCACCAGATAATCGCGGGCGCCCTCGGGCGTCGGCTTCGTCAGCACGGGCGTCTCGAGCTCGAGGAATCCCGCTCCCGCGAGGAAGCGACGGGTCGCCTGCAGGAGCCGGTGGCGCAGGATGAGATTCGCCTGGAGCTCCGGCCGGCGCAGGTCGAGATGCCGGTGGCGCAGGCGCAGCTCTTCCGCGGGGAGCGGTTCCCCCTTGACGCGCGCGACGGGGATCGCGGGCGTGACGGCGGGCCCGACGACCCGCAGCGCGGTAGCCCGCACCTCGACATCGCCCGTCGCCAGCTCGGGGTTTCGCGCGTCGTGCGGCCGCTCGGCGAGGGTCCCCTCGACGAGGACCACGCTCTCGATGCCGAGCGAGGCGGCGCGCGCGAGGACCTCGCTCGGCGTCCAGCGCGGATCGAACGAGACCTGGACGAGCCCGGCCCGATCGCGCAGATCGATGAACACGATCCCGCCGAGGTCGCGCGATCGGTGGACCCAGCCGCCGAGTCGAATCGCCGCACCCGCGTCGGCGCTCCGCACGTCCCCGCACATCATCGTGCGGAGGGACGTCGACGGGGAAGACTCCGGCGCCGGTCTCGACGATCCGATCGGCTCGCGGGCCGTCACAGCAGACACGGCGACCGATTACTCTTCATTTCCGATGTGGAAAGGTAAGCGAGCGTCCCGGGATGCCGGACGCGCGCGGGCCACGGATGACATCACATCTCATAATGTAAAGCACTGGGTGGTAAAGATATAGATAGCGTCGTATAGTGCTGTTTCTCATGGAAGATTCGACCAACATCCTCAACTGCACGCCGGCCGAGGCCCAGGCGCGACTCGGCGCGTTTGCGGCCGCTCACGGTATGCCGTCGTATCGAGCCGCGCAGGTCGCGCATCGCCTGTGGCAGGCGCCGGCGCAGGACTTTGCGGCGATGCTGGAGCTGCCGGCATCGCTCCGCTCGGAGCTCGCGGCGACCTTTGCCCTCCCGCGGCTTCCGCTCGTGATGCGCCAGAGCTCCGCGGACGGTACGCAGAAATTCCTCTTTCGGCTGCCCGACGGCGAGGGGATCGAAACCGTGGCGATCCCGGATGGCGACCGCCTGACGCTCTGCATCTCCTCGCAGGCGGGGTGCGCGCTCCAGTGCGCGTTCTGCGCGACCGGCGCCATGGGGTTCGCCCGGAATCTCGAGGCGTGGGAGATTGCCGCGCAGGTGCGGGAGCTTCTGCTGCTCGACCCACCGCTGCGCGCGACGAACATCGTCTTCATGGGCATGGGCGAGCCGCTCATGAATTGGCCCGCCGTCGATGTCGCCCTCACCATACTGAACGACCCTCGCGGCCTCGGGATCGGCGCGCGCCACATCACGATCTCCACGGTCGGGATCCTGCCGGGGATCGAGGCCCTGGCGGCGCGGCCCGAGCAGTTCCGCCTCGCGCTGTCGCTCCACGCTCCGACGGATGCGCTGCGCCACACGCTCATGCCGATCAATACGAAGTACCCGCTCGCGGCCGTCGTCGCCGCGGCCCGGGCCTTCGATCGCCGCGTGACGTTCGAGTACGTGCTTCTCGGCGGCGTGAACGATGCGCCCGCGCAGGCGGGAGAGCTCGCCCGCCTCGCGCGCGAGTGCCGCGCCTTCGTAAACCTCATCCCGCTGCATCCGGGCGGCGCGCTCGGCTTCGCGCCCAGCACGCGCTCGGCGACCGCCGCCTTCATGCGCGCCCTCCGCGCCCGCGGCGTCGCAGTCGCGGTGCGCAAGAGCCGGGGGCTGGATATCAGCGCCGCCTGCGGCCAGCTACGGGTAGAACGGCTCGGACGGCGGACGCCAGGACGCCCCGAGGAGCACCGTCAGGTCCACATCGCGTGATGAGTCAGGTTGCTCGTCCACGCGCGCGTGTCCGAGAGCGCGCGCGGCGAGCGCCGCCCACTCCGGATGCCGCGATCGGTCGAGGACGATCGTGCTGTCGTGCTGCCCGGCGTCGTGCGGCTCGAGGAGCGTACCGGTCTGGACCACGTCGAATCCCCGATCCCGCAGGTACAACGTGGCGCGCCGCGCGAGGCCGTGGAGGCGCGTCGTGTTGAGGACCTCGACGGTAATGCGCGTCCCATCCGGAGTGTGGACGTGCACGCTGCCGTCGAACGGGGGCGCGCCGCTCTCATCCACCGCTGCGCTCGACGGGCGCGGACGCGCGCCGCGGCGCATGAGCCACGCGCCTCCGCCGAGCGCGAGGGCGAGCGACACCAGGAGGATCCCCCAGGCCCTCAGCGAATGCTGTTCCACAGCTCCGCCGTCTCCGGGGCGAGCGGCCGCCCCTCCTGCAGCGCCCACGTGACCCGGGCGCGCACGGCTTCCCGGAACGTCCCGTCGAAGTCGTGTCGGACCTGGCGCGCCAGATAGCCACGCTCGGCGCGCGCGAAGGGCCGTCCCGGCTCGAGGAAATCCGCCATGTACAGCGCCCGCCCGGTCCGCGCCCATCCGACGTGCCCCACCGTGTGCCAGCGGATCGCATCGAGGACGTCGCTCCGCGACTCGCCGTCGGCGCGGAGGCGCGCCGCCGCCGCGGGACCGTGCAGCAGCTCGGGCGGTCCGGCGGACGCCCCCGCGAGCGACCGGAGCAGCCCCTCGGGTGCATCGCGCAGAGCATCGTGCCAGCGCGCCGCATCGTGCCACGCGTCGCGCTCGGCGGGATCCACACCCAGCTCCCGCGCCCAGGCATCGATCAGCGCGACGACGCGCGCGATGTGTGCGACCCGCCGCTCCGTGACGACGGCCCACGGCGGCAGCACGGGCGCGCTCGGCCGCGCGTCGCCGGTCATGGAATCGCGGCGTCCCGGCCGAAGACGATGTTGTCAATGAGCCGCGTGCGGCCGACGCGGGCGGCGACCATCGCCACCGCACCGGCGGTCACCGTCGTGACGGGCTCCAGGCGATCCGGCTCCGCGAGGCCGATGTAGTCCACGGCGATGCCGGGCTCGCGACGGAGCACGTCGCCGCCGATCGCTTGCACAGCTGCCGCGTCGGCGACACCACGCGTGCGCCACGCGGCATCCATCGCGCGCAGGGCGCGCGGAATCGCGACCGCCGAGCGGCGCTCCTCCTGCGTCAGGTACGCGTTCCGGCTGGAGAGCGCGAGACCGTCCGGCTCCCGGACCGTCGGCGCGACCGCGAGCGCGACCGGAAAGTCGAGGTCGCGCACCATCGCGCGAATCAGCGCGACCTGCTGGACGTCCTTCTGCCCGAAGACGGCGAGGTCCGGCCCCACGATGTGGAACAGCTTGGCGACGATCGTGAGCACCCCCGCGAAGTGGCCGGGCCGCGACGCGCCCTCCCACCGGGCGTCGAGGCCGGCGGCGCTGACGGTGACCGCGCGCCCGGCGGGGTACATCTCGGCGACCGCGGGAAGGAACAGGATATCGACGCCGGCGGCACGCGCCATGGCGATGTCGGCGTCGAGCGGACGCGGATAGCCGCCAAAATCCTCGGCGGGGCCGAACTGGAGCGGATTGACGAATATGCTCATCACGACGCACGGCGTCCGTCGCCGCGCGAGAGCGACGAGGGCGGCATGGCCCGCGTGGAGCGCGCCCATCGTCGGGACGAAGCCCACGACGTGCCCGGCCGCACGCCGCGCGCGAATCGCCGCGCGCGCGTCATCGACACACGTGACGGTGTCCATCACGGAGCGGACTTGGCATCCGGGTACTCCCCTCGGCGCACCTCGTCGGCATACGCCCGTACCGCCGACCGCACGGTATCGGCGAGCGCGGCGTACCGCTTCAGAAAGCGCGGCCGAAAGGAGTCGTTGAGGCCGAGCAGATCGGGGAGCACGAGCACCTGCCCCGCACAGGAGGGGCCCGCGCCGATACCGATGGTCGGAATCGTGACCGCCTCCGTGACGCGGGCTGCGACGGCGGCGGGCACGAGCTCCAGGACGATCGCGAACGCGCCGGCGTCCTCGAGGCGGCGCGCCTCTGCCACGAGGCGATCCGCGTCGGCCGCCGACCGTCCCTGCACTCGCCCCCACCCCTGGACCAGACGGGCCTGGGGCGTGTGCCCGATGTGTCCCATGACGGGCACGCCGAGATCGCCCAGCGCGGCGATCGTCCGCGTCACGGCCACGTCGCCCCCTTCCAGCTTCACGGCGTCGGCTCCCGTGTCCTGCACCATGCGCCCGCTCCGCCGCAGCGCCCGGGCCCGCCCCATCCGGTAGGTCAGGAAGGGCATGTCGACGATGACGAGCGCCTCGGGGGCGCCGCGCCGCACGGCGGCGGCGTGGTAGCGCATCTGGCCCAGGGTGACGGGGATCGTCGAGTCGTAGCCCGCGACGACGTTGCCCACGGAGTCTCCCACGATGATCGCATCGACGCCGGCTTCGACGACCAGGCGCGCGAAGAGCGCGTCGTAGGCGGTGACGACCGCGAGGCGCTCTCCTCGGCGTGCCTTCGCCACGAATTCGGCAACGCGCTGCATCACCGCGCGGGCCTCCGGCCGGGGAGCCGCTCCGCGAGGCGGGCATCGAGCTCGGCGACCTCGCGCTGCCAGAACTCGCGCCGCGGCAGCTCCGGATGCGGGACGGTCAGCCGAGGGTCCGTCACGCTCCGGTGCGCGAAGCGGACGATGTCGAGGTCGAGGGTCCGCGGCCCCCAGCGCTCGGCCCGCACGCGTCCTGCCGCGCGCTCGATCCCGTGCAACGCGTCGAGGAGCGGGAGGGGAGCCAGGGTGGTCTCGAGCGCGATCATCTGATTCAGGTAGGGTCCCTGCCCCGGCGGCCCGATCGGCGCCGTCTCCTCGATCTCCGATTCCGCCACGATCCGCGAGGCCCGCAGCGCCGCGAGCGCGGCCCGGGCGCGCGCGAGGTGGGCGGCGCGGTCGCCGAGATTCGACCCTAGCGCGATGTAGGCGACATCAGCCTCGTGCACGTCGCAAGCTACGGGTGCCCTGCCGGCGGTTCAACAGGACGAGAGACCGCCTGCGCCGCCCCGCGCGCCGGACGCTGGTCCACCGCCTGATCCACCGCCTGATCCACCGCCTGATCCAGCGCCTGGCGCAGCTCGCGAACGAACGCGAGCGCGGGCGCGACGCCGGATTCCGTCGCCCGGACGAGCGCACTTCCGACGACGATGCCGTCGGCGACGGCCGCGACCGCCACGGCGTGCTCCGGCCGCGCGATCCCGAAGCCGACGCAGATGGGCAGCGTGGTGACCGACCGCAGCCGCGCGATCGTCGCCGGCAGCTCGGGCGGCAGATCCGCGCGGGCGCCGGTGACCCCGAGGCGGCTGATCAGATACACGAAGCCGCGGCCGTGCCGAGCGATCTCCGCCATCCGCTCGGTCGGGGTGGTCGGCGCCACGAGGCGGATGAAATCGAGCGCGCTGGCGCCGAGCCATGCTTCCCGAGGGGGATCCGCCCCGACCGGCAGATCGGTGATAATGATCCCGGTCGCACCCGCGGCGGCCGCGCGCGTCAACGCGTCGGGGCCCGCGGCGAGCACCGGGTTGAGATACGAGAACAGGACGACGGGGACGGCGGGGCGCGCACGCGCGATGAGGTCGAGCGTGCGATCGTAGGTCATCCCCTGATCCAGTGCGCGCTGCGAGCTGCGCTGTATCACGGGTCCATCGGCGAGCGGATCCGAGAAGGGGACGCCGACCTCGATGATGTCCGCGCCCGCGGCGGCCAGCCCCTGGAGGACGGCGACGCTCTGCGCCTCGTCGGGGAAGCCCGCCGTCACGTAACAGACGAGCGCGCGGGCGCCCCGCGCGCGCAGCGCGGCGAACTGCCGTTCGAGACGCATGGTCAGACGAAGTAGTCGGACACCCGAATCCCGTAGCGATTCGGGTCGGCGGTCTTGATGATCGATCGGGCGTACGTGCCCGCGGGCATCTGGTCGGCCAGGTTCACGAGATCGCCGGGAAAGAGGATATTCCCCTTCGGGTCGCTCACGATGCGCACGACCGGGCGCGACAGCATGGTCGGATTCGGGTTCACGGAATGCACGATGGCGAGCTCGAATGTATCGAGCACCACCAGCGTGCCGACGGGATAGATGCCGAGGAGATTGATGAACCCCTTGACGACCACGCTGTCCATCCCGCGTGACGCATTGTCGCGCATCTCCTTCAGCGCCGCGGCCGGCGACAGCGGATTCGTCGAGTACGCGCGGCGCGACGTCGCCGCGTCGAATCCATCGGCGACCGCGACGATCTTGCTGTAGATCCCGAGCGTCCGCGACCGCACGGGCCGCGGGTAGCCCGTGAGATCGACCTTCATGTGGTGCTCGTAGGCGACGACCATCGACCGAAAGGGGAGGTCCTGCGCGCCGCGCACCTGGAACAGCGCCAGCACTCCCTGCCATGGGTGCATGGCGATCGCGCGCCATTCGGGCTCCGAGAGCCCCGTGGCCTTGTTCAGAATGTCGATCGGCACGCGGGATTTCCCGATGTCGTGAAAGAGCGCGGCGAGACCGAGATCGTACAGCTGGAGCTTCGTGAGGCCCAGGCGGCGACCGAGCGCCACGGAGAAGATGCAGACGTTGACGCTGTGCGTGAACGTGTATTCGTCGTAATCGCGCAGGGTCGTGAGACCCATGAGCGAGGTCTCCTCGTTCAGGATCTGGTCGACGATCCCCTGCACGACGCGCTTGAGCTTCTTGACGTTGAGCGCGCGGCCCAGTCGGACCGACCCCATGACCTCCTTCGTGACGGCCACCGACTGCGAATAGGTGCGCTTGGCCGCCTCCTTGATCTGCTCGCGCTCGCGGTGGCCATCGTCCTGCGCCGCGGGCGGCGAGACCTCGAATGCGGACACCTGGGCCTTCTCGAGCTTGCCCTGCAGCTGGAAGTACCGCTCCTCGGGATCCCCGCCGCCAGCCGACAGCGACAGGAGCTGGGAGATGAGGACGAGCCAGTCGCGCGCCTGGACCGGCGCGTGCACCCGCAGCGCCCCAATGCCGCAGCTCCGGAACAGCGAGAGCAGGTGGCTGAAGCTCGTGTAGTTGTCGATGTCGAGCCGGAGCCGGGTGGCGTTAATGAAGATGAACTCGCCACTGGTGCGAAACTCGAGCTCGCCCTCCGCGCGCAGGAGCTCGGTCGTCGTGCCCGTGAGGTCCTCGAGCGATTTCTGGACGGCCGCATTCTCCACGGGATAGAGGCGGATCGCGCGCAGGGCGGAGTAAAAGCCGAGGATGAATGCGCGCCCGGCCTTGCGCACGAGGGCATCCGTGCCCGACTCGTTGCGGTGCGGGTTGCGCGCGCCTCCCTCCCCTCCGCCTCCCGTAACGGGCTCGCGCGACCGACCCGGAGTCGGCCGAGTCGCCCCGGCGCGGGCCGCCGCGGCGTCCACCGCCGGGCTGGACGGATCCGCCGAGCGCGGCGTGTCGGGGAGCGGGGCGGGCGCCACCGTGGTGTCGCTCACGCCGACCGTCCCGGGGGCGTCGCGCGGGAGCGCAGGGCCTTGCTCACGGCCGTGCGCACGACCACGTCCTTCTCGCCGGCGGCCTTTTCGAGCGCGGCCCGCGCGGCGTCCGTGCCCACGTGCCCGAGGGCGAGCGCGGCGCAGGCGCGCATATCGGGATCCGCGTGCCGGCGAAGCAGATCCCGACGGTTCAGGATCTGGTCGAGGACGGGCACGCCGCGATCGCCGCACAGCGTGCCGAACAGCTCGAACAGGGCCATCTTCTCCGACCGGTCGGCGTCGCGCAGGGCCTTGCCGGTCACGGCCGCTTCGGCCCGCGCGAGGGCGGGGCGATGGCCGCGCGCGGCCAGCGTGCGCGCCGCGATGATCCGCACGTCGCGATCGCCGTCCTCGAGGCCACGCTCGAGGGCCTGCAGGGCGCCGGCCGACGCGACATCCGCCAGGGCCTGGGCCGCGACCCGGCGCACCACGGGATCGGCATCCAGCATCCGCTTGGCGATCTGCGGAACCGCGCCGGCATTGCCGAGCGATCCGGCGCGCCGCATGGCCTCGGTTGCAACGTCGCGATCGGCGTGGGCCACCAGCCGGGCGAGCTCGGCGCTATTGGCCGCGGCAAGCCGGTCCGCCGCCGTCTGCAGCAGCGTCCGAAGGCGGGGATCCAGAATGCGGGCCGTCCACGTGAAAACGGTGGCCAGCGCGGACGGGCGCAGCTCGGCAAACAGCGCCGTCAGATCGTCCTGCGGCGGGAGATCGTGCGCCTCGTCCAGCGATTGCAGCAGCTGCGAGAGCGCCTCCGGCTCGCTTAGCCGGTCGGGCACGCGCGCCAGCTTATCCCGCTGTTCCGGGGTGATGTCGCGCGCCCGCGTCGCGGCGACCTGCGCCTCCCGCAGGATATAGGCGACGGTCCGGAACTGCGCGGCCGAGAGGAAGTGCAGCATCATGTTGTCGAGGATGCCGACGATCTCGTCACGCACCTGGGCATCCTCCTGCGACTCGAAGATGTCGAGCAGGATCGAGACGACATTCGGCCGCAAATCGCTCGCGTACGCCTGTTCGACCTCCGACCGCAGGTATTCGACTTCCTGGTCGTCGAGGAAGTGGAGCGTGGAATCGAAATCTTCGAGATTCACGACGCCGGACCGCGCCGTCAGGATGACCTCCTCGGGCACGTCCGTGTCGTTCGCGCCAGGCGGCTCCACCACGTGCGGCTCGAAATGGGACTGGAAATCGCCCACCGCCGTCGGCGCGTCGAGGGCCACGTCGACGTACCGGTATCGCAGGTGCCGCAGCTCCTGCTCCCAGAGCATGACGAGGAGATCGTCCGCTTCGGGGCCATTGCGCCGCGCGCGCTGGATCACGTCGAGCAACGGGAGGAGATCGTCGTCCTCGAACCCCTTTTGGAATTGGAGCTCCCGGACGCCGTCCTTGTAGAACGTCCACGGCACGCTGTCGGACGCGTCCCCACCGTGCTCCTGGTGGACCGGCACCCCTTCCCAGAGGAACGCCGAATCGGTGACCGTCAGCGTGAAGGCGTCGGTGCACTCCCAGATCGAGGCGAACGAGGCCCGCAGCTGCTCGATCGCGCGGAGGTAGGTCGGATTGTTGTGGAGATAGAGCTGGTGGGCCCGCACGCCTTTCGCGAGGAGACGGAGCATCTCCTCGATCGGCGCGCTGGGAAACGGTAGCGCCTCGACCGCCTCGGGGTCCAAGAGTGCGGTGGGCGCCATCAGCCTGCCTGGCGCGCGCTCTCGAGCGCGCTCACCTGCGCCACATCCTTGTCGCCCCGGCCGCTGACGCAGATCAGCACGGGCTCATCGCGCCCCCACCGCCCAGCCTGCGATGCCACCCAGGCCACGGCGTGGGCCGTCTCGAGAGCGGGAATGATCCCCTCGAGCCGGCTCAGGAGTGCGAACCCCTCGAGTGCCGCGGTGTCGGTGACCGCGACGTACGTGGCGCGACCCGAATCCCTGAGAAAGGCGTGCTCGGGGCCCACGCCGGGATAATCCAGGCCGGCGGAGATCGAGTGCGCCGGATGGACCTGGCCCGCGGCATCCTGGAGCAGGTAGCTGTACGACCCATGCAATACCCCCGGCGTGCCGCGCGCCAGCGACGCGGAATGCCGATCCGTGTCGAGCCCGTCGCCGGCCGCCTCGACGCCAATCAGCTCCACCTCGGGATCATCGACGAAGCCCGAGAAGATGCCGATCGCGTTGGATCCGCCGCCGACGCAGGCGACGACCGAGCGCGGCAGCCGCCCGGCGCTCGCCAGAAGCTGGGCACGGGCTTCCGTGCCGATCACCGATTGAAACGCACGAACCATACGCGGATAGGGAGCGGGTCCGACGACCGAGCCGATGATGTAATGGCTGTCGGTGACGTTCGTGACCCAGTCCCGAATGGCCTCCGTCGTCGCATCCTTCAGCGTACGGGTGCCGCTCGAGACGGGGACCACGGACGCCCCCATCAGCCGCATGCGGAACACGTTCAATTCCTGCCGGCGCATGTCCTCCGCGCCCATGTAAACGACGCATTCCAGCCCGAATCGGGCACACACGGTCGCCGTCGCAACCCCGTGCTGCCCGGCCCCCGTCTCCGCGATGATCCGGCGCTTCCCCATCCGCCGAGCCAGGAGTGCCTGCCCCACCGTGTTATTGATCTTGTGCGCCCCCGTATGGTTCAGATCCTCACGCTTGAGGTAGATGCTCGCCCCAACGCGCTCCGAGAACCGCGGCGCCGTGCTGAGCGCGGAGGGGCGCCCGACGTAGTGCTCCAGGAGATCGTCCAGCTCGGCCCGGAACTCCGGATCCGCCACGGCGTCCGTGAAGGACGCGTCGAGCTCCGCGAGCGCGGGGATCAGGGTCTCCGGCACGTATCGGCCCCCAAAAGCGCCGAATCGGTCCTGCAGCGCGAGCGCGCTCACGCCGCGTCGGCCACGGCGTCGGCGAACGCGCGCATGCGGGCGTGGTCCTTGATCCCGGGCGCGCGCTCGACGCCCGACGAGACGTCCACGACGTTGGGGTGAATCGCCGCAATCGCCCGGTCGACGTTCTCCGGCGTCAGCCCGCCCGCGAGCACGAGCGGCGCGCCGGCGCGCCGCCACGACGCGACGCTTTCGGCGAGCGCCTCCCAGGGGAGCGTCACCCCGGTTCCCCCCAGCCGCCCCGGAACGAACGCATCCAGCACGACGCCGTCGGCCGCCGCCGCGACGCCCGCGACGCCCGCGACGCCCGCGACGCCCGCCGCGACCCGCGCGCCATCGGCGCGCACGACCGCCCATACCGCGCACTTCGCGCGCCCGCGAACGTCGGCCAGCGTCGCGGGGTCAGGGGCGTCGTGCAGCTGCACGATGTCCAGGGCGACGGCCGCGGCGGTCCGCGCGATCTCGGCAGCGGCGACCCGGCCGAACACGCCGACGCGCTCGGGCTCTCCCGCGGCCCCGCGCACGGCGAACAATACCGACGCCTGATCGACCGTCCGCCGGCGCGGTCCGTCCGCGAAGATCACGCCCACGTAGGCGGCGCCCAGCTCCGCCGCGTACGCCACATCCTCGGGACGGGTCAGGCCGCAGAACTTGATCGCCGTCAGCATCCGCCTCCCCGCCCCCGCAGCGGGATTCCCGTCAGCGCCGCCACCGCGCCCACGGGGTCGCCCGCGGCGGACAGCGCCGACCCGACGAGCACGGCGTCGGCGCCCGCCGCCGCCGCTTGCCGGACGTCCGCCGCGTCGCGGATGCCGCTCTCCGCGACGGCGACCACCCCGCGCGGAATGGCGGGGACCACGCGCGCCACGGTCTCCGCGTCCACCTGCAGGGTTTCGAGATCGCGGCAGTTGACGCCGATCACTCGCGCTCCGGCGGCCAGAGCCCGCTCCAGCTCCCCGGCGTCGCGAATCTCCAGCAACGGCTCGAGTCCGAGCGCGCGGGCCGCGTCCGCCAGGGCGGCGAGACGCGGCTGGTCCAGCGCCCGCACGATGAGCAGCGCCGCCGCGGCTCCGAGGGCGCGGGTCTCCACGAGCTGCACGGCGTCCACGATGAAGTCCTTGCGCAGGATCGGGATGTCGACGCGCGCGTGGGCCGAGCGCAGGTCATCGCCCGAGCCGCCGAACCGCGCCGGCTCGGTCAGGACCGAAAGGGCCGCGGCGCCGCCCGCGGCATATGCGGCCGCTTGGTCCCCGGCGTCGAGGTTGCGGTTGATCTCCCCAGCCGACGGCGAGCGCCGCTTCACTTCCGCGATCACGGCGACGTCGGCCCGCCGGAGGGCGGCGAGGAAGCGACCTTCCGGGCTCGGCCGCGCGCCCGCCGCGCGCTCGAGATCCGATCGCCGGGGCACGAGCGACGCCACCCGGCGCCTGGCCTCGTCGAGCAACTCGGCCAGGGTCCCTCCGGGCGGCGCCCAGGGTGCGCCCCCCCGAGCGACCCCGGCCGCGATTTCTTGCGTTTCGGGCGCTGTTCGGCTATGCTGGGCTTCGGAAAGTGTTCGGGTCACGGAGTCACACACGGGCACCATTTACGGGCCGCACCGAGGTCACTTATGCCGCTGACGAGACGCCAGCGTGAGATCCTGGACTTCCTGACGGACTACACCGGAACGAAGGGCTACGCCCCGAGCTTCGAGGAGATCGCGTCCCGTTTCAACTATAACTCGTTGGCGACGGTCCACGAGCACCTCAGTAACCTCGAGCGCAAGCGATACATCCGCCGGACCTACAACGAGAGCCGGGCGATCGAAATCCTCCCCTCGGACGTCTACGCCCGGGCCGTCGAGCTGCCGCTGCTGGGGACGGTCGCCGCCGGCGCTCCGATCGAGGCCGTGACGCACGATGAGCACGTCGCGGTTCCCGAGGGCTTCCTGCGCAACGGGGGCGGGCATTACGTGCTCCGCGTGCGCGGGAATTCGATGATCGACGAGCAGATCCGCGATGGCGACTTCGTCGTCGTGAGCGAGCGCGACAGCGCGGACAACGGGGAGATGGTGATCGCGCTGCTGCACGGGAGCGCCGCCACGGTCAAGACGCTGTACCGGGAGCGCGACGGCCGCATCCGATTGCAGCCCGCGAACGAGACGATGCCGCCGATCTACGTGCACGAGAACGACATTGCCATCCGCGGCGTCGTCGTCGGAGTTCTCCGCCGGTACTGACGCGCGCGCCGCGTCCGCGGTGCGCCTCACGGGGCCTGGCGCGCGACGGCGGTGCGGAAGCGCTCGAGTGCGGCGAGTCCGTGCCCACCGCTCAGGCTCGCCGCTGCGGACGCGACGGCTTCCGCGAACGCGGCGGTCCGCCCACTGACGTAGATCGCGGCCGCGGCATTCAGGATCACGGCGTTCCGCGCCCCGGTCGGGCCGCGTCCGGCGAGGATCGCGCGGGCGAGGGCGGCGTTGTCCGCGGGCGCGCCGCCCCTCAGGTCGTCGAGCGTGCCGCCGCCCAATCCCAGGCGGCCCGGCTCGATCGTCCAGCGCCGCTCGGTCCCCTCGCGCACCTCGACGACCTCCGTCGATCCCACCGGAGAGATTTCATCGAGCCCCGCCATGCCGTGGACGACGAGCGTGTGGATCGTCCCGAGCGCCGCGACGGCGCCGGCCACCGCGCTCAGCCGCGCGGGATCGGCGACGCCAATGACCTGCCGGCCGACGCCGGCCGGATTCGCGAGCGGCCCGACGAGGTTCATGACCGTCGGGACGCCGAGCGCGCGGCGCACCGGGCCGACGTGGCGCATCGCGGGATGCATCTCGGGGGCGAACAGGAATACCATCCCGGCCTCGGCCAGCACCCGCGAGAGCGCGGCGACAGGCAGGTCGAGCGGAATGCCGAGGGCCTCGAGCAGGTCGGCGCTGCCCGACCGCGACGTGTACGACCGATTGCCGTGCTTGGCGATGCGCACACCGGCGCCGGCGGCGATGAACGCCGCGACGGTCGAGATGTTGAACGTGGTGACGCTGCCGCCCCCCGTCCCGCACGTATCGACGAGGTCGGCCGGTCGGTCGGCCGGGACGACCCGCATCGCGCGGCGGAGCGCGCGCGCGACTCCCGCGATGACCGCGGCGGTCTCACCGTCCCGGTGCGCCCGGAGTCCGAGCAGGAGCGCGCCGATCTGCTCCGGCGTCGCCTCGCCGGCCATGATCGCGTCGAAGGCCGCGCCGACCTGCTCCTCGCCTAGCGCCTCGCCGGCCGCGACCGCGCCCAAGGCGCCGTCGAGCGCGGCCCTCCGCGCGGTCGCCTCATCCGACATGCAGAGCGTCGAGCAGGCGCTCGGCCAACTGCGCGTGGGCGACCACGAGGGCGATGACCAGCGCGAGGAGACGGACGCGCTCCACATCCTCCTCGACGAACACACCGCTCTGCGCGCGATTCGTGAGATTGACGACGCCCACGAGCTCGTCGTGGTATACGAGCGGGAAGCTGATGAAGGATCCGGTCGTGAAATACTGGTCCTGCAGGAGGGGATGGCTCTGCGCGTGCGCGACGTCCTGCACGAGGAGCGGCTCCCGCGCGGCGGCCACGCGACCGGCCACGCCCTCGCCAATCGCGATACGCGATCCCCCGACGATGTGCGGCGCGAGTCCGCGCGCGGCGGCGAGATACAGGTATCCGGGCTCGGGGGCCCGCAACATGAGCGAGCAGCGCTGGGCCTGCATGTCGTCGCCGACGAGCGAGAGCAGGCCATCGACGAGCTTGCGCGGATCGGTCGCACGGTTGTCCAGCGTGAGGAGCCGGTCGAGGAGATACAGCGTCCGCGTTTTCTGCCGCAGCGACTCGCTGCGCCGATGCAGCTCGACGTGCGCCTGCTCCAGCCGGCCCACTGCGGCCGCGACCTGCTGCTCGACCGCGTCGGCGCGCCGGAGCGCGCGCCGCGCATCCTCGGTCGTTCGCGCCGCCTCCCGCTCGAGGGCGACGATGCGCGCGGGGTCGGCGCCGACGCCGCCCGCCGGCGTCTCCGCGGCCCGCCGCGCCGACACGAGCTTGTCCTCGAGCACGGCGAGCTTCTTGACGTATTCGCCGTGGACGCGCTGCGTGACGTCCTCGAGCGTGCGCACGGCCTCGTCGCGCGCTTCGCGCTCGAGAAAGCGGGCGAGGCCGAGCTCGAAGAGGGCGACGGCGGGCGCGAAGCGCTCGGAGGACCGCGTGCCGAAGATCTTGCGCGGCTCGTACACGACGACGATGGCCGCGAGATAGCCGTCGAATTTTACCCCGCGCAGGACGAGCAACCCGCCATCCGCGATCGGCGGCATCCCGAACAGGCGCGCGTATTCGGCGGAGCGGTCCCCGAGATCGACGAATTGGCTGCCAGCCAGGACCACGTGGCGCATCGGCGTCGGCAGATGGTCGAACGTCGTCTCGAGCGGCGTCCGGCGCACGGTCCCGCCGCTCGGCGTGAGGCGATCGACGAGCATCTCGCGCCGCCCATCGTAGCGAAGGAGCGCGAGGTTCGCCGAGCGGTCGATATCGGCGAGCCCCTCGCCGAGCGCGACCAGCGCGGCGTCCAGATCTGGGGCTGCAGCGAGCGCGTGCGCGAGCGATCCGAGTGTGCGAGGCGGCATCGGGCGACAGAGACGGACGGCAACGGGGCGCGCAGTGCTCCCCGCTACAGACGATGCACCGGTCGCCGGGCAATGTCAGACCTACGTCGTTCAATGTCAATCAGTTCCGCCGCCTCGTCGCCGCGTCGAAAAATTCTTGACACGTCCCCCGCGCGTCATAACTTCCGCGCCATGGCGGAGCGGACGGTCCAGCTCGTCCTGCACTACGACGGCGCCCGCTTCTCGGGATGGCAGCGGCAGCCGAACGCCCGCACGGTGCAGGGCGTCCTCGAAGACGCGCTCGGCCAGCTGTGCAACACCCCGACGCGTGTCGTCGGCGCCGGGCGGACCGACGCGGGCGTGCACGCCCGGGGGCAGGCCGCCGGCGCCAGCGTCCCCGCCCGGTGGACCATCGACCGCCTGCGCCGGGCCGTCAACGCGCTCCTGCCGGATGACGTCTGGGTCGCGGCCGCCTACGAGATGCGGCCCGAGTTCCACCCGCGCTACAGCGCCGTTGCCCGCCGCTACAGCTACCACGTCGGCACGGACGACGCGGCGCACTCCCCCTTTCGGTCGCGCTGGGAGTGGGGAGTGTCGCAGGCGCTGGATCGGCGGACGCTGGATCTGTCGGCGGATGCGCTCGTCGGGGACCACGCGTTTCGCGCGTACGCGGTCCGCGGAACCGCGCCGGCCGACGACGACCACCGCTGCGTCGTCCACGTCGCCCGATGGCGCGACCGGCCCGAGGGCGGCGGGGTGACGTTCGAGATCGAGGCCAACCGGTTTCTCCACCACATGGTGCGCTTCGTGGTCGGAACCATGGTGGGCGAGGCGACCGGCGAGCGCGAGCCGGGCACGGTCGCCCGGCTGCTCTCGGCCTCCACCAACGACGAGACGTCGCCGCCCGCGCCGCCCCATGCCCTGGTGCTGGAGGAGGTCCGCTACCCCTCCGCGCTCTACGCGTCGGCCGCGGTATGACGCCATGAAGCTCTACCTCGCGACGGCCGGATTGGAGGATATCCGGTGGGCGACCGGCGCCGGTCTCATCGATGGCGTCCTGACGACCCCGACGCTGCTCGAGGGCGCGAGCGCCGGCGGAGGCGGCGATGGGCGCGAGGTGCTCGCGGACATCTGTCGCACGACGGGCCTGCCGGTGCTCGCGTCCGTCGCAGCCGTCACCGCCGACGACATCTATCATGAGGCGCGCGAGCTGGCCAGGCTCGCGGACCAGATCGCGGTGCAGATCCCGATGGTCGAGGACGCCGTGGGCGCGATCGGCCGTCTGCGGGCGGACGGCGTGCGCGTGATGACGACCCTGGTCTTCGGCGTCCCCCAGGCGGTGCTCGCGGCCAAGGCCGGGGCCTATGCGGTAAGCATCGCCATGGACCAGCTCGACCTGTACGGGCACGATGGGGCCGACGCGGTGCGCGACATCGTCACCGTGTTTCGCGCGGACGGAGCCGAGTGTGACGTGCTCGCCGCGTTGCCGCAGCACGCGGCCCAGTTCGCGCGGTGCGCGCGCGCGGGAGCCGACGTGATCGCCGTGTCGCCGGCCGTGCTGCGCTCGCTCTTCGTGCATCCCCTCACCGATCGCGGCCTCGATCAATGGCTGCGCGACGTCGCCATCCAGCATCGGGCGCGCGTCACGGCGTGAATCTCGCGCGGGCGGTAGGGGCGATCGCCGGCATCGCCGTTCTCTCGGGGTGTCAAGCCGGAGATGCCGCGCCCGCCACGCCCGGCTCCGCGACGCGCGTCGACCCGGCGCAGGGCGCGCCCCCGGTCGTCGGTCGGCCGAGGGCGCCTGCGACGACCGCCGCGCCGAGCGCCGGGAGCCCTCGGCGCACCGCGATCACCGACGCTGTCGCCCGCGTTGCTCCCTCGGTCGTGACGGTCCAGACCGAGATCCTGCAGCGGACGCCCACCGACCCGTTCGACAGCTTCTTCGGCGGACAGCCGACCAACCGAACCGCCACCGGGCTCGGCTCCGGGTTCATCACCCGCGCGGACGGCGTGATCGTCACGAACGCGCACGTCGTGGCGGGCGCGACGAAGGTGGATGTCGCGCTCCGGGACGGGACGACCTACACGGCCCGTGTCATCGGGGTCAATGAGATCAACGATCTCGCCGTGCTGCGCATCAACGCGCAACAGCTCCCCGTGGCCCCGCTCGGGAACTCCGACGACCTGATCATCGGCGAATGGGCGATCGCGATCGGGAATCCGTACGGCTTCCTGCTCGGGAACACGGAGCCCAGCGTCACGGCCGGTGTCGTCAGCGGAACGGGACGCAACCTGGTCGGCCAGGCCGAGGGCGGCGGACTGTACGTCGACATGATCCAGACCGATGCCGCGATCAATCCGGGAAACTCCGGCGGGCCGCTCGTCAACGCCTTGGGCGAGGTGATCGGCGTCAACAGCTCGATCTATACGCCGAGCGGCGGCTCGATCGGGCTCGGCTTTGCCATCCCGATCAACCGGGTGAAGCGCGTGACAGAGGACCTGCTCCTGCACGGCGCGGCGCGGCGGCCGTGGATCGGCGTGCAGCTCCAGCTGCCGGAGGGCGGCGCCAACCCGCGCTCGGCGCTGACGTCGGGAGTCATCATCCGGACGGTGGTGCCGGGCTCGCCGGCGGCGCGCGCGGGGCTGGAGCCCGGCGACGCGATCGAGCGCGCGCGCGGTCGCGTGCTGCGGAATCCGTACGACTGGGAAGCCGCGCAGCTGGAGCTGCGCGTCGGCGACGCGGTTCCCCTCGAGGTCCGCCGCAACGGTCGCGATTTCACGGTGGCGGTCACCGTCGCGGATCTCCCGGAGGTGAGCGCGCCCAAGGTCGAGGTGCTGCACGAGCTGGAGCTCGTCACGGTGACGCCGGCCATCCGCGCCGAGCGGGCGATCCGGAGCAGCCACGGCGCGGTCATCTACAAGGTCAGCGCTCGCGTGGCGGACGAGCTGGGGATCCAGATCGGCAACGTCATCGTGCAGGTCAACCGGACGCCGATCGCGAGCGCGGACGAGGCCGCGCAGGCGCTAAATTACTACGGCGGCCGCGGACCGATCCGCATGTACTTCGAACGGAACGGCCAAGTCTTCACGACGGACTTCATGATCCAGTGAGCGATTCGGATCACTACTCGTCCCCGCTGGCCGAGCGCTACGCATCCGACGAGATGCTCGCCCTCTGGTCGCCGGCGCGGCGCCACGGGCTCTGGCGCCGCCTCTGGCTGGCGCTGGCGGAGGCGGAGCGGGCCCTCGGCGTCGCCATCCCGGCCGACGCCATCGAGGCCATGCGTGCCCATCTGGATGCCATCGACTTCGCGAACGTCGCCGAGTACGAGCGACGCCTCCGGCACAACGTCATGGCCCACGTGCACGCGTTCGCCGACGCGGCGCCCGCGGCGCGGCGCGTCATTCACCTGGGGGCCACGAGCGCCGATATCACGGATAACGCCGAGCTGATCCTCATGCGCGAGGGGCTGCGCGTGCTCGACCGCAAGATCGTCGCGGTGCTCGGCACACTCGCGGCCTTCGCGCGCACCTGGCGCGCGACGCCGACGCTGGGGTACACGCACCTCCAGCCGGCCCAGCTGACGACGGTCGGCAAGCGCGCCACGCTCTGGATGCAGGATCTGGCGCTCGACCACATGGTCCTCGAGCACCTGATCGCCACGCTGCCCTTCCGCGGGGTCAAGGGGACCACCGGGACGCAGGGCAGCTACCTGGCGCTCTTTCACGGGGACGCGGACAAGGTCCGGGCTCTCGACCGCATGGTGACGGACGCGATGGGCTTCGCGCGCTCTCTGCCGGTGACCGGCCAGACGTACACGCGCAAGCTCGATGCTCTCGTGCTCGATGCGGTGGGGGGGATCTCCGCGAGCGCGGCGAAATTCAGCGGCAACGTCAGGTTGCTCCAATCGTTCGGCGAGATCGATGAGCCCGCGGAGACGGACCAGGTCGGCTCGTCCGCCATGGCGTACAAGCGCAATCCGATGCGGTGCGAGCGGATCGCCGCGCTCGCCCGCTTCGTGCAGTCGCTGATCCCCAACGCCAATCAGACACACAGCGTGCAATACTTCGAGCGCACGCTGGACGACAGCGCGAACCGGCGGCTCGTGCTCCCCGAGGCGTTCCTGGCGACCGACGCGGTGCTCGCCCTCATGGCCAACGTGGCGGGGGGACTCGAGGTGCATCCCGCGCGGATCCGGCGGCGGGTGGCGGACGAGCTGCCCTTCATGGCGACGGAGGAGCTCCTCGTGCGCGCCGTGCGTGCCGGCGGCGATCGGCAGGCGGCGCACGAGACGATTCGGCGGCACAGCTGGGCCGTCGCGCGGGAGCTGCGCGACGGGGGCCCGCGCAACGATCTCCTGGACAGGCTCGTCGGGGACCCCGGGCTCCCGATCACGCGCGATGACGTCACGGAGGCGAGCGATCCCGCGCGCTACATCGGCCGCGCGCCGGAGCAGGTGGACGAGTTCCTGGCGGAGGTGGTCGATCCGATTCTCGCCGGGGCGGCGGCCGCTCCGGGCGTGGACGGCGACGGCGGCGCGCCCCCGGCCGGACGGGCGCCGGTGGCGGCCTGGTCGCTGCGCGTATGACGACGGCGGTCCGCGAGAGCGCGCTCCCGCTGCCCCTCGTGCGGCGCGGGAAGGTGCGCAACGTCTACGCCGTGGACGCGGATCGCCTGCTCCTGATCGCGACCGACAGGGTGAGCGCGTTCGATGTCGTGATGCGCGAACCGGTGCCCCACAAGGGTGCGGTGCTCACCCAGCTCACGGCGTGGTGGCTCCGCCAGCTCGGGTCGCAGGTCCGGCACCATATGCTCACCGCGGACGCCGCGTCGATCATCGAGGCCGTGCCCGCCCTGGCCGATCACCGCTCCGCGCTCGTCGGGCGGGCGATGCTCGTGTGGCGCACCGACGTTTTTCCCGTCGAATGCGTGGTGCGCGGCTACCTCGCAGGGTCGGCGTGGAAGGACTACCGTGCGACGGGCACCCTCGCGGGAGAGCGGCTGCCGGCCGGTCTCCGCGAGAGCGATCGGCTCGTCCCGCCGATGTTCACACCGGCCATGAAGGCCGAGGAGGGACACGACGAGACGATCACGGTGGCGCGGATGGGAGAGCTCATCGGGAGCGGCGCGGCGCGCGAGCTCATGCAGCTGAGCCTCCACGTATTCGCGTGGGGCCAGGCGATCGCGGCGGCGCGCGGGATCATCATCGCGGACACGAAGTTCGAGTTCGGGACCCGGGCGGGCGAGATTCTGCTCGTCGATGAGGTCCTGACCCCCGATAGCTCACGCTTCTGGCCGGCCACGGCGTACGCCGCGGGCCGCTCGCAGGAGAGCTTCGACAAGCAGCCGTTACGGGACTATCTCGACGCCGAGCGGCGGGCCGGCCGGTGGAGCGGCGATGCGCCGCCGCCTCCCCTGCCCCGCGAGGTGATCCGGGCCACGTCGGAGCGCTACCTCGACGCGTTCCGACGGATCACCGGCCAACCGCTGGACCGCGACGGCGGACCGATCGTGTGACCTTCGCGCGCGAGGGCTATCCGTTCATGGGCGCCGCGGTGCTCGTCACGGTCGTCGCCTTCGGCGTCGCGCTGAACCGCCGGTCGTACGCGCTCTGGCTGCTCGCGTTCGGACTGGCCGTCATCAGCCTGTGGATCGCATATTTCTTCCGGGACCCGCCCCGGCCGGGCCCGCGGGGGGATCGACTCGTCGTGTCGCCCGCGGACGGTCGAATCGTCCTCATATCGGAGCTGGACGAGCCGGCGTTTCTGCACGGGAGGGCCGTGCGCATCTCCGTCTTCATGAACGTGTTCGACGTGCACGTCAATCGGTATCCGGTGAGCGGGACGGTGCGATACATGCACTACAATCCTGGGGCGTTCCTGAACGCGGCGCTCGACAAGGCGAGTCTCGACAACGAGCAGCGATCGGTCGGATTCGATACCGGGCGGTACCGGATCCTCGTGCGGCAGATCGCGGGGCTGATCGCCCGGCGGATCGTGACCGATAGCCGGGAAGGAGATGTCGTGGCGCAGGGAGAGCGCATGGGGATCATCCGCTTCGGCTCGCGCGTGGACGTTTTCCTGCCACCGGCGAGCGCCGTGCGCGTGGCCGTGGGCGACCGGGCCCGGGCCGGCGTCACCGTGCTCGCGGAGCTGCCCGCCTAATGCCGCCCGTCCTGCGCCGCCGCATCCGCCGGCCCTCCATGCGGCGTGCCGCCCCCGCGCTGCCGAACGGCTTCACGCTCGGCAACCTGTTCTTCGGGATATTCGCGATTGTCGATGCCTCGCACGGCGCGTTCTCGCACGCCGTGCTCTGGACCGTGCTCGGCGCGCTGTGCGACACCTTCGACGGACGCGTCGCGCGGGCCACGGGGACGGGGAGCCGCTTCGGAGAGGAGCTCGACTCCCTCGTCGACGCCGTCTCGTTCGGTCTCGCACCGGCGATGATCATCTACTTCTGCGTCCTGCAGTACGCCGGCGGCGCGTGGTGGCTGCTGTCGTTCCTGTTCTGCGCCTGCGCCGTGATTCGCCTGGCGCGCTTCAACGTCACGCAGGTGGGGCGCCCGAAGACCGACTTCATCGGTCTGCCCAGCCCCGCGGCCGGAATAACGCTGGTCACCTACTACTGGTTCAGCCAGACGCCGCTGTACGATCAGCGCATCTTCGGGATGCCGTGGGATGAGACGGTGAAGTTCGTCATGGGGGGGCTCGCGATCCTCATGATCAGCAACGTCCCCTACCCCGCGATTCCGAAGATCGGCCTGCGCACCTGGCGCCAGGTCGGCGGGACGATCGTGGTTCTGGGCGCGGCCGTCGGTATATTGCTCTATGGGCGGGAGTTCTGCTTTCCGGCAGGGATGGCCTACGTGTTTTTCGGTCTCGGCAAGGCCTTCGTGCTCGGGTTGATCGACCGCTTGCCTGCGGGAGGGGACGCCGAGGGCGCGGCGCGGTCCCCCGGGGCGGGGTCCGGCCCGGACGAGCGGCCCGAAGCGCCGCGCGCGATCGGCGGCGCCCGCGGACCCTTCGGCGCCCGCCGCCGGCGGCGCACGCCGCCCCGGGCGCCGACGCTCGGGCCGACGTTGGACCGGACCGCGGACACGGAGAAGCCGTGACGCGCTATCGGGTCGCCGTCCACATCCTTCCCCGTCGCGGGATCCTGGACCCGCAGGGACACGCGGTCGCCGATGCGTTACATACGCTCGGATTCACCGGCGTGCACGATGTCCACATCGGACGTCACATCGTGGTCGACGCGGACGCCGCGTCGACCGAGGCCGCGCGCGCGAGCGTGCGCGCGATGTGCGAGCGCCTGCTCGCCAATCCGGTGATCGAGGACTACGAGATCGCGGGCATCACACACCCCTGATCGGAGCCACGGACATGCGCTTCGGCATCGTCACCTTTCCCGGGTCCAACTGTGATACCGACGCCTACCATGCCGTCGTGGATGCGCTGGGCGAAGAGGCGGTGATGCTCTGGCACAAGGATCACGACCTGCGGGACGTGGACGTCGTGATTCTGCCGGGCGGATTCTCCTATGGCGACTATCTCCGCGCCGGTGCGATCGCGCGCTTCAGTCCGATCATGCGGGAGGTCGCCGCGCACGCCGCGCGGGGCGGACCGGTCCTGGCCATCTGCAACGGCTTTCAGATCGCGTGCGAGGCGGGCCTGCTGCCGGGCGCGCTCGTCCGGAACGCGGGACGCGCGTTCATCTGCGAAGCCGTGCGGCTCCGCGTCGAGACCACGGACACCCCATTCACCAACGCCTACGCGCCGCACCAGCTGGTCCGCATCCCGATCGCCCACGGGGACGGGCGGTTCGTGGCCGATACCGCTGTGCTCGATGCGCTCGAGGCCACGGGGCGCGTCGTCTTCCGATATGTGGATGCGGCGGGCCGGCCGACGCCGGCGGGCAATCCCACCGGATCCGCCCGGAACATCGCCGGCATCGCCAACGCGGCGGGCAACGTCCTGGGGCTGATGCCGCATCCCGAGCGCGCCGTCGACGCCATCCTGGGCTCGACGGACGGCGTCGCCCTGTTCGAGTCGCTCGTTGCCGGCGTCGCCGCGTGAGCCCGATGCCGCTGCGCGCCGTTGTTGGCTTGGTCGTCGCCGCCGCCGCCGTGGTGGGCCCCGTGCCGCGAGCGCTCCGGGCGCAGGACAGCGCAGCCTCGCATCGCCCCACGATCGGGCCCGGAATGACGCGTGAGGAGGTGATCGTGCACCTGGGCTCCCCGCTGGCCGAGCGTCAGGAAGGCGCGCACACGTACTTCTTCTATGACGCGGGCTGTCAGCAACAGCCGTGCGGGTCGAACGATGTCGTCATCTTCGACAATGGATCGGTCACCGACGCGCTGTTCCGGTCCGGGCTGCGCACGTATGCGGGAACGTCCGCGCCCGCCACCGTGCTGCCATCGGTCATCGGCCCGAAGACCCGGCCGCGCTCGACGACACACGCGACCCAGATTCAGGCCGCCGGGACCGGCGACACGACGCATCGAGGCGGAATCATCTTCGTCGGCCCGCGCCCCATCGGCACGCCCGTTTCGCCCTACCAGCCGGTCCGCGCTCACCACCCCCCGACGCCCCCCGATACCACCCGGTCCGGACGGTCCCCCGCTGCCCCCTCGCCCCCTCCCTCCTCCACTCCCTCCCCCTCCCCCACCCCCACCTCCACCCCCACCCCCACCCCCACTCCCTCCGCGCCCCCGCAATGACGGCGAGCGCCCGCGCGCGCCCTCTCGTCGAGCCGCGTCCCGGCGACCCCACGGTCACGGCCGCTCTCGTGGCGGAGCACGGGCTCACGCCGGAGGAGTACCGGCGGGTGGTCGAGCTCCTGGGGCGCGAGCCGACATTCACCGAGCTCGGGATCGTGAGTGCGCTGTGGAGCGAGCACTGCTCGTACAAGCACTCCCGGCCGCTCCTCAAGACGCTTCCCACCGAATCCCCGGATGTGCTGCAGGGACCGGGCGAGAACGCGGGCGTGGTCCGCGTGGGCGACGGTCTCGCGGTGGCCTTCAAGATCGAGTCGCACAATCATCCCTCGGCGGTCGAGCCGTACCAGGGCGCGGCGACGGGTGTCGGCGGGATCCTGCGCGACGTCTTCACCATGGGCGCCCGCCCGATCGCGCTCCTCGACTCCCTGCGGTTCGGATCGCTCGACTCGTCGCGCGTCCGATACCTGTTCGCCGGCGTCGTGCGTGGAATCGGGGACTACGGCAACTGCGTCGGCGTCCCGACCGTGGCCGGCGAGATCGTGTTCGATCCCGCATACGAGGGCAACCCGCTCGTCAACGCCATGTGCGTCGGCGTCGTGCGGGAGGATGCGATCATCCGGGCGCGGGCCGAGGGCGTCGGGAACCCGATCATCGCGGTCGGGGCGCGCACGGGCCGGGACGGGATCAATGGGGCGGCGTTCGCGTCCGAGGATCTCACCGCGGCGAGCGACGCCAAGCGACCGCGCGTGCAGGTCGGGGACCCGTTCACGGAGAAGCTCCTGCTCGAGGCCAGTCTCGAGCTGATCCGGAGCGGGCACATCGTCGCGATCCAGGACATGGGAGCGGCCGGCCTCACGTCGTCGTCGGCCGAGATGGCGGCGCGCGGGGACGTGGGCGTCACCATCGACGTGACGCGCGTGCCGGTGCGCGAATCGGGGATGACGCCGTACGAGATCCTGTTGAGCGAGTCGCAGGAGCGGATGCTGGTCGTCGCCCGCCGCGGCCGCGAAGACGCGGTGCGCGCGATCCTGGAAAAGTGGGATCTGACGGCGGCGGTGATCGGCGAGGTGATCGCCGAGCCCGTGTATCGGGTGACGGAGGGGGATCGCGTCGTGGCGGAATTTCCCGGGTCGCGCCTCGTGACGGCGTGTCCCACGTATACCCCGGCCGCCGCGGAAAGCGACGACATCCGGCGTCGCCGCGAGACGGACGTCGCGAGCACCCGGGAGCGGGCCGAGGAGCGCGATCCGGCGTGGACGCTCGAGCGACTGCTGTCGTCGCCCACCATCGCATCGAAGCGCTGGGTGAGCCGACAGTACGACACGACGGTCCGGACCAGCACGGTCGTGGGCCCGGGCGCCGGCGACGCCGCGGTGGTCCGGCTCCGCGGGTCCAACCGGGCGCTCGCGCTCAAGACCGACGGCAACGGACGCTATACCTATCTGGATCCCCGCCTCGGCGGCCGGATCGCCGTGGCCGAGGCCGCACGCAACGTCGCCTGCACGGGCGGCCGGCCGCTCGCGATCACGAACTGCCTCAATTTCGGCAATCCCACGCGACCCGAGGTCTATTACCAGCTGCGCGAGGCCGTCGCGGGGATCGGCGAGGCCTGCCGCGCGCTGGGGACACCGGTGACGGGCGGGAACGTGTCGCTGTATAACGAGAGTCCCGCCGGCGCGATCTACCCGACGCCCGTCGTCGGGATGGTGGGGGTGATCGAGTCCCTGGAGCATATCACCCGCTCGGCCTTCTCCCCGGACGGGGAGCGGGCGATCGTACTGTTCGGCGAGCCGACGGCAGAGCTCGGCGGCAGCGAATACCTCGCGCGGGTGCACGGAGTCGTCGCGGGGCGACCGCCCGCGTGCGATCTCCGCGGCGAGCGCGCGCTGGTCGATCTGCTGCTCGCGTGCACCCGGAACGGGCTGACGCGCTCAGCACACGACGCGAGCGACGGGGGATTGGCCGTCGCGCTCGCCGAATGCTGTGTGGCCGACGTCGAGCGGCCGGTCGGCGCGGAGGTCGACCTGTCGCATTGGGCAGCGCTGCCGCCCCGCAGCGTGCTCTTCGGCGAGGCCCAGGGCCGGGCGCTCATATCGACCGACAATGTCGAGGCGGTGTTGCGCCTCGCGCACGGGCACGGAGTGAGCGCCCGACGGATTGGTACAGTGCGGCCCGAATCGGATACTCTTCGCATCACGCTCGGCGCGTCGGGCGTGCGGCTTATCGCAGGGCTCGAGCGCCTGTCCGCCGCATACCATGGCGCCATTCCGGCGATCATGGGTCGGGCGGCGCCCGCCGTCGTGGCCGCGACCGATGAGCCCGTTCCTCTGTAACTGTCGAGCGTACCCGTGGCAGACCGACAAATGGTAGAGCGATAGGATGTGCGGCATCATTGGCGTCCGGGGCCGGGCCGAGGCCGCGGAGATCGCGCATTGGGGGCTGTACGCTCTGCAGCACCGGGGGCAGGAGTCGGCCGGGATCGTCGCGGTCGACGACATGGGACACGCGCGGTCGGTCCGGGCACTCGGGCTCGTCTCCGACGGGATCGACCAGGAGCAGCTGGCGCCGCTGACCGGCTCGCTCGCGATCGGTCACACGCGCTACAGCACGGCCGGCGCGACGACGATCGAGAACGTGCAACCCCTTCTGGTCCAATTCCGGGGCGGTCACATCGCGCTCGCGCACAACGGCAACATCACGAACGCGTCGGAGCTCCGTCTCGCGCTCGAGGACCGCGGATCGATCTTCAGCTCGACGAACGACACCGAGGTCCTGGTGCACCGGCTCGCGATGTCGACCGCGGAGCGGCCCGAAGAGCAGCTCGCCGATGCGTTGCGCGGCGTGGTCGGTGCGTACTGTCTCGTCGTCACGATCGGCCGCACGTTGCTCGCCGTGCGGGATCCGCACGGGTGGCGCCCGCTCGTGATCGGCCGGTTCCCTTCCGGCAACGGACACGGGCCCGGCGGGGTCGTCTTCGCGTCGGAGACGTGCGCGCTGGACATGGTGGGCGCGACGTACGAGCGCGAGGTCGCACCGGGGGAGATCATCGTCGTCGACGATGCGGGGATGCGCTCGTCGTTCCCCCTGCCGAGCGCGCCGCTGCACCGCTGCGTCTTCGAGCACGTGTATTTCTCGCGGCCCGACAGCACCGTATTCGGCGCGTCGGTCGAGGCCGCGCGCCGCGCGCTCGGGCAGCGGTTGGCGCGCGAATGCCCGACGCCGGGCGCCGATCTCGTGTTCAGCGTGCCGGATTCCTCGAACTCGGCCGCGCTCGGCTACGCCGAGGAATCGGGCCTGCCCTTCGAGTTCGCCCTCATCCGGAACCATTACGTGGGGCGCACCTTCATCCAGCCAACGCAGGCCGGGCGCGACGCGAAGGTGAAGGTGAAGTACAACGCCGTGCGCGAGCTCCTCGAGGGAAAGAAGGTCGTCATGGTCGACGACTCGATCGTCCGGGGCACGACGACGCGAGGGCTGGTGACAATGGTTCGACACGCGGGCGCGCGGGAGGTGCACATGCGCGTGAGCTCCGCGCCGATCACGGGCCCGTGCTATTACGGGATCGACACACCGAACCGGAGCGAGCTGATTGCCGCCCAGCTCTCCGTCGACGAGATCGCAGCCGACCTCGGCGTCGACTCGCTCGGGTACCTCTCGCTGGACGGCATGCTGGCCGCCGTTCCCGGGGGGCCGCACGGGTTCTGCGACGCATGCTTCTCGGGCCGCTATCCGACCCCGGCTCCGACCGACCCGGCAAAGCTGCGGTTCGGCTGCGGGGCGTAAGCGACGGCGCGCCCGTCGGGAGGCCGCCCCGGTCCGAACCTTGCAAATGGAATCGGAGTACCCATTCCAGAGGGAACCGACCATGGCGGCAACCAAGTCATCGCGGCGGGGCGCCGCGCGCAAGAAGAAGACGGGCGCTCGCAGGTACGGTCAGGCGGCATCGGACAGCGTCAAGAGCGCACTGCACCGTGAGAAGCGCGGCACGCTCAAGAGCGGGCGTGGAGGCAAGGGGGGGACAGTCACGAGCCGCAAACAGGCCATCGCCATCGGCCTCTCCGAGGCCCGCAAAAAGGGCGCAAAGCTGCCGGCGCGGCGCCCGTCGTGACGCCCGTCGTGACGCCCGTCGCGGCGCCCGTCGTGACGCCCGGCCGACTACGGCGTCGAGTCGCGCGGCGCGGGGGCGAAGCGATACAGCAGCTCGTTCCCGCGCAGCATCCCAAATTCCTCGCGCGCGATGCGCTCCTGCATCGCCGGGTCGGACTCGATCGCCCGCGCGAGCGCCGTGAGCGAATCCACCTGCTGCTGGAGGGCGTCCACCTCGGCCGTCAGGCGGCGCTGGTAGGCGCGCTGCCGGACGAGATCGACCGTGCTGTATTCCCCCCCCTGGACGGCGAATAGCGCGGCCGCAAGGAGGAGAATGGCGCGCAGGCCCCGCTTCACATTCGGGCTCCCCTACAGGCTCCCCTACAGTCCGTAGAGGGAGCCTCCCGGGTACTCCGCCACGTCGCCCAGCTGCTCCTCGATTCTGAGGAGTTGATTGTACTTCGCGACGCGATCGGTCCGGCTGGCGGATCCGGTCTTGATCTGCCCGGCGTTCGTGGCCACCGCCAGGTCCGCAATGAACGTGTCCTCCGTCTCCCCCGAGCGATGCGAGATCACGCTGGCATATCCGGCCGCGCGAGCCATCTCGATCGTCTCGAGCGTCTCCGTGAGCGTGCCGATCTGATTCACCTTGATCAGGATCGCGTTGGCGACGTCGGAGTCGATCCCGCGCGCGAGGCGCTCGGTATTGGTCACGAAGATGTCGTCGCCCACCAGCTGGACCCGATCGCCCAGCGCCTGCGTCAGGGCCGCCCAGCCGTCCCAGTCGTCCTCCGCGAGGCCGTCCTCGATCGACACGATCGGGTACTTATCGAGCCACTGGGTATACAACTGAATCATCCCGCTCGCGTCGCGCGAGGCGCCGCCGCTCTTCTTGAACGCGTACGTCGCGCCGTCGTACAGCTCGCTCGCGGCCGGGTCGAGCGCGAGCGCGACGTCCGGGCCCGGGCGATAGCCCGCGGCCTCGATCGCCTCCAGGATCACGCGCAGCGCGTCCTCATCTCCGGCCAGGTCCGGCGCGAATCCCCCTTCGTCGCCGACGTTGGTCGACAGCCCGCGCTTGGCCAACACCTTCTTGAGCGTGTGGAAGACCTCGGCGCCCATCCGGAGCCCGTCGGCAAACGTGTCCGCGCCGACGGGGACGATCATGTACTCCTGGAAGTCCACCGTATTCGCCGCGTGGACCCCGCCGTTCAGGATGTTCAGCATCGGGACGGGGAGCGTCCGCGCGAGCGGGCCGCCCAGATAGCGATAGAGCGGCAGCCGGAGATCGGCCGCGGCGGCCCGCGCCGTGGCGAGCGATACCGCGAGGATGGCGTTGGCCCCCAGCTTCGACTTCGTGGGCGTTCCGTCGAGATCGATGAGGACGCGATCGAGCTCCATCTGGCTGGCGGCGTCGAGGCCCGCCACGGCGGGCGCGATCGTCTCGGCGATGTGCGCGACCGCGGTCAGGACCCCTTTGCCGCCGTAGCGCGCCGCATCCCCGTCGCGCAGCTCGAGCGCCTCGTACTGACCGGTCGAGGCGCCGCTCGGGACGGCGGCACGTCCCCGGGCGCCGGAATCGAGGATGACATCGGCCTCGACGGTGGGGTTGCCCCGACTGTCCAGAATCTCGCGCGCGGTGACGTTGACGATGTTAGCCATGGGGAGCAAAGGTAAGCACCGCGGAGGGAGACGCGTCGGCGGCCGACGCCGGGTCCGGCGCCACGGCGTAGAGCGCGGTGAGGGCCTCGCTCATGCGATCGTGGACGCGCCGAGCGAGCATACCGCGGTCTGCGTTCGTGAGCCCTTCGGTCCGGACGGGCTCCAGAAAATGGATGTCCACGACGCCGGGGCGAATCCGCCACGTCCCCTTGGGCATGACCGGCAACGCCCCGTGGACGATCACGGGGACGATCGGGGCGCCCGCGGCGATGGCCATGACGAAGGGGCCCTTCTTGAAGGAGCGCAGCGTGTAGCTCCGCCCCCGCGTTCCCTCGGGAAATATGACGACGCTCGCGCCGGCCCGGATGCGCTGCGCCGCCGCCTCGATCGTGGCGAAGGCGGATTTCCGGTTGCCGCGGTCGATCGGGATCGATCCCAGCGCTCGAATGCCCGGACCGAATACCGGAATGCGGAAGATCTCGGATTTCGCGAGGAACCCGGCGCGCGGCAGCGTCGCGGCGAGCGTGAAGACGTTCGAACCAGCTGACGTGGTTGGACATGAATATCGCGGGCGCGGTCCCATCACCCATGCGCTCCGCGTCGTGCACGCGCACCCGCACGCCGGCCGCGCGGAGCACCGCGCGGTTCCACGCGTGGGGAACCCACCAGAAGACGCTGCCCGGGCGGTCCCGTACGCCAAGCGCGGCCGCGAGCATCGCCAGCGTCCCCAGGGTTGGCGTGGCGACGAGCATCGTGAGCAGCACGGCGAGAGAGCGCATCAATCGGAAAGGTGATTGTACCCCATCGGCGGGTCAACGCGCGCGCCCGCCACGGCAACGTCGACGCCGGGCGGGCCCGCCGCGACCGATCCGATCGCGCTCAGCGGAAGATCGAACTCGCGCGCGAACGCCGACACGTCGAGCCCCGCGGGGGCGGTCACCGCGAGCTCGTATTCCTCTCCGCTGCGCCCCGCCTCGATCGGCGTCGAGCGCGCCGTCCGGGGCACCCGCGCGAGATCGAGGCTGATCCGCACCGCGCTCGCCGCTGCCACGTGAGCGACGTCGGCGACGAGCCCATCGGAGACGTCGATCCCGGCCGTGGCACCGCGGGCCACGAGCCATTGTGCCTCCCGCAGGCGCGGGATGGGGTGAGCGAAGCGCGCCCGGTCGTCCGGATCGGGTGCCGCGCCGGCGAGCCACGCCGCGAGCGCGGCCGCCGGACCGCCGAGGCGCCCCGTCACGTAGAGCACGTCGCCCGGACGCGCGCCCGCGCGCGAGAGTGGATGGACGGCGCTCCCCAGCGTGGTGAGCGTGAGCGACAGCACGGCTCCGCCGGTGAGATCCCCGCCCACTATCGCCGCCCCGGACGCCCGAGCCGCAGCGCCGACGCCCTCCGCGATCGCCTCGAGCGCACTCCGCCAGGCCGGCGGCAGCGTCAGCGCGAGCAGGAGCGCGCGCGGCATCGCGGCGGAGGCCGCGAGATCGCTGAGCGCGGCCGCCGTCGCCCGGTAGCCGATCTCCGCGGGCGATAGCCAGGCGCGCCGAAAATGCACGTTCTCCACGCTCGTGTCGGTGCTCACGACGAGCCGCTCCCCCGCGGGCAGGTCGAGGGTGGCCGTATCCCCTCCGACGCCCGGGGCTGCGGAGCCCCAACACGCCAGCATCCGGCGCACGGCGTCGAATTCCGCACCGGGTCCGAGCGCCACGGGGCGCATCCGCTAGGGGACGGGCGCGTCGCCGACGGCCGGGAGCTCCGCGAGCACGGGATACGCCGGCACGGCGTCGTCGAAGCGCCATACGGCGGGGAGCGCGGCGAGAACATCGTCGAGCGTGCGACCGCGGACCGGTCCGTCCCCGGTGGCGATGTCGGCCGCGTGGCCATGCACCCACGCCGCGCAGGCTGCGGACGCGAGGGGAGATTCCGTCTGCGCGAGCAGCGTTGCGGCGATCCCCGCGAGGATGTCGCCGCTCCCGCCCGCGGCCAGGACCGGCGTGCCGGTCGCGCTCACGAGGCGCGCGGGGTCGCCGCCCGCCGAGCCGGGCGCCGTAATCACCGTCGGGACCCCCTTGAGGAGGACGGTGGCGCCCAGCGTCGATGCCAGCGTCTCCCCGATGTCGAAGCGGCCCGCGAGCACGTCGTCTGTCCCCCGTCCCACCAGCCGGCCGAACTCCGCGACGTGGGGGGTCACGATCGCGGGGCGGCCCGCGAGCAGGGCCGCCAGCTCGCCGGCACGGCCGGCGTAGGCATTCAGCGCATCCGCATCCACGACGGTCGGCAGCCGGGTGACGCGCAGCACTCGCTCCACGGTGGCGCGCGCGGCCGCGCTCGTCCCCAGCCCCGGCCCGATGAGCACCGCATGGGCCCACTCTCCGATCTCGCGCGCCGCGTCGGCGTCGCTCGCCGGCCACGGCGCGGCCAGCGATTCGTACGCGGCACCCTGCACCACCGGGACGTTCGCCGGGGCGACGAAAAAGCGCACGAGCCCGATGCCGCTCGAGCGCGCCGCGCGCTCGGCCAGCATCGCCGCGCCCGCCATTCCTTCTCCCCCGGCAACGATCGCGAGGTAGCGGCGCGTCCCCTTGTGTGCCGTGGCGGAGATCGGCGGCAGGTGCGCGCCCACGTACGCCGCGTCGACGAGCGCCGGAGCGCCGTCGGCGCCCGCGGCGAATCGGCCGAGCCCGATGTCGAGCACGAGGATGCGTCCGCACCATTCGCGCGCGACGAGGAGCCCGCGCTTGAGGGCCCCAAACGTCAGCGTGAGGTCGGCGCGCACGGCGAGCGCCCCGTCGCGCGCCACGGCGCCGGTGGTCGCATCCACCCCGGTCGGGATGTCCAGGGCGACGACCGCGGCTCCGCGCGCGCGCCGGAGAGCGATCTGGGCCACCGCGCCGGCGATGGCGCCGCGCGGCACGCCGCTCGAGCCGGTGCCGAGCAGGCCATCGATCACGAGGGCCTCATCGCCCGCGGCCGGCCCGACGGTGATCGCCGGGTGCGCGAGTCCGCGCTCGGCCGCGGCGTCCCCCCCCGCCCTCGGCTCGCCCGCGGCGATGATGCGGACGGAGACCCCGGCCGCACGCAGGGCACCCGCCACGACCCACGCGTCGCCGCCATTGTTGCCGGGTCCGGCGAAGACCGCCACGCCGCCCGCGAGGCGCGCCGCGTAGCGACGCGCGATCTCCCCCGCCGCGGCCGCGCCCGCCGCGCGCATCAACGCGCGCGCCGGGATCCCCGCCGCGATGGCCGCCTGGTCGCGCGCCGCGCTCTCCGCGGCGTCGACGACGCGCACGGCGTCCCGCCCGCGCGGCCCGGCGGCGACCGGCGGCGCCGGTCGACTAGGAATGTGCGGCGGGTGAGCGGCCGTAGCTGATGTCGCCGTTGTCACACCGGACGGTGAAGCCGCACTCGGGGTTGCTGCACACCCAGGCCTTGTAGGTGATCGTCGCGCCGTCGCGCCCGTAATCGCTCAGCGGGAGGAGCGTCCCCTTCCCGCACGTGCTGCACTCCGGCCACGCCGTTGCCCCGCCGCCCGCCACGTCCGCCACATCGGCCATGGGCTACGTCCGCGCCGCGAACGTCCAGGGATAATTGTCCTCGAACGCGTCGTCAAACTCGAACACGGAGAGAAAATCGTCGCGCGAGTCGGTCGGCTGGCGAATCAGCAGGTTGAGCTCGACGAGGGTGAACACCACATCCCCGATGTCGGCGGTCGAGCGGACCCCCCAATACTCGAGCACGAGACGCGCGAGGACGCCGTACCGGTCGAGCGCGAGGTCGCGGCACGCCGCGGCGAGCTCGCGCCCGGCGATGTGGCGGCGCTCCGTCAGGCGGGCCTGGCAGAACTCGAGGGCCATGAGCACGAACAGGTACGCGTGCTCGTGGAACCGGCGCTCGCGCATCCGGATCTGATCCATGATCCCGTCTCGGAATGCTATGTCCGCCACGAGGAGTGCCCTCCCGCCCTGAGATCCCGGCTGGCCCGCTACCGTACCACTCTGGTACTGCTACCGTACCGCGATCACACCGCTACCGTACCGCCATCGCATCGCTACCGTACAGCCATCGTACCGCTACCGTATCGCGGCCACCGGCGCATCGGCCACGGGATAGAGCGGAAAGCTCGCCGTCAGCATGCGCACTTCGTCCCGAACGGATTGCGCCACGGCGGCGTCCTCGATATGGCTCAGGACGCGGTCGATGAGCTCGGCCACCCGCTCCATCTCGGACTCCCGAAGTCCGCGCGTCGTCACGGCCGGCGTCCCGATCCGGATCCCGCTCGTCACGAAGGGCGACTGCGTCTCCTTCGGAACGGTATTCTTGTTCACCGTGATCAGCGCCCGATCGAGCGCGATCTCGGCCGCCTTCCCCGTGAGCCCCTTGCTCCGGAGATCGACGAGCATGAGGTGCGTATCCGTCCCGCCCGACACCACCTGGTAGCCGAGCGCCGCGAGCGCCCGCGCCAGGGCCTTCGCGTTCGCGATGACCTGCCGGCAGTACACGGTGAACGCCGGCTGCATCGCCTCGTGCAGGGCGACGGCCTTGGCCGCGATCACGTGCTCGAGCGGGCCGCCCTGCGTGCCGGGGAAGACCGCCTTGTCGATCGCCTTCGCGTGCTCGGCCTTGCACAGGATGAGACCAGCGCGGGGGCCGCGCAGCGTCTTGTGCGTGGTCGTCGTCACGACGTCGGCGTACGGCACGGGCGACGGGTGCAGCCCGGTCGCCACCAGGCCGGCAATGTGGGCCATGTCGACGACGAGATACGCGCCGACCTCCTTCGCGATGTCGGCGAACGCGGCGAAGTCGAGGGTCCGCGCGTACGCGCTGGCGCCGGCCATGATCATCCGCGGGGTGTGCTCGCGGGCGGCCCGGCGGACGGCGTCGTAGTCGATCAGCCCCTCGTCGGTCACCCGATAGTGGACCGCGTGATACAGAATGCCCGAGAAGTTCACGGGCGATCCGTGCGTGAGGTGGCCGCCGTGGGAGAGATCCAGCCCGAGGAACGTCTCGCCGGTCTTCAGGAGCGCGAGAAACGTCGCGGCGTTCGCCTGCGCGCCGGAATGGGGCTGGACGTTCGCGTGGTCCGCCTGGAAGAGCACCTTGGCGCGATCGATCGCGAGCTGCTCGATCTGGTCGATGAACTTGCAGCCGCCGTAGTAGCGCTTGCCCGGCAGTCCCTCGGCGTACTTGTTCGTGAGCGGGGAGCCCATGGCCTCCATCACCGCCGGGGAGACGAAATTCTCCGACGCGATCAGCTCGAGCCCCTCCGACTGCCGCTCGATCTCGCACTCGATGAGGCGGGCGATGACGGGATCCGTCTCATTCAGCGCCGCGCCCGGCGGGCACCTGTTCCACGCCGACCATGTCAGCATTCCGGGATTTCCCTCCGTCAAGTTCGCTCGCGTATCCCCAAGCATACCATGCGATTCATTCGCCGTACAGTTCCCGGGCGATCACGATGCGCTGGATCTCGGATGTGCCCTCGTAGATCTCCGTGACCTTGGCATCCCGGAACAGCCGCTCGACCGGATAGTCGGTCACGTAGCCGTAGCCGCCGAATACCTGCACGGCCTGCGTCGCGACCCACATCGCCGTCTCGCTCGCCGCGAGCTTCGCCATGGCGGCGAGCTGCGTGATGCCCTCCCCGCGGTCCTTGGCGGCGGCGGCGGCGAACAGCAGGGCGCGCGCGCCCGCGATCCGCGTCGCCATGTCGGCGAGCTTGAACTGGATCGCCTCGTGCTCCTTGATCGCCTTGCCGAACTGCCTCCGCTCCGCGGCATACGCGACGGCGTGGTCGAACGCCGCACGCGCGATGCCGATGGCCTGCGTCCCGATGCCGAGCCGGCCGTGCTCGAGCGAGGCCATCGCGTAGACGAATCCCGCGTTCGGCTCGCCGAGCAGCTGGTCGATCGGGACGCGCAGGTCATCGAAGACGAGCTGCACGGTCGGAGAAGCGCGCAGTCCCATCTTGCTCTCGCGCTTTCCCACCTGGAAGCCCGGCAGGTCCGGCGTCACGATGAACGCCGATATGCCGCGCGCGCCATTGCGCGCCCCGGGGGCATCGGTCCGCGCCATCGCCAGGATGACCCCGGCCTCGCTCCCGTTGGTCACCCAGGCCTTCGTGCCCGCGATCACATACGCATCGCCGTCGCGCACCGCCTGGGCGCGCAGCGCGGATGCGTCCGAGCCCGCGTCCGCCTCCGACAGCGCGAACGCCCCCAGGAGCTCGCCGCGCGCCATCGGCGGGAGGAACCGCGCGCGCTGGTCCTCGGTGCCGTAACGGAGGATCATCTGCGTCGGCAGCGAGTTGTGCACGCTCATCGTCACCGCGACGGCGGCATCGGCGGCCGCGATCTCCTCCAGAGCCAGGAGATACGTCACGGTGTCGAGCCCGAGCCCGCCATACGCGTCGGGAATCAGCATGCCGAAGAGGCCCAGCTCGGCCATGCCGGGCAGCACCTCGCGCGGGAAATGGGCCTCGCGGTCCCAGCGCGCCGCGTGCGGCGCGATCTCCTGCGCGGCGAACGCGCGCACCGCGAGCTGGATCTCGCGCTGCTCGTCGGTCAGCGGGAGGAATTCGGGGAGGTAGGGCACCGCGGCCGCGGCTCAGTCGTAGCGGTAGAAGCCGCGCTTCGTCTTGCGACCGAGCCAGCCCGCGGCGACGTAGGTCCGCAGCAGCGGGCAGGCGCGAAACTTCGGGTCGCCCAGGCCACGGTGGAGCACGTCGAGGATCGCCACGCATGTATCCAGCCCGATCAGGTCGGCGAGCGCGAGCGGCCCCATCGGGTGATTCATCCCGAGGTGCATGACGGCGTCGACCGCCTCGGGGGTCCCGACCCCCTCCATGACGCAGAACACGGCCTCGTTGATCATCGGCAGGAGCACGCGGTTCGCGATGAAGCCCGGGTAATCCCGCGCCTCGACCGGGGTCTTCCCCACCGCGCGCGCGAGAGCGAGGGTGCGCGCCACCGTCGCGTCCGAGGTCGCGAGCCCGCGGATGACCTCCACCAGCTGCAGCAGCGGAACGGGATTCATGAAGTGCATCCCGATGACCCGCTCCGGCCGCCGCGTGTGCGCGCCGATCTCCGTAATCGAGATCGAGCTCGTGTTGGAGGCAAGGATCGCCGCCGGCGCCGCCACGCGGTCGAGCTCCGCGAACAGGGAGAACTTGAGCGCGGGGTCCTCCGCGGCCGCTTCGATGACCACCGCGGCATCGGCCACCGCGCCCAGGTCCGTGCGCTCGGTGATGCGCGCGAGCGCCGCCACGCGCACCGGCTCGGCGACGGTGCCCTTGGCGAGCTGTCGCGCGAGATTGTGCTCGATGGTCGCGCGCGCGCGCGCCAGCACGGCCGCCGACACGTCGACCATCACCACGGGATACCCCGCGACGGCGAAGACGTGGGCGATCCCGCTCCCCATCTGCCCGGCGCCGACCACCGCGATCGATTCCGGCACCGTCATACCCGCTCGACGGCCAGCGCCACCGCGTCACCGCCGCCCAGGCACAGGGTCACGAGACCGCTCGCCGCCCCGCGGTCGCGCAGCGCGTAGAGCAGCGTCGTCAGCAGCCGGGCCCCGCTCGCGCCGATCGGGTGCCCCAGCGCGATCGCCCCGCCGTGCACGTTGACGCGATCCCAATCCCACCCGAGCGCCGCGCCATCGGCGAGCGCCTGCGCCGCGAACGCCTCGTTGGCCTCGATCAGATCGTAATCCGCGAGCTGGCGTCCCGTCTTCGCCAGGAGATTGCCGACCGCCCGGACGGGCGCGAAGAAGAGGTCGCGGGGCTCCGTGGCTCCCGTGGCGTAGCCCGTGATCCGCCCCATGATGGGAAGCCCGTGCGCGCGCGCGAACGCCTCGGACGTTACGACGAGCGCCGCGGCGCCGTCGTTGAGCGGCGACGCATTCCCCGCCGTGACCGACAGGCTCGCCGGCACCGAGCCGTCGGACGGAAACGCGGGGGCGAGCCGCGCGAGGGATTCCAGCGACGCGTCCCGCCGCGGGCCCTCGTCGACCGCGACGACCGTCGCGCCCTTGCGCCCCGGCACCGACACCGGGATGATCTCATCGGCAAACTTCCCCGCGTCGATCGCCGCGACCGCCTTCCGGTGCGAGTCCAGCGCGAACGCGTCCTGCTCGGCGCGCGTGACGCCCGCGGTGCGCGCGGTGTACTCCGCGTGCTCCCCCATGTGGACGTCGCACGCGGCGCACCAGAGGCCGTCCTTGATCACGCCGTCGACGAGCGTCTGATCGCCGAGCTTCACCCCGCCGCGCAGGCCGTATACGTAGTACGGCGCGTTCGACATCGATTCCTGGCCCCCCGCGACGATGACGTTGGCGTCGCGCGCCCGGATCGCCTGCGCGGCGAGCATGACCGCCTTGAGGCCCGAGCCGCACACCTTGTTGATGGTGACGGCGGATACCGTCGCCGGAATCCCCGACGCGAGCTGGGCCTGCCGCGCCGGCGCCTGCCCCTCGCCGCCCTGGACCACGTTGCCCAGGATCACCTCCTGCACCGCATCGGGCGCCAGCGCGGCGCGAGCGACGGCCGCACGGATCGCGATCCCGCCCAGCTGCGGGGCCGTCAGCGCACTCAGTCCGCCGAGAAAGCGGCCGATCGGGGTGCGGGCGGCGGAGACGAGCACCGGCGTCCGCTCGAGGTCGTGCGGCGTCAGGGAGCGCCCGCGGAGAGGGTGAGCGCGCGGGTTGCGATCTCGCGGCGGAGCGCGGCCAGGAAGGTCTCGACGGGGATCGGCGTGGGTCGTTGCTTCTCCCCGCCGCCGCGGACGCTCACGGCGACCGTGCCATCGCGGGCCTCGCGCGCGCCGATCACCGCGATGTAGGGCACCTTCAGCAGGACCGCGTCGCGGATGCGGTACTGCAGCGTCTCGGAGCGGACGTCCGTGTGGGCCCGCACGCCCGCGGCGCGCAGGCGCTCGGCCACCGCGCCCGCCACGCCCGCCACGTCATCGGTCACCGCGAGGACGCGCACCTGCTCGGGGGCGAGCCAGAGCGGAAACTCCCCCGCGTAGTGCTCGATGAGACCGCCGACGAAACGCTCCATCGAGCCGACGAGCACGCGGTGCAGCATGATCGGCCGGTGGGCCGCGTTGTCCGCGCCCGTGTAGGCCAGCTGGAACCGCTCCGGCAGATTGAAGTCGAGCTGGACGGTCGGTCCCTGCCACTTCCGTCCGATCGCGTCGACCAGCTTGAAATCGAGCTTGGGGCCGTAAAACGCCCCGCCCCCCGCATCGACCGTGTAGGCGAGCGAGCGGTCGGCAAGGACGCCGGCGAGCATCGCCTCGCCCTCGGCCCACGCGGCGTCGCTCCCGAGCGCCCGTGCGGGCTTGGTCGAGAGCTCGATCGTGTACGCGTAGCCGAACACGGCGAGCATCTCGTCCACGAGATCCAGCAGCCGCGCGATCTCTCCCCGGACCTGCTCGGGCGTGCAGAAAACGTGCGCGTCATCCTGCGTGAAGCCGCGCACGCGGAGCATGCCGTGGAGCACCCCGCTGCGCTCGTACCGGTACACGGTCCCGAACTCGGCGTACCGGATCGGGAGATCGCGGTACGACCGCGGGCGCGACTGATAGATGGCGATGTGGCCGGGGCAGTTCATCGGCTTCGGCCGGTAGGAGGCGCCTTCGACCTCCATGGGCGCGAACATGTTCTCGCGGAAGTTCTCGAGGTGGCCCGAGATCTCGAAGAGCCTGTCGCTGACGATGTGCGGGGTGTAGACCAGCTCGTACCCGTGCCGGATGATGAGCTCGCGCTCGAAATTCTCGATCTCCGTGCGGATGACCGCGCCGCGCGGATGCCAGAGGATCAGCCCCGGGCCGACGCGCGCGTCGGTCGAGAACAGGTCGAGCTGGGTGCCGATGGTGCGATGGTCGCGGCGCTTGGCCTCCTCGATCCGGTGGAGGTACGCGTCGAGCTCCTGCGGCGTCCACCACGCCGTCGCGTAGATCCGCTGCAGCATCGGCCGGTGCTCATCGCCCCGCCAGTACGCTCCGGCCGTGTGCAGGAGCTTGAAGTGCTTGAGGTAGGACGTATCCGGGAGGTGGGGACCGCGGCACAGGTCGATGAACGGCCCGTCGGTGTACGTCGAGATCACCGCATCCGCGCCCAGATCCGCGATCCGCTCGAGCTTGAGCGGGTCGTCGGCGAACCGGCGCGTCGCCTCCTCCCGCGATACCTCCTCGCGCACGAACGGAAAGCGTGCCGCGACCACCTGCTGCATCTCGCGCTCGAACGCCGCGAGATCCTCCGCGGTGAAGGGCTCCGCCACCCCGAAGTCGTAGTAGAAGCCGTCCTCGATCGCCGGGCCGAACCCGATCTGCGCGTCGGGCCGCAGGCGGCGGACGGCGGTCGCGAGGATGTGCGCGCCGGAATGGCGCAGGACGTCGAGGGAGCGCGGATCCTTCGCGGTCAGCACGCGAAACGCACCCCCGGCGCGCAGCGGCGTCACGAGATCCTGGACGACGCCATCGATCTCGACCGCGACCGCGGCGCGCAGCAGCCCCGCGCCGATGCTGGCGACGACGTCGCGCGGCGGCGTCCCCGCCGCGACCTCGCGCACGGCGCCGTCCGGCAGCGTCAGCCGCAGGAGACCGGACCCCACATCCGTGGTCGCGGCGGCACCCATCAGACGGCGCCCTCCCGCGCCTGCGTGGGGTCGGCGAGCCCGGTATACTTGTGCGACATCATGCCGCTGGAAATTAACCGTCGATTCGACGCGACGTGAGTGAGGAACGACCATGTCACGCCCTGAAGATGCAGCCGAGGATCCATCGGCGCCGCGCTCGGATTCCGAGTGGGCGTTGCGCGATCTTCTCCTCGTCGCGGGGGGCCTCCTGGTCGGCGTCCTGCTCGGCATCTACCTGGCGGACCCGGGAGAGGAGGCCGCGCCGGTCGAGGATGCCGAGGGCGCGTCGGAGGATGCCGAGCTCGAGGAGCGCGTGCTCGAGGCCTTCGCGAATGACCCGGTGCTGTCGGAGCGCGCGATCGAGATCGGGTCGCTTGCCGACGGGGTGATCACGCTCGCGGGGCGCGTGCATTCGAGGCGCGAGGTGACCTACGCGTCGACGATCGCGGGGGGCACCCCGGGCGTGGCCGGCGTCGTGAACCGGCTGCTCGTCCGGGTGGACGAGCAGGACGAGGTCCCCGACGCGGACGAGGGGCGTGACGCCGAGGCGCCGGCGGCGGAGTGACCGCCCTTCCCGCCCAATACGACGCGCAGACCACCGAGGGACCGCTCTACCGCCGGTGGGTCGACGCCGGCTGCTTCACGGCCGATCCCGCGCGGACGCACCGCGCCGGGCAGCGCGGCACGCGGGAGCCGTTCGTCGTGCCGATGCCGCCGCCCAATGTCACGGCGGTCCTGCACGTGGGTCACGGGCTCAATGACACCGTCCAGGATGTCGTGGCCCGCTGGCGCCGCATGCGGGGGGATGAGGTGCTGTGGATTCCCGGCACGGACCACGCCGGGATCGCGACCCAGAACGTCGTCGAGCGGCAGCTCGCGGACGAGGGCGGCTCGCGAACAGCCCTCGGGCGCGAGGCATTCATCGCCCGCACGGCGGCGTTCGTCGCCGAGACCGGCGGCACGATTCTCGAGCAGCTCAGGGCGCTCGGCGCCTCGGCGGACTGGACGCGGACGGGATACACGTTCTCCCCCGCGATGTCGCGCGCCGTGCGCGAGGCCTTCGTCCGGCTATACGACGAGGGCCTCATCTACCGGGGCCACCGCGTCATCCACTGGTGTCCCCGCTGCCTCACATCGCTGAGCGACGAGGAGGCGGAGTACGCGGAGGAGGCGGGGCAGCTCTGGCACATCCGCTATCCCGTGGCGGGGGACGCGACGCGCGGCGTCACCGTCGCCACGACGCGGCCGGAGACCATGTTGGGCGACGTTGCCGTTGCCGTGCATCCCGACGACGATCGCTACCGCGACCTCATCGGACGCGCGCTCACGCTCCCCATCGTGGGCATCCAGGTCCCCGTGATCGCGGATGCGGCCGTCGACCCCGCCTTCGGGACGGGGGCCGTGAAGGTCACGCCGGCGCACGACGCCAACGACTTCGAGATCGGCGCCCGGCACAACCTTCCGGCGCCGGTCATCCTCTCGCCCGGGGCGACCCTCGCCGAGGGCCCCGGCGCCGCCGGGCGCGTCCCGGCGCGCCTGCGAGGCCTCGATCGATTTGTCGCGCGCGAGCGCATCGTCGACGAGCTGCGGGCCGCGGGGCTCCTGGTCACGACGGAGCCGCACCGGCACGCGGTGCGGCATTGCTACCGCTGCGGCACCGTCGTCGAGCCGCGGCTCTCCGATCAGTGGTTCGTGCGCATGGCACCCCTCGCCGAACCCGCCCTCGAGGCGGTTCGGAGCGGGCGGCTGCGGATCCTGCCCGAGCGCTGGGAGGCCGTCTACGTGGGCTGGCTGGCCGGGATCCGCGACTGGAACATCTCGCGCCAGCTCTGGTGGGGCCATCGGATCCCGGTGTGGTATTGCGACGCCTGCGGCTCGGCGCGAGCCCTGCGGGAGGATCCCGCGGCGTGCCCGGACTGCGGCGGCCCGGTCCGCCAGGATGAGGACGTGCTGGACACCTGGTTCTCGGCATGGCTCTGGCCCTTCTCCACGCTCGGGTGGCCGGACGAAACACCGGATCTTCGCGCGTTCTACCCCGGCGATGTCCTCATCTCCGCGCCGGAGATCATCTTCTTCTGGGTCGCCCGGATGGTGATGGCCGGCCTGCACTTTCGGGGGCACGTCCCCTTTCACACGATCTATCTGCACGGCACCGTGCGCGACACCGAGCACCGGAAGATGTCCAAGTCGCTCGGCAACGGGATCGATCCGCTCGACGTGATCCGCCTGTACGGCGCGGACGCGTTGCGCTACACGCTGGTCGCGGGCCTGGGCCTCGGGACCGACGTCATCCTGGACCCCGCGAATCTCGAGCAATCGTTCGCGCCAGGGCGGCATTTCGTCACGAAGCTCTGGAACATCGGGCGATTCATCCTGACCTCCGTCGGCGACGAGCGCGTCGAGCCGGGACCGGACTTCGCCGACCGCCATCTAACGTTCGCCGACCATTGGATCCTGCACCGGCTCGACGAAACCATCGCGGCCTGCAACAACGCGCTGGGCCCTGCGCGCCCCCCGAGCGACGGCCTGTGGCCCGCGGAGTTGCACGGGGCGGGCCTCCGCATCAGCGAATACGCGGAGGCGGCGCGGTCATTCGTATGGAACGAGCTGGCGGATTGGTATGTCGAGGGCTGCAAGCGGCGGCTCGGGTCTCGGGGAACGGCAGAGGACCGCGCCACGGCGCGCGCCGTGCTCGTCCACGTCTTCGACTCAGCACTTCGGCTGCTGCACCCTATCGTTCCGTTCGTCACCGAAGCGCTCTGGCAGGCGCTGCCGACCGTGCAGCGCGGCGACGGAGGATTTCTGGCGCGCGCCGCATGGCCGCCTGTGAGCGGGAGTAATCGGCACGCGCAGCCCGCCGCAGATTACGAGCTCCTGCGGGCCGCGGTGTCGGCGATTCGGCAGATTCGTGCCGATTATCGCGTCGACCCCGGAATGCTTGTCAGCAGCTTCATCACCGCGCCTACAGATTCATTGCGGCTGATATTCGAGCAGGAAGCGGAAACGACAGGCTCGCTCGCGCGCGCGAACGTTCGTATCGAACCGCCGCCTGCTCAACCGTCGGCAACGGTCGTGCTGCCACGTGGCGCCGAGGTCACTGTCCTTCTGGCGGGGCTGATCGACGTCGGCAAGGAGTGCGCGCGGCTCCGCGGGGAGCTCGAGGAGACCGCGCGGCAGCTCGCTGCCGTGCGCACGCGGCTCGGCACACCCGCGTTCACGGAACGGGCGAAGCCGGAGGTGGTCGAGGGCGCCCGGAGCCAGGCGCGCGATCTCGCCACGCGTGAGACCCAGCTGCGGGATCGCGTGGCGGCCTTGTGTGGAACGTGAGGGCGCGCAGCGCGGCGGTCGTCGCCGCGCTCGTGGCCGCGGCCCTTCTGGGTTGCGCCTCGGCGCAGGCGCCGCCCGGCGGGCCGCGGCGGAAGGATCCACCAGACCTCCTGTCGGTCTCCCCCGAATCCAACGCCGTCGGCGTCCATCCGAGCCGGGTCGTCTTCACGTTCGATGAGGTCGTGAGCGAGGGGCTGCCCGGCAGCGGCCCGACGGCCGGGCTCGCCGGATTCTTCATCGTCTCGCCGCACACGGGCGCGACGGGGATCGGATGGCACCGCGACCACATTTCGGTCGCACCCCATGGCGGCTACCGCGCGGGAACGATCTACACGGTGACGATGCTCCCCGGCATCGCGGACCTGCACGGGAACACGCGCAAGCGGGGGGCGGCCGTCACCTTCTCGACGGGGCCGCCGATTCCCGCGACCCTGATTCGCGGGCGCATCTTCGATTGGCTCCAGGGGCGGCCGGCGCCCCGGGCCTACATCGATGCCCTGCTCCGCCCCACGGACCCGAAAGACTCGCTCGATTACGTCACCGTGGGGGACTCCGCCGGCGCGTTCGCGCTCCCCCATCTCCCGCCGGGACAGTACACCGTGCGCGGGTACGTGGACGCGAACAACAACCACCGCCTCGACCCGATCGAGATCTGGGACAGCGTCACGGTCACGCTGGATTCCGCGACCGACACCGCTCGCGTCGAGCTGCTGGCCTTCGTCCACGACACGATCGGTCCCCGCGTGAAGGAGGTGACCCTGCGCGACAGCGTGACGCTGCGGATCGCGTTCGATCGCGGCGTGGATCCGTCGCAGACCATCTCCGCCGGACTCTTCACGCTGACCGCGAAGGACTCGACGCGCATTCCCGTCGTGCGGGCCGTATCCGGGCCGACGTACGATTCGGCGCAAGTCGCGCGCGACCGCGCGCGGGCCGATTCCATCGTGCGCGCCGACTCGCTCCGCCGCGCCGATTCCGGCATCGTGGCACACGACACGGCGGCGACCAACCGCCGGCGCGCCCTGCGGCAGGCTCGGCAGGACTCGATCCTTCGCGCGAGGGTCCCGCACGCGAGCCGACCGAGTCCCGTCCAGGAAGCCGTCCTCGAACTGGGCATGCCTCTGGAACGGGGGATGTCGTACCGGTTGCACACCGAAGGTTTGCGGGGGCTGCTCGGCAGCACGCGACCGTCCGACCGCACGGTGACGGTGCCGAAACCGCCGCCGCCGAAGAAGCACGCAGCCGACAGCAGTGACGTCGAGGGAGCGAAGAAGCACCCGGCCGACAGCAGCGGCGGCAACGGAGAGTCGACACGCCCCGGCCCGAAATCGGGATGACCGATCCGACGCCCGGAGCCGTCTTCCTGGATCGCGACGGGACGCTGATCGAGGACCGGCGCTATGCGGCCGATCCGACAGCGGTGCGCCTGTTGCCGGGGGTCCCCGAGGCGCTCGTGGCGCTCCGCGGGGCCGGCTTCCGCCTCGTCGTCATCACGAACCAGTCCGGAATCGCGCGCGGGCTGATCACGCACGCTCAATACGCGGCCGTGCGCGATCGCCTGGATGCCCTGCTCCGCGCGGCCGGCGCATCGCTCGATGCGACGTACATGTGCCCGCACCACCCCGACGCGACGGGGGAGTGCGAGTGCCGGAAGCCCGCGCCGGGCATGTTTCGGAGGGCGGCGCGGGATCTCGGGATCGACCTCGGCCGATCCTATCTCGTCGGCGATCGGTGGAGGGACGTCGCCGCGGCGAACGCCCTCGGAGCCCGCGGGATCCTGGTGCCCGCGCCGGGGACGCCATCCGAGGAGATCGAGCGGGCTCGGGCGGAGCTGGCCGTCGCGCCCACGCTCGGGGGGGCCGCGCGCCGGATCCTCGGTCTTACCGCCCACGCAGCCGAGCGGTAAACTCCCGAGCGTGAGGGCGCGGATCGCGGTGCTGGCCTCCGGGACGGGGTCCAACCTGGAGGCCATCGTGAATCATTTTGCGGAAGGGACCGCGGCGCAGACTGGAGCGGTCGTCCTGGTCGCATCGGACAACCCGCGCGCGGGCGCCCTCGCGCGAGCCGAGGCGCGGGGGATCACCGCGGCGACGCTGCCGGATTGGGCGGACGGGCCGGCGCTCCTCGCTCGCCTGCGTGATGCCCGCATCGACACGATCGCGCTCGCCGGCTATCTCCGACGTGTGCCCCGCGAGGTGACGCAGGCGTACCGCGGCCGCGTCCTCAACGTCCATCCCGCGCTCCTGCCCGCCTTCGGTGGGCGCGGCATGTACGGCCGCCACGTCCACGAGGCGGTGATCGCCGCGGGAGCCCGGGTGAGCGGAGCGACGGTGCACTTCGTCGACGACCAGTTCGATCACGGCCCGATCATCGCGCAGGAGCCCGTCCCCGTCTTTCCGTCCGACGACGCGGCCACCCTCGCCCAACGCGTGCTCCAGGCGGAGCACGCGATCTATCCCCGCGCGATCGAGGCCGTCGTCGCGGGTCGCGTGGCGCTGTGCGAGCATGGTCGCGTGCGCGGGAGCATATGACGGATCACCGGATCTGAGCGGCGACGACGATGTCACGCGCACTGCTGTCGGTCTCGGACAAAGCCGGCGTGGTCGACTTTGCGGCCGGCCTCTCGCGGCTCGGGTGGGACCTCGTGTCCACCGGCGGCACCGCCGCCGCGCTCCGGGCGGCGGGCCTGCGCGTGCAGGAGGTGGCCGACGTCACCGGTTTTCCCGAGATGCTCGACGGCCGCGTGAAAACGCTGCACCCGGGCGTGCACGGCGGCATTCTCGCCCGCCGCGACAATCCCGATCACGTGCGCGCCCTCGCGGCGGCCGGCATCGCGCCGATCGATCTCGTCGCCGTCAATCTCTACCCGTTCCGCGAGACGGCGAGCCGGCCCGGGGTCGACCCCGAAGCCGTCATCGAGCAGATCGACATCGGTGGCGCGGCGCTGCTCCGCTCGGCCGCCAAGAATTTCGCGGCGGTGACGGTCGTCGCGGATCCCGCCGACTACCCGCGCGTGCTTGCGTGCTTCGAGACACAGGATGACGACATCGATCTCCGGCGGCTCCTCGCCGGCAAGGCCTTCGCGCACACCGCCGCCTACGACGGCGCGATCGCGGCGTGGTTCGCGGCCGCGCGGGACGACACGTTCCCCCCGGCGATCATCCTGTCGTTCCAGCGCGCGCAGGCGCTCCGGTACGGCGAGAACCCCGGCCAGCGGGCGGCGTTCTACGTCGAGCGCCCGGGGCTGGGCCTCGCGGCGCTCGAGCAGCACGGGGGGAAGGCGCTCTCGTTCAACAATCTCCTCGATCTCGAGGGCGCGCTGGTTGCGACGGACCCGTTCGCGGATGCGGTCTGTTGCGGCATCATCAAGCACACGACCCCGTGCGGGCTCGCCCTCGGCGCGACGGCCGTGGAGGCCTACCAGAGCGCATACGCGTGCGACCCCATGTCGGCCTTCGGATCCGTGATCGCGTTCACGGTGCCGGTGGACGATGCGGCGGCCGAGGCCGTGTCGCGGCAGTTCGTGGAGTGCATTGTCGCGCCGGCGTTCACGGGCAGTGCGCTCGAGATTCTCGGGCGCAAGAAGAACGTACGCGTCCTGCTGGGGCGCGCCGAGTGGACGCCGGGCGCGCTCGACTACAAGCGGGTCCGCGGGGGCGTGCTCCTGCAGGAGCGGCCCCCCGTGGAGCTGAGCGACGAGGGCTGGACCATCGTGACCGAGCGATCCCCGACCGCGGACGAGCGCGCCGACCTGCTCTTCGCGTGGCGCGCGGTCGCGAGCGTGAAGTCGAACGCGATCGTGATCGCCAAGAACGGGGCGACGATCGGCATCGGCGCCGGGCAGATGTCGCGGGTCGACGCCGCGTTCCTGGCGCGGCACAAGGCGCAGGTCGCCGGCCACGACACGCGCGGCGCCGTGCTCGGGTCGGACGCGTTCTTCCCCTTCCGGGACGGGGTCGACCAGGCGGCGGAGGCCGGCGTCCGGGCCATCGTGCAGCCCGGGGGATCGGTCAAGGACGCCGAGGTCATCACGGCCGCCAACGAGCACGGGATGACGATGGCGTTCACGGGCCGGCGGACCTTCCGCCACTAGCACTACATTTCGCCGGGAATGCCCCCGAATAAATCGCCGGATCGCGACTATCGGCCCTCGTACGCCGCCGCCGGAATAGCGACCGGGCTGGTCTTCCTGCTGTACCTCGTGACGCTCGCCCCATCGACGGCGATGTGGGACACGAGCGAATACATCGCGGCCGCGTACGTGCTCGGGATCCCGCACCCGCCCGGCAACCCGTTCTTCGTGCTCATCGGGCGGGTATTCTCGCTGCTGCCGATCGCGCCGACGGTCGCCATGCGGATCAACGTGCTCGCGGCCCTCTGCAGCGCGCTGTCGGCCGGCGCATGGTTCCTGATCACCGAGCGCGTGCTCGTGGGATGGCTGCACGAGCGCTGGCAACGCATTGTCGGGGCATCGGTGGCGGTCCTGACCGGGGCCACGGCCTTCACGGTCTGGAACCAGTCGGTGGTGAACGAGAAGGTCTACACGGTCTCGCTGTTGTTCTTCGCGATCGTGTCGTGGCTCATCGTGCGCTGGTGCGACGATCCGGACGGCCCGAAAGCCGAGCGGCTGATCATCCTGAGCGCGTACCTCGTGGGGCTCGGATACGCGAACCACCCGGCCGGATTTCTCGTCGCGCCGGCGGTCGGCGTCGCGATCCTCGCGCGCCGTCCCGCACTCGTGCTCAACTGGCGCCTGATCACCAAGTGCGTCCTGGCCGTCGTGCTCGGCCTGACACCGTTCCTGTACGAGCCGATCCGCGCCGCCCATTTGCCTTCGATCAACGAGGGGGAGCCGACGGCCTGCACGGCAACCTTCCACGTGTCGTGCACGCTGGACAAGGTCACGCTCGACCGGTTGATGGCCAACATCAACCGCGAGCAGTACGGCAAGCCGGATCTCAGCGAGCGGCAGGCGCCGTTCTCGGCCCAGCTCGGCATGTACTGGCTGTACTTCCGCTGGCAGTGGCTGCGCGACCCGCACGGCGATCATCCGCAGATCCAGAACATGCTCGCGGCCGTTTTCCTGATTTTGGGATTGTTTGGCGGGTACGCGCACTGGAGATACGACCGACGAAGCTTCTGGTTCTTCGGGCCGCTCATCTTCACGGTGACGCTGGCCCTCATCTATTACCTCAACTTCAAGTACGGCTACTCCGAGTCGCCCGAGCTCGGAGACGCCGTGGCGCGGGAGGTCCGCGACCGCGATTACTTCTATCTCTGGAGCTTCTCCGCGTGGAGCGTGTGGGTCGGCCTCGGCTTCGTCTTCGTGTGGGAGTCGTTGGCCGTGCTCGCGGGGACCGAGTCCGTCGGCTCGGTGCGGGGGGCGACCCAGCTCCGCCCGACGCGCCGGAGCTGGCTGGCGGCGGCGCCGGTGCTGGCGTTCGCGTTCGTGCCGCTCTTCACGAACTGGCGCGCCGCGTCACGCGCGGGCCAGACCGACACGCGCGATTTCGCCAAGGACCTGCTCAACTCCGTGGAGCCGTACGGCGTGCTCGTGACGGTGGGAGACAACGACACCTTCCCGCTCTGGTACGCCCAGGAGGTGGAAGGGATTCGCAAGGATGTGGTCGTGGCGAACACATCGCTGCTGAACACGGACTGGTACACTCGGCAGATGATCCGCCGGCCGGTGTATGCCTACGATTCCCTGGCGGGCCCCGCCGCCTATCGCGGTCACGTGTGGAGGGTGCCGACCGGGCCCATCATGCGGATGACAATGGACGAGGCCGACGCGGTGCCCCTGGCGGTCGAGCTGCCCGGGCCGCAGGTGCTGCGGAAGGCGGGGACGTCCTTCTCGGCGACGATCGACCCGCACAACCTCTCCCACGGGGTGCTGGAGCGGGCGGACGTGTTCGTATTGCATCTGATCGCGGACAATCCGGACCGGCCGATCTACCTCAGCGCGACGTTCGGGCAACTACGGGCACGAGCTCGGAGTGGACCGGTACCTCCTGACGCAGGGACTCGCGCGGAAGGTGCTCGACACGGTGCCGGCCGCCACGCAGGACACGATCCAGCTCCCGGGCGTCGGATGGATGGATGTGAAGCGCTCGCTGGCCTTGTGGAACGGATTCGAGGCGCCGCGCTCGCTCATTCGCCGGGGCGACTGGATCGACAAGCCGTCGGTGAACATTCCGGCGCTGTACGTCATGCAGGGATATTTCCTGTCGGACGCGCTGGCGCGGACGGGGGACACCCGGGACGCGGCGCAGGTGATGTCGACGACGACGGCGATCGCGAAGGCGGCGCATCTGGACGATTTCCTGCGGCCGGCCGCGGCACCCCCGGCGCAAGTGGCGCCGCTTCCGGGTCTCGAGTCGGGCGCCGACCAGGCGCCGGCGCAACCGATCCCGCGGCGCCAGCCCGCGGCGCCGCACTGAGGACGGCGCGATGCCTGAGGAGGCGGAGATCGACACGGATGCGCTGCGGGAACAGATCGATGACGAGATCGAGCACCGGGAGGGTAGCCAGCGGCAGCTGACGCGGACGATCGCGGTCACCACGTCGATCCTGGCGGCGCTCGCGGCGATCGCCTCGCTGCGGGCGGGGGCGACGGCGAACGAGGCGCTGGTGCTCAAGGCCGAGGCGACGCAGCTGCAGGCGCAGGCGTCCGATCAGTGGGCGTATTACCAGGCGAAGGGGATCAAGGCGGCGGTGGCGGAGGCCCAGGCGAACGCGTGGCGGGCGAACGGGAAGGTGCCGCCCGCTGAGATCGCGGCGAGCATCGCGCGCTACACGGACGAACAGAAGGCGATCGGCGATTCGGCGCGCTCGCGCGAGCGGGAGCGGGACAAGCGGTCGGACGAGGCGGAGGAGCTCATGCACCGGCACCACGGGTTCGCGGCGGCGGTGGCGCTGTTTCAGGTCGCGATCGCGCTCGGCGCGGTGGCCGTGCTCACCCGCTCGCGCCCAATCGTGGCGCTATCGATCGTCGCGGGGCTGGCGGGGTTGGTCTTCTTTGTGACGCACCTGGCGGGGTAGGACATCGCGCAGGCTCCGGCCCTATCCCGATGGATCCGCAACGATGGATAAGCGACCGTTCGGGTGGTTACCGGTCGCGCGTGAGCGGCATTGTCCGACGTACCGTGGCAACGCGGATTCCGAGTATTCAGCCCGCTATTCGCATCAGCAAGGTAGCGCATTCTGTTACGTCATTCATTTTTAGTATCGTTTCTCTCACACCTTTTACCGGGAGGGTGACGTGGCAAAGGGAAAGAAAGTGGCTCGGCGAAAGACGGCAACATCGTCGAAGGCACGGACGACGGCCAAGTCGAGGCCAAAGACGAAAACAAAGTCGAAGGCAAAGCCGAAAGCAAAAACGCCTTGGGATCGCCTCCGCCTAAATGAGGTGAGGAAAGATATCCGGAGCGCGGCTGACCAAGTGGTAAGAGATTTTCACGCGGCGGTCGAAGCTGTCGTGGATGAGCATTCGCGTCCGAAAAAGTAGTCGACCTTTACCTCTACTTTTCTCGCAGATGCCAGCTGCGGCGATATGACGATTGCGGCAGCCAGGACGGTTGAGAGATAACGAATTAATGCACGGAAGGGGTGGGATTCGAACCCACGGTACCGTTGCCGGCACGGCGGTTTTCAAGACCGCTGCCTTCAACCACTCGGCCACCCTTCCTTCTGTTTCGATCTGACGTCGTACCTTGCACTTACGACATCGCGGTTCCTTACAAGCTACGGCCGTTCGCCTCCTTGGGCCATTTCTTGGGCCACTTCGGCCCGATGCCGGCCCCAAACCCGCTAGCCGACTACCTCCCGCCGATGCCCGACCGGAGCCCGGGCCAAGCCTGGCCTACGTGATCGAGGGGGAGCTGGGGCGCGGCGGGATGGCCACCGTGTACGTGGTACGCGACCTCCGCCACGAGCGCCGTACCACAGTCGCCGGTGTCTTACTTTGCTCTTCCGCAGGTCCGTGCGTTGGCTGCCGCAGCACAGAAACGGCCGATCCGAGAGAGCATGCGCGCCGCCAGAAGGAACGCGCCCACGCCGAAGTCCTTGGGAATCGAGCGCGAGGAAGTTTATGCGCTCGGGGAGGAGTGATCGATCCGCGGACGCCCTCCATGCACATGATCAGTGCACATGATCGTTCTCAGCCTGGCGTCGCGGGTGGGCTACGGTCGGCGCTGAGCCGATCCGTCAGAACGCGAGCCACAACAGGACGTACAGGGTGTTGTTGTTCCAGGCCTGCCGACCGAATCCGTCGTACGATCGCGTTGACCCATTGAAGTTCGCGAATTCGACGCCCTGCACGGTCAGGCGCGTGTTCTCCCACGGATTGAAGTCGATCTCCTCGATCAACCCATTGGTGCTCGGGCGGCCCGTCCGACTGCCCGTGAGCGCGGCGGGCGAGTACAAAAGGGAATCCCGCGAGCCCGTCGTGGCGAAGTAGCCCAGCGTCGAGCCCCAGCGCGCGTTCGGCTCGAATGTCGCGTTCACGCGTGTGGTGTTGAGCGTATTGTGCAGGTTGGCCGCGGCGGGCGTCGCAGCCGTGAAGAGCGCCGGCAGCGATTGCTGCTCGTGGATCGTCGTCCACCGCAGGGTCATCACCCCTCCGTGCCCGGTGGGGTGCTCGATCTGGGCGTCTGCGGCGACGTCCGTGAACTCGTCGGTCAGGCCGGCAATGCCCAGCGGGTATTCATGCGCGACCAGGCCATAGGTTCCGACCATGCCATAGATCGACCCGAATTGGTGTTCCACGGCGGCGCGCCAGTACGGCGTCACGCCCTGGATCGCGTTGACGGCGGTCGTGTCCGCCTGCAGAGCGCCCTGGGGAGCCGAGCGGTATGCCGTGGCCTCCAGGTACACCAGGTTGTTCCAGAGCGCGTAGCCGCCGAGACCGAGCACCCCTTGCGCCAACTGCCCGTCGATGACCGTTCCCGCGATCGGTGATGGCGTGATCTCGGAGCTGGCGAAGGGGAAGCCCCACGCCGGCGTCGTATTCCAGACATCCTCGACGGTCGGATTGTTATGCAGGGTGATGCCGTAGATCAGGTTCTTGTTCGCCAGAGTGACGCGGTCAGCGTAGCGAATGTCGCTATTGTCGATCCCGAAGCTCCCCGACGAGCCGCTGTACGTCGCCTGAATCAGGGTGCCGAAGTGCGGGCTGATCGCGCCACCCAGGAACAGGCTGAATTGCTGAGGAAACGCGACGTCATCGTTCTGCGTTCCGGGGCGTGCGGCGCCGAGGTGTGTCGCCGAAATCTCAAACATGGCCGCCAGCGGCGGAATCGGCAGCAGGGCGAGCGCCGACCGGTTGCTCTTATTCGGGTCCGTGATGACTTTCAGTCCGACGATGGAGTAGCCATTCAGCTTGAACAGGCGACCGAATGGCGTGAGCTGCGGGAACTGGTAGTGGCATGCAGTGCACGCCAGCCCGGTCTGTCGCGAAAAGCTCGGCACCGCACCCGACGTGCGTGCGCGCTCGACGACCTCGCGGACACCGGGGGGCATGATCGCGCGCCGCGACGACCAATCCGGTGCGGCGGTCGTGTCGCGCCCGCGTCTGAGCGGCTGGCCTGACGGATGACCGGCCCTGGCCACCGCCAGCGGCAGGGCGAGGGCAGCCATCGCGGTGGCGAGAGCCGCAATCAGGGGACGTGCCAGGCGACAGCTCACGGTTTCGCCTTTCCGTGGCTCACGGCCCAGACATACGCGGCGGCCTGCCGGGCTTGGTCATCGGTGATTCCGCCCGGGTGCGCGACCATGGCCGTGCCGTCGACACCCTTCATGACCACTCCCAGGATGGCGGCATAGGATCCGCCTTTCGCGTCCTTCCATTCATGCGCCGTGAGCGCCGGGCCGACACCGCCCTCGAGGCTCGCCCCGTGGCAGATCATGCACGTGCCCTGCCCATGGTATACGGCGCGGCCGGCATTGATCGCGGCGGGGGTCGCCGCCGTCGAATCCGCCGCGGCCGCGGGAGCCTGTTGCGCGTTGGCGTGTCGGGGGCCCAGCGCGCAGACAGCGCCCGCGCACGCGAGTGTAATGCAGCGGATGCAGGCGCCCCGCACCGGCGCAACGCGATATCGCATAGCGACCGCCTCAAAAGGGTGAACGTTCACTAACTGGCGCCACCGAGTTCGCCGCACGACGCGAGGAGATTAGCCTCCGTCGATTTTTCGCGCCGTCGGCATTCCCCTGACTTGACTATCGTCCGCCCAGCACATTGCCGTGGTGCAGGGTCCGCTGGGCGATTGCGCCCAGCACCAACCCCGCGAGCGCGAACCCGATCACGAGATCGGCCACGTTCACCAAGGCGTACGGCGCCGCAAAGCCGTACCAATTCCAATCGGAGAGCTGCGTCACCACACTCGCCGCGCCCCCTACGAGACCCAGTGTGAGGGCGGTCGACACCGCGCCGGACGGAAGCCCCAAGACGACGAGAGCGAGGAGGAACACCACCACCAGATCGATCCCGGCCTGATTAACCAGCATCGGGCCCATCGCTTTCGACTTGTCAGCCAGGTCCGGCGTGAACGCGACGACCACGAGGGCCCCTTCGGGCGCGAAGTAGACCCCGTTTTCCGGTGCGGCGCCGTGAATGGCCTGCACCGCGGCGCCATTGTTCGCGAACGCCCGCATCGTGGCAGCGTGCCACGGGATCGCGACGTTCGATGCCGTCTGCCACGCGTACAGCACGACCGTCCCCACCACGGTGCCGATCAGCAGAAATCGCACCCGCATCGCGCTTCCCACCCTCCCCCGGACGAGCATCCGGCCCACGACGAGACGAGAGGCTTTTACGTTCGCACGGGTCGCCGGGAATCGCAAGGAGAGCGCCGCGCGATGCCGAACCAGGGCCGCCCGTCAGCTCCTGCGGATGACGGCGAGGTGCTTGTCGTTAAACGATACGCCAGACGCGAGCACCATCGCGTCCGCCCCCCAAATAGCGGTATAAGCGGATAGCGGCCGTGGCCGCTCGATCCGATTGAGCCGCAGCTTCGTGGTCAGCAGCTTGTTCGTTCCGGGATCCCAGTAGGTCACCACCAAAGCACCCCCGGGGCGGAGGGCCTGCCAGACATTTCGCATCGCGCGGACGAAGGCCGCATCGTCCGTGATGTGCTGCGTGACGTCGATCATGAGCGCGAGGTCGAATGCCGCCGTGGGCAGCGCCACGTCGCCCGCATTCCCTTCGATCCACGTGAACGTCGGATACCGCGCGCGCAGCCGCTCGATCGCGACCGGCGCGATGTCGTTGCCCGTGTACTGGTCCACCCCGCGCTCGCGCAGATACTCCGTCCAGAATCCGACGCCGCTGCCGATCTCGAGGACCCTGGTCGATGGGCCCGCCGGGATGCGCAGCCGCGCGAGCTCGCCATCGAGCACGGCCAGCTTCTCCTCGTACATCCGGCGATTCGCGTCCTCGCTCAGGCGATAGTGCCCGACGCCGCGCAGCGAAAACGAATCGCCCAACACTTCGTTCCAGAATTCGCGGGGGCGGTAGCGGAAGATCATCTGCGCGTAGATCGCGAGGCGTCGCATCGCCCCAAGCTACGCCGCGTGGCGCGCACGGACAACGCGCGGCAGCGAGCCCACTGCTGCGCGGCTGGCTCCGGCGCCGCATGATTGCGGGCCGCATCCGATCGCCAACAACCTGCAGGTCCAGGGCGTTTAGGACGCCATGTGGAGGGCACAGCACCCGGGGTGCCCATGACGCGGTGCCCGAGATGGCCAGCCGCGGTCGGCCGCCACTCACGGGGCGCATGAGGATGGGATCAGGTTGCGCGCCCGCAGAGCCCCGAGTATCGCGCCGGTTGCCGCCTGATGCCCGCCCGCGTTCCAGTGCCAGGACGTGGGGAAATACACGGGCTGTGGGTGAAACGCGCGGAGCGAATCGGTCAGGTCAAGGACCGGGATCCCGAGCGAATCCGCGATCGGCAGCAATGTCGCGAGGGGCCGGCCGAAGTCGTAATGTGCGGAATCGTGCTGGAGATCCCACGCGCGCGGGAGATAGGGGAGATCGCCGCGGCGCGATACGGTGAGCGCGCCCGGCACAAAGTCGACGAGCAGCCGCGATCCGGCGCGCGACGCATCATCGTGCATGTGACCAAGAAACCGGGCCATCTGCGCCTGAGTCGTCGGGGCGTACATCGGGGACTCCCCGCGCTCGTAGTACTGGACATTCAAACGGCCGGCGCGGTAGGGGGTCAAGCCGCCCGACACGCGGGCGCGCATCGCGTCGGAGAGGAGCGCCATGTGGGCCAAGATCTGCGAGCCGGGGCGATGCCGGGTCAGCCCAATGTTCAGGCGGCGCGCGTCGGCGTCGACCAGGATGTCTGACCACTTATTGATGAAGAATTGATACAGGGTCACATCGGGTCGAAAGAGCGGCGCCAGCTCATGGAACTGCGGCCCCTGTTCATTCGGTCCGTATCCCGTGACGCCGGCGTTGATCACCTGAACGACTCGCGGCGCCATGCAGCGGCTCAATACCGCCTGCAGCCGCGCCGCGTAGGACTGGTCGTACGAGACACCCTCGGGCATGGTGAAGGCATCGCCAACGAGCAGGACGCGAAACGCGTCGGCGGTTGGTCGTTGCACGGAGATCGCGGGGCTCGCCAGCCCGAACGCATTCGTGCGCACCACATAGTCGTAGTTGTTGTATCGGAGATGGGTGACGCGATTCGGGATGAGGCCATAGACTCGGGTCGAATCGACCTCGAGCGCGGGCCGCTCCCCCCAGCCCGCGCCGGAGACCTCTACCGGTGCCCAGCGCCGCAGCGCCGCTTCCACTCCGATGACCACGGCCGCGGTGAGCAGCATGCCGCCCACCCATGCGCGCCCGGGCTGCGGCAGCCACGTCGCCACGATCGTAGTCGTCACGGCAAGCGTGGCGCCGATCACGAGGGCGGCCGGACCCAACGGTAGATGCAGCACGAAGAGCGCCAGCAAGCCCGCCGCCAACCCGGTCCGGGCGACACCGAGTGCCGCCGCGCGGAGGCGCGCGCGCCGTGTCGCGACGCACCATTCGACGGCGGCGAGACCGGCGACGCCTGCCGCCACGCCGAAGGCGAGCGCGCGAGCAATGCGGCCGTCCGGCGGCACGATCGGCCCCACCAGGAGGAGCGTCGCCACCGCCGCCCCGCCGCCCAGCGCGAAGGCCGTGACATGGCGTCTGACGAGATCGGGGCCGGCTCTCTCGATGCGCCCGACGCCGCGCTCGATCGCGACCGCCGCGGGGATGCTGAGGAGGATCACCCCGACCGCGGCCACCAGATGCGCACCCGGAAGCCGACCAAACGGGATGGCCGTCCACAGCAGGAATGGCTGATGCAGCAGGAACACCGCGTAGGCCACACCACCGAGCCACGTGACGCCGCGCGCGACCGCGGGAACGGGGGCCAGGATCAGCCGCCACGCGCCATAGAATAGCCCCGTCATCCCCACGGTCACGAGGAGATTGGACACGAGTGTTCCGATCGTGACCATCGATGCGGCGAGGCCGGCGACGTACGTGAGCGCGGCGACCAGTGTCAGCTCCGGTACCGCCACACGCGCGGGCGTCAAGCGTGTGCGGTTCCGCACGATCGCGTCCGCGAGGACCATCCCGGCGGCGAATTCCGCGAGCCTGGTCTCGAAGATCATCCCCGTCATCGAGGCGAAGACATGGACGTTTGCGGCGAGCACGGCGGCGCGCGCGAGAAGGGTGAGCACCACGCACCCCGCGAAGAAACGGGCCGGGCCGAACCGGCGGAGCGCGTGCCAGAGCAGCGGGTAGACGGCGTACAGCTGGAGCATGAGCCACACGAACCACCACGCGGGCGCGATATAGGTGAACAGCCCCGGCTCGAGCCGGAGTCCCGCCAGGCTCGCCAGCGTCCTCCACGATGCGAAGCTGGGCTGGTCGCCGGGCATGAGGACGGCCGCTCCTAGTACCACGAAGTGCAGCGCGATGTACAGGGGGAAGATCCGGAGAAGCCGCCGTCGGTAGAACTCGCGCGGGGTAAACCGGTCCGCTTGCCGCAGCGCCGACAGGGTGAGACCGAGCCCACTCAGCAGGATGAACACGCCGGGCGCGGCATCGCCCAGCCATCCGAGGATTCGGACGGTGGCAATGAGGGGTGAGTGGTTGTGCGGGACGAAATCGTACAGCCGGTCGGCGAGCGGGGGACGCGGCAGCCCGGGATTCGTGAACCACGGGCCGGGCCCAAAAGCCTCGACCAAGTGGTTGAGCAAGATGCCGGCGAGCGCAAGCGCGCGCAGCGGATCCATCCAATCCAACGGGTGGATCGCAACCCCGCGCGGGACGAATTGGACGCGTCGGGTTGTAAGCGGCCTTGCCGGCGTGGCGGTCATCGACCCAGTGGATGACGTCGCAAGTCATCACGCGCAACCGTCTCGAGCGCACGTCCCGTGCCTGCACGCGGCCGACGTGCGCCGAGTCATGCCGGCCGTGGCCCCAGTCGAGCCGTCGCCACACACGAACCCTCGCCTATCCGGGGCCTTCTATCGACCCGAGCTGGACGTCGTGCGGTTCCTGGCCTTTCTGCTGGTGTTCCTGCACCATCTGTACCCGGCCGAGGCCAGCCAATACGCCAGGGGGGGAGCCGCGAAAGCAGCGGCGGTGAGCGGCGGTGCTCTTGGGCTGAGCATGTTTTTCGCCCTGAGCGCCTATCTGATTTGCGAGTTGCTGTTGCGCGAGCGGGCCCAGACGGGCACCGTGAAGATCCAAGCGTTCTACATTCGGCGCATCCTGCGCATCTGGCCGCTCTACTTCCTGGGATTGGGGATCGCTCTTGGCTACGCCGCGATGCACGGCGCGCTCCTCCAGGCGTTGCCCGCATGGGAAGCGTACGCACTTTTCGTAGGCAATGTCTACATCGCGTTGCACGGCTGGGAGACGCTGGTTCCCATGATGCCGCTGTGGAGCATTTCGATCGAAGAGCAGTTTTACGCATGTTGGCCGCTCATCGCGCGCATGTGCTCCGAACGGGCGATGTACATCATCTGCGGGATCATTCTGGGACTCGCCAATGCGTGGCTGTGGTTTTTCGGTCACATTCACGCGAGCCCGGACGGGCCGATCTGGACGAATACGTTCGTCCAGTTCGAGATGTTTGCCGCGGGCATTCTGGTCTCACTGACTTTGCGCGGGCGGATTCCCAGGATCGGGCCGCCCTGGCGGGTTCTGCTCTTTGTCGCTTCGCTGGCGCTCTGGTACGTGTCGGTCTACGTCTTCCACGCGAATCAGGAAGGCTTCGCCCCCTCGAGCCTGACCCTGATGGTGGGGTACGCGCTGATCGCGAGCGGCTGCGCGGGATGGCTCGTGGCGTTTCTGGGCGCTCGGGCGTCCGCCATGCCGCGAGTGCTGGTGTACCTCGGACGCATCTCGTACGGGTTGTACGTGTTCCACATGCTCGGTCTGAGGGTCGCCGCGCACGTGCTCAAGCCGTTCATGCAGCCGAACTATGCAGCCCAGGGGGGCGTGGGACTCGCGGTAACGATCGCTCTGGCTGTGATCTCGTATCACCTCTTCGAGAAGCGGTTCTTGCGGCTCAAGAAGCGTTTCACTCTCGTACAGTCGAGAGTGGACTAGCCGGCCGAAGCGCGGTGACGGGCCATTCGCGCCCGCTCGACAAGTCGATTCGGCGGTGCTACCATGCATGACTTCCGATATCCCGCGGCGAAGGACGCCGCCGGCGTGAGGGCGGTCGTTGAGCGTTGGACGGATTGGGGACGGATTGGGGACGGATTGGGGACGGATTGGGGACGGATTGAGTGTGTATCTCACACAGGAGGGAGAACGATCATGGCGTACGGACTCGTGCATCATTTCCCCGGCGGCACGAAGGAGCAGTACGAGGCGTCGCTTGCCGCCGTGCACCCCAAGAACGGTCGCCTACCTGACGGCCAGATCTTTCACGCAGCCGGTCCCTCAGCCGGGGGCTGGACGATCATCGCAGTGCACGAATCGAAGGCGAGCTGGGAGCGGTTTCGTGACGGGATCCTGATGCCCAAAATGAAGCAGGGCATCAAGGGAGGGTTCCCGACACCACCCCAGGAAACAACGATCGAGATCTACAAGCTCATGCCGTAACGCACGCTCCCCGGGGAGGAGGTCCGCCTCTTTCGGCCGACCCCCGTGGGTCGCCGGATTGCCGCCCACCGGCACGGTGTGTACTCTCCGGGGCTCGGGAAGCGCCGCCGCAAACCATCGGATCCAATCGACGGGAGGCTTATCCATGCTGGGAGAGCTGATCGGTGAAAGTCGCGGCAAACGGATCGTCCGGAGAGTCCTCTCGTCCGACCCGCCGAAGGTCGAGGTGACGTTCGAGGACAGCGGCAAGATCCTGGGGATCGAGGTCCAGGGATTCGGCACGTACGAATCCGAGATCAGGGCGGACGGGAGCATTTACGGAGAAGGCCACGGGGTCAACATGAGCGCCACCGGCGATATGCTGGCCTGGAAAGGATCCGGGCTGGGGAAGTTTGGCGAGGGCGGAGCCGTGAGTTACCGGGGAATCCTGTACTACCGGACCCCGTCGCCGAAGCTGGCGAAGCTCAACACCGTGGCGGGCATCTTTGAATACGACGTTGACGCCAAGGGTAACACGCACGCCAAGGTCTGGGAGTGGAAATAGGCCGAACGGTGGACCGACGGAGTGTGCGCCATCGAGATGGAAATTTAGCGAGCGCTAACTCAGTCGCAAGGAGAAGCCGCGACTGGTGTCGATCCTAAGTCGACGCAGGTCCGCGACGAATCAACGGCGCCGCAGGACGGCGTAGGTGAAGCGCTGCTCGGCTCCGCCGGGCGTGCGGTGCACGTCGGCAAAGCCCTGCTCGAGCACGAACGCCGCTCCGAACGCCCCGGCCAGGCCCTCGGGGCTGTAGCGCACGACGTTGAGCCCGCTGCAGCGCGTGGGCCAGTGGGCGCGAAGGTGGCGATGAGGAGGGTGCCGCCGGCACGGAGCGCGGTGGCGGCGTTCGCGACGTAGCGCGACCGGTCCCCGGCCTGCGTGAGGAAATGGAACGCGGCGCGGTCGTGCCACACGTCGAACGCCTGCGCCGGCAGCTCGACGCGGGTGACGTCAGCCTCGATCCAGGTGACCTCATCCGCCCGCGCCCCCAGGCGATGGCGGGCTCGCGCCAGCCCCGCGGCCGAGATGTCGAGCACGGTGACGCGGCCAAGGTGTTGCGCGACCACCGCATCGACGAGCGTCGAATCCCCGCCACCGATGTCGATGAGGGCGGTTCCCGGGCCGGCCTGTGCCTGGCGCAGCAGTGCCAGGGAGCGAGCCGGCTCCGCTTGGTACCAGCTCAGCTCGGTGGGCCGCTTCGTCGCGTACACCCGGTCCCAGTGTGCCTTCCGATTCACGTGGCGTCTCCGAGCGCGTGAGTGCGGTCCCCGACCGCGTGACGGGCTCGCGACCGGCGTCGCGATGCCAACGGTGCTGGCGAAATGTGTCGGGGAATCGCCGCCGGTGCTCTCAGAGGGGACCCCGGCCGCGTATCGTGCGCGGCCGGTCGAGCGTCATGCATCGCGGACCCGGAGCGCGACGCCGGAGTGCTGACCAAGGCAGACACGGCGCCAGCGCGATCGCCGGGCGATTCGGCGCGTCGTGGCCGGGTTAGGCGGCCTTGGCGTATGCATGTCGTCTTCCCACGTGTGATTGCTATGGCCCAACCTCGGAAAACGCCGACCAAGGCAAAGCAGGCCACGGCAGAGCAACCGAAGCGGCCCCGTCGCCGCTCGAGGGCTCCAGGCACACGCGTCCCCATGCCGGATTCCCATCAGGCGGCTGTCCTCGAGGCGCTGTTCACGCGCGCGCCCAACGCCATCGCGGTCGTGGACGGCGCGGGTCGCCTCGTGCGAGCCAATCCGGCCTTCCAGATCCTGTTCGGTTTCACACACGACGAGATTCTTGGTCGACCGCTAATTGATTTGATCGTGCCGCCGTCGCGCCGCGCCGCGGCGCTGGAGATCCGGGCGCGGATTCGCCGTGGCGAGACGGTCACCCACGAGACGGAGCGCTGCCGCAAAGATGGCTCGCTCGTCACAGTTCAGCTTTCGGTCGCCACCGTCGACGGTGATGACGAGCCGCTGGTCCTCGTCCTGTACACTGACGTGACCGCAATCCGCGGCGCGGAGGTGGCATTGCACGCGGCCCGGGCTCGACTGGAGCACGTCGTCGCGTCCAGCACCGCTGTGATCTACGCCACGAGAATCGAGGGTGAGAGGTTCATTCCCATCTGGGTGAGCGAGAATCTCGTGCGCCTGACCGGCCACGCCGCGCACGCGGCGCTCGGACCCGCGTGGTGGGCCGATCACGTGCACCCGGACGACCGGGCGCGGGTCTTCGCCGCGGTACCCCGCCTCATGTCCGAGGACCACCTCGCGACCGAATACCGTTTCCAGTCCAACGACGGGACCTATCGCTGGATCCACGACGAGTCACGGCTGATGCGCGACGCGGCGGGTCAGCCGCTCGAGGTCATCGGCGCGTGGCTGGACATTACAGATCGGAAAATGGCGGAAGACGCCATGCGCGAGGCGCAATCAGCGCTCCGCGCCAGCGAAGCGGAGCTACGCGCTCTCGTGGGCGCCATGTCGGACGTCATCGTCGTGCTCGACGGCGAGGGTCGGTACCTAAAGATTGCCTCGAGCGGCGCCGACGCGCGGCATCGCCCCCCCGCCGAGTGGCTGGGGCGGCGATTACACGACGTGCTCCCGTCCGAGCAGGCGACGATGGTGCAGGACTGCGTGTGTCATGCCCTCGAGGCACACACGCCGGTCGACATGGAGTACAGCGTCGACATCGACGGCAACACGGTATGGATTGCCGGCACCGTGTCCCCCATGACGGACGACTCCGTCGTCTGGGTCGCGCGTGACATCACGGCGCGCAAGGCCCTCGAGGCGCAACTCGCCTATGATGCGCTGCACGATCCCTTGACCGGATTGGCCAACCGATCGCTCTTCCACGACCGAGTGGCGCACGCGTTTGCGGGCGCGGAGCGGACCTCAGGCCGCATTGTTGTGCTTTTTCTCGATATCGACGAGTTCAAGACCGTGAATGACAGTCTCGGACACGATCACGGCGATCAACTGCTCGTGACGTTGGCCCATCGGCTGTTGAACGCGACCCGCGGATGCGACACTGTGGCCCGTCTGGGTGGCGATGAATTTGCCGTCCTGCTCGAGAACGCACACACAGACGCCGACGCGATCACGGTGGCCGATCGCATTGCGGCAAGCCTGCGGCCGCCGTTCACGCTGGGTGACGGGCAAATGTCCGTTAGCGCGAGCATCGGGATCGCGCAGGCGACCGATGGTGACACCACCGAAACGCTCCTCCGCAACGCCGATGTCGCGATGTATCGCGCCAAGAGCGAAGGCAAGGGCCGCCACGCGATCTTCGAGCCGACAATGCATCAGGCGCTCGTCGATCGAATTGCGCTCGAGACCGATCTGCGTAACGGGATCGAGCGCGGCGAACTGTACCTCGTATATCAGCCCATCGTCGAGCTCGACACCGGGCGCATCACCGCCATTGAAGCCCTCGTGCGCTGGGCCCATCCGCAGCGCGGCACGCTGCCCCCGGCGGTCTTCATTCCCATGGCCGAGACGACCGGATTGATCGTGCCGCTCGGCCGTTTCGTTCTGCGAGAGGCATGCCGGCAAGCGGCGCAGTGGCAGGACGCAGCGGGCAGTGGTGGCGCGCCAGCGGTGACCGTGAACTTATCCGCTCGCCAATTCCAGCAGGAAGACCTCGCCGCCGACATTGCAGCGGCGCTGGAGGAGTCGGCGCTGGATCCGGCGCGTTTGGTGCTCGAGATCACCGAGAGCGTGGTGACGCGGGACATCGAGGCCGCGATCCACCAGTTGCACGCGCTCAAGGCGCTGGGCGTCCAGCTCGCGATCGACGACTTCGGCACCGGGTACTCATCGCTCAGCTCTCTCCAGCGCTTCCCGATCGACATTCTCAAGATCGACAAGTCGTTCATCGACGGCGTCATGGGAGATGGCAACGACGCGGCGCTCGCTCGCACGATCATTGCCCTTGGTGATATGCTCCATATGCGGACCGTTGCCGAAGGGATCGAATACCGGGACCAACGGGAGCTCGTGCACACGCTGGGTTGTCAGCTGGGGCAAGGGTATCTCTTTGCCAAGCCGGTGTCAGCCCAGGAGATCAGTCGAATCATGCACGACCAGCTCGACCCGTCGCTCGATCGGACTCAGCCGGGCGCGCCCGCGGGATGCGGACCGGCATGACGTAGGGCCCTTTTCGCGTCGCTCGGCCGCGGCCGCTTCCTCCACCGGGAGTACCGATGGCATCCGGAGTACAGGAGCTCAACGTCTTCGTGCGGGAGTGCCTGGTGCGCGGGATCCCCAGGGAGCAGGTGAGCCAGGTGCTGCGCGACGCCGGCTGGCCCCAGGAGCAGGCGGATGGCGCACTCGCGGCATACGCCAGCGTGGCGTTCCCGGTCCCTGTTCCGCGCCCGCGCCTCGCTCTCGGGGCCCGCGAAGCCTTTCTGTACCTCCTCCAGTTTACCACGCTCTACCTCACTGCGTTCAACGTGGGGAGGCTGCTATACGATTTCATCAACCGCCTCTTCCCCGACCGCGCCGTCGACGCGGCGTACGTCATGTATCCCTTCCACGAGATGCGGTGGGAGGTCTCGATACTGATCATCGCGTTCCCGGTCTTCCTCTTCATCTCGCGGTACATCGGCGCGGACGTTGCGCGCAATCCGGCCAAGCGCCTGTCCCCGGTGCGCCGCTGGCTGACGTACCTCACGCTGTTCATCGCCTCGGATTTCCTGATCGGCGACGCGGCGACGCTCGTGTACAACCTCCTCGGCGGCGAGCTCACGGTGCGGTTCGTCCTCAAGGTCATGGTCGTTGCTGCGATCGCGGGGATCGTGTTCTGGCATTACCTCTCGGATCTGCGCCGCGAGGAGCGCACGCCGTGACACACCGGCCCGGTGAGTCCACGCTTGCGCTCCTCCTGACTGTCGCGGTAGTCACCATCATCGTCGTGGCACTCGTCCTCCTGGGGTCGCCCGCTCGTCAGCGGGCAGAGAAACTGGATGCGGCCCGCGTGCACGATCTCGCCGCGATCGCGCAGACCGTCGACTTCTTTCGCGCGCGCCACCACGCGCTGCCGCACGACCTGGCCGCGCTCACCGCGGACCCGGGCGTGCATCTTCGGACGACCGATCCCGCGTCCGGTGCGCCGTATCGCTATACCGCAATCAGCGATTCGACCTTTGCGTTGTGCGCTGACTTCGCAACGGATTCCGCACCGGCCGACGCGCCGCTGCCGCGTGCGGGGGCTGATCGCGAGGCCCGCGTGTGGTTGCATCGGAGCGGCGACCAGTGCTTCGATCTGACCGCTCACAGCCGGGGCGGCGGCTCGCCAGCGACGCCATAACGCGCCGTGAGGGCTTCCGTCGCGCGGCATAACGAGCGAAGCTTTCACCCGGCCCGCACACCCCTGGAGCGGTGGCCGAGCGCAGAGATCATCCGACAGACCGCTTACGACCCGAGCGCTGCCAAGCGCTGCCTCGCCTCGATGACGAGCGACCGCAGCTCGGGATCGGGTTCGGGCCAGAGCTGCAGGACCTCACGGTAATCGTCGGCGGCTTGCGCGCGGTGGCCCCGCCGCTCTTCGATCCGTCCGCGATCCAGATACGACGGTGCGAGGTACATGAGGTCATCGAGCGACGCCGCCTCGAACGACCCGAACCACCTCAGGGCCGCCGTGTCCTGATGCGCGAGCGCGAGCGCCTGCGCCCGCCGGTAGCGCTCGCGCCCCTCCGAGCGGAACGGCGATCCTAGATACCACTCGTAGTAGCCTTGGCCGGGCAGCGGCAACGCGGCGAGGGCGTCAGCCTCGTGCCCGCTCCTCCACAGGATCTCCGCAGCGACGGAGGCTTGGTAGTCGTGCGTGAGCGGCGCCTGTTGCACGGCGCCCCGAGCGCTCGCGAGATCGGCGGCGTCGCGTTCGGCGGCCCGGGCGTCGCCGAGCGCGGCGTCATGCAGGCCCAGGAGATAGCCGCGGATCAGTGTGTGGATCCCATTGTTGGCGCTGAAGACCGCGTTTGGGATGGCCACATTCGGCATCCGCGCGGCGTCCCATTGTGCGAGCGCCCGGCGCGCACGAGTGAGGCGATCCCGGTCGAGCGGGCGAAATGGCAGCAGGTCGATGAGCGCGCGGTACTCGAGACCAAAGCCGGGTGCCACCGCCTCGGCCCGATCGAGCTTGTCCTCCGCCTGTCGTAGATGCCCCTGCATGACATCGAGGGCCGCGAGCGACGTATAACCGCGCGCGCGCACGTCCCGAGCGCGAGATGAATCCGTCAAGTCCATGAGGATCGCGCGTGCCTCCTCGATCCGATGCGGGTAGACGGCCAGCGAGAACGCCGGCAGCCACGTCTGGAAATCCTCTGCGCCCTTCAGCTCGCCGATCAGTGTCCGAAAACCGGCGGGGTCTCCGTCGACTGCTACCCGCAACGCGCGGAGCTCATACGCCCGCTCGCCTGCGGGCGCGAGTGCGATCGCGCGCGCCACCAGTGAGTCAGTCTCCGGGCGATGGCCGGTCGCGGCGGCAATGCGCGCAAGGTGAACCAGGGCGGGCGTGGATATCGGGTCGAGCGCCAATACCCGCGCAAACGGCGGATAGGCGTCGGTCAGCGCCCGCCCCATCACCGGGCCGTTGTGGAACAGGATCTCGCCCAATTGCCACCACGCTTCGATGTCATCCGGATAAGTGCCGAGCAGGGAGCGATAGATGCGCTCTGCCTCCGGTATGTCACCGCGGCGGTTGGCGAGCAGGGCCGCAACGAGCTGGTGGTCGCGGGGAGGCAGGCGCTCGCTGAACCGCGCCGCGCGTGTGGCCGCCTGCTCCGCGAGATCGATGCGCAGGAGCCATTCACCGACGAGGCTCAACCGGTAATAGGCGAGCGCAAAACCAGTGTCGGCCGCGACGGCGCGCTCGAGCGCGTCACGGGCCGCCTCGAATCTGTTGGCGCGGAATGCGCTCTCGCCCTCCAGATAGGCCTTGAGCGCGGGCAGCGACTGCGTCGTCACCGACGCGAGCCTCGTGATGCGGCCGCTCGGGCCATGCGCCCGCCCGGCGAGGAGCTGGGCGCTGAGTCGGTCGACCAGGCCAAAAACGTCGCTGGTGTCGCCATCGGCGAGCGCCGAGACTGCCGGCTCGGTCGCGTGCACATCATACAGCGCGGCGGTGACGCGAAGCCGCCCGCCGAAGTTGACGACCGTGCCAAGCACGTAGAGATTCGCGCCAAGTGCATCCGCGATGCGCTTGGCCGCAGCGGGATCGAGCGCTTGGCTCGCGCCGCCATGCGGGGTCGCCGCCGCGAGGACGGCTCGCGGGCTCACTGTATGAAGGTCCCCTGCACCGTCGAGCGTCGTGCCGAGCAGCTCCACCATCCCGGGGCCCAGATACTGGTCTTCCGAGCGCCCCGTGAGGTCGAACGGGAATACGGCGACCATTGGAGTCGGCGCGACCGCGGACGCGCGGTGAGATCGATGCCAGAACGCGAATGCCGCCAGCGTCACAACGACCATGGCGGCCACCAGGCCCAGTGACCGGCGAGTCTGCCACGTCCCGCGGGGACCGTCGGCCGCGGAGGCGCCGGCCTGCAACATCCGCCCGAACTCCTCTGCGGTCGCCGGGCGGAGCATGGGATCGCTACTTAGCGCGCGCGTGATCGCCGTGCTGACCTGTGGCGGCGTATCGGGGCGGCGCGCCGGGAGCGGCGGCGGGGTAGTCGCCATCTGGGCGGCGATCAGGTCGCGGATGGTCGTTCCAGCGTAGGGCGGCACGCCGGCCAGCATCTCGTAGCCGACCACCGCCAGCGCGTAGACATCGGCGCGCGCATCGACGTCGGCGTCGCCCGCGATCTGCTCCGGCGCCATGTAGCCGGGCGTCCCCACGCTCATCCCCGAGGCCGTGAGCCGGTCGGCTGCGCGCCCGGCGTCGACCGCTCGGGCGATCCCGAAGTCGGCCAGCAGCGCGTGCTCGCCGGCAAGGAAGATATTCTCCGGCTTGACGTCGCGATGCACAACGCCGTGGGCGTGCGCGAAGGCCAGCGCATTGGCGACCTCGCCGAGCGTCCGCAGCGCATCGGTCAAGGGAAGGGCCCCATCGCGGCGGAGCCGGGCCCGCAGCGATTCACCCGCCACGTAGGGGGAGACGTAGTAGAGCAGCCCAGCGCGGCTCCCGGCCGCAAGGACCGGGAGGATGTGCGGATGCTGCAGATGGGCCGTCACGAGCATCTCGCGCTGAAATCGCGTCGCCGATAACTCGCTCGTGAGCTCTGGCGGGAGGACTTTGACAACCACCGCGCGATCGAGCGCGCGCTCCGTCGCGACGAAGAGGCGGCTCATGCTTCCGCCAGGCAGCTCGCGATCGATCTGGTACGCGTCCCCGAGCACCGTTTGGAGCTTCTCCCACAGGGCGTCCATTTCCCTGCAATCCTACATGCGGCCGAGCGGCCCGCCAAGTGAACCGTTCGCGACGGCTCGCTTCGCGCCGCGCGGCGGGGCCGTCATCGCGTATTGGACCACAACCCGGTGCGCGCGGAACGAGGTGGCGGACCTCGTGCTGTTCCTGGGTTCCGGCCATGCATCCTTCATCACCGGCGCCTCCTACCCAATCGACGGCGGATACCTGGCGCGGCGAGGAGTGCGGACACGTGACGCGCGCGCATTTCGCACCGCTATCGCGCCAGCCCTTCCGCCATGTCCCACAACGAGCGAGACTTCGACCCGGCCTGCACACCCTTGGAGCGGTGGCCGAGAGGCTGAAGGCGGCGGTTTGCTAAACCGTTATAGGGTCTTATAGCTCTATCGAGGGTTCGAATCCCTCCCGCTCCGTTCCGGCAGTCGGTGCGCGGGTCCGCCTCGTGCGGGCCCGTTTCGTTTCCTCATCCCTCCCCCGTCCCCCCATCAGACTCGGGCATGGTCGATCCGCACGCCACAGTCGCGCCATCCGCTCCGTCGGGGCCCCAGCCCGCGCGCCCTCGCCTGCGCTTCGCCCCCTCCCCCACCGGCTTCCTCCACGTCGGCGGCGCACGAACCGCCCTCTTCAACTGGCTCTACGCCCGGCACTTCGGCGGCGACTTTCTCCTGCGCATCGAGGATACCGACCGCGCGCGCAGCACCGACGAGGCCATGCGCGCGATCTTCGAGGGACTCGAGTGGCTCGGGCTATCCTGGGCCGAGTCCGTCGTCTATCAGGGCGCCAATCTCGAACGGCATCAGCGCGATGCCCAGCGCTTGCTCGACAGCGGCGCGGCCTACCGCGACGACGCCGGAATCGTCCGCTTCCGGTCGCCGAGCCACGAGGCCGAGACGACGTGGTTGGACCTCGTGCACGGCCGGATCGCGTTCCCGAACAAGGACATCGAGGATTTCGCCATCCTGCGGTCCGACGGCACGCCGCTGTACAACATGGCGGTCGTCTCGGACGACATCGCCATGGGGATCACGCTCGTCATGCGCGGCGACGACCACATCTCGAATACGCCCAAGCAGATCCTCCTCTACGAGGCCCTCGGCGTCCCGCTCCCGACCTTCGCCCACCTCCCGATGATCCACGGCCCGGACGGGAAGAAGCTGAGCAAGCGTCACGGGGCAACCGCGGTCGCCGACTACCAGCAGATGGGGATCCTCCCGGACGCTATGGTCAATTTCCTCGCGCTCCTCGGCTGGTCCCCGGGCGGCGACCGCGAGATCCTGACCCGGCCCGAGCTGATCGAGCTGTTCGAGCCCGGTGGGCTGCTGCGCAAGGCCGCCGTGTTCGATGTCGCCAAGCTGGAGTGGATGAACGGGCAGCATCTCTCACGCACCCCGCTGGATGAGCTGCTGCCGCACATCACCCGCGCCATCGTCGCCGCGGGCCTCACGACGACCGAGGATCTCGCCGCGCGCGCCGACTGGTACGCGTCGCTCGTCGACATCCTGCGCGTCCGATCGCGGACCGTTACCGACCTCGTCCGACAGGCCGGGCCATTCCTGTCGGACTCCATCGCGTACCAGGCGCCCGAGACCGCGAAGGCCTGGGCCGATCGCGCCGGAGCGCGTGAGCTCCTGCGCGCCGCTCACGCGGCGCTTGGCCGGTGCGCCGACTGGACACCGGCGGCGCTCGAGGCGACCCTCCGCGCGCTTGCCCAGGAGCGTGGGATCGCCGCCGGCAAGCTCTTCCAGCCTCTGCGTGTCGCGCTGACCGGTTTGTCCGTCAGCCCGGGGATCTTCGATGTCCTGCACCTCCTTGGCCGCGAGCGGTCGCTGGCGCGCATCGAGGGGGCCGTCACGGTCCTCTCCGACCGGGCCGGTTAGTTGACCGCCCGGCGGCGAGATCCTATGATTGCCGGGAGCAGGCCCGAACCGACCGAGGTCGCATGGCTGAGCCTCTCACTCCGATCGAGCGGCGCGTCTATCATTTCCTGCTCGATTTCCTCGCGGAGCATTCGTATCAGCCCAGCATTCGCGAGATCGGTAAGCGGTTTCGCATCAAGTCCACCAAGACCGTCTCGGACATCCTCGGCGTCCTGGCCGAAAAGGGATACATCGAGCGCGATCCGTCACGCTCGCGGGGCGTCCGGATCCTGGGCTACGTCGCACCAGTCCACACGCAACCGGTCCCCATCTACCGCGAGATCGCACCGGGCGAGCCGGCCCTCACGCGCGAGCTGCGCGAAGGATACCTGACCCTCGACCGCCGCTTCCTTCCGAACGACGAGGTCTTCATCCTGCGCATCGCGGGCGACAGCATGGCGGAGCGCGGCATCTTCGACAACGACTTCGTCCTGGTCAACCCGTCGACGCGCGCGCTCGACGGCCAGGTCGTCGCGGCTCGGCTCGGCACGCACGCCACCGTGAAGACGCTGACCCACCGGGGCGCGACCATCGTGCTCGAGCCGGCGAACTCCGCCGAGCGCGAGACGGTCGTGGGGCCGAACGACAACTTCGCGGTGCTCGGTGTCGTCTGCGGGGTGTTCCGCCCGATGTTCGATGCCGAGGCGGACGGCGGCCGCCCGGATCACGACGATTCGTTGGGGAGCGACGAAGAACCCGACGCCGCGGCGTAGCGCACGGCGTGGGCGGCGTCCCGGCCGTCTGGGCGGCATAAACGCCGGGCGGCAGGAATGCGGGGCGGCAGGAATGCCGCCCCTATTGCGTCCCGCCGTCCTTGGCGATGGTCTGCGGTGACGTTGGTTGCGGCTGCTGTTCCTGCTGCTGTTGCTGCTCCTGCTGGTGCTTGTGCTCGAGGTCCATCCGCTCGCGCAGCTTCCGCACGGCGGTCCGGAAGGCGTCCTCGTCCATCCCGCGCTGCGCCTGAGTCGTGATCTCGTCGTGCCGGGCGTTGTATAGCTGCTCCGCCCCTCCGGCCATCGGATTCCCCTGCACGCGATTCAGCGGCAGGAGGGCCAGAACCGCGTTCGGGATCGAGATCGGGCCGAGATGGATGTACTGCTGATCGATCCCGTACTTCTGGCCGTTGTGCGTAAACGTCCAGTCGCCGGGCTTTCGGCCGGCCACGAGCGCCATCGAATCGTTGTGCGCGTCGATTTTCGCGACCATGAAGCTGTCGACGCGCTGCTTGGTCGATTTCGGTGCCGACACCTCGGGCGCGGTTGCGACCCACACGCGGGGGTCATGATACTCGGGGCGCGCGCCTTCCGCCGGGCCTCCGGTGCCGACAACGGGCCCCGATCCACCCGCATCTTCGGCAGGCCGCGTCGTCACGGGAGGAGCGGGTACGGCGGCCGGCACGGCGGCCGGGGCGATGACCGGCGGCGCGGGCGTCCTGGCGACCGCCCGTCCGTCGCCGCCGCTGCGTCCGGGCTTCGTCTCGCCGCCCGTCATCGGAAGCGCGAGAAAGCTGATTCTCTCCACCGGTATCGACGAGATATGCGTGCGCTGAAGCCACCGGGTGAAGGGAAGCGGGATGAGCAGAACGCGCACGAGGGCGACGCCCAGCACGATGTGCAGGGCGATCGATAGGCCGACCGCCCGTGTCGGGCCGCGCGCCCTATCCGACAGCTTCGGCACAGGCCGCGAGAACCCGCGCCGCGCCGCGCGCGGCGTCCCGGATCCGTTCGGGTGACGTGACGAACGACACGCGCGCGAAGCCCTCCGCCAGATGAGAGGCGGGGAGGGTGGCGAGTCGCGGAGCGGTGCGGGGCATGCAGGGTTACTCGGCGTCGGTCACGGGGTTCTGGACACGGCTCACCACGCCGCCGGGTCCGCTGATCTCGACTTCCACCGTGTCACCGGCGGCGAGCTTGCCCACGCCGGCCGGGGTTCCCGTCGCAACGAGGTCCCCAGGCTCCAGCGTCATGACCCTCGAAATGAAGGCGATGAGCCGGGGAATCGCAAATACCATGAGGCCGGCCGTGGCACGCTGCCGCTCGGCGCCGTTGACGCGCGTCACGAGAGTGAGCACGTCCCACGCCCCATGATACGGCCGCTCGTCGCCAACCGGCAGAAAGGTGTCGAACCCCTTGGCGCGGGTCCACTGCCCATCGCGGTGTTGCAGGTCCCGGGCCGTGACGTCGTTGACGGCAATGACCCCGCGCACCACGTGGCGGACGTTGGCCTCGGCCAGGTGTCGCGCGCGCAGGCCGATCACGATCCCGATCTCCCCCTCGAACTCCACCTGGCTCGAATCCGGTGGCAGGATGATCGAGGCGCCGTCCGCGATGAGCGCGGTCGGAGGCTTGAGAAAGATCAGCGGCTCGGCCGGCACTTCGGTGTCCAGCTCGCTGGCATGGGCCCGGTAGTTCTTGCCGACGCCGATGATCTTGCGGGGATGCAGCAGGGGGCGGGAGGTCATGGAGGACTCGAGGCTCGGAGGAGTTCAGGTCTTCAGCGGCTTTCGCTTGGCGGCCGGGAAGAGCACGTTGTTGAGGATCAGCCGGTACCCGGGAGAATTCGGATGCAGCGCCAGATCCGTCGAGGGATTGCCGACGGCGTGCTGCGCATCCTCCGGATCGTGCCCCCCCAGAAACGTCCACGAGCCCTTGCCGTAATCGCCGTGAATGTACTTCACCCACGGCGCCCCCTCCTCGTCGGCCAGCACCACGTCGCTCGGCTTCAGCGTCGCGCGCGTGAAGCTCGTCGTGACGCCGTAGAAATCCGGGATCACGGTCCGGTGATCCTGGACCAGCATCGAAGCCACGGGATCGAACTTGGCCGAGAAGTCGAACAGCTTGAAGACGCCGAGCGGCTGCCGCCGGGATGGCACGTTCACCTGATGCCCGTCGATGTCGCTCATCGCCGTGACGGCGGGTGACGTCTCGAGGTGCGCGTTGCGGAAGGCGAACGTCCGCGTCCAGTCGAGCTTCGCGTCCGCTTGCGGGTCCATCGGCGTCCCGTCGGAGAAAGGGCCGGCGATGTCGACCGCGCGCGCGGCGATCGCGAGATCCAGCGTCTCCGTCGCTCCGCACATCGCGAACAGGAATCCGCCGGCCTCGACGTATTGCCGGATCTTTTCCGCGACCGCCTTCTTGAGGTCGGGGACCGTCGCGAAGCCGTGGCGCTTCGCGGTCGCCAAGTCGCGGGTCACCTGGTCGATGAACCACGGGGCGCCGCGGAAATTGATGTACAGCTTGTTGAACTGACCGGTGAAATCCTCGTGGTGCAGGTGGAGCCAATCGTATTTCGAGAGGTCGCCCGCGAGCACCTCATCGTCCCAGACCGTCGTGAACGGAATGCCGGCATACGTGAGCGCGAGAGTCACGGCGTCGTCCCACGGGGGAGATTTGGGCGGCGCGTATATCGCGACCGTGGGCGCCTTTTCGAGTGGGACGGCATCCATGTTCCCCTGCGCCATCGTGGCGCGCACGTCGGCCAGCGCCCCGTCGTCGATCGGTTGCGACGTCACGCCGGCGAGCGCCGCCTCGCGCCGGAGCTCCGGCGTGTCGGGGAGCAGGAACGACCCGCCGCGATAGTTGAGGAGCCACTCCCCGCGGAGTCCCGCCTTGAGCGCGTTGTACGTGAGGCCGTACGCCTTGAGGTGATTGCCCTGGTCGTCGTCCATGGGGATGAGGAGGTGCTGCGCGGCGGCCGGCTGCGCGCGCGCCGCCACCACCGCGGCAACCGCCACCGCGCACAGGATGCGTCGCCCGACGACGAACCGCCGCGTCCGCATCGTGCTCCGCGTCGGCATCGCCTTACGCCGCCGCCTTCACGAGGTCGAGCTCGCGCCGCGCCTGCGGAACGAGGGCGCTCGTGGGGTATGTCAGGAGCAGATGCTCCCAGCGCTCGATCGCCCCGGCGATGTCGGAGCCGCGCTTGAGGGCTCGCCCCCACTCGAGATCGGCTTCCGGAGCCTCCGGCGCCGCGGCGTAGCCCACCACCACGCGACGCCAGAGCGGGACGGCGAGAGCGTCCTCGTGCCGCGCGACGTGCAGGCGCGCCGCGGTCGCGAGCAGGAGCGGGGCCGCGTCGGTCAGGGCGGCGCTGGTCGCCGCCGTCGCGAACGCGTCGGCCGCTCGAGCGGAGTCCCCGCGCGAGAGCAGCATGAACGCCTGCCCGACGAGCGGCGCGCTGTCGGCGTGCGTGCGAACGAGGAGCGCAATCGCCATGACGATGTCCGGCGCGTCGCCGCTGACCGTCTCGAGCGCCCGGCGCGCGAGCGCCAGGTCGCCAGCGTAGAGCGCGAGCCAGCCGGTGATCGCGGGGTCGTCGCCCAGGCCGAAGCGCCGCACCACCTCCTGCGCGTGCGCGACATCGCCGACACGCGCGTAGGCCAGCGCGACGGCGCGTCCGAGCTCGGCGCGCAGCGAGCCCGACAGGTCGGCCCACGCCGCGGACACGAGCCGATCCGCTTCCTCCGGGCGACCCAGCCGGCACAATGCGCGCACGCGCAGCGGCGTGACCGGCGCGTCGGGATCCAGCGCCGTGACCCGATCGGCCAGTGCCAGCGCGCCGGCCGGATCCCCGCCATCGAGCGCCGCCGCGGCCGCCCGGAGCGCGATCGCCGGTCCCGGGCGCGCCTGGAGCGCTGCGGCGAGCGCGTCGCGAGCGACGAGCGGGGCGCCCGCGTCTGCCGCGCCACTTGCAAACTCGACCCAGGCGGCCACCGCGGGCCCCGTTGCCGGCAGCGTCGCCAGATCCTCCCACCCGGCCCGAGCCGATCCCCATTCGGTCTCGAGCTCGGCGAGGGCGAGCCGCGCGCTCACGGACACCGGAGCGGCCAGGAAGTCTCGTCGCACGCCCGAGCGCGCCTCCGGCGGAGCGCCCCGGAGCGTATTGGCCGCCGCGCCGCTCAGATTCGGCGCGTCGTCGAGAACGTGGCGCCACGCACGGGCCGAGGCATCCCACGCCCCATGCTCGGCGGCATCGTACGCGGTATCGAGCACCGCATCCGCCTGCGCGCGCGCCACGCGCGGTCCCCACCCGCCGGCCGCGAGCAGCGCCCCGGCGACGAGCACCGCGCGGCGGCCGCCGCCCCACGCCCGGCTACCGGTCATGCGTGCCAACCGCGGCGTCGGGCGCCGCGTTGATCCGCTTGAAATAGTCGAGCACGATTTGCCGGTCGTCGGCCGCGAGCGGACGCAGCTCCGCCCACGTCGGCTCGGCGAAGCGCTCCGCGCTCGCGCCCCGCGCGACTGTCGTGGGGGGGGTAAATACCTCGCGCCCGGTGGCCGCCTGGGCGACGCGCTTGCCCGTGCTGTCCTGCTCGTCCTTCTCCAGCGTGTGGCCGGCGTCGAGCAGGCGATGGTACAACCGCTGCTGCCGGACGATCGTCGCGGCGTCGAGACCCGAGCGCTCGAGCGCGTCCGCGATCTGGCGCGCTTCCCGCGCCAGGGCCTCGGCATCGGCGCCGCCGCCCGCGCCCGTCTCGCCCCCCTGCCCCACCCGATCGAGCGACTGAGCCAGGCGCCGCTCGCCGTCCGCCAGCGACCGCGCGGCGCCCTCTGCCCCCGCTCCCCGCGACCCGCCCGGCAGCAGGGACAGGCCCTCCGCCTGCGCGTTGAGCCCCCCCTGCTGCTGCGCGAGCTGCTGCATCTGCTGGAGCATCTCGGCGAGCCCGGACGCGGAGGATGCGCTGGCCGCCCGGGCGCGATCGCGCGCCAGCGCGCCGGCCGCGGATGTCAGCGCCCGGGCGGCATCGCGCATGGCCGCGGCCGTCTCCTCGGGACCTGCGCCGCCCGGCTGCGTGGCGCGGGCGGCCGTCGTGGCCTGCTGCACTCGCGCTCCGGCCTCGCCCACGGCCTGCTGGGACGCCTCCGAGACGAGCGCCGACTGGCGCGACGCGCCCTGCAGCCGCTCCGCCGTACGCTGCATCCCCTGCTCGACGACGCTCTGCTGGGCGGCGAGGTCGCTCCGGTCCGTCGTGCCGCGCTGCGCGGCGGTCGCGAGGGATTGCTCCTGACCCGCGAGCTCCATCGTCTCCTGCACGGACCGATCGAGATCGTCGGTGAGCGCGGACTTCCACTCCTCGACCTGCGCGCGTCGAGCGGCGGCGAGCTGCTGGGCCGCCCGATCGGTCGCGCCCGCCGCCGCGCCCGGATTGCGTTGCGCGAGATCCTGGGTCGACGAATCGATGGGCGAGCGCGCCGCGGCCACCTGCTTGGCGCCGGTCTCCGCCTGCTCCGCCGCGAGACGCGACGACAGCTGCTGCACTTCGTGGCTCAGCGCGCGGGCCCTCTCGGCGAGCTCCCCGGATGTCGCCGGCGTCGGCGCGCGGACGCTCTCCGACCGCTCGGCGCTCGCCAGATCGCGCGCATCGTCGTGCGCCGCCTGCATCGCCCCTTCGAGCGCCGCCCGCTTGAGCAGGTCCACGGTTCGGTCGAGCTGGGCTCGGAGACGTTGCTGCTGCTGCGACAAATCGCCGAGCGATTGCCGCGTCTCACCGGCGTTGAGCGCGGTCGCCGCCCGATTGAGACGATCGAGCTGCTGCTGCAGCTCCGGTGTGAGGGCGTCGCGCAGGAGCTGCCGCGCCTCCGCCAGCCGCGCGGCGAGCGCGCTGTCGAGGGTGCCGGCCTGCCGGAGCTGCTGCTCCAACCGATCCGCCTGGCGCCGCAGGGAATCCATCTGTGCGCCCAGCGCCCGCTGGTCGGCCCCGAGCGCCTTGGCCCGCTCCGCCGCGTCGTACGGCAGCGCTCCCGACGCCGACGCCGCGGGTGGCGCGTGGGCGTCGCTCCCGGCCGCCGCGCCCCGTGCGCCGCGCGAGCGCGCCGCCTCCTCCGTGCGTTGCGCGAGCTGTCGCTCGGCCGCCGCCGTGGCCGCAGCCAGTGCGACCGTCGAGTCAGCCGCCGCGCGCGCGAGCGATCGCTGCTCTGCCAGCGACGGGATGCGCAGCACGAGCTCGCGGCTGGCCCCGTGCTGGTGCCACGGCGAGTCATCCGTGACTTCGGCGACCACGTGAAGGGCATCGCCGGGCGCGAGCCCGCGCGTGGAAAGGTCGAGCGTCGCGGTCCCCGTCCAGCGTGGCACAGGGGCCGGGAGAACGTGTTGCATCAATTCGCTCGGCGGAGCCATGCCGCCCGGGCGCACGCGCCAGCTCCGGATCGCGACGTCCGAGAGACCGTGGTCATCGGAGGCCAGCATGGAAACGGGGACCTGGTCGGTCGCACCCGCGACCGTGTCCTGCGCAGGCGCGAGGATCGTCACCGTCGGTGCGGAATCGGTGATGACGTCCACGTCAAGCGGGAGCGGGACGTCCGCGATCGGGCCCGATCCCGCTGTCGCCGACCAGCTCCACCGTCCCTGCGCGGACAGCTCGGCGACGAGCCGGCCGGCGAAGTCGCGGCCGGCCGGCCGCAGCGACACGATCGCGGCGCCGCTCGCGCCGTGGACGAGCGCGATCGTCGACAGTGCGGTCGACGCCCGCCCCGCGATCTCGACCACCGTGCCGCGTGGCACCCGGACGATGTCGGTCGCGGCGAGCGCCTCCGGCGCGCGATGGAGATAGGTCGGATAGACGGCGCGCAGTACCACCGCGCCCACGAACGGGCGATCGCTCGCCCGCACGACCACCGTATCGCTCGCGACCCGCCCATCGGTGGCGACCAGCGCCAGGTCCGCATCGATCGGACCCGTCGCGATGATCGCGGTGTCGCGGACCACGCTCAGCGACGCCGTCGACCACGGCGCGCCGGTGATACGCTGGGCCACAGCGATCCGCCGGCGGCCCGCGGCAATGACGCGGACGCGAATGGATTGACCGCGAGGCACGTCGCGGGGCGCCACGATGCGGAGCGCCGGCAGGAGGAGTCCTCTCCTCGCCAGGAGCGGATGCCGCACGGCCGCCCACCCATCGGGAGACGCGGATACCGCGGCGCCGAGCGCCAGGGCGGCGGCGAGTGCGATGGCCAGTCCGAGCGCGGCCCGGCGGAGAGCCGATCGATACAGGGCCGGGATCAATCGGTCGGTCGCGAGCCTCTCCGCGAGAGCCCGTGCGCCGTGTCGGCCGAGCGCCCCGCGCGTCGCGACCTCGATCGCCCCGCGCACGGACCCGCGGCGCAATCCGCGCTCGAATTCGACGGCCCGCGCGATGCCGGCGCGCGATGTCGCGCGGCGCACCTGCCGCGCGGCGTACCCGGCGACCGCTGCGGCCGCGATGCCCGTCGCGAGCCAGACGCCGAGCGGCCACGCCCCCGGGACGCGCATCCAGCGTCCCTGGCCGAGCGCGCCGACACCGAGGGAGAGTACGCAGGCGGCGGCCGCGATCGCTGCCGCCGTCGCCCCGACCGCGAGGGCGCGGGCCACGCGCGCGCGCTCGCGATCGACGAGCTCGGCCACGCTCATGCGTCGGGCCGGCTCGTCACCGCGTACACGAAGAGGTTGACCCCCATGCGGAGCGCGGCCTCATGCAGAGCGGGCGGATCGTCGTAGGTGCCCACGTCTTCCCACCCATTGCCCAGGTCCGACGAATAGCTGTAGTACACGGCGAGACGGTCGCCAAGGAAAATGCCGTATCCCCGGGCGGGCTTGCCGTCGTGCTCGTGGATCTTCGGGATGCCGCGGGGAAAATCGTATACGATGTGGTAGATCGGATGCGACAACGGCACGTCGACGAGCGGATGGTCCGGAAAGACCCTGGCGATCTCGCGGCGAAAGCTCGCGTCGAGGCCGTAATTGTCGTCGACGTGGAGGAAGCCGCCGCGCGCGAGATACTCGCGCAGCCGCACGATCTCGGCGTCCGTGAAATGAATGTTGCCGTGACCGGTGGCGTGGAGGAACGGATAATCCCAGAGCCGATCGTCCATCAGCGTCACGCGCGCTTCGGTCCGGTCGACCTTGAGCGAGGTCCGCTCGGCAATGGCGGACAACAGGTTCGGGATGCTGGAGGGGTTGGCGTACCAGTCGCCGCCGCCGCCGTATTGCAGGCGCGCGACCGTCAGCGGGGGTGCCGCCGCCCCGCCGCGCCCGGCCGGTGCGACCGCCAGCGCAGCCGCGACTACCGCAAACATGCTCTTCAGCATCGGTCACCTCCCCCGCGGAGGCGGGTCGCCCGCGATCTCCTCGTGCGCGATTCGATAGGCCACGTTCCGGGGCACCCCGCCCTCCGCGGCGAGCGTAGCCACGATCTCCCGCCGCGACGCGCCGCAGGCCCGCAATGCACGGACGCGCTCGCGCACGGCTCCTGCATCGACCCCGCGAGCGGGGGCGCGTCCAATAAGGATGACGACCTCGCCGCGCGGGGGTGTCGCTTCGTAGTACGCCACGAGGTCCGCAACCGTTCCGCGCCGGATCTCCTCGAATCGCTTCGTGAGCTCCCGGGCGACCGCGGCGGGGCGCTCTCCGGCATCGCCCTGCCGGGCAACGTCAGCCAGCGTCGCGGCCACGCGACCCGGGGCCTCGTAGATCACCGCCGTGTGCGGGAGAGTCGCGATCTGCACGAGCGCGGCCGCTCGCGCCGCGCCCTGCCGCGGCAGGAAGCCGAAAAAGGTGAATTGATCGGTGGGCAGGCCTGCCGCGACCAGCGCGGCCAGGAGCGCCGACGGTCCCGGCACCGGGACGACGGGGATGCCCGCGGCGATCGCCGCCCGCACGAGCCGCTCTCCGGGGTCGGACACGAGCGGCGTGCCCGCATCCGTGATGAGCGCGATCCCGTCTCCGGAGGCGAGCCGCGCCAGGACCCGCGCGCTCGCACGAACCTCGTTGTGCTCGTGGAACGCGGCGGTCGGCGTGCGGATCTCGTACCGGTCGAGCAGAATGCGGGCGTGACGGGTGTCTTCGGCGAGAATCAGGTCGGCGTCACGCAGCACGGCGACCGCGCGTGCGGTCATGTCCCCGAGGTTGCCGATCGGGGTGCTGACGACGAAGAGAGTCCCCGCCAAGCGCCCGGCTAGGCGGCGTGCTGCTTGAACTTCAGGTCGAGATGCGCCTTCGGCACGGCTCCGATCACCTGATCGACGAGCTTGCCATTCTTAAAGAACAGAATCGTCGGGATCGACCGCACGCTGAAGCGGCTGGCGGTCCGTTGATTCGCATCGACGTCGACCTTCGCCACCTTGGCCTTCCCCTTGTACTCCACGGCGAGTTGATCCAGGATGGGCGCGATTATACGGCACGGCGCGCACCACGTGGCCCAGAAGTCCACGACGGCGAGCCCCGGATGCTTCTCGATCTCCTTCTCAAAATCCGTATCCGTCACGGCCAATGCGTTCGACATTGCCATCTCCGTCAGTTAGTATCCGGGCGCTGGACGCCCTCCTCCGATGCCCGATGAATCCGATCCGTCCATGCCGTCCCGGCCACCGGCCGCCCATCTGACCCACGTCGGCATCGCCGTTCGGGCGATGGCCGATGCCCTGCCTTTCTACCGCGACATCCTCGGTCTGCCCGTCGTGCCCCTCGATGACGCCGACGGCGCATCGATCACCGGGCTCCAGGCCGGCGACGCGCTCATCGAGCTACTCGAGCCGCGGCAGGCCGACTCCCCGGTCGCCCGGTTCGTCGCCCGGAGAGGGCCCGGCATTCACCACCTCTGCTTCGCGACAGACGATCTCGAGGCACTCCTGACCCGCTGCCGCGAAGCCGGGCTCCGCCTCATCGACGAGACGCCGCGCGTCGGCGCCGATGGCAAACGGATCGCGTTCCTGCATCCGAGCGCCACGGCGGGCGTCCTCATCGAGCTCACCGAGAATTAAGCCATTCGAACCGGGTCGAGTTCCGGACGCGGATCGCCGCACGCGCCGCCCTCACGGCGTCGGCACGGGCTGCGGCTGGACCATCTGGAACTGCAGCGAATCGGACTGCTCGTTCCGGCAGAAATCCTTGACCTTCATGATGTCGGCGTTCTCGACGTACCAGCGGCCGCCGGGTCCCTGGACGGCGGTGAAGTCGGAGACGCGCGTGAGCGATCCCTTGGTGAGCGTCACCGGAAAGACGCGCTGTCCCTTCTCGCCCGGGGTATCCGGCCCCACCGACGCCTTGTCATGGTTGAAGAAGCAGATCATGATGATCTCGCGCTTCTCCAGCTCGGCGCGGTTCACGACGTCGCGAGCGGCGCCATGGTCGGTCCCCCAGACGATCGATATGGCCTGCAGGTCCTGCGCGTGAATGGCCGCGAGAAAGCGGTCGACCGCTTCGCGGGCCGAGGCGGCACCGGTCTCGCGACTGGTGGCGCGGCCACCGGAGGTCGTGGCGCACGCTGCGGACAGCATGAGCGCGGCCCTGAGTGCAATGGATGCGGGTCGGGAATGCAACAGGTGTCTCCTGACGTTCACGGGATCTCCCCACAACGAAGGACGCTCGCGGTCCGCCGAAACGGGACGCACTGCCGGTGACCGTACAATATCTCCGACTCTACGTCAACGTGGACCACGTCGCGACGTTGCGCCAGGCGCGCCGAACGGACGAGCCCGACCCGGTCGCGGCGGCGGCGCAGTGTGAGGACGCCGGCGCCGACGGGATCACAGCGCACCTGCGCGAGGATCGCCGCCACATCCAGGACACCGACGTCGAGCGGCTTCGCCGGGAGACACGCGGGGTCTTCAACCTGGAGATGGCGTGCACCGACGAGATGCTCGCGATCGCCGAGCGCCTGCGCCCGTATCAGGTCACGCTGGTTCCTGAGCGACGGGAGGAGGTGACGACGGAGGGAGGGCTGGATGTCCATCGGGATCCCGACCGGATCGCGGTCGCGATCGCGCGCTTGGCGCGCTCGGGTGTGCGGGTGAGCTTGTTCATCGACCCCGACCCCCGCGCGGTCGGGGAGGCGGCCCGCGTCGGTGCCCCCGCGATCGAGCTGCACACCGGGGCGTACGCGCGCGCCGGCGAGCGGAGGGGGGACGCAGCGGCGCGGGCGTTGGAGGCTCTCCGCGAGGCGGCGGCGGCCGGCGTGGCGGCGAGGCTCGCTGTGCACGCCGGGCACGGCCTGACGCTGCGCAACGTCGGCCCGGTTGCGGCTATTCCGGCGATCGAGGAGCTCAACATCGGCCATTCCATCGTGAGCCGGGCGGTGTTCGTGGGGATCGCGGCGGCCGTCCGCGAGATGCGCGTGGCGATGGACGCGGCCCGGTCGTCATTCGGACGGGCTTGACGGAGGATTGTCATCGGACCGTGGGCTGACGCGCGGGGCGGGAGCAGGTGAGGGGGTACACGCTGGCCCGCGTGCGGCGCGGCGAGATCCTGGTGTCACGCGGCGCGGCGCTTGCGGTCTCGGCGCTCGCCATCATGGTCCTGGTGGGCTGGTATGTCGCCGTGCCTGCATTGACGTCCGTCGTGCCCGGCTCGACCGCCACGAAACCGAACACGGCCGTCGCCTTCCTAGTCACGGGCCTGGCGCTCTGGCTCGGCAACGATCCACGGCACGCCCGGGCGCGACGGGCCCTTGCCCTCGTCGCGGTCGCCCTCGGCGCCGCCACTCTTCTCGAATTCCTCAGCGGCCGATCGCTCGGGATCGACGAAATCCTCCTGCGCGATCGGTCCCTGACGCACTTCCCCGGGCGTCCGGCGGCGATCACCGCGGCAACGCTCACGCTTCTCGGCCTGGCGCTGGCGATCCGGGGACGCTCGCTTGTAAGCCGGACGCTGTCGCAGGCTCTTGCCGTGCTCGCGACGCTGGCGCCGATGTTGGCGATCGTCGGCTATCTCTACGGCGTGCCCCTCCTATATGGAGCCAACGTCTATGGAGCCAACGTCGGGGGTGCGCTTGTCGGCGGCTCGAGCACGCCGATGGCGCTCCACACGGCGATCGGCGCCCTGGTCCTCGCGCTGGGCATCCTCCTGTCCCGGCCCGACGACGGCCTCATGCGCATCTTCCTCGCCGATAGCGGGGGCGGCATCGTCGCGCGAGTGCTGATCCCGATCGCGCTGCTGTTCCCGGTGCTCCTGGGCGGGCTATTCATCAGATATTGGCTCGACGCCGGCCATCCCCAGTCCGCCATGGCGTTCCTGGTGATCGCGATAGGCATGGCCTCCGTCACCGTCCTCTGGTGGCTGGCGTTCCGCCTTCACAGGCACGAGCAGGATAGGGCCAGTGCGCAGGACGATGCCGAGACGGATGCCTTGACCGGGATGCGGAACCGCCGCTATTTCGACCTGCGGCTCGCCGAGGAGATCAAGCGGAGCGATCGGTTCAAGTCCTCGTTCGGACTCGTGCTCTTTGACCTGGACCATTTCAAGGCGCTCAACGACACGGTCGGCCATCAAGCGGGAGACGCGGTGCTGCGCCGCACGGCACAGGTCGTCCGACGGACCCTGCGGGACATCGACATCGCCTGCCGGTACGGCGGTGAGGAATTCGCCATCATCGCGCCGTCAACGATCGGGGACCGCGCGGTCGAGCTCGCCGAGCGCCTGCGGATCGCGCTGGTGGCGGAGCGGTTTCCCGCAATGGCCGACGGCGTTACGATGAGCGCGGGCATCTCGCAGTATCCCGACCATGGCACGACCCCGGACAAGCTGCTGCGCGTGGCCGATGCGGCACTATATGCCGCGAAGGAGGGCGGGCGCAATCAGGTCGTCCACGGGCGTACGCTGGAACCGGTCACGGGCGGCGGCGCGAGCGGCGAGTGGCGATGACCGTCGGCGAATCGTCACATTACGGCTCATGACCGCGTCGACCAACGCCCTGAATTACTTCGCGCTCGAGGCGGGCGAGTGTCTCGAGCAGATGGACGTTGCACTCCCGCAGATCGCGCCGGGCGGCGCCGGCGCGTCGGACCCCTTCGTGGCCGCGGCGCGGCGTCTGCGTGGCTCGGCCATCATGTACCGCGTCACGGGCATGGCGGAGCTTGCCGGGGCCGTCGAGCGTGTCGGGCGCGGGCTCACGGATAGCACGATCCGCTGGTCGCCGGCGCTCGCGGCGGCGCTGGTCGCGGCGGTCGATGACCTGAAGCTGCTGCTCCACTCGGTGCGCACGTGGGGCCCCGAGGAGCAGGGGCGTGTCGCGCGGCGCGCCGCGGAGCTGGGGCAGCTCGCGACCGCGGCGGAAGCCACGGTGCCGATCGCCGATCTCGCGCCCGACGACGGCGAGCCGCAGATCGTGCGCCGGCGCCCCACACCGCCGCGGGGGCCCGCCCTGCGAGCCGCGCTCGAGACCGGGATCCATCAGCTGGCCGAGCTGGCGGACCGCCCGCTGAGCGAGGTCACGCCATCGACCGACACGCGCGAGGATGCGATCACGCCGACCGTGCGCGTGACGCAGGACGCGAATGGGGTGGTCGCGATCGAGACCCTGCTGTACCGCGGCCCCGCCGCGCTCTCGCGTGCTCGCGTGCTCGGCCAGATACTGCGCGCCGCGGCGCCCGGCAGCCCGCCCGGTCAGGATCTGCTCGATGAGCTGTACGACCTCCTCGACCTCGCAGCGACGCCGCTATGAAGATCGACTGGCGCGGCGGGCTCGGCATTCTGCTGAGTGCCGCGCTCCTGTGGTGGGTATTCCACCGGATTCCCTACCCCGAGGTCTGGGCGACGCTGCGCGGCGCGAACGTGGCGCTCCTCATCGCGGCCTCGGCGACCGCGACGTTCTGCTTCCTCCTCCGCGCCCGCCGCTGGCGGACGATCCTCGATCCCGTGTCGGCGCACCTGCCGCTGGGGCAGCTGTGGCGGGCGACCGCGATCGGGATGATGGTGAACAACGTCGTTCCGGCCCGTGCCGGGGAGATCGCGCGCGCGTATGCGCTGACGCGCGAGGCGCCCCAGGTCCCGATGTCCGCATCGCTCGCGTCGCTGGCGGTCGACCGGCTGTTCGACGCGGTGGTCGTGCTCCTGCTCCTGGTCGGCGCGATGCTGCTCCCCGCGTTTCCGCGGGGCGGGCACGTCGGCGGACTCTCCGTGGCGCACGCGGCCTTCGCCGGAGCGGCCGCGGTCGTTGCCCTCGTGGCGCTGCTGTACGCGATCGTGTTCTTCCCCGCGGCGCTGATCGGCTTTTACGCGGCCATCGCGCGCCGCATCGCGCCGCGATTGGTTGAGCCGGGGCGCGCCGCCCTCGGGCATTTCGCGACCGGTCTCAGCGTGCTCCGCAATCCGGCGCGCTTCGCGGGCGTCTTCGGCTGGGCCCTCGCCTTCTGGCTTTGCAACGCACTCGGATTCTACCTCGGATTCGTCGCCGTCGGGCTCCACCAGCCGTACGGCACCGCGCTCTTCCTGCAGGGCCTCATCGCGCTCGGGATCGCGGTGCCCGCCGCACCGGGGTTTTTCGGCGTGTTCGAAGCGTTCGCCGTGCTCGGTCTCGGGCTCTATGGCGTCGCCCAGCCGGAGGCCGTGGCCTGGGCCATCGCGTACCACATCGTCTCGTTCCTTCCGATCACGGTCATCGGCGCGTGGTATTTCCTGCGGCTGGGGTTGCACCTGCGCAACGTCGAGGCCCGGGGTGCGGAGGCGGAGGCCGTGGCGTGAGCGGCGGCGCGGCGCGCGTCGCCGCGCAGGCGAAGGTGAATCTGTTCCTCCGGATCCTCGCGCGCGAAGCGTCGGGATATCACCAGATCGAGACCTTGTTCTGCCGGCTGGACCTGGCAGATGACGTTGTCGTCCGGCTCGCCGCACGCGGGTGCGCCCTCGACTGCCGCGGGGCCGACGTTGGCCCGGTGGAGGAGAACCTGGCGTATCGCGCGGCCCGAGCGTACGCCGCCGCGCGCAGCGGCTGGCCCCGCGGCTTCCGGATCGAGATCGCGAAGCGCATCCCCGTCGGCGCCGGGTTGGGCGGCGGGAGCGCGGATGCCGGCGCCGTCTTGCGCGCGTTGCGCGCGCTGGACCCCTCACCGCTGGCCGAGGACGTCCTGCTCGCGCTCGCGCGGACGCTGGGCGCCGACGTGCCGTTCCTGGCGATCGAGGATCCGCTCGCTCTCGCGTGGGGGCGCGGCGACCGCCTGCTCCCGTTGCCGGCCTTGCCGCCCCGACCGGTGCTGCTCGCCCTGCCCGCCGTCGCCATCGCGACGCGCGATGCGTACGCCTGGCTCGAGACGCCGGGCGCGGGCGCGCGACTCCTCCCCTCCGGGGGGTTCCGCGACTGGCGCGCCGTCGAGCCCTGGCTGGGCAACGATTTCGAGCCCGTGGTGACCGCACGGCACGCCGAGATCGGGGCGGCGCTCGCGGCGGTGCGCCGCCTGCCGGGGGTGCGTCCTGCGACCGTGCTCATGAGCGGCTCGGGGTCGGCCATCTTTGCTCTCCTGGACGCGGCGCCGGCCACCCCGGCGGCCCGCCGGGAGGTCGCCGGCGCACGCACGATCCTGACCGCGACGAGCGCGCGCGTCGACGCCGTCGAGCGCATCGCGTAGCGGGCGCCGTCTCCGTTGTCCGGGTACCCCGGAGGAAGTAGTTTGCCTCTCGCGGGCGCCTGCCCCTTCGTCCAATGGCAGGACACCAGACTTTGGATCTGGGAATGGTGGTTCGAATCCACCAGGGGCAACTGACATGGACGGCGTCATCATTCCGCAACGTGGATTCAAGCTTCTCTCCGGCATGGCGAATCGCCCGCTCGCCGAGGAGATCGCGCGTGCGCTGACCGTCGAGCTCGCGAAGGTCACGCTGTCCCGCTTCGCCGATGGCGAGATCTTCGTCCGGATCGACGAGAACATCCGTGGCTCGGATCTCTTCATCGTGCAGCCGACGAACGCCCCGGCGGAGAACGTCCTCGAGCTGCTCCTGCTGATCGATGCCGCGCGGCGCGCGTCGGCGGCCCGGATCACCTGCGTACTGCCGTATTACGGATACGCGCGACAGGACCGCAAGGACCAGCCCCGCGTCGCGATCGGGGCCAAGCTCGTCGCGAATCTCATCCAGAAGGCAGGGGCGGACCGCGTCCTGGGACTCGACTTCCACCAGCACCAGCTCCAGGGGTTCTTCGACGTCCCGGTCGACCACCTCTACGCCGCGCCGGTCTTCGTCTCGCACTACCGCAAGAAGCAGCTCAAGGACCTCGTCGTCGTCGCGCCGGACGTGGGATCCGCAAAAATGGCGCGGGGATTCGCGAAGCGTCTGGACGGATCGCTGGCGATCATCGACAAGCGCCGGCCCCGCGCCAATGTGGCCGAGGTGGTCAACGTGGTCGGCGAGGTCGCGGGGCGCGATTGCCTCATCGTCGACGACATGATCGACACGGCGGGCACCGTCACGGAGGCCGCACACGCACTCGAGCGCCTCGGGGCCGAGCGGATTTTCGTGTGCGCCACGCACGGACTGTTCTCCGGGCCCGCTCCCGAGCGGCTGCGCGATGCCCCGATCGAGGAGGTCACCGTGACGGACACGATTCAGCGCGCGAGCGACCGCTGCTTCCCCCAGCTGCGCATCCTCTCGATCGGCGATCTCCTGTCGAAGGCGATCCGGTACACGCATAGCGACCAGTCGGTGAGCTCGCTCTTCGACTGACACGATTCGGGGGGCACCTGCGGATCCGGTCGTGATCCCGGCGAACTCCGCCCCCGGTCCCCTCACACGGGGGGCGCCCTCGGTTAGAGCGCCCCGACGGCATTGGTGAGCGTTTGCACGACGGCGCTACCCCTGGCATTTCCTGTAACCGCGGGGATCACGGCGATCGCGTATCCCGACGCGCAGCTGGCGACAAAACCCGCCATTCCCTCGTGGACCGTCAGATGGATTCCGCCGTTGAAAAGGGCGAAAGCCAGAGCCCCGGGGGATAGCCAACCGCGCCCCGTGTGACCGACCGCCGCGGTAAGCTTTCTCGCGAAGCACATGCCAAAAAAGGCAATCGTGATGGCAAGGTCGGGGTCGTGCCGGAAACGGAGTCACGTCGGACGCCGGGCTGGCACGACCGGCCCGGGGCGGATTACAATTCGGGTCTATGGCGACAGCGCAGTTGGCGGCGACGGCACGCGCGGGGCGCGGCAAGGGCTCGGCGCGCGATCTCCGCCGGTCCGGGCGCCTGCCTGGCGTGATCTACGGGCATCGGCGCGAGCCGCAGGCCCTGGCGATCACCACGCGGGACTTCGAGCGGCTGCTCGAGCACATTTCGGCCGAGAACACCGTCATCGAGCTCACGATCGATGGCCAGACCTCGCGCACGCTCATCCGGGAGATTCAACGGCATCCGTTCCGCCGCGAGTTCCTGCACGTGGACTTCCAGGAGCTGGTCGCGGGCGAGAAGGTCACGGTGCGCGTTCCGATCGTGCTCGTCGGCGTGCCGGCCGGGGTCCGCCTCGAGGGAGGCGTGCTCGACCAGACCTTGCGCGACCTCGAGATCGAGGTCGATCCGGCGAACATGCCGAATCACATCGATGTCGACGTGGACGAGCTGGCGATCGGCGGGTCGATCCACGTGCGCGACCTCAAGCTCCCGGCCGGTGTCGAGGCGCTGACGGACATGGACACGGCCGTCTGCGTGTGCGCGGCGCCCCGGGCCGTCGTCGAAGCGGCGCCGGTGGCGGCACCGGAGGAGGGGGCGGTGGCGGGTGAGACGGCGGAGCCGGAGGTCATCCGCAAGGCCAAGACCGGCGACGAGGACGAGGAGACCAAGGAATAAAACTGGTCTTGGGCCTCGGGAATCCGGGGCGGGAATACGAGCAGACGCGTCACAACGTCGGCTGGTGGGTCGTCGACCACCTCGCCGACGTTTGGCGTTTCGAGGGCTGGAAGCGGGACGGCGACGGCGTCGCGAGCACCGGGGTCGTGCAGGGGGTGCGGACGCGCCTGATCAAGCCGCAGACCTACATGAATCTGAGCGGCGCCGTGCTGCGTCCCTACGTGCGCCGCCCCTCCTGGTCGGCGGCGACCGATCTCCTGGTCATCGTCGACGACGCGGCGCTGCCGATTGGCACGTACCGGCTCCGTGCGCGCGGCAGCGCCGGGGGGCACAACGGGCTGAAGAGCATCGAAGCCGCGCTGGGGAGCCGGGAGTACGCCCGATTGCGCATCGGGATCCAGCCGGCCGAGGCGGGGCGCGACGCCGGCCCCCTGATCGATTTCGTGCTCGGAGCCTTCGGCACGAGGGAGCGCGAGACCATCCGCGCGATCCTGCCGGCGGTGACCGCCGCGGTCGAGACGTGGCTCGCGCACGGGATCGCGCGGGCGATGAACGACCACAACGCTCCGTCGCGGCCCGGGCCGTGACCGACCCGTGCTGAAGCTCGGAATCGTCGGACTGCCGAACGTCGGCAAGTCGACCCTGTTCAATGCCCTGACCGCGGCCAAGGCCGACGCGGCGAACTATCCCTTCTGCACGGTCGAGCCCAACGTCGGGATGGTCGAGGTCCCGGATCATCGGCTCGCGCGGCTCGCGGCGCTCGTGCAGCCGAAGCGGATCGTCCCCGCCGCCGTGCAGTTCGTCGATATCGCCGGCCTCGTGAAGGGCGCCGCCGAGGGGGAGGGGCTCGGCAACAAGTTCCTCTCGCACGTCCGGGAGACCGACGCCATCGTGCACGTCGTCCGCTGCTTCGACGATCCGGACGTCACGCACGTCATGGCGGGCGTCGATCCCGTCCGCGATCGCGAGATCATCGACATCGAGCTCGCCCTCGCCGATCTGTCGAGCGTGGAGAAGCGGCTGGATCGCGTGCGGCGCGCGGCGCGTGCGAACGACGCCGAGGCGGCGGCGGAGCTTCCTGCGCTCGAGCGCGCCGACGCGGCCCTTCGGGCGGGGCGCGCGCTGCGCGGGCCGGTACTGTCGGACGCGGACCGCGCGGCGCTCGCGCCCCTGGGGCTTCTCACGGCCAAGCCCGTCCTGTACGCGGCGAACGTCACGGACGCGGAGCTGACGGGGCGCGCGGACGCGGGATCGCGGGTCGCCGCGCTGCGCGCGGCGATCGACGCGGCCGGTGAGCGCGCGACCGTGGTGCCGGTGTCCGCGAAGATCGAGGCGGAGCTCTCGGACCTCGCACCCGACGATCGCGCGGAGTTCCTCGCCACTCTCGGGATCGAGTCGGCCGGGCTCGAGCGGCTCGTGCACGCGGGCTACGCCCTGCTGGGGTTGCAGACCTTCTTCACGGCCGGGGAGCCGGAGGTGCGCGCCTGGACGATCCGCCGCGGCGACACGGCGCCCGCGGCGGCCGGGGTGATCCACACCGATTTCGAGCGCGGATTCATCCGCGCGGAGACGGTGGGGTTCGACGACTTCATCGCGTCGGGCGGCTGGAAGCAGGCGCGCGAGCGCGGGGTGGTCCGCGCGGAGGGAAAGGACTACGTCGTCCGCGACGGCGACGTGATGCTCTTTCGCTTCAATGTGTGACCCCGTTAGGTTTTCCCGTTGATCGGTGATGTGTCTCCTCTCGACTTTCTCCGCTCTCCTATCTGTATCGTCCCCTTCCCCGCGGCCGGCAACCCGCCGGGGACGGATTCTTCTGACCAAAGGGAGATTGCCGCATGCCCCGTGCATATGAGGTCGTCTACATCTTCGACTCGACGCTCGAAGATGCGGCCATCACCGAGAAATTGACGCGCTACCACGCCATGCTGGGGCCCAAGGCGACGGCTCCCGCCGACCTGACGGTCGACACGTGGGGCCGCCGGCAGCTGGCCTACACGATCGGACCCCGCGATACGGGGTACTACGCCATCGCGCGATTCACGGCGGACCCGGTGGTGCTGCCGGAGTTCGAGCGCGCGCTCAAGCTCGATGACGGGATCGTCCGCTACCTGGTGACCCTCCACGAGCACGAGCTGGGCGCGCCGCAGCTCTCGGATGAAGACCTGGTCGGCACGCGGCGCCGCGATGACGACGATGACGAGGAGTGACGGATAATGCGCCGGCAGCAGAAGTCGTGCCCGTTCTGCGAGACGCGCGTCCACTGGATCGACTACAAGGACGACCGCACGCTGGGCCGTTTCATCACCGATCACGGCAAGATCCTGCCGAGTCGATTGAGCGGCACGTGCGCCCGGCACCAGCGCCAGCTCGCCAACTCCATCAAGCGCGCGCGCTACCTCGCGCTGATCCCGTACGTCAAGGGATACACGGCCTGATGGAAGTCATCCTGCGGGTCGCCGTCGCCAACGTGGGTCATCCGGGCGACATCGTGAACGTCTCGGCGGGGTACGGCCGCAACTACCTGCTGCCCCGGGGCCTCGCCTACGCCGCGACGTTCGGGCAACAAGAAGCGGATCCAACAGGAGCGCCAGCGGCTGGAGGCCGCCGAGGCCACCCGGCGCGAGCAGGCCGAAGGGATCGCCGCGCGGCTCGCCCAGGTCTCCCTCACGTTCTCCGCCCGCGTGGGCGAGGAGGGCAAGCTGTTCGGATCCGTCACGGCGGCGGACATCGTGCACCAGCTCGAGGCCCAGGGATTCCCCGTCGAGAAGCGACAGGTCGAGCTGCACGAACCGATCCGGTTGCTGGGCGTCTATCGGGTGCCGATCCGGCTCCATGCCGACGTTCATCCCGAGATCAAGGTCTGGGTCATCAAGGCCGCGTAAGGAACCTTTGGTGCGCGGGCGGTTACTGGCACTGTTCGACCTGACCGGGGGCGCGTGACCGGGTCGTGGTCGAGCCGTGACGTGACCGCCGTCGCCCAGCGTGCGGCCGCGCTGTGTCTCGATCGAAAGGCAACGGATGTCGTGATCCTCGACTTGCGATCGGTGACCGACATGACGGACTATTTCGTGATCGCCAGCGGAATGTCGGACACACACGTACGTAGTGTGGCGGAACACGTCCTGGCCGAGCTGAAGCGGTCCGGGATGCCGGCCTATCACGTGGAAGGGATGGCGCAGGGACGGTGGGTGCTCCTCGACTACGTGGATTTCGTCGTGCATGTGTTCCATCCCGTGCTGCGGGAGTTCTACCAGCTCGAACGCCTCTGGGGAGACGCGGAGATCACGCCGGTCGCGGCAGCCGTCGGATGATGCGCGCTCGGCGGTGGGCCCGCTGCGCGGGCGCACGGGCGCTCGCCGCCCTGCTCGCGCTCGCCGCCAGCGGCGCCGTCACGCGCCTGCACGCGCAGTACGACGACATTTTCGGTGAGAACGCCGTCCAGTACCGCCAGTTCGACTGGCGCGTGCTCGAAACAGAGCACTTCCTCATCCACTACTACCCGCAGGAGCGCGCGGCCGCCTACGACGCGGCCCGGCTCGCCGAGCGCGATTACGCCCGACTGTCGCGGATCCTGGGGCATCAGTTCCGCGAGAAGAAGCCGATCCTCCTCTTTGCCTCCCGCTCGGACTTCGGGCAGAACAACGTGACGGGCGATCTCGGGGAAGGCACGAGTGGCGTCACCGAGCCGCTCCGCCAACGCATCATTCTCCCGTTCTCAGGCGACTACCACAGCTTCGAGCACGTGCTCACGCACGAGATGGTGCACGAGTTTCAATTCGATATCTTCGGCCGGGGGCGCGCGGGCGGCAACCTGCAGCTGCTCGAGCGCGTCAATCCTCCCCTCTGGTTCATGGAAGGGATGGCGGAGTACCTATCGAAGGGGCCGAACGATCCGCTGACATCAATGTGGATGCGCGACGCGGTGCTGAACGGCCGCTTCCCGACGATCCAGGACATGCAGCGGTACCCGGAGCGGTACTTCCCCTACCGCTACGGCGAATCCCTCTGGGCGTACATCGGCGCCCGCTGGGGCGACGACATCATCGGACGGATCATGGCGCAGGTACCGTCCGCGGGCATAGACCGCGCGTTCCGGGCGCAGCTCGGGATGTCGCTCGACGATCTCGGCGAGGAATGGCGCGAGGCGATGCAGACACGGTACCTGCCCCCGGTCGCGCTGCTCCAGCGTCCGCGGAAGTTCTCCCAGCCCCTGCTCAACCCGCGGAAGACCGGCGGGGGCAATCCGTTCTTCATCGCCCCCGCGCTCTCGAACGACGGGCGCTACATCACCTTCATCGCGACGGGGAGCTTCCTCCGCGGCGAGGTGTTTCCGGACATCTGGCTGGGCGACGGCCGCACGGGGAAGCGGATCAAGCGGCTCGTCAAGAGCACGCTCAATTCGCAGTACACCGAACTCCAGCTCATTTACACGCAGAGCGCCTTCTCGCTCGATGGGCGCTTTCTCGCCTTCACCGCTCTCACCGGCGGGCGGCAGGCGCTCTACCTGCTCGACGTCCGCCGGCGCAAGGTCGTCAAGCGGTTCGAGACGATCCACGTCGACGTGAACAACCCGGCGTGGTCGCCCGACGGCCAGACGATCGTGTTCAGCGGAATGAAAGGGGGATTCACCGATCTGTACACCGTGGACGTCGCGGGCGGCGCCGTGCGTCAGCTCACGGACGACCGGTACGGCGACCTCCAGCCGCAGTGGTCTCCGGACGGCCGGACGATCGCGTTCGCAAGCGAGCGCGGTCCCGATGCCAGCTTCGAGACCCTGCACTTCCCGCTCATGCGGATCTGCCTGTACGACGTCGCGACCGGTCAGATCACGGTCCTGCCCGGCCAGCGGGGACTCAACATCAATCCGATGTGGGCGCCCGATGGGCAATCCATCGCCTACGTGTCCGATCGCACGGGGACCGCGAACATCTTCCTCTACGATCTCCCGTCGAAGCAGCAATATCAGCTGACCAACGTCGTCGGCGGGATCTCGGCGATTACCGAGGTGAGTCCCGCCATTACGTGGGCCCGTGAGGCGGACCGCCTCGCCTTCGCCTACTACCAGCAGGAGGGGTACACGGTCTGGTCGATCGACAACCCGCGCGCGCTCCGCGGCGAGCCGTTTCGCGACACGACGGCGGTTCCCCTCCCCGTTCTGGCCCAGCGGGAGGCCGATTCATCGCTCGGCCGCGCGCTCCCCGGCCAAGCGGCGGATACGAGCGCCAGCGGGCTCGCGAGCCAACAGTCGTTTTACCGGGGCGCGAACGGGATCCGGCCCTCCGACGCGGAGCCGACCGTCACGCCGCCGATCGGCGGCGGCCCGGTCACCGTCGCGCAGATGCTCGACAGCGCCCGGCTCGCGCTCCCCGACTCGACCCGCTTCAAGGACAGACCGTACAAGACGGCGTACCAGATCGACTACATCGCCCAGCCCAACATCGGATACGTCAACGGCGGGTACTACAGCGGCCTGTATGGCGGAACCACCGTCTTCCTGAGCGATCTCGTCGGAAACTCGCAGCTCGCCTTTTCGGGCGCCGTCAACGGGAGCTTCAACGATGCCCAGCTGTTCGCCGCCTACACGAATCTGGGCCACCGCATCGAGTACAGCGTGGGCGCCTACGCGGTCCCGTACTACTTCTACTCCTCCGATCAGGTCGTCCCCGGGTCCACCGTGGCGGGAGCCAACGCGACGGAGCAGCTCGTGCTCACGCGGTACGCCATCCGGCAGGCCTTCGGCATCGCCTATTACCCGATCAACCGGTTCGCCCGCTGGGAATTCGGCCTCCGGTACAACAACGTCGACCGGTCGAACTATTTCCTCAGCAGCGCGATCGACACCGTCAGCCAGACGGCCAGCGGATTCGGGCTCGACAGCATCCGCAGCTACAGCCAGCTGAATTACGCCCAGCCCTACGTCGCCCTCGTGTCCGACAACACGCTGTTCGGCGCGACCGGACCCATCTCGGGACGCCGGTTCCGGTTGCAGGTCGAGCCCGCCGTGGGCTCGTATCAATGGATGGAGTACCTCGTCGACTATCGGCGCTATTTCCCGATCCTGTTCGACTTTCTCACCGTGGCGACGCGCGTCGAGTCGGACCTGTCGATCGGCCGCGACGAGTCCGCGTTCCCGAAATACATTGCGAGCCCCTACTTCCTGCGGGGATACGACCGGTACAATCCGCTGTTCAACAGCAGTTGCGGCTCGGCCATCGCCAGCGGGACGGGCGCGAGCGAGCAGACGTGCAACTCCATCGAGGGACTGGGCAGCCGATACATCCTCGGCAACGCAGAGCTCCGCTTCCCGCTGATCCGGCGCATCGACCTGGGTGTCGTGCCGATCTCGCTCCCGCCGGTCGATGGACTGTTCTTCTACGACATCGGCTCGGCCTGGTCTAAGGGGCAGACGTTGTACTTCTCGGCGCCGGCGAACTACAATCCGGCAACGGAGCGATACTTCCTCTCTAGCTACGGCGCCGGGTTGCGGCTCAATCTCTACGGGATCGCCATACTGCGCTGGGACTACGCGATCCCGGTCGATGCGGGACGCAAAGGCTACTGGCGCTGGTCCATCGGCCCGAGCTTCTGAGGGCGCGGCCGGATCCGGCGGGCGGTGCTACATTCTCACCGTGCGGATCGCGGTGTGGGGAACGACCATCCTGGCGCTCGTGGCGTGCGGTCGACGCGACCGGCCGACCGCCGCATCGGCGGCCTCCGGGACGGCCGCACACCATCCACCCGAGCCGGCCGTCGCTCCGGGAATCGATCCAATCGTGCTCCGCGTCGCGCGGACCGGCGGCCCCGTCCGGGCCTATTCGTATACGATCCTCGATTCCGCCCTCTGGACGTCGGCGGACAGAGCGCCGCGCATCGCGCGGGTCCTCGCATTCGATGAGGAGGCGGGCTCGCTCGCCGTCATCGATGCGGCGGGGTCGCTCCGCCGCATCGATCTGCGCACCGGCCACGTCATGGCGCCGCTCGGGGGCAAGCTCGCCGCGCTGACGTCGACGGATGGCGCGGCCGTCTACGGCGTCGCGCCCACCGGCGCCGTCACCCGACTGACGCGCACGGATGCCGCGCCCTGGACGCGCACCCTCGCGCATCCGGCGCGCAACGTCGCCCCGCAGGCCGATGGCTCGCTGCTCGTCGTGGGCGATGCCGGCGAGCGCACGATCGTCTGGCGCCTGCGGCCGCCCGATTCCCGCGTGCTCGATTCCGCCGTTCTTCCGCACGTCGATCGGATCGTCCGCCCGCAGATCGGCGATCGGCTGTATTGCATCACCGGCACGCGGATCGAGGCGGTCCAGATTCCCGACATGACGCTCGTGCCTGTCGTCGCGTTCGATCGCCGCGTGCACGTCGCCGTGCCGACGCCGAGCGGCGACCGGCTCTACGTCGGCCTGGATTCGACGCCCGACATCCGCATCGTGGATCGCTACACCAGCCGCGTCCGCGGCCGAATCGAGCTGCCCGGTGCGCCGGCGGATCTGCGCATGGACCCGCTCGGGCGCTTCCTTCTGGCGCGATCCGCCGCCGACGACACCGTCTGGGTCATCGCCATTGGGTCGGACCACCTCCTCGGCACCGTGCGGACCAGCTGGACCGCGGACCTGCCGTTCGTCGGCCCCGACGGCGATATCGCGCTGGCGGATGGCCCCAATGTGATCTTCGTGGACGCGGATTCGCTGCGCCCCCGCCGAACGGTGCCGGGGGGCGCGCGCGACGTCTCGGATCCCGATCCAATGGAACGGCTTTCGGCCGCGCGCGCGAGGGCTCGATGAGCCCGTGAGCTTCGCGCGCATCGTCCCCGACTCGTCCGACTCGATCCAGATGGCGATCCGGTCAGAGGGCGCCGATTCGGGCCGGACGAGCGGTCCCTCGGATAGCGCAGGCTCCTCCACGCGCGGCGGAGGGGCGGTACACGCGAGCGCCGACACCGCCCGCGCGAGCAACGGCGACATGGTCGGATTCACCGTGCAGTTCGCAGCGAATCTCAGCGCCGAGAACGCCCACGCGATCGCCGAGACGATCGATGCACACGGCAGCCGGCCGCGTGTCGTCGCGACAACGCGGGACGGCGTCACGGTGTATCGGGTAGTTCTTGGGCCCTACGCGACGCGCGCGCAGGCCGATTCGGTCGGCCAGGTGGCGCATCGCATGTACTGGGTGTACGAGGGGACGCCGTGAGCCCCTCGCGCGCGAGCACGAGCCGCCGGGACATGCTGCGCGCCGTAGCCGCGGATGACGTGACGTTCGATCGCGGTCGTGGGGAGCGATCCCACGGTCACCGCGCAGGCCGCGCTGGCTCTCGCCCGGGCTCGGGCCGTCACCCACCGCGTGACCCTGGTCGATCTGACCGCCGGTGCGCCCCCGCTCGCCGCCGTGATCCCGACGGATGATCCACACGGCGTGTCGGATTGCTTCACGTACGGCATCTCCTTCGGCGCCGTCACGCGATGGACCTCGGAGCGCAACGTGTACGTCATCCGCAGCGGCACGGAGCCGCTCGCCTACGAGACGGTCCTCCCGAGCCCGCGCTGGCACCGGCTCCTCGCGGCGGCCCACGCCGCAAAGGAGATCGTGCTGTTCATCATGCCGCTCGAGGTCACGGGCGAGCGCGACTTCCTCGCCCGCTTGGACCGCGTCACCGCGGCCGATCCGTCGGCGAGCGCCTGGCTGGCGCCGCCGCGCGCGGCACGCAGCCGGGCGTGGGGGGACGGCGACGGCCGGCGAGCGCCGAAGTCGCGCCTCATCCTCCTGGCCGTCGTCATCGCGGCGCTCCTCGTCGCGCTCACCCGCCTGCTCACCCTGCGCGCGGCGCGCGATGCGGCGACCGCGCCGAGGCCACCGCTCCCGGCGTCGCCGCGCGACACATCCGCCGCGGTCGCCGAGAGCACGCGCGCGCCGGCCAGCCCGGCGCCGGTCCCACCGCCCGCGTCCGAGACGCCCCCACCCTTCGCGGCGTCGGAATCGGTGACGCCGGCGCCCGCGGCGGGCGCGGTCAAGGTCCCCGTCTACGTGGTGCAATTCGTCGCCACGACCAGCCCCGATACGGCGCACTCCATCGCCGAGCGCGTGCGGGCGAACGGCGCCGATCCCTACATCGTCTCCGAGCCCAAGAAGCGCCACCCCCTGTTCCGCGTGATCCTCGGCCCGTATCCTACGTCCGCAGCGGCCGACTCCGCGGGGCGGGCCACCCACGCCCAGTATTGGGTGCGATCGCAGAGCCCGTAACGTTCTCCCCTTCCCCGAACACCGTATGCGGTTGACGAAGTTAGAGATGCACGGGTTCAAGAGCTTCGCCGACTCGACGATGCTCGCATTTGAGCCGGGCATCACCGCGATCGTCGGACCGAACGGATGCGGCAAGTCCAACGTCGCGGATGCCGTGCGCTGGGTGCTCGGCGAGCAGCGCGCACGCGCGTTGCGGGGCGCCAAGATGGAAGAGGTCATCTTCCAGGGGTCGTCGGCTCGGCGCCCGGTGAGCATCGCGGACGTCTCGCTGCACTTCGACAACGAGGACGGTGCCCTGCCGGTCGCCTATCGCGAGGTCGTCGTCACCCGCCGGTTGAGCCGATCCGGCGAGAGCGACTATCTCCTCAACGGCGCGCCGTGCCGACTGCGGGACATTCACGATCTCATGCGCGGCACGGGACTCGGCGCGGATGCGGCGATGATCATCGAGAGCCGCATGATCGACGCGCTGTTGTCGGACCGCCCGGACGACCGGCGCGAGCTGTTCGAGGAGGCGGCCGGGGTCAGCCTGTACCGCGACCGGCGGCGAACGACGGAGCGACGTCTCGAAGAGACCTCGGTCGACTTGGCGCGCCTCGAGGATCTCCTGGGCGAGGTCCAGGGGCAGGTCCGCTCGCTCGCGCGGCAACGCCGGCGCGCGGAGCGGCACGGCGAGCTCGCGGCGCGCTATCGCGCCGTCGACGTCACGCTCGCCGCCCGCGAGCTCGCATCGGCACGGACGGAGCTCGTCGCGCTCGCGGCCGCACTCACCGCGCTCGGCGATCGCATCCCCGCGGCCAGCGCCGCGGCGCGAGCGGCGGAGGAGCGGCGGAGCGCGGCGCATCTCGAGCGCACGGTGGCGGAGACCCGGCGGGCGGACGCCGCACGGGCGGTCGCCGGCCAGCAACAGATGGTGGCCAACCTCCGGGCGGAGATCGGCGTCGCGGAAGAGCGACAGCGTAACGCGGCCGCACGGCGGCAGCAGGCCGAGGAGGAGCGCCGGAGCGGCGAGGTCGCCGGTGGACGCGTGCAGGGCGAGCGGGAGGTCGCGGCACTGGAACGGCTCCGCCTCGACGCCGAGGTGCACGCGGCGGCGAGCGCCCTCACCCACGCGGCCACCCGGGAGGAGAGCGCCCGGCACGCCCTCGAGGCGGCGCGCTCGGCCCTCGAGGCGGCGGACACCGACCTGCGCACGGTCCGCGATGTCGCGGCGCGGTCCGATCTCGATCGCGCGGCCGTAGCGCGCGAACAGGCCGAGATCGCCGAGCGACTGACGACGCTCGCGTCCGAGCGTGCGGAGCGCGCCGGCCAGCTCGCGGCGGCAGAGCGCGCCGTCGCCACGATCGGGACCGAGCGGGGCGCCGCGCGCGAGGCCGCCGAGGCGGCGGTGGCGGCCCGCTCGGGCGCCGAGGCTGCGCGGCGCGCGGCGCAGGCGGCGGACACGATCGCCCGCCAGGAGCTCGCGCGCGCCGAGGACGGGCTGACGACGCTCGATGGCAAGCTCGGCACCCTCGAAGCGCTCGAGCGGGAGCGCGTGGGACTCGCGCCCGCGGCCGCGCGGCTACTCGGGGATCGCGCGCGCTTTGCCGACGGCGCCATCCTCGGACCTCTGTCGGATTTCCTGAGCGCAGGCGCCGAGGACGCCACGACGATCGAGCGCTTCCTCGGGTCGACCGTTCACGCGGTTCTCGTGCGCGACCGCGTCGCGGCCGATGCGATCCGCGCGTGGCACGCCGAGGTGGCACCCGGTCCGCTCCTCCTCCTCCCCCTGGATGCGACCGCGGGCGCCGCCGGGGACGCCCCCGCCTCACTGGCCCAGCGCGTCGCACCGGCGGAGCCGGCGCGCGGCTGGCTGCACGCGCTCCTCGGCCGCGTGCGGGAGCTCGACGCCGGCGCCGCATTCGAGGATGCCCATGGTGCCATCTGGCTGCCGGGCGCGGCGAGCGGCGCGGGACCGCTCCGGCGGCGCGCCGAGCTGTCCGCCCTCCGCGCCGCGCGGGTGACGGCGGCCGACGCGCGAAAGACCGCGCTCACCCGCGCCACGTCGGCGCGCGCAGACGTGGAGGGCGCCGATGCGCGGGTGACCGCGGCCGAGGAGGCGGTGGCGGACGCGGCGCGCGTCCTGCGCGCGGCCGACGACCGGTACGCCGACGCCGAGCGCCGCCGGGACCGGCTGGCCCGCGATGCCCGCGAGACCGCGGAGCTGGCCGGACGCCTCACGCAGCGGGCGGCGGCATTGTCGACCGAGCTCGATCACCTCCAGGGCGCGGTCGACGAGGCAACGACGGCCGCGACCGCGCGTGAGGCGACGACGACGAGGGCCCGCGCCGCGGTCGCGGAAGCCGAGCACGCACGAGATGGCGCGCGCGAGGCCCACGCCGCGGCCCAGGTGACGCTCGCGCGGCAGGACGCCCGGCTTCAGGTAGCGGCGGAGCGCGAGCGCCGGCTCGCCGACGAATGCGCGGCCGCGACGGGTCGCGTCGCGTCGCTGCGCACCGAGCTGGAGACGCTCGCGGCGGCCGAGGGCGCGCTCGTCGAGCAGTTGACGACGTGGCGACTGGATCTCGCGTCGCGCCAGGCAGCGCTCGCCGACGCCGAGCGGCAGCTCGCGGCCGCCGAGGACGCGGTACGCGTGGCGGACGATGCGCAATCGGACGCCGAGCGGTCTCTCGATACCGCGCACCACGAGGGAACCGCGCTCGGCGACGAGCACCACCGCGTGCAGCTGCGCCACGCCGAGCTGGCGGGCCGGGACCGCGCCGTGCGCGATCGGGTGGAGACCGAATGGCGCCAGCCGTGGGCGACACTGATCGCCGAGTGCCCCCCGCTCGATGCCGACGAGGACGTCCTGCGGCAGGATGCCGCGGCGTTGCGCGACGAGATCGCCGCCCTCGGGCCCGTGAACCCCTTGGCGATCGAGGAGCACGCCGAGGAGCTCAAGCGGTTCGAGTTCCTGACGGCGCAACGCGCCGACATCGCCGCGGCGCAGGCCTCCCTGCACCAGGCGATCCGCGAGATCGACGCGACCGCGCGCGAGTTGTTTCTCGCGACCTTCGAGCAGGTGCGGCTGCACTTTCGCCAGATTTTCGCGACGCTCTTCGGCGGCGGCGAGTGTGATCTCCGGCTCGAGAATCCGGACGCGCCGCTCGACTGCGACATCGAGATCCACGCCTCGCCGCGCGGGAAGCGGACGCAGCGCATCCACCTGCTGTCGACCGGCGAGCGCGCGCTCGTCGCGCTGTCGCTCCTGTTCGGCATCTTTCTCGCCAAGCCGAGCCCCTTCTGCCTGCTGGACGAGGTGGACGCGCCGCTCGACGATCAGAACATCGGCCGATTCGTCCGGATGCTCAACACGTTCAAGGTCAAGACGCAGTTCATCATCATCACCCACAACCCACGCACGACGACCGAGGCGGCCGACGCCGTCTACGGCGTCACCATGCAGGAGCCCGGCGTCTCCTCTCTCGTGAGTGTCCGGTTGCGCGCCAGCCCGGTGGTGAGCGCGCCGCCGGCCGCGAGCGGCCGCATCCGGAGCGTCCGGGACGACGCCCCCGAGCCCGCCGCCGCGCTGCAGGGGACGTAGCCATGCTCGTCGTGATGCATCACGGCGCGACGAGCGCCGAGGTCGCCCGCGTCGTGCGGACGATCGAGGAGATGGGCTACGACGCGCGCCCCATGCCCGGCGCGCAGCGGACGGCAATCGGCCTCGTGGGCAACGATGGCCGCGTCGACAGCTCGCGGATCGAGGCGCTCCCCGGCGTCGCGGAAGTGATCCACGTGTCGCAGCCGTACAAGCAGGTCTCCCGCGAATGGAAGTCCGAGAGCACGGTCGTGGAGATCGCGCCCGGGGTCCGCATCGGCGGGACAGAGGTCGTCATCATCGCCGGCCCGTGCTCGGTGGAGAGCGAGGCGCAGATTCTCGAGGCCGCGCGCCAAGTCAAAGCGGCGGGCGCCACCGCGCTGCGGGGCGGCGCGTTCAAGCCCCGGACATCGCCCTATGCGTTTCAGGGGCTCGGCCGGCGGGGCCTGGAGCTGCTGGCCCTCGCACGGGCCGAGACGGGGCTCCCGGTCGTCACCGAGGCGATGGACGAGGAGGGTGCGCGGCTCGTCGCCGAGTATGCCGACTGCATCCAGATCGGCGCGCGAAACATGCAGAACTACTCGTTGCTCAAGGCCGTGGGCCGACTGCGGAAGCCGGTCCTGCTCAAGCGCGGCATGGCGGCGACGGTGACGGACCTCCTGATGAGCGCCGAGTATCTGCTCGCCGAAGGGAATGGGCAGGTCATCCTGTGCGAGCGCGGTGTCCGCAGCTTCGACCCCGCCGTGCGGAACATGCTGGACCTGACGGCGATCCCGCTGGTCCACAAGCTGTCGCACCTGCCCATCGTGGCGGACCCCAGCCACGGCACCGGCGCGCGGGCCCAGGTCACGCCCATGGCGCGCGCTGCGCTGGCGGCGGGCGCGGACGGTATACTCGTCGAGGTCCATCCGGCTCCCGATGAGGCGTTATCGGACGGCGCGCAGTCATTATATCCGGACCAGTTCGCCGAGCTCGTCGGCGAGCTGCGCCCCATCGCCCAGGCCATCGGCCGCGCCCTGGCCGCTCCCGATGGCACGTTCGCGGCGGCTCATGGGTAGGACCCGCATGACCGTCGCCCCGTTCCTTGGCCGCGCGTGCGCGGTCGTCGCCCTCGCGGCAGTCCCGCTCGGCGCGCGACCGGTCTCCGTCCCCGCTCGGCCCCAATCCGCGGTCCCGTCTGCCTCGGCGGTGCTCGCCCGGGCGGTGAAGGCGTACGCCGACGTGCGCACCATGCGCGCGGCGTTCGAGCAGGCCCTGACGAATCCGATCACGGGCGCCACGGCCGTCTCGCACGGCGAATACATCCAGGAGCGCCCGAATCGGCTCGCGGTCCGCTTCATCGATCCGCCGGACGACGCCAACGACCGCATCGTCGCGGACGGCGCCTGGGTCTGGGTCTACGTTCCGAGCGCGACGCCGGGCCGCGTCGTCCGGATGCCGCTCGGCAGCGGGGCCGGCGCCACATCCGTCGATTTCATCGGGCAATTCCTCACGGCGCCCGAGGACCACTACGTCGCCAGCGACGGCGGCGCCGATACCGTGGCCGGCCACGCGACGCGCGCCGTGATCCTCGTGCCGAAGGGCGAGTCGCAGTTCACGCAGGCCAAGCTATGGATCGATCTCGAGGACGCCGTCGTTCGGCAATTCGAGGTGACGGACGTCAATGGCACCATCCGTCACGTGCGACTGACCAAGATCGCGTTCAACATCCCCGTCGATCGGGGCACTTTCACCTTCACGCCACCGGCGGGAGTGAAGGTCGTCGATCAGGCTCATCTCGCCGGCGAAACGAGCTGACGCGCGAGACGGCTGAGCGCACGATAGGCGTCGGCGACGGGCCGCTGCCCCGCCAGGACAGCCACATGTCGCGCGATCGTCGCGCGATCGCCACGGGCCGCGGGCCCCGTCAGCGCCCGGGCCGGGTCGGCGTGCGCGAGGTTGTCGGTCGTGGCGCGGAGCAGCGCGCGGACGGCCGCGCGCGCGGCCCGAGACCCGACACCGGATCGCTGCATGAGCCGCTCGGCCACCGCCACAAGGACGACGGGGAAATTCGCGCCGAAAACGGCCGCCGCGTGGTAGAGGGCGCGGTCGCCCGCCGGGATGACAAGCGTGCGCGCCCCGAGAGCGGCCGCGAGTGCGCGGGCCGCCCGCCGGGCGCCGCGATCGCCATCGATCCCGATCCATGCACCCCGAAGCAGAGCCGGTGCCCGCGTCGCGTCCGCTAGGGGAACGATGGGATGAAAGGTGCCTGCCGGATGCCCCGCGCCGCGTAGGGGCGCGAGCGCGGAGCCCGGGTCCAGCGCTCCGCTCGTGTGGAGGATGACGGCGCCGGCCATCAGCGGGGCGGCGCAAATCTCGGCCAATGCGGACCGGAGCTCGGCATCGCGTACGGCGACGACGACGACAGTTGCGCGCCGGAGCCCCCGCCAGGAGGCACCGCGCCGGCGCAGGCGGATGACCTCGACATCCGCGGCGCGCCAGGCCGCGGCGAGGCTCCGTCCCGCCCGTCCCGCCCCGACGATGAAGATTCGGGGGGCGGTCCGCGCGGTCATGGGCTCGTCGGCCCCCTCGAGCTGGAATCCCCCTCGCCGGCAGGGCGCGCCACATGCAATACCAGATCCGACGCGGACGGGGCACGCGTGGCGAGGTCGAGCGCGGCTCGGATCACCGGATCGGCGCGGAGGTCGTGCCGCGTCGCCGGGGCCGCTGGAGGTGTGCGCGCGCCGGCGGCCGCGGCCGTGTCGCTCACCAGCACATCGGGCGTGATCGCGTGGCCCGCCCGCAGCACGCGCCCCGCATCCGTCCGGTAGCGGCTCGCCTGCGTCGACTCGCCGGTGGTCGAATCGGCCGCGTCGCCGTTGGCCTCCTCATCGTCGGTGTCAGCATCGGTCCAGCGCGAATCGGTGCGATCGATGCGCCGCCCGGACGGCGTATACCAGCGCGCGGTCGTCAGCCACAGGGCATCGCCATCGACCGGAATGAGCTCGGCATCTCCGCCGTTGCCAGACGACGGGGTGCCCACGAGCAGAGCGCGATCATGATCCTGGAGCGCGCCGGCCACGACCTCCGACCCGCGTGCCGTGGAGCTGTCGATCAGGAGAACGACGCCCAGCCCGGGCCAGTGCGCAGGACGGCGATCGGAGATCACGCGGGTCGCCCCGGGGCCCCTCCCGCGGACCGTGACGACGGTCTCGCCCGGGCGAAGGAACAGCTCTGCAACCGCGACGCCACGATCCAGCGATGCCGTCGCGTTGTGCCGAAGGTCCAGCAGCAGAGTGCGCATCCCCTGCGCGCGTAGCGAGTCGATCGCGTGGTTGAGCGCGCGGCCGCTCGAATCGCCGAAGACCGGGGCATCGAGATATGCGATTCCGCGCTCGAGGAGCACGCCGCGCGCCGCGGCGGCGCGGCGCGACCCTCTACGGACCGTATCCCGGGGGTCCGTCTCGACCAGGCGGCGCGGCACAAGCTTCGTCCGCGGGTCGCGCAGCTCGTACAGCATCCCCTCGGCGGCCGTCCGATCGATCTGGGCGGCCGTAAGAGCGTCGACGTAGTCCTGCGTGACATGTTGACGCACATCGTCGAAGAGCCGTCGGCCGCCCACGCGGGAGGGCTTCTGAGCTCCATGCCATGGCGACCCTGCGGTGGCGCTGCGCCACGACCATTCGTGTCGTAGAGCGAACCCGCCGCAAATGAGGGCCGCTGCCAGCGTACTCGCGACGATCAGGACCCGTGACCGCATGTCGTCTCTCATTCCTCGCCCGTGTGCATCATCGTCGATCACGCGACCGCTTCAGATCAGATCCCGAACCCTATCCCAGACACGCGCCGCAACCACGTCGGGCGTCCCTCGCGCGTTCACGGCAACGATCGGGCCGCATTCGGGGTGCCCGGCCTGCCAGTCGGCGCCCGCGAACGCCGCGAACGCCGCGGCAACCCGAGCATGGAACGCGCGCCCGAGCCCATGCATACGATCGCCCACGGGCTCCGACCGCTCCTGAGCGCCGTGGCGCTCCGTCACCCGGGCTTCCGCACGCGCCAGCGCCTCGCCCGCGGGATACTCGAACAATAACGTTCGATCCGGCACCGCACCCTGGACGGCCAAGCCGTTGGCCGAGCGGATGGCGTCCTCCGGCAATCCGTGGCCCCCGATCTGATAGGCGTAGGTCGAGAGAAAGAACCGGTCGAGCACGACGAGCGCGCCGGCGCGCACATGCGGGTGGATGACATCGCGCACGAGCTGCGCGCGCGAGGCGAGAAAGAGCAACGCCTCGGTCTCGGGCCCGATCTCCCAGGCGGGATCGAGAAGGATCCGGCGGAGGGCGTCGCCGAGCGGCGTCCCTCCGGGCTCGCGCAGCGGCACGATCGACCGTTCCGGGCACTCCGCGCGGAGTCGGTCGACGAGCCGGGCGGCCTGCGTCGTCTTGCCGACCCCGTCGGGCCCCTCCAGCACGATGAGACGGCCACGCACCCCGCGCGGTGGGGACGACACGCCGGGACCTATCGCCGGATCGCGACCACGTACCGGTCGCGCCCGGTCAGATCCCGTCGCACATCGACCGCGGTGTAGCGTCCGTCGGCGGCGGCGAGATCCGCCGCGCGCGCCGCGCGCCGGCAGTCGGCCTCCAGCACGAGGATGCCTCCCGGCTCCAGCACCATGGCCGCCTGGCGCACGATCGCGCCCGTCGCGCACAGGCCGTCGCCGCCGGTCAGCAATGCGACCGGCGGCTCCCACGAGCGGACGGCCGACGGAAGCGCCGCCGCCTCGACGAACGCGATGTACGGCGGATTGGAGACGACGGCTCGCGCACGGACGTCGTGAGCGGGCGCAAGATAGGAGCCCTCGCGAAACTCGACGGACGCGGCGATCCGCGGCGGAAGGCGGCGCGCGTTCGCGCGAGCCACCCCGAGCGCATCCGTCGATATGTCGATCCCGATCACTCGATCGAATGCCCCCTCCCACGCGAGCGACAATGCGATGGCCCCCGATCCTGTCCCGACGTTCGATCGCGACTCCGCCCGGCGTGGACCGGACGTGGTCAAGAACGAGATCTACCACCAGCTCGGTCTCCGGTCGCGGGATCAGCACGCGCGGGTCGACCGACAGCGTGAGGTGCCGGAACGCGGCCTCGCCCACCGCGTACGCCAACGGCATACCGCGGGCGCGGCGATCGGCGGCGCGGCGCACGCGCCTCGCGGAGGCCTCCGGGAGCGCCGCGTCGGCGTTGGCGGCCACCCACCACCGGGGGTGACCCAGGACCGCGCCGAGCAGCTCCTGCGCCTCCCGGCGGGGATCGTCCTCGGCGACGAGGCGGACGCGCTCCGCGACCTCGGCCGCGAGGGCGCCAACGCACGACTCAGCGAGACCCACCGTCATCCCCGTTCTCCCTCCCCGTCGTCTTCGCCGTCCCCGAGGCGCTCCTCGACGTTGGCGATCTTCAGGGCTTCGACCAGATCGTCGACATCTCCGTCGACGATGCGGTCCAGCTCACCGTACAGATCCAGCCCGATGCGGTGGTCCGTCACCCGGTTCTGGGGAAAGTTGTAGGTCCGGATCTTGGCCGACCGGTCCCCGGTCCCAACCTGGGTCCGGCGGAGCCGGGCCCGTTCCGCCTCCTGCGCCGCGAGCTTGGCGTCGAGCAGCCGTGCCCGCAGCACTTCGAGCGCTTTCTGCTTGTTCTGGAGCTGGGATTTCTGATCCTGTTGGCTCACGACGAGGCCGGTCGGCAGGTGGGTGATGCGCACGGCGGAATCCGTCGTGTTGACGCTCTGTCCGCCCGGCCCGGAGGAGCGGAAGACATCGATCCGCAGATCCTTCTCCTCGATCTTGACGTTGATCTCGTCCGCCTCGGGAAGGACCGCGACCGTCGCGGCGGAGGTGTGGATCCGCCCCTGCGCCTCGGTACGCGGGACGCGCTGCACGCGATGCACGCCCGACTCCCAGCGCATGGCGCCGTAGACACCCGTCCCGCTGATCTTGAGGACGACCTCCTTCACGCCGCCGAGTGTCCCTTCCGAGCGCGACAGGACCTCGACCCGCCATCCGTGCCGCTCGGCGTAGCGCGTGTACATGCGGTAGAGATCCGCCGCGAAGAGGGCGGCCTCGTCCCCGCCGGTGCCGGCCCGGATCTCGACGATCGCGGGCCGGTCGTCGAGCGGATCGGGCGGCACCAGGACGGGCTTGAGGGTCGCCTCGAGCTGGGCCACCTCAGGCTCGCGGCGCGCCACCTCCGCGCGGGCCTCCGCCGCGAGCTCGGCATCATCCGCCGCGAGCAACTCCCGCGCCTGCGCCAGCTCGTCGTCCACCTTCTGGAGCTGCTGGCCGATCTGCACCACGGCGCCCAGACGCTGGTGCTCCCGCCCAAGCGCCGCGAGGGCCTTGGGGTCTCGAAGGGTCTTCGGGTCGGCGAGCTCGCGTTCGACCTCCGCAGCGCGCGCGAGCGCGTCGGCGAGTCGCCCGCGGAGACTCAGGTCGGCTTACCGTATTTCAGCCGGAAGCGCTCGACGCGCCCCGCGGTATCGACCAGCTTCTGCTTTCCCGTGAAGAACGGATGGCAGGCGGAGCAGATGTCGGTATGGATCTCGGCCTTGGTCGAGCGCGTCTCGAACGTGTTGCCGCACGCGCACGTGACCGTGGCGGTTGCGTAATCGGGATGAATATCGGTTTTCACGGCACCCTCTATGCGGCGGGAAAGGACAGATGGGAAATATAGAGGATTTGGAGGACGCGGGGCGCGCTCCCGGGGACGCCCGCCCGGCGTCCCGCGGGACGAGCATTTAACCTTCGATCACCGACGAGCCGATACCGGCCCTCCGACCCCACGCGCATCGCCCCTGTGCCGCCATCCAGCGCTGACGCATTCCTCGCGTCGATTCCGCTGTTCAGCCATCTCGCGCCTGCCGAGTTGCGCCGCTTCGCCGAAATGACGCACGAGCTGGCGTATCCCCGCGGGAGCGCGATCGTGTCCGAGGACGACCCGGGGGATTCCCTCTTCATCGTCCGCACGGGACGCGTGAAGGTCGTGCTCATCGCCGACGACGGACGCGAGGTCATCCTCGGCGTCCTGGGGCCGGCCGAATATTTCGGCGAGCTCTCGCTGATCGACGGTCAGCCGCGCTCGGCCAACGTGATCGCGCTCGAGGACGCGACGCTGCTCGTCCTGCGCCGGGAGGATTTCCGTGCACGCGTGGAAGCGAGCCCCGCCGTCGCGTGGGCGCTGCTGACCGAGCTCTCGCGCCGGCTGCGCCAGGCCGACGGCAAGATCGGGGGACTGGCATTGCTCGATGTCCCGGCGCGCATCGCCCGATTGGTGATCGAGCTCGCCTCGGATGGGACGTCGGACGCGGACGCGCGGCCGCTCACGCACCAGATGATCGCGCAGATGATCGGCGCGAGTCGTGAGACGGTGTCGCGGGCACTGGGGGACTTCGAGGCGGCGGGGTGGATCGAGGTGGAGCGGCGACGCATCAGGGTGCGCGATCGCGCCGCGCTGACGGCGCGGGCGCAGCTCTCGGCGTCCTGACGGCCGCGAGGATCGCGAGCGCCACGACGGCGAGGGCCGCGATCGCGCAGGCGGCGCCCATCCAATCGCCCCACTCGACGTAGAACGTGCGCACGTGCGTGGTGGCGACGTCGTAGGTCCGCACCGCCGGGACGAACAGTGCCGTCGCCCCGTGCGCGCGGCCGAGGGGATCGATGTACTCCGAGATGCCGGTGTTGGCGGCCCGGACGACGCCGGCGCGCGTCTCGATCGCGCGCAACCGCAGGTGCGATTCGTGCTGGTACGGCGCGCTCGTACGCGCGAACCAGGCGTCATTGGTGATGTTGAGGAGCAGATCCGCGCCGGCGCGCCGATAGGTGCGCGCGAGCCCCGGGAAGATCGATTCGTAGCAGATCATCACGCCAGCGGAGCCGAACGGGAGCCGGAACGCGCGGGGGGGGCCGCCGCGGCCGAATCCGCCGAAGTACTTCAGGCGTGAGAACCAGCGCGGGTTGACGAACGGCACGCGCTCGACGATCGGCACCAGGTAGCGCTTGCGATAGGCGGGCTGCGTGCCGATGCGTCCGAGCGAGTCGGCCAGCATCGCCGCATTGAAGAAGTCGTAATCCTGCGGACCCGGGCCGAGAATCTCGTAGTCCAGCACACCAAACAGGATCGGAACGTGGTGCGCCAGTGTGAGGACGCGCAGCGAGTCCGGCCAGTCCGGATTGTACGTGAGATACCCCGGCAGCGCCGTTTCCGGCCAGACCACGAGCTGCGGCTCCGCGGCGCCGGTGTCCTCGGCCGATCGCGTGAGATGCGCGAGGATCCCGACGAATCGGCCGCCGATCGCCTTCTGCATCTTCTCGTCCTCGGGGATGTTGGGCTGAACCGCCGTCACGCGCGCGAGCGGAACCAGCGCCGTCGTGCGGAGACGCCAGGCTCCGTACGCGCACACGGCCACCGCGGCCGCACCGGCCACGGCGAGGCGCCCGATGACGGCCCGCCGGCGGTCTCGACGCATCCAGGCATCGGCGAGGAGCCCGTTCGTGACGGCGATCCATACGCTCACGCCGTGGACGCCGCTCAGGTCGGCGATCTGCGCGGCGATCGGCACGCGTGCCACGGCGAGACCCAGGGGGAGCCAGGGAAAGGCGATATCCCCCAGGTGGAGGAGCGCCATCTCGGAGGCCACCCACGCGATCGGCAGGAGCACGGCGAGGGGCCAGCGCGTGAGTCGCCGCGCGAGGAAGAGCACCACCGTGGCCACGCCGAGCACGACGCTCAGGCCGAAGATGGTCGCGACGTAGCCGAGGGATGCGAGCCATGTGAAGAGCGAGAGCGCGATCGCGATCCAGTACAGATTGAGTCCACCGCCCACTACCGCGAACCAGGCGCCCAGGCGGAACGCATCGCGCGCGCGGCCGTCGCCGTCCGCCGCGCGCGCGACGGCGACGGCCAGCGGCACGAGGCACACGAACGCCGGGAGAACGAGCGGCACGGGGGGAAACGCCGCCGCGAACAGGAGGCCCGAGGCGATCGCGGGCCGCGACCCGCGCTTCAGAGGCGCCTCACCGGGGGCGCGTCGCGGCCGATCGCCGCGACCGCCGCGGTCACTCGATTGGGCCAACGGTCGTGCCCGGATAGTACGTCGTGAGGATCATGCGATAGTCCTGCCCGGCGCGCGCGCGCCCGATCGCCCCCCATTGGCACATCCCGACGCCATGCCCGTTGCCGGCGCCGTGCAACGTGAGCGCGGCGACCTCCCCCAACGCTCCGAGGGTCGCCTCCATAAAGAAGGCGGTGCTGTGCAGGACCGCGCCGTCGGGCGTCCGCAGCACGAAGCGGACATCGTTGCCGCGCACATCGTACCGGCCCCGATCGGTTACGATCGTCACGCCGGAGACCCGTCCGGACGCCGTCGGCGGATCGGCGAGCACGCCACGGATCCGGCCCACGGTCATGCCGTGGATCAGCGTGTATTGCGGGAGGTAGCGCTCCAGCGTGGCGCTCAGCTGGGGCCCGGTGTACGTCTGCGTCCACCGAAAATGGGCCGACCCCTCGCAGTAATAATGATCGGTCCCCGGGATCCGGTCGCTCACGCTGCGGAGGTACGGGGGAGCGTCGGTCGTATGCCAGACTTCCGTGGGAGCGGCGGTGCTGCCACCGCAGGAGGAATGGTAGGGCGCGCTCACGACGCGTCCGGCGTACATGAGGACCTGACCGGCGGTCGCCGCGATCGCGGCGTCGCCCCAGCGCGTCTCGGCGGCGACACCGCCGTACAGCTGATCCGTGACCGACGCGAGGACGTCGTAGGACCGCGCAGCAGCATCCGGGTCGTCGAGCCGAACGTAGGCATAGCTCCGGGCCGCCACGGCCTGCGCTTCGAGCGCCGCGAGCTCGAGCGCCGTTACGTCCCCGAGCTCGCTCGGGACGACGCCGCGCAAGTACTCCTCCACGCCGACGTGATTCAGCACGAGCAGGCCAGCGGTATCGGGAGCCGGCAGGATGATGAGCTCGCCGCGGTAGGGCTTGCCCTCCCACGTGATGAACGCCCCCGGTGCGATGGCGTGCGCCACGAACGGCCCATCGCGCGTCGCCGCCAGCGTGCCGCTGGCGTTGACGACCCGGAGCCGATCGCCGTGGCGCTCGACGCGCCAGACGCCCTCGCCCTTGCCGCGCACCAGGATTGTGGCGCCGCCCGACGAGAGGAGGCGCCATTCTCCCGTGGCCGAGACGTGCGCCGTCGCGACGCCGACCGCCAGGGCCACACGGATGTCGCGACCCGCCGCACCCGCGGGGACGTGCGCCCGCGTCGCACGGCGCGGCGGTGGGGCGGAGCGGGCCGGTGCCGGCGTCGGGCAGCCCAGCACTCCGAGGAGAGCGAGCCCGAGGGCGAGGCACCGCTTACCCGGCACCCGCAATCCGAAACGCCGCAGCGAAGCTGTCGATCGTCTCCGCCAGCTCGCGCGGGCCGTGCGCGGCGGAGAGGAATGCCGCCTCGAATGGCGAGGGGGCGATGTAGATCCCGCGCTCGAGGAGCGCGTGAAACACCCGGCGAAAGCGTGCGGTGTCGGACGCCTGGGCATCGCAGAACGACCGAACGGGCTCGCGCCGAAAGAAAAAGCCCCACATCGAGCCGGCGCTCGCCGCCGTGAACGGAACGTCGTGGCGTGCGGCGACATCGCGCAGGCCCGCGACGAGCTCGCTCGTCCGCGCCGTGATCCGGTCGTGCAGCGCCGGGGTCAGGGCCCGCAGCGTCGCGAGTCCTGCCGCCATCGCCAGCGGATTGCCCGACAGGGTTCCGGCCTGGTACACGGGGCCGTCCGGGGCGACATGCCGCATGAGGTCGCGCCGCCCGCCGTACGCGGCCACCGGCAGCCCGCCCCCAATGACCTTCCCGAGCGTGGTGAGGTCGGCCGTCACGCCGAAGCGCTCGCGGGCCCCCCCGGGGGCGATGCGGAACCCCGTCATCACCTCGTCGAAGATCAGGATCGCCCCCGTCTCGTCGGCGAGCGCCCGCAGGCCGGGGAGGAAATCGGGGTCGGGCGGGATGAACCCGGCGTTCCCCACGACGGGCTCGACGATGATCGCCGCAACGCCGCCCGGGGACCGGGCCAGCCGGGCCGCCGCGGCGAGGTCGTTCAGGGGGGCCGTGAGCGTGAGCGCGGCCACGGCGGCGGGCACGCCGGGAGAGTCGGGCAACCCCAGCGTGGCGACACCCGACCCGGCGCGCACGAGGAAGGGGTCGGCGTGGCCATGATAGCAGCCGGCGAACTTCAGGATGCGATCGCGCCCGGTGTGTGCGCGCGCGACGCGCACGGCCGACATCGTGGCTTCCGTCCCGCTAGACACGAACCGCAGCATCTCGATCTGCGGCATGCGGACGCGGATCAGCTCCGCCAGCTCGACTTCCAGCGGGCCGGGAATGCCGAAGCTCGTTCCCTGCTGCATCGCCTCCTGCAGAGCGTCCAGCACGACGGGCGGCGCGTGGCCGAGCACGAGTGGCCCCCATGAGAGCACGTAGTCGATGTACGCGTTGCCATCAACGTCCCACAGGCGGGCGCCGGCGCCGCGTGCGACCACGAACGGCTCCCCGCCCACGCCGCCGAACGCGCGGACGGGGGAGCTCACGCCTCCGGGGAACAGCGCGCGAGCGCGCGCCATGAGCTCGGCCGAGCGTGCGCCCTGTCTCATCGCCCGTAGGACCCGGCGGGGCCCCGCGCGATCGGTGGCGGCGCCGGTCCACCGGCGAGCGGGAGCGCAGAGCGGACGGCCGGAGGGAGCGCTGCGCCGGCCGAGAGCACCCGGCGAACGGTCGCCGTGAAATCGTAGTCATCCACGACGGCGTCCACACGCGCCTCGACGATCGTTCCCGGCGCGAGGTCGTCGCGATCCAGGCGCGTGATCCCGTCGATATCGTCGGCCTGCCACGCGAGCCGCGCCTCGCCGGCGCACTCGACGATCGCCTGCGCGACGGCCCCGATGCGCGTCTCGTAGCGCGCGGCCGTGACCGCGCGCTGCAGCTCGACGACCCGTTCCTGGCGTTCGAGCTTGACCGGCTCGGGCACGTCATCGACGAGTTTCGCGGCGTGCGTCCCCGCCTGCTCCGAATAGGCGAAGACCCCGACGCGCTCGAATTGCACCTCTTCGAGCAGCGCGAGGAGCCGGGCGAGATCGTCCTCGGTCTCGCCCGGAAAGCCGACGATGCACGTCGTCCGGATGGCGACCCCAGGGATCGCGGCGCGCGCGCGCGCGACCGCCGCGCGAATCGTGGCGGCGCGCTCGGGGCGGCGCATGCGCGCCAGGACGGCATCCGATCCGTGCTGGATCGGCGTATCGAGGTAGCGCACGATGCGCGGGGCGGCCGCGATCGTCTCGAGCAGCCGGGGCGTGATCCCGGCCGAATAGCAGTACAGGAGGCGAAGCCACGGGATGGCCGTCTCCGCGACGAGCGTGCGCAGGAGCTCCGGCAGATCGATCCCATCGCGACGGTCGCGGCCGTAATGCGCCAGGTCCTGCGCGACGAGATTCACTTCGCGCGCGCCCTGGAGCCCCAACACCTGCGCCTCCCGCACCACATCGGCCAGCGCGAAGGACCGGTGGCGCCCGCGCATGAGCGGGATCGCGCAGAACGCGCAGCCGTGGTCGCACCCCTCGCTGATCTTCTGATAGCGGACGTGCGGCCGGTCGCCGGTGAACACGCGAGCACCGGGTTCCCGCAGGAACGGTGGCGGCGCGGCGAGCAGCCCCCGCGCGACGAGCTCGGGGACGAGTCGGTCGCCCTCGGCGCTCCCGAGAAAGAGGTCGACCTCGGGGAGAGCGCGCGCGAGCTCCGGCTTGTGGCGCTCGACCATGCACCCCAGCGCCACGACGGCGCGGCCCGACGCGCCCCGCTTCCAGCGGCCGGCGTCGACGATCGCGTCGATCGACTCCTTTTTCGCCGCGTCGATGAAGCCGCACGTGTTGATGAGGACAACATCGGCATCGGCCATGTCGGCGGCGGCGGTCGCCCCGCAGTCGACCAGGGAGGCGAGATACTTCTCGGTGTCGACCGTATTCTTGTCGCACCCGAGGGTGACGAGATGGACTTTCATACCGTGAGCACAATCTTACCCGTGTGCTCGTCCGATTCCATCAGACGGTGTGCGGCGGCGGCCTCGGCGAGCGGGAAGGTGCGGTAGATCACGGGGCGGACGCGTCCGCTCTCCACGAGCGGCCACACGTTCTCCTCGACCGCGCGCGCGATCGCGCCCTTCTCGGCGACCGACCGCGGCCGGAGCGTGGACCCCGTCAGGGTGAGCCGCTGGCGCATGATGCGCGCGAGATCGAGCGCGACGTGGCTGCCCTGCATGAATGCGATCTGGACGAGGCGGCCGTCGCGCGCGAGCGCCTGCAGGTTGCGCGCGACGTAGGGACCGCCGACCATGTCGAGGATGAGATCGACGCCGCCCCCGTCGGTCAGCTGCGCGATCGCGGCCACGAAATCGGTCTCGCAATAGTTGATGGCGGTCGCGCCCAGCGTCTCGCAGGCGCGGCATTTCGCCGCGGTGCGGGCCGTCGCGAAGACGCGGGCGCCGCGCGCGTGCGCCAGCTGGATCGCCAGGGTCCCGATTCCGCCCGCCCCGCCGTGAACGAGCAGGCTCTCGCCCGATCGGAGCCGCCCCCGCTCGAACACGTTGGTCCACACGGTGCAGCAGGTCTCGGGCAGCGCGGCCGCTTCGACCGGCGTCAGGCCCGCGGGCACGCTCAGGCATTGCGCTTCGGGTGCGACGCAGTACTCGGCGTAGCCGCCCCCGGCCACGAGGGCGCAGACCGGATCGCCCACGGACCAGGCCGTGACGGCGGCGCCTCGCGCGGCGACCGTGCCGGCGACCTCGAGGCCCAGGACCGGAGACGCGCCCGGCGGCGGATCGTAGCGGCCCATGCGCTGGAGCACGTCCGGCCGGTTCACGCCCGCCGCGGCGACGCGGATGAGGACATCGTCCGGTCCCGGCTCCGGGGGAGGCGCCTCGGCCGGAACGAGCACGCTCGGATCGCCCGGCGTCGGACACGCGATGTACCGCATCTGCGGCGAAAGGTCGCCGGTCGCGGCGACCCGCCGCCAGGGCGCCGCGCGGCACTGGCGCGGCGACGGAGCGGGCGTCATACATCCTCGGTGCATGGGATGCCTTCGCAAGATCGGGTGCCTGGCCGTCACCCTGGCGCTCCTCATCGCGGCGCTTGTGTTCGGAACGGCCGGCCGAGTGCGGATGCGTGGGTGGGAGATCCGGCAGCATCGCTCGGACGGCGCCCCGACGGCGGATTCGGCCTGGGCCCCGCTGACGGCGCTGGGTGCGCGGCAGGCCGAGGACCAGATCGTGGCGCTGGGCGTGGGCCCCTCGGGGCCGGTGTTCGCGACCCTGCGCCCGGCGGATTTCGCCGCGTACGCCATGCTCGACGTGGCGGGGACGCTGCCGCCCCGTGCGGACAGCGCCCGCGCCGCGGCCGCGCACGGTCGCCTCTGGATTCGGACGCGCGCCGACGTGGCCCACGCGCTGCCGGACGGACCGCTGAGCCGGGGTCTGGCGCTCGTCGGCGGGCGTCCGCCCGTGGAGCTGGGCGGAACGGTCGACGTCATTCGACCCGGCATCGCCGAGTTTCGCGTGGAGGCGCTCCGCATCCATGAGTGGTCCGCTCCGCACATGCTGATCCCGGCGATCCTCCGGCACGTCGAGGCGGGCCGGCACCCCGCGGACGTGGCGGAGAACGGGCTCCTGCTCAACCTCCCCCCCTACGTGGCCGATGTCCGCATGACGCCGGGAAAGGTCGTGCTCTACAAGTCCGCCCCGTGAGCCGGCGCGTTCTCGTCGTCGACGACGAGTCCGGCGTGCGTGATGCGCTGGGCCAGCTCCTCGAGTACGAGGGGTATGAGGTGCGCACGGCCGCCAGCGGCGCTGACGGGATCACGGTCGTTCAGGAGTGGCACCCCGACCTCGTCTTCCTCGACGTCAAGATGCGCGGGATCGACGGCCTGGACGCGCTCAAGCGCATCCGGGAGATCGACCCCGCCGTCACGGTGGTCATGATCAGCGGCCACGCCACGATCCAGACGGCGGTCGAGGCAACGCAGCTCGGCGCCTACGACATCCTGGAGAAGCCGCTCGATACGGACCGCATCCTGGTGACGCTGCGCAACGCGCTGCAGCACCTCGCGCTGAACGAGGAGAACAGCCGCCTGCGGGAGTCGATCGAGTCGCGGTACGAGATCGTCGGCAAGTCGTACGCGATCCGGGCGCTGATCGACAAGATCGAGAAGGTCGCGGCGACGCCCGCGCGCGCCCTCATCACGGGCGAGAACGGGACCGGGAAGGAGCTCGTCGCGCGTGCGCTGTACCGTCGCTCGGCGCGCGCGACCAAGCCGTTCGTCGAGGTGAACTGCGCGGCGATTCCCGGCGAGCTGATCGAATCCGAGCTGTTCGGCCACGTCCGGGGGTCGTTCACGGGGGCCGTGGCCGACCGCGCGGGGAAGTTCGAGCAGGCCAACGGCGGGACGCTCTTCCTCGACGAGGTCGGCGACATGAGTCCCGCCACGCAGGCCAAGGTGCTGCGCGTGCTGCAGGATGGGGTCGTGACGCGCATCGGCGGCTCGCGCCCCGTCTCGGTCGACGTGCGCGTGCTCGCGGCGACCAACAAGAACCTCGCGGCGGAGATCCAGGCCGGTCGATTCCGCGACGACCTGTACTATCGGCTCAACGTGGTCCCGATCCACGTCCCGCCGCTGCGCGAGCGGCGGGAGGATATCGCGCTGCTGGTGCACCACTTCCTCCTGACGCTGGCCGAGCGCGACGGCGTGGCCCCGCGGCCGATCGCGGCGGACGCGATCGCCGCCTTGAGCGCGCTGGATTGGCCGGGCAACGTGCGCGAGCTGCGCAACACGGTCGAGCGGCTGCTGATTCTCGCGGCCGGCCCGACGATCGCCGTGGCGGACGTCCAGCGCCTGGCCGGAGGACGAACGGGGGACGACGCCAGCGGCATCGGTGCGCTGACGCAGTGCGCGACGTTCGAGGAGTTCAAGCACGCGGCCGAACGGGCGTTCCTGCTCGCGAAGCTCCGCGCATACGATTGGAACGTCTCCGAGACGGCGCGCGCTCTCGACATGCCCCGGTCCAACCTGTATAAAAAGATCGAGCGCTACGCCCTCGCGCGCGACAGCTGACTCTCGTCTCTCCACTCGCCCTTCTCCTCTCTATCGTGCCTCCCGCGTTCGCGAATTACATCCAGGGTCGCTGGGTCCCCGCCGAGACCGGGGCCACGTTTACCGACATCAATCCGGCCGACACGTCCGACGTGATCGGGACGTTCCCGCGCTCCGGCGCGGGCGACGTCGCGTGCGCCGTCGCCTCCGCGCTCACGGCCTTCGCCGAGTGGCGCCGCACGCCCGCTCCGGCGAGGGGCAATGTGCTCCGGCGCGTCGGCGACATCCTCGTCGCGCGGAAGGAGGAGCTGGCCGACCTCATGACGCGGGAGATGGGAAAGCCGCTGGCCGAGACGCGCGGCAACGTCCAGGAGGGGATCGACACGGCGTTCTATGCCGCGACGATGGGGCGCCAGCTGGCGGGGCGGACGGTGCCCAGCGAGCTGCGGTCGAAGTGGGCGATGAGCTACCGGCGTCCGATCGGCGTGTGCGGGATCGTCACGCCGTTCAACTTCCCGCTCGCGATCCCCACGTGGAAGATCTTCCCCGCGCTGCTCTGCGGGAACGCGTGCGTCTTCAAGCCGGCCGAGGACGTTCCGCACACGGGGACGGTCTTCGTGGAGATCCTGCTCGAGGCCGGGGTGCCGAGCGAGGTGATCCAGCTCGTTCACGGCGACGCGGAGGCTGGCGCCGCGATCGTGGCGCACCCCGACGTGGCCGCCGTGTCCTTCACGGGCTCGACGGAGACGGGGCGCGCGATCGGCGAGGTGTGCGGGCGAATGCACAAGCGGCTCTCGCTCGAGATGGGCGGGAAGAACGCGCAGATCGTTCTCGACGATGCCGATCTCGAGCTCGCCCTCGAGGGGGTCCTGTGGGGCGCCTTCGGGACGACCGGTCAGCGGTGCACCGCGACGTCGCGCCTCGTGCTGCAGCGCGGGATCCACGATGCGTTCGTGGCCCGCCTCGTGGAGCGCACCCGGGCGCTGCGGCTGGGGGATGGTCGCCGCGCGGGGACGGACGTGGGTCCGCTCATCCACGAGGCGTCACGTGACAAGGTCGAGCGCTATGTTGACATTGGGCGGAGCGAGGGGGCGGAGCTGGTGTGCGGAGGGCGGCGGGCGACGGACGCGGGTCTCGAGCGCGGGTTCTTCTTCGAGCCCACGATCTTTACCGGCGTGCGAGCCGGGTCGCGGCTCGAGCAGGAGGAGATCTTCGGTCCGGTCCTCTCGGTTCTCCGAGTCGACACGCCGGACGAGGCGTTCGTCATCAATAACGATGTCCGATACGGGTTGTCGTCGGCCGTGTACACGCGCGACGTGACCGTCTCCTTCCGCGCGCTGGCGGAGCTCGACACGGGCATCACGTACATCAACGCGCCGACCATCGGCGCGGAGGCCCACCTGCCCTTCGGGGGGGTGAAGCAGACGGGGAACGGCCACCGCGAGGGGGGATGGGAGGTGTATGATTTCTTCTCGGAGACGAAGGTCGGGTACGTGGATTTCTCAGGGTCGTTACAGCGCGCGCAGATCGACAACTACGCGGAGCCCGCTCCGTGATCTCGTCGCTCGCCTCGATCGCGGAGGCGCGGCGGGCGCGGGCGCTCCGGCGGGCGAACCGGGGCGTGCGGTGGCCCGCGCTGCGGCATCTCTGGGAGTGGGGGCGCTCGGCGGCGATCGCGATCATGCTGTTCCTGTCGATCCGGTCCCTGGTCGTGGAGGCGTTCAAGATTCCGACGGGCAGCATGGAGCGGACGCTGCTCGCCGGTGACTTCCTCCTCGTGAACAAGCTCGCGTTCGGCGCGGAGGTCCCGTTCACGCGACACCGGCTGCCGGCGCTGGAGCTGCCCCGCCTCCGGGACGTGATCGTCTTCCGCTGGCCGACCGATCCGCGGATGCACTTCATCAAGCGGCTCGTGGGGCTGCCCGGCGACACGCTCGCGATGCGCCACGGGATCCTGTACCGCAACAACGTCGCGCAGGCGGAGCCGTACGCCCTGCACAGCACCGCCGTCGGCGATCCGGAGGATGGGGACTTTCTCTGGCAAATCCCGTACGTGGTTCGGTCGCGCGGCGCGTCGGGCGGCATCGCCGACCATCCCTCGCGAAACAACTGGGGTCCGCTGATCGTCCCCCAACGCAGCTATTTCGTGCTGGGGGACAATCGCGACAATTCGCTGGACAGCCGGTACTGGGGGTTCGTGCCCGATTCGCTGTTGGGGGGGCGACCGCTGGTCGTGTATTACAGCTACGATCCGGATGCGGCGCAGCCGTTCGCGTGGCTGACCCGCATCCGCTGGCGCCGGATCGGCGAGCGCGTGGACTAGGCTGATGCGGGCCCCGGGCGCGAAGCGCACCAAGATGACCGCCGAGGATGGCGCGCTCGATCAGTACCTGCGGGACATCAGCGCCTATCCGCTCATCTCGCGCGACGACGAGGTCCATCTCGCGCAGCGCATCCGCGAGGCCGACCAGGAGGCGCTCGACCAGCTCGTGAGAGCGAACCTGCGGTTCGTCGTGTCGGTGGCGAAGAAGTATCAGAACCAGGGCGTCGCGCTCGCCGACCTGATCAACGAGGGCAACCTCGGGCTGATCCGCGCCGCGCACAAATTCGACGAGACGAAGGGGATCAAGTTCATCTCGTACGCCGTCTGGTGGATCCGGCAGGCGATCCTGCAGGCGCTGGCGGAGCAGTCGCGGATCGTGCGGGTGCCGCTCAACCGCGCCGGGACGCTCCACCGCATCGGACGCCGCGCGAGCGCGCTCGTCCAGGAGCTCGGGCGGGAGCCGACGCACGGGGAGATCGCGGAGGGGATGGACATCACGGAGGAGGAGGTCGCCAAGACCATGTCCATCTCCCAGACGCACGTCTCGCTCGACGCGCCGCTCACGCCGGGGGAGGACAACCGGCTGCTCGACTACCTCGCGGACAACGTGAACCCGACGCCCGACGAGCAGACGTTCGAGAAAGCCCTCACCGAGACCGTGGAAGAGGCGCTCTCGGGCCTCAAGGAGCGCGAGGCGAAGATCCTCCGGCTCTACTTCGGGCTCGACCGGGCCGAGCCGATGACCCTCGAGCAGATCGGCGCCGCGATGGGGATTACGCGCGAGCGCGTCCGGCAGATCAAGGAGAAGGCGCTGTCGCGCCTGCGGCACGTGAGCCGCGCGCGGGCGCTCGAGTCGTACCTGGGATGATCACGGTATGTCCTATGACGGCGCGGTATGGGCCGCCCATCGCTCTTCCGGACCGCCATGCCGCCCGCCAGCTCGTTTGACGTGACGACCGGCGTCGACCTGCAGGAGGTCGACAACGCCGTGAACCAGGCGCGCAAGGAGATCGCGCAGCGCTACGACTTCAAGGGGTCCAAGGCGTCGATCGCCTTCGAGCGCGACCCGGCGCGGCTCGTCCTCGTCGCCGACGACGACTTTCGCATGCGCGCGCTGCTCGAGGTGGTCCAGCAGAAGCTCGTCAAGCGCGGCGTGTCGGTGAGAAACCTCGACGTGGGCGAGGTCCGCCCCGCCGGCAACGATACGGTGCGGCGCGAGATCGCCCTCAAGACGGCGCTCGACACCGACACCGCCAGGGCGGTCGCGGCCGCCATCAAGGAGGCCAGGCTGAAGAAGGTGCAGGCGGCGATCCAGGGCGAGCAGGTCCGGGTGTCCTCCCCGTCCAAGGACGATCTCCAGGCCGCCATCGCGCTGCTGCGCGCGGCCGACTTCGGCGTCGAGCTCAAGTTCGGGAATTTCCGCTAGGGACCTCCCGGGCAGCCGCATCGCGCGGCGGTCACGGAGTCTCACGGGGTCGGGCCCGGCGCGGTGCGCGCGCCCGGCTCGGGGAACGCGGGGCGGTAGCGCAGGGCCTCGGCGACCGCGCGCGTCGTCACCGCGGTCTCGCCCGCGAGATCGGCAATGGTGCGGGCGACGCGGACCACCCGGTGGTAGCCGCGGGCCGAGAGGGCGAGTCGCTCGGCGGCCGAGGCGAGCAGCTCGCGCGCCGCGGCGTCGATGGGCGAGCGCGTGTCGAGCCAGCGGCCCGCCGCCTCGGCGTTGCAGGTGACGGCCGGCAGCTCGCGATACCGGGCGCGCTGGCGGGCGCGGGCCGCCTCGACGCGGAGCCGGACGTTGGCCGAGCTGTCCGCCGCGCCGGGCGTGCCCAGCTCGCGGACGGCGACCGGTCCGATCGTGATGTGGATGTCGATCCGATCCGCCAGAGGGCCGGAGACCCGCGCGCGGTAGCGCACGATCGCGGCCGTGGGACAGCGACAGCCGCCGCGCGGGTCGCCCGCCCGGCCGCAGGGACACGGATTCGTGGCGGCGACGAGGGTGAAGCGCGCCGGATAGGCTATCGCGCCGACCGCGCGCGCGATCACCACGCGTCCCTCCTCCAGCGGCTGTCGCAGCGCGTCGAGGACGTAGCGCGGCAGCTCCAGCAGCTCATCGAGGAAGAGCACCCCCCGGTGCGCCAGGCTCACCTCGCCCGGACGCGGCACGCTCCCGCCGCCGATCAGTCCCGCGCCGGAGACCGTGTGATGCGGGGCGCGAAAGGGCCGCGGCGGGGGCAGCGGCGTATCGGGGCGCAGCTCCCCGGCGACCGAGTGGATCGCGATCACCTCGAGCGCCTCCTCCTCCGTCAGCGCGGGGAGGATCGTGGGCATTCGGCGCGCGAGCATCGTCTTCCCCGCCCCGGGCGGTCCGATCATGAGGACGTTGTGGCCGCCAGCGGCGGCGACCTCGAGCGCCCGCTTGGCCACGGGCTGGCCGACGACATCGGCGAAATCCACCGCATCGGCCGCGGGACGCCGAGGCGGGGGCCGCTCGACCGCGGCCGCTGTGAGCTCGTTCCGGCGGAGGGCGTGGACCAGAGCCGCCAGCGTCGGCGCCGTCGCCAGCCGCGCCCGAGGGACCAGCGCGGCCTCGGCGACGTTCGGGGGCGGGAGCACGAGCGTGAGCGCGGCAGCCCCGGGGGGCCGTCCCGCGCCCGGTGTCGCGTGCGCCACGCGGCGCGCGATCGGGAGCGCTCCCCGAATGGCGCGCATCTCCCCGTCGAGCCCGAGCTCCGCGACGGCGACGAGGTCCCCGGTGGCCTCCGGCGCGAGCTGCCCGGTGGCGGTGAGCAGCGCGAGCGCGATCGGCAGGTCGAAGCCCGTGCCGTCCTTCTTCGTGTCGGCCGGGGCGAGATGTACGCCAGCAAGGACGTCGACCGATCGTCCGCCGGACCTTTAAACTCCCGCCGAAGGTCCCCGCGCCCGGGCAGGGCGTCTCGCGGACTTCCTACTACCGCCGCAAGCGGGCCGCCGGTCAGTAACACGGTGCGCCGACTCATCGACGTGACAAGCTCCTCGCTGCCCGGCCGCCGGCTCCGACCGAGTGCTAACGCCAACGATCACGGCCCCACCAGGAACAGCGCGGTGCTCATCGAAAGTCGTTAAACGCCTTCAGCAGGCGCATAGTCGCGTCGCCGTCAAGCTTGTCGCCCGAATATCGACACTCATAAAGGCCTTGAAGGTTAGATGGCATCTGCACGCCGCTTTGAACGAGAAAGATGAACCGCTTCGGGAAAAGAGCCATCGCCGCCCCGATTTCAATGAGAACGTTGTCGTTGAGCACGTGACGTGGCTGGCCGTGCGCGTCAATCAACGTCTCTTCGGCCTCGATGTGAATTATGCCTGCAGAACAGGCACGCATATCGTCGAGCACCTTGTCCGGGACCGGCTTCGAACTCGTCTCGTGCTCAATGGCTAAGACCGGCTCGAATTTCCCGAATCGAACAATTTCTTTGAGCTGATCAATAATGCCTCGATTCTTGCCATGGGTGATGAAAACGCGATTGCTCTTTGGAACAGCCTCCGGAACGCCATGGTCGGGCTCGGCAGCCGGGTCACGGGGCCGTTGCAATGGCGGATCTACGCCGATATCCGGTCGATCATGCGATTCTCTCTCTCCCTCAATAAAGGCGCGAACGCTGTTGGAATCAAAGTCAAACCGTGTCGGCGCGCCCTTCCGGCCGACTACTAACACCCCAAGCTTTGCTCCGCTCGCGACCTGGAAGAAGCACACGGCTTGGTCGTTAAGAATTGTGTCGCTGCCCGCAACTTCATCTTTGAAATGCGTGTGCCAGTGGGCCGCCACCTCAGTTGCTGAAAGTGATTCTTCGCCCTTATGGGCCACTCGTTCGATGATTGCGGCATATGGCGCAACCCGGCGTATGACTGCTTTCAGCACAGAGGGGAGATCTGAAAAATTGTTTTTCGCAAGCAGACGACCATCATCAGTCAAGCGCAGCCGACCGTCCTGATCTTCAATGAGGCCCCATCGACGGAGTGCTGTAAGTTTGCGTCCGTCCAGGAGACGGCCGTCCAGGACCTTACGCGCTTCGGCGACGGTTGCGCCGGTGGCCTTCGTGGATAGGTATCTGCAGACTCCCATAACGTCGTCGAGCGTCGTCCTAATAGGCAGACTCATACGGACCCCCTTATATATAAGGCGGTAATATAAGAGGCATACATTGCATCGTCAACGGATGCCGCAAAACGCGACCCGATAAATGTCGCGCACGAATCTCAGGGCCTGCCGTCGTAATTTGCGACCATCGCATTGCGAGCCGAGCCAGGCTCATACGATGCCGAGCGTTGTCTCCGTGCCGACGCTGGCGGCTCTGGTCCACGCCCTCCGCCGGAACGAGCTCACAGCGGCCGCGGTCGAGCGGCCCCCGCCTCGGCGTCCCGCGGCCGATGCGGTGGATTTCGCCAATGTCGTCGGCCAGCCCGTGGCCAAGCGGGCGCTCGAGGTCGCCGCCGCTGGCGGCCACAACGTCCTCCTATCGTGTACGTCAAGACCTCGCGGGAAGACCGGCCCCCTTGGGGGGAACTGCCCGGCCGCAAATCGCGCGAACGCAGTAAGGAAATGCTTGCCAAGATGTTACGATGGTCTCGCCGCTCTTACCGGCCCCTGGGTTGGACCCGCAAGCTTCTGGAGTCAAAACCCGTACTTGGCACGTCTCAGTTGAAAGGCTTCCTGGCCGCCTTCCATAACGGTAGCAATCTCCGCACGCACATCATCCATGTCGATTGCACCCTGGCACTTTACCTCGCCGCTCGCCTGCTCTCCCGTAACTCTGTACCCGCAACAGACCACAAGCTCCGCGTCGCCATTAACCACAAGGTTTGCATTGTGACTTGCGAAAAGTAGCTGTCGTCGACTCTTGGCGTTCCAGATTTGATCGACGACCTTCACAATCACCTGGTTATCGAGGTCATCTTCAGGTTGGTCAATTATCAATGGCGGCCCGTCCTGGCTCAGTAGCACGCCCAGGAGCGCCGTCGCCTGCTGACCGGCAGAGGCATCGCTGAACGGGATGTAATCTGCCTCGCGCAACTGATACTCAAAGACCGGCCTATCGTCTATGCTCGTCAGAGACAGATCGAGCCATAGCTCCGTCGTCAGCTTCCTCGTAATCTTTGTTAGATCCCCGTCCGTAAGGCCTGCCGCAGCCAGCGTTGGGTAAGCAGATGCCCGAATAGTCGATTCCGCCGGCTGATCACCCGCCAGGTCCTGCAACTCTGTAAGTACCGTTTCCCAGGCGGTTAATCGGTTCTCGCTGCTCGCGATGACATCTGTGAGCTTTTCGAACCGGTTCAGCCGGATCCCGGCGCCCGTTGCCATGACCCGAAATTTGTCAATTACCTGCTTGACCTCTGCATGCCGGTCTAATCGCGCCCGAATGAGTCCATCGGACAATCTCGTGAATTCGTCGCATTGACTGTCAAGCACAGAGGCCCGCTCGACATGCAACTCGAGCCATCGCGCGCGAAGACTATTGTACTTGCTCTGCGCGTCCTGCATAGCGGTCGCTTCGGCTTGAATCACCCCCATGCGTTCGCGTAGCATCCGTGCGCGTCCTTCCAGATCCGCCAGTTGTCGAAGCGTCGCCTCCTGCGCTCCTGACCGCAGGTTCGCCCCTTCATATTCGGCTTCAAATCGCCGTCGCTCTTGATCCCATTCACGCAAGGCCGCCCCGAACCGACTGCGTTCGCTTTCCAATTCCCCTATACGCTCTCCGAGATCGCCTGCCATCCTTCCAACGTCGCCAAATATCGCCACCAATTGATTATATAGCGCCTCAAGGCGATCCCGACGCGGAACGCTACCGATGCTGGGAGATAAGGGGCTAGGTGCACCCTCTACAGCGCGTCTCAACTCCGCAAGCGTTCCTCGCACATGAGTGATCTCCTCACGCCAGGCGCTTACGACCTGATCCGCGTCATCAACTGCGCCCCGCAGGTCGATGATCTGTTGATCCGCTTGGTCAACGCCTTGAAAAGACTCGCGGGTGTGGCGGACCTGCGCCCCTGCCGACTCCAATTCGAGCGCGTTATTCGCCAATTCGCGCTGCGTTCTTCGGAAGCGACCAAGCCGCGCGTACTCCATGCGGACCTCAAGCGCCACGTCCCGAATCTGCTTCTCGACTTGTTCCAGTCGCCGCCGCACGGGCACACGAATAAAGCGCTTCAACTCCTCCACCCGAACGCCAACGCTGCTTAATTGCTTCTGGCTGTAGGCTTGGATCGGCAGCAGATTCCGTATGTCTGCCTCCGAGCACGTCCTGAGCACCTCGCTACCGATTTTCAGCAGCGTCTCCTGCGTGCTCGCGTCTCGACGTACGACGTGGGGCACCCCGCGGATCACAAAACTAACCTGCACGCTCGCCGTATAGTTCGCGAGCGTCTTTTCCACGAGCACGCGCTGTTTCGCCTGATAGTTCACTGTCTCTCCGTCATCATCAAGCGCGTCCGGGGAGCTGTCACACAACGCCCATCGGATATACTCGAGGATCGTCGACTTGCCCGTGCCTCGCCCGCCGATAATGGCGTTGTACTGCGGATTCAGCTCTAACGCGAGCGGTCCCAAGAATTTGCTATTAGAGATGTTAACGGCACTTATGATAACTGCTGGCAGCGTCGGCTCGGTTTGCATAATTCTGGAATTGCGTCCTAAACACGCCTGCCTCAGCGCTTCCGCGGTAGGTGTTGCCCATTTGACCCACGTTACACGCGCGCCTAGATCTGCGAAATCGCGACGCCTGTTGTCGGACGTCTGAAAAAGCGCTAGCGACTTAGAGCCATAATTTGAATCACGGCCACCAAGAATATCCTGATTGCCTTTTCCGAGATCGGCTATTGGATGATCGATATAGCCGCCCACGCACGGCATTTCTTTGTAATGGCCGGCGTGTCCCGAACGCAACAATGTGCTTGTCCCGCTGTCACTGACATTCGGGAGGACGATATAGCGACCCCTTAGATATTGGTGCCTGTCTAACTCTTCATGCAATTGTGTAAGGGTCTTAATGCGCTCCAAGCGAACCGCCTGAACGCCTTTGCCGGCGGCGTCGTCAGCTTGGTCAATCGCCAATGCCACCCGCACGAGCTGAAACAGGTCGCCCGGGAGATCAGCGTCGAAGAGCACAAGCGCCTGGCAGGGGATCCCAAGCGTTAGCTCCATGCCAGGAAAAACGATGAGACGTTCGTGATCCCGCAGTGGAAGTCCGTCTTCACTTAGTTCTGCGGCCGCCGCGTCTCGAATATATGGCACGAACGCCATGTCGTGATGATCGGTGATCGCAACAGCGTCGAGCCGCTGACGACGGCATGCCGCGATGAACTCGATGGCATACGCCCTGCGTTCTGGCGGCGACACCGCGTCGGCGCCGATCCACTGGGCATCTCGAGGAGTGTGAACCTGAAAATCGGCTCGGTAAAAGTGAGCGCCCCGATCCATAAGCCATCGCCGCAGTAGAGATTACCGCTGCAAGTAGTTGATGGATAACTATAGCAAATTGCCATTCATCGGTGAAGGGGCAGCTCGACAAGTCGCGCGACGGTGACTATGCCGCCCATCTTGACAGGCAGTCTGACGAGCCTCCGCTCGCCGCCTGGATCGCCTGGGCGACAGCGGTTGCCGATCGCATTGACCCGCTGCGCAGCGGCTGGACCCCGATTCGAGACAACGTCGAATGAGTGGGATCGGCCGCCAGCGATCGGCGCGACGGGATTTTGAACGAGCGAGCTCCTGCTCTCGAAACAGGCTCCAAAGTCGCTTAATGCTAACACCTTGACGCCTCTTAGGAGGAAGACCGGGCATCGGTGCCGGATTCGAACCGCTCACATGGCGGACTTTACAAGGAGGAACGGGCCATGAACGGGCCATGAATCGCTACAACCGAGCGGCCCCGGGATCGGCAACCGCCTGATCAATGCTCGGGCCGATATTGTCACCACCAGGGCCGCCTTCGGCGACGTGTTCCAGTCCCGCCGCGGCCCTGTGCGCGCGAACGCAGTTTTGTGAATGCTCGTCGTCGTCCGCGTGATGGTATCCGCGCCCCCGCCATCGTAGCAGACGGCCCGCCAGGCACACGACCAGAAAGGCAACAAAGACAGCGGCGGCTGCCACGAGCGTGAGGACCATGGCGCCTCCAATGCTACGCATTCACCCGCGATTGCTTACACATCGGGTTCGTACGCGGCGGTTTGTCGCATAGCTGCCGGGTACCTCGTGCGGATGCAACGCTGCCCCACCAAAATGAAGGCAGTGTTTCGGACCGCTGTAAAGAGGTAGGCGGAGAGCGACACGGCGGGCCGCCATTCCCTCCGTTTATGCCAAACTCGCCAGCGGACGTCCTCGTCCACGTCTTCGGCATCCTCTTGGCTGCCAAGAAGGCCGACGGCCTAGGGAGCTAGGCGCGGACCGCAGGCGCGCATCATGGCTTCGAACGCAGGGACATCGCTTCGACGGATCCTTTCGATCCATTCCCGCTCACGAACGTCCGGTGCCAGCTCCGTAGCCTTCTTCCCTACGCACCGGCCATGCCCGTCCTCTGCGGCCGTGCGGGCGTCACGCGCATTTGCGACGCCGAGAACAATGCCGGAGAAGATGGTCACCGTGGGTTCCCTTTGAGCGCCGCCACGGGTGCGTGGACCCCGGTCCTGTAGCCGAGCACCGCCGTTACGCGCTCTGCCGCGCCCTATCGCGACATCAAAACGTGGTCACCGGCTCGACCGGCGCCACATGCGCCGCCTCGATCCCAGGCTCGATCGCCTTGCGATCGCCGACGACCACGATCGCTTGGTGTGCGGGGTCGAAGATACCGTTGGGCCGCGCCATTGACGTCCCGCAACGTCACGCGGTCGTAGTTCGCCACGGAATGGTCGTAATAATCCAGCGGCAGACGATTCTCGAACAGCGCCTCCGCCGCGCCCGCGATCTGCTCAATCGTCGCGAACTGGAGGGGCAGCGACAGCGTCGCCGTGCGCTTGGCGAAGGACAGCTCCGAATCGGTCACCGGCTGCGCTCCCCGCAGCGCCCGGAACGTCCCCCACGAGGTTCACGAGCGCGCTGTCCGTCTTGGGCGTCGCCACCGCCGTCCCCATTTCCCACGTCGAGAGCTCGGGCACGCGGCGCCAGACCAACTCGCTCTCGGCGCCATACGTCCACCCGTGCGTCTCGCGCAGATCGAGGTTCAGGCGGCTGTTGAACGCACCGCCGAGCGTCGTGTTGAGCAGATCGAGGGCGTAATAGTCCCTGGTATCGCGGCGCGGGCCCATCTGACCGACGAGCAATACGCTCTGCGGCGACCCAGGCCGATCGTACAGGTCGATCGTCGTCGGACCGAGCGGCCGGGGATCGCGCACGCGAACCTCCCCGCTCGCCCCTCCCCCCTCCCACCGGCCGAACACCCGCTCGAGGCGCGCGACGGCCGCGTCGGGCGTGATGTCCCCCGCCACGATCAGCGTCGTGTTCCTCGGGCGGTAGTACGTGTGGTGAAAGGCGACCAGGTCGCCCCGCGTGATCGCGGCAACACTTATCTCGGTCTCGTACCGCGCGAACGGATGCCCGGCGCCATACACCGCGTTCGCGAGCACCCGGCCCGCGACGTATTGCGCGTTGGCCTTCGACCGCTGGAGCGACGCCAGCGTGTTGGCCTTGATCCGATCGAGCGAGGCCTCCAGAAAAAGGGGATGCAGGAGCTGGTCCGCCATGATATCGAGCAATGGGTCGACGTTGCGCGTGATCGTGAAGAACCCGCGCGCCGACACGGCATTCCCCAGGTCGGCCTCGACCGTCGCGAGCTGATCGGCCGTCAGCGTCAGCGTCCCCTCGGCCAGCATCGCCGAGGTCAGCCGGCTCACCCCTTCCTTCCCGGGCGGGTCAAGCAGAGGCGGCGCCTCGATGATCGCGCGGACGTCGACGAGCGGCAGGGTGTGATTCTCGAGAATCCCGACGGTGATCCCGTTCGACAGCTTCCGCACCACGATCGTCGGCACGCGCAGCGCCGGGGTCGGCCCCGGCACGGGACGCGGCGGATGGCCATCGGTCTGCGCTGCGGCGGCCGTCGCCGCGAGCACCGCGGCCAGCGCGGGAGCGAGCCGCCACGCGCGCGCTGTCATCGGCCACCCGCCTTTTCCGGCGCCGGTGTGACGTTGACGTATGGCAGCGCGGGCTGGGCGGCCAGGTCCAGCTTCCCCGCGGGAACCATGCTGAGCACGATGCGTCCCCCGGTCAGGTACTGCTTCGCCACCCGATAAACGTCCGCCGCCGTCACGGCCTGTCCGTCTCGCAGCTCGGTCACGTAATGCTCCGGATCATTGAAGTACCCCTGCCCCTCGGCGAGCGTCACGGCGCGGCTGAGCGCGGACTCAAGCAACGTCACCGTGCCCACGAGGGCGTACCGCTTCGCGCGATCGACCTCCTGCTCGCTCGGCGGGGCTGTCGTGACTGTCGCGACGACGCTGTCGACGAGATGCTCGAATGTCGCTGAGCGACGCGCCCGGGCGCGGGCTCACGCTGATCGAGAAATACCCCGCGTCCTCGAGGGAGCGCTGACTCGCACTCACGCTGGCGGCGAGCTGCCGGTCGTACACCAGCAGTTTCGTCAGCCGGCTCGTGCGGTCGAGCGTGAGCACGTCGCCCAGAGCGTCGAGCGCCGGCGCGTCGGGGCTCTTTTGGCCGACGGTGGGCCAGGTAATCTCGAGCCGGGGCAAGGTTGCCTTCGCGTCTTCGAGCACGAGTCGCTTCTCGGCCGGAGACGACACGGCCGGAACCACGGGCCGCTCGATCGCCGGCCCGGCCGGGATCAGCCCGAAATACTTGTTCACCAGGGCATGCGTGGCCGCGGTGTCAATGTCGCCGACGATCGAGAGCACGGCGTTGTCCGGTGCGTAGTAGCGGCGGAAGAAGCCGCGGACGTCGTCGAGGCTGGCCGCGGACAGGTCGGTCATCGAGCCGATCACGGGCCACGAGTACGGGTTCGCGGCGGGGAACAGCGCGGCATCCAGCACCTCGCCCGCCGAGCCGAAGGGCTGGTTGTCGACGCGCTCGCGGCGCTCGTTCTTCACAACGTCGCGCTGGTTGTCCAGCTTTTCCTGCGTGAGCGCCGGCAGCAGATAGCCCATCCGGTCCGACTCGAGCCAGAGCGCCGTCTCGAGATAATTGATCGGGACGGTCTCGAAATATTCCGTCCGGTCGTTGGCGGTCGTGCCGTTCATATCGCCGCCAACGTCCTCGATCGTCCTGATGTGTTGTCCCCGCGGCACGTGCTCCGAGCCCTGGAACATCACGTGCTCGAAAAGGTGTGCGAAGCCGGTGCGCCCGCGGATTTCATTTTTCGAGCCCACGTGATACCAGACCACCACGGCGGCAATGGGCGCGGAGTGATCGGGGGACAGGAGCACCGTGAGGCCGTTGGGGAGCGTGTAGCGCTGTGCGGGGAGCGTCGGAACCGAGGGCGGCGCGAGTGGCGCGGTTTCCTGCGCGTAGACCGGCAGGGGCGCGACTGAGACCGCGAGAATGAGCGTGCCACGAGCGAGAACCACGACTCCTAAAGAACGCGTCGGATTAGATACCGCCATAGCCGTGGCGCAGAAAGGTGAGGTACTCGGCCGGATCGCGCGTGAGACCCGGGAAGGTCGCGATCATCGAGCCATCGGGGGTCATGATCGCGTAGAGCGGCAGCGCCACTGTGTGAAACTGCTGCTCTTGCATGCGCTGCTGCTGCTCGTAGATCGGGCCGTCGCCGTCGGTGAAAAGGCGCGCGAGCACGAATTGCTTGAGCGCTGCTTTGATCTCCGGCCGCACGAACATGTTGGCCTCCATCCATCGGCAATTCGTACACGTATAGCCCGTGAAGTCAATGAACACGCGCTTGTGCTCCTGCTGCGCTTGTGCGAGCGCGCCAGCGTAGTCATTCAGGCGCCACGGCAGGTCCTCATCGGCGGTGTAAAACGTCCCGGGAGCCGGGCGGGTGGTGGCCGTGGTGGCCGCGCGCTCCTCGAATGGCAGAAATGCCTCAAGGCTGCCGAGGGAGCGCCCCGCGAGGCCTGTGGCAAGCCGAATCCCCGTGGCGAGACTGCCGCAGCTGACGAGCAATCGCCCTGCGGTCACGGTAACGACCGGCGAGTCGTGCGGGAGCTGGAGGCGACCGAGGAGATACCAGGTCGCGAGTGCGGCCAACGCGACCCAGCAGGCGAGGACGACGGTGCGGGTGACGATCCCCCAGTGCCACACGAGGTCGACGTTGGCGAGGAATTTGAGTGCCGCCGCGAGTTCGAGGAACCCCATCACGACTTTCACCGAGTTGAGCCACCCGCCAGACCTCGGCAGCCGTGAGACCCACTGCGGCACGAGCGCGAGCACGAAGAAGGGCAACGCAAACACGGCCGAGTAGGCGAGCATCCCGACGACCGGCTGCTGCCAGTGCCCGTGCGCCGCCGTCACGAGCACCGTGCCAACGAATGGGGCCGTGCACGTGAAGCTCGTCAGCGTGAACGTAAGCCCCATGAGGAGCGCGCCGACCATGCCGGCGCCATCGCGGCTGCGCGTGGCGGCGTCGAGCCGGGTGAGCCAATTGCTCGGGATGGTGATCTCGTACGCGCCAAAGAGATTGAGCGCGAACGCCACGAAGATCGCCGTGAGCCCCAAGTTGACCCAGGGATTGGCGGCAAAGAGCCCAATCCCGGTCGCGCCAATGACGACCGCCAGTGCGACGCCTAACGCCGTGAACGTGAGTACGATCCCCAGGCCAAAGACGACGGCATTGCGGAGCGCCGTGCGGCGATCGGCACCGCTGTGCGTCGTGAAGTACGAGACCGTGATCGGGATCATCGGAAACACGCATGGCGTCAGGAGCGAGAGCGCTCCAGCGGAGGCGGCGAGCCAAAGGAATGCGAGCGTCACCGAGGAGCGTCCAGCGGCACGTTCAGCTCGCGGGCGATTTTTTCTTGGCGCTGCCGACCGGGGTTCCCACCGCGACCACGATCGCGGGCACGGCAACCGGCTCGGTCTGCGGCGGCAGACAGAGCGAGGCGTTGCATGCCTGGTACCGAGCGCGAACCATGATAGAGTCCTTCCCCAGCGGCGCTGTGGGCGCCACGACGACCGGCACGGTGAACGTCGCCGTTTCCTCGTATTGCTCGACGGAAATCCCGAAATTGGGGTCGAACAATGTATGCGGCGCGGGCCTCCCAACATCACCCTGGAGCGTGAACGGCTGGCCGGGTGCGAGGGTGATGCGCGTCGGAATCGGACCGCCGGAGCCCTGCGTGAGCGAGTACAGGTGCCAGCCCGGGTCGATTGTGGCCGTGATGTGGACGGCGACATGTGCACCCCGGGCAATCTGGCCGGCGCTGGACGCCGCCCAATGCACAGGCGTCTGCCCCATGAGCGGTATCCCGACCGGTGAGGCGATCAGCGCGAGGACCGTCACAACAGGTCTACACTTGAACTTCACTTCGACTCTCCGCCGTTTGCTCGCATTCCGCGGCGAGAGCAGTCGCTCGACGAGGCTGCAGGTTGCCTTTTCCCGCTAGTGCGCCGCATGCCAGCGCTGACCTGGGTGCCCCCCTTGCGGCCGGGATTCACTGATCGGCTTGCGCTGGCGCGGCGTCAGACGATTGCGTGAGCATCGACTCGATCATGAGCGTGAGCATCCGCTCGCCCGCCGCGTCATTCGCGCGAAAGTCCTTGAAGATAATGCGCCCACGCCCATCGATCAGGAAGTTGGTCGGCTCCCCACGAACGTGGTAGGCATCCTTCGCGAATTTTTCGGTGCCATGGAGCGGCGTAAACGAGTAGTGTGTTCCCTTCAGGAAAGGCACGACGTACGCATCCTGCTCGGGCACGACGTTGATTCCGACGTATGCGAACTCCCGGCCCTTGAATGCGTTCGCGATATTCTGGAAATGCGGGTACTCCGCTCGGCACGGCCCGCACCCCGGAAACCAGAACGTCAGGAGCACGACCTTCCCCTTGTAGTCCGCGAGCGAGATCGAGTCGGTCGGCCCGGCGTATGCCGCCAGCCGGAATGGCGTCGCCTGCTTCGCTGCCGTGTCGCGAACCGCCCAGACGGCGCTGTCCACCTGCGCCGCGCTCTTGCCCACCTTCTTGGCGTAGCGCCCGATGGCGGCGTGTACGCTATCACTCGGCGTGCTCGCGAATCGGGCGAGGAGACTGTCGTAGGCGAGTTTGGTATTCCCGGCGCTGTCTGCGGTCTCCGCCTTCAGGAGGGCAAACATCTCCTCGTTCGACGAGTACTTCGGGAGTTGCGTCGCGCCGAGCACGGCCGAGGCTGCCGGGTATTTGTGTTCGCCCATCAGCGAGCGCGCCAAGATCAGGTTCTCAGCGAAGACGACGCGCGGCGCCCATTCGCGCTGGTCGTCGGCCTCAGAGGCCGAGCGGAGCATGTCCTGAGCAAGGGCCAGCGCCTTGTCGGGTGCCACCCTCGCGTACACGTCGTACAAGCCGCTCATGGCGTCGCCCGACCAGCCGAACTTGTCGGGCGGAAACTGAGTTCGGAGCTGCTCGTATATCGCGATCCGCGCGCTGTCGGTCGGCGTGTCCGCTCCCAACCAGTTAAGTGCCTCGGCACCCCGGTCGTTGGTCGGGAATCGCCGGGCGACATCGAGCGCCATCGCGCGATATTTCGCGGGATCGGTCTCCCGGAACTTCCACGCGTAGTTGAAGGCGAACGCGGCGTTCGTCGTATCCGCTTCCAATGCCTTCCGCATGTACTCCGCGCTCGCGGCGTCGTCGCCGCGGAACTCGGCGATCAGGGACAGCCATTCGTAGGCCCGCGCCAGCTTCGGATCCAGGGCGACCGCCCTCTGATAATAGACCTCAGCTTCGGGCCTTTCCCCGTTGAGATATCCCAGCGCCCACTGATAGGCGGCGACCTTGGGCTTCCGGGCCGCCCACTGTTCGTAATCGTGCCGTAACGCGACGTTCGCGAGCGAATCGGCCGTCGAATGCCGGCGTATCTCGAGGCTATCGTCGAAGTTCCACGCCGTATCGCCCTTCTCGTACACACGGCGCGTCGCCTGCATGAAGGCCTCGTGCGCGGCGTAGTACGCGGCGTCGATCGTGATCGCCTTGCGGTACGCCACGACGGCGCGAGGTGCATCGTTCCGCTTGAGCGCGGCGGCGCCGCTATCGAATTGCGCCCGCGCGGCGGGGGGCGGCGGCGGCGGCTCCTGCGCGGCGCCCGCCGGCACCACGGTCAGGGCGGCGAGAATACACGCCGAGATCATGACCGCCATCCACAATGCCTCCGGCAGGCGCATGGCGCCCGCCGGGGGGGGCGATCCTGTCATAGCAGGCTTTCTCGGTTTCACGTCGATCGCGCTCAGGCGACCTTGGTGCTGGTCAGACATCCCTTGTATGCCGGGTTCGGATCGGAGACCGTGCCACCGAACGTCGGCAGCGTCAGATTCACGTCCGTCCCATAGCTGGGCAGCGGTGAGGGCAGCTGTGGATTCGTTGCTTGAGGATACGGACCGACCGGGAACACGGTGCTCTGGTCCAGCCCATATTGCCGGATCATACGCCGCATATCTCCCAATCGATACCCTTCCCCGTACAGCCAGAATCCGCGCTCCCGGAACATGACTTGCACTTGTTCCGGCGTGCTCGCCGTGAGCGTCGAGTCGGTCGTCAGTGGCAGGAGCCCATCCACATGCGTGTCGGTCGAGTCCGCGCGCAAGGCGTTTAGATCTGTGCTCCACGTCGCCACATCATTGCTCTGCAGGGCCGCCTCGGCCTGGATCAAGCGCGCCTCGACTCCGGACGCCAACGGGATGAACGCAGACGGTATCGGGAACTTCAACGGGTAATACCACACGCTATCCAGGGCGCCATACGCGGTAAATGCATCGCACGACTCGGCGATCGTATCGCTGACTGGCATACGCGGGTCCTGCGCCGATATGTAGTTGAGCCCGTTCGTGCCCTTGAAATCGCCCACCGTGACCAGGCCGCACCCAAAATAGGCCGCCTCTGTGTCGTACAGGTTGTTCCCGGCCGGGCTATAAAAGCCGGGCACCAGCTCCGTGTTGTACACGAAAGTCGTCGATACGCTGGCGACGGCACTCGCCGCTGCCGCAAATTGACCGCGATTCAGCAGTGCCCGCGCGAGCCCGATGCTGGCGAGGGCCTGGACCGTATCGCTCCCCCCCGCGTTCGCGGCCGCGGAGTCGAAATCGGTCTCGGCCACGCCGAGAAGAGAGTCTGTCGTGAGCGGCGAACCATACTGTGGGCCGACCCCCGCGACCAGTTGTCCAAGCGGCAGCCCGCTGCAGTAATCCTCAGCGGCCAGGAGCTCGATGTAGCCGTTGAGCGCGTATGCCTCGCCGATCTTCGAGCGGCCAGTCGCAGGCTCGTATTTCTTGAGTAGCGGCAACGCCGTCAGCAGCGTCACTCGCGCCGCCATGAGGGATTGGAGCGTTCGGTCCCCTGGCTCGCCGTACCCGCCGCCGCCAGTCGTCCGTCGCGCGTCAATATTCGCGTCGGTGCCGATGAAATCATAGGCCACGATGCTGAATTCATCGCCTAACAGTCCCGTCCACTGGAGGAGGCCGCCGAACCCCGCCGCGATCGCGTTCGCGAGGGCGCCCTTTCCGTTGGCGAACAGCGCTTCCGCCCCCGTCTGGCTGTTGTACGCGCTCGCGGCAGTCACCCCCGCCGGCGGCGGAACACTCAGCACGTCGCTGGGCCTGCAGGCCGTGAGCACCGACGCCGCGGCCATTGCGCAGCCGAGCGGGTACCTCACGAGCTTCCGGGAGCCGCCATTGTTTGGCGCGCGTTGCGACACCTTCGTTGCCGCCATATTTTTTCAGATTCCGAGGTTAAGCCGCACGACCCAGTAGCGGAGCAGCGGAATGGCCTGCATGTCTTCACGGTAGTCGTTGTTGATGACATTCGTATTGGACGTCGGGCTCAAGGCCGAATTCAAACCTTCGGTGCTGCTGACCTCCGGATCGCTGCCGCCGTAGCGCGTCCAGAGCGCCAGATTGCGGACCGCGCCGGTCAGGCTGAGGGTCTGCATGCGGACCACATGCGCCAGACGCTGCGGCAGGGCATACGTCAGCGACAGCTCCCGGAACCGGACGTACGTCCCATCCTCGTAGTAGCCTTTCGCTGGCGGATAGATGCCGTTCAATCCGGTCACGTTGATGGTCTCGGATTCAACGTCGCGCGCCTGCTCCCATAACGGCGCATTCTTGAAATTCAATGCGTAGTCCGTCTGGTCGCCAATCGCCTGGAAGTACGCGTTGAGATCGGCCACCCGGAAGCCGCCGCGATAGTCGAAGAGCGCACTCAGGCTGACCGCGCCTTTCCACAAGGCGACGTGCGTGGCAAACGAGACCTCCTGCGTGGGCAGGCTCGACCCCGTGTACACCAGGTTGGGGGAGAGCGTCACGTCATCGGGCTCGACGATCCCGTTCGTGGCCGAGTATGTCGCATTCGGCGCCCAATAGCCGTACAGGGGGTATCCCGCCGCAAACCGGAATACCCCCCAATCGTCCGTCGTCTGCGGTGGTACGCCGGGCGCGAGGCTCACCAGCTTATTCTTATTGACGGATCCGTTGAGCGTGACAACCCATGTGACGGTGGGACCCTGCACGATCGTCGCCGAAATGGTCCCCTCCACCCCCGTGTTCCGGATCTCGCCCACGTTCTCCTCGTACGGGAAGCCACCAAGCTCCCAGCCGGTCCCCGACTGCACGAGCGCATCCTGCGTCGTCTTCGAATAGCCCGTGAGATCGATGCTGATCCGGTTTTTCAATAGGCTTAAGTCGAACCCTCCTTCATACTCGATCGAGCGCTCGGGCTGGAGATTCGGGTTTTCGGCGTTGGAGATCCCGACGCTGGGCACTAGCGTGCCCCCGATTTGACTAACCGTGGGCGCGAGGAGCTGCAGCGCAGAGCCGTTGGGTGGCTGCTCACCCGACTCCCCGAAAGCCGCCCGGACACGGAGCGTCGTCGGCTCGGATTGGAACGCCAGCCAGGATACGCTCGCCTTGGGGTAGACGGCGACGGCATAGTTCCGCCCGAACCCGCTCGCGGCGTCGACCCGAACTGCACCGTCGACGAACAGTCGATCGGGCAGCCCGAGCTCCTCATCCGCGTACCCCCCGAGCGTGGCCTGCCTGTCTCCCAACTGCGTCAGGGTGGGGCTGACAGCGCCATTTAGCGTCTGGTTCGTCGTGGTGATGCCGGTCGCGACGGCGTCCTGGCCCTGCATGCGGTTGTCCACGAGCTGCATGCCGACCGAGAATACGGAGCGGACGGCGTGCGTCAGCGCCGCGGTCGCAGTCCCGCGCAGATCCACCGTATAGATATCGGTCGTCGTGTTGCCGATCCCGATCGAGGCCGGGACGAATGGATCGAGCGAGACAACCTGCGGGAGCACCTCGGCATCGCTCAACTGGGAGCCGTGATCGATGCCCACCGTGCCGTGACCGACGAGCCAGGATGTCGGCCGCCAATTGACCGTCATCCCGCCTGTCAGCCGATCCGTCTGCTGTGATATGGGCTGCCCGAATTCATACGGCGGATTGTCGCCGGAGAGAAACCCATACCCAAGATTATTCGACGGGGTGGGCGGCTCGCCGTTCCCGAAAAGCACGACACCTCGCGTCAAGTTGCTCGAGTTGGGGGCATTCTGATAGGTCGACAGATATGCCGCGTTCGCCGAGAGGTCAGCGGTTGGCCCAAGCTTGATTGCCGTGTTGGCGCGAATCGACCGCTGCTGCTCGCCATTCGGCACGAACGAGGAGCTCGGCAGGCCAATCGAATCCGCCTCGGGATAGAACGCGCCCGGCAACCGCATGACCCCCGTCTCGTTCGAGAGGCTCCCCGACACGAAATACCGCGCCGCCTCGGATCCGCCATTGACCGAGAGATCATACTTCTCGCGGTTGCCCGAGCCGAAGAGCGAGTAGAAGGGGCTGTTCAGGGGATTGAAACTGGTCACGCTGTCCACCACGCAGCTCCCGTTCGATCTGCCGACGCCGGAGTTGTACTGATACGGCACGAGTGGGCAATCGACCGGGCTCGGGCTCGGACCCGTCGTCTGCCCCCAGCTGTGATACATGGCGGGGAAGCTGACCGGGATATCGCTCTCGGTCTGCTCAGCCGACGCGTGCCATAGGGGATGCCCGGCCGTCCCATGCTTCGTCGTGATCACGATGACCCCGTTGGCGGCGTCGGTGCCATATTCCGTCGACGCGGCCGGTCCCTTCAGCACATCGATCGTCTCGATATCGTTGAAATTGATGTCGTTTAGGCGCGAGGGCGACGGACTGGTGCCCCCGTATCCGACCGACGTGTACGATGTGCCCGGGGTGTTGTCCACCCGGACGCCGTCCACGATGATGATCGGATCGCTCTGCAGCACGAGACTGGACTGCCCTTGGATCCGGATCGCCGGCCCGGAGCCTGTGATGCCGCCCTGCTCCATGACCTCGACGCCGGGCGCGCGCGCCGAAACGAGATCCGTGATGCTCATGATCGGTGCCGTCGGCGTGATGGAGTCGGCGTTGATCGTCGAGATTTCATTTCCGACCTCGTAGCGCCGTTGCTGGCCAACAGCAGTTGTCACGATCTCATCCAGCTTCGTCGCGGCCGCCGCCAGCGCGAAGTCAAGCACCAGACGTTGGTCGGCCATGACCGTCACGTCCTTCGAGAGCGCTTGATACCCCACGCGCCGAGCTGTTATCCGATACGTCCCGGGCGCGACGCCGGCGATCGTGTACCGCCCGTCCGCATCCGCTGTCGCAGCGAGAGCTGTCCCTTCGATCCGAACCGCGACCTGTGACAGCGGTGTCCTGAGCACCCCGTCCGTCACGTGACCGGTGATGGCTCCGGCGGCCTGCGGGGGCCCAGCACCGAGCACCGTCATCCCGGCTTTCGCCACCAAGGCCGCGCTTTTTTCGTCGACGGACAGCTGAACATCCAACCCGGTCCCCACCAATAGCTCGGTGAGTGCCGCGACGACCGTGATGCCGTCAGCGTGCACCGTCACCCGCCTCGCGACAGGAACAACATCAGAGTTAAATGCAAATCGGAGGCGTGCTTGCTTACCAACCGCCTCGAGTGCCGCATCAAGTCGCACGCTGTCAAATTCCAGCGTCACCCGGCGCTGCAGCACCAATGCGTTGCTGACATCGACAGACGGCGTATTCGGTGCCGGCGTCGATACAAAGCGCGGGCCCTTGTCGGCAATCTGAATTGGCTCCTGCGCCGAAATACCCGACCAGCCGACGATCCCCGCCGCCACCGCGACGGATGCCAACGTTGACTGCATACACCGCCCAACGGTTGCGAAGGTCGTGTGGGATGACATACCGATCAGCGTGAAAGGGGACGAAGCACAATCGTGGTCCCGCGCCGCTCCCAGATCGTTCCGAACGCGGGCGCCAATACATCCATAGCGGCACCAACGGGCTCGTCGGTGACGGTTGCCGTCACAAGGCGTCGCGCGAGCCCCGGATCGGCGAGCTGCACGTCGACCCCGAACCAGCGGGAGAGGTCAACCACCACCTCTCCGAGCGGTCGGTTCCTAAACGTCAATTCGCCGTGACTCCAGCCGGTCAAGGCCGCGACATCGGCGTCGTGCGTCACTGCGACCGTAGTATCCGCAACGATCGCCAGATCTCCGGCACGTAGGGGCCGGTAGCGACGGGCCCCACCAGCGGCCAACGCGACCATGCCCTCGGCCACGACCACCCGGACGATCGGCTCCCCGGGATAGCGACGCACATCGAACTGCGTGCCGATATCCCGAACAATCGCTCCGCTGGCATTCACTACGAAGGGGCGCGACGCATCGTGCGCCACCGCGAAATTGGCCTCACCCTCGAGATAGACCTCGCGCGCCGCATGCCCGAAGTCGCCCGCGAGGCGGAGGCGGCTCGCCGGCGCCAGCGTGAACTTGGTCCCGTCGCCGAGCGTCACTGTCTCCCGCTGTCCCGGCGCGGTCGCGTATTCGCGGCCGGTCACACTGACGCTGACTTGACCGTGATGGGTGTCCGCTCCGATCGCGTAGCCGAGGCCGAGGACGAGCACTGCTGCTGCGGCTACTGCCCCGATTCGCGTTGCAACGCGCTGCTCGGAGACGCGCCGCCCTGCGGACGCGATGCGCAAACGCGACGACCCCGCACGGAGTTGCCGGCGAACCGATTCCCATGCCCGGCGGGAATCGAACTCCTCGAGCGGCCGCGCCGATCGCTCCCAGATCGCTCGCGCCTCATCGACGAGCGCCTGTCGCCCAGCATCGGCCGCGAGCCACCCATCGACGAGATGCTGCTCCCGGGGGGAGCATTCCCCGGCGACGTACCGCTCGAGCAGGAACTGGTCGACGGGCTTGTGGTCAGACATTTGCGGTTGGGGCTGACACGGCAGTCGTCATCGTTCTGCTAATACGAACGATCGAACGCCCGCTTCCCCCCCTTCCGTTTTTTTGCGTGGTGTTCATTCGCGGCGCGCGCCGGGCCTGCGCCTACCGATAACTCGCGAGCGCCTCTCTCAGCGCGGTCTGGGCGCGCCCTAGGAGTTTTTCGACGTTCTTGACGGTTACGTCCATCGCTTCGGCCACCTCGGCGTAGGAGAGACCGTGATCCCGCCGGAGCATATACGCCTGACGCGTTCGTGGCGGGAGTGAGTCAATCGCGCGGTGCAGCGCAGCAGCTACCTCTCGTTCGAGCGCCAGGCCGTCGGCCGGCCTTCCAGCCGCCTCGCCTAACCCAGGTCGGAACTCGCCTCCGCTGTACACGGCAGCCGCCTCGCACCGCGCGACGATGTGATGGTGCCTGGCATCGTTAATGGCTGCGTTGCGGACCAGCGCGTAGAGATAGCCACGGACCGTGGATCGCACCGTCCAGGTGGCGTGGGTCTCCCACAGGCGACAGAAGACGCGTTGCACGACGTCTTCCGCCGCATCGCGCGAGACCACGAACCGCAGCGCAAAGTTAGCCAGCGGGACGTAATACGCATGAAACAGCCTCTCGAACACCGCCTCGTCCCCCGCGCGAATGCGGGCGGCGATCGCCTCATCACTTTTGGCGGCGGCCAGAGCCGATGTCGCTCGGCCGGCGAGCGCCAGAGCGTCCGCGCGGCGGGAAGGGTGCGGTGCCATCGCGCGGCACGTTAGGTGAGTGTCGCCGTCCGCGCAAGGCAGACCAGTGCCCAGCGGCATGCGTGGCCTCTCGAATCCTCGATGCGCATGTTACGGGCATCACCTCGCCAGGCCGGAGGTTGCTCACCGAAGCCGCGAAGCTAGGCGTGTGGAAACACGCGCTGAAATGGGCGGCGCAAGAGGGCGCCTCTGCCGCAATCGGGATCGTGGTATCAACCGTAGTGCGATTTGCTGTTGGTTAACTGTCGCTAGGGAGATCGCGTAAGGCGGCAACAGCGGCGCCCGTTACCCCGAGCTTTTGGATCTCACCGGGGTCGAGAAAAACCGACGCGGGCGTGCGCTTGACGGCCATGTGCCGCCCTCCCCCCTTCGGGTCTCCGCGTGGACGGTGCGGGAGGGGCAAACTCCCAACATCGACGGCCCCAAACCGCGTGCTCCGCCCGGAACGGTCGGCAATCTATGGGCGACCGTCAGCGGAGCGTCATCGCCTGGACCCGAACATTGACCGAAGCCACGTCATCAGCTAGAGTGTCGCATGGATATGACCCCGGCTCCGCCGGCAACGCAACTCTACGTGGTGGAGTTCCTCACGAATGTCGGCGAGCACTTCCGGTGGCGGGGGCCGATCGAAGCCAGCGACGACCACGACGCGAATGTCAGAGCCGGTGCGATGTTCGAGTCGATGTACCGTCCGGCTGGCGCCGCGCGGTTCCGCATCTTTCGGCAGGTCTCGCTGTGGCCGCCCGATAGCGACTAGCGTATCGACAGCGCTGACCGTGATCGCTCGATAGGGCGACTGATGCTTGCCACTCCTTGACCCCGGACCGATATGGACACCCACCTGGTGGAGGCGCTCGGTCGAAATCGACTCATTGAAGAACTGTTGAGAGCCGAATTTGATGTCGCGCTGCCGTTTTATGATCGCGGCGTCGACCTGATCGCGTACAAAGATCGCGGGGTCGAGGGGTGCCATTTCGCCGCGCGGCCGATCCAGATGAAAGCCTTTTCAAAGGCTGGGTTCAGCCTATTTCGATACCACGCTCGCATCCACGACCTCATAATGGCGTACGTGTGGCACGTCGACGATGCGGCGAATCGCCTCACCTACGCACTGACCTATCGAGAGGCCGTTACGGTTTTCAAGGAGATGGGATACACCAAGACGAAATCGTGGAAGAGAAAAGGATATACCAACACACAACCGGGCAAGAAGCTGTGTGGCCTGATGGAGGGATACCGTATGGATACCGCCGCCGCGTGGCGCTCACTAATGACGCGAACCTAGCGTCGCGCCCGACAAGCGCCCTTCCCCGCTGCGGGCGGGCGCGTGGTAGGCGCAGAGACCGTCTTCCTCGCCCTTAGGAGTCACGATGCGGTACGTCACCACGGCCTGTTTGTGTGGGACCACGCTGCTCGGCCTCTTGATGCCAGCCCGCCTCGCTGCTCAGGTCGCGCCGGACACGACCGCGCCGACAGCGATGATGACGCCAGTCCAATTCAAGGCGGCGGGCTTGGCCAAGCTGTCGCCCGACGAGCTGCGGGCGCTGAACGCGTGGCTTAACACGCTCGAAAACGCCTCCATGTCTGTTGGCGCCACGATGGCCCGACAGGCGTGCGAGAGAGCGGCTCAGGTAACGCTTGGTCACCCTGTTTTGCCCCCGCCCTCATTCTCGCTTGCCGATCAGGGCGTCCCGGCTGTAGTGCACACGGCCAACGGCGGCATGATCGTAACGGCCCAGACTCCGGCCGGAATCGCATCGGCGAATCGAGAAGCGCAGGCAGCCATCGTGGCCGCTCAGCAGACTAGCGAAAACCAGCGGCTACTCGCCACGCACGGCGAGTTTTGTGCGGCAATGCAGATTGGGCGACCGAACGACGCCACACCCGTGCCGCCGCCAACAGGGACGACACCGTGAGCTTAGAATCGGCGGTCTGTTGCCGGCTAGCTAAGACTGCGATCCTAGCCCTGGGCGCCGCGTCGTTGGCGGGCGCTTGCGCGCCGAGCGCGATCAAGGTGCCCCCGTACGACCCTTTGGCGCATAGACCTCCCGCCGACGCGACGCGCGAGACGATCACCGGGAGCATTGGGTACGATTACGATGGCTCGTATAAGGGCTGGGCGTCCGTCGACCACGGCACGCTAATGACGTGGATTGACTCGTCGAAAATATTCTTGGGACCGAAGGAATTTCTGTGGGATGGCGAGCTGGATGTCGAGGGAAAGCGCTTCGCGTTCCAGGCTATCATCACGGAGCACCAAACGCCAGCCAATCCGGACTCCACTGCGTCGCTCGTGGTCACGTCGTGGGCATGGTCGGACAGCGCTGGGCATGTGGTGGAGCGAGGCACGGCAACGCCAAGCGGCATCGGCACAGGCTCATTTGCGCTAATCCGCTTCCTCACCCCCAGCGGACGCACCCGTATCATCACGATTGACGACATTGACATGCCTCGGTGTGTAATGCCTCGTGATGGCGCGGTCACAGGGCGCCTGTGGGAGCTAAGCGCCTACGTGGGCGGAGCGACGTGTGCAGGGGTTCACGAGAACTCGCTGACCGCGAGCATTTCGCCACGCGGGCCAGCGTGACCCGTCAAAGCGCGATCAACTCGGTATCCTGCGGGCCCGGTCTCCGCGCCACTTGATCGTTATGCGTAACATGGCGTGTTCCGGACGATATGCGATCCCGCTACGAATCGTCGGGCTTCGCGCCGACCATGATGTTAACTAGATCCTTGCGCTCATCGTCCTTCTCGAATGGGATGCCGGCGTGGCGCAGCGCATCGGCCACGCGCGGGGCATCGGGCGCGTCGCAGAGCAGAATGCCCTCCCAGTATCCGCCGGGAATAAGGGCATTCGTCACGGTCCAGCCGGCCCGTTTAAATGCCGCGACGAGGTCGAGGGCAAGTCGGAATGGCTCGGCGCCAGACATGTGGGTGATGTACACCGCGCCCGCCTCCGCCACGAGCGACGCTACGAGTCGCGCTTCTTGCTCAGGGCTGATACGACGCGCGGCAATGCGCTGCTGGAGGCGTAGCCGTTCCTTCAATTCCCACGCGGAGATTTTGTCGCTCTGAACCGACGCGACGAGATACAGGAATGCCGCGCATATGCTGAATCCCAGCGCCGCCAGAGCGGACCACACCGTGGTGACGGCGGCGACCATGCTGACCGCAATCGCCCCTCTGCCGGCCAATGTTGCGATCCGGCGATGTCGTTCGAGTATCTGGGGATCAGCCTCGTCCACGCTCAGCGAGCATCGGTTCGATGCACTCCGGCCCTTCGCGCCCCGGACTGTTGACGTATGTGCTCACCGGGAACGCGTGCATCGCCTCGGCGGGGTACGGCACGAGCATCGACTCTAGGTCCGTGAGCGGCGTCGTGGGGCTAAGCCACGCGTCGTAGTGCTCAGGCGGCAAGATGACCGGCATCCGGTTGTGCACAGGCGCCAGGACCGCGTTGGCGTCGCAGGTGATGATCGTGCAGCTCTCAATTGCGTCGCCACCAGCCCGCGGTTGCCACGTCTCCCACAGACCCGCGAAGGCGAACGGCTCGCCGTGGTCGACTTCGATGGCGTGCGGTTGTTTCCGCCGAGACCCCACGATGGGTTGCCACTCATAGAACGCACTCCGAGCTCCGACCACGAAGTGGGAACAACCATTCGACGCCCAGTTATCGGACGTATTTCAGGTCCAGACCGAGATCGCGACGAAGGTCGCGGACGCACTCCGGCTCGCCCTCGACACCAATGCGCGGCACGCTCTGGTCGCGCGCCCGACGACGAATACGGATGCCTACGATGCGTATCTGCGCGCCAAGGCTCTCCTGCAAAGCGGCAGCCGGGCGAGTGAGCGCCTCGCCGTTGCGGAATTTGAGCGGGCTGTCGGCCTCGACTCCGGGTTCGCCCTTGCCTGGGCCGATCTTGCCTTCGCGGACGCTGACTTGTGGGGCACAGCCGGCGGTCGGCCGGCGGACTCCGGGGCCGCGTGGAGCGCCGCGCGCCGCGCCGTCAGCCTCGCGCCCGATGCGCCGGAGACACGGCGCACTCTCGGGTGGCTCCAATTGGTGACGCGGAATGACCCGCAGGGCGCACTCATCGAATTCCAGAAAGGACTCCAGCGATCGCCCAACGACGGACGGCTCATCGCGTTATCCGCCAGCATCGAGATGGAGTCCGGGCGGCGCGACGCGGCGCGCGCACATTTCGAGCAGGCGATTCGCGTGGACCCTCGATCGACACGAGGGTGGTTGGGCCTAGGCTGGATAAATGAGCAGGAGGGCCGGTATGCGGCCGCCACCGCCGCGCTGGACCAGGCGCGCGCCGTCGATTCGGCGGATCTCGACCTGATCGGCAATCGAATCGATATGAGTATCGCACGAGGTGACTCGGCCGACGCACGGCGCATTCTTCACGCCTTGCCCGCGACCATCGATTCCATCGGCCTCATCGCAAAGCTGGCGGGAGAGTTTTCTCTCCCCTGGATACTGAGCGACGAGCAGCAGCAGCGGGCGCTCACGCTGTCGCCCGCCGAATTTGGCGGGGACCGAGGGCAATGGGGAATCGCGCTGGCGCAGGTGTATTATCTCCGGGGAAACCGGGCGCGCGCGCGCGGGTATGGCGACTCGGCGGCGAGTGTGCTGCGCGCGGTCGCGACCTACGCACCACGCACCCCGTGGATTCACAGCGCGTTTGGACGGGCATTGGCGTACGCGGGATCGCAGGTGCAGGCGGTGCGCGAGAGCCAGCGCGCCGTGGCCCTTGCGCCGCCCGCAGCCGAGGCGTTCGTAAACCCGGTGATGCGCGCGTCGCTGGCTGAAGTCTACGTCCTTTGCGGCGACGCGGAGCGCGCGCTCGCAGAACTCGAATCGTTACTGGATCCCTCGGGAATCCCCGCCGGGCACGCCATCTCGCCTGGCCGGCTGCGGGTGGATCCCATCTGGAATCCGCTCCGCGGCGACCCCAGGTTCAAGAAGCTTGCTGCCGGCACGTGAGCGAGCGCGCACGTAGGGGCGGCATTCCTGCCGCCCATGTATGCCTGCCGCCCGGGCGTTCCTGCCGCCCGCCGGGATGCCCGGCGTCCCCCTATTTCCGTAGCATTCGGCTGGCGACCACACCGCCGACGAGACCAAGGCCCACCAGGGCGAGCAGTGGGATGATCGGCCCCCCAATCGGGCGAAACTCGGCGTCATCGTCACGCATGAGGATGTAGCCGACCGGACGCACGCGTGCCCCCCCACCACCGCCGGACCCATCTGGCCGGATGGCTTTCGCGGCCGGCGTTGCCGCCGCGCGGCCGCCCCCGCCGAAGCCCCACGCCGTGCTCGCGACGGGAATCACGGTCACGTGCCCCCGATTGACCGCCGCGCCAAAGGCCGTCGCGGCGGCAGCACGAGCTCCGATCGATTCGGCCAGCCGCGCGATCAACGGATCCGCCGCATGCTCCTGCTCATCGTCCTCATCGTCCATGGTGTCCCTCCGTCGGGGAGCGAAACTTCGGGAGCTCCGTACGATGCCGCGCCACGAACTCCTCGTAGATGTGCGAATCCGTGTAATCCGATAGCTCGGCGATACGATCGCCGCGAAAGCGCAACACGCAGCACGTGCGCTGATCCATCACGTCCGAGGGATCGCTCTTGAGCCAGCTGCGCTCGTGGATCTCGACCAGCACCCGGTCATCCCCCGCCGGCGCCCACGAGCGACTCAGCTCCTCGAAGCCCCAGTCGGCGGCACCGAGTCCGAATTCGCGGTTCGTGAAAGCCCGGATCACCGAATCCCGCCCCCGCCAGATGCCCCCGATCGGCGGCACCCCCGCCACCCAGTAGGACGCGTCGTCGGTAAGCAGAGCCGCGACCTCGTCCATTCGCCCGGCGAAGAGGGCCCGCTCGTACGCATGTCCGAGGGCGAGGCGCTCGGCCGGGGCGAGCGCGGCCGTTGCCCCGGGCCCCGAGGGATCGGATCGGTCGGACGACGCAGTCATCGCCCGGGACTCTAGCCCCTGGCCAGTGCCCTCGCAATGTTCGGCCCGTGCCCGTCGCTCCCGTCGACGTGCCCCACTTCCGCGAAACACCGGATGGGGACATAATCCGAGTCACGTATGCCCGTCCAATCCATCACGGCGCCCGCCGGGCCACCCCCGCCGGAAAATGCGGTCTGGACCGCCAGCCCATCGCAGTGGGTGAACTTCGGCCGCTTCGCCGAGATCGTGCTCGTGGGCGCCATCGGCGTCGGCGTGCTGTCCTGGTTGCGTGGGCGCCTGACGCATCCGCAGTACGCCCATTACGACGCCATCGCCATCGTCGTCGTGATCGTCTGGACTCTCCTCCGGCTCGGCCTCGCGTATCTGCGCGTGGCATCCACGAAGTACGAGCTCACCGACCAGCGTCTCCTGATCACGACCGGCGTGCTCGGGAAGCAGCGTCGCGAGATCGAGCTGCGACGCGTGCAGGACTTCGCCGTCCGCGAGCCGTTCTGGCTGCGGTTCGTCGGGCTCGGGGACCTCGCGGTCTTCACCGCCGACCGCGCGACGGGGGACATCATCCTCCACGCCTTGAAGGACCCGAAGCAGATGGACGCGCACATCCGGCAGATCGTGCGGACCGCGCAGGCCACCGCGGGGACCCGCGAAGTCAACGTGTTGTAGCCGTTTTCCCGGCGCCGACGAGGCGCCGACGAGGCGCCGCGAATGCGCCCCGGAAACACCGCCGCGGAGACGCCGCCGCGCGCGGGGTCCGGGGTGGCGGGAGAGCTACGACGCCCGCAACGTGATCGTCACGCGCGTGCCGCGCTGTCCCGGCTGCCCACGCTGGCTCACGATCGCGATCGAGCCGCCCCACCCATCGATCACCCGTCGACTCACCGCGAGGCCGAGCCCGCTGCCGCTCGTGCGCGTCGAGAAATGCGGCTCGAAGATGTGCGGCAGGACGGCGGGGGGAATCCCCAGTCCGTCATCCTCCACGATGATCGTCACGCGGGCGCCATCCGCGACGAGGTGCACGCGGACGCGGCGGGATTGCGCGTGCCGGGCATTCTCGAGGACGTTCAGCAGCACCTCGCGCAGCTCATCCGCGCGCGCGCGCGCCCACGCCGGAGCGCCCCCCGCTTCCGCGCCCACCAGCTCCCACGCGATCCCGCCCCCGGCGCCGAGGCGCTCGAGCGCCAAGACGTTGCGCGCCACCGCGGCGACATCCGTCGGCTCGGGCGGCGCGCGCTCCGCGGGCGCCGTCCCATAGCGACTGAATGATCGCGCGATCTCATCGAGGCGATCGATCTCGTCCAGAATCCGCTCGGCGTTCTGCTGCAGCACGTGATCGAAATCCACGCGCGGATCGCTCCGCGCGCGCAGCAGATGCTGGATCCCGAGCCGGATCGGCGTCAGCGGGTTCTTGATCTCGTGCGCGACCTGGCGTGCCATCTCCCCCCACGCGAGGACGCGCTGGCTCTCGCCAAAGTCGGCCGCCATGCGGCGGAAGGCCGAGAATACCGGCGTGAACTCCACGGGCGGATCGCCCGCGAGCGCCGGCTCGCGCTCTCCGCGTGCGACCGCCAGGGCGGCCCGCCGCAGCTGATCGATCGGCCGCGCCATCTGCCGCGCGGCCAGGCCGCTGAGCCACAGCGCCGCCGCGGCGCCGAGCACCGTCGTGAAGAGGACGAGCACGCGGAGATCCTCGTTGGGCCGTTCGATGTCCGCCGCATCGAGCCGGGCGGGCGCCGCGAGAATGAGATGCTCCCCGTTCTCGCCCGTGACGACGCGATAGCCAATGAGCATGCGGACGCCCGCCAGATAGGCCGTCCGGCTCGCCTCCACCTCTCCCCCCAACCCGAGACCGAGCTCGATGTCGGGCCGGAGGAGACGGCCGAGCGGCGCCAGCTCGGCGTACAGCGTGTCGCTCGATGCGACGAGCTCCCCGTCGTCGTACAGCAGCAGCGGCGTGTCGAGGCGCCCCCCGGCGACGTCGAGTCGCCCCAGATCTCCCTCCGCGATCACGGAGCGCAGCGTCTCGGACACGCGGAGCGCACGGGCCTCGGTGTCATCCGTCCGGAGCCTCCGCTCGGACCAGATTGCGAACACCGCGGCGGGCGCCACGAAGAAGGCGAAGAGCAGGACCGTGAGCCGAGTGCGGTAGCTCCGGCGCCAGCGCCGCAGGCGAGCGCGCAGCCAGCGCCAGAGGGCGCCGTCGCCCAGGGCGCTGAGGGCCCACAGCGGTCCCACCACGAGGAGATCCAGGACGAGGAGGAGCACGCCCCGTTGTGCGAGCGCGCGGAGCGGACGGAGCTGGACCTCGACGTGGGCACGAAGGGGTCCGTCGGCGCCGCGGACGAGCCAATCGCCGTGCAGGGCGCTCCCGTGCCGGCGCCACTGCATGAGTGGGAGCGCGGAGTCCGCGGCCGCCAGGCCCACGTGCGGCACGGCCAGGAGCGAGATCGTATACAGCGGAAAAGCGCCCGTGTCGGCCGGCAGCCCCAGAAACGGCGCAACCGGGGACTCGCGGATCAGTCGCGTCTGCGGCGCGACGACGGCGGACAGGGCGTCGCCGGGCGCGGCAGCCGTCGGCACTGCGAGCACCAGCTGCACGCCGGGCGATCCGACGGTTTCCGCCATGGCCCCCGTGTGCAGCTGCTGCGCGGCCGCCACCGTGGCGACGATGGCCGCTGTGTCGCTCGCGAACACGCTCGTGGCGATGTGCTCGGGGTTTCGCTCGTCGCCGAACCACAGCGCGAGCGACACCGGATAATCAGCCTCCGCCAGGACCGAGCGCGCGTAGAGCTTGAGCAAATCGCCCCGGTCGCGCGGCGCGGGCGACGCCGCGACCTCGGCGCCAAACCGATCGAGCAGCTCGCCGACGTCGGCGTCGGGGCGGTTGAGCCCGGCGATGTCGCGCTCGGCCAGCAGAAGGCGCTTCTGCGCGGTCGTGCCCCACACCAGCACCCCGGCCCCGAGCCCCGCCACGGCGAGGGCCGGCAGCACGCCCCACTTGATTGGCCGCGCGAACACCGCGGCGGCGGCCGCGAGCAGCCAGAGCGCGAGGTACCAGGATGGCCACTGCCGGGGGACATCCCAGACCATCGGCCCGATCGTCGCGGCCCCGACGGCGATCGCGGGGGCGACCCACGACGGGATTGCCCTGCGCCATCCGACACGGGCGTCGACCGCCCCGCGGGCCACCCCCGAGGCGGCGACCAGGAGCGCCGTCGCCACGAGGGCCAGCGAGACCTGCCACGCCAGCCAGATGGGCAACGGAACGCCGACGCCCGGCGGCGTGATTCCCTCCGCCAGACGCGATATCACGGTCGGCGTCACGAGCGCGATCACGAGAGCAACGAGAGCGACGAGCCACCACGGGCGGGGGCGCAAGCGGGCGCGCGTCACGGCGAGAGCCGCCAGCAGCAGCACGGCACCCGTCAGGCACAGCACGCCGACGCTCCCCGTGTACGGGCCGGCGACGGCCGAGAAATAATAGGTAGGGTCGAAGAGCTCCGTCGCGTTCGAGAATGTGCTGAACGGCACCAGGGCGAGCACCGCGAGCGCTATCGCCAGAGCGGCCAGACGCGGTAACACGGCGGTCCGGCGCACCGGAGGTCGCCACGCCGCCGCAATGAAGAGCACGAGGGCGAGCGCGAGGAGGACCGTGCCGCGACGCCGCGCCCGCTCGGTGGCGCGCAGCATCGCCCCTCCCTGTCGCGGGCGAAACGGGATCGCCGTGAGCACCACGTGCCCGTCCGGCCCCGGGGCAAACGCCACGCCCGAGTTCGCGAGCTCGGGGCGGGTCACGTTGGTGTCGCCCGCGTCGAAGCTGAAGCCATCGACCCCGGTGCGCCGGGCGACCTCGCGGTCGAGCGGCTCCGCCAGACGGTCGGCGGGTGGCTCCGCGTGAATGAGCGCCGTCGCGACCGCGCGGTCGGCGCCGCGCACCGCGACGGCCTGCAGCGCGATATAGAAGGGGGTGCGAACGACGGCGTACGGCCCCGGCTCCGGAGTGGCAGGCGTCCGCGCGATCCCGGCCCACGCCACGCGATGCCCGCCGCGCGCCAGAACGACGGTCCACTCCCGCCCGCGCGGAATGAGGCGCGTCAATGCGTCGAACGTGCGCGCGGCGTCTCCGCGCGCTGGGGCGTCGAGCGCCGCGCCGGCGATGCGTGCGAGCGACGCGGCGGTGGACGCGAGCGCGCGATGCATTTCGGCCGCGCTCTCCGTCGTGATGTCCGCCGCGGCGGCGGGCCAGCCCTGCGCGACGCGGTCGAGCGCGATCAGGCTCGCCGTCGCCACGGCACAGAACGCCACAAGCGCGACGGACGCGGCACGCTCCCAGCGGCGTGGCGACCGCAGCGCCGCGACCAGCCCCACGAGCGTGGCGGCGGTGCAGACCGCGAGCGTCACGGCACGCGGCGTATCGATCCAGGCCGCGCCGGCCAGAATCGCGAGTGCCGTGGCGGTGGACCAAACCTTTCCGAGCACTCCGGGTGTCTCACGCATGTTCGGCTATCTTCGTATCGAGCCGATGCCCATTTCGTCCCCGCTGGCCGAGCCGATCCCGCGATCGGGATCACGCAGTGCACGGTCATGCAGTGCAAGGGGCCCGACGCCGGGGAGTATACCCCGCCGAAGGGGAAATCGCTGGACGAGTGGGGCCGGTCTGCTCCTCGCGGCGCTGGGGCTGGCGGCCCCCTCGATCGGGGTCGCGGCATCGGAGGTCGAGGGAGCGCGCGTGGACCGGGAGGCGGTGCACCATGCCCTGCAGAATGCGTTGGTCGACGAGGGGAGTTTCACGATTTCGCGCGGAGGCGCCACCGTGGGACGCGAAGCGTTTAGCATCCGGCGCGTGGCCGGCCCCGGGTATGTCGCCACGGCGACCGTCGTCTATGCCGATCGCCGCCTCATCGCCGCCCTCACCACGGACTCGGCCGGCGTGCCCCTCCGCTATCAAGTGGATGCACGCTCAGGCGGCGTGCGCGAAGAGCTGTTGATCGGGCGCGCGACACGGGGGTACTTCAGCGTCCGCTCGCAGACGCCCCGCGGGGAAGCGGCCCGCGAGCTCCGCATGTCCCCTCGCGCGCGTCTGCTCGACGATGGAATATTTGACCAATGGTATTTCGTCCTGCAGGATGCGTCCCCGGAGGGCGGGCCGGTCACCGTGCTGGCCCCGCGACGGACCGCGGAGACGGTGCTGCACCGCGAGGCCCCGACGGCGGATACGGTCTGGGTCGATGGCCACATGTTGCACGCGATGCGCGTCCACGTCAGCGGGCCGGACGCCGTCAGCCGTGACATTTGGACGGACTCGGCCGGACGGCTGCTGGCCGTGACCGAGGACAGCGCCGGAGCCGCGACCGCGGTGCGCCGCGACGAGACGCCGCGATGAGACGGCGCCCGGGCCGCCGCATCGCGCCGCTCGTGGCGGGTCTCGTGGTCGCCGGCGCCGCGGCAGCGCCGGCGGGCGCGCAGCGGGCCACGCCGGCTGTCGGCGGGCTCGTGATCGCGCCCGTCGTCCGCGATACGGTGGTAGGCGCCGCCCTGTCGCTCGATGATGCGGAGCGGATCGCGCAACAGAACAATCCGACCTTTCTCGAAATCCTGCTCGCCCGGCGGAACGCCGGGGCCGCCGTGCGGAGCGCCTACGGCGGCCTGCTGCCGCAGCTGTCGGCGTCGGTCGCCGCCCAGTATCAGGAGTCCGGCACCGAGCTCGTGAGCGGTGTGTCCTTCGGGATCCCATTGAACGCCCTCGCCTCGTATTACCAGCTCGGCGTCAGCTATCAGCTCAGCGCGGCGACCCTGTTCACGCCGGCATTGGCCCGCGCGAATCGCGACGCGGCCGACGCCGATATCGGCAGCCAGTCGAACGCACTGCGCAACGCCGTTGCGCAGCAGTACCTGATGGCGCTGCAGGACCTGGCGCAGGCCGCGCTGCAGGACACGCTGATCGCCGACGCGCAGGTGCAGCTCGACCTGGCGCGCGCGCGCGAGTCCGTGGGCAGCGGCTCCGGACTCGATACGCGCCGAGCGGAGGTGGCCGTGTCGCAGCAGCGGGTCAACGCGCTCCAGGCCACCACGCAGGCGTCCATCGACCTCCTCCGTCTCTTCCAGCAGCTCGGCGTCCCCGAGCCGGCCGGCGTGCGCTTGACGACGACGTTCGCGGTCACGCCGCCGCGGTTCACCCTCGACAGCATCCTCGCGCTCGCGCACGCCGAGAACCCGGATCTCGTGGCGCTGCGGGCCCGGGCACATGCGGCGAGCGTCGGTGTGCACCGCGCGCACGGGCTGTACGCGCCGACGCTCACGATCAATACCGGCGTCGGCGGCTATACCTATCAGTACACCAATTCGGACGCGGTCGTCGCCCAGGTCCAGCAGTCGGCCCAGCAGACCTATGCCCTGTGTGCCGGACTCGACACGGCCGCGCGAGCCGCGGCGGGGCTTCCCGTGGGGTGCACCGGCATCCTGCTCACGCCCGCCCAGGTCAATCAGGTCCGCGCCAGCAACCGGCAATTCCCTTTCGACTTCACGACAAACCCGTACCAGGTGACGGCGACGCTGTCGCTGCCGCTCTTCGATGGATTCGCGCGCGAGCAGCAGGTGGAGCAGGCGGCGGTCGCGCGGGATGACGCGCGCTACATCGTGCGCGCGCGCGAGCTGCAGCTGACGGCCGACGTCACGAGCGGCTACTTCACGCTCACGACGGCGCTGCAGACGGCACAGCTGCAGGAGGACAACGCGGCCAAGGCGCGCGAGGATCTCCTCTTCGCGGAGGAGCGCTATCGCGTCGGGACCGTAAGCTTTCTCGATGTCGCGGACGCACGCGCGGCCTACGGGCGCGCCGAGAACGACCGCATCGGCGCCATCTACAACTACCACAAGGCGTTCGCCGCGCTCGAGAGCGCGGTCGGGCGCCCGCTGCGGTGAGCCGCCGCATGCACCGCCCGCCGGGGGGCCTATGAGCAGAGGGTGGAAATGGACGATCGGCGTCGTGGGCTTCGTCGTGGTCGGCGGCGGCATTGCCGGCGCGGCGGCGGCGACGAGGAAAAAGGTGACGGAGGTGCGCATCGAGCCTGTGGTACGCCGCGACCTCGTGGCCTCCGTCACCGCGAGCGGCCAGGTCGAGCCGCATACGAAGGTGCAGCTCAGCGCCGATATCAGCGGCCGGATCGTGCGGCTTGCCGTCAAGGAGGGCGATACCGTCGCGAAAGGACAGTTCCTGCTCCAGATTGACCCCTCGACGTATCAGGCCGCGGTCGATCGCGCGCGCGCGGCCCTCGCCGGTGCGCGCGCCCAGGTCGTCCAGGCAAGCGCCAACCTGGAGCAGGCGCAGCACACCTACGACCGGTCCGCCGAGATCAAGCGGGCCAATCCCACGCTGGTCTCCGACGAGCAGCTCGAGCAGCTGCGGACGCAAGTGGACGTCGACAAGGCCGTGCTGCGGGCGGGCGCGTACAACGTGGACCAGGCGCTCGCGGCGGTCCGCGACGCCCAGAGCACGCTCGCGAAGACCACCATCCGGGCGCCGATGGCCGGCCGCGTCACGCGCCTCGTCGTCGAGCAGGGAGAGACCGCGATCGAGGGGACGCTCAACAAGGAAGCCGCGACGCTGCTCACCATCAGCGACATGCAGGTCCTGGAGACCAAGATCAAGGCGGACGAGACGGACGTCGCCCACATCGCGATCGGCGACTCGGCCATCGTGCAGATCGATGCCTTTCCGGAGACGACGTTCGTCGGGCGCGTGACGAAGATCTCGAACAGCTCACTCAAGACCGCGGCGGAGGCGGCGGCCAACTCGGGGCCGACGACGGATCAGGCGATCAACTACGAGGTGACCGTTCAGCTCCTGAACGCGCCGCCCGATACGCGGCCGGATTACTCTGCGACCGACCGGATCATCACGGACACGCGGACGAACGTCCTCTCGATCCCGATCATCGCGTTGACCGTCCGCGAGCACGAGAAGCTGCCGAGCGCGGATACCGCGGTCACGCTGGCGCGGCGCAGCCCGGGGAAGCAGCGCGTCGGCTTCCAGGATGTCGAGGGGGTCTTCGTCGTGGACACGAACAACACCGTGACCTTCCGCCCGGTCAAGGTCGGGATCGCAGGCGACGAGTACTTCGAGGTGCTGAGCGGTCTCCAGGTGGGTGAGCGCATCGTCGGCGGCCCCTACCAGGCCATTCGCGACCTCAAGGACCACCGGACCGTGCGCCAGCTCAAGCCCGACAGCACTAGGGATTCGACATCGTGACGGCACCGCCGGCCGCCGAGACCGTCATTCTCACGCGCGGTCTCACGCGCGAGTACGACATGGGCGGCGAGATCGTGCACGCCCTGCGCGGGATCGATCTCGCCGTCCGCCGCAGTGAGTACCTCGCGATCATGGGTCCGTCAGGGTCCGGCAAGTCGACGCTGATGAACCTCATCGGCTGTCTCGACACGCCGACGGGCGGCGAGTACTGGCTCAACCGGACGCTGGTGTCCGACATGTCGGACAATGAGCTCGCGCACGTCCGGAACCGCGAGATCGGGTTCGTCTTTCAGACGTTCAACCTGCTGCCCCGCGCGACCGCCCTGCAGAACGTCGAGCTGCCGCTCGTGTACGCCGGCGTGCGCCGGGCCGAGCGTCGCGCCCGCGCGACGGGCGCGCTCGAGCGCGTGCAGCTCGCCGACCGGATGGCGCATCGTCCGCCGGAGCTGTCCGGCGGGCAGCGCCAGCGCCTCGCGATCGCGCGCGCGCTCGTCAACGACCCCGCCATCCTCCTCGCCGACGAGCCCACGGGTAATCTCGACTCGACGACGTTGACCGAAATCATGCGCGTGTTCAGCGAGCTCGCCGTGCGCGGACAGACGGTCATCGTCGTGACGCACGAACCGGATATCGCCGCGTACGCGCAGCGCACGATCGTGCTGCACGACGGCGTCATCACCCAGGACAGCTGTGCATCTCATTGAGGCCATCCGACTCGCCTTCGCCCAGCTCCGCGTCCAGAAGCTGAAGAGCGCCTTTACGCTCCTCGGCGTGACGATCGGGGTGACGTTTCTGATCGCCGTCGTCTCCGTGGTGAACGGCCTGGCGACCTACGTCGAAACCGATTTTGCCGGGCGGTTCCTCGGCATCAACACCTTCAACGTGCGTCGCTACCCGGACATCAGCCTCGGCGACGTCACCGAAGCGCAGTGGCGCGAGTGGCAGCGACGGCCCAAGATCACGATCGAGGACGGCGAGGCCATCCGCGCCGTTCTCCCGCCCGGCGTCCGCTGGGCCCTGCAGGACTTCAGCTGGAACCTCGCGACGTTGGAATACGTCCACGGCGGTCCGCAGGTGATGGCCGAGGATGTGACGGCGGATTATTTCGCCATCAAGGATCTGCGCGTGGCATCCGGTCGCCTGTTCACCGATGAGGAGGACCGGCTCGGGACGCCGGTGGTGGTCATCGGCGTCGAGGCGGCCCGGCAGGTCTTCCCGGGGCTCGACCCGCTCGGTCGCGAGCTCCGGGTCGCCGGGCTCCCCTTTCGCGTGATCGGCGTGCTGGAGAAACAGGGGAGCTTTTTTGGCATCAATCTCGATCGCCAGATCTTCGCCCCGATCCGCTCGCCCATGTCCGAAGTGACGCACGCGCGCACGAATCTGTACGGCGTCGTCGTGCAGGCGCGCAGCGCCGCGGCGCTGGTCGATGCGGAACAGCTGGCGCGCGAGGAGATGCGGCGGCGGCACCACCTGCACCCCTCGGAGCCCGACGACTTCGTCTTCGAGACCTCGGCATCGGCGTTCGCGAGCTGGCTGAAGATCAAGACCTATGTGGCCTGGGGCGCCATGCTGCTCCCCACGGTCGGCCTCATCGTGAGCGCGATCGTCATCATGAACATCATGCTCGTGGCGGTGGCCGAGCGCACCCGCGAGATCGGCATCCGGAAATCGCTCGGCGCGCGCCGGCGTGACATCCTCGCACAGTTTCTCGTCGAGGCGGCCACGCTGAGCTGCATCGGTGCGGCGATCGGCGTCGGACTCGGGCTCGGCCTCACCCGGCTCGTGGCGGTCCTGTCGCCGCTGCCGACCACGGTGGCGCCCTGGTCGGTCGCCGTCGGCATCGCGCTCGGCGCGGGGGTCGGGATCATTGCGGGATCCTATCCGGCGAGCCGTGCCGCGCGCCTGGACCCCATCGCAGCGCTCCGGGCGGAATGAGCATGGCCCCGACACGACGACGCGGGCTGTTCCGGGCAGGCCTGCTGGGAATCGTCGAGGGCGTGCGGATCGCCCTCGACGCGATCCGCGCGAACAAGGTGCGCGCGAGCTTGACGATCCTCGGCATCGCGGTCGGCGTCTTCGTCGTGACGCTCATGTCGGCGGCTGTCCACGGGATCGACGCCGGCGTCGAAGGCTCCCTCGCCGCAGCCGGGCCGACGACATTCTACGTCACGCGCTGGCCGATGGAGGTCAACGCCTGCAACGGCTCCGATGACTCGTGTCCGTGGCGCCACAACGCCCCGCTGACGACGAGCGAGGCGGCGCTGCTCGAGGGGATCCCCGGCGTCGGCGACGTGGTCGTGCACTTCGGCACGAGCGCGGCCGCGAAATACAAGGACCGGTCGCTCTCTGCCGCCACGGTCGACGCCTACACGGCGGGATGGACCGAGGTGGACGGCAGTACCATCGATCCCGGCCGCACCTTCACGCATCGGGAGGAGGTCGACGGCTCGCGCGTCGCGCTCGTCAACGACGCGCTGGTCAAGAGCCTTTTCCCCTCGGGCGTCGCCCTCGGCGCGGCGCTCCTGCTCGACGGCCAGCCGTTCACGGTGATCGGGATCTACCATAACGTCGGCAACCTGTTCGACCCGGGGGACACGCCCAAGGTGCTCGTGCCGTTCGAGACGGCCCGCCGCACGCTCGCCGTGGATACGCGGTGGATCGATTTGACGGTAAAACCCAGGCCGGGCGTTCCGCAGGATGCCACGATGGATGCCGTGACGACGGTCCTCCGGGTGCACCGCGGGCTCCGGCCCGCGGCGGACAACACCTTCTTCATCTACGGCAAGGAGAAGGTGATGCAGCTCTACAACAAGACCGTCCTCATCTTCTTCCTCGTCACGCTCGTGCTCTCGGGGATCGGGCTGACGGTGGGGGGCATCGGCGTGGTCGCGATCATGATGATCAGTGTCACCGAACGGACACGCGAGATTGGCATCCGGAAGGCGCTTGGCGCGACGCGAGGGACGATCCTGTGGCAATTCCTGGTCGAGGCGTCAACGCTGACCAGCGTCGGCGCAATCGCCGGACTGGTGGCCGGTGGGCTCGCCACCTGGGCCGTCCGCGCGCTGACGCCCGTCGCCGCCGCCATCCCGCCCCTGGCCATCCTCGCGGCGCTCCTCGTCAGCGCGGTCACGGGAATCCTGTTCGGACTGCTTCCGGCGATCCGCGCGGCCCGCCTCGACCCGGTCGCCGCCCTGCGGTACGAATGAGGCACCATTGAGGTACCCATGAGCGTCGACGTGCTCGCCGTGGCCGCGCACCGCGATGACGTTGAGCTCACCTGCGGAGGAACGCTCCTGCGCGCCGCGGCGTTCGGGCGCCGGACGGCCATCCTCGACCTGACCGCCGGCGAGGCGGGGACGCGCGGCTCCGCGGCCATCCGGGCCGAAGAGGCCGCGCGCGCCGCGAAGATCCTGGGCGTCGCGGCCCGGGAGAATCTCGGCCTTCCCGATGCGGAGATCGTCAACACGCCGGAGGCCCGGGCCGAGGTCGCGAAGGTGATCCGCCGCTTCGCTCCCCGGATCGTGATCGCGCCCGCGCCGGACGGGCGGCATCCGGACCACCGCGAAACCGCGGCGCTCGTCCGCGATGCCTGCTTCGTCGCCGGCCTCGCCCGGATCGCGCCGACCGTCCCCGCGCACCGCCCGTTCAAGGTGCTCCACTGCGTGACGTACCGCGAAGACTGGACGAAGCCGACGTTCGTGGTCGACATCTCGGACGTCTTCGAGCAGAAGCTCGAGGCCGTCCGCTGCTACGCGTCGCAGTTCGCCGCGGCCACGCAGGCCGGAGAGGTGTATCCCACGGGCGAGCCGCTGCTCGACGTCGTGCGCCACCAGGCCGCGCATTACGGCTCGCTCATCCGCACCCGGTACGGCGAGCCGTTCTTCACGGCGGAAACGATGCGCGTCGACGACGTGACCCGGCTCAACGTCTCGACGTTCTGATCGCCCCGCCGTCCGCTATATTTTTTTCGCACGGACATGAGCCCCGCCATCTATCTCGATCACGCGGCGACCACGCCGGTGCATCCCGATGTACTCGAGGCGATGCTGCCCTTCTTCGGGCCGCGTTTCGGGAACCCGTCGAGCGTGCATCGGTGGGGGCGCGAAGCCCGCGCGGCGGTGGCCGACGCCCGCGAGCGGGTCGCGCGCTGTCTCGGCGCGCAGCCGGACGAGGTGTCCTTCGTCTCGTGCGGCACGGAAGGGGACAACCTGGCCATCCTGGGGCCGTGGCGCGCCGCGCGCGGAAGCTCGCGCTCGGCCGTCGTGACCACGCCGATCGAGCACAAGGCCATCCTCGGCGCGGTGCATCAGGCGACGCGCGAGGGCGCCGTCGAGCGCATCCTCGCGGTCGATCCCAGTGGCGTCGTCGAGCCCGCCTCCTTCGACGCGCTCGTGCGACCCGACGTGGCGGTCTGCTCGGTCATGTGGGTGAACAACGAAATCGGCACGGTCGAGCCGGTGCCGCAGCTGGGAGCGCTCGCGCGGGATCGCGGCGTGGTCTTCCACACCGACGCGATCCAGGCGTTCGGCAAAGTGAAGATCGATGCGGCGGCCCAGGCGTTCGACCTGCTGACGATCTCGGGCCACAAGATCGGCGCGCCCAAGGGGATCGGCGCCATCTACATCCGCCGCGGCACGCAGCTGGAGCCCCTCCTGCATGGGGGGAGTCAGGAGCGCGGCCGGCGCTCGGGGACCGAGAACGTCGCCTACTGCGTCGGCCTCGCACGCGCGGCGGAGCTGGTCGACGCAGAGCGCACAGCCGAGGTCGCGCGGCTCGAGCGGCTCCGCGACGGGCTCGAGGCGGCGCTCCTGCGCGAGGTCCCGGGCGCCGTGATCCACGCACGGTCCGGGCCGCGGGCGCCCCACATCGTCAACGTCTCGTTCCCCGACACCGACAGCGACTCGATGCTCATGGCGCTCGATCTGGCCGGCATCGCCGCGTCGGCGGGGTCCGCGTGCCAGAGCGGCAGCGCCACGCCGTCGCACGTCTTGAGCGCGATCGGCGTGGCGCCGGACCTCGCGGCCTGCGCCGTCCGCTTCAGCCTCGGCTCGTTGACCACGGACGACGCCATCGACCAGGCCGCGTGCATCATTCCCGCGCTCGTCGCGAAGGCTCGCGGCCTCGCGGGCGTGCCGGGCTAGCGGGACCTCCGATGGCAGCGCGGGTGCTCGTGGCGATGTCCGGCGGGGTCGACTCGTCGGTCGCGGCGGCGGTTCTCGTGGCCCGGGGCTACGACGTCGTCGGCGTGACGATGAAGCTGTTCTGTCACGGTGACGCCGTCCCGGACCGTCCCTGCTGCTCCCTCGATTCGATGGCCGATGCGGCTCGCGTCTGCGCGCAGCTCGGCGTCGCGCACTACGTGCTGAACCTCGAGCCCACCTTCGGTCACGATGTGATCGACGACTTCGTGTCGGAGTACGCGCGCGGGCGCACCCCGATCCCGTGCGTGCGGTGCAATACCTTCACGAAGTTCCGCGACCTCGTGCGCCGCGCGGACGCGATCGACGCGCCCTACGTCGCGACGGGCCACTACGCGCGCGCCGCGGCCGGAGCTCTCCTGCGCGGCCGCGATGCGACGAAGGATCAGAGCTACTTCCTGTGGGGGATCCAGCGCGCGGTGGTCGATCGACTGCTGCTGCCCATCGGGGAGCTGACGAAGGCGGAGACGCGCGCGCGGGCCCGTGCGCTCGGCCTCGCCGTGGCGGACAAGGTCGAGAGCCAGGACATCTGCTTCGTGCCGGACGGCGATCACGTCGCGGTCGTCGCGCGGCGGTTGGGCACGCACGTCCCCGCCCTCCTGCCCGGCCCGTTCATTACCGTCGACGGCCGCGTCGTGGGCACGCACGACGGCTTCGCGCGGTACACGGTCGGCCAGCGGCGAGGGCTCCCGGGCGGCGCGCACGAGCCGCTTTACGTCGTGGCGATTCGTCCGGCGGACCGGGCCGTCGTGATCGGTCCGCGCCGCGCGCTCCTCGGTCACGCCGTCGTCGCCCGTGGCATCAATTGGCTGGTGGACGCGCCGCCGGGCGTGGGGGGGCGCGTCGCCGTCCAACTCAGGCATCGCGCGCGCGGTGTGCCGGCCGACGTGGTGCGCGTGACGGCCGAGGAGATCGCGCTCTCACTGCATGAGCCGGTCGCGGCGATCGCGCCGGGGCAATCGCTCGTGCTCTACGACGGCGATCGGGTGCTCGGTGGCGGGGTGATCGAGGCGGCGCCGGCGTCGCGCACGCCGCTGCCCGTGTTGGCGGCGTAGGGGCCGGTCGCGACCGGACCGTACATCAATATTTCAACCCGCCCGCGGTGGCGAACTCGCGCATCATGCGCTCCTGCTCCTCGGTGAGCGACGTCGGCACGTCGATCGTCACCTCGACGATCAGATCCCCCCGGTGCTCGTCCTTCTCGATCCCGAGCCCGCGCACACGAAAGCGCTTTCCCGATGGCGTGCCAGGGGGAATCCTGAGCGCCACCTTTTTTCCGTCGAGCGTCCGGACGCTGATCTTCGACCCCAGTGTCGCCTGGGCGATGTTGAGCGGCACGGTTGCGATGACATCCAACCCCTCGCGCCGGAAGAACCGGTCGCTCGCCACTTGTAGCGTGATCACGAGATCGCCGGGCGGCGCATTGCCACTGCCCTTCCCGCCCTGGCCGCGCAGCCGGACGCGGCTGCCGGTATCGGACCCGGCGGGCACCGTTATCAGCACCTTCCGGCGATTCCGGACCTCGCCGACGCCGTGACAGGTGGGGCATTGGTCCGACGGGACCTGCCCGCGGCCCAGGCAGACCGGGCACGGGCGATTGACGGCGAAGCCGCCCTGACCGAGCGATACGATTCCGCGACCGCCGCATTCCGGGCACGTACTGAACGACGCACCCGGGGCGCCGCCGCTTCCATGGCACGTGGGGCACGGCTCGTTGACCTCGAGCTCGACGGGGACCTTGCCGCCCAGGGCCGCGGTGCGAAATGGGACCTCGAGCGTCGTCTCGACCGTCTCGCCACGCTCCGGCTCTCGCGATCGCGCTCCGCCGGCTCCCCGGGCGCCGTTCCCGAACATCGAGCTGAACAGGTCGCCGAGCCCGCCCAGGCCGCCGACGTCGAAGTTCTCGAACCGAACGTTGCCGCCATCGGCGCCGAAGCCGAAGCCCGCTCCTCCCCGCGGCGCGGCGCCGGTGGCGCCCGCGCGACCTCGGGCGCGACCGCCCGCGGCGCCCGCGCCCGGATAGCCACTGAATGCCCCGAGGCGCCGCATCTCGTCGTACTGCTTTCGCTTTTCCACGTCGCCCAGGACGGTGTAGGCCTCGGAGATCTCCTTGAAACGGTCGGCCGCCTTGGCGTCGCTCGCGTTCGCGTCCGGGTGGTATTTCTTCGCGAGCTTGCGGTATTGCTTCTTGATCTCGTCCGCCGATGCCGATGCCGAGACCCCGAGGACCGAGTAGAAGTCCTTTACGCGTTCCACGGCGTTACGGCGTAACCTGCGGGTGGGAGAGCAGCATTTACTGCGCTCTCTTCACGTCAAGTAATGTCTGCTGTGTCATGGATGTGGGCTTGCAATGGCCACGATCAGTAGGCCTTGAAGGAGAATTTCTGGCCGCCGATGCTCGCCTGGTACATGAGTCCTCCCCTCGTCGCGGTGAAGACGGCGACGCCGTCTCGATAGGCGGCGTTCGCGGACGCCCCCGATGCCAGCGCGACCGCGGTCGCCTGGGCGGCGAAGGCGAAGTTGCCGTGCTCGAATCCGTCCAGCGTGCTCTGCTTTTCGAAGAAGATGATCTCCGAGTAGGACTGCCCACCCAGTTGCAAGCCGACCGACACCTGCGTCATCGAGATTTTCCCGATCGCCTTGCCGCCCACGATGAGCTCTCCCGTGCCATGCGCCGCGCCGACCCCAACCGCGCCCTCCCCCACCTTGGGGAAGACGGCATATCCCGCCGAGCTGTCAAAGAATTTCCTTAGCCCGGGATCCTTGCTCTGGAAGGTCGCGATGGCCTTGAGGACCTCGTCGTGCTCGTCGCTCGTGCCTTGAGCGCGCAGGGGCGCGGCCATTGCCGGAACGAGGAACAGCGCGAGTGCGAGTATCGTGTTGGAGCGCATGGCACGGCCTCCGCGAGATTGGCTTTGGGTGCTGCTTCCGCGTCCTGCTCTACGAATCGCGGCGCAGGTCGACGACGCTGCGGGCTGGAGTGAGTAAGAGTCCTTTACGCGTTCCACTGCTTCACCACGACCCGCGCCGGCCGCAGCAGTTGGCCATTGAATACGTAGCCCGGCTGATAGACCTGGGCGACGACGTGATCGTCCTCCGGCGAGAGGGCTGGCGTCGTGCTCACGGCCTCATGGAGCGCGGGATCGAACGTCTGATTCACGGGATCGACGACCTGGAGCCCGATCGCGGTGAGCGCCTTGAGAAGCTTGCGCTCGACGAGCTCGACCCCGTGCACCACGGTCGCCGTATCGACCGCCGCGGGGTCGACGTGCGCGAAGCGCGCAAGATCATCGAGCGCGTCGATGAAGAGCTTCACGAGCTCCGACTGCGCCCGGGCGCCGGCGTCCTGCCGCTCGCGCAGCGTGCGCTTGCGGAAGTTGTCGAACTCGGCCGCGAGGCGAAGATACTTGTCGCGCTGCTCGTCGAGCTGCGCCTCGGCCCCCGAAATGACCGTTGGTCCCTGATCCGGCGCGGTGTCGGCGGTCTCGGGCGCGGCGGGGAGATTGCTGCGGTCCGTATCCATTGTGGGAGAAATATACCGTTTCCCGATGTCAGGACCGGCTCGACGCGGATGGGTCCGCCGTCCGCGGTCGGACGAGCGCACGCGTGCCGTCGGCGTCCGCGAGCGGGAGCGCGTCGCCGTCCAGGGCCGTGCGCGTGCCGTCGGCGGCCGCACGGGTCCGGATCGCGTCGCGCGCTGCGGCATCGGCCACGACAAGCTCCCACCAATCGAGCCCGGCGACCGCCGGATCGTCGGCCGGGGCACCGCGACCCGCCCAGATGTTCGCATTCACATGATGGTGGTAGCCGCCCGCGGCGTAGCCCACGAGGCTCGGCAGGGCGATCGTCTTGTCGAGACCGAGGGTCGCGCCATAGAAGCGGTCCGCCGCGGCGAGGTCGGCTACCGTGAAATGGACGTGGCCAACGACCGTCGCCGAGGATAGGCCACCCCACGGGGCGGGCGCGCCTGCCGTCGCCAGCAGGTCGTCGACGTTCGAGCGGGTCGGTCGTGACGACCGGGCGGCCACTCCGCATGATCCACCTCTCGCGGGGTCGGTCGGCGTAGATCTCGAGGCCGTTGCCGTCGGGGTCCGCGAGGTACAGCGATTCGCTGACCGAGTGATCGGCCATCCCCGCGAGCGGATACGGTGCGCCGGCGAGATGCATCAGGCTGCGCGCGAGGTCCCCGCGGGTGGGCAGCAGCAAGGCGACGTGATAGAGCCCCGTCGTGACGGGACGATGCGGACGCGCCCTCAGCTGCCGGTCCTCGCGGAGCACGATCAGCTCATGGCCCGCCCCGTCGGTGCCCCCGGCGCGAAGCGTCACCGTTTGCCCGGCGTCGGAGGCGACGGCGAGTCCAAGGGTTCCGACATAGAAGCCGAGCGCGCGCTCGACGTTGCGAACGCGGAGACCCACCCTGCCGGGCGCCGCATCGAGGGCCGCCGTCGGGCCCTGGGCCACACGGTTCGCGGGGGTCACGTCACTTGTAGCCATGCCCGATGAATCCGTGTGAGGCGACGGGCGATCCCGGCCGCGCAGGGCTACCCGGTCTCCCGCGCCGACGGTACGCGTGCCCGCGGCGGGGCGTTTCACGCGACACTCGCGACACTACGGTTGGAGCCGCCGCCGCACCATGTCCAGCGCGCTCTGCGTCGCCCGGTATCGGATCTCCGCGCGGTCCCCCAGGAAGACCGTCCTGTGCGCCGCCGGCGCACCCGCACCAGCTGCCGCAATCCACACCGTCCCCACCGGCTTCTCCGGCGTTCCGCCGCCCGGGCCCGCGATTCCCGTGATCCCCACTCCGATCTCGGCTCCCGTCCGCCGGCACGCGCCCTCGGCCATCTGCAGCGCGACCGACTCGCTCACGGCGCCCAACGCCACGATGTCGGCCGCGCGCACGTCGAGCTGCTTCGTCTTGACGGCGTCCGCGTAGGCGATGACCCCGCCCACGAAGACAGCGCTCGACCCCGGGATCGCCGTCAGCCGGCTCCCCAGCATCCCTCCCGTGCAGCTCTCCCCGACGGCGAGATGCAGCCCGCGCGCGCGGCATTGCTCGATCACCACGGCCGCGAGATCGACCCCGTCCTCCCCGTACACCCAGCGCCCTGCGGCCCCGCGCAGGCGCGCGATCCCGGCCTCGAGCCGGCGATCCGCTTCCGGCGCGGGGACGCCCCGCACGGTGAGGCGGAGATCCACGCCATCGGGGCTCGGGAGGTAGGCCAGCGGGATCCCGTCCACGCCAGCCGCCAGATCGCCGAGCAGCTCCGCCAGCGTCGCCTCCGCAATCCCGGTCGTCCGCAGTGCGCGCGACCGCACCACGGGAAGCACGGCCGGGCCGCTCCGGGCGGTCCACCGCGCGCGCAGCACCGGCACCAGGCCGTCCGTGGTCATGGCGCGCATCTCGCGCGGAATCCCGGGAAGCAGCGCGACCCACCGCCCGCGGTCGTCCTCGAGCCAGACGCCCGGCGCGGATCCGTGATTGTTGGTGAGGAGCCGGGCACCCTCCGGCACCATCGCTTGCTGTCGATTCGGCGCGGGGATCGGCTCGGGGAGGCCGCGCGCGCGCCACCGCGCCGCCAATCGCGCGTACGTCTCCTCGTCGAGACGCAACGTGCGCCCGAAAAGTGTGGCGATCGCCGGCTTCGTCAGGTCGTCGCTGGTCGGGCCCAGCCCGCCGGTCGTGATCACGGCACCCGTTCGGTCGAGGGCCTCGCGCACCGCCGCGACGATCGCCCCCACCGCATCTCCGACGGTCGTGCGCCGGACGATCTCCACGCCGATCGGAGCCAGCTCGCGGGCCAGAAAGGCCGCGTTGGTGTCTATCGTGAATCCGAGGAGGAGCTCATCCCCGATGGTGATCAGCTCGACGCGCGAGAACGCCTCCATACCGGCGCAAATATAAGCCGAGCGAATACAGCGTCAGTGCCACGGCACCCGTCATCGTCACCAGTCCGACCGTCCCGATGAACAGCTCCGCATCGTGCCACAACACCATTCCGCCCCAGCCATATTCGGAGGCGGCAGCGGCGGCCGCGAACCAGAAGAACGCCGTGCCCACCCACGTCCACTGCAGGCCGGTCTTCCATTTCGCCGCGCCGATCGCCCCGATCACGACCCCGCGGCGCGCGGCAGCCTGACGAAACACGGTCATGAAGAGCTCGCGCCCGATCACGACGACAAACACCCAGGCCGGCAGGCCGACCGGGCCCAGCGGGGTCACGAACGGAAGGGCCGGAAAGCGCACCAGCATTGGAACGAAGGTCCCGATGAGCAGCAGTTTGTCCGCGAGCGGATCGAGGAGTCGCCCGACGTCGGTCACGAGATTCCGCGAGCGCGCGAGCATCCCGTCGACGTAGTCCGTCAGGGCGGCCGCGACGAAGATCACGAACCCGAGGGCGCGGAGCTGCCACGCGCCGGCCAGCGCGAGCAGCGCGAGGAGCGGGGCGGCCGCGATGCGGCCGACGGTGATTGCGTTCGGGAGATTCACGGTGCGGCGGTCGGGCATCACAGGCAATTTACCGGCTGCGCGGGCATGACGAGCGCAAGCTAGCGCGCCCGCGAGCCGCCCGGCCCGGTCGCGTCAGGCGAACGACTTGAGAACGAGCTTGCCGACCGCCTTGAGCGTGTCGAAGACCCCTTCCCCGCTGACGGCGACCGCCTCGAAATACGGCGCGCGCTCGATCCATTCCCCGGTCGGCAGTTGCTCGACGAGATATTCGCCGGCGTGCAGGGCGTTCGGCACCAGCCGCTGGCGCGCGGAATCCTCGACCTCCCAGCCGGGATTGAGGGCGGCCTGCAGGCCGGCGATGGCCGCCGCGTTCGGAAGATCGCGCTTGTTGTATTGTATGACGAAGGGGAGGGCGCGGATGTCGTAGCCGTACTCGCCCATGTTGTCGTACAGGTTCTGCATCGCCTCCTGGTTCGCCTCCAGCCGCTCGAGCTGCGAGTCGGCGACGAACACGATGCCGTCGACCCCCTTCAGGATCAGCTTCCGGCTGGCGTTGTAGTACACCTGCCCGGGGACGGTGTAGAGGTGGAAGCGCGCCTTGAAGCCGCGGATCGTGCCCAGATCGACGGGGAGGAAATCGAAGAACAGCGTGCGCTCGGTCTCCGTCGCAAGCGAGATGAGCTTGCCGCGCGTGTCCGGTTGCAACTTGGAGAAGATGTGCTCGAGATTGGTGGTTTTGCCGCCCAGCCCCGGCCCGTAATAGACGATCTTGCAGTTGATCTCGCGCGAGGCGTAGTTGATCATCGACACGGCGGACGATCTCCCTTACTGGAAGAGCCGGTCGATCTCATCCTCGGCACCGTCGAGGACGCTCGGAGCCGCGGTCGGGGACTGCGCGCCACGTCCGAACGCGTGCTCGAAGACGCGCGTGAGCTCATCCACCGCGCCCTTGGTCTTGATCCGGACGAGGCCGAGCGTGGTCCGGCCATCGAACAGCACGACGAGGATGACGCGACGGCCGATATCGGCGAGGTACATCGACTCCCGCTCGCCCTGATGGAAGAGCGTATTGAAATCGGTCTCACCGATCAAACGGGCGAGCTGATCGTTGGCGCTGAAGTCCGCCGCGGTGAGCGTCGCGAAGGCGGTCGGATCGAACGACGGCTGCTCGCCGACGGTCGCCACCAGCTGCCCCGCGCGATCCACAAGCAGCGCGCACCGCGCGTGGCTCTCGTACAGGAAGCGCTGTAGCGTCTGCGTGATCGCGCCGTAGTCGTCTTCCGTGAAAGCCCAGATCGCCGCACCAACGGACATGTCACCTGCCTGGCCGAAGCATTCGAATGCGGCGCGCCGCCGCCCCGTGCGCGCGGTGTGCCGGATCGATCACGGCATCGCCCGACGGGCCGAGAGCGCCTGCGCGATAGTGACGCCGTCGGCATACTCGAGGTCACCACCGACGGGGAGCCCGCGCGCGATCCGCGAGACCGCTACGCCCGTTCCCGCGAGCTGGCGCTGGACGTAGAGCGCGGTCGCCTCGCCTTCCAGGCTCGGATTCGTCGCCAGGATCACCTCCGCGAGCGTGCCCCCGTCTCGGTCCTCCGCCGCTGCGGCGTGGGTCACCCGCGCCAGAAGCGCCCCCATCGTGAGATCGTCCGGTCCGATGCCGTCGAGTGGGGACAGCCGTCCGCCGAGCACGTGGTAGACCCCCCGGTACTCGCCCGTGCGCTCGATCGCCCCGATGTCGGATGCCTCCTCGACGACGCAGAGCACGGTCGCGTCCCGCCGCCCGAGCGCGGCATCGCGGCAGATCGGGCAGACGGTGTCCTCGGTGAGATTGAAGCACTCGGCGCACGCGTGCACGCGCGCGGAGAGGCTCTCGAGCGACGCGGCGAGGCGCTGGTTCTGATCCGCGGGCCGCTTCAGCAGGTGATACGTCAGCCGGAGCGCGGTCTTCCGCCCGATGCCCGGGAGCTTCGCGAGCTCGGCGGCCAGCTCGTCGATCGCCGACACATCACCCCGTCGCGAGAGCGTCGCCGGGAGGAGCAACTAGAACGGAAGCTTGAAGGGCAGGTTGAACTTCCCCGTCAACTTCCCCATCTCGCCCTGCGCGAGAGCGGCCGCGTTCTTCTGCGCTTCGGCCACGGCGACCACGACCAGGTCCTCCAGCATCTCGACATCCGCCGGAGTGACGATGCTCGGGTCGATGCGCAAGCGCCGGATCTGGCCCTTGCCATCGGCCTCGACGGTCACCATCCCGCCGCCCGCGCTCCCCGTCACGGTCTGCTGCGCGAGCTGCTCCTGCACTTCCTGCAGGCGGCCCTGCATCATCTGCGCCTGCTTGAGGATCTCCATGAGATCGGCCATACCCCCAATAATAACCCGGCGCGGAGCCGGCGAGGGCCCCCGCGGGCGCACGTTGAACCCGCCCGCGCCGCGCGGTAACTTTTCTCCCGCTCCAGGTCCCGGGGGGCGCGAGCCCGCTAACCCCGTCAGGACCCCGCAGGTAGCAGCGGCATGTGGTGTCTTGTGTCGCTCCGTGGGCCTGGAGCATCCCGGGTCGTCGCTCTCTTCTCTGCTCTCTCCTTTCTCCTCTCTCCAGCGTGGCCCTCGCTCTGGCTCGGAAATACCGGCCGAAGCGGTTTTCCGCCGTCGCCGTCCAGACGCATGTCTCGAACACGCTGAAGGGCGCGATCGCGCACGGGCGCATTGCCCATGGGTACCTGTTGTGCGGACCGCGCGGGACGGGGAAGACGACGTTGGCCCGCATCCTGGCGATGGCCCTCAACTGCGAGCGCCGCGCCGAGCAGACCGACGGCGAGCCGTGCGGTGAGTGCGACTCCTGCCGCCGGACCTGGGCCGGGGGGACGAGTCTCGACGTCGTCGAGATCGACGCGGCCTCCAATCGCGGCGTCGATGATGCCCGCGAGCTGCGGGAGCGGGCGATGTATGCGCCCTCGGGCGACGACCGCTACAAGGTGTATATCGTCGACGAAGCGCATATGCTCACACGCGAGGCGTGGAATACGTTGCTGAAGGTGCTCGAGGAGCCGCCCCCGCGAGTCGTCTTCGTCTTCGCGACCACGGAGCCGCAAAAGATCGCCCAGGCCGCGGCTCCCGTGCTGAGCCGGCTGCAGCGGTTCGATCTCAAACGGATCACCCCCGCCGAGATCCGCGCGCGCCTGGCCGAGGTGCTGGCCGCCGAAGGCATCTCGGCCGACCCGGAGGCGCTGGCGATGCTGGCGCGCGCCGCCGACGGCTCGATGCGCGACGCGCTGAGCCTGACCGATCAGGTCCTCGCGCTCGACGACCGCGCCGCGGTCACCCCCGAGCGCGTGCGCGAGACGCTGGGGCTCGTGCCGGAAGACGAGTATCTCGCAATCCTGGACCTCATCGCCGGCCACCGGGCTGGCGACGTGTTCCCCACGGTCGCGCGGCTCGCGGATGCGGGAATCGACTTCGGCGTCTTCCTCAGCGGGCTGGGCGATATGCTTCGCGCCCAACTCGCGGTCGCGCTCGGTAGCGAGGCTGCGGACCTCTCGGCCCACGCGCGATCGGCCCTGGCCGAGCGTCGCGATGCCCTCGCGCCGGGCGACCTGTTGCGCATGCTGTCCGCGATCACCGAGCTGGAACCGCACCTCCGGCGAAGCTCCCAGCAGCAGCTGCTGCTCGAGACACTGCTCGTGCGCTGCGCGCTGCTGGATCGGACCGTGACGCTCGAGGCCGTGCTGCAGACCCTGGGCTCCGGTGCCCCGGAGGTGCCGGCGCCCAGAGGCGCCACGGCCGGAGGCGCCACGGCCGGAGGCGCCACGGCCCGAGGCGCCGCGGCCAGCGGCGGCGCGGCTGACGGTACGCGGACCGAGCGCCCGCCGTCGCGGCCGGGCGGCACGTCCGGGCCGCCAGCGACCTCTGCGCCCCCGGCGGGCGCGCGGGCCGACCTCGACGCGACCACGCTCGCCGACCGGTGGGGCGCGGTTATCGAGTATCTGCGCGCCGGACAGGGCAAGCGACTCCTCGCCGTCGCGCTCGAGCACGTCGAGCCCCTGCTGGGCGCGGACCCGGGCGAGGTCGTGCTCCGCTTCACCGACCCCGCCCAGGCATACATCCACGAACGCGCGATCGAGGCGGGCCGGGCGGATCTCATCGCCGCGCTGCGGGAGAACCTGACGGGCGTCGACCGTGTACGGCTCGAGCCCCCCAATGCCATCGCGCCGGCCCCGCCGCGCCGCCTCACCGCCGCGTCCGCCAAGGCGGAGCAGGTCGCGACGCTGCGGAAGAAGGACGCCGTGCTGGGCGCCGCGATCGACGCGCTCGACCTCGAGCTGCTCGAGTGAGGGGCCGCTAGGCGAGCGCGGGGTGTCGACGGCCGCCGGCGCGGCGCAGGGCGTAGGTCTGCCCCACCTCGGCGCCGATCACGAATATCGCCGCGAGGCAATACACCCACACGAGGACGATCACGATCGCCGCGAGCGTCGCGGTATACAGCGACGCCGGATTGAAATGCCGGAGGTAGAGTCCGAAAAGGGCCTTCACGATCTCGAAGGCGACCGCGCCGACCGTCGCCGCGACGAGCGCCACGCGGGCCGGGATGCGCCGCTTCGGGAGATACTTGTAGAGCGCGAACAGGAGCGCGAGGACGACCGCGAACGCCACGAACTGCCCGACGGTGTACGCCAGCTTCCCCATCGCGGCGCGCTGCACGCCGACCTCGGCCAGGAGCTGGACCCCGCGGGTCGTCGCGATCGCCAGGTACGCGCTGAGCAACGTGTAGGCGACGACGAGCAGCGTGGCCAACACCGTGACCTGCACGTCGAACAGCTTCGCTTCGACGAGCCCGCGTTCCGCCTCGGAGTCGAAGACGTTGGCGAGCACCCCGCGGAGCGAGGCGAAGAGCCGCGTCGTGAACCAGACGAAGCAGATGGCGCTATAGATGCCGACCTTCGCGCTCGCGCGCGTGATGTCGGTGAGGAGCATGTGCAGGATCGGCGCGGCCGATCCCCGCGTCGACTCCGGCGGGAGCAGCCGATCGATGAGCGTCGACATGCGCGCCATGGACGCGGCCGCCGACAGGTTGAGCGCGTATCCGAGCCCGCTCACCAAGACCAGGCAGAACGGAATCGCCGCGAGGAGGATGTTGAACGCGATCCCGCTGGCGAGAAAGAACAGATCCTCCCTCGCGCGGTTACCCCACGCCCGCGCGGCGTAGTCGCGGAGGGCGGAGTCGCGCCACCAGCCCCGCAACGCCACGGCCGCGGACGATCAGGCGTGGCCGCGCGAGGTCTTGATGCGCCGCTCCACCTGGTCCCGCGCCTCGGCGAACGTGTCCGCGACCTGCTCGGCGACGTTCTCCGCCGTCTCGCGCGCGACGCGGCGCGCCGATCGCGCGGCCCGGCGCAGCGCCGCCCGCGTCTGCGGTCCGTTCTTGGGAGTGAGCAGCAGGGCTGCCCCCGCCCCGATCGCCGCTCCAACCAGAAACGCGCCGATCGTGGCGCCGTGATCCTTCACCACCACGTATGGCACCTCGCGTGTGTCCTGTCGCATGGTCGCTACCTCCCCTTCCCCTTGTGAGTGGATTTTCGGGCCGCCGGAGCCGGCGTCCGTCCCGGCCGGTCCCGGCCCGGCACGGCGGGTCGCGAGCGCGGCGGCGTCTGCTGGCGCAGATGGCGCGGCAGGAGCTGCTCGCGCGTGATGACCGGACCGCGCGCCATGACCACAGCGCGCTCCACTGCGTTCTTCAGGTCGCGCACGTTGCCCGGCCACGAATACGTCATGATCCATTCCTTCGCATCCGCGTCGAACCCGGTAATCGTCTTGCCGTTCTGCTCCGCGAATCGCGCCAGAAACGCGTTGGCCAGGAGCGGGATGTCGCCCGTCCGCTCGCGGAGCGGCGGCAGCTCGATCTCGACGACCGCCAACCGGTAATACAGGTCCTCCCGCAGCTCTCCGGTGGCGAGCGCGGGCTGCAGATCCCTGTTCGTGGCCGACACGACCCGGATGTCGACCGCAATCTCCTTCTTCCCGCCCAGCCGGCGGACGGTCCGCGTCTCGAGCGATCGGAGCAGCTTCACCTGGATGTCGGTGGGCATCTCCGCGATCTCATCGAGGAAGAGCGTCCCCCCGCTCGCCATCTCGAACGCCCCGGGCTTCTCGTTCGTCGACCCCGTGAAAGCGCCCCTCTCGTGGCCGAACAATTCGTTCTCGAGGATCTCCTTCGGCAGCGCGGCGCAGTTGAGGGCGAAGAACGGCCCGTTCGCGCGCTCGCTCTTCTGATGCAGCGCCCGGGCGACGAGCTCCTTCCCCGTCCCCGACTCCCCCAGCACCAGCACGCTCGCCGTCGAGGGCGCCACTGCGTCGATCACCGCGTACACCTCCCGCATCACATCCGATGACCCGATCAGCTCCGCGTAATGCGTGAGCTCCGCGATCCGCGACGTGAGCTCGCGATTCCGCTGCTTGACCGCGAAGGCCTCGAGCGCCTTCGGGACCAGCGCCTTGAGACGATGCAATTTCGCGGCCGTGAGCGGCTTCTCGATGTAGTCGTATGCCCCGGTCTGCATCGCCTCGACCGCCGAGCCGACGCTGGCCTGGCCGGTCACGATGATGCATTCGGCGGGGATCGCCCGATGCTGGAGCGCCTTGAGCAGCGCGAGGCCGTCGACCTTGGGCATCTTGAGATCGGCGAGGACCAACCCGAATGGCTCCGCCTCGAGCTGCGCGAGCGCGGCCTCGCCATCGGCCACGACGGCAACCGCGTATCCCATCTCGGTCAGGATCACCTGCAGCCCTTCGGTGATCGCCGGCTCATCGTCCGCGATGAGGATCTGCCCGAGCGAGGCACGCGCCGCCGGCTTCGGGGGCGGCGCGGCGCGCGCGGGCGTGGCCGGCTGCGCGGTCGCCGCTCCCGCCGCGGGTCGCTCTCCGTTTGCGAGCTGCAGGCCGCATCGGACCGCCGCGTCGCACTGCCGCGTGGCCGCGTCGAGGAGACGCCGCGCCGTGCGGTCCCCCGCGTGGGCCTCCAGATGGACGCGCAGCGCCTCCAGGCTGACCGCCACCCCGTGCAACGCGTCGCGGAGGTCGTGCGCGGACCGCGCGTCACCGGAGGGCGCATTACCCGAGGGCGCTTGACCGGAGGGCGCGTCGCCCGATGTCGGCGGCGCGGTCCGTCGCGCCGTGCCGGTCCCCGTCACGGAGGGCAGCGACCCGTCAATCGCTGAGGTCCGTGTCGTCGGGCGCGATCACGCCGGGGGTCGCGGAGCCGACGATCGCGGGTCGGTGGAGGACCGGCGCGGTCACGTGCCGAGCCACGGCCGGCGCCGTCCCCGCGACCGCGAGCTGGGAGAACAGAAAGGCGAACTTGTCGTCGTAGGCCTGGGCCAGCGCGTGCTTCGCCCGGGCTTCCATGTCCCACAGCGCGCGCTTGAACGGCCCGAGCGCCTTCTTGCGCGTCTTGTAAAAGAACTGCTCGTCGGTGTCGCTCGGCTTGCGCTCGTCCTTCGCCTGCACGCGGAGCCACGCGTACATCTCATCGCGCAACGCGGCCGGGGCATGATCGAACAGCATATTCTGGAAATTCGTCGCGAGATGGATCTCGGCCGTCTCCGTGCGTGGAAAATGATGAAAGGCCGCGTCGGGAAGGGTCGACGCGCCGTGCTGTACCGCGCCCGCCAGGCCGTACTCCTCGCGCGCGACCTGGGACAATCGCGCGAGCGTGTCGAGGTCGAGCTTGACGTCGGCGATTCGGCCATCGGGCAGCACCACGCCGCCGTGCGACGTCCCCGACTGCACGCTGATCTTCGACAGCCCCGGCGCGCCTGCCGGCAGCCGCGCCGCCAGCGCGCCGCCGAGCCCGTCCATATAGGCGCGCAGCTCCTCCACGGTGCTGTTCTGCGTCCCGACCTCGCCGATCTCGCCCCCGAGCGAGATGGTGATCCCGGCCGGCTCGATCCGCCGCACGACCGCCATGATGTCCGCGCCGACCTCGTAGTTGAGCCGCTGCTGCTCGGGAACGCCCTCGCGCTTGAGATCGACCAGGGTCGACGTGTCGACGTCGATATTGTAGAAGCCGGCGGCGACGGCCTCGCGCGCGAGCTCGAGCACCGCGTCGACTTCGGCCCGTGGGTCCGCCGCGTATTTCTTGGGATTGACCTGGAAATGGTCCCCCTGGATGAACACCGGTCCGCGGAACCCCTCGCGCATCGCCGCGGCGAGGATGACCGCGACGTACTCCGCCGGCCGCTGATCCGTGTATCCGATCTCGGATCGGGCGATCTCGCAGATGAAAGCCCCGGCGTCGAGTCGCCGCGCCACGCGGAAGATCGCGCGCGCCGTATCGTAGGCCATCCCGCGGACGTTGATCGCGGGCACCGTGAATCCCCGCTCCTCGCCCCGCCCGCGGGCGAGGTAGAAGGAATGGATCGACGCGGGGCGCACGCCCACCGCCTGGCCGATCTCCCAGATCAGCCACCGCGCCTGCCGGCGGACGCCCTCATCGCCAAAGACCGCGTCGCGGACGAGACGGTCCATGCAATCGGACGCCAGGGCCGCAGGCCGAAGGACCCGAACGCCCCGCGCGTCGACCTCGACGGCCGCGCCAAAGGGCTGGGTATACGGCGCCAATATCGTGCCCATCGTGGGCCCTAAGCTAACTCGTGGGCCCGAGGGCGCCCAACCCCGGGACCGGTCCGGCGGCCGATCGTTCCGCGGTAACTCCGCCCCGCCTCAGTCTATGCGCACCGTCAGCCCATCGAACGCCGGCGTAATCCCGGGCGGCAGCTCGGCCTCGAGGTCCGCGTGGAAGTTGTCGTGCGTCAGATGCGTGAGGTACGTCCGGTCGGCACCCAGGTCCTGCGCCGCACGGACCGCTTCCGAGATGCTCAGGTGCGTCGGATGCTCCGTCCGAAAGAGCGCGTTGAGCACCAGGACGCGCGCGCCGCGCAGCACGGCCGCCGCGGCCTCGGGAATCGACTTCGCGTCCGTGACGTAGGAGAGCGGACCGATGCGATAGCCGTAGACGGTCACCGGGCCGTGCGGGAGCGCGACGGGCTGGACGACGGCGTCGCCGATCTGGACGACATCGCCCGGCAGGACGGCGTGCGCCTGACCCTCGGGTTTCGACGTCCCGGGCAGCGGGCGCATCGACTCGTCGAAGATGTACGGAAAGCGCCGCGCCAGGCCCGCGAGCACCGCGGCCGAGCCGTACATCGGCAACGGTCCGTTGCGCCGGACCGAGATCGCGCGGATGTCGTCGAGCCCGTGTGTGTGATCCGCGTGCTCGTGGGTGAACAGCACGGCGTCGATGCGATCGATGCCGTTCGCGATGAGCTGCCCGCGGAGCTCGGGCGGGGTGTCAATGAGCAGGCGCGTCCCCCGGTCGGTCTCGACGACGGCGCCGACGCGCGTCCGCTTGTCCCTCGGGTCGGGTGACCGGCACACCGCGCACCGGCAGCCGATCTGGGGCACCCCAAAGCTGGTGCCCGTTCCGAGGAAGATGAGCTTCACCGGCGCCTCAGCTCGGGTCCCACCCCGACATTAGATGAGCTCCACGCGGAGCACGTTCGTCGTCCCCGGCACGTCGAAGGGCACGCCCGCCGTCACGAGCACACGGTCACCGGGGCGCGCCAGCCCCCGCTCGAGCACGGCCGCGCGCGCGAGGGCGACCATCGCGTCGTACGTCCCGGCGTACTCCACGAGGTACGGGATGACGCCCCAGACGAGCGCGAGCTGGCGGTACGTGCGCGCATCGTGCGTCACGGCGAAGATCGGGACGCCGGGGCGGTGCGATGCGATGATCCGCGCGCTGAAGCCGCTCTTGGTCAGCACGATCACGAGGGGCGTCGCGATCATCCGGGCCGCCGCCACCGTCGCCGCCGCGATCGCCTCCTCCGTGGTCGCGGCATCGGGCTGGTGGTCCGCCGGCCCGCGCTCCCGGCGCTCCTCCGTCACGCGCCCGGGAGCCCGGGGGAGCGGATGCGCCTCCACCTCCGTCACGATGCGCCGCATCGCCTCCACGGCGAGCCGGGGGAACGCTCCCGCGGCCGTCTCGGCCGAGAGCATCACGGCGTCGGTGCCATCCCAGATCGCGTTGGCGACGTCACTCGCCTCGGCTCGGGTCGGCCGCGCGTGCTCGACCATCGACTCGAGCATCTGCGTCGCCGTGATGACGGGGCGGCCCGCCAGGTTGGCAAGGCGGATGATCCGCTTCTGCGCGACCGGCACTTCCTCGAAGGGGAGCTCGACTCCGAGATCGCCGCGCGCGACCATCACGCTGTCCGCGCTCTCGAGGATCTCCTCGATATGATGGAGCGCGGCGTCCTTCTCGATCTTCGCGACGACGAGCAGCGAGCGGGGAATGAGGGCGCGGAGCTCCGCGATGTCGGCGGCCCGGCGCACGAAGCTGAGCGCGAGGAAATCGAGATCGTGCGCCACGGCGAACGCAATGTCCGCCCGGTCCTTCGGCGTGATACTCGGCGCCGACACGTGCACGCCCGGCAGGTTCATCCCCTTGTGGCTCCTGAGGTCTCCGCCGTGCACGACGCGCCCGTACACCCGCGGCCGGACGGCATCGAGGACCATGACCTCGATCAGACCGTCGTCAACCAGGATGCGGTCCCCCGCGTGGACGTCGTCGGCCAGCGCGGCGTACGTGATCGGAACCTCCGAGTCGCGGGCGACCCCCTCGGGAGCGAAAATGATGTCGCTGCCGGCCGCGAGGGCGCGCGGCGCCGGAAGCTCGCCGATCCGGATCCGCGGGCCCTGGAGATCTCCCAGTATCGCCACCGGGACATCGCGCTCGGCCGCCGCGGCGCGTACGACCTCGATGACCCCCGCGTGCTGCTCGTACGTGCCGTGGGAGAAGTTGATGCGCGCGACGTTCATCCCCGCGTCCAGGAGATCGCCGATGACGGCCGGCGTCTCGCTGGCGGGGCCCAGGGTGCAGACGATTTTCGCGCGGGCGCGCGCCCGCGTCGGCACGGTCATCGAGGGGGCGGAGGGAGCGGCGGCGGGAAGTGTAGCCACGCGAGCGAAGCTTAACGCGCCCAGGCGCGGCCCTACAACACGATCGAGCCGCCGCCGAGCATCACGCCGCGGGCCGCGGGTGTCACAATGCCGTCACGCCCTTAACGTGCGCGCCGCCGAATCGTCCCCCACCCAGCTGATCCGCCGGCCGCGCCCGGACGCGCTCGAGTCGGGGATGTTCACAGATACGCGATCAGGGCGGCGATTCGCCCGCACACTATTCGGGAGGATTCCAATGCAGTATCGCAAATTGTTCGCGGCGCTTGGCGTCAGTACCGCGGCCGCGCTCTTCACGGCCTGCAGCGGCAGCTCGACGGCACCCTCGACGAGCTCCAGCGAATCGGTGCAGGCCGCCGAGGACGTCAGCGACGAGGCGGCGACCGACGTCGGCGGCATCGTGACGGAATACGCTTCGGCCGAAACGGACGCCGGGGCGGCGACCGGCGATCTGGCGGTCGGGCCGCTCGTCCGGCTTGGTGCGCCCGTTTCGGCACCGGTGCGCAGCTCGTGCACGACGGGGACGATATCGTCCTCCTTCACGTTCCCGGCCAGCGACAACCGCGACACCGTGAGCTATACGCGCACGTGGGAGTTCTTCTCCGCGGCCGGCTGCGAGAATGCATTCGTATCGGACTCGACCGACTCGATCGCCTTTGCCGTGACCTTCGCCTATTCCCTCAACGGGAAATACGAGCACTGGCACGCGCACCGCGACGGCACCCGGTCCCATGCCCTGACCGGCGATTCGACCGGCGCGGGAACGCTGCTCTCGACCAACCCGGGAATCCGGGTGTGGAACGGAAACGCGCTGGTCTTCGACACGGCGTCGTTCTCCAATGCCGCGGGAACCGTCCAGCGGTCGCACCTCTGGCAGGCGGCGGACACCGCGAGCAACATCACCTTCCCGCACCCGCGCAACGGCGATGTGTACCCCATCTCCGGCGCGTGGAAGCGCTGGGTCGCCGACTCGGTCACGTTCGACGGGGCAACGTCCGGGAGCGCAGACTACATGTGGCACATCGTCGTGACGTTCAGCGCGACGGGCGGCGTGGGCAACCAGGACGCGCAGCTGCAGATCTTCAATGCGTCGGGCGCGCTCGTCAAGACGTGCGAGGTCGACCTGCTCGTGGACGAGATCGTTCCGGGCAGCTGTCAGTAGGGCACGATCGAGTGGGAGTGATCAACGAGCCGGCGGATGCTCCGCCGGCTCGTCGTGTTTGAAGGCCGCTTCCAGCTCGGCGACGAACCGGTCCACCACCGCTGCGCGCTCGTCGCGGTCGAGCAGGGGATCGACGCTCCAGCGGATGACGCACGCCTCCAGCGTCGCCGCGACCCGGCTCGCGAGATCGTAGCCATAGCTGCCGGCGGTCCCGTGCACGCGATGCAGCTCGCGCCGGAGGGCATCCAGGGTCTCCGGCGCCGTCGGCGTGGCGCTCAGCACGCGCGCCATCCCGCGCAGCAGGTCGAGCGTGCTCGCGACCGTCCCGCGATAGCGGTCCTGCAGCGCGCGGAGAACGTCGGGCGGCAGCACCGGCGCATCGCTCGTCGGCATGCTCACCCGTTGCGCCCGGGAATCGCGGTCTCCATACTGCTTGGACGGTCCGATCCCGCGCGGGTCACGACGCCCCGTGGGCCCGACCGTGCCCATCCTCGCCGGTATTCTGCCATGCGCGTCCTCTGCGCCGATGACGATGAGGACATCCGGGCGATCCTTGGCCTCGCACTCAGCCTCGATCCGGACCTCGAGGTGGAGATCGTCCCATCCGGCTCGGCGGCTCTCGCCCGCGCCGCCACGACCCGCTTCGATGCCATCGTCCTCGACGGGATGATGCCGGGGCTCGACGGCTACGAGACGTGCCGGCGGCTCAAGGCCGACCCCGCGACCGCGCGCGTGCCGATCGTGTTCCTGACGGCCAAGACGCAGCGCAGCGAGACCGAGCGGGCGCTCGCCATCGGCGCCGTGGCCTGCCTGACCAAGCCGTTCGACCCCATGACCCTCGCCCGGGACCTGCGCGCCGCCCTCGGGTGGTAGCGAGTCCCCCCCTGTCCGTCGCGACCCGGCGCCAGCGTCGCTAATGGCGCTAATGGCGCTAATGGCGCTACAGGCGCCGCACGAGTCGACCGAGCGCAAGGACCACGATCGCGCCCAGTGTGGCCAGCGCGAGCGATCGGGGATCGAAATGCGCGGCCGTAACCGCGCCCCAGCCGAGCCGCGTGCCAATGACCCCCCCGACCACGGCGCCGACGATGCCGAGCACGATCGTCACGATGCACCCCGAGGGATCGCGGCCGGGCATCAGGTATTTCGCCAGCGAGCCCGCCACGAGGCCGAGCACGACCCAATTCAGCCATAACGGCACGAGAGGAGGATGCGCGCGATTGCACGGGCCACGCAATCCCGGTTAGCCTTCGACCAATGGCGACGCAGTCGAGCGGAGGGAGCGATCCGTCCGCCATGCACGACGACGACGCGCTCGGCAAGGCCTACGATGGGCGCCTCGTGCGGCGGCTCCTCACCTACGTTCGGCCCTTCGCGCCGCTCGTCATCGGATCGATCCTCTTTCTCTTCGGCGAAGGGGCGATCCAGCTCGTCGGCCCCCTGCTCACGCGGCGTGTGATCGACGTCGCGCTGCCGGCCCACGATTACGCCATGGTCCGGACGGCCGCGTTGCTCTTCGCTCTCGCGCTCATCGGCCAATTCGGCTGCTCATACGGCGAAACGATCCTCACAAGTCTCCTGGGCCAGCGCATCATGCGCGACCTCCGGATCCAGGTATTCGGGCATCTCCAGGCGTTGCCCGTCGCGTTCTTCGACCGCAATCCCGTCGGACGGCTGGTGACGCGCGTGACCTCCGACGTCGAGGCGCTGAACGAGCTGTTCACCGCGGGAGTCGTCGCCGGCCTCGGGGACCTGTTCACGCTCGTCGCGATCGCCGTCATCATGGTCGTCACCGATTGGCGGCTCGCGCTCGCCGCGTTCCTCGTGATCCCCCTCGTGTACGTGACGTCGCGCGTGTTCCGCGCCCGGGTCCGGGCGGCGTACCGCGACATCCGGCTCCGGCTCGCGCGCATCAACGCCTTTCTCCAGGAGCGGCTGACCGGGATGCGCATCGTGCAGCTGTTCGGTCGGGAGCGGGCCGAGGCGCGGCGCTTCGACGAGCTCAATCGAAGCTATCTCGATGCCAACCTTCGCTCGATCACCGTATATGCGCTCTACCTGCCCACGATCGAGGTCCTCACGAGCGTGGCGCTCGCCAGCCTGCTCGTGGCGGGCGCCCACCGCATCGCCCTCGCGACCCTCACGGTCGGAACGGTCGCCGCCTTTCTGCAGCTCGTCCGGCGCTTCTTCCAGCCGCTGCAGGACCTGTCGGACAAATACAATACGCTGCAGCAGGCCATGGCGTCATCCGAGCGGATCTTCAAGCTCCTCGACGAGCCGATAAGCGTCGGGGGGGTCGCGCCGCTCCGGGCTCTGCCCGGGATGCCGGTGGCCGCGCCGCGTCCGCGGGCGGCCTCGAAAAACGGCGTGACCGTCGAATTCGAGGACGTGTGGTTCGCCTACGATCTGGCCCACGTCAGCGGTTCCTCCGGGCGCACCAGCCCGCCCGGCGCGGATCCCGATTGGGTGCTCAAGGGGATCAGTTTCCGCGCGGCGCCGGGCGAAACGATCGCGCTCGTCGGCCACACGGGCGCGGGAAAAACCACGATCGTGAGTCTGCTCCTGCGCTTTTACGACCCGCAGCGGGGGCGCATCACGCTGGACGGTATCGACATCCGCGCGATGCCGCTCGAGGAGCTCCGATCGCGGATCGGCTACGTGCAGCAGGACATCTTCCTTTTCGCGGGCGATGTCGCGGCGAACATCCGCCTCTCGGCTCCGCGATCCGACGCGGAGGTCGTCGCGGCGGCCGCTCGCGTGGGCGCGGATCGCGTCATCCGGCGGCTGCCGGGCGGCTACCACCATCAACTCGCGGAGCGCGGGGCGTCGATCAGCGTGGGCGAGCGCCAACTGCTGTCCTTTGCGCGCGCGATCGCGGCGGATCCGGCGCTCCTCGTGCTCGACGAGGCCACGAGCGCCGTGGACAGCGAGCTCGAGGCGGAGATCCAGGAAGGGCTCGCGGCCCTCATGCAGGGGCGCACGACGATCGCGATCGCGCACCGCCTGAGCACGATCGTCCACGCCGATGAGATCCTGGTCATGCAGCACGGGGAGATCCGCGAGCGCGGCTCCCACCGCGAGCTACTCCTGCGCGGGGGCCTCTACGAACGGCTGTTCCGCCTCCAGGTGGGCGAGCTCGCCGCCTCGGCGTGACCCCGGCCGGGCGCCCCCGGAGACTTCCTTGCCAGCCATGCCGAGGGGTCCTAGCTTAGCGCGGTCGCGTCGCACCGACGCCTCGGTCCGGTTGTTGCAACCTCTCCCGGTCAGCATTGGCGGTGCGGCCGTCCATTACCCGTTACGAGGTCCATAGTGGAGCTCACGTACGCGTCGCGCAGCGACGTTGGGATGATCCGCGCCGGCAATGAGGACTGCGTGCACGCCGACGCGACGCCGCACCGCGGGATCTTCGTGGTCGCCGATGGCATGGGGGGCCATGCCGCCGGGGAAGTCGCCAGCGCGATGGCCGTGCAGATCATCACGGCGGAGCTCACCGCACGGGGCACGGGGTCGCTCGACGCCGCCGAAGCGGGGTTGCGGGGCGCCATCCGGGCCGCGAACCGGGCGATCTTCGACCGCACGCTGTCCGAGTCCGAAAAGCAGGGAATGGGCACGACCGTGTCCGTCCTCATCCTCCTCGCCGGGCATTATCTGATCGGCCAGGTCGGGGACTCCCGGATCTATCGCTGGCGCGACGGCCAGCTCGAGCAGCTCACCAAGGACCACTCGTACGTGCAGGAGCAGGTCGACGCCGGGTACCTGACGCCGGCCCAGGCGCGCGCCCATCCCTACAGCAACGTGATCACGCGATGCGTGGGCGCGACGCCGGACCTTCAGGCCGACACCTACAGCGGGGAGCTGCGAGCGGGCGATCTCTTCCTCGTGGCGAGCGATGGGTTGACCGGGATGGTGGAAGATGACCGGCTCCACGAGATCATCGCCTCGAAGCTGTCGCCCGGCCGGCTGGTGGACGCCCTGATTCACGAGGCGAACGGACACGGAGGCCTCGACAACATCACGGCGATCGTCGTACAGGTGATCGCGGTCGACGATGGCCGCAGCGATCTCCCCACGGCCGAATATCCCAAAATCGGCGGCCCACCGAACCCGTAGCATGGCCGAGCACTCGCTCGACGAGGCGTGTCGCCTCTACCTCGGCAATATTCTGTACGCACTCGAGCGCGCCGCGATGAGTCTCGAGGGGGAGGGACGGCCGGACGATGCGGGGTTCTATCGCGCCATCGCGCGCGTGCTCGCCGAGGCGTACGGACGGGAGAAGGCGGCGCCGGAGGCGTGAGGCGACGGCGGAGGATCGGCGGGACCGCGGTCCTCGCGCCGGGCACGACGCGGCCTCGCGTGTCGCGAGGCCGCCGTGCGATCGGGCGAGAGGAAGAAGTGGCGAGCTCCCGAGGAGGGACTCGAACCCCCGACCCGGCGGTTAACAGCCGCCTGCTCTACCAACTGAGCTACTCGGGATTGGCGTGATCACGCTCGACGCGCGAGGAACCTAACGGTCACCGCGCCGCACTGACAAGCCGCGCGGCACTCCGCGGCGCGGGGAGCACCGTTCGCAGCCACTCGCCCGTGTGCGAGGCGTCGACCGCGGCCACCTCCTCCGGCCGGCCCATGGCCACGACCCGCCCCCCCCGCGCCCCCGCCTCCGGCCCGAGATCGATGACCCAGTCGGCCAGCTTGATCACGTCGAGGTTGTGCTCGATCAGCACGATCGTGTGACCCTGATCCAGGAGGCGATCGAACACCTCCGCCAGCTTCTGGATGTCCTCGAGGTGCAGCCCCGTGGTCGGCTCATCCATGACGTACAGCTTGCGCCCGCCTTTCCGCGACGCGCGGGCGAGCTCCCGGGCGATCTTGATCCGCTGCGCCTCGCCGCCCGACAGCGTCGTCGCGGGCTGGCCGAGGCGGAGATACCCGAGCCCCACCCGCTGGAGCTGCCACAGCGCCGAGATCAGCGCCGTCTCCCTGGGAAAGGTCCGGATCGCGTCGTCGACCGTCAGCTCGAGAACATCCGCGATCGAGAGCCCCCGCAGCCGAACCTCGAGCACCTCGGGCTTGAACCGCCGGCCGCCGCACGCCTCGCACGGCACGAAGACATCGGCCATGAACACCATCTCGACCTGGATGTATCCTGCCCCCTCGCACGTCTCGCACCGCCCGCCGTCCACGTTGAAGCTGAACGTCCCCGCGGTGTATCCGCGCTCCCGGGCGAGCGGCGTCGCCGCGAACAGCCGCCGGATCTCATCGAACGCGCGGATGTAGGTCACGGGATTCGACCGGGGCGACCGGCCGATCGGCTCCTGGTCGATGAGGACGACATCCGCGATCTCCTCGGCCCCCGTGAGTGACGCGAACGCGCCCACCCTCTCCCCGAGATGCAGCTTGGCCGAATGGTCTCCGTGCAGCCGCGTCTCGAGCGCACGATACAGGACGTCGTGCACCAGAGTGCTCTTGCCGGATCCCGAGACGCCCGTGACGACCGTGAGCGCGCCGAGCGGGATCCGGACATCGATTCCCTGCAGGTTGTGCTCGCGCGCGCCCGCGAGCGCGATCCATCCGCCGCCGCCCCGCATCCGCTCGAGCGGCCGTCGCTCCGCGGGCAGCGGGATCACCCGCGCTCCCGTCAGGTATTGCCCCGTGAGCGGACTCTCCGCGGCGCGCGCGATCGGGCCCGCAAAGACGAGCCGCCCGCCGTTCGTGCCGCTGCCCGGCCCCAGCTCGACCATGTAATCCGACCGCCGGATCGCGTCCAGATCGTGCTCGACCATGAGAACCGTGTTCCCCGCATCGCGCAGCCGCGCGAGCAGCTGGAGGAGCCGGTCCATGTCTCGCGGGTGCAGCCCGATCGATGGCTCGTCCAGCACATAGAGCGTGTCGACCAGCCGCGAGCCCAGCGAGTTGGCCAGCGCGATGCGCTGGGCCTCCCCCCCGAGAGCGTGCGCGCCGCGCGCGCGAGCGAGAGATAGCCCAGACCGACGTCACACAGGAACTGGACGCGGCTCCGCGCTTCCGCCAGCACATGTGCCGCTACCTGGCGCTCGAACGGCGACAGGGAGAGGCCGTCGAGCCACCCGAGCAGCTCGTCCGCGGGGAGCTCCGACACCTCGGCGATCGTCCGTCCGGCGATCCTCACCCACAGAGCCTCGGGTTGAAGCCGCGCGCCGCCGCAGGTCGGGCACGTCTTCGCCGATTGGTATTGCCGGAGGAACACCCGGATGTACTGTTTGTACCGCTTTGCCTCGAGGCGCGCGAGGAAGGGGAGAATCCCGGTGTAGCCACGCGACTTCGTGTACAGGAGCGCGTGGCGCTGGCCGGCCGTCAGCGACTCCCAGGGCGCATCGACCGGGATCTTCTCGCGTCGCGCGAAGTCCACAAGTATCCGCCGCGGTCGATCGTAGCGGGGCTTTGTCCAGGGATCGATGGCGCCCTCGCGCAGCGAGCGGTCCGGGTGGGGGACGATGAGAGCCTCATCGTATTCGAGTACCGCGCCGAAGCCGTTGCACGTCGGGCACGCCCCCCGCGGGCTATTGAAGGAGAAGAGCTGCGGGGTGGGCGTCGGGGCGCGCGTGCCGTCGTTGGGACATTCGAACCGCTGCGTGAAATTGAGTCGCGACACCGGGACACCCCTACCGCCGACCGCGACGGGGTCCGGAAAGAGGATCACGGCATCCTGGTCACCTTCGACGAACGCGAGGGCGACCGCATCGGCCAGCCGGGGTCCAATGTCCGGCGCGACGGCCAGGCGATCGATGACGACGAGCGATTCGGGCGCGCCCGCGAGGTCCACCCCGGCCTCCCGCAGGGCCTCGAGGGAGTGAATCACCCCGCCGACGCTCACGCGCACGAAGCCGCGGGCGCGGAGATGCTCCACCGCCTCGTCGTGCGTGACACGCTCGGAGAGCCGGAGCGGGAACGCTACCGCGAAGCGCGTGCCGGGCGGCAGGGCCAGCACCACGTCCGTGACGGACTGCACGGTGTCCGGCTTCAGCTCGCGGCCGTCCACCGGGCAGAACGTGCGTCCGATGCGCGCCCAGAGCAGGCGCAGGTAGTCGTAGATCTCCGTCGCCGTCCCGACGGTCGAGCGCGCCGTCTTCGTGGGGTTCGCCTGCTCGATCGCGACCGCGGGCGACAGCCCCTCGATCGCGTCGACGTCGGGCTTCTCCATCCGCTCGAGGAATTGGCGCGCATAGGCGGACAGCGACTCGACGTAGCGGCGCTGCCCCTCGGCGTAGATCGTGTCGAATGCGAGCGACGACTTGCCCGACCCGGACGGGCCCGTCACGACGGTGATCGATCGGCGCGGGATCTCGAGCGAGAGATTCTGGAGATTGTGCTGCCGCGCGCCGCGGACGATCAAGCGGTCCTTCACATCGGCGAAACCTAACCCGGAACGGCGACTCGCTCGGGGACGCGTCTACCGCCCGCCCAGCCGGCCGGCCGCATCAAGGACGCGCGCGAGCGCGGCATCCGGTGAGTCGGCCACGGCGGCGAGGTGGCCCATCTTCCGTGCGGGACGGGGCTCGCGCTTTCCATACAGATGGATCCGCGTCCCCGGCACCTCGAGCGCGGCCGCGACGTTGGGGGGCGTCGCGCCGCGCCACGCGTCGCCCAGGATGTTCGCGATCGCCGCCGGGCGCTCGATCGCCGTCGAGCCAAGCGGGAGGTCGCAGATGGCACGCACCAGCTGCTCGAATTGACTCGTGCCACAGGCTTCGATCGTGTGGTGGAAGCTGTTGTGCGGACGCGGCGCAAGTTCATTGACGTAAAGTCCTCCATCGGCTACGGCAAACATCTCGACCGCGAGAAGCCCGACGACGCCCAGGGCGATCGCGATGGCGACCGCGAGCTCGGTGGCCTGGGCCGCCAACGGCGGCGGAATCGGCGCCGGGATCACGGACCAGGCGAGCTGCCCGGCAGCATGGTGGTTGAGCGCGGGGGGGTAGACGGCGTGGCCGCCGCCGGGACGCCGGGCCACGAGAATCGAGATCTCGCGCTCGAGCACGAGGGCCTGCTCGACCACGCAGCGCTCCGCACGCAGCACGCGCCAGGCCTCGACGCAGGCGGCACTATCCGACACGAGCACCTGCCCGCGCCCATCGTATCCGCCGATCGCCGCCTTCACGTAGCTCGGGCCCAGCGCCCGAACTGCCCCCGCGCACTCGGCGACAGATCCGACCACGCGATATGGACCAACCGGGAATCCGCGATCCACCAGCCACTGTTTCTGCCGCTCCCGGCGCTGGACGATGGCCAGGACCGCGCTCGACGGGCGGACAGGCGCGCGCGCGCCCGCCGCATCGAGAGCGCCGAGAGCCACGCGCTCGATCTCCAGAGTGACAACGTCGCATCCTTCGGCCAGGCGGCTCGCCGCGGCGGCGTCATCCCAGGCCGCCTGGATGCACTGCGTCGCGAGCGCCCGCGCCGGCGGATCCGGGTCGGGATCCAGCACGCGCACATCGTAGCCCATATCCCGCGCCGCCAACGCCGTCATCCGTCCGAGCTGCCCGCCCCCGAAAATCCCGATCCTCGCGCCAGGCAGGATCGCCGTCATCCGCGTCGGGGGAGCTTCTGGCGCAGGACCGCGTCGCGCTGGGTCGTGCGCCAGGCGCGCAAGCGGCGCCGGAGCGCCGGATCGTCGAGCGCGATGATTCGCGCAGCCAGCAGCCCTGCGTTCGCCGCACCCGCCGCGCCGATCGCCAGCGTCCCCACGGGGACCCCCTTCGGCATCTGTACGATGGAGAGCAGCGAGTCGAGCCCGTTGAGCGCCCCGGTGGGAACCGGCACGCCAAGGACCGGGAGCAGCGTCTTGGCGGCCAGCATTCCCGGCAAATGCGCCGCTCCCCCGGCGCCGGCAATGATGACGCGCAGCCCCCGCGATTCGGCGTGAGCGGCATAGTCGAAGAGCCAATCCGGCGTCCGGTGCGCCGAGACGATTCGCGTCTCGAAGGGGACGTCGAAATCCCCCAGCATCTCGCATGCGGGCGCCATGTGAGCGGAATCGCTGCGGCTGCCCATGACGACCCCGACGAGCGGCGGGGGGCGGATCCGGCGTCGCGCTGAATGCGGGGCGGGCATCCGGAAAATGTGCACCGCCGCAGCGCGCGCGTACAGCGTGTCGGGAGGGATGTCCCGCGAAAACATTTGTAGTCGATTCCGTAAAAATCCTGCGCCGGCGCCAGTTCCGTTGAGGTCGCCGGGGCAGCATATTGCCGACGTGCCGATAGTCCCGGTGTACGGCCATGCCGCGCTGCGGGCCCGTCTGGCCGACGCTTCTGCCCGCGGGAGCCTGCCCGCGACCCTCCTCCTGCACGGATCGCCGGGGGTGGGCAAGCAGCGGGTCGCCCTCTGGCTCGCCCAAACGCTGCTGTGCGCGGCCCGTCTCCCCGAACAGGGACCGTGTGGGCGCTGTCACAGCTGCCGATATGCCGCCCAGCTCGTCCATCCGGACCTGCGGTGGGTTTTTCCGCGCCCCCGTCTCAAGGACGCGGCGCCGTCGGCCGCCGACGTCATGCAGGACTACGCGGATGCGATCGCCGAACGGGTGGAGCAGGGCCTGCTCTACGCTCCCGCCGCCGGCACCGACGCCATCTATGTCGCGACGGTTCGCGCGCTCGTTCTGTTCGCCTCCGTTACGCCGGCCGTGGCCCAGCGCAAGGTCATCGTGATCGGCGATGCCGAGCGGATGGTGCCCCAGCAGGGCGCGGAGGAGTCTGCCAACGCCGGCCTCAAGCTTCTGGAAGAACCACCGGCGGATACGACGGTGATCCTGACGACGAGCGAGCGCGGGGCCTTGCTGCCGACGATTCGTTCGCGGGTGATCGCGATTCGCGTCGCGCCGCTGAGCGACGGCGACGTTCGGGGCGTTCCTCCGCGACCCGACGGTGAAAGCGGCGCTGGACGAGCGCGGCGTCGGGGCCGCGGAAGCCGAGCGCATACGCCTGGCCCACGGGGCGCCGGGCGCGCTGCTCGGCACGAGCGGCAGCGCGCACGCGGCCGCCCGTGCCCTGCTCGAGGCAGCCACATCCGCCCGGGCGTCGGACCGATACCGCGTTGCAGCGGCACAGGGTTCCGCGGGCGCGCGCGGGGCGTTCGCTGACGCGCTCGATGCGCTGACGACGCTTCTCGACGAGCGAACGGCGGCCGCGATCCGTCGCGACGATCTGCGTGCGGCCCGTGCCGCAGCTCAGGCGATCGTCGCCGTCGAGAACGCCAAGGCCCGGGCGACCCGCAACGGCAGTCCGCAGCTCATCGCTGCCGCGCTGCTTCGCTCGCTCGCGCCGATTGCTGCTGACCGGGCGGCCGCATGACGGCGCTGTCGCACATTGGCCCAGGGGGGCGGGCCCGAATGGTGAGCGTGGCCGCCAAGGCGGATACGGACCGTCGGGCGCGCGCCACGGGCGCGATCACGATGCAGCCGGAAACCCTCCACGCGATCGTGGGCGACACGATTCACAAAGGGGATGTCATCGCCGTCGCGCGGATCGCGGGGATCCAGGCGGCGAAGCGAACGGCGGAGCTGATTCCGCTGTGTCATTCGGTTCCGCTCACGGACATTCAGGTCAACGTCGCGACCGACGAAACGCTGCCCGGCCTCCGGGTCGAAGCGGTGGTGCGCAGCGTGGGCAAGACCGGCGTGGAAATGGAAGCACTGACCGCCGTGGCGGTGACCTTGCTCACCGTGTACGACATGGCAAAGAGCATCGATCGCTCGATGGTTCTCGTCGACGTGCGACTGGACGAAAAGTCCGGTGGGCGACACGGGGATTGGGCCCGGCAATAGACCGGGGCATGTCGGTTGCACTAATACGAGCAGGCCGGATGTACCGGGTACGGACGGTATCAATTGGGCGAATCACACCACAGCTTGTGTAGTATATAAAACAGGAGTGTATCGAATGCAGCCTTTCTCTCGTCCGCCGAACGGGTCAATCCGCAAAGCGCGAGATGCCTGGAGTTGGTGGCGATTGTCGGCCGCCGTCGCGACCGTTGCGTCCATTATCGTGATAGGGATCGGGGCTCGCCTGGTGCCGGAGGCCCGCGCCGCGACGCGCGCGCCCCAGCCGGGGCACCCCACTGGCCTGCTCACCCTGTTTGGCCCGTCGCGGCACGATCGATTGGCCGAGACCCAAGGTCAACTCGATCTCGCGAACGCCCAGATCGAGCGGTTGACCACGGTGATGGGCTATTCGACGCATTACAAGATCGCCGCCGACCTCGCCGCATCGGTCTACGACGTGGCGATCGCCGAGCGGATCGAGCCAGAGCTCGCCTTCCGGCTCGTGAAGGTCGAAAGCGACTTCAACGAGCGCGCGATGAGCCCGGCCGGAGCGGTGGGGCTCATGCAGATCATGCCATCGACCGCGCGTTTCTTCATGCCCGACGTGACCGTCGCCCAGCTGTACGATCGGGAGACGAATCTGCGGGTGGGGCTGCGGTATCTGCACGCGCTCGTCCGTGAGAACAAGGGGGACCTCAAGCGTGCCCTCCTGATCTACAATCGCGGCGAGATCGCGGTGGGTCAATCGCTCCACCACGGCGTCGACCCGTCCAACGGATACGATCGCGTCGTGGCCCGCGGCTACAAGGGCACCGGCATCATCGACTGAGGACGGCGGGTGGTGCGGCGGTTCTGCCGCGCCGGCGCCCGTTAGGACCCGTTAGGACCCGCTAGGACCCGCCAGGACCCGCCAGGACCCGCCAGGACCCGCTAGGAGCGCGAGGCCTGCTGCTGCGCCGGGTGGTGGCGGCGATGTGCGGAGCCGGGCGGCCCGGCCACGACGAGCGCCTGGCCGGGGAGGATGATGCTCTTGCGCAATCCGTTGAGCCGCATGAGCGCCTGACTCGTCGTGTGGTAGCGCTCGGCGATCCGGCTCAACGATTCGCCGGCCTTGACGATGTGGATCGCCCGGCCGCCGGTGCCGTAGCGCTCGATCGAGGGATCGGGGACGTCGAGCGCCGCGGCCACGACCGCGCCGCTGGGGATGCGGATCGTGCTCCCGGCCGGGAGCGCCCCGCTGCGCAGCGGATGCACCGTCGGATTGTACCAGGCGAGTTGATGCCCGGTCAGTCCCGAGCGGTGCGCGACCGATGCGAAGGAGTCCCCTTTTTTCGTGGTGACAGTCCACGCGTATCCCTCGCGCGCGCTCTTCGGGAGCACGGCAAACGCCGAGTCGAAGTTCGCGGCCGCGCCGACGGGCACGCGGACCGTGAAGGAATCCTTCGGCGGCGTGATCCCGCGGAGGACGAAGGGATTGAGCGCCATGATCGCGGCCGTCGGGATGGCACACGCTTTCGCCACCGCGGCGAGCGGCGTCGACCGACCTACACGCACTGTGTCGTACGCGTACGGCGCCTCGGGACCGACCTGGAGGCCGTAGCGGCGCGGGTCCTTGGCCACGAGCGCGGCGGCGATCAGCTGCGGCACGTAGTCACGCGTCTCCTCGCGGAGGTAGTGCTTGTCCGCGAGGGCGAAGAACAGATCGTCCCCGGACGTGCCTGCGAGGTCATCGGCGTACCGCGTGAGCCCGCGGGAGATCCGGCCGGGACCGCCATTGTACGCGGCGGCCGCGAGGTAGAGGGATCCGAACTGGTCCTTGAGGTATCGGAGGAACCGGATGGCGGCGCCGGTCGACCGCACGGGGTCCCGCCGCTCGTCGACCCACCAGTCGACGCGCAGCCCCGCGCCGCGGGCCGTCGACGTCATGAGCTGCCACATCCCGACGGCCGCCGCGCGGGAATACGCGTCCGGGTCGTACCCGCTCTCGATCAGCGCCAGATAGGTCAGGTCCTCGGGCAATCCCGCCGCGCGCATTTTCTCGCGGATCATCGGCTCGTAGCGCGTCCCGCGAGCGACCCACTGCGTGAACCGGTCGCGCGCCGGCCCGCTGAATCGCGCGATGAAGAACGTGACCCGCTGCTGCGTCTCGTACGACTGGACGTCGATGTCCCACGTGGGCCCCGAGGTCGTGTCCGTACTCGACACCGCACTGTCCGTCGGCGGGCCGATCGGAATGCTGTGCGAGACCGAATCCCCGAACACCTGCAGCGCCTGCTCCGTCACGCGGGCATGGCTCACCAATGTGTCGGCGGCGGCGGCGGCGGCGGTGTCCCCTGATTGCGCCGCCGACGCCGGACCGGTCATCGCCCCGGGCGGCGAGGCCGGCGCGGGCGGCGTCGCCGCCGGCCCGGACGTCGTATGCGCACACGCGGCTACCGCCATGGCGCCGAGGGCCGCGAGGAGAGGCGCGACCCGCCGCGAGGTCGTCAGGGGCATGGGGGAGGTACCCCGGACGCCGCTCGGGCGATCCGGCGCGCCGGCCCTCGTCGCCCGAGCGCGCCTACCGTGTGGCGACGAAATTTCCGAGCACCCGATTCGTTGCGTTGAGCACGGCGACCACGGCACCGCGGATCGGCTCGCGCTCAGCGAGATACGCCCCCAGGAGCCGCTTGGAGACCTCTGCATGGCGCACGCCGACGGCGACGATGAGGATGTTCGCGTCGAAGGCGCGGAGCGACTTGATCCCCGCCAGCTCGAAGGTCAACGCCCCGCCCGCGAACGCCTCGAGCGCTCGCAGCCCGGCCTCGGCGGCAATGCGCAGATCACCCATGGGGCTCGAGTTTCCCGTCGACTTTCCGACGACCTTGACGCCATCCACCCATTCGAGCTCGACCTCCGCGGTGCAGATCCCGGCGGGCGTCCGCGAAAAGGTGAAATTATTGAACCGCAGGCGTTCACGCTTGGCCGCGGCCTGCGACAGCGAGCCGGCGGGGCCGGCATCCGGTTGGAACGGCGTCAGATCAGAACCGGGCAGAGGCATACGTAACAGACACGAGCGGCGGCCGGCAAAGGCAACCGCCCCGCCCGCCGCGGCGGCACCGCCCGCTCCCTCCTATTCTTCTGCCGTGAGATTTCCTTGCAGGCGCGGCCGCGGCATCTCGGCCCTCCTGACTGCGGCTGCCGCGGTCGCGATTCTCAGGATCCCCGCCGCCGCACAGCAACCTGCGGCGCCCGCGCCACCGGCGACGGGCGACACGACAGTGTCGGATAGCGCGCGCGCCGATTCCGCGCGACGGGCGCGCCACACGCTCGCCGCCGTCGTCGTGACCGGCACCCGGCTCACCGATGTCGACGAGCGCACGCCGACCCAGGTCGAGCCGCTGGATCTCACGCACGCCGGGATCGGGCCGAGCACGATCGTCACGTCGCTCGAGCAGCTGCCGGGTGTGAGCACGTACGACGACCAGGGCTCACGGCTCCAGCCCGAGATCGAAATCCGCGGCTTTACCGTGTCCCCCATCGTTGGATCGCCGCAGGGTGTCAGCGTCTTCCTGGATGGCGTGCGCGAGAACGAGCCCGATGCGCAGGAGGTCAATTTCGACGTTCTCCCCACCGGCGCGATCGATCACTCGTCCCTCGTCCGCGGATCCGATGCCCTGTTCGGGCGGAACTCGCTGGGCGGCACGCTCCTGCTGTTCACCAAGCGCGGGACCGCGACGCCCGAGGCCTCGCTGCAGGTCGGCGGTGGCTCCTATGGGGAGCAGGATCTGTCCTTCACGGCCGGCGGGATGCTGGCGGGGATCGACGGATTCATCGCCGGCAGCGGGTCCAACGAAGTGGGCTGGCGCCAGGCGACGCCGGCGAACACCCGCAACGTGTTCGCTCAGATTGGCCATCGCTTCTCCGCCGATCCCGACAGCGGCGCCGACATCGTATTCAGCGCGCTCTACGCCCACGACCGCATGTATGAGGCAGGGTCGCTGCCGGCATCCTGGGTCCCCGTCGACCCGCGGATCAACTACACGCCCGGGGATCAGACCGCTCCCGAGCTCGTGCAATTCAGCCTGCGCGGGACGGATCCCGTGGCGGGCGGAATCCTGCGGACATCGCTGTTCGGCCGCCGCAACGACATCGAGCAATACAACGCGAACGTCCCGCCGCCCAACACCAATGCTTACATCACGAACCTGTCGGGGGGACTGACGGCGGAATGGACGCGCCCGTTCATCCTGGGGCCGACCGCGGTGAGCGCGACGGTCGGCGTGGACTATGCGAGAGAGAACGTGCACTTCCGGCTGACGAACATCGGCGGGGGCGCAAGCGACTCGACGGCAACGCTCTCCAACGTCATGGAGGATGACGCGGCCGCGTACGCCCAGATCATCGTGACGCCCCGGGCACCGCTGTCCATCACGGGGGCGGTTCGCGCGGATTACGTCCGCATCCCCTACCGCGACCGGCTGGATGCCGCCAACGACGGGACGAGCAGCTACGACCAGCTCTCTCCCGAGATCGGCGTCACCTATCAGTTCACCGACGACATCAAGGCCTACGTCGCGTACAAGAGCGGGTTCCGCGCGCCCGCACCGCTGGAGCTCGCGTGTGCGAGCGCGGACGCCCCCTGCTCGCTTCCCTCGGCGCTCGGCGCGGATCCGGTGCTCCGTCCGGTCGTGTCCCGCGACTTCGAGGGCGGACTCGACGTCGACATCCCGAAACTCAGGACGACGCTGGACATCGATGGCTTCTGGACCGACGTCACGAACGACATCGTCTTCGCGGCACCGAATCTGACGACCGGGTACTTCATCAACGTGCCGCGGACGCGGCGCGCGGGCGTCGAGGCGGCGGTGGATACGCGCCTGCCCGTGGGGTTCCGGATCTTCGGATCCTACAGCTACGTGGCGGCGACATACCAGAGCACGATACAGATCGCGACGGCGGACACCATTCCGCGCCCGACCGAGCCGGGCGACATCTTCCCGTCCTCCCCGCTGAATCACGGGTTGGCGGGGATCGGCTACGGACGTTCCGATCGGCCGTAGGTTCCTGTTTGACGGCAGATTCGAGGGGACCGGCGTGTCGGGCCAGTATCTCCGCGGCGATGAGTCGAATCATCACCCGGAGATTCCCGGGTACGCGGTCGCGGGACTGCACGCCCGTCTCGCCTGGACGCGCTACGCGGCAGAGGTCGACGTCGACAACCTGTTCGACCGCCGGTATGCGACGTTCGGCATCATTGCCCAGAACGCGTTCGGCCCCACCGTGGGATCGACGACGCTCGTGTCGAACCCGGAGACCGTCCCTTTTCTTACGCCTGGCTACGCGCGCCGCATCACGGTGGCGCTCAGCGCGCGTCTCTAGCGCCTCGCGGCGTCACCCCTTGAATCGGGCCGCCTCCTCCGACCCGCCGGTCGTATCACCCGCGCTATAGGCATGCGCTCCGGCGCCGGCCAATTTACCCCCGTCCACGATGAGATATTGGGGCCGGATCGGGCGCGCGGCGAACCAGCTCTCGAGAATCTCGCGCGTCCCGGCCGCGTAACGCGCCTGCGCCGACAGCGACGTTCCGGACGTGTGCGGTGTCATGCCATGGTGCGGCATGGTCCGCCACGGATGATCGGCCGGCGGCGGTTGGGGAAACCACACGTCGCCGGCGTAGCCGGCGAGCTGCCCGCTCTTCAGGGCGCGGACGATCGCGTCGCGATCGCAGATCTTTCCCCGTGCGGTGTTCACGATATAGGCACCGCGCTTCATCTTCGCGATGAGCGCGTCGTTGAACATGTGCTCCGTTTCGGGGTGCAGCGGAGCATTGATCGTCACAACATCGCACACGCGCACCATGTCTTCGGCGGTCGGATGGAACGTCACGTTCACCTCCTTCTCGACCGCCGGGTCGAGCCGGTGCTTGTCCGTGTAGTGCAGCTTCACGTCGAATGGCTTGAGCCGCCGCAGCACCGCGAGCCCGATGCGACCCGCGGCGACGGTTCCCACGTGCATCCCCTCCAGGTCGTATTCCCGCTCGACGCAATCGGCGATGTTCCACCCGCCCTTGACGACCCACTGATAGGACGGGATGTAATTCCGGACGAGGCCCAGGATCATCATCACGACGTGCTCGGAGACGCTAATGCTGTTGCAATACGTCACCTCGGCCACGGTGACCTTCCGCTCGATCGCGGCCTGGAGGTTGACGTGATCCGAGCCGATGCCGGCGGTGATCGCCAGCTTGAGCTTCGGCGCCTTTGCAAACCGCTCGGCCGTCAGGTAGGCCGGCCAGAATGGCTGCGAGATGACGACCTCGGCATCCGGCAGCTCGCGCTCGAAAGCGGACTGCTGTCCATCCTTGTCCGACGTGACGACGAACGTGTGGCCGCCGGCCTCCAGGAACTTGCGTAAACCGAGCTCTCCTGACACACTGCCCAGCAGCTGGCCGGGCGTGAAGTCGATCCGCTCGGGGGTCGGCAGCGTCTGACCGTCCGGGTATCGCTCCAGCTTGGGGATTTCGTCGCGGGCATATGTCTTCGGATAGCCGTCAACGGGATCGGGGTACAGCACGCAGAGGACCTTGGCCATGATTGATGCCTCCATTGGTCGCAAGCATTGCAGGGCGCACGCAAGGTGCTCCCGGAGGCATCGCGATTCAAATCAAATATTTTCATGACTCGATAAGCTTGGGTGATCGACATGCTGATTCGCCATTTCGAGTATCTGGTCGCGCTCGCACGCGAACGACACTTCGCACGCGCGGCCGCTGCGTGCAACGTGACCCAGCCCGCGCTCTCCGCTGGGATCAAACAGCTCGAGGAATGCTTCGGGGTGCCGATCGTGGAGCGCGGGAATCGGTTTCAGGGCCTGACCGCGGAAGGGGAGCGGGTCCTCCTGTGGGCACGGCATTTGCTCGCCGAGCGAGACAACCTCTTCCAGGAGCTCACGGTCATGGGTCCCGGCATGGCGGGCCACCTGCGCATCGGCGGTATTCCCGTGGCGCTTCCGGCGCTGTCCCTCCTGACGACACCGTTTGCCTCGCGCTATCCGCGCGTGCGCATCACCGTCAGCTCCGTCAGCTCGATCGAGATCCAGCGCGGTCTGGACGAGTGGACGCTGGATGTCGGCCTGACGTACCTCGACAACGAGCCGCTCGCCCGCGTCCGGCCCCTGCCGCTGTACCGCGAGCACTACGTGCTGCTGACAGCCGCCGACGGGCCGTTCGCGGCCCGCACGTCGGTGACCTGGCGTGAGGTCGCGGGGCTCCGCCTGTGCCTGCTGACCCACGCGATGCAGAACCGCCGCATCGTCGACGCCTATTTTCAGGGCGCCGGGGCGGAGCCCGACGCGGCCCTCGAGACGAATTCCCTGGTCACCCTCGCGACACACGTCCGCGGCGGCGGGTGGTCGACCGTTCTGCCGCATACGATCGGGTGCCTCATCAGCGATGCCAGCCGCATCCGCATGCTGCCTCTCGTCGAGCCGGAGGGGAGCCACGCCATCGGCTTGATCGTCCCCGACCGTGACCCTGTGAGCCCCGTCGCGGCTGCCTTGCTCGCCGAGGCGCGCACTATCGACATGCAGGAGGCGATCCGGGAAGCCGCGAGCTCCGCACGGGAGCTGATCGGCATCGGGTAATCGGTACGCCCACTCCGCGGGGCCCCCTCTCCGTCTATCTCCCCACGGGCGCCGTCGGGAGCGCGATCGTCGTCCGGCCGGCCTCCTCGGTGACCGAGCCGCCGCTCGCGACGATGAGGCGCCGCGCGAGCGCATCGTCGGTGCCCCAGCGCGACTGCCCGCCGTGCGTCACGACGATCCGGACGGTGTCGCCGGTGACGGCGGCCGAAATCGTGACGTGGCTGCCCGCCGGGAGAGCGCGCACACGCTCGCCGAGCAGCAGGGCGCCCGCCTCCTGCAGACGCGCCCGATCGCCCACGATGCGAGGCAGCGCGGGCGGAATATCCGCCGTCACCTCGACGGCGGCCGTCTTGCAGTCGGCGTTCAACGCCGGTAGCAATGCCGTGATCAGGTCGGCGGCCGGGATGGAGTCGCGCCGCAGCGTGATCGCACCCCGATCGATGTCGACGATCTCGCGCAGACGGCGCAGGCAGGCGTCCGCGCGCTCGGCCGCGGCCCGGGCCGCCCCGAGCATCTCCTCCTGGTTCTCATTCAGCTCGCCGAATCGATTGTCGAGCAGGATGTGCAGCGGCAGGCGAACCTCATCGAGCTGGCGTCGGATATCATCGGCTGCCTCCGCGAGCAGTCCGGCGTACTCGGTGGTCCGCCGCTCCGCGTCGCCCGGGGCGCCCGGGACGGCCGGCGGTCGGGAGGTATCGGCCGCGGCCGGCGGCATCATTGCCCCTCCGGCAGGGCGACGACGAGGACATCGACCCCGCGCGCCCGCCGGGTGAGTCGTTCGACGACGGATCCCCGCCACACGCGATGCCAGCGCGACCGGTTGCTCTGGCCCACGATGAGCAGCGTCACCCCCCGCTCCTGTGCGAAGCGGACGAGCTCCCTCGTCACGTCGGTGCCCACGAGCTTGACGACCTCGGCCCCCATGGCCTGCGCGCGCTGAATGTTGTCCACGAGCCGGCGCTGCACCGTGGCATCGATGCGGTCCGCGCTCTCGTCGGGCGTCTGGACGTAGACGCAGTACCAGTCCGAGTTGAGACGGCCGGCGATCCGGCTCGCCTTCCGCAGGAGCGCCGCTGCGTACGGCGTGTCGCTCGCCATGGCGACCATCACCCGATCGACCGTTTTGGAGCGCTCGGCGCCGTGGCCCCGGGCCTCGCGGCTCACGATCTGCTCGCGCACCCGATCGACCGAGCTCGCGACTTCGCGGAGCGCGAGCTCGCGCAACGTCGTCAGGTTCTCTTCGGTAAAGAAGTTCGCCAGCGCCGCCGCGACCTTGTCCTTCGGGTAGATCTTCCCCTCGCTGAGCCGCTGCCGCAGGTCCTGCGCCGAGATGTCGAGATTGACGACCTGGTCGGCGGCCCCGACGATCCAATCGGGAACGGTCTCGCGCACCGTGACGCCGAGCGTCTCCGCGAGGACGTCGTTGAGCGACTCGAGATGCTGCACGTTGACGGCGGAGATGACGTTGATCCCCGCATCCAGGATCTCGATCACGTCCTCCCACCGTTTCGGGTGGCGCGATCCCGGAACGTTCGTATGGGCGAGCTCGTCCGCGACGACGACCTCGGGCCTGCGGGCGAGGACCGCATCCACATCCATCTCCTCGAGCGTGACGCCGCGATACTCGATCCGCCGGCGCGGGATGACCTCGAGATCGCCGACCTGGATCTCGGTCTCCGCGCGCCCGTGCGTCTCCACGAAGCCGACGACCACATCGACGCCGCGCCGCCGCAGCTCGTGCGCCTCGTTCAGCATCCGATACGTCTTTCCGACCCCCGCGGCGGACCCGATATACAGCTTGAGCTTGCCGCGCTCACGCTGGCGGACGAGCGCGAGGAAATCCGTGACGCCCGCCTTGGAGTCGCCGAGTTGCGGCGCACCCGCGGCTTCGGTCATCCTCGCCATTCAATAGATATACGTCGTCGCGAGGGCGAGCGTGACCTGGCTGTTCTTGGTGCCGTATAGGGCGAGGTTCGAGTGGTCGTAGCGCACCTCGGGGCGGACGAGCGCGTTGTGCCACACCTTGAGGTTGAGCGTCGCCGTCGCGCTTCCGAACTGGTGCGCCGTCCCGGGCACGGTCTCGAAGACGGGGAACAACACGCCGTTGCTCCGCACCCCCTGGCGGTCATCCACGTAATCCACCCGGAACGCGAGCCCCACGGGTGTCGAGAGGTCGACGGTCACCCACCCTCCCAGAGCCCACCAATCGGCGGCGTTAAGCGCCCCGGTCGCGCTGTCCGGGACGAGCCCCGCCTCCCGCCCATAATCCCCCTGCACCCAGGCGTTGAGGCTCGACGTGAGCTTGCGCCAGAGCAGGACGTCCACGCCGGAGCGCAGGGCACTGCTATTCGACTCTTCGGGACCCACATACCCGACGAGCCCGATCGAGCTCAACGTGTCGGGGTAGACGCCCACGCGCCCCATGAACGACTTCCCCGTGTTGTTGTCCTGCACGACGTCCCAGCCATTGATGAGTCGGAGCTGCATATCGAGATGCAGGTTGAATTTGTACTCCACGCTGAGTCCGGTCGCCGTAAAGTTCTCGACGTAGATGAACTGGTTCCCCTCCGACCAGTTCGGGTTCACCGGATCCTCGATCACCTCGAGCCCCAGGAGAGTCGCGATCTTCCCGACCTTGAACTGCACCCCGTTCCCGTTGGGCGTGGGGACGTTGAGTGTGACGTAAAGCTGCGTCATGTCGCCGCTGGGCCCGAGGCTCAAACCGCCCGACTGGATGACGGCAGCGTTCTGGCCAAAGAGGAGATCCGCGTGCACGCCCGCGTCGAGCTTCGTCGGGTCATACGGCCGATCAACGACCAGCTTGAACGCATTCAACGTGAATGCATCCTGGAACCGGTCATAGAGCCGCCCGTCGATCGAGCGCCCCGCCGGGTTGTTCGACCACGCGTAGGCCGCCTCTCCGTACCCACTCAGCTTGAGTCCGCCCAGAGCGGTCTCGACATGATTCACCACGACCGGGGCCGGCCCCTGTGCGGTATCCGCCTTCCTCGTGCTGTCGGTCTTCGCCGTGTCGGCGGCCGACCGTGCGGCCGATGTCGAATCGGCTACTCGCAGGGTGGCGTGAGCGCGGGCAGGACATGGCGTCGCCGGGATGAATGCCGGGATGAACGCCGCGGCAATCAGCATGGCCGTCACTTGCGGTCTGCGTTCGGCGGTGCGGCAACCGAGTCCAGTGCGAGGTTGAGCGCGAGGACGTTCACCCGCGGCTCACCCAGAATGCCGAACTGGCGACCTTCCGTGTGGGCGGCGACGAGGGCCTCGACCCGCTCGGCCGGCACGCCGCGCGAGCGCGCCACGCGCGCCACCTGGAGCGCTGCGTTGGCCGGCGAGATGTCCGGATCCAGTCCGGACGCCGACGACGTCACCATGTCGCTCGGGATCCGACCCTTGAGGGCTCCGTCCTGCGCGACCGCGCTGTCGACGGCCTGGGCGATCAGCGTGTCCGCGAGCTTGCGGTCCGTGGGCCCCTTGTTCGTCCCCGAGGACGAATCGCCGACGTACCCCGATCCGGCGGCGGACGGCCGCGGGTGGAAATAGGCGGGCTGAGCGAACGCCTGGCCGATCAGGCGGCTGCCGACCGGCCGGCCGCCCACGGTCACGAGCGAGCCGTTCGCCTGGGAGGGAAAGAGCGTCTGGGCGAGTGCCGTCACGATCCCCGGATAGGCGAAGCCGGTGATCACGATCAGCAGGAGCGTGAGCACGATCGCCGGACGGAGCTGGTTGCGAAGCATGCGATGCGCCTCCGATCAGATGAGGCGGAGCGACACGAGGAGCATGTCGATCGCCTTGATGCCGACGAACGGGATGATGACGCCGCCCACCCCGTAGATGACCAGATTGCGACGCAGGATCGCCGCCGCGCCCGCGGGCCGGTAGCGGACACCGCGCAGCGCGAGCGGAATGAGCGCGACGATGATCAGCGCGTTGAAGATGACGCTCGCCAGGATCGCGGACTGCGGCGAGTGCAGCCGCATGACGTTGAGCGCCTGCAGGGCCGGGAAGGTGATGATGAACATCGCCGGTATGATCGCGAAATACTTCGCGACGTTGTTGGCGATGGAGAACGTCGTGAGCGCCCCGCGCGTCATGAGCAGTTGCTTCCCGATCTCGACGATCTCGATCAGCTTCGTGGGATTCGAGTCGAGGTCGATCATGTTCCCGGCCTCCTTCGCCGCCTGCGTCCCGGTGTTCATCGCGACGCCGACATCCGCTTGCGCGAGGGCCGGCGCGTCGTTCGTTCCGTCGCCGGTCATGGCGACGAGGCGTCCGCCGGCCTGCTCGCGGCGGATCAACGCTATCTTGTCCTCCGGCGTCGCCTCGGCGAGAAAGTCATCCACCCCGGCCTCGTGCGCGATCGCCGCGGCCGTGAGCGGGTTGTCGCCGGTGATCATGACCGTCCGGATCCCCATCGCGCGCAGGCGGTCGAACCGCTCGCGCATCCCCCCCTTGACGATGTCCTTGAGGGCGATGACCCCGAGCGCGTGCGCCGTGCCGTTCGTGCGCTCCGCGACCAACAGGGGCGTACCCCCATCCCGCGCGATGCCCTCGATGATGGCGTTGAGCTCCGCGGGAATGCTGCCGCCGTTCGCCTGCACCCAGCGCGAGACCGCGTCTCCCGCGCCCTTCCGCAGCTGCACGCCATCGCGCAGGTTGACCCCACTCATCCGCGTGCTCGCGCTGAAAGCGACGAACTCCAGGTCGTGCGCGCCTGAGCCTCCGGTCCCGCCCGCGCCGTCGGCGAGCTGCCGACCCCGGAGCCCGAACTTCTCCTTGGCCAGCACGACGATGCTCCGCCCCTCGGGCGTCTCATCGGCGAGCGACGCGAGCTGGGCGCGGTCGGCCAGCCGCTCAACCGGCACGCCCGGCAGCGGCGCGAACGCCACGGCCTCGCGATTGCCGAGCGTGATCGTTCCCGTCTTGTCCAGCAGGAGCGTATTGACGTCACCCGCCGCCTCGACGGACCGGCCACTCATGGCGATGACGTTCTGCTGGATGACGCGATCCATCCCGGCGATACCGATCGCCGACAGCAGGCCGCCGATCGTCGTCGGGATGAGACACACGAGGAGCGAGACGAGGACCGGGATGCTGATCGACGTGCCCGCGTAGACCGCGAACGGCTGGAGCGTGACGACGGCGAGCAGGAAGACGATGGTGAGCCCCGACAGCAGGATCGTCAGCGCGATCTCGTTGGGCGTCTTCTGGCGCGACGCTCCCTCGACGAGCGCGATCATCCGGTCGAGAAACGTCTCGCCCGGGTTGGCCGTGACGCGGACGACAAGAAAATCGGACAGCACCTTGGTCCCCCCGGTCACGGCGGACCGGTCGCCGCCGGATTCGCGGATGACGGGGGCCGACTCTCCCGTGATCGCCGACTCGTCGACGGATGCCACCCCTTCCACGACGTCGCCGTCGCACGGGATGATGTCGCCCGGGTGCACGATCACGCACTCGCCCTTGCGGAGCGAGGCCGATGGGACCGCCTCGTACACGTCGGGTCGCGACAGCTCCGACAGGCGCTTGGCCTGCGTTTCCGTGCGCGCCTTCCGCAATGTGTCGGCCTGCGCCTTGCCCCGCCCCTCCGCCATCGCTTCCGCGAAATTGGCGAACAGCACGGTGAACCAGAGCCAGAGCGCGATCTGGAGTGTGAAGCCGATGTCCCCGCGCTGCTGGACCACGTCGCGGAGGAGGACCAGCGTCGTGAGCACGCTCCCGATCAGGACGACGAACATGACCGGGTTCCGGACCATATGGCGCGGATGCAGCTTGACCACCGCGTCGCCGGCGGCGCGGCGAACGATGTCGGGATCGAAGAGGGGACGGGCCATCGCGGGCATATCAGTAGAGGCTCCCCGCCTGCATGAGGAAGTGTTCGACGATCGGCCCCAGGGACAGAGCCGGGAAGAAGGTCAGCGCCGTCACGATGAGGATCACGCTGACCAGGAGCATCGCAAACAGCGGCGTGGTCACGGGAAAGGTCCCGACCGACGCCGGCGCGATCCGCCGCTCGGCCAGGAACCCGGCGAGCGCGAGCGCCGGCACCATCATCGCGAAGCGGCCGAAGAGCATCGCGAAGCCGAACATGGTGTTGTAGTAGTAGGTGGTGCCGGTCAGCCCCGCGAACGCGCTGCCGTTGTTGGCCACCGTCGAGCTAAAGGCGTACAGGATCTCCGAGAATCCGTGCGGGCCGCTGTTATTGAGACCCGCGAGGCCCGGGGGGATGACGGCCGAGATCGCCGCGAAAACGAGGACCACGAAGGCGTACACGAGGATGTAGACCATCACCGTTCGGATCTCGCGACTCTCGATCTTCTTGCCGAGGTACTCCGGCGTCCGGCCGACCATGAGGCCCGCGATGAAGACCGAGAGCACGATCTCCACGATCATGGCGTAGAGTCCGGACCCGACGCCGCCGTACACCAGCTCGCCCAGCTGGATGTTGACCATCGGCACGAGCCCGCCGATCGGCGTGAACGAGTCGTGCATGGCGTTGACCGCGCCGCAGGAGGCGTCCGTCGTGATCGTCGCGAACAGCGCCGAATTCGCGATCCCGAACCGGACCTCCTTCCCCTCCATATTCCCGCCCGGATTCGTCGCGGACGCGACCACATCGATGCCGCGGGCCGCGTGGATGGGGTTGCCGCGCGCCTCCGCCCAGTACGCCGTGGTGGCCCCGCCCAGGAAGAGGACGAACATGGCGGTCCAGACGGCCCACCCGTGCCGCGCGCTCCGCACCATGTAGCCGAGGTACCAGGTCAGCCCCGCCGGGATCAGGAAGATCGCGAGCATCTGGAGCAGGTTGCTCCAGGGCGTCGGGTTCTCGAACGGGTGCGCCGAGTTGGCGTTGAAGAATCCCCCGCCGTTCGTCCCCAGCTGCTTGATCGCCTCCTGGCTCGCCACGGGGCCCATCGGGATCGTCTGCGTCGCGCCCTCGAGGGTCGCGACGTGGGCGTAGGGATGGACGTTCTGGATCGCGCCCTGCTGGACGAACAGGAGCGCCAGCACGATCGAGAACGGAATGAGGAGGTAGAGGATGCCCCGGACGAGGTCGACGTAGAAATTGCCGATGCGGCCGGCCGAGTGGCGCGCCAGGCCGCGCACCAGCGCCACGGCCGCCGCTATCCCGACCGCGGCGGAGGCGAAGTTGTGAAACGCCAGCTGGGTCATCTGCGACAGGTACGACATCGTCGACTCGCCCGAATACGACTGCCAGTTCGTGTTCGTCGTGAAGGCCGTCAACGTCTCAAAGGCCTGGCGGTCGACCACCCCGGGGAAGTGCTGCGGATTGAGGGGGAGGTGGCCCTGGACCCGGAGCACGATGTACGTGACGAGGCACGCGACGCCGCTGAAGATCAGCAGGGCGGCCGCATAGCGCGTCCAGTGCTGATCCTCGTCGCGATCGACGCCTCCCATCCGATACAGGGCGCGCTCGACCGGCCCCAGCCAGGTAAACGACCCGTCGTAGACCTTCACGAGGTACCAGCCCACGGGCCTCGTGAGGAGGAGGAGCAGGACCGCGAAGAGCGCGATCTGCGCCCAGCCGTTGGAGGTCATCTCAAAAGCGCTCCGGCCGCAGCAGAGTGTAGACCAGGTACACGAGCGTCGCGACCGACACGAGCGCGCCGATGAGGCTGTCGGTGGTCATAGGCGATCACGCTCTTCGGGCGAGGCCCCTCGCCCCAGGCGATCGAGTCCGAAGACGAACGCCAGCATCAGAGCGAAAAACGCGACGATCGCGCAGCCGTAGAGCAGATCCAGTGTCATCCGGTCTCCCGCATGAGGGGTGCCGGTACATTAGCGGGAACGGCGTTAAGCGCGCGTGAAGATCCCGGAGCGCCGCATCAAATTTCCGTGAAGATTGCCGTCAGGGCTCCGGCGCACGTACCGGCACGCTCGTGGGGATCGACGCCGCGGGCAGAACCAGCGTGAAAATCGAGCCGCCCGTCGGTGCCGCGGCCACGCGTACCGTGCCGCCCTGCGCCTCGGCGAGCCCGCGCGCGATCGAGAGCCCGAGCCCGGTCCCCCGCACGGAGGGCGGCGTACCCTGCGCACGGTAGAATGGAGCGAATATGCGCTCCCGCTCCTCCACCGGGATCCCCGGGCCGCGGTCGATGACGTCGATCAGGAGCGAGGGTCCCTCGCGCCGGGCCCGGATCTCGACGGGCGCTCCGGGCGGCGAGTACTTGAGCGCGTTCTCGATCAGATTCACGAGCGCGCGGAGCGCGTGCGTGAGGTCGAATGAGCCGACGAGCACGGGCTCCGGCCCCGCGTCGACGCGCGCGTCGATCGGATGCGCGTCCGCCACGCGCGTGACGCGCTCGAGCGCGGCGCCCACGAGATCGTCGACCGCCGTCAGCGCGGGCTGGACGCGGAGCCGCCCCGCGCTCAGCTGCGAGATCTCGAGCAGATCTGCGACCATCGCGCCCAGCCGGTCCGCTTCCTCCCGAATGATCAGCGCCCGCTCATCGCCGGTCTCGCACAGCTCCTCGGCGAGCCCGCGGATCGTGGTCAGCGGCGTGCGCAGATCGTGCGACAGCGACGCGAGCAGGGCATCCTTGAGGCGGTCCGCCTCGCGCAGCGCCAATGCCGCCCGGGCGCGCTCGAGCAGCGCGGCGGAGACGACGCCGATGAGCAGGATCGCGGTGAGCACGATCCAGTCCCGCGGATCGGTGATGCGAAACGCGTGATACGGCGGGAGGAAGTAGTAGTCGATGACGAGGAAGGCCGCCGTGGCGAGCGCGATCGGCCACACCGCCCAGGCCGGCGGCCGGCGCCACCGCATCGGGCCGGGACTATTCGCGTCCCGCGAGCGCGGGACGGATCAGCCGGTAACCCATCCCGGGCTCGGTGACGATCAGCGCGGGGCGCAGCGGGTCGGATTCGAGCTTGCGGCGCAAGTTGGCCACGTAGACGCGGACGTACTGCTGCGCGTCCCCCGCGGAGCGCCCCCAGACCTCATCGAAGATCTGCCGGTGCGTCAGCGTGCGGCCCGCGTGCCGGAGCAGGGTGCGCAGGAGATCCCATTCGGTGCGTGTGAGATGGACCGGTGCGCCCCCGCGCGTGACGGCGGGAGCCGCGAGATCGATCGCGAGATCGCCGACGCGGATCACCGGATCCGTCGGCGCGAGCGGCGTCAGGCGCTGCCGGCGGAGCTGCGCGCGGACGCGCGCCTGGAATTCCGCCGTGCTGAACGGCTTCGTGACATAGTCGTCGGCGCCCGCGTTGAGCAGCGCCACCTTTTCCGCGTCCGAATGCCGCGCCGAGAGCACCACGATCGGCGCCGCCGACCAGCGCCGGATCTCGCGGCAAACGTCGACCCCCGGCATATCGGGAAGACCGAGATCGAGCACGATGAGCGACGGCCGCTGCGCGGCGGCCAGATCGATCCCCTCGGCCCCGCTGCCGGCCTCGATCGTCCTCCCGACTTCTCCCTCGAGCGCGTGGCGGACCACGCGTCGAATCTGCGGCTCGTCGTCGATGATCAGGACCGTCTCGGCCGCCATGCTCCCCTAGGGCGTCTTCGTCGTCGTGTCGCGCGTGCTATCGCGCCGCGCGGCCGAGGTATCCGTGGAATCGCCGCCGACGTGGATCACGCCTTTGCTCGGGTTCACGTACGTCGTCTCGACCACGTCCCGGTCCCGGAACGTGACGATCCCGGTATACACCGACCAGACAACGGTCCCCGTTATCGGCGACCCGATCGTGAAGGGCACCGAATAGATCGGGCGGGCGAGCTGACGGTACGCGATCAGCCGGTATTGCTGCCCGAAGGCCGATGGCCGAAAGGTGAACGTCTTGACCTCTCCCCCGCCGACCTCGCCCAGCATGCGCCGGATCCCTTCTCCCTCCGCCACGTACGCGGTGATCACGGTCGGAATCGTGAGGTCGTTCTGGACCTCGACGTTGACGTCATGCGGCGGCTCTTCCCCCCGCCGCGCATGGCTCGTCGCGCAGGCATACGCCAGCGCCAGCCCCAGCGCACTTCCGAGGGCAGCCACGCGCCGCGCCGGGTGTGCAACGATTGTGGTCATGGGGGTCTCCCCCGTTCGAGGTTCGGAGCCGACTCATGGCTCCGCATCCGACCCCGCGGGTCCCAACGACCCCGGAGTCACGCGGTGCTCCTCGTCCAGCCGGAGCTCACCATCCGCGTCATTATACGTGAACAGCTCGGCGTACCGGCCCCAATCGACGACGGTCTCGAACTGCCGGCGCGCTTCCTCCCCGCTGAACGAGTGCTCCAGATCGTCGAGGATGCGCGCGGCATCGATCGAATGGGTCGGGCTTGCCTCCAGCTCTCGCACGATATACCGCAGCAGCGATACGTGCTCGAGCGCGAGTTGGCGAAACAGTGCCTTCTCTTCGTCGAGGTCGACATCGGCAAATTTCATTCCCAGGGGCGTGAGCAACACCTGGCGCTCCTGCAGATCGGCCATCCCGAGGATGTCGGTGGCCTCGACGATCGCAAAAAGATCGTCACTCCGCATCTGCAGGTCGCGCGACAGGTCGTGGACGTTGCCGCGCCCGCCGATGCTCGCCAGATACTGGATGAAGCCCGTGAGGTCATCGATGCCCACATCCGGCAGAGTCTGGTATCGCCGCGGCCGTGCCGGCGTCGCGCGGCGCGCCCGGCGGGTGACGACCGGCGGCGCCGGGGCGACCTCGAGGAGCGTCGCCGGATCCGCATCCGGGTTCGTCATGACGCGGTAGATCGTGTCGACGAGCCGGGCGCGCGCCGTCCCCTTGAGTCGGCGATCGGCGATGGGCAGTCCCTTCAACTCGACCCGGACGTGCCCGGGGTTCGTCCCGAATATCAGGATGCGGTCGGCCAGCGAGACCGCCTCATCGATGTTGTGCGTCACCAGAAGCACGGCCCGCGTCGGGATCGACCGCTCGGCCCACAGCTCCTGCATCTCCGCGCGCAGATTCTCGCCCGTGAGGACGTCGAGCGCGGAGAACGGCTCATCCATGAACAGGACCTCGGGCTGCACCACGAGGGCCCGCGCGAATCCCACGCGCTGCTTCATCCCCCCCGAGAGCTCCTTCGGAAACGCCTCCTCGTAGCCGTCGAGGCCGATGAGATCGATCGCGTGCAGGGCACGATCGCGCCGCTGCCCGGGCGTGAGCGCCGTCGCCAGCAGTCCGAGCTCCACGTTCTGCAGCACCGTGAGCCACGGGAAGAGCGCGAAGCTCTGGAAGACGATCGCGACGTTGGTGTTCGGACCGATCAACGGTGCCCCGTGAACCCGCACCTCACCGCTCGAGGGCGGGATCAGCCCCGCGAGGATGCGGAGCAGCGTCGACTTGCCCGACCCCGACGGACCCAGCAGCGCGACGAACTCCCCATCGCGCAGGTCGATGCTCACGTGCTCGAGCACCGGCGTGCGGTCGTCGCCGTAGTACTTCCCGACGTCGCACGCGGACAGCAGGGTGTCTTCGCCCGGGGAACCGCTCCCGAGCGACTCGGCCGACACCCCGGAGGAGGCCGGTGCTGCCGCGGTCGGTGGCGCGCTCGTAGCCATGAGGGTCAGTCCAATCGGTACCGCGTCTCGGCGCGCTGGTAGAGCCGACGCCACACCAAACGGTTCACGGTGATCACGACGGCAGCCATCACGATCGTCCCGGCGAGCAGCAATGGGAAATTCGCATCGTTCGCCGCGCCGGTGACGAGGGCGCCGAGTCCGACCGTGCTCACCGTCCGCTGGTGCACGGTGACCAGCTCGGATACGATGCTCGCATTCCAGGCGCCCCCGGTCGCGGTGATCATGCCCGTGACCAGGTACGGAAAGATCGCTGGCAGGATCAGAGTGCGCCAGCGGCGCCATCCCGAGACGCGATAGTTCAGGGCGGCCTCGCGCAGGTCCGACGGGATCGCCATCGCGCCGGCGATGACGTTGAACAACACGTACCACTGCGTTCCCAGCAGCATCAGCAGGACGGCGCCAATGTTCAGCCCGCCCGGGAGTCCGATCAAGGCGAGCACCAGGACCGGAAATATCGCCGTCGCCGGTACCGACGCGACCACCTGAACGATCGGCTGGACTCGGTGCGCCCACCGCGGATTCATCCCGATCGCCACCCCCACAGGCACCGTCCACGCCGCGGCCAGGAGCAGCGCGAGCGTCGTGCGGCCAAACGTCGCCGCCGCGCTCACCCAGACGAGGCCCCACTCGTGCGCCGGCAGGTTGGCGAGCTCGTGCACGGTGGCGGCGGCGCCCCACACGACGAGCAGGAGGATGACCGCGGCGCAGCCGATCGCGACCGCTCGCCTCCGCCACCAGCGCACCGTCAGGAGATTCTCCGGCGCGTCCGGCTTGCGGCGCCCGGCCCGAATGCTCAGGGCCCGGTCGATCGCGGTGCCGAGCGGCCGGAGCACGCGACGATTGACGACGTCGATCAGCGCCGAGCGCTCGAGCAGATCGAGGATGGCCGAGTGAGGGACGTTGCCGCTGGCGGATTGCTCGATCTTGAACCGGTCCGACCAGGCCACGAGGGGACGCCAGAGCAGCTGGTCCAGGGTGACAATCACGGCCACGAGCGCGACGAGCCCCAGGACGAGCGCCAGACCGTTCCCCGTCTCCGCGGCCCCGGCGAGGAAGGCGCCCAGTCCGGGCAGACGAAAGCTCTTGGGCCCCAGCGTGAACTCCTCGGCCGCCGTGAGAAAGAACCAGCCCCCGGCCCAGCTCATCATGCTATTGGCGATCAGCGAGATCGCTCCGAAGGGCATCTCCAGCCGCGTGAATCGGCGCCACGTTCCCAGGCGGTACACCGTCGCCGCTTCGCTGAGGTCGGCGGGGATCGTCATCAGCGACTGATGAAAGCTGAAGGCGAGGTTCCACGCCTGGCTCGTGAAGATCAGGAGCACCGCCGCGAGCTCGAGGCCGATGACGCGCCCCGGAAACAGCGCCGCCAGCCCGAGCACCACTCCGGGCATGAATGAGAGGATCGGGATGCTCTGCAGGATGTCGAGCAGCGGAATCATGAACCGCTCGGCCACCCGCGTCCGCGCGGCGATCTTGGCATACGCGAGGCTGAATACCAGCGAGATCACGTAGGCGACCGCCATGCGCAGCGTCGAATACACGGCGTAGAGCGGGAGGCGGGTGAGGCGCAGGTCGATCGGCGCCCCGGTGGGGGCGCGGGCGTTGACGTGGGTCGCGATGTGCAGCAGCCCGTACCCGACCGCCAGAACCGTGCACAGAATGAGCGCGTCGACCCACCGGGGCGTGGGCGGAGCGAGAGGCCGGGGCGGGTGTCCCGGGCTCGGAATCGGAAGGATCGGCTGGCCCATCGATGCTACCGCATCACAGCTGCGCGGGCGGCGGGGGCGTGTCCGGCGATTGCGCGAAGGTGCCGAGGAGGCGACTCACGGTGCACGCGTGACGGATCGCGCGCACGGCGTCGGCCGCGCGGGGATCATCGGAGACGTGCTCGAATTCGAGGAAATACTGGTACCGCCACGGATCGCGCGTTGGCCGCGAGGTGAAGTGACTCACGTTCAGCTCACGGCTCGCGAGCGGCTCGAACAGGTGCAGCAGCGCGCCGGAGCGCTGCGGAAGGATGCACAGGATGGCGGTGCGCGCGGGGATCCCCGGACCGAGCGGGCTCGGCTCCGGTGCGACCGCGAGGAACCGCATCATCGTGTCCGACCGATCCTCGATGCGCTCCGCCAGCGTGACCAATCCGAATCGATCGGCGGCCAGGGGGCCCGCGGCGGCGGCCCACGTGGGGTCGCCGTGATCGATGACCTCGCGCGCCGCGCCCGCGGTATCCCACGACGGGTGCGCCCGGATCTGGCGATGGCGCTGGAGGAAGTACGCACACTGCGCCAGCATGATCGGATGACTCCGCAGCACACGGATGCCCGCGAGCGTCGCGCCCGGCAGCGCCAGGACGTTGAGATGGATCGGGACGACCGTCTCCGCCACCACCCACAGCTCGTCGTACAGCGCGAGCAGGTCGTACGCGACGTCGACACCCCCGATCAGCGTGCTCTCGATCGGCAGCAGGCCGTAGTCGACCCGCCCGAATTGCGCCGCCTCCATCACGTCCTCGAAGCTTCGCATCGGCACCGACTCGGCCGCGCCGCCCCAGAGCCGCACGATGGCCTCTTCGCTGATCGCCCCCGGCTCCCCCTGAAACGCCACGCGCACGCGCGCGAGGGTGGCGGCGCCGTACGGAGCCGGCTCCGGCGAGAGCGCGGCCTGCGCGGAAGGGGTCCGGGTCATCGGGAGCGGCATGGTCGGCGCTGGGATAATGAGCGGAGCGGGGACGGAAGGTCACCCCGTTGGGCCCGTGGACGCAAGCGCGCGGAACGTCCCGAGGGGGGGACCCGACCGGTGCGGGGCCTACGTTTGCGGGCCCTCGACAGGAGACCCTCGGGCGACCATGTACGTCACGGATCGCCCGGGCTGCGAGAGGACCGAGGGGGCGTGTGCGGCGCCGCGGTGGAAGCGTTGGCCCCGGCGCTCGCCCGGGAGGCTGCGGGCTACGCGGCCCCGTCGCGACGGAAGATCAGCGTGTAGACGAGCGGCTTCGGGAGGCGGTGGCTGGTCACGGTCACGCGCAGGAGCAGCCGCGCACCGCCGCTCTCGAAGAGATAGGCGTTTTCGCGGATACCGTCGGGCGCCGCGATCGCCTGCCGCAGGGTATCCGCGGCGACGATCAGATGGGCCTGGTAGGTCTCGTGGGTCAGCGAATTCACCCACGGGACCGGCTGGCCATCGACGGGCGTGATCACGGGATTTCCATCATCGAAGGCGACGCCGATGCTGTCCTCCCAGACATTGAGGTGCACGCGTTGCGGGGTCGGGTTCGTGCGCCGGAGCCGGCCGCGGGCAATCGGACGGATGATGAAGCTCATGGGGGCGACCGTTTGGTCGATCGCCCTCTCGATGTTGTCGCTCGAATCCGGTATGAGGGTATAGGAGAATGACCCGGCCGGGACGGGGATCCGGCGGGGCGCCGGGTCGCCCGCGACAGCACCAGGCGCCCCGCCTGGCGGGGGCGGCGTCGACTGGCCGCGGGCCGTCGCGGCGAGCGCTGCGACGACCACCACTCCGCCCACGCGGAAGGCGCGCCCCGTCATCGTCATGGGCGGTACCTCGCCACGAGGCGCCAGGTCGTGACATCGGCGGGCACGGAATACACCTGTGCCCCGGCATCGAGTCCTCTGACGATCCCGATGCTGACCCCGCCGAAGGCGGCCACGCGGCTCAAATTGACCTCGACGAGCGTATGGTCCGTCACGTCCTCGAGGTCGGTAAATCCGACGCGGAATTGGGGCGCCAAGTATGTGTAGCCGGTTCCCGCGTACACGGAAAAGCGGTGGTTCGGGCTCTGGAGCGCCAGGGATCCCTCCCCTCCTGCGGAGCGTGGGTAAAACGTGTCCGCTGATGGCTTCGTCCCGTAGCAGGGCTGACCGGGACTGGTTTGCTGGAGAGCGGATGCGGGACAGGTAATCGGACCCTCCACGGTGCCCAGCGTGCCGTGCCCGCGAATCTGCAGCGCGAGCGACGGACCGGCTCCGTCGCCGGGCGCGATGAGGAGTCGCGTATACGCCAGGGCGAGGCTTCCCAGGCTGGGCCGCGCGCGGTCGACGGTGACGGGTGGGAGATAACTCCCCTCGACCGCAAACCCCGCCGGGAGTCCGACCGTGACGCGATACCGGGGCAGGATCGGCGCCAGGTGCGTGCCTTCCTGTTTGGCGGCGTAACAGTAGTTGCTCTCCTGCAAGGCGGCGCTCGGGGTCGGGACGCCGACGAGCTCACCTGTGAGCGCGATGCGGCCGAGCGGCAGGACCACCGGGGCATCCGCGGTGGCGAATGCGATCGGTGCCTCGTAAAAGGCGAGCAGCTTTGCCTCGTTGCTGTTCGCGGGCGGCACGCATTGTCCGACGGCGACCGCCGGTACAACGATCCCGGCGATCACGGCCAGCACCCGAGCGACGAGCCCTATCGGCGGCATCACGCGTTCGGACACGCGACGCTCCCCCTCGCGGGACGACCTCGGCCGTCGATCACTGCACGACGATCGTGCCGGTCATGTACGGATGGATCGCGCAGTGGTAGTTGTAGGTGCCCGCGGTCGGGAACACGATCGGTACGGAGGTATTCGTCTGCGGGCCCAGGCTGTCGACCGGCGAACCGGGCGTGTCGAAGTGCACGTCGTGGGTCACGTCCTGGAAGACGAAGTTCAGGGTCGAGCCGGCGACGCTCACGGTATCCGGCGTCGGCGTGAAGTAATACATGCAGGTGCCGTTGCCGTAGCTGTTGCCGCTGCAGGACGAGCTTCCGACCCCCGTCACCGTGAGGCCCGTGGCGCCTCCGCCGCCACCTCCGGTGGTACTCGGGGCGGTCGTGCTCGATCCGCACGCAACCACCGCGAGGGTCACCGCCGCAACAATCGAAACGGGTCGTAACAGGCCGCGCATCATGTCAGGCGCTCCATGAGAGAGGGAAAGGAGATCGCGCGGGATCTCCCGCGCGGGATCGAAGCTCGCCGGGAGCCGCCTGCGGGACTAGGGATTTGGGGCGAACGACCGCGCGGGCGGGGTGAATGGCAGCGGAGCGGTTGTTTGGGGCGCGCCAGGTCGATCGGCGCTCGACGCGCTACAGCGCGCGGTCGAGGAAGGCCTGGATCGCGCTGCGATACCGGCGTCCCGAGGTCAGCTTTCGGCCATCGGTGAGGAGCACGACGTATTCGCCGCTGAACCAGGGCTGCACCTCGCGGATGCGTTCGACGTTCACCACCGTCGAGCGGTGGATGCGGAGAAAGGCGCCCGCGGGGAGCCGCCGCTCGAGGTTCGTCAGCGTCTCGCGAATCACGTGCGCCTCGCGCCCCACGTGCAGCCGCACGTGATTATCCATCGATTCCGCCCAATCGACATCCATGGGCCGCACGAAGATCACGCGACCGTCGACCTTGACGGCGAGTCGCAGCGCGTGAGCGGGGCCTCCCACGCCCGCGCCGCCGAGCACGGGACCGGCCACACCGCCGACGGCGGCCGATACCTCCGTGAGCAGCGACGCGAGCCGCTGGCGCACGGCGGCGGCCTCCTCGGGATCCGACGCCGCGAGGATGTGGCGCTTGGCGCGCCGCAGCGCCTCGGCGAAGCGCTCGCGCTCGACCGGCTTGAGCACGTAGTCGACGGCATGTACCTCGAACGCCCGCACGGCGTGCGTGTCCGATGCCGTCACGAACACGACCGCGGGCATCCGCTCGGCGCCGATGGCTCTGACGACCCCGAATCCGTCCAGCTCCGGAATCTGGATGTCGAGGAGGACCAGGTCGGGGTCCTCACGCCTGATCGCGGCGACCGCCTCCTTGCCGTCGCCGCATTCCGCCACGACGGCCACATCCGGATCGCTTGCCAGCAGCTCGCGGAGCCACGTGCGCGCGAGCGGTTCGTCGTCGACGATGACCACGCGAATCATCGGCGCTGCCTCACGTTCGGTACGGAAGCTCGACCTCGACCGTCCATCCCGCGCCTGGCGCGGTCGTGACGGTGAGACGCTGCCCATCGCCATAGAGATACCGGAGGCGCGCGCGCGTGTTCCCGAGTCCGATTCCCTCTCGCACGGGGCCGGCGGCGCCGGGGGGGAGCAGCGCCCCTACCCCGTCATCGGACACCACGAGGCACAGGCGGCCCGCCACGCAGGCGGCGCGCACGTCCACGTGTCCGCCCTCCGCCCGGCGACCCACACCGTGGCGGATCGCGTTCTCGACGAGCGGGTGCAGCAGGAGATTCGGCACGAGCGCGTTCCGCGTCGCCGGGTCGATGCCGAACCGGACCGTCAGCCGGTCCTGGAAGCGGAGACGCTGGATGTCGACGTAGTAGCCGATCAGCTCCAGCTCGCGCTCGAGACGCACCTCGTGGTGCGCCGTGCTGTCCAGGGAATGGCGCAGCAGCTCGCTCAGACCGTGTACCGTACGCTCGGCGGCACGAGGGTTCGACGAAATGAGGGCCGTGATCGCGTTGAGGGCGTTGAATAGGAAGTGAGGCTGCAGCTGGTATTTGAGCCGCTCCAGCTCGGCGCGCGCCAGCTGCACCTCGAGCCGTACGCGCTCGCGCGCCGCTTCCGCGTCGCGGCGGACCAATCGCTCGTGCCACGCCGTCGCGTACGTCGCGATCCCCCCCGCGACGGCCAGCAGCAGCACCTTCGCGCCCTCATCGAGCAGGGACACGCCCGTCCCGCTGGCGGCCATGATCGGCGTCGCCGTGACCGCGACGCGGCCCGTGCCGATCACGAACGCAACCAGGAGGGAATACTCCCCGACCGCGCATGCCGCGACCGCCAGGGCCATCCGGGTTGACGACGTGACCGGGCGCGCGGCGAGAATCGCGAAATACGCGAGAAACATTGGCGCCTTGAGCGACACCGCAGCCGATTGCGTCAGCGCATAACCGGCCATGATCGCCGTCACGGCCGTGACGTCGACAATCGGATTCGCCACGGCCAGCCCGCGCGGCAGCCGCGGCCTGTCGTACCAGAGCACGTACTGTCCGATCGTCCACGCCAGCGTCGGCAACAACACCGCAACGTTCACGAGGCGCAGCCCCGGCGTGAGCGTCGGCGCGTACGCGAATGCCGCCACGGCGAGCAGGGCGAGCACGGTCGCGCGGACGACGTTGAGCTCGCGCTCGGCCCGGTCCCGCAGCTCGGCTAGAGGCTCCTGCAGGAGATCGCTCTCCTCCCGCGGGGGGGGGCTCGCCCCGCTCGCGGCCGGGCCCGGCTCGCGGGCGCTCATGGTCGCGTCGGGGCCGGCCCGCCCGGCTGCCACGTCGCCGTCACGCGGAACCCGGCGTGCGACCGGACGTCCGGGTCCCCCCCGATCGCTCCCCGGACCAGGGCCCGCAGCTCCGCACGGCGAAATCCGCGCAGCACCGAGACGACGCCATCGTGCCGACTCACAGGGTGAAAGCCAAACGCAAACGACGCGAGCCAGATCCCCGCGACCGCAAACCTGCTACGGCGCAGATCGCTCACGATCACGCGGGAGCGCGCCACGCGATCGATCTCGCGGAGCACGAGCGCAATATCGCCATCGAAGAAATGGTGCAGCACTTGCGAGCACGTGACGACATCCACGCTGCGATCGGGGAGTGGGATCGCCCGCGCGTCCGCACACACGGCATCGACGCCCCGATCGCGGGACGCAGCCGCCAGTGTCGAGACGGAGTCGACGCCCATCGTCGTGAGTCGGATGCCGTGCCGCGCGGCCGCCCGGCGCGCCTCAGCCGGAATGTCGCCTATCCCCATTCCGACATCCAGAAGCGTCGCGTCCCGCGGCAGCACGGGCCACAGCGATTCGAGCTCGGTCAGCACCGCACGGGCGCCGCCGAGCAGGCGGTTCGCTAGCGCGACGTCGCAGAGCGACCGGCGCACGAGCACGGGATCCAGTCCCGGGCCGTCCAGGATTTCGATGCCGCGGCCGCGCGGAGGAACGAGGCGGATCGCCAGGCGCCTATCCGACCGTACGCGCCAGACGCTGGAAGAGGCTCATGTACCGCCAGTGCGGGCGGGGCAGGCGCAGGACCGACGCCAGGCGGGTCAACTGTGGCAGCAGCCATGAGCGGGAATCGGCCGAGAACATGAAGCGGGGATGCTGCCGCGCAAAAGCGCGGAGTGCGGCCACCGTCGGCCCGAGCTCCAATCCGCGCGAAAAATAGAAGCTGGGGGTCAGGAGCGAGTCGTCCCGGGCCACCGTCCCCTCTTCGATCGCGATGCGGTGGAGCGTGGTTCCCGGATAGATCCGCAGGCCGACCGTCAGATAGACGGCATCCCCGCGCCCGAGCCGGTCCCCGGCGAAGCTCAGGGTCTCGCGGAGCGTCGCCTCGGTCTCCCCGGGTCCGCCCGCGAGGAAGATCCAGAGCGCCCGGAGGCCCGCCCGCTCGACGCGACCGGCGACCTCGCGCACGCGCGCCGCATCGAATCCCTTCTCCAGCCGCTCCAGAACGGGATCGCTCGCGCTCTCGGCCGAAATCCCGATCGACGTGAAGCCCGCGCGCCGCATGACCGAGAGCAGCTCCGTGGACGCCGTGGCCGGCGTGAAATTGGTCGTCTCGAGGTGGATCGCGAGGCGCTGCCGCAGGATCGCCTCGCACACGGCCACCGCGTGGCCGGGCGGCGAATTGAAGGTGGAATCGACGAAGTCGATGTTACGGACGCGCGCCGCAGAGTACAGGTCGGCGATCTCGTCGGCGACGGCAACCGGGTCGCGCAGCCGGTACCCCCACCCCTCGACGTTGCGATAGGTGCAGTAGACGCACTTGTAGACGCAGCCGCGCTTCGTTTGCATGGGAATGGTCGCGCCGTGGCGTTGATAGCGGTCGATGTCGAGCCACCGGGCGAGCTGCGGCCGCGGAAGAGCGTCGAGGTCCGCGTCTTCGCGCGGCGAAAGGAAGACAACCCGGCCATCCTCCTGTCGCACCGTCCCCGGCACGGCCCCGACGCGCTGTCCCGCGGCCAACGCGTCCACAACGGCCACACTCGCGCGTTCGCCGTCGCCGGCCACCGCGTAGTCGACACCCAATTCCCTAAAGAGCGATTCGGGCGCCACGCCAAATGCGGCGCCGCCGGCGAAGACGGGCACGCCCGGCGCCGCGGACCGCAGCGCGGCGAGGATCGCCACGGCCTCCGGGGTATAGTGCCGGAGCGCGATCGTATCGCTGTTATCGATATTGCGGACCGAGACGCCAATGGCGTCGGGCCGCACGGCGCGCACCGCCTCGCGGGCCGCGGCCACGGGGTCGGTCGCAAAGCACAGGTCCACCAACCGCACGCCGTAGCCCGCCGCCGCGAGCGCGGAGGCCACGCACGCGACGCCATTCGGGAGCACGGGTTGCGGCGTGCGCTCCCGGTTGGTGCTGACCAGGAGCACGGAGGCGGACCCGGATCGGTGGTCGCCATCGGTCGGCGTGAGGATCCGGGCGAGGGAGCGGACCCGCATGGTGCCGAATGTACCGCCGCGGCCGTGCCCCCGATACGCCGATGGGGTGAGCGACACCCGCGCGCTGACGAACAGCATGCGCGGTGGGGCCGGCCGTCATGGCGTGCCCCGCGAGTGTCGGGGTCGACGTCCCGAGACCGCTCGCGGGCGCCCCGCGCTGTCGGGCTCCTTAGCGGACCGGTGGCGAGAAGTTGCCGCAGGCGACGATCGTGGTCGCGTTGTCGCGGGATGCCAGGACGACGACCGAATACTGACCATCGGTCGGGAGGACGACGGGGAGGGTGATGGTCTGCAACGCGGTGCCATCGGTGCCCACCCGGAGCGGTGGATAGCCGTCCGCAGAGCCAATGATTCCCTGGTCGCTGTCGCAATTGCCGTTGTGCACTGCCCAGGGATGCCGGCCGCCCGCGGTGGCATTCGTGATGTGTACCCGGACAACAGAATGCGCCGGCCCCGGTGCCCGGTCCCCACGTCGCGCTCCCGCTCAGCTGGACAACGCCCGCGAGCGCCGTCGGGGTGACGAGGTTGGCGCTCCAGCGGAGCCCGTAGTTAGGGTCGTTTGTATTGATGGTCGACGGATGGTGACACGCGGCAAGCGACGTGGTGATGCACACGCCGATCGCGACGTTTTCGATTTGGCGGATGATGGACATCGACACTCCACTCGTGGGCGGCAGGGGCTTGCGGAATACCAGCCTACCGGGGCGCGCACGAAGCGCGCGCCCGGAGGCGGATCGGCTGAACGTCAGATCGCCGCTCCACAGGGGCAGCACGAATCGTACCAGAGAGCTGAGTGATCCTCTGTCCGATAGATGAGCCCCCCGTCCTCAGGGCGAGCTCAGCGGCCGATCCGCCGCCATGCTACGCCCGCTACCCACGCGCCTCTACACACCAATGAGAGTCGCTAGCCAGGCTGCGCTGACGCAGAAGGCGACGACGGCGATGGGGGGCACGCGCCACCGTTCGAGCAACAAGAACCCGGCGAGCGCGATCGACAGATCGCGCACGCTCGTGATCGCGCTGACCCAGATCGGATGATACAGCGCGGCGCCGAGGAGGCCGACGACCGCCGCATTGACCCCGGCCAACGCGCCACGCGCCACCGGGCGTCGGCCGAGCCAGAGCCACACGGTCAGCCCCGCGACGGCGAGGAGAAGACCGGGGAGGAACATGAACACGAGAGCGACGGCCGACCAGAGCGGCGCGGCGCCGGGGGGCGCGACGATCGCGCCCAGGTAGGACGAGAAGGTGAAGAGCGGGCCCGGGATCGCCTGCGCCATGCCGTAACCGGCGAGGAAGGCGTCATCCGACAACCAGCCGTGGGGCACGAGGGCGTCGCGGAGGAGGGGCAACACGACGTGCCCGCCGCCGAAGACGAGCGCGCCGGCGCGGTAGAAGATGCCGGCCAGCGCGATGAGCGAATGACCGGAGGCGTGCAGCCCGAACAGCGCGAGCAGGCCGACGAACGTCGCCAGTGCAGCGACCCCGGTGCGCGGGGTGACCGGGATGTCGGGCGGCGCGGGCGCCGAGGGGATGCGCCGGCAGAGGAGCGCCCCGCCCACCGCGCCGCCCAGCAGGACGAGAATTTGGGTCATCGTGCCGCCGACGAAGAGCAACATCGCCGCGGCGGCGAGCGCGAGAGCGATCCGCGTGGCGTCCGGACACAGCTTGGGTGCCATCGTCCAGACGGCCTGCGCGACCACGGCCACGGCGACCAGCTTGAGCCCGTGGAGGACGGCATTCGCACCAGCGCCGTGCAGGTGCGGGGCCATGGCCGCGAACGCAAACATCAGCAATGCCGACGGCAGCGTGAATCCGGCCCACGCCGCGAGCGCGCCCATCCAGCCCGCCCTCCGCAGGCCGACGAGGAAGCCGACCTGGCTGCTGGCCGGCCCCGGCAGCATCTGGCAGAGGGCGATCAGGCCGGCGTATTCGTCGTCGGACAGCCAGCCGCGCTGCCGCACGTACGTACGCTCGAAGTAGCCCAAATGCGCGATCGGTCCGCCGAAGGACGTGAGGCCGAGGCCGAGCGCGACGGCGAACACTTCGCCCGCCCGGCCCTTCCGCGCGGCGCCGGCGTCAGCGGCGACGGGGCCGCTCACGCGTAGTCAAACAGCGCCATGAAGCCGAAGTCCATGTGAAGTTGCTGGTGGCAATGGAACAATGTGCGCCCGGGGTTGTCCGCAACGAAGTCCACGTCCATCGCCTGATACCCGCCGAGCATCACGACGTCCTTGATCACGCCGGCGGTCGGCACGTCCATGATGCGCGTCAGCTCGAAGCTGTGGCGGTGCAAATGGATGGGGTGGATGTCGTCGCTCGCGTTGCGCATGCGCAGCCGATAGCGCTTGTCCCGCCGGAGATGGAACACCGGTTCCATCGTGTCGCGCGCGAACGCGACGCCGTTGATCGTCCACTCGTTGAAGCCGTCCCGGGCGGCATTGTTCTTGGCGAACGTCATCTCGATCATCTCGTCGGCGGACGGTGGGCTGGGGTGGGCGCGCCCAAAGCGCGTGTAATTCCAACGATACGGCGGAGGCGCAGCCCACACGGGGCGGCCCCCGCGCCCGGCGTATTCGACGATCGTGCCCATCCCGTGCGCCCGGTCGGCATCGGCCAGGTCGCCCATGACCCACACGCCCGGATGGCGCATCTCCACCACAGCGGACACCCGCTCGGCGGTGCCGATCCACAACACGGGGACCTCGCGGGGCGTGGGCACCGGATTGCCGTCGAGCGCGACGACGCTGAACGTGTGACCGGGTAGCGCGAGGCTGCGGATCTCCGTGGCGCTTGCGTTGAGCACATGGAACAGGACGCGCTCGCCGGCCTTGACCCGGATCGGCTCGCCGTGGCCGAGCATCCGTCCATTGATCGAGAACAGCCGGTAGGCGACCTCGAACCCGTGCGGCAGGCCTCGCGCGAGCGATGCCCGCATCGCCGTCTCGCCGGTGGTCTGGAGATCTGTCACCGCGCCGGCGGGTTCGAGAAAATCCTGGGCCATGTCGCCGCCGCGCGTGAGGAAGGGCTCGAACTCCTTCAGCACGAGAAAGACCTCGCGGTCGAATCGAGCGGGGTCATCACGGGGCTCGATGTACACGGGGCCGGCCTGTCCGCTGTATTGTCCGCCGGCGAGATCCGGTCCGGCGTGGCGATGGGTATGATAGAACCGGAATCCGGCGGGACCCGGCGTGAAAGCGATCCGCCGCATGCCGTGGGGGGCGACGAATGGCGTCCCCTCCTCTTCCGCGCCATCGACGTCGACGGGCACCATTTGCCCGTGCCAGTGCAACTGCTCGGGCGCATCGGTATCGTTGACGATGGCGACGATCACGCGGCGCCCTTCCCTGAAGCGGAGGAGCGGACCCGGGAACTGGCCGTTGTAGGTCGTCGTGGAAATGATGCGGTCCGGGGCCAGCTCGATGAGGCCCGTCCCAATGCGGATCGTGTGGTCGGCCGGCTCCCCGAGCGTGCGCATGGTCGCACGCGCAAGCGCCGGAAGATTCCCGGCGATCGCGGCGAGACCGCCCAGCCGGACGAGGAATCGGCGTCGGTCGAGCGACATCGGCATGAGTCTCCCGGGCGTCATATCATATGGAAGCTACGGTGGGACGCCGGGGCGGCGCGGGCTCGGGGAACGCCTGACGCTGGCAGGGCGGCACTCGGGCAATAATCGGCCCAACGTGCCGCGCGCACACGCGCGCCCTGTCGCGTTGTATGTTGGAGACCCCCCCATTCGAGCAGCATGGCGCCATGTCGCACGTCGAGCTTCCCGCTGACCTGTTGGACCTGCCCGTCGAGTGGGCCGCGAGGCTCGGCGGAATGGCACTCCTGCGGTCGGCGGTCGAGGCCGGAGAGCAGCTGACCCGCCCGGGCGACGACGGCGCGATTCACGATTTTCGCGTCGCGGTCCGCCGGCTCCGCAGCTGGCTCCGCGCGTACCGCTCGAGCCTCAATGTGCGCGCGAAGGCCGAGCGGGCCCTAAAGGATCTCGCGCGATCGGCGGGAGTCGCGCGCGACCTGCAGGTCGAGCAGGGGTGGCTCCGCGAGCAGGAACGGACGCTCGACGCGGATCGGCGCGCGGGTGTCGACCGGCTCTGCGATGCCCTGGCGCGCCGGCAAGCCAAGGCGGAGCGATCGCTGCGGCGCGCGATCGATCGGCGTCTCGAGTCGATCGCGGACACGTGGCGCAAATCATTCGCCGCCTATACGATAGCCGTCGGGGAGAACAGGGAGCCAGAGCCGCCGCGCCCGATGGCGCTTGCGGTGGTGGCGGCGATGGGACGGGCCGCGGGGGAGCTCCGCCGCTCCTTGCGCCAGGTGGATTCCGCCGCCGATCACGCGACGATCCATCGAGCGCGCATCGGCGCCAAACGGCTCCGCTACGTGCTCGAGCCGTTCGCGACGTCGATCCCCGGGCTCGAGCCGCTCGTTCGAGAGCTGACCGCGCTGCAGGATACGCTCGGTGAGCTGGTGGACGCGTGGGCATTGCTGACCGTCATCGACGACGACAGGCAAGACCGGGACGCCGAGGGTGAATCACTGCCCGAGCCGGATCGGCTCGGCTTCGCGGAGATCGTCGCCCGGTTGCGCGAGCGCCGGGGCACAGCGTTCGCGGCGCTCGAGCGGCGGTGGCTGGGGGGCGGCGCGGGAGCGTTCTTTGCGGCGCTGGACGCGCGCGCGGCCGATCTCGCCTCCCGCGCCCCGTATCACCAGGAGGTGGAGCGGAAGTATCTTCTCCGGCGCGTTCCCCCGCATGCACGCCGATCGCCGTCCACGGAGATCGAGCAGGGCTACATCCCCGGAGACCGGCTGGCCGAGCGGCTGCGCCGCGTCGAGCGCGACGGGCGCACACATCTGTATCGGACGCTCAAGATCGGCCGTGGCCTCGTCCGGACGGAAGTCGAGCAGGAGACGACGCCCAATGTGTTCGCGACAATGTGGCCGTTGACGCGCGGGCGTCGCCTGCGGAAGCGCCGCTACGTCGTCCGCGAGGGAGGACGGACGTGGGAGATCGATGCGTTCACCGGGCGCACGCTCGTGCTGGCCGAAATAGAGATCCCCGGCCCGGAGACGCCGGTCGAAGTTCCTGCATGGCTCGCGCCGTACGTCGTCCGGGAAGTCACCGGCGAGGCCCAATATGAGAACTTCAACCTGGCGGCACGGGAATCCACCGTGGGGCGACGGGCCGTGGCGGCCGGGCCAAGCGCCCCCGGCGGAGTCCGGGAACCGGGCTCTACCCGGAAACGTCACCCACGGTCCCGGCCGCCGGCTGACGTGCGCGAGCCCGCGGCGAGGGGGGAATTCCTGACGGATTCGCCGGCGCCGCCCGACGGAGCACCGCTGTCGCGACCGGTCTAACTTCATCCACCATCATCGCAGAGGAGAACCCCATGGCCCGCACCGCAATACGGCGCCGCAACGGTACCGCATCCCGTCCCGTCGCGACACACGAGTCGGGCGCTCAGCGCCTGTACCGCACGAAGAACGATCTGCCGGAGGCCGCCCGCGTCGAGATTGTCGGGTTGCTCAATCAGCGCCTCGCCGACTGCATCGACCTGCAGACGCAGTGCAAGCAGGCCCACTGGAACGTGAAGGGGCCGACGTTCATCGCGCTGCACAAGCTGTTCGACGAGATCAACGAAGACGTCGAGGAGTATGTGGATCTGATCGCCGAGCGGGCGGTGCAGCTCGGGGGGATCGCCGAGGGAACGGCACGCGTCGTCGCGGAGCGCACGGCGCTCGACGAGTACCCACTCGTGCTTTCGACCGGCGCCGATCACGTGGCGGCCCTGTCGGACGCGCTGGCGGCGTTTGGCCGGACGGTGCGGATCGGGATCGCGGAGATGGACGATCTGCAGGATGCGGACAGCGCCGACATCCTGACGGAGATCTCGCGCGGCGTGGACAAGTGGCTGTGGTTCGTCGAGGCGCACCAGCAGGCGGAGGCGCCGACTCCGGCGCGCCGGTGACGCGCTAGCACCCGCGGCGTGGGGTCGTCAGCTCGCGCAGGATCCCGTCGTGGAGGCGGTAAATCCATCCGTGGACCGCGAGTCGCCGTCCGCGCTCCCAGGCGTCACGGACAATCGTGGTTCGCACGACGGCATCGACCTGGGCCTCGACGTTGAGCTCGCACAGGCGGTCCCAGCGCTCGGCGCCCGTGTGGAGGCGTGCGAGCGCGTCCGTGTGATCCCGGGCAACGTCCTGCACGTGCCGGAGCCAGTTGTCGATCAGGCCCAGCCGTTTGTTCTCGAGTGCGGCCTCGATTCCTCCGCAGCCGTAGTGCCCGCAGACGATGACGTGCTCGACCTCCAGCACGTCGACCGCGTATTGGAGAACGGCGAGACAGTTCAGATCCGTATGGACGACGAGGTTGGCGACGTTGCGGTGGACGAACATCTCGCCCGGCGCCAGCCCGACGATCTCGTTGGCCGGCACTCGGCTGTCCGAGCACCCGATCCAGAGGAACCTCGGCGAGTGCTGCGTGACGAGCCGCTCGAAGAAGGCCGGGTCCTCGTGCGTCCTGGCCGCGGCCCAAGCACGGTTCCGGCGCAATAGGTCGCCCGCGCCGGGCTCGCGTGTCGTGGGGTGGGGATCGGACACGCGGGGAACATAATGACGCGGGCGGCTGAGGTGCCGCATCTTACAGCCCATGCCGACTCCCTTCGCACGCGCGCCGATCGACGATCGCTGGGCCAACGGACCGGCGGCCGGCGCCGATGAGCTCGACCAGATCGTCTACCTCTCGAACGCCATCGGGCGGGAGCCCCGGCTTGTGCAGCCCGGCGGCGGCAACACATCGATCAAGCTCGGGGATGCGTTGCTGGTTAAGGGAAGCGGCGGCGACCTGGGCACGGTCGGGCGGGCGGGGTTCACGCGCCTGTCGCTCCAGGCGTTGGGCGCTCTCCGGACCGCCGAAGACATGGATGATGCCGGGATGCTGCGGCTCATGGCGAGCTGCATGGTGGCAGACGGGCCCCTGCCGAGCGTCGAGACCCCGCTTCACTCGCTGCTCCCCCGGCGCGTCATCGCGCACACGCACGATGTCGCGACGATGAGTCTCACGAACGTGAGCGACGCCGTGGCGGAGCGGCTCGTGGCCGAGTTGTTCGGCGGAGAGATCGTCTACGTGCCCTACGTGCGTCCCGGGTTCCCGCTGGCGCGGTTGGTGGGCGGGATGGTGGATCAATTGCCGCGGCGGGCCATCGGGCTCGCCCTGGCGCATCATGGCCTCGTCGTGTGGGGGGACGATCCGCGAGAGTGCTACTCGCGTCTGCTCCGCGCCGTGAACGGTATCGAGGAGTTCGTTGTCACGCGGCGTCGCCGCTCACCGGTGCCGATGCCGGAGCCGCTCCCGGTCCCGCCGCTCGATGTACGCCGGCGCTGCGCCGAGCTCGTGCTGCCCGTCGTGCGCGGCGTGCTCGGATCCGCGCATCGCGTCATCCTGCATTTCGACGACGCGGGCAATGTGCTGGCCGCGCTCGCGGACCCGCGCATGCCGGCGCGCGTCCGCCGCGGGATGGCGACGCCCGAGCACATCCTGCGTGCGGGGCGGCGTCCGGCGTGGCTCGATCTCGACCCCACCGCGCCGGCGGCCGCGATAGCCGACGCGGTCCGCGCTCAGCTCGGCCGGCAACGGACGGAGTACGAGGAGTATCATGCGCGGCACGCGTCGGCGGGGGAGCGTCCGCTCGACGAATGGGCCAAGGTCGTACTCGTCCCGGGGCTCGGCATGATCACGGCGTCCCGGGACAAACGGAGCGCGGTGACGGCCAATTTGTGCTACCGGGCCGTGCTCGAGGCGATGGCGAACGCGGACGCGATCGAGGGGTTCCGGTTCATTCCCGAGGCCGAGGTGTTCGAATTCGAGCACTGGCCGCTCGAGCGGCGCAAGGTCGACGAGCAGGACGCACGGGAGCGCGCGTCCCTACTGCTTCCCCGTCACGTCGCGGTGGTGATCGGCGGCGGGAGCGGGATCGGCAAGGCGGCCGCGCGGCGGTTCGCGGAAGAAGGCGCGCACGTCGTGGTGGCCGACCTTGATGCGTCGGCCGCGAACGCCGTCGCGATGGAGATCGGGGCGACCTACCCGGGCCGCGCCATCGGCGCCGCGGTGGACGTTCGCGACGACGCGAGTCTGGAGCAGTTGCTGCGGCAGACGGTCTTCGAGTTCGGCGGCCTCGATTGCCTATTCTACACGGCCGGGCGTGCCCCGCGGTTCGCGGGCGTGACGGACCTACGGCGCGAGGACCTCCAGCAACAGCTCGAGGTGCATTACATCGGCGCCGTGCTGGCCATGGGCGGTGCGGCGTCGGTCATGCGACGCCAGGGACGGGGGGGATCGATTGTGGCCTCGGTGTCGAAGGCGGCGCTGGCTCCGGGGCGGGACGCCGCTGCGTATGGCGGGAGCAAGGCCGCGTTACTCCAGGCGATGCGTGTGGCCGCCGTCGAGCTGGGCAGCGACGGCATTCGCGTCAACGCGATCAACGCCGACCAGATCGAGACGCCCATGTTCATGCGGTTCGTCCAGGAACGGGCCGCCAGCCGCGGCGTATCGGCGGAGGATCAACTGGAGGTGTACCGCCGGCGCAACGCCATGGGGGTCTCGCTCATACCGGCCGAGGTCGTGGCGGATATTGCGGCGCTGCTGGCGAGCGAGCGCTTCCGCTATACGACCGGCGACATCATTACTATCGATGGCGGTCTCCCGGACGCATTTCCGCGGTGATAATAACCCAACCACGCTTGACAGCGGGTCCTCCCTGATTGACGCGCAATACGCCGCAGCCGGCATCGACCACGATCGCCGGGATGATCGGTGGCGGGGGCGCGACGGAGGGGGCAGAGAGAATGGCGCCGGAATCCGACGGACCCCGGCGCCTTCTACGACTTGGACGAGCACTCACCTCGCAGAGCGGGCGACCGGACTCGAACCGGCGACGTCCAGCTTGGGAAGCTGGCATTCTACCAACTGAATTACGCCCGCGAGATCCTGCTGCCTTCGAATCTATAGCGCGCCGGCGCCGCCGTCAGAACTCGCGCCGCTTCATCTCCTTGAAGAACTTCCGCAGGTCCTCGGTGTCCTCCTGCGGCTGCTCGATCGGCAGCGTCGCGTCGTACTTCCGCGCCGGCGGCGCCGGCTTCATCGCCTTGGCCGCGTTCTTCTTCGCCAAGGCCAGCAACTTCTTGTCATCCACGTCGCCGTTCCCCCCTTGCGCGATACGACACCCACCTGCCACTCCGGACCCTCCAACTTTCAAGAGCCACAGGTGGGAATCGAACCCACGACCCTTCGATTACGAATCGAAAGCTCTACCGCTGAGCTACTGTGGCGATCAACTCCCGCATGCCCTGGCGCGGACTCGAACCGCGACGCCTTTCGGCACCACCCCCTCAAGATGGCGTGTCTACCAATTTCACCACCAGGGCGCTCCGGCCGCTCCACGCGGCCTCCTGCTCTCTCGACGGGACTGACGGGGCTCGAACCCGCGACCTCCGGTGTGACAGACCGGCACTCTAACCAGCTGAGCTACAGTCCCCTCTGTTTCCCTCCTCTCACCTCGCTCCTCTCGCGTCGACCCTCATAGCGCCAACGGGAATCGAACCCGTCTCTCCACCTTGAAAGGGTGACGTCCTGACCGATAGACGATGGCGCCGCGGAACGCCGCTCTATTTTCTCCTTTCTCCTGTCCCAGGTAGCGGTAACGGGATTCGAACCCGTGTTTGAGCCTTGAGAGGGCTCCGTCCTAGTCCCCTAGACGATACCGCCGTGCGTAGCACCGCTCTCCTTTCTCCTCTCTCCTTTCTCCTCTCTCCTCACTCCCGTCTCCTCTCTCGCCTTTCGGCTCCGCCGAAAGGCGTGGCAGGCGCGGAGGGACTTGAACCCCCAACCGCTGGTTTTGGAGACCAGTGCTCTACCAGTTGAGCTACGCGCCTATGCTCCGCGGCCCTTCCGCGATCCCATCACTGCGAGAGGGTGACTGATGGGAATTGAACCCACAACCCCCGGAGCCACAGTCCGGTGCTCTAACCAATTGAGCTACAGTCACCATACGCGACGAGCTTTCGATAGTAACGGCCTCGAATCCGCGAATCAAACCGCGCGACGCGCCAGCCCGCCGTCACGCCCGATCCAGGTACTCCCCCGTCTCCGGGTTCACCCGGATCTTCTCCCCCGTCCGGACGAACTCCGGCACGTTCACCGTCACGCCATTCTCCAGCGTCGCCGGCTTCGTCGATGCCGTCTTCGTCGCGCTCTTCATGACCGGGGCCGTGTCCGTCACCTCGAGCGTCAACGAGTTCGGCAACCGGATCCCGATCGGTCGCGCATTGTAATACTCGGCCTGAATCTTCATCCCCGGCTGCATCCACTGCGCGCTGTCGCCCAACGCCTCGGCATCGATCTCGAGCTGGTCGTAGTTCTCCGTGTTCATGAAATGATACGTTTCGCCGCCCTGGTACATGAACTCGAGATCGTGCGTCTCCATCGACGCGCGCTCGACCGCGTCCGCCGCCCGAAACCGATGCTCGAACGAAGCGCCCGTGCGCAGGTTCTTGAGCTTGGCCTGCACCATCGCGCGAAGATTGCCCGGCGTGTGGTGACGAAACTCCACCACCCGCACCGGCTCACCCTCGAACACCAGTACCATCCCACGACGGATCTGCGTCGCCGGCATCGCCATACCGATCGATTCCTCTCAGGGGAAATAGCGCCAAACCACTACAGCCTTTGAAGTTACCCGTGCCGAAACGCTCCGTCAATCGCGCCCGTGCCCGCCCGGGTGCCGGTCGACACTGATCGCAATACCGGAGCTAGCGCCGTCCACACGGTCTCAGCGACGATCGTCTCGCCGTGCACGTTGGGATGGATCCCATCCGCCTGATTCAGCCCCGCATGACCCGCCACCCCCGCCAGCGGAAAGGGAAACAGCACCGCCCCCGTCTCCCGCGCAACCGCCGGATAGATCGCCCGGAATGCCGCCGTGTACTGCGGCCCCATGTTGGGCAACGCCTCCATTGCGACGAGACAGATGCGCGCCCCGGGCCGCGCCACCCGCACGGCACGGACGATCGCGATCAGATTGGCCTTCGTCGAATCCACGTTGAGGCCGCGCAGCGCGTCGTTCGCTCCCGTCTCCAGCACGAACACGTCGACCGGTCCGCGGAGCAGCCACGCCACGCGCCGGAGCGCGCCCCCCGAGGTCTCGCCACTCAATCCGGCGTTGACGACAGCGAAGGGGAGCCCCGCCGCATCGATCTTGCGCTGGAGCAGCGCGGGATAGGCGTCATCGGGGTCCAGCCCGAGACCCGCCGTCAGGCTCGTGCCGAGAATGAGCACCGTCCCGCGCGCCGGTCCGCGCGCCACCACCGCGCTCTCCGCGGGCGCCGCTCCTCGCGCCACCGCACCCGCGCCCGATGCCGGCCGTGTACCGCTCCGGTCGCATGCGGCCGCGAGCACTAACATTCCACCCCATACTCCACGTCGCACCTGGCGGATTCTCCTGTCTCCACGAGGGCCGGTCGCCACCGGCCGCCACTCTCTCCTTTCTCCCATCTCCGCTCTTGCTCTTCGCTCGCAACCTGACCAAAGAGTACCCGAGCGGCGACGCGATCGTCACCGCGCTCGATGCGGTGTCACTCGAGATTCCCGCAGGGATGTTCGTCGCCGTCACCGGCGCATCCGGCAGCGGCAAGACGACGCTGCTCGGCTTGCTCGCGGGGCTCGATACCCCGACGCGCGGGACCGTCATCCTCGACGGGGTCGACCTCGCCACGCTCACGGAAGATGGCCGCGCGCGGCTCCGCGGTGAAAAGGTGGGATTCGTCTTCCAGAGCTTTCAGCTGATCCCCACGCTCACCGCGCTCGAGAACGTCGCCGTGCCGCTCGAGCTCCGCGGCGCCGCCGACCCGACCGAACGGGCCGCCGAGTGGCTCGGGCGCGTCGGCCTTGGCGCCCGGGCCACCCACTTCCCGGCGCAGCTCTCCGGCGGGGAGCAACAGCGCGTCGCGATCGCGCGCGCCTTCGTCAATCAGCCCCGCATCCTGTTCGCCGACGAGCCCACGGGCAATCTGGATCGGAGTGCCGGCGAGCGCGTAATCGATCTGCTGGGCGCGCTCAACCGCGAGGGAGGTGTCACGGTGATGCTGGTCACTCACGACCCGAGCTTGGCCGCGCGCGCCGAGCGCGTGATCCATCTCGCCGACGGCCGCGTCCTCCCGTGACTCCCCTGCTCCGGCTCGCGTGGCGCGAGAGCCGCACCATCCGCCGCCGGCTCCTCCTCTCGACGTCCGCCGTCGCCCTTGGCGTCGCGGCACTGGTCGCCGTTGACTCCCTCGCCAGCAACATCCGCGCCTCCGTGCGTGACAACTCGCGCGCCCTCCTGGGGGGCGACCTCGCGCTCACGGCCCGCTCTCCTTTCAGCGGCCGCGCCAGCGCGGTCGTCGATTCCCTCGTGCGGGCCGGAGCCGGCACGGCCGAGCTCACGACGTTTCCCTCTATGGCGAGCGTTCGGCGCACGGCGCGCACGCGGCTCGTCCAGGTGCGAGCCGTCTCTCGCGCCTACCCGCTCGTCGGCCAGCTGACGACTGAGCCCGCCGAGGCATGGGGCGCCCTCGCCAGCAGCGCCGACGCCGTCGTCGACCCGGCGCTGCTGGCCGACCTCGGCGCCCGCGTGGGCGACACGATCACGCTGGGCTACGCCCCGCTCGTGATCACCGGAACGGTGCGCGCGGCCCCCGGCGCAACCGAGATCATGTCGTCGTTCGCCCCGCGCATCTACATCCCGGCCGACGCGCTCCCCGAGACGCGGCTCCTCACGTTTGGCAGCCGGGCCGAGTACGAGACCCTCCTCACGCTCGGTCCGCACGCGACACCACCGCCGCAGCTCTGGCTGGGGCGGCTCCGCGATACCCTCGATCGCGACCACGTGCGGGTGCAAACCGCGACCGACGCGGAAGGCAACCTGATGGATACGATCCAGACCCTCTCCAACTTCCTCGGCCTGGCCGGGCTTGCGGCCCTGCTGCTCGGCGGGATCGGGGTGGCGAGCGGGATCTCGGCGCTCGTCGCGCGCAAGCTCGATACCGCCGCCATCCTCCGGTGCCTCGGCGCGACCGGCGCGCAGGTCCTGGGCCTCTACCTCACGCAGGCGACGGCCGTCGCGCTCGTGGGCGCCGGCGTCGGAGCCGCGATCGGTGTGGCGGTCCAATACGGGCTCCCTCACGCGTTCCACGCGCTCTTGCCCGGCGACGTGACCCTCACGCTCGTCCCCGCCGCGATCGGCGCGGGACTCGGTCTCGGATTCTGGGTCGCGCTCCTCAGCGCTCTGCGGCCGTTGCTCCGCCTGCGCCGCGCGTCTCCCCTCGCGGCCCTGCGCCGCGACGTCGATCCCGAGCTCGCCGCACCAGCGCGAGCCGACCCGGCCCGCTACGCGATCGACGGCCTGATAGCGGCCACGCTCGTCGCGGTGGTCCTCCTGCGCTCGACGACGTGGCGCTCGGGCCTCGCCACGAGCGTGGGACTCGCGTGCGTGTTCACGCTGCTCTGGATCCTCGCCGCCGCGCTCATGCGGGCGACGGGCCGCGCACTGCGGGCCGCGTGGCCGTACCCGATCCGGCAAGGACTGGCGAACCTGTATCGCCCCGGCAACCAGACGCGGGCCGTGATCCTCGCGCTCGGCTTCGGCGCCTTCGTCATCGGGACGCTCTACCTCGTCCAGTCGAATCTCCTCGCACGGTTCGCAGCCGTGACACGGTCGTCGCGCGGGAATCTCCTGTTCTTTGACGTGCAGGGCGATCAGCGCCCGGGGATCGACTCGATCATCCGGTCACACGCGCAGGCGATCGTCGAAGAGACGCCGATCGTCACCATGCGTATCGCCGCGATCGATGGGGTCCCGGTCGCCGCCCGCGACTCCGAGGCGCACGCGGGCGGGGCGCGACCGCGCGCGAGGCGCGGCCGCCGGCCCTGGGCCGTGCGGCACGAATACCGGTCGACGTACCGCGACACGCTCGTCGCCACCGAGCGGATCGTCGCCGGGCATTGGTTTCCGAGCCCCGCCGCGCGGGACCAGAGCGGCGGCGCCAGCCCGGGCGCCGTCTCTCTGGAATCCGGGGTCGCCCGGGACCTCGGAGTCCGGATCGGATCCCGCATCACGTGGGACGTTCAAGGTGTCCCCGTCGAGACGCGCGTGACGAGCCTGCGCGAGGTGAACTGGGCACGGTTCGAGCCCAACTTCTTCGCGGTGTTCCCGACCGGCGTTCTGGAGGGCGCTCCCGCGCAGTACATCGTTCTGGCGCGCGCGGCCCCAACGGCGATCGCGGATCTCGAGCGGGCCATCGTCGACCACGATCCCAACGTCTCGAGCATCGACCTCTCGCTCATCCGCGAGACCGTGGACCGCACCGTTCGGCGTGCGACCGTCGCGATCCGCTTTCTCGCGCTCTTCGCGTTGGGCGTCGGGCTCCCCGTGCTCTTCAGCGCCATGGCGTCCACCCGGCGCGAGCGGATCCGCGAAGCCGTGCTCCTCAAGACGCTCGGCGCGACACGCGCCCAGGTCGGCCGCATCCTCCTCATCGAGTATGCCTCGCTCGGACTCGCGGGGAGCGTGACAGGTGTGTGCCTCGCCATTGGCGGCGCGTGGGCGCTCCTGCACTTCGCTTTCGAGACGTCGTTCGCGCTTGCGTGGACGCCCGTGCTCGGCGTCGCGGCGATCGTCACCGCCCTCGCCCTCGTGGTTGGCGCGCTGGGGGCGCGCGACACGTTTGCCGCGCCCCCGATGGTGATGCTCCGCGATCTGGCGTAGCTACGGAGTGGGCGGGAAGGAGTGAGGCCCCGACTTGGCGGAGTCATTCGGCTTCGGCGCTGCGTCATCGACGCCGCTTGGGACCATCGGCGCAGGCGGGACAATGAGCGAGCTGTCCAGGACCTGCGCGTTGCCGTCCGGCGCGACGGTCGCCGGCGAGTGCTGCGGCGAATGGGCCGGCTTCGGGGCTTTGGCGTGTGCGGGGGCGGAGGCGGGGAGCGTCGCGGCGGGCGCCGGCGGCGTCACGCTCGGCGTCGCATCCGCCGGGCGGGCGGCCCGCGGCGACACGACGGTGGGTTGTGCCGACGGCGTGGCCGCCCCGCCTGTCGCCGGGGCGATGGCGAGGGGAGTCTGACGGTGGCCGCCGATCGCGCGGAGCGCGTGAACCGGCGCCGCCGCGTGCAGGCTCTTGAGGAGGCTGGGTCGAAAGACCATCGCCATGGCGGCCACCGCCGCGAGGCCGGCGGCGACCACGAGCGCGATCCCCGCGCCCGACATCGAGCGCTTCGGCCGCGCGGACGTAGGGCGGGGCCGGCGGCCGCCCACGGGGTAGGGCTCGCGGCGGATCCGCGGCTGCGCCTCCGCGCCCCACCCGGGACCGATCTCGGGTTCCGGCGTGGGGAGACTGGGCGCCGGCGGCTCGGGCGGCGGAGCGGACAGCGGTCCCGACGCGGGATCCAGCCATCCGTCCGCTGGCCGCGATTCCCCGGGCGTCACGTTCTCCCATGCGGTCGCCATATCGCTCGTCGCGGCCGGCCGTGCGGGTGGCTGCAGCGGCGGCTCCGGCGTGTCCGTCTCCCACACGGGGCGCCACTGCGCGGCGGTATCTGTCGGCGTCACAGCGGGCGATTGCGGGACGATCGGTGCCGCCATCGGCGGCTCTGCCTCCGGCTCGTGCTGAATCGCATCGGCCAGCGATTGCAATCCGATGGGCGCGGTCACGTCCAGCGGGACGCCATTGGTCGGCTCAGGGGTGAGGCGACCCGAGAAAGAGCTGAACGTCGGCGTCGGCGAATGCTCCAATGCGGGCGGTGTCGGCACGCGTGGCGTCGACAGCGGCGGTGTCGGCGTGCGCGGCGTCAGCTCGATCGCCTTTGGCGGCGTCTCCAGCCGGGGACTCGGCAGATCGGGCGTCACACGAGCCCGGTCCGCCGCACCGGGCGCCTGCGACGTCGCGCCCGGATACAGGCGCGCGATATCCTCGCGCGTCGCGATCACGCGCGGATCATCGGCCGGCAGTGTACGCTCCCGCGCCGCCAGCACGCGCCGCAGGATGCGCTCGGCATCGTCGGTCCGTCCCATGGCGTGGCGGATCTTCGCGAGACTGACCAGGATCGCCGCCACGTCCGGATGCGCAGGGCCCAACGGACGCTTCATGAGCAGCAGCTGCAGGACGAGGGGCTCGGCGCGCGCGAAGTCGCCGCGCTTCACGTACAACCGGACGAGATTGTTGATGTTCGCCGTGAGATCGAATTGGGCGGCCTGGAGCCGCTTTCGCGTCGCCGCGACCGCCCGCTCGAGCATGGGCTCCGCTTCGGCGAGAGCATCGCGCGACACGAACACGGCCGCGAGGTTGTTCATCGCGCTGACGACGAGCGGATGCTCCGCACCGAGGGCCGCTTCGCGGAGCGGGAGTACGCGCCGGAACAGCGATTCGGCCTCTTCGTAGGCGCGCGCCTGAAACTTGAGCTGCGCCAGGGCGCTCAGAGTGGTTGCGAGGTCCAGGGAGCCGTCGTCCGAGCGCTCTGCGTCGGCGATCGCCGCTAGAAACGCCTGTTCAGCGCGCGCAACATCCCCCTTGGATGCCAGGCGGCGCCCCAGCGCATAGGCCTGCTCCCAACTCGATTGCCCCATCTCTTGCAGACGCCCCGGGCGGCCCCCCTGTAACCATTGCGTGCCATGGCGTTATCCTGTTGGGGGACGGGCCGCAACAACGCGGCAGACGGGAACGAATGGGGACTTCATGCAGAGAGCGGACGGGAGAGTTGCACGGGCTGGCGGGCCGGGGATCCGCCTCGCACTGGCGGCGGTCGGCGTCATGGCCGCGGGCGCGTGCGGCACATCGGCGACCGGGCCGTCTTCGTCAACGAAGCCCGACAGCGCGAACGTCAGCCTGTCGGTCGGCGAGGTCGCGATCCTGGGCGATTCGGCGCAGCTCGGCGACATCTCCGTCGCGGCGACGTCGGGGGCCAGTAAATACGTCATCATCGTCGCCAATGGCGACACCGTGCCGCACGTGACAGGCTCGTTCGCCGTCACGGCCGTGAGCCCGACCGTGATCGCCCGGCAGATGGCGGCCGGCGCGCCGCTGTACGGCGTACGCCCGCTCGGCGCCCCGGCGTGGAGAGGGCGCGTCGCCTCGCCGATCGAGGCCCGCGTGCGGCGATATGAGCGCACCCGGTTCCCGTTCGCGACGATTCATGCCGCCGCACTCGCGCGCCGGTCCAGCGCGACCGTCCGCGCCGGAGGCCCCGGCGCGAACGCCACCCTGCGGACGGCCGTGCCCACGGTGGGTCAGAAGATCAGCCTCAAGGCGCCCGCGGCCGATACGGCGCTCTGCACGGATTACGTCCAGACGATGGCCACCGTGAAGGCCGTGAGCACTCACGCGATCGTGGTCGACGACACGCTCGACACGCAGGTCAGCGGAGGATTCACGACGGCTCAGTGGGACTCGATCGCGACCGAATTCGACAAGTACATCTTTCCGACGGACAGCGCCCACTTCGGGAACCCGACCAACGTCGATAGCAACAGTCACATCTTTCTCTTCTACACGGGGCGCGTGAACCAGCTCACTCCCCGCGGATCGAACTCGTACATCGGCGGGTTCTTCTTCGCGGGCGATCTCTTTCCCGACTCGACGACCCACCAGGGGGGAGTGGCGATCCCGGGCTGCGCCGAGAGCAATTACGCGGAGCTCTTCTACCTTCTATCGCCCGACCCGGCCGGGGTCTTCAGCGATGCCCATACCACAGCATCGGTCCGCCAGATCAGCCGCGGCACGATCGCCCACGAGATGCAGCACATGATCAACGCCGGGAATCGGATCTACAACGACCCGCAGGCGACGTCGTACGAGGTCGCGTGGCTCGACGAGGGGCTGGCCCACTCCGCGGAAGACTGGGTGGGGCGCGCGGAGGATGGCTTTGCCGATCTCCATCAGATGACGTGGTCGGATATTACGTCGCACGGGACGAACGATTTCGACGCCTTCTTCTTCCAGAACGCGGCCCGCTATCAGACATGGCTGGATTCGGCGGCGACGTTGGGGGTGATCGATACCGTGACGGTCGAGCAGTCGCTCGCCGTGCGTGGGGCAGCCTGGTCGATGGTGGAGTACGTGGCCGACCGCTACTCGGTCGGCACCGTCGCGGCTTTCACGCACGGCCTCGCGTTCGGACCGGGGGTGGGAATCGCGAACATCGTCTCGCATACCGGCGTCCCCTGGGACTCGGTCCTCGCCGGGTGGCTGATCGCCAATTACGGCGCGGGCATCCCGGTCACCGGGCTCTCGAGCGCGTATTCGTATCCCGGGTACAACATGGGGTCCGTCCAGATCGGACTCGCGGAAGACGAAGGCTCAGGCACCACATACCCCCTGGTGGTCACGACCGCATCGCCGTCAGGCTCGAGTGGGGTGACCCTCAACGGGTCGGTCGAGGCGGGCGCCGGCGCGTACTACATCGCCTCCACGACGGGCGCGGCATTTCACATCAAGGTGAAGGGGAGCAGCGGAAGCGGATTGCCTTTCACCGGCGCGCGCGTCTACATCATTCGGACGGAATGACGCACGATCAGGAAAAACGTCCGCTGACATCGTCCGCGTGGAGCGTGAACCGGGGGATCTGCGCCTCGAACGCGGTCGCGTCGGGGCGCACGAATCGATACTGCCCTTCCATGTAACCTTCGGAGGACTTGAGCACGCAGGAGCTTTGATATTCGTGGATGGCGCCGGGGAGAATGAGCGGTTGCTGGCCGACCACGCCTTCCCCTTCGACCTCGGTGTCCTCGCCGATCTCGTCATGAATGAGCCAGCGGCGGGTCATGAGCTGGACCGGGTGCGGGCCGACATTCTCGATGCGCACGAAGTATGCAAAGACGTAGCGATGCTGCATGGGCCGCGATTGTTCCGGGAGATACACGGGACGCACCGTGATCCGGATGCCAAGGGTCTGGCGGTAAAAGAATGAGGAAGCGGCCATGACCGAATGTACGTCGGGCACAGTGTGAGATACCAGCCGACCAAATGTTTCCAGAGGAGCGCGTCGACGCGGATGCGGGGTTGCCGCGGGATCTTTCGCCGGTGCGTATCCGGCAGCCGTGCGCGGGGCACTGACGCAGCCGTCGGTGTATTATCGTCTTATAATTAGCAAGCTCGGCCAGACCTTTATTAGCGATATGCCCACGACTGCCCAATCCTGGTTTGCAGCGCCAACCAGCGTCGTGCTCACTGCGATCGCAGTTGGCATCGCAGTGCTGCTGGTTGTTGTCATGATCATTCGACGGGCGCGGCGGACGATGCCGGCGGTCAAGGCACCGCCGATCGTGATCGCCGTCCGCACCGGCGCCGACGGGATCATGGGGATCGCGCCCCAGCCCGCCCCGCCGCTACCACCCAAGTTGCGTGAGGCCCGACCCGTGGCGGTGCCCGCGAACGGCGCCGCACGGCGCGCCTCCTCGGCCGCGATCGAATCGATGAGCGACCGCGTGGTGCACGCCGTCCCCACCAATGACGGGACGCTGCAATTTCTGCCCGGGCGCCTGGAAGTCGTCGACGGCGATCGCTCCGGCCGCGACATCCGCTTCGTGCGGACGTGGGGCGAGGTGCCCGAGGTCACGTTCGGGCGCGTGACGGGGCCCCCGTACCGCCACATTCAACTCAAATCGCAAACGGTGAGCCGGCAACACGCGCGCCTCCAATACGTGGACGGCCGGTGGCAGCTGACGAACCTGTCGCAAACCAACCCGGTCGTCGTGAACGGGCAAACGCTTGACACCGCGCATGGACAGCGCGTCCTGTGCGACGGCGACCAGATCGAGATGGGCGAAGTCATCTTCCGCTATCACGAGAGGTAGCCCGGCATGTCGGACACCGTGCTGTCCGGACTTCCGGAGCTCGAGGCGGAATACGAGCTGCTCACCGAGCTGGGTCGCGGGGGCATGGCGGTGGTGTACCTCGCGCGCGACCGGCAGCTGGGGCGCGAGGTGGCCATCAAGGTCATCCACACGGGAGCGGTCGATGACGCCTCGATCGATCGCCAGCTCCGCGAGGCACGGACCGTCGCGCAGCTCCAGCACCCCAACGTGGTGGCGATCTACGCGGTCAAGCAGCTCGGGACGCGGGGGGAGCGCGGCGTCGCGCTGGTCATGCAATACATCCCGGGTCGCGGGCTGGACCGCGCCATGCACGAAGATGGGAAGTTCACGGCTGAGCGAACCGAAGCGATCCTCGCGGACATCGCCGCCGCGCTGGCGTATGCGCACGCGCGCGGCGTCATCCACCGCGACATCAAGCCGGAGAACATCTTCCTCAACGACGAGACCGGCAGCGCGCTGCTGTCGGACTTCGGCATCGCGCTGTCGGCCGAGACGAGACGCCACGACCCGAGCCCCGACCTCCTCGTCGGTACGCCGGCCTACATGTCGCCCGAGCAGATCGACGATGTCCCGCTGGACGGGCGCAGCGATCTGTTCAGCCTGGGGCTCGTCGGCTACGAGATGCTGGCCGGCGTGCGATCCTGGGTGGACGAGGACCCCTCCGAGGTCCTCTTTCGCCAGCGCTTCGATCCGCTCCCCTCCCTGGCCGAAGTCCGCCCGGATGTGTCCGACCGCCTGCGCGCCGTGATCGAGCGCGCGGCCGCGAAGGACCGGAGCGACCGGTGGCCCAGTGCTGTCGCAATGTTGAGTGCGCTGACCGACGATGAATGGGTCCCCGACTTCACGCCGCGGGGTGCCGCCTCCCACGCGGCGTCCGCCGCGGCCCCGGGTGCGGCTCCGCCGGAGCCGGGCGGCGCGCCCCCGTCGGAATCCGCCGCGCCGCTCTCGGCCGCGAATCCGACACCGGTGCATACCGTCGTGTATCGTCGCGGCGTCACCCCGGCGTCCACTGCCGCGCAGCGACCGAGCATCCCGCACGCGCAGCCGCGCCCGGCGCCCGCGCGTGCCGGCGGCGGTATCGTCGATGATGACCTGCTGCCTCCTCTGTGGGGTCGGGCGGGCACCGAGCGCAGGCCGTGGCGCGTGGCGATTCCGATCGTGGTCGTGTGCGCCGCGATCGCGGCCGCCGCGCTGGCGCGCCCGGACACCTTCACGCACATGTTCGCCGGCTCCGGCGCGCAATCGGACAGCGCGCGACGCGATTCGCTCGCGCACGCCGCGGCGCTCCGCGCGGCAAGCGACAGCGCAACGCTGGTGGCGGCGCGCATGCGGGCCACCGACAGCACCGCGGCCGCCGATTCCGCGAGAGCGCAGCATAGGCTCGTCGCGATACGCGATTCTCTCGTGCGGGCCGATTCGATCGCCCGGACCGTGGCGGCACGAACTCCTCCCCCCGCGCCGGCCCCGGCTGCCAAGGCGGCGCCGCCGCCGGCCGCGATGCCCTTCGTCGCCACGAACGCCTCGCCCGTTCTGCCGCCCCCATCCCCGCCCCCACCCTCCCCAACCCGGGCGGTGCTCATCGAGCCCCCCGCCCCCCCAACGATCGTCGCCGGAGGCACCCACACGTGCGCGCTCACAGCCGCGGGAGCCGTGGTATGCTGGGGGGCGAACGATCGCGGACAGCTCGGCACCGGAGGAGACGCGCACGCCGCGACGCCGACACCCGTCGCCGGGATAGCCACATTCACGCAGGTATCCGCCGGGCTCACGCATTCCTGCGGCGTCACGCTCGGCGGGGGAATCCAGTGCTGGGGCGCCAACGACTTCGGCCAGCTCGGTGACTCGACCGCTGTCGATCACGCCACCCCCCAGCGCATCGCGCGGGCCGCCGGTCACGCCTTCCGGGCCGTCGCCGTGGGCATGGCGCACACGTGCGCCCTCACCACGGCGGGCGAAGTGTATTGCTGGGGGCGCAACAACTACGGGCAGCTGGGGATCGGCAGCGTGTCGAACGAGCGCGCCCCGGTGCGCGTCGGGAGCGGTACCGCGTTCGTTGCGCTCGCGGTCGGCTGGAACCATTCTTGCGCGCTGACAGGGACCGGACACGCGTACTGCTGGGGCGAGAACGCTAACGGGGAGCTGGGCGATGGGACGACGATCCTCCGGGCGACGCCGGTGGCGGTCGTTGGCGATCAGGGGGCGGAAGCGCCCGCCTTCCGCGCGATTGCATCGGGTGGATCGCATACGTGCGCGCTGTCGCTCGGCGGTGAGGCCTACTGCTGGGGTCACGACAACTACGGTCAGCTCGGAACCGGGGATCGCGTCGACCGCGCGACGCCCACCAAGGTGCAATCGAATCAGGCGTACTTCACCATCACGACCGGCGGGGTGCACACCTGCGCCCTCACGGCCGGCGGGGCGGCCTTCTGCTGGGGACGAAACAGCTATGGGCAGCTCGGTGACGGGACGATGATCGACCGGCTCATCCCCGTCGCCGTGCACGGCGCTCGGCTCTATCAGTCGATCGCTGCGAGCGGCTCGCACACCTGCGCGCGCGGGGGCGGCACGACCATGTTCTGCTGGGGCTACAACAGCGACGGTCAGCTCGGCGACGGCACGATCACGCACCGCGCAGAGCCGACGGCAATCACTGGCGTCCAATGACGGCGGGGCGCCGAACCGCCGCGACCGTGGCCGGCACGGTCGCGGCCGCGCTCACGCTGGGGTGGGCGTGGGGGTGCACCGGTAGCTCCATGGTCGCCGGCGTCTCCGGCGCCGCGGTCACCTCGATCGCCATCTCCCCGGCGAGCGCGACACTCATCACGGGCACGACGAAGAAATTCTCCGCCCAGGCAAAGGACGCCTCCGGGCAAGTGGTCACGGGCGTCTCGGTGGCCTGGTCGAGCAGCAACATGGCGGTGGCGACGGTGAGCGACAGCGGAATGGTCGCGGCCCAGACGGCGGGAACGGTCCAGATCGCGGCGTCCGCGCAGGGCGTCAACGGCTACGCCACCGTCACGGCAATCCTCGACCCGGTCGCGTCGATCGTCATCGTGCCGGCGAAGGCAAGCGTCGACGCGGGGTCGACGGTGCAGCTCACGGACACGCTCAAGGACGCGGAGGCTCACGTCATCACCGGGAGGCCGGTGACGTGGACGAGCGACGAGATCACCGTCGCCACGGTGACCAATTCCGGGCTCGTCTCCGGTATCAAGTCGGGTACCGCTCAAGTCACGGCCACCTCGGGGGCCGCGAGTGCCCGCGTTACCGTCACCGTCCTGCCCCACGGGCACGGAAAGGGCGCGTGACGTCCGCGAGGTCGTCGGTTGTGCTGGGCGCGCGCGGGCTTGTTCGCACGGGGTGGGCGGCCGCGGCCGTGTGCGTCGCCGTCGCATTGGCGTGCACCAGCGGCTCCGACAGAGCGACGGGAACGACACAGACGATTACCACCATCGTCGTCATACCCGACAGCGCGACCGTCGTCGTTGGCAGCACGCAGTCGCTCGCGGCCAAGCCGGAGAACGCGAGCGGCACCGCGGTCGCCGGCGTCTCAGTCGTCTGGGCGGCGTCCGACACGACGATTGCGACCGTCGATACCATGGGGACCGTCTCCGCCCGCGCCCCGGGAACGGCTCGGGTTGCGGCATCCGCGCAGGGCGTAACGGGGTACGCGACGGTCGTCGTTACCGCACGCCCCGTGACATCGGTGACGATCAGTCCCAATCCCGCGACCGTCGCGCTCAATGGGACCACAACGCTGACGGCGACTCTGCGGGACGCCAGCGGGGACACGTTGGGGGGTCAGACGGTCACCTGGTCGAGCAGCGACACCACGACGCTGACCGTCACGCCCTCGACGGGCCAGACCCAGGTCGTGACCGGGAAAAAGGGCGGCTCAGCGACCATCAGCGCCACGAGCACGAACAGCGTCACGGGAACCGACGTCGTCACCGTCACTCGTCCCGTCAGCTTCATTCAGGTGACGCCCAATCCGCTGAGCGTTCGCGCCGGGTCGACGGTCCAGGCGACGGCACAGGCATTCGATGCCAATAGCATCGTGATCACCGGGACGACTTTTTCGTGGACCACCATGTCGGGGGGGTCGATCGCGCGCGTCAACGGAACGGGGTTGGTGACGGGGGTCGCGGCCGGAAGCGATTCCGTCTACGCCCAGGCGGGCGGAAAACAGGGAGGCGCGCCAGTGACCGTCACGCCGAATCTGGCGAGCGCCATCACGCTCACCCCGGCTCCGGACAGCACGACGCTGAACGGGGAGGCCCTCACGCTCACGGCTACCGCATACGCCGGCGGTAATCAGATCCCGGGCACGATCGCGCTCTCCATCGGAGACAAGAAGGTGGCGCAGCTGTCCGCGACGTCCGTCCAATCCGGCCAGACGTTCATGGTGGATCCCGGCGGACCCAACACCGGGACGACTACGGTCCAGGCATCGATCAACGGACAGATGACGACGGCGACCATCACCGTGTATCCGCACGACACGATCACGACACAACATGTCACGATCAGCGAATACGGTGTCAGTGGGGCCACGAGCGCCACGCTGACCGTTATCATGCGCAACGCGGACGGGACGCTCGACATTACGTCGCAGCCGACGTGGACCGGCAGCGACGGAGGAACGCTTTTGACCTTTGCGCCGAACCCGTCGCCGAACAATGGCGCAGGCAGCTCGAGCACAACCGTGACCGCGACCGGCACGTTCAGTCTACCTAAGACGGTGACCGTGACGGCAACGACGGCCAGCGGTACCGCAACGACGAAGATCGGGGTGGGTCCATGATCGATCCCGGCGGCCGCCCAGTGCGGGCCCAACCATTGCAGGCTGACTACCCCCAATGAGACACACGCGCGCCCTCGCGGCGGGTAGCCTCACTGCCATTTTGGCTGCCATCGCTCTGGGGGTGGCGTGCAGTGGAGGCGCGGACCGGACGACAGGCCCGGGCGGCGTGACGTTCGATTGTTGTGACCCCGGACAGTGTCACGTTGGTCGCCGGAGCCACGCAGACGCTGACGGCCAAGGCCGAGGATGCGAGCGGAAAGCAGGTCGCCGGCGCCACAATTGTGTGGGCGAGCTCCGACACAACGATTGCGACGGTCGACACCATAGGGGCCGTTGCGGCCCGCGCGCCGGGCACGGTCAAGATCGCGGCGTCGTCCCAGGGGGTCACCGGGTTCTGCACCGTGACGGTGACGGCACGCCCCGTCGCGTCCGTGACGATCAGTCCCAATCCCGCCAGCGTACCGCTGAACGCGAGCAGCATCCTCACGGCAACCCTCAAGGACACGAAAGGGGACACGCTCGCGGGGCAGACCGTCATCTGGAAGAGCAGCGACTCGACGACGGTCAGCGTCACGACGTTGACGGGTCAGACGCAGGTCGTCACCGGCAACAAGGCCGGTGCGGCGACGATCACCGCCACCGCCGCGAGCGGAGTCTTCGGGACGGTCGTCGTCACGGTGACGAACCCCGTCGCGTTCATCCAGGTGACGCCGAACCCGCTCAAGGTTCGGACGACTTATACGGTTCAGGCCGTGGCGCAGGCGTTCGACGCGGGCAGCAATCTGCTCGTCGGCGTCAGCTTCGCGTGGACCACCAAGTCCGCCGGCACGACGGCCAGCGTTGGCGCGACGACAGGGCTGGTGCGAGGAGTCGCGGCGGGCAGCGACTCCGTGTACGCGAGCGCGGGTGGCAAGAAGGGCGGCACACCCGCAACCGTCCTCACGGATTCCGTCAGCACCGTCACGGTCACGCCGGCCGCCGCCATGATCACGACTGTGCAGACGGAGACATTGTCGGTCGCGCTCACGGATTCCGCGAACAACCCGATTACCACCGCCGTGACGTGGACTAGCGTCCCCGGCGGCCGGGTCAACCCGACCACGGGGACCTCGACCGTTGTCACGCCGCAGGCGGGCGACACGACATCGGGGATCGTGGTCACGGCCACGAGCGAAGGAAAGACGGGTCATTCGACGATAACGGTTGGGCACGACCCCGTTGCCACGATAACTCTCAGCCCGAGTCCGGACAGCGTTGCTGTCGATAGTACGATCACGCTCACGGCGACCCTCAAAGACGCCGGTGGCACTGTATTGACGAATCGCCCGCTCAGTTGGACATCGAGCAGCTCGGCGGCGACCGTGGCCGGCACAACAGGCGAGACTCAAGTCGTTACCGGCGCAGGCGCCGGCACCGCCGTCATCACAGCGACGAGCGCGGATGGTCCTTCGGCGATGGATACCATCAAAGTAAGAGACCCGGCCGTCAGCGTAACCGTCGCTGCCACGACCAATACCATCTACGCATCGGCGCCGGGCGACACATCGATTGTGACCGCAACCGAACACGGCGCAAACGGGAACACGGTCAATGACCAGCTCACCTGGGGCCTAACTGGGAACGTGGCTAGCCTGACCGCGACGTCCAACACCACCCAATTGGTCATCGGGTCCGACGTGGCCGCTGGCCCGACGACGATCACGGCGACCGCGCCGAGCGGAGCCCACGGCACCCACATGATCACCGTGCAAGGCCACGTGCAAACCGTTGCCGTGACGCTATCGATTGACCCAGCCGATACCCTGAGCGTAACTGCTACTCCGCCCTATCCAGCGTCAGCTACGGGGACCGCGCACTTGACCGACACATTTGGCAATGACGTAACGAGTCAGCGCGCCGTCACCTGGACCACGACGGATCCGACAACCGTCTCGATCAACAGTTCCGCCAGCGCGTCCGTCACCGTGGCTGCCGGCAGCACGATCACGTTGACGGCGATCAGCAACAACAGTTCGACGGTCAACATCACCGCCGCATCACCGGACGGTGCGGTGAGCCCCGCGACCACCATCACCGTCGTTCCATGAGCGGGCACGCCCGCCACATACGGATGCAAATCCGCCTGCCCCTGCGCTAGCGGCGAGCTCCCGGCAGCCGCGCGTCGTGGTCGGCGATGTCTGTCGGCCGGTACGGCCCGAAATGGCGCGCGCCATGCGTACGAGTTGGGGGTTGCCCGGCACACTAGTTAGAGTGTACGGGAGGCTCACGACCGCCGTCCGAACCCCCTCTCCGCTTCGCTCATCCAGCCGCCGGTGCGCCCGACGTGAAGTGGATACCCACCGCCATTGGCGCGGCACTCGCCGCGTCGCTCGCGGCACTGGGTCTCGCGCTGGCCTGCAGCGGCGGCCCTGACAAAACGACAGGCACGACCGCGGCAGTCGTTGCCATCGTCGTGTCGCCTGACTCGGCTACCGTGGTTCTGGGCGACACGCAGGCGTTCGTGGCGCAGCCGGAGGATGCGAGCGGAAAGACCGTCACCGGCGTCACGATCGTCTGGGCGAGTGCGGACACCACGATCGCGGCCGTGTCCCGGACGGGGGTCGTCACCACGCGCTCGGTCGGGACGGTTCGCATCGGCGCGTCCGCGGAAGGGGTCAACGGATACGCGACGGTGACCGTCGCCCCGCTCCCCGTCGCGACCGTCACGATCACCCCGAATCCGGCGACCGTCCCCCTCAACGCCTCGGCGACCCTCACGGCGACGCTCAAGGACACGCACGGGGACACCCTCGCCGGCCAGACCGTGACGTGGACGAGCAGCGACACCACGACCGTGAGCCTGACTGCGCTGTCGTCCCAGACCCAGGTGGTCTCGGGACGCAAACCGGGCTCCGCGACGATCACGGCGACGAGCGCGAACGCGAAATCCGGCAGCGATGTGGTGACGGTCACCAATCCGGTCAACTTCATCCTCGTCACGCCCAACCCGCTCGCCGTCCGCGCGCCCTACACCGTGCAGGCAGCCGCGCTGGCCGAGGATGCGAACGGAAACGTCCTCGCGGGGGTGACGTTCGCGTGGAGCACGAAATCCGGCGGCACGGTCGCCAGCGTCAATGCGTCGACGGGCCTCGTCGCCGGAGTCGCGCCCGGCGCAGATTCGGTGTACGCGACGGCCGGAGGGCGGCGCGGCGGCTCGCCCACGACCGTGCTCGCCGATTCCGTCCGAACGATCACGCTCACGCCTCTCGCAGCCACGATCACGACCGCGCAAACGGAAACGCTCGTCGTCGCCATTGCGGATTCGCTCGGCGCTCGGCCGCCCGGCGTGTCCGTCAATTGGTCGAGCGTTCCGAGCGGGCGCGTCAGCCAGACCGGCATTGTGACGCCGCATGCGGCGGATACCACCACGGGTATCTCGGTGACGGCAACCGCCCAGGGGAAGAGCGCCCACTCCGCCATCACGGTCACCCACGTGCCGGTCGCCACCGTCGTCGTGAGTCCGAACCCGGCCGCCGTGGCCGTGGACAGCACGATCACGCTGACCGCGACGTTGACGGATGCCGCCGGGAATCCGCTCACGAACAGGCCGCTCACCTGGCACTCGAGCAATGCCGGCGCCGCAACTGTGTCGGGGGGGGGCGAGACGGCGACCGTGACCGGTGTTGCGGCTGCAGCAACCGTCATCACCGCCACGAGCCCGGATGGCCCAGCGGGCACCGCCAACGTCAACGTGAGCGACCCGCTGGTCTTCGTCGTCGTCACGCTGAGCCCACCCTCCCTGCGCACGACGTATTCGGGACAGGCAACCGCACAGGCGCAGGATGCGAATCATGCGCCGCTCGGAGGGTTCACGTTCACCTGGAGCACGGGCAATAGCGGCATCGCGAGTGTCAGCGCATCCGGCGTCGTGACCGGCGGGTCGGCCGGCCACACGAACGTGATCGCCACCGCGCAGGGGACGTCCACGTCCGGGCACGCCACCGTCGCGGTGCTGACCGACTCGGTCTTAGCGGTAGCGATATCCGGGAACAACAGCATTCCCTACAACGCCACCGAGCAGCTCACCGCTACGCTCACCGACTCGACGGGGAAGGTGCTCACGGATCCCACGGTAGCGTGGTCCAGCGTGCCGTCCGGCCGAGTCAACGGCTCGGGTGTCGTCACGCCGCAGGCGAGTGACACGATCAGCGGCATACAGGTCACCGCCGCGAGCGAGGGGAAGTCGGCCACCGTCACGGTCCCTGTCACGCACATCCCGGTAAGCTCGATAACCGTCGCCCTGAATCCGTCCACGCTGCGGGCGAGCTACGCGGGCCAGGCCTCCGCGACGGCACGGGATGCGTCCAACAATCCGATCCCGGGCGTCACGTTCACCTGGAGCAGCAACAACAGCGCCATCGCGAGTGTCGCGAGCACCGGTGCTTCGAGTGCGGCCGTGACGGGCGTCGCCGGCGGGCATACCAACATCGTCGCACACGCCGAAGGCGTGAGCGGCCACGCGACGATCACCGTCCTGACCGATTCCGTCTCGAACGTCGCGATATCCGGGAATACCAGCATTCCCTACACGGCCACGGATCAACTCACGGCGACGCTCACCGATTCGACGGGAAAGGTTCTGACCGGACCCGCCGTGGCGTGGTCGAGCGTGCCGCCTGGCCGGGTGAACGGCACGGGTCTGGTCACGCCGCAGCCGAGCGATACGCTCACCGGCGTTCAGGTCACGGCCACGAGCGAAGGCCAATCGGCAACCGTGACGGTGCCCGTGACCGATCCACCCGCCGCCAGCGTCTCGATCACCCCGGCGCCCGACAGCTCTGCGCTTGCCGGCAGCTCGGTAACCTTGACGGCGACGGCGTTCGACGCGAGCAACAATCCGGTGCCCGGTACAATCGCGCTCTGCGATCGGGAACGGGCAGATCGTTCAACTGTCTGCGTGCAGGGTGCCCTCGGGCCAGACGTTCACCGTCATCGCCCGTCGGACCGAACACCGGACACACCCACGTCCATGCGTCGATCAACGGCCATACCACGAGCAGTCTCTTCACCGTCGTCCCGCGTGACACGATCACGCCACAGAGTCTGTCCCTCAGTCTATCCGGGACGACGACAGGAACGCTGACCGTGCAGATGCGTAATATCGACGGCACCTTCGACACCATCTCCCCGGCGACATGGGCCGGCAGCGATGGGGGCGCATATGTATCTTTCACGCCGTCACTGAATGACGGCACCGGCAACTCGGCGACCACCGTCACGGTCATCGCGCCGCCGCCAGCAACCAACTTTCCCGTGAATGTGACTGTGACCACGAACGATGGTACGGCGACGATGCAGATTCTGATAAGTCCATGACCATACGTCCCCCTGAGATGCTTCGCCCCTGCGCTTTGGCCCTTGGAGCCGCGCTGGTCGCCGCGCGGGCCGGCGCCCAGGATCTCCCCCTCAAGCGCCCGGCCGTCACGGCAATCACCGCGGCGTGCCCGGCGCCCACGGCGACCCCCGAGGCAACGGCCGCAACCGCCCACGACGAGGCGAATCGGCTGGCCTCTCTCGGCCAGGCGGCGGAGCTGGAGGGCAATCATACTGCCGCCCGCGACTTCTATGCGCAGGCGGCGCAGCTCGACCCGCGCGAGCCCAGCATCGCGTATCGCCTGGCTCGGGAGGACGAGGAGATCGCCGATACGACCGGTGCCGTCCGCCAGTACTGCCGCTACCTGGCGCTCGCGCAGGGGCCCACCGACACCGCGCAGACGACGGCGCGCATCCGGGCGCTCGTGTCCCGGAATACGCTGACCCGCGGGGAGAACGTGGCGCGCGCGTTCGCGCGGGGCGTGTCGCGTTATGACGCCCAGGACTGGGACGGCGCCGTGACCGCGTTCAGCACGGCGATAGCGGGCGATACCGCGCTCGCCGACGCGTTCTACGATCGCGCCCTCGCCCGCCAACGCCAGGGACGCGTGATCGATGCGATCCACGACTTCGAGCGCTACCTCGCGCTCGACCCGGGCGCGGACGATGCGGCAGCCGTGAGCGCCCGGGTCGCCGAGCTACGCGGAAGCTTTCCGAACACGGAGACCGCCGTCGCGCTTGGTCTCATCCCGGGCGGCGGGCAGTTCTATACCCATCAGCCGGTGCTCGGCGTGGTGCTGCTGGCGGCGGCAGGGGGCGGGATCTTCCTGGCGTTGGAGTCGAAGACCGTCACGGTGCTCGTCGATTCGACGTTTACCGGCCCGTTCGGAACTACCTACATGCAGGAAGTTCCCGTGCAGGAAAGCCAGCATCCGAACACTGCGCTGGGTTTTGGCGTCGCCGGCGCCGCGACCGTGATCGGGATGGTCGAGGCGGCGATCGTGGCGCACGGTCGCTCGAGCGGCCTCAACGACTCCCCGTCCGAATCGCACGTCGCGTGGGCACCGCTCGTCGCGCCGCTTGCGGGCGGGCGGATGGGGCTGGGGCTATCGCTGACCCCGTGATCAATCCTCGGGCGCGCGCACGGTGCCGCCGAAGAGCCGCGCGACGTAGAGCGTGAGCTTGATCGTCCCCGCGAGGCTCCAGCGGGAGATGCCCTGGACGTTGTCGTAGTTCCGGGCGTGGTTCACGCCGACATCGCCCGAGAGCTCGATCCAGGGCCCAGTGACGGCACCCGTCACGCCGACGCGCCCGATGTAGCTCACGACGCCGCTGAATATCGTCGGCGTGAAAGGGAGTGAATCGGGGGGCGGCTCGACCACGCGATAGTTACCCTGGCCCTGCCGGCGGTACGCGCCGTACACCTTGAGCGGAATCTCCGGCAGCAGGGCCAGATCGACGCCCGCTTTCACCTCATCGTAGTCCGTGTAGCCCTGGCCGAGCCCCAGACCCCACTCGTCGTACGCCTCGTAGGGGTTGTCGTTCCGGTACGACAGGTTCGACATGATGGTGTACGACGCGAACAGCCGGTGGGGGCCGATGAAGGGAAATCCATCCACGGTCACTGCCGCGCCGCCGCTCGTTGGCTTCGAGCACACGGGCTGGCAGGCCTGTGTGGGATGGAGCTGGATATCGTCCAGATAGACCTCCAACGCGTAGCTGCCGAGTGAGTGCGTGCGCCACGCGGTTTCCAGCGCGTACGCCTTGTTGCCGTTAATGGTGTATCCCGCGGCCCGCTGCGTCGATTCGTTGTTCTGCGACAGGAGGAAGATGTTGAGGGGATTGAGGTAGCGGAAATCGAACCCCTGTCCCGGGCCGCCATAAATGAACGATTCCGTCAGGGCGAACTCGAAGGTGTGCCAGCGTGTCGCGAGTCGGTGAATCGTGAAGTACCGCTCCGCGAGTGAATCCCCCGCGTACACCATGTCGTTGAGCCGCGCCACGATGATCTGCCCGTGCAGCCCCGGGGGGCCGAGCCGGGCATAAAAATGGTCGTACGAATACACGTAATGGCCGAGCAGGAGGCCGTCGACGTCCCCCGGCCCCCAGTTACGGCTCTCGCGCCCGAAGAACACCTCCGCGATCGGCCACCGCGCGTCGATGTATCCGTCGTCCACGCGCGCATTGTCCTTCGGCGCGTCACCGATCATGAACTGGGGATCCTGCAGTAGTCGACCGTCGACGACGCCGCGAAAGACGACGGAGACCGGCCCGGCTTCGCCGAGCACGCGCAAGGTGCCGCCCGGGTAGACGGCGCGCGTCTCGTCGTCGAGCATGACCTCCCGAATGGTGGATGTCTGCGCGGTCGCGTAGACGTTGGCCCCGACGTTGTACCGCAGCAAGGGCGTGTGCGTGCTGTCCTGCGGCGGGCGGTGCTCGCGGGCGTCGAAGGACCCGGCATCGTATTTTCGGAGCGCGCGCCGGAGTCCCTTGGCGTAGCCCCGCAGCGGGCGCGAGTCGTCGATCAGCTCGCTGTCGTGCTCCAGCGCCTTGCGCAGCTCCGCGAGGGAGTATGGGCGCTCGAGGGAGGACAATGAGCGCAACACCCCCCGAGCCAACAGCGCATCGATATAGAAGTAGGCGTTGTCGTCGAGCGGGATGTCGGCCGTGCCCTGGGCACGGGCGGCAGAGGCGAGGCAGAGGCAAGCGACTTGACACGCCAGAACCGCCGGAAGTAGCAGTCGCCGTCGGACGAGAGCCATCATGGGGCGCAAAGATAGGCCACTGGACCATCAGGCGTTAGCTCGTTAACTATCGCGGAAGAAAGCAGGCTCATCCGCGGAAGCTTCGTTCGCCAACCGCCGTGGCGCTGACGGTACGATGACGTGGCCACGAGAGATTCTGCACCGTGATAATCGATTCCGTGCCGGTGGATACGAGAGCGGTGATACGCGTCCGCACGCTCGGCGAGGCCGTGATCGAGGTGGGCGACACGGTCGTCACTCCGGCCGCGCGGATCCGGTTCGCGCTCCTCCTGTATTGCGCGGCCGAGCGGGGGCGGCGGCTCACGCGCGGGCTGTTGACGGAGCTGCTCTGGCCCGGCGTCCCCGGGCGTGTGGCGCGCCATTCCCTGCGCCACGCGATCTACACGCTGCGGGAGACCGGCGTCCCGTTCGCCGACGGTCGCGTGGACGAAACGGTGTGGCTGGCGGCCGAGCACGTGTCGCTCGACTACGAGACTCGGCTCGCCGAGGCGGCGCGGCGCGCCGGGGAGTGCGCGGACATCGGCGAGTTTCTACGGGGGTACGACCCGGCGTTCTCGCCGGGGTTCGCGCAGTGGGTGGACCAGCTGCGCGGGCTGGTGCACCGCCGGGCCCGCGATGTCGTGCTGGGGGCTATCACGGATGCGCGCGGGCACAGTCGCTGGCCGGAAGTCGAGCGACACGCCCGGCTCTGCCTGCGCTTCGATCCCTTGAATGAGGAAGCGACGCTGGCGCTCGCGGAGGCCACGGCGGTCCTGGGGAGCAAAGCGGCGGCGATATCCATTCTCGATCGGTACGTGGCCGACATGGGCGCGGGGCCGCGCGAGCTGCGCGTGCCCGCCGCGGTCCTCCGCACGCGCATCGCCGAGCGCATGCCGGCGCCTTACGGCGCCGCCGTCGGGGAGGCGTGCTTCGTCGGGCGTGAAGCGGTGCTGAGCGATCTTACGCTGCGTCTGGATGCGGCTCGGGCCGGCCGGGGCGCCGGCATCCTCCTTGTCGGGGAGCCCGGGATCGGCAAAAGTCGCGTGACGCTCGAGCTGGCGCGCATCGCCGCGTTGCGCGGCTTCGTCGTCCAGCGCGTGGCGTGCCAGCGCGGTGACACGCGGCGACCGCTGTCGGCATTCAGCGATCTCGTGCCCGGGTTGCGGGCAGCGCCGGGTGCGCTGGGATGCGCGCCGCGGTCATTTCAATTTCTCGACCGGCTGACGCAGTATGCGCCCGCGCGACCCGACCACACCGATCGTCCGAGCAATGCAGGCGGGGGACTCCTGGACCGAAGCGACTGGGACGCGGAGCTCCTCTATGCCAGTGTGCGCCAGGCCGTGTTCGATCTCATCGACGCGGTCTCGGAGGAGCAGCCCCTCCTTGTGAGCATCGACGACGCGCATTGGCTGGACCGGGTGTCAGCCGAGGTCGCTCGGCAGCTGGTGGAGCGAAGCGAATCGCGACCCGTGCTGCTCGTGCTGGCATCCCGGACGCCGCCTTCCGGGGACAACCCCCTGGCGGGATTCGTGCGCGGGCTCTCGACGCACCACCTCTCGCCGATCGACGCCGCGGCCGCCGAGCGGCTGCTCCGCGCCCTCATTGGCGACGGCGGGGGCCAGCTCACGAAAGCGCAACTCGAGCGGCTCACGCGCCTGGCGGACGGCAACCCGTTTTTCTTGCGCGAGCTGGCCGTCCACTGGGTCGGTCATGGCGATGCCGGGCAGCTGCCCGACTCTCTCACAATGGCGATCGGCGAGCGTCTGGATCGGCTGGCGCCGATGCCAATGCGCGTCCTCCAAACGTGCGTGCTCTTCGGCCAGCACGCGACCCTCACGCGTCTCGAGCAGGTATTGAGCTGCGGCAAGGTCGAGCTGCTGGACGCGCTCGACACGCTGGATCGCTCGGGCCTGTTATCGGCCGACGGCGACCGTGTCCTGTGCAAACACGATCTCCTGGCCGATGCGGCGGGGGCTCGTCTCTCCTCGGCCGCCGCGCGATTCCTGCAGCATCGGATCGGCGTGACGCTGGAGGCGGAGCTCGCATCGACGCACCAGGGACCGCTCCTGTGGGATTGCGCGCAGCACCTGCAGGCGGCGGGTGAAGTCGACCGCGCGTTGCGGCTCATTGAGCGGCACGCCGACCAGGTGCAGGGGATCGGGCTGCCGAGCGAGGCGGTGGAGATCTGGGAGCGGGCGCAGCGGATCTGCGTGACGGACAGCCAGCGACTGGCGGTGAGCGAGCATCGCGTGCTGACGCTCATGGCGGCGGAGGAATGGTCGCGCGCTCTCGCCGCGGCGGACGACGTCGCGCGCCTGCGGGCGGCTCTCGCGCAAGTGAGCCGTCCGCACGATGCGATCGAGCTGGCGGTGATGGAGGCTCGGTGGCTGGTGGGGTATGACATCGCCACCCTCTTGCAGAGCGCTCAGGCCTGCTTGAACGATCCCACAGCCGACCTGAGCCACCGGACGCAAGCCGGCTGGCTCGCTCTGGTCTGCGCATACAACCTTGGCGACCCGCCGGCTGTGAAGCGCACATATGATGCGATCGACCAAATAGGTGCGCACAATTCGTTGTCCGGCGACGGGCGGGCCCGTATCGACATGATCTTCCATTGCGGCTGCGGAGACTTGGACCAAGCAACACATATCGCCCAAGACCTCGTTGCGCGCGCCCGCGTCCGCAACCAGCCAATGCATCTGGCGCAGACACTGCGGCATGCGGCGACGCCGTTAAGGCTAAGGGGCCGTTTCGACGAGGCAAAGGTGCTTCTCACCGAGGCACTCGGTATCTCAGAGCGGACAAATCTGCATGCGAGCGCCAAAGCAGCCAGGTTTCTCTTAGGCGAACTTGCATTGCATAGAGGAGAGCTGGCTGAAGCAAGGCGTTGGCTAGACCATTGCATTACTCCAGGGGTCTCGGTTTCAGAAGACATAAACGTGATGGTCTTGACGGCTCAAATGGCGATCCTAGAGGGCGACGCGTGCGGATGTGAAGCGGCGCTAGATCGACTTTCGACCCTGCCAAGACAGCCGGGGTCAGTCAGAGTCCGGAGCAATATTCTTGCGATTGCGGTCGCGCTTGAATTGATGCGCGGGATTTATACGCCGCGTTCAACAAACGCGATTGACTTTGTGACCGTATTTGAGAAGGCGCGTGGCACGTCGGGCCAGGATTTCGCGGCCTTCATGTTCGCCAGAATGCTGGAGGCCGAGGGGAAATCGGATGAAGCCAGGGCGGAAATCCTCAACTACCTCCGAGATCACCGCCGGGAGCGGTCCCCCATCCCGTACTATCTGGCCCGGTTTGCGGCGGGCGCGCCGGACCGTGTTCGCGCGGCCTAGGCGCCCGCGCTGACACGTGCCCGCTGCTTCGGGTCGGTCCGCCGCAGCGCGGTGACACGCGTGGGGCTCCGCGACGCCGGACGGTCGCTCATGAACAGCGAGGGATAGAGCGGGCTCGCGAGCAGCAGGTCACAGATCTCGGGATCGAACTGCTGCCCGCGGAAGCGGAGCAGCTCGGAGCGCACATCGGTTTCCGTCAGGGCTGCGCGATACGGCCGATCCGTCGTCATGGCGTCGATCGTGTCGGCGAACATGATGATTCGCGACCAGAGCGGGATCGCCTCGGCCCGCAACCCCTCGGGATACCCGGTCCCGTCCCAGTTCTCGTGATGGTGCCGGATGGGCGTTACCAGATCGCTCAGGTGCGAGACATTTTGGACCAATTCGGCGCTTTTGATCGGATGCGTCTCCATCGTCAGCCGCTCATCCGGCGTCAGCCGTCCGGGCTTCCGAAGGATCGGCGCGAACACCTCGTGGATCTTCCCAACGTCATGCAGGAGCGCGGCGACACCGACACGGTCGACATCCCGCGTCGGCAATCCCATGGCGCGCGCAATGATCTTCGCGTTGTGCGACACCCGGCGCGAATGCCCCGACGTATACGGGTCCCGGGCCTCGATCGCCGCGACCATGAGCTGCAGGAGCTCCTGATTGGTGTTCTCGAGCTGCCAGTTGATTTTGTACAGCTGGCGCGCGCCAAGGAGGGGTATCGCCAATCCCGCAACGCCGATCGCACCGAAGTGGACGTAGACCGTCGCGAAGATGAATGCGAAGGGGAGCGACATGACGTCGTAGAGGAGCGCGAGCCGCGTGTTCTCGCGCCATGTCTGCCCGATGCTCTTGTTTTGACTTAGCGAAAGAACGGTGCTGACAAAGATCTGGTTGATGGCGAAGAAGGAGATGAACATCCCGCCATACGCCCACCAGTTCGGCGTCGGCTGTGCTAGGAGGGATTGCCCGCCGAGCTTGAGATAACACCACGTGGATACCGCGGCGGCAATCGTATATTGGGCGACATTAAAGGTCGCCTTGATTGCATTTTGTCGAGTGTAGAGGGCGCCGACAAGAATTACGGTGGCAACGGAAGCGGTGGCCAGCCACGATGGCGCGAGGCAAATCAGCGCAAGGAACGGAATGAACGCAATCGTCCCGACGGTTGCCGAGGCCAATCGATATTGCAACGCATCTGCCATGATCGCGATGACGACAAAGCAGATCGTCGCGCGAATGGCCGCGCTGTCAATGACGCCGCCCGTGCGAACGACGAGGTACAGTGACGCCAGGGCAGCCAGGACGGTCGCGCAAACGAATGTCCGAACCTTTCTATTCATGAGGCCCGTAACCCCCGCCCCTGCCGTTAGACCCAGCTAATCGTCTCTGCGCGCATGAACGTTATAAGTCCGTGCAGCAGCTTGGCGAATGCTGTCGTTAAGCTCTGGACGTGCGTGGCCTCAAAGTGGAACAACTTGCGTCACCTCCCTTTTGAGAGGGTCACGCTTGGGCGCTCGCCCTCACGTGCCACCAAAAAGTTGGCTCCGCTCCTGTTACAGGCCTGCCCGCTTCGCTATGCTCAGCCGGGACGGGGGTTCAGTTGTGTTGGTCGGTGATGTCGGTGAGCTCAAAACTCCATGAATGCCGTTGTCGTCCGCAGGCGCCTACTTACCGTATGCGATCCACCGATTAGTTGCGTCGAGCACCGCCAGAACGCTCGCCGTTTCCGGATTCTCCCGAACCTCACAGCTCCCGGTGAGCAACGCGCTGACACGACCGACGCGCGCCGCCACTCCGACAAACACGAATGTCCGGCCGAACGTCTTGACCATCGTGGCGCCATCCAGCGCGAGCGCCCGCTGGTCCTGTTCGGCCTGACCGATCGCTTTAAGTGTTGCGCGGGCCGCGACTTCCACACGCGCCCGGTCATTCCCCTCCCCTGCTCCGATACCCTCGATGCCGTCTGCATCCCCCACGTATGACGCATCCCCCTTTCGCAGCGTCACGCGACAGGTGATCCCGCGGGACCGCGAGCGACGCACCTCGACATCCTCGAAATAGATGCGCCGGCGCGGCGCGCTCAGCGCGCTCTCGGCCCCCGCGCTCGGCGCGAACTCGGGCTCGCCCACCGCCACATGCTCGGCTGCTCTCGGAACCTCGCTCGTCGTCGCGACCGAAATCTTGCGATGATCCACCCGCAACCCGAGGTGCGCCAGCAGCGCGCTCTCGACATTGCGCACCGTCTGCTTGGGGGAATACTCGGACGTGGCGAGGAGATGAATCTCGTCCACGGCACCGGCATCGCTCGCGATGATCTTCGCTGACAGCACGCCCGGCAGTGTGGTCAGCAGCTCCTCCGCGCGCCGGATCGGGAGCACGGTCCCTGCGATCGACGGCCCGGAGCCAGGAAACGCGGAAGGACTCGCAGAATGACTCAATTGAATCGGCCTCTAAGGAGAGTGACCAAGGGGGGCCCAATATGAACTCTCCCAATACTTTAATCAAGAGGTGCGCGTCGCGGCGGCCTCGTCCGTACCCAGCAACTGATACTCGCGGAGCTTGCGATATAGCGTCCGCTCGCCAATACCCAGCATCTCCGCTGCCCGGCGCCGATTGCCGCGGGTTTCCCGGAGCGCCGCCTTGATCGCGGTGCGCTCGATCTCGGCCATCGTCATCCCCGGGGACATGGTCACGGTGTTCGGCGGCGGCAGGGTATCCGGCGCTTCGATCGCCACGACCGGGCGCGCATCGCCAACCCAAGCGGCACCGTGGGGCGGCGTGTGCGTGAGCACCTCGGTCCGTCGGCGCAGCTCTTCGACCTGCAATTTCAGCTCGACCAGGCTGCGGACGATGAACTCCAGCTCCCGCCCATCGACCCCGTGCCGCCCCTGCAGGATCGGCCCCATCGGCACCGGCAGATACCGGCCGCCCTCCGCCGCGCCGACGCCCACGGCGCCCTCGCGGATCGCAGCGGGTATGTCCATCGGGCCGATCTCGTGACCCGGAGCCAGCACCACCATGCTCTCCACCAGGTTGCGCAGCTCACGCACGTTTCCCGGCCACGGGTAGTCGACGAGGATCTGCAGCGCCTCGGCCGAAATCCCCCGAAAGGCGCGATCGTGCTGCGTGGAGAACTCCTGCACGAAGCGCCGCACCAGCAGCGGAATGTCTCGCTTGCGCTCCCGCAACGGCGGCAGATACATCGACAGCACGTTGAGCCGATAGTACAGATCGGAGCGAAAGGCGCCGGCCTCCACGGCCGCGCGCAGCGATTGATTCGTCGCCGCGATCACGCGCACGTCCACGTGGATCGCCTGCGTTCCCCCGACGCGGGTCACTTCCCGCTCCTCCAGCACGCGCAGCAGCTTGACCTGCGTAGACAGCGGGATCTCGCCGATCTCGTCCAGGAACAACGTCCCCGTATCCGCCAGCTCGAATCGTCCCAGCCGTCGCTCCGCCGCCCCCGTGAACGCGCCCTTTTCGTGGCCGAAGAGCTCGCTTTCGAGCAACGTCTCGGCCAGCGCTCCGACGCTGACAGCGATGAACGGACGATTACGACGCGGACTGAGACGATGCATCGCCCGCGCGACCAGCTCCTTCCCGGTTCCGCTTTCCCCTTCGATCAGCAGCGTGCTCGATACCGGCGCCATCTGCTCGATCCTGACGAGAACCTCGCGAATCGCCTCCGAATCGCCGTAGAGGCCGGTCTCGCGCGCGAGCGCCCGACGGTCCGCGAGTCGCCGGATCGCCGACGCAACGTCCTCGGGCCCGATCGGCTTCGCGTAGACGTCCGCGAACCCCGCGCCGCGCATCCGGTGCTCGAGTGTCGCGTCGGTCGTATCCGCCAGCCCGACGACGGCCACGCCCGCCCAGAGCTGCTCCCGCAACAGCGCGAGGTTCTGGGGGTCGAGCAGCGCCCCCGTGATGACGAAGACATCGGGCCGCACCCGGCGCAGGACACCCCGCACGTCGTCGAGCGGAGAGACCAGATGCGTCTCGACGCCGGACTGCTCGAGCGCGGCGTTGAGCCGCACCGTCGGCTCAACGTCCGTGAGCGTCAGAACGACCTTCATCCCGCCGCGGGCCTGTGCTCGGTCACCACACCGCGCAGGATGTCCACCCCGTGATTGACGATCGGGTCGAGCGCGGCGAGGGCGTCCCGGACCCCGCCGAGCGAGCCCGGGAGGTTCACGATCAGGGTCCGCTGGCGGACGCCCGACACGCCTCGCGACAGCGCCGCGCGGGGCTCCCGGGGCAGCGCCAGGGCCCGCAACCGCTCGGCGATACCCGGGGCATCGCGCTCGATGACGGCGCGCGTCGCCTCCGGCGTCACGTCGCGTGGCGCGAGACCCGTTCCTCCCGTCGTGAGGACCAAATCCGCGGCGTCGGCATCACACCACGACGCGAGCTGCGCGGCGATCGTCGCCGACTCATCCGGAACCACGCGGTGGGCGACGATCGCATCGCCGCGCGCGCCGGCCCAGGCGACGATCGCATCCCCTGACGTATCGGCGCGCTGTCCCCGCGCGCCGGCATCGGAGACGGTCAAGACGGCGATCCGCAGCATCCCGCCGGGAATATGCGCGCGGCGGCCGGCGCGTGGCAGCCCCCGCGCGCTGCCGTTACACCCGCATCAATACGCCGCGACGACGGTGGTCTTGCGTACCGGTTGCGTAAGCGACGCCTGCGACACCTGGACGGTGACGACCTTGTAGTCGACCGTGTCCGTGGGCGCGCCGCCGACGTGCAGGATGATCGTCTGGCGCGTATACGTGGTCGAGTCCAGCGCGACGGTCTGCGTCACGGCCATCGTGTCGATCCCGGCGTACGTCGGCGACAGGCGCACCGTGTCCATGCGGTTGGAGATCAGGTCGAGGGAGCGCATGGTATTCGCCGTCGCCCTGGTCGTGTGCGTGAAGAGCTCGAGGAATTTCGTCATCCAGACGAGCGAGCAGGACAGGATCACGAGCGCGATCACGATCTCGATCAGCGTCATCCCGCGCCGCGCGCGCGGCGTCGAACGGGTCGCGTGCGGCACCGTCACCCTCCCGGTCTGAGCGCGGCGAACAGCGCCGCGACGTTGAAGTGAGCCGGGTCGGCCTCGTAGTACGCCTCGATCGCGTAGATCCCCGTGATCGGGAAATACGGCGGCGGATTCTGGATCACGCACTGATCGTAGGTGTAGCGCTTCGCGTAGCCGAATCCCGTCGTCGTGCCGTTGCCGCTGTTGACCGTCTGGCGCACGCTCTGGATGATGCTGCCCTGGACCCACAGGCAGCCGCGGGCGTAGTTCTGTCCGCTGCAGCTCTGCTCGAGCGGCACGTACCACGGCATCGGAACGTTCGTGCGATCCGGATCGCACGCTACGCCCCCCTGGCACAGCCCCTCCGCGCCCCACGAGTGGAGGGCCATCACGGTGGATTGCACGTACAGATCGCTCGAGCCGTTCCGCATCTGCCGGCGAACGGCCGTGTCCCCCTGCGGGACGTTGATCCCGTTGTCCATCGCCAGGATGTTCGCCCCCGCGACGATCCCCATGAGGTGCGTGCAGGTCGTGTCCGACGGATTCGTGAGCCGCAGGTTATCCACGATGCCCACGGTGCCATTGGTGTACAGCGTGATGTGACCGTCCATGTTGCCGCTGACGGCGACCGAGCCATGCACCGCGACGACGCCGCGAAAATTCGGATTTACGACCGCGTTGATCGGGTAGAGATACGTGTAGTCGCGCGGGTGGTTCGCCTTGATCGTCGCAGGGATGCTGCCCGCGAACGGCGACGTGCTCCAATGCCCCATCGCGCTGTGGAGGCTGTCGGTGAACGTGGTGTCCACGCCGCCCCGCTGATTGTACGTCAGGTGGAGTCCGCCCGTGGTCCAGAACGTCCCGGTCCGCGCGGGCGGGGCGGGCGCGCCCGGGAAGGGATACAGAGAATCGCGTTCCACCGCGACGAGATGCGGATCGCCGCCGGGGTAGCAGCGCGGCGGAAAGCTCGCATTCGCTACCGGCAGCGTGTCGAGGAACCAGATCCACGGATTGTTGCTGGCGTCCGAGAAGGTGTGCGAGCTCACGTCCCCCACGAACCGCTGGAGCTCGGCCTTGATGCGGAGCGAGTCCGTCGGCTGCCCCCCCGCCTGCGCACGCTGGGCCTTGAGCGCCACGCTGTCGATCGTCCGCATCCACTGGTGGAAGTGGGCGTTGTACGGGACGAACTCCCACTCGAGCGTACCGTTGTCGTCGGGCGCGAGGTGCCAGTCGCCGCAGGTGTTACCGTCGTAGACGCGCGTAATCCCGGCGCGGAGGTAGCCGACCGCGAGGGAGTCCCTGACGGCCAGCGATGTCCCGGCCGGACGTCCCATGGAGCGCGTCGTCGGATCGGTCCGATAGTACCGCAGGTAGCCCTCGTTCGCATCGGTCGAGTCACCATCGCCGTTCGCGTCGTACGCCACGAACTCGATGCGGGACTGCAGGCTCGAGGTCGAATCCGTCGCCGTATTGGGGCCGAAGAATTCCGTGCCCCCGGCCGCCGCGATCGAAAAGAGCTTGGCGAGGGTCGACGTGTTGGGCATGTTCACGACTTTCTGGTTGGTCTTGATGCCGTCGTAAAACGTGTCCTGCGCCATTCCCGCAGGGGACAGGGGGCCACCCCCCGGGGGGATCACGTTTCCGCCACTCACCGCGGCGTGCTGCGCCGTGCCGACCGAGTCCATGAAATCGGCCTTCTGGGGCGACCCGCAGACCTGCAGCACGTCGTCCGTGAAGAGGGGGCCGTTGATCCGGTCGTCGGATCCGAAGCAGATCCCGGCCTCATTCGTCGAGAAATACGCGTACCGCGCGAAGACCTGCTGATTGAGCTGCGTCCAGCGAATGAAGGTGCGCTTGGCCGCGGTATCCTTGGCGATCGCGACGAGGGTCGCGAAACGACCCTGCTGGCGCGTCGCCGCCCCCGTCACTCCGCCGTACAGGTCGTACACCACGTTTGGGACCGGAGCGCCGTCGGCCGCCGTCAGCTGGGCATTGCTCGCGAGCTGGACGTAGCCCGATTCCGGCAACGCGAACGGGTTGGTGCTCACGTCGCTGATCCCGAGCTGCAGCGCAGCCTGCGCGGCGTAGCGCAGGTCACGCTCGCGGCCGCGGTACCGGGTGACGAGCGAGCTCCCGGCCGTCAGCATGATAGCGGAGGCCGCCAGAGCCGACAGCGCGATGGTCAGAATGAGGACCATGAGGAGCGCGGATCCGCGGCGGTGCGGCACCCGTTCCGTCCCCGGAGTCGATTCCTGCGGCATGCGAGAGACTCTCATCGTCAGGGTTGCGCCGTGACGCCGAGCTGCTCAACCAGCGACGACAGGCTCGGCGTGCAGTCTTCCGCGGCGATCGCGTAGTCGTACGACCCGCCGGTGAGTCCGGTGTCGAACTCGACGTATGGCGGGGTCGCCCCGGCCGGCACGGTCATGATGGCATCCCACGTCGCCGTGCCCGCGGGCCGGCGGTACACGACGTAGTTCCGGACGTCGTGCGCTCCGCCCGTCTCATCGGGGGACGGTTGCCACGACACCTTCACCGTGTCGCCCGCGCTGGGTCCCGTGTACGCCGTGACGGTCAATGCCGAGACCGGCTGCGGCGGCGCCCCGCACTGCGCGACATGCCCGAGCCCGGCATTGAGGAGCGGGATTACCTGGCTCGTCGAGCGGAAGTGCTGGCGTAGCAAGGGGTCCTGATAAACCGCCGTGAGCTGGACCGATACCTCGCTGATCTGGCCGAGCAGCGAGTCGGCGGACGTATTCTGCGGCTCGCTGAAGTAGGCCGGAAGCTGGGCCGGTGCGATGGCCTGGGGCAGCGTTCCATTTCCGGCCGTGTAATACTGAAAAACCGCGCCGGCGACGGGAAGGACGAGGTTGCGCGCGAGCAGTAAGGGCGTGCCGCGGTTCACGCGGCGCCAGAGGATATAGGTGTTGGCGATCGGCGACGACGAGTCCTTCGCGACGTACAAGGAGATCGTCTCCGCGCTGCTCGGGAGGCCGCCCGACTGATAGTACGTGCTGTCCGGATACGTCACCGCCGAGAGGGGCAGCGTGATCTTGGTCGCCGGGGTCAGCAACGTCGCCATGGAATCGGGAATGCTGGGATCGTAGTAGGCGGCCGTCGCGAGCGCCGACGTATCACTCGTATAGAGGGCGGCATTGAATGTCACAGCGAGCGGCGTCGCTTCGACGAGCGACGGCTGATTGAACGCCGTCCCGCTTCCGGCCAATCGCAAATCGTGATCGGCGTAATTCAGCGCGAAGCTGACACTCTGCTGCGCATCCAGATATCCGGCGGTGCTCGCCACCGCCCGGGTCTGGTGCACCAGGAACGGGAGCGCCACCGCGCCGATGATCGCCGTCAGCGCCATCGCGACGATGAGCTCGGCCAGCGTGAACCCTGACCTGCCAATCCGCGCAGCGATTTGCGGAAAGGCTGCGTGAATGCGGACTGGCATCTCCCACCCTAACGTCACGCCTCATGCCATGCATTGGATCCATGCAGCAGCGGGACAGATTCCTTCGATTCGTGCCAGAATGACCGAATCCGCGGTCACGCCGGCCGCGGAAAGGCATTTAGGGGCCGATTCCGGCACGAGGACCGGTCGACGCGCCCGAGGGGTCGCTGTGCGGCATTCCCACGGGTTGTAGGATCGGGGCGACGCTCCGCGACGGCGGAGGTGGGTGCGGTCCTCGCCAAGGCCCATGCTGGGGAGAGGGGGAGAGAGGGGGAGGGGGGCCGCGGGGGGCCACCGGGCGGCCGCCAAGGGGCCCCTGGTGGGGGAGATGAGGGGGGGCGGCGAAGAGCAGAGGGCCCCCCTGCTGACAGGCAGGAGGGCCCCTGTGACGACGATCCCGGGGACGGCGCGCGCTACGCCGCGCGCGGCCTCATGGAGAGAGCAAGGAGTAGAGGGCCGCGACGTTGAAGCGGGGCGACTCCGCCTCGTAATACGTATTGATCGAAAACGACCCGGTCACCGGGAAGTACGGAGGCGGGTTCGCGATGACGCACTGGTTGTAGATGTACTGAACGGCGTATCCCATGCCGCCGTTGTAGTGCGGCGCGGCGCCCGACGAGTTCACGGTTTGGCGGATGTTCTGGATGTCGCTGCCCGTGAGCAGGAGGCAGCCGCGCGCCCACGTGCCGCCGCCGCAGTTTGCGCCGCTCTGCTGCTGCGGCAGCCACCACGGCTGCAGGAGGAGCACCTCCGTCGCCGGATCAGTGATGAGCCCCTCGACACCCCACGACTGCAGGGCCAATAGCGTGGACTGGATATACAGGTCACTCGAGCCGTTCCGCATTTGGTGCCGGTTGACGGTGTCTCCCTGCGGGACGTTGACCCCGTTGTCGAGCGCCTTGATGTTAAGACCCGATACGATCCCCATGACCTGCGAGCAGGTGGTGTCCGCTGAGTTCGTGATGCGCAGATTATCGAGGATGCCGACCGACCCGTCCGTGTAGAATGTGACGTTGCCGTCGACGTTCCCGCTGATTCCGACCGTCCCGTGGACAGCGACGACGCCCTTGAAGCTGGGGTTCACGACCGTGTTGATCGGGTACAGGTATTTGTACTCTTCGGGGTGGTTGGTCTGGATCTGGCTCGGAATGCTGCCCGCGAACGGCGATGTCCACCAGTGTCCCATATCGCTATGGGTGCTGTCCGTGAACGTCGAGTCGGTGCCCCCGCGCTCGTAGTAGTACTGTGCCTGCGCCGCGCCGCGCGTGAGCCAGATCGAGCCGGCGGGCCGCTTGAGCTTGATCGTCGTGTCCCGCTCCACCGCGACCAGGTGGGGGTCACCGCCCGGGTAGCAGCGCGGCATGTTCGACGCCGGCACGGTCGCCGCTGCGGCCAATGTGGCGGCGCCGTTGTACCAGAGGGTATCCAGGAACCAGTACCACGCCGAGGGATTTGTGACGAGGCTGCTCGTTGATCCGTAATAGATTGTACCGACGTTCCGGCCGCCGTATGTTGGCTTGACTTCGGCCTTGATGACCAGCGAATCGGTCGGCTTCCCGGCACCCTGTGCGCGCTGGTAGTTGAGTGCCACCGTGTCGACGGAGAGCATCCAGGGCCGGAAGAGTATAGCAAAGGGGAAGAATTCCCATTCCATCTTTCCGTTGTCATCCGGAACCCAGTGCCACTCCCCGCAGTTGTTCTGATCGTACATCCGGGTGACGCCACCGCGCAGATACGAACCCGCCACAGAGTCCTTGATATGCTGCGCCGTGCCAGCGGGCAGACCCATCGACCGCGTCGCGGGGTCGACCTGGTAGTAGCGCAGGTACCCCTCGTTGGCTTGGATCGAGTCGCCGTCGTTATTGGCATCGTGCGCCGCGAATTCGATGCGCGACCGCATCGTCGTGTCCGTCGAGTCCGTCGCCAGGTTCGGGCTCTGGAACGACGTGCCCCCCGTCGCCGCAAGGGTGAAGAGCTGCGCGAGCTTCCCGTTCGTCGGGAGCGGGATGATCTTCTGGTTGGTCTTGTAGCCCTTGTAAAAGGTGTCGGCGTTGAGCGTGGGCGGCGTGCCGCTGAATGACCCCGCGCCGCTCACGGTGAGCGTCCCCCCGATCCAGACCGAATCCATGAAATCCGCGGTGAGCGCCGGAGTAGAACCGTTCTGGACGCACAGCGTGTCGGCCGTGTAGAACCAGCCGCCCGCGCGGAAGTTGGAGCCGCGGCAGATCCCGGCCTCGCTCTCCGAGAAGTACGCGTACTGCGCGAAATTCGTCTGATTGAGCTGCACCCAGCGGACGAACTGTCGCTTGGCCGAGGTGTCCTTCGCGACGGCCACGATCGTCGCGAATCGCCCATGCGCCTTCGTCGCGGCGCCGGTCGGTCCGACGTACAGGTCGTAGACCATGTTCGGCACCACCGTGCCATCCGCCCCGGTCAGCGACGCGTTGCTCGCGATCTGGGTATAGCCCGTCGGCGGCAGCGCGAACGGATCGTTGTTCACGTAGCTGATCCCCCACTGCAGCGCGGCGTTGGCGCCGTAGCGGAGGTCGCGCTCCTTGAGATGGTACTTCTCGACCAGATTGGCCCCCAATGTCAGCAGGACCGCGGCGCCCGCGAGTCCCGCGAGCGCCATGGTGATCACGAGCACGAGGAACAGGGCCGCGCCCTTGCGGGCCTTGAGTGACATACGCATAACCGCTCTTCGTCAGGGAAGGGGTTTGACGCCAGTGATGGTCGTCGTCGTGATGGACGAGAAGCTGGGCGTGCAGTCCTCCGCCGCCACGGCGTAGTCGTACTTCTGTCCGCCACCGACGAGTCCGCGGTCGATCGCGGACGAATCCGATGCGCCGACCGCGACGCTGAGCACCGCGTTCCAGGTCGTGCTGGGCTCCGCGCGGCGAAAGATCACGTAGTCCTGCACGTCGTTGGCTCCCCCCCCTTCGTCGGTCGACCGCACCCAATGCAGGTGCACGCTATCGCCGGTGGGACGCGCCACGGCCGTCACGCCCGTCGGCGCGGCCGGCCCGCCGCCGCATTCGGAGATATGGGCCAGGCCGGAGTTCAGAATGGGCACGATCTCGCTCACGGACCGATAGTGCCTGAACCCGAGCCGGTCCTGCGAGACGGCCTTGAGCTGCACGGATACCTGGCTGATGGCCGCCAACATCGTGTCGGCCGTCGTCAGGGTAGCTCCGGCGCCGTAGGCGAAGATCCAGGGAAATCCCTTGAAGCCGGCGCCGGCGGCAGAATCGAGGTGATTCGAGTCGGCCGAGGTGAAGTACGTCGCCGGGACGAAATACTGAAACGTGGATGACGTGTCGAGCCCGCGCGCGAGCATCGTCACCGCGCCGGTGTTCACCTTACGCCAGAGCGCATACGTATTGGCGACGGCGCCCGTCGATGTGTCGTTCGCGAGATAGATGACGATCGTCTGCGCCGTCGCCTTGAGCCCCGCCGACTGGTAGTAATCGAGCTTGGGATACGGGGTGCTCGCGGTATACAGCGGCGACAGCGGCAGCGTGATCGCTTGCGTGCTGTCGAGCAGCGTGGTGAGCGCTGCGGCCTGGCTCGGGTCGTAGTATGAGGCGGTCAGCAGGGCGAGCGTGTCCGTCGAATCCAACGTCACGAGGTTCGCATTGAACGCCATTTCCTTGGGCTCCGCCTCGACCATCGTGGGCTGGTTCGACGCCGTCCCGACCCCGGCGACGCGGAGATCGTGGTCGATGAAATTGAGGGCGAATGCGACGCTCTGCTGCGCGTCCAGCGTCCCCATCGCCGAGCCGACGGTGCGCGACTCCTTCACGAAGAACGGGACCGTGACCGAGCCGATGATCGCCGTCATGATGACGGCGATCAGAAGCTCCGTGAGAGTGAACCCGCGCGAGGCCCGCATCGAATCGCTCCGCGCCCTAGTGCTCGGCCACGATGGTCGTCTTCTCGACCGGCTTGGTCAGCGATGCCTGCGACACCTTCACCGTCACCGTCTTGAAGTCGACGGTGTCGGTGGGGCCGCCCCCGGTGTGCGTCACGTACAACGTCCGCGTGTACGTCGTCGAGTCGATCGTGATCGACTGCGCCAGACCGCCCGCCGACCCCATCGAATCGATCCCGGTGTAGCTCGGCTGGCGCGTGATCGAGTCGAGCCTGTTGGAGATCAGGTCGAGCGCGCGCTGCTGGTTCGACACGCCCTTGGTCGCATGGCTGAACGTGCCGACGAAGCGCGCCATGCCCACGAGAGCGGTCGAGAGGATCACGAGCGAGACGAGGATCTCGATCAGCGTCACGCCGCCGCGGATGCGGCGTGGTCCATCGACCGACACCGGTCGACCGTGCGCTAGAATCCGGCTCGCGTCCATACGCCCCCCAGATACTTGTACTCGTCGACGTGCCCAGTCCCCTGGAGCACGCACACCGCCCGTGCGTCGGCGGCGTAGCCCCGCTTGGACGTCAGGTAGATCTCCGCGTCGCTGCTCGCCGCGCCATCGCCGCGGAAGACGAACGCCGGGCCCGATGTCGCCGTCCCGCCGATCGTCGCCGTCAGGTTCGACCCGTTCATCCCGGGCTTCGTGACCGTCGCCGAGCACCCCGAGGCCGTCAGCCCGTTCGCCGGCTGAAACATCTGCGCGCCGTATTGCAGCCCGATCACCGTGCGGCGGTCCCCGGCGTCGTACTGGAGATCGTCATTGTTGTCCTCGATCACCCAGAGCTGGCTTGCGCTTTTGTAGCTCACGATCACGTTGTGCTGCTTGCTGACCGCGAGGGCCTGGGCGCGTTGCAGCCCCGCGCGCACGGCCGCCACGTTCTGGTTCATCTGGTAGCCGACGTAGTTCACGTGCGGGATCGCCATCGCCGCGACTATCCCGGCGATCACGATCACGAGGATCAATTCGATCAGCGTGACCCCGCTCCGATGTCCCTTCCACCGACTGTTCACTAGCCCCACCTCGCGCCGCTGACCGCGCGGCTCGTGTTAGACATCACCCGTCACGGGCGTGATGCTGCGCATGAATGGTGCAGCAGACTCGACCATGCGACCGTCATGCACCATGCGGATTCCGTCACTTCCTGCGACATCACGCTCGCCCGCGACCACCGCAGAGACGGGCAAAATGACCGATGGAGCGCAACGGACGAACCCATGGCGAGATCGCGGCGCAGATCCGGCCACTCGATGGACGAGCAGCCGAGGTCGAGCGTTACCGCCGGCGAGGCCGCGCGCGCCGCCCGGCGAGCGGAGGCTCCGGCCCGAACGGGGTCACTCGAGGGTCCGCAAGACCTCGGCGACTTCGGCAGCGTGACCGTCGGGCTTCACCTTCGGGAAGATCTTGGCCACGCGTCCCGTCCGGTCGATGATGAAGGTCATCCGGCTGGTGCCCCAGAAGATCTTTCCGTACATCGCCTTCTCGTTCCAGGCGCCGTACGCTGACGCGATGGCGTGGTCAACGTCGGCGAGGAGCGTGAAGGGGAGCTGGAACTTCGCCTTGAATCGCTGATGCGACGCAACGTCGTCCGGGCTGACGCCGAGGATCACCGCGTCCATCGCCTCGAAGCGCGGAAAGGCGTCGCGGAGCTGGCACGCCTCCGTCGTACATCCCGGTGTGTCATCCCTGGGGTAGAAATAGAGGACCACCCTCTTCCCGCGCAGATCGTGGAGCGAGAGCTCCGTTCCCGCATCGGTCCGCACGGTGAAATCGGGCGCCGGATCCCCTTCCGCTGGCGCGCCCGCTTCCCCCCGCTTCGGCGTCACGCGAGCGGCTCCCCGCCCATCAGCGCCGCCATGATCGCCTTCTGAATGTGCAGCCGATTCTCCGCCTCGTCCCACACCCGGCTCTGGCTGCCGTCGATTACCTCCGCCGCCACCTCCTCCCCGCAATGCGCCGGCAGGCAATGCAGGAAGATCGCCCCCGGCGCGGCCAGCCGCATGAGCGCCGCGTCGACCGTGAAGCCGCGAAATGCCCGCGCGCGTGCGGCCTGCTCCTCCTCCTGCCCCATCGAGGCCCACACGTCCGTCGTCACAACGTCCGCGCCGGCGGCGGCCTCGCGCGGGTCGCGCACGACGCGCACCGAGCTCTCGGCGCGCGCCCGCTCGAGGATCGCCACATCGGGATCGTACCCGGCCGGGCAGGCGAGCACGAGCTCGAAGCCGAGGCGGGAGGCCGCGTTGATCCACGAGTTCGCCATGTTGTTCCCGTCGCCGATCCACGCAACGCGCTTCCCCGCGATCGCACCCAGATGCTGCCGCACGGTGAGCACGTCGGCCAGGACCTGGCACGGATGCAGGAGATCCGTGAGGCCGTTGATCACCGGCACCGTCGCCGCGGCGGCCAGCTCCTCCACATCGCGCTGGGCGAACGTCCGGATCATGATCCCGTCGACGTAGCGCGCGAGCACGCGCGCCGTGTCGGCCAGGGGCTCGCCGCGCCCGATCTGGATGTCGCGCGACGAGAGAAAGAGGGCGTGCCCCCCGAGCTGTGTCGCGCCCACCTCGAACGACACCCGCGTCCGCGTCGACGACTTGAGGAAGATCATGGCCAGCGACTTTCCCGCCAGCGGCCGGGCCTCGTAGCGGCCCGCGCGCATGCGCTCGGCGAGGACGAAGAGCGCCTCCAGCTCTGCGCGCGTGAAATCGGGGATGGCGAGAAAATCTCGCTGCGTGGCCGGCATGCGGTGAAAAGTGCGCGCGGAGCGCCGAAACTACAGGATGTAGCGGCGGAGGTCCTCGTCCTCGACGAGCGCGAGGAGCCGGTCGCGGACGCGCGCCGCATCGATCGTGACCGGGTCGCGGCCGCGGTCCGGCAGCTCGAACAACAGATCGTCGAGCAGCGTCGTCATCACGGTGTGCAACCGCCGCGCCCCGATGTTCTCCATCCGCTCGTTGACGTGCGCCGCGATGCGCGCCACCTCGGCGATGCCGTCCTCCGTGAACGTCAGCGTCACGCCCTCGGCCTGCACGAGCGCCGCGTACTGCTTCGTGAGCGCGTTCTCGGGCTCGGTCATGATCCGAACGAAATCCGCCTCCGTGAGCGGCTTGAGCTCGACGCGGATCGGGAACCGCCCCTGCAGCTCGGGAATCAGGTCGCTCGGCTTCGACACGTGAAATGCCCCGGCGGCGATGAACAGCACGTGGTCGGTCTTCACGAGGCCGTATTTCGTCTGGACGTTCGACCCCTCGACGATCGGCAGGAGGTCGCGCTGCACCCCCTCGCGCGACACGTCGGGGCCCCCACCGGACGGCCCCCGCTCCCCCGCGATCTTGTCGATCTCGTCGAGAAAGATGATCCCCAGCTTCTCCACGCGCTCGAGCGCGTCGGACGTCACCTCCTCGTTGTCGATCAGCTTGTCGAGCTCCTGATCCAGCAGAATGCGGCGCGCCTCCGACACCTTCACCGCGCGCTTCTTCTTGCGTTTGGGGCCCATCTCCTGGAGCATCTCCATAAACCCTTCCATCCCCTCCGGCGCCCCCTGGGGAACCAGGACATCGAACAGCTGCGGGCCGGCGTGCGTGACCTCGACCTCGACCTCCCGACTCTCGAGCTGGCCATCGAGCAGCAGCTGCCGCAGCTTGTCCCGCGTGCGCTGATACCGCGCCCGTTCGGGATCGACGGAGTCGCCGTCGCCGCCCGCACCGGCGCCGTTGCTCCCGCGCGGCGGCGCCCCTGTCACGGGGGCCGCCTGTCCCGGGTGTCCTTCCCCTCCCCCTCCCCCTCCCCCTCCCCCGCCCCCCGTGACCGCCGGGGCGAGCGCCGCGGCCACGCCCGGCCGATCCGGCGCCGGCTTCGCCTCCGCGGCCGGCGGCACGGGCAGCAGGAGATCGAGGAGGCGGTCGTCGACGCGCTCGTTCGCGAGGTCCTCGACCTCCGCTTCGCGCTCCGTTCGGGCCAGGTCGATCGCGTTCTCCACGAGGTCGCGGACCATCCCCTCGACATCGCGCCCCACGTATCCCACCTCCGTGAATTTCGACGCCTCGACCTTCACGAACGGCGCGCCCGCCAGCTTGGCCAGGCGCCGCGCGATCTCGGTCTTCCCCACGCCGGTCGGCCCGATGAGGACGATGTTGTTCGGGGAGATCTCCTCGCGGATCGCATCCGGAGCCTGCTGGCGCCGCCAGCGGTTCCGCAGCGCGATGGCCACCGCCTTCTTGGCGTCGTCCTGTCCGATGATGTAGCGGTTCAGCTCCGTCACGATCTGCCGCGGCGTCAGATCGGCGAGCTTGGCGAGTGCCTGTTGGGTCCGTTTCGATGTCATGGCGGGCGCTATGCCGTCGGCTCGAGCACGGTGATGTTGGTATTGGTGTAGATGCAAATCTCGCCGGCGATCCCGAGAGCCCGCCGGACCACGTCGGCGGCGGGGAGCGCGGTGTGGGCCACGAGGGCCCGGGCCGCCGCGAGGGCGTAGGGACCGCCCGATCCGATCGCGAGAATGCCATCGTCGGGCTCGATGATCTCGCCGGTTCCGGATATCACGAACCCGTGCTCCCGGTCCGCCACGGCGAGCAGCGCCTCGAGCCGGCGGAGGACGCGATCGCTGCGCCAATCCTTCGCGAGCTCGACGGCCGCGCGCGGGAGATTGCCCGGGAAGCGCTCCATCTTCTCCTCGAACTTCTCGAAGAGCCGGAGCGCATCGGCGGCCGCGCCCGCGAATCCCGCGAGCAGTTTGCCCCCGTGAAGCGTCCGCACCTTATGCGCGTTGGCCTTGACGATCGTCTCGCCGACGGTGACCTGGCCGTCGCCACCGAGCGCCACCTTCCCGTCGCGGCGGACCGCGAGGATCGTGGTGGCATGCGCCGCCTGTATGCCGGTCATGCGCGAAATCTACCGGACGATCTCGATGAGTGCGGCGGCGACCGGCTCGGCCGCGACGGAGGCGATCGTCTGCGCCGGTGTCGACACCACGCGCCCTCCCGTGCGATACGGCCCATACAGCGCACCGCGGCCGGAGGGGAACAGCACGACCGCGGGCTTGCCGAATGCCGACGCGGCGTGCGTGATCGACGTATCGGCGGTCAGGACCGCATCGCCGGCCGCCACGAGCGCAAACGCATCGCGCACGCTCGGCGTGGCCACCGCGATCCCGCCGATCGCCGCGGCGATCCGCTCGCTCCGAGCCCGATCGGAGGGTGCCCCCACGACGAGCGTCGCGAGAGCGCGCTCCCCGCGCGACGCTCGCAGTGCCCCCACGGCGGCGACGAATCGATCCGGCGGCCAGTAGCGCGACCGATCGCTCGCCGACACGTTGACCAGGAGGCGCGCGCCTTCCCCGGCTGTCCGCCAGCGCGCCTCGGCCCAGTCCCGTTCCGCGTCCCGCAGCACGATCTCGGGGCGCCAGTCGACGTCCTCGATCGTCACGCCGAACGCGGCCGCGAGCGCCGCCGAGTGGTCGACGTAGTGCACCGCGCCGGGCGCCGGGGGGACCGGCAGCGTCAGCGCGACGTCGGTCTCCCGTCCCGCCACGCCGACGCGGTGCGTCGCGCCGCTCACGAGCATGATCGCCGCATCGGTGAAGGAGGGAGACCGCACCTTCGTATCGATCACGGCGTCATAGCGCGCGCGGCGGATGGCGCGGAGCGTGCCCAGCCAGGTCCAGGGGCGTTTCTTCTGGAACAGCACAACGCGACCGACGTGCGGGTTGCCCTCCAGGACGCTCGCGTTCCGCCGGGACGCGAGAACGTCGACCGTGAGTCCGCGGTGCGAGGCCGCGATGCCGCGAATGATCCCGGTCGCCAGGATCATGTCGCCGACCCGGTCGTAGCGCAGATAGAGCACCCGATGCGCGCCGCGATCCCAATCCGGGGGCGGGGGCGGAGCGCCCCGGGAGCCCGTGCCGCGCATGAGGCCCCGCAGGACGCGAATGAGGCCGCGCTTGACGGCGCGATCGAACGTCTTGCTGCGGATCCGCCTGCGTGAGGTGTCTCGCGCCACGCGCGATCACCGTGCGCGCGGATGCGCGTCCTGGTACACCTGTTTGAGGCGCTCGACGCTCGTGTGCGTGTAGATCTGCGTGGTCGCGACCGATGCGTGCCCGAGGAGCTCCTGGACCGCGCGCAGATCGGCGCCCGCGTCCAGCAGGTGCGTCGCAAACGTGTGACGGAGCGAGTGGACGCTGAGGCGACCGCCTTGGGCGTCCACCGCGCGCAGCGCCCGCGTAACCGCGTCCTGCACTCCGCGCACGCTGAGGCGACGCCCGCGCTGATTGAGGAAGACGGCGGACCGATCCGCGTCCGCGCCGACGGCGCGGACGAGCGCCTCGCGACGCGCGTCGTAGGCGCGCAGCGCGTGGACCGCGTGGTCCCCCACGGGGACGAGGCGCTCCTTGCGCCCCTTGCCCCGCACCTTCGCCTGTTGCGTCAGCAGATCCAGGTCGGCGCGATTCAGCCCCCGGAGCTCGCTGAGGCGAATCCCCGTCGAGTAAAAGAGCTCGAGCATCGCGAGATTCCGCACGTCAGCGAAGCGCGCGCCGGGGCCCGGCGCGCTCACCCGGGCTTCGGCGGCGGCGAAGAGCGCGTCGACCTGCCCGCGGTCGAGATATCCGGGCAGATACTTCTCGAGCCGCGGTGTCCCCACGGCGCGCGCCGGATTCGCGTCGACGACCTCCGTCAGATGCAGATAGCGGTAGAGCGCGCGCACGGCGGCCAGGGCCCGCGCCATCGTGCGCTTGGAAAGTCCCCGCCGCGCGAGGTGGCCGAGAAAGCTGCGGATCGCCAGCCGGTCGACGCCCTGCCACGTCCACGCCCGCGCACCGTAGTAGTCCGCCAGGAAGAGCGTGAGAGAGCGCAGATCCCGGCCATACGCGCGGACCGTGTGCGGCGAGACGTCGCGCTCTTTCTCCAGATGAGTGAGAAACTCCGCCACGACGTCGCTCATGGCCCGCACGTCGCGGCGAGCGGAGCGAGGCCGAGCGCGTCGCGCCAGCCCGCGAGATCCGCGAGCGCGCGCTCGGCCATGACCTCCCGCTTGCGGGTCCGATCGCGGGGCGCCTCCGGGAGGTCATCGAGCAGGCCGAAATTCGCGTTCATGGGCTGGAAGCGCCCCGGGTCCGCATCGCGCAGATAGCGATACAGGCCGCCCAGCATTGTGGTCTCGGGCGGCACGACCGGGGCGTCGCCCGCGACGATGCGCGCGAGGTTGATCCCGGCGAGCAGACCGGTGGCCATGCTCTCGGTGTATCCCTCGACCCCGGTCAGCTGGCCGGCGAAGAGGACGCCCGGGTCATCGCGCTGGCCGAGCGTCGCGCTCAATGTGGCGGGGGCGTTGAGATAGGTGTTGCGATGAATGGATCCGTGGCGCAGGAACTCGGCGTGCTCGAGACCGGGGATCAGCCGGAGCACGCGCTGCTGCTCGGGGATGCGCAAGCGGGTCTGAAAGCCGACGAGATTCCACATGCGCCGGGCCCGGTCCTCGGCCCGCAGCTGCACGACGGCGTAAGGACGGCGCCCCGTGCGGGGATCGCTGAGTCCCACCGGCTTCATGGGCCCGAAGCGCAGCGATTCCCGCCCCCGCGCGGCGATCACCTCGATCGGCAGGCAGCCCTCGAAATACGGCACTCGATCGAAATCGTGGCCCTGGTGCTGATCCGCGCTGAGGAGCGCGTCGACGAAACTCTCATATGCGTCGCGCGTGAGGGGGCAGTTCAGGTACGCCCCCTCCGTGCGTGCGAGGACCCCGGCCTCCCCCTGGTCCGTTTCCTTTCCGTACCGCGACGCGCGAAAGACGACCGCCGTATCGAGCGACTCGACGTCGACGATGGGCGCGATCGCGTCGTAGAAGGCGAGCGAGGCGACGCCCAGGCGCGCCTGGATCGCCGTCGCGAGCGCGTCCGACGTCAGGGGTCCCGTGGCCACGATCCCGGGTGATGGGATGGCTGTGACCTCTCCCGCCGTCACGCGGATCCTGGGATGCGAGCGGATGCGCTCGGTCACCACGGCGGCGAATCTCGCGCGGTCGACCGCCAGAGCGGTTCCCGCCGGCACGCGGGCACATTCCGCCGCCGCGAGGATCAGCGAGCCCAGCGCGCGGCACTCCGCCTTGAGCAGCCCGTGCGCCGACGTGAGCTCCGTGCTCTTGAAGGTGTTGGAGCAGACGAGCTCGGCGAGCTGCCCCGTCGTGTGGGCCGGGGTGCCCCGCGCCGGCCGCATCTCGTGCAGCACCACGTCGATCCCGCGCTCGGCGAGCTGCCACGCCGCCTCGCACCCGGCGAGGCCCCCGCCCACCACGTGCATCGGTGCGAACGACACGATGAGAAGGTAGCATACACCCCGATGGCCACAACCCGAGAGCCCACCGATCTCGGCTTCGGCTCGGTCGTCGCCGCCGAGAGCCGCGTTCGCCTGATGAATCGCGACGGGAGCTTCAACGTCGAGCGGGGAAGCCGTCTGCGCTCGACGCTCCTGAGCCCCTACCATCTCCTCCTGACGATGGGATGGGGGTCGTTTCTGGCGATGCTGGTCGTTCTCTATCTCCTGGCGAACGTCTTCTTCGCCGCACTCTTCCTCCTCGTCGGCGGGCCCCAGGGGATCGGCATGGCGGATGGGCACGCGATGAGCACGCCGTTCGTCGAAGCGTTCTTCCTGAGCGTTCAGACGTTCGGCACCATCGGGTTCGGCGAGATCTTTCCGGCGACGGTGCCCGCCAACTGGGTCGTCACCCTGGAGTCACTGGTGAGCCTGTTGGCCGTCGCGCTGGTGACAGGCCTGATTTTCGCGCGCTTCTCGCGCCCCCAGTCGCGCATCCGGTTCAGCCGCACAGCGGTGCTCGCCCCCTATGGGGCAATGACCGCCTTCATGTTCCGGATCGTGAACATGCGCTCGAGCGAGATCGTCGGGCTGGAGGCGACGGTCACCTACGCCCGATTCGAGATCGTCAACGGTCTCCGGACGCGGGTGTTCAGCGAGCTCCCGCTCGAGCGCAAACGCGTCGTGTTCTTCTCGCTCGCCTGGACCATCGTGCACCCGATCGACGAGGCGAGCCCACTGTATGGCCGGACCGAGGCGGACCTGCACGCGAGCGAGGCCGAGTTCCTGATCCTCCTGAGCGGGACGCACGACACCTTTTCGCAGACCGTCTACGCCCGGTCCTCCTACGTGGCGCGCGAGATCGATTGGGGGCGGCGGTTCGTCAGCGTCTTTCGCCCGATGGCGGCCGACGGCATCGTCCGCATCGACATCAAGCGCCTCGACGTGACCGAGGGCGCGGCGTTGCCCGCCGTCCCGTCAGGCCCCCGACCGATCACCACGTGAGGGCGCGCGCCGCGCGCCAGACGGAGTCGCGCGCCACGGGATAGAACGCGGGGCGCGCGCCGGCGGCCGCGGACGTCGGTCGCACGAGGTAGACCGGGACCGCGGGATGCTCGGCGAGCAGGATCGTATCGCGCGCGCCGAGATCGCGAGCGTAGAGGTTGTCGTCTCCCGATCCGCCCCCAGGCAGGAGCTGCAGCGGCGCGAGCGGGACCGTACCCGCCATCGTCTCCTCGAGGCGCACCCGACAGCGGGGCGAATACCGATAGCCACGCTGGACGACCAGTACCGTCCCGGGTGCTACCAATTGCTGCACCACATTCGCGGAGTCGTCAAGCAGCGGCGCGAGTGCGGAAAATGGATCCTCCATCGCCGTACCCGCGTCGCGCAGCGACTCGATCCGCGTGACCGCCGAATCGAGGCGGCAGATGTCGGCGGCTCGGTAGAGCAGCTCCGCCTGGGGCCGCGATACGCCGAGCGACCAGAGCCGGGCGACGACCTGATCCTGCCATGCTTCGCGGACGAACACGAGCGCGCCATGGACGCCCGCGCGCGCGGCGACCCGCGGCCCGGCCCAGCGCTCGATGCGGGCGTTGGCGCGATATTGCGCGCCGCGCAACGGGATCGCGTACCCCAGCGCGATGAGCGCGCTCACCAGCAGCGTGAAGGCCGTCGCGCGAAAGGCCAGCCGCGCGCGCGGGCCGCGTCGCGCAAGGCCGCCTCGCGCAAGGCCGCGATAGAGCAGCACCGGAAAGCGCGTGGCCCAGAGCGCGAGGACAGGGGTGAGGGCGAACAGGAAGCGCGGCCCCAAATAGAATCCATCGTGCCAGTACGCGAAATACAACCCCAGCAGCAGCCCCGCGCTCACGAGGAGGTACCGATCGGCCGGCCTGAGCGGCCGGCTCAATGCCAGCGCGCCGATCACGGGGGCGAGTGAGGGGAGCGGCGTCTCGAACAGATACGTTTGCAGCTCGAGCACGTAGCGACTGATCAACTCGAGTCCGCGCGCGGGCGTGTGGGGCTGGCCCCAGGGCGCGGCGTGAAACCCGAGACCGTGCGCTTTCCCCCACAGCACCTCGTAGCCGAACAGCAGCGATCCGCCGGTCGTCTGGGCGTTGACCCAGAGCATTCCGGCAACCGGCGCCGCGACGCCGAGCAGAGCGGCCGCCGCATCCACCCACCGCGGCGGCGACCGCACCGCGCGGGCGACGTACCACACCGCGGCGGGAGCCGCGAACGCGAGCGCGTCGACGGGCCGCACGGTCGCCGCCAGCCCGAACCCGAGGCCGCCCACCAGCGCAAGGGCAGGGCGGGGCCGATCGGAGGCCATGCCGTGGAGCAACGCCGCGGCTCCGACGAGAATCCCCGTGAGCGCGGGCACGTGGTTCATGTAGGACCCCGACATGAACAGCGTGAACGGGGCAAAGGCGAAGAGCGCCGTCGCCGCGGTCGCGATCCGCCGATCCGGCTCGGCGGCCCGGAGCGTCGCGCCCACGAGCGCGACGGACGCGATCCCGAAGAGCGGATTCACGATCCAGGGGGCACCGGCACGCACACCGAGGGCCAGGAGCGCGGGCCCGCCGGGGGGAAATTGCGCGTAGAGGCGATGGCCGATGTCGACCATGTTCAGGGCGCTGAAGAATTCGGGATGCGGCGGCACGGGAAGCCAGAGATGTCCCGCCGCGAATATCTGCGCCTGGCGCAGCTGGACGATCTCGTCGATCAGGATCGGGCGACCATCGAAGACGGCGCGGGCGATCGTGGCGTACGCGAGACCGGCCACGATCGCGGTCGCGACGAGGACGGCGGTCGTATGCCGCACGATCCATCCCTCGGCGCGACGTGCCGGCCGCACGGGCCACAGCCACGCGAACCGGCGGGACAGGATGGCGAGAACGACGCCGGCCCCACAGGCGATCGCCGTCCCGCTCGCCCACTCCCCGAGGCGATCCGCGTACCGCGGGTCCCTGAGCGGACCCGGGACCCAATCGGCGATCGGCAGGAAGCCGAACGCCGCGAGCACGACCGCCGCCCCGATCCCGGCGACCGACCACCGTATCGGCGGTTCTCGATCGGGCGGTGGGGACACAATCATGTTTTCGCCCCGGGATTCGTGCGCCTGCACGGTACGCGCCGTTCGCGAACGGGCCCCACGGGGCGGTTCGCGAACCGCTCCCACGGGGCCGGTGGTACGGGCCGTTCGCGAACGGCCCCTACACCGCTACCGGCTCTTCCACGACGGTGGGCGCGGCAACCTCCCACTCATTCGCGCATTTGAGGCACCGGCGATACGCCCCGCGGGCCTTCGTCGCCTTGGCTTCGGCGCCCTCGAACCCGCACTCGGGGCACACCTCGCGCACCGGCTTGTCCCACGCCACAAAATCGCACGCCGGGTAATTCTCGCACCCGTAAAAGACCTTACCGCGCTTCTTCGAGCGCCGTGCGGCGATCTCCCCGCCGTCCTTTGGACACATGACGCCCGTCGGCATCGAGCGCGTGCCGCGACACTTCGGAAACCGGCTGCAGCCGAGAAACTCGCCCGTGCGCCCCGTGCGCTTGAGCATGGGGGCGCCACATTCCGTACAGATGTATTTCGTCAGCTCGGCCGGCTTGCGGTCCCCCTGCAGGGGCCGCGTGTACTTGCAGAGCTTGGGGTGGTTCTCGCAGGCCAGGAACGGCCCGAAGAATCCCCCCTTGGGAACGAGCTTGCCCCCGCAGTCGGGGCAGCGTTCCTTGGCCAGGCGCGAGAGGTCGTACGCCTCCCCGATCAACTGCTCGACGTTGACCTTGGCCAGGGCCCGCGCGAACGGCTTGTAAAAATCCGACAGGACGCGCTGCCAGCTGAGCTCCCCCTCCTCGATCTTGTCGAGCTCCTCCTCCATGGCGGACGTGAAGCCGACGTTGAACACATCGGGGAACTGCTTGACCATGACCTTTTCCACGCTCTCGCCCAGCGCGGTCGGTGTGAATCGGCGCTGATCGAGTTGGGCATAGCGCCGGTCGACCAGCGTCGAGATGATCGACGCATAGGTCGACGGACGTCCGATCCCCAGGCGCTCCAGCTCCTTGACGAGGCTGGCCTCGGAGAACCGCGGGGGCGCCTCCGTAAAGTGTTGCGCCGGCGTGATGGCCAGCACGGGGACGGCCTCGCCGGCCTCGACCGACGGCAGGGCCTGCTCGTCCTCGAGCGCGCGGCTGTCTCCCTCTTCGCGCCCTTCGCGATACAGGGCGAGGAATCCCGGGAACTTCACGACGCTGCCCGTCGCCCGGAAGAGATACCGGCCGAGATCGAAGTCGACCGTCGTCGTATCGAACACCGCGGGCGCCATCTGCGAGGCCATGAAGCGCTGCCAGATGAGCTGGTACAGCTTGAACTGGTCGGCGGCCAGGTATCGCTGGACGGCATCCGGCGTGCGCTCCGGCTCGGTCGGGCGGATGCCCTCGTGCGCGTCCTGGGTGTTCTTCGCCTTGCCATCGCCATAGAGGCGCGGCCCGTCCGCCAGATACGCGGCGCCGAATTGCGCGGCAAGGTACTCGCGCGCCGCCCCGGAGGCGGACTCCGCCACGCGCGTGGAGTCGGTTCGCATGTACGTGATGAGCCCAACGGCGCCCTCCGGGCCCAGCTCGACGCCCTCGTACAAGTCCTGGGCGAGGCGCATCGTGCGCTTCGAGCCGAAGCCCAGCTTTTTCGCCGCTTCCTGCTGGAGCGTGCTCGTCGTGAACGGGGCCTGGGGATTCTTCCGGCGCTCGCGCCGCTTGACGTCGGTCGCGCGGAAGGCGCCGACGATCGGCTCGGCGCCGCGATACGCTCGCTGGACGGTCCCCCGCGCCGCGGCGGCCAGTGCGGTCACCTCGCGCACGATGCGGGCGGCATCGGTCTCGCGGCCGATCTCCGCCTTCCTGCCGTCGATATGATGCAGCTTCGCCGAGAAGCGCTGGTCGTCCTTCGCGAGATCGGCGGCGATGGTCCAGTACTCGACCGGGCGGAACGCGCGAATCTCCCGCTCGCGCTCGACGAGAAGCCGCAGCGCGACCGTTTGGACGCGCCCGGCCGACAACCCCTTCTTGACCGTTTTCCAGAGGACGGGACTGGCCTTGTACCCCACGAGGCGGTCGAGCACGCGACGCGCCTGCTGGGCATTCACCTTTCGGTCATCGATCTGTCCCGCGTTCGCGATGGCGCGCTGCACCGCGTCCTTCGTGATCTCGTGGAACAGCGCGCGGCGGATGCGCGGCGCTCCGCGCGCCGGCGGAGTCCCTGCCCCCGCCGACCCCGCCGTCCGGCGACCGCGCCCACCGGCGGGCTTGGCGCCATTCGGGGCGACCGGTCGGCTCCGGATCTCGGTGGCGACGTGCCAGGCGATTGCCTCCCCTTCCCGATCCGGGTCGGTGGCCAGGAAGACCTCGGTCGAGTCCAGCGCGGCCGCCTTGAGGTCGGCCAGCGTCTTTTCTTTCCCCGCGATCGTGACGTAGTCGGGGGCAAAGCCGTGCTCGACATCGACGCCGAGCTTCTTCTCGGGCAGGTCGCGCACGTGCCCCACGGTCGCCTTGACGCGATAGCCGCGCCCGAGATACTTGCCTATCGTCTTTGCCTTGGCGGGCGATTCGACGACGACGAGCGCGGTCGACCCACCCCCGCTCGGCGCGGCGTCACTCCGCGAGTGCGAGGCGGACGCGGCAGTCCGGGGGCGCGCAGCGCGCGTGCGCTTGGCGGTCGGCTTGCGTTTCGTGGTCACCGGCATATGGACGGCACAGGATCAAAAATGATTCATAAGGATCGATTCATAAGGATCGATTCATAAGGATCAGTGAACGGTCGGGCCATCGGGTCCGGCGTTGGCGTCGTAGCCAGCCCCCTCGATCAGGGTCCGGAGGTCCGCCAGCGCAATGCGCCCGTCGATCTGAACGAGCGCCCGATCGATCAGGTGCTCGAGCTCGACGGGATTCAACAGTCCCGCTCCGCTGAGCGAGAGCAGATGCCCCCACGCCTCGGGCGCGAACCGCCCGCGCTCATGCGGTCCCAGTACGCGAAATGTCATTCGGGTGTGCCCAACCTAGTAATCGGCCAGACGTCCGGCAAGTTCCATGACTGCCTCTGTAACCTGTTGTAAAGAAAGATGTTCCGTATCCACAATGAAATCGGCTGCCTCGTACGCTGCGCGCCGCCCCTCGTACAGATGGGCGATCGCACTCTGTGGACCGTGGGCATCCGCCTGCAATAACGGTCGCCGGTGAATGCCTCGGCCGAGCCGCCGGAGCGCGGTGCCCGGCGCCGTCTGGAGATAGATCGTGTAGGCGACCGGACGTAACATCGCCACCGTTTCCGGGACCATGATCCAGCCCCCCCCGGGGGCGACGACCGCCGGCGGAGCCCCGAGCAGCGTCGCCGTCGCATCGCGCTCGAGCGCGCGAAAGGCCGCCTCGCCGCGGTCCGCGAATATCTCCGAGAGGGTGGCCCCGACGGCGCGCTCGATCGTCTGATCCAGATCGACAAAAGGACGACCGAGCCGACGGGCGACGGCGCGACCGACCGCCGATTTCCCCGCGCCGGGAAGCCCGACCAGCACCAGATGCCGGAGCGTCAATCGGCCATGCGGGCCGCGAGGTGGGCCAGGTAGGCGTCGTGGTTGCGGCGGACCTCGCTCAGTGCATCCCCCCCGAACTTCTCGAGCACGGCCTGGGCGATCACGAACGCAACCATCCCCTCCGCGATCACCCCCATGGCCGGCACCGCGGTCACATCGCTCCGCTCGGCGACGGCGCTGGCGGGTGCGCGGCTCGTCGTGTCCACGGTCTCGAGCGGTCGCATGAGGGTGCTGATCGGCTTCATTGCGACGCGGACGATGAGCGGCTCACCGGTCGTCATCCCGCCTTCGAGGCCGCCGGCGCGGTTGGTCCGCCGGCGGATGTTTCCCGCGCGCGGGCGGCCCGGCTCGAAGGCGATCGCATCGTGCACCTCGGCCCCGCTGCGGCGCGCGGCCTCGAATCCGAGCCCGATCTCCACTCCCTTGACGGCCGGGATGGAGAGGATCGCGGCGCCGAGCCGCCCATCGAGCTTGCGATCCCACGACACGTGCGACCCGAGGCCGACGGGCAGGCCGTCGCACACGACCTCGCAGATCCCGCCCAGGGTATTGCCCTCGCGCTTGGCCGCATCGATGCGAGCGATCATGGCCGCCTCGGCCTCCGCGTCGAGAGTGCGCAGAGACGATCGGTCGGCGGCCGCGTTCAGCTCGGCCGTGCCCGGGAACGGGTCGGGGCGCTTGGCATCGATCCCGCCCAGCTGGACGACGTGGCTCGCCACGTGGATGTCCAGCTCGCGGAGAAGCCGGCGGCAGATCGCCGCGGCCGCGACGCGCGCCGTCGTCTCGCGCGCCGATGCGCGCTCGAGGATGTCGCGGGCGTCGTCCCGGTCGTACTTGAGCAGCCCGGACAGGTCGGCGTGGCCCGGTCGCGGACGGGTGACCGCGCGCCCGCGCGGGCCCGGATCTCCGTCGCGGGGCGCCGGGTCCATGATGTCCTTCCAGCTCGTCCAATCCCTGTTGCGGATCAGGAGGGCAATGGGGGATCCGAGCGTTTCGCCGGCGCGGACGCCCGCGAGGAATTCGACCGCGTCCCGCTCGATCTGCATGCGGCGCCCACGACCGTACCCCTGCTGGCGCCGCGCCAGGTCGGCGTCGATGTCAGCCGCGACGAGGGGGAGACCGGCGGGGATCCCCTCGAGAACGCTCACGAGCGCGGGGCCGTGCGACTCGCCCGCGGTGGTGAATCGAAGCATGCGGCCAATTGTACGGGGGCCATCGTGGCTGCGCCACCGGCGGATCGCGAGATGGAATCGCCCGCCGCCGGGTCCCACGATCCTGGCGGATGCGACGAGGGCCCGGCCACCCGGCCGAGCCCCGCCTCTCTTCCCTCCCCTCTCGTTCTCTCCCTTCCGCGCCCTTCTCCTCTCTCGTCTCTCCGTGCTACTTGCTCGACGTGACGCCGAGCTCGCCCTCGCGCAGGACGTGCGGGGTGATCAGGATCAGCAGGTCCTGCTTGACAGTCTCGTTCTGCGTCTGCGAGAAGAGATTCCCCAGGAGGGGCAGCTCGCCCAGGATCGGAATTGCGTTCCGGGCCTTGGTGACGGTGGTCTCCGTCAGGCCGCCGATGACCGCCGTCTGACCGTCGTTGACGAGCAGCCGCGTGTCGGCCTCGCGCTTGAAGAAGTTGTATCCGAGGTCGCCGCCGATGTTCTGGAGCTGCGACTGCTCCGCGTGCAGGTCCATGAGGACCTGCCCGTTCGTCGTGATGTGCGGGGTGACGTTCAGGATGATACCGGTCTCCTTGAAGGTGACCGTGGCCTGGGCCGCGCCCGCACCCGCCGCGCTGTTCGCGTCGATCACGCGGATCGGCGTCTCCTCACCGACCTGGATGTGGGCGGGCCGGTTGTCGAGTGTGACGACGCTCGGCTCCGCCTGGACGTCGGAGAGCTGCAATCCCTGCGTCGCGTCGAGGAACGACGTGAGCGAGAATTTGCCGAGGGCGAGCGTGTAGAGGAGGCTCAGCGCCGAGCTGGACTGATACGGGCGCTCGGCATTCGAGACCGCGGCGAGCGTGTTCCCGCCGACGTCCACGACCGTCTGCGTGCTCGCGTACTGCGATTGGCCATTCGTCCCCGGGATGTTCCGCTGGACGAGGCTGTTGAAGAACGTCCCCGACGACGCCGGGTTCTGCACCCCGATGTCGTACGCCAGGCCCAGTTGGGTGAATTCCGTCCGGTTGATGAAGATGATCTTGGCCTTGATCGACACCTGCGGCGTCCGCACGTCGAGCGCGTGCAGGTAGTTCAGCACGTTCTGGATGTGCGACTGCGCATCGGTGATGACCAACTTGTTCGTCGCCGTATCGGCGACGACGTTGCCGCGGGTCGGGCAGGTCGCGCTCTGGATCGACGAGCTGCTGGGCCCGGGCGTTGTGTTGACGACCGCGGCGCCATTGCCGGCGCCCTGGAAGCCGCAATCCCGCCAGAGAAGGGACTTCGCCATCTCGACGAGGGAGCTGGCCTTCACGTAGTTGATCGCGACGAGCTCCGTCACCAGCGGCTCGCTCGCCCGCTTGGTCAGGAGGTTGCGGAAGCTGTCGACCGTGATGATCCCGTACTGGTCCTCGTTCGCGGCCAGGCCCTGCGCCTCGAGGATCGATTGCAGCGCGACATCCCAGGGCTGATCGCGCACCTCGGCCGTGACGGTGCCCTGCACGTCGCGACCGACGACGATCGTGCGTCCCGAGAACGCCGCGAAGGCCGCGAGCACGTCGCGAATGTCCGCATCCTGATAGGTGACCGTGATGCGCGGCTGGGTGGATTGCGCCGTCTGCTGGAAGAGGCGCTCGGGCACCGGGCGGGCCGCCGGGGTTACCGGGGCCGGGGCCGATGGCGCCACGGGCGCGGCGGCGAGCGCAGGGGCGATCGCGCCGGCGGCGCTGGCGAGGACCGGCGTGTCGTCCGCCGCCGTAGCGGCGGGTGTGGCCAATGGCGCAGCGGCCGCGGCGAGCGACGACCCCTGGGGGGCCGTCGCGCGGAGCCCCGAATGCCAGGCGGCGAAGCCCGCATCGGAGGGTGCGTCGATCGCCACGCGGACGGCGCCCGCGTCCCGAATCAGCGTATACGTGCGGTGCGTGTCGAGTGTGATCACCACGCGGACGACGCCCGTGCGGTACTGCGCGGAGCGCACGTTGACGACGCCCCCGCGGGCGATGCGATCGTAGGCGTCGGCGCCCATGCCGAGCGTCGCGCCCGAGAGGTCGACGACGATGCGGTCCGGATTGGTCATCCGGAAATCGTGGGTGGTCACGCTATTGTCGACCGTGACGACGACATCGGCGCGTCCAGCGGCGGGGACGACGCTGACACCGGTGACGGCTCCAGTCGGGGCAAGCGCGGCCGCCCCTGCCGCGCGCACGGAGAGCGCAGCCGTGACGGCGGCGAGCGTCCAGAGATGCTTCATTGCGTCCTCGCTTGTGTGGAATCACCGAGCGCCAGAACGGCCTGGCGGTTGTAGCCGATTTCCTCGATCGTGAACACGACCTGCTTCGGGTCGATCTGCGAGACCCGCATCCGGCCGAGCATCTGCCCGACCCGCACGCGATACTGATCGCGCCCCGGCGAGCTCGCGTCGTGCATGACGGCGATCGAGTTCCGCCCGGCGGGATCGTACAGAATCGTGACGAGACGCAGATCCGACAGCATGGGGCGGAGGTCGCCGTTCTTGAGGAGCGAGACGAAGGGATCCCGTCGGCCCCCGCGATCGTAGCTGAACACCTCGCGATTGAGCGAGAGCTCTCCCTTGACGCCGCGCTCCGTGATCGAAATGGTTCGCGCTCCGGTATCGCTGCCGGGCGCACCCGGGCCCGCCGCCGCCCCCGGCGACGCGATCGGCGCGGCCGATATCGCGGCCAATGTCGCGGCCAATGTCGCGGGCGGCGCCGCGGGAGGGGGCGCGTGCGGCGTGGACTCCGGTCCGCTGGCGGGCGAGGTGGCCTGCATGGCGGCCGTGTGCGCGTTCGTGGCGGCGACGGCGCGCGCGGCGCTCGCCTTCGCGGCGGAGAACGTCGACATGGACTGGGCCGCGAGCGCGCCCGTCAGGACGGGCGTGCCGAACCCGATCGCCAGGGCGGCGCGAGAGAGCGCGTTCATGACGTCTTGGCTCCTGGCTTGCGACCGTGGACGGGCTCGGGCGCCGCCTTGGCGACGTACGTCTGGATCTGGAACTTCGAGGCGAGGAGCTGCTCGTTCCCCTTGGCCGGGTGGTCCTTGCGCTGCTCGTTCGAGGCGGCCGCGAGGTGGAGATCGACGGGTGCGACGATGCGCGTGAGCGATCCCACGTTCGTCAGGAACTCGCCGAGCTCGTGATACGGGCCGATCACCGTGAGCTGGTAGCGATAGGTATCGAAGTCATCCCCGCCGATCACGGGCTGCGGCGCGACCCCGTCGATATCGAGGTTGACGCGCCGGGCGGCCGTCGAGACCTGCTCGAGCAGCGCCGGCACCTCGTTGCTCGTCGGGACGAGTTGTCGCATCAGCTCCAGATGCTGCTGGTATTGCATGGCCTGCTGGCGCAGGCTGTTGATGTCCCCTTTGGCCAGCTCCGCGCGGACACGCTGGTTCGACACCTCGAGGGAATCGATGTGCGCCTGGAACAGGGTGAGGTCAGCGGCCTTGGGCTGATACACGAGCTGCCAGAAGCCGACGACGAGGGCGATCGCCACGAGGGCGACGACCACGAGCAGGCGGTCGCGCTTGGTCTTGGGAAGGAAGGCCATCGCTCGCTACCTCACCGACAGGGTGAGCGGGACGGTGCGGATAGCTGTGGAATCGGGCACCCGGGATTCCGCATCGAGCGTGAATTCGGTCACGTCCTTGCCGTCCACACTGGTGAGGAGCGACTTCTCGAGCTGGACGTTCTGAATGAACGGCGAGCCCTCGAGCAGCTTCATGAACCGGGTGAGTGCCTGGATGTCGACCGTGTTGCCGACGATGCGGAACTTCATCGTCTCGGCTTCGCCCAGCGGCGGACCGGCGGGCTTGGGCGGCCCCTTCGCGTCCTTCGGCCCCTTGGGCCGCACCTCGGAGGCCGTCGTCGGCGCGCTGGTCTGGTCCACCGACACGAGCCAGGTGTATTCCGGCAGCGCGCGGCTGATCTCCTCCATGACGTGCGGCCAGACGAACCGGTCGTTGTCGATGCTCCGAATGATCGCGAGCTGACGCATTACGGAGTCGCGCTGGGCTTCCGCCTTGCGCTTCTCCGCGAGCACAGCCGCGAAGCGCGTCGAGTCCTCGGTCTGCTTCTGCTCCTCGACCGCCATCGCGGTGGCGCGCTCGCTCTGGCGCAGGCTCAGGACCCCCACGACGGCGATCGCGAGGACGATGCACGCGACCGCGGTCACGAGGTAGGGATCCTTGACCTTCGTGCCGATCCCGGCGAGTGCGGAGCGAATGCCTCCACTCGCTCCGCCGCGGCGGCCCTTCTTCTGTGCCCCTGGCAGCAGGTTGATCTCGATCATGATCGGATGCGGTCGAGGGAAGCCGGCGTCGCCATGGCCGTCACGCGGCGGTCCGCAGCGCGAGGCCTATGGGCAACATCAGCAACGGAGCAACGTCGTCGGTGACGAACGATCCCAGCGCACCGTCACGGACCTTCAGGTTGGCGAGCGGATTCGCCTGCGAGACCGAGAGCTTGAGGCGCGCGGCGAGGGCCTCGGTCAGTCCCGGGATCCGCGCGCCGCCGCCGGAGGTGAAGACGGCACGCACCTGCGCGACCGAGCGCGAGGCGGACGTGAGGAACGCGGTGGCGCGCTCGAGGCCGACGGCGATCTCGTCCGCGCGGCGCTCGATCACGGCGTCCAGGTGGGGCGAGCGGTCGTAGCCCAGGAGGAGCGCGTCCGACTCGTCGGCGCCCAGCCCGCGGTCGCGCTGCAAATCCTCGCGCAGGCGCCGCGTCCCGACCGCCACGTCGCGCGTCAGGATCGGCACGCCGTCGTCGAGGATATTGATGTTGGTCATCTCGTGACCGATGTTGATCAGGGCGACCGTGCCCGTCATCGCGTCGGCGTGATTCATCTCGAAGGCGTTGTGGAGCGCAAACGCATCGACGTCCACGATCGACGGCGCCGCCCCCGCATCGGTCAGGAGCCGGATCTTCCCTTCCACCAGGTCGCGCTTCGCGGCGACGAGCAGCACGCTCATCTCGAGCCCCTCGGCGTCGGGGTCGAGGATCTGGAAGTCGAGCTCCACAGAATCGACGTCGAAGGGCACGTGCTGCTCCGCCTCCCACCGCATGAGCTCGCGCGCCTGCTGCTCCTTGACCCGCTCGATCTGGATCTTCTTGATGATCACATCGCGTCCGCCGACCGCCGTGACGACGGTCTTCCCCTTCACAGTCACGCCGGCCTGCTGGAGCGCGCTCTGCACGGCATCGGCCACCATGTTGGGATCCATCACCTCGCCGTCGACGATCGCATCGGCCAGGAGCGGTGTGATCGCCACACGCACGAGCTCCGGCTCCCGCCCGTGCTCGATCACGGCGACCTTCACCAGGCCGGAGCCGATGTCGAGTCCCACGGTGGTCTTTTTGCGGCTCATGAATGCCATGATCGATCGCGGGTTGCCGGGTGAACCTGCTCTTGTCGCCCGCGGCCCAGCTCGCCTGGGCAGACGGGCCCGGTTGCGCTCAACCGGTCATGCTGAGCAAGACACGATCTGCCGGCCAATAAGGTAACGGCTCCGGAGGCAGGCTCCGGCGGGCAGGCACTACGGCTGGCAGACGGGCGCGCCCTCGAGCGTGTCCTGCGCGAACGGAGCGGCAGCCGCTCCCAGGAATACGCCGCATGTCGACTGGTTCGCCGCGGAGGGGACGTAGTTGTTCGTCATCGTCGCGCTCCACCCGCTCGATGTCAGGCTCCCGAACGTGACGTTGTTCCCGCCCGAGGGATGCCAGATGACGGCACTGGTGGCGGTCGTCATCGACGTGTAGGTGTTGGTGTACGTGTTGTAGTTCGTGAAATACGCCTCTTCGGCCGTGACCAGGTTATTCAGGTCACCCTTCATTGATGAGACGAAGGCCTGCTGCTTCGTCGCCGCGAACTTCGGGATCGCGATCGCGGCCAGAATGCCGATGATCACGACCACGATCAGCAGCTCGATCAGCGTGAAACCCCATCGATTCCGGCGCGATGCGGCGTGCGACAATGGAGGGCCTCGTTACCCGCGCACTGCGGTCAGGGCATGCAGATGGGGGAGCCTTCGATCGTGTCCTGCGTGAACGGTGTCGTCGCCGCGCCAATGAACACACCACAGGTCGACTGCGGCGCCGTCGTGGGGACGTAGTTGTTCGTGACGGTCGCGTTCCAGCCGCTCAATGTCACGCTCGCGATGCTCGGGTTGTTCCCGGCCGACGGATGCCAGATGACCGCATTCGTCCCGGTCGTCGCGGACGTATACGTATTCGTGTACGAGTTGGTCGCCGAGAAGTACGCCTCTTCCGCCGTGACCAGGTTGTTCATGTCGCCCTTCATGGACGAGATGTAGGCCTGCTGCTTCGTCGCGGCGAACTTCGGAATCGCGATCGCGGCCAGAATGCCGATGATCACGACCACGATCAGCAGCTCGATCAGTGTGAACCCCGTGCGTGCACGACGCCGCATGGTTGAATCCTCCAACAATGAGAGGGGGCGGAGCACCACGCCGAAAGAGAGGGGGGGGCCCACCACCTCGAAAATCACGGCGGGCCGGGGGTCGCCCGGCCCGCCGCGGTCCAGCAATCGATCCGATCACGACGCTTACGGCTTGCAGCCTGGCGCGCCTTCGATCGAGTCCTGCGTGAACGGGCTCGTCGCCGCCCCGATGAAGACACCACAGGTCGACTGCGGCGCCGCCGTGGGGACGTAGTTATTCGTGATCGTCGCGTTCCAGCCGCTCGACGTCACGCTGGCGAAGGCAGGGTTGTTGCCGGCCGAGGGATGCCAGATGACGGCATTCGTTCCCGTGGTCGCCGACGTATATGTGTTCGTATACGTGTTGTAGTCCGAGAAGTACGCCTCTTCGGCCGTGACCAGGTTGTTCAGGTCACCCTTCATGGACGAGATGTAGGCCTGCTGCTTCGTCGCGGCGAACTTCGGAATCGCGATCGCGGCCAGAATGCCGATGATCACGACCACGATCAGCAGCTCGATCAGTGTGAAACCCTTGCGTGCATGACGCAGCATGATGGAATGCTCCAAGATGGAAAATGTGGTGGTACCGTGGTCACGATCGCGAACGATGAACGCCTGTTGAGGTGTGTCTAAGCAAGGGCCGGACCACATGGGTCACTGCATCGTAACTGCCTCTCTCACAATAGCTTCCGGCGATGTCGGTTCCGCTCGCCACCGGACGGCGTCCCGCCGAATGCATGGCGTCGTGCAGTCTGCGACCCAGAGACTGTCATATCCCTCGACAGGTCACGCAGGGTTCGGGGCGGGTTACCGGGTGAAGAGCCGCGAGACGGGGGCCGCCCCGGCCAGCTCGAACTGCCGGCGCGCCCCCGCCGTGTCCCCGCGGTCGCGCAGCATGTAGGCGTAACCCTGGTGCAGATGACGGTTGTCCGGGTGATCCGCCAACGCCCGATGGTACGCGGCGTCGGCGCCGGCGTAATCATGGATCTGCTGCGCGGCACTCGCCAGGATATCCAGCGCGCGGAGCGAGTCGGGCTGCAGGAGGTACGCGGCGAGGGCGTTCCCCATCGCTGAATGCCAGTCCCGCTGATAGAACCGCACGTCGGCAAGCCGCAGGTACCCCCAGGCGTTCTCCGGGGCGATCTGGATCGCGCTGTCGAGCAGGATCGCCGCGCGATCCAGACCGTTGAGCATCATCGCCGATTCCGCGCCGCCGAAGTACGGACCCGGGTCGTGCGGAAAGAGACGCCGCGCCACCCGGTAGGCGCTGTCGGCGGCCGCCCAGTGGTGGGACCCGATATAGATGTTGCCCGCCACGTCGTGCGCGCGATACGACTCCGGCTGGGTGCGCATCTGGTTCACCATGAGCGTCTTGCTGTCCACCCAGATCGGGGTCCGGGTCCATACGCGCACCGCGAAGCCGGCGCAGACGAGCACCGCCAGCGCGGCGACCGCACGCGGGCGCTGCGCCATGCCGCGCGCGAACAGCCACCCCGCCACCACCGCCACTCCGACGCTGGGGAGGTACAGCGTCCGCTCGGCGAGGACCACGCCGGTCGGAAAGAGGACGTTCGACACGGGCGACATCGCGATGCCGAAGACCAGGATCCCGAACGCCACCGCGGGGGCCCGGCGCCACGTCGCGGGGATCGCCGCCAGCGCGGCGAGCAGCAACGCCGCGCCGAGGAGGATGAGCGGAGTCACGCCGGTCTGCAGGTCGATCACGCGCGGCGTGTAGTCGATCTTGAGATCCACCGGCGCGAGCATCAGCCGGGCGCATTCCGGGACCACGCGGAGCATCGTGAGCCACCGTTGGACCGCGGTCGCCCCCCACCACGTGGGGGCGACGACGACGAATTGCCGATGCCGGAACACCAGCCACAGGGCCGCGCCGTACGCGATGGTCACCAGGCCATACCAGTCGTACAGCCACCGCCGACGGGCCAGGGCCTGCCGCCACGGGCCCGCGAACAGCAGATCGTGACAGACCGCGAGCGCGAGGAAGACGATCCCGGTCTCCTTGGACGCGAGCGCCAGCGCGTACCACACGACGGCGCTCCAGTGCCCGCGCCGGTGCGCCAGCCACGCCGCCAGCACGCACACCGTCATGAGGAGCTCGAGCCGCCCCACCACGTTCGACACCGCCTCCACGTGTACCGGGTGCAGCGCGAACAGCATCGCACCGAACCAGGCGCCGACCGGGGGAAGCATGAGCGACAGGACGCGCCAGACGAGCAGACAGACGACCGCGTGCAGCCCGACGTTGACGAGGTGGAACCACCACGCGTGGCCATGCGAGAGCGCCCAGTCGAGCGCGAAGCTGGCGATCGCGAGCGGCCGGTACTGCCCGCCCGTCGCGTCCGGCCAATACGGGTGCGCGAACGCGCGCCACAGGCCCGAGAGCGAGTGCACCAGCGCGTTGTTCGCGATGATCCCGTTGTCGTCGAACGCGAACCCGTTCCGGACCGCGTTGGCATAACACAGTGCGGCGACGATGGCGATCGAGATCGGGGCCCAGCGCCGCGCGTCGAGGCGCCCCGTCACGACCCCGCATCCCGCGTCCGGCACGCCGTCAGCATGTAGCGGGCATCCGCGTAGGCGGGGTCCAGCGAGAGCGCGTTCTCCAGCAGGGGCTCGGCCAGCCGGCACTGCCCCGCCACGAAATAGTGATAGGCCAGCATCTCGTACACCCACGGATCCCCCGGGTACAACCGGAGCGCGATGCGTGCCTCGCGCTCCGCAGAACCCCACTCGCCCGAATCGAACAGCTCGCCCATGCGAGAGAAGTGCGCGCGATAGCTCAGCGGCTCATCCCGTACCGATTCCTCGATCAGTCGCCGGCTGTCGTGCCACACCGGCTGGCGCACCGCGCTCCGCCAGACACCGGCGGCCAGGAGGCAGGCCGCGGCTGCCGCGAGGATGCCGGGGCCTGCAGCCCGCGCGGCGCGGGCCCGCGCCGACACGACCTGCCACACGGCGCCGAGGACGAGCACAGCCCCCACGCTGGGCAGGAACAGCGTCCGCTCGGCCAGCAGCACACCCGAGCGGACGATGAGGTTGCTCACGGGCAACAGCGCGAGAGCGACCCACCAGATCCCGAACGCCGCCACCGGGGCGCGCCGCCGCGCCGTCACGGCGAGCGCCACGGCGGCGACCGCGAGGACGAGCCCCAGGAGCGCGCCGGCATCCGGACCGTCGCGCAACGGCGTCCCGGCCGGGCTGTACATCGCCGCCAGGTGCGCCGGCCAGACGAGGAGGCGCGCCCACTCCGGCACGACCCCGAGCATGGTCCACCACCGGACGCTCCACGACGCGTGACCCCAGGGCACGGCGAGCGATTCCCCGCGGAAGCCGTGCAGGACCGCCGTCCGGAGACCGCAGTAGCACCCGCCGACGGTCGCGAGGGCCGCAGCGAGCGGCGCCAGCGCCCGCGACCGCGCGCGCCACCCCCGCGGGTCCGGCACGACGGTGCCCTCCGCCGCGACCAGCAGCGCGGGGAGCACGATCGCGTGCTCCTTGGCGAGGCAGCCGGCGGCATAGAGCGCCGCGATCACGACAACGTCGCGGCCGGCGAGAGGCGCGCCCGGAGCCGGGATCCGCCGCGCGAGATAATAGGCGACCGCCGCGGTCACGGCCCCCGCCGCCAGGAGCTCCGACTGGCCCACGATGTTCGCGACCGCCTCGACGTGCACGGGATGGACCGCGAATGCGGCGGCCGCGAGCCACGGGGCCCCGCCGGAGAGCACGCGGCGCGCCAGCGCGTAGACGAGGAGCGTGACGGCGACGTACAGCAGCACGCTCACCACGTGAAAGAGCGCGGGCGACGCGTGTCCCAGGCTCCATTCGAGCGTGAAGGCCAGCGTCGTCACCGGCCGGTACAGCGACCCGCCCCAGCGCACGGGCCAGTAGGACTCCGTGAACAGCGCGCCCAGTCGGCGGAGATCGTGCACGCGGGCGTTTTGAACGATGAGGGGGAGGTCATCGTAGGCGAAGCCGTTCGCGAGACCCGGCGCGGATGCGGCGAGTGCCAGGGCGATCAGTGCGGCGGTCGGGCGCCACTCGGCGCGCGTCACGCCCGGTCCGCCGGTCGCGCGCGCGCGCCGAGCCGGGCGGTCAGCGCGACAGGTTGTAGCGCAGGATGTGGCCGATCGCCGCGGCCCCATCGCGCCACCCGATCTTCTTCCCTTCCGCGTACGTCCGCCCGGAGTAGCTGATCGGCACCTCGAAGATCCGCGCGCGGCATTGCGCGAGCCGGGCGGTGATCTCGGGCTCGAAGCCGAACCGGTCGGACGTCAGCTTCAGCGACCGCGCGAGATCCCCACGCACCGCCTTGTAGCACGTCTCCATGTCGGTGAGGTTCAGGTTGTTCAGCATGTTGCTGAACGTCGTGAGGAGGGCATTCCCTACCGAGTGCCAGTAGTACAACACGCGGTGCGGTCCGCCGAGAAAGCGGGATCCGAACACCGCGTCGGCGACACCCATCACGATGGGGTTGAGGAGGGCCGGCCAGTCGGCGGGATCGTATTCCAGGTCCGCATCCTGCACGATCACGACGTTGCCCGTGCTGGCCGCGAGCGCCGTGCGGATCGCCGCTCCCTTGCCGCGGTTGTGGGGATGCCGGAGGAGCTGGTCGACGCGGCCGGCCGCGTGCAGGCGGGTCAGGAGATCCCACGTCCCGTCGGTGGAGGCGTCGTCGACGCAGATCACCTCCTTGGGAACCTGGACGGCGTGCACCTGTTCCAGGATGAGCTCGATCGTCTGCCGCTCGTTGTAGACGGGAACGAGCACCGAGAGCCGGAGCGCATCGCTCGGCAACGGTGTCCGGCCGCGAAGACGCTGCATGGGCTCGGTGCGGGGCTCGGTGACCGGCTCGAAGGATCGATGGAGCGGCGTTGTCATCACACGGGAGGCGAGAGAGGGTGCGCCACATCGTCAGGCGCCCCCGCGGTGGTCCGACCGAGCCCCCGGTGCGTCCGACGCCCGATCGGCGCTGTCCGTTCGCACCAGCAGCGACCGATAGTATGAAACGTTGGCGCCCTGAGCAAGGCCATCGGTGGCGAGCGACCGCACGCCGGCCCAGTCTCCGGCGCTCTGCAGGCACGCGGCCAGATCGATGCGCGCGTCCTGGAACGTCGGGACCATCGCGAGCGCGCGGCGCAGGAGCGGCACGGCGAGATCACACCGTCCGACGGCGAAATACTGCGTCGCCATCCGGTTGACGAGCCGCGGATCGCCGCCATACAGCCGCAGCGCGAAGCGCCCCTCGCGCTCCCCCGTCTCCCAGCGGCCGCTCATGAACGACCAGTCGGCGTAGGCGAAATGGGCCGCGTAGCTGAACGGCTCGTCCAGCACCGCGTGCACGAACAGCGTCGGGTCGTCGCGCCACACGCGCTGCCGAACCGCGCTCCGCCCGGCGCCCGCGACGAGCACGGCCGCCAGCAGGATGCGCGGGGCGAGGGCACGGACGCGGGGGGGTGCGCCGCGGGCCGTCGCGCGTATCCGAGCCGCGACGACCGACGCCACGGCGCCGAGTGCGAGGACGGCGCCGACGCTCGGAAGGAACAACGTGCGCTCGGCCAGGAGCACGCCCGAGCGCACGACCAGGTTGCTCACGGGCAGCAGGGCCACGGCCACCCACGCCGCGCCGAATGTGAGCACGGGCGCGCGGCGGCGCGCGACGACGGCCAGCGCACCGAGGGCGCCGAGGAGCAGGAGCCCGAGCAGCGCCGTCGCGTCCGCCCCCTCCCGCACCGGCGTGGCCGGCGGGCTGTACACGGCCGCCAGGTGCGCGGGCCAGACGAGCAGGCGCACCCATTCCGGCACGATGCCCAGCATCGTCCACCAGCGGGTGACCCAGTCTGCATCGCGAAACGCGATCGTCGGCGTCTCGCCGACGACGCCATGGAGGATCGCGCCACGCAACCCGAGATAGCCGAGGCCGACGATCGCCAGGCTGAGCCCCAGGGGCCACAGCCGGCGCGCACGCGCGCGCCACTCGCCCGCCGCCGGAACGACCGTCGCCTCCGCCGCCAGGAGCAAACCGGGGAGCACGATGGCGTGCTCCTTCGCGAGACACCCCGCGGCGTACAGCGCCGCAAGAGCGGCGACGTCCCGCCGCGACGGCGCGCGCGCGGCGTCCGCCGTGCGCCGCTCGATAAAGATCGCGACGGCCGCGACGACGATGAGCGTGACGATCAGCTCCGATTGCCCGACCACGTTCGCCACGGCCTCGACGTGCACCGGGTGCACCGCGAAGACCGCGGCCGCCAGCCACGCGGGCCGCGGGGGCAGGACGCGCGAGGCGAGCGCGTAGACGGCCAGGGCGGCCGCGACATACAGGGCCACGCTCACGATGTGGAACGGGAGCGGGGAGCCGCGACCGACCGCCCACTCGAGCGCGAACAGGATCGACGTCAGCGGTCGATACAGCGTCCCCCCGAACCGCGGGGGCCAATACGATTCGATCGCGATGCGGCCGATGCGGTGCAGATCGTGCAGGCGGGCATTCTGGACGATCACGGGGATGTCGTCGTACGCGAACCCGTTGACCAGTCCGCTCGCCGACGCCGCCACCGCGAGCGCGGCGAGCGCGGCGAGCGCCGCGCCCGGCGCGCGCCGACGTGCGGCGCGCCCCCGCCCCTGCATCAGACCTCGACCCCGAACCGGGTCAGCTTGCGATACAGCGTCGACGGATCGATCCCGAGCACGTCCGCGGCCCGGGCCTTGTTGCCCCCCTCGCTCTCGAGGACCCACAGGATGTACGCGCGCTCGATCGCGTCCAGCGTCGGCGACGCCGGGCTGCGCTCGGCCACGAGGGCTGCGGCGCCCGGCTCCCGCACGCGGTCGGGCAGCACGGCGACCTCGATCGTGTCGCCCGGCGTGAGGATCACGGCGCGCTCGAGAGCGTTTTCGAGCTCGCGGACGTTGCCGGGCCACGCGCAGTGCAGCATCGCCTCGAGCGCCGGCGGACTGACCTGCTTGACCGGCTCGTCGCGGGCGGCGGCGAGGCGCTCGAGGAAGGCCTCGATGAGCAGCGGGATGTCGTCGCGCCGGTCGCTGAGCGGCGGCAGGTGGATGGCGATCACGTTCAGACGATAGAACAGATCGCTCCGGAAGCCGCCCTGCCGGATCGCCTCCTCGAGATCGCGATTGGTCGCGGCGATCAGCCGGACATCGATCGGCTGCGCCTCGGTCGCCCCCACGGGAATCACTTCGCGGTGCTGCAGCACGCGCAGCAGCTTGACCTGGATCGCCGGCGTCGTCTCGCCGATCTCGTCCAGGAAGAACGTCCCGCCCGCCGCGGCGGTAAACAGGCCGGTCTTGTCCTTGACGGCGCCGGTGAAGCTTCCGCGCACGTGTCCGAACAGCTCGCTCTCCAGCAGGCTCTCGGGCAGCGCCCCGCAGTTGATCGAGAGGAACGGGCCATCGGCCCGGGCGGACAACTGGTGGATGTAGCGGGCGATGACCTCCTTCCCCGTCCCCGAGGCGCCCTGGATCAGCACCGTCGATTCCGTTGGCGCGACGGTCTCGGCGAGATTCATGGCCGCACGCCATGCCGCGCTCGCGCCCACGGGTCGGACGTCGGCCGTGCGATCGCGCCGCCGGATCTCGAGTTTGAGGCTCCGATTTTCCACCCGGAGCACGCGGTGCTCCGCGGCGCGCCGGAGGATCGCGAGCAGATCATCGTTGCGGAACGGCTTCTGGATATAATAGAAGGCGCCTTCGTTCACGGCCTGCATCGCCGTTTGCAGGGTGGCCTGGGCCGTCATGAGGATCACCGGCACATCGGGATCGCGGGCGCGCGCGGCACTCAGGATCTCCACCCCTCCGACCGCGGGCATCCGGATGTCGGTCAGGACGATGTCCGGCTTCCGCTCGGCGAGGCGCTCCAGGCCCTCCTTGCCCCCCGCGGCGACGATGGGGAGGAAGCCCTCATTCTTGAGGAGGATGCGGAGCGATTCCACGATCCCGGGCTCGTCGTCGATGAGGAGCACGGTGGGCGTTGCGCTCGGGCGCGTGACCTCCGTCATGCCGCGACCCGCGCCGGTACGAGGATCGTGAATCGCGTCCCGTCCGCTCCGCTGTCGACCAGCACGCAGCCGCGATGCGCCTCGATCGCGCGATGCACGACGGAGAGTCCGAGCCCGCTGCCCCCGCCCTTCGTCGTGATGAACGGGTGGAAGAGGCGGTCGCGCACCTCGGGCGCGATCCCCGGCCCGTTGTCGATCACGCGAATGGCCACGGCGGCCGACTCGAAGGTCACGCCGGGTGGCAGCTCGCGCTCGGGAACCGTCGCGACCTCGAGGCGAACCTCGCCGCGATCCGCCGGGACCGCCTGCACCGCGTTGAGCGCGAGGTTGAAGACCGCGCGATGCAGCAGATCCTCATCGCCATCGATGACGACCGCAATGTCGGGCACCACACAGGTCAGCTTGAGCCCCGCGACGCAGCTCGGATGCGCGGCCGCCAGGTTCCCCGCCTGCCGGACGATCCGCCCCAGATCGACGGTGGTGACGCGCGTCACGCGCACGCGGGCGAAATCGAGAAACTCGGTCAGCAGCCGCGCCAGGCGATCCGACTCGCGCACGATGAGCGCGGCCAGCGCGCGGGCATCGTCCGGGCTCCGCGCGGCGGTCGGCCCGGGACGGGGGCTCCGCCGCCGCTCGCGCGGGGGCATGCGGGCCAGCTGCTCGACGGCGCTCCGAATGGACGCGAGGGGATTCTTGATCTCGTGGGCGAGCGACGCGCTGAGCTCCGCCACGGCTTCGAGCCGGCTCGCCCGGATGTGCAGGGCGTCGAGACGCTTCTGGCCCGAGATGTCCTGGAAGATCGCGGTCCCGGTCACCGCGCCGCCCCGCTCCGCTCCCGGATCCCCGTCGTCGCGCCCCGCGCCTCCGCTGAACGTCGTCGTGACCCCGATCGGCACCGTATGGTCGCCGAATCGGATGTCCTCCTCGGCGCGGGTCGTCCGGATGCGCTCCTTCGCCGCGCGCTCGAGGGCGCGGGCCATCACCGGCGCGGCCTGGGCGAGGACCCCGAGGATCGGCCGGCCCACGTATCGCGCGAACGAGATCCCGAGCAGGGCGCTGGCGGCGGGGTTCGCGTACAGCAGCCGACCCTTCGCGTCGACGGTGACGATGCCGCTGCGAATGTTGCGCAGGACGTCTTCCGCCTGATGGCGGACGGCGAACAGCTGCGCCTCCGTGCCCGCCGCTCCCGCCTCGCGCAGGCGCGCGGTGATGTACGCGCTGCCCAGCGCGACCGTGGCGAAGACGAACAGCTGCAGCCAGACGCCGAGATACGGCGGCGCGTGCGAGAACCAGAGAACGTCCGCGAAGTAGAACAGGGTGCCGAGCAGAGCGATCAGAAGACCGCCGCCCGTGGGCAGCAGGACCGCGGCGATGGCGATGATGAGGATGTACAGCGCGACGAACTGCGAGCTCCCGCTCCCCGTGATATGGACCACGGCGGTGACGAGAAGCAGGTCGAATATCGTCTGCGTATACAGGAAGTCGCGCCGCAGGGGGGCGCGGTAGATCTCCGTGTACGCCGCGGAGCCGGCGGTCACGATCATCGTGACGGCGAAGATCAGCGAGCCCTTGCGGATGGCCATCGTGTCGCCGCCATCCCACGCCAGCTGCGCGGCAATGAAAATGGCCGTGGCGAGGCAGAAGCGACCCACGTAGATGCTGCGGATCAGCCGCCGGGGGTCGAGGATCGTCTCGTGCAGCCGGGGCCGGAGGGTGCCCAGCCCGGCCAGGCTCGGTCGGTCGCCCTCGGGAGATGGAACGCGGTGCACGGCGCCGCCCGCGCCTATGGTCGAGCTCGGTAGCGGCGTGCCGGCGACGGGGAGGGGAGCAGCGGACGGCACGGGCTGAGTGGGCGCGGAATTCGGCATTATCCTAGTATGATGCTGACGAATCGTGTGGCGAACAGTTTCCGCGAGATGGTGCAGCGCGCGGCGCGGCCCGTCACGGTCCGCCTCGCCGCGCTTCTCATGCGCCTCTTGTCGCACGATGACCTGCGCGCCCTCATCAAGCAGGCCCGCGCGGCCGGTGCGCTCAACGAATCGGATTCGGCGATGCTGAGCGGCGTGTTCGCCTTCCACCACAAGAAGATCCAGGATGTCATGCGTCCGCGGACGGAACGTCGTGGCGCTCCCGCTCCACGCGACGGAGCAGGAGGTCCGGGCGGTCCTGCGGGCGGAGCGGTATTCGCGCTACCCCGTCTACCGCGGCAGCCTCGACGATGTGGCCGGCATCTTCGTCGCCAAGGATCTCTGGCTCGCGCCGGCGGACGCGGGCACGCCATTCGCCCTGCAGCACTTCGTGCGTGAGGCGCTGTACGTGCCGCGCCGGCGTCCGGCCGAGCGCGTGCTGGATGACCTCCGGCGGACCCGCGCGCACATGGCGATCGTCCTGGACGAGTACGGCGGCACGGCGGGGATCGTCACCGTCGAGGATCTGGTCGAGCAGGTGATCGGCGAGATCGCGGACGAATACGACATGGCGACTCGCCGCGCCATGACCCTCGATGGCGTTCTCGAGCTGGCGGGCTCCCTGTCGCTCATCAACGTCCGCGCCGAGTACGAGGTGCCGATCCCCGAAGGGGAATGGACGACGCTTGGCGGCTATGCGTTTGCGGAGCTCGGCCGCGCCCCGCGTGTGGGCGATCGCGTCCCCTTCCCTGGCGGGGAGCTTGAGATCATCGCCGTGGATGGACGGCGCATCGCGGCGCTCCGCGTCCACCGCGAGCCCGGTCCGGGTCCCGCGGCCCCCGGCGAGCGGCCGGCGACCCCGCCGTCCGCGACCGGAACGCGAAACGTCTCGGTCGCCGTCTGACGCGCCATCTTCTCGTCACGATCCACGACGTCACCCCCGCGCTCGCACCGCGCGTGCGGGCTCTCTGGGAGATCTGTGGCCGGCACGGCGTCATCCCGGGGCTCCTGGTCGTGCCGGACTGGCACGGGCAGTGGCCGCTCGAGGCGGATCCCGCCTTCGTCGACTGGATCCGCTCGCGGGCGGCCGAGGGGGCCGAGCTCTTCCTGCACGGCGAGCGACACGACGAGGTCGGATCGCCACGCGGGTGGCGCGACAGCTGGCGCGCGTGGGGGAAGACGGCCCGGGAGGGGGAGTTCCTGACCCTCGACGAGGGGGCCGCGTACGCGCGGATCGCGCGGGGCGTGGCGCGGCTCAGGGCGCTCGGGCTGGCGCCGATCGGGTTTGTTCCGCCGGCGTGGCTGGCGCGAGCGGGGTGCGAGCGTGCGGTGGCGGCCGCCGGTCTCCGCTTCAGCGAGGACGACCGGTCGATCCTTCTCCACGCGCGCGGAGAGCGCCTTCCCTGCCCCGCGGTCCGCTGGAGCGGCCGCACCGCGCTCCGGGCGCGGGGCTCGGCCGTGGTTGCGGCGGGTCGGTGGATGCTGCAGCGGGGCGCGGCGCACGTCCGCCTCGCCCTGCATCCGGCCGACCTCGATCATCCCGTCACGGCCCGGTCGCTCGCCTACTGGCTCGAGCGCTGGGTGGCCGACCGCGCGCCGACCGGGTACGCGGCGCTGTGACGGGGCGGTTGCGTTTCGGGGCCATGTGGCCCATATTAATGGGCCAGGCGCCATACGGTCGGGCAGGCGGAAATCCTTCTGAGGAATGATCATGGCGGTCGCGCACCCCCCCCAGCTATCTAAGCACGCGACCGCCCGCGCATTCATCGAGGGAATCTTCGGCGGCCGCGACTGGAGTCTATTGCACCCGCTGATCCGCGATGGAATCCAGCGGCAGGTGTTCGGGGCCTCAACTGTGACGCAGTTTCTGGAGCTCTGCGTGAATGATGAGGCCGTGCGGCGCGAGTTGCGCCGTGCAATCGTCTCGGAGCGGTCGTGGAAGCGGCGCATGGCGGAGCGGGCGCCATTGTCCGCGAGCGAGATCGAGAGGATGGTCAATGTGGCGGAAGTCGTGCGTGAGGTTCGGCGCCTATACGGCGGCGATAGCGAGGCGGCGGAGGCGTTTCTGACGCGACCGCATCGACGATTCCGCGGACAAGCACCGATTCTGGTAGCCGCGACCGAGGGTGGCGCTCAGGCCGTGCGTGAGCTGCTCGGTCGTATGGAGGAAGGAGCCCCGGTCTGATGCCGCGTCGGGCCGTGCGTGTTTGTGCGCGGACGTACGATCCGACGCAGCCAAGCGGTAGGGCCAATCGCTGGAACGCGACGGATCAATTCGTCCTGTACCTGTCGGAGCACTTCGGGACCGCCGTCCTAGAAAGCGTCGTGCATGCTGATGCGGCGCCACCACTGCCGGCGCATGCGGCGTGGGTGACGATCCCCGACGAGGTCAGCGTAGAGGAGCTCGCTGGCCCGGCGTTGCCGGTCGGGTGGGACGATCCCGACGACCATTCTCAGGCGCGCGCGGTTGGCGCGCGGTGGTACCACGACCAACGGAGCGCCTGTCTGACGGTGCCGTCGGTGCCGGGACGTCCCTTCGAACGCAATCTCGTCATCAACGTGACGCATCGCAATGTCGCAAAGCTTCAGTGGGAGCGTGCCGTCGAGGTCCCCTGGGATCCGCGACTATTCGGGTGATAGCTATGAGCCCTCACGTGTGGGGGGAATGATCACGGATGTGCTCCCTCCCGCCTCGGGGACACGGTGATTCTCCCGTTGGGCACGGGTGATGGCATCAATGCTTTCTCGAAGGTTCGCGAACCGCCCTTACTTCACCGCGTTCATCATGTCGAAGATCGGCAGGTACATGGCGACCACCATGCCGCCGACGACGACGCCGAGGAAGACGATCATGACCGGCTCGAGCAGCGCGAGCAAGCCGGAGACCGCGGCGTCGACCTCTTCGTCGTAGAAGTCCGCGATCTTCGTCAGCATGTCATCGAGCCCGCCGGTCGACTCGCCGACGGCGATCATCGAGATCACCATCGGCGGGAAGACGGCCGAGCGGGCGAGGGGAACCGCGATCGTCTCGCCGCCCGCGATGCTCGAGCGCGCCTCCATGACCGCATCCTGAATCACCCGGTTCCCGGCCGTCTTCGCCGTGATCTCGAGGCCGTCGAGGATGCTCACGCCGGAGTTGAGCAGGGTTCCCAGCGTCCGCGTGAAGCGCGACACCGCGGACTTGCGCAGGACGTTGCCGAGCACGGGCAGCTGCAACAGGGTCCGGTCAATGACCAGCTTGCCGTTGGTCGTCTGATAGTACCGCTGGACGGACACGACCAGCGCCGTCAGGCTGCCGAGCACCACCCACCAGTAGTGGCGGAGGAAGGCGGAGAGCCCGATCACGATGCGTGTCGGAAGGGGCAGCGCCATGCCGACGGACGAGAACATGTCCTGGAAGACCGGGATGACGAAGATCAGCAGGACCGTCACTGCGATCCCGGCGACGCTCAGGATCACGGCCGGGTAGATCATGGCACCCTTCACGCGGCGCACCAGGTTGCCGTTCTTCTCGAGAAAGGTCGCGAGCCGCAACAGGATGGTGTCGAGGATGCCGCCCGCCTCGCCGGCGGACACCATGTTGACGTACAGGTCGGTGAAGGCCTTCGGGTGCTTCCGGAGCGCATCGGCGACGGTGTTGCCCGACTCGACGTCGCGCTGGACATCGCGGGTGACCGCGGAGAGCGTCTTGTTCTCGGTCTGCTTCGACAGGATGTCCAGCGCCTGGACCAGCGGGAGACCCGCGTTGATCATCGTCGCGAACTGCCGCGTGAAGATGATGATGTCGCGATTCTTGATCCCCCCGGCGCGCCGCTTGCTGATCTTCTCTTCCTCGTCGACGCGGATGACCGACAGGCGCTGGCGCCGCAGCTGGGCGACGACCTCGTCGCGGTTGGTCGCGACCACGGTGGCAGTGCGCACGTCGCCGTTGATGGCGCGCGCGGTATACGAATAGCTAGGCATCACGCATCCTCACGTCTTGGTTCGCTACCGGCGGGCCCCGCCGGTCGCCTTGGTCGCGGTCGGCGTCTGCCGCGCGTCCTCCTCGAGCGGGGCCTGCCCTATCATGCGCAGGAACTCGTTCGGATCGGACGACACCCGCAAGCACTCATCGAGCGCGACCTCACGGCTCGCATACAGCGCGTAGAGCGCGTCGTTCAGGGTCTGCATGCCGTATTTCTTCCCGGCCTGCATCGCCGAGTAGATCTGGTGGATCTTCTTCTCGCGGATCATCGCACGGATCGCGGGCGTGACCACGAGGATCTCCGCGGCCATCGCGCGCCCGCGTCCCTTCGCTTTGGGAAGCAGGGCCTGCGTCACCACGCCCTCCAGGACGAAGGCCAGCTGCGCGGAGATCTGCGCCTGCTGGTGCGACGGGAAGACGTCGATGATGCGCGTGATCGACTCGGCCGCCGAGTTCGTGTGCAGTGTCGCGAGAGCCAGGTGGCCCGTCTCGGCGATCGTGAGCGCGGCCTGGATCGTCTCGAGATCGCGCATCTCCCCGATGAGGATCACGTCCGGATCCTCGCGCAGGGCGTACTTGAGCGCCGTCTGGAACGTACGGGTGTCCGTGCCGACCTCGCGCTGGTTGACGATACACGACTGGTGGCGGTGGATGAACTCGACCGGGTCCTCGACCGTGATGATGTGTCCTTTGCGCTCGCGATTGATCTTGTCGATCATCGCCGCCAGGGTGGTCGACTTCCCGGAGCCCGTGGGACCGGTGACGAGAACGAGGCCCCGCGGGCGCTCGGCCATCTTCGCGATCGACGGCGGGAGGCCGAGATCCTGAAACGTCTTGATCGTGAACGGGATCTGCCGGATCACGACGGACACGCAACCGCGCTGCTTGAAGCAGTTGCCGCGGAAGCGCGCGAGGTTCTGGATCCCGAACGAGAAATCCAGTTCGTCCTCGACCTCGAACCGCTTTTTCTGGTTCTCGGTGAGGACCGAATAGGCGAGCGTCAGCGTGTCCTTCGGCGTGAGGACCGTTTCCACGCTCGAGTTCGTGATCTCGCCATCGATGCGCAGCTTGGGCCGCTCGCCGGCCGTCACGTGGAGGTCGGAGGCATCGCGCTGGATCATCTCTTCGAGCAATGCGCGCAGATTGAGGCCCGTCTGCCCGGCGGCGCCGGTGCTCGCCGGGAGTTGGGACCCGGGCACATCGAGGGCAGGACTGGTCATGCTGAGGTCTCCCGAATCACCTGCTCCATGGTCGTGATCCCCTTCAGGATTTTGAGCCAGCCGTCCATGCGCAACGTCAACATCCCATCCTGCACCGCCATGTCCCTGATCTCGTCCGCGCTCGCGCTCTTCAGGATCAGCCGCCGAATGCCCGGCGTCATGTTCATCACCTCGTACAACCCCTGCCGTCCCCGCAGCCCCGTCCCGTTGCACTGATCGCAGCCCGTGCCGCGGAAGAACGGCATGTCGACGATCCGCGACTCCACCGTGATCCGCTCCACGAGCGGAGCCGCTTCCGGCGTTGCCCGCGACTTCGCTCCCGCCAGCGCCTCCGGAGTGAAACGCAACTCACGAAACGTCGTGCTCGGCTTGATCTTGGCGGCGGCGAGCTCGGCCGAATCGGGCTCGTACCGTTCCTTGCAATTCCCGCAGATCCGTCGAACGAGCCGTTGCGCCAGCACCAGGTTGAGCGCGCTGGCCACGTTGAACGGCTCCAGCCCCATGTCGAGCAACCGCGTCACGGTCTCGGCCGCCGAGTTCGTGTGCAGCGTCGACAGGACGAGGTGGCCCGTTAGGGCTGCCCTAATGGCGATTTCCCCCGTCTCGAGGTCACGAACCTCCCCGATCATGATGATGTTCGGGTCTTGCCGGAGGAACGCTTTCAGGGCCGCCGCGAAGGTCAAGCCGACCTCCGTCCGGACCGCCACCTGGTTGACGCCGAAGAGGTTGTACTCGACCGGATCCTCGGCCGTCATGATGTTCACATCGATGTTGTTGATCTTCGACAGCGCCGAATAGAGCGTCGTCGTCTTCCCCGATCCGGTCGGCCCCGTGACCAGGACCATCCCGTAGGGGTTATGCACGGCCTCCATGAGGTCCTGCTCGGCCCGGGGCTCGATCCCGAATTTCTCGAGCTCGAGGGTCAGATTCCCCTTGTCGAGAATCCGGAGGACGACCTTCTCGCCGAAGATCGTCGGCAGCGTCGAGACGCGGTAATCGATGACCTTGCGGCCGATCTTGAGCTTGAGCCGGCCGTCCTGCGGCACGCGCCGCTCCGCGATGTTGAGCTGCGACATGATCTTGAAGCGCGAAATGAGCGCGGCCTTCATCCGGATCGGCGGCTTCATGACCTCCAGGAGAGCGCCATCGATCCGGTAGCGCACCCGCAGCTCGTGCTCGAAGCACTCGAAGTGGATGTCCGAGGCGCCGCGCTTCACCGCGTCCGTGAGAATCGCATTGATGAGCTTCACGATGGGCGCATCGTCGACGGCCGCCGCCAGCGCGGCCGCCGTCATCTCCTCGTCGCGCTCCGCGACGACCTCGATCTCCCCTTCGGCCTCCGAGACGATATCCTCGAGCAGCGACTTCATCTGCGAATCGGAGGTCTCGTAGTACCGCTCGATGGCGCTCCGGAGCGTGTACTCCCCGGCGATGACGGGGAAGATGTCGTAGCGCGTGATGAACTTGAGATCGTCGATGATCCCGAGGTTCGTCGGGTCCGCGATGGCGACGGTGAGGGTGCGGCCGTCCCGCTTGAGCGGGAGGACCAGATTCTTCATCGCCAGCTCGCTCGGGATGAGCTTGGCGATCCGCGGATCGACCTCGAACTTCGCGAGGTCGACGGCGGGCATGCGGAACTGCCGCGCCAGCAGCTTGGTGATCTCGAGCTCGGCGACCGCTCCCTGCTTGATCAGGTTGTAGACGACGCCGTTGCCGTTGGTTCGATTTTCGCGGGCCGCCACCTCGAGCTGGTCAAGCCCGATCATCCCCTCGCGGACGAGCAGATCACCGACGCGGTCGATGCCGGGGCCGGGCGCGACCGCAGTCGTTCCCGTCGGGGAGGTGGCCAATGTGGCGGATCGCGGCGGTGTCGGACGGACGGGCACGCTTCGAGGACGGTGTAAGCCTATGGATGGTCACCAATTACCGGGTGACTTCTCACTGGGTCACCAACGTCGTCGCCACGTCGCCGACGATTTGCAGCGAGGCGGACGACACCTTGTCGAACGTGTCGTACGGCGTATGGTGGTATCCCCCCGCCTCCGATTCGTAGTCGATGACGTCGATCACCCGCAGCCCCGCCTTGAGGAGGGGGATGTGGTCGTCGGTCATCGTGTACCGCGGCTCCGGCACGAAGTATCGGTCGTAGCCGAGGTCGGCAGCCGTGCGCCACACGCGGGCCACGACCTCGGGCGCCTGCTGGACGGAATTACCCTCCTGGTATATGAGGAGCCGACGGTCGCCGATCATGTCCCACAGCACGCCGAAGAGCGGACGATAGTCGCTCGCGGGCAGGTGCGAGGCGAAATACGTCGATCCGAGCAGCACGTCGCGCAGCGGCGTGAAGCTGCCGTAGTCCTCCCCGTCGACGAATAGCAGATCGACCCCGACGCTCGGCGGGGTGCGCTTCAGCACGTCGCCGAGCGCGATGAAGAGGGCCACGCCGGATGCCCCGTCGTTCGCGCCCGGAACGGGGATCTTCCGGAGGCTGGTGTCGCGCGCCTCATCGGACACCGGACGCGTGTCCCAATGGGTCACGTAGAGGACGCGGTCCGTGACGCCCGGCCGGAAACGGGCGAGGATGTTCCGCAGCGGCAGGACGCTGCCGGCGGCCGTCGTGTCTGCCCAGCTCTGGACGATCACGGTGTCGGCGCGGCTGCGCATCTGCGCGACGATCCAGTCTCCGCACCGGCGCGCGCCATCGGTCCCGGGGATGCGCGGGCCGAAGTCGAGCTGCGTCTTGACGTAGGCGAGGGCCGCGGCGCCATCGAACGCCGTGCGGGCGTGGACGGGGTCGCCGCGCCCCCCACCGCCGCACGAGGCGGCGGACGCGAGGGCGCCAAGAGCGGCGGCGAAGAGGGAACGCGGAGCGCTCAGCACGGAACGGGATCGAGGGATGGTTGCCGCCGCGGACTTGCGCTTGCCATCCGGCCGGACGGTTATTTCTACCGAGTGAAGATACTGCACCGCTACGTTCTCCGAGAGCACGCGGGGCCCCTGGTCTTCGCCATCACCGCGCTCACCACGCTGGTCCTGCTCAACTACATCGCCCGCTACATCGGCCAGCTCGTCGGCAAGGGGCTCCCGTGGTCGGTGCTGGGCGAATTCGTGGGCCTGTCGGTGCCGTTCACGATCGCCATGACCTTCCCCATGGCGGTCCTCGTCGCCGTCCTCTACGCCTTCAGCCGGCTCGCGGCGGAGAACGAGATCACGGCCATGAAGGCCAGCGGGATCGCGCTCCGCAGCCTGCTCGTCCCCGTGCTCTGCGCGGCTGCGGTGGTATGCGCGGCCATGGTCTGGTTCAACGATCAGGTCCTGCCGCGCGCCAACCATCGCCTGAGCATCCTGCAAGGCGACATCGCCCGCAAGAAGCCGACGTTCTCGCTGCGGCCCCGGGTGATCAACGAGGTCGTCCCGGGGAAATTCTACCTCTTCGCGGGCCGCCTCGACCCGGCGTCGAACATGATGCGCGAGGTGACGATCTACGACCTGGGCGATGCCGCGCGCCGGCGCACGACCTACGCCGACAGCGGCGAGATGGTGCTCACGCGCATCGGCGACCTGCAGCTCACCCTGTACTATGGCTACGTGCTGGAGCAGCGCGAGTCGACGCCCGACCAATTTCAGCGCGTCTACTTCATCGTCGATCGTGTCCGCGTCCCGGGCGTCGGCAACGAGTTGACGCACTCGAATGACGCCTTCAAGGGTCAGCGGGAGATGTCCATCTGCGAGATGCAGCACGTGCTCGCCCAGAACGATGCCTCCATCGCGAGCGCGCGAGCCGACATCGTCCGCACGCTCGCCAACGGCGTCCGCGCGGCCGTCGCGGGCGACGCGGCGCCCCCGCCGCCGCCCGCGTCCCCCGACAATCACCCCTACGGCACCGGGTGGGAGCTCGGCCACCTGTATTGCGATGGCCTGCGCCCCCTCGTGGGCGTCGATTCGCTGAACGCGCGCCCCCTCGCGAGCGCCCCGCCGCCCCGCCACGGGGCGGTGATCATGACGCCGCCGCTGGTCGTCCTGGCGGGGCTCACGTCGTCGGTCGACGCCGCACGGGCCCGGATACAGGAGGCCCGCCTGACCGCGGCGATCTACGACGTCGAGATCCAGAAGAAATTCTCGCTCGCCGTCGCCTGCGTCGTCTTCGCGCTCCTGGGCGCGCCGATCGCTCTCCGCTTCCCGCGGGGCGGCGTCGGGCTCGTGATCGGTGTCAGCTTCGCGGTCTTCGGCCTGTACTACATCGGCCTCATCGCCGGGGAGCCGCTCGCGGAGGACGGGAAGCTGACGCCGTTCGTGGCGATGTGGGGCTCCGATCTCGCCTTCGCGCTGCTGGGCGCGGGGCTGCTCCTGCGGCTCGGGGCGGAAACGGCCGCGCGGAGCGGCGAGTGGGGGGACCGGTGGGGCGCCTTCCGCGCGCGCGTCCTCCGCGCGGTGCGGGAGCGCTGATGCGCCTGAGCGCGCCGCGAATCCATCCGCTCGACCGCTACGTCAGCGTCGAGTTCTGGAAGATCTTCTTCACGACCGCGATGGGGTTCCCGCTGCTCGTGATCATGATCGATCTCACCGACCACGCGAAGGACTACCTGGCGCGGAACCTGAGTCCGCACGCGATCGTCCTCGGCTACCTGTACGCGATCCCCGGGTCGGTCTTCCTCGTGCTGCCGGCCGCGGTTCTCTTCGCGACGATCTTCTGCATCGGCGCGCTGACGCGCCATTCGGAGATCACGGCCGCCAAGGCATCGGGGATCAGCTTCTATCGCGTCACCGCCCCGATCTATCTCGCCTCGTGCATCGCGGCGGTGCTCGGACTCGGCCTGGGCGCCGTCGTCCCCGCGACGAACGCGAAGCACGATGAGCTGCTCCAGGAGCAGCGATTCCAGGGCGGGAACGAGCGGTACAATTTCGCCTTCAGCGCGCGGGATGGCCGCGTCTACGAGATCGGGGCCGTCAACGCCGCGCGCGGCACCATCGCCCAGCTCGAGATCGTGCGGAAGGGCACGGGCCGCGCCTATCCGACCTACGTGCTGTCGGCCGCGCTCGGACGCTGGACGCCGCAGCGCGGCTGGGGGCTGCACCGCGGAATGCTCCACGTGTTTCCCGACAGCCTGAGCGATTTCGCCGTCGAGTTCGACTCCGCGCGCGACAACCGCCTCCGCGAGATCCCGACCGATCTCATGTCGATTCCGCGGAATCCGGATGACCTGGGATACGGCGATCTGCGGCGGTTCATCGCCGCGCTCCAGCGCTCGGGCGGGAATGCGGACGAGTTGCGGGTCGAGCTCGCGCAGAAGATCGCCGTCCCCGTGACGTGCATCATCATCGCCCTCTTCGGCGCCCCTCTCGCGACGACGACGCAGCGCGGCGGGGCCGCCTACGGGATCGCCGTGAGCCTGGGGACGACCGTCGTCTTTCTCATGATGATCCAGCTCTCGAAGGCGATCGGCGCGAAGGGAATCATCGAGCCGCCCGAGCTGGCGGCGTGGGTCCCCAACCTCCTGTTCGCGCTGGCCGGCGGGGTTCTGCTCGCCCGGGTGCGCACATGAGCGCGACGGTGGCCAGCGATCCCGCCGGCACCCCCAGCATCCCGGGACCCGTGGGCCTCGCCGCCGGAATCCTCCGGCGCGTCGCCGACGCCGTGCTCGGCATCCTGGGCGGCGTCGGCGCGCGCACGTACTTCCTGGAGGACGTCGGCCGGGCGGTCGCCGAGCCCGCGACCTACCTCCCGGAGACGCTGAAGCAGATGCGCGCGATCGGCGTGGATTCGCTGCCGCTGACGGCGGTCGTCGCCGCATTCATTGGAGCGGTCATCGCCCTGCAGTCGCGGTACCAGCTCTTCTCGGGCGTGCAGCTCTCGGTCGTCGGGATCATCGCCCGGCAGATGATCATTCTCGAGCTCGGGCCCCTGCTCACGGGATTGGTCCTGGCCGGACGCGTCGGAGCGCAGATGACGGCCGAGATCGGCACCATGCGCGTCACCGAGCAGATCGATGCGCTCGAGACCCTCGCCTACGACCCGATCGCGTATCTCGTCGTGCCGCGCATCATCGCGGCACTCATCATGCTCCCGGTCCTCACCGTGTTCGCGGATGTGATCGGCGTGCTGTCGGCGTTCGTGACAGCGATCGCGGCGACCGACGTGCGGTCGTTCGACTTCGAGACGGGATTGCGGCTGTCCTTCTCGACGTTTCAGGTATTTTACAGTCTGCTGAAAGCCGTGATGTTCGGGGGCGCGATCGCATTTCTCTGCACGTTCGAGGGCTATACCACCACCTCGGGCTCGGAGGGCGTGGGCCGGTCGACCGCGAAGGCCGTAGTCATCGCTTCGGTCTGGATCCTGGTCCTCGACGCGCTCACCGCTGCCGTTCTCGCTCCGTACCTCCAGGCCTGACGACCACGCCCGCCCCGTCCCTGACCCCGGCTCCGACCCTATGAAACGACGCGATGACGTGTTGGTGGGCCTCGTGATCTCCGGCGCAATCGCGATCGGCGTGCTGGGCACGCTCTGGCTCGTGCGCGGGGGACTGACGACCGGCTACCCGATCTACGCGAAGTTCCCCTGGGGCTACGGCCTGAAGCAGGGCCAGGGGGTGCTCCTGGCCGGCGTCACCGTGGGCTTCGTCGACGACGTCGATTTCCGGCCGGACGGAACGCTGCTCGTCACGATGCGGATCCGGAAGGAGTACCACATCCCCCAGGGAACGACGGCCACGATCGAGCCGAACGGAATCTTCGGCGACGTCGACGTCGCGCTGCGCCCGGCGCATCCGACGTCGGTGTACCTCGCGCCGCGGGACACGGTGCCGATCGGGAAGCCGCAGCCGGGCCTCCAGGAGCTGGAAGCCCGGATGGACACCGTCGGCAGCCATCTCAGCGAGATCGCGCGCACGATGCAGGTCGAGCTGGTCCAGCAAGGAGGGATCGCCGATCTCCGGAAGACCCTGGCCGGCACCAACGAGCTCGTGGCGAAGCTCTCGACGATCGCCTCGGATCAATCCCGCGACCTGTCCACGACGATGCAGACGGTGCGGCACACGCTGTCGGCCGTCGATTCGGCCACCGTCGACTCGGCGGTGCGCAACATGCGGAGCACGACCACCAACCTCGTCGCCCTGTCGAGCAGCCTCCGCGAGACGAGCGCCAAGCTCGACGACATCCTGGCGCGGGCCGATAGCGGCTCGGGGAGCGCCTCCATGCTGCTGAACAATCCCGACCTGTACAACCACATGGTCTCGCTGCTGGCCCGGCTGGACTCCCTGAGCGCCGACCTCAAGGCGCATCCGGGGCGCTACATCAACCTGAAGATCTTCTAGCCGGCGGGGAGGGACGGCGGGGAGGGGCGGCCTGCAGGCCGCCCCTCCGTGTCAGAAATACTGCCGCGCCGTCATCTGCAGGCTCCGGGGCGCACCGTAATAGTGCTCGATCACGTCGACGTAGCGTTCCTGCAGGAGATTGGCGGCCTTGAGCTGCAGGATCGTATGCCGGATGCGATAGCCGAGCCGCGCGTCGACTACGGTGATGTTGCTCCGCCGCTCGACCGGATCCTCCAGCACGACGGCGGGACGGCTGCGATATCGGACATCGATGCCGGCGAGACCGCCGAGCAGGTCCAGCGACCCCGTGAAATTGTCATTCGATCGATAGGGGAGGGGCTTCCCGGCGGCGGGGGATTGCTGCGGGTTGTCGAGATTGCGACTATCGAGGTACGTGTAGGCGAGCTGCAGGCTGAGCCACTCCCGGATGAGAGCGATGCGGGTGCTGAGATCGATCCCGCGCACGCGGGCGCGGTCCACGTTCTGGAACTGGGCGGACAGCGCGCTCTCGGGACAGGACGCGGGCGACGCCGCCGCGAGGACGGGCGAGATCAGGCCGTTGTAGTCGCTCTCGAAGAGAGCGCCATCGATCGAGGCGCGGCGCGTGAGGGCGCTCGTCGCGCCGACCTCGCCCGACCACGCCGTCTCCCCGTGCAGCTCGGGGTTCGGCACGACGCAGACGCCCTGCTGAAACGTGGAGGTGAACTGCTCGATGGCGCTCGGTGCGCGGTATCCGTGGCCGATCGAGGCGCGCACGCTGGTCTCGTCGTCGACCCGGTAGCGCACCCCGAGCTTGGGGCTCACCGCATCCTCGGTGGGCGATCCGCTCGAGCGGTGGGCATCGACGCGCGCGCCGAGGGATCCGCGCCACCGGTCGGTGAGGTCCCAATCGTCCTGCGCGAAGATCGCCTCGTCCTCCAGGATCGGCGTGCCCAGGATGTTGGACACCACATTGGTGTGGGCCGCGTCGGCGCCGACGACGACGGTGTGGTCGACCGACGGATCCAGCGCGAGCTGCGCGCCGGTCCCGTAGCGCGTGGCGCGATGGTAATCGTGATTGTCCGTGCTGTAGTAGGAGTTCTGCGAGTCGTCGTAGTCGATCGACGGCGTCAGCGAGAGCTCGGCGGACCCCGTCGCCCACGGAATGATCGTGCCGCCGGCCGCCACGCGCCGGTACCGGGATTGATCGCGCCGCGCGACCGAGTCGACCACGTACGGGTCGGCGTCGTTGGTCGCGCCGGTGAAATCGCCCCCGTTCTCGTCCGAATAGATCGCGTAGAAGGAGGAGGGGTGGGCGGCGTCGTTCGGATACGTGAACTTGCCGCGGGCGACCCACCGTCCGGAGAAATCATCCTGGCGGAACCCCGTGGATGTCTGTCGGTCCAGCCCGATGCGCGTGCCGACATCGGCGATCTGCTGCGACTGGACGATGTCGATCCCCGAGTAGTTCAGCCCCTGGCCCGTGAAGCGGTACTGCTCCGGGACATCGTACGTCCCGTAATCCGCCTCGACGATCGTCTGCCGCCGATCCGAGATCGGCGTGGTAATCAGGTTGATCACCCCGCCCAGGGCGTTGCTGCCATACGCCGCCGAGTAGGCGCCCTTGACGACCTCGACGCGGTCGACATCCAGCAGCGGCAGCGCGTTGAAGTCGATCTCGCCACCGTCGGCCGAGAGCAGCGGGTGTCCGTCGACCATCATCAGGACCCGGCTCCCGATCCCTTCGGCGACGCCGGTCGACCCGCGGATGGACACATCATTGTTCTGGTCGTTGTTCAGCGTCACCCCGGGGATGTAGCGCAGCGCCGCATCGACGCGAATCGCCCCGAGATCGACCAGCTGCTCGCCGGTGAGGACCGCGACGCTCGCCGTGGATTGGCCACTCTGCTCTTCGGTTCGGCTGGCGGTGACCGACATCTGGGACAACTGGACCGGCGCGCGCTGGAGCGCAACGTCCAGCTGATGACGCTCGCCCGGGGCGATCGCGAGATCGCGCCGCGTCACGGCGCGGTAGCCGATGGCCGCGATGCGGACGATGTATACCCCGGAGTCGATCCCCGCGATCTGGTACCGCCCCGTCGAGCTGGTGAGCGCCCGCAGCTGCGTGCCCTCGACCGCCACGACTGCGTCGGGGAGCGCCTGGCCGGACGCGGAGTCGGTCACCGACCCGACCAGCTGCCCACGGGCGCCCGGGACCGATTGCGCGCCGCCCGGCCGCACCGAGGCGAGCAGAGCCAGCGCGGCCGTGCATGCGGCGCGCGCTGGGCGACCGGCCCTCCGCGGGCCGATCTCGAGGGGCGGCCGCCTCACGGCAGTGCCTCTATAAGAGACGCCCTACTTCACCCAGGTGCTCACGACCAGGACGTTATTGGACGTCACGCTCTCGGACAGCGTGTCCGTGTTGCTCGAAAGCGTGTACGTCCCCGTTGCGCCCCCGTGTCCCTTCGCGGATTCCTGCTGGAACGACCCGTTGCTCGTGGCGATGTAGCTGCCGCTGTCGGTCACGATCGAGTCGACGCCAAATCCCACGGCGTCATACGTATTGCTCGTCAGGACGAGCGTCGCTCCATCATTGGCATCCACCGGCAGCGCTTGTCCGGCAAAGCTGATGGCCGTCAGGTTGTAATCTCCGGCGAGGCTCACCTTTGACGGTCCCGTCGTCGTCGAGGTACAGGCCGCGATCGTTGCCGCGAAAAGGAGCGTGCCGACCGCCAGAGCGGGGGGGACAGCAAGGCCTTCATGGGAATCTCTCCGATTCTCTCGGTAAGCGATGCGGGCACCAGCGTTCCGTGCTAACGCCCTCGATTCGCGGTCAAGCTATCGTCCGCGGCCACCATTTTGAAGTGGCGAAGTACACCGGGACTCCCAGCAGCACGACGCCGAGCACGGCGAGGGTCGGCCACCGGCTCCCGGGCTCCGCGATCGCGTTCCCCAGCAACGAGATGACGGCGAGCACGAACAGCAGAGGCACGACGGGATAGCCGGGAACCCGAAACGACGGGTCATACGCCGCTCGCCGGCGCAGCGGAAACACGGCGGCGACGCCGAGCGCGTAGAACGGCACGATCGCCGTCACGAAGCTATCGGCCAGCTGCTCGAAGGTCCGCAGCAGCACGAAGCCAACGCCCAGCGCGGCGGTCAGGGCGACCGCGCCGTAGGGCGTCCCCCATCGGGGATGCACCGCGGCCACGGGACGTGGCAGCATCCCATCGGCGGCCATCGCGTAGAAGACGCGGGGGGCCGTGATCAGCGATCCGTTGAGCGTTCCAAATGTCGAGAGTACCACGGTGGCTCCGACGAACTCGGCCCCGGGCGCGCCGAGAATCCGTTGCGCCGTGTCGGCGGCGACGAGATGAGCGCCGCGGATCTCGTCGATCGAGAGCACCGACAGGTAGGCGACGTTGGCGAGCAGGTAGACCAGAATGACGGCCAGCGTCCCGCCGATCAGGGCGCGCGGCAGCACGTACCGCGGTCGCTCGACCTCACCAGCCACCAGGCTCAGATCGGCCCAGCCATCGTAGGCCCAGAGCACGCTCACGAGTGCGAGGCCGAACGGCGCCCATGAGAAGCTTCCCGGCGGCACGGCCGGTGTGAAGTGGCTCGGGCCAGGAGCGCGGAGCCCGATGATCAGGGCGGCTCCGATGAGGAGCATGAGGCCGCCGTACTTCGCGATGGTCGTCACGTTCTGCACAACCGCGCCCCAGCGGATACCGCGGATGTTGCATGCGGCCGTGACGACGATCGCGGCCGCCGCGGCCAGGTGCACGCCCCGCTCGTGCGCCGGAGCGGCGGGATCGCGTCCGGTCAGCCTGTACGCATATTCCGCGAAGGTTGTCGCGATCGCGCCCAGGGACGCGGCCCGGATCACGGTCAGCTCCGCCCAGCCGAACAGGAACGCGGGCAGCCGGCCCCACGCCGTTCGGATGAAGACGTAGAGCCCGCCGGTCTCCGGCAGGGCGCCCGCGACCTCGGCGAGCGTCAGCGCGCCGCAGAGAGCGAACAACCCGCCCGTCGCCCACACGGCGAGCATCGGCAGTGGACCCGGCAGCCGCGCCGCCACGCCGGCCGGCGAGCGGAAGATCCCCGAGCCGATCGTGGATCCAATGAGCACGGCGACGGCGCTCCAGAGTCCGAGCCGCCGCGGCAGCGCGCGCGCGGCCGGGGACGCCGGCACCCGGTCCCGCCCCCCGCCCGCGCGCGGCTCCGTCATGGGCGCAATGGTACCGCGCCGCGCGACAGCCGGCCACATCGTGCCGGATCGGGGGCCCCCTCGGCCATTTGCCTTTCGTGTACCTTTCGCGAATGCCTCTGCCCGCTCCCGCCGCGATCGGTCTGTTCTGGGGCGCGGTGGTGGCCTGCGCGGTCGGCGAGGTGGCCATCGTGCGCGCCGGGCTCGTTCCGCGCCCCAGCCGGCCGCAGGGATTCGCCGACGTGATGTGGGCGATCCTGCCGGCGATCAGCCTCGCGGTCCTGCTGGTCTTCACGTGGCACGTCATCCGCGACCGATCGCGGACCGGCGCCGACCGCCCCGGTGCCGTGACCGTGTCCGAGCCTGGCAGGCTCATCTGAGCAGCCTTCGCCGCCTTGCCCTCGCCGCGCTCGTCCTCGCGTACGGCCATGCCGTATTCGGCGCGATCGTCCGCATCTCGGGATCGGGGATGGGGTGCGGGGACCACTGGCCCGATTGCAACGGCTCGCTCCTGCCCGTCGTGAGCGGCTACACCGTCGCCGTCGAGGTGACGCACCGCTATCTCGCGGCCGCCCTGCTCCTCGCGACCCTGGCGCTCGCCCTCGTCGCGCTCGCGCACCGGAGGGCACGGGGCGTGGGCGGACCCGGCGGAGTCCTGCGACCGGCCGCGCTCGCGGTCACGCTCGTCGTCACGGCCGCACTTCTCGGGATGCTCATCGTGCGGCTCGCGCTCGGCAATCCCTACATGATCGCTGTCCACTATGCGCTGGCGATGGCGCTGCTGGCGACGCTCGTGGTGGCGGCCCAGCGGACCGGCGCGCTCGGCGCCGGTTCGCTCGCAGGCGGCGGCGCCTCGCTCCGCACCTACCGCGGCGCGCGCGCGGGCGCCGCCCTCGCATTCGCGACGGTCGTGTTGGGCGCGCTCACCGCGAACGTGCCGGGCGCAGCGGCCGCGTGCCAGGGATTCCCGTGGTGCCGGACGACGATCCCGGCGGCCGGCGGCGCGCTCCACGTGCAGATCACCCATCGCGTCCTGGCGTTCCTTCTCTTTCTGCACCTCGTGGGACTCGCGGTCGCCGTGGCGCGACGGAGGGAGAGCCGAGGCGTTGTGCGGGCTGCCCGGCTGGCGGCGGGGCTCGTCACCGCCCAACTCGTCGTCGCGGCCGCTCTCGTCGAGCTGCATCTTCCACCCACGTTGCAATCCCTCCACCAGGCTGTCGGGACACTCGTGTGGGTCGCGGTATTCGCGCTGGCCGCGCTGGCCAAGCGGGGCGCCGCGATGGCGCCGCCGGCGGCGGCGGTGACGGCCGCATGACCGGATTCGCCCGCGATCTCCTCGCCCTCACGAAGCCACGGATCATCGCGCTCCTCCTGGTCACGACGATCGCACCCATGTTCGTCGCGGGCACCCCGAGCGTGGCACTCGTCCTCCTGGTGGCGATCGGGGGGTACCTCATGGCCGGCGGCGCGAACGCGGTCAACATGTATTTCGACCGCGACATCGATGCGCGCATGACCCGCACGCGGCTGCGCCCGATCCCGAGCGGGCGCGTCGCCCCGGTCACGGTGCTTGCCTTCGGCGTCGGGCTGGCGGTGCTCGCGACAGCGCTCCTCGCGCATTTCGTGAACGTGCTGACCGCGGCACTCGCGCTCGTCGGATACTACATCTACATCCTGGTCTATACGCGCTGGCTCAAGCGCAGCACGCCGCAGAACATCGTCATTGGAGGGGCGGCCGGCGCCGTGCCGCCCCTGGTCGGCTGGGCCGCGGTCACGGGGCGGCTCGATCTCGTGGCGGCCTACCTGTTCCTGATCATCTTCTACTGGACCCCACCGCACTTCTGGGCACTCGCTCTCATCAAACAGCGGGAGTACGATCGCGCGGGCGTTCCCATGGCCCCCCTCGTCTGGGGAGCCGCGCGGACCGCGGACCAGATGCTCTGGTACACGATCGTCCTGATCGCACTGACGCTGCTGCCGGTCGCCCTGGGCGCGTTCGGCGCCATCTACCTCGGAGCGGCCCTCGTGCTGGATGCACTTCTCGTGCGCGGCGTTCTGCAGGTGCGCCGCGCCGCCGACGCGACCGGCCCGGCATGGGCCGTGTACAAGTTTTCGTTGCTGTATCTCGCGCTTCTCTTCGCCGCGATGGTCATCGACCGGCGCGTCCGGATCTGACGGCCGTGGCGACGCGGCCGGTCTCCCCCGCGCCTCTCGCCCGCCTGCTGCCGCTCGTGCGCCCGTACGCCGGGCGCCTGGGGGTCGCCGCCGCATGTCTCGTCGTTGCCGCGGGGGTGGGGCTCGCCTTTCCGCTGGTCGTCCGGCATATGCTCGATGCCGTTTTCCTGCGGCGCGATGGCGGTCTGTTGTTGCGCATCCTGATCGGCCTCCTGGGGCTCTTCGCGCTGCAAGGCATCATGAATTTCGTGCAGGTTTTTCTGCTCACCTCGACGAGCGAGCGCGTGATCGCTCGGCTGCGCGCGGATCTCTTCGCCCATCTGGTGCGGCTGTCGCCCGCGTTCTTCGCCGAAGGACGGACGGGCGAGCTCACGAGCCGCCTGTCGTCCGATCTGGCCGTGCTGCAGCAGACGATGAACACCTACGTCTCGGAGTTCTCGCGCCAGGTCCTGTTTCTTGTGGGCGGCGTCATCATGCTCACCCGGACGCACCCGACCCTCACCGAGACGGTGCTCGGGATCGTGCCGATCGTCATCGGCGCGGCGCTGATCTTCGGACGCGCGCTGCGGCGGGCGAGCACGGGAGTGCAGGATCGGGTGGCAGCAGCGATGGGCTCGGCCAATGAGGCATTCTCCCAGATCCGCGCGGTGCAGGGATTCGCTCAGGAAGCGGAAGAAACCCGCCGCTTCGACGCCCAACTCGCCGACGTTGTCGATGCGGCGATCCGGCGCGCGAAACTCCGCGCCGCGTTCTTCGGGATCGTCGGGTTCGTCGCGTTCGGGGGGGTCGCTGTCGTCATCTGACCAGGGCGGCCGGCTCGTCCTGTACGGCGGCCTGACCGCGGGAGCGCTCGTCGCGTTCCTCCTGTACGCCATCACGGTCGCCGCCGCGGTCGGCTCACTCGCATCGCTCTTCGGATCCTACCAGGAAGCCGTGGGCGCGGCGCGCCGGGTGTTCGAGCTCCTGGGCACACACTCCACGGTCGCCGAGCCGTCGAACCCGGTCCCGCTCGAGAAGCCGGTGCGCGGCGAGGTGTGCTTCGAGCACGTGACCTTCCGCTACCAGGAGCCCCTCCCCGATGCCCTGCACGACGTCTCGCTCTCGATCGCGCCCGGCGAGGTGGTCGCGCTCGTCGGACCCTCGGGAGCGGGCAAGACGACGATCGCGTCGCTGCTGCCCCGCTTCTGGGATGTCACGGGCGGCCGCATCACGCTCGATGGACACGACATAACGACGCTCTCCTTCGCGGATCTGCGGGGCGCGATCGGGATGGTCCCCCAGGAGCCGGTGCTCTTCAGCGGCACGGTGCGCGCCAACATCGCCTACGCACGCCCCGATGCGTCCGACGGGGCCGTGCACGCCGCCGCGGTGGCCGCGCACACGCTCGAGTTCATCGAGCGGCTCCCCGACGGATTCGACACGCGGGTGGGGGAGCGCGGCGTGAAGCTGTCCGGGGGACAGCGCCAGCGCATCGCGATCGCGCGGGTCTTCCTCAAGGATCCGGCGGTCGTCGTCCTCGACGAGGCGACGTCGAGTCTCGACAGCGAGAGCGAGCGGCTCGTCGAGGACGCAATGGAGGAGCTGCTGCGGGGCCGGTCGACGCTCATCATTGCGCACCGCCTGAGTACCGTGCTGCGCGCCGATCGCCTGGTCGTGCTCGATCACGGCCGGGTGGTCGAGGAGGGCACGCACGCGGAGCTGCTCGCCGGCGAGGGACTCTACGCGCGGCTGTATCGGGGCCAGTTCCGCACGACCGAGGCCGTCCTGACCTGAGCCCCGCGCGGTTCTACCGGAGCGCCGCCTGCCAGATCGCGGGATCCTCGAGGCCGAGCCGCCAGAGCGCGATGCGCCGGACCCCCGCACGCTCGACTTCTCCTACGAGCGTCGCGAGAAGGGGGGCGTCGCTCACCCAGACGTTGACCGAATCAGCCTGCGCGACGTGCAGCATCTGCGACACGGTATCCCGGACGAGCGGCAATCCGGTGCGCGTGGCGAACGCCGCGACATTGCCAAAGCTGACGACGGACGCCGACCCCCCGGGCGGCCACGCGTAGCCGTACGCGGGCAACCCCGCCACGATGCGCGACGCGCCCGCGCGGGCCACCCAGGCGGCCAGCAGGGACGCGACCCACTCGGGGGAGGCGATCGGGCCCGGCGTCGAGCTGGCCCAGTGCTCGTCGTAGAGCATGACGAGGAGCAGGTCGGCGCCGCGCACGACGTGCGGCGCGTACGCGACGGATTCGGCCGGGGGAACCGCGATCGCGACGGGAGAGATCCGGTGTCGGTGCGCGGAATCGGCGACGGCCCGCACCACGCTGGCGAGGGCGGCGGTATCGGCCGGCGTCTGCCCTTCGAAATCCAGGACCAATCCGCGGTAGTCGCCCGCCGCCGCGAGAGCGGCGATGGCGCCCGCCACCCGTCCGCGCGCAGCCGTGTCGGTACCGAGCTGGCGGATCAGCTCCGGATGAAAGCGGTCGCGGGCGTACGTCGTGACGAGCGCGAACCGGCGCGCATGGCCCGCGAGCCGCAGCGTGTCCGGGTAGCGCATCGCGGGGACGCCCGAGATCGAATCGAGGGCAATCCAGCCGGACACCACGACTGCCAGCTGATCGTCGTGGGCCGCGACGCTCGCGGCGCTCCGCGGGTCCCACGGCGCGTGGAAGCCCCACACGTCGGGTCGCGTCGCCATCCCGAGCGCCGCGATCGCGGGAAGCGCCACTCCGAGGGCCGCCCCTCGCGCAGCGCGCGCGCGCGTCACGTTCCGCTCATATTATTCGCGCCACATCATGCCCATGCGCAACGTAGCCGCCGTCGCGGCCCTCATCGCCGCCGCGTCGACTGCTGCCGGCTCCGCCGCCTGGCGCCATCCCGCGCACGCGCCGCGGTCCCGCATCGCGCGGGCCGCGCGCGGCGACAGCGGATACCGCGTCGTGGCGCTCTCCGCGGTCGGCCGCATTGCCGGGGCGGTGGAGTTCGGCGGACCGGCACCCCCGGATTCGGTCACGCATCCGGCGATCGATGGCGACGCCTGCGGCGCATCCCTGGTCGACGTGTCGGTCGTCCACGCGGGACCGCGCCTCGCGGACGCGGTCGTCTGGGTGGGCGGCATCACGGCGGGGAAGCACTTCCCGGTCGCACGCCGGTTCGACGTCGTCGCGCAAGGCTGCCGGTTCATCCCGCGCGTTCAGGCCGCGATCGCGGGAGGAACCCTCGACGTGCGGAGCGCCGACCGTGTCGTGCACCGCACCCGACTGACCCGCGCCGCGACCGGCCAGATGGTGGGTGTGATCCCGGAGACGGAGGCGGGAGAGGTCGTTCCGGTGCCCGCGGCGCTCGCCATGCCGGGTCTGCTCGAGCTGCGGTGCGACCGACACCCATGGATGCACGGATGGGTGGCCGTCTTCGACGATCCCTATTACGCGGTCACGAGCCCGCTCGGCACGTTCGTCGTGGACTCCGTTCCGCCGGGACGGTATGCGGTCACCGTGTGGCACGAGCGATTCGGCACGCACACCGACAGCGTGACCGTCAGCGCGGGACAGACCACGACGGTGACCTTGCGCTACCCGGCTGGCGCGCGGTAGCGGGGCCGCGGTGACCGCTCCGGTGACCGCTCCGGTGAGCCCTCCGGTGAGCCCTCCGGTGAGCCCTCCGGTGACCGCCGCGGGTCACTGGTCGAACTGCGCATAGCCACCCCGATAGTACAGCAGGGGCGCGCCCGAGGACCGGGTGGTCCCCGCTTCGACCTCCCCGAGGAAGATCGTGTGATCGCCGCCCGGCAGCTCCTGCACCCGGCGGCACTCCAGGTGCACGAGGGCGTCGTCGAGAAGCGCCGCGCCGTTCGCGCCGCGCGTGTAGCCGACACCGTCGAACCGGTCGGGGATCGTCGCGGCGAATCGCCGCGCGAGCGGTTCCTGGTTCGCCGACAGGATGTTGACCGCGAAGGCCGGCGTCACGCGCAGGAGGGGATGGATCGACGCCGTGCGATCGACGCAGATGAGGACGAGCGCGGGCTCCAGGCTCAGCGAGGCGAACGCCGTCACGGTGAGTCCATGGTCGTGACCCTGCGCGTCGACGAGCGTGACGACGGTGACGCCGCTGGCAAAGCGCCCCAGGAGGCTCCGGAAGGTATCGGCGTCGACTCCCATGCGGTAAATTTGCACCGAATACCCGTGCCGGCCACCGTCGACGCCCTGGTACCCCTTTCCTTCCTGGAAGCCGTTCGCGGCATCGACGCCCCTGAGGACGATGCCGAGACGGAGTACGTGGCCGAGCTGCGCAACAAGCGGCTGGGGCTGAGCGAGCCGATCTTCGCCCAGATCCGCCGCTACACGCAGGCCGCGAAGCGGAGCGAGCGCACACCGTACGACGAGGCCGTGGCCCTGGCCCGCCTCATCGGACGGCGCACGGATGCGGCGGCGGTATTCGCGACGGCCGGCCGCAGGCTGGCGGGCCAGGCGTACGCGACTCTGTCACCGCTCACGCGACGTACCATCCTGCTACTTCCCTCGCTGCTCGCGCGCCCCCTCGCGCTACGCCAGGCGCGCCGGCTCTCGCGGCGCTTCCTGAATGCGCGCATCACGCGTGTGGGGAGCTCGCTGCGGCTCGACGTGGTTGCGTCCGTTACCCTCGACTCGGCACCGCAGGAGCGGGGGTGCACCTATTACGAATCGGTCCTGCGCGAGCTGATTCGGCTGCTCGTCGGGGACACAACGTCCATCGAGCACGTCCAGTGCGTGAGCCGCGGGGAGTCCGTGTGCGAATGGCGCGCCGACTGGCGGCCCCTGGCGCGCCGCGCGCGCGCCGCGGCGGCGGAGCGCTGAGCGTCCCGTGTTGACGACCGAATCCCTGCCCCGGTTCCAGAGCGCCATTGCCGCCGCGGGAATCGATGGCTGGCTGCTGTACGATTTCCGCGGCCTCAATCCGGTCGCGGGAGCGATCCTGCGACTGCACGGCATGCTGTCTCGACGCGTGTTCGTCTGGATCCCGCGCCACGGAGCGCCGACGGCGGTGACCCATGCGATCGAGTCGGGACCCTGGGACACGTGGCCCGGGGAGTGGGGGCGCGTGGTCTACAGCGCGTGGCGCGAGCTGGAAGGGGCGCTGGCGCCGCTCGTGCGGGGCAAGCGGATCGCGATGGAGTACTCTCCGGGGGACGCCGTACCGGTCCTGGATCGCGTGCCGGGCGGGGTGCTCGATCTCGTCCGGGAGGCGGGTGCGACGGTGGTGTCATCGGGCAACCTCGTCACGGAGTTCTACGCTCTGTGGGACACCGCGCAACTCGCGTCGCACCGCCGGGCCGCGGAGGCGATCGCGGCGATCGCGCGCGACGCGATGGCATTGGCCGCCCGGAGTGCCGCGGCCGCGCCGCTCAGCGAATACGCGCTCCAGCGGTGGATCCGCGAGCGCTTCGCGCGCGCCGGGCTGGAGACGGATCATGGTCCCAACGTGAGCGTCGGGCCCAACGCCGCCGACCCGCATTACGAGCCCGTGGAGGGCGGACCGCGCACGCTGGCGATCACGCCGGGATCGGTGTTGCTGATCGATCTGTGGGCGCGCGAGGCGGGCGGCGTCTACGCCGACCAGGCGTGGGTGGCCACGCTGGGAACGCCCAGCCGCGCGGTCGTCGAGGTGTGGGATGCCGTGCGTGCCGCGCGCGACGCGGCGATCACGCTTCTCGAGGAGCGGATCCGGGCCCGGCGACCCGTTCGCGGCGCGGAGCTCGACGACGCCGCCCGCGCGATCATCACGGCGCGCGGCTTCGGGCCGAACTTCACGCACCGCACGGGACATTCGATCGACGCGCACGACGTGCACGGCTCGGGGCCGAACATCGACGACCTCGAGACGCGCGACGATCGCGCCCTCATCCCGGGCGTGGCATTCTCGATCGAGCCCGGGGTTTACCTCGCGGGGTCGTTCGGGATACGCAGCGAGGTCAACGTCTTCGTCGGCGAGGGCGAGGTGATCATCACGCCGGCCGATTACCAGCGCGAACTGACCGTCTTGTAGGACGGCGGCGGCGTCAAGGCAAGACAACGGCGGCCGGCGCTGGCCGGTCCATCGTCCCCTTGTACGCCATCGGCGGCTCGTCCACGCCGAAATTGGCGGAGGCGAGGTCGGCGACCCGCTGCATCTGTGCCGCGGAGAGATCCGGCACGTCGCTCGCCCCGGCGAACTCCACGAGCTGCTCGTCGTCGTAGATATTGGGCAGCGTCGTCACGACAAGGGGGTCGGCCAGCAGCCACTTGAGCGCGGCCTGGCCCAGCGTCATCTCCGATGCCAGGAAATCGAGCGTCCGGATCTTCCGCAGGCCGTTGATCAACCACGACCGGGGGCGGTGACTCCGATGATCCGTGGGCGGAAAGACCGTCTCCTCCGTGTACCGCCCCTCGAGCATCCCCGAGGCGTGCGGGACGCGAATGGCGAAGGCGCACCGGGGCGCGTGGCGCCGCGCGGCGTCGAGCATCGCGGTCCCCGGATGCTGCTCGAGGATGTTCCAGATCATCTGGATCGCCCCAACGTCCGGCTCGCGCTCGCACAGCTCGACCCCCTCGTAGAGCCACCCAATCGCGGGACCGAACGCCGCCCCCCAGACCCGGATCTTCCCCTCGGCCTGGAGCGATCGCAGAGTCCCCCAGAGCGCCGGATCGCGGACGTGCGCCATCTTCGCGTTGTGGATCTGAAGGACGTCGATGTAGTCCGTCTCGAGCCGCTCGAGCGACCGCTCGACGGCGAACCGGAGGTACTCGGGGTCCGTTCGCATCGGCAGCTCCGATTGACCGCGGCGGGCGCGCTGCGCCTCGGGATCGTAGATGTCGTATCCGACCTTGGTCGCGTACACGACTTCGTGCCGCCGGCCGCGGAACGCCTCGGCGAGCTGCCGCTCCGCGCGTCCGCTGCCGTACGTGTCGGCCGTGTCGAAAAAGGTGACGCCCAGCTCGGCGTGGGCGCGGCGCAGCATGCGCACGGCCTCGGCGTCCGTCTTCTCGCCCCACCAGCCGGTCGAGACGGTCCACGTGCCGAACCCGACCTCGCTCACCCGCAGGTCCGTCCCCGGAAATGCCCGGTATCGCATCACCGACTCCGCGCCACGGTTAGCCCGCCCCCCCCTCCTCCCCCTTCTGCCCCTTCTCCCGCCGGCCCTCGCGGAGCATGCGCGCCGCGTCGATGGCAAAATAGGTGACGATCACGTCGGCGCCCGCCCGCCGAATGCCCGTGAGCGACTCCAGCATGGCGCGCGGCCGATCGATCCACCCGCGATCCGCCGCGGCGTGGATCATCGCGTACTCGCCGCTCACCTGATACGCCGCCACCGGGTAGTCCGTCTCCGCCTTGACGCGGGCGACGATGTCGAGACACGGACCGGCGGGCTTGACCATCACGGCGTCCGCCCCTTCCTCGATGTCGAGCCGCACCTCGCGCAGCGCCTCGCGCGCGTTCGCGGGATCCATCTGGTATCCCTGCCGATCCCCGGTTTGCGGGGCCGATTCCGCGGCCTCCCGAAAGGGCCCGTAGAAGGCCGATGCGTATTTCGCCGCGTAGCTCAGCACCGGCAAGTCGGAGAATCCCTGGCCGTCCAGCGCCGCCCGGATCGCGCCGACGCGCCCATCCATCATGTCGCTGGGCGCCACGACGTCCGCTCCCGCCGCCGCATGGGACAGCGCGGACCGCGCGAGCAGGGCGAGCGTGGCGTCGTTGTCGACGTCGCCGCCCCGCAGCACGCCGCAATGTCCGTGCGAGGTGTACGCGCACAGGCAAACGTCGGTGATCACGACCAGCTCCGGAAACTCCCGCTTGACCGCGCGAACACCCTGCTGCACGGGGCCGAAGTCGTCCCAGGCCCCGGATCCGGCAGCGTCCTTGGAATCCGGAATGCCGAACAGGATGAGGCCCCCGACGCCGGCGTCCGCGGCGGCCGCGGCATCGCGCAGCATCTCGTCGACCAACGTCTGGGCGACACCGGGCATCGTCCCCACGGGATCCCGCCGCGACGCGCCCGAGCGCACGAATACCGGCAGCACGAGCTGGCCCGCGTCGAGATGCGTCTCGCGCACGAGGCGCCGCAAGGCGGCGGTCCGGCGGAGACGCCGCGGCCGATAGGCGGGAAAGGACGCCATGCGCGAAAAGCTACTGCGGCTGCGGCGCCGTGACGCGCTCGGCGCCGCGCAGGCCGTCCAGAATCTCCGCACCGCCTCGCGCGCGAAGCTCCTGCGCCAGAGCGATCCCCGCGCGCTCGGGATATTCGGGGTCCACGCGGCAGGATCCGCGCACGAGACGCCGCCCGTCCGCGTCGGCGATGAGACCGTGCAGGACATCGCCGGCCCCTTCGCGCAGCACGAGCGCGCCGATCGGCACCTGGCATCCTCCATCCAGTCCGGCGAGGAACGCCCGCTCCGCCGTGACCGCCCGCAGCGTGTCCGCATCGTTCAGCGGCGCGATCGCCGCGTGGACCGCGGGATCGTCGAGCCGCACCTCGATCGCGATCGCTCCCTGCCCCGCCGCCGGCAGCCACGCCGGCGGGTCGAGATACTCCGCGATGTGCTGCGTGGCATCGAGGCGCTTGATCCCCGCCGCGGCGAGGATCGCGGCGTGGACCTGCCCCGCATCGACCTTCTTCAGCCGCGTGGGGACGTTACCCCGCAGATCGACGACATCGAGGTCGCGCCGCAGAGCCAGCAGCTGCGCGCGCCGCCGCAGGCTCGACGTGCCCACGCGCGAGCGGGCCGGCAGATCGGCCAGCCCGAGCGCGCCGGCCACATCGCTGATGACGACCACGTCGCGGGGGTCGGCGCGCGCCAAGACGGCCAGGACCAGGAGGCCCGCCGGGCTCTCGGTGGGGAGATCTTTCAGCGAGTGCACCGCGCAGTCGATCCGCCTGCGCCGCAATGCGACCTCGAGCTCCCGGGTGAAGAGGCCCTTCATCCCGACCGCGCTGAGCGGCACATCGAGGTTCTTGTCCCCGGATGTCCGGAACGTCACCAGCTCCGCGGCGATGCCGTGCTCGCCCAGCGCCGCCTGAACCATCCGCGCCTGGCGAAGCGCCAGCGCCGAGGCGCGCGTGCCAATGCGCAGCGCGGCGGGCGCGGTCACCGGACCGTCCCCGCGACGGCGACGCCGATCACGGCTGTGACGAGACCGGCGATGGTCGACGGGCTCGCCTCTGCCCGGACGTCGATTCCCGCACGGCGCGCCGCTTCGCTCGTGATGGGCCCGATCGTCACCGCGCCCACCCGGCGCGCGAGCGCGGGGCCCACGGCTTCGACGTAGCCGTGCACGGAGGACGCGGACGTCAGGGTCACCAGCTCGATCTCCGCGGCGTCGAGCGCGGCCCGCAGCGCGTCCGCGCCCGCGCGATCCGTCACCGACCGATACACGGGGACCACGTCGACGGAGGCGCCGAGCGCGCGCAGGCCCAGCGGGAGAACGTCACGCGCCCCATCCGCGACCGGATAGAGAATGGACGACCCGCGCACGTCGCCGCGCTTCCCGAGCGCCTCGAGGAGCCCTTCGGCGACAAAGCGCTCCGGCGTGACATCGACGGCGATCCCGTGGGCCAGGAGGGCGTCCGCCGTAGCGGGACCGACAGCGCTCACGGTCGCTCCAGCGAATATCCGCGCGTCGCCGCCGATCCGGCGGAGGGCATCCCACACGATGCCGACCGCGGACTGGCTCGTGAAGATGATGTGACCGTATTCGCTCGCCCGGCGCAACGCCTGCTCGAGGGGCGCCGCGTCCAGCGGCTCGATACGGGTCGTCGGTATGTCCACGACGTCGGCGCCCAGTGCCCGCAGGCGATCTCCGAGCGTCCCTCCTCCCCCCGGGCCCCCGCTGGGCTGCGCCGACGCCCGAGTGACGAGGATGCCACGACCCAGCAGCGGACGGAAATCCGGACGGTCGAACCACCGCAGGTCATCGCGCAATGCGACGACCCGGCCGATGACGGTGATAACCGGCGACACGATCCCGGCCTCCGTCGCGGTCCGCGCGATCGTCCCCAGCGTGGCGACGACCGTCCGCTGCATCGGGTAGGTCCCCCACTGAATCGCGGCCGCCGGGACGTCGCGGGGCAGGCCGCCGGCCATGAGCGCTCGAGCGATGTCGGGGAGCCGCCGCACACCCATGTAGAGCACGATCGTCCCGCCGGCCTTCGCCAGCGCGGCCCAATCCGTCTGCGTCTCGTCCTTGGTCGGATCCTCGGAGCCGGTGACGAGGGTAACGGACGTGGCCAGGCCACGGTGCGTCACCGGGATCCCCGCGTACGCCGGCACCGCGATGCCGGCGGTGACCCCCGGGACGATCTCGAATGGGATGCCGGCGGCGCGCAGCGCCTGTGCCTCTTCGCTCCCGCGGCCGAAGACGAGTGGATCACCGCCCTTGAGGCGGACGACGGCCTTCCCCTGGCGCGCGAGACGAATGAGAGTCGCCGTGATCTCCGCCTGGGAGGTCGAGCCATCCTCGCCGCCGCCCCCATCGCGCCCAGCGCCCCCACCGCCCCCACCGCCCCCACTGCCCCGCTTGCCCACGAAAAACAGCTCGTAGGGCGCGCGCCCCGGAGTGCGCCCGTGACAGATCAATCGCGGGTTGGCGAGCGCATCGTAGACGATGGCGTCGCAATCGTCGAGCAGCGCTCGCCCGCGAACGGTGAGCAGCCCGGGATCGCCGGGGCCGGCGCCGACGAGATATACCGTCCCCGCCCGCGCGACGTCGGCACTCATCGGTCGGAGTGGGAGCCCGGTGACCGCGCCCTGAGCCGGCGGAAGCGCCACCAGATCGACGCGGCGTACAGCGCCCAGATCAGGACGGCGGCCGCGTACGCGGCGTGGAAATATCCGGCGTTGTCCGGCGTGGTCACGCGAATGCCCCGTGCTCGGCCCCCTCCCGGACCGCATCCTGGGCCGCGTCGTCGGCCGCCTCCGCCGCGGCGTACGCTCGGGCCAACCGGTAGCGCGCGCGAAGCAACGCCACGTACAGCAGGAGGATCGAGCCGAGCGCCAGGAGAAAGGTCGTGAGCATCTCCGGCGGCAACGACGGAGCGCTCGGCTTGAGCACGATCGGCTGCGGATGCAGCGTCCGAAAGAGGTACACGCTCAAATGAATGAAGGGGATCAGGAGCGCGGCCAGGATCGCCAGCACCGCCGAATACCGCGCGCGGAGCTGACGGTCCTCGATCGCGCCCCGGAGCACGAGGTAGCCGAGAATGATGAGCCAGAGGAATAGCGTCAGCGTCAGGCGGGCGTCCCACGTCCACCACGCACCCCAGACCGTCTTCCCCCAGATCGGGCCCGTCACGAGCACGACCGTCGTAAACGCCAGCCCGACTTCCGCGCTGGACGATGCCAGTTGGTCGAGCCGCGGATCGTGCAGCCACAGGTAGAGAGCGCTCGCGAGTGCCATGAGGCCGAACGCGACATACAGCGCGACGAAGGCGGACGGCGCGTGTACGTAGAATATCTTCTGCGCCGCGCCCTGACGGGCCTCGATGGGCGTGAAGTACACGGCGCGAACGATCGTCGCCGCCACCGCGGCGACCGCCAGGACCAGGACCCAGTCGAATGGGCTCCCGCGACCCACCCTCGCCGCGGCCGGCCGCTCCGAACGCGCCGCATCGGCCGGCATGCTAGCGCTCGATGGTGAAGGGATAGGCCACGGTACAGGCGCCGACGAATATCAGATCGAACGCGCCGAGCAGCCGGAACCACCCGCCCGCCTCCGATATCGGCCGACCCGCGACGAGGATCGTCGTCGCCTGTGCGGCCGCGATGACCACGGGAAACAGGAACGGCAGCGCGATCATGGGGAGCAGCAGCTCCGCCAGACGGGTGTTCACCACCATGGCGCTGAAGAGCGTCCCGACCGCCACGAGGCCGATCGCCGCGAGCAGTCCCACGGCGGCGATCCCCCCCACGGCGCGTCCGACCGGGACGTTATAGAGCAGCACGACGGCGGGGATCGCGACCAGCTGCACGCCGACGAGGAACGCCAGATTGGCCAGGGCCTTGCCCAGAAAGATCGCCTCGCGTGCGATCGGCGCGGTGAGCAGGCCGTCGATCGCGCGCTCCGGCAGCTCCGCGCCGAACGACCGGTTGAGCCCCAGGAGCCCCGAGAAGGCGAAGATGACCCAGAGCACGCCGGGAGCGAGATCGAGCGATGACACCGCCGTGGGATCCCACGCGTAATAGAAGATCTCCGCGGCGAGCAGCGCGAAGACGATGGCGGACAGGAATGCGGCCCGCGTCCGGAATTCGATAGCCACATCCTTGCGCGCGATGGCGAGGGCGGCCGTCCACGTCGACGTTGCGCTCATGCTCAACCCACCCCCCCCGCCGCGACGAGCTCGCGATATCCGTCCGCGTACCGGTCGGCATCGACCGTGCCCCGCGGCTCGTACCGCACGACGCGCCCATCGCACAGGACGGCCACGTGCGTCGCCAGCGCCAGGCCATCGGTCAGCTGATGCGTCACGACGATCGTCGTGCCCCCGGCGCGCCGCCGCTCGGCGAGGATTCCGGCCAGCCCCGCGCAGCCCGCCGGGTCGAGTCCCGCGAACGGCTCGTCGAGGAGAAGGACGCGGGGTGTATGGACCACGGCGCGTGCGATGGCGACGCGTTGCTGGATCCCTCGACTGAGCGATCGAACGGGCGTGTCGCCGCGGTCGAGAGCACCCACGCGCTCGAGGGCGGCCGCGGCGGACGCGCGCGGGTCGGGAACGCCGAAGAGCTGCGCGGCGAAGACGACGTTCTCGCGCGCCGACAGCGCGGGGTACAGCATCGACTGATGCGCGACGAGACCCACCATCGCGCGGACGGCCGGGCCGCCGGGCAGCAGGCGGCCGGCGATGCGCGCGGACCCGCTGGAGGGCTCGATCAGGCCGGCGAGCACCCGGAGGAGGGTGCTCTTCCCCGCCCCATTGGGGCCGAAGATGGCGAGGCAATCCCCCTCCCCGAGGGTGAAGCTCACCCCGTCGAGCGCCCGCCGGCGTCCGTAGCGGCGCGACAAGTCGGTTACCTCGACGAGGGGGGCGGGTGGCACCGTGGGATGGGAGGGCACGAACACCCCGGAAAGCTAACTTTGCCTCCCCGGGAACGAGCCCCCAGATTGCGCCCTCATGACCGATCGTTCCACGAGCGATATCGACGTCCTCCTCGAGGAGCACCGGCGATTCGAGCCGCCCCAGGCCTTCCGCCGCGCGGCGGTGGTGCACGACCGGTCGGTGTACGCCGAGGCCGAGGCCGATCCCGAGGAATTCTGGGCCGCACGGGCGCGGGAGCTGGAGTGGTTCACGCCGTGGAAGCGCATTTGCGAGTGGACGCCGCCGCACGCGAAATGGTTCGTCGGGGGCACGCTTAACGCAAGCGTCAACTGCGTCGATCGGCACGTGCGCGGCGGGCTCGGGAACCGGGCCGCGATCATCTGGGAGGGGGAGCCGGGCGACCGGCGCACCCTCACGTATTGGGAGCTGTCGCGGGAGGTCAACCGGGCCGCCAACGTCCTGCGCAGCCAGGGCGTGCAGCGGGGTGACCGTGTGGCGATCTATCTGCCGCTCGTCCCGGAAGCCGCGATCGCGATGCTGGCGTGCGCGCGTATCGGCGCGATCCACTCAGTGGTGTTCGGCGGCTTCTCGCCCGATTCGCTGCGGGACCGCATCAATGATGCGGGCGTCCGGCTCCTGATCACCGCGGATGTCGGCCACCGCCGGGGTCAGACGGTCCCGCTCAAGCGCAACGCCGATCGCGCGCTCGAGGGATGCCCCTCGATCGAGCGGGTGATCGTGGTGCAGCGGCGGCCGGAGGTGCGGGAGATCGCGGCCGAGATGCACGCGGGGCGCGACGTTTGGTGGCACGACGAGATGCATGAGGCTGCGCTCGAGTGCGAGCCGGAGCGGATGGATGCGGAGGATGTCCTCTTTATCCTGTACACGTCCGGCACGACGGGGAAACCGAAGGGGATCGTGCACACGACGGGTGGGTACCTCACCGGAGTCGCCGCGACCACGCGCATGGTGTTCGACATTCGCCCGGATGACGTCTTCTGGTGCACCGCGGACGTCGGCTGGGTGACCGGACATTCATACGTCGTCTATGGGCCGCTCGCGATCGGGGCCACGTGCCTCATGTACGAGGGCGCTCCGGACTGGCCGGCGCGCGATCGGGTCTGGGACCTGTGCGAGCGGCACGGAGTGTCGGTCCTGTATACGGCGCCGACGGCGATCCGGGCGTTCATGAAATGGGGGGCGGAGTATCCGGCGCGGCATGACCTCACGCGGCTGCGCCTCCTCGGCTCGGTGGGTGAGCCGATCAATCCCGAAGCGTGGATGTGGTATCACACCGTGATCGGGGGCTCGCGGTGCCCGATCGTCGACACGTGGTGGCAGACGGAGACCGGGGCGATCGTGATCTCGCCCCTCCCGGGAGTGACGGCGACGAAGCCGGGGAGCGCGACGGTACCATTGCCCGGGTACGCCGCCGACCTGCTGAACGCGCGGGCCGAGACGATCCCGGTTGGCGGCGGCCTGCTCGCGCTCACGCGGCCCTGGCCGTCGATGTTGCGCACGATCTGGGGCGATGACGCGCGCTACGTCGAGACCTACTTCTCCAAATGGCCTGGGCGGTCCGACCTGTATTTCCCGGGCGATGGCGCAAAGCGCGACGCGGACGGGTACTTCTGGATTCTGGGTCGGGTCGACGATGTGTTGAACGTGGCGGGGCACCGCATCGGCACGATGGAGGTCGAGTCGGCGCTGGTCGAGCACCCGGCGGTGGCCGAGGCCGCCGTCGTGGGACGCGTGCACGAGCTCAAGGGTCAGGCGATCGCCGCCTTCGTGACCCTGCGGGAGGGGCAGTCGTCATCTGCTGCCCTGCGCGAGGAGCTGCGGGCGTTTGTGGCCGAGAAGATCGGGGCCATCGCCCGGCCGGACGACGTGCTGTTCACGGCGGATCTGCCGAAGACGCGATCGGGCAAGATCATGCGGCGATTGCTGCGCGATATCGCAGAGGGTCGCGCCCTGGGCGACACCACGACGCTCGCCGACCCTGGCGTCGTGGCCGGCCTCAAGGTCCAGTACGAATCGCGCGAGGGGTAGGGGCCAGCGGTCGACCCGGGAATCGCGCCAAGCGAACTCAGCCGTTAGTCCTTATATTTCGGGCATGCCGTCCCGCCTCTTTCCCGAGTCCATCTTTCCGCGCAAGCTCTCCGCCACGGCGGAGCGCCGATTGCGGCTGGCGCAAGCGCGAGCCGAAGAATCGATCATACGCGCCCACGTCGACAATGCGCTCATGTTCGTCGACACGCTGGTGGAAGAGGCGCCATTCGACCGCGCGATCGACACGTACATCCGCATGATGGGCGTTCCGGAGCCGCTGGCGAGTGCCGTGGCGACGCGCGCGCTCGTGGCGCTGGGCGAGGATCTCGTGCCCTACCGCCAGCACCGGGAATTCGAGCGCGAGGAGGAAGCGGCGCTTCCCAAGCTCCGGTTCGCCGACGCGGTGGAGTCGAGACGGCAGGCGAAACGGCAGGCGTAGAGCCGCCTCGCGTTACCGCGCGCGCACCAGGGCGAAATCGCGCGCGCCCTTCTTGAGCAGGAAATACGCTCCGCCCAATGCGCGGTCCTGCGATATCGTGCGCTGATCGGCCGGCAGTCGCTCGCCGTTGACGGATAGCCCGCCCTGCTGCAGGAGCCGGCGCGCCGCCCCCCCCGAAGGGGCGAGCCCCGCCGTCACGAACAGCGCGAGGACATCGTACTCGGGTAGCCGGGCGACCGTATGGAAGGGGATCTCGCGCTCGAGCACCCCGAAGGCCTCACGGGACAGCGTGCGCGCGTCCCCCTTTCCGAAGAGCGACTCCGATACCTCGGCCGCCGCGCGCGCCTGCGTCTCCCCGTGGACCCGGGCCGTGACGTTGGATGCGAGTGTTCGTTGCGCCTCGCGGCGCTCGGGATGGGCCGCGACAGCTGCTTCGAGCTCCCGTATACGCTCGCGCGGGAGCAGCGTGAAACGGCCGAGGTGCGCCACGACATCGCGGTCGTCCGTGTTGACCCAGAACTGATAGAATTGGTACGGCAATGTCTGCACGGGGTCCAGCCATACGGCACCCGCCTCCGTCTTGCCGAACTTGGCCCCGGCGGCGGTCGTGAGCAGCGGAACCGTGAGCGCGTGTGTCGCGGCCCCGTCCATCCGGCGGATCAACTCGATCCCGGCGGTGATGTTCCCCCACTGGTCGCTCCCGCCCAGCTGCAGCGTGACGCCGTCCCGCCGGTACAGCTCGAGAAAATCGTATGCCTGGAGCAGCATGTAGGAGAATTCCGTGAAGGAGATGCCCCCCTCGAGCCGCGTCTTCACCGATTCCTTGGCGAGCATGTAGTTCACGCTGAAGTGCTTTCCGACGTCGCGCAGGAAATCGACCGCACCGAGCGACTTGAGCCACGCGGCATTGTCGCGGAGGAGCGCCGGTCGCGGACCGCGGAAATCGAGGAAGCGCTCGAGCTGCGAGCCCAGGGCGCGCGCGTTCGCCGCGATGACGTTCGGGGGAGAGGAGCTGCCGCTCCGCGCTCTTGCCGCTCGGGTCGCCGATCATCCCCGTTCCGCCGCCCACGAGCGCCACGGGGCGGTGACCGGCCCGCTGCAGGTGCACGAGCGCCATGATCGCGACGAGGTTGCCGACGTGCAGGCTCGCCGCGGTCGGATCGAAGCCGCAATAGCCGCGCACGACCTCCCGGTGGAGCGCATCACGCAGTCCCTCGGTCGTGTCGTAGAGCAGGCCGCGCCACCGGAGATCGTCGAGCAGCGTGACGCTCGGCGCGGGATCCGCATGCTTCGTCACGCGGGCAAGATACGCCCATTGTGAGGCTTGTGCAGCGTGGCTCGCTCCCTACGTTTCGGCGACGCGGCAACATGGAGGACACGCTGGTGCCCAGCACGGGACGGAAACACGGGACAGGCGCTCGAGGGCCGCTGCAGCGGGAACCCAGCCGCACGTGGTTCTTCGCGCTGCTCGGAGCGATCGTGGTCGTCGGAAGTGGCGCGCTGGTCTACGTCACCACGCGCCCCGCGGCGGTCGCCGCCGTCCGGCCGGCCGGCCCCCCGCTGCCACCGGGCACGGCCACGGGGCACACGCTCGGTGACTCGAATGCCCCGGTCGAGATCATCGAATTCGCGGACTACGAGTGTCCCGCCTGTGCGAACTACTCCGTCGTGACGGAGCCCGACGTGCGCTCCCGGATCATCGACTCGGGGCTCGCGCGGGTGACCTATTACGACTTTCCGCTGCCGATGCACAAGAACACGTGGTGGGCCTCACACGCGGCGGCGTGCGCGGCGGACCAGGGCCGGTTCTGGGAGATGCACGACCGTATCTTCGCCGGCCAGACCGAGTGGAACGGGTTGGTCACCGACGATCCGGTGCCGATCTTCGCCGGGTACGCGAAGGACCTGGGGCTCGACGTCCCCGCGTGGCGCTCGTGCGTGATGAATCGCGTGCACCAGCGCGAGATCGAGGCGAGCAAGGCCGAGGCGGAGCGCCGGCACGTGCAACAGACGCCGACGTTGATCATCGGGGACAAGGTATTCGCGGGCTCGATGCCCTACGATCAGATCCGCGCGGCCGTCGACAGCGCGCGCCGCGCGGCCGCCGGATCGCGTCATGCCTCGTAGCACCGAGCCAAGCCGGAACTGCCGATGACGAAGCGGATGATCGTGGCGACGCTCGCGGTGATCGGCGCGTTCGTGGCGACGTACCTCACCCTGTACAAGCTCGGCTTCATCGGCTCGCTCTCCTGCTCGGTCGGGTCGTGCGAGGAGGTGAACACGAGTCGCTGGTCGATTCTCCTGGGGCAGCCCGTGGCCGCGTGGGGGATCGCGTTCTACATCGCGGTGTTCGCGATCGCGCTGACAGGCACCCAGTCGCGTCTCGCGGCGTCGCGCGGCATATCGATCCTGCTCGTCGCGGTGTCGGCCTCCGGCCTGCTCGTCTCCGCGTATCTCACGTGGCTCGAGCTCGCCGTGATCCGGGCGGTCTGTATCTGGTGCCTGACGTCGGCGACGCTCGTGACGCTGATCTTCATCGCGAGCGTGCTGGATCTCCGATCCCTCCCGCGGGAGACACTGACATGACCAAGCGACACAAACCACCCACGCAGACGCAATCGTCAATTCCTCGGCGCGATCCCTCGCGCAAAGGACCCAACCAGGATGCGCGTGACCCGCGGGTGCCGCCGCCTGCGAATCGCGCTCCCGGGAAGATCTGGCACACATCGGCCAAGTCGGGGCGGCGGGGGGGATAGGGTCCCACGGCGCTCGACATGCGGGGCCGGTGCGAGCGCTGTCAGCGATCCCTCTCGGCTGACGGCGGGCGTTCATCTGTAGCTGCAGCCGTAGCTACAGCTGTGGCTACCGCGCTGACCCTGGCGGAGCCGGCGCGGCCGTGTCGTGGGCAAGCACAGCAAACTCGACATTCGACGGATAGCGCGCGCTGCGATAGATCGTGTGCGTCCGTGCGCGATAATCGCTCGCGCGGGCGAGGAAGATGTTCGCCACGAAGGTCTGCGGGTTTCGGTCGTACAGGGGGAACCAGCTGCTCTGCACCTGGACCATGATCCGGTGTCCCTTCCGGAACGTGTACGACTGCTGGTGCAGGTCGACGGTGAACGGCTCGACCGCGTTCGAGGGGATGGGCGTCGCCTTCTCGAACCCCTTCCAGTAGCGCCCGCGCATGATGTCGGCCGTGACGATGAGCTCGTAGCCGCCCATCGGGGGGCGATCGGCCACGGTGTCGGGATAGACGTTGATCAGCTTCACGACCCAGTCGGCGTCGCTGCCGGTGGTGGCGGCGTACAGGTGCGCGATGACATTGCCCGCCACGGTCATGTCCTCCGCCAGGGGCGCTGTCTGGTAGGCGAGAACGTCCGGGCGCGCATCGACGAAGCGCTGATCCTCCGAGAGCCACCGTGACCAGCGCGACGTGGGCGCATACGTCCGCTCCACCGGGCGCGGCCGGTACGGCACCGGATGCGCGGGGTCGGACACGAAGCCGTCGGAGCCCGCCGCGCTCGTCGGCGCCGTCAGCGCGAGTGCGCCGTCCGCGGCGAAGTAGACGTGTCTGCGCTGGGTTCCCGTTGCCGGCCACCGGTCGAAGGTGCGCCACTCATCGATGCCCGCGTCGAACACCGTGGCCGCCGGCAGCGTGCCCCCCGTCGCGCCATGGAGCCAGTGCGCGAACCACCGGGCCTGGAGGCCGCGATAGTCGACGCCGGTCGGCCGCCCGAAGCGGAGATTGCCCAGTGTCGAGGCGGAGTCCGAGTACCAGCCGCCGTGGTTCCACGGCCCCATGACGAGCGACACGATCTGTGCGGTGTCGGTACGCGCGAGCGTCGCGTAGTTGAGCAAGGACCCGTATTCATCCTCCTGATCCCACCAGCCGCCGACGACCAACGTCGGGACGGTCGTGTGGGGGAGCGTGACCGACAGCGATCGCTCGCGCCACTCCACGTCATATGCCGGGTGCTGCACGAACCGCTGCCACGTCGGCCAGGAGGTCGCGCCCACCGCCCCGGCGAGGGCGCTGAGCGTCGGGAAGGAGCCGTACCACTCGTACGTGTCGTACCGCCCGGGCGCGGGCGTCACGCTCTGGCCGGGGACGGCTTCGAGCTCCCACGCGTACTCGAGACCGTAGCTCTGGCGGAACGCGCCCTGATGGAAGAAGTCATCCCCCATCCAGGTATCGCCCATCGGCGCCTGCGGGCTCATCGCCTTGAGCGCGGGGTGTGGATTCACCCCCGCGATCGCGGCGAGCCAGCCCGGATACGAGATCCCGAGGATCCCCACGCGGCCGTTGTTGTCGGGGACGTGGTGGATGAGCCACTCGATCGTGTCGTAGGTGTCCGTGCTCTCGTCGGCCCCGCTCGGACCGTCGTGGGGGGGGCGATTCATGACGAACGTCCCCTCCGACTGGAACCGCCCGCGGATGTCCTGAAAGACGAAGACGTAGCCGTCCCGCATGAGATCGGCGAACGCGAGAGAGAAACGGACCGTCCCGCCCCAGCTGGCGGTTCCGTAGGGCGTCCGCGACATGAGGATCGGCAGCGGTCCGCTGGCGCGCTTCGGCGTGAGGATGACGGTGAAGAGCCGGACCCCGTCCCGCATCGGGATCATCGCCTCGGTGCGCGTGAAATTGGTGTCGACCGCTCCCTGCGCGTGTGCAGGTACGGACGCGAAAACGAGTGCGGCGACGGACGTCGCTCGCAGAGTGAGCGCGGGAGACACGGCGATCGAACCTCGCGGGGGCGGACGAATGGCGCTGTCGCAGCAGTTTAGGCCGCGCGACCCCCTCGCGCCACTGTCAGCGCGACGGGCGCCCGGCAGGAGCTGCCCGACTACCGCACGCCGCTCGTGGTCCCGCCGGTGGCCCGCGGCCCAACTCACGCTGCGAGTGCGCAATAGCCGCCGACATATCGCCGCCGATCGGGAGCATTAGACTTCGCGATCGATGCGCGCGCGCGCCGATGGGGAGCGGACGGCCCTCAAGGAGTGGGTGGTACTCATCGACGCGATCGCGAGCGGCGAGATCATCGCCATGGTCCGGAAGGGGGGAATCCGCGAGCAGCGCTCGGGTTTTTCCGTCCGGCACGAGCGGTTCCTGCTCTATCCCACGGTGTTCCACGAGCGACCCGACGAATTGTCCGAGCGGGTCCGCACGCGGATCGCCGCCACGCGACCGCCCGTCCCGGCAAGCGGCGTGGATCCGGCTCCCGCGATCCAGATCAGCATCCTGTGTGAGGTTGCTGCAGTGTGGGCGGCGACGGATCTGGCCCGCGTCCTCGCCGCATCCGACGAATACGGAGTGGCGCCGGCCGTCGCCACGGCACGCTTCAATTACCGGAATCGCCCCGGCGTGCATGTCGTTGCGGTCCGGGCCCGCCGCCTCGCCGAGCCGGTCGACGTACCCGAGATCGCGCGCTACCGGGGGTGCGTGTCGTGGGTCGAGCTGGACCGCGACATTGACGTTGCGGCGGCCGAACCCGTGTTGCCGGCGCCCGAGCTGTCCCGCCGCGTCGCTGGGCTGGCGGAGATCCTGGGGCCCGCCCTCACGGACATCTCGCGCGCGCCAGCATAACACGGGGAATCCGGCGACGTCACGGCGGCGGCGCCAGGCGCCCCGCGTCAGCCGGCCCGCCCCTCCCCTCCCCCCCCACCTTCTCCGCCCGCTCGATCTCCGCCTCCGTCGGCTGGCGCCGCCACCGGCGGTGATGCCAGAAGTACTGCTCCGGGTACTCCCGCACCCAGCGCTCGAGCACCGCGGTGTAGCGCGCCACGACCACATTGACGTCACGCTCGCGATCCCCGCTCTCGTCCACCGCGATCGGCTCCACCACCAGCCGAAACCGGCCGGTCGGCAGCCGCACGAGCGTCACGAACAAGGCCGGCACCCCGAGGCGCAGGGCGAACACGGCCGGCCCCCGGGGGGTCTTCGCCCACCGTCCGAAGAAGCGCACAAACGTCGACGCCAGCCCCTTCACCCCCTGGTCCGCGACGAACCCGACGCTGCGGCCCTCCCGCACCGACCGCGGCACCCGCCGTGCCGCCTCGGCGTCCGTCAACACGGTCAATCCCGAGCGCTCCCGCGCGCGCGTCAGATACCGGTCGAACACGGGGTTCGCCATCCGACGCGCGATCACGTCCATCGGGAGACCGCGCGCCGCGAGATACGTCGCCGCCAGCTCCCAGTTGCCGAGGTGGCCCGTAATGAGGACGAGCCCCTGTCCCCGGCTCGCCGAGCGCGCCGCCGCCAGATGCGACCAATCCGTCGCGTCGGCCACGAGCGCCACAACCTCCTCGCGCGTGAGCGAGGGCACGAGCGCCGTCTCCACCGTCGTCCGCCCGAGATTCTCGTAGGCCGCGCGCGCCACGCGGACGACCTCCGCGCGATCCCAGGCCGGAAAGGCGAGCGCGATCTGCGATTCCACCACGCGCCGCCGGATCCCGAGCGGCCGATAGGCGAGGCGCGCCACTACCCCGCCCGCACCCGCCGCTCGCGCGAACGGCATCAGGCGGAGCGCGCCGATCGCGCCGCGCAACGCCCCGTACGTGACGTAGTCCAGCACGCTCGCCATCAGACCGCTCCCCGCCCCCGCCGCCCCCGCCCCCGCCCGCGCCCATTCCACGCGCGCGTCACGTCGGCGATGAACGAGCGCGTCTCCGCCGCGACGCGATCCCAGTTGTAATACGTCTCGACCGCGTGCCGGGCAGCATGCGCCAGGCGGGCTCGGCGCGCCGCGTCGGTCAGCAGCGACCGCACCGCGGCGACCACCGCTCCGGCGTCCGTTGGTGCGACCAGAATTCCGGTCTCTCCGTCGCGTACGGCCGACGGCACGCCCGCCGAATCGCCGGCGACACTCGGCACGCCGCTCGCCGCCGCCTCCACGAAGGATATCCCAAACCCCTCGGCGTTGATCGCCCGATCGACCCGCGAGAGACCCAAATAGATCGTCGCCGTCGCGTACGCCTCCGCCATCTCCTCGTCCGTGAGCGACCCGGCCCACACGACGCGGTCCGCCACACCCAGCTCCGCCGCCAGGGCACGCAGGCGCGCCGCATCCTCGCCGATTCCGACGACCGCGTACCGCAGCGCCGGAAACTCTCCCCCCAGGCTCGCGAGGGCACGCAGCGCCACGTCCTGCCCCTTATGCGGGACCAGCCGGGCGACCGTGAGCAGCAGCGGCGCATCCGCGACCCCCCAGCGGCGCCGGAGCACGCCGGCGTCGCGCCCCGGATGGAAGAAGGCCGGGTCGGTCCCGAGCGGGATGCCGGCCACCGGCGGGGCACGCCGTACGCCGATCTCGCGCATGATGTCGCGTGCGAGCGCCGCGCTCCAATCCGAGATCGCCACGATCCCCGCGCTCTCGCCGAACAGGCGCCGCGCCGTCCATCGCTTGACCCGGCTCCCCTCGGCCTTTGCTCGCTCCCGGAGGAGGTCGCCCCCATAGACGTAGATCACGTAGGGTACGCGCGTGCGCCGGGCCGCCCACCACACCGCGTATCCCGCCGGGCGCACGTTGCCACAGTGCAGGACATCGGTCTCCTCGGCGGCCGCCCGACGCGCGAGCCACCGCCCCCACCGGGCAGCGTTGGTGATCGTCTTCGCGCCACGGACGCCAAACGGCTGCCGCGCGATGGCATACGGCTCGCCGGCGTCGAAGGCGGCGCCGCGCGCCGGGTCGTCCGCGGCCACCGTGGATACGGTCACGGTGTCGGGCGCCAATCGCCGGCACAACTCGACGTGCCGTCGCGCCATTCCGCCCCCGGTCGGCGGATAATCCTGGGTTACGAAGAGGTGGCGCACGAGGCCGCGGGCGGCGGCGGCGCTGCTTCGGCGCGCAACGGATTCTCCCACGCGCGGCCGGAGAGGAGAAAAGGAAGCCGGGCGTCGTACGTGTGGTGCGCGCGGACGAAGGCGCCGCCATCGGCGCGCAGCCGGGCGCGCTCGTCGGGGCGCGCGAGCAGCTCGCCCAACCGGGCGGCACACGACGCGGCGTCCGCGTACCACGCGCAATGCACGCCATCGAGGAGCATCCGGTCCATCCCGCTCGTGCGGGGCCCGAGATAGCACCCGCCGGCGAGGATCGTCATCCAGACGCGGTCCGAGGCGTAGGTGGTGGCGAGCGCGGCGCGCGCCGGCAGCGCCCCCAGGATGACATTGGAGCTCGAGCAGACGGCGGCGAACGCCCGGCCCTCCACCGTACGCCCGGTCGGTGCCAGGCCCGGCTCGGCTCCGCGCCCCTCCCCCCCGCCGGCCCGCAGCCACCCCGGACCCCAGACGCGGATGGTCAGCCCCGCGCGCCGGGCGACCTCACGCAGAAAGGACTCGCGCGTGGGATCGTACGCGGACCCCACGAACGCCGCGGGCGCAGCGTAGCGCGGATCCGGAGATACGGGCAGGATCTCGGTCGCACCCGCCGCCGGCAGAAAGACGGCGCGCACGCCGTTCGCGCGCCACTCCGCGTCGAATCCGGTCACGAAGAAGGTCGCGGCCAGTCGCCCGACCGCGAGGATGTGCGCCACCTCGGGACGCGCCACGTCGCGGTACCACTGGGGATCGTGATACCACAGCGCGTTCTCGCGTCCGGCGACGATCGCGGCGACGGTATCGAGATCGAGCGCGAGGCACTTCGAGAGGAAGACGAAATCGGCGGAAAACGCGGCCGCGTGCCGCCGCGCGAGCCACTGGGTCAGCCGGTGGCCGACGCGCCGCCGGGTGCGCCGGTCGTCGAAGAGCGAGACGCGATGCCCGGCGCGCGTGAGGGCGCGCGCGACGGCGGCCTCCATCCGCCAGGGATTCCGGTGCCCGACCACGAGGACCCGCATGCGAGAAAGAAACCGCCCGGCGGGCGGTTCCGCACGCGCTCCCGCGCCAGCCCTAGCGCACCCACCGTCGGCGATCGCGCGCCGACTCCGCCGCCTCGCGCAACATGCGAACCATCGCCGATTCCGCGTATTCGCGGGCGGCGCGCGCGCGTCCGGCGGCCCCCATGGCGACGCGGAGGTCCTCCGTTCCGAGCAGCTCCGCGATCGCGGCCGCGGCCATCGGCGTCTCGCCGGGCGGGAGGGCGACGCCGGTGATGCGATCGGCCACGTATCGTTCGGCGACCGTGCCGCGCTCGATGAGGACCGGAATCCCCATCGCCATCCCGTCGAGCGCGCCGAACGCCGCGCGCTCCCCCTCGGCCACGATCCACGCGAGCGCCGCGGCGCGCAGCACGGCCAGCTCGTCGTCCCGCTCACCGAGAAAGCTCACGTGGCGGGAGACCCCCAGCGCCGCCGCGTGCATGCGCACATCGTCGTCGGTCGAGCCCGCGCCCAGGAGCACGAGGTGCACCTCCGGGTGTCGGGGCAGCAGCATCGCGAGGCTGCGCAGGACCGTCGCCGTCCGCGCCTTGGCCCCCGCGTCGCACAGACACGCGACGATGCGGGCGCCCGCGGGCGCGCCGAGGAGGGGACCGGGAGCCGGCCGAGCGCGATCGTGCTCGGCGACGTTGACGCCGAGCTCGGCGATGATCGTCTCCCGGGCCGATGGAAAGGTCGGCGCGAGCTGCGCATCGGCCGCGCTCGCGAAGACGAATCCGCTCGACGCGAGGCGGAGCGCGAGTCGCGTGTCGGTCCCCGTCTCGAGCCGTGCGCCCACCGGCGTGCGTCGGACGACGCCGCCCCGCCCCGCCAGCCGGATCGCGAGGGCGGCGATGAGGTGCTCGCGCTCCGTTTGCACAAAGACCGCCTCGACCAGGCGATGGGCCAGGACGCGCCGGAGCGACCAGCACGCGACCGGGACCGACGCGGCCGGATCGATGGGCGCGACATCGCACCCCGCCGCCGCCGCCCGCTCGGCGATGAGCCCCGGGGCCGGGCACGCGTACGTCGCGCGATCGCCCTCGGGGGCCATTCCCCGCGCCGCCGCCACGAAGACACGCGCCCCGCCGGTCCAGGCCGGCGATGCGTGATAGAACAGCACGTGCATCAGGCGGGGACCGGCGCCGTGTCCTCGACCTCGCGATACTGCAATGCGTGGAGCCGGAAGTACACGCCCCGCTCCGCCAGAAGGACCGCGTGGGTGCCGCGCTCGACGATGCGCCCGCGGTCGAGGACGAGGATCAGATCGGCGTGCGCGATCGTCGACAGGCGATGCGCGATGACGAAGACCGTGCGGCCCACCAGGACCCGGTCGATCGCCTCCTGGACGAGGCGCTCCGACTCGGTATCGAGCGACGACGTTGCCTCGTCGAGGATGAGCACCGGCGGATCGATGAGCAGCGCCCGGGCGATCGCGATCCGCTGGCGCTGCCCGCCGGAGAGTCGGGTGCCGCGCTCGCCCAGCATCGTGGCGTAGCCGTCGGGCAGCTCCCGGATGAACGCGTCGGCGTTCGCAGCGCGCGCGGCCGCCTCGACCTGCGCGTCGGTGAACCGCCCTTCCGCGCCGTAGGCGATGTTGCTGCGGACCGTATCGTTGAAGAGCACCGTGTCCTGGCTCACGATCCCCGTCAGCGAGCGCAGCGACGCGAGCGCGATGTCGCGCGTATCGCGGCCGCCGAGCAGAATCCGACCGGCGGTCGGCTCGATGAAGCGGGGGATCAGGTCCGCGAGCGTGCTCTTCCCGGCGCCGCTCGGGCCGACGAGCGCGACGACCGACCCCCGCCGCGCCGCAAAGGACACCTGGGACAGCACGGTCTCCTGCTCGGGCCCGTAGGCGAACGACACATCGTCGAATGCGATCGCGTCGAACGCCGGGTCGGCCGTCTCGGTGCCGCGGTCGAGCGCCGTCTCGCTCGGGGCATCGAGGACCTCGAACACGCGCTCGGCCGCGGCGAAGGAGGCCTGGGCCGTCGTCGGGAGCTGCGTGATCGCCTTGAGCGGGGGCAGCAGGCGCAGCACGACCGTGAGGAACACGATGAGCTGCGCGCCCTGGAGCGTGTGGTCCACGAGGACCTCGCGCGCGCCCACCCACAGGACGGCGACGGCCACGGCCGTCCCCAGGAACTCGGTGATCGGCTGCGACAGGAGCGCGAGCTTCGTGATCCGCATCATGCCGCGGGAGTACCGGCCGCTCGCCGACCGGAACCGGCGCTCCTCGTACGGCTCCGCGCCGAAGGACTTCACGAGGCGCATCCCGGTGACGACCTCCTGCAGGACGCTCATCATCTCGCCGTAGTCGTTCCGGAGCCGCCGATGCCCGCGGCGCAGGCGGCGGAGCAGCGGCTGGAGCAGCCCCGTGACGACCGGGCCGATCACGAGACCGAGGAACGTGAGGCGCCACGACACCGCGAACATGACCGCGACGTACGCGATGATGAGCGAGACGTTCTGCAGGCTCGACGTGACGAGCTGGGTGATCAGCGCTTTCGTCTGATCGGTGTCGGTCAGGATGCGGGCCAGGATCTGGCCCGCGCGCGTCTGGGTGAAGTACGCCAACGGCAGGCGCTGGAGGTGGGCGTACACCGCGTCGCGCATGTCGCGCGTGACGTACTCCTGCAGCTGGGCGCCGAGCTGGCCGCCCGACCAGACGAACACGTTCTTGACGGCGACGGTCGCCAGGATGATCAGGATGACGCGCTCGAGCGACCCCATCTTGTCGCTCTGGTCCAGCAGGGCCCCGATCGTCAACTGCAGGAAGCGCGTGAGCCAGCTCTGCCGAACCGGGAGCAGGGTCGGGAGGCCGAACAGCGCGTTGAGGAACGGGATCAGGAGCGCAAAGGAATACGCGTCGAGCGCAGCCGCGATCACGCTGCACGCGACGGCGCCGGCCATCCGCCATGCGTGCGGGCGCAGGAACGGGAGCAGCCGGCGGTAGATCGTCCCCGGAGCGTGCGGGGGGCGGGGCGCCGCGACGGCGCCGCTCGGCGCTCCTCCGGCGGTCACCTCGGGGTCAGCAGCGCGACGGGCAGGATCATCTCCTCCGGGGTCACGCCACCGTGCAGGAAGGACCCGCGATACCGGCTCTGGTACTCGCGCAGCTTGGTGGGATAGACGAAGAAGGCGTCGCCGGCCGCGAGCAGCGTGTTCGCGCCGAGGCCGCGCCGAGGCAGCCGCAGCTGCTCCTCGTTCGGGAAGAGCAGCGCCTGCTCGCGGCGCTCGGCGCGCACGTCCTCGCCAAACTTGTAGCGCAGATTGGCGGTCGCGTCGCGCTTGGCGAACACCGTGGCCGGCGTCTGGCAGAGGATCGATCCGTGGTCGCTCGTGAGCAGCACCGAGATGCGCCGCCGCGCCGCCTCCCGGAGGACCCCGAGGAGGGCCGACCGCTGGAACCACTGGCGCGTGAGCTGCCGGAGCGCGATCTCGTCCCGCGCCACCTCGTACAGGATCGCCGATTCGCTGCGGCCGTGCGTGAGGAGATCGACGAAATTGAACACGAACGCGCTCACGCCCTCGGGCGCGATCGCGGCGTTGACGCGGCGATCGAGGTCATCGGACTCGGCCGCCGTCGAGATCTTGTGATAGCGCACGGGCGCGGGATGCCCCAGCTCGGTCAGATGCGCGTCCAGGAGCTCGCGCTCGTGCATGTTCAGCGACTCGTCGTCGCGCGCTCCGGGTCCCCACCAATCCGGGAAGCGAGCGGCGATCTCGCCGGGAAAGAGCCCGCTGAAGAGGGCGTTGCGCGCGTAGGGGGTCGCCGTGGGCAGGATCGAGAAGTGATGCGTCACCTCGACGTCGAACAGCGGGGCGAGCAGCGGCTGGATCGCGAGCCACTGATCGAGCCGGAGGCAGTCGACCACCACGAAGAGCGCCGAGCGGTCGCGCTGGAGGAGGGGCAGCAGGAATTCGCCCACGACGTTGACGGAGAGCGGCGGCCGGTCCCCCTCGAGGTTGGCGAGCCACGCGGGGTACGCCGTGTGCATGTAGGCCGCGAACTCGCGGTGCATGTCGCCGTACAGGCCCCGCAGCGACTCGTAGAGCCCCATCTCGCCGGCCCCCGCGAGCTCCACGTCCCAATACATGTACTCGCCGAACCGCTCGACCCAGCCGCGCCAGTCGAGCGGGAGGGTGCGCTCGAGCTCGATCGCGCGGAACCGCTCGACGAAGCGGCGCGCGAGCGCCTGCTGGCGGATGCGCGGACCGTCGAGGATGCGCCGGATCACCGCGAGCACCTGGCGCGGGCTGATCGGCTTGACGAGGTAGTCGCGGATGTTGGCGCCGATCGCCTCGGTGAGCGTCGCGTCCTCCTCGCTCTTGGTCACCATCACGACGGGGAGGTTCGGCTCGAGCTCGCGGAACTCGCGGTAGGCCTCCAGGCCGCGCTTGCCGGGCATCTGCTCGTCGAGCAGGATCACGTCGAAGGGACGCCGCCGCAGCAGCTCGGCCGCGTCGTCGGCGTTGTTCGCGCACTCGACGTCGTAGCCGCTCTCGCGGAGGAAGATGCAGTGGGATTCGAGGAGCTCGGCCTCGTCGTCCACCCACAGGATCGCCTTGCGCGCGGCGGCCGCGCCGGGAGACCCGGGCGCGGTGGCGGCCGGGGCGAATCGCCCCCTCGCGGCGGCGGAAGACATGTCGTGCGCAATGTACCGTTGGTCTCTACATTCGTGTAGGTGTTCGGGACCGCGCCCCCCTACGGAATGGTCGCGCCGGCGTTCCGCCTTCCGGCGCTCGCGGCCCGCGCCGCGCGCGCTCAGGTGGGGAGCGACCGTGAGCCCATCCTCGCCGCGCTCGTGGCCTTCCGCCTCGCCGCGGGCGCGGTACCCGCGTCCGCCGCGCTCCCGCTCCGTGTCCGGTCCGCGCGGGCGACCGCCGCCCGGCGCTGGATGGCGACCCTCGCCCTGCCTCCGGCCACGCGGGGCGCCTTCCTGCGCGTCGCCCAGGCGACGACCGGCGACGACCGCGCGGCGCTCACCACCGCCTGTGGCGCGCTCGTCGACGCCGTCGCCCGCGCGCTCGATGCCCGCTCGCGCGCGGAGCTCGACGCGTTCGTGCGCTCGATCGGCTGACCCCGCCCACGCCCGTATCCACTCTCTACTTTCTCCCCTCTCCTTTCTGTAGTATTCGGGCATGGCCGGCCACAGCAAATGGAAGCAGATCAAGCACTACAAGGCCGCGGCCGATGCGAAGCGCGGCGCGGCCTTCACGAAGCTGATCCGCGAGATCACCGTCGCGGCCAAGCAGGGGGGCGGCGATCCCGCCGGGAATCCGCGACTGCGCTCCGCGATCGAGACGGCGCGCGCGGCGTCGATGCCCAAGGAGAACATCGAGCGCGCCATCAAGAAGGGCACCGGTGAGCTGGCAGGCGTCGAATACGTCGATGTGATGTACGAAGGGTACGGACCGGGCGGCGTCGCCCTCATGATCCAGGCTCTCACCGACAACGCCACGCGCACGGTCGCCGAGATTCGCCACAAGCTCTCGCGCGGCGGCGGCCACCTGGGCGCCACGAATTCCGTCGCCTGGATGTTCGACCGCAAGGGCCAGATCTACCTCGCGGCGGAGCCGGGCGGCGGCGATGCCGACGCGACGCTCGAGGCCGCACTCGATGCCGGCGCCGAGGATCTGCGCCGCGAGGACGACCAGTACATCGTCACGACGGACGCGTCGGCCGTCGCCGCCGTGCGCGCCGCGCTCGAGGAGCGCGGGATGCGCGTCACGGGCGGCGAAGTCGCGTGGCTCCCGCGCACGACGGTCCGCGTCGAGGGGAAGCCCGCCGAGCAGCTGGTCAAGCTCCTCGAGGAGCTCGAGGACCTCGACGACGTCCAGAAGGTCGAAGCGAATTTCGACATGGACGTGGCCGACATGGCCCGGGCCTGAGGCCGGCCGTGCAGGTCCTGGGGATCGACCCCGGAACGGGCACCACGGGATACGGCGTCGTGCGCCGGTCCGATGGCGGGAGATCCGGACCGGCGTCGCTGGTCGAGTGCGGCGTGATCCGCACGAACGCGCGCGATACGCTGGGCGCGCGGCTGCGCGAGATCTACGACGGCGTCGACGCGCTCATCGCCCGGCATCGCCCGGACGTCCTCGTCGTCGAGGACATCTTCTACGGCCGCAACGTCCGGACGACCATCGTGCTGGGCCACGTGCGCGGCGTCATCCTGCTGGCGGGCGAGCGGGGCGGCCTCCGGGTCCAGGAGTACGCGCCGGCGACGATCAAGAAGGCGGTGGTCGGGCGCGGCGGTGCGACGAAGGAGCAGGTGCAGTACATGTTGATGCGCCTGCTGCGCCTCCGGGCGGCGCCCCACCCGAGTGATGCGGCCGACGGCGTCGCGGCGGCGCTCGCCTACTGCCTGTTCCCGCCGCTGACGGGGCGCGGGGCGCCGGCGACCGGTCGCCCGGCGTGATCGCGCGCATCGCCGGGCGCCTCGTCGCACGCGATGTGGACCGCGCCGAAGTGCTCACCTCGGGCGGCGTCGCCTACGAGATCGCGATTCCGCTCAACGTATTCGAGTCGCTGCCGACGATCGGCTCCGAGGTCGTGCTGCACACCCACGTCGTCGTGCGCGAGGACGCGTGGCAGCTCTTCGGCTTCGCGACGCCGTTCGAGCGGCAGGTGTTCCGGACGATCCTGGCCGCGCGCGGCATCGGCCCCGCGCTCGCCCTTAATCTCCTGTCGAGCCTGACCGCCGACCGCGTCGTCCGCGCCATCCGTGAGAAGGATGTCGCGACGCTGCGGCGGGTGCCGCGCATGGGACCGAAAAAGGCCGAGGGGCTCATTCTCGATCTCGCGGACAAGCTCGATGAGCTCCACGAGGGCGCGCCCAGCTCGGCCACCGGCGTCCCGGGACAGGGCACCGTCGTCGACAGTGCCGTGCGGGGACTCGTCCAGCTGGGATTCGGCCGGCCGGACGCGGAGCGCGCCGTGGCTGGCGCGGTGACCCGCGGGGCGACAGCAGATTCCGCCTCGGAGCTGATCCGCGCCGCCTTCGCGGTTCTCGGCGGCCCGCAGCAGAAGCGCTGACGCGCCGGACCCGAGCGGCTCGAAGCTGGGCGTCCTTTCGGTGTATATTGGGCTCGATGGCCATCCACGAGAGCGCAACCGTCCGGAGCGAGATCACGACGCCCGCCGAGCTGCCGGAGGAGGGGCCCGTCGAGCTCTCGCTCCGTCCGCAGCGGTTGGCCGAATTCATCGGCCAGCCCAAGGTCAAGGACAGCCTCCGGATCTACATCGACGCCGCGTTGCGCCGGCACGAGCCGCTCGATCATACGCTCTTCTTCGGCCCGCCCGGGCTCGGCAAGACGACGCTCGCCGAGCTGATCGCGCGCGAGGTCGGCGTCAACATCCATACGAAATCGGGGCCGTCGCTCGAGAAGCCGGGCGATCTCGTCGGCACGCTGACCAACCTGCGCGAGGGAGACGTCCTGTTCATCGATGAGATCCACCGGCTCCGCCCCATCATCGAGGAGTTCCTCTACCCCGCGATGGAGGATTTCAAGATCGAGATCCGGCTCTCGGACGGGCCCAAGGCGCAGACCATCACGATGCCGATCGAGCGCTTCACGCTCATCGGCGCGACGACGCGACTCGGTCTGCTGACCCCGCCGCTGCGCGCGCGCTTCGGGATCGAGCAGCGGCTGAACTATTACCCGGCCGAGGATCTCGAGACGATCGTCCGGCGGACGGCGGAAGTGCTCAAGGTCGCGATCGACGCCACCGGGACATCGGAGATCGCGCGCCGCTCGCGCGGCACTCCGCGCGTCGCCAACCGCCTGCTCCGGCGCGTGCGCGACTTCGCCCAGGTGAAGGCCGACGGGATCATCACGCGCGAGGTCGCCGAGCGCGCGCTGCTCATGCTCAACGTCGACACGCACGGGCTCGACGACATGGACGCGCGCATCCTGCGGACGATCATCGAGAAATTCGAGGGCGGGCCCGTCGGGATCGGGACGATCGCCGCCGCGGTCGGCGAGGACGGCGGCACCATCGAGGAGGTCTACGAGCCGTTCCTGGTCCAGAACGGCTTCCTGCACCGCACCCCGCGCGGGCGGCTGGCGACGGCGCAGGCGTACCGCCACTTCGGCTACGATCCGCCGGGGGCCGCGCAGCAGCCCGAGCTCTTCTGACGCAGGCGGAGCCCGCGGCCGCACCGGGCAGCCGCACGGCCGATTACGACTTCGCGCTCCCGGCCGATCGGATCGCCCGCGATCCGGTCGCGCCGCGCGATGCCGCACGGCTCATGCTCGTCGACCGGGCCTCGGGCGCCATCTCCCACCGGCGATTCCGCGACCTGCCCGCGATCATCCCCTCCGGCGACCTCCTCGTGCTCAACACGACGCGCGTCGTCCGCGCCCGTCTGCTCGGCACGCGCGTCGGCTCGGGCCGGCCGGCCGAGGTGCTCCTGCTCAAGGCGCTGGGCGGCGCGCGCTACGAGGCGCTCGCCCGACCCGGCGGCAAGCTGCGGGCGGGCCGCGTGGTCACGATCGCGCCCGAGCTGACCGTGACCATCGAATCGGTGACCGAGCGGCGCACGCGCATCGTCCGCCTCGAGTCGCCGCTGCCGATCAATGCCGCGATCGAGCGATTCGGCCACGTGCCTCTTCCGCCCTACATCGCGCGGCCCGACACGCCCGCCGACGCCGAGCAGTACCAGACGGTCTACGCGCGCGAGGCCGGCTCGGCCGCGGCACCGACGGCCGGACTACACGTCACGCCGGAGCTGCTCGACCGGCTCGCCGCGGCGGGCATTCACCGCGCCGACATCCTGCTCCACGTCGGGGCGGGGACGTTCAAGCCGGTCGAGGTCGCGGACCCCGCCGAGCACGTGCTGCACGAGGAGTGGTATCGCGTGCCGGCCGCCGCGGCGGACGCGATCGCGGCCGCGCGCGCGCGCGGCGCACGCGTCTGGGCGCTCGGCACGACGACGGCCCGCACGCTCGAATCCGCCGGCCGCAGCGACGGCACCGTCGCCGCGGGGGAGGGCGAGACGCGCCTGTTCATCCGCCCGCACTACGCCTGGCGCGTCGTCGACCGGCTCATCACCAACTTCCACCTACCGCGCTCGACGCTGCTCATGCTCGTCGCGGCGTTCGCGGGATACGATCTCACGATGCGCGCGTACCGCGAGGCCATCGCCGGGGGATATCGCTTCTTCTCCTACGGCGATGCGATGGCCGTTGTCTGATTTCTCCTTTACCGTCGAGGCCACGGCGGGTGCGGCGCGCGCGGGCGTCCTCCGGACCCCGCACGGCCCCGTCCGGACGCCCGCCTTCATGCCCGTGGGCACGCTCGGCACGGTCAAGGCGCTCGACCCGGCGGAGCTCCGCGCGGCGGGGACGCAGATGCTGCTCGCCAACGCGTACCACCTCTATCTCCGTCCGGGCGACGCGCTCGTGCGCGAGCTGGGAGGCCTGCACCGATTCATGGGCTGGGACGGGCCGATCCTCACGGACTCGGGCGGCTTCCAGGTCTTCTCGCTGGCCGCGCTCCGCACGGTGGACGAGGAGGGGGTGGAATTCCGCAGCCACATCGACGGCTCGCGCCACCGCTTCACGCCCGAATCGGTGATGCGCATCGAGCGCAATCTCGGGGCGGACATCATCATGCAGCTCGACCACGTCCTCCCCGGCGGAGCGGATCGCGCCGCCGCGCGTGATGCGGCGGAGCGGAGCATTCGGTGGCTCGCGCGCTCGCGCTCGGCGCTCGCGCTACTGGGCGCGGACGGGACCGGACCGGCGCAGGCGCTGTATCCCGTGTTGCAGGGTGGGACCGACGCCGAGCTGCGGCGCACGACGGCGCGCACCGTCACCGCGATGGACGACTGGCCCGGATACGGCATCGGAGGCCTCTCGGTCGGCGAGCCCAAGGCCGCGATGTACGACACACTGTGTGTAGTAGAGGCCGAGCTGCCGCGCGACCGGCCGCGCTACCTCATGGGGGTCGGCTATCCGGAGGATCTGGTGGCCGCCATCGAGCGCGGGGTCGACCTCTTCGATTGCGTGGCGCCGACGCGGATGGGGCGCAACGGAACGGCGTTCACCAGCGCCGGTCGCGTGAACGTCCGGGGCGCCGCCGGGCGCGCCGATGCGCGGCCCCTCGACGAGCGCTGCGACTGCTCGACGTGCACGCGGTTCTCGCGCGCGTATCTGCGCCATCTCTTCGCCGCCGACGAGATGCTGGGGCCCCGCCTTCTCTCGCTGCACAATGTACATTTCCTGACAGCGCTGGCCCGCCGCTCGCGCGAGGCGATCCGGAGCGGCCAGCCCCTTCCCGAGGCGCCCCCTCCCGCATCCTCCCTCCCCCCCGATTCCCGAGTCGTGACCGGCGATGAGTAATCTGGTGTCCAGCCAGCTGTTCATGTTCGCGGCCATCTTCGCGATCTTCTACTTCGTCCTGATCCGGCCGCAGCAGCAGCAGCGCAAGAAGCACGACCGCGCCCTCCTCGCCATGAAGAAGGGCGACGAGGTGGTCACCGCCGGGGGACTCGTCGGCGAGATCGTCCACATCCGCACCCTCGGCGCCGACGGCACCACCACGATGGAGGACCGCGTGACGCTCAAGTCGGGCGACGCGCGCGTCGTCGTCGAGCGCGGGCGCATCACGCGCATCGCCTCCGACACGACCGAGCCGACGAAGTCCATCACCTCGTCGAGCGCGGCGACCTGAGCCCACGGCCGGGATGAGCCTCCTCGACATCCACGTCCTCGGCTCGCCGATCCTCCGGCAGGAGACCGTACCCGTCGGCGCCGTCACCGACGACATCCGCGCGCTCATCGACGACATGTTCGAGACGATGCGGGCCGCGCACGGCATCGGGCTCGCCGCGCCCCAGGTCGGCCGCTCGGAGCGCGTGACCGTGGTCAACGTCGGCAAGACCCGCGAGGAGCGCCGGCCGATCGCTCTCGTCAACCCCGAGATCGTCGCGCGCGAGGGAAAGATGCGCGGCGAGGAGGGCTGTCTCTCGATCCCGGAGATCTACGGGGAGGTCGAGCGCGCGGCGGCGGTCGTCGTGCGGGCCCTCGATCGCGACGGCGTGCCATTCGAGGTTCCGGCTACGGATCTCCTGGCCCGGTGCCTCCAGCACGAGATCGACCATCTGCACGGACGACTGTTCCTCGACCATTTGAGCCTGTTCAAGCGCCGCGCGGCGCTCGCCCGCTGGGACGAGGAAAGGGTCCACTATCCCGACCTGCGCCGCACCCTCGTGCCGCTCCGACCCGACGCCCCGCCCGCGGCGGTGCTCGAGCCCGCGGCGCACGACGAGCTGTAGCCCTCCGGGTCGCGCGCGTGCGCGTGCTGTTCTGGGGCACCCCGGAGTTCGCCGTCCCCGCCCTGGGCGCGCTGCTCGGGGAGGGGTTCGAACGTCCTGGGCGTCGTCACCCAACCCGATAGGCCCCAGGGGCGCTCGCGCACGCGCCTCGTGCCCCCGCCGGTCAAGACCGCGGCTCGGGCCGAGGGGCTGCGCGTCCTGCAGCCCGAGGATCCGCGCGCGCCGGCCGTGCTGCGCGAGGTGGCGGACATGCGCCCCAATGTCTCCGCCGTCGTCGCGTACGGTCACATCCTCCCCCGCTCGATCATCAATGCGCCGGCGCGCGGCACGTTCAACGTGCACGCGTCCCTCCTCCCCGCTCTCCGCGGCGCGGCGCCCATCCCGGCGGCGATTCGCCTGGGGCTGACCCAGACGGGCGTGACCGTGATCCGCCTGATCCCGGCGCTGGATGCGGGACCGATCCTGTTGCAGCGTCCGATTCCCATCGCGCCCGATGAGACGGGCGGCGAGCTGCAGCTCCGCCTCTCCGAGCTGGGTGCCCAGGCGTTGGTCGAGGCGCTCACGCTCGTCGAGGTCGGCGCCACGGTCGAGCGCCCCCAGGACGACGCCGCCGCCTCCTATGCGCCCAAGATCGACCGGGCCCAGACGCGGATCGCCTGGACCGAATCGGCCGAGGCGGTCGCGCGCGGCATCCGGGCCTACGATCCCAAGCCGGGGGCGTTCACCGCCGCCCGGGGGACGGAGGTGAAATGCTTCGAGGCGCAGAGCGCGTCCGGCGCGCACGCTGGCGCACCGGGTGCGGTGATCGCCATCGCCGAGGATGGCCTCGTGGTCGCGTGCGGCACGGGCGCAGTGCGCATCGCCCAGGTCCAACCGGCCGGGCGGCCGCGGATGTCGGCCGATGCCTGGGCGCGCGGGCGGGGCGTGGCCGTGGGCGACCGGCTCGCGTGAGCGCGGGCGCCGTCGCGTGAACGCGACGTGACCGCGACGTGACCGCGGCGTGAGGGCGGCGTGAAGGCGCCGGACGCGGCGGGGATTCCCGTCGTCCACGCCGTGACGACGCGCGCGATCCTCCTGCGGGCGGACTTCCTGCCGACCGCGCGCGCCGTGATGCGGGCGCTCGGGCCCCGCGGGGCGCTCCACCTTCGGGCCGAGCCCGCGGGTGGCGATACCGCGATCGACGCCGTGACCCCGCGGATGCTGTACGCGCTGGCCGTGGCGCTCGCGCCGGAGCAGGACGCGACGGGAGCGTGGCTCGTCGTGAACGAGCGCGTCGACGTCGCGCTGGCGGCCGGCGCGCGCGCGGTGCAACTGCCCGCCCGCGGGCTCCGCGTCGCCGACGCGGCCGCCGCCGCGCGCGCCGCGCGCCGTCCGCTGCGCGCCGGCGTCAGCGTCCACACGAGCGAGGAGGCGCAGCGCGCCGGCGCGGACGGGGCCGCATGGGTGGTCCTCGGACATCTGTGGCCGACGCCGTCGCATCCGGAGGAGACGCCGGGCGGGGCCGCGCTCGTGCGCGCGGTCGCGGCGGCCGCGGCGGCCGCGGCGCTGCCGATCGTCGGGATCGGCGGCGTGCGGCCGGAGCACGTCGCCGCACTCCGCGCGGCGGGCGTCACCGGCATCGCCGCCATCCGCGGAATCTGGGCTCACGTCGATGCCGCTCGGGCGGCCACAAGTTACCTTTCCGCCTATGACGCGGGTGACGACGCGACCGCCGGCGACGCCGGCGATCGCGGCCGGATCGGTGGACCTCACGGTCAACGGTGAGCCGCGCGCCGTCCGGCGCGGGAGCACGATGGACGATCTCCTGCGCGAGCTGCGGATCGATCCCCGCACCGTGGTGGTGGAACACAATCGCGAGATCGTGCGCGACCGCGCCGGGCTCTCGCTCCGGTCCCTCGAGGCGGGAGACGTTGTCGAGGTCGTCCAATTCGTGGGCGGGGGGTAGCTGTGGCGACCCTCGCGACGCCGGAGATGCTGGCCGCCGTCAATGCGCCGCTCGTCATCGCCGGGCGGGCCCTGCGCTCCCGCCTCATGATCGGCACCGGGAAGTACGCCTCGCCGAGCATCATGCGCGCGGCGATCGAGGCATCGGGGGCGGAGGTCGTCACGGTGGCCGTGCGGCGCGTGAGCCTCGACCGGTCGCGCGAGGACGGCATCCTCGCGCACCTCGACCCCGCGGTGCACTGGCTGCTCGCCAACACGGCCGGCTGCTACACGGTGGAGGACGCGGTCCGGTACGCGCGGCTCGGCCGCGCCGCGGGCTTCAACGACTGGGTGAAGCTCGAGGTCATGGCCGATGAGGCGACGCTGCTCCCGGATCCGGTCGGAGTGGTCGCCGCGACGCGCGAGCTCGTGGCCGACGGCTTCCACGTCCTCGCATACACCAATGATGATCTCGTGACGGCGCTGCGCCTCGAGGATGCCGGCGCCGCCGCCGTCATGCCCCTCGCCGCTCCGATCGGCTCCGGCCTCGGACTGCTCAATCCGTTCGCGATCCGGACGATCAAGGCGCGGCTCTCCGTCCCCGTCATCGTGGATGCCGGCGTCGGCACGGCCTCGGATGCGTGCATCACGATGGAGCAGGGCGTCGATGGCGTGCTGATGAACACGGGCATTGCGGCGGCGGCCGACCCCGTGCGCATGGCCGCGGCGATGCGCGCCGCCGTCGAGGCGGGGCACCTCGCGCATCTGGCGGGTCGCATGCCGCGGCGCGAAGTCGCCGTTCCCTCTTCCCCATCCTCCTCGCCCGCCCCGCCCTTCCCCCCCTTCCCCCCCTCGCGCGCCGGGCGACTCGGATGACGGATCCTCTCGCGCCCGCGGGATCGCTGGACGCTCCGCCGCATCCGGTCGGTGGCGTGACGGAGTCGCGCGTCGCGGCGGCCTCGGTGTGCGCCGATCTGCGGGGCGGCGAGCTCCTCGACAGCGCCTTCGAGCGGCGCGCCGCCCGTCTCGACGCCCGCGACCGCCGCTGGACGCAGGAGCTCGTGTACGGGATGCTCCGCCGGCGCGCGCAGATCGACGCCATCCTCTTTCCGCGCATCCGCGGCGGATTCGCGCGACTGGACGCCAACGTCACGGACCTCCTGCGGCTGGGCGCGGACCAGCTGCTGTACATGGGCAGCGTGCCCGCCTACGCGGCCATCGCCCAGACGGTGGAGCTGACGAAGCGCCGGCACGGGATCGGCGCGAGCCGGCTCGCCAACGCGGTGCTCCGCCGCATCGACCGCGAGCGCGACCGGCTCACGCCGCCGACCCCCTCCGACCCGCTCGACGCCCTGGCCCTCGCGTATTCCCACCCGCGCTGGCTGGTGGCCCGCTGGGTGGCGCGCTGGGGGGCCGAGGAGACGGAGCAGCTCCTGGCCGCGAACAATGCCGAGCCGCCCATCGTCGTGCGGCCCTACGGCATCGTGCGCGAGCAGCTCGAGGCCACGCTCGAGTCCGCGGGGGTGCGCGTGAGCGATGTGCCGCTCGTGCGGGACAGCATCGCGATCGGCGCGACCTCGGCGCTCGGCGACCTCGGCGCCTTTCGGCAGGGGCTCCTGTTCGTGCAGGACCCGGCCGCGACGCTCGTGACGCAATACGCCTGCCCCGCGGCGGGGGCGCTCACGGCCGACCTCTGCGCGGCCCCCGGCGGGAAGACGCTCGAGCTCGCGCGGAGCGCGTCGACCATCGTCGCGGCCGACCGCTCGCTGCCGCGCCAGCGGCGGCTGGTCGAGACGCTGCATCGCGTGGAGGCGCGCAACATCGTTGCGATCGTGGCCGATGGGCTCGCGCCGGCGATCCGGCCCGTCGACGTCGTGCTGCTCGATGTCCCGTGCAGCGGGACCGGCACGTTTCGCCGGCATCCTGACGCGCGCTGGCGCCTCAAGCCGTCCGACATCGCCGCCGCCGCCGCCCAGCAGCACGCGCTGCTCCGCGCCGCCGCGCAGGTGGTCCGCCCCGGCGGGCTGCTCATCTACAGCACGTGCTCGCTCGAGCCCGAGGAGAACGATGCCCAGGTCGAGGCCTTTCTCGCCGAGCAGCCGGGTTGGGTGCTCGAGCCGCCGGCGGAGGGAGTCGTGCCGGCGTCCGTGCTCGACGCCGGGCGGCTCCGCGTCCTCCCGCAGCGCCACGGTGCCGACGGCGCGTTTGCCGCTCGACTCCGGCGGGCGAGCGTGTGACGGGCGCGGCGGCCGAAGCGCCGGGCGGCCGCTTCCTCCCCTATGGATTGGCCGCCGTGGGCGGATTCGGATTGGCCTGGGTCGTGGTGTACTGCTTCCTGTTTCCGCCCGGCACCGCGCTCGTCATCGCGGCCGTTCCCAACGTCCTCGGATTGACGTACGATCAGGCCGTGACCCAGCTCAAGACGGCGGGATTCCGGGCCGCGCGCGGCGAGTCACGGTACAACGTGAGTGCGCCCCGATCGACCGTTCTCGCGCAGTCGCCCGCCGCCGGCGCATCGGAGCCGAAGGGCTCGGGCGTCATCCTCGATGTGAGCGCCGGCCAGCGCCGTGCGACGATCCCGAAGGTCGTCGGGCTGTTCCGCACCGAGGCGGAATCGACGCTGGCCAGCGTCGGCCTCGACGTGAGCACGGTGACCGCGCGACAGAGCGCGCTGCCCCGGGGATCCGTTCTCGCCACGTCGCCGCCGGCGGGGACGGCGATGATCCTTCCGTCGGCCGTGGACCTCGTCGTCAGTGCGGGACCGGACGCGGCGTCCGCGCGGGCGTCGGCCAGCGGGGGGGACACGACCGCGGCGGGGCCGGATCGATGAGGCCGCGCATCCTCCCGTCGCTCCTGACGGCCGACTGGGGACACCTCGCGAACACGATCGCGCTGTGCGACGGCGCCGACGGGATCCATCTCGATGTAATGGACGGACGGTTCGTGCCCAATCTGACGTTTGGCGCGAAGATGATCGAGACGGTCCGGGCGTTGACGCCGCTCCCGCTCGACGTCCACCTGATGGTGCGCGAGCCCGAGCACTATTTCGACTCCTTCGCCGACGCCGGCGCGACGGGCCTGACGATCCACATCGAGGCCGCGCCCCACGTGCACCGCCAGGTCGAGCGCATCAAGCGCCTCGGCTGCATCGCCGGTGTCGCCGTCAACCCCGACACGCCGATCGAGTGCATCACCGACGTCGCGGCCGATCTCGACCTGCTGCTGATCATGTCGGTCAACCCGGGATTCGGGGGACAGGAGTTCATTCCGCACGCGCTCGACAAGGTGCGCCGCGGCCGGGAGCTGCTCGACGGGATCGCGAGCCCGGCCGCGCTCGAGGTGGATGGCGGCGTCGGTCGCGCCACCATCGGGCCGTGCTGGGAGGCCGGCGCGGACACCTTCGTCGCGGGCAATGCGGTCTTCGCCGCCCGCGACCCCCGCGCGGAGATCGCCTGCCTCCGCTCCCTCTGCCGGGCGCCCACGTGACGGCCCGCCAGCAGCTGGCTGTCGTTGGCGGCATCATCGCGGCTTTCGCCGCGGCGTTTGTCGCCGTCGATAAGTTCTTCTCGCGCGACATCACCCCGGTCGTCGTCGGCGCGCGCGCCCCCGACTTTCGCGCCCAGCCGGTCGCTGGGGCGCGGAGCGGCGGCGTCCCCACCGTCGCCCTCGCCCGCCATCGCGGAGACGTTGTCGTGCTGAACATCTGGGCGACCTGGTGCGATCCCTGCCGCACCGAGATGCCGTCGCTGGAGGCGCTGTACCGGGCCTATGGCTCCCGCGGGCTGCGCGTCGTGGCCGTCAGCGTCGACGACGATGGGCACGACGACGACATCCGCGCCTTCGTTCGCCAATACGGATTGACGTTCGAGGTGGTGCACGACGGCTCGGGGCGGATCGAACAGGCGTACCAGACGACGGGAGTCCCCGAGACCTTCGTGATCGCGCGCGACGGCGTGATCCGCAAGAAGGTGGCGGGCATGGAGGACTGGGCCTCCCCGGGCAACGAGGCGCTCATCGCGCAGCTCCTCGCGGAGCCCGGTGGTCGCGGGACGAACTGATGGACGCGCGCAGCCGGACGTCCCTCTGGCGCCGGCACATCATCGCCGCGTTCACCGAGCGCCTGGGATACAAGGCGGTCGCCGTGTTTCTCGCGGTCGCCCTCTGGCTGTTCATCCATCGGTGACCCGCCACCCGCGATGACCCGCCACCCGCGATGACCCGCCACCCGCGATGACCCGCCACCCGCGATGACGCGCATTCTGGGGATCGAGACGTCGTGCGATGAGACGTCCGCCGCCGTCCTGGAGGGCGCGGGAGACCGCGCCACCGTGCGCTCGCTCATCATCCTGTCGCAGGACCGCCACGCCGTGTTCGGCGGCGTGGTGCCCGAGATCGCCTCGCGCACACACCTGGCGCACATCGTCCCGGTCGTCCGGCGGGCCCTGGCCGATGCGGGGATCGCCGCCCCGGATCTCGACGCGATCGCCGTGACGACGGCGCCGGGGCTCGTCGGCGCTCTCCTCGTCGGCGTCAGCTACGCCGCCGCATTCGCGTTCGCGCTCGGGCGTCCCCTCATCGCCGTCCACCACATGGAGGGCCATCTCTTCGGCACGTCGCTCGCCGAGCCGGAGGCGACGCCTCCCTTCACGGCACTGCTCGTGTCGGGCGGGCACACGATGATCCTGGACGTCGCCGCCTGGGGGACCTATCGGCTGCTGGGCCAGACGCGCGACGACGCCGCGGGCGAGGCATTCGACAAGGTCGCGAAAACGCTCGGTTTGCCGTACCCGGGCGGCCGCCGCGTCGAGCAGCTCGCGGAGCGCGGCGATCCGGCGCGCAGCCCGTTCACACGCCCGATGCTCCGTCCCGGACAGCGGCCGGGCGACGCGGATTATTACGACATGTCCTTCAGCGGGCTCAAGACGGCGGTGCGACAGGCGGTCGAGGACGCCGCGTGCACGCCGGCCACGGCGCCGGCCGCCGCGATGGCCGCGGCGGACATCGCACGCGGGTTCCAGGACGCGGTCATCGGAGCGCTCGTCGAGAAGACCGCGCGCGCCGTCGAGGCCTTCGCTCGGACGCGTGTCGTCCTGGGCGGCGGCGTCGCCGGCAATCGCGCCCTCGTGGCGGCGATGCGCGCTCGGTTGGCGCCCCTCGGGGCGCGGGTCTTCGCTCCTCCGCCGCGGCTCGCCACGGACAATGCCGCCATGATCGCGCGGGCCGGGCTTTTCCATTTCGAGCGCGGCACCCGCTCGGGCCTCGACGTAAACGCCTTCGCCAGTCAACCGATGCCGGGGCTCGTCGCCACATGAATCCCATCATTCAGCATCCCTTCGCGTACCAGGTCGGCCCGCTGCAGTTCACCGGTTTCGGCATCGCGGTGCTGCTCGCGTTCCTGATCGCGCAGATCACGTCGGCGGAGATCCTGAGCGAGCGGCACTACGACCCGGGCATCACGTCGGACGCGCTGCTGGCCGCGGTCGTCGGCGGTCTCGTCGGCGCGAAGATCTATTACGCGATCCTGGTCGGCGATCCGCACGCACTCCTCCAGCGCGCGGGATTCGTGTTCTGGGGGGACTGATCGGGGGGATTCTGGCCACGGCGCTGGTCATTCGCCTGAAGGGCTGGCCATTCACGCGCATCAGCGACGCTGCCGCGCCGGGGCTCGCGGCCGCGTACGCGATCGGCCGCACGGGGTGCTGGGCGGTCGGCGATGACTACGGTCGTCCGTGGCATTCGCCGTTCGCCGTGGCGTTCCCCAACGGGGCGCCGCCCTCGACGGCGCAGAATCTCACTCAGCTGTTTCACGTGACGGTGCCCGCGGGCACGCCCCCGGACGAAGTGCTGTCGGTGTACCCGACGCAGCTCTTCGAGGTCGCGCTGGGAGTGGGGATGTTCCTCATCCTCTGGCGCCACCGGCGCCACGGACACGCGGAGGGATGGCTGTTTGGCCTGTACTGTGTGCTGGCCGGGACCGAGCGCTTCCTGATCGAGTTCTTCCGCGCGAAGGACGACCGCTTCTTCGGCGGGCTGACGCTCGCGCAGGTGATCGCGCTGGCGTTCGTGGCCGGGGGTGCCCTCTGGATGGCCGCACGCCGCACGGTGCGCCCCGGCGCGCCCGGGATCGACGCGCCTACGGCGCCGCTGGAGGCTGCGGCTCGCTCGACGTAGGCCAGAAGGTCCGCGCGAGCGCGAACACCAGCAGGCCGACCAGGACGATCTGCGCGACCAGCGTCTCGACGCTCGGATAGATGCCCAGGGTATCGAGGTGCGGCCCGCCGGGGACGAGCGTCACCGGCAGCACGTTCCCCTCCTGGAGCTCGCGCACGCCCTGGCCCGCAAAAACGAACGCCATGAGGTACAGGAACGCGCTGGTCACCGTAAAGAAGGGACGGAGCGGGATGCGGACGCCGAAGCGGTAGAAGAGCACGAACACGACGGCGAGCGCGGCCGCCCCAAAGACGATGCCGAGCGACAGGGGGAGCGCGACCCCCGCGCCGGTGTGAAAGAGCGCCTGGTAGAAAAGCGCCGTTTCCGCCCCCTCGCGATAGACGGCGAGAAAGGCGACCAGCCCGAGCGCGCGCCCGCCACCATGGGCGAGGGCCGCGCTCACCCGCTCGCGGATGAACCGCTGCCAATGCGCGGCCTCCACTTTCGATATCAGCCAGTAGCTCACCGAGAACAGGACCGCGACGGCGACGAGCAGCGTCGCTCCCTCGATGATCTCGCTGCTGGCGGGAATCGCGCGCAACGCCGTGGCCAGGACGACCGCCGTGAGCACCGACGCGATGATCCCGAGCGCGGCACCGATCCAGATCTCGCGCAGGCGCTCGCGGTGCCCGGTCTTGATCAGGAAGGCGACGACGGCCCCGACGACCAGGATCGCCTCGAAGCCCTCGCGCAGGATGATGAGGAACGATTGGAGGAAGGCGCTCCATCCGTTGCCGGTCGGTTGCGCCAGCTCGACGACGGCGGGGAGCCCGACCTGGATCTCGTCGCGCGCCTGCATGGCGGCCGGGAGCTGATTCCCCTTCACCGCGCCCTTGAAGTCGGCGAAGTGCCGTTCCATTGAGGACACGAGCGCGGGATTCTTCGCCCGCGCCGGCGTCTCGAGCGGCTCGAACGCGATGTACGAGTCGAACGCGCGATCGCCGGCGTCGGCCATGCGCCCGGCGCGGGCGGCCGTCAGGGCGGCGTCGAGGAGGGCCAGGATCTGCACCGCGGCCCGCGCCGCGCTATCGCGATTCGCCGGCGGCGTCACCGACATCGTGGCCGAGGCGGGGTTGACCGGCAGCGCTCGCGTCGGGAGCGTGCGGATGAACGCGACGAGGCTCGTGATCTCGTCGGCGGTGAGATCGTGCGCACCCGGCATGGGGGTTCCCGGGACGCCGCGCGTGATCGCGGCCGCGAGCTGCGAATCGGTCCGCTCGGCCTGCCACGCCAGCCGTCCGATCTCCGGCGGGATCGCCGTGAGGTCACGGGCATACAGCGCGTCCCCGGCGCCGGAGGCGCCGTGGCACGCCGCGCACCGCTGCAGGAAGAGCCCCTCCCCCTGGTGCGCCTGGGCGTCCGTGGCGCGCAGGCCCATGATGTAGGCGACGACGTTCCAGCGATCCGTGGCGCTGAGCGTCGCCGCCCACGCCGGCATCGGGGTATTCCGCACGCCGACGGCGATCACGCGGTACATGAGCGCGGGGCTCACGCGGCGCATGGCCGGCGTCCCCACCGGTCCCGCGAAAGCGGGCGGACGCAGGTCGGCGCTCAGCGCTCGCGCGGCCGGTCCATCCCCCTCCCCGCTCTCCCCGTGGCACGCGGCGCATCGCTCGGCGTAGATCCGCCGTCCGGCCTCGTGGTCGAGCGGTCCCGGCGGGAGCTCGAGCGCGCCGGCGCTTCCCATCGCCTGCACGAATTTCTGATACAAGGCCGTCACCGCGGGCATCGCTCGATGCGCCGTGCAGGCCGCGAGCAGGCTATCGAGAGCGCTGCGCATGGCCGGCGCCCGATCGCCGGAGAGCCGGTCCGCGATCGGCTTGGCGTCGTGCAGGAAGCCGACGGCCTCGTCGACCTCGTCCGGCGCCATCAGGCGTCCCTGGGCGTCGACCCCCTTGGCGTACTCCCCGACCGCGACGCCGACGATGCTCGCGAGACGCTGCTCGGGATGCTCGGCCTGCGCGAGCGCGCAGCGCGGACCCACGGCCACCCCCACCCCCACCCCCGCCCCCACCGCCCCGCACGCCAGTACCACCCCACCCATGCGGGCCACCGAATGCATCCAGTTCATTGCCGAGCGAATCTATCGGCAATACGAACCGTTCACAACTTCGTTCACAACTTCGTTCATAACTTCGTTCATAACTTCGTTCATAACTTCGTTCATAACTTCGTTCCCAACGTGGTTCACGATTTCTCGGATGGGGGCGGCAGGCGGGTCAGACGGGCGAACCGCTCCGGCGGTATGCCGCCGTGCGGGGCGAGCGCGCGCCAGAGCTTATACGCGTATTTGTCCTTGACGCCGCGGATGCGGCGCCCCCGCCGCGCGATCGGAATGAGCCGCCGAATCGGGATCGACAGCAGGGCGCGGCGGCCCCGATGCCACAGCGACCCCGCGCGCCCCGGGCGATACTGCCCCCAGCCGATCGACCCGCACAGACCGACGGGGCCGAAATCATCGGAGCCCAGGACTTCGTCCGCGAAGACGCGCAGCGATCCCTCGAATGTGCCGAGCACGTCGTGCATGGCGACGATGGCGCCGGGGGCGAGGTGCGCGCGGAACAGCCGGAAGTCGGCGAGCGCACCCTCGTAGGTGTGATCGCCGTCGATCCAGAGGAGCCGGATCGGCCGCGACCACGAGCGCGCCACGTCGTGCGAGTACGCCCGATGGATCTCGACGACATCGCGCACTCCCGCACGATCGAGATTCGCGATGAAGTCGTCGTACGATCCCGGCCGTCCGTCGAGATCGGGATCGGTGCTGGCGGGTGCCGTATGGGGGTCGAGCGCGGCGACGCCCCCGCGCCCGCACTCCCGGACGACATAGGCCAGGCCCACGGTCGAGCGTCCCTTGAAGCTGCCGATCTCGACAACGCCCCCCGAGGCGGGGGCGAGCGCCGCCGCCGTCATGAGGAACCGGGCCTCGCGCTCGGTGAGATACCCGGCCGTCGCGCGGACGCGGTCCCACCCGGCGTCAATGACGCGCTCGATCGTCCCGGCTCTCGTGTGGGCCGCCATCGTCGCGCGAATGATAGCGATCGGCGATCCGCTCTACTCGCTGTCGAGCACCACGACCGCCGCCGCCGTCCCGTCGCCGTGCGTCAGCGTCACGAGAGCCCGCCGGACACCCAGCGCCTCGGCGGCCCGGCGGGCGTCTCCGTGCAGCTCCAGCGTGGGAGGCGCCCCGGCCCGCGCGACGATCTCGATGTCCGTCCATGCGATGCCGCGCGCCCGCGCGCCGGGAGCCGCGCTCAGCGCCTTGTACGTCGCCTCCTTGGCGGCGATCCGGGCCGCGAGGTGCTGCGCGCTCCGCGCGCGGCGGCGGCAGTACTCCGCCTCGCGCGGGGTGAAGAGCCGCGCGAGCGCGCGCTCGGGATGCCGCGCAATGAGGCGCGCGACGCGCGCGATGTCGACCACGTCGATCCCGATCCCGACGATCACGCGGGCCGTCCCCGACGGATCACGCGCCGCCACCACGCCGCCGCCCGCCCTCGGGCCTCGGGTGCGGCCGTGAGCACGGACGCGATGGCGAGCCACGCGCCGTCCGCCGCCACGAACGCGCCCCGGCACGCCTCCGTCCAGACGCTCCACCGCCGGCGGAGCTCATCCTCCGGGATATCCGCGGGCGCCCGTGCGATCGCCTCGGCGGCCACGCCGAGCCGCCCCAGCGCGCCGAAGAGGGGTGCCGCGAGATCCCCGAGCTCCGCCTCCAGCGCGCGCTGGTGCGCCAGCCGGCGCGGAAAGCGCTCGGCCGCGAAAGCGTGCAGCACCGCACCGATTTCTCCCGCCAGGTGGGCCGCGTCCAGCGCCGCGAGCCGCACCGCGACATCGCGCGACCGGCGCGCGGCGGCGAGCGCCGCGAGCAGCGGGCCGAAGAATCGGTCGTGGGCCGCCTCCGGCCGCCCGCGCCGGGATCCCAGCGCGCGCAGCCCGAGCGTGAGCTCGGGCAGGAGTGGATCAGGTGTCGCGGGGTGCGTCGGGAATCTCCCCGTCGAGCTCGCGCGCGCACACCGCCGCCCGCGTCCCGGTCCGGGCCTCGTAGCGCGCCACGAAATCGGCGAGCCGCTCCTCGGTGAATGCGGCGCGGGGCAGGCCGGTCGCGGCGATCGCCCGCTCGATGGCCGCGGGGGGTCCCTCGACCTCGAGCAGGACGTCCATGCGTGGATAGTGCTCGAAGCGGAGCGTGGCCCCGACGAGCGTGTACTCGGCGATGTCGCGATCGATCTCGCGCGTCACGGCGAGCCCCAGCCCCGCGAGGATCCCGGCGATCGCGTCGGGATCCGACACCGCGCTCGAGATCTCCTCGCGGACCTTGTAGCCGTCCTCCGATCGCGTGGGCCCCTTCCAGTCGAGCTGCGCCCGCCGGCCGCCGGCGTCCCCGGCGTGGTGAATCCGGAGCCGGATGACCTCGTCTCGCGCGGCGAGTGCCCGATCGGCCGTATCGTAGCGGCGGTCCTCGAGGCGGCCCGCGAGGACGAGGCGCGCACCCGCGGCCTCGACGCGGGCGCGAACCGCGCGCTCATCGCCCACCAGCGCCTTGAGCTCGACCTCGCGCATGGCGCGTCACGCCTCGATGATGCGGGCGAGCACCGTCCCGGTGTCCGACAGGTCCGGGAAGACCGCGGCCGCCCCATGGCCGTCGAGCTCCCGAACCGAATAGCGCCCGGTGGCCACGCCGATCGCCCGCGCGCCCACCGCCCGGCCGCACGTGATATCGTGCGGCGTGTCGCCGATCACCACCAGCGCCTCGCCCGCCAGCTCGACCCCGCGCGCTTCGCGCATCCGGCGGATCGCGATCGCCGGCAGCGCCGGGCGATCCTCGTGATCGGATCCGTAGGCGCCGACGACGAATCGCGCGGGATCGATCCCGACGGCGGTCAGCTTCGCCTGGGCTCCGGCCTCGAGGTTCCCGGTGAGCAGGCCGAGGACGATGTCGTCGCGCTCGGCGAGCGCGTCCAGCAGCTCGCGGACCCCGGGGTGGACGCGGGGACGGTGCCCGGGATCGGACAGCTCGCCCGCGAGCCGCTCGATGTAGCGCGCGAGCAGCGCATCCATCCGCGCATCGATGAGCGCATCGCGGAATCCGGCCGCGCGCATGAGGTCACGCACGATCTGCCGGTCGGTCTTCCCATCGAACCAGTAGTCGGCGGGACCCGTCGCGCCGAAGACCTCGCGCAGCGCGGCCTGGATCGCGCGCCGGCCCGCGCCCGACGCCGTGAGGATGGTGCCGTCGATGTCGAAGCACACCAGCCGCACCGACACGGCGCTAGAGTCTCCGCGACGGATCGGCGGGCGAGGGGGCCGGTGGTGCGGGCGCGCCGCGGGCCGCCGCCCGGCGCTCGCAGTCGAGGCACAGGCTGTGGCCGCGAAAGGTGCAGATGATGCAGATGAACGTTCCGCACCCCGCGCACGGATACCCTTCGGAGGCGCGCTCCTCGTTGCCGCACCGGCGGCACTGCATCGCGTCCCGCTCGTGCAGCTCAGCCATGCCGGGCCGCGCGGTGGGGCGGCGGACGTCGGGACGCGCGCGGGCGGGTCACGATCCGTTCACGATCCGTAGTGTCCGTACTGTTTGATCTTCTTGATCAACGTCGCGCGGGAGATGCGGAGCTCCCGGGCGGCGTGCGTGCGGTTGCCCGAGTGCGCGCGCAGCGTGCGTTCGATGTGCGCGCGCTCGATCTCATCGAGCGACCGCGGCACGTGCGGATTCTCGACGGCCCCCACCGCATCGCGCACCTCGCTCGGCAGGTGCGCCAGGAGGATCTGCGCTTGTCCCCGGGCCACGATCATCGCGCGCTCGAGCACGTTGCGCAGCTCCCGGACGTTGCCGGGCCACGCGTAGCGCAACAGGGCTTCGAGGGCGTCGTCGCTGACCTGCGCCGGTGCTTCGCCGAGTGCTGGATGCAGATCCCCCAGGACGTGCGCGATGAGCTCGATGAGGTCCTCCCGCGACCGGGCCCGCAGCGGAGGAAGATACACGGGCATGACGTTCAGCCGGTAATACAGATCCTCCCGAAACGTGCCCGCGGTGACCTCGTTGACGAGGTCCTTGCACGTGGCCGCGATGAGGCGGACGTTGGCCGACACTTCGCGCGTCCCCCCGACCCGGCGGAACGTCTTTCCCTCGAGCACGCCGAGGAGCTTGGGCTGGAGGACGGGTGCCAGGTCGCCGACCTCGTCGAGGAACACCGTGCCGCCGGCGGCGAGCTCGAAGAGACCGGTGCGCATCTCGGCCGCTCCGTTGTCGCCCGCCGCGGCGGCCCGCTCCACGCCGAACAGCTCCGCATCGAGCGACTCCGCCGTCAGCGCGGCGCAATTCACCTCGACGAGCGGTCGGTCCGCCCGCGGGCTGCGGGCGTGGATCAACTCCGCGATCCGTCCCTTCCCGGATCCGCTCTCGCCGACGATGAGGACGGTCGTCCGGTCGCTCGCCGCCAGGATATCGATCTGGGCGGCCAGCTCCACCATGGGCGCCGAGGAGCCGAGAAAGGTCTGCCGGCCGTCGGCCGCGTCAGGCCCCTGCCCGAGCCGCGAGGTGAGGTAGCGGTTCATCTGGCGGAGCCGGGCCTTGTCAAACGCGCGCTCCGCGACGGCGCCCAGGTGCGCGAGGTCGATGGGCTTCGTGAGAAAGTTCTCGGCCCCCTGCTGCATGGCCTGCACGGCAAGCGCGACCTCGCCGAATCCGGTCATCATGACCACCGCCGCGGGCTCGTGACGGAGCCGCTCGAGGACCTCGTAGCCCGTCATATCGGGGAGCCGGATGTCGAGCAGCACGAGGTCGGGCCGGATGCGCTGGAACAGCTGGAGCCCATCGGCCCCCGTGTGGGCCACGGACACCGTGTGGCCCCCCGTGCGCCCGAAGAATGCGGCGAGCGCGGAGGTCAGCGCGGCTTCGTCATCGATAATGAGGACGGACGCCATGAGACCACCTTCAGACGATCGGCGAGACGTGCGCGGGCGGCGCCAGAAGGCGGGCAGCCCCGGGCACGACCGTTACCTCGAACGGCGTCGAGCCCAGCAGCTCCCCATCGGCCTGGACCGGCCGCGCGGGAATCGTTTCCACTCGGAACCGCCGGCCCGCGCGAACGACGACGCACGGATCCGCGCGGAAGTCCCCGCGCACCAACCTGAGCCCGACGCGCAGGGCGTCCGCCATACGGCCCCCGGAATAGACGCACAAGTCCAGCCATCCGTCATCTGGCCGGATTCCGGGTCCCAGCGTCAGCATCCCGTCGAGCACCCGCCCGACGTTCGCCACCATGACGGCCGTCGCGTCCCGCTCGATCACCTCGGCATCCACCGTCACCCGGACGCGAAAGGAGTCGCGCCGCAGGATCGCCCCGGTGCCCGACACGAGGTAGGCGAGAACGCCGGCATGGCGCTTGAAGACGTTGGAGGTATTGGCGACCATCGAGGCATCGGCACCGGCGCCCGCGGCAAAGGCGAAGTGCCGTCGCACTCCCGCGTCGGTCGTCAGGCACCCCAGGTCGATCGGCGCCGCGCGCCCCGCGAGCAGCGCGCGGACCGCGCGCCGGATGTCGAGGGGGATCCCGAGAGCGCGCGCTATCAGGTTGCCGGTCCCGCCCGGCAGGATCCCGACGGGGACACCGGAGCCGACGAGCGCCCCGACGACCTCCATCGCCGTCCCATCGCCACCCAGCGTGAACACGAGATCGTAGCGCCCGGCCAGCGCGCCGGCGAGCTCGCCCCCGTGTCCGGGACTCCGCGTGAGGACCGCATCGCATTCCACGCCCGCAGCGCGAAAGGCGTCCAGCGCGGCCGTCGAGGCATGCTCTCCGCGTCGCGATGCGGGATTGACGACGAGGAGGGCTCGCCGGGGGCGTCCGCGCTCCTCCGGTGCCGCTGCCGAGCCCGTCACGGTCAAAACTGCCAGGTGTGGAAGAGGTCGAGCCCCCACTGCCGCGGCGTGGTGACGAAGCTCCGCGAATACGCGGATGTGCAGTACAGCGCGTTGGTGCCGGGCTCGGACGCGGCGGCGATCGAGAGGCGCGACGTGAGTTGATGCTCGACGCGGATCCCGATCTGGTCCGCGAATCCGGGCGTCGCCCCGGTACCGCCCGTCACCGCGCCGCCGCCGCTCAGCGCGCCCAGCTGACAGACGCCGACATTGGCGCTCACGAAGGTCCGCGCGCCGATCTGCTTTCCCGCGCCGATGCGCGTCCCGCTCAGGGTGTTGAAGAGCGCGCCCTGGGCCGTTCCCGCCTGCGGCCCGATCTGCGAGTACCCACCCGGCTGCACCTGCACGTAATCGAACAGCCCGCCGGACAACTGCGTGCCGAGCGCGGTGCCCAGCGTCGGCAGGACGACCGAGGTCAGGACGGCCGCGTTCCCGCCGCTGGTCACGTCGTAGGACGGGTGGCCCGTGACCAGGTAGCTCAGCAGATCCGACTGGCTGTATTGCTGCAATCGCGACGTGTCGGTCGGCGATGACGATCGCGGCGCATCCGCGCTGGACAGGGCCACCGTCGGCCGTTGCAGCGTGCCGCCGAGGGCGACGCGGATCCGGACATCCGGCTTCACGTCGCCGGTGATCACCTGGGGCTGGCGCACGGTATGGATCGCGGTGATGTCGAGCGCGGGGTTGAAGCCCGGCTCGCCCGAGAAGCGTACGGTCCCCGGCTGGTCGACGAGGAACGTGCGCTGGACGATGCCGAGGTTGAGCCGGTAGTCGCCCCGGGCCGCCACGAGCACGCCCGTCAGCGCCAGGGCCCGCGCGGAGTCCTGCCCCGTGGGCGCGGTCGTCACGTAAAGCGGCTCGTCGGACGTTCGAGAGATTGATCGTGGCCTCGGAGGACTTGAGCCACACATCCTGCGCCAGCGTCACCTGGACGCCATCGAGCCGGAGGCCGGTCACGAAGCGGGGGGGCGGCTGCGGAAGCAGGTGCTGATTCGCGACGATCGAGGTATCGATGACCGTATAGATGTCCGGGTCATCGAGGTTGATCACCTGCTTCTGGAGCACGTCGCGGAGGTAGATCGTCCCGCGATCGACGCGCACGGCCCCCGTGAGCCGCGAGGCATTCTCGCGGCCGGTCAGGCGCAGCGGGCTCGTCGTCGACACCTCGATGTCGGCCAGCTGCGGCTCGTGCAGCGCGTGGAAGTCGGACGCGCGCAGCGTCAGCCCGAAATGCGGGTCGCTCGGATCGACGAAGGTGAGCCAGCCGTCGACGACGGCCTGGCCGCGCCGGTCGGCCGTGACCGTGGATGCCGACAGCGTGCGGATGGCGAGGCTGTCGCCCGAGAGCCCCAGGTCGGCCGTGATCCCGAGTAGCCGGACGCCGAGCTGCGGAATGCCTGCTTCGGCGTTGGCGACGTGCACGTCGCCGGTGAACGTGGGGTGCCGGATCGTGCCGGCCATGTCGACGTTCGCGCGCAGCACCCCCTTGGGATCCTCCAGGCTCGGGAACAGCGTGGCCAGCGTGCCGAAGTCCGTGCTGTCCGCGTGGATGTTGCCGCGCAACGCGCCGTTGACCATCACCCGCTCGGGGACGCTCCGGAGCGCCAGATCGACCGGGACGGACACGCCGGCGCGCAGCGTGGTGTCCCGACGGTGCAGCACGTACGCGTCGAGGTCGGCTCTCCGGTCGGCGTAGGCGCCGGCGAGGCGAATGCCGTCGAGCCGGGCGTCGCCGAAGGCCGGATGATCGAGCGAGACCGCGAGGCGCATGATCGGGGCGGAGCGCGGCCCGGTCATGGTCCAGTCGAGTGAGGCCAGCCCGGCGAGGCGGGTCGGGGACTCGACGAAAGTCCCGAAGTCCGCGACGGGGATGCTGTCGGCGACCACGTGGACGAGCGACGATCCCACGGTGGGGATCGTGCCGCGGATGGCGATCCAGCCGCTGTCGGATCCCCGCAGCGTCAGCGGATCGATCGCGATTCCCGCGGTGTCGATGTGCAGCCGCGCGGGTCGCTCGGAGAGATGCCACGTGTTGGCCGCGGTATACAGCGCGAACGTGTCCACCGACACGACGGTCGCGCCCGGCCGCCGGACGACGTTCGATCGCCGCGGCGCCGTGGGCGCCGGCTCCGCCGGTGACGGCCTCGGTGACCGGAGCCGCGACACCGAGCCCCACGAGCGTGCGGCCGTCGCCCTCGAGCTGCGCGGTCGCGCCGATGTGGTCCAGCGCGACGCCCCACAATGCCAGGCCGTCGAGGTTGACAGCCGCCGTTCCCTGCGGGTCGTCGGGGATGTCGCCGAGCGCGAAGGAGGCCCCCACGCTGCGGACGCGCGCGCCGCCGACGCGCATGTCGCCGCCGACGATGCTGCCCGCGGCCGCGAGCGAGTCGATCGACCCGGACAGCGTGGCCGCGACGCGCAGCGTGCCCGTCAGGGAATCCGGCTGGCTGGAATCGGCGGCCAAAAAGCGGCGCAGCCCGCCGAGCGAATCGAGCGCCGCGGCGAGGCGCAGCGTATCGGAGACGGCCGCCACGAGCCCCAGGCCGCCGACGACGCGCAGCGACCCCAGCGCCCAGTCGGCGTCCAGGGAATCGACGAGCATCTCTCCGCCCACGAACCGGAGCGTCACCTGCGCCGCGACGACGCGGAACCCATCGACGAGCGACCGCTCGAGCTCGGCCACGGCCGATCCCGCGAGATCGCCAATGGAATCGCCCTCGAGATCGAGCGTCGCCCGCGCCGTCAGCGGCCCGGTGGGCGCCCCCGCACGCCCCGTCAGCGCGCGCAGGTCCGCGTCATCGAGCGCGAGCGTGCCCCGGGCCGAATAGAGGGGCCCCTGCGTGTTGGCGTGCCCCTGGACACGCAGCGTTCCCGCGTCGCCGGTGAGTGCCGCCGTGACATTGAGGGCGTCGAGCGTGCCGTGCATGGTGAGCGGGCCCGCCACGGATCCGCGGAGCCAGAGCTGCGGGTACGAGCGCGCGAGTGTGCTGAACGACAGCGGATCGGCCCGGAGATCGAGATCGTACGTCGTGGCGGGGCTGCCCAGCGTGATGTGGCCGCCCCCAAGCAGCCGGGTGGCCTCTCCGTCGCCGTCGTGATGCACGAGGTCCGCCCCCCGGATCGTGACGTTGTCCCACACCGAATCGAGCGTCGCGGTCCCGCTGACGGTGCCGCGCAGGGAGCCGAGCTTCGGCAGCACGAACTCCGGCGTCCGGAGGTCGAGCTGATGCAGCGTCAGGCGGAAGTGGTGGAAGACGGTCTCGCTCGGGTCGGTGACGTTGAGCTCTCCGGACCCGGCCGCGTGGGAGATCGCGCCGGGGACGTGCGCGTCGCGGAAGAACAGATCGGTCGTGTCCACGCGGAAGTGCGGCAACGGCCCCCCCGGGCCGCGCGCGAAGCCGGTGAACTGTCCGGCCCAGTCGACCGGAAAGGGCTTGCCGGTCAGCGTGCGGATGAACACCATGTCGAGCGGATCCACGCGCACGGCGACGTTGCGGATGGCGAGCGTGGGGCGGCCCACGACGAAGGTCAGAGCGCCGTGGACGTGCGAGCCCGTCGTGCGAATGTCGAGCGCGCTGAGCGCATAGGCCGTGATGTGCGGGTTCCGGTCGCTCTGCATGTCGAACACGCCGCGCCCGCCGCCCGACGCGGGCAGCGTCGGATAGACCCAGGCGATGTCCGCGAGAGAGACCGAATCGACCACGAAATGCAGCGACGCGCTGAGCGGGCGGGACGGTCCCCACCAGAGCTTGCCGCCGCCGGACGCGATCGATCCCGGCAGCTCGAGATGCGGCAGGTCGAGGAAGGCGGAGTCGCCCACGATACGCGCCCGGCCCCGGACGTTGCGGAACTTGAACGGCGGGTCCGACTCGTCGGCGGCGAAGTGCGTTATCCCAAATGCGACGCCGGCGCTGTCCGGATCGACGATCCGTACGTGCGGCGACGCGAAGCCGACGTGCTGCCAGCGGAGCGTCCGCATGAGCCCCTCCGGCCACCAGCTCACGCCCTGCCGGGGGTCGTGGAGGGCGACGTTGATCTCGCTGTCGCGCTGCGCCCGTCGCACGGTGTCGTCGGGATCCCAGGGCATGCTGTAGCTGACCGTGCCGTCGTGCAGCGTCACCGTATCGACGACGATGTAGTCGCCGAAGCCGCGGGTCGCCTCGCGCGGCAGCTGGCGCACGGGGGACGGCAGGCGGTCGAGCGGCACGAGCGGCCGGCTGGGCGGGAAGAGGCGCTTCAGGTTCCAGACCCCGTTCCGGTGCCGGATCAGCTGCAGGACGGGATGCTCCATCGCGACATTGCGGAGCGCGATCTTGCGCGCGACGATGTCGCGCGGGTCGTAGGTCGCCGTCACCCGGCCGGCCGCCACGAACAGATAGCCATCCGGGTCGCGAATCTCGAGGGAGTCGAGCGTGACCGTCGTGAAGAAGTTGCCGGACACCCGGCCGATGTAGACCCGCCCGTGGATCGCCCGGCGCAGCTCGGTGAGCACGAGCGCGCGGATCCGCGCGCGCCCGAACTCCGTCCGGGTGAACGCGATCGCGCCGCCCCCGATCAGGACTCCGAGGGCGAGCACGGCCACCGCGCTGAGCGCGATGATGGTGCGCCGGCGTATCATGGCGGGCGCGTCATGGCGGGCGCGTCATGGCGGGCGCGTCATGGCGGGCGCGTCATGGCCGGCGCGGCATGGCCGGCCCATCCTGGTACGCCCTCGTCGCGACCCCTCACCCCACATCCCTCAGAACGCCTGACCGATGGAAAAGTTGAGGGTGAGCCGGCGGAAAAATCCAGCTTGCGGAGTGGGCACGTACGTCGCCGGACAGGCCGGCGTATTCGCCCCCTGCACCTGCTGTCCCGGCAGGGTCCCGGGCGTGACGCAGTACAACGGCGCGACGCCCCCCGCGAGGGGCGGATTGTAATACACCGGGCCAGGCCGAAGATGGCTATGCGGATCGTACCCCACGTCGACCCGGATGGGCCCGACGGGCGAGAACACCCGCAGCCCGAGCCCCGGCGTCCAGTCGAGCTGTCCCACCGGCAGCTGGATCCCGCCCCGGCTCGTAGTGGTCCAGACCTGGCCGCCATCATCGAACAACGTCCATTGCAACAAGCGCGGGAGGAAGGGGCTGCGCAGCCGGAGCTCGACGTTGGCGACCACGGAGGAATTTCCCCCCTCGGGGATCACGACCTGCCCGCTCGCCGCGTTCGGCTGGAAATAGGGAGCGCCTGCGACCGTGTCGACGGTGACGGCGTTGGGGAGATAGGCGACCGGTCCGAGTCCGTTCTGCGGGTAGCCGCGGACCGTCGTCGGTCCCCCCGCGTACAGGCGCTCTTCCGGAGGGATGAACCGGGCCCCGGTATCCCCCGGGACGCGGCTCCCGCCGAAGACGGCACCGGCGCGCACGCGGGTGGCGATCACGCCGAAGTCCGCGAGCGGCACGTACCATGCCGCATCGGCGGTGACCTTGTCGAACTCGAGCTCGGGATCGGATCCGATCGCGCGCGAGGCGTGCCGGAACACGAGCGTGGCGAGCGTCCCGCCGATCGGGTTGTCCGGATCCCCGCGGCGACGGTCCCACGCGGCTGCCAGGCTGACGACGGCGAGCCGCCGCTGCTGCTGGGCGCGCGCCTGATCCTCCTGCGAGCAGAGACTGAAGACCACGCAGAAGAACGCCGCCTGCGCGTACGTCGCGCCGTATTCGAGCTCGTACGAGGGGGTCAGCGTGATCGTGGGTGAGATCCGGTTGGTCAGACTGGCCAGGGCGCCGATCGGGGTCGAGCGGACGAACGCGTTGAACTCGGACCGCTTGGCGCTGTAGACCGTCAGGTGCGGATTGACGTGCAGCCCGAAGAGGGTGCGGGACCCGACACCGGCCGAGAGACTGTAGTTGAGCGTGTCGCGATAGATGTCCTGCCGGGCCTGCGGGCACAATCCCGGCGCGAAGTCGAACGGGCGCGCGAGACCGATCTTCGTGAGGAGCCCGGTGAGTTGGAGCTCATCGGTCTGGCCCAGGAAATTCCGGTCGGTGTACTGCGCCTCCGTGCGAAAGCAGTCGAGCGTTCCCCAGCCGGCGCCGAGGCGCGCCGAGTGCATGTACCCTTCCAGGACCCGCTCGCCGATGTCGACCGTGGTATCGGTCCCGCCGAGCGCGGTCACCTGCGGCGCGGCGCCCGTGGTGTCCGCCAGGATGCCGACGGCGACGCGCTGGTAGTCCTGGGTCTGGTACAGGTTGCGCTGGGCGGTCCCCAGATCGCGGAGCCGGTAGAGCGCGCCGGGCTCGATCCGGGAGATGCGGCGCACCACCCCGTCCGCGATCTGCTGCTTCCCGGACGCCGTGCGCGGCGTCGCCTGGACGACGACGCGGCCGATGCGGGCGCGCGCGCCCGGCACGGCGTCGAGCTCGACGCTGGCCACGTGGCGCACGGTGTCGGTCGCGTAGCTGCGGAGGACATCGGCGAACGGATACCCGTTGTTCTCGAGGCGGAGGCGCAGCGTGTCCCGGGCCGCATCGACCGCGTACTTGTCGAAGCGGCTCCCGATGGCGATCGGGAGATCCTTGAGCAGGCGGCTCCGCGTGGCGGGATCGATCTCGTGGAGCCCTCCGACCTCGAGTGCATTGATGCGCGTGGGCAGGCCCTCGTGGATGCGGAAGATGATGGCGGCGCGGCCGGGGCCGCGCGACCGCTCGGCGGTATCGACCGTGACGTCCGGGAAGCCGTGGTTCCGATAGAAGACGAACAGCCGGAGCCGGTCGCGCGCGAACTCGTCGCGGTCGAGGCACCGCCGCGTGCCGAAGAGCCCGAGCGTGCGCCGGGTCCAGCTCGACGGCGTCGTGACGATCGCGTTGGCGAGATCCTCGTACGAGAACGATCGGTTCCCCTCGAATCGGAGGCGGCGGACCTCGGTCCGTCCGGGCCCGCACGCGAGGTCCTGGCCGCGGGCGCCCGTCGCGGCGACGGCCGTCAGCGCGGCCGCGGCGAGGACGCGGGAGAATCGGACGGCGATGAGCCTACATCGCGTTGACGAGGACCGTGCCCGAGCCCTCGCGCTTCGCGCGTCGCTTGGCGTCGGCCGCCAGCGCGCCGAGATGGCTGATGGACACCCAGTATTCCGGCCGCACGGTGACGATGGCGGCGGACATGCGGGCGATCGGGAAGGAGCGGACGGTGCCGTCGCGGTCCACGCCCGCGAAGGCCCCGCGCTCGACGGCCTCGTACCCGACGACGCCACCGATGACGTCGCGGAAGCGCTGCGTCGTCTCGCGCACGACGGCCTCGGCGCGATCCGGACAGCTGATGATGAGGAAGTCATCGCCACCGACGTGCCCGACGAAATCCGCCCCATCGCAGCCGTCGGCCCCCGGTCCCGGCGCGGCCTGGGCTCCGACCGCGGCCGCGGCATCGAGCATCGCCGATCCCAATCCCCGGATCACCGCGTCGGCGGCGGCGAAGCCGAACGTATCGGCGAAGGGCTTGAAATGGTCGATGTCCACGTAGCACACCGCAAAGGTGGTGCGGCGCCGGACGCGCTGCAGCATCTGGTCCTCGATCGTCCGCCCCCCCGGGAGCCCGCTCGTGGGGTTGCGGTCCGCCTCGCGCCGGACGAGCCGCAGCAACGCGCTCACCCGCGCGCGCAGCTCGCGCGGATCGAACGGCTTCGACAGGTAGTCGTCGGCCCCCGCGTCGTAGCCATCCACCTTGCGCTCGACCTGCGCTTCCGCGGTCAGCATGAGGACGGGAACACGGGCGAGAAACGGATTGGACTTGACCGTCCGGCACACCTCGAACCCGTTGAGTCCGGGCATCATGACGTCGAGGATGAGGAGGTCGGGCTCGCGCGCCTGCACGGCGGCCAGCGCGGCCTCTCCATCCTCGACGAGTCCGACCTCGTGACCCGAGGCCGCCAGGACGGCGCCGACCATCTCGCGCATGTCCCGGTGGTCGTCCGCGTAGACGATGTAGCTCACGAGCGTCGCATAGGGGAGACGCGCTCTAAACTCTCCCGCGCGACCCGCGGAGTCAACCAGCCCGGCGCGGTCGCGCGACTCATCGGCCGAGCAGCCGGGCCCACATCGACCGGGGCGCGCGCCCCGCCGCCGGCGGGATCGCGATGCGCTTCGCCGACCGCCGCAGATTCGAGAACGACGTGCGCTCGACGCGGGAGATCTGCGACTGAAACGTCGTCGGAAAAGCCCGCGCGAGGTGCCGCTGCAGGACGTCGGGAGAGCCCGGCTGCAGCTGGGCCGCGCACCACCGATCCAGCGCGTGGCCCATCGCCGCCGCCGTCGGCCGCCGCCCGGGGTCCGCCGCCAGCGCCTGAGAGATGATCTGCTCGAGCTCCGGATCGATGCCCGGCAGGCGGGTGCGGATGTCGGGGCGGGGCCGCGCCGTGACCTCGTCGATCGCCAGCAGGGTGATGTCCTCGGTGAACAGCGGCTCGAGGGCGAGCAACTCGTACAGCACGAGCCCGGTCGAGAAGATGTCACTGCGGGCGTCGACGGGGAGGCCGAGGATCTGCTCGGGGCTCATGTAGTGCTTCTTCCCCATCAGCATCGGCTTCCCGCGCGCGGGGTCGGCCGTCGTCCGCGCCTGGGCGATGCCGAAGTCCGCCAGCTTGATGTGGCCATCCCAGCTCGCCATGACGTTGCCGGGCGAGACGTCCCGGTGGACGATGTCGACCCGCCGCCCGTCGGGTCCCGCGAAGTTGTGGGCGAAGTCGAGCGCGCGGCAGACGCGGCTGACGATGTAGGCCGCCAGATGCGCGGGGATCGCCTCGCCTGTCTCCCAGTGGTGATCGATGATGGATCGGAGCGTGGGTCCCTGGATGAACTCCATGGCGATGAAGAAGTCGCCGTTCACCTCCCCCAGCTGATAGATCTGCACGATGTTGCCGTGCATCAGGTTGGCGGACAGCTTCGCCTCGTCGATGAACAGCTGCACCCACCGGCGCTGCGCCGCGTACTGCGGGTGGATCACCTTGAGCGCGATGCGCTTGGCGAACCCCTCGGGGCCGAGCTGCTCCGCTTCGTACACCGTCGCCATGCCGCCCACGGCGATCTTGCGCACGAGCCGGAACGCGCCGGCGTACTGGAGGTAGGCGTTGTTCGCCGTCATGTTTCGCGGATGGACGCACTGCGCACGCACGAGCCGCGCGACATCACGATCATCGGGGGCGGCCCCACGGGACTCTTTGCCATGTTCTACGCCGGGATGCGGGGCGCGACGGCCCGCATCGTCGATGCGCTGCCGGAGCTCGGGGGGCAGCTCACCGCGCTGTACCCGGAGAAGTACATCTTCAATGTCGCGGGCTTCCCCAAGGTCCTCTCCAAGGATCTGGTTCGGTCGCTCGTGGAGCAGGCGGCGCAGTTCGCCCAGCCCGTCTATCTCCACCAGCGCGTCCACTCCCTCGTCGAGGAGGACGGCGGAGTCTTGACCGTGGTCACGGACACGGACCGCTTTCCGTCGCGGGCCGTCATCATCGCCGCGGGGATCGGCGCATTCTCGCCGCGCCGCCTGCCGCAACCGGCGGCGGAGCCGTGGTACGGGCGCGGGATCCACGAGACCGTCACCGACCCCGAGGCCTTCCGCGACCGGCGCGTCGTCATCATCGGCGGGGGCGACTCGGCCTTCGACTGGGCGATGCAGCTCGCGCCCCGGGCGCGCTTCGTCACGCTCGCCCACCGCAGCGACCGCTATCGCGCCCACGCCGCCACCGTGCGGGCGCTGCACGCCGCCGCCGCCGCGGGCCGAGCGGAGATCCTGCCGTTCCACGAGCTCGCCGGCATCGCGCACGACGGGCGCGGCGACCGGCTCACCGGCGTCGTGCTCACCGATACGAAGCGGAAGACGACGCGTGAGGTGCCGGCCGACGACGTGCTGCCGATGCTCGGCTACGTGAGCGACGTCGGACCGCTCGCGGCGTGGGGGCTCACGATCGAGGACGATGCGATCGTCGTCTCGACGACGATGTCGGCCGGGCGCCCCGGCGTGTACGCAGCCGGCGACATCGTCACCTATCCGGGCAAGCTGCCGCTGATCGCGACGGGGTTCGGCGACGCGGCCGTCGCCGTGAACCAGGCGGTGCACTGGATCTACCCGGACCGCAAGGTCAACCCGGCGCACAGCTCGAACATGGCGCTCTTCGGCCAGTCCGAATGACGCCGCGGATCTACACGCGGACCGGGGACGACGGGACGACGGGGCTGTTCGGCGGGGGCCGCGTGGGGAAGGACGACGCCCGCGTCGAGGCCTATGGCGACGTCGATGAGCTGAACGCCGCGATCGGCGCCGCCCTCGCGGTCGAGGCGCTACCGCGCATCGACACCGTCCTCGGGCCGATCCAGCGCGACCTGCTCAGCCTCGGGGCGCTGCTCGCGACGCCCGACCGCGAGGCGATGCACGCGCAGCTGGCCAAGGCCCGCATCGACGCCGCCCGGCTGGCGGAGCTCGAGGCCGCGATCGACGACGCCGAGCGCGCGCTCGAGCCGTTGCGGAGCTTCGTGCTGCCGGGGGGCACGCCGAAGTCCGCGGCGCTGCACGTGGCGCGGACCGTCTGCCGGCGGGCCGAGCGCCGCGTCGTGCGGCTCGGGCGCACGGTCGCGCTGCCGCCGCTCGTGGTCGTCTATCTCAATCGGCTGTCGGACCTGCTCTTCGTTCTCGCGCGCGTGGCCGTGCGGAGCGCGGGCGTCCCCGAACCGACATGGTAGCGGGGCTGACCATCGCCGCGGGCGCGCTCGATCGCGCGGGAGCGCTCGTGGAGGCGGCCGCGCCCGCGCATCGCTACGCGATCATCACCGACGAGACCGTCGGCGACCTGTACGCGGACCGCCTCGTCGCCGCGTTCGCCCGGGCGACCGGGGGCGCGCGCTCCGTCGACGTGCTGACGATCCCGCCGGGCGAGAGCGCCAAGACGCGCGCGACGTGGGCGGCCCTGACCGATGCGCTGCTCGACCGCGGGTTCGGCCGCGACAGCACCGTCATCGCCCTCGGCGGCGGCGTCGTCGGCGATCTCGCGGGCTTCGTGGCCGCGACCTATCTCCGGGGCGTGCCCGTCGTGCAGATCCCGACAACGCTCCTCGCCATGCTCGATGCCGCGATCGGCGGCAAGACCGGCGTGGACACGCCGGCGGGAAAGAATTTGGTGGGGGCCTTCCACGCCCCCGCCGCCACCCTCGTGGATCCGACGGTGCTCGCCACCCTGCCCGCGCGGCAGCTCGCCGCGGGTCTCGCGGAGGCGATCAAGCACGGCGCGATCGCCGACGCCGCCTACTTCGCGCGGGTGCGCGACGACGCCCCGCTGATCCTCGGCTCGCCCGGCGCGGCGACGGGCCCGGCCGGCGCCGCCCTGCTCGCCCTCATCACGCGCAGCATCGAGATCAAGAGCGATGTCGTCGCGCGCGACGCGCGCGAGAGCGGTGTGCGCAGGATCCTCAATTTCGGACACACGCTCGGCCACGCGCTCGAGACCGAGAGCGGCTACACGCTCCTGCACGGAGAGGCCGTGGCGATCGGCATGGCGCTCGAGGCGCAGCTCGCGGAGCTCGCGGCCGTCGCCGAGTGCGGCACCACGGAGGAGATCTGTCGCGCGCTGGACCGCGCGGCGCTGCCCTCGGCGCTGCCGCCGGGCGTCGATGCGGACGCCATTCTGCAGCGTACGCACGCCGACAAGAAGGCGCGCGCCGGCCACGTCGCGTACGCTCTGCCACAGCGCATCGGTCGCATGGCCGGTGCGGATAACGGGTGGGTGATCCCGCTGTCCGACGCGTTCGTGCGGGGTGCGCTCAGTTGACCGCGGCGGCACACGCGATTACACTGCGCCCCTGATGCCACCGGACAAGGGGCCGCCATGCAGCATGTGACCGAAGGCAGGTCAAGAGGCGTATTCCGAAATTCTCAATCCACTGCTTTCGATCAATATCTCCAGGACATTCAGAAGCTCCCGCTGATACAGGACACCGAAGAGGAGCGACGCCTGGCCCGACGCGCCAGGCGGGGCGATGAAAAGGCCGCAGAGCGGCTCGTGACGGCGAACCTCCGCTTCGTCATTTCCTACGTCAAGAAGTATCAGGGCCACGGCCTCGACCTGAGCGAGCTGGTGGCGATCGGCAACGAGGGGCTCCTCAAGGCCGTCCGAAAATTCGATCCCGAGCAAGGCGTCAAGTTCATCTCCTACGCCGTGTGGTGGGTCCGCCAGGCGGTCCTCAAGGCGCTCGCCGAGCAGACGCGATCGGTCCGGATCCCCCTCAACCAGAATTCGCAGCTCATCAAGCTGGCGCGCGCCGAGACCGTCCTGTCGCAGGTCTTGAAGCGGGATCCGACGGACGACGAGATCGGACGGCTGATCGAGGAGACGCCCAACGCGGTGCGCGCCGCGCGCCAGATGTCGGCGACCGAGGTCTCCCTGGACGCTCCGATCGACCGGTCCGACCGCGAAGCCTGTACGCTGGGCGAGCGCTTCGCGGGCGTCGACGGGGTGGAGATCGAGGAGGTCACAGACTTCAAGCTCATGCGCGAGTTCATCGACCGCATTTTCCGGAAATACCTGACGCCGCGCGAGCGCAAGATCCTGTATCTCTATTATGGATTGGAGGAGGGCTCGGAGGCGATGACGCTGGAGAAGATCGGCGCGCTGCTCGGAGTCACGCGCGAGCGCATTCGTCAGATCCGGGAGCGGGCGTTCGAGAAGCTGCGGGAGTCACCCGACGGCTCGGCGCTCGCCGGATTCTGGAACGCGGCGTAGGCGCCCCACCGGCGGTCGCGGGCGCGTCGGCCGTGCGCGTTCTCCTCGTCGATGACGAGCCATCGATCCGCCTCGCCCTCCGACGGTTCTTCACGCGCGAGGGATGGGAGGTCGAGGAGGCGGATGACGGGCGGGCCGCGCTCGACAAGCTCGATCTCACGCCCGGCAGTCCGATCCCGTTCGACATCATCATCTGCGACCTTCGGATGCCGGGCTTCTCCGGGATCGACCTGCACGAGGCGCTGAGCGCGGCGCGCCCCGAGCTGCTCGACCGCCTCGTCCTCGCGACCGGCGACGTCGTCTCGGCCGACGCGGCGGGCTTCGTCCGGCGCACGGCGTGTCCGGTCCTGCAGAAGCCCTTCGAGCTCGCGCAGCTGCGCGCGCTCATGCAGCGCATGAGCGGCACGGGTAACTTGTAAGCACCGGCTGCTCCGCACCGGCTGCGCCCGCCCGTTCGCCCCGAACGCGACGCCGCCGAGGACCCGGTTCCGCATGGCGTCGCTCGAACACCAGCCCGTTTTCCTCGATCCCCTCGGCCGCCGCGCGCGCGGCTGGCGCCGCCTCTGGCTCATCGCCGGAGGCGTCGCGACGGCGTTCGCCGCGCTGCTGATCCTCGCGGTCGCGATCCCCCCGCTCGTGCCGTCGCTGCCGATCAACCACCAACTGGCCCCGCCGATCGCGCTGACGCGCGACCAGCGGGAGCGCATCGCGATCCGGCGCCGCCTCGCGCAGGACTTCCGCCACCCGGTGCCTCCGGCGCGACACGGCCGCATGATCCCCCCCGGCGGAGGCCTCTTCCCGGCGCCCCGCGGCTCGCCCACGGATCCCATCGTCGCGGGCTTCTTCGTGACCTGGGCGGACAATTCGCTCGCGGCCCTCGCGGCCCACCTGGAGGCGCTCGATTGGGTCGTGTGCGAGTGGTCGTTCCTGGCGCCCGGCGGCGACTCCGTCGATTTCCACATCACGCGCCGCGTGTTCGACGTGGTGCGCAAGCCCAGCGAGCAGTCGCCGCCGGCGATCCTCATCATGGTGAGCAACTTCGACACGAAGGCGAAGGACTTCAGCGTCCCCGCGCTGCGCGCCTTCCTCACATCGAGGACCGCCCAGGAGCGCGCCATCGCCCAATTCCGGGACATCGTGGTGCGCGACTCCCTCGCCGGGGTCACCGTCGACTTCGAGGATGTGCCCGAGGACCTCGAACGCCCCATGGCGCAATTCGACAGCTCGCTCCGCGCCGCCCTGGCCCCGCTCAAGCGGATCGTCACGGCCGCGGTCCCCTCCTTCGCGACGCCGGCCGAGATGCGCCGGATCGGGGACGCCACGGACTACGTCTTCGCGATGCTCTTCGACGAGCATTACGGGCGCGGGGAGCCGGGGCCGGTGGCGAGCGAGAGCTTCTACCTGCAGCACGCACGCGCCGTCGTCGAGGCGGTGCCCCCCGACAAGGTCATCCTGATGGTCGGGGCGTACGGCTATCACTGGCACGATGACGGCACCCCGTCCGAGCAGATGACGTTCCAGGAGACCATGGAAGCCGCGCGCCACCACGACGCCCCCACGCATTTCGACCCGACCTCGCTCAACCCGTACGTGGCGTGGACGGATCCGGATTCCGTGGACCACATCATCTGGTATCTCGATGGGGCCACGGCGTACAACGAGCTCGAGATCGGACGGGACCTCGGCGTGGCGGGAGCGGCGGTGTGGCGGCTCGGGCAGGAGGATCCCGCGCTGTGGCAGGTGCTGGGACGCCACGGACTCGACGGCGGCCCCCACGGCCTCGACGTGGTCCCGCCGGGATACGACGTGGAGTTCATCAACGACGTCGTGTGCGGGACGAGCCGCCGCCCCGCGGTCGTCATCGCGGGCGAGCGCTCCTGCCCGCTCCCCGACGAGGTCCCCGACACCGGCGGCGACATCCTGCGCATCCGCGAGGCGCCAACGTCGGGATCGCGGAGCGTCGCCGTCGGCGCGGCAGGCGTCATCGTCGATGACTCGATCACGCGCTTCCCCACGCCGTACGTCGTCGACCGGTACGGCCAGAGCGCGCACAAGGTCGCCCTCACGTTCGACGACGGCCCCGATGGGCGCTGGACGCCGCTCATCCTCGACACGCTCAAGGCGTACCACGCTCCGGCCACGTTTTTCGTGATCGGCGAGAACGCCGACACGCACCTGCTGCTGCTGGACCGGATTTATGCCGAGGGCCACGAGATCGGGAATCACACGTACTTTCATCCCAACCTGGCGCTGGCGTCGGAGAAGCGGACGGCGTTCGAGCTCGACGCCACCGAGAGCCTGCTCGAATCGGTCCTCAACCACCGGACGGCGTTCTTCCGTCCCTCGTATTTCGGCGACGCCGCGCCGACGACCCCCGACGAGCTCAATCCGATCCGCGTCGCGACCCGGCGGGGATACTATACCGTCGGACTCCGCAACGACTCGGAGGATTGGCAGAACATCCCCCCGGACTCGATGCTGAAGCTCGTGCTGGGCGCCCGCGACAGCGGCAACGTGGTCCTCCTGCACGACGGCGGGGGCGACCGGTCGCGGACGGTGGCGGCGCTCGGCCCGCTCATCGACTCGCTGCGCGCCAACGACGACACGCTGGTACTGCTCTCCGACCTCGTCGGCATCTCGCGCGACGAGGCGATGCCGCCGCTCCCGCGCGTCAGCGAGGCCGCGCGCGTCGTGCGCCTCGCCGGCTGGGCGGCGCTCGGCATCGGGGAGATCTCGCTCTACTGGATATTCATGATCGCGGTCATCCTCGGGATCGGTCGCCTCGTCATCATCGCCCCGCTCGCGATCCTGCAGCGGCTGCTCCGCCACCAGCGCCGGGGCGAGCCGACGCGCTTCGCCCCGCCCGTGAGCGTCATCGTCCCGGCCTTCAACGAGGCGCGGGTGATCGTCCGGACCGTCCGCAGCCTCCTCGCCCAGACGTACGCCGCCCCGATCGAGATCATCGTCGTCGACGACGGATCCGCCGACGACACGTACGGGGTCGTCCGCGCGGCGTTCGCCGGCGAGCCCGCCGTCACCGCCCACCGCAAGGACAATGGGGGCAAGGCCAGCGCCCTCAACGTCGGCATCGCCGCGGCACGGCACGAAATCGTGATCGCGCTCGACGCGGATACCCTGTTCGCAACGGATACCGTCGCGGAGCTGGTCCAGCCGCTGGCCGACCCGCGCGTCGGCGCGGTCGCGGGGAACGCGAAGGTGGGCAACCGGGTGAATCTCGTCACCCGCTGGCAGGCGCTGGAATACGTGACGAGTCAGAACCTCGACCGCCGCGCGTTCTCCCTCCTCGATGGGATCACCGTCGTGCCCGGGGCCGTCGGCGCGTGGCGCAAATCCCTCGTCGACGCCGTCGGGGGATTCCAGTCGGACACCCTCGCCGAGGATCAGGATCTGACGCTCCGGATTCGACGGGCCGGCCACTCGATCGCCTACGCCGACGGCGCCGTCGGCTACACCGAGGCGCCCGACACCCTGGCCACGCTCGCGCGGCAGCGCTTTCGGTGGTCCTTCGGCACCCTGCAATGCGCCTGGAAGCAACGCCGCACGCTGTTCCGGCCCCGGTACGGATCCCTCGGGTGGGCCGCGCTCCCGAACGTATGGCTCTTCCAGCTGCTCCTGCCCGCCATCTCGCCGCTCGCCGACCTGGCATTCCTCTACAGCCTCGTGTCCATCGAGCTGACGCGATCCGCGCACGGCGCGACGTACGCGCTCACGAGCCTCGAGCACGTGTTCACCTACTATGCGGTGTTCCTGCTCGTCGACTGGCTGGGGGCGGCGCTCGCGTTCCTCATGGAGCCCGGCGAGGAGCGATCGCTCACGTGGCTCATCTTCCTGCAGCGGTTCGTCTACCGGCAACTCATGTACTGGGTCGTCGTGCGCTCGTTCAAGACAGCATTTCAGGGGCACGGCGTCGGGTGGGGGAAGCTGGAGCGGAAGGCCACCGTCCGGATGCCGCTACCGTCGTAGCGCGCCCGCCTCGTCCGCCAGATCGCGGGCCAGATCGTGGGCCAGATCGTGGGCCAGATCACCGGTTGGATCGCCGGTCCGATCGTCCCCCGGGTCACCGGCCAGGTCATCGCCGGGACACCGCCCGCGGCGCGTATACGTCTCGAAAAATTCCGTCGCGACCGCGCGGTCGGCGCCACTCAGCACGGCGGGCCCGAGCCGTCCGCACGCGCCGAGCGCGAGCTCGAACAGCGCGATCGCCGCGCGAGCGATCCCCGGATCGCTGAGCCCCTCGCGTCCCGCCGTGCAGAGGAGCTCCGCGCTCGCGCGGGCCACGATGTCGGCCGCCGCGCGACGGCTGTCCGGGTCGTACAGGAGGCCGGTGACGAGCGCAATCGGCGCCGCGTACCACCGCGGCGCAAGTGCGTCGACCGAGCGCACCTCGAAATGGCCGCGCGGCCGCACCTCGGGGAATAGCGTCGTCAGGTGCACGTGCCAGTCGGATACGTCCACGCCGACGCGCGCGAGGCGGTCGCCGAAGACCGGATAGTCCGACGGGTCGGATCCGAGCAGGAGCGCCCGTGCGCCGAGCGCGAAATCGAGATACGTCTCGATGGGATCGCCGGCGAGCCCGGCGAGCCCCGTCCGGCCGGGATCCAGCGATCTCCAGCAATGGGCGCGGAAACTGCGGTGCCCGGTAGGCTGCCCGGCGTACAGGGGTGAATTCGCGAAGATCGCCGTCAGGTAGGGCGCCAGATGGTTGAGGAGCCGCCACGCGGAGGCCCCGGCGTCGCCGGGGGGATCCAGATTGATCTGAATCGAGGCCGTCTGCCGCATCATGCGCGCTCCGGCCGGCCCGATCGTGTCGAAAAACGCGGCCATCCGGTCGTAGCGCGGCGCGTGCAGCTGCAACGGCACGGCATCCACCGGATTCGTCGGATCGATCCCCAGCGCCAGGAGATCGATCTCGCGTGCGTCCGCGGCCTCCGTGAGCACGGCCGCAAACGCCTGCGCCCGCTCGATCACGCGGGATGCCGACGGATGCGGCGGGGTGCTGTACTCGATCTGTCCGCCGGGCTCGAACGTCACCCGCCCTCCATCGGGCAGGACGAACACGGGCACCCCTTTATCCGACGCGCGCTCGGCCCACCCGCGCGTGGCCCCGACGTCGCGCAGGAGCGAGAGGGAGGACGTGGAGCCGGATCCGAAAATGGGGGCGAGTCGCCCCGTCGCCCGCTCGACCGGAAGCAGCTCGATCTCGGCTCCGATGCGGGGCGCCCCGCCCAGCGTTCCCGGCGGCGGGGCGAAGGCGTGGGCCCGCAGATCGGTCGCGAGGGTCGCGCGGCGCGCGGGCCCCGCGCTCATGGACGATCGACGACGCCCACCGCCAGCGCGAAGCGATCGTGATACGGATCGCTCCGCCAGTCCGCGAGGCGCAGCCCCGCCGCTGCGAAGAGGTCGGCAACGCTGGTGCGATCGTATTTGGCGCTGATCTCCGTCCGGATCGACTCGCCGCGCGCCAGCTCCACGCGTCCGATTCCCGGGATCGCGACCTCTTGCTCGAGCCGCGAGACCAGATGCATCTCGATCCGGTGCGTGGCCCGATCGTAGAATGCGCGATGGTCGAACGCCGCGGGGTCGAAATCGGCCCCGAGCTCGGCATTGAGCACGCGCAGCGCGTTGCGGTTGAATTCCGCCGTCAGGCCCCCCCGATCGTTGTAGGCTGCCTCCAGCGAGGCGACGTCCTTGCGCAAATCCACGCCGAGCAGGAAGCCATCCTCGAGCGCCATGGCATCGTGCACGCGGCGGACGAGCCGCACGGCATCCGCCGGGTAGAAATTGCCGATCGTGCTTCCGAGCAACGCGTAGAGGACAGGACCCGGCGGCGCCTGGGGCAAGAACCGCACTTCGTCGGTGATGTCGGCGGCGATCGGCACGACGCGGAGGCCGGGATAGTCGGCGCACAGTCGCCGCGCGGTCTCGGCGAGAAACGCCTCGCTCACGTCGATCGGGACGTACGTCGCCAGTCGATCGGCCGACCGCATCGCGTCCAGGATGATGCGGGTCTTTTCGGCACTCCCGGCCCCGAGCTCGACGAGACTCCGGATCCCGAGATCCGAGACGAGTGCGGGCGCCCACCGCTCGAGCAACGCGCGCTCCGTACGGGTCAGGTAATACTCCGGGAGCCGCGTGATCTCCTCGAACAGCTCCGATCCGCGGCGGTCGTAGAAGTATTTCGGCGAGAGCTCCTTTTGCGGCCGGCCGAGCCCCGAGCGGACGTTGGCCAGCATCGCGGCGTCGGCGCCGCGGACCGCGACGTTGGTCTCAGTCATCGCGCGCGCACCGGAAGCCGCTGAAGATCTGGCGGCGTATGGGGTAATCCCAATTCCGAAAGGTCGTACGAACGGCCGCGGGACGTGTCGCCCACGAGCCCCCGCGCAGGACCTTGTATTCCGACCCGAAGAACACCTCGGAGTATTCGCGGTACGGAAAGGACGCGAACCCCGGATATCCCGCGAAATCGCTGGACGTCCACTCCCATACGTCCCCGATCATCCCGTAACAGCCGATGGGGGAGACGTTGTCCGCATATCCCCCGACAGGTGCCGTTCCGAAGCCGAGCTGATCGATGTTCGCCCGCTCGGGAGTCGGCTCCGCATCGCCCCACGGATACAGCAGCTGCTCTCCGGTCGCCGGGTCCCACGACGCCGCGGCCTCCCACTCGGTCTCCGACGGCAATCGTTTCCCCGCGAAGCGGCTGAACGCCTGGGCCTCATGATAGGAGACGTGGCAGACGGGGCGGTGCGGGTCGACGTCCGCGATCGCATCCATCGTGCGCACGACCCACGCGCCCCTCCGACGCGCCCAGTACGCCGGGGCGGAGACGCCGGACTCGATCCGCCACGCCCACCCGGCGTCGGTCCAGAGCTCCCGGCGGTCGTACCCCCCCGCCTCGATGAACCGCAGATATTCGCCATTGGTGACCGGGGTGACGTTCGATCCAGAAGGGGGCGACGGACACGGCGTGGCGTGGCCGCTCGTTGTCGTATGCCTCCGTCCGGTCGTCGGTTCCGACGGGGACGCGTCCGCCCGGGAAGCGGACCATCGCGCCCGGGTCCGCGACCCACCCCGCCGCCGGCAGCGGCCGCCGCATCGGGGGGTGATAGGGTGCGCCGGTCTTGAGCTGCAGCGTCTGGAGAATCGTCTCGAGATGCTGGGCCTCGTGCTGTGCCACCATGGCGTATACGAAGCCGCCGGCCACGAGGGGCGCATCCGAATCGAGGTCGACGCGCTCGAGCAGATCGAGGACCTGGGCCCTGATGCGGTCCAGCGTCCCCAGCGTGTCCGCGATCGTCGGCAGCGCCAGGGCGCCGCGAGCGGCCCGGGGATTCTCGAATGGGTTGAACATCCCCGGCATCTCGGCGAATTCGATGGGTCCCATGAGGTTGCGCGTGAGCCAGAGCTCCTCGAAATGGGCGATGTGCGCGAGGTCCCATACGACAGGGCTCATGAGACGATCGTGCTGCGTCCGGAGGTCGGCCTCGGAGAGCCCCGACACCAGCAGCAGGGTGCGCTCCCGCGTGTCCGCCAAGTGGCGAGCGATCTCCTCCTGCGTTACGCCGGTCCTCTGAGCAACGGGCATCCATCCTCCTGCGCCGGCTGAACAGTAGGGGTCGCACCACGCCGATCCAAGGGGGGGGTGCGCTGGCCCGGCGGGGCGCCCGGGCGGACCCCCGAATCGCTGCGGCGGGCATACCCGCTGCGCAAGAATGCGGCCGCTGGCAGCCGGCGGGCAGCCGTTAGATTGTCCCGGGTGACGACGCAGCTGCCTCTTTTCCCCCTGCCGCTCGTCCTCTTCCCCGGAACCCGCCTCCCGCTCCATATCTTCGAGCCGCGGTATCGGCAGCTGCTGGCGGAACGTCCTGACGGAGGGAACCGACCGGGAATTCGGCGTCCTGTTCCGCCCCGATGATGTCGCCGAGCACGCGATCCCGATGGGACACATCGGCTGCGTCGCGGTGGTCGAACAGAGCGAGCGGCTCCCGGATGGGCGCGCCAACGTCCTCGCGCGCGGGCGGCAGCGATTCCGGTTCGAGGGCTTCGTCCCGACCGACCGCCTGTACCGCGTGGCCGCGACGTCCGCCTATCACGATCTGGCCGAGACGCCCGCTTCCCTCGCGCCGATCGTCGCGGAGGTCATCGATCTGTTCCACCGTGTGGCCGCGGCGGCGCGATCGCTCGCCGACGATGCGGATAGCCCCCCGGAGCTGCCCGACGATCCGGGGCAGTTGGCGTTCGCGATCGCCGCCATGATCGACATGGACGCCCCGGCGCGCCAGCACCTGCTCGCATCGCGCTCCCCCGGCGGACGGCTGCGCGAGGTGGCGGGAATCCTCTCCGGCGCCGTCGATGCGCTCGAGCACCGGGCCGTCGTGCACGCCAGGGCGAAGCACAACGGACATGGACCGGATGTCGCCGCTCCCCCGCCGTCGGCATCGTGATGCGGCACTGACGTCGTCGCCGGATGATCTGGCGGCGGCGATCACGGACATCGTCGGCCCCCGCGGACTGCGACGGCGGCCGGCCGAGCTCGCGGTCTATACGTCCGATGGGCTGCCGGGCTACCGCAAACAGCCATCGCTCGCCGCGTTTCCCACGACGCGGGACCAGGTGGTCGCCCTCGTGCGGCTGTTCGCCGAGCACGCGATCCCGTTCGTCCCGCGGGGCGCCGGCACCGGCCTCTCGGGGGGCGCACTCGCGGACGGCATCGTCCTGCTGGGGCTGAATCGCCTGACCCGGATCCTGTCGCTGGACCCCGCCAATCGCCTCGCGGTCGTCGAGCCGGGCGTGGTCAATGCGGCGCTGTCCGCCGCCGCCGCTCCGTATGGCCTGCATTACGCGCCCGACCCATCGAGCCAGGCGGCGTGCACCATCGGGGGCAACGTCGCCGAGAACGCCGGCGGACCGCATTGCCTCAAATACGGCGTCACGCTCAACCACGTGCTGGCCGTGACGGCGCTCCTCGCCGATGGCGAGATCGTCCTCCTCGGAAACCCGCAGGGCGAATCGGAGGGCTACGATCTCCTGGGCGCCTTCATCGGATCGGAGGGATGCTTCGGCGTCGCGCTCGACATCACCGTGCGCCTCACGCGGAATCCGGCCGCGGTCCGCACGCTCCTCGCGGATTTCACGGCCATCACGGATGCGGCACGCGCGACGTCCGCGATCATCGCGGCGGGGATCCTCCCGGCCGCGCTGGAGATGATGGACGGGCCCACGATTCGCGCCGTCGAGGCCTCGATCTACGCGGCGGGCTACCCCGTGGACGCGGATGCGGTGCTCCTGGTCGAGCTGGACGGGGCCGAGGCCGGATTGGACGCCGACGCTCGTGCGGTCGCCGGGCTGTGCCGTGCGCACGGCGCGCGCACCGTGCGGATCGCCGCCGATGCCGACGAGCGCACCCGGCTCTGGCAGGGGAGGAAGAAGGCGTTCGGGGCGATGGGGCGCATCTCGTCGCACCTGGTCGTCCAGGATGCGGTCGTGCCGGTCACGCGGTTGCCCGAGGTCCTCGGCCGCATCCGGGCGATCGCGGCGCGCGAGGGCGTCACCGTGTGCAACGTCTTCCACGCCGGCGATGGCAACCTGCACCCGAATATCGGCTACGACGCGACGGATCCGGACGAGACGGCCCGCGTCGGACGCGCCATGCGCGACATCATGGCGACGTGCATCTCGGCGGGTGGCACGATCACGGGCGAGCACGGGGTCGGGCTCGACAAGCTCGAATACATGCCGCAGATATTCTCGCCCGAATCGCTCGATGCGCAGTGCCGGCTGCGCGCCGTCTTCGACCCCGAGCGGCGGCTCAACCCGGGGAAGGTCGTGCCGGTGCACAGCTGCCGGGAATGGGCCCCCTGGAGCGCGTGACGTGACCGCGGCGGCCATCCGCCCCAATGCCACGGTCGACGCGGCAGCCGACGTGAGCGACGCCGTCCGCGAGGCGATCGGGACGCGCCGGCCTCTCCGCATCGTGGGCGCGGGGACGTGGCTCGACGCCGGACGCCCGGTGCGCGCGGCCGCCCGGACGCTGGGCCTTCGCACGCTGGCCGGGATCGTCGACTACACGCCGGGCAACCTGACGCTCACGGCGCGCTCGGGAACGACCCTGGCGGAGATCGAGACCGCCACGAACGCGCACGGGCAGTGGCTGGCGCTGGACCCACCCGGCGCCGCGGCGGCGACGGTGGGCGCGACGATCGCGACGGCGTCGGCGGGGCCGCTCGCGCATGCGTTCGGCCGGGCGCGAGACGCGATCCTGGGCATCGAGGCCGTGACGGGCGAGGGGAGCATCGTCCGCAGCGGGGGGCGGGTCGTGAAAAACGTCGCGGGATTCGACCTCACGCGCCTCCTGACCGGCGCGTGGGGGACGCTCGGCGTGCTGACCGAGGTGACCGTCCGACTGCGCGCCCGTCCGGAGCGCGACGAGACGATGGCCCTGGCGGTGGCGCGCGCGCCGCGTCCGCTCGCGTCGTGGCTCGGCGACCCGCCGGTGGATGTGGCGAGCGCGGTCGCGATGGAGCTCGTGAATGCCGCGCTCGCGCGTCACCTCGGACTCGCGAGCGATGGCCCGGTCGTGCTGCTCCGGTTGATGGGAAACGCCGATCTGGTCGGCGCGGACCGGGCCGCGCTCGCCGGTGCCGGCGCGATCGGCGTGCCGGACGCGGTCTGGGACCGCCTGCGCACGGCGGAGCCCCCGGATGCGGCGGTGCTCCGACTCTCCGGACCGCCGGCGCGGATCGCGGACACGTGGGCCCGCGCGACGCGGCTGCTGGACGCGGTCCCGCGGGCGCTCGTGCACGCATCGATCGACCGGGGAGTGGTGCGCTGCATCGTGCCGGATCCGGATCCGGTGGCGTTGGGCTCGGGCATCCTGCAGCAGCCGGTGGCGGGCACGCTCGTGCCCGAGCGGCTTCCGGCGACATTGTGGGGGAGCATCGGCGCCCGCACGGGCCGCGATCGCCTGTCGCGCGGCGTCCGGCGCGCCTTCGATCCGCACGGGATCCTCAATCCGGGGATCCTGGGCGACGGGGATGCCGGATGACCGCCGCACTGTCGCCGATGGCGCCGCTGCAGCTGGCCCGTGAGGGCCTCGACGCATGCGTGCACTGCGGGTTTTGCCTCCAGGCGTGCCCAACCTACATCGCCCTGGGTGATGAGAACGACAGTCCCCGGGGGCGCCTGGTGCTCATGCGCGCGCTCGTGGACGGGACGCTGCCGGCGACCGATCCGGACATCGACACGCACATCGGCCGGTGCCTGGGCTGCCGCGCGTGCGAAACGGCGTGTCCATCGGGCGTTCCGTACGGGGAGCTGCTGGAGGCAACGCGCGCGACCCTGGCCGAGGTCCGTCCGATTGCATGGCGCGCCCGCGCGATCCTCTGGCTCTTCGCCAGCCCGGCCTGGCTGGCCGTCGCGCTGTGGGTGGCCCGCCTGCTCCGGGCCACGGGGCTCGCGGCCCTGGCGGCGTGGCTGCCGGGGGCGATCGGGTTTCCGGCCGCGATGCTCGCGGCCACGACGCGACCCCGCTGGCTCAACTGGCGGCGGTATGCGTGGCCCGGGGCCGGCGCGCGCGGGTCGGTCGCGCTCCTCTCCGGCTGCGTCATGGACGGATTGTTCGCCGAAACCAATCGCGCGACGGCCCGCGTGCTACTCGCCAACGACTTTACCTTGCGGGCGGCTCCCGGGCAGCGCTGCTGCGGCGCGCTCCACGTGCACGCGGGCGACGCCGAGGGGGCGCGGCGCCTCGCGCGGGCGAACATCGACGCCTTTTTGCGCTCGGGCGCGACCTACATCGGCGTCAACGCCGCGGGCTGCGGGGCGATGGTGAAGCAGTATCACAAGCTCCTCATCGACGATCCGGCGTACGCCGGTCGCGCCGCGGAGGTGGCGGCGCGCGCGCGCGACGTGACGGAGCTGCTCGCCGACGCCGGCCCGCGCCCGGGCGCTCCGCTGGCGACACCGGACCGCGCGGCGATCGCGTACGACCCGCCCTGCCATCTGCTCCACGCGCAGCGCGTGTCCACGGCGCCGCTCGCCGTCCTGCGCGCGATCCCGAACCTTCGCATGGTTCCCCTCCTCGATGCGGACCAGTGCTGCGGCGGTGCGGGGATCTACAACCTGGTGCACCCGCGAACCTCGGACGCCGTGCTCGGAGCGAAGCTCGCGCGCATCGCGGTATCGGGGGCGACGCTCATCGCGACCGGGAACCCGGGATGCATAATGCAGATCGGCGCGGGTCTCTCGCGTCGCGGCCTGCACGCCCGTACGGTCCACCCGATCGATCTCCTGGATGCCGCGTATGCCGCAGCGTATGCCGCGCGAGCGTGAGGCGCGGTTGCCGTAGCGCGCGGCCCGGCGCGCGATTTAGTTCCTCCCATGGGTGATGTCGCTGTCGTCGTGCCCCCGGTCGGCGGGAGCCCCGCCGGGCCGGCCGACACGGTTGCCTACGACGCGCTCGGGGGAGGCGCGGCGTGGTTCGATCGGAGGACGCGGGTGCGGACCGACGTTCGCGGTCCGCTTGCGACCGAGATGCTGAACGGCCTCGTGACCAACGACATCAAGTCACTCGCGCCGGGGCACGGTCACTACGCCGCGGCGCTGACCCCGAAGGGGAAGATCATCGCGGACGTTCGCGTGTTCGCCTATGACGGGGGCTGCCTGGTCGACACGTCGCCCCGCGCGGGCGACGGGTGGCTCCAACTCCTCCGCAAGTACGTGAATCCGCGCGTCACGCCCACCGCCAACGTATCCGCGACGCTCGTCGACATCGGCGTCTTCGGCGCGCGGGCCACGCACCTTCTGAGCGCCGCGCTCGATGTGCCGCGCGAATCGCTCGCCGCACTCCCGCCGTATGGCCACGCGCGCATTCCGGACCGCATCGTCTGGAGCGGGGGCGCTGAGGGGATCGGCGGCGTCGTCGCGCGGGTGCCCGACCTCGGGATCGAAGGCTTCGATCTCCTGATCCCGGCCGCGGGCTGGGACGCCGCGATCCGGCGGCTCACGACGGTTGGCGTGGCGGCCGGGAGCGCGGACGTATGGACCGTCGCACGGATCGAAGCGGGGCGCCCCGAGTGGGGAATCGAGATCGATGACTCGACGCTCGCGCAGGAAGCCAATCTCGACGAGTTGGGGGCGATCTCCTACACCAAGGGCTGCTACACCGGGCAGGAGACGGTGGCGCGCATCCACTTTCGGGGACACGTCAACCGCCATTTGCGCGGGATCCAGCTCGTCGGCCCGGTGGTCCCGGCCCTCCCGGCCGTCGTGGTCGACGAGGCCAACAAGCCCATCGGGGATATTCGCTCCGCCGTGCAGTCCGCGCGCCTCGGCAGCATCGCGCTCGCCATGCTCCGTCGCGAGGTACCGCTCGGCGCACACGTCGCTGTCCGATGGCACGGCACCGAGCAGGAAGAGCACGGCGAGGCGATGGGGTCCGTGACCAGTCTGCCGTTCCCTTCTCCCCACTAAAGCAACGGGGCGCGAGCCCATTGGACTCGCGCCCCGCCACCGTCCGAGCGATCCCGCCTTACGGCTTCTTCATCCCCTTCATCGACGTGTCTTTGCTCATCTTCATCCCCGTATCCATCTTCATCGCCGTGTCGGGCGTCGACGCGGGCGCGGCAGCAGGTGCCGCCGCCGTCGTGTCCGCCGTCGCCGCAGATTTGGTGTCTTTCGTCGTACAGGCAGCCACGGCGAGCACAGCAGCTGCGACAACAGCCAGGCGCATCATCGAAAATCTCCTGAAGAGGGGGTCTCTAGCGGGGCGTGGTCCGTGCATGCAAAGCCTGCAAAAAGGGTGCTCGGACGTGATGGCGCATCAAAATACCGTTCCGCGGCACCCTGTCAAGTCGTTGAGGCATGCCGGGATTCCCTGAAACGCTGGGAGCGCTGCGGCGCTCGGCCTATGGCGCCCCGGCGCTCGCCCTCCGTTCGGTCAAGGATGAGCTGCGCCAGAACCTGATCGCGCGCCTGCGCTCGGGGGGCCCCTTGTTCCCGGGTGTCATCGGGTACGAGGAAACGGTGATGCCCCAGTTGGTGAACGCGATCCTGTCGCGCCACAACTTCATCATCCTGGGCCTCCGCGGGCAGGCCAAGTCGCGCCTCCTGCGGTCATTGACGAGCCTGCTCGACGAGGCCATCCCGATCGTGGCCGGCAGCGAGGTCAATGACAACCCCTTTGCCCCTATCTCGAAATACGCCCGCGCGAGGCTGACCGATGAGGGGGACGACACCCCGATCGCGTGGCTGGGCCGGGAGAGTCGCTACGTCGAGAAGCTCGCCACGCCCGACGTGACGATCGCCGACATCATTGGCGATCTCGACCCCATCAAGGCGGCGCGCGGCGGGCACCTGCTGTCCGACGAGCTCACGATCCATTACGGAATGCTCCCGCGGGCGAACCGCGGGATTTTCGCTCTCAACGAGCTGCCGGACCTGGCGGGAAAGGTGCAGGTCGGACTGTTCAACATCATGCAGGAAGGCGATGTCCAGATCAAAGGCTACCCCGTGCGCCTGGCGCTCGACGTCCTGCTGTGCTTCACGGCGAACCCGGAGGATTACACGGCGCGCGGCAAGATCATCACGCCCCTCAAGGACCGGATCGGCAGCGAGGTGATCACGCACTATCCGGAGACCGTCGAGCTGGGGATGGCGATCACGGATCAGGAAGCCTGGACGGCGCGCGAAGGGGGGCCGCGGATCCGCATTCCCGATTTCATCGCCGAGGTCGCGGAACGCGTCGCCTTCGAGGCGCGGACCGACAAGCGCGTCGACCGCCGCTCGGGGGTCTCGCAGCGGATGCCGATCTCGATTCTCGAGAACATCGTGTCCAACGCCGAGCGCCGCACGTTCGCCACGGGAGAGAGCGAGATCGTGCCACGGATCTCCGATGTCTACGCGGCGCTCCCCGCGATCACGGGCAAGATGGAGCTCGAGTACGAGGGCGAGCTGGTCGGCGGGCATGCGATCGCCCGCGAGCTGATTCGGCGCGCCGCGGATGCGACGTTCCGCGAGCGGGCCGAGGGCGTGAGCACCGATGAGATCGTGATGTGGTTCGACGGGGGCGGCGCGCTCCAGGTGAGCGACGACGTGTCGTCCGAGGCGATCGTCCAGGGGTTCGCGAACGTCCCGGGGCTGCTCGATGTCGTCCGGACCGTGGGGCTGGCGAAGCGCGGGGATACGCCGTTCACCGCGGCCGGGGGCGAGCTGGTCCTGGAGTCGCTCGTGGCGCGGAAGAAGATCTCGCGGTCAGACACCGGACAGTACGGACGCGCCGCCCCGGATCAGCGCCGCCGGCCGGGCCACGACTCGTTAGGAGGATTATCCGCATGAGCGGATCACCCTCCTAACGAGTCGTAGAGAGGAGACGAAGGGCTAGAGGCGGGCGACCTCGGGGTAGCGCGCGAAGATGTACCGCCCGTAGAGCAGCATGAGCGCGGCCGCGCCCCCGATCGCCCAGTCGACGCCCACCGCGCGGGCGACGGCGCCGGCCACGAAGGCGCCGACGACCTGGGCGAGCCCCACCACGATGAAGGAATAGGCCGCCATGAGCCGCCCGCGCAGCGCGTCGGGCACCGTCGATTGCAGGAGACCGTTCGCGAGCGCCATGTTGACGATCATCATGCACCCGGTGGCGAACAGCAGGCCGCACGAGAGCGCGAGCGACCGCGAGAGCGCGAAGGCCACGAGGAGCACGGCGTAGGCATAGGCCGAGATCCGCAGCAGCCGGCCGCGGCGAATGCGCTGGCCCGCCGCGGCGAGGCCTAGGGCCCCCGCGAGGCCGCCGATCCCGACGCAGGAGAGCAGCAGCCCGTAGCCGCGCGCGCCCTCGCGCAACACGTCGCGTGCGACGACGGGCATGAGGACGAGGTAGGGCACGCCGCAGATGGAGTACGCCGTCATGAGGCGCAGGATGGCGCTCACGGCGGGCGTCTGGCGCATGTACCGGACGCCCTCGAGCATCCCCGCGACCGCGGAGGGCGCGGACGCCGGCGGCGTATACGGGGGCAGCCGGATCAGGAACAGGCCCGCCAGGACGGCGAGGTAGCTCACGCCGTTGAGGGCGAAGCACCACGCGACGCCGGCGCTGGCGATCACGGCCGCGCCGATCGCGGGCCCGATCACGCGCGCCAGGTTGAAGCCGCTCGAATTGAGCGCGATCGCGTCGTGCAGATCCTCGCGCTTCCCCCCGACGAGCTCGACCAGCATGGACTGCCGGGCCGGGATCTCGAAGGCGCTGAACGTGCCGTTCGCGGCCGCGAGCACCAGCAGCCAGTCGATCGTGATCCGGTGCGTCAGCGTCAGGAGCCAGAGCGCCGTGGCCTCGATCAGGAGCAGCGCCTGCATCGCCGTGACGAGGCGCAGCTTGTTCGTGTGATCGGCGACGAACCCGGCGAGCAGCGAGAAAAGCAGGATCGGGAGTGCCCCAACCGCGCTCACCAGCCCGACGAGGAAGGCGTTGTTCGTGAGCTCGAGGGCGAGCCATCCCTGCCCCATCGTCTGCATCCAGGTGCCGATCAGGGACAGCGTCTGCCCGATCCAGAAAATCCTGAAGTTGCGATGGAGGAGAAGGGTCCGGAACGGATTGACCGCCCCCGGAAACAGGCGCGCCGTGCCGTATATTGCGGGTGCGTCCTCGCCGCTCCCTCCTGGCCCCTCTCCGTCAGCTGCCGTCGTCGCCATGCGCGTTCATACCTACGCAAAATACAGCGCCGAGACGGCAGACGCGGTCGATCTCCAGGCGCTGCTCGACAAGCTCGCGGACTTCCTGTTGCAGTCGGGATTCGCCGGCGGCAAGCACACCAACCCGTACTGGGGCGACTTCGGCGGCGAGGAGGATCGCTCGCTCGATGCCCTGCGCGAGGCGATCCTCAACGCGCTGATCGAGAGCGGTCAGTTCACGCCGGACATGCTCGAGGCGCTGCGCGGCAACGGGGACGCGGAGGCGCAGGCCAAGCTTGCGCAGCTGCTCGACGAGCTGATCCAGCGTCTCGCGAGCGAAGGCTATCTCTCGGTGTCGGCGCCGCCGCAGATGCCATCGACGCAGCAGCCCGTCGTCGGACGGGGCGGACTGGCGCACGCCGCGGCGAAGGACGTGCAATTCTCGCTCACGGAGAAGGGGATCGATTTCCTGGGCTTCAAGGCGCTGCGCCACATCCTGGGGTCGCTCGGCAAGTCGAGCTTCGGCAGCCACGACACGCCCTATCTCGCGACCGGGATCGAGGCGGACGGCTTCACGAAGCCGTACGAATTCGGGGAGACGCTCAACCTCGACGTGAGCGAGACGCTGAAGCACGCGCTCACGCGGACGGGGCGACTCGACGTCCCGCTCGACCTCGACTACGCCGACCTCATGGTGCGTCAGGCGGAGTACCGGTCGTCCTGCGCGACGGTCCTGATGCTCGACACGTCGCACTCGATGATCCTGTACGGGGAGGACCGGTTCACTCCGGCCAAGAAGGTCGCGCTCGCGCTCACGCATCTCATCCGGACGCAGTTCCCCGGGGATACGATCAAGGTGGTGCTGTTTCACGATTCGGCCGAGGAGATCCCGCTCGCGCGCCTCGCGCACGCGCAGGTGGGCCCGTATCACACGAACACGGCCGAGGGGTTCAAGCTCGCGCGCCGTCTCCTGACCGCCCAGAAGAAGGACATGCGCCAGATCGTGATGATCACCGATGGAAAGCCGAGCGCCCTCACGATGCCCACCGGCCAGATCTACAAGAACTCGATGGGCCTCGATGCGACGGTGATCGCGGAGACGCTGAAGGAGGTCGCGGCGTGCCGCAAAGCCGGCATCATGATCAACACGTTCATGCTGGCGCGCGACCGGGCGCTGGTGGAGTTCGTCAAGCGCGTGTCCGAGATCTCCCGCGGGAAGGCGTACTTCACGAATACGATGACGCTCGGGCAGTTTCTCCTGATGGATTTCCTGAAGCGGAAGACGCGCACGGTGTCCTGACCGCCGGGACGCCCCCTTAGCGGGCGTCGCCGACGTCGAGCTCGACGATCTCCGCGGCGATCGCGCCGCCCTCGATCGAGACGCGCGCGACGGACACCGGCAGGCGAAAGCGGCGCGGCCCCGCGCTCCCGGGGTTGAGGAAGAGGACGCCCGCGTCGTCCTCGATCAGCGGCGTGTGCGAGTGCCCGTAGATGACCATCCGCACGCCGGCCGCGGCCGGAACCAGGTCGAGCCGATCGCGGTCGTGCAGCACGTGAACCGCGATCTCGCCCACCTCGACCGTCTCCGTCGCCGGCAACCGGGCCGCCCACGGCCCGTGGTCCACGTTGCCGCGGACGGCGACGACCGGGGCGATCTCGCGCAGGCGGTCGAGGATCGCGGGATCGCCCACATCACCCGCGTGGATGATCAGCTCGCACCCGGCGAGCGCGGCCTGCGCCTCCGGCCGCAGTAGCCCGTGCGTATCCGAGATCACACCGATCGTGGCTCAGTACCTCGGCACGGAGGGATCGACCTCGTCGCTCCAGCGCGTGATGCCGCCGGCCAGGTTCCAGACGTTGCGAAAGCCGGCCGCCTGCAGCGTGCGGACGGCCCGGGCGCTGCGGCCGCCCACCTTGCAGTGCACGATGATCTCGCGGTCGCGATTCAGAGTCGGGAGCGCCGCGGCGAGCGTCGCGAGCGGGATCAGCCGCGCGCCGTCCAGCCGGGCGATGTCGTACTCGTGCGGCTCCCGCACGTCGATGAGGTCGAAGTCATCTCCGCGCGCCCGCTTGTCCGCGAGCTCGCGCGGCGTGACCTCGCGGATCACCGGCGCCGAGAGCTCCTCCGCCGCCGCCTGACGGAGCCCGCAAAACTCCTCGTAGTCGATCAGCTCCCGAATCTCGTGCGTGCCGCAGGCGGGGCATTCCGGATCGCGCCGCAGCTTGACCTCGCGAAACCGGGTCCGCAACGCGTCGATGAGGAGGAGGCGGCCGATCAGCGGCTCGCCGATCCCGACGATGAGCTTGATCGTCTCGGTCGCCTGGATCGTCCCCACGAGACCGGGCAGCACCCCCAGCACGCCGCCCTCGGCGCAGCTGGGCACCAGCCCCGGCGGCGGGGGCTCCGGGAAGAGGCAGCGGTAGCACGGCCCCTCGGCCGTGGCGAAAACGGACGCCTGCCCCTCGAACCGGAAGATGCTGCCGTAGACGTTCGGCCGGCCCGTGAGCACGCAGGCGTCGTTCACGAGATAGCGCGTCGGGAAATTGTCGGTCCCGTCGACCACGATGTCGAACGCGCGGATGATGTCGAGCGCGTTGTCGCCGGTGAGCCGCGTCTCGAAGGGCTCGACCGCGACGTGCGGATTGATGTCGCGGATCCGATCGGCCGCCGATGCCAGCTTGGCGCGCCCAATGTCCTTCGTGCCGTGCAGGACCTGGCGCTGCAGGTTGCTCACCTCGACGACGTCGAAATCGACCAGGCCGAGGGTTCCGACACCCGCGGCCGCGAGGTACAGCGCGAGCGGTGAGCCGAGCCCCCCCGCTCCGACGAGCAGGACGCGTGCCGCCTTGAGCTTTTTCTGGCCCTCGAGCCCCACATCCGGCAGGATCAGATGCCGGCTGTACCGAAGGATCTCATCGCTCGAGAGCTCCGGCGGCCCCGCCGGGGGCGCCGCGGGCGCCGGGGGCGCTGGCGGCGCCGACTCCGGCGGCCGCGGGTGCGCGGTCGCGGTCATGCTCAGCCGCCGGCCACGGCCGGGACGACCGTCACCTCATCGCCATCCCGGATCGCGGCGTCGAACCCGCCCGCGAAGCGGATGTCCTCATCGTTGAGGTAATACGTCACGAAGGGATACGGTTTCCCCCCCTCGCCGACCAGACGCGATCGGAGGTGGGGGAATCGCGTCGACACGTCGGCGACGGCCTCGCCGATCGTCGCGCCGGACGCCTGGAGGGTACGCTGGCCGTCCGCGAGCCGGGATAGCACGTTCGGAAGGGTGATGGTGATCGACATGGCAGTGATACCAGCTGAAGAGAAAGACGATCCGTCAGGCGACGAGGGCGACAACGTCGCGGAGCCTGGGATCGATGATGGGTGCCTCCGGCAATATCCCGGTGAGCGCGTCCACGGTCTTGAGGCCATTCCCGGTGATGCAGATAACGACTTCGTCGGACGGCGTGAGATGTCCCTCGCGCGCGAGCCTGCGGGCGCCGGCGACGGTCGCCCCGCCGGCCGTCTCGGTAAAGATCCCGGTCGTCGTCGCGAGCAGCCGGATCCCGCTGACGATGTCGGATTCGCTCACCGCCGCGCCCCACCCTCCGGTTTCCCGCAGCGCCCGCGCCGCGGTCAGCCCATCGGCCGGGTTGCCGATGGCGATCGATCGCGCGACCGTCCGCGGAATTTCCGGGATGATCGCATCACCCCCCGATTGGGCCAGGCGCACGATCGGCGCGCACCCCGCCGCCTGCGCTCCGTAGAGACGGGGCGCGGCGCCCGTCACCAGGCCCGCCGCCGCGAACTCGGCAAAGCCTCTCCGCAGCTTCGTGACGAGAGACCCGCCCGCCATCGGGGCCACGACCGCGGTGGGCAGACGCCACCCCAGCTGCTCGGCGATCTCGAAGGCGACCGTCTTCGATCCCTCGCCGTAGTACGCGCGGAGGTTGATGTTGACCAGCCCCCAGCCGAAGCGATCCGCGACCTGAGCCGAGAGGCGATTCACGTCATCGTACGTGCCGCGGACGCGGACGAGCCGTGCTCCATAGACGAGCGTGCCGACGATCTTCGCCGGCTCGAGGTCGTGCGGGATGAAGATCCAGGCGGCGAGACCGGCGCGGGCGGCGTGCGCCGCGACGGCGTTGGCGAGATTGCCGGTCGACGCGCACCCGATCGTGTCGAGCCCGAATGCGACGGCGGCGTTGATCGCCGTCGCCACGACGCGATCCTTGAACGACAGCGTCGGATGCGACACGGCGTCATTCTTGATCCAGACCCGCGCGACGCCGAGCTCGCGGGCCAGCGCCGGCGCGTCGACCAGCGGCGTGAAACCGGTATCCAGCGAGAGCGTGGGCTCGCCGTCGAAGGGCAGCCACTCGCGATAGCGCCAGAGCGATTGCGGGCGCTCGGCGATCGTCGCGCGGCTCGGCAACGGCCGCGCGGGATCGTAGGCCGGCTCGAGCGGCGCCAGGCACTCCTCGCAGATCGCGACGGGGCCGGGGTCGTATCGCGTGCCGCAGTTGCGGCAGAGGAGCGCCACCGGCCGGAGGGTCGCGCGCGTGTCGGCGGTCCAGTTGCGCTGCGGCCCCGCGGCTGCTCGCGCCGCCGGTCCCACGGTTCGTTCAATCGTCGTCTCAATCGTCGTCGCCATCGTCTTCCGTCTCCTGCCCCGTGAGCCGTGGCTCGCAGCGCCGGAAACGGAAAGCGTCCCGGCGCTAAAAAGCCGCGGGGACGCGAGGGCTTTTTAGCATTTGTTTAACGTGGCTGCAATACGCCTTAAATCGCCACGAGCTTCGGTTATGCTTCGCAACATATGGCCGCATCGCCGATCCTGCAAGGGGCGCCGCGCGCCGGCGCGAGCGAGGGACGCGCCCGCGTGAGCGCTCACCGGGTGGACGCGACGATCGGGCGCACGCCGATCGTGCGGCTCGAGCGCGTTGTGACGCCCGAGCATGGCGAGGTGTGGGTCAAGCTCGAGGGGATGAACCCGGGCGGTTCGATCAAGGACCGGACCGCCCTCGGGATGATCCTCGACGCGGAAGCGCGTGGCGTGCTGCACCCCGGAGGGACGATCGTCGAGCCCACCTCCGGTAACACGGGCATCGGCCTGGCCCAGGTCGCATCCGCACGAGGGTACCGCCTGATCCTGTGTCTGCCGGCCTCGATGAGCGAGGAGCGACTCCGGACGCTGGCCGCGTACGGAGCGGAGGTCGTCCTCACGGATCCGGAGCGCCGGATGCTCGCGGCGATCGAGGAGGCGGAGCGGATCCGCGACACGACCCCCGGAGCCTGGATGCCGAACCAGTTCGCGAATCCCGCCAATCCCCATGTGCATTACACGACCACCGCTCCGGAGCTGTGGGAGCAGATGGACGGACGGATCGACGCCTTCGTGTACGGATCCGGAACCGGCGGGACGATCACCGGCGTCGGTCGGTACCTGAAGGAGCGCTCTCCCGGCACGCTCGTGGTCGCGGTCGAGCCGGCGCGCTCACCCGTGCTCTCCGGCGGGCAGCGCGGACCGCACCAGTTCCAGGGGATGGGGCCGGGATTCGTCCCCGCGAATTTCGACCGGTCCGTGGTCGACCGCATCGTCCAGGCCTGGGAGGAGGACGCCTTTCCCCTCGCCCGCCGCCTGGCGCGCGAGGAGGGGATGTTCGTCGGGATGTCGAGCGGTGCGATCGTCTGGGTCTCGCTCGCGATCGCGCGCGAGCTCGGACCCGCTCGGCGTGTGGCGTGCATCGCGCCCGACTCCGGTGCGCGCTACCTCTCGACGCCGCTCTTCGGCGAGACGGACTAGCGGCCCCCGGGCCCCGGAATCCAGGCGCGGCGGATGCGACTCTCCGAGAGCGATCCCCACGGTCATCCGCGGGGCGATGCCGGCCGGACCCCGCCGTGGCTCGCGTGGTATCCCTTCGTCGCCGTTCTCGTGGCGCTCGCGTTCTCCCTCTGGGCGTACGACCGGCTCCCCGCGCGTGTGCCGATCCATTGGGGAATCGACGGGCGCGCCAACGGGTGGGGGTCGCGCGGCACCGGCGCGCTCCTGCTGCCCGCCGTCATGCTCGCGCTGGCGGTCGTTTTCCGCATCCTGCCATCGATCGACCCGCGGCGCGCGAACTACGCGCGGTTCCGGCGAACGTACGACCTCGTGGTCGCGGCGTTCCTCACGATGCTGCTGGGAGTGCACGTGGCCGTGATCGGCGCGGGGCTCGGCTGGCCCGTCTCCGTTTCGGCCGTCATCACGACGCTCATCGGCGCGCTCTTCGTCGTCCTGGGCAACGCCCTGCCGCGGTCGCAGCCCAACTGGTTCTTCGGCATTCGGACGCCGTGGACGCTGGCGAGCGACCGCGTGTGGACTCGGACGCACCGGCTGGGCGGGGTCACCTTCGTGGCGGCCGGCGTGATCATCCTCGGCACGATCTGGCTCCCCGCGCCCGCGGGCGTCGCCGTCATGCTGGCCGCGATCGCCGCGGCCTCGCTCATCCCGATCGTGTTCTCCTACATCTGGTGGGCCGAGGAGGAGCGCGCCACGAGGTCGTGAGCGCGGGCGGGCCCTGCCGGGTCTGCCGTTGGTGGCGGCGAGCGAGGTGACGCTTACCCCACAGCCGATTCGTCGCGCCGTCCGACGCGTAGGTTTCTGCTCGATGCGGCCAGCCACGTACATCCCGACCAGCGGCTCCCGGACCCTCGCCGTCGCGGCGGTCATTGGCTGCGGGCTCACCGCGCCCGCCCGCGACGCCCGAGGTCAGTCTGGCCCGCACCCGACAGCGGGACAAACGGCGGACGACCGGGAAGCGGCGTCGTCCCGCCAGTGGATCCAGATGCGCGACGTCGACCTGCACCTCAGCGACCACGTGTTGCTGCGGGTGCGGGAGCTGCAGGGCGAAATGCTGCGCACGACGGCGAGCCAGCGGCCGGTCCTCGATGACGTGACGTCCTTTCGGATCCGGATCACGGGCGCGACGGTCGCCCTCACGGGCGACGATCTGGCCGCGATCCTCAACACCGTCGTGTTCGCGTACCCGGGGGCGCCGCTGCGCGATCTCCATGTCCGCACCGATGGAGCGGAGATCATTCAGACGGGCATCCTGCACAAGGGCGTCGACCTCCGATTCCGGCTGCGCGGCCGGCTCTCGCTCGCGCCGGACGGTCGGGTGCGCATCCATCCGACCGCCGTCCACGTCCTCGGCATGAACGGCGAGGCGATGCTCCATCTGGTGGGGCTGCATCTCGCCAACCTCCTCGATCTGCGGGGCGCGCACGGTGCGTCGGTCAAGGGGGACGATTTCTTTCTCGATCCGACGGCGATCCTTCCGCCTCCCGGGATCGAAGGACGCCTGTCCGCCATTCGGATCGCGGGCGATTCGGTGGTGCAGGAGTTCGAGCGATTGCCCGACGACTCCGTCTTCGGAACATATGTGCGCTCCGACAAGACGGACTCCGCGTTCATCTATTTCCGCGGGGGCGAGCTCCGATTCGGGAAGCTCATCATGGTCGACACCGACCTTCGTATCGTCGGCACCGATCCGCGCGGACCGTTCGACATGAGCTTACCGCATTACGCGGAGCAGCTGATCGCCGGACGCTCGCAGGTGCGCCCCAATCTCGGGCTCGTCGTGTCGATGCCCAACTTCGCGACGCTCGCCCACGCGGATTCGGCAAAGGGGAAGCCCGGGCCGGGCCGGTGAACGGCGGGCCGCCTCTGGCGCCGGTGGCCCGCGGCTTGCGCTAGCGCCCGGCATGACGATTGGCGGAGTGGCGGTCGTCCCCTTTCTCAAGAACGTGGGGCGCAACATGCTCGCGACGGATGTCCCCGGATTCGCCGCCCAGACCGCGTACTACTTCTTCTTCTCGATCTTCCCGCTCTTTCTCTTCATCACGCCCCTCCTCAGTCAATTCGGCGCCCGGCAGAGAACGGTGGAGGTCGTCCTGGACCGCCTGTCCGAGATCGTGCCGGCGGACGCGTACCGTCTCGTCGCGGGCCTCGTCAACGCTGTCGTCGCCGCGAAGGGAGCCCCGGGAGTGATCTCGCTCGGGGCGATCCTTGCGCTGTGGGCCGGCTCCAACGTGTTCTCTTCGCTCACCGACGCATTGGATCACGGGTTCGGGACGACGCAGAGGCGGCCGTGGTGGCGGACGACGCTCCTCGCGTGCGCCTTCGCTCTGGGCGCGTGGATCGTGGGGCTCCTGGCGACGGTCGTCCTCCTCGATGGAGAGAGGGTGGTCGCGTTCATCGCCAACGCCGTCGGGTTGGGCGCGGGGGCGCGCATCGCCTGGACGATCCTCCAGTTCCCGCTGGCGATCGCCGTCGTCGTCCTGCTGGCGTGGGCGATCTACTACGTCCTGCCCAATGTCCGGCTGAGCGTGGGAGAGGCGCTCGTGGGCGCGCTTGTCGCGACGGGGCTCTGGATCGTGGTCACGCTCGTCTTCCGTGCGTACGTCCAGCATTTCGGCACGTACAGCAGGGTGTACGGGACGATTGGCGCCGTCATGGTGCTGCTCATCTGGATGTACCTGACGATGCTCGCCATCCTGACGGCGGGGATCGTGGCGGCGGAACTCCACGGCGAGCATTCGGGACGGCGCACGCCGGGTGATCTCCGGAGCGGGCGGCGGATCCCGCACACGCATGGCGCGGGGAGGGAGACCGGCGCGACCCCGGACGTCGCTGTCAGTGCATCGCCGCCCCGGCAGTAGCCGGTACGGCGGGGGCCAGCCCTAGCACGACGACGACGCGCCCGGCCACCACGGCCAGATACTGGCCGGTCGGGCGCTCGAAGCTGATCGGGGCGGCGATGATATCGCCTCCGAGGCGCATCTGCCAGCGGTGGGCTCCGGTCAGCGCGTCGAGCGCGTAGAACACGTCGTTCTGCCCGCCGAAGACGAGGTTCCCGGCGGTCGCGAGCAGGCCGCCCATGGCCCCCGCGGTGAGCGGCGGCAGCGTGGTGCGCCAGCGAACGGCGCCCGTGAGCGGATCGAGCGCGAGGACGGCATACTGCTTCGCTTCGCCCGGGATGCCCGCGGACCGTCCTCCGGTGTAGAGGCCGTCGTCGCGTTCCAGCGCCGGCTCGCGAATGAAGACGTCTCCCCCCTCGCGCACCGCCACGAAGAACAGCTCGTGGACGGGATCGAAGCTGGGCGACCACCAGTTCGTTGCGCCGTCGTCGCTCGGGTAGACGGCCGTCCCTTCGGGTGTGGCCTCGCTGTTCGGGGACGGGATGGGTCGACCCGCCGAGTCGAACCCCGCATTCCACGTCTGCCGCGTGAAGGCGGTCGCGTGCAGGAAGCGGGCGTGGTCCCGATCGAGGACGTAGAAGAAGCCGTTCCGGTTGGCCCAGAGCACGAGATTCGCGGGGCGGCCGCCGAGCCGATCGACGAGCACCGGGATCTGGGCGGCGTCCCAATCGTGGCTGTCGTTCGGGGAGAATTGGTAGGACCATTTGAGCGCGCCGGTCCGCACATCGAGCGCGATCATGCTGTTGGTGTACAGGTTGGCACCGCGGCGCATGACCGCGTTGTACGCCGGTCCGGGGTTGCCGACCCCCCAATACAGCGTCTTCGTGGCCGCATCGTACGAACCGGTCAGCCAGGTCGGCCCGCCGCCACGCGCGCGCGCCGCGGCCGGCCACGTGGCCGCCGCCGGATCCGTCGAGTCGGGAATCGTCCAGAATCGCCACGCGAGCGCCCCGGTCGTCGCATCGTACGCATCGAGGTGGCCGCGGACGCCGTAGTCGCCCCCGCCGATGCCGACGATCAGTTTTCCGTCGGCCGCCAGCGGCGCACCGGTGACGCTGATGGCCGGGCCGGCCGCATCGACCACGACGTCCCAGACCGGCGTGCCCGTGGCGATGTCCAACGCGATCAGGTGCGCATCGAGAGTCCCGACGAACACGCGGGAGTCCCACACCGCCGCGCCGCGATTGATCGGGCCGCAGCAGAGCTTCAGCCCACTGGGCAGCGCGCGATGATACCGCCACAGCTCGCGACCCGTGTCGACGTCGAGCGCCCAGACGTTCTCGCGATCGGTCACGATCATCATGCTGCCCACGACCAGCGGCGTCGTCTCGTTCTCGTCGCCGGCGTCGGGCAGCTGATACAGCCACCGGATTCGGAGGCGATCCACCGTCCGGTCCGTGATCTCGCTGAGCCGAGTGTAACGCTGCCCGGTGTAGTCGCCCGAATACGTGAGCCAATACCGGCCGTCGGGATCACCGTTCTCCAGAACCGCGCGAGTGTCGATGTGAATGTCGGCGGGCACCGCCGCTCGACCGATATCCCCTGCCATGAGCCGGGTCTGCAGATCCTTGATATACGCGACGACCGTCCAGGCATCGCGGCGCGTGAGCCGCGTCGGCATCATTGGGGTGCGCGGGATGCCCCGGGTGATCGTCCGAAAGAGCTGCCAATCGCTCCGGCCGTGCTCGAGGGGCCGGCCGACGAGATCCGGACCGGCGCGGCCTCGAGCATCGGCGCCGTGGCACGATGCGCAGGCGTGATCGAAGAGCAACTGCCCCGTCGAGTCCCCGGCCGCGTCCAGCGGCGGGGCGCGGAAAGCGACCTCCGGGTTGTGGCTCGAGGCCAGGAGTCCGAGGTCGAAGTGCCCCGGGCGCAGGATCAGGGGCAGATCGGCGGCCGAGATGTCAGGGATCGCGCCGGTCGCCCAGAGCGCGAGGACCCGGAGACGGACGCGCGTCTTCCGGGACGCCAGCGCGCCCACGACGACCAGCGCCGCCAGCGCCAGTGCGGCGGTGCGCCACGTCCGGGAGGACGAGCGCAGCGTCAGGTGGGGTAGCGGCCGCGAGGCCTGAAATCGGGCAGAACGAGCGAATTCCTCGCCATGGACGATTGGATGACGCGCGGCGGGGGCGAAGCGTTGCTGAACCCGGACGATCGGGTACTATGATAACTGTCGCAACACCTTTGGCGGAGCACGGCCATGAGCTTCTTCTCGGCGATACACGGCTATTGGCTCTGGTATGTATGGGCCGGCATCGCCGCCCTGGTCGTCATTGGCTACGTTCGTGCCCGGCATCGGATCAACCGGTCGGAGGCGGAGCGGGACCCGGTCGAGGAGGAAGCGAGACGGCGCCACGCGGCCGAACACGAGAGGAGAAGACACAAGGGGGTCGAGTAGCCGCCCCCTGCCGGGCTCGCCCGTCTCTGCGGTCACCGGGATTCGGCCAGGGGAACGCGCGCGCTCACGACGGGAACCATCCAGGCCGCGTAGCCGTGGCGGTCGCGGATGTTGGCAATCATCTGATCGAAGTACGCTACCGCGGCCTCGCGGGGGATCGGCGTCAGCTCGCCGATCGACTCGGCGTACCCATCCCGCCAGGCTTCGAGAATGGTCGCAAAGGTCTCGCGTGGCACGCGCGCCGTGTCGACGATGATGTAGTCCACCGTGATGTCCTCCAGATTCAGCCCGGCGAGGATGCCGTACGTATTGCGACCGATGAACAGGTCGGTATGGGTCGCGGCCCCGAAGCTGGCCGGCACCTGATACCAGAAGACGCCCGGGTCGAGCGCGCCACGCTGGAAGTGGAGCATCCCGTAATCCTCGGGTATCAGGTGCAGGTAGCCCCCGCGGCGCGTCACCCGAGCGAGCTCCGCGATCACGCGGTCGGCGTGGGGAATCGAGTGCAGCACGTGCCGGCACACGGTGAGGTCGAACGTCCCGTCCGCAACGGGGAGCGCGTAGATGCTCTGGTGCTCGAACGTCAGGCGGGACGCGAGGCTCGCGTAGCGCGATCGCGCGAGGTCCAGATGGGCGTCGACGATGTCGACGCCGAGCACGCGGGCGCGCGGGAAGAGCTCGGCGAGCCGGGAGGCCGCCTCGCCGGTACCGCAGCCGGCATCGAGAATGCGTGGGTCGCCCGGGAGCGCGTACCGGCGAATGAGCGGGAGCTCCTGCGGCCAGATCGCCCGTGCCTGCGCATCGAGGTTGCGCACCATCGACTCGTCGGCCATTTGCGTGGCCTGCGGGTTGAGGTCGGTCACGACCTCCGCCCCGCGCGGGCCAGCGGGCGCTGCCGCGCCGATCCCCGCATCGGCCGGGCTCGATCCGGCCAGCGCGGCGAACGCGCCCGGTGACAGCGCGTAGTCGACCCAGGTGTGATCCTGCGTGGCGCCGAGCCGCTCGTAAAACCGCATGCTGTCCGCGTTCCACCGCGCCACCTGCCATTTGATCGCCCCGCAGCCGTGCCGGACCGCGTCGCGCGCGACGCCGCGCATGAGCGCTTCCCCAATCCCCATGTTCCGGGCTGCCGGCGCCACGAACAGCTCCTTCACGTAAAGCGTCGGCCTGGCCACGGCGGTATACGGGATCAGATGGTACACGGCCATACCCACCAGCTCCCCGTCGTCGCCCTGTGCGACGAGGCAGGAGAAGTCGGGCGGCGTACGACGAAATCCCTGCTCGCGCACCACGTCCTCTGTGATGGCAAAGACATCGAGGTATTTTTCGAACTCCGCCAGATCGCGCATGAGCGGGAGCAGCGCGGGAATATCGGTCTCTTCCGCTCGGCGAATCTGCATCGTGCACCTCCAGGGGCCGAAAACTCGTACGGGAACTCACGCACCGGCTCCGGCATACGGTAAGGCACGATCCCGATCGCCGCGACTGCCTTCACCGGAACCCGCTATGCCGACCATGCCGACCATGCCGACCATGCCGACCATGCCGACCATGCCGACCATGCCGACCATGCCGACCATGCCGACCATGCCGACCATGCCGACCATGCCGACCATGCCGACCGTGCCGCGCACTCGCCCGACCCGGCGTGGATACGCGGCCCCCGCCGCGGTGCTCGTCCTCGTGCTCGGGACGTGGGCGGCACCACTCGCGGCGCGTACGGCTCCCGAGCGCGTGGCCGCTCAGGCGATGGGCCACGAAGAGGTCGTCGTGCTCTCGGGCGGCTGTTTCTGGGGGATTCAGGCGGTCTTCGAGCACGTGCGCGGCGTGACGCGGGCGGTGGCGGGTTACACCGGCGGCGACGCCCGGACGGCGACGTACGACCAGGTGAGCACCGGGACGACCGGGCATGCGGAATCCGTCCGCGTCACATTCGATCCGTCGCAGGTGTCCTTCGGCGAGATCCTCCGCGTCTTCTTCACCGTCGCGCACGACCCCACGGAGCTCAATCGGCAGGGTCCCGACGACGGCACGCAATATCGCTCGGCGATCTGGTATACGTCAGACGAGCAGAGGCACACCGCCGAGGCGTACATCGAGCAGCTCGTCGCCGACAAGACCTTCGCGCGACCCGTCGTGACGCAGGTGGCTCCCTTGCACGGGTTTTACGCGGCTGAATCGTATCACCAGGATTACGCCGAGCACCACCCGAACGCGGCATACATCGCGATCAACGACCGTCCGAAGGTGGAGCATTTGCGCGCGCTGCTGCCGACGCTCTACCGCGACGTCCCCGTCCTGACGACCGCCAGCGCCGGCGCGTCGTAGACGGGCCGGGCCCGGCACGGCGGGGCCGGCTCAGCGGGGCCGGCTCAGCGGGGCCGGCTCGGCGGCGATCTCGCGCTCATTGCCACGCGCGGGCATCTTCCAGCCATGACACGATGCTCCGTCGCCGGACCGCTCGGGCGCACCGCACTCCTCGCGATCGCCGGCGCCCGCACGCTCCTCGGCCAGGCCGCCCCCGCCGCCGGTGCATGGAAGCCCGAGGACACCCAGGCATTCACCCAGGTGCACGACGTTCAGGTCTCTCCGGACGGACGGTGGGTCGCGTTCGAGACGGCGCGGAGCGATCTCACCGCCGCCCGGCGATCCGCAGGCATCGCGGTCGTCGCCACGGCGGGCGGTGCGGTCCGCGTCCTGGCTCCGGCCACGAGCGGCACGACCGACGACACGCCGCGCTGGTCGCCCGATGGACGCCGCCTTGCATTCCTGGCGCACGGAGCGGCCGGCACGCAGCTCTGGACGATGACCGCGGATGGCCGTGACCGGCATCGCGTCTGCGCGATCGTGCCGGGTGACCAGCAGTTCGGGGAGGAAGAAGAGGGAGCCCGGTACGCGTGGTCCCCTGATGGCCACTGGTTCGTGTTCACGGGAATCGATCCGGCTGCTCCGGTCCCGAGCCGCGATCCGTACGTCATCACCCGCTTCATGTATCAGTCGTACACGGACTATGCGGACCCGCGCCCGACGCAGCTCTGGATCGTTCCCGCGCAGGGCGGCGCGCCGCGCCGGCTGTCGGACGGACGGCACGTCGATCTCGCTCCCGCCTGGTCGCCCGACAGCCGCTCGATCGTGTTCGTCTCGAACCGCGAGCCGGATCCCGATCTGCACCGCAAGGATGACCTGTGGGTGGTCGACGTCGCGAGCGGAGCGCTCCGGCGCCTCACCGACACGCCCGGCTCCGCGGTGCGCCCGGTGTGGTCCCCGGACGGGCACTCGATCGCGTACCTCGGGACACGGCGCAAGTGGGCGACGTACGACAGCATGGCCGAGGACTATCACGCCTGGGTGATCGCCGCGACTGGCGGCGCGCCCCGCGAGCTCAACGCCGGGCTGGACCGGCGCACGGTGAGCGTGGCGTGGGACCCCGATTCGCGCGCGGTGCTATTCGCCGCCGAGGACCGCGGACGGCTGCTGCCCTACCGCGTGCCGCTGGACGCGGACGAGTCGCGCCCGCTCTTCGAGCGCGACGCGACGATCGACGCGCCCTCGGTCGCCACGAGCGGCCAGATCGCGTTCGCGCTCACGTCGACGACCGAGCCCGAGGAGGTGTGGACGCTCGATCCGCACAGCGGCACGCCGCGCCGGCTCACGTCCCTCAACGCGGCCGCCCTGGTGGCTCACCCCGTGCGCGATGCCGATACGGTCTGGACGCCGACCACCGAGGGGACCGCCGTCGAAGGATGGCTCATGCTTCCCGCGGGCGCCGATGCCACGCACCGCGTGCCCCTCGTCCTCTTCGTGCACGGCGGCCCGCATGGGCAGTTCGGGTACCGGTTTTCGCCGGAGAACCAGCTGTACGTCTCGCGCGGGTACGCCGTGCTGTACGTGAATCCGCGCGGCTCGACCGGATACGGGCAGGCCTTCGCCGATGCCTGTCTCGGCAACTGGGGCGGGGTCGACTACACCGATCTCATGCTGAGCGTCGATCGTGTTCTCGCGGCACACCCGGCGGTCGACCCCGATCGCATGGTGGTCACGGGGGGCAGCTACGGCGGGTTCATGACGAACTGGATCGTCACCCACACGGGTCGTTTCCGTGCGGCGGTGACACGCGAGGGCATGTCGAACCTCATGACCGACCAATCGCTGTCGGATGCGTGGGATCTCGAGGTCATCGAGCTCGGCCCGCCCTGGGAGCGCGCCGCCACCTACCTGCAATGGTCGCCCATCGAATACGTCGCGAACGCCGTGACGCCGACGCTGATCATTCACGGGGGATCGGACCACGACGTGACGATCGCCGAGGCCGGGCAGATGTACGCCGCGCTCCGGCTGCAGGGCGTTGAGAGCGAGCTGCTGATCTACCCGCGCGAGCCCCATGGCTTCCGCGAGCCGCGCCACATTGTAGATGCGTACGCGCGCATGGAGGCCTGGTTCGCGAGCCATTCTCGCAGCCGATGCGCATGTGGATCAGCGGTGGGATGCGGACCGCGGAGCCGTGCAATGGTCGGGCGATGTTCCGGCGCGCCTCCGCCCCGCCAGGGTCGGGGCGCCCGAGACCGCGTCGCCCGAGACCGCGTCACCGGAGACCGGGGAACCCGAGAGCGCGATACCGCCGAAGCCCTGACTCGCGCGACCGCCGCCCGCTCCCGATCTGACATCCCCGCGCGGGCGTAACTAAATTGCGAACATGCCGGACACGACGATGGCAGACGCCGGCCCGCCGCGAGCGGGCGCCCTGGAGCATTGTGTGACCACGGCCAACCGATCGGTGCGCATGTTCCGGTACGACTGGATGGAGCGCTGCTCGCACGTGCATCCGGTCGTTCCGCACGTGATCTTCTGGCCCGTGATCGTGACGCTCCTGCTGACGGCGCGCACGGGACCGGCGGCCACGGGGATGCTGGTGCTCGCCGGCCTCGCGGTGTGGACGCTGACCGAATACATCCTGCACCGCTTCGCGTTCCACGCGCCCGAGGCGATCATGGAGGAGACGCACCGCATCGCCGCCGCGCTGGCGCCCGACGAGGCGGTGATACCGGCCCTCCCGTCGCTGCGCCACGTCACGTATTTCATCGCCCACGGCGTCCATCACGAGTACCCGAGCGACTCATCGCGGCTGGTGCTGCCGCCCGCCGTGAGCGTTCCGCTGGCCGTGATCTTTTATGGGCTCTTTCGCCTCGCGTTCGGGGCGTTGGCCTCGCCGGGGATATTCGCCGGGTTCATCACGGGCTACCTGATCTACGACACCGTGCACTACGCGGTGCACCATCCGGGGCTGCCCACGGCCTGGGGCCGGTTCCTCAAACGCCGCCACGCGCACCACCATTTCGTGGACCCCGACCACGACTACGGCGTCAGCTCCCCGATCTGGGACTGGGTATTGGGGACGCTGGGGACCCATCCGACGGAGCAGCGCGCGCTGGCGGACTGACCCGTCGCCGCGGTGAGCGCGGCGGTTTCGCCGCCGTGATGAGCGCGGCGCCGGCCGATCGGGCGCGGGCCGCCGTCAGTGCAGGGGGGTGGGGGTGGGGGTGGGGGGCGTCGCCGCCTGAATCGCGGCGCCCAGCATGGCGTAGGACTCGGGCTTGGAGACGTCAAACGGCTTCGCGACGTAGGCGATCCGTCCATCCGGGCCCACGACGTATAACAGTCGGTGCTCGAGCTTGTAGCCCGTATCGTAGGCGCCATAGGCCGTCCCGACGTTGCCCCCGGCATCGCTCGCGAATAGCATGGGGAAATGCGCCTCGCGGGCCCACGAGCCGAGCGTCGTGTCCGGATCGACGCTCATGCCGAGCACGACGACGTTGGCGCCGTTGAGGAAGAGCGACCCGTAGCTGTCGCGGTATTTCTCCATCTGGATGGTACATCCGGGCGTGCGCGCGCCGGGAAAGAAAGCGAGGACGACCGTCTGGCCGCGGAGAGCAGACAGGCGCATCGGCTCACGCAGTGCGCCATAGCGCGTCACGCCCGCGAAGGTGAAGTCCGGCGCGAGATCGCCGACATTCGGTCCGCCGAACTTTTCCGTGGGGTGCGTCGCCGGCCGCGGGGGGCCGGCGGCCGGTGTCTGCGCGGCGAGCGCGTACGGCGTGAGCGCGCACGCGGCGACCAAAAGCACATGAGGCAGAGACGGCATACGGGGTTCCTGGGTGGGACGTTCCGATCATCACACGTGCACACGCGGCAAGATAAGGGTAAACGTCGATCCGGCGCCGAGGGTGCTCTCCACCACGAGATCGCCGCCGAGGCCGCGCGCGAGCTGCCGGCTGATCGCCAGGCCCAGCCCGGTTCCCTCGATGGCCCGCGTCAGTGGGTGCTCTCCCTGCACGAATGGCTCGAAGATCGCGTGCAGGAGGCCTGAGGGGATGCCGCGACCCGTATCCGTGACGGTGATGCGCACCTCGGGATCCGCCACGCTGCAGCGCACGTCGATGGCGCCCGCATCCGTGAACTTGACCGCGTTCGACAGCAGGTTGATCAGGATCTGCTCGAGCTTGTCCCGGTCCGTCCGGATCATGAAATCGGGTCCGCAGCCCTCCACGCGATAGGCGAGTCCCTTCTTCGCAAGACGCGGGGCGATGAAGGCCTCGAGCGTCGCGAGCACCGCATCGACCGGCACGTCGGCGAATCGGTATTCGAGGTGGCCCGACTCGATCTTGGCGAAGCTCAACACGTTCTCGACGAGCCGCGATAGCGCCTCCTCGCTCTGCCGGATGCGCGACAGGTCCGCCCGCTGGGCCTCGGTCAACGGCCCCCGGACACCCAGCTCGAGCAGCTCGACGTAGCCCGCGATCGCGTTGAGCGGCGTCCGCAGCTCATGGCTCATCATCGCGAGGAACGACGCCTTGGCGCGGTTGGCCTCTTCGGCGCCCCGGCGCGCGTCCTCGGCGTCGGCGAGGGCGGCGGCGAGCCGGTCGTTGGTCTGTTCCAGCTCTTCGTTCAGGAGCTGACCTTCCTCGACCTGGCTCTCCAGCTCGGCGGCCTGGTCCTGAACCTGCTGCGAGAGCTCGCGCTCGACGCGCTGCAGGCGCTTCGATTCGGTGATGTCGCGGGCGATCTTGGCTGCACCGATGATCGTGCCCGAGCTGTCGCGAATCGGAGAAACGCTGAGCGAGAGGTTGATCCGCGTCCCATCCTTCCGGACGCGGACCGTCTCGTAGTGGTCGTAGCGCTCGCCTCGGGCGAGACGCGCCAGCACCTCCGCCTCCTCGTGATGCAGCTCGGGCGGGACGAGAGTCAGGATGGAGCGGCCGACGATCTCGGACGCCGTGTAGCCGAATACGCGCTGCGCCCCGGCGTTCCAGCTGCGGATCGTCCCGTCGAGCGTCTTGCCGACGATCGCGTCATCTCGACGATTCCACGATCGCCGCCAGCCAGGCGTCGATTGGGGGGACGAAATCAGAGGTCGAATGCGACGGTGCCATAGGGAGAGGGGAGGACGCGGCCAGAACGGCGCGGCGGGCACACGAGCGCACCGGCGCCTGCGTCCCGCGCGGCGCGTCGAACATTATCGACCGACGCGGCGCGAGGCCACCACCCGCACTGGCACATTTGACAAACACGACCGGACCATGCGGAATTGACCGGATGGATTATCGCGTCCTCGGCCGGACCGGCGTACGGGTGAGCCCGCTGTGCCTGGGAGCCATGATGTTCGGCCAATGGGGAAACGCGAGTCACGACGAGAGCATCGCCATCATCCATCGGGCGCTCGACGCGGGGATCAACTGCATCGACACGGCCGACGTGTATTCCCATGGGGAATCCGAGGAGATCGTCGGGAAGGCCCTCGCGGGCTCGCGTCGCGAGCAGGTGATCCTCGCGACCAAGGTCAATGCGCCCATGGGCGACGGGCCAAATCAGCGGGGCAATTCGCGCCGCTGGATCATGCAGGGGGTCGACGCGTCCCTGCGCCGTCTGAAAACCGATTGGATCGATCTCTATCAGATCCATCGCCCGTCGCCGGACACGGCGATCGACGAGACACTCGGTGCATTGAGCGATCTCGTCCACCAGGGGAAGGTACGCTACGTTGGATCGTCGACCTTCCCGGCCGCGCAGATCGTCGAAGCGCAATGGGTCGCGCGCGAGCGCGGATTGGCGCGATTCGTCTGCGAGCAGCCGCCCTATTCACTGCTCGTGCGCGGGATCGAGGCGGACGTTCTGCCGACCTGTCAGCGCCACGGCATGGGCGTCATCTGCTGGAGTCCGCTGGCGGGCGGCTGGCTCTCGGGCGGGTACCGCAGGGGCGCGGCCGCGCCGGCGTCGTCGCGAGCGATGCGGCTGCCGGACCGCTTCGACCTGTCGAAGCCGCTCAACCAGCGCAAGCTCGAGGTCGCTGACCGGCTTGCCGCGCTCGCCGACGAGGCAGGGATGTCGCTGGTCCACCTCGCACTCGCTTTCGTGATACGACATCCGGCGGTCACGGCCGCAATCATCGGCCCCCGCACTATGGCGCAGCTCGAGTCGCATCTCGGGGCATCGACCGTCGTCCTGAGCGACGAGCTGTTGAATCGAATCGACGAGATAGCCCCGCCGGGGACATCCGTTTCGGCGAGTGATGTCGGGTGGCAGAATCCCGCGTTGACGCCGGCCGCGCGCCGTCGATAGCATTCTCCGCACGCGCAGACGGGGGGTCCGCTATGACCGGGGTGCGGGTGCTGGTCGGTACACGCAAGGGCGCGTTCGTCCTGACATTGGATGGGACGCGCGCCCGGTGGGACATCAGTGGTCCGCACTTCGCGGGCTGGGAGATCTATCACCTCAAGGGCTCGCCGGCCGACCCGAACCGGCTCTACGCATCCCAATCCAGCGGCTGGTTCGGACAGATCATCCAGCGCTCGAACGACGGCGGGAAGAGCTGGGCGCCCGTGGGTAACGCCTTCGCGTACGAGGGCGTCCCCGGCACGCACCTGTGGTACGATGGCACGCAGCATCCCTGGGAGTTCAAGCGGGTCTGGCATCTCGAACCGTCGCCGACCGATCCCGATACCGTATATGCGGGCGTCGAAGACGCGGCGCTGTTCCGGTCGGCCGATGGCGGACAGACGTGGCAGGAGCTCCCGGGCCTCCGCTGCCACGACTCGGGGGCCCGCTGGCAGCCCGGCGCCGGCGGCATGTGCCTGCACACGATCCTGCTCGACCCGAGGCACCCCGGGCGGATCTTCATCGCCATCTCGGCCGCAGGGGCATTCCGCAGCGACGATGCGGGCACGACGTGGCGACCGGTGAACCGCGGCCTTCGGTCGGTGGGGATCCCGGATCCCAATGCGGACGTTGGCCACTGCGTCCACCGCATCGCGATGCACCCGGCGCGTCCGGACGTGCTGTTCATGCAGAAGCACTGGGACATCATGCGCAGCGACGACGCCGGCGAGTCGTGGCGCGAGGTCAGCGGCAACCTGCCAACCGATTTCGGCTTTCCGATCGACGTGCACGCGCACGAGCCGGACACCATCTACGTCGTTCCGATCACGAGCGACTCGCTGCATTACCCGCCCGAGGGGAAGCTGCGCGTGTATCGCAGCCGCACCGGCGGCTGCGAGTGGGAGGCGCTCACCAAAGGACTGCCGCAGGGTGATTGCTACGTCAACGTGCTGCGCGATGCGATGGCGGTCGACTCCCTCGAGTCGTGCGGCGTGTATTTCGGGACCACGGGCGGGCAGGTCTACGCGTCACCGGATTCCGGCGACACGTGGGCGCCCATCGTCCGCGATCTCCCGGCCGTTCTCTCGGTCGAGGTCCAGACTCTCGCATGATCCGTGTCGTGCTGCCGGCGCATCTACGGATGTTGGCGAGCGTCGATGGAGAGGTGGAGCTGGAGGTACGGGGCGTCGTGACGCAAAGCGCCGTCCTCGACTCGCTCGAGACCACCTTTCCCATGCTGCGCGGGACGATGCGCGATCACGTCACGCGCCGACGGCGACCATTGGTGCGCTTCTTCGCGTGCGAGCAGGACCTGTCCAATGAGCGGCCGGATGCCCCGCTCCCTGACGCGGTCGTTGCGGGGACCGAGCCATTCCTTGTGGTGGGCGCCATGGCGGGCGGCTAGGGGCGTGGCCGAGGCATTGGCGAGGTAGGCTTGGCTGGCGTTCCGGCGTTGGCTGCCTGCCGGCACGAGGCGGCGACCCCCTCAGCGTCCGTCGTCGGGAATCTCCCTACACCTAGGTCTGGTAATCGGGGCTGCGTCCCGACGGCGCACGGGAGAGATTAGCGCCCATTGTCTCGCACGACACCGTCACCAGAGGGCCGCATGTCCGACATGCCACCGGGATTGCCCGAGCATCCCATCGGGACGTTTGCGTTCATGGGAGCATACGCCGCGGTCGTGGCCATCGTGTGGATCGCGATCTACGTCGGCGTCTATCTCGGCCGCGGAGCCGTCACGCCATGAAAATCGATCCGTACGAGAAGATCTGGATGTGGGCGTCGGGCGCCATGCTCGGTGCGTTCTTCCTGACCATGGCGGGCGCGGCCGTCGGCAGCTCGATCGAACCGCCGAGCCACGTTCAGACGATCGATCCGCAGAAGGTGCTGAGCGACCCGCTCTTTCACCAGCAAGGAAGCTGGGTGGACGGGGCCGGGCACGTGCACGCGACGATCGTGGCCACGGCATTCAGCTGGCTGCCGGCCGAGCTGACGGTGCCGGCCGAGACGCCGGTGACGTTTCACATCACGTCGATCGATGTGCTCCACGGTTTCGAGGTCGTGCGCACCAACGCGCAGGCGACGGTGATTCCCGGCTACGTGAGCCAGCTCACGACCCAGTTCGCGCCGGGTGACTACATGATCGTCTGCAACGAGTACTGCGGCGTCGGCCATCACGTGATGGCGTCAAAGCTGAAAGCCGTGCCACGATCGCAGTGGCGAGCGACGATCGCCGCTCCGGAGCTACCCTCCGCACCCGAGAACGGCCATGCCGGCCACTGACCCGACAGCGGACGCCACCGCGCGCACGCCGGGGCGGTTCGCCGACAGGCGTCTCATCCTGGCCAACATCGGCGTGGCCCTCGTCGCGTTCGGCGTGGGCGCGTGCATGGCCGTGATGCAAGCCATGAGCCGGGCCGATCTCGAGCTGCCGTTCCGGTCGCCGAGGATGTACTACATGTCCGTGACGGCGCATGGGATCCTGATGGCCCTCGTCTTCACGACCTTTTTCATCATGGGGCTGGGGTACGCCGTCATCGACACCGATCGCGGACGGGTGCCCTGGCCGCGATTCGCGTGGATCTCCTACGGCGTTGCTCTCGCCGGCACGGTCCTGACGCTGGGCACGGTGTACGGCTTCAAGGCGAGCGTGCTGTACACCTTCTATCCGCCGATGCAGGCCCATCCGCTGTTCTACATCGGGCTCACGCTTCTCGTCGTGGGATCATGGGGGTGGTGCGCGGAGGTCATCTCGGCGTGGAGCGCGGCACGGCGGGAGCGGCCGGATCGCCCCGTGTCACTCGCCCTTCACGCGACGACCGCCAACGCGATGCTGTGGGTGCTCGCGACGATCGGGGTCGCGGCGGAGATGTTGCTCCAGCTCATTCCGTGGTCGCTTGGACTCGAAGCGAAGATCGATCCCCTGCTCGCGCGGACGCTCTTCTGGTATTTCGGGCATCCGCTCGTGTATTTCTGGGTCCTCCCGGCCTACGCGATCTGGTACACGGTGTTGCCGAGGGAGGCGGGCGGCAAGCTGTTCTCGGAGCCGCTCGGGCGGATGACCTTCGCGCTTTTCCTGGTCTTGTCGACCCCCGTCGGGTTCCATCACCAGTTCATGGATCCGGGGATCCCATCGGGGTGGAAGTTGTTTCACATGGCCAATACGATGCTCGTGGCGTTCCCCAGCTTCGTGACGGCGTTCACGATCTGCGCCTCACTGGAGGTGGCCGGCCGCCTCCGAGGGGGAACCGGACTGCTCGGCTGGATCCGCACGCTCCCCTGGGGGAGCCCGATCGTGGCGAGCGTGTTGTTGGCCTTGCTGCTCTTCCTCGTCGGCGGGCTCGGCGGGCTGATCAACGCCTCCTATGCCATCAACTCCGTCGTGCACAACACGGCGTGGGTGCAGGGGCACTTCCACCTGACGGTGGGTAGCGCGGTCGCCCTGACGTTCATGGGGACGGCGTATTGGCTGGTACCCAAGCTGACCGGGCGCTCGCTGCGATTCGCGTCGGTGGCGAAGGTCCAGCCGTATTTGTGGTTCCTGGGCATGGTGCTGTTCGCCATGGTGAATCACGTTGCGGGCCTGCTGGGGATGCCACGCCGGATCTACGAGGACGCGTACGCCGGCGCCCCGCAGGCGATGCCGTGGCACGGCTGGACGCTCGTCTCCGCCGTGGGGGGGATCGTGCTGTTCGTGAGCGCGATGGCCTTCCTACTCGTCATGGCGGGCACCGTGTTCTCCGGCGCGCGGGTCCCGCAGGAGCCGATCGTGTGGGCGGAGTCGCTGGCGGAGCCCGCGGGCGGATACGCACCGAGCGTGTGGGACCGGCTCGGGATGTGGTTCGTGGTCGCCGCGGGGGTCGCGGCGATCGCGTACGGGATCCCGCTGTGGCATCTCGTGCACATGACGCGCTACGGCAGCCCCGGCTTCCACACGTTCTAGACGCGCTCGCTACGGCAGCACGACGCGCCGCCGCCAGATCCGTGGCCCGAACGCGCCCACGCGCTGGCAATAATCCCGATAGGCGGGGAAGGCCTGCATCAGAATGCGCTCTTCGTATCCGACCCGGAGATACGTGAGCGCGCACCAGAGCACGAGCAGAAATACGAGCACCGCGGTGGGTCGGAGAAGCAGAAGACCAGCGTAGCCGACCGCGTAGATCGCGTAGATCGGGTGCCGGGCGAGCGCGTAGGGGCCAGACGTGACGAGCTCCCGCGCCGCCGGCTCGATGCTGAAGGAGCGCCGCAGGTACCAGAGGGGCCAGAATCCGAGCCCCAGACTGACGAGTACCATGAGGGCGCCGGCGAGGCGCACTCCGGGCAGCGGCCCGGCCCCTACCGTGGGCCCGGGGCGCCACGCCGGGGAAACGCGCATGAACATCCCGACGAGAAAGGTCGATCCGTACGCGGCCACGCGGGGGAGGACACCATTCAGGGATCGCCTCACTCGCCCCCGCACGGCGAACGCCACGGCGATGGCGCTGTCCGCAAGAAGGGGCACGCACACGAGCAGGCCGGGCGGGCGAGGTCCGATGAGCCATGCGCCGGCGAAGGCCAGGAAGACGACACTCCCGACCCAATCCGTCCACTCGCGCCGCAGACGAGGATGGCTAGGCAGGACTCGCCATCAATCGGCCGGTGGGCGCGAATCGCCGTCGTGGCCGGCGAGCGCGCGGAGCGCGTGCGCCCCGCCGGGCGTCAGCGTGAGCAGGATCATCACGATCGCGCTGAGTAGCGCACCCACCAACGCGCATATTCGCCCCGGCAGTGCCCTCCATCCCCCGCGGCGACGATCATGGGCGGTACGCATCGGATCTGCCGCCGTCGTCGGCATTCGCCGGACCGATCGTGAGCGGGACGACATATCGGCCGGCGGCGTCCGGCACGGCGCCCCCCGCGACGCGACCCGCAGCGATCGAAAAAGCGACCTGCGAGCCGATGCGCACGAGAACGGGGCCGGCGGCCGGCGGGATCTCGATCTCATAGCTGTCGCGCCCGGTCGCGACATTCGCGACGACGACTCGGTTCTCACTCACCCGATAGCGTGCCCCGTGCATCGGCCCGCGTACCGTCAGCATTTGACCGTCACCGATCGTGATCCATACCACCCCACCGGCCTGCGCGACCTGAAAATCCACCTCAGCCGAATCGCGGGGAACGAGGGCCACGCCTCCACGCACCGCGAGCGGCGGGGCGGTCACCGTCGTCCGCGGTGCAACAGCACGCGCCGTCAGGCGACCGATCGCGTCGCGCATGCGAGTCGGCATCACGGCGGCGGCCAGCGCGACCGCGCCGACCGACAGGGCGCCGAATGCGAGCGCGCCCGGCCAGACGCGCCCGCGTGCAGGCGTGGCGGCGCCCGTCCGCGCCCGGGCCGCCGCGATCACGGTGTCCACGCGCACCACCGGCATGGCATGGTCGAGCGCACGCAACGCGCGCGCGATGTCGTGGTCCTGCAGCGACCCACTCATCGGCTGTCTCCATGGCCCGGATCGACCGTCGCCAGCGCCGCACGGAATGCCCGCATCGCCCGAGCCAACAGTGTGCCGATCCCCGACTCCGCGACGCCGACGGCCACCGCAAGCTCTCGGTAGCTGTAGTCCTCGCACCGCAACAACAGCAGCTGGCGATCGCGCAGCGGCAACGCATCGAGGGCCGCCCGCACCTGCCGCCGCTCATCGGCGGAGATCGCCTGGACATCCGGATGCGGTGCGCGGGCCCCCAGGGTGAGCTCGGGCGCCTGCGCGATCAACAACGCGGCGCGCCGCCGCTCCCGGCGCCGCTCATCGCGGAACAGGTTGTTCGCAACCGCCGCAAGCCACGCGCGTACGTCCGCGGGCATGGATCCGCGCGCAAACAGGCGCACGAAGGTCTCCTGGGCCAGATCGGCCGCCAGATCGGCGTCCCCGGTGAGCCGATCGAGATACCGGCCCAGCGAGACGAATTGATCGTCGAATACGACGCGAAACGACCGCTCGAAATCCGGCGCGTCGACGCATGGCTGGTTCGTCTCCGCCGTCTCGCACCGGTCGGCGACCAAAATTCCGATCACGCGTGGGGAGCGCGCGAGATGCGAATCCTGTGACAGACGTGGGCTAATACCGCCACCCCAGTCCAGCCGTGAGCGACGCCGGCGGGGACTGGACCGCCTGAAGGACCGTCCCGCTATTGCCGACATGCGTCGGCGCGGCCGCGTATCCGAGGATATCGCGTCGGTTGAGGAGGTTGCTCAATCCGCCGAACAGACTGAGCGCACCGCCCGAGCGCCCGAGCCTCCAGTCATGCTCCACGCCGGCGTCGAGTCGCGTATACATGGGCACACGCGTCGCATCGAGCGGCCCTGTCGTCGTCGCCGACCAGCCCACGACTTCGGAGGGCACTCCCAGGAGCGGATCGTGCTCCCAGCCCACGGCTGTCGTCGCGATACTCGTCCGCCAGTCGCTGGCCAGAACGCCCGCGACACGCAGCGTGGTCGCCCGGGCGAGCCGCAGCTCGAGGAGAGCCGATCCCGATTGCCCCAGGGAATAGCTCGGATGGTAGGTCAATCCGGTCGTCGTCTCGAGCGTCGTGCGGCCCAATCCATACGTCGCGCGCCAGCGTACTCGAGAGTTCGGCCCCTCGCCCCCGCTGAGCGTCGCACTCATCCCCCGCGCCCGTCCCGTGCCCGTCAGGAACCCGGTCATGGCCGCCGGCTCGTTCGTCGCGGGTGCCACCAGCACGAGACCCGCGAGCCATCGGTCGTATCCGTCGACGGTGAGACGCCCCCCGCGGCCCACGGGGACGCCAATCGCCGCCGACAGCTCGTCCGACTGCGCCAGCGGGAGGTGCGGCGTTCCGACCGCGACGGGCAGATCGATGCCGAGTACGGTCACGAGCGGGGACTCATCGTTTCGAAGCGACTGGTCGAATTGATGCATGCGGGCGTAGCCGACCTGGATCACCACACCGGCAAGCGGCATCGCCGCGGCCGCGAGCCGCGGTTCGATCCGAGGCCCTGTGATCTCGGTCCCGGCGACCCGGGCGCCGGCGTCCAGCGCGAGACGGTCCGGTAGCGACCAGTGATGCGCGGCAAACACCGAGACGATCATTGGGGCCGCACCGGCATCGAGGAGCCCCCTCGCCGACGGCCCCGTCACTCGATACGCCGTGTGGAGCTGCTCGGCCGATGCTCCCACCTCGGTTCCCGCGGCGGACAGCTCCGCAGCCGCCCCGGCCGAGCCGGCCCGGCTCGCCAGGTGGCGATTGAGAGTATCCGCGGTCCAGTCGATGCCGGCTGAGTATTCCGCGTCCCAGGCCCGCGCGGTCGCCTCGACATCGCCCAGCTTCCGACGCCAGAGGAGCCCGATCGTCTGCGAACGCAAGCCCATTCCGTTCGGCGAACCCACCGGGTTTCCATCGATGCCGTCAGCGGCCACACGATCACCGCTCGCCACGAGTAGCGCTGTGAACTCGCCGGCCGCGGTGCCGACGCGGATGTCACTGACCACGTCCGTCCAGCCCATGGCATCGGCTGGCCCATCCGCTCGCCCGGGAAACAACCCGCTGTAGCTTCGCCGCGCGCTGAGCATCGCGCCGTCCGCCCCGCCGGCGAATGGCACGGCGACCGTCGCGCGGGCGGCCGCGGTGCCGATTCCCGCGACGGCGGCGAGCGTATCGGGGTCGCGGGTCGTGACGTCGACAACGCCCGAGAGCCCTCCGCCATAGCGGGCGGCGGGCGCGCCGTCGTGAATCGTCACGCCCGAGACGGCGTCGGGGTTGATCGCGGCCGTCACGCCGCTCGTGTGCAGCGGACTCCACACGGGCAGACCATCGACGGTCACGACGAGCGCGTCGGGCGGCCCCCCGCGGTCAGCCAATGCCGTCGGCGATTGCGGCACCCCGACGGACCGCATGTGAGGATCCGTGGATAGCGCCCGCAGCACGTCCTTCTCGCCCGTCAGCACCGTCGCACTGATGACAGCAGCGTCGACCCGCCGACCGTCGGATTCGGTGACGGGATCCAGTGGGAGCCCCGCAGCGCTATCACGCACCGACCGGCCCACGACGTGCACCGAGTCGAGCACGATGATTTCCTGCGGCGTCGGCCCCGGCGTGAGCTCGATGTCGACGTACACTGTCCCGGTGTCGGTGACGAGCACGGTCGCGACGAGAGGCCGGTAGCCCTCGGCGTGGACAGTGACGTCAACCCGTCCCAGCGCGGCGCCGGTCAGAACGTAGGAGCCCGCCGAATCCGTGATGACGTCCCGCGCGCCACAGGCGAACGTGACACGGGCGCCCCCGACCGGGAGATCGGCGCCGCGGGACCGAACCGTCCCCGCTATCGTCCCGGTGCCGCAGGCGCGCCCGGGGGATTGGGCACGCGTCGGCGAAGCCCACGACCCCAACGCAAGTCCGCTCACGATGACGATGCGCGCGGCGCTTCGACAGTTCGCAGTGTCGCGAGTGATCACCGGTCTGCTCCGGCAGATTGGCCGTCCCGAGCCCTAACCTATCTGCCGCGCACGATCTGCCCAATGGCGGAGCCTGCCTAAAAAGATCCGTCGCTACGGCGGCGGGATCGCGATCGTGCCGCCGTACCCCGCGGTCGTTGGGGGGTGGGGGGGGGCCCGCTCCTATCGGGCTGACGTCGAGTCGGCAGTCGTCGCAGCGACGTGAACCACGGCCGCTGCCCAGCCGGTGGGATCGTCGGTGCTCTTGTGGAGCGCATCGACATCGACCACCACGGCATCGCCATCCCGCGTGATGGTCAAGCGGTCCATGTTGCGCGTCGCGCGGCCCGAGATGAACGTCCCATCCGGCTGGTATTTCGAATGATGCTTCGGGCACTGGAAGCGCCCGTCGGCGTCATCCCAGCGGAGCGCGGTGTTCTGGTGCGGGCACGAGAGGGCGAACGCATAGATCGCGTTCATCCAGCGGACGAGGATAACCTGATTGTCCCGGTCGATGACTGCTCCATCGGTCGCGGGGATGGCGTACCGCTGCATCGTGCCGCCCCAGCGTGCCGCGGCGCCTCGCGGTGTCAGGCCGAGCAGAGCGAACGCACCCGCCGCTCGCATTGCTGTGCGGAGGAAGGTGCGTCGCCCGGAGGCCAACGGGCACGCGGCACAATCGGATGTCAGGCGATCGGACACGGCACCAGCTCCCCGTAGCAGCAGTTAGGACGCATTCACCAGGATCGTGCCGGCCAGTACCACGGCCGTCCACAGTGCGATACTGACGCGCGCGGTCCAGGCGAGACGCATCCACACGGCCGCCTCCCACTGGGGAGCGGGTGTGTGGCGGAGGTCCGTCTCGATCCTGGTGAGCACGACGCCGTTGGCGAGCAGGAGGACCACCAACGCCATCTTGGTCCAGTACACCGGAGATTGCACAAACGTTTCGATATCCGCGGTGACCATCAGCAGGCCGCTCACGAAGAGAAAGGCCAGGCTCGTCAACACCGCCCGGTGGGCCAGGTGCAACTGCCGGAGGCATTGTACCCGATCGGCGGGCGGGCCATCCCTCGCTCGCAGGGTCATGCGGTCCGCCGCCACCGCGGCGCCGCCCCCAAACAGCAGCGCGCACAGGTGGACGAAGATGACTGCGGTCGCGACCGGCTTCGAATTGCTGAAAGTCGATTGCCACGGCGCGAGGAAATGCGCGAGCGCGTGCAACGTGGACGGAGGAGCGGCCATCAATTCCGCAGGAACCACATGATGAACGTCCCGGCGGTCGCGACGCCCATGGCGGAGATGGCGACCGTCCGGTGCAGGTTGGCGGCTGAGAGGCTGTGCTTCGCCGACCCGCCGAGCGCGCCCGCGACCGCGAACCCGGCATCGGCTGTGAGCATCGAGACGGCGTGTACGAGCCGGCGGGTCCGACCGGTCTCATCGTGCCGGCTTTCCCACAGATTCCACACGCCCGTGATGGTATTGATGCCGAACAGCCCGGTGAGCCCGCCCGCCACGATGACGTGCGCGGTTCTGAGACCACTGGGCGGTCTCCCATACCGCTCATCGTGGAGGAGCCGCTCACCGAGAACGTACTCAGTCGCCATGAGCGGAATCTCGGGGTAACTGGCAATGCGGTGGACGGTGAGACGCCGATAATACCAATCGCTATGCTCGATAGCTCGCGGTCGCCGCGATGTCGTCCGCGCCGTGTCCGTCGCAGCGTCCGGCGCAGCGTCCGGCGCAGCGTCCGGCGTGAACGACGGCACGAACGCCGTGTCAGGATTCCACCCATTGGCGACGCCGAAGGCGGCCGCCGATGCGTCCAGCCGCTGAGCGTGGAGGGTGGATGCGTAGCAGACGGCAACGACGACGGTACCGCGCGCGAACGAGAGCGAGCGAAGCATCACACGGGACCGGGGTTGAGGGTCCGACGAGCCACACGCCCAGGCAACAGGCAGACCAGGGAACGTGCAACCAACTCCCCTTGTGACAACCGGTTGTGACCCGGCATGCGCGCGCGCGCGGCCGCTCCCGCGCGCGGCTACGCCGTCATCTAGCTCGAGCAGCTGACGGCGGGCGCCAGCGTCACGCGCCCTCCCGACGCGGTGAACTTGACCGCGTTCGACAGGAGATTCAGCACGAGCTGCGTCAGCCGCTCCGGGTCCGTGTATACCATGAGGTCATCCCGCGGGCACGGAACGTATCTATACGTGATGTCCTTCGAGCGGACCTGGGGCTCGATCGCGTCTGCCAACTCGCTCAAGAGATCGTGGACCGAGACATCCCGCATCTGATACCCAACCCCCCCGCCCGGGACAGGCGCCCTCGCGCACGCCGAGGCTGACCCCGGTCTAGACGGAGTGGCACGGGGGCGCCCGGTGCCGGAGGGGCTGGACACGCGGCGCGCCCTCGCGCAATGTGAAGGCGTCCCTAACGTGAGCGAGAACCGGTGCGCATTCCCATGATCGTGGTGGTCCTTACCTTCGCGCGTCTCTCCACCCTCGCCGGCGCGCAGGGGTCGCCCGTCGCCGAGGCGTTCCGCGACTACGCAAAGCATTCCGGCGACCACCTCATGGCGGCGGCCGACGAAATGCCGGCCGACAAGTACTCGTACAAACCGACGCCGGCGCAGATGACCTTCGGCGAGATCGTGGCGCATCTCTCCGAGGGCAATGATTACTTCTGCGGCGAGATCGGGGGGATGAAGGCACCGGCCCGCGCGAAGGTGGCGGCGACCGACGGCAAGGACAAGCTCGTTGCGCAGCTCAAGGAGACGTTCGCGTTCTGCGATCAGGCGCTTGCATCGGTGGACGATTCGAAGCTGGGCGAGCAGCTGCCCTTCTTCGGTGGGAAAACCAGATCGCGCGCGTTCATCATGATGATCACGACGGGGGACTGGGCCGACCATTACAGCCAATCCGCCATCTATCTGCGCCTGAACGGGCTGCTCCCGCCGACCGCGAAGAAGCCGGCAGCCTGAAGAGAGAGGAGAGAGTAGAAAGGGGAGAGGAGAGAAAGGAACGAGCGCACGGGCTGGCACCCCGCCGCCGCGACGGAGAGAGGCCCTACTCTCCGACGAGGTTCATCTTCTTGAGCAGTGCCCCGAATCTGGGGTGCGCGCGCAAGGGCGCGAGCAGGAACGACCCTTTGATGCCGTACATCGCGCCGGTGCGCTCCGCAAAAGCTCGCTCGAGCATGTCGAGCGCGCGTTCGTGTTCGCCGAGCCCCGTGTAGACGAAGGCCAGGTGGTAGGGTGAGACGTATGTCCGCCGTGCCCAGTCTTCGAGTTGTCGCAACACCTCGCGAGCTTTGTCGGGCCTTCCGACCAGCGCATAGGCCTGTCCCAGCTGTGCGAGCCAATTTGTATTACCGGGAGCGAGCGAGACGGCCCGTTCCAGTTCGGCCACGCCCTCAGCAGCCATTCCATTCTTGAGGTGCGCCCACCCTAGGGTCGCGTGCGCGCGATCATGATCGGGATCAAACTCCAGCGCGCGTGCAGCCCCGGCCGCCGCCTCGGCGTACCGCCCGGCTCTGAGAAGCGTGGTGACGATGTCCACCTGGTGCGCCAGGGGGTCCAGTCCCTGCGCCCGCTTGAGCAGCGCGATCGCCTCGTCGTAGCGCTCGAGCCCTGAGCACATGCGCCCGTACAAGTCGTAGATGTCCGCGCTGCCGGGGCTCAGGTCGAGGGCGCGCTTGAACTCCTGCTCGGCACCCGTCCAGTCCGAGTCCAACAGCTTGAGGTATGCCACCGCGCAGTGTGCTTCGCCGAGTTCCGGGTCGAGCCGGAGCGCCTGCGCTCCCGCTTCCCTGGCTTGCGGATAGGCGACGTCCGGCGCCAGGGCACCAATCTCCGCCATTTCCGCGTAGGCCATGGCCACGCTGGCGTACGCCAGGGCATAGTCCGGATCACGTGCGATGGCGCGCTCGAAGTACGTGATGGCACGTTGCATCGCCGGCCCGCTGAATTTGACGAGCCAGTGTCGGCCCTGGAGATAGAGTTGGTAGGCCTGGAGGTCGCTCGTGGGCTCCTTGCGGATGCGGCTTTGTTCATCGACGGAGAGCTCGGCCTTGAGCGCGGCGGCGATATGCAACGCGACGTCGGTTTGGATCATGAAGATGTCGGTGAGCTGCCGGTCATAGGTATCCGCCCAGAGGCTCTGGTCCGTTCCGGCGTCAATGAGCTCCGCGACGATGCGCACCCTATCTCCGACGCGCCGAACGCTCCCGTCGAGCAGGGTGGTAGCGTCCAGTTGCGCCCCGATCTCCTTGAGGCTCTGCACCCGCTTCTTGAACGGCATCACGGACGTGCGGGAGATCACCTTGAGGGCGCGGACCTTCGACAGGTGGGCGATGACGTCTTCCGTGATCCCGTCGGCGAAGTATTCGTTCTCCGGGTCCGCGCTCAGGTTCTGGAACGGCAGTACGGCGACGGCCGGGGGTCGGGCGCGGGCCGGCGCAGTGAGCGCCTCCGCGAACGCGCTTGTCGAGGCAAACCGGTCGGCGGGAGTCTGGGCGAGCGCCTGCATGAGCGCCTGTTCGACGCCCGCCGGCACGGCGGGCCGAAGCCGTCGCACGGCGGGCACGGGATCCATCAGCCGCTTGGCGAGCAGTGCCCGCGCGCTGGGTCCCGTGTAGGGTGCCTCGCCCGCGAGCATCTCGTACAGGACGCAGCCGAGACTGTATACATCGCTTCGCGCATCCAGTACCCGCTCGCTCATCGCCTGCTCCGGACTCATGTATTCCGGCGTGCCCACCACGACTCCCGTTTGCGTGAGGCGCTCATCGGCCGCGGCGCCAATCGCCAGCGCAATCCCGAAGTCCGCGACCATGGCCTCGCCTTCATGCAGCAGGATGTTCTCCGGCTTTACGTCCCGGTGGACCACGCCCTGGGCGTGCGCGTAGGCGAGGGCCGAGGCGACCTGGCGGGTGATGGCGAGCGCTTCCTCGACCGACAGCTGTTTCTCGCGTTTGAGCTTGACGCGCAGCGATTCGCCTTTGATGTACGGCATGACGTAGAAGAGGGACCCGTCGGCATCACCGGAGTCGTACAGCGGCAGGATGTGGGGATGGCTCAGCTTCGCCGCGATCTCAACCTCGCGCAGAAACCGGTCGGGCCCGAGGAGCGACCCCAGCTCGTCCCGAAGCACCTTGATAGCCACCTGGCGGTGGTGCTTCACATCGTCGGCGAGGTACACGGTCGCCATGCCCCCGCGCCCGAGCTCTCGCTTGAGAGTGTAGCTGGCGCCGAGGGCCGACTGCAGTCGGTCGTGCAGCCCCGCCGAGTCCACGTGTCGCCTCCCCCCCAATGAGCAGTTCCGACCAACATAGGGTTGGCGCCCGAAACGGGCCATGGGTCTTGCGACATCGCCCGATGCAACTACATGTATAGCGTCACTTATAGCTTCTCTCCCAATCTCCGGTGTCGATGACCGGTAGCCGAGCGAGATCGCGGCGTACCGTGATCCGGGGTCCGACGTCGCGCGTCCGGCCGCTCGTCCGGATGAGCGCCTGATCGCCCCGAGCGAGGCGGTCGCGGTCCGGGAAGCCGAGGACCTTCCCTGCCCCGCCCGGGATCGCCCGTGGGTGCTCGCGGCGACGATCCTCGGGTCGGCACTCGCTTTCATTGACGGCACCGTGGTCACGGTCGCGCTGCCGGCCCTGCAAGCCGACCTCGCCATGTCGGTCCAAGGTGCGCAATGGGTCATGAACGGCTACATGCTGACGCTGGGCGCCCTGGTGCTGGTCGGCGGCTCGGCCGGCGATCGCTTCGGCCGGCGCCGTGTCTTCGTGCTCGGCATCAGCAGCTTCACCGTCGCGTCGATCATGTGCGGGCTGGCGAGCACTACCGGCGCGCTCGTCGTCGCACGGGTGGTTCAGGGGGTCGGCGCGGCGCTCCTCGTCCCGACCAGCCTCGCGATCATCAGCGCCGCGTTTCCCGCGGCCGAGCGTGGGCGCGCGATCGGAACCTGGGCCGGGTTTTCCGCGCTCACGACCGCATTCGGCCCCGTCCTCGGGGGCTGGCTCGTCGATGTCCTCTCGTGGCGCGCGGTCTTTTTTGTCAACGTTCCGCCGGCGCTCGTCACACTGGCGATCACGCTCGCGCGTGTGCCGGAGACCAGCGCGTCGAATGAGACCGCGGTGGATTGGACGGGTGCGGCGCTCGCCGTGGTTGGCCTGGCGGGACTGGCGTTCGGATTGACCGAGGGATCGGCGTGGGGCTGGACGCACCCCGCCATCCTTGGCTCCCTGAGTGGCGGCGCCGCCGTTTTCCTGTGGTTCCTGTGGTTTGAGGCGCACACACCCGCTCCGATGGTCCCGCTGCACCTCTTCCGATCGGCGACTTTTGCCGGGGCGAACGCGATCACGCTCCTGCTGTACTTCGCGTTGAGCGGCGCGCTCTTCTTCCTGCCGTTCGTGCTGACGCGCATCCACGGCTACTCCGTGGCGCAGACCGGAGCGAGCTTGTTGCCCCTCGCACTGACCATAGGGACGCTGTCGCGCTTCTCCGGCGGCCTCGTCGATCGCTATGGCCCGCGCGCACCGCTCACGATCGGCCCGATTCTCGCAGCCGCGGGATATGCCTTGCTCGCGGCACCGGGCATGAGCGGGTCCTACTGGCGCACGTTCTTTCTGCCGATGCTCGTCCTGGGGCTCGGGATGGCGGTCAGTGTCGCGCCACTGACGACGGCGGTCATGGGGGCCGTCGATGCGCGGCACGCCGGAACCGCGTCGGGGATCAACAACGCCGTCGCCCGGATTGCCGGGATGCTGGCTGTGGCGCTGTTGCCATCGGTGGTCCTGGGGCCGGAACACCGGAGCCTCGAGCGGGCGGTGGGACCGTGGTTCCTCCACAGCTTTCGCGTCGCGATCGGGATATGCGCCGGACTCGCTCTCGCCAGCGCCCCCTGCGCTCGCCTCACCATAGGGGGATGGGGAGGGACAGACAGACCAAAGGCTACGTCGCGTCGTTGAGGCGTCGCTCGTCGACGCCGGCCAGCTACGGCTGATTGCAAAACCCGGTCGACGTAGGCCTACGGCCGAGTAGAATCTGACAGTGTACGTCCATCGGGTCAGCGGTGAACGATTCGGGGTTGCCCCGCACGGAATTCACGAACCGGCGTCTCCGACTACCCTGCCCCACGCCGCCATCGCGCATCCGGCCGCGAACTTGAGGTCTCGGCGCGAGGCTCGCGCTATATACCCGGCTGGCGCTCCCGCAATCGCGCCTGATCCCCCGTAATCTCCTTGACCTGCTCGGCTCCCTGCTCGTATAGCCGCTGCGTGACTTTCGCGCTAAGGTCTCGATCCGCCGCAGCCACACCCACGAGTACTTTCCCGTACGAGACTGCCGGGTCGTAAATCCGGTTTCTGTACCGGGGCAGGCGTGCCGAAATGAGGAAAGTAACGATCGTCGTGAGAATCGCACCGAGCATCGTTAGCTCATACATAACGATTCCGGTGGGCCACGGCGCCACAATGGGCATGCCCCCGGTTGGCAACGGATACGCACGCTGGGTGAACGAGGCGAGCGCGAAGCCCGTTGTGCCCCCTGCCAGGCCGCCGAGCACCGCGAGCCAGGGCATGCGACTACGCTGCTCATTCCATCCCAGACCCTCCCCTTCCAGCGGCACAGAAGAGATGACGATGATCGACTCCTTCTTGATATCGAGCTCAGGGCTGCCGGTGCGCAGCGCGGCAAGCGCGTGTCGCGCGGCATCCGAACTCGAAAACACCCCGTATATGGCGTCCATATGCTGCATCCGCCTCTAACCGTTGGCGCCGAGCAACGTGGCGTCCGGCGAGGCGCCACTCCGGTCCACGACGCCACGCGCCTCGACTTCAGCTGCGGGTGCGTGCTCGCCACCCCTCAACTCCCACATCGAAATCATGGGCACGAATTTCGAGAATAGCACGTAGAGCAGGACCATGCCCGCCGCGGTTCCGATCATGATCGTAATCTCAACCCACGTCGGCCGATAACTGCCCCAGTCGTACCGCAAGTACTTGTGTTCCAGGGGAGGCACCACGATCAAAAACCGCTCCAGCCACATTCCCACGACCACCGTTGCAGACGCGATCACCGTGCCCGTAATCGTTCGCAGTTTCTTGATTGCCAGGATCGGAAATGGAATGAGGAAATTGCAGGCGACCATGGTCCAGAACAGCCCGGCGAACTGCCCGCGCTGGACGGACCAGAACTCGGGCATCTCGGCGGTCTCGTTGCCGTACCAAACCGTCAGCCGTTCGGCAAAGACGAAATAGAGCCACAGAAGGCTCATCAACAACAGAAGCTTGCCCAGGTTGTCGAAATGGACCGGCGTCAGATACTCCTCCAGGTGCAGGAACTTCCGGAGGAGCGCCATGGCGATGATCAGGGCCGCGATCCCGCTGAATATGGCGCCCGCTACGAAATACGGTCCAAAGACGGTCGAGTGCCATCCAGGCACCACGGCCATCGCGAAATCCCAGGACACGATCGAATGCACTGACACAGCCACAGGGATGATCGCCACGGTCATGATACGCATGGCTGTTTCGAGTCGATGCCATTCCCGCGGCGTCCCCTGCCAGCCCAGAGCCAGAACGGTGTAGATGCGTTTGCGCAACCCGGTCGCGCGGTCACGCACGGTGGCCCAGTCGGGAATGATGGGAAGGAGCAGGAACGTCACACTCCCTGTGATGTACGTGCTGATGGCCAGGAAATCCCAGAGCAGCGGAGAGCGAAAATTCGGCCAAATGTGCCGTTCGCTAGGGTACGGAATCAGCCAAAAGAACAGCCACGGGCGGCCCAGGTGAATGACCGGAAATTGCCCGCCAATGACCAAGGCAAACACCGTGATCGCCTCCGCGCACCGAGTCACAGGGCGCCGCCACCCTGCATTTACCAGCCGAAGAATGGCGGAGATCAGTGTGCCGGCGTGGCTGATGCCAATCCAGAAAACGAAGTTCGTAATGTAAAAGCCCCAGAACACCGGACGCGCAATGCCCGCCACGCCCAGCCCCGAATACGATTGATATATGAAGGCCACGAGGCCCGGGAGCCCGATAGCGACCAACACGCCCACCACGGCATAGAAGCGCCACGATGTGCGGAACAAGGGCCGCAGGAGGTCCTCGCGAGCACGCTCGGCCTCCCGATCGATCGCGTTGGTCTCGGCGACGCTATTCGGCGCCAAGCGAGGACTCTCTTTCCAGGTAGGTAATCGCCGGCAACGTGCCCAGCTCCTCGAGGAGCTTCGTCCCCCGCGCCTGACGCGCCAGCCGGGACACCCGACTGGTCGGGTCGCTCAGATCGCCAAAGACCATAGCCCCCGCCGGGCAGGATTGCACGCAGGCCGGAGTGACGTCGCCGTCCTTCAACTCGCGGTTGTCCGCCCGGGCGTGAATTTCCGCCGCAGTAATCCGCTGGGTGCAGAACGTGCACTTCTCCATCACGCCGGCCTCGCGGACCGAGACATCCGGATTGAGCTGGAGGTGCAGCGGCTTGTCCCACGCAGGACTGAACCAATTGAAGACCCGAACCGTGTACGGACACGCATTGGCGCAATAGCGAGTACCGATACACCGGTTGTACACCTGCGCGTTCAGCCCCTCCGCCGTGTGGTAGCTCGCATACGTAGGACACACGGGCTCGCAGGGAGCGGCCGCGCACTGCTGGCAGAGAACCGGCCGATACCGGGCGCGGACGTTGGGATATTCACCCTCCCACGACCGCTCCACGTGAATCCAGTGCATGGTTCGCCCTCGCGCTGCTTCCTCGGGGCTTACGGTGGCAATGTTGTTCTCGGCGTGACAGGCTACGACGCAGGCCTCACAACCGGTACAACGGTCGAGGTCAATTACCATTCCCCATTGATGCGCCATGAACGCTCCTCCGCCTTGTTTCACCCGCGGTCGTTACCTGCTGAGCTTCTCCGCACGCCACTCGGTGGGAGCGCCGGAAAACACGATCAGATCGCCAGCGCCGACCCGCGCCACCTTGACGCGAGTACTGGCCCACGCCAGCGACCCGGTGGCCGTCGCCATCTGCGGCGCCAGAACGTGAACGGGGTTTGCCCCGCGGCCCGTGGCATAGCGGCCGTATTCCTCGTGTCCTTGACCCGCCGGCATGGCAAGGACGTCCGGTGCAATACCCGGTGACAGAACCGCCGGAGCGCGAACCTTTCCGTGTTGCGAAGATACTTCGACCAGGTCGCCTTGCCGGATGGCCAGACGCTCCGCCGTTTGCGGATTGATCTCCACCCAGCTGCTCCAGATCGCGGTGGAAAGAACTTCCGGCAGCTCCTGCAGCCAAGGTAGATTCGCGTGGGTGCCGTCCAGAAACTGTTGCGACACATAGGGAATGAACTGAAACGGGTACTCCGTCGCTGCCCCGTCCCACGTGGGGTCTTCGCTCTTGACTGGGGCGACGGACGCGACGGGCGGCGATGATTTCGGTGGCGCACCTCGATCGCTGCTCCACCAGCCTCCTTGTTCCTTCAGTTTTCCCCAGAACTCCTCATCTGTATCAGCCGCAATCGAGCCCACGGAATGCCGCAGAGGAGTGAACGTGGCCTGCAGCAATTCCTCGTAGCTTTTCCACGGAAGGGCTTTGCTCGCCTCGCCGCCCAGGTGGCGCGAGACATCGAGCAGCACATCAGGCAACGCTCGAGTTTCGTGCAGGGGGAGCATGGCCGGTGGCGCGATGCTCAGTACGGCGTCGACGGTTCCGGATTCCGGAACAGCATCCATCCACGATTCGAGGTAGGAGTGATCGGGCACGATCAAGTCGGCGAGGTTGCTGGTCTCGTCCAGGAAATTGCCGAAGCTCACTATGAACGGGACTTTGTCCAGCGCCTCCCGCACTCGCCAGCCGGTGGGTGCGGCAAAGACGGGATTCGCCCCATTGACAAGGAGAACCTTGATCGTATCGGGCTCGCGCGCGGACAGGACCTGCTCCGCAAAGGTGCGGACCGAAATCAACCGTGGCTCGGCCGCGGTGGCGGGTAGTCTCTTCGACTCACCCAACGGCAGCCCCGGTGAGAAGAACACACCGCCAGCTCGTCCGACGCCGCCCACCAGCTCGTTGAGAGCATTCACAGCAAGGGCTGTGAACAATCCATTGGTCTGCGCGAGCGGCGCGCCACCCACAATGGCCACGCCTGACCCGGCTGTCGCCATTTCCCGGGCCAGCCGCGTGATGATATCCGGAGCGATCCCTGTTTTCCGGGCAACCGCATCAGGGGCGTAATCCGGCAGGCCTGTGCTCCAGCCATCGATTCGGCTACCAGCCGTTCCTGCCGACTCGGCTTTTGCGAGATGCTCGTTCACGATCACATGGGCAAACGCCAAGGCCAGGTGGCCTTCCGTTCCCAGCCGCGCGGGAATCCACTCGTCTGCGTTGGCACCGGTCTGCGACATACGGCACTCGACTTGCACGAACTTCCCCCGATTGCCCGGGCGGCCCTGCCGCATCGCCCCGTAGCCCACGTTGTGTGCAACCGGCGAGTTCCACGTGCCAAGGAAGTCCGCACCGAAGCACACGACGTAATTCGACCGCGCAAGGTCGAAGGTGGGAAGCTGGCCGTGGCCGAAGCTCAATCGGTTCGCTTCACGCAGAACGGAATCATCGAACGGCTCGAACGAAACCAGCTGCGCGCCATTGAAGCCAGAGAGAAACCGCTCGACCAACGTCTGGCGCTGCCCCATGAGCGGCCGGGTCAGGAACGCCAGGGACTGGGAGGGGTGCTCGGAGGCGAGAGGACCGAGATGGGCGACGAGACTCTCGATCGCCTCGTCCCAGCCGATCCGGGCGAATTGGCCGGCGCCACGATCTCCCGTGCGCTTCAAGGGCTGCTGGATCCGGTCGGGGTTGTATGTGACTTGCAGCCCTGCCTGGCCGCGCGCGCACAGCTTGCCGTGGTTGACGGGATGTTGCGGATTTCCCTCCAGCTTCTTGGCCAGTCCCATCTTGATGAGTCCGGATTGACCGTTCCGGACAACTTCCGCCTCCCCCTGCATGACCTTCACCTGCAAACCGCAGCCCGCAGAACACTGGTTGCACACGCCAGGCCGCCAGACGGCCACCCCCGGAACCAACGTCTCTTCCGGAATGAAACGGATCAACTGGGTTGCATGATCGCCGCAGCCGTCGATCGTGACGGCAGCGCCGCCAACGGCGGATATTTTCAGGAAATCGCGGCGTTTCATCTGGTCAACGCTCCCGCGCCCGAATCGGCATAACAGGGGCCACGTACGGCCCGGCAGCGGTCTAAAAGTGACATGTCGTACATTCGATCGAGACCCGCTTCGCCACGTGGCAATTCAGACAAAAGTTCATCGTGAGATCCTTCGACCGAACGGCAACGGTCTGCTGTGCCACGTTGCCATGGCATTGCGCGCAGGCCAGTCCAGCGCGAATATGCGGCGAGTGCCAGAATCGGACGTGTTTATTGGGATAGAACCAGTAGACCCGTTGCCAGGGAACGTCCTGCCCCTTCGCCGCGTAGGCCGCAAGCTTCTTGATTTCCGGGTTTTGTGCCGCAATCACCTGGTGACACACCATGCAGAAATTCGTGCTGGGGATCCCGGCGTCCGGCCCCTGGGTGACTCCCGTGTGACAGGTCGTGCACTGCAGGCCCTTCTGGATGTGAATTCTGTGATTAAAGGCGATTGGCTGGACAGGCGTCGATTGCAAATTGAGGAATTCCCTGACGGCGTCGTAGAATGACGCGTCGGCGGTGGTAAAAACGGAGGAACCTGTCGCCGGCATTGAATGAGTCGGATTCCGGACGACGGCTGCCTGGCGCAGATTTGCCCTTTCCCTGCTGTGTGCGATGCCAGCCCATGCCAGTCCCGCGCAGCGTCGCGAGCGTCGCGATGAGAGCGAGAATGATCGGGCGGCGGTAGCGGCGACTGCGAGGGATTGAGCGTTCTTTGCCACCATGGCCCATCTGCTCAGCTCACCTTGACCGTGCGCATCATCCCTTCCATGAAGTGCGGTTTCCCGGTCTTCACGTCCGGGACGAGGCAGATCAGCAGGTAATCGCCCGGCACGAAGGTCGCGGTAAACACCTGCACGACGCCGGTGGCGGCGGCGGCCGTCCCGCCGATGGCGTGCCCGGGCGCCGGGCCCTTCATTGATTGAGTCCAGTTTACGTAGTCCTGCCCCGTCTTGCCCGGGTCGAGCTGCACGACGAGCACCTCGTGCGGCTGGCCGGGGGCCGTCACGACCTGGAAGGTGTGGGTGCCGGCCGTGATCGGCTTGTTGAGCACGAACGCCATGTCGCTGAGCGCGATCGCGTTGTCGGGGATCGGCGCAACTGCCTTCGGCGTCGCGGCGGTCGTGGCCGGCGCCGCCGTCACCGTCAGCGCGCGGGACATTCCCCTCATGTAGTGGGGCACGCCGCCGGGCATGTCGAGGATGCAGAGCATCGCGTAGTTGCCAGGCTCGAGGTCGAGCGTTGCGACCGACTCCTTGCCTGGGTCGGGCACGTTGGGACCGCCGACGTACTGCGCCCAGGCCGGCATCGCGCCCTGCGTGTGGAGCGAAGCCACCAGATCGGCAACCGTCTTGCCGCTATCGAGGCGCACGATGAGGGCGTGATGCAACCCCGGCCCATCGTTCACGAGATGGAACGTCGTGACGCCGGCAGGAATCTCCGCCGGGGCGTCGAACGCGAAGTCTCTGGCGTGTATGGTGACGGACGCCGGCGATTGGGGCGCGGCTGCAGGCATCTCCTTCGATTGACAGCCGACCAGGATCAGACCGAGCACGAGAGCGTAACAGAGCTGGCGCATGGACCTCTGATGAGATGGACGTCGTCCACTCCCGGCCTTCGTGGGAACCCCACGACGAAGCCAATATATCGCTGCCGGGTACGGCTCCGGGAGGTGGGTGATGGCCCCGCTGCAAGTGCGGGAAAAGCTGACAGACGGCGGATCGCCGACGCCGCGCTCCGGGGCGGAGAACCTTATCGCGCATCGCGCTGAATCGCGCGAGCGGATTCGCCGTATGACTAGGCTTTGGCCTTATTATGGCTGACGGCCCATACGTACGCGGCCACTTGGCGCGCTTGCTCGTCGTTGATCCCCCCGGGGTGCGCGACCATCGCGGTGCCAGCGACCCCTTTGGTGATCACCCCGAGAATCGCGGCGAGGGAGCCGCCTTTGGCATCCTTCCACTCGTGCGCCGTCAGCGCCGGCCCGACCCCGCCCCCCTCGAGATTCTGCCCGTGACAGACCGCGCAGGTCCCCTGGCCATGATAGACCCCCCGCCCAGCGTTGATCAGGCTCGCGGTCGCCGCCACCGAATCCGCCGGCGCCCCGCCACCCTGCGCCCCCGCCCGGCGGGTCGTGAGCGTGCACGCGGCAGCGATCGATCCGATCGCGATGCACATTGTGCGCATACCACCGAGTTGCAAAATTCGATATCTCATGTGGCGGTCTCGGGAACCAGGGTTTCGCCCGCGCGCCCATTGCCCAGGCCCATGGCGCCTCGCCTATTCTATCACATACGGTCGCAACACGATAGCGCGGTGACCCCGCCGACAGTCGCGGCCACGGGCAAACTTACGAGAAAGGAGCAAGTGGAGAAGAGACCGAGGGAGACTCGAAAAGCGACGGACGCACAATGGCCCCCGAGCGAAGCGGAGGGTGGGGTAGCCGCGTCGACTCGGTGAGGACCAATCCTCTATCGCGTCGCGCGTAGCCGCGGCCGGCCGCCCTTGGCCCCATTTGCACGCGAGGCTCGCGCTTTGGCCGCGCTCCGGACGCTGCCGCCGACATGCGCCAGGTCGCGCATGGCCCACGCCGAACCGACGAGGGCGCGGATCACGCCCGCCAAATCATAGTCTGCATCCAGACCCTCCCACCGGAGTCCCACACCCATCGGATCAACCACGACGTCAGCCAGCGTGGCTGCGTCCGCGTCCCGCAGTTTGGGTAACAGGGCGGGCGGGAACTGGAAAGTCACCCCGTTCTGGAGGTCGACGACGACGCGTCCTGAGTCTCGATCGTAGCGCGCGTCACGGGCAATCAATCCGGTCGCCCGCCGCCGGGCATAGCGCGCGCCCGCGGCGCGCATCTGCGCCCTGAACTCGGCATCACTCATCTCGCGTGCATTCTCACGCTTTGCCATGATATTTTCTCCAGGCCACGCGTAGTTCCGCGTGATGCTCGCTCACAATGCGAATCGCCAGCCGGACATCGACCTCACGCATCCCATAGACTTCGCGGATCTCGAGGCGGCTCGGATCGTCACCAAGCTCAAGAATGACCTCGCCGCCGTCTTTGATCACGTGCACGTGCGCCGGCCCGTGCTCGCGCGGCTGGAGATAGATCCGAACTGCGAACCCGCGTTCGCCAAGCACGGTCGGTGACACTGCCCAATATAACCTATCGCTTAGGTTAAGGCAAGCCGCGGATCGGGATCGGGTGCGAGTCGCTTCCGGCGCGCCGTACGTCGCGCGCGTACTAATCAGGTTGGGTTGCTAAGTCCTGCTACACTCTGTCATGCGCGATCGTTACAGATTGCTCACGCATCTGCGGCACCGCATCGGTCCGTCTCAACTCGGCGAACTGCTATGCGACCGCCAAAATGCCGATTAACCAGCTACTCTCCACGACCCGCAAACAGGATCAGATTGCCGTCGGGGTCACGTACGATGAAGGTCCGAGCCCCCCAAGGTTCAGTTCTGAGCGGCTGCGCGAACACGACCCCAGCGGCTTGGTACTCGAGGAAGAGCGGCTTTGCATTGTCGAGAGCAATCGATGCGGAAAGAAGTTGCTCGCGGTCACGATGTTCCGGGTCGAGGCGCGGCGTATCGAGGCTGCGGAGGTTCAGTCGCGCCCCGTCGCGGAATACCTGTCCATAGAACGGTGGCTCGCCGTAGGTGAAGGCCACCGCGAACCCGAGCTTTTTCATGTAAAACTCGCAGGAGGCCGCTATATCCGAGACGAATAGCTGCGGCTCGGCCGTTAGTAGCGTCGCCTTGCCGAGGGTCTTAGCCTGTGTGTCGGTCACGGTTTGATTTCCCTGTCGGAGGGCTTCCCAACTCTCGAATCCGGCTTTTCTCGCCACGAGCTCTTGCGCGTCCGACAGCTTGAACCTGTGGGCGAGCACGTCCCGATCGCTCAAATGGCGGAAGCCTGGGCGCAGTCATCGTCGCCGAGCCTCAGTGTTGTTCCTGCAATTCCCATTCGGGTCCGCGTCAGGTGATGCTGGGCCGCCGCTACCTGGGGTGGCCAAAGAACAGCACGTAGCCGTCAGGGTCTGTGATCTCAAAGCCACGCAGGCCGTCGTGCGTGTCCTCGAGCGGTTCGCTGAAGGTGGCCCCCCGGCCGGCGAACTCGGCGGCGAGAGCATCGGGATCAGGCACATAGACGTAGGCGTCCCACCTGGCCCACGAATACCGCTTTGGATTGGGAAGTGGATCGCCGCTGCCCTTGAGAAAGAGCATTGCACCGTCGCGGCAGAGGATGGCGAAGAAAGGGTCCGGATCCGGTGCTGGAGCTTCCTGATGCGTCACCTCGAATCCGAGCCTGTCGCGGTAGAACGCGATGGATCGGTTGACGCTATCGACGATGAAGAACGGGGAGATCGACTCTATCGTTGATCGTGTCATGAATTCACTCATTCACTCTCGATTCGGACTCAAGGATAGCTGAACGAGTTCCCAGATCGCGCCCAGGCAGTTCGGAGGAAGCACCGCCCCATCCGTATTCGCGGATAACCACGGTCGTGGCAACGACCGGTGAAGCGGCTTTGCCAATACACCTTGAAGCCGAGCCGTGTTTACGGCAAGAGCATCGACCTGACGCGCGCCACTCTGCACCCTCACGGCACGGTGTACGCCACCCCCGCGGCAGCCGAGCCGTCCCACTAGCTATAAAGATCGAGCGGCGAGGCGGTGAAGGTCGTCTGGCCGACTTCAATGAGATATCCGTCCGGGTCTCGGATATAACACCGGATTTCCGAGACGTGCACCTTCGGTGCGGTAATGAACGTTGCACCGCGAGAACGCCACAGCTCGTAGAATCGCGCGATATCCGTGACCCTCAGGTTCATGAAGCCGGTCAGCTCGTTGGGATGTCGCGGCGGCGTCGCGATGACCTCGGGCTTGTCGTCGGTGGGGCCGCCGCCGACATTGATGCTGAGCCAAATGTTGCCGAGTCGCAGATACGCCGGCTCCCCCAGGGATGCATTGCTCTCGCGTAACACCGTGGCGCCGAACACGTCGCGGTAAAACGCCTGCGAGCGCGCGACGTTGGCGACGATGAGCGTCATGGTGACCACAAACGAGGGCACGTCGACGTTCATTCGTGGTGATGGCATATCGCCTCCTGATGCGAGATTCGGACCGGGAATGAATCGGGGGCACGATGGCACACAAGACCGCGGGAATAGATCCTAGTGTCCTGTCGACTCGAACGACCGGTTAGGCGTCGGCATTTAGTTTTCAGGCATGGAGCTTACTGCCCCGGGGGTGGCTGCCACAGTTCAACCTTGTTGCCCTCAGGATCCATGACCCAACCGAACTTTCCGTACTCGGAGTCGTCTGTCTTCTCCAGGACGTTGCATCCTTCGTCCCGAAGCGACTGAAGTACAGCGGCCAAGTCGTCGACGCGATAGTTGACCATGAAGGTCGATTTACTTGGTGCGAAGTGCTCACCAGCGGCGGCGCCGATGGACCACACGGTCGTTCCCTTTGTCGGATTGCCCGCGGCATTGGTCCAGGTGAACGCGGTGCCTCCCCATTCCTGGACGTTAATGCCCAGGTGCTGCTTGTACCAACCTCGCAGTGCGACAGGGTCGTTCGCGTTGAAGAAGATTCCTCCGATACCTGTGACTCTCTTCATTTGAGCCTCCTATGTGCGGCCAAGGGTGGAGCGTACTGCGTTTGCGACGCCTAACGCTGATTAGACCGAACTCGGCCGCGGTGTACTGGCGGTCGAACACGAGAATTCATGCGGCAATCCTCTGATATCACTCGCCACCACAATATTAAAGCCGATCAGTTTTTCGCGACATTGTGGTGGTTAGGGTCGCACGGGGCAGGTTGGCGATCGGTCCGTGCACACCCGCACGATCCAGGATGATCTCACGTTCCTGAAATCCGCACTCCTCTGGGCGTGCGGGTCGACGGATGAGGCGATCCCGCTGGTCAGCAAGAACGCGCTGGCTGGATTCGCCATTCCGGACGAATCCGACCCCCGCCGCCCGGTCATGCGGACTGACACGGCGATGACCTACGCACGGGCCGAAGCCGCGCATGTACGCGCGTTGATCCGGGTAACCATTGAGGTCTGGACCCTTGTCCGGCCAAGCGTAGCTTTGCCCTCGCAGTGGCCAGGAGAAAGCAGCATGAACAGGTTGGTGCTGTGGCTGGTTGTGTTCGCCCAGCGACTCGTTGTACGCACCCATGGCTGTCAGGAGCTCCTGGGTGGGCATGACACCCGCCTCGCTGTCGGCGGTGGCCGTCGAATCGTGCCCCCCGTCGTTCGTCGTAGCTCTGTCAAGAGACCAAATTGGCACAAGGCGTCCTAATACTACGAACCATCGCAAGACTCAGGAGAAATTATGGCTACCGCAACGGCAACAAAGAGAAAGCTCGTGTTGAAGATGTCCGTCTCGCTGGACGGCTTTGTCGGCGGGCCGAACGGCGAGGTTGACTGGATATTTCGGACAAGTCGGACAATGGGCGATTCTACGGAGTGGGTTGTCGATACCCTTCGAAACGCCGGCGTGCACATAATGGGGAGCCGTACCTATTACGACATGGCGGCGTTCTGGCCGTATTCGGACTCCCCGCTTGCCCCGGCGATGAACGACATCCCCAAGGTCATCTCTTTCGAGGAGCGGTATCAAGGACGGTAACGTGGTGGATCGGACGACGCGAGCGCTCGCCGATGCAAAAAAAGATCGCATTGGGCACCGGACAGGCGTCACACCGACGGCAGCGGTCCTGCGATCCTGGGCTGAACCCACGGTGGCACGCGGCGATCTCCCGGAGGAAGTCGTCCGACTGAAGGAACAGCCGGGCAATTTCATCCTGGCGCATGGAGGCGCCGGATTCGCCCGAAGCCTGGTCGCCTCCGGCCTCATTGACGAATATCGACTGGTCATTCATCCGATTGTGCTGGGCCGCGGGCAACCGCTGTTCTCCGGACTGCGCAGCCCGGTTGATCTGCGACTAATCAGCGTGACCCCCTTCGGCTCTGGCGTCGTGGCAGCTGTCTACCAACCGGCATGACCCGTCGTGCGCGGACGACGAGAATGACCAAGAGAGACAATAGCAGGAGACCACGTATGACGATCCATACACGAGGAGCATTGGTTCGACATGTGACGCGTGGGTCTGCGGCAAGGGCCAAGCCCGTCGCTGCCTGCACACGACGGATCGGCAGGACGCCGAGCGCTTAGGCCGCACGCTGCTGGGTGACTTGCTCAGCGGCGTGCCGACCATGCACCGCGCGAGCCAGCGCGATTGGGAGAACTCGCACGGCGCTACGTCACCGAGTCTGCAACGTTCCTCGATAACTCGGAGCGCTCACGGCGGGAAACCGAGGCGCGAGCGCGATTGTTGGTCGGGTTCTTTGGCGAGCAACAAGTGGTGGCCGACCTCACCGAGCACGATGTCGCTCGGTACGCAGCCGCGCGAACGGGTAACCGGATCTCCGAGAACGAAAAACCCGACGCGGTAAATGCGCGTCGGGCCATTGGTTAGATGAGTCGGGGCGACTGGATTTGAACCAGCGACCTCCTGCTCCCGAAGCAGGCGCTCTACCGGGCTAAGCTACGCCCCGCAATCTCGCACGAGGGCGAAAAGCTACCCGGGCCCTCCCTGCCGCGCCACCTCCCGCTGCCCGGGCACGCTCCGCACCCTCACGCAAAGACCGTCGGCTCCTGTGCCACGCCGATCAGGATTCCCGATGGCCCGCGCGCACTCACCATCACCGCCACACACTCCCGCGTGCCGCCCAGCCATTCGCGCCGCAGCCGGATGACGTGGGACGCACCGCACGGGCACAGCCACCGGTGCACGGCGAGGCGATCGAGGCCGGGGACCGGGTAGGGGCCTGCCGTATGAACCGCCGCGCAGGGGAGCGCACACGCGAAACGGATCCAAACCATGCCGTCACCCGGGCCGATCGGCGCCCGACCACGGGCATCGAGCTCGCGCAGCTGGACGCGGGCCTGCCGAGCGCGGAGCGGCAGCAGGCGCTCCCCCGGGGCGAGGATCACGCGCACGACGGCCGCTCCGTAGACCGCGGCGGCGCCAGCGCACCGCACCACGCGCGCGCACTCCGCCAACGTCGCTCCCGTCGTGAAGAAATCGTCGGTGATGATCACACGCGCCCCACGCACATCCCCACGGAACGGTCCCCACGATCGACGCAGCGCGTACGCATTGACGCTCGAGCGCCACCGGTCGGCGCGCGACATCCCCTTCTGCAGGAAGTCCACGCGCTTAACGAGTAGATCGAGCGTGGCCGCGACGTTGGGTGGCAACTCCGCCGCCGCCAACGCCGTCAGGATGCGGACGTGCGGCCGGCGGCCCTGAAACGAGGGCACGGGTGCCACCAGCCAGCGGCCGTCCCGACGCGATCCGACCGGCGGCGCGGCCGCGGCCGCGGCCAGGACCTGACCGATGCTCGCCGCCAGCGCGTGCGCGAGCGGCCACGCGAGGGCGGCCCATCCGTCGTGCCGCTCCTTGAACGCGACCAGCGCGTGATAGATCTCGCCCAGCGATCGCCGCGGCGAGCCGGCGCGCCCGCGATGGAGCGCCATCGCCCGTACGTACGCGACACCCCGGCCGAGCAGCGCGGCGACGCAATCGGCGCACGCCAGCCGATCCCCGGCAACCACCCACCCCTCGAGGCCCACGTCATCGATGCTGCAATACCAGCAGCGCCGCGCCGATATCGGCTCACCGCGGGAGAGGAGCGCGCCCGCACCGTCGCGCGACGTGCGTTCGGCGCGCACGACCGTGGGGACGGCGGCCGCGAGCCGCCGCGCCCGCCACCAACCGCGCGCGCCTCGGATCCCCGGCACGACCCAAAGCTGGCCCGCGGGCGCCCGAGGATCGCCATCATTCTTACGTGCGCGACATCAATTCATGCGGCATACGCGACATCAAAACGTGGTCACCGGCTCGACCGGCGCCACATGCGCGGCCTCGATCCCCCGCTCAATCGTCTTGCGGTCGCCCACGACCACGATCGCTTGGTGTGCGGGGTCGAGATACCGTTGGGCCGCGCGATCGACGTCCGGCAACGTCACGCGGTCGTAGTTCGCCACGAGATGGTCGTAATAGTCCAGCGGCAGACGATTCTCGAACAGCGCCTCCGCCGCGCCCGCGATCTGCTCAATCGTCGCGAACTGGAGGGGCAGCGACAGCGTCGCCGTGCGCTTGGCGAAGGACAGCTCCGAATCGGTCACCGGCTGCGCTCCCCGCAGCGCCCGGAACGTCCCCCACGAGGTTCACGAGCGCGCTGTCCGTCTTGGGCGTCGCCACCGCCGTCCCCATTTCCCACGTCGACAGCTCGGGCACACGGCGCCAGACCAACTCGCTCTCGGCGCCATACGTCCACCCGTGCGTCTCGCGCAGATCGAGGTTCAGGCGGCTGTTGAACGCACCTCCGAGCGTCGTGTTGAGCAGATCGAGGGCGTAATAGTCCCTGGTATCGCGGCGCGGGCCCATCTGACCGACGAGCAATACGCTCTGCGGCGACCCAGGCCGATCGTACAGGTCGATCGTCGTCGGACCGAGCGGCCGGGGATCGCGCACGCGAACCTCCCCGCTCGCCCCTCCCCCCTCCCACCGGCCGAACACCCGCTCGAGGCGCGCGACGGCCGCGTCGGGCGTGATGTCCCCCGCCACGATCAGCGTCGTGTTCCTCGGGCGGTAGTACGTGTGGTGAAAGGCGACCAGGTCGCCCCGCGTGATCGCGGCAACACTTATCTCGGTCTCGTACCGCGCGAACGGATGCCCGGCGCCATACACCGCGTTCGCGAGCACCCGGCCCGCGACGTATTGCGCGTTGGCCTTCGACCGCTGGAGCGACGCCAGCGTGTTGGCCTTGATCCGATCGAGCGAGGCCTCCAGAAAAAGGGGATGCAGGAGCTGGTCCGCCATGATATCGAGCGATGGGTCGACGTTGCGCGTGATCGTGAAGAACCCGCGCGCCGACACGGCATTCCCCAGGTCGGCCTCGACCGTCGCGAGCTGATCGGCCGTCAGCGTCAGCGTCCCCTCGGCCAGCATCGCCGAGGTCAGCCGGCTCACCCCTTCCTTCCCGGGCGGGTCAAGCAGAGGCGGCGCCTCGATGATCGCGCGGACGTCGACGAGCGGCAGGGTGTGATTCTCGAGAATCCCGACGGTGATCCCGTTCGACAGCTTACGCACCACGATCGTCGGCACGCGCAGCGCCGGGGTCGGCCCCGGCACGGGACGCGGCGGATGGCCATCGGTCTGCGCTGCGGCGGCCGTCGCCGCGAGCACCGCGGCCAGCGCGGGAGCGAGCCGCCACGCGCGCGCTGTCATCGGCCACCCGCCTTTTCCGACGCCGGTGTGACGTTGACGTATGGCAGCGCGGGCTGGGCGGCCAGGTCCAGCTTCCCCGCGGGAACCATGCTGAGCACGATGCGTCCCCCGGTCAGGTACTGCTTCGCCACCCGATAGACGTCCGCCGCCGTCACGGCCTGTCCGTCTCGCAGCTCGGTCACGTAATGCTCCGGATCATTGAAGTACCCCTGCCCCTCGGCGAGCGTCACGGCGCGGCTGAGCGCGGACTCAAGCGACGTCACCGTGCCCACGAGGGCGTACCGCTTCGCGCGATCGACCTCCTGCTCGCTCGGCGGGGCTGTCGTGACTGTCGCGACGACGCTGTCGACGAGATGCTCGATGTCGCTGAGCGACGCGCCCGGGCGCGGGCTCACGCTGATCGAGAAATACCCCGCGTCCTCGAGGGAGCGCTGACTCGCACTCACGCTGGCGGCGAGCTGCCGGTCGTACACCAGCAGTTTCGTCAGCCGGCTCGTGCGGTCGAGCGTGAGCACGTCGCCCAGAGCGTCGAGCGCCGGCGCGTCGGGGCTCTTTTGGCCGACGGTGGGCCAGGTAATCTCGAGCCGGGGCAAGGTTGCCTTCGCGTCTTCGAGCACGAGTCGCTTCTCGGCCGGAGACGACACGGCCGGAACCACGGGCCGCTCGATCGCCGGCCCGGCCGGGATCAGCCCGAAATACTTGTTCACCAGGGCATGCGTGGCCGCGGTGTCGATGTCGCCGACGATCGAGAGCACGGCGTTGTCCGGTGCGTAGTAGCGGCGGAAGAAGCCGCGGACGTCGTCGAGGCTGGCCGCGGACAGGTCGGTCATCGAGCCGATCACGGGCCACGAGTACGGGTTCGCGGCGGGGAACAGCGCGGCATCCAGCACCTCGCCCGCCGAGCCGAAGGGCTGGTTGTCGACGCGCTCGCGGCGCTCGTTCTTCACGACGTCGCGCTGGTTGTCCAGCTTTTCCTGCGTGAGCGCCGGCAGCAGATAGCCCATCCGGTCCGACTCGAGCCAGAGCGCCGTCTCAAGATAATTGATCGGGACGGTCTCGAAATATTCCGTCCGGTCGTTGGCGGTCGTGCCGTTCATATCGCCGCCGACGTCCTCGATCGTCCTGATGTGTTGTCCCCGCGGCACGTGCTCCGAGCCCTGGAACATCACGTGCTCGAAAAGGTGCGCGAAGCCGGTACGCCCGCGGATCTCGTTCTTCGAGCCCACGTGATACCAGACCACCACGGCGGCGATGGGCGCGGAGTGATCGGGGGACAGGAGCACCGTGAGGCCGTTCGGGAGGGTGTAGCGCTCGACGGGGAGGAGGGGAACGTCGGCCATCGGTGCTTGTGCCGCGGTCCGGCGGCCCGAGCCAAGCGCCGAGAGGCCGGCGAGGATTAACGCGAGGAGCGACTGGCGCGTTGCGTGACGCATATTGCAATGCGGGAGGAATGGCGAGAAAACAACGGTGGCGGTGGAGCGGTGACTGTAAGACACCGCAGCCGGCCGAAAGTACGCGGATCGTGCTTGATGATGTGGTCCCGTCCGCCTAGATTGCCCGAGCGGACAGCCGCCTTTCGTCGCCCCGCCCGCCCCACGCGCGAGTAGCTCAGTTGGATAGAGCGTCGGCCTCCGGAGCCGAAGGTCGTGGGTTCGAATCCCGCCTCGCGCATCACTCGTAAGTGGTTGGACCCGCGCGAGTTCGTTTCGACCACGGCCGCCCCGCTCGGGCGGCCCTGGTCGTTTCCGCCCCCCAAACGCCCCCCAATTTGCGCGCTGGCTTCGGCAGAACCCGACACGGCACGGGGGACGGTGAGCGCCGGCGGTTGATGATTTGCGCCTATTGCTATACCCCCGGTAATAGAGGGCGACGGTCATAATGCGGAGCTACCGACTGAAATTGGACCGCGCAGACCGCCACCTGACCTTCTTGCAGGAGGCCGTTAAGGCATTCATCGAGAGCGACCCATATACGGTCAGCGGCGAGGACGACTCTCTGACCGGCGAGTACGTTGCGCGGGTCCGGATCCGCGAGGAGCCTCCCGCCGAGCTGAGCCTCATTATCGGAGACTTCCTGCATAACGCCCGCTCATCCCTCGACCACCTCGCCTACGCCCTCGCTCTGTCCCATACGCCCGTCTTGCAGAATGAGAGATCGGTCCAATTTCTTATGTGTGGAGACGCAAGGACGTACGCAGAGCAGAGACCCCGCCATCTCGCGGAGCTGTCTCCCACAGCGGAGACAGTCATCGAGCAATTGCAGCCGTACCACCGATGGAAGGGCGACGGGCCACACCCTTTGCTCCTCTTGGCCAGTCTTTCGAATATCGACAAGCACCGCCTCCTCCACCTGACGGCCGGGATAGTCGGCGGAGTGAAATTCGCTGTAAAGCCCACGGCCGGGCGGCCGTACAAATTTTTCGCCGCTCGGCTCGGCACATTCGAAGACGGTACCGAAATAGCACGGATCGGGATCTCGTCGAAGTTTGCAGACCTGAACGTGACGCCGAAGTTTGAAATAGCGTTCGAGAACGAAGGGCCAGGAGCCGGGATGCCGGTCCTTAAGGCACTCAACGGAGTCATGCGCCACATCCAGGACATCGTGCTCCCGGGGCTCGAACCATTACTCGGCGCCGCACCCACGCGATAGCGTGGAGAAGCGTGCGCTTTCGTCAAGATGCGAATGCGAGACTTGACGGGATTACGCGCCAGTCCTATAAGACTCCGTTAGCCAATGAACTTCGCGGCTCTCGAAGCACAATTGAATCGTGTCCACGACGCAATGCTGCGTGTGACTGATGGTTCGACCATCGACGACGGTTCCTTGACGTTTGCTTACCATCAGGTCGAGGAGCAAGGTGTGACGGCCGGCCTGAGGTCAATCGTCGGTGACGACCCGTACTTCCAAGAGTACGCTGGTGCCATGTGGAGGTGGATTGGTAACGGCGGTCGCCCACTCACCCTCGACGATTTGCTTTGGTGGATGGCGCGCCGAGCCGCTTTGGTCGGCGCCAGGCAGACATTGGAAGAGCTTCAGCGCTACCAGAACGAACCGACATTCTCATGTACGTTCACAGTTGCGTTGGCTAAGCTTTCGACAGACCACCCAATCGGCCG
>CAVYNV010000004.1:0-552293 GCA_963770025.1 uncultured Gemmatimonadales bacterium
GCAAAACCGCTATTCGCCGGTTCGATTCCGGCCCGTGCCTCTCGTCACCTCACACGCAAATCGTTATTTCGCCGCGGCGGAGCGTGACGAGGCCCACCGGGCTACGGCGGGGTAGATTCCCTTATGCGATCGCTGCCCCGCTGTTCGCCGGTTCGATTCCGCTTCGTGCCTCCCGGTAACTCGCACGCGCGCAACCGCTTCCTCCCACGCGCGCGACGTGTCGCATAGCCCGTCGCGGAATCGTCCGTGACGCCCTGGGTCCGGCGACTCATCGTCGCCAATATCGCCGTCCTCCTCCTCCAGACGCTCGTCCCGGACATTACACCGGCTCTCATCCTGGTGCCCGCGCTCGCGCTCGAGCGCCCGTGGACACTCGTGACGTACATGTTCCTCCACAGCGGCATCCTGCACATCCTCTTTAACATGCTCGCCCTCTATTGGTTCGGCCCGCGTGTGGAGGCGCGTCTGGGGAGCCGCAACTTCATCTTGCTCTACTTCGTGAGCGGGATCGGTGGGGCACTCCTGTCGTTCGCGACGCCGCACGTCCCGATCCTCGGCGCGTCGGGGGCGATCATGGGCGTGATGATGGCCTACGCCGTTTACTGGCCACACGAGCGCTTCCTCATCTATGGTATTCTCCCCGTCGAGGCCTGGCTCCTCGTCGTGCTGTACGTCGGGATGGATGTGATGGGGGCGGGCGGCGTCGGCGGAGCCGGTATCGCGCATTTCGCCCACCTGGGCGGGGCAGCCGCCGGTTTCCTCTGTCTCAAGGTTCTCGAGCAACTCTCCCCCGCGCACGCCTGGAAGAGGCACATCGCCGGTGCGGCGGCGCCGGGTGTGTTGGGCGACCGCGACAACCTCCGCCGATGGCGCGAGATCCGGCTCGATGACCTGCATCCGGTCAATCGCGATGAAGTCCTCCGCCTGCTGGAGAAGGCCCAATCCGCGGGGACGCAGAGCCTGACCCCCATCGAACGGGCCACATTGGATCGGTTTTCCGGCCTGTCATCGGCGCGCTGATCCCGCGCCAAAGCCGTTGTGACGGCTTCGTGACCCCGAAATTCCGGGAAATCCGAAATTGGCCCTTGCGGTCGAGCCCGTTGTGTTGTAATGTCGCGTCGCGCTACGGATGAGTAGCGCGCAACGACTGAAAACGTGTGCGTCGATCCCCGATGCGCACATCCAACAGGCAACATTGGCGCAAGCCGGTGAAGCAGAGCTTCGAGGCTGCGACGCTCGTGCTGGGGCGTGCGCGTGGCCGCTGGATTGTGACGGACAACCGCTTCTAAGAGGACAGTCCGATGGATCGTACGCCGTTGGCCCTGTTCGCGGCCCTCCTGTCCTGCGCAGCCGCCCTCGCGTGCGGCGATCCCGCTACCGTCACCCCCTCCTTCACAACCGACGTCGTCAAACAAGTCGCTGCCGCCGGACCGTTGCAGTCCGATTCCTTCTCCTCCGCCTCCTCCACCACGCCCGCCAAGTTTGCCAACGCGGCCGCTGGCCAGACCGTCAACCCCACGCCCGCCAAGCCGGCCCTGACCCTCCCGACAAAGACGACGACCGGAAGCAAGGGGAGCAGTAGCGGGAGCGGCAGCAGCGGCAGCAGCGGCAGCAGCGGCAGCAGCAGTGGCAGCTCGAGCAAATCGGGCAGCTCGAGCGGTAGCGGGTCGAGCAGCTCGTCGAAATCGGGGAGCTCGGGCAGCTCGGGGAGCAGCAGCACCAATAGCTCCAGTGGGCATACGATCTACGGCATCCACAACGACGTGGGTCTCTGGTCCGAGGCGTCGCAGCGCTCACCGATCATTCAGCGGGCGGTCGCCCTGCACGCCAAGATCGCCCGTTCGAGCTTCAAATGGAGCGACATCGAGAGCAGTCAGGGGAGCTACGACTGGACCGCCACGGATGGAGCGGTCGCCGACCTCCAAGCCGCCGGGATCCTCCCCCTCTTCACGATGTGGGGCTCCCCGTCCTGGATCAACGGCTCGAGCGATTTCGCGGTCGTGCCCACCAGTGCCTCCCAGTTCGCCGCATGGGTCAGCGCGTACGCCTCCTTTGCCAGTGCGGCCGCGGCCCGCTACAAGGGGCGCGTGAAATACTGGGAGCTATGGAACGAGGAGAACATCAGCGACTGGTGGAAGCCGTCCCCCAACCTGAGCCAGTACATCACGTGGTACAAAGCGGTGTACGCCGCCATCAAGGCGGCCGACCCCTCCGCCAACGTCGGGATGGGGGGGATCACCAACCTCACCGCCGGCGCCACGACCGACATCAACGGCAAGACCTTCCTGACGGAGATGTATCAGGCCGGGGTCTTCCCCGATGCCGTCGTGATCCACCCGTACGCGCCCCAAAACCAGAACCCGACGGTGACGTTGCAATATCAGAACAACTTCACCGACATCGCCATGATCCACAACATCATGACCTCGTGGGGTCAGGGCGGGAAGCAGCTCTGGCTGACCGAGTGGGGATGGCAATCCGGCAGTATCGGCGACTCGGAGCAGGCGTCCTACACGGCGACCGCCCTCAACATGCTCGCCACGCAATACACATACGTGACGCTGTCGACGATCTATTGCGAGCAGGAGGCCTCAGGGAACACATGGGGCCTCTACACGTCAGGCTGGTCTCTGAAGCCCGCCGGCTCCACGTTCCAATCATTCGCCGCGTCGCACTGAACGCGCCGCGCGCGGCGACCGCTTCCCGCAGGATAAGACGCCTGATCGCCTGAGAGCGACGGGCGTCTTCGCGTGCTCCCACCGCAGTCGCGCGAAATTCCGGTCAAAATTTCTCTTGCGGACTCCTGTGCACGGTGGTACTCTCGCCGCGCGTCGCATCTCGGTGACGCATCGTCGGCAGAGGGGACGCTCGTCTTCTGGACGGGGTCGCGAAAAGGCCAAACCGGTGAAAGCCGGTGACGCAAAGCTGCGAAGGCTAAAGCGCGTGCACTGGGTCGCGCGCCACGCCTGTCCGGCTGCCGAAGGAACCCGTGTACGAAGAGGAGAACCGCCCGATGGGTCGTCCCCACCAGGCCACGTATGTGGCCGCCCTCCTGCTGTGCGCGACTGCCGCCGCGTGTGACAATGGACCGACAACACCGCATGCCAGCAGCTCCGCCACCACCACCGCGCTCTCGGCCGCTTCGGCCGCCACCCGCCTCTCCACCTCAACAACCAGTAGTTCGCACACGCTCTACGGCGTCCACGACGACGTCGGCCTCTGGACTCTGGCGTCGCAGCGGGCCCCGATCATTCAGCATGCGCTGAGCCTGCACGCCACCATCGCGCGATCGAGCTTCAAGTGGAGCGACATCGAGAGCGATGAAGGACACATGAACTGGACGGCCCCCGACGGCGCCGTATCCGATCTCGAAGCCGCCGGAATCACGCCCCTGTTCACGATGTGGGGCTCCCCGTCCTGGATCAACGGGTCCAGCAACTTCGCCGTTGTACCGACCGGCGCGTCGCAGTTTGCGGCGTGGGTCAAAGCCTACGCCGCCTTCGCCGGTACCGCCGCGGCCCGCTACAAGGGACGCGTCAAGTACTGGGAGCTCTGGAACGAGGAGAACATCGCCGATTGGTGGCAGCCCAAGCCCAACCTGAGCCAATATCTCACTTGGTACAAGGCGGTGTATGCCGCCATCAAGGCGGCCGACCCTTCCGCCAACGTCGGGATGGGGGGGATCACCAACCTCACCGCCGGCGGCACCAATGACATCAATGGCAAGACCTTCCTCACGGGGATGTATCAGGCCGGGGTTTTTCCCGATGCCGTCGTGATCCACCCGTACGCGCCCCAAAACCAGAACCCGACCGTGACCCTGCAATGGCAGAATAATTTCACGGACGTCGCCATGATCCACGACATCATGACGTCCTGGGGCCAGGGCGGCAAGCAGCTATGGCTGACGGAATGGGGGTGGCAGTCCAACGCCATCGGTGAGTCGGAACAGGCGTCCTACACCGCCACCGCGCTCAACATGATCGCCACGCAGTACACGTATGTGACGCTGTCGACGATCTTCTGCGAGCAGGACGCATCAGGGAACTCGTGGGGGCTCTACACAACGGGCTGGTCCATGAAGCCGGCCGGATCCACATTCCAATCATTCGCCGCAAGCCACTGACGCTCGGAGGGGCGGCCCGGATCGTCGGGCCGCCCCCATGTCTTTTTCTACTTTCTACATTTCTCCTTTTCCACTCTCTCCCGGAGGGCGCGGCGGGGTCTCCGACAGGATGTATCCGCCGTCCGCCGTGTCGTGCAGCATCGGCGCCTCGCCCGGCGCATCGATCTTGTCGCGCACCCGGCCAATGGCCTGGACGTACGCATGGCGATTCGTCGGATCATCGTGCCCCCAGATCTCGGTTCCGAGCTCGCTCAGTGAGACGACCCGATGGGGGTGCCCTAGGAAATACGTCAGCAGCTTGAATTCCGTCGGCGAGAGAGGGAACGTGCGCGTTCCTCTCCCCCCTTCGTGCGCGACCGCGTTGAGCGTCAAATCGCCCAGCGTCAGCGTGTGGAGGCCGCTCGTCACGCCCACCCGGCGCAGCGTCGAGTGCAGCCGCGCCGTCAACTCCGTCGGATCGTAGGGCTTGGCCATGTAGTCGTCTGCCCCGGCCTCAATCGCGGCGACGCGATCGACGACGGTGTCCAGCGCACTCAGGATCACCACGGGGGTCGCACGTCCCGCCTGCCGCAGCCGTCCGAGGACCTCGAGGCCGTAGATGTCGGGCAGGATGAGGTCGAGAAGTATGAGATCCGGGGCAGGCGCGGCGAGCGCGAGCGCCAGCCCCGTCGCGCCATCAGGCGCCTCGATGATCTCGAATCCGGCGCGCACGAGAAGCGTCCGCACCGCACCGCGCACGGCGGCTTCATCCTCGATGATGAGGATCCGAGTGCGCGGACTGGTATCCGTCACTGAGCGTCCCCCCTTCCCCCCTTCCCCCTTCCCTCCTTCCTCCCTTCGTCTCCTCCTCCCCTGCAGGTGCTCCCCTGGAGGTGCTCCCCTGCAGGTGCCGCTGCGGCGTCGCGGTGGCCCGTCCCGGACCACCCGATTCCGCCCCGCGGATACTGCAGGGCACCCCGGCCGGCCGCAAGCACCGCGTCCTGACCCCGGTGCCGCCCGGGCCCCCCCGTCCAGCCCCGCCGCGCGACGCTACAGGTCGACGCGCGGTGGCTCGACCGGGCGGTCGCGGTGCAGGAGCACCCAATCCCCATGCTCCGCCAACGCCTCCCGCCCCAGATCCAGGATCAGCGCACGCCACTCCTCCGGCCGCGCATGGCGGGCCCGCAGCTCGGCGAGCCGTCGGCCCGCACCCGCGAACACGTTGCCCATGCGCCTGTACCGGCGGGCGTGCTCCCCGAAGGCGCGCTTCTCCACGTAGGCGTGCAGCAGCGTGCCGGCCAGCGCCGTCAGAACCAGCGTTACCACGAACCAGGCATGCCAATCCGATGTCACGTTCCAAGCTGGATAATCCGCCGCGAGCTGACTCGCCCCCCGCGCGACAGGGACCGCGGCGAGCCCGCTCGCCACGCCAACCAGCAGCCAGCGCTCCGTCGGCCCAATGATCGAGCGCTCTGGCGGCTCGTCGAATTCGTCGGCCGCCTCGTGAATGCTGAGATTGAGATGGTGGGCAAAGATCGCCATCGCGGCAACGAACAGCACCGCGACCACGCCGACCCACGCCGCCCGAGGCGTCACCCCCGCCAGCCGACCCGCCGCCGCCACGAGCGCGCACCCGACGCTCGCGGCAATCAGCCCGCTCCCGATGCTCCGGTCACGCGCCAATCCCGCGAGACTCCGCGGCCGCGCATCCAGGAAATACCGCCGCTGCGCCTCGATCCACAGCCGATCCGCCGCGTGCGCCTCGGTTGCGGCCCCATGCAGCGGAGGAATCCACATCCCCCACGCCCGCAGCGCGCCCGCGATCCACATGAGCTCATCGCGCTGCTGACGGAGATAGAAGTCCGACGCGGCCTGCGCGAGACCGCTCAGCCGCCAGTAGAACTGCACCCGCAGCCCTTCCGCCAGCGCGCGGTAATCCTGAAAGCGATTCTGAACATCGCGTTGGCGGGCCGCGAGGTACACCGCATCGGCGATTGCGAGGAGCCCGATGTACCCCAGCAGCCACGGCGTCCGGGCCCCTCCCGGCACGGACAGGCCGGCGTAACCCTCGAAAAGAGCCACCGCAACGAACCCCAGACCGAACATCCACTGAAAAGTCCGGTATGTCAGGCGCTGGTACCGAAGCGCGAGCGTGTCCGCGAGCGCGAACGCGGTCCGCAGCGGGACGAGGCTCTCGGCGAGGGGTGCCAGGCCCTCGGTGCCCGCCGCGCCGTCCCCGGCCCGTGCCGCCACCGCCGGGTAGAGCTGGTCCGCGCTTCGCGCCACACGCGCGGCGTCCCGGACGCGCGCCCGCTCCGCCTCGACGTTGAAGGCCTCCATGTGATATTCCGCGCGCGCCAAATGCGCGAAATACCGCCGCCGCTGGTGCGGATGATCGTATTCCGCCGGCGGCAGCCGGCGCCCGGCAAAGGCGTGCGCCGGTACCGGACGGTTCTCCCGCGGCGTGACAATGTGGTGGACCGCCCCCGTCTCCGGCGCCCCGAGCGGATTGTCGCGCACGGCGAACGGATCGGGTACGTGGGCGAGCCGCGCCGCGAGACCAGCCGGGAGCGCCGCGAAGCGCCCCGTCCGACGGAGCGCAACGATGTCGCCGGTTCCGCCCGGCTTGTCCGGCGGCTCCCCGTCCCAGAGTGCGATGAACACCTGAGCGTGCCGGGCCACGTACGCGCCGGCGAGCGTGTACTGCAGGAGCCGCTGTGTCGCCGCATCCAGCGGCTCGCCATCACCCGCCGGGACACGGGGCATATCGAGCACACGCACGGTGTGCGCGGGAGAGAGCAGCGCCGCAAAATCCTCGCGCGACGGGTCGGTCGAGAAATCCCGCTCGTATTCGACACGCGGCACGGGCAGCGGCACGACGAGGCGCGCGCCGAACTCCAGGGCCACGTGCGCGACGAGCCGATCGGCTCCCTCCGCCAGCGGCGTGACCAGGAGGAGCGGGGTCGGCGACCGCGCCCCGCGCCCCAGCCGGCGCGCCAGGTGCGGGTCCTGCGGCGTCGTGAGCCGGCGGAAGAGCCGGCGCAGCGATTCCGTCAGCGCCGGGCGGTCCTCCTCGCGGAGGTCGCGATGGCCCGTGACGCCGATGACCAATGGGATGAGACCGGAGTCCGCGGCCGGATTGGAGGCCATGCGCCCCGTCAACATACTCCCTACCGGCGCCGATTCAATACCAGCCGATCGGCTTCTCGTCCAGGTTGATGTAGACCTGCTTCGTCTCGAGATAGTCCTCGACTCCCCAATGCCCCAGCTCGCGGCCGAAGCCGGAGCCCTTGTATCCGCCCCAGGGCGCCTCCACGTACGTCGGCTGCATGTGATTCACCCACACGATCCCGGCTTCCAGCTCGCGCACGACGCGAAACGCGCGGTAGATGTCCCGCGTCCAGACCGCCGCGGCGAGCCCGTAGGGCGTCGCGTTCGCGATCCGGATGGCGTCTGCCTCGTCCGTAAACGGAATCACGCTCATGACGGGCCCGAAGACCTCCTCCTGGGCGATCCGGGCCGCGTTGTCGACATCGTAGAACACCGTGGGCTCGACGTACCAGCCCCGCGTCACTCCCCTCGGCACGCCGCCGCCCGCCGCCACCTTTCCCTCGCGCGCGCCCACCGCCAGGTACTCCCGCACCCGCGCCCACTGGTCGGCGCTGACGAGCGGTCCCATCTTGTTCGCGCGATCGAGCCCGTCGCCGACGCGGATCGTCTTCGCTTTTTCCGCCACCGCCGCGACGAACTTCTTGTATATGCTCCGCTGGACGAGCACCCGGCTCCCCGCCGAGCATACCTCTCCCTGATTCACGAAGACGCCGAACAGCGCGCCGTCCACCGCCGCCTCGAAGTCGGAATCGGCAAAGAAGATGTTGGGCGACTTGCCCCCCAGCTCGAGTGACAGCCGCTTCAACCCCTCCGCGGCAGAGCGCATGATGCGTCGCCCGACCTCCGCGCTGCCCGTGAACGCGATCTTCCGGACATCCGGGTGCACCACCAGCGGCGCCCCGGCGCCCGGGCCGTCCCCCGTCACGACGTTCACGACCCCCGCCGGCACACCGGCGTCCGCGAAGTCCTCGGCCAACGCCAGGATCGAGAGCGGCGTCTGCTCCGCCGGCTTGAGCACGACCGTACACCCCGCGGCCAGCGCCGGTGCGATCTTCCACGCCGCCATCATGAGCGGGTAGTTCCACGGAATGATCTGTCCCGCGACCCCCATCGGCTCCTTGACCGCGAGCGCGATGGCCGGCGCCGGGACCGGCAGGACGTCCCCGTTGATCTTGGTCGCCAGCCCGCCATAGTACTCGAAGCAGGTCGCGGCATCGTCCATGTCGAATTCCGACTCGACGATCGGTTTCCCGACATTGCGGGTCTCGAGCTCGGCCAGCTCCGACCGCCTGGCCCGGATCCGCTCGGCCAGGCGGAACAGGACTCGCCCGCGCTCCTGCGCGGTCGCTGCCTTCCAGCCGCCGTAGAACGCCGTCTTGGCCGCGCGCACCGCACGGTCGATGTCCGCCGCGGTGCCCGCAGGGCACGTGGCGAGGACACTCTCCGTCGCCGGATTGTAGACCGGAAAGGTGCCCCCTTCCGCGGCACCGACGAACCGACCGTCGATGTACATTCTGGTATGCGCGCACGGACGGCACGCGGCGGGTTTTCTTGACGGCAGTGGCCATGGGCGTGGCGAGAATGGGAGGGGTCGACCGGCGCCTACGCCGGCTCGCGCATCACCCGTGATCCGAGCACGATCGTCACGAGCGACAGTACGAAAATAATGGTGGACGCCGCGTTCACCTCCGGTGTGATCCCCCGGCGGAGCATCCCCCAGATTTGGAGCGGCAGCGTATTCTGGCGCCCGATGAGAAAGAACGTCACCGCGATCTCATCGAGGCTCAGCGTGAACACCAGGAGCGCCGCGCCGATCAGCGCCGGCCGTATCGTCGGCAGCGTGACGTGCCAGAGTGTCGCCCACGGGCTTGCGTACAGGTCGTTGCTCGCATCCTCGAGGGAACGGTCGGAGCGCTGCAGCCGCGCATACACTTGCGTCGTCACGACCGACGTGAGCGCGGCCCCATGGCCCAACACGACGGGCCAGCCGGGGATGATCGGGAAGCCGCTCGAGAGGCTGACGTGCAGCAGCGAGAAATAGCTCAGCAGCGCGACGCCGGTGATGATCCCCGGCAGAATCAGCGGGAGCAGCACCAGACGCCGGAACACGCTCTTCCCCGGAAACTCGTGGCGGTCGAGCACGAAGGCGCCGGGCACCCCGACGGCGAGCGCGATCGCTACCGCGAGCAGGGCCAGCTTGAGGCTCGCCAGGGCCGCCTCGCGCATCCCGCGGTCGTGCGCGAGCACGGCGTACCACCGGAGCGTGCCGAGCCGGAGCGGCCACGTGATGATGTTGCCGTCGTGCAGCGAGTAGAGGATGACTACCGCCAGCGGCAGGTAGATGAAGAGAAAGACGCCCGTTGCGGCGCTCCAGAGGGCCGCGGTGAGAAAATCAGGTCGGCGCCGCATAGGCTCGGACGGCGCTCGCGGCGGCCGGGCCCGTGCTGCTCCGTGCCTCGACGAGCCCCGCGACCCAGAGAAGGAGCAGAGTGAGCGCCAACATCACCACCGAGACGGCGGCGCCGAGCGGCCAGTTGAACGCGACGCCGAACAGACTCCAGACCAGGTTCGAGACCATGAGCGCGCTGTCGTTTCCGCCCAGGAGCTGCGGCGCGAGAAAATCGCCCATGCTCAGGACGAACGCGAACGTGCAGCCGGCCACCACCCCCGGGAGCGACAACGGCAGCGTGACATGGCGGAACGTCTGCCAGCGACCCGCGTACAGGTCGGCGCTCGCCTCGCGCAGCGCCGGCGGAATCGCGTCGAGCACGGCGTAGATCGGCATGAGCGTGAACGGCGTATAGATGTGCGTCAGCGCGAGGACGACCGCGGCCGTGCTGTAGAGCAGCACCGTGAGAGGATGGCGAATCACCCCGAGGGAGAGCAGCAGGCCGTTGAGAATCCCCTGCTGCCCCAGAATGATCTTCCACGCGTACGCCCGGACGAGATAGCTCACCCAGAGCGGGATGATCACCGCCATGTACAGCAGCGTTCGGTGCCGGCGTACCTTGAACGCGAGGACGTACGCGAGGGGGTAGGCGAGGAGGAGCGAGAGAGCCGTCACGCGCAGGGCGACCCCGGCGGAATACAGGACAGTCGCCGGGTACAGCGGCGTACCGAAAAGGCGGCGGTAGTTGTCGAGTGTGAGCTCGTGCGTGAGCACGCCTCCGCGGAGACGCCAGAAGGATTGGACGAGGAGCAGAGTGTAGGGCACGAGGAGCAGCACAACCGCCCACGCGAGGGGCAGCGCGCTCCCCAGGATCGTCCGTGCCACCGGTCGGGCGCGCAGGCGATCGAGTCGCGAGGGCCCATTAGTCACGGACCACGACTCCGCGCTCGGGCGACCAGGTGAGGCGAATGGTGTCGGCGACGGCGACCGGGACGCTGCCGGCCGCCTGGTGCACGACGACCGGCGCGCCATCCGCGAGCGTGACGTGCAGCTTGCGGATCGCGCCGGCGTAGACCACCGCCGCAGCCGTGCCCACGAGCGTCCGGTGGGGCGCAGCGGGATCCGCCGTCCCCGAGGCGAGCACGTAGAGATCGTCCGGCCGGACCGAGAGCCACTGCCCCTGTCCCAGCGGCAGGAGGTTGGTCTCTCCAATGAAGTCGGCCACGTAGCGCGAGGCCGGCCGATCGTACAGGTCCTGCGGGGATCCGAGCTGCTCGATCCGGCCCGCGCGCATGAGCGCGATCCGGTCCGACATCGTGAGCGCTTCCTCCTGATCGTGGGTCACGTACACGAAGGTGATCCCGAGTTGCGTTTGCAGGCGCTTGAGCTCCAGCTGCATCTCGCGCCGCAGCTTGAGATCGAGCGCCCCGAGCGGCTCGTCGAGCAGCAGCAGGCGTGGCCGGTTGACGATCGCGCGTGCGAGGGCGACACGCTGCTGCTGCCCCCCCGAGAGCTGGCGCGGAGAGCGCTCTCCCAGATCCTCGAGCCGAACCATCGCCAGCGCCTCGGCGACGCGGGCGGCGATCTCCCGCTCCGGCACGTGGCGACGGCGAAGCCCGTATGCCACGTTGCCCCGAACCGTCATGTGCGGGAAGAGCGCGTAGTGCTGGAACACCGTATTGATCGGTCGCTTGTACGGGGGCAGCGCCACGACGTCGCGCCCCTCCAGCAGAATGCGGCCAGCGGTCGGCGCGTCGAAGCCCGCGATGAGGCGGAGGGTCGTCGTCTTGCCGGACCCCGATGCTCCGAGCACGGTGAGGAATTCGCCGGCGGCGATCGCGAGGGAGAGATCGTCCAGCGCGGCGAAGGTGCCGTACCGCTTTGTCAATCCCTCCAGCTCCACGATCGACGCCGGTGCGGCGCCGCTCACTGCGCCGCCTTGACCGCGTTCCAGATCTCCTGATAGCGGTCTCGTTTCGTGCCCCACTGCCAGAAGCTCACCTGCCGGCCATATTCCGCGATGTCGTGCTGTCCCGCGGCCTGGTCCGGCGTCATGTACTGCCGCGCGGCGGGGTTCGCGACCATGTACCCGGTCACGTCGACGAGCATCTTCTGCGTGAACGGCTGGGCGGCGTACTCGAGCCAGGCGTATGCGGCGTCGAGATTCTGCGCGCCGGTCGTGAGCACCCAGTGATCGGCCCACGCCGTGGTCCCCTCCTTGGGAATCACCTCGCCCGCGGGGAATTTCGCGAGCCGAAGCTGGTGCGTCATGAGCGGCCACCCTTCCGCCAGGACCACCTCGCCGCTCTGGAAGAGCTGCGTGAGCTCGCCGGCGGTGGACCAATACTTCCGGACACGCGGCCGGAGCGCGAGCGCCTTCGTCTTGACCCGATCGAGCGCGCTGTCGCTCAGATTGTACAGCGCGGCCGGCTGCCGGGGATCGTCGAGGCCGAGAAGCTGGGCCACCATGTAGAGCGTCGCGATGTCGTCCTGGACGGAGATTCTCCCACGGTACCGGTCGTCCCACAGGACGGCCCACGACGTCGGCTTCGGCGTGACCTTCGTCGTGTCGTAGATGAGAGGATTCGGTCCGAACCCCCACGGCTCGCCGTACACTTTCCCACCCGAGCGGGCCACGGGCAGCGCGCGAAACCCCTGCATGAGATCGCCGAACGAGGGGATGCGAGCGGTATCGAGCGGGGCCGCGAGACCGGCCTGGATGATCTCCGTGATGGCGTCGCTCGAGGGCGAGATGAGATCGATCGTCTGCGCCCCGCCCGCGCGGAGCTTGGCCACGAGGTCATCGCTCGAGCCCATGTAGGTCACGTGCAGCGTCACCCCGCACGCACGCTCGAATGGGCTGGCGAACACCGTGTCGGTGTACCCCTCCCACACCATGAGATTCAGCTCGCCGCCGATCGGGTGCGGACACAGTCGCGCGAGGTACGTCTCGGCATCGGCGCGCGCGTTTCCGGTCGGCGTAATCGTGATCCGGGTGGCCGTCGCGGGAGGGGCGTGGTCGGCCGCGGAGCCCCCTCCGCACCCGGTCGGCGCGACGGCCAGCGTGAGCGCCAGCGGCCACGCGGCGGCGCTCGCTCCGGACCAGGCGCTGCGGCGATCGAGAGCGATGCGCATATCACCGCTATGATATAACTTTGGCGTGGCGCAGTCGAGTTCGAGACCGGACGACGGGGGACCGGGATGCCAGGAGTGATCCAACTGCGTACGGCGGTTCCCGGACCGGCGAGCCGGGCCCTGCTCGACCGCCGCGCGCGCGCGGTACCCCGTGGCGTTCCCGTGACGGTTCCGGTCGCGGTGGTCCAGGCAGACGGCGCGGTCCTCACCGACGCCGACGGCAATCGGCTCATCGATTTCGCGGGGGGGATCGGTGTCGTCAACGTCGGCCATCGCCACCCGCTTGTGGTCGACGCCGTGGCCCGGCAGCTCGAGCACTTCATGCACGTCTGCTTCCCCGTCGTCTCGTACGAGCCGTACATCGCGCTGGCCGAGCGGCTCAACGCGGTCACACCGGGATCGCACGAGAAGCGCACGTTTTTCGTGAACAGCGGCGCCGAGGCGGTCGAGAACGCGATCAAGGTCGCGCGCGCCTTTACCGGTCGGGCGGCCGTGGTGTGTTTCGAGCACGGCTTCCATGGACGGACCAACCTCGCGATGGCGCTCACGTCCAAGGTTCGTCCGTACAAGGCCGGCTTCGGCCCGTTCGCGCCGGAGGTCTACCGCTTCCCGTACCCCTACTGCTACCGCTGCCCGACGGGTCAGCGCGACGGCGCGTGTTGTCTCGCGAGCCCGACGCGGCTCGCCGAGCTGTGCGCGGCCACCGTCGATCCGGCGTCGGTCGCGGCGATCGTGATCGAGCTCGAGCTGGGCGAGGGAGGGTTCGTCCCCGCGCCGCCGGCGTACGTCGCCGTGCTGTCCGCATTTGCGAAGGAGCACGGTATCCTCCTCGTCGCCGATGAGATTCAGACGGGATTCGGTCGCACCGGGCGGCTCTTCGCGTGCGAGCACTACGATCTGGTGCCCGATGTGATCGTGACGGCCAAGTCGCTGGCGGGTGGCCTCCCGCTCGCGGCCGTCACGGGCCGCGCGGACGTCATGGATGCGGCGGCCATCGGCGGTCTCGGCGGCACGTACGGCGGGAATCCGCTGGCCTGCGCGGCGGCGCTCGCGGTCCTCGACGTGATGGCGGCGGAAGATGTCCCGGCGCGGGCGCGCCGACTCGGCGATCGGATCCGCCGCCGACTGTGCGCCCTTGCCGATGTGGACGCAGGCATCGGTGACGTGCGCGGGCTCGGGGCGATGGTCGGCCTCGAGCTCGTGACCGATCGCGCGACGCGGACCCCGGACGGGCCGCGCGCGAGCCGCGTCGTGGCGGCGGCGATCGCGCGCGGTCTCGTGCTGCTCACCGCCGGCACGTTCGGCAATGTGATCCGCATCCTCGTCCCGCTCACGGTCGACGACGCGGTGCTCGACGAAGGGCTGAACGCATTGGACGAGGCGCTCGCGGCGACCCGGTGAGCGACGCCCCCCCCGGCACCCTCGCGCAGGGCACCGGGTCCCCGGGCCCGTCCTCGACGCCCGCCGTGGAGCTCGTGCGCGTCTCCAAGACGTTCGCGGGGACCGCCGCCGTGAACGCGGTATCGTTCGCGGTTCGGCGTGGGGAGTTCTTCTCCATCCTGGGGCCGAGCGGATGCGGGAAGACGACCACCTTGCGGTTGATCGCGGGCTTCGAGGCACCGGATGCCGATGGCGGGGAGGTGCGGATCCTCGACCATGTCGTGAACGACCGACGCCCGTACGAGCGCGCGATCGCAATGGTGTTCCAGAACTACGCGCTGTTCCCGCACCTGTCCGTCGAGCGCAACATCGCCTTTGGTCTCGAGCAGCGGCAGACGCCGCGGCCGGAGATCGCCGACCGCGTCGCGCGGGCGCTGACGCTCGTGCGGCTCGATCCCGGCATCTTCGCCCGGCGCATGCCGGGCCAGCTGTCCGGCGGCCAGCGCCAGCGCGTCGCCCTGGCGCGCGCGCTCGTCCTGAACCCCGCGATCCTGTTGCTGGATGAGCCCCTGGGCGCCATCGACCTCCAGCTGCGGAAGGAGATGCAGCTCGAGCTGAAAGCCCTCAATCGCGAGCTCGGCATGACGTTCATCTACGTCACGCACGACCAGGAGGAGGCGCTCACGATGTCGGACCGGATTGCGGTCATGGCGCAGGCGCGCGTCGCGCAGCTCGGGACTCCGGCCGAGATCTACGAGAATCCGCGGACGGCCTTCGTGGCGAAGTTCATCGGCGAGTCGAACTTCTTCGATGGGCTCCTGTCGGAGCAGATACGCCCACCGGGAGGGGACGGTCCGTGGTGGACCGTGGCGTGGGCCGGCGATTCCGCGGCACACTTTCGCGTGCCGGCCGCGGGGGGGGCCACCCCCGCGGCCCTGAACGGCAGCCTGCGGCCGGGGGTGCCCGTCCGGATCGCGGTCCGCCCCGAATGGATGGATATCTACCGGACCGACGCCGTCCCGGCCGATGAGAATGCGCTCTGTGGGACGGTTCGCGACGTGATCTACCTCGGCGAGACGATGCACGTGGTCGTCGGCCTCGCGGGCGGCGTCGACGTGCGGGTCGCGGTCCGCAACGAAGGACAGCTCATCAAGCCTCTGCCGTGGCGCCGCGGAGACGCGGCGACCGTCGCCTGGCGCCCGGAAGACTGCCAGATCCTCGAGGAGGAGTGACGTGAGCACGAGCGCTCGGTCGTCCCCCTCGGCGTCCCGGCCGTCGTCGCTCCGCCGCCAACTGCTCGCCCTGTTTCACCGACGCCCGGCGGCCGAAGCCTGGACGCTCCTCGCCCCAGGCACGCTCTGGATGGTGGTGTTCTTCATCATTCCCGTCGCGGTCATGTGCGCCTACAGCGCGATGCCGCGGGGCACCTATGGCGGCGTCGATCCGGGCATCACCCTCGAGGCCTACAAGCGCTTCTTCAACCCGGTCTACGTCACGATCCTGCGCCGGACGTTCGGCATCGCGGTCCTCGCGACCGCCCTGTGCGCGCTCGCCGGGTACCCGGTCGCGTACGTCATCGCGCGCAGCGGCCGCTGGAAGGGACTCCTCCTGTTCCTCGTCGTGCTGCCGTTCTGGACCAGCTTTCTCGTCCGCACGTTCGCCATGATCTTCCTCATGCGCGATACGGGGCTGATCAACAGCTGGGCGCAGGATCTGGGACTCATCACGCAGCCGATCCCGATGCTGTACACGCCGTTCGCGGTCCTCGCGGGGCTCGTCTACGGCTATCTGCCGTTCATGATCCTGCCGATCTACGCGTCTCTCGAGAAGCTCGACCCGGCGCTGCTCGAGGCGGCCGAAGTGCTCGGGGCGCGTCCGGCCGCCCGGTTCCGGCGCGTCACGCTCCCCCTCTCGGCACCGGGGCTCATCGCCGGGTGTCTCCTCGTCTTCATCCCGGCCCTCGGGTCCTTCCTCACGTCCGATCTTCTGGGCGGCGCGAAGGAGCTCTTGATCGGCAATCTGGTGCAAAACCAGTTCACGACCGCGCGGAACTGGCCTTTCGGATCGGCCGCGGCGCTCATCCTCATGACGGTCGTGCTCGCGGCGGTCCTGGTGTATCTGCGCCTGCGGCCCGCGGACAGCTCGGTGGGAGAGGGCCCGTGACCGGCCGCCTTCCCCGATGGCTCCTTGGCGTCACGGGGCTGGTGCTCTTTCTGCTGCACCTGCCCGTCCTCGTCCTGGTCGCGTTCTCCTTCAATGCGTCCAAGTTCTCCGTCGAGTGGACGGGCTTCACCCTCCACTGGTACCACCGGCTGCTCGAGCGGCGCGACATCCTGCACGCGCTGAGCGCGAGCGTATTCGTGGGCGTCGCCGCGACGGTGCTCGCCTCGATCTTCGGAACGCTCATCGCCCTCGCCCTGAGCCGCCACCGGTTCCGCGGCCGCGCCCTCTACGAGGGGCTGCTGTACGTGCCGATCGTCACACCGGAGATCGTGACCGGGATCTCGCTGCTCGTTCTGTTCGTGTTCCTGCACGCACCGCTCGGGCTCACGACGATCATCATCGCGCACGTGGCCTTCAGCATCCCGTTCGTGGTCGTCGTGGTGATGGCGCGGCTCGCCGGGATGGATGAGAATCTCGAGGAGGCGGCGATGACGCTCGGAGCGGACGAGATCACGGCGTTCTGGCGCGTAACCGTACCGGTCCTCTGGCCCGGCATCCTGTCGGCGGCGCTGCTCACGTTCATTCTCTCATTCGACGATTTCGTCATTACGTCACTCGTCGCCGGGTCCGGGTCGAGCACGCTGCCGCTCGTGGTGTACAGCATGGTGCGGCGGAACATCGAGCCGAGCATCAACGCGATCAGTACTCTGATCCTCGTCGCGACCTCGCTCTTGCTCTACGTCGCGAGCCGGCTGAGCAAGGAGCACGATGCCGGAGGCCTCGCTCATGGCTGATCCCGTGCCGGGGGCCACGCCGCTGTCGCGGCGCGCGTTCGTGCGCCGCGCGCTCGCCGCGGGGTGGTCGGTGCCTGCGATCGCCCTGGCGCTCGAGGCGTGCGCGACGCCCGGAGACCCGACGCCCCCGGCGGAGCGCGCCGCGCGGGACGCGCGGGAGCTGGCGCGGCCCCTCCCCCCGATCGAGCGCGAGCTCGCCATCTACAACTGGTCGGATTACGTCGCGCCCGACACGATCCCGAACTTCGAGCGGGAATTCGGCGTCACCGTCACGTACGATGTGTACGAGAGCAACGAGGAGATGCTCGCGAAGCTGCTCGCCGGCGCGCACGGCTACGACCTCGTCTTCCCGAGTGGATACATCGTGGCGGTCCTCATCGCGACCGGTCTGGCGGCGCCACTCCACCGGGAATACCTGACCAATTGGGGGAACGTCGCGCCGCTCTTCCTCGATCCGCCGTTCGATCCCGGCAACGCCCACTCCGTGCCCTGGCAATGGGGAGTGACCGGGCTCGCCTACCGTAGCGATAAGGTTCCGACGCCGCCCGATAGCTGGGCGATCCTGCAACAGCCGCGCTACGCCGGGCGGATGACGCAGATGGATGACGTACGCGATGTGATCGGCGCGTGGCTGCGATTCCGCGGCCATTCCCTCAACTCGCGCGATCCGGGCCAGTTGGCGCAGGCGAAGGCCAATGCGATCGCCGCCAAGCCCAATCTCGCGGCGTACATCTCGGCGCCGGTCAAGGGACAGCTCATCTCCGGCGACATCTGGATCGCACAGCTGTGGAACGGCGACGCGACGCAGGCCAAAGCGGAACAGCCGGCGATCGAATACATCGTGCCCCGCGAGGGATGCACCATCTGGGCCGACTCGATCGTGCTCCCCCGTGCGGCGGCGCATCCGCGCGCTGCGCACGAGTTCATGAATTACATTCTGCGTCCAGCGGTCGGCGCCGCGCTTTCGGACGCCACGGGCTACGGGACGCCCAACCGCGCGGCGTACCCACTGATCGCGCATCCCGTCCCGTATCCCACACCCAGTGAGCTCGCCCGGCTCGAGTATCAGGTCGACCTCGGGCGCGATACGGCCGTGTGGGACCAGATTTGGACGGAGATCGAATCCGCGTGAGAGGGACCAGGGCCCGTCTCTCCCGCCGACCCTCCACCCGCCCTTCAACCCGACCCGCACAACCGACCATCAACCGTGATCCGCCGGTCACAAGGAGCGCCGATTAATTGCGTCTGGCCCCCCCCGAAGTGCTTCGCCGCGCCGAGCACTACCTCCGAGTGCTATCCGCCCCGACGCTGACAGAGGAGGAGAAGCACGACCTGATCGCCGACACCCTGCAGAACTATACCACCCACCTCAATCGCGGCTTCATCGCGTACCGGAAATCGGTCACCGAGGCGGGTCAGTATGCCGCGCTGGAGTGGACCGGACGCGGCTCGATCCTCACCGACGTCCTCGGTCGCGAATACATCGACTGCCTCGGCGGATACGGGATATTCAGCGCCGGGATCAATCACCCAAAGATCGTCGGGGCCGTCACCGACCAGATCCGGCGCATGGCGCTGAACAGCCAGGAGCTCCTGGAACCCTGGCGCGGGGCGCTCGCCCGACTCATGGCCGAGATCACCCCCGGCGACCTCACCAACTCGTTCTTCATCAACAACGGGACCGATGCCATCGAAGGCGCGATCAAGCTCGCCCGGCTGTATACGGGGCGCAACAGCTTCGTCGCCGCGCTCGCGGGATTCCACGGCAAGTCGATGGGATCGCTCTCGCTCATGGGGAAGGCATCGTTCCGCGCACCCTTTCAGGGCGGCCTGCAGGACGTCCGCTTCGTGCCCTTCGGCGACGCGGACGCCCTCGAGGCCGAGCTCCACAAGGCAGAATGTCGTCGGAACGCCCATCGCCGGCGTCGTGCTCGAGCCCATCCAGGGCGAGGCCGGCGGCATCGTCCCCCCGGACGATTTCTTCCCGCGCGCCCGCGAGCTGTGCACGCGGTACGGAGCGCTCCTGATCGCCGATGAGGTCCAGACGGGAATGGGGCGCACGGGGGCGCTCTGGGGGCTCGACCACTGGGGCGTCGTGCCCGACATCCTGTGCGCCGGAAAGGCGCTGGGAGGGGGGGTGATGCCCCTCTCCGCGTTCGTGTCGACGGCGAAGATCTGGGAAGTCCTCATCCCGAACCCGATCATCCATTCGACCACGTTCGGCGGCAACCCGCTCGCATGCGTCGCCGGCATCGCGGCCATTACGGTCACGCTCGAGGAGGATCTGCCGGGTCAGGCCGCCCGCACGGGGGCGTACCTCCTCGGTCAGCTGCGGACGTTGCAGGCACGGTACCCGCAGGTGCTCACCGGGGTGACGGGCAGGGGCTTGCTGATCGGCATGGAGTTCGCCGCCCAGGACGTTGGGTGGAAGGTCGCGTCCGGCCTGTTCAAACGCGGGGTGCTCGTCGCGGGCACCTATTCCAACGCGCAGACGATCCGGCTCGAGCCGGCACTGGCCATTCCCCGATCCCTCGTCGATGCGGTCCTGACACGCCTGGAAGACGTCATCAAAGAGATCGCCGCCGGCGACCGCCGCTGATGCCGGCCGCCCAGCGCCAGCTGCGGGTCGGTCAGATCACCGTGCTCACGTACTTGGTCTCGAGGAAGGCGTCGATCCCCTCGGTGCCTCCCTCGCGACCGAGCCCGGACTCCTTGAATCCGCCGAAGGGAGCCTGCGCAGTGGACGGAAGGGGGTCGTTCACCCCGACGATGCCGTATTCGAGCCGCTCCGCGACGCGCCACGCGCGGCCCAGGTCGCGCGTGAACAGGTAGGCCGCGAGCCCATACGGCCCGTGGTTCGCCCGCGCGACGACCTCGTCCTCGGTCTCGAACGTCGCCACGGGCGCCACCGGTCCAAACGTCTCTTCCTGCATGACGCGCATGTCGTCACGGACGTCCGTCAGCAGGGTCGGAGCGTAGAAGTAGCCTCGGGGCAGAGCGGGGGGCCGCTCCCCTCCCACGAGTACCCGGGCCCCCGACCGGACGGCATCCGCGACGTGTGATTCCACTTTCGTGATGGCGGCCGCGTCGATGAGCGGACCGATCTGCACGCCGGCCACCGTGCCGTCCCCGACCGTGAGGGCCGCGACCAGGGGCCGGAGAGCCTCGATGAACGCGGTCGCCACCGATTCCTGGACGAACAGGCGGTTCGCGCAGACGCACGTCTGTCCCGCGTTCCGGAATTTCGATACGATCGCACCCCGCGCCGCGGCGCCAATGTCCGCATCATCAAAGACGATGAATGGTGCGTGCCCTCCGAGCTCGAGCGAGATGCGCTTCACTGAATCCGCGGCGGCGCGCATGAGGGCCTTGCCGACCTCGGTCGAACCCGTGAACGTAATCTTCCGGACGAGCGGATTCTCGACCAGCTCGGCCCCGAACGTCGCGGGGATCCTGCGTCGGCACCACGTTGAGGACGCCGCCGGGGAGCCCGGCCGCATCGAGGATCTCCGCAAGGCGCAGGGCCGTGAGCGGTGTTTGCTCCGCGGGCTTGAGGATGACCGTGCATCCGGCCGCGATCGCAGGGGCGATCTTTCGGGTCACCATTGCGGCCGGGAAGTTCCATGGCGTGATTGCCGCCACCACCCCGACCGGCTGCCGGAGCGCCAGGAGCCGCTTCGTCGGGACCGAGGCCGGGATCAGGCGTCCGTACGTTCGTTCCGCCTCCCCGGCGAACCATCCGAGAAAGCTCGCCGCATAGACGATCTCGCCGCGGGCTTCGAGCAGCGGCTTTCCCCCTTCGAGCGTGAGCGTACGGGCCAGGTCGTCGGCGCGCTCCAGCATGAGCGCCTCCGCTCGGCGGAGGATGCGAGCGCGGTCGGGACCCGGGGTGAGCGACCAGCCGGGAGCCGCCGCGGCGGCTGCGGCAATCGCGGCACGGGCGTCGTCCCGGCTCGCATCGGCCACGTCCGCCAGTCGCTCACCCGTCGCGGGGTTGTGGACGGGAAACGTCCGCGAGGAGGCGCTCCACCGCCCCCCGATCAACATGCGCTCGACCATTGTATTCGTCACAGGGGGATTGGTGAACCGGGCGAAAAGTATCATTATTGTCCGCATAGCGTGGCTCCCTCCCCGTCGGCCTCCCCCCCTCGGAGGACACGTCGTGCCCCTTTTCGCTCGCCTACCGCGCGGCAGCGCGCTCGCGGTCGCCTGCGTCTTTGCTCTCCCCCCGGGCGCATCCGCGCAACAGCAAGGCAGCGTGACGATCGATGGTCGCGTGACTTCCGATCGACAGACGCCGATCGCCGCCGCCACAGTCTCCATCGGCAGCCTCCACCTCGGCACGACCACGCGCGACGATGGCACGTATTCCCTGACCGTGACCACGGCCGGCGCGGAGGGTCAGCGGGTCACCCTGTCCGCACGTGCCCTGGGCTACAAGGCCGACTCCGCCCTGGTCGAGCTCACGCCCGGCGCGCGACACGATTTCGTGCTTGCGACCAATCCGCTGCACCTCGGTGAGATCGTCGTCACCGGGGAGGGCACGACATCGGAGGCGCAGAAACTGGGGAGCAGCCGGAGCAACGTCACGGCGGCCGACATCCAGAAGAGCGATGAGCCGAACATCGTGACGGCCCTGGCGGCCAAGGCTCCGGGCGTCCAGGTCACATCGAACGCCGGCGATCCCGGCGCTTCCACATCGATCATCATCCGCGGGATCAACACGCTGGGCGGAGGCGCCGGCGCGCCCGCCGAGCCCCTGTTCGTCGTCGATGGTGTCCCCATTGACAACTCGAGCGAGACCGTCGCCTTCCTCGATCCGCAGACCGGGGGACCCCAGGGCGGCGTGGCCTCGCCGAACCGGGCGATCGACATCAATCCCGACGACATCGAGTCCGTCGAGATCCTCAAGGGAGCGGCCGCGGGGGCGATCTACGGCGCGCGCGCCGGGCAGGGGGTCGTTCTGATCACGACCAAGCACGGGAAGGCGGGACAGACGCGGTACAGCCTCAAGACCAATTTCGAGACCGACGCCGTCAATCGCTTCCCCCAGCTCCAGCGGGAGTTCGGGCAGGGCGACAATGGAGCCACCGATGCCTGTGCGACGGGTGCCGAAGGGAGCGACTGCTACGCCACGCCCGACAGCTTTGGACCCGTGATCGTCGCGGGCACACCGGTGTTCGATCATACGAGCGAGGCATTTCGCCAGGGTGGCGCCCTCGACAACACGCTGACGGCGTCTGGGGGGAATGAGCGCACGACGTTCCTGGTGTCCGGATCGTATCTGACGCAAACGGGCACAGTGGTCGGTCCGAACAACTATCTCAAGCGGTCGACAGCGCGATTGTCCGCGGACCACCACCTGTTCCACAACCTGAGCGTCGGCGGGGACATCACGATCGCCTCGACGAACCAGGGCGCTGTCCAGAAGGGATACAACTACTCGAGCATCACCTGGACGTCGTGGCTGACACCGCCCGACTTCGATAACCTGCCGTATCTGGCGCCGGGAGTCGGCCTGCCGCGCTCGTACCGCTTTCCCTTCCCCTCGTCCGCATCGGCGCTCCTCACGCGCGGGTATGACGACCCCTTCTTCTCGGCCAATACCTCGATCAGCACGAGCAACACGGACCGCACCTTCGGCAACGTCCACGGGGAATACGATCCCTTCTCGTGGGTCAAGCTCAACGCGTCACTGGGGCTCGACCAGGCCTACGACGACCGGCTGCAGGGTCAGCCGCAGGGAAACTCGCAAACCTTCCTGCCGTCCGGACAGGTGCTCACGCTCGACATCGCGCACCACCAGGTCGACGAGAACGTGTCGGCGACCGCGACGTGGGCGGCAAGCGCCAATGCCAGCGGCACGGCGACCATCGGTCAGAACCTGAATTCGCGCTCCTTGTTTCAGCTGGGGGAGATCGGCGACGGCCTTCTCGCGCCCGGGGTCTACTCGCTCAACAACACGGCATCCCAGCGCTCGCCGGTGAGCGATGACGAATACCAGCGCGAAGCCGGCTTTTTCGGGCAGGGCACGCTCGACCTCATGAGTCAGCTCTTCCTCAAGGGCGGCCTCCGCTACGACGGGGCATCCACGTACTCGAGCGGCGACCTGTGGGCCTGGTTCCCGAGCGCGAGCGCCGCGTGGGAATTCACCAAGCTCACCGGTACCGTCGGCCCCATTGGGTACGGCAAACTGCGACTCGCGTATGGCGAGGTCGGCACCCAGCCCGCGCCCTATCTCACGCAGTCGATCTATTCGGGGACGGTCAAGTATTGCAATGCCTACGGCGCCATCTGTCTGTCGCCGCAGGGGTCCGGGGGCCTGTCGGTTCCGAACATCGAGGCATCGAACATTCTCCAGCCCGAGCGGACGCGAGAGATCGAGGGGGGGGTCGACCTCGGACTCTTCGGCAACCTCGCCGACGCGAACGTGACGCTGTACGACCGCACCTCCAGCAACGTCATTCTCGCCGTCCCGGTCGCGGCGTCGAGCGGCTACCAGGAGCAGTACGCCAACGGCGCCCAGATCCGCAATGAAGGGGGCGAGGTCGGGGTGAATGTGCGCCCGATCTCCGGACGCACCGTGAGCTGGGAGATCGGGCTGCTCTGGAGCGTGAACCACAACGTCGTGCAATCGCTCCGCGGCGCCGATTTCGTTCCGTACGGGATCGGATTCACGGGAGATGGGGGCTTCGGCGTCGTGTACGCGCAGGTCGGCAATTCGGTCAACGCGTTTCGCGACTACGATTACGTGCGCTGCGGCCGCGGGGTGGTCCTGTATCAGGGCGGCGTGCCGTACAGCGTCGATGCCCACTGCACGGCCGTGCAGGACAAGGATCACGCGCTCTTCATCAACGACGGAACCCTCGTCAACGCGAACGGCGACCCCGGCGATGGCGCGGGCTTTCCGCTGCTGGATCCGACGCAGCGGCTCGTGGGCAACCCGAACCCGAAATTCACCGGATCGGTTCACAACTCGCTCAAGATCGGGCACCTCACGCTCTCCGCCCTGGTCGACATCCGGCGGGGCGGCCTGGTCTACAACGCCACCCTCGAGACGCTGAACTACTACGGCACATCGCTCGAGTCGGCGCAGCGCGGAAAGAGCGTCGTCTTCGGCACGAACTACATGAAGGGGGCCGTCGCCGGACCGGGCGCCGGGACGTCCGCCGTCCTCGATCAGAGCTGGTTTCAGTCCTATTTCGGCGGGCTCCCGCCCAGCCAGATCGGCTTCCCCTTCTACCAGGACGGGAGCTTCACGAAGCTGCGAGAGCTATCGGTCGAGTACACGTTCACGGGACGCCTGGTCTCGAGGATCGGGATGTCGAGCATCAATGTCCGTCTCTCCGGCCGGAACCTCTTCGTCTGGACCAACTACACCGGCTCGGATCCCGAGGTGAATACGGGCGGCTCGGAGACGGGCGCCCAGGGAATCGACTATTTCAGCAACCCCCAAACGCGGTCCGGGGTGCTCACCGTGACGCTCAACCGCTGAGGGAGGCCCATGATCACGCATCGCCACCACTCGGCGCGCGCTCTCGGTGCCGGTGCCCTGCTCGCCGCCCTGCTGGGGAGCGGCGTCACCGGGTGCAATGAGTTCCTGACGGCGGCCAAGGATCGGCACAATCCGAACGCCCCCTCGACGGCCGGGCTCGACCAGCTGTTCACCGGCATCCAGATCAACCTCGCGGCGCGGATGGAGGACCAGCTCGCCCGCACCGTCTGCATCTGGATGCAGCAGTGCTCCGGACAGGTGCAGCCCTTCATCTCGATCGGCGAGTACGCCGTGGGGGAAGACGACTATTACATCGACTGGGCGGGGTTCTACGGCAGCGGCGGGCTCATCGACCTGCACACCCTCGAAACTCGCGCGCTGGCGCAGGGCGACTCCATCTACGCTGGCGAGGGTGCCATCCTCGAAGTCCTGCTCATGAGCGCGGCGGCGGATGTCTGGGGTGACATCCCGTACTCGCAGGCGGGCAACCCGATGATCCATGCCCCCGCGCTCGACTCCCAGCGCGTTGTGTACGACAGCATGGAGACCAAGCTCGCCAACGCCGTCGTGCTGCTGCACGCGACGGGTCCCACCAATGCCGGGGCGGTGAATTCCAATGTCATCTACGCCGGTGATACGGTGCGATGGTCGGCACTCGCGAACACGCTGCGCGCCCGGCTGTTCATGCATCTGGCGCCGCGTCTCGGTGCGCCGGCGTACGATTCGGCGCTCGCGGCCGCCGCCAACGGGATCCTCCAGGGGAACGACTACGTCGCCGACAACGCGAACACGGCGCAGCTCGCCAATCTGTGGAATCAGTTTACCAACATCTACGCGGGCAACGTCGCGGCCGGGGCCTTTCTGATCAACCTGCTCTTCGACTCGACGGGGACGTCCGACCCCCGGCTCACCGTCTATTTCGACCCGAACGGGGAGGGGAACTACCTCGGGGCGGACCCCGGCGTGACGGGCGGCGACTACTCCCCGATCGCCGCGGCGCGGACTGCGGCGAATTTCCAGCAGCCTCTCGTGACGTACGCCGAGAATGAGCTGATCCAGGCGGAGGCCGCGTTCCAGACGGGAAACCCGGGACTTGCGCTGACCTTTCTGAACAACGAGAGGGCGGCCGCCGGCGCGACGCCGCTCGGGGCCGCGACGCTCCAAACGATCATGACGGAGAAGTACATCGCCGAGTTTCAGACCGTCGAGACGTGGAGCGATTGGCGGCGGACGGGCATTCCGGCGCTCGTGCCGTTCAGCGGCGGCACGATCCCGCGACGACTCGTGTACCCGCTGAGCGAGCGGAACGCCAACCCATCGATCCCGGGCCCGGGACCCCAGCGCAACTGGAACGATCCCTGATCGCAGGCAGGGCCTGCGTCAGGACCGTGCGATGGGTACCCGCGCGACGAGCTCCGTGACGGCGCGGTGCGCCTGGTCGATTGCGCTGTCGGCATAGGCGTAGGCGCCCGCATCGGAATTGGCGATGGTGATCCGGCCGAACGGCTGGCGGCCCACGACGCAGGGCTGCTCCGCGCCGGGCCAGACCGCCGTGTCCCAGAGGGACTGGTACTCGTAGGCGTACCCGTGCGGCCACCGGTTCACGGTGATGGCCGCGATGTCGCGCGCCGGGTCGAACCCGCCCGGCCCCAGTGTGCGGCCCATTTGGTCGCGGATGTTGCGCTCGAAGGTGGCGAACGGCGTCCGTAGCAGCTCGTAGTGTCCCGCACGGTGCTGATCCCGTGCGGCAAGGCCGGGATGGCACGGCGTGCGGAGCATGTGCACGATGATCGGATCGGCCGGGCCGCGCGCGAAGTGGTATTCGCCCAGGCTCACCGGGAAGTCCAGGGTCATCTCCGTGTGATAGCTTCCCGGCGCATACGTCGCGTAGACGCCGAGCCGCTCGAACGCCGTCCAGCTCCGGAGCGCGACGTTCGTGTAGACGAGGGGAACCTTGACGCCATAGAGAAGCGCCGTGCGCTGGCGCGCCGGCATCTCGGGACAGAGATACGGGATCATCCCGTTCCAGCATGCGAGCACGCACGCGGGCGAGCGGACCCTCCACGCCTTCCCACCCCGGACGTACGTGACCTCGACCTCGTGCGCCCGCTCAGGGTCCCCAAGATGCCGCACGCGGACCGCCGTGGAGTTGAGCCGGATGCGGACCGGGGACCCGGCGTCGTCCAGCTTCGCGTAGTTCACGCGGGCCGAGACGATGTCGTCCATCGTATGGCCCCGGATCGCCGCCGGGACGAGCTGGCGGACGAGCAGTCGCGCGATCGAGGCGTTTCCGTCGGGGAAATGGAAGATGTACGGCTCCTCGTCGTCCGGATGCGGAATCGCCGTGAGGCTGATGCCCGGCGCGGTACCCGGATCGAGCCCGAGTCCCTGGAACCCCGGATAGTCCCCCAATCCCCACAGGTCGAGCGCGGGCACCGCGTCGATGCCCACCCCGTAGAGGTCGTGCGTCATCGCCTGGAAGTACGGCACCGCGTCCGGCGTGATCCGCGCGACCTTGACGAGAAAATCGCGGTAGCTCATTCGGGCCAGTCGGTCCTTCTTCTCGGCCGATGTCAGCCCGGGCATGTAGTCCTCGGAGCCGTCGAAGAGCCGCAGGATGTCGCGCCGGGCGTCGGACGCGAGAGGGGCTCCGGCGAGGACGTTGGCCCACGGCCGCTTCCCGATTCCGGTCGCGAGATGGTCTGCGCCGAACGTCTGCCTGTCGAAGAACACGCCGCGCGTCAGTCCGCGCCGCGCGTAGAAATCCCGGTCGAACGCCTGGTAGAAGCGCCGCGTGTCCACGCCGAGGTCGGCGAGCACGCTCTTGGCGACCGCACTGTAGCGGCCCGGCGCCTCCAGCGATTGCGAGCCGCCGTATCCGAGCACGCGAGCGCCCGAGGCCGCGAACTCGTTGCGCTTGGCATGTCCGCCGAAATCATCGTGGTTGTCGAGGACGAGAATCCGCGCCACCGCTCCCGCGCGCTGGCGGTAGAAATGCGCGGCGGCGAGCCCGCTGATCCCCCCACCGACGACGATGACGTTCGAACGTTTCCCCGGTGCTCCGCGCCGCGGCGAGCATGGGACCGAGGGTCCCGTCTCGCATTTGGTGCGCGACCTCGAACGAGCCGGGGTGACTGCCGCGGAGTCCCGTGCGAGCCGGCGGGTAATACGCCGGATCCCGTTCGGGCGCGTACTCGTCGTCCTGCGACGCTGCAAGGGGCCAGGAGAACGCGGCGGGCAGTGCCGTCGCGCCGATCGCCAGCGCGACGCCGTTGAGGAAGTCGCGGCGCGTGATCGGACGATCCATGCCGAGCTCGGCGTCCTGCCCTGGAGTAGGCTCCATCGCCGGACTATACGCACCCGGTCCGACAACGTCTATTCCTCTGGCGCGGTGCGCGCGGTGGCTTTACCTTGCCGCCGCATCGCGACGTAGAACCAGTGGCCGTAGGACAATTGCTGACAGCATTGCGCGCGGGCGGTCCTACGATTCCGGCAGTGGTGGTGGTGGGACGTGTTGGCCGGCGAGGGGTATTTCGATAGTGATGCAGCGCACATTCAGTGATGCGGCGCACATTCGGTGATGCAGCGCACATTTGACGCTGGATCGCAATCGGTCACTCCGGCCGTAATGTGGCCGCGACGCAACAACATATGGCGCGAATCCGCGGCGGTGACGGGGCTCCCCTGACCGCGAGACCCCTTTTCGCGTTGTACTATAAGGAGCTAGCGCGACTTGTCGCGTCTGTCCGCTTGGGGCAGGCCCCTTGCGTGACCTATGCCGAGGGCCTCATCTCACACGCTTGCAATGGGTTTCGTAAGTCATAACCGCGGTCGGCGAGAGCCAGAATACTCGCTGGGTGCCGCGCGTGGCCTGCGCCGCGCGCGCGGTGGCCGCGGCCTGCGCCGGAGTCTCGTCGCGTGCGCCGCGACGAGCGTGCTCGCGGGCTGCGCGCAAGACGCCCTCGTGGCGCCCAAGACGGCGCATGCTCCTCCCTACCTGGCGGTCGCGATTGCCTGTACTGCGAACGTCGTGATGCGGCAGACGAGCTGCGGTCAGCTCGCGACCGGGATCGGGCAGACGGCGCACGAGGCATTCACGGAGGCCGAGCGGGCGCGAGCGGCACGGGTCACCACGGTCAGCGCCGACGTGCGCTCCGACGTCACCATCATCGGAGGGCAGGGAGTGTACGTCCTCATCACCTGGACGAACTCGACCTTGTCGGGGAATACGTATTCGCAGAGCGCAACGGTCCAGGATCTGACGACGCAGCCGTTCGGCACGACGGATGGCGTGACCGCGGATCCGCTGGGGATCGAGGTGTTCTTCGACTCGTTGCCCTCGGTGACGTTCCGGGAGCGGCACGGTCACGGTCGCGAACGGCCTGGGGCCGACGCAGTTCCTCTCAGGGCAGCCGGCGGTGCCGTATTTCGAATATCCCGGTCCGCTGCCGAGCAATGCGACCACGGCGCCCGAGAGCTGGCAGTTCACCCTGTCGGGATCCGTGACGCAGTTCCGCTACCTCGTGTACGTCGTCACCCGGGTGCCATCCTCATCGGTCGCGGCCATCACGAACAACGGCGTTCACACCTTCAACGTCCTCGCCGCCGGCCAAACGCACAGCTGCGCGCTGCGGCCCGGCAGCGCCCTGCCGGGCGATTTCTCGTACTGCTGGGGGTTCAACACCTACGGTGCCGTGGGGACGGGCAAATCCGTCGCGGTGCTGCTCCCGATCGGCACGCTGGGCGGGCACACGTTTGCGTCGGTGGTGGGAGGTGCGGAATTCAGCTGCGGGGTCGACCCGAATCATGTGCCCTACTGCTGGGGCGACAACGCGCGCGGCGAGATCGGCGATGGGACCACGACCGACCGCGGCACGCCAACGGCGGTTGGAGGTGGGTTCACCTTCACCCAGGTGGTCAGCGGCGCGGAGTTCGCGTGCGGGCTCGAGTCTGGCGGAACCGCGTACTGCTGGGGTGCCAACAATCTTGGCCAGCTCGGCGACGGGACGACGAGCGATCGGAGCGCGCCGTCGACGGGGAAGCCGGTCGGGAGCGTCACGTTCGCGTCGCTGAGCGCCGGCGCGTTTCACGCGTGCGGAGTGGCGACCAACAACAACGTCTATTGCTGGGGAGGAAATACGGGCGGCGCGATCGGTCAGACGCCCGATTCCGCCGCGCACCCGAATCCCGTCGCCGTCATCGGCCATACGTTCTCGGTCGTAGTCGCGGGCGACAACTTCACCTGCGGCATTGCCGGCGACGCGAATGTGTATTGCTGGGGCGCGAACCTCTTCGGGTCGCTCGGCGATGGAACCACGACCGGGCGCTCATCGCTCCAGGCGGTCAGCGCGCCGAGCGGCGTCAGCTTCGTCACGCTTGCCGCCGGGGCGTTCCACGCATGCGGTGCGACGGCCAGCGGAGCGACGTACTGCTGGGGCGACAACTACTACGGGCAGCTCGGGACCGGCGGGACGACGGGTACCTCGACGAGCCAGGCGCTCGTCCCGACCGTCATCGCCGGCGGACCACTGTCCTTCACGGCTCTGGCGGCGGGCTTCTCGCACACGTGCGGGATCACCGGAGCGGGAGCGGCGTACTGTTGGGGTGACAATGAAGTCGGCCAGCTTGGCAACGGCGGCACGGCCTCGAGCAGCGTTCCCGTCGCGGTGTCCCTGCCGTGAGCGCGATGACGGTTTTCCGCATGGCCCACGGCCGCGTGTCTCAGCCGCTTAGACGGATCCTCGCGCTCGGCCTCGCGGCTGCGTTCGTGGCGGCGCTCGGAGGCGCGCGCGCGTCGGGGCACGCGGCGATCGATCTCTCGCAGATCAAGCTCACGTACACCTGCGGAACCTTCTTCCGGATCCGCAATCTGAGCTCGTCCCAGCTGACGCTGAGCTACTCGGTCTATCGCACGAGCGAGTCGGGAACCGTGAGCGTTGCCGCCGCTCCGACGGGCACGCCCTTCAATTACAGCGAGACCTATTTCCAGACCGTGAACAAAGGCGCGGTCCGCCTGACGTATAACGGCCAGCTCGTCGCCTTGATGAATAATGGAGGCGTCGCCTGCGCGACGGCGTGGAAGACCGGCACGTGGAGCAACCCCGTGGTCTGGGCCGCCGCCGGGGGACGCCCGGATGGCATCGTCGCCATCAACATGGCGTTGCTCCCTGATGGGCGCGTGATCAGCTGGGGACGCCAGCTCCAGAATGAGCCGCCCCAGGTCTGGAGCCCGGTCGCGGACCCGAATGCGACGATGCCGCAGACCCAGTATCCGGAGGTTCCGCAAGGGGACACGACAGCCGACTTCTTCTGCGTCGGCATGGCGTTTCTCGCCGACGGACGGCTGCTGGTCGTCGGGGGAAACTATGGCACTGGGAGCGACAGCGGCCGGCCGACGGCGTTCACGTTCACCTATTCGACCAATACGTGGACGCGGCTCCCGAGCATGGCGAACGGGCGGTGGTATCCGACGGTCACGACCCTCCCCAACGGCGACGCGCTCGTGCATTCCGGCGCCATCAATAGCACGACGTGGGACACGATCCCCGAGGTGTACCAGGCCAGTAGCAATACGTGGAGGGAGCTGACGAGCGCCGCGAACAGTCCCGGCTTCTATCCCTGGCATTTCGTCGCGCCCACGAACGGCTGGATCTTTCAGGCCGGCCAGACGTTGCATTCCTTCTGGCTCAATCCGGCGGGAACCGGAACCTGGTCGAACAATGTCATGCACGTCGTGGATAACGGCCGGGACTATGGCTCGGCGGTGATGTACGATGTGGGCAAGATCCTCGTCATGGGCGGCGGGCAACCGAGCCTCGGGACGCAGAACACGGCGGAGTTGATCGACCTGACCACCGGGACCGGCGCCACGTGGCAGTCGGCGGCGCCGATGACGTATCCGCGTCGCCAGCTCAGTGCCGTGATCATGGCCAACGGCCAGGTCCTGGTCACCGGAGGGTCGGGCGGGGCCGGGTCGAATCCCGCCGCGCCGGCACAGCTCGTCTCCGAGGTCTGGGATCCCCATACGCAGGTCTGGACGCCGCTCGCGGCGATGCACAACGCGCGACTGTACCACTCGAACACGCTGCTGCTCCCGGATGGGCGCATCCTGTCCGCCGGGAGCGGCGAGCCGCCCGCGCAGATAACGGCGAGCGACACATCCTCCGGTGACTCGCTGAGCATGGTCGGGGATACGCTGAACGACCAGCGAAACGCGGAGCTCTTCAGCCCCCCGTACCTGTACAATCCGGATGGGACGCTCGCCCTGGCATCCCGCCCGATCATCTCGAGCGCGCCGGCCTCGGTGAGCCTCGGCCAACAGTTCACCGTCCAGACGCAAAACGTGGTCGCCGATACGGTGCTGTGGATCCGACTCGGGGCGGTGACCCACGCCTTCAACGAGAGTCAGCGCGTCAACTACCTCCCCTTCACGCAGAGCGGCGGGACACTCACGGTGACCGCACCATCGAGTCACAACTCGGCGCCGCCGGGCCATTACGTTCTCTACGTGCTCAACGCGATGCACGTCCCGTCGATCGGCGCGATCATCCAGCTCCAGTAGCACCCGCCGGCGCTGGGCCGCGCGCGAGAGCGCTGGCCGACATTGAATCTCCTTCGCGCCCGTCCCGCTTCCGATGGCACTCTCCAAGCACATCCCCCGGGAACAGCCATTCCGCCTCGGGCGATCCTCTATCGCGGGGCGCGGCGGATTCGCGACGCGGCGCATCCGCACGGGGACGCGCATCGCCGAGTATGTCGGCGAACGGATCACGACCGCCGAGGCCGACCGCCGGTACGACGATGAGGCCATGGCGCGCGTGGGCGGGCACCATACCTTCCTGTTCGTCGTCGACACGCGCACCGTGATCGACGCGGCCATCGGCGGGAACGACTCCCGCTTCATCAATCATTCCTGCGCGCCGAATTGCGAGGCCGTGATCGAGGACCGTCGCGTGTTCATCGAGGCGATCCGCACGATCCAGCCTGGGGAGGAGCTGTTCTACGATTACGCGTACGAGCGCGAGCCGGGACTGGGACCGGACGTGGAGAAGCTGTACCCCTGTCGGTGTGGCGCGCCGACCTGTCGTGGCACGATCCTGGCTCCGCCCCGGAAGCGGCGCCGCAAGCGTGGCTCCGCCGGGCGGCGCACGTCCGCGGCGGCGGCCAGGCGACCCGCGCGGCGGTCGCGGGCATAGGTGCCCGGCGGCATATTTCGCCCATGCGACATATCAGCCTTGCGGGGGCGGCGGTCCTGATCGTCGCCGGTGCTGGCGCGCGGCCGGGATCCGCGCAGGGTGCGCCCCGCAATCAAGAGACCGGCAGCCTGACCAGTCTTCCCGTCGCCGACGTCAGGACGACGCCCTTCTATTCGCTCGACCGGATCGATTGGCCCGGGCCCAACGCCTATCGCGACGCATCGGGTGCCGCCGGTCCCGCGTTCTGGCAGCAGCGCGCGGATTACACGATCGCGGCCACGCTCGACACGGCGGCGCACGCCCTCACGGGCACGGTCACGGTGCGGTACACGAACAACTCGCCCGATACGCTGCGCTTCGTGTGGATGCAGGTCGACCAGAACGTGTATCGCGCGGGCAGCGAGGGAGCTGCCCTGTACGGGCCGGATTCGCGAAACGGGGGGAGCGGGTTTTTCGAGGGCGGGTACCGGCTCACCGCCGTGTCGGTCAACGGCGCGGCGGTCGTCCCGGATCTGCACGATACGATGCTGCGGCTCGACCTCGCGACCCCCGTGCCCCCGCATGGCGGAAAGCTCGCCATCGTGGTTCACTACTCGTTCGTGGTGCCGGAGCACGGCTCCGACCGCATGGGGCGCGATGGGACGCTGTACGAGATCGCGCAGTGGTATCCCCGCATGGCCGTCTACGACGACGTGCGCGGCTGGAACGTCGACCAGTACCTCGGTCAGGGCGAGTTCTACCTCGAGTACGGGGACATCGATTACAGCGTCACCGTTCCCGCGGGCTATATCGTCGCGGGGAGCGGCGTCCTGCAGAACCCGGCGGACGTACTGTCGGAGGCGATGCGCCGCCGGCTCGGTGATGCCCGCCGATCGGACTCCGTGATGGCGATCGTCACGAAAGACGAGGCGACGGCGCGCACGGGCGCTGTCGCCGGGACGCGGACCTGGCACTTCCACGCGCAGAACGTGCGCGATGTCGCGTGGGCTGCGGCACCGGATTTCCGGTGGGATGCGACGAGCACGCGTGGCGTGCTCTGTCAGGCGTTCTATCAATGGCCCAAGGCGGGCGCCGCCTGGGAGCATGTCGCCGAGAACACGCAGTGGACGATTCGGACCTACTCGGAGCTCGTCGCGCCTTATCCGTACCCGCAAGCCACGTCGGTGGCCGGAGCCGTCTCCGGGATGGAATACCCGACCTTCGTGATGGTCGGCTACGCGACGGCGGATGATCCCGGCGAAGTCTTCCGGGTCAACGACCACGAGCAGGGCCACGAGTGGTTCCCGATGACCGTGGGATCCAATGAGCGCCGCTACGGCTGGATGGATGAGGGGATCAACACTTTCATCAACGCCTTCTCGCAGGAGCGACGGTACGGAAGCGACCCGCATGAGTGGCCGCGCGGGATGGATAACTGGCTCAGCTTCCTCAATGCGTGGGTCGGAACGCTCGCGGCCGGGCTCGACGCGCCGGTGATGACGGCGGCGGACCACGTCGATGAGTCCGGCTACTCGAACGTGGCCTACGAAAAGCCGGCGGCCGTCCTGCTCGCGCTGCGCGACCACGTCGTCGGGCCTGCCGCCTTCGATGCCGCGTTTCGGGAGTACGTGCGGCGCTGGTCGTTCAAGCATCCGACGCCCGGAGATTTCTTCCGGACGATGGAGAACGTGACGGGCGGCGACCTGTCCTGGTTTTGGAAGGAGTTCTTTTACACGACGGGGGTGTTGGATATCGCTGTTGACAGCGTTGCGTCGCGGTCGCGCGGCGACACGACGACCGCGATCATTTATCTCCGCCGCAATACGCCGGTCGTGTTCCCCGTTGAGCTGCGACTGAAGCTCGAGGATGGGTCGACGCAGGACGTCCGGCTCCCGGTCGACATCTGGGCGCGTGGCGACACCTTCGCGGCGACCGTTACCGTCCCGAAGCGCGTGACCGGCGCCCGGCTCTGGCCCAACCGTGTGGCCGTGCCGGACATCGATCCGCGGAACGACGTTCTGGGGCGATCCCCCGGCGCCCGACCCGTTCGGCGCCGCGACCGGATCGGGATTGGCGACGCCGGTCCCGCTGCACGCGCCGCCGCCGTCGCCATGACGGCGGACACCCTCAGGGAGAACTCGTCAACGTGACTGACAAGCCGGAGGACCGGCACGTGCCGTTCGAGGGACCGCGCGGGTGGGGAGTCGCCCTGTTCGTCGTGGCGCTGGCCGCGGCGCTCGCGATTACGGCCCACGCGATTTACAAGGCGACCTACAAGAGTCCCCGTGATCCCACGGACGTGAGCGCGCCGCGGAGGGAGCTGGGGCCGTCGTAGCCCCGTTTTCTCCTCTCTCCTGTCTACCCTCTCCTCTCTGCCGAAGGCGGCCGTAGGCGGCCGTAGGCGGCCTACCGCAGAGACGAGAGGCGCTTCTCGATAGGAATGAGCGTGAGGGTCAACGCGGCCGGCGGCGCGCCGGCGGCGGGGGCCACGGCCCGGACGTCGGGCTCGGTCCGCGGAACGAATCCAATGCACCGCACCTCGAGCGTGAAGTGGTGGTCCGTCGCGAGACCTGCGAGGATGTAATGGCCGTCCTCGTCGGTGAGCGCCGTGGTGCGCTGCCCGGTCGCGCGATCGATGACGTTGACGTGTGCCGCGCTCAGGGCGGTCCCCCGCCAATCGGTCACCTGTCCGACGATGACGCCCAGCATGTCGTATTGCGCGTGCAAGGTGCCAGCCGCGGCGGTCAGGGCGTAGACGACCGCAGCCACTGTGAGAATCGTGCGTGTGGTCTTCATAGCTGCTCCAAGGGGCGATTCGATTGGTCTGCGGTAAGCGGTTGTGCGCGGTGGCGCGCGATACCCGTGATGCCCGGCGGCGCCGAGTATTCAGCCACCCCGTGTCCGACATCCGTGAGATACCCCGGCCGCCGGATAGGTTTGCAGGCGATTGTGACACGATCGTGTAAAGGTGGGCCGAGCCGACCCCGACGCGGCGGGCCGCGGCCGCGCCCCGGAGCGCTAGGGCAGGAGCGTCAGCCCCGCCGCCTTCGTCGCCGAGCGTTCCGCGGGCTTGATATCGAGCGCGATCCCCTGGTCGGCGGCGATCGCCATGAGGGCGTCCTTCATCCGCCCGACCTCCCCTGCGGCGCGCAGGGCAACCGTCATTTTGAGCTCGAACATCGCTCGCCCGCCGGGGACGGCCTGATAGGTCGTGGTATCAAGCTCGACAATGTCGCCGCCCACGCTGCGAACGGCATCCGTGAGGTCCACCAGCAACCCTTCCCGATCGGCCGCGCTGGCGGTGACAACCCAGAGTGCTCCGACGCCGCGGATCCCCGTCACGCGGTCGGCGCGCTCGCGCGCGCCCTGGATGAGAGCCCGCAACGCCGTCGTGCGCTCGAACTCCGGGAGATCCGCCATGAGGCGTGCGGCCGCCACGGCGTCGGCGGAGATGAGGAGCATGATGCCGCAGACGCCGCCGAGCGCCACCATGCGGCTATCCTCGATGTTTCCCCCGCGCTGGGAGATGTAGTGCGACACCAACCGTACCACGCCCGGTTGGTCGGTGCCAAGTGCCGCCATGGTGACGTAGAGCCGCTCTCCCATGCGCCAATCATACGGCGAACCGGGTGGGGCGGAATAGGGCTACCCAACGAGCGGCAGCTCGAAGAGCACGCGCCACGCGGCGGATTCGCCGCCTCGCGACACGACCAATCGATCGATGAACGCCGCCTCGGCGACACGGGTGGCCAGCAGCGCGCGCGTCGCCTCGTGGCTGAGCTCCGGAAAGAAGCTGAGGGTGACGTGGGGGGTGAACGTGAAACGGGCCTGGAGGAAGCGAAGACCGCTGGTCCCTATGCGTTCGTGCAGCGCGCGCAGCGCACCGTGGGGGTCCAGGGGCAGGCTCACGATATGGGTTTGCATGAAACGGTGCGGGGCGCCGAAGGCCACGCTGAGCACGGGCGTATCGCGCGCCACCGGCAGGAGCGCGGCACGGATTGCCCCGGCGGAGGTCCGCCCCATGATCGGCCCCAACCCCGAGGAGCCGGCGAGCGTCACGTGCGGGGCGTACATCGCCGCCATTTTTGGATCGTAGCGGCGCTGAATTTCGCGGATCCGCTCGCCGGCCGGTCCGCCAATGGGCGCCAGGACGTACGTGACCGGCGGCGCTATGGGGCCGGCGGCGGCTGGGGGACGGGCGGGAGAGACGCCGGCGCGACGGCCGCCATCCCCATCGCGTGGTACCCCTTGTCGACATAGATCGTCGCCCCGGTGATGCCCGCGGCGAGCGGACTCGCGAGGAATGCGGCCGTCGCCCCGATCTCCTGAGGTCGCACGGGCTCCGGCAGCGGGGAATTGACGGCGCAGTAGGCGACCATACGATCGATGATCCCGATCGCGCTCGCGGCGCGCGACGCGTAGGGGCCCGCCGAGATCGTGTTCACGCGGGCGCCGAACGCGCGCCCCGCTTCGAACGCGAGGACGCGCGTGTCGCTTTCGAGCGCGGCCTTGGCCGATGACATGCCGCCGCCGTATCCGGGGATCACGCGCTCGCTCGCCATATAGGTGATCGAGAGCACGGATCCGCCGGGTCGCAGCAGCGGGCCGAGATGTGCGACCATCGCGACGAGTGAATACGCGCTGACGCTCAGCGCCGCGACGTATCCCGCTCGGCTCGTCTCGAGTAATGGCCGCTTCACTTCGGGACCGTTCGCGAGCGAATGGACGATGATGTCGAGCGGGTGGTCGCCGAAATCCGCGACGAGGTGCGCGGCGAGCCCGCCAATCGAAAAGTCGCCGACGTCCTTGTACCGCTTGTTCGTCCGCACCTCCGGCGGCGCGTCATCCAGCGCGTCGAACGCCGCATCGAGCGGGTAGATCCGCTCGAACGTCAGGAGCGAGCCATCGCTGAGCGTCCGCGATGCATCCATCTTTCCGCGCTCGAGGAGCGTCCGGAAGATGCCGAGCGCGGGGGGCCATGTCCCCACGCACACCGTGGCGCCCGCCTCGGCCAGCGCCTTCGCGATCGCGAACCCGTACCCTCCATCGTCAGCCACGCCGGCGACGAGCGCGCGGCGGCCCGTCAGGTCGATTGCGAGCATTCCGGGGGATGATGCACGACGGGCGACGTGAGGCAAGGGGACATGGCCGGTGCCGCTAGAGCGCCGTGCGGATCGCCGCGACCAGATCCTGGTCGGGCCCACTCCCCGTGTACGTGATGGCGCCGGCGCGGTTCACGATCACGACGAAGGACGTACCCGGGGCTCCGTACGCATCGACCGCGCCCCCGGTGGGGTCGAAGACGATGTCCGGCGGGTAGTCGTGCGCGCGCGTATAACCGGCGACATCCGCGGGGGTCTCATCGACGGAGACCGCGACGGTGAGAAACCTGACCTGGTCGCCGAACGTCGCGTGGGCGGAGTGCATCGCGGGCTCGAGAGCACGGCAGTTGCCGCACCATTTGCCCCAGAACTCGATGACGACCGGGCGCTGCCCGAAGTAGTGCGCGATGTCGGTGGTCGACCCATCGAGTCGCGTGACGGGTGCACCAGGCGCGTGCTGTCCCACCTGAATCGGCGGCGGCGCGGTGACGCTCTGGGCGCGGACGCGGACTCCGGGCGCCAGAACGGATGCCAGCGCCGCCACGACGGTGACGATCGGGCTCGGCGCGATCGCTCGCATGCGTGAACGCTAGCCGCGCCGCCGTCCATTGTCACCCGGAGCCGAGCCTTCCCTCGGTCATTGCCGCACTCCGCGTGCACCGTCCCGCGTGTGCGAACGCGAGCGGCCCGGCGGCCGGTTCCCCCCAGTGGCATCGCTATATTCCCCCCCGTGCCGCCGCAATTCATTTACGTGATGAAGGGGCTGCGCAAGGTCGTTCCCCCTTCGCGGGAGATCCTGCGCGACATCTACCTCTCATTCTACCCGGGGGCCAAAATCGGCGTCCTGGGGGCCAATGGGGCGGGGAAGTCGTCCCTCCTGCGCATCATGGCGGGCGCCGACCACGACTTTCAGGGCGAGGCGTGGGCGCATCAGGGGACCCGCGTCGGTTACCTCGCGCAGGAGCCTCGGCTCGACGCGACCAAGGACGTGCGGGGCAACGTCGAGGACGCCGTGAAGCCCGTGCGCGATCTGCTGCGCCGCTTCGAGGAGATCTCGCTCGCGTTCGCCGAGCCGATGTCGGATGACGCCATGACCAAGCTCCTCGACGAGCAGGCCCGCGTGCAGGAGCGCATCGAGGCCACGAACGCCTGGGAGATCGATCGCACGATCGAAATCGCGATGGACGCCCTCCGGCTCCCTCCGGGGGACGCCGATGTCGCCCGGCTGTCGGGCGGGGAGAAGCGGCGTGTCGCGCTGTGTCGCGTGTTACTCGAGGAGCCGGATCTTCTCCTGCTCGATGAGCCGACGAACCATCTCGATGCCGAAAGCGTGGCGTGGCTCGAGCGTCACCTCGCGGAGTTTCCCGGCACCGTCGTTGCCGTCACGCACGATCGGTACTTTCTGGACAACGTCGCCGGCTGGATCCTCGAGCTCGATCGCGGACACGGCATCCCCTACGAAGGGAACTACACGGCGTGGCTCGACCAGAAGCGCACGCGGCTCGCGCAAGAGGAGAAGCAGGCATCGGCCCGGCAGCGGTCCCTCGAGCGCGAGCTCGAGTGGGTGCGCATGGCGCCCCGTGCACGGCAGGCGAAGTCGAAGGCGCGCGTGCAGCGCTACGAGGAGCTGGCGACCGCGGCCGCGTCGGAGCGGGTGCTGCAGAACGAGATCGTCATCCCCCCCGCGCCTCGGCTCGGCAACGACGTCGTGGGTGCGCAGGACCTCCGCAAGGGATTTGGTGAGACGCTGCTGATCGACGGCCTGTCGTTTGCGTTACCGCGCGGCGGGATCGTGGGCGTCATCGGACCCAACGGAGCGGGCAAGACCACCCTGTTTCGCATGATCGCCGGGCTCGAGCAACCCGATGCGGGGTCGCTGACCGTCGGCGAGACCGTCCAGCTCGCGTATGTGGATCAATCCCGCGAGTTGAACGGTGCGCACTCGGTGTGGCAGGAGGTGAGCGGCGGACGCGAGACAATTCAGATCGGCAAACGCGAGATCAACGCGCGCGCCTACCTGGCGAGCTTCAATTTCCGGGGCGCCGACCAGCAGAAGAAGGTGCAGGACCTCTCGGGCGGCGAACGCAACCGCCTGCACCTGGCGAAGCTCCTCAAGAGCGGCGCCAACGTGCTGCTGCTTGACGAACCGACCAACGATCTCGATGTTGATACCCTGCGCGCGCTCGAGGAGGCGCTGCTCGATTTCGCAGGGTGCGCCGTCGTGATCACGCACGATCGCTGGTTTCTGGATCGGATCGCGACCCACATTCTCGCGTTCGAAGGGAACAGCGAGGTGGTCTGGTTCGAGGGGAATTACCGCGCCTACGCCGACGACTTCCAAAAGCGGAAAGGCGTCGATGCGGAGCGTCCGCACCGCATTGCGTATAAGAAGCTCGTCCGCGCGTAGCGGACGATTGGGACCGATGGGGCGTAGGTCAACTGGCAGACCGCTCGGCTGTTAACCGAGAAGGTGCAGGTTCGAATCCTGCCGCCCCAGTATTGTTGCAGCCGCCCGGCACCGGCCCGGAGGGTCGGGCGCGGGCGCCGCGCTCGAGACTCTAAACCGATAGCACCTCGAACAACACGCTGCCCCGGAGAAGGTAGGAATGGCCGCCGCGCAGCCGCAGCACCCGGCCGCCGTCCACTTCCAGCGTCACCGTTGCCGAATCGCGGGACCGTGCCGCCCGTCCGGAGGAGGGGACGATGCGCGCAGTGGGCCGCGCACTGACACGAGTGGCGCGCCCGCGCTTCCGTCCCGAGCCTGGCGGACGGCCCGGTCCCCGTTGGCCCGGCGGTCGCGGCGGCGGCGCGGGGATCGGGGCGCCACCCTGCGCCATCCATCGGAGGATCCGGCGGCGAGCCACGCGCCGGGTCTTCCTCGCTCCCAGGCGCTCGATCGTCCGGATGACATCCATGCTGACACCCATGGCGTTCGCAATCTTGGCTCTCGAAACGTGCACGCGGCGCATATCCAACACGCGCCGCGTGGCTTCCGCGAGCGTCGCCGCCTCCGATGTGGCCATCCCCTCCCCTCCGCCTCGGGTTAATAGGGACGCGGACACCTCGACTAGTCGGGGCGTCCGTATCCGTCACTACTCAGAATTGATCGCCGACGTGTGCCGACGACGGATGGGAGCATATCCAATCGCCCGGTCCGGCGCTAGAGCACAGCCCGGCCGGGCGGGCATGATCGCCCGGCGGCGGCTCTTACGAGCCCGCTGTCCGGAGCATGGATAACGGCTGAATTGTGGTCTTGATGGTTTGCCGGATCGGCGCGCTCTCGCTCTGGTCCGCCCCGACCTGCGTGTTCATCTGCAGGAGACTCGTCTGGGTCGCCGAGCCGCCCAGGTACGTGCCGCTCGCCGTGACGTAGCGGACACCCCGAATGGTATCATCCCCCTCGAGACGCAAAGGCATCGTCCCCTCCGTCCCGATGCCCAATGTCGTCACGATCGCGACCCGCTCGACACGCCACGCCTTCTGGCCCGCGTACGTGGTGTCGCCGGTCACGGTCCACGTCGTCACGCTGGTTGACGTAATGGTGAACGGCTTCTTCTCGATGTGGTCAACCGTGCTATCGGCCCAGGTGAGTCCGGGCGCCATCGCTCCACTCGGGAACGGCACGAGAAACGGGCGAAATGCACGATACAGGGCCGTGACCTTGCCCGGCTGCGTACCCGCCGGTGCCTCGAACGAGTATATGCGTCCCTGCGGCGACATCGTTCCGCGCAACGTCGTCCCGCGGAACCCATCCGTGTCGGGCGGCAACGCATCGAGGGTCGACGCCACCTTGAGGGAATCCATCGAGATCGTGAGTCCCAGTGTGTCGCGCCCCGCGCTCGTGATGCGCAGGGTGATGTATTGGGTGGTCGTCACCTCGAACTCGAATGGGGCGCGGCCGCCGGACTGATCCTGCGTCCGGTGCGTGACCGTCGTGATGCGATATTGCTGCGTTCCGGGGGCGTAAGCGAAGGGCGCGCCGCCCTGCGCCCGCGCGGGCAGCGTGGCGGCCATGCTCGACCCGGCAGCTGCCAAACAGAGTGCCGCCTTCCGGACGCCTACAAGCCATTTCATCGGGTGTCTCCGAGCTCACGGGAATACCTCGGGCCAACCCGCATAATCTAATTCTCGGCGCCACGCCGTATGCGGCCTGCAGGCCTTGACAAGGCGACGAACGGCCTTCTACGATACCGGCGTGACCAGTGGAGCGCTCGCCGCCATGTGTTGTGCCTGTGCCTGTGCCTGTGCCGCCGCTGGGCGGCCGGCCTGGGGCTCGCGTACCATGTGACGGCGCTCGCGTCACACGATCCGAAACCCGACCGGCCGCTCTTTCCGTTACGAGCGGCCGCTTTGTTTCTCCGTACCGCGCCCATACCGCACCCGCAGGATCCCCCACCGCAAGGAGTGGCAGCATGCCGAATGCAACAGCAACACCAACAGCAACAGGGGCCGCACCCGCGCCCGACACGACAATCGTCGCCAAGGGCTACGTACACCCGGAGGTCCTCGTCACCACCGAGTGGCTGGCCGCGCATTTGAAGGACCCATCCCTCCGGATCATCGAAAGCGACGAGGACGTGCTGCTGTATGACACGGGCCACATCCCCGGCGCGCTGAAGGTCGACTGGCACCAGGATCTCAACGACTCGGTGATTCGCGACTACCTGTCGCAAAAGGACTTCGAGGCGCTGCTGCGCCGCCTGGGGATCGATGACTCGACGACCGTCATCTTCTATGGCGATAAGAACAATTGGTGGGCGGCCTACGCATTCTGGGTGTTCCAGCTCTTTGGGTTTACCAACTCGCGCCTGCTCGACGGGGGACGGCTCAAGTGGGAGGCCGAGGGCCGCCCGCTGACGACCGACGTATCCAAACCCAATCCCACGCGATACGTCGCGAAGGAGCGGGAGGATTCGCGCATCCGCGCCTTCTTCGCCGACGTACGCTCGCATCTCGCCCACAAGGGCAAGCTCGTCGATGTTCGATCCCCGCAGGAGTATTCCGGCGAGCGGACGCACATGCCGGAATACCCGCAGGAAGGGACGTTGCGCGGCGGCCATATCCCGACCGCCCGGAGTGTCCCCTGGGCGCGGGCCGCGAATCCCGACGGCACCTTCCGGTCCGCGCCGGAGCTGCGAGCGATCTACGAGACCGAGCAGGGGCTCGCGCCAAAGGATGACATCATCGCCTACTGCCGCATCGGCGAACGCTCGTCGCACACCTGGTTCGTATTGACCTACCTCCTCGGCTATCCAAAGGTCCGCAACTACGACGGCAGCTGGACCGAATGGGGGAACGCCGTGCGCGCGCCGATCGTGAAGGGCGCGACGCCCTAGATGCCCGGCAGCGACGACGGATGTACCGACTGTAGAACGGCGGCAGACGGGGCCGATCGGGATCGGCCCCGTCTGGCCCGCCGCGTGGTGTCGCTCGGTGTCGAAGCGGCCTTCGAGGTACTCGGCCGCGCCCGGGCCCTCGAACGCCAGGGGCGGGACATCGTGCATCTCGAGGCGGGGGAGCCGGACATCGCGACCCCGCCTCATATCATCGAAGCCGGCGTCCGCGCCATGCGGAATGGCGAAACCAGGTACACTCCCTCGCCCGGAACCGCGGAGCTCCGCAGCGCCGTCGCCGAATCGCTGGCGGCCCGCGGCGTCCAGGCGAGTCCGGAGCAGGTCGTCATCACGCCGGGCTCCAAGCTGGTGGTGTTTCACGTCCTTCAGGCCCTCCTCGAGCCGGGCGATGATATCCTCGTGCCGGATCCGGGATATCCGGCGTATGCGGCCGTCGCGGAGTTCGTCGGCGCGCGACCGATCCCCTATCCGGTCGATGCGTCCCAGCCCGACGGCCTGGATGTCGCGGCCATCGCCGCACTCGTCTCCCCGCGCACCCGCGCGCTCGTCCTCAACAGCCCGCACAACCCGACCGGGACGACCGTCGGCCCCGTCGCCCTCGCGGGCATCGCCGACATCGCCCGGCGGCATGATCTCATGGTCATCTCGGACGAGATCTATCACAGGCTGACGTTCGGGCCTGCGCCGGCGGAGAGCATTGCGGCGCAGCCGGGAATGGCCGCGCGCACGGTGATCGTCGACGGATTCTCCAAGGCGTATGCCATGACGGGCTGGCGCCTGGGATACGGTGTCATGCCCCTGCGCGTCGCCCAGGCGGTCGCGAAGCTCGTAAACAACAGCGCCGCCTGCACGCCGGGATTCGTGCAGGCGGCCGGGGTCGCCGCGCTCCGCGGGCCGCAAGAATGCGTCACCGAGCTCGTGTGCGCCCTGCGCGGGAAGCGCGATCGCATCGTCGGCGGCCTCAATGCGCTGCCGGGCGTCGTGTGCCCCGTTCCGGGCGGCGCCTTCTACGCGTTCCCCGACGTGACGGGGGCGCTCGCCCAGCTGGGACTTACGGCCGAGGCCCTCGCGGAGCGACTGCTCGTCGACTGTGGCGTCGCGTGCCTGCCGGGATCGGCCTTCGGTTCCCGGGCGGCGCGCCGACTCCGTTTCTCCTACGCCACGTCGCACGCTGCGATCGACACCGCGCTCGCTCGGCTCCGGCAGGCGGTCGGCGTGCCACGGGATGGGCCACGCCGGTAAATTTTCCGGGATGCCCGAACGCCACCCCACGCTCGTCGCCGCGCTCGGTTTCCTTGTCGCGGCTGGCCCCGTGCGTGCACAGCAGCCCGATTCGACGGGGGTCTCGATCGGGGACGCGGTCGGTCTCGCCCTGGCGCGGAGCGAAGCCGTCACGATCGCACGGGTCGGGATCTCCCGCGCGCGGGGCCAGGTGCTCGAGGCGGAATCCGGTTGGTGGCCCCAGCTCTCCGGCAACGCCTCCTACGTGCGCACGATCCAGACGCAATACAGCTCCCTCATCAACTCGCCGCTGTTCGGCGGCAGTCCCACGCCGCCGGCAGGGCGAAACGTCGCGCTGTGCTCGGTTCAGCTCGACTCCAATGCCACGGCGGCCGAGCGCGCGAGCGCGCTGGCGCAGGTACAGAGCTGCTCCGAATCAGGCTTGGGCAGTACGTTTTCGTCGGTCGGCTTTGGCTCCCCCAACGCGTACACGCTGGCTCTCAATTTCTCGCAGACCCTGTTCAGCGGGCAGGTGCTGGCAGCGTCCCAGGCGGCGGCTGCCCCACGCCGGTCCGCGGAGATCGAGCTCGCGGCGCAGCAGGCCCAGGTCGCGTACGACGCGGCCCAGGCGTACTATGACGCCGCGCTCTCGGATGCCCTCCTCACCATTGCGGATTCCACCCTTGCGCAATCCGAGCGGACCCTCGCGCAGGTCCGCCTGGAGCGCCATGTGGGGACGCAATCCGATTTCGATCTGTTGCAGGCCCAGGTCACCCGTGACAACCAGGTCCCGCTGGTCCTGCAGCGCCGGAACGATCGGGACCTCGCGTATTTCAAGCTCAAGCAGCTGCTGAAGCTCCCGCTCGACGCTCCCATCCGCCTGACCACGGGCGTGCGCGACCCGATCAGCCTGCCCGGCGATATTCGCCTGGCCGCGCTCAGCGACTCCGCCGGCACGCTCGATTCGACGGCGCTGCCCGCGGGCGATACGACGGTCGACCGTCGTTCATCGGTGCGGGAGCAACAGCTCACCGTCACCGAGTATCTGGCGCTCCGGCACGAGGCCCAGTACGAATATCTGCCGTCGCTCACGTTCGCCTCGAGCTACAGCCGCGTGGCCTACCCGGCGAGCGGCTTACCCGCCTGGAGCAGCTTTCTTCCCAACTGGACGGTCTCGATCGGTGCATCGGTCCCCCTCTTCAATGGCTTTCGCACCCGCGGCGACCTCATGATCGCCCACGCGAACCTGGCGGAGCAGCGAGCCCGGCTCGACCAGGAGCGCGAGCTCGCGGCGCTGGACGCCCGGACGACGGTCGCGAATTTCCGCGTCGCCCAGGCCAATTGGGCCGCGACGGCCGGATCGGTTGCGCAGGCTGTCCGTGCCTATGAAATCGCGGAGTTGCGCTACCGCGAGGGGCTATCGACGCTCATCGAGTTGAACGACTCGCGCCTCGCCGAGCAGCAGGCTCTCGCGAATCGCGCCCAGGCGGCGCGGAATCTCCAGGTCGCGCGCGTTCGCCTCGCGGTCCTGCGCGATCTCCCCGTCACCGCGACGGCGGGATCGGCAGGGGCCAGCGCCCAGCAGAGCGCGGCGCAGGGCAGCAGCTCGGCCGCGACCCCGCCACAGAGCGCCGCGGCCACGGCCGCGACCATGGTACCGCCGGGTCCGACCCCGGTTCCGACCACGTTGCCGCAGCCGACTCCGCAGCCGACGCAACCACTCCCCTACACCACGCCATGACCGTCTCCCCTCCCGCGATCCGGCCCGATCCGTGGCTCGCACCGCGGGTCCATGCCATTCGACAGCGGGCAGCCGTCCTGGCGACGGTCCTCGCGGCCGTCCTCGGGGCCGCGGCGTGCCGGCGGCACGCCGAGTCCGCCGCCACCCGGGATCCGGTGATACAGCTGGGCGCGGAGAACGTCGCCGTGGTGACGCGGGGCGTCGTGGAGAGCGGTCCCCTCATCTCGGGCACGCTCGCACCGATCCGGACGGCGCAAATCCGGGCGCAGGTCTCGGGCCTCGTTCTCGAGACCGACGCCGAGCAGGGAGCGCACGTGCGCGCCGGGGAGCTCCTGGCGCGCATCGATGCCACCGCGATCAGCGACGCGTACGCATCGGCCAAGGCCGCCGTGGCCTCGGCGACGGTCGCGGCCGACGTCGCGGCGCGCCAGGCGGAGCGCTACGACACACTCCTGGTCGCAGGTGCGATATCCCCGAGCGCCCGGGAATCGGTGGCCGAGCAGCGCGCGGCGGCGGAGGCAGCGCTGGCGAACGCGCAGTCGGCCCTCGCCTCGGCGCGGAAGCAGCTGGACTTCACCTCCGTCCGCGCGCCCTTCGCTGGCGTGGTGAGCGCGCGGAATGTGAGCCGGGGCGATGTGGTGCAGATCGGCTCGCCGCTGTACACCGTGGTCGACCCGTCCGTGCTGCAGCTCGAGGCCGCGGTCCCCGCCGAGCAGATCGCGAGCGTGCACCTGGGGGCGCCCGTGTCGTTCTCGCTCACCGGCTACGGAACCCGCACGTTCACCGGGACGGTCACGCGACTCAATCCCGTGGCCGATCCGACGACGCGCCAGGTCCCCGTGTACGCCGAGCTGGGCAACCCGGGCAACGCGCTCGTCGGGGGACTGTTCGCGGCCGGGCGGATCGTGACCGAGCGCGATTCGGGGCTCGTGGTCCCGACGGCCGCGATCGATGTGCGGAACCTGCGGCCCGCGGCCGAGCGGATTCGGGGCGGAACGGTCGAGCGAATCGACGTGACGCTGGGCCTCCGCGACGATCGGGCCGATCGCGTGGAGATCGGCTCCGGCGTGGCCCTCGGGGACACGCTGCTCCTGGGATCGGCACAGGGGCTCACGCCGGGCACCGTGGTGCGCGTCGTGGCGGTCGCGGCGGACTCCGCGCTGCGCGCGCCCGCGCCTCCGGCGCCCGGGCGGCCGTAACCCCTCCGGGACCGCGACGTGTTCGTCTCCGACTTCGCGATCCGGCGGCCGATCGTCACGGTGGTGGTGATGATCGCGCTCGTCGTGTTCGGCATTTTCGCGCTCGCGCGGACCGACGTCGACGAGTTCCCGGACATCAGCGCGCCGGTCGTGTTCGTCGCGGTGCCGTATCCGGGCGCGTCGCCGAGCCAGGTCGAGCGCGAGGTCATCGACCGCCTCGAAGAGCAATTCAACGCGATCAGCGGGATCGACGAGATCCACTCCGTGGCGACGGATGGCTTCGCGCAGATCATCGTGCAGTTCGTCTTCAGCAAGGACCCGGATCAGGCGGCGCAGGACATCCGCGATGCGATCTCGGAGACACGGGACAATCTGCCCGTCGAGATGAAGGAGCCGATCATCAAGAAGTACGACCCGAACGATCTGCCCATCGTCTCGCTCGCCCTCGTGTCGCGGACGCTGAGCCCGCCGGAACTGACCGTTCTCGCGGACCCGGGGATCACGCGCGAGCTGCGCGGGATCGCGGGTGTGGCACAGGTCACCGTCTCCGGCGGCGACGACCGCACCATCGCCGTCGAGGTGCGGCCCCACGAGCTCGCGGCGGCGCACGTGAGCGTGTCGGATGTCGTGAACGCGCTCAACGCCCAGAACCTCGCGGCACCGGTCGGCAGCGTGAATGGCACTCTCGCCGAGCGGCAGATCCGGCTCCTGGGGCGGATCGAGAGCCCGGAGGACTTCCTGCAGCTCGTCGTGGCGAGCCGCGAGGGGGGCCTGGTTCGACTGGGCCAGGTCGCCGACATCAAGGACACCGCCGTCGAGGCCCGGTCGCTCGCGCTGTACGACGGACGCCCCGGCATCGGCCTCGACATCACCCGTACCAAAGGGGTGAGCACCACGCGCGTCGCCGATGCCGTGAAGGCGCGGGTCGCGGCCCTGCAGCGGACGCTGCCGGCCGGCGCGGACCTCGTCGTGGTGCGCGATGCGGGGACGCGCGTGCGGAACTCGGTCCGCAATGTCGAGGACGCACTCGTCGAGGGCGCCCTGCTCACGGTGCTCGTCGTCTTTCTCTTCCTCAACTCCTGGCGCTCGACCGTCATTACGGGCCTCGCGCTGCCGGTGTCCACGATCGCCTCGTTCATCGCCGTGCACGCCTTCGGCTTCACGCTCAATACGATGTCGCTGCTCGGGCTCTCGCTCGCGATCGGGATCCTGATCGACGACGCGATCGTGGTACGGGAGAACATCGTCCGGCACATCGAGCGCGGGGAGGATCACGTCACCGCGTCGCACAAGGGCACCGACGAGATCGGGCTCGCCGTGGCGGCCACGACCTTCTCCATCGTCTCGGTATTCGTGCCCGTCGCCTTCATGAGCGGCGAGGCAGGGCAGTGGTTCAAGCCATTCGCCCTCACCATCGCGTGCTCCGTCCTCGTTTCGCTCTTCGTCTCGTTCTCCCTGGATCCCATGCTGTCGGCCCACTGGGCGGATCCACAGGTGGAGGCGCACGAGCGCCGGAATCCGGTCGCCCGCGCGCTCGACCGCTTCAATCGATGGTTCGACCGGCAGGCGGACCGATACCAGCGGCTCATCGCCTGGGCCCTCGACCACCGCTGGGGGATGGTGGCGCTGGCCGTGTCGACGTTCGCGATCGCGATCGCCCTCCAGATCTTCGTCGGACAGGCGGGCTTCATCCCGGTGAGCGACCGGTCGGAGTTCGATATCGACGTGGAGACCCCACCGGGCACCAATCTGGATTACATGCGGCTCAAGATGGATGAGATCGACCGGCTCCTGCGCGCTCACCGCGAGGTGCGCTACACGTACGCGACGGTGGGGAGCGCGGCGGGATCGGGCGACGTGAACGAGGGCGACATCTACGTCCGCCTCGTGCCGAAATCCGATCGGCGCCTCTCGCAAGAGGCGTTCTCGGATGTCGTCCGGGGCGAGCTGAGTCGCATCGGCGGCGTGACGGCGTACGTGTTCTCGAACATGTTCGGCGACAACCAGAAGCAGATCCAGGTTCAATTGCGCGGCAACGATCTCGCGACGCTCAATCGGTTTTCCGAAGCGGCCCGCGCCGTCGTCGCACGGGTGCCCGGGACCACCGACGTGGGTCTCTCGACGAAGGGGCAGCGGCCGGAGCTCCAGGTCGAATTGAACCGCGGGCTCGCGGGGACGCTGGGCATTACCGTGGGACAGGTCGCGATGTCGCTGCGCCCGGCCTTCGCCGGCGTCCACGCCGGCGACTGGGTCGATCCGACGGGAAAGACGCGCGATGTCACGGTGCGGCTCGCCCCCGAGGCGCGCAGCGATCTCACCGACCTGGCGCAGCTCCCCCTCGTGGTGCAGAACCCGGCGACAGGAGCGTTCGCCACGCTTCCCCTGGGACAGGTGGCGACCATCACGACCACGCTCGGCCCGGCCGAGATCGATCACCTCAACCGCAATGAAGTCGTCACCGTCGGCGCCAACGTGCTCGGTCAGGGACTGAGCCAGGTCTCGGACGCGGTGAACGCGGCGGTCGCCAGGCTCCCGCTCCCCCCCGGGGTGTCGATATCCCAGGGCGGACAGGTAAAGGACCAGCGGGAGGTGTACGGCAGCATCTTCGCGTCGCTGGGCGTGGCCGTCATGCTCATGTACCTCATCCTCGTCATCCAGTTCGGGTCGTTCATCGACCCTCTGGCGATCATGCTCTCCCTCCCGCTCTCGCTCATCGGGGTGGTCCTGGCTCTGCTCGTGACAAGCGACTCGCTCAACATCATGAGCCTGATCGGTGTGATCCTCCTCATGGGGATCGTCGCCAAGAACGCGATCCTGCTCATCGATTTCGCCAAGTGGGCGAGGGAATCGCGCGGCGTCTCCACGCGCGATGCGCTCATCGAAGCCGGGCGGATCCGTCTCCGGCCGATCCTGATGACGACGCTGGCGCTGATCGCGGGGATGATCCCCGTGGCACTGGGACGCGGCGAGGGCGCGGATTTCCGCTCGCCGCTCGGGCGCGCGGTCATCGGGGGGGTGATCACGTCGACCCTGCTCACGCTCGTCGTGATCCCCACGTTCTACGAGATTCTCGACGAGTGGCGCGAGCGCGTCCTCGCGCGGCGCGCCCACGCGCCGCACGCGGTCGCGCCGGCGGTATCGTCGGGCGACTAATTTCCGCGCGTGCCGACCTGGATCGCCGAGGTGCACGCGGTGTGGGCCTACATCGTCCTGGCCGCGATCAGCTTCGTGACCGAGGAATTCGCCCCCCTGACCGGCGGATTCGCGGCCCACGAGGGCCACTTGAGCATCGTGGGCGTCGCCTGGAGCTGTGCCATCGGCAGCTGGGGCGCCGACATCGGCCTCTACTATCTCGGGCGGTGGCGCGGCGCGTGGGCGCGGCGGCGGTGGCCTTCCGTCGGTCGCGCGTTTACGCGCGTCTTGATGGAGGTACGCCGCCGTCCCTGGCGCTCCTCGCTGGCCGTGCGCTACGCGTACGGACTACGGCTCACGCTCCCGATCGCGTGCGGCGTCGCGCACGTCCCGCTGTATGAATACCTCGCCGGCAGCGCACTCAGCGCCGTGACGTGGGCCAGCCTCTTCACGGTCACGGGCTGGGCCTTCGGCCGTACGGCCCTGCTCGTGTACCGCCATGCCCACCGGTACGAGGACGTGATCCTCCTCGCACTCACCGGCCTGCTCGGGCTGCTCGTCCTCGTGTATCTGCGCCGCACGGCCCCCTCGGACTCCGCCGGCAACGTCGCCGCGCGTGCCTTCGAGCGCGAGCTCGACATCCTGAGCGGGGAATACCCTCCCGTGAGCGGCGATCAGCCGCCCCCGGACGAGGGCGACGGACCCGCGGGCGATCCCTTGAAGACCCAGAAGAGGTAGCCGAGCGAGGGAAAGAGCACGAGCGCGCCCGCCCCGAGCGCGACCAGCGTCAACCGGAGCGTGGTCGCGGGAGCCGCCGCGTCGTGGATGGTGAGCGTCGGCGGAACGAGGTAGGGGAATTGGGCGAGCGCCCACCCCCAAAGGATGAGGGAGACCTGTGCGGCCGCCGCAATGCGGGCCACCCGGTACGCGCGGACGACGAGGCTGCCGATCGCCGTCACGGCCGCGAGCGCCGTGGCGCCGTGCAGGACGGCGGCCCAGAGCGTGTGCGTGAGGCCCTCGCCGAGTCGGGGCACGTCGCGCCGTGCCACGAGCAGAGCGACCGCCGCCGTTACGAAGACGGCGATGGCCGCTCCGAGTGCGCGGCGGCGAAAGGATTCCTGTAATGCGTGGTCGTCGGCCGCCTCGACGGTCAGGTAGACCGCCGCGAGGAACGCGAAGAGGGCGAGCGCCAGGCACCCGACCGCGAGGGAGAACGGCGTCAGCCACGGACTCACGTAGCTGTCGAGGAAGGGCGCGCCCGGGACCGGCGGGCGCACGCGGCCGGACGCCACGGCGCCGACCGCGACGCCCAGCAGGACAGGCGCCCCGACGCTCGCGCCGGAGAAGATGCGACCCCACCGCGCCTGGACCGCGCTGTGCGCGCTGTCGTACGTGCGAAAGGTGAATGCCGAACCCCGCAGGACGATGCCGATCAGGAGGAGCACGAACGGGATGTGGAGCGCGACGGCGAGCTCAGCGAAGGCCGCCGGGAAGCAGCTGAAGAGGACGACGACCACGATGATCAGCCACACGTGGTTCGCCTCCCAGATCGGCCCGATCGCGTGGGCGATCCGCTCGCGCTGGGCGTCACGGGTCGGCCCCGACGCGAGCATGTCCCACACCCCCCCGCCGTAATCCGCGCCCCCGAGCAGGACATATGCCGTGAGCGCGATCACGAGGACCGCCGCCACGACGTCGGGGAGCGTGAGGGCGCTCATGCGCGAGTGGCGCTCATGCGCGAGTGGCGCTCACCGGGCTCTGGAGCACCTGAGCGTACAGCAGCCACGCCACGATGCCGCCGAGAAAGCAGTAGAGCAGCGTAAACGTCACGAAGGGGACGATGAGCCCGGGCATCGGCGTCACCGCGTCCGCCGTGCGCATGACGCCGTAGATGATCCACGGCTGGCGCCCGACCTCCGTCACGGTCCAGCCGGCCTCGATCGCGATGAATCCCATGGGCGCCGCGACCACGAGCGCGCGGAGGAGCCAGCGGTCGGCGGCGACCTCCTGCCCGCGCCCGAGCCGCCAGAGGGCGCGCACGCCCACGAGCGCCATGAAGGTTCCCAGCCCGACCATGATCTGGAACGCGATGTGGCTCACGAGCACGGGCGGCCACTCGTTACGCGGAACGCGATCGAGCCCGGCGACGGTCGCCGCCGGATCGCCGAAGGCGAGGAGCGAGAGACCGCGCGGGATCTCAATGGCGTAGCGTGTCTCCGCGCGCCGCTCGTCCGGCACGCCGCCGATCCGCAACGGAGCCCCGGCCTGCGTGCGGAACTGCCCCTCGGCCGCCGCCAGCTTGGTCGGCTGGTGCGCTGCGAGGTAGCGCGCGCTCAAGTCCCCGGAGAAGGGCTGGAGCACGGCCGCCGGCGCGCCGATGAGAAGGGCCACGCGAAGTGCGTGCCGGTGGAATCGGTTGGTGTTGTCGCGGAGCAGCAAGGCCGCGTGAATGCCGGCGACGACGAGTCCGGTCGCGGCGTACGCGGCGATCGTCATGTGCAGCGCCTCCGACACCGCCGCGGCGTTGGCCATGGCGGCGAGCGGGTGCACGTCCACGGCGCGCCCGTCGACGATGTGGAATCCCGTGGGCGCGTTCATCCACGCGTTCGCGATGACCACGAAGATCCCGGACATCGCGCCGCTCACGGCGACCGTCGCCCCGGCGGCCAGGTGCATCGCCCGCGGCACGCGCTCCCAGCCGTACAGATAGATCCCGAGGAAAATCGCCTCCATGAAGAATGCGAACCCTTCGAGCGAGAAGGGCATCCCGATGATCGCGCCCGCGTAGCGCATGAAGCCCGGCCACAGCAGGCCCAGCTCGAACGAGAGGACCGTTCCCGACACGGCGCCCACGGCGAACAGGATCGCCGTTCCCTTCGCCCAGCGTTTGGCCAGATCGAGATACACGGGATCCCCGGTCGTCTGCCACCGGCGCTCGGCCACCACCATGAGCGCGGGCATCCCGATCCCCACGCTGGCGAAAATGATGTGGAACGCGAGCGACATCGCCATCTGCGACCGCGCCGCGAAGAGGTCGCTCATCGGGTCCGGCTAGTCGGCGTCCATGAACGGATACCGGAATTCGTGCGCCGGTGCGAACGTCTCCTTGATCGTCCGCGGGCTGACCCAGCGGATGAGGTTGAGGGGCGAGCCTGCCTTGTCGTTCGTCCCGGACGCGCGGCCGCCGCCGAAGGGCTGCTGCGCGACCATCGCGCCCGTCGGCTTGTCATTGAGGTACACGTTGCCCGCCGCCTGGCGCAGGCGCGCGGCGGCGGCGCCGAGCACGCTCCGCTCGCGGGCGAAGATCGCCCCGGTCAGCGCGTACGGCGATGTGCGGTCGACCAGCTCGAGCGTCGCCTCCCACTCCGCGTCCGGGTACACGTACACCGTCACGACGGGCCCGAAGATCTCCTCCTGGAGGAGCCGCGAGGCGGGGTCGGTCGTTCGGACCAGGGTCGGCTCGATGAAGTACCCGGTCTCCGAGGAGGCGCCGCCGCCCTGAATCACCGTGGCCGTCTGCCGCGCGATGTCGAGGTAGCCGGAGATCTTCTCGAACGCGCGTGCGTCGATCACGGCCCCCATGAAGTTCCGGAAATCCGTGACGTCGCCCACGCGGATCTCGCGCATCATCGCGACCGTCCGCTCCTCGATGTCGGGCCACAGCGACGCCGGAAGGTAGACGCGGCTCGCCGCCGAGCACTTCTGGCCCTGGTACTCGAATCCCCCCCGCACGATCGCGGCCGCGACGGCGGCGGCGTCCGCGGACGGGTGCGCGATGATGAAATCCTTCCCGCCCGTCTCGCCGACGATGCGCGGATAGCTGCGGTAGTGAGCGATGTTGGTCCCGACGGTATGCCAGATCGTCTGGAACACGGCGGAGCTCCCGGTGAAGTGCACGCCGGCGAGGTCGCGGTGGCCGAGTGTGGCATGGGCGATCGTCACGGGGTCCCCGGGCACGAAGTTGATCACTCCCGGGGGAAGCCCGGCGGCCTCCAGCAGCCGCATGACGTAATACGAGGACAGCAAGGCGGTGGGCGCCGGCTTCCAGACGACCGTGTTCCCCATGAGCGCGGGCGCCGTGGGCAGGTTGCCGCCGATCGCCGTGAAGTTGAACGGCGTCACCGCGAAGACGAACCCCTCGAGCGGGCGATAGTCGAGCCGATTCCATGCGCCGCAGCCGGCAGGACTCAGCGGTTGCTGCGTCAGCAGCTCCTGCGCGTAGTGCGGGTTGAAGCGCCAGAAGTCCGTCAATTCCGTGGCGGCGTCGATCTCGGCCTGATGGGCCGTCTTCGATTGCCCCAGCATCGTCGCCGCGTTGAGGGTGTCGCGCCACCGCGTCGCGAGCAGGTCCGCCGCGCGGAGGAAGACAGCGGCGCGGTCCTCCCACGACCAGGCGCTCCAGTCGTGCTGCGCGGCAGTCGCGGCGGCGATCGCCCGCTCAACGTCGGCGGCGCGGGCGCGGTGCCATTCCGCCAGCACGTGGCCGTGATTGTGCGGCATCACGACCGTGCCGAGATCCCCGGTGCAGATCTCCCGTCCGGCGATGATGAGTGGAATCGTGGGGCACTCGGCCGCCATCGCCGCCAGCCGGGCCTTGAGGGTGCGGCGCTCGGGTGATCCCGGGGCATAGCTCTTCACGGGCTCATTGACCGGGGGTGGCACGCGTCCGATGCCCGCAGGGGCAGCGGTCGGGAGGGTCGGGCGGGAGGGCGGCGAAGGCATGAGGGGGAAATATACGGCCAATGTTTCACCCCACCCGTCGCGGTCGTCCTCATTGCACACCGCCAGGCATCGGCGGGCGACACACCGTTGGGGAGGGGCAGCGCGGCGGCATGAAAACACTGGTGGCGGACGACGACGAGTCCATGCGAGCGCTCCTCGGCGCCGTCCTCGAGGCCGGCGGGCACGCAGTCGTGGCCGCGAGCGATGGCCGCGAGGCGTGGGAGCTGTTCGAGCAGGAGAGCCCCTCTCTCGTGCTCCTCGACTGGCAGATGCCCGGGCTCTCCGGGATCGAGGTGTGCGAGAACATCCGCCGCGGCGGGGTGGGGCGCGACACGTTCATCATCATGGTGACGACGCGCGGGGCGACGGCCGACCTGATGCGGATCCTCGACGCCGGCGCGGACGACTACGTGTCGAAGCCCATCGCCGCAGAAGCGATCCGGACGCGCGTTGTGATCGCCGAGCGGCGTATGGCGATCGACCGCGCCCGGCGGGCGGCGGAGGATGCCCTCGCGCGGGCGCAGTGGCTCGCCGGGATCGGCGAGACGGCGCTGGCGGTCCAGCATGAGATCAACAATCCGCTGACGGCGCTCCTCGGGAACGTCGCCCTGCTGACGCACGAGCTCGCGACGCCGGAGGAGGAACGCCAGTGCATCCAGGTGATCGCCGAGCAGGGGACGCGGATCGCCGGCGTCGTGAAACGGCTGGCCACGCTCCGGGAGCCCAAGACGGTGGAATACGTCCGTGGCTCCCGGATGATCGATCTCTCCGTCACCGGGGGACGGTCCTAGCCTCTCTTGCGCCGTGCTCTCTCGGGTGTACTTTGCACCGCAGCGCGCCCCTCACTCACTCGGGGGCCGCACGGTTCAAAGTCTCACTTCCGAGGAGCGACAGTCGATGGCCAAGACCAAGAAGAAGGCCGCTAAGAAGGCGAAGCGTCCCGCGAAGGCGAAGAAGGCAGTGAAGAAGGCCAAGCGGAAGCCGAATGCCGCGTTCATGCGCCCCGTGCAACCCGATGGCCTGTTGGCAGTCGTCGTCGGCTCCGCCCCTCTGCCGCGGACCGAACTGACGAAGAAGCTGTGGGGCTACATCAAGCGGAAAGGGCTCCAGGACGCGAAGGAACGCCGCATGATCAACGCGGACAATGCACTCCGCCCGGTGTTCGGCGGAAAGAGTCGCGTGTCGATGTTCGACATGACGAAGCTCGTCTCCAAGCACGTGAGATAGGACCGTTCCGTCAGCTGGTGCGGCGCGCGGGGGGGCCACCGGGCCCCCTGCGCGGGCCGCGTGGGAGAACGCGCGGTCGTTGCTGGGCGCGCTGGCCATCTTCCTGTGCGTGCGGGCATTCCTCATCGAGGCGTACCGCATTCCGTCGGGGAGCATGACCCCGACGCTCCTCGTGGGCGATTGGCTCTTCGTCAACAAGCTGGTCTACGGGCCGCACATCCCGTTCACGAGCGTCGCCCTCCCCGGCTACGCCGATCCGAAACGGCAGGATGTGGTCGTGTTCGTGTCGCCTCCGCAGATCGATCAGCCCGAGGATCCCACGCCGACGCTCGTCAAGCGCCTGTGGGGGATGCCGGGTGACACCGTGTACATGCGCAAGGGCACGCTCTATATCGACGGGGTCGCGCGCCCGCAGGGCCCCGGGTTTGCACGCTTCGACTCCACCGACGCCACTCTCTCGCGCCCCGACGATGTGAGCCCGGATTTCGATTGGCAGAAGCCGATCGGGCTTCGCACGTCGCGCTTCGGGCCCGCGCCGGCGCAGCCGACGCACGATGACTGGGGGCCACTCGTGGTGCCGCCCAGGTCGTATTTCATGATGGGCGACAACCGGTACAATTCGAAGGACAGCCGCTTCTGGGGTTTCGTCCCCCGCGCCAACCTGCGCGGACGACCGTTGTTCGTGTACTACTCCTACGACCCTGACGCGGGCCTCGACTACTTCCGCGCGATCACGGAGATCCGCTGGTCGCGCCTCGGCCACTGGATCCACTGACGGGGCCGGCCGGCCCCGGCAGCCCACGGCGCGCGTGGCCGCGCAGGAACGCATCGACCGCCGCGGCCGCATCGCGTCCCTCGCGAATGGCCCACACGATGAGCGAGGCCCCCCGCCGCGCGTCGCCCGCGGCGAACACCCCCTCGGCGGCCGTCGCGTAGCCGTCCGTCTGCACCGTGCCGCGCGGCCCGACCGTCAGGCCCAGCGCACTCGTGACCGTGGGCTCCGGTCCCGTAAACCCCAGGGCCAGCAGGACGAGGTCGGCGTCGAGCGTGAACGCGGAGCCGGGCCGCTCGGTCACGCCGATGCGGCCATCGGGACCGGGCGCTGCGTCGACGCGGATGGCGTGGAGCCGGCTCACCCGTCCCCCCTCCCCGGTGAACGCCACGGTCGAGACCGACCACTCGCGCTGTCCGCCCTCCTCGTGCGCGTGCGACGTGCGCAGCTGCATGGGCCATAGCGGCCAGGGCGTCGATGCGTCCCGCTCCGCCGGCGGCTCGGTCAAGAGCTCGAGCTGGACGACGGAGCGGGCGCCCTGGCGGTGACACGTCCCGAGACAATCGGATCCCGTGTCGCCGCCGCCCAGGATCACCACACGCTTGTCGTGCGCCGTGATCCGATCGGCCCCGCCCGCCGGGCGCCCCGCGGTGACGCGGTTCTGCTGCGTCAGGAAATCCATCGCGTAATGCACCCCGGCGAGCTCGGCGCCCGGGATCGCCAAGGGGCGGGGGACGGTCGCGCCGACGGTGAGCAGCACCGCGTCGAAATCGCGCCGAAGCGCCGCGGCTGGCAGGGAGCGGCCGACGTCGATGCCCGTGTGGAACACCACGCCCTCGGCCCCGAGCTGCGCGACGCGCCGATCGACGACCGATTTCTCCATCTTGAAGTCCGGAATCCCGTAGCGGAGGAGTCCGCCGACCTGATCGGCGCGCTCGAAGACGGCCACGCCGTGCCCGGCACGGCGCAGCTGTTGCGCCGCCGCCATCCCCGCCGGTCCCGACCCCACGATCGCCACGCGCGCGCCGGTCTCGCGCGCGGGGGGCCGCGGCTCGATCCATCCCTCCGCGAAGCCCCGGTCGGCGATGGCCTGCTCGATCGTACGGATGGCGACGGGGCGCTCGATCACACCCAGAACGCACGCCGTCTCGCACGGGGCCGGACACAGCCGGCCGGTGAACTCCGGAAAGTTGTTGGTCGCGTGCAGCGCCTCGAGCGCGTCGCGCCAGCGCCCACGAGAGACCAGGTCGTTCCATTCGGGGATCGCGTTGCGGACGGGGCACCCCGTGTCCCCCTGACAAAACGGGACGCCGCAGTCCATGCACCGCGCCCCCTGCGCGCGGACCGCGTCGTCCGGGAGGGGCGTGTACATCTCGCGCCAGTCGTGGGTGCGCTCGACGACCGGCCGGCGCGCCGGATCCGCCCGCCGAAGCGTCAGAAAGCCGCGGGCGTCGCCCACGGTCGGTCTCCGGCCCGCGCTCAGCCGGTCCGCGCGCGGCGCCGCGCGAGGACGGCCTTGTACTCCTGCGGCATGACCTTCACGAACTGTGACAGCGCTGCGGGCCACCGCCGAAGGAGCCGCTTGGCGCGGCCGCTTCCGGTGTATTCGGCGTGCGCGACGAGTGCGCGCTCGAGCAGCTGCGCATCGTCCGCGTCGTCGACCGCCTCGAGCGCGACGAGCGCGGTGTTGCACCGGCCGCGGAAGCGTTCCTCGTCGTCGAGGACGAACGCGACGCCGCCACTCATCCCGGCGGCGAAGTTGCGTCCCGTGCGCCCGAGCACGACGACCACGCCGCCGGTCATGTACTCGCAGCCGTGATCGCCGACGCCCTCGATGACGGCGGTCGCCCCACTGTTGCGGACGGCGAAGCGCTCCCCCGCAACGCCATTGATGTACGCCTCGCCGCTCGTCGCGCCGTAGAGGGCGGTGTTGCCGATGATCGTGGTGTCCCCCGGGATGAAGCGCGCGGCGCGCGGAGGGACGATGATGAGGCGTCCGCCCGAGAGACCCTTCCCCACGTAGTCATTGGCCTCCCCCTCGAGGCGGAGCGTGAGGCCGCGCACGGCGAACGCGCCGAAGCTCTGTCCCGCCGAGCCGGTGAGAGCGAGGTGCACCGCGTCATCGCTCACGCCGCCCCGGCCGTAGCGGCGCGCGAGCTCCCCGGACAAGAGCGCCCCGATCGTGCGATTGGCCGTCTCGACGGGGAGCGCCCGGCGCACGGTCTCCCCGCGATCGAGCGCCGCGATGACCTCCGGCAGCAGCCGCGCGTCGAGCGACGCGCTCGACGGATGCGCCCCCGGCACCCGCGTCCCCGGCACCGGCGCCCCCGGCGCGGACAGCGGTGCGGGCCGGTGCAACAGAGGCAGGAGATCGAGCGACTGCGCCTTCCAGTGCGTTCCGACGGCGGGCCGGAGCAGCTCGGTCCGTCCGACCAGCTCGGCGACCGTCCGCACGCCGATGCGCGCCATCGCCACGCGCATCTCTTCGGCGAGCATCACGAAGTAGGCGATCACATGCTCGGGCCGCCCGGTGAACTTGGCGCGCAGAACGGGGTCCTGCGTCGCGACGCCGACCGGACACGTGTTGAGATGGCACTTCCGCATCATCACGCATCCCTCGGCGATGAGCGGTGCGGTCGAGAAGCCGAACTCGTCGGCGCCCAGGATGGCCGCGATCACGACATCGCGCGCGGTCTTGAGCTGCCCATCGGCCTGCAGGCGCACGCGGGAGCGCAGGCCGTTCAGGACCAGCGTCTGGTGCGAGTCCGCGATACCCATCTCCCACGGGATCCCGGCGTGCTTGATCGAGGACACCGGCGACGCCCCGGTCCCGCCGGAGTCGCCGGCGATCACGATGCCGTCGGCGTGCGCCTTCGCGACGCCTGCCGCGACGGTTCCGACGCCGGCCTCCGCCACGAGCTTGACCGAGACGGCCGCCCCGGGATTGACGTTCTTGAGGTCGAAGATCAACTGCGCGAGATCCTCGATCGAGTAGATGTCGTGGTGCGGCGGCGGCGAGATCAGCGACACCCCGGGCGTCGCGTTGCGCACGGCGGCGATCGCCTCGTCGACCTTGTGCCCGGGCAGCTGGCCGCCCTCGCCGGGCTTCGCCCCCTGGGAGATCTTGATCTGCAGCTCGCGGGCGTTGACCAGGTAGTCCGTGGACACGCCGAACCGGGCGGAGGCGACCTGCTTTATCGCGCTGTTGCGCTCCGTGTGGAAGCGCGTCGCGTCCTCGCCTCCCTCGCCCGTATTGCTCCGGCCGCCCAGGCGGTTCATCGCGATCGCCAGCGTCTCGTGTGCCTCGCGGCTGAGCGCGCCGAAGGACATCGCTCCCGTGACGAACCGGGTCACGATCGCGGTGGCCGGCTCGACCTCGTCGAGGGGCACCGGGGTCCGCTCGACCAGCTCCAGTGCACCCCGTAGCGTGTACTGCCGGGTCTCGGCGTCCGCGAGCTGCGAGAAGCGCCGGAACGCCGCGCGGTCGGCGCTCCGCGTCGCGTGCTGGAGCGCGGCAATCGTCGCGGGGTTCCAGGCGTGGTGCTCGCCCTCGACGCGATAGTGATACTCCCCGCCCTCCGGGAGCCGGCCCGTCCACCCCTCCCCCCACGCCGCGCCATGGCGCTCGAGGGCTTCGCGCGCGACCCCCTCGAGGCCGATCCCGCCAAGCCGCGAGCTCGTGCCCGTGAAGTGCCGCGCGATGAGCGAGGCCGAGAGGCCGATCGCCTCGAAGACCTGCGCGCCGCAATAGCTGGAGAGCGTCGAGATCCCCATCTTCGAGAGGATCTTGAGCAGCCCTTTCTTGACGGCCGCCACGTAGCGCTGCTGCGCCGTCGCCGCGTCGGCCGACTCGCCGAGCCGGCCGTCGCGCGCGAGCGCCGCGACCGTCTCGAGCGCCAGGAACGGGTGCACCGCCGCGGCGCCGTAGCCGATGAGGAGCGCGATCTGCGCGACGTCGCGGGCCTCCCCCGTCTCGACGATGAGCCCCACCGCGGTCCGCAGTCCCTCGCGCGTCAGGTGGTGGTGGACGGCGGCAGTCGCGAGCAACACGGGAATGGCCGCTCGCCCGGCGGAGACGCCGCGATCGGTCAGCACGAGAATCGTCGCCCCGCCGCGGGCGGCGTCCGCGGCGGCCGCGCAGAGGGCGTCGACGGCGGGGGAGAGGCCGTCGGGCCCGAGCGCGGCATCCCACAGCGTCGACAGTCGCGCGACGTGCACCGCGTCGTGCGCGAGCGCCGCCAGCCGGACCATGTCGGCGGCGGTGAGCACCGGGTGTGGCAGGAGGAGCGCCGGCGTCGGCGGCTCCGTGTCGTCGAGCACGCGTGCCAGCGGCCCGACGTGCATGGCGAGCGACATCACGAGCTGCTCGCGGATCGGGTCGATCGCGGGATTCGTCACCTGGGCGAACAGCTGCCGGAAATACGCGAACAGGAGCTGCGGCCGCTCGGAGAGCACGGCGAGGGGAGTATCGTTGCCCATCGAGCTGACCGCCTCTTCGCCGGTGGTCGCCATGGGCGCGAGGATACGATCGAGCTCCTCCCGCGTGTAGCCGAACGACGCGAGCACGCGCACGTCCGGGGCGGGCGTCCCCAGCTCGACGACGGCGGGCCCCGCGGCGGGGTCCAGGGTGACCCGGCTCCGCGCGTTCCACGCGGCGTATGGACGGCGTCCGGCCACCTCCGCCTTCACCTCATCGTCGTCGACGATCCGCTCCTTGGCCGTATCGATGAGCAGCATCCGTCCCGGATGCAATCGCCCCTTCGTCCGGATCTCCTCGGCCGGGACCGGCAGCGCGCCCGCCTCGGACGCGAGGATCACGACGTCGTCGTGCGTGACGACGTAGCGCGCGGGGCGCAGACCATTGCGGTCGAGCGTCGCGCCAATGCGGATGCCGTCGGTGAACGCCATCGCCGCGGGGCCGTCCCACGGCTCCATGACGCCTGCGTGGTGCTCGTAGAACGCGCGCCGTGGCGCATCCATCTCCGCGTGCGCGTCCCACGCCTCGGGGATCAGGAGCATCATCGCCTCGGCGAGCGGCCGCCCGCCCATGACCAGGAACTCGAGAGCGTTGTCGAAGCACGCGGAATCGCTCTGCCCCTCGGCGATCACCGGCAGGAGCTGCGCGAGGTCTCGCCCGAACCGGGTGGACGTCAGCGTTCCTTCCCGCGCCCGCATCCACTCGATGTTCCCCCGCAGCGTGTTGATCTCGCCGTTGTGGCAGATCATGCGGTAGGGATGCGCGAGGGGCCACGTGGGGAACGTGTTCGTCGAGAAGCGGGAATGGACGATCGCGAGCGCGCTGGTAATGTCGACGTCGGTCAGGTCGGGGTAGAAGGCCGCGAGCTGGGTCGGGCGCAGCAATCCCTTGTAGACGAGAGTCCGGCTCGACAGGCTCGGGAGGTACACCGCGTGCCGCGCCCACTCCCGCTCGATCCGTCGCCGCACGACGTACAGCCGGCGCTCGAGCGCCCCGTCGCGGAGCAGCCCGGCCCCCAGCGCGAACTGGCGCATCCGGGGCAGCGTTTGGCGCGCCACCGCGCCCGCGGCTTCCTCGACGATCGGAACATCGCGCCACCCGAGCAGCGGCACGCCTTCCTCGGCCGCCACGCCAGCGATGCCCCGCTCGCATTCCGCGGCGGCCAAGGGGTCCCGCGGCAGGAACGCCACGCCAATGCCGTATTCCCCTGGATCGGGGAGCAGAACGCCGGCCGCAGCGAACGCGCGACAGAGGAAATAGTGCGGCGTCTGGAGCAGGATCCCCGCGCCGTCCCCCGTCCCGGCATCCGACCCGACCGCGCTCCGGTGGGCGAGATTCGCCAGGAGGTCGAGCGCGCGCGCGATCAGCTCGCGGGAGCGGTCCCCCCCGATATGCGCGACGAAACCAATGCCGCAGGCATCATGCTCCAGGCGCGGGTCGTACATCCCTTGGGCCGGGGGGAGACCGGTCGACTGAGGTGACATGCAACGTCGGGAGGGGGTGGGGTACCTGCGCGCATGATGATCGGGTTGTGCTCGGCGCGCAAGAGATGCGCGCGCTCCAGCGCGATCGCCGCGTATTGCCGCGATGCCGGGGGGCCTCGTACTTTGCCCCAGCGGGTGCCGCGCAGGGGGCGCACCAACTTGCCCAGATTCTTCCCGGAACGGACGATCGTTTGGGCCGAGCACGAGATCGCCTGGCTGCGTCGCTGGACGCTGGTGCCGGCGGCGATCGGGCCCGTGACCGGCGTCGTCCTCCGCGTGGCGAACTCGCTCGTCATGACCTACGGCCGGTCGGGCCGGTGGACGGTCCTGATCGTCTGGTACATCGTGGCGGCGATCGTGCTGTGTAGTGCCGCGACGGTCCATCTCGGGAACTACCCGGTGCGGATGTGGTGGTGGCGGGCGCCCACGTTCGCGCTGTGGGAAACGTTGGGGGGAGCCGTGGCGAGCGCGGTCCTGATCGCGGCACACCGGGAATTTTGGGGGTCGGCGCACGCCGACTTCGATGACTGGCCGACGATCGTCGTCTCGACGCTCATCCTGCACACCATCGCCATCTGCCTCTACAGCGCCGCGCTCGCGGGCGTCGTGGAGTCCGTCCGCGCGATCCTGGTCCGCCGCGAGGCGGCGATCGGCGCGGGGCAGGGGGAATGACGCGTGCGCCCCGGCTGCGCGCCGCACGCGTTCGGGTGCCGGCCAGCACCTCGAACCTGGGGGCGGGCTTCGACTGCGTCGGCCTCGCGCTCGGGCGACATCTCGCGGCCGCCTTCTCGCCGGACGGTGACGACACGCTCCGCCTGGAGCGCCGGGGGACCCTGCGCGCGCTCGCGGGGCGGCCCGAGGGCGATGATCTGTTCCTCCGGGCCTTCCGTACCGGGCTCGCCGCGCATGGCGTCACGTTGCGCGGAGGGACCCTCACGCTCGATTCGGAGATTCCCATTGCGCGCGGCCTCGGCTCGTCGGCGGCGGCCGTCGTCGGCGGGCTTGCCCTCGCGGGCGCCGTGGCGGGCATCTCCCTCGAGCGCGGTCCGGCATTCGCGGCCGCACTCGAATGGGAGTCGCACCTCGACAACGTGGCGCCGGCACTCATGGGGGGTCTTATCGCCGTGACGCACGATGACGCGGGGGCCCCGAGGGCGCTGCGGCTGCCGCTCGCGCCAACGATAGGGTTTGCCTACGCGGCGCCCGGCACGGGCCTGGAGACCACGCGCGCACGGGCCGCGCTGCCGCGCACCGTGCCGCTCGCGGACGCGGTCCACAACATTGGCGCGATGGCGGCGCTCGCCGCAGGCCTGGCCACGGGGGATCCGGAGCTGATCGCGCTCGGCCTCTCGGATCGGCTGCATGTCCAGTACCGGCTGCCGCTGATCCCGGGCGCCGCCGACGCGTTGGCGGCCGCCCGGCGCGCCGGCGCATGGGGTGCGACAATATCCGGCGCGGGCTCGGGGGTGATCGCGCTCGGGCCGCCAGACCGGACGCGCGAGATCGCCGACGCGATGGCGCGGGCGTTTCGCGGCGCCGTCGCAGAGGATGGCGGCGTCTGTTTTGCCGTCGAGCCGGACCGGTCCGGCGTCGTCACAGTGGAGTCGTCGGCGTGACCGGCGTCGGTGTGACGGGCGTCGGCGTGCTCCAGAGGTACGCGCACTATCTGCCGCTCACGGCCCGTACGCCCGCACTCTCGCTCGCGGAAGGCGACACGCCGCTCCTGCCCGTTCCCCGGCTGGCGGCGTGGGTCGGAGTCGACGAGCTCTACGTGAAGTTCGAGGGGGTCAATCCCACGGCGTCATTCAAGGACCGTGGAATGGTCGTGGCGGTCGCGAAGGCGATGGAGCGTGGAGCGACGACGGTCATCTGTGCGTCGACGGGAAACACGGCGGCGAGCGCCGCCGCGTACGCGGCGCGGGGTGGCCTCCGCGCGGTCGTCCTGCTCCCGCGCGGCGGGGTGACGGCCGGAAAGATCGCCCAGGCGCTGGCGTACGGCGCCGAGCCGGTCGTGATCGAGGCCGGCTTCGATGCGGCGCTCGAACGTCGCGCGTGCCCTCGCCCGGCAGTATCCCGTCGAGCTGGTGAACTCGGTGAATCCGTATCGGATCGCGGGGCAGGCCACGGCGGCATACGAGATCTGCAATGTCCTGGGCAGCGCCCCGGACATTCTGGCCCTCCCGGTCGGAAATGGCGGCAACATCTCCGCATACTGGGTCGGCTTTCGCCGCTACCACGACGCGAAGACGATCGCGACGCTGCCGGTGATGCTCGGCGCGCAGGCGGTGGGCGCGGCGCCGCTCGTGCTCGGGCACCCGGTCGAGTGCCCCGAGACCGTGGCGAGCGCCATCCGGATCGGGCGCCCCGCCAGCTGGGACACCGCGGTCGCGGCGGTGACCGAGTCCGGCGGCGAATTCCGCGCGGTGACGGATACGGAGATTCTGGAGGCGCGCGGCGAGATCGCCCGGCGCGAAGGGATTTTCTGCGAGCCGGCGTCCGCGGCCGGCGTGGCGGGACTCCGCGCAAGCGTGGCGGCGGGGCGGACACCCGCCGCCCTCCGGTGTGTCTGCGTGTGCACGGGTCATGGACTCAAGGACGCCGCCTCGGTGCCCTCCCTCGACGCGAGCGCCCCGGCGATTCCGGCGACGGTCGAGGCCGTCGCGGCGGCGCTCGGGTTGTAGCTCCAATCGGGTTGTAGCTCCAAGACGAGGAGATTGCGTCGCGGCCTGCGGCCCTCGCCCCGACGCGCGGCTGGCATTGCGAGCCGGCGGAGCCGGTGAAGCAATCTCGTGATGCATCGCGATGCGATGGGTCGTCAGGCCCTCGCCATGACTGCCGACGGATAACGCACGGCTACATTTTCGCATGTGAGCGAATCCGCACCCCCGCCCGTCCTGGTTACCGGCGCCGCCGGATTCGTCGGGGCGCGCTTCGTCTGGTCCTGCGCCGCGCGCGGGATCCCCGCGATCCCCGTCGATGCCCCGCGCCACTTTGACGAGCGCACCGAGCATCGCGGGATCCCCTACGGCCCGGTCGTCGACCGTGACGACCTCTTCGGCTGGCTCGAGCGCGAGCGGCCCACGCTCCGCGCGATCGTCCACCTGGGGGCATGCACCGACACCCGCCAGCTCAACGTCGCCTATTTCAAGCGGGTCAACGTCGAGTACTCGCGCGCGGTCTGGCGGTACGCGACGGCCGCGCGGGTCCCGCTCGTGTACGCCAGCAGCGCGGCCACCTACGGCGACGGGACGCTGGGCTATGAGGACGAGGAGGCCCTGATCCCCCAACTCCACCCCCTCAATCCCTACGGGGACTCCAAGCAGCAGTTCGACCTCTGGGCCCTCGCGGAGGAGCGCGCCGGGCGGCACCCGCCGGCGTGGTGCGGATTCAAGTTCTTCAACGTCTACGGCTTCGGCGAGCGGCACAAAGGTCCGATGGCAAGCGTCGTGCTGCACGCGTTCGATCAGATCCGGGCCGCCGGACGCGTGCGCCTCTTTCGCAGCCATCGCCCCGACATCGCGGATGGCCACCAGGCGCGCGATTTCATCGCGGTCGAGGACGTCCTGCGCGCGCTCCACTTCGCACTGGATAGCGCCGTCCCGCGCGGCATCTTCAACCTCGGCACGGGCGTCGCGCGCACCTTTCTCAACGTCGCGCGCGGGGCCTTCGCGGCGCTCGCCGCCCCCGAGCACATCGAGTTCATCGACACGCCGCCCGCCATTCGCGAGCGGTATCAATATTTCACGCAGGCCACCACGGCCAAGCTCCGCGGGGCCGGGTTCGCCCGGCCGTTCACGCTCCTCGACGACGGCATACGGGATTACCTGCGGCGTCTCGACGCCGCCGCGGACTGACCATGGCCGGTACGACAGCACGCCCGCTCCGGCTCACCGTCATCACCATCGTCGTGGTGGGTCTGGTCGCCGCTGCGCTTGCCGCCGCCGCCCACAGCGCGCGTGAAGCGCACCATCCGCGGATCGTCGGCACGGCGGTCCAGCCGCCGCGCGGCATCCCCGCGGTCCATCTCGCCGATCGCACGGGACACACGATCGAGCTGCACACGCTGCTCGGCACCCCGCCGGGCGGCGTCACACTCGTGTTCTTCGGCTACACGCACTGCGGCAATGTTTGCCCGACGACGCTCGGCCACCTCGCGCGCGCCCGGCGCATGCTCGGCCGCAACGTCGCGCGTGTGCACATCATCGTCATCACGACCGACCCGGAGCACGACACGCCGGAAGACGTGCAGGCCTTCGTCCACCAGTACGACACGACCGGCGTGGGGCTTGCCGGTACGCGGGCGCAAATCGATTCTGCGCAAAAGGCATTCAACGTCGACGCCTTCGACAACGGGCCCATGACGCTCGACGCTCACGCCACGGGCCCCGCCCATCCGGTCGCGATCTACATCGTCGACCAGGACCAGAAGCTTCGGCACGTTCTGCCCGTCTTCGTGTCGGCACCCGCCGTCAAGGACGCCGTCGAGCCGCTCCTCTAGCCGCCGGGTATATTGCGGCATCACAGCGGAGGAATACGCAATGTACGATGAACGGTTGGTCGGCCCGATGCGGCAGGAGCTCACCCGCCTCGGATTCACGGAGGCGCGGACGGCGGACGCGGTCGATGCCGCCCTGGGCGGCGCGGAGGGCACGACGCTCGTCGTCGTGAACTCGGTCTGCGGCTGTGCCGCCCGCAACGCCCGTCCCGCCGTGGCGCTCGCGCTCCGGCACGCGCTCCGCCCGGATCACCTCGCGACGGTGTTTGCGGGACAGGATACCGCGGCCACGCAGCGCGCCCGGGGCTATTTCCCCGGCTATGCGCCGTCGTCTCCCGCCATCGCACTGATGAAGGACGGCAAGCTCGCCTACATACTCGAGCGCCACGACATCGAAGGCCGCACGGCGGATGCCATCGCCCGGGATCTGACGACCGCGTTCGACAAGCACTGCGCCGGGCCGGCGGGCGTGCCGGCGTAACGCCGCGCCGGCCGAGCCGGGTCCGACGACCGAGCTACGCCGACCGGATCCAGCGCGCGACCTCGCGGAGGCTCGGGCGCTTGCCGTACATGAGAAGCCCGATCCGATAGATCCGCGACGCGACCCAGACTGCCCCCACGCACGCGAGCGCCAGCGCGACCAGCGAGGCCGCCACCTCGGGCCACGGCACGTGCATGACGGTCATGCGCAGCGGCATGATGATCGGGGCCGAGAACGGGATCCAGGACATGGCGCGGGCGAGGGCGCTGCTCGGGGTTAGCAGCACGGGCACGACCAGGGCGATCGTGCTCACGAGGAGGAGCGTGACCGGCAACGCCGCCTGCTGCGCGTCCTCCGGGCTGCTCACCATCGAGCCCACCGCGGCGAAGAGCGACGCGTAAAACAGGAAGCCGAGGATGAAGAAGAGCACGAGCGTGACCCCGGCGCCCAGGCTGATCGCGGGCAGCGAGATCTCGTTGGCGCCGTACACGCCGAAGTAGGCGAGGATCGGGCCGCGCGCGGCGAAGATCCCGAGTGACGCCGCGATCCAGATGAACTCCTGGGTGAGTGCCACGCCGCCGACGCCGAGCACCTTGCCGGCGAGGAGCGTGTCGCTCGGGACGCTCGCGACGACCACTTCGGCGACGCGTGTGGCCTTCTCCTCCATGACGCCCCGGAGGATCGTCTGGCCGTAGAGGACGATCATCATGTACAACAGGAAGGCGATGACGTAGCCGAATGCGGCGCTCACGAGCCCCGATCCCGCGTGTCCGGCATCGGTCACGCGATCCGCCTCCATCGTCAAGGGGAGCGCCAGGATGGCTTCGGCGTGAACCGGATCGAGCCCCGCCCGTTCCAGCCGATAGCGGAACAGCGCGCCCCGAACGGCGCGCGTGATCCGCTCGACGTCGGCGGGCGACGGCGCGTTCCAGCCGGAGTAGCGCACGCGGACGCCCGCCAGCGTGCTGTCGCTGAGGACCAGGTAGCCGATCCGCTCGCGGCGCATGACGGCGTGCAGTGCCGCGGACTCCGCCGCCGGCAGCGTCACCGCGGTCACCACACGCACCTGGGCGACGGAGGTGTCGCCCCACGGGCTGTCTCCCAGGCGCGGGCGCACACGCGCGCCGAGCCCGACACCCGTCGCATCGAGGATCACGATGTTGGAGAGGTCGGGGGAGGTCTGGGCGTGCTCCGTGAGGACGATCTGGCCAATGCTGATGCAGCCGAAGACGACGGGCCCGAGGATCGTCGCGACGAGGAACCAGCGCGAGCGGACGCGCTCGACGTACTCGCGCGACACGACGACCCAGAACTTCCGCATTGGGCGGGTGGGGGCCTTACCCCTGGCCGCTCATCCCCGACTCGACGCCGGCGGCGCCGACCTGCTGCAGGAAGATCTCGTGCAGCGAGGGTTGCACGGTGACGACGCGCTGAATGGGCGCCCCGCCGAAACGCGCCTTCACATCGGCCATCGTCCCATCGAGGATCTTCCGCCCCCGCGCGATGATGCACACGGCGTCGCACATCCGCTCGGCGTTGTCGATGATGTGGGTGCTGAGGATCACGGTCCGTCCCTGGGCGCGGAGCTCGAGCACGGTGTCCTTGAGGACCTGCGCGTTCACGGGGTCGAGGCCCGCGAACGGCTCGTCCAGGACGACTAGGTCCGGGTTGTGGAGCACCGTCGCGATGAACTGCACCTTCTGCTGCATGCCGCGCGAGAGCTCGTCGACCTTCGCCCGACCCCAATCGCGCTCCGCGGTGCGGAGGGAGAAGCGATCGAGCCACGCGTCGATGCGCCGATCCGCCTCGCGCGGCTGGACCCCCTTGAGCTCCGCCAGGAACCGCAGCACGCGGCGGACCGTCATTTTCTTGTAGAGCCCTCGCTCCTCGGGGAGGTAGCCGATCCGGTCGGTCACGTGTGCTTCCGTGCTCGGCTCCCCGAACACCCGGATTACCCCTTCGTCGGGCGCGAGGATGTTGAGCAGCATGCGGATCGTCGTCGTCTTCCCCGCGCCGTTGGGCCCCAGCAGCCCGAAGACGGTGCCCGTGCGGACCACAAGGGACATGTCGTCGACGGCGAGGTGGCCGGAATACCGCTTGACGACGTGATCGAACTCGACGGCGGTGGGAGACACGAGCGCGCAATATACTGCGCGACGCGCCTCGCGCACGGCACCGAGGGCCCGTACTTTCCCGCATGCGTCGCGCCCTCGCGAGCATCCTCGCCGCCCTCGCCGCGTCGCTCCTGCTCCTCGCGCTCGTGGGACCCGTGGCGACGCTCATCGGCTCGGGTGGCGCGCGCGGGCTCGCGGCGCTCGGGACGGATTCCGAGCTGCGCGCGGCACTCGCGCTCACGGGCGTCACGGCCACCACCGCGACCGTCCTGAGCATGATCGGCGGGACGCCGCTCGCGTTTCTCCTGGCGCGGCGCGCGTTCCCGGGGCGGGCGGCACTCGCCGCGGTGCTCGACCTCCCGCTGCTGATCCCGCACCCCGTGGCCGGGATCGCGCTCCTCCTCACCTTCGGGCGACAGACGCCGCTCGGACACGCGCTGCTCGCCCTCGGGCTCCAGCTGGCGGGGTCGCCGGCGGGCATCGTGGCCGCCATGCTGTTCGTCTCCGCTCCGCTCTACGTGAGCGGCGCCCGCGAGGCTTTCGCGCGCGTCGACCCGCGGTACGAGGCGGTCGCGCGTACGCTCGGCGATTCACCCGGGCGCGCCTTCCGCCGCGTGACCGTGCCGCTGGCGCTCCGGGGACTCACGGCGGCGGCCGTCGTCATGTGGGCGCGCGCGGTGGCCGAATTCGGTGCGATCGTGATCCTGACCTACAATCCGAAGGTGGCGAGCGTGCTCAGCTACGACCGCTTCACGAGCTATGGCCTCCGGACGGCCCTCCCCGTGGCCGCCGTGCTCGCGATCCTCGCCCTGGTCCCGCTGACGGTGCTGCGCGCGTTGCGCGCGGGAGCCGTTCCCGGCGAGCTGGGCGGATGATCGAAGCCACGGATGTCGCGGTGCGGGCGGGGGACTTCGCGCTGACCGGCGTCACGTTCTGCGTCCCGCGCGGCGGGTACGGCGTCGTCATCGGTCCCGCGGGCGCGGGCAAGACGACGCTGCTCGAGACGATCTCGGGCGTCCTCCCGCTTGCGGCCGGCACCTTGCGGCTCGATGGCCGGGACGTGCGCCACGTTCCGCCGGAGCAGCGCCGGATCGGGCTCGTCTACCAGCACAGTTATCTGTTCCCGCACCTGCGGGTCGCCGAAAACATCACCTACGGGACCGGCGACGTGGCCGACGCGCGCGCGGTGGCGGAGCGTTTCGGGGCGGACGGCCTGTGGGATCGCGCCGTGCGCGGCCTCAGCGGGGGCGAGCGGCAGCTCGTCGCGCTCGCCCGGGCGCTCGCGCGCCGTCCGTCCGTGCTCCTGCTGGATGAGCCCTTCGTCGCGCTCGATCCGCGCCGGCGGTCCCACGTACGGCGCGAGGTCCGCGCCCTCCATCGCGAGTGGGGCATGACGGTCCTGCACGTGACGCACGACTTCTCCGAGGCGCGACGGCTGGGCGACGTCGCCATCCTCCTCGACGCGGGCCGCGTCCTGCACGCGGGACCTCCCGCCGATCTCTTCGGTCTCGATGCCCCTCCGCCCGTCGCCGCGTTCCTCGGGGCCGACGACGACGCGTAGGGGCGACGTTCAGGCCGCCCGGACTACGGCGTGAGCGCGCTCGTGCAGTGGGGGCAGCGCGTCGCCGCCGGATCGATCGCCATCCTGCAATAGGGGCACGCCTTCGACGCCGGCGCCGTCGGCTCTGCGGGCTTGATGAAGACCCGGCTGATCCACCAGGCGACGAGGCCGATGATGAAGAAGTTGAGCACGGCGCCCGCGAGGTCGCCCAGCTTGAGATGGACGAGGCCGATGTCGACCGTCGCCGTCTGCCAATCCCCCTTCGGCGTGATCGCCCCCACGACCGGCATGATCAGGTCGTTGACGATCGCCTGCACGACGCCGTTGAGGGCGACGCCGATGACGACGGCGATGGCGAGCGCGAGAGCGTTCTGCTTGATGAGGAACGTCTTGAAGTCACGCCACATCGGTTACCTCTGGAGTAGGGCGTCGGTCAGGGCCCGCCACGGGAGGATGGCGCAGGGGATCCGCGCCGGGATGCGAGCGACGCCCCGCAGGGCGCGCAATTCGCCGAGCGCGGGGTCCGCCGCCGCCGCGCTGTCGCCGCGCAGCAGCTCCGCCAGACGAGCCGTCAGCGCTACAATCTCCGGCAGCGTCTTGCCGCGCGCCAGATCCGTCATCATCGAGGCGGATGCCTGGGAGATCGCGCACGTCTGGCCGGCGAAGGCCACCTCACGGATGCGCTCGCCATCCCGGCGGACCGTGACGGCGATGGCCTCGCCGCACAGCGGGTTGGCGGCCGTCGCGGATGCGTCCGGCGCATCGAGCGACCCCTTGTTGTGCGGCCGCCGATAGTGCGCGAGGATCTGTTCCTGGTACAGGGCGTCGAGCGCGCTGGGCTCCGGCGAATCAGCGGGCCGCGGCATGGGCGGGGACCCCGCCGCCGAAGAGCGCCTGCGCCTTGCGTACGCCGGCGACGAGCGCCGTGACGTCGGACGCGTCGTTGTGGATCGCGAACGACGCGCGCGCCGTGGCGGGCACGCCCAGCGCGCGCATGAGGGGCTGGGCACAGTGGTGGCCCGCGCGGATGGCCACTCCGTCCTGGTCGAGGATCGTCGCCACGTCGTGGGGGTGTACGCCCTCGAGCGTGAAGCTGACGACGCCGCACCGCGCCGTCACCGGGGGCCCGAATACGCGGACGCCATCGACCAGACGGAGCTCGCGGACCGCGATGGCGCTCATGTCCCGCGCGTGGCGCGCGACTTCCGCCATCCCGATCGCATCGAGGTACTCGACGGCCGCGGCGAGCCCGACCGCGTCCGCGACGTTGGGTGTTCCGGCCTCGAACTTGTTGGGGAGCGGGGCCCAGGTCGTCCGATCGTCGTGGACGAACTCGATCTGGCCGCCACCCATCTGATAGGGCGGCATGGCGTCGAGCAGCGACCGCCGCGCGACCAGGGCGCCGATCCCCATGGGCCCGCCGAGCTTGTGGGCGCTGAACGCGTACGCATCGATCCCGCTCTCGTCGAACGCCACCGGGAGGTGCGGCGCGCCCTGCGCCCCGTCGACGACCACGAGTGCGCCGGCCGCCCGTGCGATCGCGGTGATCTCGTCCAGGGGGATGACGGCGCCGAGCACGTTCGAGACGTGGGCGACGGCGACCACCCGGGTCCGCGGGGTCACGATCCGGCGCAGGTGATCCAGATCAACGTCGCCATCCGCCGTAAGCTCCGCGATGCGGAAGGCGGCGCCCTGCGCGAGCGCCAGCTGCTGCCACGGAACGAAGTTCGAATGATGCTCCAGTCGCGTGACGACGATCTCGTCGCCGCGCCGGACGTTGGCGCGGCCCCACGCCGTCGCGAGCAGGTTGATCGCCTCTGTGGTCCCGCGGGTGAAGATCAGCGCCGTGGCGTCGGCCGCGCCGGTGAATCGCGCGACGCGCTCGCGCGCCGCGTGGTACGCATCGGTCGCGCGGATCGACAGCGCGTACGACCCGCGATGCGGGTTCGCGTACGCCGTCTCGTAGAAGGCCCGCATCGCGTCGAGAACCACCCGGGGCTTCTGCGCCGTGGCGGCGGAATCCAGATAGTGCAGCCCCGGATTGCGGACGAGCAGGGGGAAATCGGTGCGCCGGCTCATCGGGCCCCTACCGTGCCGCGAGCTGCGGGACCTCGAGGAACCGCGCGCGCGCGAGCGCTTCCAGCCCGTCGCGCACGGCGTCGGCCTCGATCCCCTCCAGGACGTCGGCCGCGAACGCATACGTCAGCAGCGTGCGCGCCTCGCGGGTCGCGATCCCCCGGCTCTTCAGGTAGAAGAGTGCCGACTCGTCGAGCCGACCGACCGTCGCGCCGTGCGTGCACTTCACGTCGTCCGCGAAGATCTCCAGTTGCGGCTTGGTGTCCACCCGCGCCTCGGCCGACAGCAGGAGGTTGTTGTTCGTCTGCTTGCCGTCGGTCTTCTGCGCCTCCGGATGGACGAACACCTTCCCGTTGAACACGCCGTGCGATGCGCCGTCGAGGATCCCCTTGTACACCTCGTGGCTCGCGCAGTTGGGCGCGAGATGCTCGATGCGCGTCTGGTGGTCCACGTGCTGGGAGCCGTCCGCCATGTACAGGCCGTTCAGCGTCGCCTCGGCCCCGGCGCCGGCGAGGGAGGTGTAGATGTTCTGCCGCGAGAGCGCCCCGCCGACCGCGAAGGAGAACGAGACGTAGCGGCTGTCCCGGGCTTGGCGAGTCTGCGACGTGCCGACGTGATAGCCCCGCTCGCTCTCGCGCTGGACGCGCACGTGGGTCAGCGAGGCGCCATCGGCGAGCGCGATCTCGGTCACCGCGTTCGTGAGGTAGGTCGCGTCGCTCAGCGAAACGTAGCTTTCGACGAGCGTCGCCCGGGCGAAGCGGTCCAGGACGACGAGCGTGCGCGGGTGCGTGACGCCGCCCTCGGCGCCGGCATCCGTGACGAAGAGCAGGTGAATCGGTCGCGCGACCTCGCCGTCCGGCGGCAGGTACACCAGGGCCCCGAAACGGGCGAACGCCGTATTGAGCGCCGTGAACGCGTGGTCCGCGACCGGGGCGATCGAGCCCAGGTGCCGCTCGGCGAGGGTGCGTCCCTCGCTGGCGGCATCGGTCAGCGCCGACTCGAGCGGGACGACCCGGGCGCCGCTCGGCAGCGCTCCGTGGGACGACAGAGCCTCGGCAAAGCGCCCGTTCACGAAGACGAGCTGTGTCCAGTCCGCGCTGTCCCCGCCGCCGAAGGCGCCGAAGTCGTAGGGCGCCAGATCCCCCGGCGCGACATCGGTCGCGGGCCCGTCCATCGGCGAGAACGTGCGCTGGGCGATGGGCGCGGGGTTCGTGAAATGCCAATCTTCCAACCGCGGGGTCGGGAACCCCAGGGCCCCGAACCGCTCGATGGCGGACCGTCGCGTGAGCGCGAGCCACGCGGGTGCGGCGCCCGGTCCCCAGCGGCTCCAGTCGTCGAGGTAGGTCTGGACGCTCACGCGGCGCCTGCGACGCCGGCCCGCGCGTCGGCGCCCTCGAGGCCCGCTTCGTCGCTCAGCCAGTCGTAGCCGCGCGCCTCGAGCTCGAGAGCGAGCTCTTTCGTTCCCGATCGCACGATCCGCCCGTGCGCCAGGACGTGCACGACATCGGGAATGATGTAGTTGAGAAGCCGCTGATAATGCGTCACGACGATCGTCGCGTTGTCCGGGCGCTTCAGCCGGTTGATGCCGTTCGCCACGATACGGAGCGCGTCGATGTCGAGTCCGGAGTCGGTCTCGTCGAGGATGGCGAGGCGCGGCTCGAGCACGGCCATCTGCAGGATTTCGTTGCGCTTCTTTTCGCCCCCGGAGAACCCGGCGTTCACGGACCGCGCGAGCATCGACGCGTCCATGTCGACGAGCTTGAGGCGCTCTTCCATGAGCTCGTGGAAGGAGAGCGGATCGATCTCCTCCTCGCCACGCGCCTTGCGAATCTCGTTGTATGCCGCGCGCAGGAAATAGGCGTTCGTCACGCCCGGGATCTCCACCGGGTACTGGAACGCCAGGAACATTCCCTTCTGCGCCCGCACCTCGGGATCGAGCGCGAAAAGGTCCTCCCCGTCGTACGTCGCCGTTCCCCCCGTGACCTGGTAGGCGGGATGCCCGGCGAGCACCTGCGCGAGCGTGCTCTTCCCGGATCCGTTCGGGCCCATGACCGCGTGGATCTCGCCCGCGTACACCGCGAGCGAGACGCCCCGCAGAATTTCGTTGCCATCCACGCTCGCCCGCAGATTCGCGACCTCGAGCAGGGGCCTAGCCAACGCTGCCCTCCAGCGTGATCCCCAACAGCTGCTGCGCCTCGAGCGCGAATTCCATCGGGAGGTTCTGAAAGACTTCCTTGCAGAATCCGCTCACGATGAGCGAGATCGCGTGCTCGGCCTTGAGCCCGCGCTGCTTGCAGTAGAAGATCTGATCTTCGCCGATCTTCAACGTCGACGCCTCGTGCTCGAGCGTCGCGCTGTCGTTCTCCACCTCGATGTACGGGAACGTGTGCGCGCCGCACTGGTTGCCGATCAGCATCGAGTCGCACTGCGTGTAGTTCCGCGCGTTGTCCGCCCGCGCGAGCACCTTCACCTTGCCGCGGTAGCTGTTGTTGCCGTGGCCGGCGGAAATTCCCTTCGAGATGATGGTCGATTTCGTGTTCTTGCCGATGTGGATCATTTTCGTCCCGGTGTCGGCCTGCTGCCGGTTGTTGACGACCGCGACCGAGTAGAACTCGCCGGTCGAGTGATCCCCCTGCAGGATCACGCTCGGATATTTCCAGGTGATCGCCGAGCCCGTCTCCACCTGCGTCCACGAGATCTTGGAATGCACGCCGGCGGCCTTGCCGCGCTTCGTCACGAAGTTGAAGATCCCGCCACGTCCCTCGCTGTCGCCTGCGTACCAGTTCTGGACGGTCGAGTACTTGATCGAGGCGCGATCGAGCGCGATCAGCTCCACCACGGCGGCGTGCAGCTGGTTGGTGTCGCGGCGCGGGGCCGTGCACCCTTCGAGATAGCTGACCGAGGCGCCCTCATCGGCGATGATGAGCGTCCGCTCGAACTGCCCCGTATTGGCGCTATTGATGCGGAAATAGGTCGACAGCTCCATCGGGCAGCGGACGCCCCTGGGAACGTAGCAGAACGAGCCGTCGCTGAAGACGGCGGCGTTGAGCGCCGCGAAGAAGTTGTCGCTGTGCGGAACGACAGTGCCGAGGTACTTCTCGACGAGGTCCGGATGCTCGCGGACCGCCTCGCCGAAGGAGCAGAAGATGATGCCGAGCTTGCCGAGCTCCGTCTTCATCGTCGTCCCGACCGAGACGCTGTCGAAGATGGCGTCGACGGCTACGCCGGCGAGGCGCTTCTGCTCGGTGAGGGAGATCCCGAGCCGCTCATAGGTCCGCCGGAGCTCCGGGTCAACGTCGTCCAGGCTGGCCAGCAGCTTCGCGCTCTTCGGCGCGGAATAGTAGCTGATGCTCTGATAATCGATCGCCGGATACTGCACGTTCGCCCAGTGCGGCTCCGTCATGGTGAGCCAGCGGCGATAGGCCTTGAGACGCCAGTTGAGCAGGAACTCCGGCTCCTGCTTCTTGGCGGAAATCAGACGAACGACGTCCTCATTGAGGCCACGCGGAATCGTGTCAGCCTCAATGTCCGTCACGAAACCGTACTGGTATTCGCGATTGACGAGGGTCTCAATAGCTGTGCCCATGCCCATCTCCCCGGTGCCCGGAGGTCGAATCCTAAGAGAACTTGTCGGCATTGTCAATTTACTCGCTTGCGCGCGCGGATGCATCGTATTGCCTTGTCCTGTAATTGGTTAGCTGACTCGTCCCATGGCGCTCGCGCGCGCGTGCATTGTGCCACGCATGGCGTGCCACGTGTGGCCCGTCGGTCGTCCCGGGAGTGCAATGCAACCCACACGCGGTGACTTCGAGCCGGGGACGCGAGGTGGATACCTCCGGGATACCAGCCGAGGCCGGCTGTACGAGCTCGAGGAGTGCAGCACCATTGGGCGCGGTCTGGCCAACACGATCGTGCTGGAGGACGCGGACGTTTCCCGGTCGCACGCCGAGATCATCCGCCGGGGGGAGGCATACGTCCTCGTGCCGCACGTGACGACCGTGTCCTCCGTGAACGGCGCGCTTGCTCTCTCGCCGACCCCGCTGCGCGAGGGGGACCAGATCGGCATTGGCAACACCGGGCTGCGCTTTCTCGTGACGCTGCCACCGGGAGCGCGGGTCGATCCGCCGACCCGGCCAACGGGCTGGCGGGCCGTCCGCGCCTCGCGCGCCCCCACGCTCTTTCTCGGTCGCGTCGAGGTGCACGAACGCCGGCGGCGCGAGACCAGGCGCATGGTGAGCCGCGTGGCCGCGGCGCTCGCGGCCGCGGTCGCGATCGCCATTGCCGTCGCGGCGATATACGCGCTGGCTCGCCCGGTGAGCCGCGTCACCAGCCGCATCGCCGGCACGAGCTGATCGACCCGCCGCAGGGCGATGCCGCCGTCACCGGGGGCGCGCGGCCGTGGTATTATTGACGGAGATGCGATCCCTGGTCCGCGCTGGGCGCTGCGCCGGCCGTCTGGCCGGCGCATTCGGCGTGTGGACCTTGGGCCTGGCCTCTCCGCCGAGCGCGGGGGCACAGGGTGCTCCCCCGTTATCGCCGTTGGCCGACTCCATCGCGGCGTACCTGGTCTTCGTGCCGAGTGTGGACACGGCATTTCTGGCCGCCACGCGCGCGAAGCGCCTCCTGGTGGACATCGGCCACGTCGATATCAATGTCCTGACGCCGCCGCGCCGGCGCGCGGCCTATCGCGAGGCGGTGGCGGCGCTGTCGCCGCTGCCCGCGGGCACGAAGCTCCGCCTGGTCGGCCCGTGGGGCACGGAGGACGCGGCCGTCCGCGGATTCGACAGCTGGAACGGCCGCATCGTCGCGACGCTCGCGACATTGCCGGGCCTGGATTCCCTCGTGCGGAGTGGCGCCGTGCCGGTCGCCGTGGCGTATCGCATCGATTCCCTCGCGGACGCGGCGCGCGCTCGCACCGACTCGGTCGCTGATTCGGTGCGCCTCGCGGCGCACGGCACGACGCACGGCGCCACGCGCGATTCGGCCCGCGATGCGGTCCGCGATTCCGTTCGCGCCGCCCACGACAGCTGCCGCCGCGACAGCCTCCCGCCGACGCTGGTCGGCCGCGTGGCGATCGTGCGCGACTCGATCGACCAGTGGCTCAGGGCGGGCGACGTGCCTCCCTTTCCCCGCCTCGTGGCGAGCCTGCACTCCGTGTCGACGCAAATCGCCGGCTGCTTCGGCGGCGCCCGCCGGCTCGCCCTCGCCGTCGACATCCGCGCCGGAAGCAACGAGTGGATTCGCGAGCGCGTCGTGCTCCTCGACACCCTCGGGCGCGTCACGACCGTGCGCGTCGACGACTACCGATTTCGCGGACACGACCTCATCTCCGCGTTCGATGCGGACGGAGACGGGATCGATGATCTCGCGACGCGAGGGTACGCCCCCTTCTCGGGCGGGCTCGCCGTTCTGAGGCTCGGTCCTCCGACGCACCTCCGCCGCCTCGTGAGCGGCTTCGCGTGGGACGCGGAATAGCTACCGGCTGGTGACCGGCGACGGTGAGGGTGTTGGGCGATTGTTCTTTTTCTCTCCTTTCTCCTCTCTCCTGTCTATCTTTCCGGCATGACGCAGATGGCCGCCGCGCGCCGCGGCGAGATCACCCCGGCGATCCAGTTCGTCGCCGAGCGGGAAGGGCTCCCGGGCGGGGTTGTCCAGGCCGAAGTCGCCCGTGGGCGCCTGGTCATCCCGGCCAACATCCGCCACCTGGCCGGCGCGCTCGAGCCCATGGGGATCGGCGCCGTCGCACGCGTCAAGATCAACGCCAACATCGGCACCTCGGCCGTCACGTCCGACCTCGACGAGGAGGTCCAGAAGCTCCGGCTCGCGGTGCAGTACGGCGCGGATACCGTAATGGACCTGTCGACCGGCAGCGACATCGACCGCGTACGCGAGGCGATCATCGCGGCGTCGAGCGTTCCCATCGGAACGGTTCCGATCTACCAGGGCGTCCTGATGGGCAAGGAGCTCGAGGAGTTGACGGCCGACGATCTGCTCGGCGTCATCGAGCACCAGGCCCGGCAGGGCGTCGATTACATGACCATCCACGCCGGTATCCTGTTCGAGCATCTCCCGCTCGTGCACGGCCGCCTCACGGGCATCGTGAGCCGCGGCGGGTCGCTCCTCGCCGTCTGGATGATGCACCACAGGCGGCAGAATCCCCTGTACGACCGCTACGACAACGTCCTGGACATCCTGCGGCAGTACGACGTCACCATCTCGCTCGGCGATTCGCTGCGCCCCGGCTGCCTCCACGACGCGAGCGACCGCGCGCAGTTCGCGGAGCTCGATACCCTGGGCGAGCTGACGCGACGGGCCTGGGAGCGCGACGTCCAGGTAATGGTCGAGGGGCCCGGCCACGTGCCCATGGACCAGATCGAGATGAACGTCCGCCGGATGAAGGAGGTATGCCACGAGGCCCCGTTCTATACGCTGGGGCCCCTCGTCGTCGACATCGCGCCCGGCTACGACCACATCTCGAGTGCGATCGGCGCGGCGATGATCGGGTGGTACGGCGCCGACATGCTCTGCTACGTCACGCCCAAGGAGCACCTCGGCCTTCCCAACGCCGACGACGTGCGGCAGGGCGTGATCGCGTACAAGATCGCCGCCCACGCGGCGGACGTGGCGCGCGGCCGCCACGGCGCGCGCGACCGGGATGACGCGCTGTCGCGGGCCCGCTACGCCTTCGACTGGAACGCCCAGTTCAGCCTCGCCCTCGATCCCGAGCGCGCGCGCGCGTATCACGACGAGGCGCTCCCCGCCGAATACTTCAAGAGCGCCGAATTCTGCGCGATGTGCGGTCCCAGATTCTGCTCGATGCACCATTCGCGCACCATCGAGGAAGGGATCGCGGCGCTCGCGCGGGAGCGCGAGCGCAGAGAGGAGAGGGGCGAGAGGAGAGAGGAGACGTTAGAGGGGAAGACGGAGCTGGTTGGCCGGTAGGGGCTCGGCCGCCGGCTCCTCGGCGGCCCGATCCGGGCGGCCATCCCCGAGGCGGATTCCGTGCCGGGCACAGATCCGTGTGGCCAGCCGACGCAGCACGGTGCGGTACCGATCTCCCACGTTGGCCGATCGCGCGTACGTCGCACGATAGCGCGGCGCGAGGTCCGGAAACTCTTCCTCGATGAAGGGCAGATAGCGGAGCCGCGCGGCCGACTGAAGCCGGAGAGCTCCGAAGCTCACCTGCCTCGCCCCGGCCGCCGCCACGCGCTCGACGAGCGCATCAAGCCCGGCCGGAGCGTCCGTGATCCCGGGGAGTACCGGCATCACGTTGACCCCGACGTTGAGTCCGGCGTCGGCCAGTCGACCGAGGGCACGGAGCCTGGAGTCCGGAGTCGGGGCCCGCGGCTCGAGGCGCCGCGCGAGCTCCCGGTCGACGGTGATGAGCGAGACGTGGATGAACAGCCGCGAGTGTCGCCCGATCCGGGTCAGCAGGTCGATGTCGCGCGTGATGAGCGGGCTCTTCGTGATCAGTCCGATCCGCATGCCCGGGTGCTCCGAGAGGACCTCGAGGATCCCGCGCGTGAGGCGGAAGCGCCGCTCCGCCGGCTGGTAGGGATCGGTGGCCGTGCCGATGAGAAGCCCCTCTCCCCGCACCAGACCGGTGTGCCGTGCGCTGCCCGTCCGCAGCGCCCGCCGGAGCACGTCCACGACGTTGCGCTTCACGAAGATCCGCCGCTCGAACGCCAGCCACGGCGGCATCTCCGTCGCATCGTGTAGCAGCGCGGGGCCGAGCGTCCGGTCGGTTGCCGCGCGGTCCATCGCATAGCTGTGGGCGTACCGGGCGTAACAGTAGGCGCAACCGAAGGCGCAGCCGATATACGGGTTGATCGACCAGTAATCCATTCCGGTCGCTTCAGGGTCGTTGAGCGCCGACCGGGCGCCTCGCTCGATATAGGCGATGTCGCTCTGGACGCCGAGCGTAGGGAGCAGCCGCCCCGCCCGCGGCAAGAACTCGATCTGCCGCGGGTCTGGGACGGCGGTGGCGCTTCCGGTCATATGCCGCGTATGATACCGAAGAAACACCGAATAACCAAGTGGGCTCTCGCAGCCTCGCGCGGAAGGCCAAGTGCGAGTACCGTTGGCACTTCCCATGGACGACACGGGGCCCTCTCCCCTCCCGGAACGACTGTTCCGGCCGTTGTGGCGCGATGCCGTCACGCTGCTGCTCGGGGTCGCCGCGTTCTGCACGGTGGCCAGCGTGACCGTGCCACCCGGCCCCGGGCTGGACCCGGACGCCCTGTCGTACCTCGGCGCGGCCGAGTCGCTCGTCGCTCGCGGCAGCTACCGTATTCCCTCCACGACGTGGGCCACCGCGGATTCGACCGAGCCGCTCGTGCACTTCCCGCCCGGATTTTCCACCCTGGTCGCCGGGCCCGTCGCGCTCGGGATCCCGGCGATCCAATCCGGTCGGCTCGTGGAATGCGTCTCGGCATTCCTTACCGCGGCGCTGGCATTCTTGATCGTCGAGGCGACGACCGGGATGTCTACCGGCGTACTCGCCGTCGTCTTCCTCTTCGCGACCCCGGCGGTTCTCAGCGTGCACATGTCGGTCGTGAGCGAGCCGCCGTTCATAGCTGCCATGCTCGCGACCCTCGCCGCCATCGTGGCGCAGCGCGGGCGACCGCTCGATTCGCGGAGACGCCGCGTGGCCGTCGTGGCTGCGGGATTCGCGGCGGCGGCGGCGATCATGCTGCGCTACGCCGGCGTGGCCGTGGTCGGCGCCGCGGCGCTGTGGCCGCTCCTGACGCGCGCTCCGTGGCGGCGGCGCGTGTCGGATGCGCTGATCGTCGTGGCTCCGGCGGTGCTGCTCGCCGGAGCCTGGGTGTATCGCTGCTACCGCGCCGTCCCGCGCGGGACCGGCATCCGGACATTCAAGCTGTACGGAGGAGTCCGGGAGAGCGTCGTCGCCGGGCTTGCGTCGCTCCGCGGCGCGCTCTTGCCCGGATTGCATTTGGAGGCGATGGCGACGGTCGTTCTCTTCGTGCTCGCGGCCGTGTTGGGCGTCGCGGTGGCCGCGAGCGTCGGACGCGGGGCTCGTGCGGCGCTCCGCGAATCCCGGACGAGACGCGCGGGTGTCGTCATGGCTGCCGCCGCTCTCATGGGGGTGAGCTATGTCGGCGTGCTGCTGCTCGCGCGGGCGATCGCCGATCCCGGGATCCCGTTCGACGAGCGGATCCTGGCCCCGTTCATCGTGCTCCTCGAGCTGGTGGTCATCGAAGTGGCATGGCTCGAGTCGCGCCGGGCGGCAGGGATCGCCGAGGCCCCGCCGCCGTCGCGGGGCGCGCGCTTTGGCCGGCCGATGGCGCGGCTCGTCGCGGCGTGTTGGCTGTTCGCGTTCGTCGTCGAGAGCAGCGCGCGTGTCGCGGATGCGCGGGATGACGGTCTGGACCTCGCCGAGGCGCGGTTCCGGACGTTGGAGACCATCGCCTGGGTCCGTGCCGATGGGTCGGGATACGCGCTCTATACGAACTGGCCCGCGGCGATCTATTTCCACGCGCATCGCGCAACGCACGATCTGCCGGCAGCGCTCGATGCCCTTACGCTGCGGCGGTTCCACGACCGTCTCGTGCGGCAGCACGGCGTCGTCGTGGCCCTCGGTGTGCCGAACCCGGAAATGGCCGCGCCCGATTCCCTCGCGGCGAGAATCCCCCTGCAGCTCATCGCGCGCCTGAGCGACGGTGCGATCTGGGGACCCTGAGCAAAAATCCCCCCTCCCGCGGATGCGATCGGGAGGGGGGACGAGGAGATTGGGTCGGGCCTACGGCCCTCGCAATGACCGCCAACGCTGGGTCAGCGCCGCTGATTGCCGCCCAGGAGCCGCAGGATCGCCAGGAACATGTTCAGCAGGTCGAGATAGATCTGGATCGCGGCGGGGACGTAGTCGTCCGGGCCGTAGACGTTGCGCAGGCGCCAGGTGTCGAAGACCAGGAGCCCGCTGAACAGCAGGACGGTCACGCTCGCGAGCCAGAGCTGGGTCGCGGCGTTGTGAAAGAAGAGCGCGATGACCGACGTTGCGATCAGGACCCACAACCCCGTAATAAGAAAGCCGCCCCAGGCGCTGAAATCCCGCCGGCTCGCGAAGGCATAGCCCGTGAGCACGGCGAACGATGTCCCGGTCAGCAGCGCGGCGTTCCCCACGGTGCCGGGCTGGTTCCGCTCGAAATACGCGAGCAGCGGCGCGATCCACACGCCCATGAGGAACGTGTAGAGGTACGTAAAGCCGATGTTGGCGGGGAAGGTGCGTGCAGCCTTTTGCGCCATGAAGAGCGGCGCGAAGGCGATGAAAAACAGAATGAACGGGTGCGCGGCCGCGAAGGCCATCACCTGCGGCTGCGTGAACGCGACGAACGCGCCCAGCATCGTGACGAGGATTCCGGAGAAGACGAGCGCGTAGGTCCGACGGACCAGCGTCGCCCGCTCTTCGCCGGTCCGGACCAGGGTTCCCGATGCAATGGGACCTGTTCTAAACGACATGCCCATGTTGGACCGACTCCAGAGATGAGAAGGGACGCCGAAATATAACCCAACCGGGGCACCGCGTTCCCGTGCCCCTTCGCGTCGGGCGCAGCGGGGGTCAGTCGCCTGAATCAGTCGGCGGCGCGCTTGAGCGAGATGTCCCCGCTGAAGGTCTCGACCGTGACGCGGGCGCCCCCTCGTCCGAGCAGGACATCGATGTGATGCCCGGGGCCGATCTGGCGCGAATCGGTCAGCGGAACCGGAAAGTCCGAGTCCACCGACCCGCTGAATGTGTCGAGCGAGAGCGCAGCGGCCGCGCCGGCCGGAAGGTGCAGCGTCACGTCTCCGGAATGCGAATGAAACTCGTACCGTCCCGCGGGATCGATCGGGCCGCCGTAGGCGACGTCGCCGCTCACGGATTCCACGTGGACCAACCGCGCGCGAGCCGCGGGAACGGCAATGTCTCCGCTCACCGTCCCGATGTCCACATCGCCGCGCACGTCGTCGAGGTTGACGTCTCCGCTGACGCTCAGCGCCCGGATGTTGCCGGCGATGTCGCGTGCCCGCAGGGCTCCCGAGACGGTCTCGAGCGTCGTCGCCGCGGCACCGGCCACGTCCGCGTCCCCGCTCACCGTACGGCCATCGAGCGCGCCCCGCACGTCGTGGACGTGCACGTCGCCGGACACGCTATGCGTGATCACGCGCGTCCCGAACGGGACGGTCAGGTCGAACGCCACGTCCCGGTCGTCGTGCCGCGGGTGTACGTCGAGCGCGATCCGGTCGCGACCGAGCGTCGCCTGGATGGGCGGACCCTCGCTCGTGGCGTGGATCTTTACCTCCGCGCGCTCCCATCCCGTGACGGTGATCTCGCCGGCGACGAGCCCCAGGTCGACAATGCCGCCCGTCGCGGCAAAGCCCAGGAGCGTGTCGATCGCTTGCGACCCGCGGCCGTCCTGCTCGCGCGACCACGCGACCTGCGTGGCCGCCGACTCCTGCGTGCGCACGGTGAGCGCTTCGAGCTCGGGCCGGTACGCGCCGGCAATATGCTGCACGGTCGGTAGCGCGAGGGTCGCCGGCCCGGCGGGATTCGGCGGCGCCTCCCCGGCGGACCGCCCGGAAGCCAGCGTCATCGGCACGCCAGGACCGAGCGACCACCGCGTCGCGACGTACGTCGTGGCGACGAAGAAAAGAACCACGGCGGCCGCCATCGCGTGCGACGACAGCCATCGCCAGGACCGCTGAGACCTGCTCGCGGCGGCGGCCCGGGCGGCCACCGCCGACGCATCGCCGCGCTGCGCGGCGATACGCGCCGCGATCCCGGGCCACAGGTCGCGCGAGGGGCGCACCGGCTCCAATGCGGCCACGACGGCCTGCATCTCCGCGTCCATGTCGTCGTCCTCGGTCAGACTCATCGGGCTAACGCCTCCCGGAGCAAGTAGCGCGCCCTGTGGAGCTGCGCCTTGCTCCCACCCGCTGTGATTCCCAGCATCGTCCCAATCTCGTCGTGCCGGTACCCTTCAATGTCGTGGAGCACGAAGATGTGGCGGGCCCCGGGCGGGAGCCGCGCAATGGCGGCCTCCACGTCGGCCCGCTCGCCCGGCGCCGCCGGAGTCGGCGCCGCAAGGACGCTGAATTCTCCCGTGTCGCTGGTCTCGCGCGCGCCGAGCCGGTGCGATGCAGCCCGTGCCGAGAGCACCACGTTGACCGCGAGACGGTGCAGCCAGGTGCCGAACGCGCTCTCACCGCGAAAAAGCCGCAGCTTCTCCCATGCCCGCACGAACACATCCTGCGTCAACTCCTCGGCGGCCCCCCGGTCGCCCGTCATGCGCACACACAGGCCGAAGATCCGGTCGACGTGGGCGCGATACAGCCGTTCGAACGCACGCGCGTCCCCCGCGATCGCGAGGGCGACATCGGTCGTGACCCCCGTGCCGCGGCGGCCGGCCGCCTCTCCGGCAGGGGCGACGACGCCCGGTCCCATGCCGGCCTCGGACACGTGGTCCGACGTCGGCTCGATGTCAGGCGGGGCCAAAGGGAGCACAGTGTGGGTTCACGCGTGTGTCACCGTCAGATAGCGACCGACGCAGAAGGGTTTGAATGCCGTCCGACCGCGTCCGCGCTCACCCCGTGGTGCGGTCTGCCAGTCGATCGAGCAAGGCCGGTAGCGCGCTCATCCTGTCCAGCGTGTGGCGGGGCGCTGCGCGGTCGAGGACGTCGCGGCTGAACGGCCCCCACAGCGCGGCAATCGTGGTCACGCCCGCCGCGTTGCCGGCCGCCATGTCGTGGGGCGAATCTCCCACGAAGACGGCCGCCGCCGCCGGTCGCTCGAGTGCGGCCAGTGCGGCGAGCACCGGGTCCGGCTCGGGCTTGTGCCGCGTGGTCGATTCCAGTCCGATCACCGCCGTCATGAAGGGCGCGAGGCCCACGTGCTCGAGCGTCCGTCGTGCAAGGTCATTGGTCTTCGATGTCACGACCGCCATGGGATGGCCGCTCGCGTGCAGCTGCTCGATCGTCGGCAGGACATCGTCATAGCACTGCGTCAGGCGGTCATGGTGCTCGCGCTGGTATCGACGATACACTTCCATCAGCGATTGCAGATCGTCCTCGTCCGAGGTATACGGGCGGAGCTGCGCGGCGAGCGGCGTGCCGATGCCGGCAATCCATTCGGTTTGGGAGGGGGCACGGCCCGTACGCCCTTCGAACGCGTGGCGGACCGAATCGAGCAGAAGCTCGATCGTATCGACGAGCGTCCCGTCGAGGTCGAACAGCACTGCGCGCTGCGAGGGGGGAGACGCCGGCATGCCCGTTTTCCCTTTCCAAGGTAACGCTCCGTCCGAATGGCGGCCACGCGAGGGCAACTCCGCGCGAGCGGCTCATGGCGCTGGCTCCCCCGGGAGGGGAGGCGCAGGCGAGCGGGCGGCGAGCGGGCCGCGGCGGAGCAGGATGAGCGCACCGACGCGGACTCCCATCGTGGTGGCTGGCGCTGCCCGTGGAGCGTACGTGGCGGCCAGTGCGCGCAGCCACGCGTCATCCGTTCGTTCGGCATCCCGGGCCATTCGGCCGAGATGGTCCTCGGCGCCGACGCCGCCGGTGGCGAGCGCCGCGGCGCGGGCCCGTTCGGCGAGTTGACCGACGTGCCCGCGCTGGTGCGGCGGTGCGCGGCGCGTGATAGCGGCAATGCGGGCGAGGACCCGGCGCCGCTCGCGCGCGAGGACACCATCGGCCAACCCCGCGTCGATGCGCGCCAATCGCCGATCGCCCCACTCCACGACGGCAGCGCGCGCGCGCAGCAGGGCTCCGGCATCCGGGATCCCGGCATCGGCGGCGGCGTCAACGAGCGCCACCGCCCGTGCCACCGCGGGAGCGCGATCGGTGATCGGCCCGCCGAGAGAGGCAACGAGTACGGGCCGGTCTCCGATGAGCGCCATAGCCAGGAGGCCATCGGTCTCGGCGACTGCGGTCGCGAAGATCGTCCGTTCGCGATCGTCGCCCGGATCGGCATCGATCGCGTCGGCCGTCCCCCGCCAGCGCGCCACGATCGACCGCGCCAGTGCCGCGCACTGCGCCGGGCTCGTCGCGTCCCCCTGCGCCGGCGCCGGGTCGAGGGCTGGCTGCGGCCCGGAGTCGCTCGACGTGTGGGCGAGCGATGCGGGGAGGATCGATCCACTCAGCCCCACGGTGCGCGCGGCGGAGTCGATTTTCGTGCGCAGCCGTTGCTCGACGCTCAGGAGGGCCTCGGTCGATGCCGGTGGGCGCACGGCGTAAACCGCGATGCGCCGGTGCGGGGAGCCGAGACGGGCGACGCGACCGACGCGCTGCTCCATGCGCGCCGGCGTCCAGGGAAGGTCGAGGTGCACGACGACCGCGGCGTCCTGCAGGTTCACCCCTTCGCTCAACAGATCGGTCGTGAGCAGGAGATCGATCCGCTCGGCGGGCGGCGGCACTGAGGCCTTGGCAGCCGCCGGGGCAAATCGCGCGATCGCGCGCACTCGCGAGAGGCTCCCACCGGCGACATCCGCGCCCGAGGCCCGGAGAGCGCATACGCCGGGGTCGGACCGGAGGAGTCGATACAGGGAGCGGACCGTGTCCTCGTACGCTGAGAAAGCCACGATCTTGGCTCCGGGATGTCGTTCGCGAACGGCCCGCAGCAGTGCCACGCGCTCGCGGTCCGGGTCGACCCGATCGGCGAGCCGAGCGAGGAGATCGCGCACAGCGGCGGCGTGAGTGCGGACGGAGCCGAGCAGGTCCGGGTCTGGCGCCGACGCGGGGACGAGAAGCTCCGGGAAGGCGAGCTGCACGGCGCCCTCGCCAGCGCACCACGCGCGCAGCTCGCGGTAGGAGGGATACCGCCCGCGCTCGAGAGCCGCGGCGATCGCCACTGCTCGGTGCACGCGCCGCCGGAGCGCGGCGCGCAACGCGCCCGCGCTCGACGCCCATTGGCGAATGAGAGCATGCGCGAGGAGCGCTCCGCCGTCGCCGCCATCGCGGGGTGGAACCGGCGCTGGCAATACCGACAGCTCGCGCAGCACGTCGGCATCCTCTGCGACCGGGAGCCAGATAGGGAGATCGACGACCGGAACCTCAGCGCGCGTCCCCGCCACGGCATGGCTGCGGCGCACGACGTAGGCGGCACGCCGGTCGTCGTCGAGCGTCCACGCGCGCGCGCCGAGGAAAAGTGCGAGGAGTGCCGCCAGATCCCGCGCCTGATTGTGGACCGGGGTGGCCGACAGAAGGAGCAACGGGGCGATGGCGGCGAGCGTCGCGAGCGCGCGATACCGGCGCGTGGACGGCGTCCGAAAGTGATGCGCCTCATCGACGATGAGGAGATCCGCCCGCGGCAATGGTCCGGCGAGAGAGCGCGCATGGCTGAGACTCTCGAGGGAGATGACTGTGGCCGCCGTCGCCGTCTCGGAGAGCGCGCGCTCCCACATGCCGCGTAGCGCGGCGGGCGCGATGACGAGCGGAGAGGTTGCCTCTCGCGCCAGCGCGAGGGCGACGTACGTCTTGCCCAGCCCCACCTCGTCGGCAAGCAGCGCTCCGCCGGCAGTCCGGAGGAGCGCGCGCAGCTGATGCACGGCGTCGACCTGGTGCGGGCGCAGCACGATGGTGCCCAGACGGGCAGCGGCGTCCGACTGCGTGTGCGCGGGGGGCAGATCGCCCGGCCACGCACGGGCGATCGCCGACCGGGCTGCGATGAGCGACACAGGGACGCCGGCGCGGTCCGCGTTCGGCTCATCGTCGTCGCAGCGGCGAAGGGCCGGCACGCTCCGCGGATCGGAGATCACGCTGCGGCCCACGCGAGCAGGGCCTGCACGGCCTCGGGCGGGAGGTCGTAGGCGGCCAGCGCCGCGCGGCGCAGCTCCCCCTCCGGGAGCGGCGCGCCCGCGAGGGCGCGCTCGGCGAGTGGGGCCAGCAGGGCTCGCGCGCGCGGCCAGTCGCGCGGGAGAGGGAGCAGAGCGATGGTCCAGCCGAGGTAGCGGCGGTACCCTCCCTGAGCGGGCTCCGCCAGGACGTTGAGCCACGCCGCGGCGACGGGACCGTTGAGCAGGGCTGCCAGCGCGTGGCCGTCCGCGAGGCTGGGCGCACGTGCGACGTAACAGGTATTGAGTGCCACGGTCGGATCGCCGGCGGGGAGGACCGTCGCCCGAGGCGCGCGTCCGAAATCGGCCCACACCACACGCACCCGCGCCGCGTCGGCGCTCTCGGTGCGAAAGAGCGCCCACCACGGTTCCGCTCCTCGGCAGTCCGTCCGCGTGGCAAGTCGGTGTCGCCACGGAGAGAGCCACGCGGAAGTATGTGGCGGCAGCACCGCGAGCGGGCCGCCGCCCGCGTCCCCCGAGGCGTGCGTCCAGACGATCCATTCCTCTGCGACCGTGCGCCAGTGGTCGAGCGTCTCGCCGCGCACGAGCGGCCGCAGCATCGCCGCCTCCACCTTCCCGTATCGGGATGCGGCGGCGCGTCCGGTCGCCCGTACGCGCACTACCGGGGTGTCGTCGTGCGCCGGGTCTGGGGCCGCGCGCCTGGGGCGCCGCGGTGCCCGTGACCCCACGGGCCGCCCGATGTCCGGGCGTCCCTCGCGGCACCGCACGACGAGAAAGGCGTCATTGCAGCCGCATTTCACACCGAGGAGCGGCGCGCCGAACGGACTCGCCGCGAGTGGCGTTCCGCAATCGGCGAGCGCGTCGAAGATCGCCCGCACGGGAGGTGGAACGATGAGCCAGGGACTGCCCGCCGAGGCGTCCAGCGGTAGCCCGTCCGCGGGCATCGACCAGCGATGTTCCTGCGCGCCGCGGTACACGGCGGCCGTCAGCGACGGCGACGGCGAAGAGGGATGGCCGGGTGGCTGTGGCATGACAAGGTTCTCCAACGCGCGATGAAGGGTGGTCTGGCGCGGCCGGCCGCCTCGCGGGTGTGACGTGCCGCCCCACGAGGAGCGACGGGTAGACGGTTGGGTCGAACGTGCGCTCGGCTTCCGACCAGTCCTCGAGGACCAGGAGCTCGCATTCCGTCGCGAGCAGCCGCCGGACACCGCCGCCGGCCAGGGAACGCCAGAGCTTTGCCGGCAGCAGCAACGCCAGCACGCCCCCGACGCGGCAGAGGGCAAGGCCGCGCTCGACGAAGAGTGCGGCGAGATCGACCTGGCCACCGAATCCGCCGCGGGCCTGTGCGGCCGCGGCGCCGCGCGCCCATGCCGCGTCTCTCGCCACTTGGAAGGTTGTGCGCAAACGCACGCGGAGCGAGGCGGACAGCGCGTGCGGGCGGACCCAGGGCGGGTTGCCGAGGACTGCATCGAAGCCGCCCTCCGCGGCGGCATCGGCGAAGCCCATGCCGAAGGCGAATGGCAGCGCGGCTCCGCGCTCGAGCGCCTGGACGCGCCTCCGGAGCTCTTGGGCCAGCCGCCGGAGCTCGCGCAACCGGATGCGCGTTCGCCGCGGGATGGGAGCAGGTGCGCCGAAGAGATCGGGTGATCGGCAGGCGATGAGTGCCTCGCGACGCTCGAGCGCGAGGTGCGCGAGGTGGCGGCGGGCGACCGCAAGCCCCTGCGCGCGCTCCGCGCGTTCGAGCCGCTCGACGACGATTCGCTTTCGGGCGCCTGACGCACCCACGTACCGGGCGCGCAGCAGCGCGATCGATCGCCCGGCCCGCGTGTCCGCGCCAATGTCGCCGCCCGCGGCCTCGGCGGCGGCGAATGCGGTGCCCGACAGTGCGTCTCCGACGCGGATATTCCGGTCGAGATTCGGCAGCGGCGTCACCTGAAGCGGATCGGGTTCGTCGCTGTCGATCACGACCGATAGCCACAGCCTCAACTCGCACAGCCACGCCGCGGTGGGATTGACATCGACGCCGAAGATCGAGCGTGTGAGCACGTCGCGTCGGATCGCGCTGCGCGGGCGCGGATCGCCGGTGCGGGCGAGGACGTCGGCGAGCTGCTCGAGTGCCCGGACCAGCAGGGCTCCGGAGCCGCACGCCGGATCCAGGATCCGAAGCGTTGCCGCGCGCGAGCGCACCGGGCGCGCGACGCTCTCGGGCGCCGCCTCGCCGCGCAGAAGCGCCCTCACGGCATCGGCCATCGGTGGGTCACCGAGCGTATGCACCAGCGCCGATTCGGTGACGCGGTCCACCAGCGCCTGCGGAGTGTAGAAGGCGCCGCTCGAGCGTCGCGCCCGCGCATCCATCAGTGACTCGAACGCGCGCCCCAGCATCTCCGGATCGATCGCGGCCTCGGTCCACGTGCGTCCATCCTCGCGCGCGGTGAAGCGATATCGCTCGAAGCAGTTGCCGAACAGCTGTCCGATGGCCGCATCGGGGAAATACGCGGCGCCGTGCCGCCGCTCCAGCGGCGTCCGCGCGAACAAACCTCCGTTCAGGAACGGAATGCGGCCGAACCGGCGGGCCGCCGGGGCGCGCTTGGCAGGCGGCGTGTTGAGCGTGCCGAAGAACAGCGGGCGCAGAACGCGGCGGTGATACTCGCCGGCTCCCCCGGCGCACCGGGCGAACGAGCGCGCGAGAAACGCCGGGTCGCCGTCGAGCCATCCCTTGGCCTCGAGGAAAGCCAGGAAGAGCAGCCGGGAGGCGTGCAGCACGGCGAGCGATCGGCGGTCGGCATCCCCGACCCTCTCCGGCGACTCGGGCGCGACGAGCGTCCCCGCCATGAGCGACACGCTGCGCTCGAGCGCCCGATAAAAGCGAATCGACAGGCCGTCGCGGCCCAGAATCGTCAGCCATCGGGCATGAATCGCTTCGGCGTTCTCCTCCACGTCACCGAGCGCTCCGCAGAGGGCGCGCAGCGTCTCGGCGTCGCTGTCCCGGACGCAGGTGCGGTCGACGACGAGTGCGGCGGTCTGCGGCGGCGTGCGCTCCACGGACCACGTGGCCAGCGCGATGTGACGGTCGTCCCGCTCGGCCACCACGGCCAGCCACGCGAGGTGCGGGGCACGGCGGGCGAGGCCGTGGGCGAGCCGGGTGATCGCGTCGCGAATCGGCGGCGAGCCGGGGTCGATCGTGACCAGGATCGCGCGCAGCCGACCGCGCCCCCGGGCGACGGAGACGATGGTTCCGGGGGCATCGAGTCCGAGGCTACCGCGAGCCTCGTCGTCGAGCGCGCGGGCCGGCGCGGCGAATCCGAGCGCGACGGCCAGTTCCAGCACGGCATGCGGCGACCGGGCATCGGTGAGCGCCACGGCGGCGGAGCGAACAGTGTGCACGGCGCACCATACGGCTAGTGCGGGCTGACCCTGTCATCGCGCTTACGCACCCGTCATCGGGCATATTCGGGCCCGCGGTGCTTGCCCTCGGGGACCACACATCGTCCTATTATCCATGAACTTCACATCGGCCACGCCGCGCCCATCGCGCGCGTGGCAGGATTGGGTTGGGTGCATAACGATTCTCGCCACGGCGGCCTGGAGTCTTGCCGGGCCCAACTGGCTCAGCGTCGTCGTCCTCTTGCCAGTTCTACACGATATCGGCGTGGCCGTCACGTTCCTCATTCGGGGACGCGCGAAGCGGGGATTAAATGGGATCATGCCCCGACTCATCGCGTATGGGTCAGCGTTTATCGTTGCGATATTCCTGCGCGTCTCGGCGAAGTGGACCCCGGCGCAGCTGGGGGCCATCAGGTTGCCGACCCTCTTCTCAGTTGCGGGCGGATTCCTGGTTCTCATGAGCTTTGTGTTGGGTCTCTGGCCGCTCTGGTATGTGCGCCGCTCCTTCAGCTTTGAGCCGGTGGCCCGGGAGCTCGTTACATCCGGCCCGTACGCCGTCGCACGGCACCCGATCTATGCGGCGTACGCGATCAATTGTTTGGGATTGATCCTGGTCCGCCCTAGCCTGGCGCTGGTGATCGTCCTCGTCTGTTGGGCCGCACTCACGTATCTGCGACTGCGATATGAGGAGCGTGTCCTCTCTGAAGCCTTTCCGGCGTATGCGTCCTACCGCGAGCGGGTGGGCGCGTTCGGGCCCCGGCTTTGGCGCGGCCGGGGAGCGTCGCCGCGAAATAGCCACGGCGTGCGGGCCTCGAGCCAGAGCGGGGAGTAGATCAAAGCTGGCACACGAGCGCACGACGCGTTTGCGCAGGGCGTTCGTGCATGCGTGACCCAGCACGACATTATGTTGCATCTAAGGGATCGCATGCCGCTGCTTCGCGCGGCCGTCTCGCCGTTGGGCACTACCAGCGATTCAACTGGGAGCACGCTCCAGGGAGCGCGTCATATCAACTCAACGCGGAGGACTGCCCCGTGCGCGGCTTCATTGTGCTCTATGCTGGTCTCTTGGTACTCGGTTCGCACCTCCTGAGCGCACAATCGCCCCAGCTCTCCACCACGTGCAAGTTCACTCAGGGGCCGCGAGCAGGTCAAACACAGGTGTACGCAGGGGCCAAGCCCCTTCCCGTTGGTGGGGCGTGCAAGGATGGTCAAGGGAGCACGGGTGTCGTTGTGGCTGACGCCAACGGTTCCAGTAAGGGGTCGGTGCCAGCCGGGCGGCAAGTGAGCACAACCTGCAAATTCACTAAGGGGCCACGAGCGGGTCAGACACAGTCGTACCCAGGGGCCAAGCCCATTCCCGTGGGTGCGCCCTGCCGGGACGCGCAAGGGAGTACGGGCGCCGCTGTGGCTGACGCCAATGGCTCCGGCACGGCTCCGGTGCCGGGTGGGCAGCAAGTGAGCACAACCTGCAAATTCACCCAAGGGCCACGCGCAGGTCAGACCCAGTCGTTTCCAGGAGCCAAGCCCATTCCCGTCGGCACGGCGTGCAACGACGGGAAAGGGAACGCGGGCGCCGCAGTGGCCGACGGCAGTGGCCCGGGTAAGGCGCCGGTGCCGGCCGCCCCATCCCATTGATGCGAGCTCGTCCGCGGGGTCGCCGTTCGCGAGGATCGCATCGGCCTCAAGTCCGTCGTCGGTCAACTCCGCGCTGGGACACCGCCGCACGTTGAGTCACGATGCATTAGTCGAGTCAGGATGCATCAGTGTACGGCAGTCCACACCTGATAGAGAACCACGGCCATCATAAACAATAAATAGATGCGCAGCACCGAGAGAACGAGGATTTCGACTCCCTTGAGCTGACGTTGGGGAATGTGCTGCTTTTTCGCCTCGGCGAGCTGGTCGCGCTCGAGCGCCGAGAGAACAAGAGCTTGGTCCGAGGACGGGATGGAGCTTTGTGTCGCTGCGTGTCTGTCAGGCATCGCTTTCTCCGCTACTTCCCGCCCACACCGGCGAAAATGTTCGGTGCAATCACGCTGACGCCAAAGAGTACGCCGGCAGTCGTCAGAAAGATCACCACAGCCATGGCGAGCACGTTTGCCCAGCGCGGACTGACGGCGTCGCCCATTAGCTCCTTGTCGTTCGCGAGCATGAAGAGGAATGCGAGGGCTGGCGCCATGGCCAGCACGGCTATGACGTTCACGACGAGAACGACGAACACAAGTGGTAGGCCTGGTATCAGCACAAGTGCCGCTGCGAGGGCGGAACATAGAAACAGCACCGAGTAGAAGGCCTTGCCCTGGCCTATCGGCAAGTTGAGGCTGTGCGGCTTGCCAGTCACCTCGCCGTAGGCATACGCAGATGAGATCGAGATCGTCACCGTCGCCACTAGGCCCGCCTCCACCATGCCGAGGGCGAAGAGCGACGAACCAAAGCGGCCGATGAGCGGCTGAAGAGCCTGCGCAAACTCTCCTGCCTGGAAGGTCTCAGCGGTCATGTGGTGCGTGAACAGCGGGGTCGTCGCGATGACCGTCGCAACAGCGGCCGCCGCTGCCAATGCAGCCCCAAGAACGGTGTCGAAGTGTCCGAAGCCGACGTCGCGCTTCGTCAGTCCCTTGTCCACGGTCGCGCTCTGTTGAAAGAACAGCATCCAGGGTGTCACGGTCGCACCAATATCGGCCAACAGGATCAGCAGGGTGTCTTTGTTTAGGCCGCCTGGGAGCGGCTTCCATGTTGCGAACGCGTGACCGACAGCATGCCAGTCGGGATGCGACAAGAGGGCAACCGGGATGAACACTAGGTTGCAAGCAGCGATGGCAAGCGTGATCCGCTCCCACGTCCAATACCGGTGCGTCAAGAGCGCCGTGTACAACAGCACGAGGGCCGCGAGCACGGCGGCCCACGGCGGCACACCAAAGAAGCCCAGCCCTGCGCGTATGGCGATGAATTCCGTGATCAGCGTCAGGAAGTTCCCGATGCCCAAGTCGATCATCGAGAACCAACCCCAGAAGGGTCCAAAACGCTCAAAGATCAGCTCCGCGTGGCCGCGGTGCGTAACCGCCGCGAGGCGGACCGTCATCTCCTGCACAACCACGGCCATTACGAACGTCAGGACGATGAAGGGGAGAAAGAAGCCGATCCCGAACCGCGCGCCTGTGGCCGCATAGGACAGCATGCTGGGCCCGTCGTTCTCGCCCAACATGACGAGGACGCCCGGCCCGACCAGCAGCCACAACAGGCGCCACCGTGAGGAGGGCCCGCCCCGCCGGCGAGCGGACTGCACGCGTGCCCGGTCGTGCGCGCGATCGACATCTTCGTGCGTGATGACGATGTCGTCTTGACCGCCCGTCTGGGCCGGCCCTGCTCCGCGCGCCCGAGGTGGTAGAATTAGCTCGCGCCGATCACGCACAGGTTCCATGCGCAAAACCTAACTTAGCCGAGACTAAAGGCACTAGAGCTTGGGCAACCACCGCACGAGGGCCGCCCATGGCTAGAGGCCAGCTCGAGCCGTGACCGCCGTGCACTCGTGGTGCGGAGATCCGAGACGTGGGGGACGAGCGCGAGAGTGACCGTCGCGTCTCCTATCGCCGCGACGGTGACCACCCGGGCCCGTGTCGGATCAGGCTCTTGCGCACCGCGTCACCCCTGGACCGGGCCGCCGGCGTCGACCCACGCGCCGAATCCCCCCGCCATCGACACAACCTTGTCGTATCCCATGTGCTGCAGCGTATCCGCCGCGAGCGCCGACCGGTTGCCACGCGCGCAATACAGCACGACGGTGGCGTCACGGGGCACGCGCTGCTCCACCACCGTCTCCAGCGTTCCGCGCGGGATCAGGATAGCTTGCGGCAGGCGGCCGAGATTCCATTCGTTGGGCTCGCGCACGTCGACGTACACGGCCGGTTCACCCCGCGCCTGCATCGCCTGCACATCGCTGACCGAGACCTCCCTGATGCGACTCTTCGCCGCGTCGATGAGATCCTTTCCACTCCTCTGCGTCATTCCTGTCCTCGTCGGGTCCGGATACGCACGTGCCACATCCTTCGCGACACCCCTCAATGATCATCGGGTCGGCGTGACGATGCCACTGGGCGGCGCGGGAGCCGCCCCGCGGACGCTCGCGATCGACGAGCGGCTTGCGCGTGATGCCCATCTTCGGGTCGGAGATCGCATCGTCCTGACCGCCCAGCCGGATGCCCGCAACGGGGACACCGCCATCGTGGCCGCGATCGTCGCACCGCGGGCCGACCCGTCCGAGATCGCCCATCCCGCGTACCGCATCCGGATGCACCTCGATGCGCTCCAGGCCCTTGCCGCGTATGGCGATCGCGTCGACCGGTTCGCCATCCGGACGGCGGGGGGTGCCGCCGCGGAGAGAGTGCGCGGGTCGATCAATGCCGCCGCGTTCGGGTTTCGTGCCTATCGCTCGGCCGATATCGCCGTCGGCACCTCGCGGACCTTTCAGGTCGTGCGCCGATTCCACCGCGCGATCGCCGTCATCACGGTCGTCGCGAGTGCCGTGTTCCTGCTGTGCCTCTTGTTGCTCAAGGTCGAAGAGCGGCGGCGCGACGTGGCCGCCCTCCGGCTCATGGGCATCTCGGGCCGTACGGTCGTCTGTACGATCGTCCTCGAGGCCGCGATCGTCGCGCTCGTGGGCAGCGCCGTGGGCATCCTGGTCGGATGCGTCGGCGCCCGGGCCGTCGACTGGCATTATCAGGCGGTGTATCACACCCCGCTCACCTTCGCGCTCGTCACCCCCGGGATCGTCGCGCTCGCGGTCTCGCTCTCCTGTCTGCTCGGCATTGGTGCCGGAGCCCTGGCCGCGATCCGACTCGTGGCGATTCCCCCCCTCGCTCTCTTCGGGCGATGACCGGCGGCCTCCTGCTGCCCCTCGGCCGGCACCGCCTGCGCACGGCGCTCGCGATCGCCGGTGTGGCGGTGGCGGGCGCGCTGCTGCTCGACATGGTGATGCTGTCGACCGGGATGCGGAGCTCGTTTCGCACCCTGCTTCTCGTTCGTGGGTATCAGCTCCGCGTCACCCCCAAAGGGACGCTCCCCTTCGACAACGACGCGACGATCGCGGGGGCGAGCGAGGTGTTACGGGTCCTCGCCGCCGATCCGGCGATCGTGGCCGCGAGCCCGGTCCTGGGTGCGCAGCTCCACCTGCTGCGCCCGACCGGTCCTCCTGTCACGAGCTTCGCCCTCGGCGTGGATCCGACCGCCGAAGCGGATTACGCGCTCGAGGCGGGCCGCGATCCCGATCGCCCCGACCGGGTGATCATCAACGCCGTCGTCGCGCGACTCGCCGCGACGCACATCGGGGATACGCTCGACGCGGCCACGGGCTTCGATCCTCAGCTCCGGGCCGTGAGCGGGCGCCAGCGCCTCGCCGTGGTCGGGCGGGGGCGATTCTTCTACACCCCCGCGGATCAGCCGGTCATCGCCCTCCCGCTCGCCACGCTGCAGGCCATGGAAGGCGCTGGTCGGACGGATCGCGTTTCGCTCGTCATGGTGCGGGTGCGCGCTGGCGTCGATCCGGAGCGTGTCGCTACGTCGATCGAGACGGCCATGCCGCGGGTATCCGCGATCTCGATCGGCTCGGCTCTGCGCCAGGTCGATGAGCGCATGGGCTATTTCCGCCAGCTCGCGCTCGTGCTGGGGGGGATCAGCCTCGTGGTCGCGTTCCTGCTGGTGACGACGCTGGTGACCGTCTCGGTGCAGGAGCATGCGGGCGAGATTGCCGTCCTGCGTGCCCTGGGCGTCAGCCGCCGACACGTCATTCGATGGATCGCGGTCGAGGCCCTGGCCCTCACGGTGTGCGGCGCGTTCGTGGGAGTCGGGCTCGGCCTCGTCACCGCGCACTTCTTCAACGGCATCCTGTCCGATTTCCCGAACCTGCCCGCGGGCTTTCGCTTCTTCGTGTTCGATCCCGCGGCCGGCTGGACGACGGCGGCGCTGCTCGTGGGATCGGGGGTGCTCGCCGGCCTCTACCCCGCGTGGACCGCCGCCTCGCGCCCGATCGCCGGCGCGCTCCGCCGCGAGGCTGTCGGGTGAGCGCGGGGGTGGTCCGGGAAGCCTTGCTGTCCATGCGGGACGTTCGCCGGGCGTATCGGATGGGAGCGGAGACGATTTACGCGTTGCAGGGCGTCGACCTCAATGTGGCGGAGGGGGAGTTCGTCGCCGTCGTCGGCCCATCGGGCTCGGGCAAATCGACCCTCCTCAACGTCTGGGGCGCGATCGACCGCCCCACGGGGGGGACGGTCCGGCTCCGCGGACGCGACGTTGGGACATTGCGCGACTCGGAGGCGACGGCCTTTCGGTTGCGCCACGTGGGGTTTGTCTTTCAACGCTTCTATCTCATGCCGGCGCTCTCGGCGCGAGAGAACGTCGAGCTGCCCATGGCCGAGGCGGGGCTCGCGGCGGGCAGGCGCCGGGCGCGGGCGCGGGAGCTGCTCTCGTACGTCGGCATCGTCGCCCGCGAGAATCACCGCCCCGCGCAGCTCTCGGGCGGCGAACAGCAGCGTGTCGCGATCGCGCGGGCGCTCGCCAATCGGCCGGCGCTGCTGCTCGCCGACGAGCCCACCGGCGAGCTCGATGCGGCGACGGGCGCCGAGATCATCGATTTGTTCGCGCGTCTCAACGTGGACGGCACGACGATCGCCGTTGTGACGCACGATGCGACGCTGGCGCGCGCCGCGCGCCGCGTCCTGCACATGCGCGATGGCAGGATCGTTCGCGACGACGCACCCGCCGCGCCATGATCCTCCGTCTCGCGCTCCGAAACGTCGGCTTCAAGCCGTGGCGATCCGCGGTCCTCTTTCTGGGCTTCGGGTTCGGCGTCGCCGTCATGATCGTCCTGCTCTCGATCGGAGAGGCGATGGTGCGCCAGGCGTCCGACGAGCGCCTGATCGGCGGGGGCGATCTGACGGTGCTGCCGTCCGGGATCGATGTGGAGGTCATGCAGACCGGGGGACTGGGGGGTCTGTTCTTCTCGATCGCGAACGCGCGGTTCCTCTACCTCCAGCTGCTCGCGGGGCCGCGGCTCGCGCCGGACGTCCGCGTGGTCGCTCCGGAGATCGAGGGCCGGCTCGTCTATCTCACCGCGCCGGGAGGCACGACGTATCCCGTGCGCGCGACCGGCGAGATCCCGTCCGCGACGCAGGCGGTCGGCGCGGCGCCGGCGCTCGATTCCGGCGCATGGACCGACGACGCGGGCGATCGGCGATGGAGCGCGCCGACCCAGGCGGAGCTCGAGGACGCCATCGATCACTTTCACCTGCCGTCGCCCCGCCTCCCGGACAGGCGGACGTGGGCCGAATGGCACTACTTCAACGTCGTATCCGCGGACCAGCGCCGGTGGGCGTTTATCTCACTTATCGTGGCCGGCGAGGTACCCGATGGCCGCTGGGGCGGGGAGATTCTCGTCACGACGCAGGGAGCGGGCAGCGCGCCGCGACGCTTCGTCGCGCGGGTGCCGCCGGCCGCGATTCGGCTCTCGACGACGCGCGCCGATCTCGAGCTGGGCACGGGCGGCGTCAGGGTCCTCGGCGACGGCCGGTATGCGCTGCACGCGCGTGCGCGCGAGGAGGCTGGTCCCGGTCACGTCGACGTCGACCTCGTGCTGACACCGACCCCGCGGGCGTATTTCCCCGGGGTCGCGGCCGATACGGGCGCCCCGGGCGGATACGTCGTCCCCGCACTTCGCGCCGACGCGACGGGACGCATTTGCGTGGACGGCGTGTGCGAGCGCTTCGTCGGGGCGCAGGCCTACCACGACCACAACTGGGGGACGTGGCGCGGCGTGACCTGGGAGTGGGGGGCGGCGCGTGCCGGGCAATACGCCGTCCTCTACGGCCGCGTGCAGGCACCGGATTCCCCGGCGGCCGCGTCACCGCTCTTCGTCTACCTCGTCGATTCTCTCGGCTTTCGCGCGCTCTTTCGCCCGGAGCGGATCGATTACGTCGATCATCGGCTCGTCCGTGTGGGGGGCCGCATGCTGCGGGTGCCCTCGCATGCGGTGGTGCGGGATGTGCGCGACGCCGATACGCTGCGGCTCGATCTCACGGTCGACGACGCGATCGCCACCGATACGCGTGGCCGGGGCGACATCCGGGGGGGAGCATCGGCCGAGCGGCGGCTCGCCCGGCCGTATTTCGTGCAGATGCAGGGGAGAGTGCAGCTGAGCGGCCGGGTGGGCGGGTCGCCGATCGCCGGGGACGGCACGGGCTTCTTCGAGACCTACCGGTGAGGCAACCGTGAGGACGACGCCCCGGCGCCGGCTGGGCGGGCGGGATCTGCTCTTCCTCGTGGCGTCCGTCTGCATGGCCGCGCTGTTCGTCCGGCTCGGCGTGTGGCAGGTGCGCCGCCTCGAGCAGCGTCGCGCGCGCAACGCGCTCGTGATCGCGCGCCTGGGCGAGCCCGCGGTCACCCTGGCCGCCCTCCCGCGTGACACGAGCCTCGCGCGATACCGCACCGTGCGTGTAGCAGGGACGTTCGACTTCGATCACGAGATCGTGTTCATCAATCGGATCCGCGAGGGTGCGCCCGGGGTGCAGCTGCTGACGCCTCTCCGCGTCCCCGGGCGCGATACCGGCGTCCTCGTGGACCGGGGGTGGGTGTACGCGCCCGACGCGGAGACGGTCGATCGCGCCGCGTGGCGCGAGCCGGCCGCCGTGGACGCGGTGGGCTATGTCCAGGAGCTCCCGCCGCCGGGCCGCGGCAACGCGGCGCTCCCCCCTCCCGGGCAGCGCGACCAATTACGCTGGATCGATCCGGCGGCGGTCGCCGCCGTCACCGGGTATCCGGTTGCCCCGTTCTACGTCGTCCTGGGCGGGGACACCGCGCTCCACGCGCCGCACGTTCCCGCGCGCCTACCCCCGCCGCCGCTCGATGAGGGCCCGCATCAGAGTTATGCGATCCAGTGGTTTGCGTTCGCGCTCATCGCCCTCGGTGGATCGGCGGTTGCGATCTTCGGCACGCCGCGGGTATCCCTCGACGGCGCGCCGCCGACCGGGCCCGGCTAGCCGGGCGTGGGCTGCGCCGGCGCCGCCGGGGCCGCCGGGGCCGCCGGCGCCGCGCGCGGCTTGTCGCGATCGAGCGCGCCCGCGATCGCATCGTAGCGCGATCCCGGATTCCAGAGCACCCAGCCCTGGTACCCGGCATCGTACACGGCCTGCTTCTCCGCGCGCACCTCGGCCGGCCCGTACGCCGGATGCCCCAGTGTGAACGCTTGCAGGTAGGGTCGGACGTGGTTGCCCGTGAGGCCGAGCTTCTCGTCGCGACGGCGCGCGGCGCTCACCGCGGCGAAGACGACCTTGTACGGCTCGGCGTTCGGGTGCGGCAATCCGAACGACCCCGGAGCGTAGTGCGACGGGTAGACCATGGGCAGCACGACGTCGACCGAGGACGCCACGTGCTCCCATTGCTGCCCGATCTCGAGCGCGCCCGCGATCGAGGTCACGAGGCCGAACACGTCCGCCGTCGTCCGCACGCCGAGTGTGGCGAGCCGGCGATGCGCCGCCGTCAGGAAATCCGCGAGGACGTCCGACTTCGCCTCGTCGCCGGCGCCGGGGAAGATTTGCGTCGGGAGGCTCTTGTACGGCTCGGGAAAACGGATGTAGTCGAACTGGATCTCGTCGAAGCCGGCGCTGGCTGCCTCCTCGGCCACGCGGAAGTCGTATTCCCAGAGGTCGTGTGCATACGGGTTCACCCACGTGAGCCGCTTCTTGTCACGCCAGGGACTGCCGTCCGCCATGCGGATGGTCCACTCCGGGTTGGCGCGGGCGGCGACGGAGTCCTTGAAGACGACGATGCGAGCGATCGCGCTGATATGGTGGGCGTGGAGAGTGTCGAGCAGGGCCTGCAGATCGGGGATCCACCCGGCGCGCCCGGCGTTGCGCCGGACGAGGGTGTCGCGGGATTGATAATTGATGCCGAACTCGTCCTTGATGTCGATGACGAACGCGTTGATCTCGGTCGTGTCGGCGAGGGCGATGAGGGATCGCATCTTCTTCGGGCTCTGCGCCGCGAAGCGGTTCACGTACAGTCCGCGTATCGGAGGCGGATCAGCTGGCTGCTGCACGCGCGCGCCGAGGACGGCGGGTCGGGCGTGTCCGGCCGCCGCGGGGACGGCGAGGATGCCGGCCGCGAGCGCGGCGGCGGCAAGGATTCGCATGCAGCGAAGACTATATTCCGCGTCAATGGGTCACGTTCGCTCGGCGATCGCCGGGGCCGCTCCTTTCGCGGTGTGGGTCGCGGGCGCGTCGGCCTGCACGCGCGCCGGGCCGGAGACGTGGCGCGCCCACGACACGAGGATGGCCGCCGCCGCCGCCGGCCCTGCCCCCGCGACCGATTTCCTCATCGCGGCGGGCGATTCCACGTTTTGGGTCACGACCGGCCCGCGGGGTGTGCGGGTGCGCGGGTCGCCACTCATCCTCGCCCGCTTCGGGGGGCGGTTTTACGAGCTGTACGTGACCGACGATGACCGCTCGTACTACGATGCGGTGTTCACGGGGCAGCGCGTGTATCGGCGCGACCTCGAGCGTGGCGATTCGGTGGTAGTCGTGGAAGACACGGCGGTCGCGCTGGCGGCCAAGGCGTACGCGGCGACGCACCCCAACGAGGCGCCGCTGGATTCCGATGAGGATGTGGCGGACAATCCGTCGATGTCGGTCACGAGTGATGTCGACATCCTCAACGCGTACGGCCCGTACCTCTCGTTCGAGTATCATGGCGCGCGCGCGGGGCGCGGCGCGCCGGACTCGTCGGACTCGGGGGAGGAGGTCCGCCGTGGCGTAGTCGACCTGCGATCAGGGCACAGCGCCACCGTTCGGGCGATCTTTGGCGTGCGCGGGGGCGACAGCGTTCTCGCGCTGGGCCGGAGCGCGTACCAGGCAGCCCTCGATTCGGTACACGTTCGGGAATCGCAGTCGGACGACCGGGCGCGCCTTGCCGGGAAGTCGCTGGCCGACTTCGCCTTCGATCCTGGCAGCTTTTTCCTGACCGACATCGATCGCGAGCCCGCGGTGGCCTTTTTCGTTCCCGGGCGCGGGACGCAGGGAGGACGATCGCTCGGCCTGCCGCCGATGCGGGCACCCGCGCCCGACTGGTGGCTCGACGAGCGTCCTCTGTTGCCGGCCCTCGGACGCGGGCCGGATTCGACTGCTGATGTGTGGCCGCACGCGCGGAACGTCCTCGTTGCGCGGTACGACAGCGCCGGGATGGCGCGGCTCGTGCTCGTCGATGCGACGCGCCGCGAGTGGCCGATCGGTCGTCTGCCGACGCCACTGCGCCGTGTGTATTGGCTCGATAACCCGTCGTTCGACCCCGCGATGCGTCGCGCGCTGGTGCGAGCCTTCGATGAGTCGGCGCTCTATTCGGACGACGCACGCGCGGCGACTCGACGCGCTCGTCCGGCGCGCGCCATGATCCGGTTTGCGCGGGCGGGGCCCGCGCGCCAGCATCGCGGACCGCGCGCGCGGCGGGCGCCGCGTGGGTTGCGACCCGGCCGGACGACACGCGTGCCGGGCCCGTGACGGATTCAGCGCGCGCGACCGCGCGCACCGTGCGCGAGTCCCAGCACGAATCGTCCGAGCTCATGATGCCGCAGCACGCGAACCTCATGGGTCACGTATTTGGCGGTGTGATGCTCGGGATGATGGATCAGAACGCGGCGATATCCGCGATTCGCCATGCGCGGACCTCGTGCGTGACCGCATCGATCGATCGCGTGGACTTCCGCGAGCCGATCCACGTCGGCGACCTCGTGATCATGAAAGCGAGCGTCAACTTCGTCGGCCGGACGTCGATGGAAGTCGGCGTGCGAGTCGAGGCGGAGGACCTGGTCACGGGGCGCCGCCGGCACACGAACTCGTGTTATCTGACTTTCGTGGCGATCGACCGGAACGGGCGTCCCGTCGACGTGCCGCGCCTCATCCCCGAGACCCCTGAGGAGATGCGTCGGCACGCCGCGGCGCAGGAGCGTCGGCGCCGCCGGCTCGAGGAACGGCATGCGGAGGGGATTCACTGAGCTCGCCGGGCGGCTCGTCGGGAAAGGAAACCTCGATCTCCTGGCCGTCGCGCGCTACCGCCGTATTGGGGAACACGGCACGTGCTTCGCGCTCGAGATCGACGGTATCCCGGGAGTAGCGCGCCGACAGGTGCGTCAGAACGAGGCGACGGACGCCGGCGCGCGCGGCGACTTCCGCCGCTTCGCGCGCGGTCGAGTGCCCGGTCTCGATGGCGCGTGCCGCTTCTTCTTCGGCGAACGTGGCTTCGTGAACGAGGAGATCGGCGTCGCGCGCCGCCTCCACGGTCGCATCGCACGGACGCGTGTCTCCGGTGATGACGATGCGCCGTCCCGCGCGCGTCGGCCCGACGAGCGCGGCGGAGTCGATCACCCGGCCATCCGGGAGCGTCACCGACTGTCCCCGGTGCAAGGCCCCCCAAAGCGGCCCTTCGGGAACGCCGAGCGCGCGCGCGTGGTCGGGGTGGAAGCGTCCAAGCCGCGTCGCCTCCACGAGCGCGTATCCGACGGCCGCCGCGCCGTGATGGGCCACCGGGAAGGGCACGATCGCGTATCCGGAACGTTCGATCGGGCTGCCGGATTCCACTTCGGTCATCTCGATGGCAAAGCCGAGGCGCTCGCCGAACGCGTCGATGCGCTGCAGGAACCGCGCCGCCCCTCTCGGGCCCCAAATCCGCAAGGGATCCGTGCGGCCCTGGAGTTGCAGCGTGCGGATGAGACCTATGGCCCCGAGGACGTGGTCCGTGTGGAGGTGAGTGAAGAAGATGTCGCCGAGGGCGAACGAGATTCCGTATCGCAGCATCTGGCGCTGGGTGCCCTCGCCGCAGTCGATGAGCAGCGTTTCGCCCTCGCGGATGACGGCGATTCCGGCCACGTTGCGCTCGACGGTCGGTCGCGACGCCGCGGTCCCCAGGAAGCGAAGGGCGAGCGACATGCGGGCGGAATATAGGGTGCTCCTCGCGCACCGGATCGGTCTGCAGTATGATTGGTCTCGAAATTGCCACACAAAGGGAAAAGGAGGGGGATGCGCATCTGTGGTCGACACGCCAACCCGGGCGACGAAGGGGAGAAATGACTGATGGCCGAGCACACCGATCGAGAACGTTACGCAGAACACGTTACGACGAACGCCGTCGCGGGGCTTCGCGTCGATGGACCGCGAGCGGCAGCGCGAGATCGCGAGCAAGGGTGGTCGCGCGGCGCACGCCAAGGGAACGGCACATGAATGGACAGCTGATGAAGCCCGTGCCGCGGGGCGGAAAGGCGGGGAGGCGGTGAGCAAGGACCGCGAGCACATGGCGGCGATTGGGCGGGATGGGGGTGGTGCGCGGAGCGCGAATGCGCGGAATCGCCGGCAGGTGAGCGATATGGGGAATGGCAGCGGTGAGCAGGGCCTCGACGACATGAGCCGTTCCACGCGGTCGGCGCGCGACGATGAGAGTGCGTCCGCGCGACCGTAGCGCTCAGGGGATCTGATCGTCGATGGCGGCGCGGGTGCGCATGGGGGACGGAAGAGGCGTCGTCCTCCATGCCGGAGAGGAGTCGCCGCTGGATGGCAGCGATCGGGCTCCGTGTGGCAGACCCGTTACGTGGTCGCGCCGTCGTCGTTACGGTGCGGATGTTACCTTGACTTCACCCCGGTGGTCTCTACGTTGAATGCAGCGCTGGGGGGCTGTAGCTCAGTTGGGAGAGCGCTGCAATCGCACTGCAGAGGTCAGGGGTTCGACTCCCCTCAGCTCCATCAATCGATTAGCTTTGCCGGTGCGACATAAATTGTAGGGCAATTTGCCCGCCGCCGTTCGGTAGGACGGAGAGTTCCAATGACGGCGCGCGTGGCACACCCGGATTGACGCTGTGGGCGGTCGCCCCGGCGTTTTTCATTTGTGGCCGGCCCTCGGTCGCTGCGCGGGGGTCGTCCGGGCTCACCGGGCGAGGTCGTCGCGCAGGGCGGCGAAGGTCTCGGCGAGGACGGCGTCCCCTTCCTGTTGCACGGGGCCGGAATACGCGCCGATCGCGTTCCCCGCGAGGCCGCCGATCCAGCGCATGATCGCGCTTTCCTGGACAATGAGGTGGGTCTCGCGCGCCAGGCGTGTCTGCCGTCCGGTGCTATCGGTGACGCCAATGCGGAATGCCGCGCCCGCGTCGGCGAATGGGCGGCGGAGCGGCGATTTGATGAGGTGATCGACGGCGAGCGGGAAATGCCAGTGCGGCTCCTGCCGGAAGTGGAGGCTCCATGCGCGCTCGTGGGGCGCCTCGACGAGGAGGAGCGGGGCGACGAGGTCGGTGAAGCCGACGTTGAAAAGCGAAATCCGGGTCGAGACGGCGGCGTGGACGAGGAGGGAATCGGGGATCGCGTGTGGCGGCCCTGTGAGCGGCGCGAAATGTCCGTCGCGCGTGGCGCGCAGACTGAGGGAGTACGTCGCGTGATCGATCTCGGCCTCGATCCAGGGCGTGCCGAGCGGATCGAGCACGGTGGCGTGGCCGCGGACGCGCGTGATGTAGCGATCGAGGTAGCCGGCGTAATCGGGATAGAGCGGTTTGATCTGGCCGGGATGCATCGTCACGACGATATGGACCTGGGCGGTGCCGTCCTCGAGCGCGGTGTGCTCGAGCGAGTCGAGCGACAGGAACCGGCCGAGCGCGGCCAATGTGCGGGGAAAGGCCGTCGCGACGTCGGCGCGGAGGGTCGCCTCATCCTCGCGCGCTCCGGCGGCGAGCAGCGACGCCAGAAGCCGGGCGACGTCGTCGGCGGTCATAGGGCCGATCGCGTTGGCCACCGATGTGTTCCACTCGAATATTCCGCTGGAAATGCGCGCGAGGCGCATTTCGTGCCGAGAGTCGCCGAGCCGATCGGGCGGGGGGGCGTCGGCACGGGGCGTAAAGAGGTAGTGATCGCCGGCGTAGCTGCCGGCGACGACGAGAACGCGCTCCCCATCGGGTAGCGTGGCGGTCCACAGTGTGGAGTCATCGTACAGCTTCGCCGCCGCGAACGGCGAGCGGGTGATGCGCTGGAGGGCGTCGGCGAGCGCGCTCGGGCGTTCGACGCGCGTGAAGCGTTCTTCGAGGGCCGTCGTGACGTCGTCGGCGTTTACTCGGGCCGTCGCGGCCGTCGCGCCGAATGCGGCGGGCGTGTCGCGGCAGGCCGCGACCGCCCGGATGGCCACGGGTAGGAGCAGGAGGAAGGCCCGATGACGGGCTGAGACCGGCACGGCGGGAATGATAGCGTGGCTGGGGTCGGCAGCGGACCAGGCATCCCTTGCCTGACGGACCGCGACGCAGGTGGTGCAGACCGGCATCACGCCGTGCTACATGACACATCCGTCACACGATCTTCACGGTTCCGTCATCCCGGCATACGTAGAGTTGTCGGGTCTACCTGCGGAGCAGAGAACTGCACGACAAAGCCGTGGTACTCCTGGCCCTCAGTTTCGCGACGCTGTTTCTCCTGGCGGTCGTGCGGGTCGCTCTGGCGATCAACGAATTCCGGCGGGCTTGGCGTCGCGCGGCGCGTCTGCCGCCCCTCATCCCGCCGCCAGAGCCGGCGCAGGCGGCAGAGAGCCCGATCGATTAGCCGGCCGTGCCCTCGAGGTGCTGCCCTCCGGTCTGCTCCTGCACCTGTCGCTTGAACTCGACCGGGTCCGCGATGAGGGCCAGTGGCTCCGGTGTGCCGCCCGTGCCGCGCACGACGATGCTGCCGAATCCGAGCAGCTGACCAAAGAGCCCCTGGTCGACTTCGATGCTCTCGACCTGCGGCAGCAGGATCTCGAGCGTGCGGCGACTCACGACACCGGTGACCACTGTCACCCTGCCGTTCGTGACTGTAAGCTGCGTTGATTCGCGCCGGAGGATACCGAAGCCGATCACGAGCACACCGACGATGATGACGAGGATCCCCAGCCATCCCGAGTCGATCGGCAGGCTGCTGACGCGGTGGATGCCGCTCGGCGTCCGCGCCATGAGTGCCATGCCCGCGACGATGATGGCCGTGCCGGCGATCGTCGGCGACACGAGCACGATCCAATGCAGTCCCGTCCGATAGACGAGTGTCTCGCCTGAGGCGAGGTCCCGATCGAGGTTGGGCATAGGCTGGTTTGGACGGCTGAGCGGGAGGTGACCACCGCCAGCATGTTGTCCAGGAGAGGGAGGAAGAGGGTCCTGGGCCGAGCGCGGCAGGAGCATTTTCATGTTCCTGAGCCGCGCCTCGCGATACGTGAGGAGGAGCACGATGGCGGCCCAGAACGCGATCCATAGGGCGAGGGCGAGCCAATGGTGCCGTGCTTGGTGCTGTAGCCAGTCTACCGTCTTGTCTGTCGATCCCTGAAGGCCCCTGAGAAGCAACGCTGACGCCATGGCTCCGAGGGTATCCTTCGGCCAGTGGCCGCGTCAAGTATATGTTTGCCGGTGCGTGGGACCAGCTGCGACACTGGCCATAGCATAGGCGATTCCGCCGCAGCGCCTGCGGATCTCGAGTCCGGACGGTCTTGGCACGGGTACGCCAAGCCACTTCGATCGAGATATACGTGAGGGAAGGGGCCGCGATTGATTACTCTCGAGGTGCCTGAATCCGTCGTGTCACCGCCCCGCGTTTCGGTAGCGATCCCGGTCTACAACGAGGAGCTCATCATCCCGGAGCTGCTCGCGCGGGTGGATGCGGTCCTGGGCACGTGCCCCGCCGGGCCGCACGAGATCGTCATCGTCGACGATGGTAGTACCGACAAGACGCTGCCGCTGCTGCAGGCCGCGGAGCCGCTCCACGCGACGCTGGTCGTCGTGTCGCTGTCACGAAACTTCGGGCACCAGGCGGCGCTGACCGCGGCGCTCGACCACGTGTCCGGCGATGTCACGGTGCTCATGGACGGCGATCTGCAGGACGCGCCCGAGGCGATTCCCGTTTTTCTCGAATGGCACGCGCAGGGGTACGACGTCGTGTATGCGCAGCGCGTCCGGCGGAAGGAATCCTGGTACCTCCGACTCTCCTACTTCCTGTTCTATCGGCTCCTGCTGATCCTGGCCAATATCCGCCTGCCCGTCGATGCCGGCGACTTCGGCCTTCTCTCGCGGCGCGTTATCGACCATTTACGCCGAGCTCCCGAGCACCATCGCTATCTCCGCGGGCTCAGGACGTGGGTGGGTTTCCGGCAAATCGGCGTACAGGTCGACCGCGCCGAGCGCTTCGCGGGCGACAGCAAATACAGCTCGCTCAAGCTGCTCAAGCTTGCGGCCGACGGCATCTTCTCCTTTTCGATCGTCCCGCTGCGCGCCGCGGCCGTCGTCGGCTCGTTCGCGATCATCGGGGCCAGCCTTTTCTCGGCCTATGCCGTGTACGTGCGGCTGGTGCTGCACCGATCCCCCGTCGGATTCACGGCGACGATCGTGGTCATGACATTTCTCGCCGGCGTGAATCTCTGCTTTCTCGGTATCATCGGCGAGTACGTTGGCCGCGTGTACGAGGAGGTCAAAGCACGCCCGCTCTACGTCGTGGGCTCTGTGACGCGGCAGGCCGCCCCTGTCCTGCGGCCCACATCGTGGCCCGTGTCGCAGCCGGCGCCCGGCCGGGCCGCTACCCCGGAGTAGGCCAAAGTGGATCCGGAGTATGGCCGCCGGTATCGCGACCTCTACGAACGGCATTGGTGGTGGCGCGCGCGCGAGGACGTGATCGTTGACACCATCCGCCACCTGCAACCGACCGGTGGCTGGGGGCGCATACTCAACGTCGGGTGTGGCGACGGATTGTTCTTCGCGCGACTGGCCGAGTTCGGGGATGTCGAGGGCGTCGAGCCGGCTGCGGAGCTGGTGGGCGATACGTCGGGTCACCGCGAGCGCATCTTCATCGGGCCGTTCGACGGTCGGTACCAGCCGGGCCACCAATTTCGCCTCATTCTCATGCTCGACGTTCTCGAGCATCTGGATGACCCCATCGCCGCGCTGCGCCATGCGGCAGCATTGCTCGACACCGACGGCGTCGTTCTGGCGACGGTCCCCGCGTTTCGGCTGCTCTGGACGACGCACGACGATCTCAATAATCACCGCACGCGCTACACGAAGCGGACGCTGTGCGCGCTCGCGGCCGCGGCGGGCATGCGCTTGAGTCACATGGAGTATTTCTTTCACTGGACATTCGCGCCCAAGCTCGCACAGCGCGGTATCGAGAGGGTCGTGCGTTCTCGGCCAGCGCCCCCATCCGTTCCGCCCGCACCGGTCAATGCCGCGCTGTACGCCATGTCGCGGCTCGAGTACGCGCTCGTCTCCCCCCTTCACTTGCCGTTCGGGAGCTCACTGCTGGCGGTCGGTCGCCGCGCGTGATTGGACGGGATGCGCGGCATCCTGTGGCGGACGCTGGGGCGAATGCCTACGGTGACCGGCTCGCGCCGGCTTCGGCCACACCAGCGGGAAGCGGGGATATCGGCAGTGAGGCGCACCCATTCGCCAGCGACGACCACCGATCCAGCGCCGGCCCGCGCATCGAATCGCGAGCGACGAAAACCGCGGTCGAATCGCAAAATATCGGCCGCCAGCCCGCGTCATGGACGAGCGCCTCGGCGAGCGGCGACCGGGTCTCCATGAGCACGAGATCGATCCGCCACGCGGCGAGCTTGCCACGCCAGCCCGGGTCAAGACCGGTGATTGCGCTGTATTCGCGCGTGATCGAATCGCCGTAGAAGTCCGTCTGGCCATCGATGAATACGCGCTGCTCGGGCCAGGCGTAGAGGAGGTATCCGCCCCACGTAAATGAATGGAAGATACGCCCGCTCACACCGGCGGCGCGCGCCGCGCGGACGGCCCGGACGGGGAAGGCCGTGCTGTCGAATTCCGTCGGGAGACGCCTGTGGAGGAGGGCCGTCAGCCCTCGCGGCGCGGGTCCGGACTGCTCGCTGATGCGGCCAAGCCAGAACATCAGGATTGTGATGATCACGGGCCAGAGGAATCCGAGCCGCCCGACGTTAACGGGCCCGCGGTTACCCTGTGGCGTATGGTGCGCCCACCGCGGCAGCACCGGCTCCAGCTCCTCCGCGATGAGCGGCAGAACGACAATGCCGAGGAGCGGCAGGTTCCGGACCGACATTAAGGCGGCTCCAAGGCTGAGACCCGCGAGCGCCAGTGTCGGGAAGCGAGGTCGCCGCGGGACCAGCGCGAGCCCGATGACCACGAGCACGATCGCGATGAGCGCGAAGCGCAACGTGTGGAAGTCCGGCGACATGAATTCAAAGGTGTGGTCGATCAGGTAGGCGTCACGCAGGGTTCTGAGCGTGTAGCTGTACAGGTGGGGACCGTTCGGGGTCATGAGGGATGCGAGCGCGGCCACGCCGAGCATGGCGGCGTGCCGGATCAGCTTTCCCCGCCAGGCGTCGCGGTCGCCGCCAGCGGCATTCAGCATCTCGAGGCGGTCACCGACGACGACGGCCGCGAGTACGGCGAGGCCGTAGAGGAATCCCCCGTGCAGATTGGCCCACAATGCGAACACCGGGAGCATGGGCCACGCGGACGCCCAGGCCGAGCGGCGCGGACCATCCGTGCCGAGCCGGGAGGCGCGATCGATCAGCGCCATCAGCACGGCGGCACCCAATAGAGTGACAACATGCGGGCGCGCCTGCCAATGGACGATGCCGATCGCCATCACGAGCAGGAGAACGACCGCGGCATGGAGGGGACGCACTCCTCGCCGGAGCAGCGTGTACGTGACGATGGCGTACGTCAGCCCGAGGATCGCGCCGGTGAGCACGAGGAGCCCGGGGAGGCCGGCCGCTCGAACGCTCAGCGCCGCGAGCACTTCACTGAGCCATTCGTATGGAACGAAATACGCCCCCGCTTTCGTGAAGGAGAAAGGGTCGTGGTGAAAGATTCCCGATCGCAGGATCGTCTCGCCGACGCGAATGTGGCGGGCCGGATCGCCATCCATGGCGAGCCAGCGTCTCCCATAGGCGAGCGGCATCAGCGCGATGAGAATCGCGCCAACCGCTTGAGGGATCGACGGGCGAAGGCGCGCCCACGCCGCGCGGGTGCCGCTCATATTTGTGGCGGCCATGCTGACCTCAGGGACTTGCAGTTGGACGAGAGGAAGGCTCTGGCGTGCCCACTCGGATTAGGTTGGACAACGGCAACCCCTGCGGTGATAGGCAATCCCGGGTCAGCAACGTCATGGGATCCAGCGTTGCACCGCGTGCTTGGCCACGAGTGAACAAAACCGCCGTCGAATCGCAATACAGGATCCGCCATCCAGGCTCGTGCGCCAGAGCGTCCGCGAGGGGCGACTCGGTGATCAGCAGTGCGAGGTCGATTCGCCAGGCGGCGAGCTTGGTACGCCAGCCTGGGTTCAGCTGGTGGATCTCCACGTACTCCCGCATAATGGAGTCTCCATAAAAATCGGTCTGGCCGTCAATGAAGACGCGCTGCTCCGGCCACGCGAACAGGAGATATCCACCCCACGGGAATTCGGCAAAGATTCTACCGGTCAGGTGCGCGGCTCGGGCCGCTCGCACGGCGCGCACCGGGAAGACGGACGGGTTGAAGGTCTGGGGAAGCGGTGTAATGTGCCGGGTAACATCCGGCCGGCTGGTGGCGGCGCGGCTGGAAACTCCAGCGACTCCGGCCATCCCCGCCACGGCGACGAGCGGCCACGGTAGCGTCAGGCGCATCCACCGCCGGCTGACTGGCCGCTCCCATCGGATCATTCGAAGAGGCGCCCAGACGGCAAGCGCTGGCGCCACAGCGGCCGCAGCGAGCGGAAAAGCCACGATCCCAAAGAGCGGCAGATTGCGGACTGCGAGTAGGGCGAAAGCGAGGGTAAGGGAGATCAGTGCGATTGTTGGATACCGAGGGCGCCGCGGCACTGCCGCAAGCACGGCGACGACGACGACGATCGCGATCAGATGGAGTCGCAGGAAATGAAAGTCGGGCGACAAGTATTCCTGCGTGTTATTCACAAGATACGTGTCCCGTAGATAGCCGATCGTATGTGAATACAGAGTGTACCCGCTCGGTGTGAGCAGCACGGCAACGACGGCCGCCCCAAGCATCGTGGCGTGCCGAATCAATGTGTCGCGCCACCTGTCCCGATCGGTGCCGGCGGTTGCGAGCATCTCCACTCTGTCTCCGACTGCGACGGCTGCCAGCATGCAGAGGCCGAAGAGGAACCCACCGTGGAGATTCGCCCATGCGGCAAAGAGGGCCGTGACCGGCCACGCGTTTGACCAGATCGCGCGACGTGAGATGCTGCTGACTTGATTGTGGGCGCGATCGATGAGCTCCATGAGGACCGCCGCGCCAAGGAGCGTGAAGATGTGCGGGCGGGCTTGCCAGTGCATGCTGCCGAGGGCAAGCGCGAAAAGCAGGGTGAGCCCGGTGAGGATCGGACCGACGCCGCGACGCAGAAGGGTGCGGGCCACGATCGCGTAGGTCACGCCGAGTACCGCACCTGTGAGGACGAGAACGCCCGGGAGTCCCGCGAGACGGTTGGCGAGGGCGAAGAGGACCTCGCTCAGCCACTCATACGGAACGAAATGCGCCCCAGGCTTCGTGAAGGAAAACGGATCGCTATAGAAGAGACCTGACCTGAGAATGCTGTCGCCCACCCGGATATGACGTGCCGGGTCGCCGTCTGCCGAGACCCACGTGTGGCCGAATACGAGCGGAGTGGCGATCGCGATGACCGCCGCAACCACCTCCGGGATTGACGGAGCGAGCCGCAGCCAGCGGACGCGCGCATGATCTCTCCGCTCGGCAGTCGCGCGATCGGGCTGATCGAGAGAGGCGGACCCGTTGGACGGGGAAGGGCACGGCCCGTCCGACGCGCAGCTGCTGATCCCGTTCATGAGTGAGCGGGCTACAGACGTCCGAGTATGCTAGGTCGCGCTTGGAGCACTGCTGACGCGCCTCGAGTCGCCAGCGAACCACGACAGCGGCGCCAGCGGCCACAGCAGCGGAACGCGCGGCGCAATCGCCCGGAGACCGGGGAACCCGCCACGGAAGCCCGCACGTGTGGCGACTAGAATCCGGGATTGCGAGGTCCACCGCGAGGTGGCGTCGGGGAAGATCGCCGCCTCCGCTGAGTGCAGGTCGATCAGCTGCAGCCGCCCAAAGACATCGATGGCCCGGACCAGGTCCGCCGCATGGAGCGAGGGCGCGGAGGCGGGATCGTACAGGACGGTGATCGGAGATCCGAACCACGGCCCGACGCGGCGCCGGATGTACGCCCAAGCCCGTGTGAGATCCTCCGGATAGATGAACGTCACGAAGGTGCCCACCATGATCCACTCGAAGAGCGGAATGACCATGGCGTACTCGATGCCTGCGTGCAGCAGAAGAGCGGCCAAGAGCACGTAATAGCGCAGATCGCGAAACCAGACGAGGATGCCGGCGGAGAATTCAACGACGAGGGTGCCCCACGCGGCGAGCTTCATGAACAGCGGACTGTACAGCCCCGGCACCGGAAAGCGCTTGAAGTCGTAGAGCTGCATCGAGTAATACACCGCTGTTCCATTGATCCAGAGCCGGCCCAGCGACTTCCACCACGCGGTAGAGATGTAGACCAGTGACATCTCGATCTGGATCATCCGTTGCGCCCAGGGGCTCTTGAGCGGGATGTCGGGCCCCTCCTTGCCGCGCCAGACGCGCCAGAGGCGGTCGATCGAGAACGCGGCGCCGGCGGGGGCGAACATGAGGAAGAACCCGGTCACCCGCATGAGTGAATCGCCACTGTTCAGGATGTAGATGTCGCGCACGTGGACCGACGAGAGGCAGATGTAGACCAGGACCAGGCTTAGCCGCGTCATGAAGCCCAGTGTCAGACAGATGGCGAGCACGAGGTACACCCAGAAGAACGCGTACATGGCCGCGTCGGTCTGCGGGAGGATCGCGATCACGTCGATTCGCGGACCGTTCGCGAGCCGGTGCGCCGTCTGCAGACTCACCACCGAGTGCGGGCCATACCAGTCGAGCCATCCCGGGCGCGACAGCCACACGCTCAGGACATTGAGCGCCCCGTAGACGATGCGATACAGCGCGACGGGGGTCGGTCGTTGCGGCTTGAAAAAGAAGTCATTCCATCCGCGGAACAGCGAGGCGAAGGTCACTGGAGGTCCCTGGGCTGCACCGCGTAGGTGAAGAAGAGTTGTGCATACCATCGACTTCGAGGAGCATGGGGGCCGCTTTCGACGGGGGGAATCATCTGCCAATCCCGAAAGAGCCGGATGGTCGCTGGCGGGTCGGACCGATTATTGTTGATGTGCGCGACGAAGCGCGCCGCATCGGGCCACAGTGCCGAATCGCCCGCCCGTCTCAGATTGTCAGCGCCCCACTTGCGGTACCGCTCGATGACGTACTGCCTGGCGTATCCGGAGTCTCTCGGCACGGGGAGCGTCCACCAGGTTATCTGGCCACTGCGGCGAATGACCTCCGCCGAGAGCGTGAAGTTGAACGTGGGCGGCTGCGGCGCAAACATGTTCCAACTCTGCCACAAACCGCTCCACAGCAGATACTGGGCGGTCGCCCCCTTGGTACGCGAGAGCAGCAGCGAGACGGACGGAACCGAGACCGCGATGATGGCGATCAGGTGAAACAGGATGAAGCCGCTGATCAGGGCGCGCATGCGTGTAAAGCCCGGTATCCGCCTGGATCTCGTCGCGAGCCCGGGGGCAGCGATCACGGGATTACTCATAGGAGAACACCTCATCCAGTCTCGTCGCGACGTTTGGCCGTCGCAACAGCATGATGACGCACGGGACATACAGGCACAGCGCGATCCAGGTGCCGGTTCTCTCGGTCAGGATCTGGAACGGTACGTTCTGCCGAGCGGCGTGCAGCTGCACGAGGTACGGCACAAACGAGAGCAGGGCGAGCAGCACGATCTCGATACGACTCCGCGCCACGAGCAGCAGCGGCAGCGCGGCCTGGACCATCAGCGTTTGTGGCACGGCGGCCAGCGTCAGCACCAGTCGCGCTTCGGCGCGTCGCCATTTGGCGAGCGCGGCAAGCGCGATGATGCCACCAGGGCGCCTGAGCGGTCCCGCGAAATGCGTTCCCGATGCGAGCGCGTGGCGCCAGTCGGAGATCCAGCCGGGTCGCACGATAACGCTTATGACGCAGAGCGCGGCCGCGACGCCCACGCCGATGAGCGTAGCACGCCGGGCCGGGAGTGCCGAGGCCAGAGCCAGACCGACGTTCGGCTTGGCGACGTAGAGCGCAGCGGCCCCCGGCGTGAGGGCGGCGGCGACGAGCAGTGGCTCCCATGCGCCTGAGGCGACCGCGCCAAGAAATGTGGCACTCGCGAAAATCGCCAGACCCCAGTAGCCGCGGCGCGTGACGGCGAACGCGAGCCACGCGCTGGACACGCCAAAGAATACGGGCCGAAAGAGGTCCAGCGGCAGAGCCGTGAACGGAACGATGAAGAGAAGCGCCGGCAGCGGGTAAAAGAGAGGCCACGGCAAATACATCGCGGTGCCGGATGGCCCAACGGCGACGTACGGATTCTGACCGTGCAGGAGGGCGCGCGCTCCCACCCAGGATTGGTCGATATCCGCCACCCATCGTGGGAACGCGTGTGCCCGCGCGACGACGTACAGCGCTACGCCCAAGCCCATTGCCACGGCCAGCGCCCAACGCCAGTGCAGTGTGGGGATCGCCACATTCTGGCGGCTGCCCGCGCGCCCCGGCTCTGCGGGCGTCTTCCCCGCGGCTGATACAATGGCGAGATTGGTCGCGGCCATGTGGCTGTGCTCCATGTCCTCCAGCTTCTTCCGATTCTTCCGACATCGCTCGCTGCGTCGCGCAAGATGCCCGCCTATCTGACGCGTGACCGCGCCCGGAGCCACGCGTCAGCATGACGAACCCGCCGAACAAAGTGGCCATGACGTTCGATCGCGCAATAGTGGGATGCATGACAGAGCTGTCAACGGGGAACGCATGACGGCGCTGTAATGTGGAGTTCACTGAGTCGTCATGTTGGCGACGATACATTCGCGATCCGGCGCGATCCGGAGTTAGGCCGTCCCTGACGCGTCGATCGGGGCCGTAGCACAGGGGGAGGACGACTGGTGTCTCGCCGCGCGGCGTGGTGGACGATGGTGATCGGGGCGACGGCCTTGGCTCTCGGGTGCAATGAGACCGGGACGGGACCGGTCGCGCCATGTGGAATCGGGTCGAAATGCCCAGCCACCACCACCTTGGCAACGTTGACGCTGACGCCCAAGTATGACACGCTGCTCGTCGGGGATACGGCCCAGATCGTATTCACGGCCACCAATAGTGCCGGCCAGACCGTATCCAACGTATCGGTCACGTACTCGAACGTCGAATCCAAAAGTAGCGACGGTCGATGCAACGGGTGGTGTCCATGCCGTTGGCGCTGGGGCGAGTACACTGACCATCGCCGCCGGTGGGCTCACGGCCACTTCGAACCTGACCGTGTTGACGCCGGTCGTCCTCCAGGTGCAGGCGGGGGCGGATTATGCCTGCGCGCTCATCACGCTGGGCCGTGGCTTTTGTTGGGGCGAGGACAACATTGGTCAGCTCGCGAACACGGTGACCGCGGTGTGCTTCGATAGCGGTGTTGGCGCCGGGACGGAGCCCTGCGCACTCACCCCGACGCCGATGCTCGGAGCCGTACGCCTCAAGACCGTGACCACAGGCGGCATCGTCGCGTGCGGTCTCAACGCCGCTGGGGCCGCCTTCTGTTGGGGCGACGATTCGTTCGGCGAGCTCGGGATAAACTCTACCTCTGCGGACACCATAGGGAATTACACGCCTGGGCCGGTCGTTGGCGGCCTCGCGTTCACCAGTATCGCGGCGGGCTACGCACACGTCTGTGGCATTGCCACGGGCGGTGGCACCTTCTGTTGGGGAGACGACGCGTCGGGTCAACTGGGGGACACCGGGATCGTCTACAGCACGACGCCGATCCCCGTTCAGAGCGGAGGCCCATTCGTCGCGATCACGGCCGGGGCGGCCCATACGTGCGCCCTTGTGGCGGGGGGGGCTGCGTATTGTTGGGGTGACAACAGCGTTGGACAGCTGGGCACCGGGGTGGCGGGGAATCATAGTGAGCCTGTTGCGGTGGCCGGCGGCCTCACTTTTATCGCGATCAGCGCAGGGGATACTCACACGTGTGCCATCGCCACCGGCGGCACCGCGTATTGTTGGGGCACCTATGGTGGCGGCGCGAGTGCCGCGCCCGTCGCGGTATCGGGCGGCCAGGTCTTTACTGAGATCAGTGCCGGCGGTGCCTTCACCTGCGCTTTGAGCGGGACCGCGGTCTTCTGCTGGGGATCCAATGGTGACGGTCAGCTCGGCAACGGCTCCGCGGGCAGCGCAATCACGACTCCGGTTCAGGTCACGGGCGGGCTCTCCTTCACGAGCGTCACGGCTGGGCTCCGCCACGCGTGTGCGACCTTGAGCAATGGCAACGTGGCCTGCTGGGGCTCGGACCTCTTCGGCGCCCTGGGTAACTCGCAGCAGGCCAACGTGAGCCCCTCCCCCGTGATTGTGGGGTCGCCCCTTAGCTGAGTAGCGTCGCCCCCTTGGCTGCCGCCGGCGAGTGGGCCGGCAGGTGCGCCGGTATCGCGACGGAGCTACCCGAACGCGTCTCCCGGGGCGAGCAGCGCACCCGGCGCCTACCCTCTGGTAAGCCTATCTTGCGGCAGGGTCCGCCCGGGCGACATTTTTCCCGAACCAGCGCCTACGCGCACGAAAAGCGAGTCGTCAATGAAGCTTCTGGTCGTCGACGACGACCGGCTGTTTGCCACGCTGGTCGAACGGGGGCTGCGGGAAGAGCGTTACGCCGTTGATGTCGCGTTCACGGGCAGCGAAGGTCTCATGCTCGCGCACGTCAACAGCTACGACGGGATCATCCTCGACGTGTCGCTGCCCGACGCCAACGGGCTCCAGGTCGCCCGCGAGCTTCGTGCCGCAGGCCGGTCGACGCCGATTCTCATGCTCACCGGCAACACATCTCGCGAGGATATCGTGCACGGCCTCGATGCGGGAGCCGATGACTATCTGACGAAGCCGTTCGATATCGAGGTCTTGAAGGCGCGCGTCCGCGCGTTGGTGCGCCGGGGCGGCGCCAAGCGCACCGAGATGCTGACGCTGGGCGACCTCGTCGTCAATCGCCTGGTCCATGACGTACGCGTCAACGGCAAGCCATTGTCGCTGACGCCCAAGGAGTTTAGTCTGCTCGAGCACCTGATCCTGCATGCTGACCAGATCGTCACCCGAACGACGCTCCTGGAGAAGGTGTGGGACCTCCACTTCGATCCCGGCTCCAACGTCGTGGACGTGCACGTGGCCCGGCTGCGGACCAAGCTCCAGCGAAGCAACGCAACCGCTCGCATTACCACGGTGCGTGGCGTTGGATATCGACTGACGCTGGATTCTGATGCCGACCCCTAGGCGGCGCCCGTGGTGGGGCGATGGCCGGCTCCAGCTGGGGCTTCCCTTTCGTCGCCAGCTGGGACTTGCGTACGTCGCGACGCTTGGGCTGCTCGTCGGCGTCGAAGCGCTCTGGTATCACAGCGTCACGCACCTCGTCGCCACGGTCCAGTGGGTCGACGACTTTGGTGGCGTACCGGCGGCTACCCCTGCCCCGGGAGGAGCTGGGGTCACCGGGGTTGACCGTGGTACGGCGCACGTCGGCTTGAATACGCTGCGCGCCCAGGCAAACGTCGCCATCGCGCGCACGGTCGTCGTAACCGCCGTGGCCTTCGTCCTGGCCTTTGCGATCACGGGTCTCGCGGTACTGCGCACCGAGCGGGAGATGGATCGGCGGCAGGAGGCTGAACGCAAAGCGGTCGAAGCCAGGGACGCGGCCGAGCGGATGTCACGCGCGAAGAGTGACTTCCTCGCGCACGTCAGTCACGAGCTCCGCACGCCGCTCAATTCCGTGATCGGGTTTTCGAACGTGTTGCTGCGAGACTCGCTTGGGGCGGCCGGTGCGCAGGACCTGCTGTATCTCGAGCGCATACGGGACAACGGTAGGCACTTGCTCAGCCTGATCGACGATCTGCTCGATTTGTCGAAGATCGAGGCCGGCAAGGTGCAGGTCGAGCGGAGCCCCGTACTACTCGACCGATTGATCGCGGAAACGATCGGTCAACTCGAAGGACGGCTTCAGGAAAAGACCGTCGTGCTGCGCACCGACCTCCCTCTATTAATTGCGCCGCTCTCGACCGACGAGCGGAAGCTCAAACAGGTGCTGATCAATCTGGTCGGCAACGCGATCAAGTTCACGGATCTGGGGACGATCACGATTCGCGTCGTCGCCGACCCCGAAACGGCGGAGGCGATCCGGATCGATGTCGCCGACACCGGGATCGGGATCCCGGCAACTCGTCTCGGCGCGATCTTCGAGGCATTTGAGCAGGCGGATCAGAGTACGGCGCGCCGGCATGAGGGGACGGGGCTCGGCCTCTCCATCGCGCGCTCCTTTTGCGAATTGATGGGATACGGGCTGTCGGTGGAGAGCGAAGAGGGGATCGGTGCGACGTTCAGCGTTCACCTCGCGCCGACCAGGGCGGTCCGCCATTGGCCGCCTGCGGAGGCGACAGCCGCATCGCGTGCCCCATCTCAGCCGGCAGCCGCCGGGTCCTCCTCACCCGCATCGGTCGCTACCTGAATGCCTCCCCGGGAACGCAATCCAGCCGGTGGCGCCTGCACGCTGCCGCGGAATGTCGTCACGTTGTTGGCCGGCGCTGTTGTGCATGTGCAACAAGCCCAACTGCGATCTCTACTAAGTCGTTTTGGAGAAGCAACTTAAGGTCAAGCTGGCTCAGGCATATGGCGTGCGGAGCAGCCGTGCGTGATTAAGCCGAGGCGGAAAGGGATAGCCGACGTTATGGACGGATCGGGCCTCGATCCGCGCGCCCTTGTCCGTCTCGAAAGGCAAGGGGGACGGGCCTTCGTGCAGGAGATCGTGGCTGTCTTTTGCGAGGACACTCCGGAGAGACTCCGGCTCGGTCGGTTTGGAGCTGAATCGAAAGACCTCGATGCCACGCGCCGAGCGGCCCACTCGCTCAAGTCTACCGCGGCGACGCTGGGCGCGGTTCGGCTGCAGGCGCTATCCGAGCGCATAGAGGCATTGGCCGCGCGGAGGCAAGCGGCCGCGGTCGCCGCACTCCTCAACGATTGGGAATCGAGCTTCGCGTCGGCCCGGCGGGATCTCACTGCTGCGGTAGGTGCGCTGCCGGTGCGACCATGAAGCGCAGCGCGCCGAAGGGCAGCGCCCCGGAGGGCAGCGCGAAGCGTATCGCGGTCGTGGAGGACAACCGCGACAACCGGCTGCTCATACGAGCCATCGTGGACGGCCGCTACGCGCTCGTCGAATATGCAACGGGGTTGGATGCCCTGAACGGCATCCGCCGCGACCCGCCCGACCTTGTTTTACTGGATATCTCGCTGCCGGCCATGGATGGCACGGAGGTGTTGCGGGGGCTCCGCTCGGATCCGGCCTTGGCCGGGCTGCCGGTGATCGCGCTGACCGCACACGCGATGCAGGGAGACCGGGAGCGCCTCGTGAGCGCCGGCTTTGACGCGTACATCGCCAAGCCGATCATCGACGAGGGTCTCCTGCTGACAACGATCGACCATTTATTGGCGACAGCCATCTCGGCGGCGGCCGTCTCGGCGACACCCGTATTGGCGGCATCAGTCGTTCGGGCAGGATCGTGACCCGGATCATGACTCGGATCAGGAGCCGGATTACGGAAATGTCATGCAATCTTCACTGGGATGTCACTCGCGTGACCCTAGGATACAGGAAGCGTAGTACCCGGCGCATCGCACTTGGGCGACGCGCGCTCGGGCTGTAGGAGGATTCTCCCTTTTTTTAGGAGCGGGTATGTCATACCTCAAGACCCTGGCTCGGGCGTTCGTTCGCGAAGAGACGGGCGCCACAATGATCGAGTACGCGTTGCTCGTCGTGCTCATCGCGCTGGTTGTCGCTCTTGCCGCGATCACGCTCGGGCAGGCGATCTCGAATCAGTTCAACAACGTGGCGAAGTGCGTCGCGGGTCCGACCACCGGCACCTGCTAAGGAATTGGCTGCTTCGGGACGGCGCATTCCCGCGAGGTCCGCTCTTTTGGGGCCTCGCGGAGCCGCCCGAGGGCACCCCGTAATGGCAATGTATCAACCTCTCGGGTGAAAGGAGTTTGGCCATGAGGCAGCGCATCCAATCGCTTATTCGCTGGTTTCGTGAAGATGAGAAGGCGGTATCGATGACGGAGTACGCGCTCCTCATGATTCTCGTCGCCATCGTCGTTGCGCTGGCCGCCATCAATCTTGGGAAGAGCACCTCCACGACCTACAAGGTCGCGTCGGTGTGCGTTGCTAACCCGAATGCCGCCAATTGCTTTGGCGCGGCGGCGGCCGGCAATGCCAACGCGGCCACACTAGCAACGCAAGCGGCCACCCAGGATTTGGCGGCAGCGGGGGCGGATGCAACGCAAGCCGCGCAGGATGCGGCGGCCGCCGCGGCAGCAAACGCCGCTGCGGCGACGCTTACGACCGCTGACCAGGTCGCTGCACAGAATGCGGACCTGGCTGCAGAGGCGGCGGCAAACGCCGCGGCTACGCGCGCCGCGGCCAATGAGGCCGCGGCGACGGCAGCAGAGGCTGCGGCTACGGCGGCAGAGGCCACGGCTGCGGGCCGCAATACCGTGGCCGCCGATACGCGCGCGGCTGCCGCAGATGCGGCCGCTGCGGCCAACGATGCGAACCAGGTGGCAGCCGACAATGCCGCCGCTGCCAACGACGCGGCCGCCGCAGCCGCTGCCGGCAACCAGGCTGCTGCGGATGCCGCCAATGCCAATGCCGCGACGCAAGCCGCGGCCGACCAGGCCGCCGCCGCCGCGGATAACACTGCCGCCACTACGGCGGCTGCCGCGGCGACTAACGCAACCGCCGCAGCCGGCACGCAGGACGCGGCTGCCGCAGCGTCCGAAACGTCGGCTGCTGCAGCGGATGCGGCCGGTGGGAATCTCACTGCTGCCGCCGGTGCCTTGAACGCGGCCTCGGCAGACGAATTCGCAGCATCGGGAGCGGACTTTGCCGCTGGAAATGTCGGTGCTGGCCTAACGGCAGTCGTAGCGGGCATAACGGATGCGGCCCAGGCAGCCGCAGACGGTAGATTCCCGTGACGGTCCACGAGCCGACGGTGGAGGTGGACTCCACCGTCGGCGCCCCGGCGCTCGCGGGCCCGGGAGGGTTGCGAACGCACGTGTAAAACCGCATCCCTAGGCTGGTCGTCACCTAGCGTCGCCCAAACGGTCATGTTGCTGACCCTTGCCGGAGGAGTATCATGATCCACGATCTGATCCCGGCGACGGTCCGATGATCGATCGCCAATGGTGCCGCAAGTCGGGCGGGGGGGGCTCATGTTGACGGCCCTGGCTTTTCCAGCCATGTCCACGACTTCCGGCTCGACGTTCAGGACGGCCGGCGGAGTGGTCTTTGGGGGCTTCTTGTTTCTGGCCGCGGCCTACGACATTAGGACGCGCCGTGTCCCGAACTGGTTGGTCGCGGGGTTGGCAGTGCTCGGGCTTGCATTTTCGGCCATAACAGCGCCCGCGACCGCAACCTGGACGGTGGGATTGGCAGGCGGCATCAAAGGGCTGCTCATGGGATTGGCTATCTGGCTCCCCTCGTGGTTGCTGCGGCTCCTGGGCGCGGGCGACGTCAAGTTCTTCGCTGCCGCAAGCGCTTGGCTCGGAGCTCGCGGCGCGTTCGTCGGGTCCGTTCTCGCCGCGTTGGCCGGGGGTCTCCTCGCGCTCGGGTGGATGCTGTGGTATCGGGGCCTCCGCGGCTCGGCGCTCACGTTGTGGGCGGCGACCGTGCACCCCCGGTCGCTCATCCAGCCGGTCAGCGAAGCGTCGCCCACGCCGGCAGTCCCGTACGCGCCGGCAGTGCCGTATACGGTTGCTCTCGCTTTCGGGGCGGCCTGGGTCAGTTGGATTCATCGCCTGTTTGTCTGAGACTGACTCCTTTGATACCCGCTCGTATGATGCTGACTCGGAGGCGGCCGGCCGCTGCGGCTCGACGCGCGCTCATGCGCACCGAGGGAGCAGCGATGGTGGAGTTCGCGCTCATCCTCCCGGTGCTGCTTTTGATCATCTGGGGGATCGTCGATGTCACTCGCGCATTCCAGGCGATCGATTCCTTGGCGTCGGCCGTGCGGCAAGGCGCGCGGTTGGCCGCGGTTGCATCGAATCCGAGTGCGGACCCCACCCCTATCCAGGACGTGGTCATACAGGACTTCACGCCCCTGGGGCCACCGCTCACGCAGAGCGAGGTTCAGGTCTCCTGGGCGCAGGACGCGACCGGCTCGGAAGACGTGACTGTTACGGCCAACTACCCGTTCCAGGCATTGACGCCGCTGTTGTGGGCATTCACGATCACCCGCACGGCTACGTTTCGCTGGGAACTGACGACAGGTCCCTAGAGCGATCCCGAGAGCAATCCCATGAGCGATTTCATTTTCGGGTTCGAGGGAGCCACGTGTAGCGTCAGCGGGGCTTGCTCGTCAAGCTTCCGTAGAGCCGTGCGAGGGTTCCTGACCGCCAAGCTGGGACTCCGCTTCCGTTCACCGGCGAAGAGTCGATATGGCTGAGAGACGATATACCGTGGTTTTCATGGTTGCCGTGGTCATCGCGGTCGTGGCGACATATGGCGTCTTCCGGGCGTTGCGGACGATTCAGCAAGTCAACCACGTCGCGCAGTCGGCCGTCATCATCGCCGCCCGCGACATTCCCGAAGGCCACGCCATTAACAAGTTCGATATCGGCGTGTCTTTGTGGCCGGCGGCATCGACACCGGCCGGGGCGTTTTCGTCAGCCGATTCTCTTTTCGGCCGGGTCACACGTGTGCCCGTCTACACTGGTGAGCCGATCGTGCCGGGGCGGTTGGCTCCCTCGGGGACCGGACCCGGCATTGAAGTCAAGATCACGCCCGGCAAGCGGGCGATGGCGATCCGGGTCGACGAGGTGGCCGGGGTTTCGGGTCTCGTTCAGCCGAACAGCCGAGTCAATGTCATGGTCAGCATGCGCGACGAGAACGGTGCGAATGGGAAACGCGTCGCCAAACTGTTCATGGAGAACATGCGCGTGCTTTCGGTGGGCACGCACACAATCCGGGGTGCGGATGGGAGCGCGATTCTGGCAACCACCGCGACCCTGGAGGTCGATCCCGAGCAAGCGGAGCGCCTGGCCATCGCCGTTGGGAGCGGGAGTATCCAGCTCATACTGCGCGGCTACGGTGACCCGGACAGCATCAGGACGCGCGGCGCGACGGCGGGTGATGTTCTCTCACAGCTGCGCGTGGCGGCGGTGGCACCGGCCCCAGTCGCGGATCCGCCACTCCGGCGTCACGTCGCACCCCCTCCCCCCCGCCCGGCGGCGCCAGCGCCCGTCTTGCCGGTCGCTGCGCCCCCCCCCCCGCGGCGGCGGGATTCGGTCACGATACAGATCTTCCGGGCTGGTAAGCAGTCGCAAGCGCATTTCGCCCCGTCGGCCGATACGGCCGCGGCCGACTCGGCCGCACACTGAAGGGGCTGGTGCAATGCTGCGGCGACGTTGTGGGATTGTCCTGGTCCCAACCTCCTTCAGGAGCATTCGCGTGAATCCGTACGTCTGGGCACGCCGCTCCGGCGCATGGCTCATAGCTGCGCTACTCGCCGTCTCGGCGTCTGCGGTGAGTGGAGCTCAGGAGGATCTGATCACACCCATTGATGTCTCCGTGGGGCGCTCAGTGCCGCTCACCCTCCCGGGAGCGGTCACGAAGGTCTCGATCGCCAATCCAAATGTGGCCAACGTCGTCGTCATCAGCGTCGGCGAGCTCGTGATCAACGCCCGGTCGCCGGGGGAGACGGACGCCATCGTGTGGCAGGAGAATGGTGCGCGGAAGCATTACCGGGTCAAAGTGACATCAACGTCGCAGCGCAAACAGATCGTCGTGGGGATCAAATTCGCCGAGGTCGACCGCAATCTGGAGCGCGACCTGGGTATATCCGGGCTCTACGAGGATGCGCACAATCAGGTGGGGACGAACGCGTTCGAGACCGGCGGCCCCGCCGCAGGCAATGCGGTTACAATTCCGGCGACGACGGATTTCATATCCGTTCTCACGGATTTCAACACAAAGCACCTGCTCGGGATTCTCCAGTCGCAAGAGCAGTCGGGACGGGCGCGCATGCTCGCCGAGCCGACCGTCATGGCCGGCAACAAGGATTCCGCGAATTTCCTGGCTGGAGGCGAGGTGCCGATCCCGGTCGTCCAAAGCGCAACGGTGGCAGGGGGTACTGCGCCGATCACCATCGCGTATAAGGAATACGGTATTCGACTCAGGTTCGTCGCCGAGATCCTCAACGACACGCTCATCAAGCTCAACATTGCCCCCGAGGTGTCGAGCCTGGATTACACGAACGCCATCACGCTGTCAGGGTTTAAAATCCCCGCCCTGACGACGCGCCGCGTGCAGAGCACGGTCGACGTGCGGCGGGGGGAAAGCCTCATCATCTCCGGTATGTTTGACGACGTCTGGTCACGGAATAAGACCGGTATCCCGTTGCTCATGGACCTTCCGATTCTCGGCCAACTATTTTCCAGCACGCAGTGGCAGGATAACAAGACCGAGCTGCTGGTCGTCGTCACGCCCATCGTTATCGACCCGATGGCGCCACCGCAACAGGATCTCGTGCCGCTCAAAGCTGACACGACGTTGCCGGCGCGTGGCGCAATCGCGCCCCGTCTTGCGCCGGTCGGTCGCTGGCCGGGCGCCGGGCCCCCGCAGTAGGCGGCGCAGAGAACCCCGAGCGCCCCCGAGCCATGCCACGCCGAGCCCTGATCGTCCAAGGCGCCGCTGGACCAGACACGACGGCGACGGACCTGCTTCAGCTGCGCGACTTCACGCGCGCCGTCACGGCGGCGAGCGTCGATGACGCGTTGGGGAAGATGCAGCACGAGCATTTCGACCTCGTGCTCGTCCCGCTCGCCGCGATGCAGCCGTCCGAGCTGCAGGCACTCGACCGCACTGTCCGGCGCGCAGTCTCGACCTTTGTGGTGGGAACGGCCGCGGAGGCGGACCCGGCTCTGCTGCTCCGGGGGTTCCGTGCGGGGATGCACGAGTTCCTGCAACTGCCGCTCAAGGCCGATGAGTTCCTCTCGGCCATCGACCGGCTCATCCAGCGAATGCAATTCGGCGGCAGTGAAGGGACGGTCGTTGCCGTATACAGCGCGAAGGGCGGGGTTGGCACGACGACGATCGCTGTCAACTTGGCGCACGCGTTGGCGCTTGGCAGGCCGGATGGCGGTGTGACGCTCGGGGACCTGGTCAGCGGGAGCGGCGATGTCCGCGTACACCTCAATATTTCGCCGACGTATCATCGCGGTGACTTGCTGCAGAAGCTCGACCGGATCGATTCCGAGCTCTTTCGCTCGGTGCTCACCGAATCGGCGGATGGCTTGTGGGTGTTGCCGGGGCCCGACGTCACGGAACTTAACGGGACGCTCGATGGCCTCGCGACCAACGCCATCATCACGCAAATGCGGCAGGATTTCGCGTTTGCGGTCCTGGATTGCGAGCACCATCTGGGCGACAGCACGATCGCCGCGCTCATGGCAGCGGACCACGTACTCGTGGTAGCGGACCTGTCCCTCGCCACGATTCGCAGTACGCAGCGAGCGTTGTTGTTGGCACGTCGGCTCGGCTTGGCCGATGAGAAGCTGCACGTCGTCATCAATCGCAACCAGTCCGGCGATATTCTGTCGGCGATCGACGCGCAGCAGGCATTCAAGAGAGAGATCTTCTGGAAGTTGCCCAACGACTACCGGACCGCTGCCGGCGCGCTCGCCAAGGGTATCCCGGTTACGCGGTACGATGCGAGATCGAAATTGGCCGTCAGCTTTCACCAGCTCGCCGAGAAGCTAGGCGTGTCAGCCACATCCGCCTCGCATAATGGGACCGGGCCACGCCGACATTCCCGGATGGCCCAGTTGTTCAGCCGCGCGCAGAAGAGGAGCTGACCATGCCGCTGTCTACTCGATTCGGTCGACCCACGCCGCCGACTCCCCCGGGACTACCGACGCTCGATGGCCAAGGGGACGGAGGCACGCCGCCGGGCCGGAACCACCCCGGGCCCGGCGAGACGCCCCCGATCGTGCATGATCCGACCGCGTCCGCCTTGTACACCGTTCAGCGCGGGGAGCATGAAGCACCCTTGAGCCCGGTCGACCAGCTCAAGGTCGACTTGCACAGGCGACTCATCGGCCGGCTGGATCTGGACGCGCTCGAGCGCATCAAGAGCGAGCGCGAGCTGACATCGCAGATTCGCCAGGCCGTGCTGGAGTTCATCCGGGAGGAGGCGACACCGCTCAGCCAGCGGGAGCGCGAGGAGATCGTCGAGCAGGTGATCTACGAGGTCACCGGGCTGGGGCCCATTGAACCGTTCTTCCGTGATCGGACCATCAGCGATATCCTCGTCAACGGGGCGCACCAAATCTACATCGAGCGCGGCGGGCGCTTGACACGTGTGGCCGCGTCATTCCGCAATGATGCGCATCTTCTCGCCGTCATCGATCGCATCGTAAGCCGCGTCGGACGACGGGTTGATGAGGCGTCGCCGATGGTCGACGCGCGACTGCCCGATGGATCCCGCGTCAACGCCATCATCCCGCCGCTCGCGCTCGACGGCCCGATCCTCTCGATCCGGCGATTTGCCACGGATCTCACGGCGGCCCAGCTCATCCAGAACGCCACCGTTACGCCCCAGATGATGCAGGTGTTCGAGGCGTGCGTGAAAGCACGACTCAACATCGTGATCTCGGGCGGGACCGGCGCGGGCAAGACCACGTTCCTCAACGTGCTCAGCTCCTACATACCGGAGCAGGAGCGCGTCATCACGATCGAGGATGCCGCCGAGCTTAAGCTGCAGCAGGAGCACGTCGTCCGCCTGGAGACGAGACCGCCCAATGCGGAGGGCCGCGGGGAGGTCGTGGCCCGCGACCTCGTCAAGAACGCGCTCCGAATGCGCCCGGACCGGATCCTGATCGGTGAAGTGCGGTCCGGCGAGGCGCTCGACATGTTGCAGGCGATGAATACCGGACATGAGGGATCGCTGACCACGATCCACGCCAACACACCGCGCGATGCGCTCAGCCGGTTGGAGACGATGATCCTCATGGCGAACGCGAACCTGCCCAGCCGCGCCATGCGCGACCAGATGGCCTCTGCGCTGCACATCGTGGTCCAGATAGCGCGGCTGACGGACGGAACGCGGCGGGTGACGAGCGTGACGGAGATCACCGGGATGGAGGGCGAGATCGTCACGATGCAGGAGATCTTTCAGTTCCGGCGGCGCGGCATTTCCCCGACAGGTGAGGTGGTCGGCCAGTTCGAGACGACCGGCATTCGGCCGAGGTTCCTCGAGCGGCTCGCCATCGCGGGCGTCGCGCTCCCGGCGAGCGTGTCGGGCGGAGCCTGGCAATGATCGGTGGATGGGTCATCACGGTCCTCTTCTTGGGCGGGATTTTCGCCTTCGTCGTTTGGCTCGTCCTCGGCGCCCACCGGTTTCTAATCCGGCGGAAGCTGGTGACGCAGGAACAAGCACGCTCCCGACTCTCGCCCATCCCGGTTGGGCCAGCCCAGACCGTCCTGGTCAAGGAAGAGGCACGGGCAAGCGACGTCCCCCTGCTCGATCGTTTCCTGACCGGGAACAAGTTTATCCCGAAATTGGCGACGGCCCTGCGGCAGGCGGGACAGACGATAACGCCTGGCATGTTTCTGCTCATCGTCGCGGTCTGCTGCGTTGTCGGCATGCTCATTGGGCGGATGCTGGGGCTGCTTGGCATGATCGGCGGGGGGGCGCTCGGCATCGCCCTGCCCCGCGCGTGGCTGCAATGGCGGCGACAAAAGTGCATCGCGGCGTTTGATGAGGAGCTGCCGGGAGCGATCGACATGCTCGTGAGCGCGCTCAAGACGGGATATTCCTTCCACCACGCCACGAACTTTCTCGGGCAGGAGCTGCCTCCCCCCCTTGGTCCCGAGTTTGCCCGCGTGTACGATGAGCAGCGACTCGGAATGGACCCCGCGCAGTCGCTGCTCGGGATGCAGGACCGCATCGGCAGCATCGACATGAAAATGTTCGTCACCGCGGTCCTGATCCAGCGCAAATCCGGTGGCAACCTGACGGAGGTGCTGGGGAATACCGCTGACGTCATGCGGGAGCGCGCCAACATCCGCGGGCAACTCGAGACGCTGACGGCGGAGGGAAAGTGGTCCGGACGAATTCTCGCCGTGCTACCCGTGATCGTTTTCTTCGGCCTGTCCTGGATCGCCCCTCAATTCATGCGCCCGCTCAGGGAGACGGATCTCGGCAGGCAGATGATCGGGTTCGCGGCCATCTGCGTGATATTGGGATACATTGTCATGATGAAGATCGCGAAGGTCGATTTTTAGGCGGGATGCGTATATGCCGATCTCACTCGTAGTCCTGATCATTCTCGCTGTCGGAGCGATCGCGACGGCCGGTGTGGCGCTGCTGGTCGAAACCCGACGCCGAGAGACCCTGCATCGCGCCCTGGGAGCGATGGGCGGCAGCGAAGACGGCTACCAAAATGTCCTGATCGATGCGCCGCGGACTGGCGAGGTAGCGCCGCTTGATCGCCTGATCATGCTTCTGGGAGGATGGTGGAAGACCGACGAGACGACCGCGAGCGATCTCGTGAAAGCGGGTTATGACGGGACGACGGTAGCCATGACCTATGGCGCGATTCGGGTGGCGTCGGTCGTCGGCTTACCACTCTTCGTCGCGACGTGCGTGCCATCGTATAGCAAATCCGAATGGCTGTTTGCCACGATCGCCGCCGGCATACTCGGCTATGTCGGGCCCAGCTTTTACCTCAAACGGGCGGTGGGCAATCGGCAGGACCGGATTCTCCGGTCGTTGGCGGACGTCATGGATCTCCTTGTTTTGTGCGTCGAGGCGGGACTGGGCTTTGATGCCGCGCTGCTGCGGGTTGCCAAGGAGATGGAGGCCACCCACCCGGATATCGCGGCCGAACTCCTGCTCGTGAACCGAAAGGTCAATGCCGGCGTCACGCGGGACGAGGCGCTCCGCGGCGCGTACTCGCGGACGGGTGTCGACGCGCTCCGTGTGTTGGTGCAGCATATGATCCAGAGCGAGCGGCTCGGGACCAGCGTGGGCAAGGTGCTGCGCGTGTATGGCCAGACGCTCCGGCTCCGGCGGAAACAGACGGCCGAGCGCAAGGCGGCGTTGGCGCCGCTCAAGATGACGCTGCCCATGGTAGGACTGATTCTTCCGGCACTCTTCATTATGATTCTCGGGCCGGCGATGCTGGCGGTCATGAAGATGTTCGGTGGTCACCACGGGATAGGCACGGGTGTCATTCCACACGGCCTTTTGCGGTAGATCGTCGCGGGGAGGGGTAGGGGGGATGCGCGCAGCGCGAGAGCGGCACGGAGCGACGCTGGTCCTGGTCGTGGTCATGATGGTCGTGATCATGGCGTTCGCCGCGTTCGCCATCGATCTGAGCCAGCTGGTTGCCTACCAGAGCGAGCTCCAGCGCTCAGCCGACGCAGCGGCGCATGCCGGTGCCGTGGAGCTCACCAAGGCCGGCTATGCCACCGCGGCCGCGGTGGCAACGGCGTATGCGGATTCCAATGCTGTGGAAGGGTCGCCTCCTCAGTCCGTCTCGGTCGAATACGGCACGTGGGACCCGGCTGGCTCGACCTGGACGGCGCCAACACCCGCGGTCACCGCCGACGCGGTTCGCGTGAGCTTGAGCGGGGGACCGACCAATCCAATCTTCGGGGGCTTCGTCGGCGCGTTCGGAACGATCTCCGTCCATGTATCTGCCATAGCGTGGAGGGCGCCGACCTTGCCGCAACACGATTGCCTCAAACCGCTTGCGGTGTCGGATTCCGTGTTCATACAGGCGCTGGACCTAGCCGAAGGGCTCCCCGTGCCGGCGGGAAACCCGTCGCGCCCGCTGAACCAGGGGGACCTGCAGTTCATCCGAAGCAATCCGATAGCCCCTCCAGGTGGGTGGACCTATCAACCGGTGCAGCTGTATTCCGGGGACAACCCGGGCGACGTGTCGTCGGAGATCGATGAGCCGTGCGCGAGCACAAGCGCTCTCGCACCAGGCAACGCGCTTGACGCTAACGTCAACATGGACCAGGGCAACGCGAACAATGACTATGCCCAATGGTGCACCACGACGTATGCGCCGAATCCGTGCCTCATGAAGCTGGCATTGGTCGACACCTCCACGGCCGTGGAGGGCGCAACGGCGACCGACGGCACCGTCTGCCCGGCGGCGCCGCCCACGCCGGCGCCCCCAGCGTGCGTGCAGGTCGTGGGGATCGTGCCTTTCATAGTCGCCACTCCACCACTCGTTGCTACTCCACCAGCAGTCGGCGGCACATTTCAGGGATATCCGATACTCGGGATCGACGAAGCAGCCGTGGATCTCACCGCTGCGGGCGATACCATCACTCCGATCAGTCGCGTCATCCTCGTACAATGAGGACGCTGGCTCGGCCGACGCCGAATGGAGAATGACATTTCGCGGCCACATGGTAAGACACGGGGTCCTCGCCGGTGCTCTTGGGGTACTGGAAGTCGCGGCCGCCGCGGCAGCCGCGTCCACGACCCAGGCGCAATACCCTAAGGTCCCCCCGCCCGTCCCCTGCGAGCCGCCGGGCGCGATGTGGGGGATGGCAGATCGCATTGCGATGACCGGATCACGACCCCGTTTGCTGGCCGTCGTACCATTTCAGAGCACCGTCAGCGCTCAGGACACCGCTAACGCGGAATTCGTCGCGGCGTTCTCGCGCCGGATCGTCGCCCGGCTCACGCCCCTCCACGCGACGGAGCTCTGGACATCCGAGCCCGCTGCCGATTCGGAGGACGCGGATCGGATTATCGCGCTCGGCGCGACCAGCCACGCGCGCTACGTCTTGGTTGGATTGGCCGAGCCAATGAAACTGGGGATCGCCGTTACGATCCGCCTGTATGATACGAAGCGCGGAAAGCAGGCGTGGCAACATACGTATACGCGGTCGCTCGATGGCTTCCTCGCGCTCGAAGGCGAGATCGCGCGCGCGGTGGCAACAGTGGTCCAGGGTGGTGAACAAGGACCTGTGCCGGATCCTCTGGCGCCGAGCCCGACCGCAAACCCGACTGCGTATCGCACATACTTGCGCGGTGCCGCGGACCTACGCGATACGGCGCGTGACGCGCCGGCTGAGGCGATGGAGGCTTTCTCGAGCGCCACGCGGCTCGACCCGGGGTATGCGGCCGCGTGGTCGGGCTTCGCGCTGGCCGCGGTGGCACGCATCGAGCACGAAGGCGGTCGATTGCCATCTGCGAATGCAGGGGTCGTCGCCCGCGCCCTCGCGGCCGTTGACCGCGCGGTGCAGCTCGCGCCCACGTCAGCGGAGACATGGGTGGCGCGCGGCGCAGTTCTCGAGCTGGTGCACCCCGCCGATTACGCCGAGGCGCTCACGGCATACAGGCGCGCCCTCAAGCTCGAGCCGTGGAGCATGGATGCACACCGCAGGTATGCCCTGGCACTCGTCGAGACCGGTGCCTTCGAGGAAGGGCTCGAGCAGCTCCGTGCCGGGCTGCGCGAAGGGCCCACTGATCCGGCAACCTTGGTCGAGCTCGGGAGCCTGCACGTGATGCAGCGAGAATATCGGGACGCATGCCACGCAATCGACGCCGCTATCGAGAGTGCCCCCCGCGACGGGGCGGCGTATGTGGTGCGCGCGGTCGTCCGCCTCCGCCTCACGAGGGATATTCGCAACGCCTATGGCGACGCGGAAACGGGGGTCCGGCTTGGCGCATGGCTCACCGGGGGCGTCGCCGCGGTCTTGGCCGATGCGAGCGCGCGGGACACAGCCGGCGCTCGGAGGGACGTGGCGGCACTCGTCGCGCAGATGCCCTCCGGCGCGGTCGATCGCCCGACGGTGTGGCAAGGCCACTACCTCGCGGTCGCGTATACCGCGATCGGGGATAATGATCGGGCCACGGCATTGCTCCAGAAGATCAGGCCACGGGGGGCAAGCCTCTGGTGGGCGCTGCGCGACCCGGGATTCGACCGACTGCAGAAGGACACGGCCTTCACGCAGCTCCTAAGCGCCGTCCAGCCGACCGCGGCGGCTACACGCCCAGCGCCACCGCCGCCAGCCACCGCCGTCGTCGATCATTGAGTGTGGGATGTGGAACGGCAGCCCGCGCGCCAGGAGACGATTGACCGGCCTTTACTTGGCATCGCGTACGATTCGCCACAGCTCCCCGGGCGATGGCTGCTTGCCGTACATGAGGAGGCCAACGCGGTAGATGCGAGCGGCGAGAAAAACGGCGATATAGCAGCCGGCCACGAGGGAGAACAACGACACCCCGACCTCCAACGGCTTGATCGATATCAGGCTGAGCCGGAGCGGCATCACAATGGGTGCGGAGAAGGGAAGAATGGAGAGAACGTGAGCGATCCCTCCGTCCGGTGACGACAGGATCGGCGCGACGGACACCATCGTCGTCGCCAATAACAACCCAATCGGGATCTGTATCTGCTGCGCGTCCATCTCGCTGCTGACGAGTGATCCGGCCGTGGCAAAGAGCGCGGCGTAAAACGTGTACCCGAGGACGAAAAACGCGATGAGCAGGGCCGCCATCCCGGGTGGGATCGCCGGCAGCCCAAGCGGTGGGTGCGGCGCGCCGATTCGTGTCAGCAGTGGGTCGCGCAGCGCGAAGATTCCGAGCGCCGCCAGACCCCAGATCAGCATCTGTGTCAGTCCGACAGCCCCGACGCCGAGGACCTTTCCCGTCAACAGCTCCTCGGTCGAGAGGCTCGCGATCACCACCTCGGCCACGCGGGACTGCTTCTCTTCGAGCACGCCGTGGAGGACGTTCTGGCCGTACATGAAGATCGACAGGTAGAGGAGGGTGGCGACGCCAAAGGCGAAGTAGATGCTGACCGCGCCTGATGTCTCCCGTCCGGACTCCGTGATTCGCTCCGTGCTGAGCTTGAGCTGCGCGCGGGTAATGGCCATGGCGTCTTCCCGGCGGAGCCCCAGATGCTCGAGGCGCGCGAGAACGCTTTGTTGTCCCACGACCCGACGGAGGCGGTCCACATCACCGACGACAGCCGCGTTGGCGCCCGCATACCGCGCGGAAACGCCGGCAAGTGTCCCACCGTCCACCACGAGGTATCCTTGAGATTCGTGGCGGACGATCGATCGAGTTGCGATCGACTCCGCGGCGGGCAGGGCCATGGGCGTAACCGCCCGCACGACCGTAAGCGACGTATCGAGGGGACCGCTGTTCAGCGCATACGCTATGCGCTGGCCCAGATCGGTGCCCGTGGCATCAAGAATGATGATCTGCGATATGGCGTTCGAGGCTTTCGCCCCCTTTGCGAGCCATGGCGGAAGGAGCATGATCAGGGCGAAAACGATGGGACCGAGCACCGTCGAGATGCGGAACCACCGGGCCCGGATCCGCTCCGTGTACTCGCGGCAAAACACCACCCACAACTTGTTCGGGCGACGGCTCACGAGTCGATGGCGAGTCGGCGCAGGCGGCGGACCGGCGATTGGGCAGCGCCGGGTCGGGCGGGCCGGGCCCGCCTCAGGCGCCCCTGACCGTCCAGTCCGCGCCTTCCGTTCGTTCGCATGTGGCGCCAATATAGCGATCGACGCCGACCGCGCCACCGCCGGGAGGCCGAGCTCTTGTGACCCGTAAGTCGTTCCTCGATTCCCGCGGGGCTGACCTGCATGTTCACTCAGACATCGCTCACGCGGGCCGAACGAGCCGGGGTCGCGGTGCTCCTGGGTGTGGGCGCCGCGACGCTCGCATATATCGTGATGACGATGTACCCCCAGTATGTGGCACGGGACTATACCTATTCGTGGCGGGCTGCCCGGGCGCTGCTGGCCGGACAGAATCCCTACGCCAGCATCCGCCCGACGGGCCCCTACCCCTTCGAGGAGTACTACTTCTACCCCTTGCCGGCGGCCTTCATCACGCTGCCGCTCGCCAGGTTGCCGGCGATCGCGAGCGCCGCGGTATTCGTCGGGATCAGCTCCGGCGTGCTGGCGTATGGCGTCACGCGGGAGGGATTCCGCGGCTTGCTGATCTTTGCCGGCGTGCCGTTCCTCGTAGCCGCCATCCTGGGTCAGTTCACTCCCCTCGTCGTCGCGGCTGCCTTCCTTCCCGGGTGGCAGTGGGCGTACGCCGCCAAGCCCACGATTGCCTCGGCGCTATTCGCCGCGCGACCGTCGCTGTGGGGGGCCGGCTTGGGCGTACTGCTCACGGTGGTGAGCATCATCGTGCTGCCGCACTGGCCGATCGATTGGGTGCACGCGCTCGCGCATACGCCCCATCATCGGCCGCCGGTGTTACGTCCATTTGGATTCATCGTGCTACTCGCGCTCCTGCGTTGGCGGACGCCCGAGGGGCGGCTGCTCGCCGTAATGGCGGTCATGCCGCAGGTGTTCTATTTCTACGACCAGTTGCCGCTGGCGCTCGTCGCCCGCTCCGGCCGGCAGCTTCTCGGGCTTGCCGCCTTGAGCTGGGTAGGATGGGGGGTCACGTGGATCAGTTGCACGCACAAGCCCATGTGTGTCGAGTTCGGCGAGCCCTGGATCCTGCCAACCGTGTATCTGCCGGCGCTGGTGCTCGTGTTGCTGCGACCCAACGAGGGGCCGGCCCCGGAGTGGGTTGAGCGGATCGCCGCGCGGCTCGGGTCGCGCCGGCTGCGCGCTCAATAACGAGCGGTCGTTTCGCGACGCGTCGCCATCAATCAACGACTTTCATATGATTCGCATATGATTTGTTATCTTTTGGATTTCATATAGACTGACTTCCAATTAACATGAAAAACGTAACTGAGCATGGCAAACACGACAAGAAGAGTTATGGTAACCCTAAAAATGGCGATCCACCCCAACAGCGAAGCCACAAAGACGCCAAATAACAAGAACAAGCCGCACCCCAATATCTTTCCCCATCGACCGACCATTGTTTTTGGGCGTTTCGGTTGGCTTGTGGGCGTTCCAGCGGTCGGTGGCGATTGCCTGGCCGGGGGCTCATGCTCTGGAGGCATGAACCATGCGCTTGGCGGAACCTTAATCGGGGCACGGCGGACGAGACTCAACAGACATGAACGCAGCACCTCCGCCGACACAAAGTGTGCATCGCCAAGCGCCAGTACGCGCGGCTTCCTGACCCAGAGAAGGCCGATACGATTAAATGTCGTTGCCTTGAAGTCGGGATGCTGCAGTAGGCGAATCGCGAAATCGCGATTCGCATCGATGGAACAGCGGAATAGCTGACATGGCTGCGGCACACATGGCACAATCTGCGTAGTCAAGGCTGCCAGGAATTGGGCGAATAAAGGCGTGGCGGCAAACGCAGCAGTATAGAGTACCACAATCACAGTCGCGCCCTTGTCAGCAGCGCTAAGCTCGTCCACCAGGTCTAGCTCGGAAACTGCCGGGATGTCCAAGAGGTTTACGGCGTTCATTGGTCGCTCGGAGTGTCGCGCACCGTCATCAGCGAGGGGTCGCTGGGTTGCCGTGCAGCGACGCTAATGCGTCAAACGCTGCTGTCATCCGTTGGCTCGCGTACCTCCCGGGAATGCGTCGCGCCATCAGCGGTTCGTTTGTCGGCGCTGGCGCGCGACACTGGATCCTGGCGCGCCATGAACGCTGCCTTCTACATCGTGGAGTGGGAACCTTTCCAGCTCAAGGTCGTCATGACGTTGTCTTTCGTCGGGAAATGGCAGTCCTTATATTATCCCCCTGTACATGAACTGGCTATGTTGGAGTGCTATTTCGTAACGCATTGCCAAATGATAGCTTGCCCCGTGGTGTAACTGGCAACACGTCTGACTCTGGATCAGAAGAGTCCTGGTTCGAGCCCAGGCGGGGCAACACGACCTCAGGCGAGGTGAAGCTGTGATGTGTGGGGGCGCTCCTCGGGGCGCCCCCGCGCGTCTGCCCCTGTGACTGAGCACGTTTGAAGGAGATCCTTCCGCACTGCGGATCCACTCGCGTCCGATCACCGGGACCCGCGAGTTCCGCGGAAGATCGCTATGACGGGCGATAGTTGGCAACTCACCATTTTAAGTCAAGATGGAAGTATGGAAATCGTTGAGCCGGGCACATTTCCGAAAGCGGTCCACTACTGCGTAAGCTCCGATAATTGCCGTGAGTACCTGAGGGCGCACCGCTGGACCGACGGAGCTACCTGCCCGCGTTGTGGTAGCGACCGGGTTATTTGCCAGCCGCAGTACGACCGGCGGCAGTGCGGCACGACAACACGGGCTGGGGCAGTTCACATTGGCGCGCGCGGCCGAACAGACATGCTCGGCTAGGAGCGTAACACATGGCTGAGTTGCGCATCCCGGTGACGTGCCCGATTTGTTCCGCCCCATGTCGTCCCATGCCCAGCCATCCAGAGGCGGAACTGTTCCGCTGCACGCGATGCTCCCATGCGTTTACACGCCCAGAAAGTATTCGCGATCCGGAACGATATGAAGCCTCCTATTTTGAGGAGGATCATAAGCGGTGGTTCGAACACCCGAACATTGATCTCTTTGAACGCATTCTGTCGGCCGTCCCCATGGGCGCCTCCATATTGGACGTAGGTTGCGGCTGTGGCGACTTCCTCAGGTTCGCGCACGCGAGGCGCCCCGATCTGGGGTTAACAGGGATCGACTTATCCGACAATGCCGACGAACCAGGCATTCGTTTTATCCAGGGAGACATCCTGACCTTGGATATGGCGGCGCGTTTCGATGTCGTGGTTTCACTGGCCGTCATCGAGCACGTAGCAGAAGTGCGGTCATTTGCTCAGCGTATCCGGCAGCTTGCGAAGCCATCGGGTACGGTTATCGTCATGACGCTCAATGACGGCAGCCTGCTCTATTCGGCAGCGCGCTTGGGTCGCGCCGTTGGTATTCCCCTAGCATTCAACCGGCTGTACTCGGGTCACCATCTCCATCATTTCACTCGCGCATCGCTCTCGAATCTGCTACGGGACATTGGCTGTGTCGTGCGCGCGCATTGGGATCACAACGCGCCGCTTGGAGCGATGGACTTGCCAGTAAGTAATGCGCAGTTGGATTCTATTCTTCGGATTGGACTCCGCGCTCTCTGGATCGCGGGCGCCGCAACACATTGTAGTTATCTACAGACAGTTGTTTGCAGCGTTCCGATGACCTAGACTCGTGACCCAAAAACGCCAAAGGGGCCGGTTCGGGGTTATCGCGCCGGCGGTGAGTGGTCAACTATATTATTGATTGTTGCCCCATGAAGTGTCCCCCCCGTGCCAGGTCGATCTGCAGGTCGACCCCACGGACAGAGCGACCCAGGCGCAATGCTGTTCAGTTACGGTGCGCTGCGGCGACTCCAGGTGCGTGGGCGCCGATGGCACTGCAGCATGGGGAGGCGGTATTGCCGGATGTGCGTGCGCCGACGCCGCCGGGGGCGGACAGCCGGCCTTGCATGAGATTCGTGAGGAGGGCGATGCGGCCGGGGGAACCCGTGATGATGGTTGGCGGGAGCCGGCGATACCGCAAGATGTCGCTGTATATGATGTCTTGACGGAAGTCGTTGAGCGCAAGGCCCGCGAGGTATTGCAGGCGCAGGTTGCTGTCGCGATTGATTTCGGCGGCTTGCAGCCAGGGACGCAGGGCGTCGTCTTGGCCGGCATAGATGGAGAGCAGGTCAACGGCCGAGGGGAAGCCGACCTCGCGGAGCGATTGTGCGACGCGCGCATACGCGGGGCTATCCAGCCGAGCCTGGAGCTGGTCCGCGTTGATGTTTGTGGGGCCATCTTGGCCAAGCAGGAAAACGTCGTACCCCCTGCCCCTGGCCGGATTGGCCCAGACGGTGCCTCCGGGAAAAACGGAGAAGAATGTGGCCATCTCGCTCTCGACGGTTGCCTCGTCGCTCTCATACAGCGGCACCCACTGCGTGACGACGCCTCCGGGGGTCAGATGCGCTCTGACCATTTCAAAATATTCTTTCGAGTACAGTGTGGCGCTGCCTTTGACCCAGGGCCGAATCGGGTCGGTCGTAATGATGTCGAATTTTTCAGGAGTGGTCAGGACGAAATGGCGCGCGTCGTCATACACGATTTGCGTGCGCGGGTCGTGCAGCACGTCGTAATTCTGGACCTTGAAGTACTTCGTTGATGCGGGAGGGACGAGTGGCTCCATTTCGCAGATGACGATGCGCTGAATGCCGGGGTAGAGGACGAAACTTCCGGCCGTGACTCCGGCGCCGAATCCGACGATGAGCACGGATTTCGGATCGGGATGGACCAATCCGGCGAGGTGTCCGAGGGACCGCTGCAAGCGCATGTCGGCGATCGTGGTGGAAGCTTCGCCGTTGCCGGCAACGTGGAATTGGATCGCGCCGCCGGCCGAGATGGATATGGCGATCGAGGAATTGAGCCCTTCGCCGGTGTAAAGAACCCGGCCGCGGTTGTAATACAGCGGGAAGCGTCGGCCATAAGCGATCAGCGCGGGAGGCACCGCGGAAACGCTGGGGACGAGAAAGCCCGCGGCAACCAGTGCGCCGACCAGTAAGAGGGTGCCAACCCTGGACCGCATCGACCAGAAGAAGGGGGCGAGCACGATGAGCGCGGCCAGGGCGGACATTATGATGAGCGCTCTCTCGCACTGCTGCGTGCCGATCGAGGGAATCAATATCATGCTGAAGGCGAGCGCCCCGGCGATCGCGCCGCCGGTGTTCGCCGCGTAGATGCCCCCGGCAAGGCGGCCCGGATCCTCGGCCGGAGAAGCAGCGGCGGCCAGAGCAAGAGAAAAACTGGCGCCCCACAGAAGCGTTGCGGGGAAGATTGTCCAGATGACGCGCACGAGGTCGATCTGGAACGTGATCCACGGGGCGCTGGAAAGCAGCGGATTGATGGGCCAGTAGGGAACCGACGTGGCAAGCATGAACGCCGTCCACGCGATGGCGACGGTGAGCAGCAGTTGGCTAAAACCGAGGGCGGCGCGCGAGCGGACGCTGCGCGACAGCATGGATCCGCCGGCGCTGCCGACGCCCAAGCCGGCGAGGAATACGGCCAGGATGATGGAGAAGGTGTAGACAGTGCCGCCGAGCATGAGCCCGAGCAAGCGGGTCCAAACTACTTCTGCGCCAAGTGCGGCCGCGCCGGAGAGACCGATGGTGAGATAGACAGGCCACGAGCGCGGTGCGGAGATCGCATCCGTGGCTTGGCCCGGACGGGCACTCTCGTCCGAGGTGTCGTCGGTTGATTGGGCCGGCGTGTGCTGTGCAACACTGAAGCTGATGCCGGCAACGGCGGCGTTGAGTAGCGCGGCAACGTATGTTGCCGAAGCCATGTCGAAAACGCGCAGCAGATAAAATCCGGCCAGCATGCAACCGAGAACGGCGCCGGCGGTGTTTGCGCCGTAGAGGAGACCGATCCAGGACACGCCGCGCGGAGTGGTTTGAATCCAGCGCGCGACAGCGGGAAGCGAGGCGCCCATGAGCAAAGTGGGCGGCAGGAGACAGACGGCGCACAGAATGGCGCGCAGGAAAACCGCAGGCATGCCGTGGCCGACGGCCGAGATGTAGATCCGATCCACGACCGGCATGCAGATCCTGACCAACAGGGCGCAGACGCCGATTCCGAGCTCGATGATGGCGTAGACGCGGAGGGGATGGTATTGGCGCCGGGCGAGAACTCGCGGGAGCGCGAGACTGCCGAGGCACAGGCCTCCCATGAACGTCGCCAGCAAGACGCCGAGTGAAATGGTTGTCGAACCGATGACCAGCTGCAGCAGCTGATACCAGACAATTTCGTAGATGAGCGCGGAGCACCCGCTTGCCGCAAACAGGATCAGAAGCAATGGGAGATACCGCGACGCGTCAAACCCAGCCGCGTTCCGAGCGTCCGTCGCTGCCTCTCGAGCTTCCGTCGCCATGTCTATTGATGCCGCCATTGCCTATTCCTGCTTTGCCATTTCGATTGGCCCGTCGTGTTGGCCCGTCGTGTTGGCCCGTCGTGTTGGCCCGTCGTGTTGGCCCGCAGACACGACCTGTCCAGCGAACGGACGACACGTTGGACGGTGAGCTCCGCCGGGTTTGGTGGACAGTGAGTCTAAACTACGGCTGCGGTCGTATGTGGCGTGCAGAATGCGTGCGACAGTAGCAGACAGCCGCTCCGAAGCGCAGAACGGGTTACCTCGTAGACTGACGGCTGCACGACGGGGTCACGTCGCAGCGCCACTCTAACGAGATGCTAGCCGGCCGGGCGCGGGCGGTAGGCTGCGGTCGCGACGTTGACGAGGCCGCCGATCCCCGATAGGTCCGGCACGCGCGTTGCGGGAGTCGAGCCCGGCTCCGCGCGAATGTCCGCGCGAGTCATTCGAGGCCCATCATCGCGTTGACGATCCTCACGCGCACGCGAAGCCGCGTCAGCCACCCGGCCAACACAAGGCCTGTTGGCCCTGCACCGAGGATGAGGACGTTGGTATCGCGAATCGACGGTGTATGCATCGTCTTGCAGCGGATCATTCGTGCGTCGGGCTAGTCGCCCGGCGTGCGGACCGTGCCGCCGAAGAGCCGGGCAATCGCAAACGCCATCTTGATGCTGCCCGCGATGCTCGTCCGCGTAACCCCTGCGACGTTGTTGTAGTTCGTGGCGTGATTGACGCCCACATCGCCCGATAGCTCGAAGTAAGGCAGCGTGACCGCGCCGATCACGCCCAAGCGCGCGATGTGGCTCACGATGCCGCTGAAGATCGTCGGCGTGGTGAGCAGGGAGTCAGGCGGCGGCTCGACGAGGCGGTAGTTTCCCTGCCCCTGCCGCCGGTAGCCGAGGTATAGCTTGAGCGGCACCTTCGGGATAGCGGCTAAATCGATTCCTACGCGTGCCTCGTCGTAGTCGGAAAATCCGCGTCCGAGGCCGAGGCCCCACTCGTCGTACGCCTCATAGGGATTGGCCTCGCGATATGATAGGCTCGTCACCCGCGTGTAATACGCGAATACGCGTTGCTCGCCGATGAACGGGAACCCGTCCACCTCGGCCGTCAGACCGAAGCTGTTGGGCTTCCCGCAGATGGGCAGGCACGACGCCTCGGTTACCTCGTAGTCGTCCAGGTAGAACTCCGCCGAATAGTTCCCCAGGGTGCGCGATCGCACGGCCATCTGGGCGGAATACGCCTTCTTGCCATTCGTCGGGTAGGGCGACGCGTGCGGGGTCGTCTCATTTAATTGCGAGAGCCAGAATACGTTGAAGGGATTGAGATACGCCAGACTGAGTCCTTGGCCCGGCCCGCCGTAGATAAAGGACTCCTCCAGCGCAAACTCGAAGGTGTGCCACGTCGCGGCGAGGCGGTGAATCGAGAAATACCGCTCGGCCACCGTGTCCCCCCCGAGCACCACGTCGTTCAGCCGGGTCGCGATCATCTCGAGATGGAGCGCCTTGGGTCCAAGGCGCGCGTAGAAGTGGTCGTAGGAGTAGACGTAGTGACCCAGCAGCAGCCCGTCGAGGTCGGGGGGCCCCCAGTTGCGGCTCTCGCGTCCGAAGAACACCTCGGCGATCGGCCACCGAGCATCCAGGTAGCCATTTTGCACGCGGGCGTTGTCCTTCGGATCCTCTCCGATCATGAACTGTGGATCGCGCAACAGTCGGCCATCGACCACGGGGTTAAATACGGCGGTCACCGGCCCCGCTTCGCCGACCACGCGCAGATCGGCCCCGGGATACACGGCCCGTGTTGCGTTGTCAAGCATGACTTCCCGAATCGATGACGTTCTGGGCCGTCGCGAACACGTCCACGCCAAATGTGTAGCGCAGCAACGGGGTATGGCTGCTGTCCTGCGGGGGATGATGCAGCCGGGCATCGTACGATCCGGCATCGTACTTGTGGAGTCCGTGCCGGAGCGCGAGCGCGTACCGGAGTAACACGCGTGACGCTTCGATGCGCGGCTGATCGGCATCCAGCGCCTTCCGCACGTCGGCAACCGAATAGGGCCGTTCGAGGGACGAGAGCGAAAACAGCACACCACGGTTGAGCAGGGCGTCGATGTACGTGTAGGCGTTGTCCTCGAGCGGGATATCGGCTGTGCCCTGCGCGCGAGCCCAAGCGCCGGACATGACCGAGGCGAGCGCCAGGCAGAGCGCCCCGACGGCTAGAGGAAGACGAGTGCGCACAGGCACGCGATAACGTTGATGCCGGATCGACGGGCCGGGTGTGGGGTCAGTTCTTGACGAGGTCCCCGCGGTTCCACCACCCGCCGCCGAGCGCTTGAAAGAGCGCCGCGGTGTCGGCGTAACGCGTGGCCTGGGCCTGAACGAGGGCGAGTATGGCTTGCTGATAGGTCTGCTCCGCGTTGAGCAGCGCCAGATAGTTGGCGTAGCCGGTCTGGAACTGCCGCGTGGCGAGGTCGAGCGTCGTGCTGGCCGCATCTCGGGCCGCAGCGGCGGCCTTCAGAGCATCCGCGTCCTCTTCGAGCGCGCTCAACACATCGGCGACGTTCTGAAACGCGGTGAGGACGGCGCCTTGATATTGGTCGGCGGCCTCGACATAGGCCGCGCGGGCGGCGCGCTCCCTGTGCAGCAAAGTGCCACCCTCAAAGATCGGTTGTGTCACGGATCCCGCCAGGGTCCAGAACGCCGCACCTGGCGCGAAGATTTTGTTGAAGACGAGCGCCATGGTCCCTGCATCGGCGGTCAGTGAAAAACTGGGCAGCCGGTTCGCGACGGCGATGCCGATCTGGGCGCTGGCGGCGTGCAGGTTTTCCTCGGCCTGCCGCACATCCGGCCGCTGGGCCACGAGCTGGGAAGGAATAGTCAGCGGCAGATCCTGCGGCAGCTGCAACGTCGACAGCTCGAACGCCTCGGCCGGCCCCTGACTCGGGAAGGCCCCGGAGAGCGCGGCCAGGAGATCCCGCTGCTGAGCCAGTTGTTTGAGCAGTGGCGGGAGGGTGGCCGCGACTTGCGCGAGCTGGGATTCCTGCGCCGCGACGTCGAGCCGGCTGACGTACCCTTTGGCCAACTGCGTGCGCAGCATTTGCAGCATGTCGGTGTTGATCGCGATCAGTTGCCGGGTCGCGTCAATCTGCGCGCGCAGGGACGCTTCCTGGATGGCTGCGGTGACGACGTTCGCGCTCAGCGTGATATCCGTCGCGACCAGGGCAAAGCGCGCTTGCTCTGCCTGTGCGTGCAGCGACTCGACCGTGCGCCGGTTCAGACCGAACACGTCCGGCACGAACGAGACGCTGACCTGCGGCGTGTACAGGTCGAAATACAATGCCCCGGAGCTCGGCGTGGGGGAAATCTCATTCGATGTCTTTTGACGCGTCGCGGAGAAGCCGCCCGCCACACCGGGATAAAAGGCGCCCTTCTGAGCCAGGACGTTTTCCCGCGCCACCGCCAACGCCGCTTGCGCCGCCTTGAGAGTCGGATTGGTCTCCAGCGAGCGCTGGATCAAGTCGTTGAGCGGCTGCGAGTGAAACAGTTCCCACCACTGTCCCGGGATGTCCTGACCCGAGACGAAGCGCTGGGCATCTCCCCCGACCACGTTCGGCGCGCTGCTCGTCGTTCCAAGGGAATCCGGGGTAAAACTCGTCACCGCCGGCGCCACGGGCTTTTGGAACTTGGGACCCACCGCGCACGCGACAAGCAGCAGCGTCGACGCGGCGGCCGCCAGCGCGCCCGCTGCGGGCGCTGTACGCGATGGTCGCATCGTGTCAGGCGCGCTCACGGCTTACGCCTGAATTCGGCGCTGTTGATCGCCGCCGCCGCGCTTTTTGCGCTGGCCGGCGACCGTTGGCCGATGCTCGCCGCACCTCCCGCGCCGCTCCGGCTGCGAACACCGCTGGCCGATGGCGCAGCGGATCCGCTGCCCACCGGCAACTTGGCAGGCGCTACGCGACCGCCCCCTGCCGTGTTCACCGCCATCCCACCCTTTCGGACGGGGGATAGGTGGTTGAGCGCCGCCGTTGGATGGTTCTTGACCGCCGGCAGGTTATGCGGGCGACCGGCGACTCGTGGCACACCTGACCCATGATGACCAGCGGCAAAAGGCCGCGCGGATAGCGGGATCTCCGTGGGGCCCCCCTCGCGTGGACGAACCTCGCTGCCCGGTTCCGGGCCAGCGGTCGCCGTCGCGGGTTGCGTGGACTGCCCGCTGAGGGACCGCAGCCCGAGCGCTGATACGCCAAGCCCAACCATGGTGAACACGCAGAATGCCGTCTTCATTAGTGCGGCTAGGTGGATTGAGCGTGTGTGTTCGCGGTATGCTCACTCTTGTCAAGAAATACGATCAGCAGGACCGGCGCGACGATGAGCAGCATGATGGGTCCGAGCAGCATGCCGCCCACGATCACGGTCGCCAGCGGACGCTGCACCTGGCTGCCAATGCCCGTGGAAATCGCCGCGGGGAAAAGGCCAATACACGCGGAGAGACTCGTCATGAGCAGTGGTCGCATCCGGGTGGATGCGGCATGAAACATCGCCCCCACGGGCGTCTCGTCGTGCAGCAGGGATTGTTGGTAATAGGTGATGAGCAGGATGCCATTCATGACCGCGACGCCAAACAACGAGACGAAACCGATGACGGCGGAGATGCTGAAGTCGAGACCGGCGACGTACAGCGCCAGCACGCCGCCCGCGACCGCGAAGGGGATCCCGGCGAGCGTCAGGAGACAGAGGCGCAGCGAATTGAACAGCGTGTAGAGCAGCCCGATGATGAGGACGAGGCTGACCGGTACGATGAAGGCCAGGCGCCTCTGGGCTTGCTGGAGATCCCCGAACTCGCCGGCCCAGAGCAAGCGATAGCCGCTCGGCAGTTTGACATTTTTCTCGATGCGCGCCTGCGCCTCGGCAACGGTGCCGCCGAGATCGCGCCCGCGCACGCTGAACTTGATCGGGATGAAGCGTTGGGTGCTCTCGTGGTAGATCCAGGACGCCCCGTTGTCCAGCGTGATGGTCGCCAGCTCGCCGAGGGGTATGTATGCGTTGGTGCCGCTGCTCGTCGGATACGCCACCTTGATGTCACGAATCTTGTCGATATCGTCCCGGTATTCGGACGCGAAGCGGACGGTCAGATTGAACTCGCGATCGCCCTCGAGCACGGTGCTGGCCACTGCCCCGCCCAGCGCGGCCTGGATAACCGTGTTGACGTTGCCGGCATTGAGCCCATACCGCGCTGCCTTATCGCGGTCGACCTTGATATTGAGGTTCGGCTGGCCCAACACCGGGAAAATGCCGAGGTCGGCCACTCCGTGGACGTGACTCATCGCATCCCTGACCTGCGCGGCCAGCTTCTCGAGGGTGTGGAGATTCGGGCCGACGATCTTGACGGAATTGGCGCCCTTGATCCCCGAGATCGCTTCCTCGATGTTGTCCTGGATGTATTGGGAGAAGTTGAAGGTCACGCCCGGCAGCTCGCTCTGGAACTCGGTCTGGATCTCCTCGGTCAGCTTGTCCTTCGTCTCGCCCCGGGGCCATTTGTCGTACGGCTTGAGCGGCACGAAGAGCTCGACGTTGGAGAACGGCGCGGCATCGCTGCCGTTGTCGGGCCGTCCATGCTGGGACACGACCGTGATCACCTCGGGATGGCGCAGCAGAATCAGGCGCATTTTGCGGGTCGCCGCCTCGCCGTCCTGCAGCGAGAGCGTGATCGGCATCGAGGCGCGAATCCAGAAATTCCCCTCTTCCAGATGGGGGAGAAACTCGCTGCCCAGCCGGAGCCCCACGAGCGCGGCCAGGACGAGAAAGGCGATACCTGCCCCGACCGTGAGGCGACGATTGGCCAGGGCATACCGTAGAGCGGGATCGTACACGCGGTGTATCAGCCGGACGACGACTGTCTCGACTTCCTTTACCTGCTCGGGAAGCAGGAATGACGCCAGCACCGGCGTGACGGTGAAGGTGGCGATCAGGGCCCCCGCCAGGGCGAAGCCATAGGTGCGTGCCATCGGGCCAAAGATTTGGCCCTCGACGCCCTGCATGGTGAACAGCGGCACGAACGCCGCCACGGTGATGAGCGCTGCGAAGAGAACCGCCTTGTCCACCTGCACGGCGCTGAGCAGGATGAGCCGCAGGCGGTCCGTCCATCGCTGGCCCGCCGACGCATCCGTGCCGCTCGTCGGGTCGGATCCGTATTGACGGGCCGCCAGTCCCCGCAGCAATCCCTGTTTTTGGTCCGAGGGTAGTGTGAGGTTCCGGAAGGTATTCTCGACGAGGATGACCGCCGAATCCACGATGATACCGAAATCGACGGCGCCGACGGACAGCAGGTTGGCGCTCTGCCCCTGCAGCACCAGCAGGATGACGGCAAAGAGCAGCGCGAACGGGATGTTCACTCCGACGATAATCGCGCTGCGGAGATCGCCCAGGAAAATCCATTGGATCAGGAACACCAGCAGGCATCCGAAGAACAGGTTGTGCAGGACGGTATGGGTAGTGACGGCGATCAGAGAGCCGCGATCGTAAAAGGGGACCAGCCTGACTCCCGGCGGGAGCGATCCGTCGCGGTTCATTTTGTCGATCGCGGCTTTGACCTTGGGCAGCATCGCGGCGGTTTGCTCGACGCGGCTCATCACGACGATCGACGCCGCCACGTCGTCGTCCCCGTCGCGGCCGCAGATGCCGAGCCTCGGGACGAATCCCACCTTCACCGTGGCGACGTCCTTCACCAGCGTCGGAACGCCGTTGGATTGGGCCAGGACCACGTTCTGTATGTCATCGACCCTGGTGCCCTGGGTCAGATCATCGCTGCCGCCGTCGTCGATCAGGCCGACACCGCGGATGTTGATCGACTGCTGGCCGATGCGAATCTCGCGTCCGCCGACGTTGCTGTTCGCGTTGCCCAGCGCGGTCAGCAGTTGGGGCACCGTGACGTTGTAGAATTCCAGCTTGCGCGGATCGACGTCGACCTCGAATTCCTTGGTTGTGCCGCCCCAGCTGTTGACGGCCACGATGCCGGGAATTGTGTACAACCGGCGCGCCACGATCCAGTCCTGCACGGTACGGAGGTTGGTCAGTCCGAAATGCGGCGGCCCGACCACCTGGTACCGGTAGATCTCTCCGACCTCGCTGCTTTGTTGGATCGACGGTATCAGATTGCCGGGGAGCGTGACGTTCTGTTGCAACGCGATGGCCGCCTGGGCGTAGGCGAAATGATAGTCGATCCCGTACTTGAATACGACGCGGACAAAGGTCAAGCCATAGAATGACGTGGATCGGATCACCTCGATGCCGGGGGTCGTGTAGAGGCCGATCTCCATGGGAATCGTGTAGTACCGCTCCATCTCCTCGGCGGAGAGGCCCGGCGCTTGCGCGGTGATTTCCAGGATGACCGGCGCCGGGTTGGGATACGCCTCGATATTGAGCTTCTTGAACGCGAAGAGCCCGGCCCCGGCAAACGCCAACAAGCCGACGACGATGAGCGGACGGCGGCTCAAGCAAAACGCGACGAGCGACGTGAACACGAGCAGCTGGTTTGGGTCGATCAGTCGGTCGGGGGAGCCTGCAGCATGTTGCTGAGGAAGATGGCCCCGTCGATTACGGCCAGGTCTCCCCGCTGCAGTCCCTCGAGCACCTGATATTGGCCGTCCCGTTGCAGTCCGATCGTGATGATTCTCTGCACGAAGCGGTGGCGATCGGTGGTCACCCACGCCGCCATCGTGCCATCGCCATTGTGGACGACGCCCGTGATTGGGATGGCGACGGACTCCACGGGCGCCTGCACGCGAATCACGAAGCCCGCGAGCATGCCGGGGCGCAGCGCATCTTTCGGGTCGGCGATCTCGCAGCGTACCATGAGGCGGTGCGAATTCGAATCGACGGCCGCACCGACCGTGGAAATCCGGCCGCCGAACATGCGGCCGGGATAGGCCCCCACCGTCGCGTCGATCGGTTGGCCCACATGATACAGCGGACTGTCGTCCTCGGTGACGTTGGCGACCATCCACTTGGTCGACAGATCGGCGACCGCGTAGGGCGCCGGGAGGTTCCCGGGCTGCACGAGGAGGCCCGGCTGCGCGTCGCGCGCCGTGATTCGGCCGGTGACCGGGCTGCGCACCACCAGCGCCGGGTCGATCTTGCGGGTCGCCGCGATCCGATCGATTTCGGCCTCGGTCTTGCCGAATATGCGGACAGCGTCGCGCGCCGCCTTGAGGGCGCCTTCAGCCGTCTGTGCATCCAACGTCGCCTGTTCGACCTCCCGTTCGGACACGCCATTGGGTCCGCTCAGGTCCCTGGCGCGCGCCAATTCCTTGCTCGTGAGCTCATACGTCGCCTGGGCCGCGATCAGGGTCGATGCGGTCTGGATGAGGTCCGGACTATCGATCGTGTAGAGGGGCTCGCCCTTCTGCACCTTGTCGCCCAGATTGGCGAATGCCGTGATGATCTTTCCCGGGTATGGCGAGAAGACCTGCACCGACAGGTCTTCGTCATACCCGATGCTCCCGACAGCCGCTTTCTCCACGGGGAAGCGGTACGTCGCCACCGGCTGGATCTTGATCGCATTCAACTGGCGCGGTGATAAGTCCACGCTCGCTTCGGACTGAGGGAATTCCGATGCGGCGGCTGGTCCCTGCGGCCGCTGCGTGCTGGCGGACCGGCCCAGCCCGGATATCAACAGGATGGCCGCGCATGCCACCGCCGCACCCGTCGCGACCACCGCGGCCGATCGCCCGTCGAGCTGCATGCCGTGTTTCATTCGGAATCGCGCGTTTGTGTGGGCCACTCGAAGGCGGCACCGGGTTTCCGCACGCCTCCTGTCGCTCGGACGTTTGTCGCTCGTATGTTACGCCGCGCTGCGTTAAGTCCGGATAAAGATGGGCGTGACGGCCACAGAGATTTCATAAAGACCATTGCTATGCATTAAGCCGGCACAAAGATTGGCCCGAGGCCACAAGGATTTCACAAAGACCGCTGCGACCGCGCGCCCCCACCTCCACCTCCACCTCCCCCGCGACGGGGTCACACGGCCGCATTATTGATGGTGCATGGGCACATGACCGACGATTCAACGCGCGTCCTCGTTATCGATGACGAACCGCAGATCCGGCGCGCCGTGCGTCGGGCACTGGCGGCCTTGCCTGCCGACACGCTCGAGGCCGCGACCGGGGCGGAAGGACTCGCGCTGGCTGCCGCGGGCCGGCCCGACGTTGTGATCCTGGATCTGGGACTCCCGGATATGACCGGGCTCGCCGTGTGCCGTGAGCTGCGAGGGTGGTCGCGCGTGCCCCTGCTCGTGCTCTCCGCACGGCATGCGGAGTCGGAAAAAGTCGCCCTGCTCAACGCCGGGGCCGACGACTACGTCACAAAGCCGTTCAGCATCGAAGAGCTCATCGCCCGCGTCCGCGCGCAGCTCCGCCGCGGTGTGATGGCGCAAACGCCTGGAGCGGATCGCATCGTGCGGGCGGGGGCACTGACGATCGACCTGGCGCGCCGCGTCGTCACGCGGCATGGGACGACCGTGCATCTGACGCCCATCGAATGGGCGCTCCTCCGCACCTTCGTCTCGCACGGCGGGCGGACCCTCACGCATCGCCAGCTCTTCGACTCCGTGTGGCCCCAGTCCCACGGCAACGCACAACAGTACCTCCGCGTGCACATCACCAACCTGCGCCGCAAGATCGAGACGAACCCCGCGTCGCCGGCGTTGATCGTGACGGAAGCCGGTTACGGCTACCGGTTCGCGCCTGTTGGTGGCGGCACGCCATCGCCGGACAGCCCGTCCTCGGATACACCAAATACCGGGCAATTGTCGTCACGGTGACGCACCTGACGGATGCGGGCGACCGGGGCGGTCGCGGTGTACCGAAACCGCTCCGCACCGTCGGTGCCTGGGTCCTGTGTGGGGCCCTGTTCGCTATCCTGACGCTGGTCATGGTACGCACACGCGAGGAGATCGAGCAGGCGCATGTCGTGCTCGCGTATCTGCTCCTCGTCCTCGCCGGCAGTGTGACGGGTGGGCGGCCGCTCGGCTTCGTCATCGCCGGACTGGGCTTTGCCGCGATCGATTACTGGTTTCAGGTCCCCTATGACACGCTGACCGTGGCCAAGCCACTCGACTGGCTCGTCCTCCTGGCCTTTCTGGCGACCTCCATCGTCACGACGCAGCTGCTCGCACGCGCGCGGGCACGGGAGCTAGAGGCGCGCCGGCACGGGGAGGAGGTGGTGCGTTTGGCCCGGGAGATCGAGCACGCAGCCGCGCTGCGGGAGACGGACCGATTCAAGGACGCGCTGCTTGCCTCGGTGTCGCACGATTTCCGGACGCCGCTGACGACCATCAAAGCCCTGGCGCACGATCTCGGGCGCGCGTCAACGGCGTCGACAGATACGATGGCCAATGCGGCCGTGATCGCCGAGCAGGCGGACCGTCTTACCCACTTGGTGGAGAACGTGCTCGACTTCTCGCGCATTCGGGGCGGCGTGCTCCCTGTCGCGGCTGAGATCAATACCGCGGAGGACCTCGTCGGCGCCGCCACGCGACAAGTCGCGGGTGTGTTGCAGGATCATCCCCTCGTTGTCGAGATCGATATGAGCGCGCCGGCTCTGACCGGGTACTTCGACTTTGCGCATGCACTCCGGGCGCTCGGGAACCTCCTCGAGAATGCCGCGAAGTATTCGCCGCTCGGGACGCCCATCACTGTTGCGGTTCGGCGCGAGGGCGATTCGCTCGCTATCGCGGTGGCAGACCGCGGGCTGGGCGTCGCACCGGAGGAGCGCGGGCGCATCTTCGACGCGTTTTACCGGCCGGCCGGCCTCCCGCCCGATGCCGGCGGGGCGGGGCTCGGTCTGGCGATCGCGCGCCAGCTGGCCGAGGCCCAGGGCGGCGCCGTCGACTATGCGGCGCGCGAGGGCGGCGGGAGCGTGTTCACGCTGCGGCTACCCGCAGCGGACGGCGAAAGTAGCAGCGCCACCGTCGCGGAAGGCAGCGGCGACTCCGCCATCCGGCGCCGGCCTGCTTGAGGGAGTTCCGGCAGCGTGTGCGACGCGCGCTCGCAATCGAGCTGCCGCGCACGCAACGGCATATGTGGCGCATCGGTCTCGTCGTATTCGTTGTTAGCGACTCATCGGCGCTGACGGCCCAGCGGCAGGTCGCGGCGCCGGGCTCGTGGGCGCCTCGCGAGACAGCATCCAGCGATGCCGCGTCAAGCGATTTCTCGTCCGTGAGCGACGGCGGTCGGCCCGACCTGTACGATGCCCATCCGTGGCTCCCACGACTCCTGGGCGCGCAGTTCACGTTCATTGGGCAGGACGCGCCCCCGTTTCACGCCGCGTACAGTGGGCCAAACAGCCTCCCAAGCCGTGGCGCCGCCAACGCGACGCATACGTACGGCGTCTATATCGGTTCCCGCGTCACCCCCTATCTCCAGCTCTACGCGGATGGGGAGATGGCGCGCGGGGGCGGGATAGGAGGCGCTGTCGGGCTTGCCGGCCTCACCGACGGAGATGTCATCCGGGAAGGGGTTGTCAATCTCGGGCAGGGTCCGTATCTCGCACGAGCTTACGCGCGCTACGTCATTCCCCTCACGGCGGCCCGAGATACAGCAGATCGCGGGCAGGATCGGCTGCCGGGACCGGAACCCACGGCCCGGATCGAGATCAAGGCCGGTAAATGGGCGCTGAACGACGACCTTGACCTGAACGCGTACGCCGGATCAGCGCGGTATGAGTTCATGGATTGGGCGCTGTGGGACGACGCGGCCTGGGACTACGCCGCCAATACGCGGGGCTATACGAATGGCGTGCTGATCGCGTACGTCGGCCCCTTGTGGGCGCTCAAGGTGGCCGCCGCCCAGATGCCGGTCATTGCCAACGGCAACACCTTGGACAACGACCTCGCCCTCGCCTATGGACTGAATGCCGAGCTGACCGTCCGGCCCGATGCGAGCGGCACCGCGCTCCGATTGCTCGCCTACGAGAATCGCGGCCGGATGGGCGTCTATCGCGATGCGATCGACATCGCCGCGGCGCACGATACGACGCCCGATATCGTGGCGGACGACCGACCCGGCCGAGTCAAATACGGCTTCGGATTCAATCTCGAGCAGCCCCTCGCGGATTCCGGCAATACGGGCGTCTTCCTCCGTCTCGGCTGGAACGATGGGAAGACCGAGGATTTCGTCTTTACCGAGGCCGACCGGCATCTCAGCGGCGGATTGCAACTCGCCGGTACTGCGTGGCATCGCCAGGAGGATCGCTTCGGGATAGCAGCGGCAATCGACGGGCTTTCCAAGGATCACGAAGACTACCTGGCGGCGGGCGGCATTGGCTTCCTCCTGGGCGATGGGAAGCTCCGCTATGGCACCGAGAACATCATCGAGGCCTACTACCGCCTGCAGGTGCCGCACCTCGCGTGGATGCAGATCTCACCCGGTATTCAACACATCCAGAACCCCGGCTACAACGAGGACCGTGGCCCGGTCTACGTGTACACCTTCCGGCTGAATCTGCACTACTGACCGACGCAATCGCGTCCCTCAGATAACGCCCGGCGACGTGGAAAACGGAGATGCAGGTCTCACCAGGCCGTGCGCCGACGATCATTGAAGTGCGTGCCCAAAGCGCGGCGCCATAGGGCTGCCGGGCCGGCCGTCCAGGACCTCGCGCACCTTCTGCGTCAGCGTGGCTGCGCTGTAGGGCTTCTGCAGAAAGGCTGCGCCCATAATGGACACGCCGTGCTCGAGGACGGTCGCATCGGTGTAGCCGGACATGAAGAGGACCTTGACCGACGGGTGGACCGCGCGCAGGCGCTCGACAGTTTCCGGGCCTGTGATGCCCGGCATCACGATATCTGTCGCGATAAGATCGATCACGGTCGCCTGCTGGTGCCACAGCGCGAGCGCTTCGTCGCCGCTCCCCGCGACGATTACCGTGTAGCCATAGCGGCCGAGAATCTGCGCCCCGGCCGTCCGTAGCGCCGGCTCGTCTTCGACGAACAGAATCGTCTCCAGGCCGCGCGCCGGCTGCATCTCGGGTATGCTCATCACCGCCGCCTCCTCAGTGCCTGCGACGCTCGGCAAATACACTTTGAAGGTGGAGCCTCGGTTCGGCTCGCTGTAAACCCAGATATAGCCGGCGCTCTGCTTCACGATCCCGTACACTGTGGCGAGTCCGAGCCCGGTTCCCTGGCCTTTTTCCTTCGTCGTAAAGAAGGGCTCGAAGATCCGGGCTTGAGTGGCGGCGTCCATACCGGTGCCCGTATCGCTCACCGCGATCATCACGTAACGACCCGGAGTCACGGTGGGGTGAGACGCCGTGTATGGGTCGTCCAACTCGACCTCCGCTGTCTCGAGCGTAAGCCTTCCGCCCGCCGGCATCGCGTCGCGCGCGTTCACCGCCAGGTTCAAGATCACCTGTTCGAGCTGCCCCGGGTCGGCCCTGATGTGGCTCACTGTCGGTGTGAGCGCCATCGCGATCGTGATGTTCTCGCCGATGATCCGCCGAAGCATTTTCTCCACACCGTCAATGACCTCGTTTGGGTCCAGCACGCGGGGCTCCAGCACCTGTTGGCGGCTGAAGGCGAGGAGCTGGCGCGTGAGGCCCGCGGCTCGACGTGCCGCGCTCGTGATCTCGCGCAAGTCCTCAAGTTGCGGAGTCCCGGCCGCGAAATCCATCTCCAGGAGGTCCGCGTACGACATGATCACCGCGAGCATGTTGTTGAAGTCGTGCGCAACTCCGCCGGCCAGCCGCCCGACAGCTTCCATCTTCTGCGCCTGGCGGAGCTGCGTCTCGAGCTCACGCTTGCCCGTCATGTCCCGCATGATCGCCGAAAAGTGCGGGGGCGTTTCGGTATCCGATCGGTGCGCGATAAAGACGGTCGACACCGGGACCTCCCGGCCGCCGCGGGTGAGGAGCGTGGACGGCCCTTCCCACACACCGTCGCGGAGGGCGGCGGGGATCGCAATCGTGGCGATTTCGCCGGCAGCCAACGGGGCATACAGGGCGCGGAGCGACAGCGCGGTCAAATCCTCGTCGTCCCGGAACTGGAGCAGGCGGCGTCCGGCGCGGTTCATATAGACGCACCGCTCGCCCGGCGGGGCGCCAATGCACACGACGTTCTGGTGTAGCCTCGATGATGCGGGCGAGTCGTTCCTGTGCCGCGACCACGGCCGCGAGATGTGCGGTTCGGTCGGCCACGGTTCGCTCGAGTTGCTCTTGCCGCTGCGCCGCTTGCTGCGCCAGCGTCCCCCACCGGCGCTCGACCAGCGCCGCGGTCAGCGTCGCGCCCAGGATCAACACGGTCGCCAGGCCGACGAGCGTCGCCATCTCGTCGTGCGCGATGCCGATCAGGGCCGGGGTACTCCCGGCGGAACGTACCTGTCCATGGAAATGCGCGGCATACATGGCGGTGTAGTGCATGCCGGCGACGGCCACACCCATCAAGACCGCCGCACCCCACTTTCGCACAGACGCGATCGTCCGCCGATCGTTCGCCGCGTCGTCTCGGAACTGGAACGCGAGCCACAGCGCAGCCAGCGCGACCGCAATGGCGACGGCGATCGACGCACCGACCCACCACGCATTGTAGTGAATGAATCCTGGCAGCCGCATCGCCGCCATGCCGGTGTAGTGCATCCCGACGATCCCGCCACCAAGCGCAACGCCCGCGAGGGCCAGCCGCCGGCCGCGCAACGCGGGACGGCTCGCGACGGCGAGCGCGAGCGCCGATGCAACGCACGCCACGGCGACCGACGCACCGACCCCAAGGGCATCATAGGTCACTGGGACTGGAAGCCGCAGCGCCAGCATGCCAATGAAATGCATGCCCCAGATGCCGACGCCCATCGCCAGTGCGCCCGCTGCGAGCCATACCGCGCGGCGTCGACGGGTCGCGGCCGAAACGCGGGCTGTGAGTGCGAGCGCCGTATAGCCGGCGAGCGTGGCGACGACAACCGACGCGGCGACGAGCGTGCGGTCGTACGTGGCGTGCAGGACAGGTGCCACTGCAGCAGACACAGCCGCTCCCCAGCTCAGAATGCGTCACTTCGTAGACTGACGGTTGCCCGACGAGGTCACGTCGCGGCGCGACTCTGACTGGGACGTCAGCCAGCCGCGCGCGGGCGCCAGACCTACGCGCGCCGCGTCCTAATCGGAGTATCCGCGTCCGAGGCCGAGCCCCCACTCATCGTGCGCCTCACGGCACGCCTCATGGGACGCTCATTGACCTGAGCGTGGCTCGTAGCGAAGAACCACGCATCCCGACGAAAGGGGGCGCGCCTCGAGAAGCTTGAGCCTGAGCCGGCTCAGGTTCCGCCCGAACAGCGGCTTGCCGCGCCCTAGCACGACCGGGACGACGCCCAGTCGATACTCGTCGAACAATCCCTGCTCGATCAGGGTCGCGGACAGGTCGGCGCTGCCAAACACGAACAGGTTTCCCGCGCCATGGCGCTTGAGCTCCCGTACCTCGGACGCCGCGTCACTCTTGACGAGTGTCGTGTTCTGCCAGTCTGCCCGATCGAGCGTTCGCGAGAACACCACTTTCGGCAGGCGATTCATGAGGGTGGCGATCGCGCCCTCGGCGGACTGCCAGTACGCAGCCATGCCCGCATACGTGACGCGCCCAAACACGAGCATGTCGGCCGAGCGTAACTGCTCCAGCGAGAAGCGCTCGAGTTCCTCGCCCCAGACATCCTGGTGCCAATCCAGGGCCCAACTCTCGACGCCGTCGAAGAAGCCATCGAGGGTCAGCAGGTTCCACATGATCAATCTGCTCATGGCGCAACCCTATGATCGCCGGCTTCGTCGTTGCGCCGGGCTGAGCGTCGCTGGCCGCCCATGTTGTAGAAAAATTCTTCCCGCACGATCTTGCCGTCCTTGACCGTGTAGAGAGCGCTCTCTTCGATCGTCATCCGCTTGCCCGCCATGGGCCCGGCCTTCGCCGCTCGACGGCGTGAGATCACTCTATCGAACGATCCCGGCGAACAATCGCGCCGCCAGGAGCACGAAGCCCGTGAACACGAGCGCCAGCACCGCAAAGTCGAGCCCGATCCCGGCGCTCGCCACTCCTCCCTGGACCATCAGGGCACGCAGGATGTTCACGAGGTACGTCAACGGATTGTAGCGCGCCACGACCTGGAGCCACTGCGGCATCATCGCCAGTGGATAGATGGCGTTGCTGGCGAAGAAGAGGGGCATCGTCAACACCTGGCCGATCCCCATGAAGCGTTCGCGCGTCTTGACCACGCAGGCGATGACGAACGAGAAGGTCGAGAAGAGCGCCCCACCGAGAACCACGGCCAGCGCGAGGCCGCAGAGGCTGAGGGGATCGAGCCGAACGTGTACGCCCATGACCAACGTGAGCACGATGATGATCACGGCCTGGGCCAGGGCTCGCGTCCCCGCCGCCAACGCCTTGCCGAAGACGAGCGCGCCGCGAGACGAGGGGCTCACGAGCAGCTTGTGGACGATACCGAGGTCTCGCTCCCAGATCACGGCGATGCCGTAGAAGATCGCGCTGAACAACACGCTCTGGGACAGTACGCCCGGCGCCAGGAACTCCAGGTAGCTCAGGTTGCCCGTGGGAATCGCGCGGGTACGCGAGAAGACTTCGCCGAAGACGACGAGCCAGAGCACCGGCTGAATCGCGCGCGTGAACAGGTCGGTCGGGTCGCGGACCATCTTCCGCAGCTCCACCACGAGGATCGCGCGGGAGTGGCGCGCGAAGGCGGCGGGTGATTCTCGCCTAGCCGAGGCGTGAAGCCGTGCGGCGGGCGCTGCGTGCGTCACGGTAGCCTCCCCCGTCGTCAATGGTGCCCCCGGCGACATTGGCGAAGACGTCGTCGAGCGTCGCGTTCGGCCCCACCCGGTCCCTCAGCGCCGTCGCCGTTCCCTGCACGGCGACGCGGCCGCTGTGCATGATGGCGATCGTGTCGCACAAGGCTTCCGCCTCCTCCATGTCGTGCGTCGTGATCACGACGGACATCGCGAACTGCTGCCGTGACTCGCGGAGCCGCTCCCATACGGCATGACGCGCAATCGGATCGAGGCCGATCGTGGGCTCGTCGAGAAAGAGGAGGACCGGGCGGTGGAGCATCGCCTGTGCCAGCTCGAGCCGCCGCACCATCCCGCCGGAGTACGTGCGCACCAGCCGATCCCCGGCATCCTCCAATCCCATGAAAGCGAGCGCTTCGCGGATGCGAGGCTGCTGATCGACGGACGGGACGTCGTACAGGCGCGCGGAGAGCAGGAGGTTCTCGTACCCCGTAAGTCCCCCATCGGCGGAGAGAAGCTGCGGCACGTACCCGATCTGCCGGCGGACGCCCCAGGGCTCGCGCACCACGTCGTACCCGGCGACCCTCGCCGCTCCCGACGTCGGCGGCAGGAGCGTGGTGAGCATCTTGATCGTCGTGGACTTGCCGGCGCCGTTCGGACCGAGCAGCCCGAAGATCGCTCGCGGTGCGACGACAAGGTCGAGGTGGTCAACCGCCAATACCGAGCCGAATCGACGCGTAAGGGCGGTCGTCTCGAGCACGGGTGTTTCCGTGTCCGGGCCGTTCATGCTCTCTCGGAGTGGACGGGTAAGTGTCGAGCCGAAAACGCTTTCCCGCCCCGGAAGCTAGACGATGTCCCGGCGACGCGTCACGCGCGCGATCGGTGCTGACCGCACCCAGCGCGGCTGCTCGCGCCACGGCCCGGCGAACCCGCCTCGGCCACGTCCGGAGCGCACATTGCGTCGGGGAATGCCTTACCCGTGCAGCCCCGACGATCGAATATCCTGCATCCGGTAGTGCTGCCGCCACACCCCACCGGAGTTACGCGATGCCAAAATTCGTTATTGAACGCGCCGTCCCTGGCGCGGGAAAGCTGTCGGACAAGGAGTTGCAGCAAATGTCCGCGAAGTCGAACGACGTGCTCCGCGGCATGACGTCCGAGGGCACGCCGATCCAGTGGGTCGAGAGTTACGTGACGGGAGATAAGCTCTATTGCGTTTACAACGCCCCAAACGAGCAGTCGGTGCGCGAGCACGCGAAGAGAGGGGGCTTTCCGGCTGATTCGGTGGCGCAGGTCACCCGCGTCATCGATCCGACCTCCGCCGAAGCACCGAAAAAGCCGTGAGGGAGCCGCAAGGACGGAATACAATTTGCGGTCTCAGGGACTGCCGGAGAGACCGCCCAAGGGTGGCGGAGGCCGCGCCGGCAACGAATTGGTAGAGACGATGCCATAGACTCGTCGGTACATCCACCTCTGACGGAGACCCCCTCACGTGGAGCAGGCCATGGGATCGAGATCGTGGACGGAGCAGGACCCGGCGGCGATGCTACGCGGCGCGCTCGTCGGCCGGATCGAGGGATCGAGGATTCGCGAAGCCGCCGGCACGCCCTCATCGGCGCGCCGAGCAGTCGCCGAGGTTTTCGGAGACCCGGACATGCGGCCCTTTGCGGTGCGGTATTGGACCGGGTTCGTCGAGGCCGGATACCGTCTCTCACCGCGCTTCACGCTCGTGTTCAATGCGCCCGCCAGCCTCCGGCGCATGTTCCTGCCGCCCTCGGAACTCGGCCTCGCAGAAGCGTTCGTGTGCGGGGACCTCGATGTCGAGGGCGATCTCAATGACGCCGTGTCGCTGGGACCGGCGATCCGGGAGCGCCTGCGCGATCCGGCGCGCGTCGCCAGGCTGGTATACTGGGTCTCGCGCCTTCCCGCCGATGGGATCCCGACATCCCGCAACATCCGGGTGCGCGGGCAGCGCTGGCTCGGTCGCCGGCACGTCCAGGCCCGTGATGCCGCCGCGATTCGGCACCACTACGATGTCGGAAATGAGTTCTATGCCCTGTGGCTCGACCGTGAGATGGTGTACTCATGTGCCTACTTCGAGCCGGAGGACGCCGATCTCGACGCCGCGCAGACGGCAAAGCTCGATCTCATCTGTCGCAAGCTGCGCTTGCGCCCCGGACAGCGGCTGCTCGACATCGGGTGCGGCTGGGGGGCACTCGTCCGCCATGCCTCACGGCATTACGGCGTGACGGCGGTCGGGGTCACGCTGAGTCCGGCCCAACAGCAATTCGCGCGCGAGCGCATCGCGGCAGAAGGCCTGACGGAGCGGTGTCGGGTTGAGCTGCGCGACTACCGGGAGCTGGAGGCGCTGGGGCCGTTTGACCGGATCGCAAGCGTGGGCATGTTCGAGCACGTCGGCCCGCCGGAATTGCCGCGATACTTTGCCGCGGCGCGGTCCGTTCTCGTCCCGGGCGGGCTCTTTCTGAATCATGGAATCGTGAATCTGGAGGCCGCGCGCCCGCGCCCGCTCGGACAGCGCTTCGGTGCCCGCCTGTGGCGGGAAGGCCAGTTTATCGACCGATACGTCTTCCCGGACGGCGACCTCGCGCCGCTCGGCGCGGTTGTCCAGGCAGCCGAACGGAACGGCCTGGAAACGCGCGATGTAGAGAGCCTCCGCGAGCACTATGTGCGGACTCTCCACCACTGGGGCCGCCGCTTGGAGGCCCAGAAAGCACGGGCGATCCCGATGGTTGGCGAGCCGATTTATCGCACGTGGCGTCTCTACATTGCCGCATCCGCCCACGCCTTTGCCACGGGCCGTATCGGTATCGTCCAGCAGCTGTTGGCAAGGCCCACCGCGGATGGCGCGGTCTCCATTCCCCATACCCGCCGCGACATTTACGCCACGGAGCCTGCATCGTCGTTGGCGTCCCCCCAGACGTCGACTTGCGCGGGAGACCTCCCGGGCCGGTGTCAGGGAATCCTCGACACGCTGTCCCGCATAGGAGGGCACACGCAGGGGCCCAACGCCCCAATTTCCATCCATTCTCCAGCGCAGAGTTGAATGATGGGAATCGGGCAGCGCGTGCTTGACCGGACAGGCCAGGTTTTCTCCGATCGACGAGCGGCGGGTGTCGCGCTCGGTCGGCATCTCAAGGGGTATGCGGGCCGTCCCGACGTGATCGTGCTGGCCGTGCCGCGGGGCGGGGTGCCGGTGGCCTACGAGGTCGCCCGCGCGCTTGATGCGCCGCTCGATGCCTATGTGGTCCGCAAGCTCGGGTTGCCTGGTCACGAAGAGTTGGCCATGGGCGCTGTCGCCAGCGGCGGCATCGTCGTGCTCAATCGCGACATGATTCAGGCCCTGGGGGTTCCCGACGCCGAGGTAGCCCGAGTGCTCAAGGCCGAGCAGCACGAGCTCGAGCGGCGGGAACGCCACTACCGGGATGACCGGCCCCCCGCCAACGTGACCGGCAGGACGGTCATCCTCGTGGACGATGGTCTGGCGACCGGGTCGTCCATGCTCGCCGCCGTGGAGGCGTTGAAGCAGGATCGGCCGGCGCGGTTGGTCGTGGCCGTCCCTATTGGTGCGCCGGAGACCTGCAGCGCTCTGCGGAAATACGCTGATGAGGTGGTGTGCGCGGTTACGCCGGATCCGTTTTATGGCGTTGGCGCGTGGTATCGAGACTTTGGCCAAACCACGGACGACGAGGTCCACGACCTGCTGCGACGGGCGGATCGGGAATGGTCCCGGGGCCATGCCGTGATGGCGAACCGCGCGCACGGCACGAGCGCGCATTTCCGACCCGACGATGGCGATATCCGATCTAACTAGTCCCGCCCGCCTCGGCGATGCGGTCCGTCCCCTCACAGGGGGACCGGAGGATTTCACGCCCATCGTGCAGCTCGCGGCGCGGGCGCGCTACGTGCTTATCGGCGAGGCATCGCACGGGACACACGAGTTTTATCGCATTCGAGCTGAGATGACGAAGCGGCTGATTCGCGATCTGGGATTCACCGCCGTGGCCGTCGAAGCGGATTGGCCCGACGCCTACCGGGTGAACCGCTTCGTGCGTGGGGAAGGAAGCGACGCCGATGCGACCGAGTCGCTCAATGGATTCCGGCGGTTTCCGCAGTGGATGTGGCGTAACGCAGACGTCCTCGATTTTGTCGGCTGGCTGCGGGAATTCAACGACCGGCAGCAGGACGTCTCGCGCAAGGTCGGGTTTTACGGCCTCGACCTCTACAGTATGCACGCATCGATGGCTGCCGTACTCGAGTATCTCGATCGCGTCGATCCCCCTGGCGCCGCTCGTGCCCGCGAGCGGTACGCGTGCTTCGAGTACGTGGGCGGCGATGATCCCCAGGCCTACGGTCGCGCGACCGCGCTCGGGTTGAGTCCGGGTTGCGAGCGGGAGGCGCTCGCGCAGCTCCTCGAGCTCCAGCGGGCAGCCGGCGAATATGCGCGGCGCGATGGCCGCGTGGCGCGGGATGCGCTCTTCTTTGCGGAGCAGAACGCCCGCCTGGTCCGCAACGCGGAGCGCTACTACCGCGCGATGTTCGGCGGCCGCGCGCTCTCGTGGAACCTCCGGGACCAGCACATGGCCGAAACACTCGGTGAGCTCGGGCGCTTCCTCGGCCCGCGGCCCGACGCTGCCAGGATCGTCGTGTGGGCACACAACTCACACCTGGGTGACGCCCGGTCAACGGAGATGTCCAGTCGGAGGGAGCTGAATGTCGGCCAGCTTGTCCGCGCCGACGTTGGGGGGAAGGCACTATTGGTTGGGTTCACGACCTACTCCGGCACCGTAACCGCCGCGACGGATTGGGACGGCCCCGCCGAACGCAAGCGGGTGCGGCCGGCGCTCGCGGAGAGCTATGAAGCGTTGTTCCATGATCTCGGCGTCCCGAATTTCCTGCTCGATCTCCGCGGACAACGGAGCGGCGCCTCTGCTCTGGCCGAACCCCGGCTGGAGCGCGCCATCGGCGTCATATACCGCCCCGAGACCGAGCGTCAGAGCCACTATTTCTATGCGCGCCTGCCGCACCAGTTCGATGCGGTCCTCCACTGTGACGTGACGCGAGCGGTCGAGCCGCTGGAGCGCACGGGACAGTGGGAGGGCGGGGAGCCGCCGGAGACGTACCCGAGCGCGCTGTAGCCACGCGCCGCGCGCGATCGCGTAGCGCGCCCGGCATGGCGGGCGCGGGGTGAAGCAGCTATGTAGTCCCCAGTCATGCCGCCTGCCCCACGCCCCGCGTACACCGATCGTCATCTGGCGGCCGGAGTTCTGGCGCTCGTCGGCGCGGTTGCCGGGTCGCTCACCGCGCAGGGGCAGGATGGCGCATGCCGGCCCGCCGAGCGGACGGCGCTCGTGCTCGCCGGTGGGGGAGCGCGTGCACTGGCGCACGCCGGCGTCCTCCGCGTGCTCGATAGCCTGGGCGTGCATCCCCAGCTCGTCGTGGGGACGAGTATGGGCGCGGTCGTTGGCGCGCTTTACGCAAGTGGAATGTCCGGTCGCGCCATCGATTCGGTCATTCGCGTGCTGCCCGTCAGCCGGCTATTCCGCCGAGCTGCCAGTCGAATGCCCCAAGCCGTGGGTGACTTGCACCCGCTCCTCGGGTGGGAAGGTGGGAGTCAGGGCTTGCATGTCCGAAGCCCTCTCTGGGGCGACGCTGGGCTCAACATGTTCGCGACCCGCTTGTTCCTCCGTGGCGATCTCCTCGCGCGCGGGGACTTCGACTCGCTCCCGATTCCCTTTCGAGCGGTCGCTACGGACCTGTCGACTCGGACGGCCGTGGTCCTCGATCGCGGGGACCTCGCCCAGGCCGTGCGGGCGAGCTACGCCATCCCGGTCATCCTGCCGCCGGTAGACATCAACGGTCGGGCGTTGGTCGACGGTGGTCTCGCGGCCAATGTCCCCGTTCGTCTCGCGCGCGCAGCCGGCGCGACGCGAGTGATCGTCTCGGAGCTTGCGCCGGACACGCCCCGCGATTCGATAGATACGGCCTCGCCGCTGGCGGTCGCCGGGCGCATGATCGACTTTCTCTTTGAGCAGCCCCCGGATTCCCTCGGGCCCGGCGACGTTCGTATCGTCTCGCACGTCGCCGGCATTGGGAATCTTGATTTCGCGCCGCAGCATATCAGGGCCGCCGTGGACTCCGGCATGGCTGCCACCCGCCGCGCCTTCGCGGGTTCTGAGGCAGCATTGTCGGATGCCTGTGGCCTGACCGCGGACAGCGCTCGGCCTGCGCCACGCCCGACGCGAACGCTCGTGACGGGCTTTACCCTGGATGGCGATTCGGGCCGCGAGGCGCGGGCGTTGGCGCACGACCTCGACATCACGACGGGCCGCGCGCTCGACCCTGGTGTCCTGGACAAACGGCTTGACGCGGTCGCGCTGTCGGGCCGCTACAGCGCGCTGTGGCTCACCCCTGAGGGATCCGGGGACAGCGTGCGATTCGACGCTCACGCGACGCGTGCTCCCCCGGTGCTGGGCGGTGTGGGGCTCGCCTACGACGCGGACGTTGGCGGTCGCCTCTGGGTCGGCGCGGGCGCCACGCCGACTCCATCGCGAGACGTCGACATTGGCGGCGTGGCATTCGTGGGCGGCCTTCGCCGCGGCGCGGTGGCAACGGTGAGCGGGGCGGACCGGCCTGCGTTGGATGGGTTCAAGCCATCGCTCTCGCTGAGCTATTTCGATGAAACCGTGCGGCAATTCACGAGCGATGATCTCTTGCACGGCGCAATCGAGACGCACGATGGGCTGCTGTTTGCGGGATTCGAGCGCACCCTGACGGGTGGCTGGTCGGGAGCGATCGGCGCCGAGGGCCGGGTGTGGCAGGAGACCGGCGTACCGTGGCGAGGCACGGTCGGCGGAATGCTGCGCGCCATTGACGCAAGCGCGAGCGGGGATCAGCGACTCTCCGCCGAAGGCGCGTGGACCCCGGTGTACCAGCGCATCGCACTCGCCGCCAGCGGGCTGGGGTCGGTGGGCCGGCTCCGTGTGCGGCCGCATCTCAGCTACGCCGCGGGCGAGCACCTGCCGCTCGACGTCGAGACGCCGCTTGGCGGGCTCGATGGGTTCGCCGGCTTCCGCTACGGCGATCGTCGCGGCGACCGTACCGTTTTTGCGAGTACCACCGCCACGTACCTGGTTATCCCTCCCGTGCAGCTCATTCTCGAGGGCATGTCTGGCGCGTCGCGTCTGGGCGGCGCCGCCCTCCCGGAGAAGGATTGGGTGACGGGCACCCGTGGCGGTCTTGGAGCCGATACGCCCGTAGGGCCCGTCCGCGTCGAGTACGGCGTCAACACGACCGGCCACGGTGCCTGGGTCGTGCGGCTGGGCTATTGGTTTTGAGCACAGCGTTTCCTCGCCGGCCGCTCCGTGCCGCCACGCCGAGCGACCGAGCCCTCGCCGCGCCCTGGTGCATTGGTCAGGCAAATCCCCGGCGCGCGGCCGGGACGTGCCTGACATCCGCCGCGCGCCGCGCGACCGAATGTTCGCTCTGCCATGGGAGCTACAGTCTTGCTGGTAACCGGGAGCGCTCACGCCTCGGAGGGTGCCCTGTGCGCAGCGGTGTGGATTGCGCGCGCCCGTGGATGCTCCGTCCGATGGGCGACCATACTGGACGGGGACGGGCGCCGCCGGCAAAGTCCGACGCTCCCCTCCTCCCCGTCCTCGACCGGGTCCGTAGCTGGCGCCGTCAGCGCCCGAGCGACCGAGTGCAAGGCGGATCTCATCATTCTCGGGACGGGCCCTGGCCGTGACCACCCCCCGATCCTGGACGCCGATACTGTGTTGGCCGTCGCGGCCCACTCGACGGTGCCGGTGTGGATCGTGCCGCCGCACTACGCGGCCCCGCCCCATCACATCTTGCTCGGGACGGACTTCAGCCGGGCGAGCATGCGGGTCGGACGCATCGCTCTGGGCATTGCCGGCCCCGACGCACAGCTGGATGTGGCGCACGTGGCGCCGGACGGTTCTCACAGCGCCGCTGGGCAATGTGGGGGCTCAATGGTGCCGGAACATGCGATGCTGCTCGATGCTCTCGATTCGGCGCTGGGTCCGCTGTCGCAGGTGCGATTTGGTCGTGCGCTGCTACAGGGCGAGCCCGCCTCGGCGCTTCTCGCGTGCGCCGTCACGGGCCAAAGCGACGTGCTTGCCGTCGGCAGCCACGGTCGGTACGGCCGGGCTCCGACGGAGCCGCTGGGACGCGTCGCCCGCCAAATCGTGTGTGCCGTCGCGAGCGGACGCATGGGCTGCAGCGTCCTGCTATCCGGCGCAATGACCGGCGGGGACGGCGAGCGATAGACTTGTCCGGCGGCTCTGCGGCCGCGCACATTTGGGGGCCACGCGTCGCCCGCAGGACGCGACTGTCGCCCAACCCCCCCCATGCCGCCTACCGAGGACTCGCCCGAAATCGTCGATGCCGGCGCGGTCCCGGCCGATCGTCCCGACTACTGGCAGGCACGGCTCCTCACGACGCTGGCGCTCGCGATTGGCGATACCGACTCGCTCGAGCTCGCGACGGCGGCGACGCTGCGCACGGTCTGCGAGGCGACGGGATGGGTCCTCGGTGAGGCGTGGCTACCTCGCGACGCGCCTGACGGCGGGCGTCGCCTCGAGCGCGCGGGCGTGTGGGCAGGCCGGGACCGGCAACTGGCGATATTCGCGGCGCAAGGGCAGGGATTTTGCTTCGCGCGCGGCGAGGGGCTGCCGGGCGTAGCATGGCGGGAGCACCGGCCCGTGTGGGCGCGGCAATTGGCCGACGCACCGGATTTCACCCGTGGGCCGCTCGCGGCCGCGGCGGGTATCCGAGCGGCCGTCGCGATCCCGGTTGTGGTCGACGACGACGTGGTCGCCGTCCTGAGCTTCTACATGCGAGAGCCCCGGCAGACCGACACGCAGCTCGTCGAGTTGACGACCGTCGTTGCCGCCCAGCTCGGCGCCCTGGTGCGACGCAAGGAGGCTGAAGAGGCACACCGCGTCGCGGAAGCGCAGTTGGCGGGTATGGTCGCGATCTCGGTCGACGCGATCATCTCATGCGATCAGTCCCGCCGCATCACTCTATTCAACTGGGGCGCAGAGCAGATCTTCGGCTATACGGCCGCGGAGGCCATCGGGCAATGCCTCGACATGCTCCTGCCGGAGGATGTGCGTGCCCGGCATGCGGCGCACATGGCGCAGTTTGCGACATTGGCCGCGACCGCCCGACGCATGGGCGAGCGCGCCCGCATCGTGGGCCAGCGCAAGAACGGGGAGGTATTCCCAGCCGAAGCCTCGATCTCTCGATTTGCGGTCGGAGGCCGGTGGAGCTTTACGGTCATGCTCCGGGACGTCAGCGTTCGGCAGCGGACGGAGGAGGGGTTGCGCACGGCGATTGCCGCTCGTGACCAGGTCCTCGCAGTCGTCTCGCACGATCTGCGGAACCCATTGAGCGCGGTCACCATGTGCACCTCCGCGCTGCGCAATGCGCTGCCGCCGGGCGCCGAGGGCGCCGAGGCACTGCTCGGGACCATCCGCGAGTCGACGGACCTCATGCAGCGGATCATCCAGGATCTGCTCGACGTCGCGAGCCTCGATGCGGGGCGGCTGTCCCTCACTCGCGACGCGTTTCGCGTCGAGCCGATCCTCGAGCGTGCCGTCGAGGTGTTTGGCCCGCTCGCCGATGAACACGGCGTCACGCTCGCGTATGAGCCGGGCACGAGTCTCTTGCCCGCGGTGCACGTCGATGCAGAGCGGGTGTTGCAGGTGCTGTCCAATCTGATCGGCAACGCCTGCAAGTTCACGGCTCGCGGAGGCGAGATTCGACTCGCCGCCGCCGCAGAGGATCATGCCGCGACGATCTCCGTGTCGGACACGGGCTCCGGCATCGAGCCCGAGCATCTCTCTCGCGTGTTCGATCGCTTCTGGCACGCGGGCGAGACGCGGGCGGTTCGCTCGACCGGCCTCGGGTTGGCCATCGCGAAAGGACTCGTCGAGGCGCATGGAGGCCGGATTTGGGTGGAGAGCACGCGAGGGGTCGGGAGCACGTTCTTCTTCACGCTCCCTGCCGCCGGCGAGGTCGCGGGTTCGGGCTAGCCGCCGGTCGCCTCGGATGCCGCGACGTGGGGCGGTGATGTCCGACTGGCGCGGAGAGCGTTGAGAATCACGGCGACGTTGATGAGCTCCTGCAGCAGGGCGCCCACGGCCGGAGGAATGTCCCCCATTGCCGCGAAGACCATGGCGGCCGCGCTCAGGCCGAGACCCGCCCAAATGCTCTGACGCGCGATGCGAATGGTTTCGCGGCCTATGCGGATGGCGTCGACGACGCGCGACACGTCGTCGACCAGAAGCACCACGTCGGCCGCCTCTGCCGTGATGCCGCCGCCATGGCCCGCCAGTGCAATCCCGACGGTTGCGCTACTCATTGCCGGTGCGTCGTTCGTGCCATCGCCGACCATGAGGACGGATGCTCCTTCGGCTACCAGCCCCTGAATGATTCGCACCTTGTCGTCCGGCAAAAGGTCGCCTTTCGCCTCGGGTATGCCGACGGCCCTGGCAACGGCCTCCGTGTAGCGCTCCTGATCGCCCGAGAGCAAGAGCGTGCGCTTGACGCCCAGCGACTTGAGGTCGGCGAAGACGCGGCGCAGCCCCGGTCGCGCCTCATCCGCAAACTCGATCATGCCCGCCGCGCGACCGTCGATCGTCACGTACGCTCGAAGGCCCTCGCTCGGCGGCGCAATGGCATCGAGGCCCGCCTCCGCCAGCGGATCGTGCTCCTCGATGAACGAGCGCGATCCGACGGCGATCGCGCGATGGTCGACGGTGCCCGTCACGCCGCGGCCGGGGACCTCCGTCACGCGCTCGGCCCGTGGCAGCGGGCGTCCGGTGGCCTCCGCGGCCTCGACGACCGTGCGGGCGAGGAGGTGACCGGAGTCCTGCTCGATGGCCGCCGCGAGCCGAAGGACGTCGGCCGCGGCAAGCGACGCGGCGGGGACGACACGTTGCACCCGCGGGCGGCCGACCGTGAGGGTTCCGGTCTTGTCGAACACCCCGACCGTGATTCCCGCGAGCTGCTCCAGCGCGGTGCCCTGACGGACGATAACCTGGCGACGTGCCGCGCGGTTGATCCCACCGATGATCGCGACCGGCACCGCGAGGATCAAAGGGCACGGCGTCGCGACGACGAGGACGGCGAGAACGCGGACGGGATCGTGCGTGAGGGCGTAGGCCCCGAGGCACACCAGCAGCACAGCCGGGGTGAACCACACGGCGTAGCGATCGGCCAGCCGCTGCAGGGGCGCCTTGCTCGCCTGGGCCGTGCGCACGAGATCGACGATGCGCGCGTATTGACTCTCCCAGGCTACGGTGGTGACGCGGACCGTGAGCGGGCTCTCCTCGTTGACCGTTCCGCTCGAGAGATGTGTCCCTGGCGCTGCCGCGAGCGGGAGGGGCTCGCCGGTGAGGCGCGATGTGTCCACGTGCGAGCGACCCTCGAGCACGACGGCATCACATGGCACCATCTCGCCCGGGCGCACCAGGAGTGTGTCGCCGACGGCTACGGCATCCGCGGCGACGTCGGCGATTTCGCCGGCGCGAACGCGGTGCGCCCACCGCGGAGACTCGCGCTCCAGCGCCTGGACGGCGGCGGATGCGCGGCCCGCGGCAAATGCCTCGAGGGCCTCTCCGCCGCTCTGCATCACGACGATTACGAGGCCCGCCAGCGGCTGGTCGAAGCCGACGGCACCGACGATCGCCAGCGCGGCTATGAGATCGGCCGCGAACCGGCCTGCCAACACTCCTCGGGCGGTTCGCCAGACGAGCGGTGCGCCCGTGATCACGAGACCGGTCAACCAGACCCGCCGGCCCAGGGTGCTGGTGTCGGTCGACAGGTGGAGTAAACCACCCGCCACGATGCACAGCAACGCGGCGCCCGGTATCAGGGCGGTCCGCATTCGATTCGTGCCCGCACGCCGGGTCGTGTCCTTGGCCGCTCTCGACGAATCGGCTGCCGCATCCTGCGCGCCGCCGCTGTGTGGTGCGGCGGCGCTGAATGTCGGGCGATCCCCGACAGGGGATGACGGGTCCATGCTTAACGTTCGCCGATGCGCGGCCAGAGCGGTACGCGGCCGCTTTCGGGGGCGCCGGACATTTGCAGATAACGAGTGAATCCCCCACGGGACCCGCGGATCCGGCGTCAAGCGTCGCTGCACGGCCAGGCGTAGAGGGAATGAGGAAAGACGCTCCCCCTTGGCTGAGGGCGCACGGTCGGTGGCTCCTAGGCGGGGCGGTTGTCCTAGTCGCGGCGGCCGGGGGGCTCGTGTGGTGGCGCACCCGCGCCCGGGCAACGATCCGGTATGCCACCATGCCGGTGACGCGCGGCACGATCGCGCGCACGGTCACGGCGACGGGCACGGTCAACCCGGTCCTGACCATCATCGTCGGCTCGTACGTGTCCGGGGTAATTCAGGCACTGTATTGCGACTACAACACGCAGGTGAAGCAGGGTCAGGTCTGCGCGAAAATCGACCCGCGACCGTACCAGACGATCGTGGACCAGGATGAGGCGAATGTCGAGTTGGCCGAGGCGCAGATCGTCAAGGACCGCGCCAATCTCGCCTACGCGAAGCTGACTTACGAGCGTGACGCCGGTTTGCAGCAGAGCGACTTCGTCTCGCAGCAGATGCTCGACAGCGCGAAGAACGCCTATGACCAGGCGCGCGCGCAGATCACGGTTGACTCGGCGACCATCGACGAGCACAAAGCCGAGCTGGAGGCCGCCAAGGTCAACCTCGACTATACCAGCATCGTCTCGCCCGTGAAGGGCACCGTCGTCTCGCGCAACGTCACCATGGGGCAAACGGTAGCGGCGAGCTTCCAGACGCCGACCCTGTTTCTTATTGCCACCGATCTCACCCAGATGGAGGTGGACGGCAACATCAGCGAAAGCGACATCGGCGGCGTCAAGGAGGGCAATCCGTCGACATTCACGGTCGAGGCCTTCCCGAACCATCCCTTCTCTGGTCACGTCACTCAGGTCCGTCAGTCACCGCAGACCGTCCAGAATGTCGTCACATACGATGTCGTCGTCGACGTCGCCAACGCGGACCTGCTCCTCAAGCCCGGAATGACCGCAACGACCAAGATCGTGACCGCGCAGCGCGACAGCGTGATCCGGGTGCCTGATCAGGCGCTCCGCTATACGCCGGGCGGATTCACCGCGGGAGCGTCATCCGCGGCTGTGGAGGGGGATACCGCAGCGGGCGCGCATGTCTGGGTCCTCCGCACGGGACAGCCACAGCGCGTCACCATCACGCCGGGCCTTGATGACGACACGTTCACGGAGGTCGTTCGCGGCGATGTCCACGTCGGCGATCAAATGATCGTCTCCGAGCACTCGGGTGCAGCGAAGAGCGGCTCGTCGTCGGTGCCACCCCCCAGACTTTAGCGGCGCCGACGCGGAGCATGGCCGACGTGCCGGAGCCCGTGATCGCGATCACGGATGTCACGCGGACGTATCACGTCGGCGATGTCGATGTGCAGGCGCTCCGCGGCGTGAGCCTCGTGGTCAACCCCGGCGAGTTCGTTGCCATCGTGGGCTCGTCCGGATCGGGGAAATCGACGTTGATGGCGATTCTCGGGTGTCTCGACCGCCCGACGAGCGGCCACTACCGCTTCGAGGGGGTCGATGTTGCCGGGTTAAGCGAGCCGGATCTCGCGCGCATCCGGAGCGAGCGATTGGGCTTCGTGTTTCAGAGCTTCAACCTCCTGCCACGCACGAGCGCCGAGGAGAACGTGGCATTGCCGCTCTTCTATTCCGAGCGCGGGCCATCCAACCGCCAAGCACGGTTCGCGCGCGCACGCGACGCATTGCGGCTGCTTGGCCTCGGCGAGCGCGAGAAGAATACGCCCGGGCAACTGTCCGGCGGCCAGCAACAACGCGTCGCGATTGCGCGTGCGCTCATCAATTCGCCGAGTCTGCTCCTGGCGGATGAGCCGACGGGCAATCTCGATACGAAGACCTCTCACGAGATCATGGAGACGCTGGTCGCGCTCAATCATGAGCACGGCGTCACGATCATCGTGGTGACGCACGAGGCCGACATTGCGGCCTACGCGGACCGCGTCGTGACGATGCGAGATGGTGCCGCGGTCTCCGACGAGCGGGTCAGGACGCCGCGGGCCGCGTCCAAACCTCTCGCCGAGGGCTTCGCGCCTGCCGGGTCGCTGGCATTGTTCCGCGCGCATGACGCGCACGTGCGCGCGACCGGCTTCGGTGCCCGCTGGGCATTTGGGGTCATGATCATCGCCGCCGCGGTCCAGGCCATCGGCCGCAACATGATGCGCTCGATGCTCACGATGCTGGGCGTGTTCATTGGCGTCGCCGCGTTGATCGCGATGGTGGCGGTGGGCCAGGGGGCCAACGCGGCGGTTCGAAAGCAGATCGAGAGTTTGGGCACCAATCTCCTCGTCGTGCTGCCGGGCGCAACGACCGTGGGAGGGGTCCGGGCCGGCTTTGGCAGCGCCTCGACACTCACGGTCGGCGACGCGCAGGCGATCGCCCGCGAGGATCCTGCCGTCGGACAGGTGAGCTATCTCATACGGCAATCGGGCCAGGTGCAGTACGGTAATCAGAACTGGTTCACCAACGTGCAGGGTGTGACGCCCAATTATCCGCCCATCACGAATTGGCAAATCGCCGCGGGCCGCGGCATCAGCGTCGAGGATGACGCGGATGCGGCGTTAGTAGTGCTGATCGGCCAGACAGTCTATCGCCAGCTCTTCGGGCCGTCAGAGAACCCCATCGGGGCCACAATCCTCGTCAAGAGCGTGCCGATGCACGTGATCGGCGTGCTGGCGGGCAAGGGCCAGTCGACGTTTGGCACCGACCAGGACGACCTGGTCATGATCCCGTTCACCACGGCAGAGCGCAAGGTCCTCGGTGTCGCCGCGCCGAGTCAGGCGCAAACGCCGCCCAACTGGGTCTATACGCCCCCCCCGAATCCGTACGGGATTCAGGCGTTCCTGACCGGGTTCGCCAATCAGGTGTACGTTCAGGCGGCCACGCCTGCCCAGGTACAAGACGCCATCAGCGAGGTAACGGCGACACTCGCCCGTCGCCATCGGATCAAGCCGGGTGGGGTGAATGACTTCGACGTGCGCAATTTGAGCCAGATTGCGAATACGGCGCAGGGCAGTAGTCGGGTGATGGCCCTCCTCCTGGCAGCTGTGGCATCGATCTCGCTGCTCGTGGGCGGGATCGGCATCATGAACATCCTCCTCGTATCGGTGACCGAACGGACACGCGAAATCGGGTTGCGCATGGCGATCGGCGCCCGCCGGCTCCAGGTGCTGTTGCAATTTCTCGCCGAAGCCGTTCTACTCAGCGCCACCGGTGGTGTGGCCGGCATTCTTTTCGGCATCGCCGCAACGGTCGTGATCTCGCTGGTCGCGGGCTGGCCCGCCCCCGTTTCCTCCGCCGCGATACTTGGCGGCTTCGTGTTCTCGGCGGCCGTCGGGATCTTCTTCGGGTTCTACCCGGCTCGCAAGGCGTCTCGCCTGGATCCTATCGAAGCGCTTCGCTACGAGTGAGGTCCGAGCCCGCCTACGCCGGCGCCGATGCCGGGTGCGCGGCGGTGACACCGCCGTCGCCGCCCGAGCGCTCGAGCGCGGACCGATCCCACCCCCCGAGGGTCGCGGCGGCCTCGTAGGTGCTCTGGAAAAACTCGAGCGCCGCGCGGTCCGGATCGCTCGCGGCGCGCACCGCGGCGTAGGGGAGGATCCACTCCCGCATCCGACCATCGTAGAACGCACCGTCCGGCCGAATCGCGGCGGTTGGGCACCCGGCGGGCTCCGGGTAGGCATAGGCATAGAACACGGGCTCCGTCACGGGGCCACTGGCCGTGCCTGGCCACCAGCCGGCGCTGATGCAACTGTGGGAATACGCCTCCCGTGTGACCCAATCGGCGACACCGGGCACGCCGCCGGGGTGCTGGGGCGCGCGGGCGCCGTTAAAGCGGGTGCACGCCAGATCGAAGCTGCCCCAGAAGAAATGCACCGGGCTCGCCTTCCCGATGTACCGTCCGCGAAAGATGTGCAGCACCCGATCGGCCTGTGCCAGCGCGCGCCAGAATCGGTGGGCGGCCGCCGGGTCGTACGCGGCGTGACGCTCGTCCTGCTCGAACGGAATCGCGTCCGGAATCTCGACGGGAACGGGCCACATCCGCACGTCGATGTCGAGCAATCGGAGTCCGGCGGTGTAATCGCGGTAGAAGGCGGCGACCGATCGGGGGGTCAGGGCGGTTCTCCACTCCCGCCCGTCGTCGCGTTGCGCGATGAGCTGGTGGTCGAGAAAATCGAATTCCACCGTGACGCCGTCGGCGCGATACGGCATCCGCGAGGTCGTCAATCCGCGCGCCGAAACGTAGAACGGAACCTGCCACCAATGATTCACCATCGGGGCGAGCGCCAGACGCGTCTTCCCCACGATCTGTGTCCAGAGGTGCAACGTCTCCCGTGTATCCCGCCATTCAGCCAGGGGGAGTGGCGGCCAGGCGTCCGCGGGCGGCCCGGGGGACACGGTCACGCGCGGAACGGCACGTGGGCGCGGTGCGGCATCACCGCTGTCGCCCCGCCCGGGGCTGGGCGGCGGGCTCGAAGAACAGCTCATCGACGTAACACCAGCTCCAGTCCTCGCCCGGCTGGAAGCTCCGCATGATCGCGTGCTGCGTGGCATGGAAATGCTTCGTCGCATGTCGTCCGGGCGACTCGTCGCAGCACCCGACGTGACCGCATTCCTGGCACAGCCGCAGATGCACCCAATGGCCGCCGGTGGCGAGGCATTCCTCGCATCCGGCAGGGGTCACGGGGTCGACGAGGCGGACCTGATCGAGGTGCGCGCACGCTGGGGAGCGTTCGGTCATGGGGCCACCATCACCAGAAAGGTCGGCTGGGCGTCGAGACGGCGCCGCGTTTCGGTCTTCAATGATAGGCAATGGAGCGCTTCCCGGCACTCCAGCGGGCGCAGCGCGTTGCGCGCGACGCGAATCTGGATCCGGCGACCTGGACGGGCGTGTCGGCCGTGGCGCCACGGGTCAGCCGCTGGCGCTATCGCGAGACGCTTGCCTACGTGGACCGGATCGCGGCGTACTACCGCGATCTCCAGAAGCTCGACGCGGTGCCTCTGATCGAGATGAACCTCGAGGCGCCGTAGGCGCCGGTCCGGGCCCTTCGGGGCGCGCTGCCCCCGGCGGCTACCGCGGCCAGAGCCAGACGAAGGCTGCGCCCGTCGCGAGCCCGTACATGAGGCCGTCGAAGATCTCCTTGAGCGTGATCGACCAGGGTCGCGCGAACCAGATCGCCGACGTGATGTGGGCGCCCGAGTACGCGAGCCAGGTCGTGACGGTGACCACGACGAAGATGTGGCGCACGCTGTAGGTGGACGAGAGCGTCACGGAGGCCAGCGCGGCCACCACGATCGCGATGGCGAGGGAGAACAGGAACCACTGTACCAGGCTCCCGCCTATCGCCATGGTTCCGGGCGCCCGGAGCGTCAACCGTCCCACAGGGCCCTCGGCGAACTTCTTTTGCATCTCGGGGGTCTTCATCGCCTGCATGTCGCTGCAGTAGGGGATGATGTACTCCCGGGGCGCCGGGTTGGCGCTTCGGATGGCGGCCCGCACCGCGTCCTCGTCGGGGAGCGGGACGTAATCGGTGTTGTGGTACTTGAATACCATGTGGAGCACGCTGCTGACGATGAAGACGAACACGGCAGAGACGATAACCGGGAGCCACAGCGCGGTGACCGGGACCATACGCGCCTCCTGCGGGCGTGGGTATGGCGGAGCGTACTCGCTCCGCAAGTGGCCGACAACTTAGTGAGGCAGCCCCCGCACTGCCAAGCCCATGCGGTGGTCCCTTCTAGCCGACAGCGGCGCGGCCGAACCTGCGTTTCCCTCCGGGTTGGCCGCTCGCATCCCGAAACGGGACTCGGCGCCATGCGGCGAGTAGCCGAAACCGGGCGTAGTAGGTCCACTGCAGCCAACGGCGGAATACCACGAAGAGTTGCGCACCGAGCCACCACCGTCCGTAAATGATGAGACTGTGCCGCGGGCCGAGCGACAGGCCGTAAAAGAAGGTCCGGCGTAAGCGATACCGCGGTCCTCCCCCGCGTACCCCCGCACGCTCGATCCCTCGGGCGAGATAGGCGCCCTGCCAGATCGCCTCGATCGCTCGCACCGCCGTCGGCCACGCATGTCCGTCCTCGACAATGCGCGCGGCGTCCCCCGCGGCAAAGACGTCAGGATGACCGAAAACCTCAAGGCGCGGCGTAACCACGAGCCTGCCCTCCGCGGTCACCGGCAAGCCGAGGTCCTTCACGAGCGCGCTCGCACGGACGCCCGCGGCCCACACCACGACGTCGCACGCAACCTCCGTGGTGCCGTCGGGTCCGCCCTGTATGGACACGGCGCCACTCCGAACGGCCGTGGTCTCGCGATTGAGCAGCATCTGGACGCCAAGCCGTTCGAGGTGACGTGCGGCATGCCGTGCCACGCCCGGGGAGAACTCAGTGAGGAGACGGGATTCGCGGCCGATCAGCGTCACGGCGGCCCGCGCCCCATTCACGCCGCGGCCGGCCAGTTCCGCGCTCCATTCCACTCCGGTGATGCCCGCCCCGACGACCGCAACGCGGACCGGCTCGACACGGTGTGCACCGACCCGACGGATCCGGGCGCGCAGCTGCAGCGCAGCGTCGAGAAACTTGGCCGCGTAGACGGTATCTGTGGCGCCCAGTCCCGCAGGGAGGTCCGGCACGCTCCCAATCGTGATGATCAGGCGGTCATACGCGAGCTCCGCTGTATTGGCGAGCCGCACGATGCGCCTGATCGGGTCGAGGCTCACCGCCGTTTCGTTCACGAGCGTCACCCCGATTGCCCTGCAGAACCGCGCCGTTTCGAACTGCAACTGCTCCACGGATCGCGCTCCGCTCACGAGCTCGTGCATGAGCGGGATGTATGAATGGAAGGGCAGTGGCTCCACGACCGTGACCTCGCCTGGCGCGAACCGGCCCCGCCGGCGGGACGTTCGATATAAATATTCGAGCGCCGCAAACGAGCACCCAAGGACGACCGTGCGGCGGGCGGGCGGCGATGTCACCGCCTTAAGATAGTGATGGTCCTGGGGCCTCGGGCCCGCCCTGGCGCTCGTGCTGAGCCGCCCGAACGAGGCGCCGATCCCCGACGGTGGGCCGACGGCCGAGGTCGCGCGAGGCTGATTCGGTCGCGGCAAGCACTGGTCTTCACGGTTGCCCCATTCTGATGAATGGCAACGGCGAGGCAGGGTTCCGGAGGGCATATCTCAGCGGCGTGTCGGACAACCCCTGACGCGCACGGGCCGTGCCGAGCGTATCGTCATTCGTCCACGTAGCGGGCCGCTCCGCCGTCCGCCGGAGCACATAGGGAGAGACGCGAAATGACAGGCGATGTGATACGGGTCGTGCTCGCGGATGATCATGCGGTGGTCCGCGCCGGACTCAAGGCTGTGCTCCGCTCCGCGCCGGATATCGAGGTCGTCGGCGAGGCGCGCACGGGTGCGGAGGCCGTATTACTGGCTGAGCAATCCCGCGCCGACGTGATGGTCATGGACCTCGACATGCCCGGCGGAGACGGTCTGTCGGCCACGAAGGAGATCGTCGGCAAGGGGCTGCCTGTTCGGGTGCTCGTGCTCACGATGCACGCCGAGGAGGACTACCTCGTGACGCTGCTGCAGGCTGGCGCCGCGGGGTACATGGTCAAGACCGCGGCCGATCGGGAGCTGGTCGATGCCGTTCGCGCGACCGCCCATGGAGATACGTACGTCCGGCCGAACGCAGCGCGCATCCTCGCGCAACAGCTCTCGCGGAAGGATCCGGTCAAGGTCGATCGGGACCGCTACGAGAAGCTGACCGAGCGCGAGCGGGAGGTCCTGCGCTTCATCGCGCAGGGATACTCCTCCCCGGAGATCGGGGCGCGCCTCTCGATCAGTCCGAAAACGGTGGACACGTACAAGCAACGCGTCAACGAGAAGCTCGGGATTTCGCACCGGACCGAGTACGTCGCGCTCGCGGCGAAGCTCGGCCTTCTCGCGCCCGCGTCGCAATCGTAGGAATCGCAAGGTCGACTGGGTCGGGCGTTTCCCTACACGTCGATGAGCGGCATCGCAGACAGCGCGGTCGAGAGAGAGTCGGGTACGTTGCCCCCGATCATGCGGAACGGTGGGGAGGTACTCATCGCGTCGCACGGGGGCGCGTCCGGCGGCGGAGCGATTCGCGTCGGCCGGGCGATCGCCCGGCGCTGGCACGCGCCAGCGGAAGTTCTGGGGGTGTTGACGCCCGTCGCGATGTATCCGCCCGAAGTCGCGATCGATCTCGGCCAGATGGAAGAGGCGGAGCGGGATGCCCTCCGGGACCAGCTCGCAGCGCAGGTGCGCGCGACGACGCCCGCGGAGAACGATCTCCCGGTCACCGTGGTGACGGGCGGATCGGCCGACAGCATCAGCGACCTCGCGCAGGACCGGCATGCGTCGCTGGTCGTCGTTGGCCTCGGGCGGCGGGAGCTGCTGGACCGACTGCTCGGCGGACAGACGCCCGTGCAGGTCCTCCGGCGCGCTGCCGTGCCCGTCTTGGCCGTACCGCCGGATGCCATCGACCCACCACGCGTCGTCGTCATCGCGACGGACTTCAGCGATTCCGCGGCCTCGGCGGCGCGCGTGGCGATCGCACTGGCGGCGGACGACGCCCTCGTCTATCTCGTGCACGCGCCGCCGGGTGGGGGCGATGGCGACCGGCTGGGCGTGGATCGTAACGTCTGGCGTCGCGTGATCGACGAGGGAACGAGTGCGCTCATGGCGCGGTTCAGCGAGGGGCTATCCGCGCCACCCGGCGGCTCTCTGCGGCCCACGCTGCTGCACGGGGAGCCGGTCCGCGCGATCCTGGCGTTCGCCGAGAGCGTGGGAGCGGACCTCATCGCCGTGGGCAGTCACGGCAAACGGTTCGTCGAGCGGCTCCGGCTGGGGAGCGTCGCCGAGGCGCTCCTGCGCACCGCGCAATGCTCCATTCTGGTCGTGTCCGCTCACGCCGCCGCACCCCCGGCGCCCGCCACCGGCATCCCGCATTAAATGGGGGCGGTCGCTACACGAGCCGTGCGTCGAGTGTGATCGCGACGTTGCCCTTGAGCGCGCCGGATACCGGGCACCCGTCCTTGGTGGCCGCGGCGATCGTGCGAAAGGTCTCCGCCGTCGTGCCGGGGACGCTCGCTCGAACCGTGAGCTGCATCTTCGAGATCTTGAATCCGCCCGGCACCTGATCGATCGTGCACGCAGCGGTCGTCTCGACGCGCGTGGGCGGTGTGCCCGCTTTCTCCAGTCCCAAGCCCAGTGCCATGCTGAAGCAAGCGGCCTCGGCCGCCGCCAGCAGCTCCTCGGGGTTCGATCCCTTCACGTTCTCGAAGCGCGTTCCGAACGAGTACGTCGCGCCAATGGCTCCGCTCTCTCCGCGGAAACTGCCCTTTCCCCCCTTCAACCCTCCCTCCCATATGGCCGTCGCCTTGCGTGTCGGCATGTCGCGCTCCGGTGTGGTAATGGGTGTCGCGTGCGTCCCGGAAGGTAAGACCCCGCCGTGCCGACGGGCAGCGCTCGCGGGCACTCAATGAACCCACGGTGGATTAATCCCTCGCCCTGTGGGATGCGGGGTGGTACGGGATGTGCCGATTTGGCGTTCCGCGCTTGCCTCCCATGCTTTCTCAATCGGAGGATCATTATGCATATGGATACCGGGTTGCTTGTCGCGCGCGTCATTCTCGGCATGGGGCTGGCCGCGCACGGCGCACAGAAACTCTTCGGATGGTTTGGGGGGCCCGGGCTTTCCGGGACCGCGGGATTTTTCGGGATGATCGGCTTTCGCCCCGGGTTCCCATTCGCCCTCGCGGCCGGACTGGGCGAATTCGGGGGGGGCCTCCTGACCGCGCTGGGTCTGTTCGGCCCCTGGGGGCCCGCGCTCATGATCCTCGTCATGCTGGTCGCCATCTTTTCCGTCCACATCCGGAACGGATTTTTCGCGACGTCCAACGGGGTTGAGCTCCCTCTCGTCTATGCGACCGGGGCTCTTGCACTGGCTGTCGCCGGACCGGGACGATTCGCGCTCGATGGCGTGCTCGGCCTGCCGGTCTGGCCCGCGAAGAGCGCGTGGATCGCGGTCGGCATCGGCGTCGCGGGGGCGCTCCTGGCTCTCGCGCTGCGTCGTGCACCCCCGAAGCCGGCGCCGGCTGCCGCCTGAACGTGTGGCACGCACCATGCACCGTGCGGCCGGCGGCAGCGGCGTGCGCGCATTCGCGCAGCGTACGCGCGCCGCATCTCACCGGGAGGATCACGTGAACGGCATCGTGTGGTGGGTGATCGTGGGGCTCATCGCCGGGTGGGCGACGGGAAAGATCATGAAGGGCTCGGGCTACGGCGCCATTGTCGACATCGTGCTCGGGATCGTCGGCGCCGTGGTCGGCGGATACCTTGCGGGCGCCCTGGGCCTGGCCCCGCAGGGCGGGCTGATATATACGATAATCATCGCGATCATCGGGGCGTGTCTGCTGGTCGCCATCGTCCGCCTTGTGACCGGACGACGCGCGGCACCATAGCGGGATCCGCCGAAGGAGATTATCGATCAATCGAGGGAGGCGGCGCACGCCTCCCTCGGTGCCATGTGGGCGCGCGGCAGGGCCGGTGCCTCGCGGTGCGCCCGATCGCAGCCCCGTCGTGGAGACTCTGCCCCGCATGACCGCTACACCGGATGCCGGCACGACCGTTCGTGCAGCAGAATCGCCACAAGCCCGTTCCGCGGCATTGATCGTCATCGCGATCGTCGCGGTCTTCGCCGCGTTGTACACCGCCCGGTTGTTCTTCATTCCCATTGCCCTTGCCCTTCTCCTCAATCTGCTCCTCAGCCCGCTCGTGCGGTGGCTCGCCCGCGTGCATTTGCCGGCCCCCGCCGCCGCAGCGCTCGTGATGCTCGTCGCAGGAGCCGCTCTCGGGGCCGGTGCATATGGACTCTCAACTCCGGTCCGGACCTGGATCGTGACCGGACCCGCGACGTTGGCGAAGGCGACGCGCCGCCTGCAAAAAATTTCGCAGCCCGTCGAACAGGTTTCGAAGGTTGCGGATCAGGTTGAACACGCCACGGGGGCTACCGATCGTGGCGCGCCGAAGGTCGTCGTCCAACAGGGTCCCAGCCTGCGGAGCCGGGTGTTCGGCACGACCGAAGCGTTGCTCGGCGGACTGTTAGAGGTGATCCTCCTCCTCTATGCCCTTCTCGCGGTGGGCGATCTTTTCCTTGAAAAGCTCGTCGACGTGCTGCCGGGGCGCGGAGATCGTGAAAAGGCGATCCGAATCGCGCACACCATGGAATCATCGATCTCGACCTATCTACTCCTGACGGCGCTCATCAATATTGGGGAGGGGGCGGTCGTCGTCGGTGTCATGGCTCTCCTGGGCATGCCGACGCCGTTTCTCTGGGGTGCGCTCGTCGCCATTGCGGAGTTCATCCCCTACGTCGGCATGCTTGCTATGGTCGCCGCAATCGGCGTCGCGAGCCTGACCTCGTTCGATTCCGTACCCCATGCGCTCCTCGCGCCCGCCGCGTACCTCGCCATCAATTTCATACAGAGCAACGTCGTCACGCCGCTCGTCATGAGTCGCCGACTGACCCTCAACCCGGTCGTGATCTTCCTGTCACTTGCGCTCTGGTGGTGGATGTGGGGCATCGCCGGAGTCTTCCTCGCCGTGCCAATGCTGGCGGTGTTCAAGATCTGCTGCGACGACATCGAGTCGCTCGCCAGCATCGGCGCGTTCCTGGGGGATCGCGATACCACGGATCAGCGGAGCGTCATGCGCGCGCGCCTGGTCCGGGTGGGGATGGCACGCGCGCGACATTGACCGGCGTGTGAGCCGGCGCCGCGGCGCCGTCGCGCGCTACGTCCAGGCGTTAGGCCCGGGCCTCATCACGGGCGCCGCCGACGATGATCCGTCCGGCATCGCGACGTACTCCCAGGCCGGGGCGGCCTTCGGCTTCGGCCTCCTGTGGACGGCGCTCTTCAGCTTCCCGCTCATGGTGGGAGTTCAGCTCATGTGCGCGCGCATCGGTCTCGTGTGTCGGTGCGGCCTGGCGAGTGTCCTGCGCGCGCACTATCCCGCGTGGGTTCTGTGGCTCGCGGCGACGCTGCTCTTCGTCGGCAATACGGTCAACATTGCGGCCGACCTGGGCGCGATGGCCGCCGGCGTCCGGCTCCTCACGGGGGTCTCCGGGTGGTGGGTCGCCGTGGTATTGGCGGTCGTGATGCTCGGCTTCCTCATGTATGGGTCCTATCCCCGGATCTCCGGCGTCTTCAAGTGGCTCACGCTGTCGCTCTTCGCCTACGTCGGATCCGCCGTGCTCGCGCATCCCGATTGGCTCGCCGTGCTGCGCCGGACCGTCGTTCCGGGTATCACATTATCGAAGGACTACCTGCTCACCTTCGTCGCCGTTTTCGGGACGACGATCTCGCCGTACCTCTTTTTCTGGGAGGCCGCGGAGACTGCGGAGGACGAGCTCGCGGTCAACAGCGCGGGCCGGCCGCTCTCGCGCCAGACGCTGGCGGGCGAGCTGCAATCGGTCAACGTGGACGTGGTGACGGGGATGGGGTTCTCGAACCTGATCATGTACTTCATCATCCTCACCGCGGGCGCGACGCTTCACGTTGCCGGCCTGACGGACATTCAGACGGCCGAGCAGGCCGCCTCGGCTCTCCGCCCGCTCGCCGGGCCGGCGGCCGCCGCGCTCTTCGCGCTCGGACTGATCGGGACGGGCCTCCTGGCGGTGCCCGTGCTCGCGGGGTCGGCGGCATTCGCGATCGCCGAGGGTGCCGATTGGCCGCGGGGGATGGGGGAGACACCCCGGACCGCCGGGCGCTTCTACGCCACGCTGGCGATCACGCTGGGTCTCGGGACCGCGATCACCTTTGCCCACATCGCGGCGATCAAGCTGCTGATCTGGTCGGCGGTCGTGAACGGCCTCCTCGCGCCGCCCCTCATCGTGATCGTGCTTCTCATCTGCAACAATGCGGCGATCATGGGGTCGCGCCGGAACGGATGGCTGCTGAATGTCCTGGGCGGTATCGCGGCCGTGCTGATGGGTGTTGCCGCGCTCGCGCTCGTCGCGTCGTGGATGACCTAGACGCCCGCGCCGACTTGCCGGAGGCCGGGCCCGGGCGCACCTTGCGCGATGTGAGCGAGTCGGGGGAGGTTTGGCACCGCGCCGGCGACGCGGCCGAGATCCGCGCTACCGCCCCGATCGCCGTGACGCTCGGCGGCCAGCGCGTTGCGCTCTTCATCCACGCCGACCGGTTGTATGCGATCTCCGATCGCTGCAATCACAAGGGAGGTCCGCTCTCGCAGGGGCGGCTCCATGGCGAGTTCGTGATGTGCCCGTGGCACGCGTGGGAATACAGCGTCGTGACCGGGTGCGGCCCGGCGGGATACGACGAGGAGCAGGTCCCCGTGTTCGCCGTCGAGGAGCGGCCCGACGGCGTGTACGTTCGGACGCCGCCGGTCATGCCGCGGCGCCTCGTCGCGCACAAGCCGTCGCACCTGCTCGAGGCGCATCCCAAGCCGCCGGGCGCCCCGCCACGCGTCCTTGGGCTCTCGACGACCGGGATGGACGGCGCCAACCCGCGCTTCTCGACCTCGGATGCGCTGCTCGACGTCGCTCTGGCCCACGCCACCGCCGGGGGCGCGGACACCCAGCGCATCCGGCTGCGGGACTTGGCCTTTCGGCATTGCGAGGGGAACTACTCGAAGGCCGCGCGCGCGTGCACGTGGCCCTGCGCCATCACGGAGCGGGATCCGGGCGACCAGCTGACGCCCGTGTACGAGGGGCTCGTCCACTGGGCGGACGTCGTGCTCATCGCAACGCCGATCCGCTGGGGGAGCGCGTCGTCGCTCTATTTCAAGATGGCCGAGAGGCTCAACTGCGTGCAGAACCAGATCACGATCAGCAACCGCATGTTGATTCGCGACAAGGTCGCCGCGCTGATCATCACCGGCGGTCAGGACAACATCCAGGCGGTCGCCGGAAGCATGCTGACGTTCTGGTCGGAGTTGGGGTTCATCTTCCCCCAATTCCCGTTCATCGCGCACTCGCGCGGCTGGGATGCGGAAGACATGCAGAATAACGTTCGCCTGGTCCGCGCGAGCGAAGGGCTGCGCGAGGCCGCGCGGCAGCTTGCGGACCGCGCGCTCGACTGCTGGCGTCAGGTCGATCGCGACCGCGAGTCGGGGGGGGGGATGCGGCCCATGGAGCGGGCGGGCCGAAAGGCGAATCAGCTGTCCGATACGGTTGCGCTGCCGGATGCCTGAGGCACACGCGCGCGGAGCGGGGTGCCGGTCCGCGTGAACATCCGGCAGGCGACGCGGGCGTACGAGCAGTGGATGCGTCGCTGCACGACCGTCATCGAGTCCGACATCCGACTGAAGCACGAGCGGATGCGGGCGGACCGCTTCCTGTTTCTTCGCGGAACGTACTACCGGTGGGCGCAGCTCTGGCCGTCGCTCTGCCCGGATCTCCGTGGCGCCCCCAGGGTCCTCGCCGTCGGCGATCTCCACGTCAATAACTTCGGCACCTGGCGCGACGCCGAAGGGCGATTGGCCTGGGGTGCGGACGACTTTGACGAATCGTATCCGCTGCCGTATGCCAACGACCTCGTGCGCCTCGCGGCCAGCCTGAAGGTCGTCATCGACGCCGGGGGAGCCCGCACGAAGCTGGGCGCAGGGTGCGACGCCATTCTCGAAGGGTATCGGCACACGCTTCGGGAGGGCGGCGCGCCGATCGTTCTTGCGGAGCGCGACCGTGACCTCGGGCGGCTCGGGATCGGCCAGCTCAGGGCACCGGACGAATTCTGGAAGAGACTGAACGCTCTTCCCGCCGTTCGTCGCGGCATTCCCGCGACCGCGGAGCGGGCCTTACGCGCCGCGCTGCCGGCGCGCGGGCTGCCGCACAAGATCGTGCGCCGGGAGGCGGGACTCGGCAGTCTCGGACAGGAGCGGTTCGTCGCCATCGCGCAGTGGGAAGGGGGGTACATCGCGCGCGAAGCCAAGGCCCTCGTCCCGTCCGCCTCCGCGTGGCTCGCCGGGGGGCGCGGCCGGCATCAGCCGTATTACGAGCGCACGATGCGGGGCGCCGTACGGGCACACGACCCGTATCATACGATCGTCGGGTCGTGGCTCATCCGCCGCCTCTCCCCCGATGCCAATCCTACCGAGATCCACGAGCTCTCCGAGAGACGCGATGCAACCGCGCTGCTCGGCGCCATGGGCACGGAAGCGGCCAACGTCCATCTCGGGACTCCGCGTCAGCAGAGCCGCATCCTGCGGGATCTCGCCAGCCGCAAGCCGGATTGGCTACGCACGGCCGCGAAAACAATGGCGAAGGCAATAGAACGGGAATGGCGCGACTACCGCTCAATACCGTCCTGACTCATGCTGCCGCAATAGGCCGGTCCTGGCGCGCCCTTCCGCAAGGCGCCATCCTCCTGCGGATGCTGCGCCCTGCTTCCCGCATCCGATCTCCCCGACAGGCGCAGCTCATTCCCTGGTTCGCGGTGGTCGTCCTCGGGGCGGCGCCGCCCGTCGCCTCGGATCCCTCGCTCGCGACGTTGCCGCGCGCACGCGTGACTGTCGATCGCAACCGCGCCACGCTGACGATCGAGCTGCCGCCAGCCGATCTCGCGCCAGCCGGTGCGAGCCAGCCCTCCATGCTGGCTCTCCCGCCGAGCCAGGCGGTGATCCCCCTGGCCCTCTCCCTCTACAGTGCGCGTGTCGAGGTCGTCGACAGCGCGGGGCGAGAGCTGCCGAAGCGATTCCTGCACCATTTCAACCTGACGGATCCGGGGCGGCGCGATCTCTTCCTGCCGACCTCCCTCCACCTCCTCGCCGCGAGCAAGGAGACGCCGGCCGTGCGGATCCCGCCGCTCCTGCTCGGCCTGCCGGTCGAGCGGGGCCAGCGTCTGCTCGCGACGGCCATGCTAAGCAATCCGACGCAGGTCGGCTATCGCGGAGTCCGGGTGCGCGTCGTCTTCGACTACTCAGCGCTCGGATCGACCGTGCTGCGTTCGGTCTTCCCGCTCCTGCGGGCCTACCCGTGGGTCATGGACGCCCAGTTTCCAGTGGGCCAGGCGCGGGTGGGACGACCGGCATTCGACCTGCCCCCTGGCCGTAGCGCGTTCTCATGGGAGAGCAGCCCGGCGATCCCCGGATACATCCTGGGAATCGGGGGCCACGTTCACGACTACGCCGTCGGTCTGGAGCTCGTGGACGAGACCACGGGGGTGGTGCTGTGGCGCGCCACCCCCGGTCGCGATTCGGCGGGACACGTGCTCTCGATGCCGATCCGGCGATTCTATGGATGGAATCGCATCGGGCTTCGGATAGAACCCTCCCACCGCTACCGCGTCACCGTCACCTATGAGAATCCGACCGGGCAGCCGTTGCCGCGCGCGGGCATGGGGTCGGTGGCCGGCCTCTTCGTTCCCGAGCGGGGTAGCCGCTGGCCCGGCGTGGACACGTCGAACGCGGCGTATCAGGAGGATCTGGTCAGTCTGCTCGTACCGGAGGACATGAGCCGCGCCATGGCCATGCACTGATGCCGGACCACCGTCAGGCGGTCACCCGGAGCACCTCGAAGGCGGCCGTGCGGCCGTTGATCCCCATGACGCTCCCGCCGGGGTAGGTGGCTGCTCCACACAGAAAGACGCCGGGCATGGGCGTTCGCGCGCTCAATCGTTGGTCCCACATATACGGCGGCAGGATCTCCCCCTGGAAGATGTGCCCCCCCGTGAGCCCCACCTTTCGCTCGAACGTCTGGCGGCCCGAGCACCGTGCGCGCGACGATTGCCTCGGGGAAATTGGAGACGAAGCGCGCGATGGACGCGACGACAACGTCGCCGACCTCTTCGCGCCGCGAATCCCAGCTCCCCTCTGCGAACCGGTGGGGGACGTACTGGGAGAACACCGTCAGAGTGTGCCTGCCCGCGGGAACGATGCTCCGGTCGTACACCGACTGAAAGTACAGTTCCGTCCAGACCCGGTCAGGCATCAGACCACGCTGCGCGAGGGCGTACGTCCGAACCCAATCCGCCTTGGAAAGCGGTGTGTTGACCTGGCCGGCGTGATGCGGGCCCAGCGGCCCGGGGCGTGACCGGAAATCGGGGAGCGCCCTCAGCAGCATGTTCACCTTCACGGTCACGCTCTCGATGGGCACGCGCTCCACCTGCAGGCGCCAGCCCGCATCGGCCGCGCTACCCAGGAGACGCAGGGCGACGCGAGGGTCCGCATTGCAGATCACCGACGAGGCGTGAATCCGCTCGCCGCCCGCGAGCTCGACGCCTTCTCCCGGGATGATGCGCCCGACGGGGACACCGGTCGCCACGACGGCGCCTAACTCGCGCGCGACGTCGCAAAGCAGGAAGGACACCATCCCCATTCCCCCCGCGACGTATCCCCATGTGCCGGGCATTCCGAACATGCGGCCCGATCCGTGGTGGTAGTAAATGGATGCGGTCCCCGGGTCTGCCGGGCTCGCGTTCGTCCCGATGACGCCCTGGCCGAGGTACGCCATCTGCAGCCGCTCGTCCGTGAGGTAGCGCTCGACGTACTCGCACATCGACCACTCGAAGAGCAGCTGCCGCGCCTCCTCGTCGACGCCGAGCCGTTCGTCGATCTCCGCTCGAGTCGGCGCGGGCCCGATCCAGAGATCGCGCTCCCCGGCGGGGCGGAGGGCCTCGCGGAGCCGGGCCTTGACGGCCACCATGGCGCGCCAGTTGACCAGGTCCCGTGGTGCAAACCGCGCAATCTCCGCATCGCACGCGGCGTCGTCATTCCAGAGCTGCACGCTCGAGCCGTCCTCGAAAGGCACGAACATCCCGCCCACGGCTGGCGTCCACCGCAAGCCATGTCCGACGAGGTCCAGCTCGTCGATCACGAGCGGGTGCAGGAGGCCGCAGACGTACGCGCAGGGCGAGACCCGGACGCCGGGCCACTCCTCAGCGAGCGTGCACGCGCCACCGACGCGATCGAGGGCCTCGAGCACGAGCACACGCTGCCCCGCGCGCGCCAGATAGGCGGCGCACGTGAGCCCGTTGTGTCCCGCACCCACGATGACCGTATCCCAGTGCCGGCGCGCGAGAGCGGCGATCGGCTGCGGGAGCCCGAGCTTTCCGAGCACGTCTGCCGTTGGGGATGTGGGGAATGTCGGGGATGTGGGGGATACGGCGGCGCCGGGCGCCGGGGGAGGTGGCATGCCGGCCCCCGTCAGAGCGGGAGGGTGTATGTGAGGAACACCTCGTCCTGCCGCCAGCCGGCGGATGCGTACGGCGCCCGGGCGGCCGCGTTGGTGCGCGCCGTTTGCAGCTCCGAGAGATACGCGCGTGCGCCCGCGAGATCCGCCGGCCGCTCGTAGAACTGGCGGTGGGCGTCGAACAGAGGAGCGAGGGCGGCGAGGTCGGCACGATCGTCCCGCGCGCGGCGGATCGGCATCGCCCGATGATAGCGACTGTCTTCGTCGGCGTCGACGGCGCGCTGGCGCGCGAGAGTGGACAGCTAGACAGGAGAGAGGAGAGCAGCGCTTCTATTCGTCGAACGTCGGCGGTGCCAATGTATGAACGGTCGCTAGCCTCGCGGGAGCACAGTGTCCCAGAACGGAACGGCAAAATTCCACGCACGCGTCAGGCGGTGCGGGCATACGAGCGGATCGGTCCTGCAATCGGTCCTGCAATCGGTCCTGCAGTCGGCGGCCACGATTTGCGCGCAACTCCGGAAGTCGGAAAAGAGTTCCCCAGGGACGCGGCCATCCTTAAATTACGAGCCGATGCGAACGCCATATCTGGCCGGGGGGATTGCGCTCGTGGCCGGGGCGTTCGGCGTCGCGGGCGGTCGTCAGCTGCCCCAGTCCACCGACGCCGGTCTCGCCCACGCCAGGCTCACGCTCGACACGATCCGCCAGGAGATCGTGATCGAGATCGCGCCCGTGCACGTTGCCGGGGCTGGCCAGGGCGGGGGGATGGGCATGCCGGGGATGGCGGGGATGCCGGGGACGGCCGGGCGGATGGGGGGGACGGCCGGGGGAATGGCGGGGATGGACGCCATGGGTGCCATGGCGGAAATCACGCCCCGAACGGTCGGATTCCCCGTCAATGGATGGCTTGAGGGGTATGCGGTCGACGTCCTTGATTCCGCCGGGCGGCCGCTGCCGCGCCGACTCATCCACCACGTCAATCTCATCATCCCGCGTCAGCGGGATCTCTTTAGCGAGACCATGCTCCGGCTCGGGGCCGTCGGATCCGAGACGCCCCCGGTGGAGCTCCCCCGGGTCCTGGGTTTCCGGGTCCACGCAGGGGATTCCCTGACCGTCACGGCGATGTTGCACAACGAGTCGCCGACGCCGATCGCGCGCGCGCGGCTCGTGGTGCGGCTGCGGTACGTCCCGGCGTCGACCTGGCTTCGGCCGCTGTCGATCTACCCGATGTATCTGGACGTCATGCCGCCCGCGGGGGTCAAGGCGTACGATCTACCCGCGGGGCATTCGGAGAAGTCCTGGGAGGGCAGCCCCGCCGTGAGTGGACGCGTTCTCGCCGTCGGGGCGCACTTGCACAGGTACGCGACGGAGATTCGCCTCGAGGATGTCACCGCCCATCGCGTGATCTGGCGCACGGCGCCGGTGGTGGACCGGACCGGCGAGCCCATCGATATGCCGGTCGAGAAGTATTGGTGGCGACTAGGGATTCCCTTGTCGGCGGATCACGTGTACCGGCTGACGGCGGTCTACGACAACCCGACGGGCCACATGATCCCGGACGGCGCAATGGGCGCGTTGGGCGGTGTGATCTACCCCGCCGACGCCGACGCGTGGCCCGCCGTCGACTCCACGTCCGCCACCTATCGGCGGGACCGCAATGTCACGTTCCGGGTCGATGGCGACAACGCCGACGGGGCGCTGGCGCAGTTGCCGCAGGGGACTCCGGGCCCTATGCTCACGCATACCGTTTCTGCCCCCCCGAGCGACTGAGACGCCGTGAAATCGAGCATCCGCCCCGTAGCGCCCCCCAAGGCGGCGCCAGCGGAGCCACCTCAAGCTGGCCTGGCGGATCCGCTCGCGCCTATCCCGGACATCTTCGCGAAGGCTCGGCAGTTCACGCGACTGCGTGAAGTCCAGGAGATGGGGCTCTACCCGTACTTCGTCCCGATCGAGTCGTCGACGTCGACGGAGGTCGTCGTCCACGGCAGGCGGATCGTGATGGTCGGGTCGAACAACTATCTGGGGCTCAATCACGACGAGCGCGTGATCGCGGCCGCGCAGGCCGCCACGGCGAAATACGGCACGGCGTGTACGGGCAGCCGGTTCCTCAACGGGAACACGGATCTGCACGAGGAGCTCGAGGTCCGGTTGGCCGCGCTCACGGGCAAGGATGCCGGACTCGTCTTTTCGACCGGGTTTCAGACGAACCTCGGCGTCATCTCGACGCTGGTGGGGCGGAATGACGTCGTCCTGATCGACAAGCTGGATCACGCGAGCATCGTGGACGGGTGCCGGCTGGCAGGCGGGGAGACGGTTCGTTTCCGGCACAACGACATGGACGACCTCGAGACGAAGCTGCGCCGCGCGCGCGGCCACGCGAAATTGATCGTGGTCGATGGCGTCTTCAGCATGGAGGGCGACATCGTCGATTTGCCCCGCCTCGTGGAGCTACGGGCGCAGTACAACGCGAGCATCGCCGTCGACGATGCCCACGCGGTCGGTGTGCTCGGAGCGACGGGCGCCGGGACGGCCGAGCATTTCGGCCTGATCGATCAGGTCGATCTGATCATCGGGACGTTCAGCAAGTCGTTCGCCTCCATCGGAGGCTTCGTGACGGGGGAGCGCGCCGTGATCGATTACCTCAAGCATCACGCGCGGACCGAGATCTTCAGCGCCTCGATGCCGCCCGCCGCGTGTGCGGCCGTCATCGCCTGTCTCGACATCCTGGCGCGCGAGCCGGAGCGCCGGCTCAGGCTGTGGAAGAACGCGGACCGGATGCGCGACGGGTTCCGCACGCTCGGCTTCGACACGGGCGGCAGCGTCACGCCGATCGTCCCCGTTGTCGTCGGCGACGACCTGGGCACGTTCGAGTTCTGGAAGCGGCTCTTCGACGCCGGAGTGTTTACCAATCCCGTCGTTGCGCCCGCGGTCCCGGAGCGGGAGTCGCGCATCCGGACATCGTATTCCGCGACCCACACCAACGACCAGCTCGATTTCGTTCTCGACTCGTTCGCGCAGGTGGGCCGGGCGATGGGGATCATCTCCTGACCGCCTGCGCGTGACCAACGTCGCTCCCGTTCGGGGCCGCGCCGACGTTCGCGCGTTCATCGATCTTCCCTTCCGATTGTACCGCGGCGACCCCATATGGGTGCCGCCGCTGCGTCGCGACGTCGCCGACCTGCTGAGCCCGACGCATCCCTTCCACAGGCATGCCGAGGTGGAGCTGTTCCTCGCCCGGAACGCGCGAGGCGCCGTCGTCGGGCGTATCGCGGCCGTGAAGAACGACGCCCACACGGCCGAGCACCACGATGGGGCGGGCTTCTTCGGCTTCTTCGAGTGCGAGCCGGACCCGGTGGTGGCGCACGCACTGCTCGAGACGGCCGCCGAATGGCTGCGCGCGCGGGGGTTCAGCATCATGCGCGGCCCGGCGAGCTTCTCGGTCAATGAGGAGTGTGGCCTGTTGGTCGACGGGTTCGACACGCCGCCGGTGATCATGATGCCGCACAACCCGCGCTGGTACGCCGAGCTGCTCGAGTCCTACGGCCTCGCAAAGGTGAAGGATCTCATCGCCTACTGGCATCCCTCGCCGGCGGACCCGGCGCGCCTCGCGCGCGTCGCCGACCGGCTCGCCGAGCGCAACGGCATCACGACCCGTCCGATCGACATGCGCCGGTTCGACGAGGAGGTCGACCGGATCCGGGTGCTGTACAACACTGCGTGGCAAGCCAACTGGGGTGCGGTGCCGATGACGGAGGCGGAGATCGCGCATATGGCGAAGCAGCTCAAGCCGGTCGTCATCGCCGATCTCGTCATGTTCGTGATGGTCCGGGGCGAGTTGGCGGGATTCGGCCTCGCCATCCCGAATTTCAACCTGGTACTCAAGCGCATCGGGAATGGCCGGCTCCTCCCGTTCGGATGGGCGAAGGCGCTCTGGTACGCCCGCTCGATCGACCAGGGGCGAGTGCTCACGCTGGGCGTGCTCGAGGCGTACCGGAAGACCGGCGCCGCCGAGCTGCTGTATCTGGCCATGTTGCGCGCGGCCGGCAAGCACGGGCTGACGAGCGGCGAGTCCTCCTGGATCCTCGAGGACAACGTCCTCATGCGGAGGGCGATCGAGAACACCGGCGCGCACGCGTACAAGACCTATCGACTGTACGACAGAGCGCTCGGGTGATGCCGCTGCCGTGACGGGGGGGAAGGTCGCGCTCGTCACCGGGGCGAGCGGCTTCGTCGGGAGCCACCTCGTCCAGGAGCTGCTCGACCGAGGGTGGCGGGTACGCGTGCTGTTGCGCCGAACGAGCAGCCGGCGGTGGCTGCCGCTCGAGCGCCTCGAGACCGTGTCGGGCAACGTCATGGACGCGGGCGCCGTGGCCGCGGGCGTCGCCGACGCGAGCGCGGTATTTCATCTCGCCGCTGTGACATCGGCGGTCGCGCCCGGCGAGTATGCTCGTATCAATGTTGGAGGCACGCGTGGCGTGTGCGAGGCCCTCACGGCGCGCAACCCGGACGCGGTGCTCGTGCATTGCTCGAGCCTTGCCGCCGGCGGTCCGGCCACGGGGGGGCGGCCCCTCACGGAGGCCGACGATCCGCATCCGATCACGCCGTATGGCGCGTCCAAGCTCGCATCGGAGCGCGTGGTGGCGGCGGCCGGGCTCCGGTCGGTCATTGTCCGACCGCCGGCGGTCTACGGCCCCCGCGACACGGACGTCCTCGCCGCGTTCCGACTGGCGACGCACGGAATCGCGCTGCGTCTGGGGCCGGTGGGGCAGCGCCTGTCGATGGTACATGTGCGCGATCTCGTTCGGGGATTCGTGGACGCCGGCGACCGCGGCGTCGGGCGCGGCATCTATTATGTAAGCGGCGCGGTCCACACGTGGGAGGAGATCGTCGGGGTCCTGGGGGATGCGGCCGGCCGGCCGGTACGGCGCGTTCGCGTGCCGGTCGCGCTGGCGCGCGTCGCTGGACAGGTCGGCTCCCTCGTGGCGCGCGTAACGCGACGTAAGCCGCTCCTGACCCCCGACCGCGTGCGCGATCTCACCCAACCGGACTGGACGTGCGACGATAGTCGGGCGCGGCGTGAGCTGGCGTATACGCCCCGGATCGCGCTCGACGCCGGAATCCGCGACACGCTGGCCTGGTATCGCCGCGAAGGGTGGGTGTAGCAGAAGCGTCCCGCCGTGACGCACCGCTTGCCCGCTCGTTACTTCAGCGATACAGTTTCCATGTGATCGCACGGAGCGGCGCTGCACGTCACGGGTGATGACGGGCGCCCGGTCCCTGTCCGAGGGGCGGGCGCAGTGGGTGGGCGTGAGGCGCTGTTGATCGATTTCGGGGGGACGCTGGACGCGGACGGCCTGCGTTGGGCCGCACGATTTCACGCGGCCTACCGGCGCGTCGGCGGCACACTGTCGCTGCGGCGGTTCGAGCCGATCTTCCGTGCCTCGGATCGGGCGCTCGAGCATCTACCGGATATTCGCGGAATGGGGTTCCAAGCCATGATTGAGGCCCAGGCCGTGCTGCTCCGGGAGCTACTTGGCGTGATCGATCCCGCACCCATGGACGCTGCGCGGATGGCCGAGAGTTTTCACGGCGAGGCCGTCGAGACCGTGCAGCGGAATCGGGGTGCTCTCGATGCCCTGCACGCCCGGTTTCGGCTCGCCGTCGTCTCGAATTTCACGGGAAATCTCGATCGGTGCCTGCAGGAGCTCGGGATCCGATCCTACTTCGACGTTGTGACGGATTCCGCCGTGCATGGTGTGACGAAGCCGGACCCCGTGCTGTTTCGCCGTACGCTGGACGCGCTCGGCGTCCCCGCACCGGCCGCGTGCATGATCGGCGACAACCTCGTTGCCGACATCGCGGCGGCGCGGGCGCTGGGGATGCGGACCGTATGGGTCGCCCCCCGGCGGCGGCGCCCCCCGGCGGGGGTCCAGCCGACGGCGCGCGTCGCGCGCTTCGCCAATGTCCCCGCGGTCCTGCTCGGGATGGAGGATCCATGCACGGCCTGATCCTCGCCGGGGGGGAAGGCGCGCGCCTGGCCGCCGATGGCGTACGCGACCCCAAGGCCGCGGTTCCGCTGGGCGGGAGAGCGCAGATCGTGCGTCTCGTGGATACCCTGTACCAGCTCGGCTGCGAGACCGTCACGTGCATGGTCCGCGATGACCGCCCGCAGGTGTTGGCGGCGCTGCGTATCGCGGCCGCGGGGGAGGGATGGAACGACCTTCGCGTCATCACGTGCCACACGCCCTCCTCGCTTTACACGCTGGTGGAGGGGCTCGAGCGCGCGCCGGCGGGCCCCGTCTTCTGCACGATGGTCGATACCGTCATGCGCCGAGCCGACTGGCGCGCCGTCTTCGCCGATGCGGCGCGCGCGCTCGCGGAGGGTGCGGACGCGGTGCTCGCGGTGACGCCGTACGTCGACGACGAACGCCCGCTATGGGTCGCACGCGACGCGGCCGGCTTCGTCGGTCGGCTTGGCGGCCGGCCCGCGGATCCGGCGTGCGTCACGGGGGGTGTCTACGCCTTCAGCTCGCGCGCACGGGAGGCGGCGGCGCTCGCGCGCAGCGATGGCCTCGCGCGCATGCGCGATTTCCTGGGTGAGCTCGTCGATCTGGGTGCGCGGGTGGCCACGACCGAAGTCGCGCGCATCGTCGACGTCGATCACCACCGCGATCTTGAGGCCGCCGAGGCGCTCGTCCTCGCGGACGTGGAGTGACCCGGCGCGCCGCGGCGCTGTACCGGCAGCCATCGTATTCCCCGAATCAGCACCGCACGAACGACACGGCGATCCTCAATGCAACGGTCGCGCATCTCGAGCGATGGGGGTGGGCGGTCACCCGCGGGGGGGAGGATGCGGTGGCGCACGGGGCGCTGCCGGACGCGGATGTCGTGCTCAACATGTGCCAGGGTCCGGCCGCGTCGGAACGGCTTCTCGCGCTCGAATGCGCGGCCGCCATGCGGCTGGTCAACCGCCCCTCGAGCGTGCTCGGCTGCCACCGGCACCGGCTCGTGGAGCGGCTGGCGGATCTCGGGGTCGGGGGGGGAGAGGCCGCGGTCGCGTTTCCCCGCACGATGATCGCGGCCACGAGCGTCGGGGCCTCGCTCGACGGGTTCGGGCGGGACGATGGGCTCGTCTGGGTGAAGCGCGGCGACGTGCACGCGGAGCGACAGGAGGATGTCGTCGCCGTTCGGCGGGATGGGCTCGAAGCCGCGCTCGGCGCGTTCGCGGCGCGCGGGATCGCTCGCGTCGCACTCCAGGAGCACGTCCACGGCCCGATCCTCAAGTTCTACGCGGTGGCCGATGGCCGATTCTTTCGCTACTACGGCGCCGACGCCGGCCCCGCCGCGCCGCCGCCGGCGGTCGACGAGGATCAGCTCCGCGCCGTCGCCTTCGGAGCCGCCCGCCGCCTCGGTCTCGACGTTTTCGGCGGCGATGTCGCCGTCCCGGATCCCGAGCGCCCCGTCCTGATCGACCTCAACGATTGGCCCAGCTTCGCGCCGTTCCGCGACGCGGCCGCGCGGCACATCGCCGATTACGTGCACGAGACGACTATCTTCACCGGATCCAACACGTGACGTCACAGCTGACGCCTGAGGCGCCGTCCCATCGGACGGTGACGCCTTCCGCCGCCGCTCCCTCGATCACCGAGCTCCCCGCCGCACCGGAAGCGGCGGGTCCGCGGTCGCTCGCCACGTTCGAGGCGGAGGCGGAATTCCTCGCCCCGGGCACGCAGAGCGTCGCGCTCTTCAGCCAGCTGTGCATCGATCATGGCGAGGGCGCGGTGCTGGTCGATGTCGACCGCAAGCGCTACATCGACCTCCTTGCGGGCGTGGGCGTGGCGAGCCTCGGCTACGCCCACCCGAAGTACGTCAACGCGCTGCAGCGGCAGGTCGCCCGGGTGCACGTCGGAAGCTTCACCACCGAGCACCGCGCGGCGCTCGTCAAGCTGATCGCCGACATCGCGCCCGGGGATCTCACCCGCACGCAGCTCTACAGCAGCGGTGCGGAGGCCGTGGAATCGGCCTTGCGGCTCGCCAAGGCCTTCACCGGCAAGACCGAGATCGTGGGCTTCTGGGGCGGCTTTCATGGGAAGACAGCCGGCGTCCTTCCGTTGCTCAGCGGGAGCTTCAAGCACGAGCTGGGTACGCTCATGCCCGGCATGTACAGCGCGCCCTATCCGGTCCCGAGCCGCTGGCCGTTCGGCAACGTCTCCGAAGAGGCGTGTCTCGATCAGTGCCTCGTGTTTCTCCAGCGGAAGATCGAGCTCGAGACCACCAACGACGTTGCGGCCATCATTGTCGAGCCGATCCAGGGGACGGCGGGAAACATCGTACCCCCGGCCGGATTCCTGCGGCGGCTCCGCGCCTTCGCGGACTCGATCGGCGCGCTCCTGATCTGCGACGAGATGCTGACCGGGTTCGGTCGCACCGGGAAGATGTTCGCGACGGAATGGGAGGACGGCGTCGTTCCCGACATCATGACCATCGGCAAGGGGTTTGGCGGCGGTTTTCCCACGACGGGTATCGTGATCCGCGAGTCCGTGGCGCACGCCAAGCCGTGGGCGAACCCCAGCGGCAGCTCATCCAGCTACGGCGGGAATCCGCTTGCGGCCGCCGCCGCCCGCGTGACGATCGAGACGATTCTCGAAGAGCACCTCGTCGAGCACAGCCGCGCGCTGGGCGACCGGATGCGCGCGGAGATGCGGACGTGGGAGGCCGAGCTTCCGATCGTCCGTGACGTGCGCGGCCGCGGTCTCATGATCGGGTTCGACCTCATGCGGCCGGGGACCCGGACGCTCCTCGACAAACGCCTCACGCGGTGGATCTTTGATACGCTCCTGGCGCGGGGCGTACTCGCCATGATCTACAATCCCGAGGTGCGGATCAATCCGCCGCTGGTGATCACCGAGGCGCAGGCCATGGAAGCGCTGGCGACGATGAAGGGCGTCCTGCACGACGCGATGGAGCACGTCGCCGTCTGAGCGGCGGATCTCGCTTCCGCAATGGCATACGACTCCGCGCCGCCTGACGCAACCGATCTCGCGACCAAGGGAGAAGCCGTCGAGGAGTGGCTCGACCTCCGCTTCTTCCGCCCCGTCGGCGCGCGCATCGCGCGCGCGGCCTATCCCACGCGCGTGTCGCCGGACCAGCTCACCCTCATCTGTCTTCTCGTCGGGCTCGTGGCCGGTCACCTGTTCCTGTACGAGAGCCCCGCGCTCAACGCCGCGGGATTCGTGCTGTTCATCATCTCCGACCTTTTCGACAGCGCGGACGGACAGCTCGCCCGGCTGCGCCGGACATCCACGCGGTTCGGCCGCATCCTCGACGGCGTGTCGGATAATGGCCGCTTCATCAACCTCTACGTGCATCTCTGCATCCGCCTGGTCCACGCGGGCTGGTCGGTGCCGGGCGCCCTCGCTCTGGCGGTCGCGGCGGGGCTGAGTCATTCCACGCAGAGCGCAGCTGTCGACTTCATCCGCCATGCGTTCCTGGCCATCGGAGTCGGACGGGGGAGCGAGCTCGGCGATGCAGCCGACTCGGGAGCGCCGGCCAGCCGGCCGGCGTCGGTCTTCCGACGCATGGCGATCGCCGCGTACCACGTCTACACGGCGCGCCAGCGCCGCATGTTCCCCGCCACGTGGGCTCTCGTGGGTCTGGCCGAGCGCGGCGAGCTATTCGCCGTTGCCCGCGCGGCGTATCGCCAGCGCGTCGGGCGGCTCCTGCCGGTGTGCGCGTGGCTCGGACAGAACATCCGCTTCGCCATCCTTGGCGTCGCGGGCATCAGTGGTCACCCGAGTGCGATGCTGTGGAGCGCGCTGCTGCCCATGAACGTCCTCATGATCGGGCTCGTCCTGGCGCAGGAGCGCGCCACCCGGCGCGTCTTCGCGCTCATCGGCGACAGCGTGGTGCCCGAGCCCGTCGGCATTGCCTGAGGGCAGAAGGCCGTACCGCGGCGCCATCATCGGTCTCGGAGGCGTCGCCCGAACGGCCCACCTGCCCGGCTTCCGACAGGACGCCGCCACTCGGCGCCGGATCGAAGTCGTGGCCGCGGTCGATCCCGACCCGCGCGCCGCCGAGGGAGCCGACATTCCGGTCGTGAGCGACTGGACGGGGCTCCGCGAGATCGCGGGTGATCGTCCGCTCGATTTCGTGGACGTGTGCACGCCAACGGCGACGCATGCGACGACGACGATGGCCGCGCTCGCGGCCGGCTATCACGTGCTGTGCGAGAAGCCCGTCGCGCTCACCGGCGGAGAGGCGCGCTCCATCGCCGCCGCGGCGCGCGCGGCCGGGCGAACCGTCATGCCGTGCCATCAGTACCGCTTCAATCCAGCGTGGCGCCAGATGCGCGAGTGGATCCTGGGCGGCGCGATCGGCACCTGGCATCTGGCCGAGCTGTCCGTCTACCGGTCCGCGGCGGACCACGGCGCGGGACGGTCACCGGTACCGTGGCGGGGGACGCGCGAGGGCGGCGCCGGCGGCATCCTACTCGATCACGGGACTCACCTCCTGTATACCCTGCTCGACCTCGCGGGCCCCCCGGCCGCGGTCCAGGCATGGACGGCTCGACTCCGGCATCATGCCTACGATGTCGAGGACACCGCGGAGATCGTGCTCCTGTACCCGGACCGGGTCGCGATCGTTTTTCTGACCTGGGCCGCGCGCGACCGCGAGAATCGCGTCCGGTTCATCGGCGACTGTGGCACGATTGAGTGGATTAGGGGCGTGCTTCGGCTCGAGGCCGCGGATCGGACGGAGACGATAGACATGAGCGCCGAGCTCGAGAAGCGGATGTATCCCGGCTGGTTCGGCGAGTTGTTTCGCTCTTTCGCCGACGCGCTGGATCTCGGCGGCACCGCCGACGAGCCGCTCGCGGACATCGCGCGGGTCGCGGACGTGCTGGAGGCGTCCTACCGTGCGGCGGAGAGCGGCGAGCGCGTGCCGGTCGATTCGCGCCCCCGGAACTAGCGGACCGTGACGACGCCCGGCTTCCCACCGCAGCCGCGCGCCCTCAGCCGCCGCGCCCAGGCGGCGATTTTCGCCTGCGGCCTCGCCGCGTTCGTGCTGCTGCTGGTCCGCGCGGGTATCCGTGAGACCGCGGCCAACGTCTACGAGGCGCGGTGGGTGCTCGGTCCGATCGTGCTCGTGTGGGGTGGCGTCTACATCTGCAATACGGTCGCGTGGCTCCTGCTCCTCGGGGCGGTATCGGTCGACCACGGCGATTGCGCGGCCGGGGTCCGTGCGCCGACGCTGCCGTTCGCGCGGGCGTACGCGATCACGGTGTCGAGCTTCGCGCTCAACTACATCACCCCGTTCGTCAATCTCGGCGGCGAGCCGTTCCGGATCGCCGCGGCGGCGCCGTACGTCGGCACGTCGCGGTCCGCGGCATCGGTGGTGTGTTTCCGATTGGTGCACACGATGGCGCAGATCACGTTCTGGCTCACGGCGCTTCCCCTCGCGTATCTGGCCCTCCCGCATGGCCCGGGGCTCGTCGCGGCGCTCGCCGGCATCGCCACGTGCTTCGGCCTCGTGCTACTCGTGCTGTTCGGGTTGGCTCGACAGAAAACGGCGCAGCGGACGCTCCGGCTCATGGAGCGCCTCCCGCTGATCCGCCGTCTGGCGGCGCGCCTGGAGCGCAACCGGCCGGTGCTCGAGCGCGTCGACGCCCAGCTCGCGGCGTTGTGGGGACCGGAGCGCGGACGCTTCATCGCCGCCATGGCGGCGGAGTACGTCGGGCGCGCTCTGGCGGTGGTCGAATATCTCTTCATCACGCGGGCCATCGGGCTCGACGTGAGCTACCTGACGGCGTTCGTGATCGGCGCCCTGTCGCAGTTCTTCCTGAACATGCTCTTCTTCATTCCGTTCGACGTGGGAACGAAGGAAGGGGGGATGTTCCTGATCTTTCGCCTCCTCAGATTGCCGGCGCGCCTCGGGGTCTACGCCGCCATCGTGATGCGGCTGCGCGAGCTCGTGTGGATCGCGCTCGGCGTCGGCTTCGTCTGGCTATCCCGGGCGCGCGCCGATTAGCTTTTCGCTCGTGCCCGTGCCAGCGACCGAAACGGCCACTTTCGCGGCCGGATGCTTTTGGGGCGTCGAAGCGACTTTCCGGCAATTGCCCGGTGTTCTTGCCACGCGCGTGGGGTACACCGGGGGCACGCTCGAGCAGCCCACGTACAAGGCGGTCTGCACCGACCGTACCGGGCACGCCGAGGCGGTCGAGGTGACGTTCGATCCGTCGCGGCTGTCGTATGACGCGCTGCTCTCCGTATTCTGGGAGAACCACGATCCGACGCAGGTCAACCGGCAGGGGCCGGACGTGGGGAGCCAGTACCGCTCGGCCATCTTCTACCATACGAGCGCCCAGCGCGACGCCGCGGTGGCATCGAAGGCCGCTCTCGAGCGGACGGGCCGTTTCAGGCGTCCCATTGCCACGCAGATCCTCCCGGCCGAGACGTTCTGGCCCGCCGAGGACTATCACCAGCAGTATCTCGAGAAGCGCGGCCTCGCGTCGTGCCACATCGGCTAGGCCCCCGGCAACCCGCGCGCGGCACGCCATAACGCGGAGCCCCAGCGCGCGTCCGCCGATCGAAGGAGCGCCAGGTCGGCCAGGGGGGTGAAGGCCGCGATGTGCGTGGCGGCGTCACCGATGACGCGCGGGGGCCGACCCAATTCCAGCCAGGCATGCGCGGTAACGCCCGTGTCGCCACGCCGCACGCCGATCCGGATGTCGGTGGCCGGGATGCCCGCCGCGCGCATGAGGCGAGCCAGCGCGATCGCCCGCGCGAGGCATTTGGGGCGGGGCCGCAGCGCGCCGTACCGGACAGCCCGGTCGAGCGCCCGCTCGAGCTCCGCCGCGCGGCGCCACTGGGCGCTGGTCGGGTCGACGGCGGTGGCCGTCCGCCCGCCGGTGGCGGTGTCGAGCAGTGCCGCCAATGGCCACGATCGGCGGCCCCAAACAGCCGCCTGCGCGCGTGCGAGCTGAATCTGGGCGGCAATGAGATCCCGCCATTCGCGGCGGCTCAGGCCCAGCGCCCGTCGCAGCCGACCCCGACGCATCTTACCAATGTGTCGTTCGGCGTCGGGGCGTGCAGCCCCCCACCCTCCCTCAGCGCGATCGCATGAAGGCGATCGCATGAAGGCGATCGCATGAAGGCGATCGCATGAGCGCGATCGTCGGCCTGCTGCGGCTCGACGGTCAGCCGGTGCGTCCCACGGAGATCGCGCGGATGTCCGCGACGCTCGCGCACCGCGGCGCGGACCGCGTGGGCCAGTGGGTCGACGGCGCGATCGGGCTCGGGTGCCGCCTGCGCGAGACCGCGCCGGAGGGACGCGGGGACACCCTCCCGGCCCGCGCGGCGGGCCCCCTCGTGGTGGCCGCCGACCTCCGCCTCGACAACCGGGACGAGATTCTGCGTGCGCTGGACCCCCCGACGCGGGACGCCATCGGCGATTCCGGCCTCCTCCTCGCGGCCTACGAGAGGTGGGGGGACGCGTGCGCGGAGCACGTGCATGGCGATTTCGCCGCAGCCATCTGGGATGGGCGAGAGCAGCGCCTCGTCTGCCTGCGCGATCGAGCCGGCGTTCGCCCGATCTATTACCATCACGTCCCCGGGCGCCTCTTCGCCTTCGCATCCGAAATCAAGGCGCTGCTCGCCCTGCCCGAGGTGCCGCGGCGGCTCAACCCGGCGCGCATAGGGGATTACGTCGAATCAATGCTCCACGAGATGGAAGAGACCTTTTACATGGGGCTCCTCCGCCTCGCGCCGGCACACGTCCTCCGGGTCGATGCCCGCGCGCTCACGCTGCGCCGCTACTGGGCGCTCGATCCGGAGCGGAGTCTCCGGCTCGCCTCGGACCGCGCCTACGCCGATGCCTATCGGTCCACGTTCTTCGATGCGGTGAGCGCCCGCCTCCGCGGCGACGGACCGGTCGGGTCGACGTTGAGCGGCGGGCTCGACTCAACGTCGGTCGCGTGCGCGGCGCGCGTGCTCCTGGCGGGATCCGGGCGTCCGCTGCACGCGTTCTCCCTGGTGTTCGACAGGGCCACGCGATCCGACGAGCGGCAGTTCATCGATGCCACGCTCGCGCTCGGCGATTTCGTCGCCCACCGCATCGTCGGCGATGCCATCACCCCGTTCACGGACCTTGCCGCGACGATCGCGCACCACGATGAGCCGTTCTACGCCCCGAATCTGTTCCTGCATCAGGCGATCTACCGCGCCGCCCGCGCTGCCGGCGTGGCGGTCGTGCTCGACGGCCTGGATGGCGATACCACCGTGTCGCACGGCATGACGTGGTTGGGCGAGCTCGCGCTGCGCGGCCGGTGGCTCGATCTCGCGCGCGAGGTGCGCGGCGTCGCCCGACGGCACCGGCTGAGCGCCTGGCGCGTCGTCCGCGGCCATGTGGTGCCCGCGCTCGTGCCGCATCCGGCACGCGCACTCGCTGCGGGGTGGCGGCGCTCGCGCGCCAGTGCAGGGGGGGGCCGGGGGGGCAGGGGGGGCCGGGGGGGCCGGGGGGGCGGTGAGGCCCGCACGGTGCTGCGCGCCGATTTCGCGCGCCGTATCGGCTGGGCCGATCGTGCCGCGCGGCTCGGTGTGGGGGACCGGGCGACGCACCGATCGGAGCGCGCGGAGCATCACCGACGCCTCACCTGGGGTCTGCTGAGCTTCGTCCTCGAGGTTGCGGATCGGGAATCTGCGCGGTGGGGAATCCAGCCCGCCTACCCGTTCTTCGATTCCCGGCTCATCGAGTTATGTCTCGCAATGCCCCCGGAGATGAAGCTGCATGATGGCTGGACGCGCTACATCATGCGTCCCGCCATGGAGGGAGTTCTGCCGCGCGCCGTGCAATGGCGCGTCGGGAAGGCCAACCTCGCTCCCAACTTCCGGTGCGGTCTCGCCGTCGGAGCCCCCGATCTCGTGCCGGCGCTGCTCGGTGACGACGACAGCGCGTTGGCGGAATACGTCGATCTATCCCGCGTCCGCGCGGCGTACGATCGCTTCCGCGCCCGGCCGACGGACGCCAATGCCCTGACGATATGGAAAGTCGCGACCGTCGGGCTGTGGCTGCGGGACGCGCGGGTGAGCGCGTGATACCGAGAGAGGCGGGCCAGTCCGACTGGGCGCTCGCGGGCGCGGCGAGGTGGATCGGCGATCATGCGGATGTGCTGCTCGCATCCGATGCGGCCGGGGATCCCGCGTGGCGCCGGCACGGGATCGCACCCCTGTTATGGCAGACCATTCGGACGCGAGATCCGGCCCTCGTTCCCGGCGACGTCGCGCTGGCCGTCGCGGCACGCTGCCGCGCGATCGCGCAGGCGAATCTGTGGCGTATCGGCGCGCTCCAGGAGATCCTGGCCGCGTGCGCGGCCGCCGACGTCCGCGTCCTCACGTTCAAGGGCCCGACGCTCGGCGTCCTGGCATTTGGGGATCTCGCCCGCCGGGAGTTCGTCGATCTCGATCTGCTGGTCCCCGCGCCCGACGTCGTCGCGGCGTGGGCGTGTCTCGAGCGGCTGGGATATATCGCCAGCCCGCCGCTGACCGCCGCACAACGGAGTGTCCACGCGCGCGCCGGGCACCAGCAGGCCTTCGTGCACGGCGCGAGCCGGCTCGCCGTGGAGCTGCATTGGGCGCTCCTGCCGCGCGTGCTCGCGCCACTCATGGATGAGGGCCCGGTATGGACGCGCGCGCGGCGGATCGAAATCGGCGGGCGGCTCGTCCCCACCCTCGGGGCCGACGATCTCGTTCTCTTCCTCGCGATCCACGGCGCCAAGCACGCCTGGTGTCGCCTGGCGTGGATCGCGGATTTCGCGCATTTGATCGTTCGCGAGCGCGGCGTGGATTGGGGCGCATTGCTCGCGGCCGCGGCGGACCGTGGGGCGGACCGCATTCTCCTCCTGGCGCTGGCATTGGGGCGCTCGATGGCGCCGGAGTGCCTGCCCGGCGGCGTCGACCCCGCGCGGCTGGATTCGGGCGACGTACGGCGACTGGCGGCGGCGGTGTTCCACCGCTGGCTCTGGCAGCCGCTCGATGCCGTGCACCCCGAAAACCGGGCGTTCCAGCTCGCGGTGCTGTCCCGGTTTCGGGACCGTGTGAGCTATCTGAGGCGGTGGGTGTCAAATCCGACGACACTCGATTTCGCCGCTGTCGATCTCCCGCCGCGAGCGAGGGGTCTCTATTATGCCATTCGTCCGCTACGTCTCGTGCGTGATCGTTGGCGCCGCCAACACTGAGTTGGGAGCTCGCCGAATGTCCGACCGGGCCGACCCGTTGCTCCAGCAGCCTGTGCGGCGCCCGTACGCCGCCCCTCGGCTGACTCGCCACGGAACGATCGCCGAGCTCACATCGGCCCTCGCCTCCGGCGCGTCCGATGGCGTGACCGGGAGCGTCGCCGTGTGCAGCGTTCTTCCCTGCTGAGCGGCACGCCGCGGCGACCCGGTATCCGGCTGGGAAGGAGGGCTGGTCTTGCGTCGAGGGGCCGCCCCCCCCGGTAGTCGCTCGCCACGGCGAAACGCTGCTCGTGCCGGTGCGTCCTCAAAGGTATGGATGAGACTGCGCCGCCATCGGCGCAACGCCGCGCGTTTGACCCAGGGACGGTCGTTGCCAGCGTCCTGACTGCGTACGCCGCGGTCTACGTCGCGTGGCTGGCTATCGGACACGCCAGCGCGGCCCTCCTCGATAAGGTCAGCTCGCTGGCGTTCATCCCGATGAACGCCATGATGATCGCGGTCGCCTGGCGGGCCGCCGCGCGCCGCGGGGACGATCCGGCGCTGCGTCGGGCCATGGTCCTGATCGGCGCGAGCTTTGCAACCGTCCTGGTCGCCAACGCGGTGACCTACGCGCAATTCCGCGGTACGGATTCGGGCGATTCGTGGGTCAACGTTCTCTTCATCCCGGCGTATCCCGGCCTGCTCGCCGCGCTGCTCGCGCTTCCTCGCGCGCGGCGAACCCCGCACGAGCTCCGCAAATATGCCTTCGATCTCGCAACCGTCCTCCTCGGCTGCGGGCTGGCCGTGTGGTACCTCGTCATCGGCCCGACGGTTCTCGCCGTGGATACCTCGCTCCGCGCGCGCGTGTTCGACGCGGCGTACCCGATCGGCGACATTGCGGTGGCGATCGGTCTCCTCACGGCCATTCTTCGGCGCCCGCCGCACGTGCGCCGCGCCGCCCTCTTCCTGGGCGGGATCACGATCTACCTGGCCTCCGATCTCGTCAATCAGCGTCTCGTCCAGCTCTTCGGCTTCTCCGGGATGCACTGGAGCGATTACACCTTCATGGCGGCCTACTGCCTGATGGCGTGGGGATGCCAGCAGTACGGGAGCCGTCCGGCCATCGTCATGTCCGCCGCGGCGACTCCGACGGGCCCGCGTCCGCGGCTCGATCCGCGCACGATGGTGCAGCCCTTCTCCACACTGCCGTACGCATCGCTGGCGCTCTGTGACGCGCTGCTCATCGTCGAGGCGGTCATGCACGCGGGGGCGACGTGGGCGACGCTGGCCATCGGCACGGTCGCCCTCACGCTGCTGGTGGTCTTCCGACAGATGGCCGCCGTGCGCGAGAACGCGCACCTCGCCTCGGAGGAGGCGGTGCGGCAGAACGAGGCCCGGTTTCGCTCCCTCGTTCAGCACTCCTCGGAACGTCATCAGCATCGTCGACCGCTCCACGACGCTGCATTTCGTGAGCCCGTCGGTCACGCGGATATTCGGCTATGCCGTCGACGAGCTCGAGGGGACGAAGCTCACGGCGCTCCTGCGACCGGACGACGTCGCGCGGGTCGAGGCGGCGGTCAGCGAGACCGCGCTGGGCCGCGGCCCGGGATCGGCGCCGATGGAGATCCGGCTCCGGCACCGCGATGGCCGGTGGCTCACCGTCGAGGCGATGGCGACGAACCTGCTCAACGAGCCCACGATTCGAGGGATCGTCGTGAACGCGCGCGACATCAGCGAGCGCAAAGTGCTGGAGGCGCAGCTCACGCACCAGGCCTTTCACGATCCGCTGACGGGCCTCGCGAACCGCGCCCTCTTCATCGACCGCGTCTCCCACGCGCTCGATCGCGCCCAGCGCAGCGCCGAGGTGCTCGCGGTGCTGTTCCTCGACCTCGACAACTTCAAGACCATCAACGACAGCCTGGGCCACGCCGCGGGCGATCGGTTGCTCGTCACCGTCGCCTCCCGGTTGCAGGCGTGCGTGCGGGGCTCCGACACGGTCGCGCGGCTGGGCGGCGATGAGTTCGCGCTCCTCATCGAGAACGCGGCCGGGGAGATGTCCGCAACGAAGGCAGCCGATCGGATCACGGCGGCGATGCGCCAGCCGATCACGATCGAAGGGAAGGAGATGTTCATCACCGCCAGCATCGGGATCGCGGCCGGCGGAGGGCCGGCGGCCGGCGAGGAGAACACCGCCGCCGCCCTGCTCCGGAATGCCGACATGGCGATGTATACGGCCAAGGGTCGCGGGAAGGGTCGCTACGAGTCGTTCGAGCGGCACATGCACTGGGAAGCGCTCGACCGCCTGGATCTCGAGGCCGATCTGCGGCACGCGGTGGAGCGTGGGGAGCTCACGCTCATGTATCAGCCGATCGTCTCGCTCGAGACCTGCAAGGTTGTCGGGGCCGAGGCCCTCATGCGCTGGGCGCATCCGCGGCGCGGGGTGCTCTACCCGGCGCAGTTCATCTCCGTCGCGGAAGAGATGGGGGTCATCGTGGAGATCGGCGATTGGGTCGTCCAGCAAGCGTGCCGGCAGGCGGCGCCGTGGGCGGCGCGCCTCGAGCCGGCGGGTTCCTTCGCCGTCGCGGTCAACGTGTCGGGGCACCAACTGCAACATCCGGGATTCGTCGACACGGTCCGTGCTGCGGTCGCGGCGGCGGGGCTTCCCCCCGCGGCTCTCGTGCTCGAGATCACCGAGAGCGCGCTCATGCATGGCACGCAGGCCACGTTGGAGAGACTGACCGCGCTACGGAGCGTGGGCGTGCGCTTGGCGATCGACGATTTCGGGACCGGGTATTCGTCGCTCAGCTACCTGCAGCGCTTTCCGATCGACATTCTGAAGGTCGCCAAGCCGTTTGTGGACGATCTGATGACCGATGCCAATGGCGGCGCGCCGCCCGCACTCGCGCGCGCGATCATCGCGCTCAGCCAGACGCTCGGGCTCCGGACAATCGCCGAGGGGATCGAGGTCGGTTCCCAGGCGCAGGCGCTGCTGGCCCTCGGATGCGAGCTTGGACAGGGATATTTCTACTCGACGCCGCTCATCGTCGAGCAGATGCAGAATCTGATCGAGCATCATGCGGGCGAGCCGCTGCCGCTCGTGCGCACCGCGCGCACGCCGCGGGGATCCGGCGCGCTTAGAGCAGGTGCTCGGGCTCTCGCGTGACCTGGGAGGCGTCCTTGTCCTCCCGCGTGCCGACGTAGGTCGGCTGGCGCAGTCGCCCGTCGGTGGTCCACTCGTTGAACTTGACCTCGATCACGGTCGTCGGGCGCACCCAGTGCGCGCTTCTCGCCACGGTGCGCGGCACGCTCGCGAACGGACAGGTCTTGCGCGCGAGCGGGACGAGGCGATCCCACATGGCCTTGAGCTCGGCACGCGTGAACCCCCCGCCCATGTTGCCCGCGTACTGGAGCGCGCCATGGGCGTAGTAGCCGAGTAGCAGCGCGCCGAAATACAGCCGCGAGTTGCGCGGATCGGTGTACCCCCCGACGACGAATTCCTGACGGTGCTCGATCTTGAGCTTGAGCCAATCATGGCTGCGTACGCCCGGGCGGTACGGCGCGCTCATCCGCTTCGCCATGATGCCTTCCCATCCGTCGCGGCGGGCGCGCGCGAGCATCGCCGGTCCCGCATCTGGCGCCGTCTGGGCGAGCCGCAGCGCAGTTGTCGTTCGATGGGCAAGCCGCTTTTCGAGGCGGGCGCGGCGCTCGCTCCACGGGAGCGCGGTCAGGACGTCCGGGCCGTCGGCGAGGAGGTCGAACGCCATGAGAGCGGCGGGGTCCGCCGTCCTGCGCCGGGCGATCGCCGTATCGTCCTCCACCTGCGTCCGCGACTGCAGCGCCTGAAACCGCGCAGGCTGGCCGTGCGAGAGCGCCACGATCTCCCCGTCGACGACGAGCCGCCCCCCCCCCCGACGGCGTGCCGCCATCGCGCGGAGCGCCGCGGCGATCTCGGGAAATTGCGGCGCACGGTCGATGCCGTTGCGCGTCACGAGCGACACGGCGCCGGGTCGCGCGTGCGCTATCACCCGGATCCCATCGTATTTCGGCTCGAAGGTCCATCCGGGCCCGCGGGGAATCCCGTCGCCGACCGAGGCGAGCATGGGGATCAGGTGGGCATCGGTGGGCGTCGACATGGCGCGAGACCTCACTCTAGCCTCACGGCCGTCCGCTTTGCAAACTCATGGCCATGCATGAACGGACGAACGGCGGCCCCGGTGGCAGCATTGGCCGCATCGCGGAACACTTCGCGGCGCACGAGGACGTCGTCCGTCTCGCTCTGGCGGAGATCGTCCCGATCGCCGACGAGGCGGCTCGCTCGCTGGTGACGGCTCTCCGGAACGGACACAAGGTCATCGCGTTCGGAAACGGCGGGAGCGCCACACAGGCAGCGCACTTCGCCGGCGAGTTGATCGGGCGCTACAAGAAGACGCGCCGAGCGCTCCCGGCCCTCTCGCTCGTGTCCGATCCCGGAGCGGTCACCTGCATCGCCAACGACTTCGGCTACGCGGCTCTGTTCGAGCGACAGGTCGAGGCCCTCGTGCAGCGCGGCGACGTGGCGGTCGGATTGACGACGAGCGGCAAGTCGGAGAATGTCCTGCGAGGCATTGCGGCCGCGCATGCCGCGGGAGCCGTGACGATCGCGTTGACGGGGCGCGATGGCCTCGTGGGGGGCGTCGCCGACTACGTGCTGCGGGTGCCGAGCACGGCGACGGCCGCTATTCAGGAGGTCCACATCATGCTGATTCACGCGTGGTGCGGCATGATCGATGCTGCTTTCTAATTGACGCGGCGGCCCGAGCATTGGGGGCGTCCATTATTGAGGACGATTTCGTCCAATCCGGGCGCTGGCTCGTCGCATCAGCAAGCACGCCGCCGCCCGACATGGTTTTTCTAACTTCAATTGCGACTGCCGGTTACGCGCCGCCATCTGGAGCTGTCATTACAGGCAATTCAGGGGATCGGCGTTTGCATGAGCACATGACAGCCCGGAGGATAGCGTCGTGCTGAATCGGTCTTGGATCGTGCAGGGCTCGCTCGTACTGATGGCCGCGGCCGGAGTCGTGACCCCGCGATTGATCGCGGACCCGCCGGCGCGTGTGGGGCGGCTCAACTATCTGGACGGAGCGGTGTCGTTTCGCCCTGCGTCGGTCGACGACTGGGCGCCCGCCGAGCCCAATCGCACGATAACGACGGGTGACAGGCTATGGACGGATGTGAATTCGCGGGCTGAGCTGCACGTCGGCTCATCGGCGGTCCGTCTCAATGCCCAGACGGAGTTCGATATCGTCAACCTCGACGACCAGATCTTTCAGGCCCGGCTGGCGCAAGGCTCGGTCACGCTCCGGATTCGGAGTGTGGAAGGGGGCGAGGTCGACGAGCTCGACACGCCGAATGGCGCGATCACGTTCGGTCAGGCCGGAGAATACCGGGTCGATGTCGACGCGAGCGGGACCCAGACGAAGCTCACCGTATGGTCGGGTGGCGCGGAAGTGACTGCGGCCGGCTCGTCGTTCGAGGTCAATCCGCACCAGATGGCGACGGTGAACGGAACGGACACGCCGACCTACGATCTGACGGATGCGGGCGCGTACGACGACTGGGACAACTGGTGCCTCGCCCGCGACGGCAGGGAAGATGCCTCCAAGTCCGCGCAATACGTATCGCGCGAAATGCCCGGATATGAGGATCTGGATCAATATGGACACTGGACGGTGATGGCCGACTATGGCAACGTCTGGGTGCCGGATCAGGTGGAGGCGGGCTGGGCTCCGTACCACACCGGACATTGGGTGTGGGTCGATCCCTGGGGGTGGACGTGGGTGGACTCCGCACCCTGGGGATACGCGCCGTATCACTACGGTCGGTGGGCGTATGCCGGTGCCGCGTGGGTATGGGTCCCTGGCGTGCCGCCTGGGCCGGGAGGTGTCGTCGTCGTCGTGCGGCAACGTCCCGTGTTCGCACCGGCGCTCGTTGCTTTCGTCGGGGGACCCGGGTGGAGCGTGTCGGTAGGAGTGGGCGGGGGCGCAGCGGTCGCATGGGTTCCGCTGGGGCCCGGCGAGGTGTATCGGCCAGCGTACGCCGTCAGCCCGGCGTACGTCAGGCAGGTGAATGTCACGAACGTTACCAACGTTACGAACATCACCAACGTGACAACCGTCACGAACGTCACCAATTATCGCAACGCGAATGCACCGGGCGGTGTGACCGCCGTGTCGCAAACGACGATCGCCAGCGGTCAGCCAGTGGCGCGCTCGATCGTACCGGTTTCGCGTCAACAGCTGGCAACGGCCCACGTAGTGGGCGCATCCCCTGCCGTCGTGCCGACGCAGGCCGGCGTCCTCGGGGGCGCCCAGCTCCGGACGGCCGGCCCAAGCGTACGTCCACCGGTCACCGTGATGAATCGCCCGGTTGTCGCGCGGACGCCCCCGCCGCCCGCGGCGGTCCCCTTTGCCCAACAGCAATCGCTCCTGGCGACGAATGGGGGGAAGCCGCTGGGTGCGACGCAGCTGGCCCAAGTTCGACAAGCCACGCCGACATTGGGTAGGACAGACGGGTTGGTGATGAAGCCGGCTGCCACTCCTCTGGCCGCGGGGCGCGCGGGACTCACGCCCGCTCGGCCGGGGCTTGCGGCGGCGACTCCGGTTCGCGGCGCAACACCGACCGGATTCGTCCAATCCAAGGGACCGGCCGGGCCGCCTGCGGGACAGCCGCTCGCCGCGAAAACATCTCCGGTGCCCACGCCGCCGGCGAGCGGACCGCCCCCCGCCGGCGGTAAGCCGGCGTTGGCCGCGACGCCCCGCGTCGCCGGGCCACCACCCGCAGCGGCGCGACCCGCAGCGGCGCCACCCGCAGGGGCACCACCCGCAGGGGGAACGCCGCCGTCGGGCGCGGGAACGACGCAGGGCGTCCGCGTGACGCGGGTGCCGACACCGCCCGGCACCGTGGCCGGGGGCAATGCCGGGGGCAATGGGCAACCGGCCGCAGCGGGCACGGTTCAGGGAGCGGGGAAGCCAGCTCCCGTCGCGCAGCCGCCGCTAGCGGCGGGGCACAAGGCCGGACCGCCGGGCGGTGCAGCTGGGGGAAACGGCGGTGTCGCCGGCACGAGCGGCAAGTCCGGCCCTGCCCCGCTGGCTCGGAAGGGTGATTCGGCCAAGGGCCCTCCACCCAAGGCGCATCCCAAGCCCCCACCGGAAAAGGCACCGCCCAAGGACGAGCCAAGATGACAGGCGCGTCGGCTCGAGAGGGGAACTTCGGGATCGCGCGGCACTCCACCGGGATTCGTAGGGTATAATTGATGTGTCCCCGGGCGGCAGCACGGCGGCCGGGACAGAGGGAGGAAGGGAGGAGCGTATGATCGCATTACTGGCAGTTGCAATGACGGCAGGCGCGGTGACAGCGAGCACCCCAATGCCGTCCCCGGACAGCCTGCTCGCACCCGTATCGGTGTCGGCTTCCGCCGGCCCCGCGACGGACGAACCTGTGGTGCGGCTGACGATCGAGGGCAGCAGCACATACGGTCCGGGTGATCGAGCTCATATCCGCGTGCACGTGCGGGACGATGCGTACCTGGTTGTCCTTCAGGCCGCGCCGGACGGACATGTCATGCTGCTTTTCCCGCGCCATCCCGACGACAACGCGTTCGTGCGCGCCGGATCGGATTTCGAAGTGCCGGGCGCGCGCGGGCGGGAGACATTCACCGTGTCGGATGTTGCGGGAACCGGGACCATCGTCGCGGCGGTCTCGAAGGATGCGTTCCATTTCGATGCCTTCACCGTGAATGGCAACTGGGACTACCGTGCGCTGCCCGATACGGCCAACAGCAACGCCGAAGCGGTCCTCACGAGTGTCATTCAGAGGATGGCGAGCGGCGGTGGAAGGTTCGATTACGATCTGGTGAACTACACGGTCTCGCGCGCGGACGAGCGGTCGCGCTCAGCGGACGTTGTCTACGACTATGGCGCTGCGCCCGGGGCCGGGTACGCCTACAACGAGCCGTGGGGCTACTACCCCTATGGTGATCCGTGGTGGGGATACTACGATCCCTGGTACCCGGGGTGGGGCTTCGGGATCGCCGTCGGCTGGGGCTGGGGTTGGGGGGGCTGGGGTGGCTTTTACCCGCCGTTGTTCTACGGAGGCTATTACGGCGGGTTCAATGGCGCGCACCCCTTTCTCCCCTATCGTCATGGATTCCCGGGGCGCGGCCCGATCGTAGGATACCGCGGTGGTGCGTCGGCTATCGCGAACTCGCTCGGTCGGCCGGCGCTCTTCACGAGCGCGCGGGTCGGGACGCTCGGGGGCGCATTGTTTGCAACGCGTGCAAGCGTTGCGTCGAGCGCTCGCATGGGAGGTGGGGCCATGGCGGGATCCAACGTCCGGTTGGCATCCTGGCAATCCCGCGCCAGCACCGCCTCGCCGACCGTTTTCTCTCGTGTGCAGAGCTCGGGACCGGCGGTAGCGCAGCCGGGAACGGGCCGTGTGGTGTATCGCGGCTCCGCTGCCGGTGACGTTGCGACGTCGGGTCGGGGGTCGACAGCGGCATCGGTGCGTGCCGTCGGCGTGCCCAGTTGGTCCCACGCGGCGCTGGGCGCAGCCCAGGGGACCCGTGTCGCTCCCGGGCCGCGGACCTCGGCCGAATACCAGGGACACGCCGAGTACGCGCCGGGTAGCCGCGGTGGCGGGGGCTGGTCGGGTGGCGGTGTTCGCTCCGGCGGCGGTGTTCGCTCCGGCGGCGGGGGCGGGGGCGGCGTTCGCTCCGGCGGTGGGGGCGGCGGCTGGGGTGGGGGACACGGGGGCGGAGGTGGCGGGGGACATTACCGGTAGGTCCGATCGCTCCGCCCTCTGACCCGCGCGCACGGTGGCGAGTGCGGCTCCCCGCTCTTTGGGGAGCCGCACTTGTTGCGTCTTGGGGCGCGGTCCCGGCTGATGCGCAGCAGGTGACGGATGTTCGCGTAAGCGATGCGAACGGCCAGTTCGCGCTCTGGATCCCGACGGTGAAGCGCCCGGACGACAATTATACGAACGGCGCCCAGCTCTTCATCGGCGTGGACGGTTCTGTGCTGTGGGGTGTGCTCTTCGCGCGCCACGCGCCGACGTGCGCGCAGGAATCCGACGGCGACGGTCGCGCGTGCGCGTCCAGCGAGTTTCGCTTCGGACAGGACATGTATACACCGCGAAGCGCGCTGACCGCGACCACGCCGGTTCCCGGGGAACGGCCCTACGCGGGCTGGCTGTATATCGCCGAGACCGGGCGTCTGGCGACGCCGAGACGGTCGGATGCGGTAACGCTGGAGGTGGGTGTGACCGGCCAGCCGTCGCTCGCGGAAGCGATTCAGACCGACTGGCATGCGCTCATCGGCTATCCGCCGGCCCTCGGGTGGTCGCACCAGATTCCCTTCGAGCCGGGGCTGCTGGTCGCGTACGAGCATCGGCAGGAGGTATGGCGCGTGCGGGTGGGCGATGTGCCCGTTCTCTCGCTCGTGCCCGCGGGGAATGTGACGGTGGGAAACGTGCTGACCGGCGCGTCGGCTGGCGCCGAAGCGCGCCTGGGCTACGGGGTGGCCACGCCGTGGACCAACACCGGGCGCCGGCACTGGCCACACGTCGCCCTGTACGCTCTCGCTGGAGCGCGCGAGGACTGGGTCGCGTACGACCTGTACCTCGACCACAGCACGAGCGATCCCGCCCTGCACGTCGACAAGGAGCCGTGGGTGACGCAATACGATGTTGGGGCAGGGGCACGAGTGTGGATGCTCGTGCTCGAGTTTCGCGGTATCACCCGCACGCGCGAGTACACGACGGGCCGCCCCACGGAGCCCTACGCGGTGATCAGCGCGGGCTGGAGTGGCGGGTGGTAAAGGGACACGCCGACAGAAGGCGCTGCGGTTCGGGCGCATCGGGGAAGAGCGCATGGGCGCGGCCCGCGTGCGCACGCACGATATCGCACTGGCGGCGTCGCTCGGCGAGCGCCGCGAGCCGAATCTGGATGCGATAGTTCCCCGGATCGAGGTGCGCGGCCGACGCAAGCGCACCGACGCTTTCGGCATCGGTGAAGATCGCCATCGCCACGCCCGACGCAGCACTGCGTGCCATGGCCGCTGCGCCGGCGGCGGCCACGGCTAACGCGAGAGCGAGCGCGGCGGGTCTCGGGATGTCGACCGCCATGCGGGTGACAGCCGGCGGCTCGAGCATTCCATCGAGCGCGCCCAGCAGCGCCCAGGCGATCAGGCTCGGGGCCGGCAGCAGCAGGACGGCATTGAACGCCCCGACGATGAAGACCACGGCGAGCGTCGCGATCAGCGCGAGTCCGGCCAACGCGCTCTCGCGCCCGTGGCCGGCCGTCGCGCGCGCCGCTTCGACGCCGAGACCGAGAAAGGCAACGACGAGGCAGAGAAATGCGGGCGCTCCCCGCTCGGCAAGCATGGCCGCCCAGTCGCTGCTCGGCCAGGGGTTCTCCGTCATTCCGCTGTCCCGGTCCAGCGACGGGTCATCCGGGGAAACCATTGGGGGATAGGCCACGGACCAATTGCCGGGGCCGACGCCGAGGAGGGGATGGTGCACCGCCAGGCGGATGGTATTGCCGTATTGGATGAGTCGACCATGCCCGCTGCCTTCGCGGTAGTCCGCGACGCCGAAGGCCGAGTCGAGATAGGGCGACTGGCTCTTCCAGTGGAGCGCATTGGGCAGGGTGACGGCAGCGACGATGCCTCCCGCCGCCGCGGCGACGAGAATCGCGGCGCGGGCGATCAGCGTGGGACTGAGCCAATCCGAGCGCGTCCTCCAGGCGATCGACCCGGCGACGCACGCCGCGGCGACGAGCCCAAGCCAGGCGGCGCGGGACCGGGACAGCACCAGTGCCGCCGCGATGACGGCCGTGGCGACCGCGCCGGCGACCGTGCGTCCGGGGCGCCGGACCGTGAGCATGGCGAAGATGAGAGCGGGGGTCCCGATGGCGGCGAGGTGCGCAATGAAGTTTCGGTTGCCCAGCGTGCCCCCCGGGGCGCGGTTGAGGCTGAAGAAATCACTGTGCGCGCCATACGCCTGTAGCAGCGCGGTACCCGCGGCGGCGGCGACGCCCGCCGCGACGCCGGCCAGTACGCGCCGGCCGTATCCGGCGCGCGCCAGGGACCGGGCCGCCCAGAAGATCGCGAGCCCCGACCCGGTGACGGCGAGCGCCCGTTCGGCCGCCCATCCATTCGTCGCCGTCATCGCGGACAGGGCGCTCAGGGCAAGAAAGGCCGCGAGCAGGGTGTCGACGCGCGTCAGCGCGAGGCGGCGCGCGGAGACCAGCAGGGCCGCCGCGGCCACGAGCGCCGTCAGATGGAGGGCGAGCTCCTTGGGGACGAAGTATCGGTCGAGATCGAACGCCTTGTAGGGAAGCGCGGCCAACGCCGTAGCGACGGCACCGATGCCGAAGGCCGCCGCGACGCGGGCGACGCGGGAGTCGTCGTGCTCGAACGGACCCGGGTCGGGTGGGCGCGATGACACGGCGTAAAGTACAGCGGCTCCCCGCCGACCGTGACCTTTGCCGTGCCGTCGCGTCGTGCAGCGTGATGGAGCGCTACGTGTTGATTCTGAGCGCCGTGATCGTGGCGGCGCTCCTTCCCGTCACGATCCTGCTCGCCCTCGCGGCGCGCGCGCGGGAGCGTGCACGGGCGGCCTCCGAGGCCGAGCTCCAGGATGTCCTCGACCACGCGGTCGATGCGATCGAGATCACGGCGGCGGATGGCCGGCTCCAGTACGTCAATCATGCGTGGCTCGAGATGTTCGGCTACCGCGGAGGCGAGTGGGCCACGGAGGGGAGCGAGACGATGGTGATCCCCGCTCATGCGGCGGCGTACCGGGCGATGCGCGAGCGGCTGCTGCAAGGGGAGGGGACGGGCGAGCCCGCACACGTCGGGGGAACGTTCGAAGGCGTGTGCGTGACGCGATCCGCGCAGCGGATCGTCGTCTCGGTGCGCGCCAACGTCAAGCGCGAGAACGGCCGTCCCGTGGCGCTCCGTAGCATCCTGCGCGACGTTACGGCCCAGCGGAAGGTCGAGGAGGCCGAAGCGAGACTCGTGGCGACGTTCGAGGCCACGACGGACTTCGTGTGCGTCACGACGCGCGCCGGACGAACGGAGTACATCAATCGCGCGGGACGCCGCATGGTGGGCGTGGCCCCCGACGCGGACGCATCCTCGGTTGATCTCGCGGAGCTCTTTGCGCCGGGCGCGCGGCGACACTTCACCGAGGTCGCGCTGCCGGCGGCGCTGCGCGATGGGGCGTGGGAGGGCGAATCGACCATTCGCGGCGCCGATGGTCGTGAGATTCCCGTGTCGGTCGTGATCGTCGCGCACGAGTCGGCGCGGGGCGGCGTGTGGTTCCTGTCGACGATCATGCGCGACATCACGGCGCAACATCGCCGCGAGCGCGAGTTGGTCGTGGTCATCGAGACCGCGAAGGCGATGAGTCAGGCCGCGGATGTCCACGACGCCTGCCGGATCGCCATCGACTGTCTCTGTGCGGCCACCGGGTGGCCCTATGCCGAAGCGTGGATCCCCGCGGCCGATCGCGACGCGATGGTGCGCGCCGCGGTGTGGTATCGCAAGGACGCCCCGCTGGGTGACTTCGCGGAGGCCATGGGACGCTTCGCCCTCGTGCGCGGCAAGGGGCTGCCGGGTCGCGTTTGGGAGACGCGCCGCCCCGTCTGGATTCGCGACCTGGATGAGATCGAGGGCGATGCGAATTTCGTCCGTACGTCGGTCGTGCGGGAATCCGGGCTCCGGGCGGCCATCGCCGTGCCCGTCATGGCGGGCGACGAGCTCGTCGCCACGCTCGCGTTTCACATGTACGCCCTCACCGACGACGACGCGTTTCTCGTACGGCTCGCGGCCGTCGTGGCGGAGCCGCTGGGGATGATGATCGTGCGCAAGCGCGCGGAGGATGCCCTGCGCGAGAGCGAAGAGCGGTTCCACCGCCTGTCCGATGCCTCGACCGACGGTATCTCTGTCTCGCGCGGCGGCGTCGCTCTCGAGGTCAACACCGCATGGTGCCGCATGTTCGGCTATGAGGAGGCCGAGGCGCGGGCACTCCCGCCGTATGCGATGGTCGCCCCCCGCGACCGCGCGACCGCGGCTCGCGCGGCCGCGGAGGGGTGGCACCACACCTACGAGGTGGCTGGCTTGCGCCGAGACGGGTCCACGTTCGACGCGCAGGTCACGGGCTCGCACATTACGTACAAGGGAACCGCGGCCCGCATCACCGTGATCCGCGACATATCGGAGTGGAAGCGCGTCGACCGGATGAAGAGCGAATTCGTTTCCACCGTCTCGCACGAGCTGCGAACGCCCCTGACCGCCATTCGCGGGTCTCTCGGGCTCCTCGAGGGCGGGGTCGTCGGGCCGCTCACGGCGCGCGGGAGCGAGCTCGTTCACATTGCCGTCGGCAACACGGACCGCCTCATCCGATTGATCAACGACATGTTGGATCTCGACAAGATGGCGGCTGGAAAGCTCGAGCTGCGGCTCACACCGCTCGCGCCGGCGGACATCATTCGCGCCGCAATTGACGGGATTCGCGCCATGGCCGAGCAGTACGACATTCGACTTGCCGAGCACGTGAGCGCGGTCCGCGTGGTGGAAGGAGACCAGGATCGCGTGATGCAGGTCCTCACCAATCTCCTGTCGAACGCCATCAAATTCGCCCCGGCGGGGTCCACGATCGAGATCTTCGCGACGGACCAGGATGCGAGCGCCGCGACGGATCCCGCGCGGCCGACGCCGAGCACAGGGCACACGGGCCATCCGGTGGTCCGGTTTGCCGTCGAGAATCCGGGTCCGGGAATCGCGCCGGCCGAGATCGACCGATTGTTCCGGCGCTTCCAGCAGCTCGATGGCTCCGACACGCGTCGCCGCGGGGGAACGGGCCTCGGCCTCGCGATCTCGAAGGCGATCGTCGAACAACACGGCGGCCGCATTGGCGCCGAGTCCGACCCGGGGCACAAGACCGTCTTCTGGTTCGAGCTTCCGGTATTACCCTTCGCCGCGTGCACGGAGTTGCTCTCGCCGCCCTGATGGCCGTGGTCGACACCGTCCGCGTCTGCGCGGGCGGTGACGTTACGCTCGGAACCAATCTCGACACGGCGTGGGCGCGCCGAATCACCGGCGGTGCCCCGGACGCCGTGGCCGCCCTGCGGGCGCCGGACACGTTGGTCTTCCCCCTGCGGCGCCTCGTGGCCGGCGCCGGCGTCGTGTTGTTGAACGCGGAGGGGGCGATCGGCGACGGACCGGTCGTCGAGACGAAGTGCGCTCTCGGGCGGCGGTTCTGCTATCTGCTGCGGATGCCCTCTGCGGCCGCCCCGGCGCTGCGCGGCGTCGCCGACCCGCCGGCGGTCGTGATCGCCAACGTCGCCAACAACCACTCCCACGATGCCGGCGCGTCCGGATTCCGCGCCACGCTCGCGATCCTCGACAGCGCGGGCGTGCGGGTCACCGGCGCGGATACGCTGCCGACGCTCGTGCCGATCGGCGATCGCGACACGCTGGCGGTGTTCGGGTTCAGCGCCTGGTCATCGCCTGGAGTCGCCGATACCGATGCCGTCCGCCGTCTCGTCGCTCGGGCGGCCGCCGAATATCGCTGGGTCATCGTCACGGCGCATCTGGGGGCCGAAGGGCGCCGGGCGCAGCACACCGGCGATTCCGTCGAGCATTTCGCGGGCGAAGTCCGCGGCGACCCCGTCGCGTTCGCCCATACGGCGGTCGAGGCGGGCGCGCAGCTGGTGGTCGGCCACGGACCGCACGTGCTGCGTGCGGCCGAATGGTGGCACGGCGCGCTGATCTGGTATTCGCTCGGAAATCTGCTGGACTATGGGCCGTTCGAGCTCGGCGAGCCGATGCGGCGGGGGGCGGTCACGTGCGCGACGCTCGACTCAACCGGCGCGGCGCGAAACGTCGAACTGCGTGCCACACGCCAATTCCTGCCCGGGATGGTGACGCCGGACCCCGAGGGGCGGGCGCGTCAGCTCGTGGCCCGGCTCAGCCGCGCCGACTTTCCCGAGAGCGGCGTCGTGGTCGAGCGCGGAACCGGCGCCGTCAGTCCGTCTCGCCCGCCGATGACATCTCGATCCGCCCCAAGGGGACCGATGCCGGCAGCAGCGCCGCCGACGGAGCGGTAGGCGGTTCCGAATCCGGCATGACGCGTCGCGCGCCCCGCCATGGCTTTACGCCGTTCCCCGGGTGCCGAACGAGTGAGGTCTCGATGACGCGTCCCGCCTTGCTGCTCGCCTGCACCATGCGACCGCCGCCGATGTAGATGCCCACGTGCGAGATGTGCTGCGTGGAGCCGAAGGTGACGAGGTCGCCCGGCAGCAACTGTGCCGGGTCGCGCGGGACGGAGGCCCCGGCCGTCGCCTGCTCGTGTGCCGTCCGCGGGAGATCGATGTGGAGTATCGCCATCACGTAGCGGACGAGCCCACTGCAGTCGAATCCATGGTCCGGGTTCGATCCGCCCAGACGATAGCGCTTACCCAGTTGTGCCCGGGCGAGACTGACGATCGAATCCCGGCGGGAAAACCGGATCGGCATTGGCGGGATGACGAATGGCCCCGCCAGATTGGCGGCGACGCTGAGGAGCAGCCCGGGGACCGGAAGAGGGATCGGGGCAATCTCGGCCAACATGGCCGTGCTCGCCTGGCCGCTCGCCCGACCGGCGGAAAACGCCACGAATCCGGCCGCAAGCGTGCCGGTCAGCAGAAATCCGGGGTATCGCATCGCTCCAAGGTAGCGCCCAGCCTTCGATTTATGAAAGTGGCACGCGCGAGCAAGAGATAGGGACGCACGAGGTCGCCCGGGGATCCCGGTCGATGGATCGGCAAGTACAGTGCCTTAACGCAAACCGAGGAGCTTGTGGGTCTGCAGGCTGAGCCGCCAGGCCGGGTGCGCGAGGCAATAGGCGATGGCGGCGCGCGTGTGACTGCTCACCTCGGGTCCGTCCATCGGCTGAAGAAAGAAATGCCGGAACGCGAGCGTGACGTAGCGCTCGGGCGGCGCGTTCGCTTGCGGAAAGACGAGCTTGAGCTCGTCGCCCGCGAGAACGACGAGATCCGCAGCCGCCTTGGGGCTTACGCAGACCCAATCCAGCCCCGGCACGAGCGGTAGCGTGCCGTTCGTCTCTACGGCAACCGCGAATCCGCGGGCGTGCAGGGTGGCCACCAGGGGGCCGTCGAGCTGCAGGAGCGGCTCGCCTCCCGTGCAGACCACGAACGGCTGGCCATCCGCATCCTGTGGCCACCGCGCCGCCACGGCGTCCGCGACCGCGCCGGCGGTCTCGAAGCTGCCCCCGTCCGGTCCCACGCCGACGAAGTCCGTGTCGCAAAACGGACACACCGCGCTTGCGCGATCTCCTTCGCGGCCGCTCCACAGGTTGCACCCCGCGAAACGGCAGAACACCGCCGGAACGTCCCGCGTTCGCGCCCTCCCCCTGGAGCGTGTAGAAGATCTCCTTGACCGTATATGTCACGGCGGCGTGAGCGACCGATGCTGATACCCGACTCGGTACAGCGCCGGGTCCTCGGCTCCGGCGTCGGCGAAGCCCTTGAGACGTAGCTGGCAGGCGTCACAGCGTCCGCAGGCTGCGCCGGAGGGATCCGGGTCGTAACAGCTGATGGTGGGAGCGTAGTCCACGCCCAGCGATCGGCCGAGCGCGATGATCTCACGTTTCGTGAGATCGATCAGCGGAGCGTGAATGCGCACACGGAGGGTCCCCTCTACGGCGGCCTTCGTGGCCACGCTGGCCAGGCGCTCGAACGCCGCCAGGAACGCGGGGCGGCAATCCGGATAACCCGAATAGTCTATCGCGTTGACGCCGATGAAAATGTCCGCCGCGCCCACGACCTCGCTCCACGCGAGCGCCAGCGCGAGCAGCACCGTGTTTCGGGCGGGTACGTACGTCACGGGAATGCCGTCGGTGCGCTCCGCCTCGGAGCGGCCCTTCGGGACGGGGATCTCCGCCGTGAGCGCGGATCCGCCGATGGCGCGCAGATCCACATCGACCACGCGGTGCTCGACTCCGTAGCGCTCGGCGATGCGCCGTGCCGCCTCGATCTCCGGCGCGTGGCGCTGCCCGTAACGCACCGAGAGCGCGTGGACGCGGTAGCCCCGTGAGATGGCCAGTGCGAGCACGGTGGTCGAGTCCAGCCCTCCGCTCAGCAGCACCACGGCGGGCGTGCCGGGGTGAGGTGGAGGGGGACGGGGAAGGGGAGGGGGGGGAGTCGGTGTGAAAATCGTGTCCGCGGCAGACATCGTCTGCCGGTAAAGCTAGACGCCTATCAGCGCGCGGTGTCGGGCGGCGCCGCGAGCGAGTCCGGCGCGCCCGCGTCAGCATGATGGATGCGGGGGACGAAAACCGCCTGCGTGGTATCTCGGGCGATGGCAGCAACGACGTGCTGCGAGGGAAGGAACGCATCCCCTGCGCCGTCGACGGTCACGACGTGCGTCCCAGGGTCGACGTTGACGACCGCGGGACTCAAGCCATAGGTCCGGCCGTCGACGCGTACGGCGGCCACGCCTCCGCGCACGATGACGCGGATGAAGGCGCCGCTTCCACCGGGAGGCTGTGCCCGGGGCGGCGCGGCCGCGGCGATGTCCGGCGCGGCCGCATCGAGCGGCGGGCCGTTCGGCACGGCCGGGCCCTCGGGAGCCGGAGCGGGTGCGGCGCTGTCGGCAGCGGGGACCGGCTGCGCCGTCGTCATCGCCGGCGTCGCGGGCAGGGTCGGCGCGCTGCCACGCGAGGTGGGCTGTGGGGGCTGGATCGCGCGAGGCGGCAGGCGCGGGCCCGGTCCGCGGTGGACGCCGAACGCGATCACGGCAACGCCAATGACCACAGCGGCCGCCGCCCCGACGGCCAGGGCCGACCGTCCCGCGCCCGGGTCTTCGGCGGTCCGGATCGCCTCTATCGAATCCAGCGAGATGCTGATGGGGTGATCGCCCGACAGTGCGTCGACAAATGCGCCCGCTGTCGGGAACCGAAGCTCCGGAACCTTGGCCATCGCTCGCCGGAGCGCCGCATCCATCGCGGGCGAGACCCCCTTTCGCAGTGCGGCGGCTCTCGGCACGGTGGCCGACGAGTGAAGCCGCATGAGATCTTGCGTGTCCGTTCCCTCGAATGGCAGCTGGCCGGTCAGCATCTGGAACGCCATGACGCCGAGCGCGTACTGGTCGGTCCGGGGTCCGCTGGCCTCGCCTCGCCACTGCTCGGGGGCCTTGTATTCGGGGGCGGGAGAGAGCCCGGTGTCCGAGATCGTGACGTGGCCCCGCTCGCCGATCAGCACGCGCGCGGGCGCGATGTTGCCGTGCACGATCCCGTGGCGATGACCTTCGTCGAGCGCGGCCGCCACATCGCGCAGGATCTCGACGGCGCGCGCGATATCCGGAGGACGCTGGTCGGCGAGGCGGGCCTCGAGTGTGTCGAATTCGGCTGGTGTGCCCGCGGCTGGCGTGCCAGCGGCGGAGACTGATACGGGAGTCGGCGACGAGGGAGGCACGGCACCGGGGGCGCGGTCGGACGGGCGATCCATCACCTTTAGACTGGCTCAACAGCGCGACAGTCACCTGCGTGCCATGTCGGAGCTCGATGCGGCGCTCGGCCGGGCGCCCATGAGGTGCCCGAGCGGGGAGATTGCTTCGGCCCTTCGGGCCTGGCAACGACTGCCGCAGGCGAGCCCACACAACCGGGAGGCGCGGCGTGATTCAGGCCCGACGGCAGTTGACGGAGTGTTACCACGCCGCGGTGGCCGGTGCGCGTCCGGAACCCGCGACGCATGCGGCGGTGGCGGGACTCGCACTGACGCCCGGCGCGCGGGTGTGGATCGTGGCGTTGGGTAAGGCCGCCGCGGCGATGGCCGCGGGCGCGACCACCGCACTCGCCGAGCGGGGGCGCGCGCCGGCGGGCGGCGTGATCGCGGGCGTGAGGATCGAGCCGCCCCCGCACCCGAGCATTCGCGTCGTCGCCGGTGACCACCCGATCCCGGCCGCCCAATCGGCCGCGGCCGCAGCCGCCGTCGCGGACGTCGTGGCGCTGGTGCGGCCGGGGGACGAGGTGCTCGCGCTCGTGTCCGGTGGAGGCACGAGCCTCATTGCCGCGCCCGCGCCCGAGCTGGCCGATTTCACGCAGAGCGACCTGGGCGTGCTGTACGCCACTCTGCTTGCCTCGGGCGCGGACATCGTCGCGATGAACGCGGTCCGAAAGCGCTTCACTCGATGGAGCGGTGGGCGGCTGGCGGTCGCGGTCGCGCCCGCGCGCGTGCACTGTCTCATCGTGTCCGACGTTCTGGGCGACGATCTCGCGTCGATCAGCTCCGGGCCGTGGGTCGCGGACCCGGTGACGGCCGTCGAGCTCGTGGCGTCGCTCGAGCGCGCCCGGCTCTGGGATAAGCTGCCGCCGAAGGCCCGGGGCCATCTGACGGCGGTCGTCTCAGGCGCTGCGCCCGAGACGCCAAAGCCGTCCGACCCCGCATTCGCCGGGGTCGCCGCCACCGTCATCGTCAGCAATGCGCACGCGGTCGCCGCCGCGGCCGAATGCGCACGCGCCGCGGGGGTCGAAGAGGTGACGGTTGTGCCGGTCCCCCTCGTGGGCGAGGCGGCGATCGCCGGTGTGCGGCTCGCGAGCGATCTCGTGGCGCGCAAGAAGCGCGCGCGGGGTCCGCGGGTGACGCGCTGCATCGTGTGGGGCGGGGAGACGACGGTGACGCTCGATGCGCCACGAGGGTCGGGCGATGCCGCTGCTGCCGGCGAGTCACCGCTCGGCGGCCGAAACCAGGAGCTCGCGTTGGCGGCGGCCCGGTCTCTCCATGAGGCGGGCGATCACGGGCGCGGCATCACGCTGCTCGCGGCCGGCACCGATGGACGCGACGGCCCAACCGATGCGGCCGGCGCAATCGTCGACGGGCTCACGTGGTACGCCATCGAGGGGGCGGGGCGGGATCCGGCGCGTGATCTCGCGGCCCACGATGCGTATCGCGCGCTGGACGCAGCGCATGCCTTGCTCCGGACCGGGCATTCCGGCACGAACGTGATGGACATCGTGATCGGGTTAATTTTGTAATCCGGGACGATGGCGGCCCGCGTACGGAATGTCGCGTACGGAATGTCGCGTATGGACAGTCGGGGCGGATCGCGATCCGCCCCTACGCGCATGGGATGACGCGTACGGACAGCACGGGCGGATCACGATCCGCCCTTACAACATATTTCACGGGCGATGGCACAATTCACGGTCGGGTTGGTGCAGGATGTCGTATCGGGTGACGCCGCGGCGACCGTGCGGCGGACGGCCGAACGCGTGCGCGAGGCCGCGGGACGCGGCGCAGAGATCATCTGCCTGCAGGAGCTCTTTCATGCCCCCTATTTCTGCAAGGCGGAGCGTACCGATCGGTTCGACCTGGCGGAACCAATGTCGGGGCCGGCCGTGACGACGATGCAGGCTCTCGCGCGCGAGCTCGCGGTGGTTCTCGTCGTCCCCGTCTTCGAGCGGCAGGCGGCCGGCCTGTACCGAAACTCCGCGGCCGTGATCGATGCGGACGGCGCGCTGCTTGGCGCGTACCGCAAGATGCACATCCCGGACGACCCGCTGTATTACGAAAAGTATTACTTCACCCCCGGCGACGCGGCCCCCGGGTTCCGGGTCTGGCGCACGCGCTACGCCACGATCGGGGTGCTCATCTGTTACGACCAATGGTACCCCGAGGCGGCGCGCATCACGAGTCTTCTCGGCGCGGAGATCCTGCTGTATCCGACCGCCATCGGCTGGCATCCTGCCGAGAGGGGGGCGCACGGGGCGGCGCAGGTCGACGCGTGGCGCACGATACAGCGCGCCCACGCGATCGCGAACGGCGTGTACGTCGCGGCGGTGAATCGTGTCGGACTCGAGGCCGAGCCGGGCACCGACGGCATCGAGTTCTTCGGCCACTCATTCGTCAGCGATCCCTTCGGCCGCGTCATCGCCGAGGCCGGCGTCGAGCCGGCGGTCATCGTGGCGCCGTGCGACACCGCGCTCGCTGAGGATACGCGGCGCAACTGGCCATTCCTGCGCGATCGTCGCGTCGACGCCTACGGTCGGATTCTCGAGCGATATCTCGGATGAGCGGCCGCCGAATGCCGGCGGAATGGGAGCCGCACGCGGCGACGTGGATCGCATGGCCGCACCACGAGCCGGATTGGCCGGGGAAGCTCGCTGCGATTCCCTGGGTCTATGCGGAGATCGTGCGCGCGCTCTTGCCCCAGGAGCGCGTCGAGATCCTCTGTCCGTCCGAGGAGGGGCGGGACGAGGCCGTGCGGGTGCTCGCAGCGCAGGGGATCGCGGCGGGGACCTACGGGGTTTCGATCGTGCCCACTGATCGCGTCTGGGTCCGCGACTCGGGACCGACGGCCGTCGTCCGCGCGGGTCGCGTCGAGCTGGTCCGATGGCGCTTCAACGCGTGGGCCAAGTACGACAACTATGCGCGCGATGCCGACGTGGCGCCTGCGCTCGCCCGTCTCGCGCGGCTTCCGCTCGTCGAGGCCCAGCGCCCCGATGGGCGCGGTCCCGCGGTCCTGGAAGGGGGCGCGATTGACGTCGACGGCGCGGGGCTGCTCCTCGCGACGGAGGAATGTCTGCTCTCCCCCGTGCAGGAGCGGAATCCCGGGCTCGACCGCGCGGGATACGAGGCGCTCTTTCGCGAATACCTCGGCGTGCGGGAGACGATCTGGCTCGGCGCGGGCTGTGTCGGCGACGACACGCACGGGCACATCGACGATGTCGCCCGGTTCGCGGCGCCGGACATCGTCATCCTCGCGTACGAGCCGGATCCGCGCGATGGGAACCACGAGCGCTCCGAGGAGAATCGGCGGCGCCTCGAGCTGGCCGGCGGCGATGCCGGCGCGTTCCGCATCGTCGCGCTCCCGTTCCCGGAGCCCCGCTACGCGGACGGCCAACGCCTGCCGGCGAGCTACGCGAATTTCTACGTGGCCAACGGCGTGGTGCTCGTCCCGACGTTCAACGATGTGAGCGACCGGGTGGCGCTCGCGCGTCTCGCGGAGGTCTTTCCGGATCGCCGGGTCGTGGGGATCCACGCCGTGGATCTCGTCCTCGGGCTCGGCACGCTGCATTGCCTCACGCAACAACTCCCGCGCGGCGGCTAATGCGCGGCGGCTAATGCGCGGCGGCTAATGGCTGTCGTGCGCCGTGTCGGGCTCGGGTGCGGGAAAGGTGACGCCCGGCGGCGGCGTCTGCAGCCGCGCGGCCGCGTGCACGATCAGTCCCCCGTCGTAGGCCGCGTAGGCGACCGTCCCGATTCCGGCCAGCGCCGTCACGAGCACCAGCCCTTGCGCCCACCGGGGAGGGACGCCGTTTCCGAAGACGTCTCTCTCGCGCGCGAGGCGCCACCAGACGATCGCGCTCACAGCGCCCGCCACGACGAGCGTCCAGGTCGCAACGTCGGCCGCGTCCTCGTGCGCCTCGATCGTCTCTTTGTCGACGTACCATTGCTTCCGCATCACATGCTCCGCGCCGTGTCCCGTGAGCATCACGGGATACGCCGATGCACCCGCGATCGTCAGCGACGCCAGCGCATACAGCCACACGGCGCGGCGCTGGACCACGAGGGCGAGGAGGGCGGCCGCCGTTCCGACGCCGCTGAGGATGATCGGGATGTGGTTGACGACGAGGTGCAGGTAAGCGGCGTTGAGAGGCAGGACCGGCGGCGTCGACATGTGCATGAGCAGGGGGGGCGTGGGGGGTTATCGCGGCGAGCGCGGCGAGCCCGCATCCGCCAGCTGGCGCAGCACGTAGGGAAGAATTCCGCCGTGCGCATAGTAGCTCAGCTCCTCCGGCGTGTCGATGCGTGACCGGACCGCGAAGCGTCGCTCTGCGCCGTCGCGGCTGCGGACGCGCACGGTCAGGTGCGCGCGGGCGGCCATGTCACCGGCGAGTCCCTCGATATCGTACGTCTCGAAGCCCGTGAGGCCGAGAGTCAAGCGCGTCGCCCCGCCCTCGAACTCGAGCGGGAGCACGCCCATGCCCACGAGATTCGACCGGTGGATGCGCTCGAACGACTCGGCGATCACCGCGCACACGCCGAGCAGGCGCGTTCCCTTGGCCGCCCAGTCCCGCGAGGATCCCGACCCGTATTCCTTCCCCGCGATAATAAGGAGCGGCGTTCCCACGCGCTGGTATCCGAGCGCCGCGTCGTAGATCGTCGTCTTGTCGCCGCCTGGCGCGGTCGCGGTCCACCATCCCTCGATCCCGGGGACCAATTCGTTGCGCAGGCGGATGTTGGCGAAGGTCCCGCGCACCATCACATCGTCGTGGCCGCGGCGCGCGCCATACGAGTTGAAATCGGCGCGGGCGACGCCGTGCGCGAGGAGCCATTGTCCCGCCGGGCTGGCCGCCGGAATGGTGCCGGCCGGAGAGATGTGATCCGTCGTGATCGAGTCGCCCAGCATCGCCAGCACGCGCGCACCGACGAGCGGGACGATGCCGGGTGGCGAACGGGTCATGCCGGCGAAATACGGCGGATTCTTGACGTACGTGGAGGCCGGGTCCCAGGCGTACCTGTCGCCGGTGGGCACCGGCAGGGTGCGCCAGGACTCATCCCCGGCAAACACGTCCGCGTACTCGCGCGCGAACATCTCGCGCCGGACGGAGCGGCGGATCTCGCTCTCGACATCCCGCGGCGAGGGCCACAGGTCGCGCAGGAAGACCGGCCCCCGCGGGCCGGTCCCGATCGGATCGGTCGCGAAGTCGATGTCCATGTGCCCCGCGAGCGCGTATGCGACCACCAGCGGCGGCGATGCGAGATAGTTGAATCGCGTCAGGGGGTTGATCCGTCCCTCGAAGTTCCGGTTGCCCGAGAGGACCGCCGCCACGGTGAGCTCGTGCTGCTCGATGGAGTCGGCGATGACCGCCGGCAGCGGGCCGGAATTCCCGATGCACGTCGTGCACCCGTAGCCTACGACCTGGAAGCCGAGGGCGGCGAGCGGCTCGAGCAGCTCGGCGGCGCGCAGGTATTCCGTGACGACCTTCGACCCGGGGGCGAGGCTCGTCTTGACCCAGGGTTGCGTGGACAGGCCTGCCGCCACGGCGTTGCGCGCGAGCAGGCCGGCCGCGAGCATGACCGACGGATTCGAGGTGTTGGTGCAGCTCGTGATCGCGGCGATCACGACGGCCCCATCGCGCAGCGTGAACGCCTTTCCGTCGAGCTCGCAGGCGACGCCCTCGTCCGTGTGTTGGGGCTGGTTCCCCCCCTCGGTGTCTTCCCGCTGCACGGCGAGCGGCGGGATCGTCGACGGGGGGCGCGCGGCCTTCTCCCGCTCGGCGGCCAGCGCCGCCCGGTACATCGCCTTCGACCGTGAGAGGGGCACGCGGTCCTGCGGACGCTTCGGCCCGGCGAGGCTGGGCTCGATCGATCCGAGGTCGAGCTCGACACTGTCGCCGAAGAGCGGATCCGGGGTGTCGTCGGTGCGGAACAGCCCCTGCGCCTTCGCGTAGGCCTCGACGAGCCGCACGTGATGCTCGTCGCGCCCTGTGAGCCGGAGGTAGCTCAGCGTCTCGGCGTCGATCGGAAACAGTCCGATCGTCGCGCCGTACTCGGGCGCCATGTTCGCGATGGTCGCGCGGTCCGCGAGGGACAGGCTCGAGAGCCCCGCGCCGTAGAACTCGACGAATTTCCCGACAACGTTCTTTTTCCGCAGCCGCTCGGTGACCGTCAGGACGAGGTCCGTCGCGGTCGCCCCGACGGGGAGCTTTCCGTGCAGCTTGAATCCGACCACGTCGGGGACAAGCAGCGAGAGAGGCTGGCCCAGCATGGCCGCCTCCGCTTCGATCCCGCCCACCCCCCAACCGACGACGCCGAGCCCGTTGATCATCGTCGTGTGCGAATCGGTCCCGACGAGGGAATCCGGGTACGCCAGCGTGGCATCTCCCTCGGCCTGGGTAAAGACGACCGAGGCGAGGTATTCGAGATTGACCTGGTGGACGATCCCGGTATCCGGAGGAACCACGCGGAAGTTGCGAAACGCCGTCTGAGCCCAGCGCAACAGGGCGTAGCGCTCCCGGTTGCGCCCGAGCTCGAGCGACGCGTTGATCAGGAAAGCGGCATCCGATCCATACGCGTCGACTTGCACCGAATGGTCGATGACCAGGTCGACCGGCTGGAGCGGATTGATCTGCACCGGGTCGCCTCCGAGCTGCGCGATGGCGTCGCGCATGGCCGCGAGGTCGACGACCGCCGGCACGCCGGTGAAATCCTGCAGGAGAACGCGGGCCGTGCGGAATGCGATCTCGCGCTCGGGCGGGGCCGTGACATCCCAGCGCGCGAGCGCCTCGATGTCGCCCCGCGTAACCCCGGCGCCCTGCTCGTGGCGGAGCAGGTTCTCCAGGAGGATCTTGAGGCTGACCGGGAGCCGGCCGAGGGTGCTCCCGGGGAGCGCCGCCAGCGAGTCGAGCGGGAAGATGCCGTACGGCCGGCCATCGACAGACAGCGTGTCGCGGGCGGCCCGGGGGGGCGACGCCGACATGTGCTGCGCTGACGGATCAGCGCAGGTACATATACAGGCCGTAGAGGCCGACGAGGGCGCCCGCGACCGCGACCGCAATGCCGGCGCCGCCGCCGATGATGAGGCCGGCGATGAACCCCGCGCCGCCGATGATCATGAGGGCGACGTCCGTGCCCAGGTGGGGATGGGATGCGTCGTCGGCCGCGGCGTGCATCGCGGCTGGGTCATCCACCGTCGTACGGGCGCGGAAGCCGACGTTGCCGGCGGCCGCGGTCGGGCCGGCGACCTGCTGCGCGGCAATCACCGATACGCTTAGGGGCGACGCGACGACGGCGAGAGCAACGAGAACCGCGCGGAGTGAAGCTGACATGGCATCTCCTGGCAGATTCGGGTACGCGAGTGGCCGGCCTGCGCGGCCGGCGCCGGTGCTAACATACGCGCCCTCCAATCCGCATGGAATGTGCCGGGTTGAACTCCCGTCCATCCGGGTGGTACAATTGGCTCACTTTCACAGAGTGGAGGTGTGTCGGCATGCCAGCCCCCTTCCTGAGCTCCGAGGAGTACGACGAGCGCGCGCATCAGCTGTATAACGACGGCCGATACGACGACGCGTTGGGCGTGCTTCGGGAGGGACTCGCCCTCTACCCCTCCGCCGTGGAGTTGCACGTCGGGATCGGCTACGCGCGACTCGCGCGCGACGAGTACCTCTGGGCCCGGCGCAGCTTCGAGGAGGCGCTCGTCCTGGACCCCGAGCACGAGGACGCGTTGGCGGGGCTGGGTGAGACGCTGCTCAAATTCGGCTTGCACGCCAGCGCGCTCCGCAGCTTCCGGCGGATCCTCGAGCTCGGCTACCGCGATGATGTCGAGTTGATGCTCCAGGCGGGCCGGGCCCTGTTCCGCGAGGGGCTGATCGAGGCGGCGCACGAGTTCTTCGAGATCGCCGTGCAGCAGGCGGCGGACTCCGGTGAGGCCGTCGCGTGCGTCGGCTATGCCCACCATCGTCTGGGGGATGACGATGCGGCGATCGCAATGCTGCGGCGCGCACTGCAACTCGATGGCGATCATGCCGAGGCGCGGATCTACCTCGGCAACATCTTCTACGATCGCGGCGAGTACGAGGCCGCGCTGTATCACCTCGAGCGGACGACCCCCGACGACCACTGGGATGAGCTCGGGATCTGGCGCCTCATGGAGCTCAAGAAGACGATCTATCGCCTGGCCGACAACGATCCGGAGCTCAAGCCGTGGGATGCCCGGCTGACCGAGCTGGCCGCCGAAGGGGATGACATCGACGAAATGCTCACCGACATCGAGCAGCGTGCGGCGGACGACATGCAGCGCGAGGCCCGCGGTCAACTGGAGCTGTTCGGTATGCTGCTGACGGATCTCGCGGCCGGCAAGCGCGACACCGAAATCCACCGCGTCGTGCGCGAGGGCCGCGAGTACACCGGCACGTGGGACGAGATCGTCTGCGAGATGCGGGACACGAGCGCGGCGTGCGCCGAGCGCACCCTGTCGGAATTCATGATCACCGAGGCGCGGCGCGGGCTCTCGATCACGGGCGTGCAGATCCCGACGCTCGACGCCGAGAGCTTCATCCGCGGCAGCGCGGACGCCGGTCTGTTGCGGATCGTGCGGTAGCGCGGCGCATCGCGGCTCCCCGTCGCGCGGCGCGCCGCGGCGCGCCGTGTCGCGGCTCGCCGGAAGTGGTCCAGGCCGCTAGCTTCCACGGGAGCCGGCTGCACGTCCCTTCCACACTTTCACGCACGGTATGGCAACGCAGCGCACCCGACGGGCACCTGACGTCGTCGCGCCGACGCCCTTTGCAGAGGCGCGCGACGAGTTGTTTCAGCAGATCATGCAGTGTGGAGTGATTGGCGCGGACCCCGCGCATCAGGAGGACTGGTTTCGCGAGACGATGGCCTATCTGGCGGATCGGTACCCCGAGCTCCCGACCGGCGACATGGCGGAGCTCCGGACCCTGGGTGAGCGCTTCGTGCAGCCGCCGCGCCTGGCGGCGAGCGGCGGCGCACGCGTCATGGCGGGCGCAGCCGTCACCGTCGGCTAGAGCGACCGTCCCGCGGGGCGCCGGAGGGCCGCGCGCGGCGCTCGGGCGATGCTAATGACCCCCCTCGCGGTCCTGGCGGTCCTGGGACTGATGTGGGATGTGTCTGCCGCGGGGCACGTCGCCCAGCTCCGCGCGTCTCCACCACTGCTGGCAGCGCTGTCCGGCCTCGTGGCGCTCCTCGTCGCTCCCGCGGTCGTGCTCGTCGTGGCCGGCGGCGGCGGCATCGATCCCGGAGCCGGCGCGCTGTGGGGCGTCGCCTGGATCTGGCCAGCGACGGTGACCCTCTGCGCCGCCCAGGCGGCGTACGTGTCGGCGCGGCGGATCGCGCCGCCGGCGATCGCGATTCCGGTTCTCGTATACGACGTGCTCCTCGTGGCCGTGGCGATCGTGCGCTCGGTCGGCGGGAGTGGCAGTGCCCTGCCGACCTGGGCGATCACGCTCGGTGCGGCCTACGTCGCCGCGCTGGGCCACGTCGCGGGCCCCGCGGCGCTCGCCTCCCCGTACACGTTACTCGTGCCGCTCGTGGCGCCGGCGTATCGCCCCCGGCGCGGGACGGGTCGAACGCTCCGAATCGTCGTGGCGGCGACGGCGACCGCGTGGGTCGCGCTCACGGCGGCGGCCCTCCCCGGCGCCGCGCGCGCCGTCGCGAGCTACGAGGGATTCTCCGCCGCGTTGCCCGAGCGCATCCCGGGCGATTTCACGGTCGGACTCGACGTGCTGCCTCCGGTCGTCGCCGCGCCGACGCAGGAAGCGTTGCGCGCGGATCTCGCTCTGGCGGACTCGGTGCAGGCGGAAGCGGTCGGAATCACGATCGATCCGATCGGCGCGCGGGCCGGCGTCCTCGACTCGATCGCCCGGGCGTTCGAGGGGCTGCGGCGAGACTCGACCCTGCTCATCGTCACACTGGGATCCGCACCCGGACGGTCCCTGCTGCATCGGTCCGCGCCCCGCAGGGGCGATTCGGTGCGCATCGCGGATGTGGCGCGCGTCGCGAGTCGGCTCCGGCCGGACTACCTCGTCCTCGCCGACGACCCGGCCGAGGCCACGATGTCGCCCGCCGGGCGTCAAATGCTGGATTTGATCGCGTATTTCACGGCAAGCGCGGCCACGGCGCACGGCCTCGATGCGCGCATCCGTGTCGCGCTGTCGGTCTCCGGCGTGACCGGACGGGACAGCGCTCTCTTCGATTGGGCTGCCCAGCCAGGCTCGCCGATGGATGCGGTCGGATTCGTGGTCTATCCCGGCTTCGATGGCGCGCGCTCGATCGAAGGGCAGCTGCATGTGGCCGAGCGATGGATGCGGCGATTCCCGTACCGGGAGTACTGGGTGTTCGCGGTGGGCGGATACCCGATCGCGCACGGTGAAGCGAGTCAGCTGCGCGCCATCGAGGGCACGCTCGGGTGGGCCGCGGCGCATCCGCAGATCAAGGGAGTCCTCGTGGCGCAAGCCGGCGATTACGGGGGGACGACGGGGCTCCGCGCTCCAACGGGCCGCCTGCGTCCGGCGGTGGACGCTGTCGTGCGGGCCGCGCGCGCCGTGCGGGGCGACACGATGCCGGGGCCGACGCCGTCGGCCGCATCACCGACGCCGTTGGGCGCATCACCGACGCCGTAGGGGCGGATCGCGATCCGCCCCTACGGCGTCGCGACCAACCCGATGATCAGGTCCGCCAGGCGATCGGGCGCTTCCTCGGGCACCAGCCGCCCGATATCGGGCAGCCGTTCCAGGCGGGCCCCGGTAATGGCCCTGGCCAGCCCCTCGGCGACGGTGGTGTCGAGCCAGCGATCGGCCTCGCCTCTGACGACGAGCGTCGGGATCGTGATGCGCGCGAGATCCACGTCCTTGAGGTCCGTCCCGCTGACCGCGCGCGCGAGCGCGAGCAGGTGCGCGACGCCGTCCCGCCCGACGTACGGCGCGAGGTAGCGCGCAATGAGGCGATCCGGCATGGCGCGCCGGTCCGCGACACTGCCCTCGAGCACGGGCGCGAGCAGGACCTTCGCCCCGAGTATGCCGCTCGCCACGCGCACCGCGTAGCGCGCGGTGTTCCGCTGCAGCGCGCGGACGTCGGCCGCCGGCGTCGAGTCGGCCGTGAGGCTATTGACCAGGACCAGGTGCGAGACGCGATCGCCGCGAATGGCGGCGAGCCGCTGGGCCACGGCGCCCCCCAGGTCGACGCCGACCACGGCGGCGCGCGGGACGCGCAACGCGCTGAGGGCCCGGTCGACGTATTCCATCTGTGCGGCGATGCCCAGCTCCGCGTCGAGCGGGCGGTCGGACTCGCCGTAACCAAGGAGGTTCAGCGCGAGCGCGGTGTGTCCGGCCGCCGCCACGACCGGCCCCACCGCGCGCCAGAGAAAGCTGTCCGTCCCGAACCCGTGGAGGAGCGCGATCGGAGTTCCTCCGCGCCCATACCGCTCGACGTGCATCGCCCCGGGACCGACGGGGACGCGGATCAGATCGGGATCGATACCGCCCTCGCGAATGCGTTGCTCCCCTCCGGCGCGCCGGTGATCTTTCGCGCTGACCATGCGAGGATTGCCTGCCGCCGAAAGATAGCCCGCGCCCGTGGCGGGCCCGGAGCGCCCGCATTGCGGTGACGTGCGCCGCGGCGTTCGTGCTCGGCTTTGGGTGCGCGGCCTGGACGCTGGTCTGCCGCGGGGGGCGGTGCCCCTCCGTCGACGTGATTCAGGACTACGAGCCCCGACAGACCTCCAAGCTCTACGCCGCGGATGGCAGCTTCATCGCGGAGCTCGGTCTCGAGCACCGGACGCTCGTCACGCTCGACGACATCCCGCGCACGGTGCGCGATGCGTTCATCGTGACGGAGGACAAGCGGTTCTACGCGCACCACGGGATCGATTGGCCGCGCGTCGTCGGCGCGGCCGTGCGGAACGTCGCGGCGCGCAGCTACGCGCAGGGTTTCTCGACGATCACGATGCAGCTCGCGCGGAACATCTTCAGCGAGTCGATCACCCGCGAGAAGACCCTCGTCCGCAAGCTCAAGGAGGCGCGCGTCGCGCATGCGATCGAGGCGCGCTACTCGAAGGACAAGATCCTCGAGCTGTATCTCAATCAGATCTATCTCGGGAACGGCGCCTACGGCGTGGAGACGGCGTCGCAGCGCTATTTCGGCAAGTCGGTCCGGGATCTCAATCTGGCGGAAGCGGCGACGCTCGCCGGCCTGCCGAAGTCCACGCGCCGCTACAATCCGAAGCTGTACCCGGATCGCGCGATCGCCCGGCGGAATACCGTGATCGAGCTGATGCGGCGCGAAGGAGTCGTCTCCGATGCCGAGGCGAGCGCCGCCGAGGCGTATCCGCTGCACCTCGCGTCGCGCCGGGAAGCGGGAGAGGTGGCCCCGTATTTCGTCGAGTGGGTGCGCGAGCAGCTCGACACGCAATTCGGCCAGCAGCTGTACGAGCAGGGGCTGCGCGTGTACACGACGCTCGATCCGGAGATCCAGTCGGCGGCGCAGCGGGCGCTGGAGGACGAGCTCCGCGCAATCGAGGGCGGGAAATACGGGCGCTACGCGCACGTGACATATGAGCAGTACGTCGCGCGGAGCGCGCTGGGCGAGCCCAGCGGGGGCCCGACGTCCCCCTACCTGCAGGGGTGCATCATCGCGCTGGATCCCCGGACGGGCGCCGTCCGCGCCCTGGTCGGTGGCCGCGATTTCGATGATTCGAAGTTTGACCGCTGCACGCAGGCGCTCCGGCAGCCCGGGTCCGCGTTCAAGCCGATCGTCTACGCCGACGCGGTCGAGAACGGCCGTCCGCCGTCGTATATCCTGGACGATTCGCCACTCTCCGTCCCGAATGCCGACGGATCCCAGTGGACGCCCCGCGATGACGACGGAAAGTTTCTCGGCCTGATCTCGATGCGGCGCGGCTTGTCCGACTCGCGCAACGTCGTCGCCGTGCGCCTCGGGATGGAGCTCGGCCCCGAGACCGTGATCGCGGAAGCGCGGAAATTCGGTATCACGACACCGATCCATCCGTACCCCTCGATCTACATCGGCTCGGAATCGGTGTATCCCATCGAACTGGTGGCGGCCTATACCGCGTTCGCGAATCTCGGGGAGCGTACCACCCCGCTCGCGGTGACGCGCGTCGAGAGCGCGGACGGGCAGGTGCTCTGGGAGCCGCCGGTCGTGCGCATCCCGGTCCTGTCGCCCGACGAGGCCTGGGAGATGGTGAGCATGATGAAGGACGTCATACTCAAGGGCACGGCGTTCGCGGCCGTGACCCAGGCCGGGTTCCGCATCCCTGCGGCCGGGAAGACGGGGACGACCAACGACGGCGACAACGTCTGGTTCATCGGCTTTACCGCCGATCTCGTCGCCGGCGTCTGGCTCGGGATGGATCTCCCGACGCGGATCAAGGCAAATGCGTGGGGTGGCGTGCTCGCCGCGCCCGTGTGGACGGCGTTCATGACGGAAGTGTACAGACGCAAGCCCGAGCCGCCGGATTGGCCGCGGCCGCCCGGGCTCATCGCGCGCGACATCAATGGGACGACGGGGCTGCTCCAGACGCCGTACTGTCCGCTGCCGCTGGTCTATACGGAGTGGTACATCCCCGGGACGGAGCCCGTCCGGGAGTGCGACGTCCACGTGGCGCCGAATGCCTTCCCGCCCCAGCCAGCGCCCTCGCCAGGGCCTCCGTCCCCGGCGCCCCCGGCCCGGCAGCCCCTCACCGGCGCGCGGATCCGCCACGACACGCTGCCCGCCAATCCGTTCAAGCTGCCCTAGTGTGGGGTCGCCTCGGCCGTGATCGCTTACCACGCCCGGTGGGTCGTGCCCGTGAGCGGGCCGCCGCTGCGCGACGCGACCGTCGGGGTCGAGGGGAGCCGCATCGCGTACGTGGGCCGGCGCCGCGGCGCTCCTCGGGGCGAGTCGCGCGATCTCGGGGACGCGGTGCTGCTGCCCGGCCTCGTGAACGCGCATACGCACCTCGAGCTCACGGCGATGCGCGGCCTGCTGGAGGGCCTTCCGTTCGCGGAGTGGATTCGCGCGCTGACGCGGGCGCGCCTGACGGTGTTGGACGACGCGGCCCTGCGCGACGGCGCGCGCCTCGGGATCGCGGAGGGGCTGGCGGCCGGCATCACGACATTTGCCGACACCTGCGCGTCGGGGGTCGTTCTGGGCGCTCTGGGCGAGATGGGTGTGCGGGGGATCATGTTTCAGGAGGTTTTCGGGCCCGACCCCGCGGTGCGCTCGGAGTCGCTGGCGGGGCTGCGGAGCGCGGTCGACCGGCTCCGGCCGCTCGAGACGCCGCTCGTTCGACTGGGGGTCTCACCGCACGCCGTCTTCACGGTGCACGAGGATCTTCTCGTCGACGTCGTCGCGTACGCGATGGGCGCAGGTCTCCCGGTCGCGATCCATCTCGCGGAGAGCGACGCGGAGACCGCGTTCCTGCGCGAGGGCGACGGCCCGTTCGCGGAGGGATTGCGCTCGCGCGGGATCGCTGTGGTTCGCCGCGCGCATTCCCCCGTCCATCTGCTCGTCGAGCTGGGAGTGACGCTCGCGCGCCCGCTGCTGATTCACTGTGTCAAGGTCGACGCGACGGACATCGCATTCATCGCGGAGTCGGCCTGCCCCGTTGCCCACTGCCCCGCATCGAACGCCAAGCTCGGACACGGGATCGCTCCCGTCCGCGAGATGCTCGACGCGGGCATCGTGATCGGCCTCGGCTCGGATTCGGTCGCGAGCAACAACGCAATGAACATTCTGGGTGAGGCGCGGATCGCGGCGCTGCTGCAGGATGCCCGGGATGGGCGGCCCGGGGTGCTGCCGGCCGAGGACGCGCTGTCCTTGGCGACGCTGGGCGGGGCGCGCGCCCTGGGGCTCGACGACAGAATCGGGTCACTCAACGTCGGCAAGGATGCCGATCTCGCCGCCTTCCCGCTGGATCAGGCGTCCGGAACACCGGTGTACGATCCCGTGACCGCGCTGGTATTCGCCCTGGGGGGGAGCGGGAGCCCGGCGCGCCTCGTGACCGTGGCGGGCGTCGAGCGCGTCCGGGACGGCTCGGTCATCGACCTCGACCCCAATGTGGCCCGCCGCGTGGGCCGCAGCGGGGAGGCTCTCGCGACGTGGCGCGCACGCGGCGGGTCACATTAGCTTTCGGGCTCATGCGTACGGCGAAAATCTGGCGCGACGGGCGGTTCGTGGACTGGGAGGACGCGACGGTCCACGTGTTGAGCCATGTCGTGCACTACGGCTCGAGCGTGTTCGAGGGGATCCGCTGCTACCAGACGCCGGCAGGCGGGGCCGTATTCCGCCTGCCGGACCACATGCGGCGCCTCCTCGAGTCGGCCCGGATCTATCGGATGCCGGTCGCGCACTCGCTGGACGCGCTCATTCAGGGGTGCGTCGATACGGTCGCGGCCAACGAGCTGCAGGAGTGCTACCTGCGCCCGGTCGTGGTGCGCACGGGCGAGCGAATGGGGGTCCTGCCCGATGACCGGCCGGAATCGGTCGAGACGTTCATCATCGCCTGGAAGTGGGGGCAGTACCTGGGCGAGGACGCAATGCATGGCGGCGTCAATGTCTGCGTCTCGAGTTGGCGCCGCCCGGCTCCGGACACCATCCCGGTGATGGCGAAGGCCGGCGGGAATTACCTCAACTCGCAGCTCACCCTGCTCGAAGCCAGGCAGCACGGGTATACGGAAGGGATCATGCTCGACAACTTCGGCTTCGTATCGGAGGGGAGCGGCGAGAACGTCTTCATCGTACGTGATGGCGTGATCAGCACGCCGCCGATGGGGGGATCGATTCTGGGCGGGATCACGCGCGACTCGGTCATGCGGATCGCACGCGATCTGGGCCATGACGTGCGCGAGCAGACGATCCCGCGCGAGATGCTGTACGTGGCGGACGAGGTTTTCTTTACCGGAACGGCGGCGGAGGTGACGCCCGTCCGTTCGGTGGACCGGATTCCCGTCGGTGAGGGACGGGTCGGATCGGTGACGCGGAGCATCCAGCGGCGGTATCTCGACATCGTGCAAGGGCGCGTGCCGGATCCGTACGGCTGGTTGACGCCGGTGCCCGAGCCGGCGCTCGCGACGAGATGACGATGGCGCGGGTGAGGTTCGTGTGATCGCCGGGTGTCTGGCCCTCAATGCGTCATTCGAGCCGCTCACGATGGTCCCCATGCGGAGAGCGCTGCGGCTCGTCATCGATGGGAAGGCCGAGATCGTCGAGTCCGATGCCGAGCGCCTCGTCCGGTCCGAGCGGCTCGCCCTACCGCGGCCGGTCGTCATTCGCCTCACGCGATTCGTCCATGTGCCCCGCCGGTTCCGCCGGCAGGTGACGAACACCTTCCTGTTTGCCCGCGACCGCTACCGCTGCCAGTACTGCGGGCGCTCAACGTCGGAGCTCAAGCCGCGAGAGGGGTTGACGCGGGACCATTTGATCCCGCTGTCGCGGGGCGGGACGAACGATTGGTCGAACGTCGTCACCGCGTGCGGGCCGTGCAATACGCGCAAGGCCAATCGCCTGCCGGGGGAGATCGGAATGCACCCCATTGTGTCCCCGGTCGAGCCGCATTTCGTCCACCTCAGCTGGGCCGTGCGGCGGCTCACGCCCAAGCAGGCCCGGTACATCCGGCTGTTCTACGGCGAGGAGACCCTGCACCAGCTGCAAGAGCTCGAGCACAGAAGCGGCTCAGGCCACGCGCTGCGCGCCTAGCCTCAGCGAGGAGACGGTAGAAGGTAGATCGGACCCGGCCTCGCCTTTCTCCTGTCGATCCTCTCCTCTCTGTCAGGGGTAGTAGCTTTCGCTGGTACCTTCTTGCGGCGAGAGTGACCTATGACCGACACGATGACGGCAGGGGGCGGGCCCGCGGCGAACGTCGCGGGCGGGGGCGCCGCGCCACCGGCGCTCGAGGTGCGCGACACGCGCACGGGGAAGAGCTACACGATTCCGGTCGTCGATGGCGCGATCCGGGCCAACGATCTCAAGCAGATCAAGAGCGGCCCCGACGATCCGGGTCTGCTCAGCTACGATCCCGCGTTCCTGAACACGGCCGCGTGTCGCAGCACCATCACGTTCATCGATGGCGATCGCGGGATCCTGCGCTATCGCGGATATCCGATCGAACAGCTCGCCGAAAAAGCCAGCTTCCTCGAGGTCGCGTGGCTGCTCCGCCATGGCGAGCTGCCGACGCAGAGCGCATACGACTCCTGGGTGCACGAGGTGACGTACCACACCTACGTGCACGAGAATTTCAAGAAGTTCCTCGAGGGCTTCCGGTACGACGCGCACCCGATGTCGATGTTGTGCAGTGCGGTCGCCGCGTTGTCGTCGTTCTACCCGGCGGCGAAGGACATCTTCGACCCCGGGCAGCGCGATATCTCGGTCGTCCGGCTCATCGCGAAGGTGCCGACGATCGCCGCATTCATCTATCGCCACATGAAGGGGCTGCCTTTCGTCTACCCCGACAACGAGCTCTCCTACAGCGAGAACTTCCTGTCGATGGTCGCGCGGATGAGCCAGCCGAAATACAGGTCCAATCCGACGTTCACGCGCGCGATCGAGGTCCTCTTCATCCTGCATGCCGACCACGAGCAGAACTGCTCGACCAGCGCGGTCCGGTCCGTCGGATCGTCGCAGGTCGATCCGTATTCTGCCGTCGCGGCGGGCATCGCCGCGCTCTTCGGGCCCCTGCACGGTGGGGCGAACGAGGCGGTGTTGCGGATGATCGAGGAGATCGGCGATCCCAAGCGCGTCAGCGCATTCATCGAAGGGGTCAAGAAGGGCTCGGGCCGCCTCATGGGGTTCGGGCATCGCGTTTACAAGAGCTACGACCCGCGCGCGAAGATCGTGAAGCGCCTGGCGGACGAGGTGGTAGCGTCCGTCGGCATGGACCGGGATCTGGAGATCGCGCTCGAGCTCGAGCGCATCGCGCTCCAGGACGACTACTTCGTCTCGCGGAAGCTGTACCCGAACGTCGATTTCTATACGGGGCTGATCTACCGCTCCATGAAATTCCCGACGTCCTTCTTCACCGTGCTGTTCGCCATTGCGCGCACGGCCGGCTGGCTTGCGCAGTGGGAAGAGATGCTGCTCGACAAGGAGCAGAAGATCGCCCGGCCACGGCAGCTGTACGTCGGCGCGGGTGAGCGCGACTACGTCAGCACGCTCGAGAAGGTGATTATCACGCCCGCTCGGCACTGACGACGCGCTGACGAAGCGCTGACGCGCGTAGAGAGGACACGAACAGAGAGGAGAGAGGAGAGGCCTACTTTCTCCTCTCTCCCGTCTCCTCTCGTCCGCGGCAGCAGCCGCGGACCGGGCACCGAGCGCAGTGCCGGACGCGCGCCGTGCATATGAGGGCGCCAAGCTCCATGAGCGCCTGATTGTGCGTGTACGCCGCGGCGCCGCGCCGCGGCAATGTTGCCCGGGCGATGGCCCACGCCGAGCGCCGTCCGGCCGCCGTCCGTGGATCCACGCCGGGAGCGAAAACCCGCGTGAGGACGCGTGCCACGTTGGTGTCCACGAGGGGTGCCGCGGCCTCGAAGGCGAAACACGCGACCGCGCCCGCCGTGTAGGGCCCGATCCCCGGCAGTTTCTCGAGGGCATCGGGTTGGGTGGGGAGCGTCGCCGCCCGGCCAGCTATATCCCGCCGGCCTGAGCCATAGGGGGCGCGGGCTGTTTCGCCCACAACCGCTCGCGCCAACTGGTGGAGGCTCCGCGCCCGGGCGTAGTAGCCGAGCCCTTCCCAGGCACCCACGACTTGGCGGAGCGGGGCGTGCGCCACGGACTCGAGCGTCGGGAAGCGACCCAGGAACGCGCCGTATTTCGGCATGACGCGCGAGACCGGCGTCTGCTGCAGCATGAGCTCCGACACGAGCACATGGTACGGGTCCCGGCTGCGCCGCCACGGGAGATCCCGATGGTGGCGCCGGTACCACGCACGGAGCCGGCGACCAAACGCGGGTGCGCCGGTGAGGGCCGGGTTGGGCAGGATAAGCCCAAGATGCGAGACGGAAGCGGCTGCGTCCACAGGGTTTCGACCCGGTGGGCGGCCTGTCGCGCTCCTGTTCAGTCTGCTTACTGATCATTATTTATTGCAGAATGGAGCATAATGATGCCACATATCGCCCAAAAGTGGCGAAAAGTTGGCAAATCGTTATCAGAATCTTGCCGAATTGACGGCAATCTATTGACAATGCCAGACAAGCTGGTGTATATAGCGTTGGGGACGGAGACTGTGCTGCAACCGCAGCGGACTCCCTCGGTCTTATCCCTCGATTCGCTGCTCCCCTCTCGTTGTCGCGGTGTCGCGCCATTCCCTCGCACACGGAGCGTTGAATGGGCCCCTACTCTCTTGTCCGCGCAGTTGTCCTCCTGTCTCTCGCGATCCCGGTTGCGCCCACGAGGGCCCAAGCGCAAGGCGGCGCGCCGAGCGATTCGGCGAAGCCGGCCGCGGCGGGCGACACCACCAAGAAAGGGGCGGCCGATACCACGAAGGGAGCGGCCGACACAACCAAGGCCGCAGCCCCCACGGTGGTGAACCACATTGAAACGGCCCTGGCGGGACTCAAGATCAGCGGCTACGGCGAGGGCTCCTACACCTGGTCGAGCAGTCCCACGGGGCGCGCGATCGACGGGCGGTTGTACGATCGGTTTCAGGACCAGTTCAGCCTGAACGCGCTCAAGTTGGTCATCGACAAGCCGTACGACCCGACCAAGTTCGACGCCGGCGGCCACGCCGATCTGCTCTTCGGGCAAAACGCGACCGTCCTGCAGTCAGGCGGATTCAGCCTCGGCAACCAGGGCGACATGACGCAGCTCTACGTGACGCTCAACATCCCGACGCCGAACGGCAACGGCGTGCAGGTGAAGCTGGGAAAGATCGCGACCCTGATGGGGCTCGAGGTGATCGAGGACCCGGTGAACCCCAACTGGTCCGAAGGAAACCTGTTCGTGTACGTCGAGAACTTCACCGCTACTGGCGTCAGCGTGGAGTACAAATTCAGTCCCCACGCGGACATGCAGCTGCGCCTGATCAACGGGTGGGACGTCGTGCAGGACAACAACTCCGGGAAGTCCTTCATGGGACGCGTCGGCTTCTACCCGGACACGTTGAGCTCGATCGCGTTCGTCGGCTACGCGGGCCCGGAGGAACCCGCATCCAGCGCGGTGCGCGCCGGCGGCGACCTACTCCTGTGGCGGAAGTTCACGCCGACGCTCAACGCGTGGCTCCAGGCGGACTACGGTCGCGAGGGGGGTCTGGTTCCCGACAGCACCGGGGGGCTCGGCGCCGCGACCTGGTGGGGACTGGGCGGATGGTTCACGGTGGATTTCTCGCCCGTCGTGGACCTCGCGCTGCGCGCGGATTACGTGGACGACCGTGACGGCGTACGCAGCAACGGCTTCCTGTTCCCGACGTTCGAGGCCGTGCCGGGCACATCGCACAAGTTCGGCAGCGGCACGGCGACGCTGAACCTCAAGGTGTGGTCCAACGCTCTCGTGCGGCCGGAAGTGCGCTTCGATCATGGCAACCTCGCGCTGTACGGCACCAAGAACAGTCAGGTCACTCTGGCGCTCGCGACGGCGTTCATCTTCTGACCGATCCCCCTTCCACAGGAGCCTGATCCCATGGCGGATACCAAATCGCATTCGAGCGGCGTCGTCACACCGACACTGGGTCTGACGGGCGCCACCGTCAACGCGATGGCGCTGATCGCCCCGGGCGCCTTCCTCTGGATCACGTATCAGCTGCAGGCCGCGGCCGCGGCGCCCAATGGCACGTCGGTCGCCATCGATATGTGGCCCGGCATCTTCCTCGCGCTGATCATCGCGCTCCTCAGCGCGATCTCGTACTCGGAGCTCGCGCGGCGCTATCCCGAGGCCGGGTTCGGCAGCTGCTACTATTTCGCCGAGAAGGCGTTCATCGACAAGGAGAACGCCGCGCACCATCGCTGGGCGCGCGTCGCCAAGCTCACCACGGGCTGGGCCGCCCACCTCTATTACTGGGTCTACCCGGGGACGATGGTTGCCTTCATGGCGACGCTGGTGGGCTACATCTACAACCAGGTCACCGGCAACACGATGTCGACCACGGCGCTCATCATCTTCTCGATCCTGTTCGCGGTGGTCACCGGCTACATCGCTGTGCGCGGTGTGACCGGGTCGACCATGACTGCATTGGTGATCAACATCATCCAGCTCGTAACGCTGGTTGCCTTCACCCTGTTCGCCATTATCTACCGGGTGCGCAACGTCGGCGGCGACAACCACTGGGTCTTCTCGAGCGGGGCGGATGTCGTTCGCCCGCACACCTTCGAGGGCGTCCTGATCCAGTCGACACTGGCGATCCTGATCCTGGTCGGCTTCGAGAGCTGCACCACGCTCGCGGCGGAGACGAAGGATCCGAGCCGGAACATCCCCCGCGCCGTAATCCTGTCCCTCCTCATCCAGGGCGCGTTCGCCTATCTCTTCGAGTACTTCGGCGCGAACTACATGCTGAGCGATAAGCTCGTGGGCGCGGATGCGCACAAGGCCGTCATAACGGGCATTGATGCCGCGGCCGCCTCGAGCGCACCCCTCGGCGACCTCGCCATTCTCGTGGGCAACCGGCTGCTGGGGGGGATCGGGTTCGGGCTCATGATCACGATGGCGGTGACCGTGGTGCTCGCGCTCCTCGGCACGACGCTGAGCTGCATCAACACCGCGGCGCGCGTCAGCTACGCGATGTCCAAGGATCGCGAGATGCCGGAGATCCTCGGGGCGTTGCACGGCCAATTCGCGTCCCCGGCGCGGGCGATCTGGGCCCTCGTCATCGTATCGTGTGTGATCGCGGCGATCGGGGTTCAGTCGGTCGTCGGCCTCACGGGCATCACGCTCGCCTCGAACTTCGGCACGTTCGCGCTCTACGGGATGACATGCGTCTGGACCCTCATCGCGTTCGCCGGCGTGCGCGGCGGCAGCTTCGTGAAGCACAAGATCGTCCCCGCCCTGGGCGTATTCGCCAATCTGGTCATGCTCGTGTCGATCATCTATCTGTACATCATTGGCGGGGCCGATTCGAAGAAGGAGGCATACATCTGCTTCGGCATCGCTGCGGCCTGGGCCCTCGTGAGCGTGATCTATGTCGTCCTGACGAGCGGCCGCGACCGGCGACCGCTCGCGGTGGCGGGGGGGCCAGGATCAGAGATGACCTAACCTCCGCCGGGGGCGCCGCCGCGTGAGGCCTCGGGATGGCGTGCCCGGCGGGCTGAAGATTCAATTCGCCGAGGAGAGCGACATCGGATGCGTGCGGCCCGCCAACGATGATGCGATCGGGGCGTGGCCCGAGGGCGGCGGCCTCCTGTTCGCGATCGCCGATGGCATCGGCGGCGCGGCAGGAGGTCACGTCGCCAGTCACGTCGCGCTCGAGGCGCTGGCCGGCGCGATGCGCGCCGCACCGCCGCGCTGGCCGCTGCACAAGCGACTCCGGGCCGCGGTGCAGAGGGCCAATCTCGCCGTGCACGACCGGAGCCGGGTCGACGCGGGCCGGCGCGCGATGCGTACCACGCTGACCGCGACGGCGATCGTCGATGGCGCGCTCGTGACCGCTCACGTCGGCGATTGCCGGCTGTATCGCTTGCGCGCGGGCCGGCTCGAGCGGCTGACGCGCGACCATAATCGAGCATGGCAGCTCGTCCGCTTCGGCCTGCTCACGGCCGAGGCGGCGCGGAACCATCCCCGCCGCCACGTGTTGACGCGCTGCCTGGGTGAGGAGCCGATCGTGCGCATCGACATGGTACGCACCACGGTGGGCCCCGCGGACGTGCTGCTGCAGTGCTCGGACGGCGTATACACCCTCGTGCTCGAGGATGAGATCGCCCGGATTCTGGCCGCGTATGCACCGACACCCGCCTGCCGCGCTCTCGTCGTCGCCGCGCGGGCGGCGGGCGGCGATGACAACGTGAGCGTCCAGATCGCCTCGCTCACCGGGTCCGCCCAGTCCGCCGCCGGCGACGCGTTGGCGGCGTCCGCCGGCGCGACCAGCGCGTAGGCGGCGCGTGACCCGGGGCGGAGCGCTAGTGGGCTCGCGCCAGGTGCGACAGGAGCCAGGCCAATACCGCGGCGGCCGCGAATACGGCGAGGCACGCGAGCACGACCCGCGTCCAGGCGGGCCACTCCACCGATGGCGCCCGGCGGGGCGGGACCCGATCCGCGTTGTGGATCGTCTCCGGGTGCAGCAGGAGGTCGCGAAACGCCGCGGCGGACGGAATGCGGTTGCGCGGGTCGCGCTCGATGGCGCGCATGATGATCTCGTCCAGGTCGGGCGGCACGTCCGGACGCACGCGCCGGGGCCGAGGGGGGTCGTCGTGCAGCTTGGCCTGCATCGCGGCGTACAGATTCGGTCGGGGGAACGGCACCGTACCGGTGAGCATCTCGTAGAGGATGACGCCGAGGCTGTACACATCCGTCCGCGCGTCGCCGCGGCGACCCTTGATCTGCTCGGGCGCCATGTAATCCGGCGTGCCGGCCGCCTGCGAGAGCCCGGTCCAGGTCATCCGACGCTGGGTGACATCGAGCGCTATCCCAAAATCCATGAGCTTCACTCGGCCCTCCGGGCCGACCATGATGTTGTCCGGCTTGAGGTCGCGGTGCACGACGCCGTTCGCGTGGAGATAGGCGAGGGCTTCGGCGATCTGGACCGCGAGCGGCACCGCGACCGGTATGGGGAGCCGCGGCGCCGCGTGGATCTCCCCCTCGCGCTGGAGGACGTTGCGGAGACGCTCTCCCTCCACGTATTCCATGACGAGGTACATGCGGCTCTTGTGTGCCGGGCGAAGCACCTTGATGATCGCCGGGTGGTCCAGCCGCTGGCCGATCTCCTCCTCGCGCCGGAACCGCTCGTGGAACGTGACGTCGCTCTCGTACTGGAGATAGGGCACCTTGAGGACCACCGTATGGCCCGTCGCGGTGTCCCGCGCGCGATAGATGGTGGCCATGCCGCCCCGCGAGATCACATCGACGATTTGGTACTGATCGAGGATCTGGCCGGGGAGCAGCGTGTCCGCCGTCGACGTGGTCATGGTCACGGCAGCACGGGATCGGCGGGGCGCGGCGTGGCCATCGGTCGACGAACGATAAGGGGACCCGACGGGCCGGGGAAGCAGCGCCACCGAGCGGTGGCTGCTTGACACCCCGCCCGCGCGCGTCTAGCCTTGGCGCCGTTACGCCGACCGGGGACACCATATGAGCGAGAGCAGCACGGATACGGCGGCCATCCTGCGCGAGCTGCGCGAGCGTGGCGTCCGCTTTCTCATCCTTCAATTCACCGATCTCCTGGGTGTCAACAAGGCGGTGGAGGTTCCCCTCTCCCAGGCGTCGGCGGCCCTGACCGTCGGTGTGCCGTTCGACGGGTCGGCACTCGAGGGCTTCGCGCGGAGCGAAGAGGCGGATGCCCTGCTGGTCCCCGACCGCTCCACCTTTCACGTATTTCCCTGGACGGCCGAGGGTCAGCGCGAGGCCGCCGACGCCCCGGGGGTCGTCGCTCGCCTGATCTGCGACATCCGCTTCCCCGACGGCCGCCCGTTCGAAGGGTGCCCCCGCACGGCCCTCAAGCGCCAAGTCGAGCGCGCCGCGCGCATGGGCTACACGATCGAGCTCAGCGCCGAGGTCGAGTTCTACCTGTTCGAACAGGGTCGGCGCGGCGAGGCCACGACGCACACGCTCGATGCGGGTGGGTACTTCGACCTTGGAGCAATCGATCCGGGCGAGCGCGCCCGCCGCGAGATCGCCGCGACGCTCGAGGACATGCAGCTCTCGCTGGCCACGTCGCATCACGAGGCGGGGGCGGGGCAGCACGAGATCGACCTCGCCACATCGGATCCGCTCGCGCTGGCGGACAACGTCGTCACGTTCCGGTTTGTGGCCCGCACGCTCGCCCAGCGGCGCGGGCTGGTCGCGACCATGATGCCGAAGCCTACGTTCGGGTGCAGCGGCTCGGGGATGCACACCTATCACACGCTGCGTCGGGACGGGGCGAACGCCTTCTTCGACGCCCAGGGCCCCGAACAGCTCTCCGAGACCGGACGCCGCTACATCGCGGGCCTCCTCCGGCACGCCCGCGGGTACTCGGCCGTGACCAATCCGCTCGTCAACTCCTACAAGCGACTCGTCGCCGGCTTCGAGGCCCCGGTCAATGTCTCCTGGTCGACGCAAAACGTCTCGCCGCTCATTCGCGTGCCCGTCGAGCGCGGTGAGTCCACCCGGTGCGAGAACCGCCTACCGGATCCGGCGGCCAATCCCTACCTCGCGCTTGCCGTGCAGATCGCCGCCGGTCTCGATGGGATTGCGGAGGGTCTCGACCCCGGTGATCCGATCAACAGGAACATCGCCCGCATGTCGTACCGGGAGCGCCGCCGGTACCGGATCGACGAGCTGCCGCGGGATCTCCACGAGGCGCTCGACTTCCTCGAGAAGGACCGCGTCATCCGCGACGCGCTCGGTGAGCATATCTACGAGCGGTACGTAGACGCCAAGCACGAGGAATGGCTGGCGTTCATCGAACAGGTCAGTGAATGGGAAGTCGAGCGCTACCTGGCGCAATATTGATGAGTGGAGTGTCGTTACGAAGTTGCCATTTCTGCACGAATGGGGTGCCGAAATGCAAGCTTGGCCCGCTCTACCCCCAGCCCCAAACATATCCCGTGCAAAATACATGTGTTTTGCTTGACACATTGAGTCGATCCGGGTAGATATCCTCCTCCCGCGGCGCGTTGCACCGCCGCCCCGCGTCGATCCCCGCACCACCCCCACCATACCCACCCCCCCCACCCCCCCCCACCCCCCACGGACGAGGATGTCATGGCGACCACGGTGAGGCCCAAAGCGGCGAAGAAAACGGGCGCCCGCGGGGCTGTAGAAGCGGTGTTGAAGCTGATTCGCGAGCGCGGCGTGCAGGTCGTCGACGTGAAGTTCTGCGACCTGCCCGGCCAATGGCAGCACTTCTCGCTCCCGGCGAAGGATCTGGACGAAGCGATGTTCGACGAGGGACTCGGTTTTGACGGGTCGTCGATCCGCGGGTTTCAGGCGATCAATGAGAGCGACATGCTGCTCATGCCCGACGCGACGACGGCGTTCGTGGATCCGGTGCTGCCGACGTCGACGCTGTCGATCATCTGTGATGTGCAGGACCCGATCGCCCGCGCGCCCTACTCGCGCGACCCGCGCCACATCGCGTCCAAGGCGGAAACGCACCTGGCGCAGACCGGGATCGCGACGGCGTCGTATTGGGGTCCGGAAGCCGAGTTCTACATCTTCAACTCCGTTCGATTCGATCAGAACGCCCACGAGGGGTACTACCACATTGAATCGGAGGAGGGGATATGGAACTCGGGGCGCAACGGAGTGACGCCCAACCTGGGCCATCGGCCCCGGCATAAGGAGGGGTATTTCCCCGTCCCCCCGATCGACCGGCTGCAAGAGGTCCGCACACAGATCATGCTCGCCCTGCTCGCCGCGGGCGTCCCGGTCGAGGTTCAACACCACGAGGTCGGCACGGCCGGGCAGGCCGAGATCGATTTCCGTTTCGGTACGCTCGTGCAGACCGCGGACCGCTCCATGGTGTTCAAATACATCGTCAAGAACGTCGTGCACAATCTCGGGCTCACGGCGACGTTCATGCCGAAGCCGCTTTTCGGCGACAACGGCTCGGGGATGCACGTCCACCAGTCGCTGTGGAAGGGCGATTCGAACCTCTTCTTCGATGCCACGGGCTACGGCGGGCTGTCCGACATGGCGCGGTACTATATCGGCGGCCTGATCGCCCACGCGCCGGCGTTGCTGGCGTTCTGCGCTCCGACGACCAATAGCTATCGCCGCCTGGTCCCGGGCTTCGAGGCGCCGATCAACCTCATCTACTCCAAGCGGAATCGCTCGGCGATCTGCCGCATTCCGATGTACTCGACGTCGCCGAAATCCAAGCGGATCGAGTTCCGCGCGCCGGATCCGACCGCGAATCCCTACCTCGCGTTTTCGGCCCTGCTGATGGCGGGCCTGGATGGGATCAAGCGCAAGACGGAGCCGCCCAAGCCGATCGACGAGGATCTGTACGAGATCCACGACCAACGACGGAAGTCGATCCGGAATACGCCGGGCTCACTCGCTGAGGTGCTCGATGCGCTCGAGCGCGACCACGCCTTCCTCCTCGACGGAGGGGTGTTCACCGACGACGTGATCGAGACGTGGATCGCGATGAAGCGGACGAAGGACCTGGCAGCGATCAATCTGCGACCGCATCCGTACGAATTCTTCCTGTATTACGATTCGTAACGGCACCGGCCGATCGCGGGGGGGTACGGGCCGATCGCGATCGGCCCTATCCCAGGGGCGGCCGGCCCTGAATGACGCGAATCAGGACCACCACGATCGCGGCGATGAGCAGGAGGTGGATGAGGAAGCCGGCGATGTGAAACACCAGGAAGCCGCAGATCCAGAGCGCAAAGAGGATGATCGCGAGGATTATCATGGGGCGGGAGATGGCCCAGAGAGAGGTGAGCATCTAAGGTAGTGGGTCGTCGGCGGATGGGGCGTCGCGGCGTTCCATCGCGGCGGCCCCTTGTATGAGCACTTGTACCTTGTATAAGGATTCGATGCCCGCCGAGCCGTAAGGGATTGAACGGGTTTGTTGGAACCCCGCGGGTCATTCCCCGGTTCTCGTGGAGGACGCCGATCCCGGCGTTCCCTTCGATTCGGAGCCGTCCATGGCGGAGATCTCGACACCCCCGATCCTCGGAACCGAGGCACCGGCGTTCACGCTGCCCGACGTCGTCAGCGGCCGGCCGGTTTCGCTGGCCGAGGTGGCGTCCGGGCGCGCGGTCCTCGTGATGTTTGTCTGCAATCATTGCCCCTACGTGAAGCACGTGGAGGCGGAGCTCGGCCGGCTCGCTCGCGATTACGCGAAACGTCCCCTGGGGATCGTCGCCATCAGCTCCAACGATGCCGTCGCGTATCCGGAGGATGCGCCCGGCAAACTGGCGGCGCAGGCCAAGCGGGCCGCGTGGACGTTTCCGTATCTCTACGACGAGTCGCAAGCAGTGGCGCGCGCCTACGACGCGGCGTGCACGCCGGATTTTTTCCTGTTCGATGCCGGGGGCCGGCTCGCGTACCGGGGTCGCCTCGACGAGAGCAGGCCCAAGTCGTCCGTGCCGGTCACCGGCCGCGAGCTGCGCGCGGCCCTCGACGCCGTTCTGGCGGGGCAAGCCCCGGCCGCGGACCAACAGCCGAGCATCGGCTGCGGAATCAAATGGAAGTAGGGGTGCTCTGCGCTCGCCGGCGAAGGGCGAGCGTATCCGGCAGATCCCGCGCGGCCTGGACGGCGAGGGGTTTGAGATTCACGACGTTGTAGCGCGCGTATTCCAGCAGGCGGTCGAGCGCGTGGGGATCACCGCGCTCGTGGGACCGCCAGAGCCGCACGGCGTCCCAGCCGGACATTCCGTACACCTCCGACGAGCGCTCGAGCCCGGTCTGTCGCTCGATCGCCTTGAGACCCCCGCGCAGCCCCAGCCGCCGCAGCGCGAACCGCAGGTCGATGTGCGCTTCGGGCCACCATCCGTGGAACTCACGGGCGAGAAACGGAAGGTCAAACTGGGCGCCGTTGAACGTCACCACCAGCGGGAAAGCCGCGACGGCGGCGGGAAACTCGCGCAGGTTCCGGCCCCGCACGAAAACGTCCGTCCCGGCATCGGTATGCATCGCCACGACCGTGATCCGGTCGAACCCCGCATAGAGTCCCGTGGTCTCGATGTCCACATAGGCGGCGGTATGGCCGAAATCCTCGTACAGTCGCCAATGCTCGTCCCGCGGCAGGCGACGGGCGAAGAAGGCGATATCGCCGCGCTCCAGGGCGTCGTGCGACGCGGCGATCAAGGCCGGGAGCTCCGCATAGTGCGGCTCGGGGAACACCCCTTCCGTGTGAGCGCTCGGGTATTCGCCCCACGAATGCACCCCGCGCTCCCAGATCGTCGCTTCGCGTACGGAGCCGATCCCGGGCGCGTGGATGAACGTATGCCGCAGCATTTTACGCCGCCGGCCCCCGCGACGAACCGGCAGATGGGAACCACGGGCGACGCCGGAGCGGCATAATCAATCTTAATCGACGGGGGGCTCCCTCTCGCGCATATGCGCGTGAGCGGTCGGGATGAAATTGGGGCTTGTCAGGGTGACCGCTGATTAGCAACTTGGCTAATGGCGCCATCGGGTGGCTCGCGTGTCGTGTCTGAGGGCCGGTCTCCGCAACCGGCCGTGGCCGGCGATGGGCAGCTGGCGCTGGTCGACGGTGACCAGGAGTGGGTCGCCCGCATCCGGCGCGGCGACGACGGGGCGTTCGGTGCGCTCTTTCGTGCGTATTACGATCCGCTCTGCCGCTTCGTCGAAGGGATCGTTGGGCGAAGGGCCGTCGCGGAGGAGGTGATTCAAGGGGTCTTCCTGACCCTTTGGGAGCGCCGGGCGGGGTGGGTGGTTCGCGACCGCCTGCGCACTTATCTCTTCGCCGTCGCCCGCAACCACGCGCTGAATCACGTCAGGCGGGAGCGCCTCCTTCGCGGGTACCTCCTGCGGCTGGGCGCAGGGCGTCACGCGGGTGGCCCCGCGCGCTGCACCGTCTCGGAGGGCGAGGAGCGCGTGGCGGCCGACGAGGTGAACACCGCCGTGTGCCGCGCGATCGGGGCGCTCCCTTCCCGCTACGCCGACGTGTTGCGTCTGCGCTGGGAGCACGGAATGACCTATGCCGATATTGCGGTGATTCTGGGAGTCCGTGTCAAGACCATCGAGACCCGTGCGGCGCGCGCGCTGCGCATGATCCGGCCGGCTCTCGATATCTTGCGAACGTAGTCCGTCGGTACACGTCGGGGGCAGCGGCCGGCCGCCCCCCGGTGAAGGGATTTTCCGCGCTCGATTGTCCTGTAGGGCATCCCCGACCTACGGACCCGAGATTGCGCAATCCGGACGACGGGCCTCCCGCCGGGCCCCATGATGATGCGATAGACTGGAACCTCATCGAGCGCGTCGTGGCCGCCGATGCAGCACCGTCGGACCGTGCGCGGCTCGACCGGTGGGTCGGCGACGATCTGGCGCGTCGGGCGCTGATCGAGCGCTGCACGGAAGCGGTCGCCGCGCTGAGGCATGGCGCGCCGCGCTATGACGCCGCCCCCGCCTGGAGCGAGCTGGCGCGCCGGCTCGGCCGGCAGCCACGATCGGTGGGCGCCGGCGGTCCTCCGCTGCCGCGGGTCATCGCCGCATCGATGGCAGCGGCGGCGCTCGTGGGCGCCCTATGGATCGCGGCGTCGAGCCGCGGCGCGGCCCGGTCGCTCACCCGGATTGCGCCTCCGCCGGTCGTTGCGGGGCGGGGGCAGCGGGTGACGGTGCGGCTCAGCGACGGGTCGCGCGTGATCCTGGCTCCCCAGAGCCAGTTGACGCTGGACTCCGGATTCGGCGGGTCGCGACGCGCCGTCGCGCTCTCCGGCCGCGCGTATTTCGATGTCGTGCACGATGGGGCGCGGCCCTTTACGGTGGCCGTCGCGGGAGCTCGGATTCGCGACATCGGCACGGCGTTCGAGGTCGACGCCTACGGTGCCGCTCTCCGCCATCGCCCCGCGGGCGGGGCCGCGCCCCAGGTGATCGTCGCCGAGGGGAGTGTACTCCTGGAGGCCATTGGCGCGGATACCGCGGGGGCGGCTCGCGCCGGGGCGTCGACGCGGGGGGAATCGAGCGTCCTGGTGAGCGCCGGGCAGATCGCGCGCGTCGATGGCCAGAGACGCACGGCGACGGTGCGCGATGCCGACGTCGCAGCCTGGCTGAGCTGGACCAGGGGGGATCTGACGTTCGAGGACGTTCCGCTCGGAGACGCGTTGCAGGAGCTCGAGCGCTGGTACGACATCGACATCGCCGTTGCGGATACGGGGCTCGCGCGCCGGCACATCACCGCGACGTTTCACGACGAGACGCTGCCGCACGTCCTGCGGTCTCTCGCTCTCGTGCTGCACGCACACTACGAATGGGCTGATCACACCGTCACGCTGACGCCCGCGCCGCAAACCGCGGCCGGCCGCGGGGACGGCGGTGCGTAGGCATTAGGAGTGCGCTCGGTACACGGTGTCGTCTTCTGCGGGGGGAGGAATGCCGAAGCTCGAGTCGATGCGCGCAGCGTGTGGTGTGACGGTAGCCGGGGTTGTGTTGTTCGTGGCCTGTTCGGGATCGGTTGCCGCGCAAGGAACGCAAACCGACAAGTCGCCCTCGACGGTTGCGGTCGCCTTCCGGTCGGATCCCGGACCGGCGCCCGCTCCGGAGGGCGGGGCCCTGGCGCGCCGCATCACCGTCGATCTCGCGGATGTGCCGTTATCGCGCGCGTTGGCCACGCTGTCGGCGGCGGCCGGCATCCGGCTGACCTACAGCTCGGATGATTTCCCGCCCGACCGTCGGGTCTCTCTCGCGGCCGAGAATATCACGGCGGACTCGGCGTTCCGTGTGGTGCTGCGGGACACGAGGCTGCACGTCGTCCTGACCTCGCATACCAGCGCGGTGCTGACGACCGTCGGACCGCCGGTGCGGGCGGTGCAGGGAACGGGGATCGTCGTCGCGCGCGTGGCCGACTCCGTCACCGATTCGCCCCTGCAGAGCGCCGTCGTGACGGTGGAGGGGACGAACCTGACCGGGCTCACGGCCGCGACCGGGCTCGTCACGATCACCGGCGTGCCCGTCGGGCGTCACGCCGTCACGGCGCGTCTGGTCGGCTTCCGGGAAGGGCGCTCGCGCGAGTTTGAGGTCGGGACGGACTCCACCGCGCGGGTGACGATTCGACTCGTGGAATCCCCAGCGCTCCTCGAGCACGTGCAGGTCACCGCGACCAAGGCGCCGGAGAGCATGGTCGACGTTCCTGCCATGACGACCACCATCACGCCGGAGGAGATCAGCGAGCAGGGCGATGCCCGCTTTACCGAAGCCCTCAACAACGTCCCGGGCCTCATCAACAGCGCGCTCGAAACCCAGTTCGAGTCCGTGATGCTGCGCGGAATGCCGCGGGAGGGCAACGAATGGACCAACACGCTGCTCATGATCGACGGCATCCCGCAGACCGATTCCCGCAACAGCGCCCGCGTCATCAATCTGCCGCTTCAGGATGTGAACAGCGTCGAGGTCGTCGAGGGTCCCAACTCGGCGCTGTACGGCCGGACGGCGGTCGGCGGCGTCGTCAACGTCCTCACCCCCAATCCGACCAGCGACCCTCTCTTCGACGTCGAGCTGCAGGGCGGCCAGTTCGACCAGCTCGGCGTGAAGGCCGCCGCGTCGGGCCCCGTGTCGGACTGGGGCGGGTTCTACGTGTCCGCATCGGAGAACCAGAATCACGCGTACTACGTCCAGCCCTACATCTTCACGATCAAGGCCAGCGACCTGTTCGCGAAATTCACGTTCAGCCCGGATCACCAATCGCACGGCATGGTGTCGATCAACCAGACGGTCTCGGATAACGCGCTGCCCACGCCGCTGCCGATCGTCGACGGCCAGCTGGTGAGCAATCTCGATCCGGCGCTCAGTCTCTTTCAGAACTACAATCTCCCCTCATCCAACTACCACCAGGAAGAAACGCGAGCAACGCTCAACTACGAGCGGGATCTGACCCCGTGGATGGGCGGAACAGGGATCGCCGGGTACCGTCACATCGTGTACCAGTTCCAGAACGACGGCGATGGCGTCGGCTCGCCCTTCGATTCCGTGGCGCAGACGTTCACGCAATACCCGTTCGCGGAGACGTATTCCGAGAACATCTATTATTCCGAGCTGCGCTTCGACGTCCACCCGCACATGGGGCAGATCCGGAACGACCTGCTCGTGGGCGCGTCGTACGACTACACCACGGGGTTTGGGAGTGGCGTGGTGATCTACACGGACACGACGACGTTCGGCTGGACGATCAGCTACGCGAACCCGCAGAACCCCGGCTTCCCGCCCCAGAACACGTGGCAGTACCTCCCCTACGGCGGCAATTCCTACAACCTGGGCATCCTCGGCGTGTACGCCCAATACCAGATCGATCCCCTCCGGCGGCTCAGCATCATCGCCGCGGGGCGCTACGACGACGCGTACCTCAGTAATACGCCCTCGCCCGGCCCGGGGACGACGCCCCGGGTGTCGAGCCGGTGGAACGCGTTCAGCCCCAAGGTGAGCGCCACGGTGCACCTCGTGGGTGTGGACGCGGGTGCGGAGGTGCCCGGGCTGCGGCTGAACGGCTACGTGACGTACTCGACGGCGTTCGTGCCCCCGCGTACGCCGAGCGCCCTCAATCCGCAAGACTCGCTGAACCTCTCGCCGCAGTACGTGCAAAACTACGAAGCGGGCTTCAAGGGGGATGCCGCGGGCGGTCGCGTGTCGTTCGACGCCGGCTACTTCTTCATGCGCGAAGATGGGATCGTCGTCGACACGCGGGTCGGGCCGTTCTACTACCCGAGCAATGCCGGCGTCGAGAATTTCCAGGGCTTCGAAGGCGCCGTTCAATGGAGCCCAATCTCGACGCTCGCACTGTACGGCAACGTCGCCTGGTACCACGACCGGTACGGTCACTTCGTCATCGAAGAGTCGTCCGGGAATACAGTCCTGACGGGCAATCGTATGCCGATCTCGCCCGACAACATCGAGAACGTCGGTGGCACACTGCGGCTGCCGCGCGGATTCGGCGTTCAAGGGAACCTGAAGCATGTCGGCAGCACGTACCTCGACCAGGGGGATACGTTTCTCCTGCCGCCCTACGTCCTCGTCGATGCGAGCGTCTTCTGGCACCATGGCGCGGCGACGATCACGCTCTCGGCCCACAATCTCTTCGACGACCGGTATTTCACCATGGGCGACATCGAATTGGCGCAGTCGGTCGATCCCGGGGCGCCGCGGCAGATCCTGCTGACCACGACGTTCCACCTGCGGTGAGCGGCTCCGCACCGGGGCCTGCGGACCGGACGGGTCCACGGGCCCCGGCGGCAGCCGTCTGGAAGAGGGTGAACTACCTGCTCCACCGGTGGATCGGTGTGGCGCTCGCGCTCTTGATGGTCAGCTGGTTCGTGAGCGGGATCGCGCTCATGTACTATCCGTGGCCGGCGCCTACGGCCTCGCATCAGCTGGCGTGGCTCGCGCCGTTCGCTCCGTCCGCACACCTCGTGGGCTATCCCATGGCGCTGCGGGAGGCGGCGCGGCTGACGACGGGTGCCGGGGGAGGGGGGCCGCCCGTCGGGGGACGCCTGGTACGGTGGGGAGGGGGAGGGGGAGAGAGATTGGTGTACCAGCTGTGGTGCGATCGCAAGGGTCGCACCGAGCCATGCGCCATCGTCGATGCGTTCACGGGCACGCTGCTCGCGCCGGTCCCGGCGGCCGACGCGGTCCGTGCGGCGCGCGTCGTCGTCGGCGCGGAACCGCCGGTGCGAGCCGTCGACCTCCTCCTCCGCGGCGACCATTACATGATGGCGGGCGAATACGCCGGCGGATTTCCGGCGTATCGTGTGCGCTTTGCCGATCCGGCGGCCACGGCGGTGTACGTCGCGCGGGCGAGCGGGGCGATCTTCGGTGTGGTGACGGCCCGCACGCGCGTGACGACGTGGATCGGCACGGTGCCGCATTGGCTCTACTTCCAATGGCTGTACGAGCGACCGGGGCTCTGGACGTGGACGAATCTCATCCTTCCGTCGGCCGGCGTTCTGCTGGCCATCACGGGTATCGTGCTTGGGCTACGCCAGCTCTTCCCCCGCCGGCGCCGAGCGGATTGGCGCGTGAGCGGATACCGCGGGGTGTCGAAGATCCACCACGTAACGGGGGCCGTTTTCGGCGTCATCGTCCTGACGTGGACGGCGAGTGGCGTTCTGGAAGTGCTGGGAGAGAGCAACGAGCCGCGCGCGGGGCAGGCCGCGCGCGTCCGCGGCGATCCGGACTGGACGCGCGTCCGCGTGTCCGAAGCGCAGGCGGCGACTCCACTCCCCGGGGGGTCGGGGGGGTGGGCCGATCCGGGCGGGGCAGCATGGGTGCCGGTGGCGATCGACCTCGCGGTGGTGGGCGGCGCACCGGGCTATGCCGTACACCTCGCGAGCGGCGGCACCTACTGGGTGGATGCGGAGACCGGCGCGCGACGTGGCGAGCTCGACGCTGCGCAGGCGGCCGCCGTCGCACAGCGCGCCCTTGGAGGTGCCGTTGGCGTGCGGAGCGTAGATCGGATTACGGCCTACGATACCTATTACTACGCCCGCCACGGCCGGGAGATGCCTCTGCCGGCATGGCGCGTCGCCTTGGCTGACCGGGCGCACTCCGTCGTGTACCTCGATCCTGTGACCGGAGCGCCCGTCGGATTCGTCGACACGGATTCGCGGTCGTGGCGGTGGCTCCGTGACGGATTGCACACATTCGACTTTCCTGGATTGAACAACCGCCGACCGCTGTGGGACCTGGTGGTGCTGCCGCTCATGCTCGGGGGCACGTTGGGCGCGCTGACCGGACTCTGGATTGCGGGGCGCCGGCTGCGGCGCACGATGTAGGTCCGCCCTGCACCGGACCAGCCGCGCGCGTCAATTGCGTGTTTGGCGTGACGTTCTGTATGCTAGCGTCTGAGCCCGCGCCCTCTCCGTCGTTCGCCCGATCATCACAGGATCACTCACCCGGTCATCGCCCCGCCCCGCGGCGCGGCAGCAATCATGGCATCCTTTCCCTGTCTCGTCGTCGGCGTGCTGTTGGGCGGCATCCCGCTCGCTCCGCTCGCCCCGGTCGCCCGGGTCACCCCGGTCGGGGGGGGCCGCCTCGGGGCGCGCGAGCACGCGCGATCGGCCGACTCGACCACGCTGACGGGCTACTCGGCCAATGCCTCGCGCGTCGAGCGGGAGTGGGAATCGAGATTTCAGGCGCTGCCGTCGCCGGACAGCATGCGCGTGCACATGCGCCGTCTCAGCGCGCGCCCGCACCACGTCGGATCACCGTACGACAAGGACAACGCGGAATGGATTCTCGCGCAGTTCAAGTCGTATGGGCTCGATGCCCACATTGAGATGTTCGACGTTCTCTTCCCGACGCCCCGCGAGCGGCTCGTCGAGCTCGTCGCCCCCACGCACTTCGTCGCGTCGCTGCGCGAGCCGACGGTCGCGGGGGATCCGACGTCGTCCCAGCACGACGAGCAGCTGCCGACGTACAACGCCTATTCCATCGACGGGGACGTGACCGCGCCGCTGGTCTACGTCAACTACGGGCGCCCGGCGGATTATGAGGAGCTCGCGCGGCGGGGTGTATCGGTCGCGGGCGCGATCGTCATCGCCCGGTACGGCGAGACGTGGCGCGGGATAAAGCCGAAGGTCGCCGCCGAGCATGGGGCCGTGGGGTGCCTCATCTACTCGGATCCGCGTGATGATGGATATTCCGCGGGGACCGTGTTCCCGACCGGTCCCATGCGCCCACGGGATGGCGTGCAGCGCGGGAGCGTGATGGACATGCCCATCTATCCCGGGGATCCGCTCACGCCGGGAGTGGGCGCGACCCCCGAGGCGAAGCGACTGCCGTTGAGCGAGGTGAAGACGCTTACGAAAATTCCCGTGCTGCCGATATCCTACGGCGATGCCGAGCCGCTGCTGGCGGCGCTCACGGGCCCCGTCGTCCCGGCCGCGTGGCGAGGCGGCCTTCCGATCACGTATCGCATGGGTCCGGGCCCCGCCCGGGTCCATCTCAGGGCGAAGTTCAACTGGGACCGACATCCCATCTACGACGTGATCGCGCGCATCCCGGGGAGCGCGGCGTCCGACGAGTGGGTGATCCGCGGCAATCACCACGATGCCTGGGTGAATGGCGCGCAGGATCCGCTATCGGGCCAGGTGGCGCTGCTGGAGGAGGCTCGCGCGCTCGGCGTCCTCGTGGCCCAGGGGTGGCGCCCGCGGCGCAGCATCATCTACTGCGCCTGGGACGGCGAGGAGCCCGCGCTCCTCGGGTCGACGGAATGGGCGGAGACGCACGGCGATGAGCTCCAACGACACGCCGTCGCGTATCTGAACACGGACGTCAACGGGCGCGGCTTTCTCGGCGTGGAAGGCTCGCACGTGCTCGAGCGCTTCGTCAACGGCGTCGAGCGCGACGTCGTCGATCCCGAGACCAACGTCTCCGTATGGGAGCGGGCGGCCGCGGCGCGCATTCTCGCCGGCACGCCGACGGAGCGTGCGGATCTGCGGGCACATTCCACGATCCGCATCGGCGCGCTCGGCTCCGGCTCGGACTTCTCGCCGTTTCTGCAGCATCTCGGCGTGCCGGCGCTGAACTACGAGTTCGCCGGCGAGGATATCCAGGGGATCTATCATTCGGTCTACGACGATTACTACTGGTTCACGCACTTCTCCGATACGAGCTTCGTGTACGGGCGCGCGATGGCGCAGATGGTGGGCACCTCGGTGATGCGGCTGGCCGACGCCCAACTCATTCCGTACGACTTCACCGGGCTAGCGGAAACGGTCGCGCGGTACGTGACGGAGCTGCGCGATCTCGCGAAGGATGGCGCAGACGCGATCGTCGAGCGGAACCGCGAGCTGCGCGATGGCGTGTACGCGGTCACCTCGGATCCCCGCTATCCCACCGTGGCGCCCGACTCGCTGCCGCTCGCGCCGCACCTGGATTTCGCGCCGCTGGAGAACGGGCTCGATGCCCTGACGCGAAGCGCGGCGCTGTACGACCGGGCGGTCGCGGCGGCGGCGGCGGGAGACGGCACGGGGCTGGCGGGGCCCTCGGTCGCCGCGGCTAACGCGACTCTCGTGCAAAGCGAGCGGGCTCTCCTGTCGCCGGACGGCCTCCCCGGTCGCCCCTGGTATCGCCACCTCCTCTACGCTCCCGGTCTGTACACCGGCTACGGTGTGAAGACCGTACCGGGTGTGCGGGAGGCGATCGAGCAGCGACGCTGGGCGGAAGCCGACTCGGAGGTCGTGCGCGCGGGGGCGGTACTCGAGCAGGAGGCCACGCTCGTCGCCAAGGCCGCCGGGGAGCTCGGGGCGACGCCCGGGCGCTGACGGTCGCCGATGCGAAGGCCGGCGCGCACAGAATCGTGCCATACGTAGGCAAATTACTGACACCGCTCCGTCGCTACGTGGGGCAGTCGACGTAGGCGCAGTATCGTGCGTGGTCCGTTGGGCCACTTGCGCGATTCGACGCTCGTTCGTACCATGTCGTCAAGCGCCCTTCGGGATGCACGCCACTCGGCGCCGTGACCGCGCCGACCCGCCGCGGTTTCACCGCGACGGATCGTGCGCCACATACCGGGGAGCATTATGACGATGCTGACCGAGGGTATGCGGAGTACGCAGGTGCCGTCAGTGTGCGCGATCATTCTTGGAGCTGGCCTACTCCTGGGCGGGAGCTCCGCCGCCACAGCAATGACCGGGGACGGTGCGACGCGGCGGTCCTCGGCCGACGTATCGGACGCGGCCGCCGTCGCGCGACGACTCGCCGCGTACGAAGCCTCGCTCGGCGGCGGCGCCGCCGGATCCCGCAAGGTGGCGGCCGCGATCCCGGCGTTCGCCCGCAAGTACGGGCTCCGCTGTTCCGCCTGTCACACGGCGTGGCCCGAGCTCAACGCATTTGGCCAGCGGTTTCGCGACAACGGCTACCAACTGGGTAACAACCGCGATTCGCCGATCTGGCAGAATCCGAGCTACTTCCCGGTCTCCTTCCGCATCACGCCGCAATGGCACATGGAGACGACGACGAGCCAGCTGGTGGATGCGGTGCCCGGCGACGCGACGAGCGGGCTCGTCCCACGGACGCTCACACAGCACGGTTTCGATCTCTCGGGGATGGACCTGTGGACGGCGGGCACGCTGTATAAGGACATCTCGTTCGTGCTCCTCGTCTCGTCGGACGCGTTCGCGTCCTTCCACTTCGAGTCCGCCTTTGTCCGGTTCGACAATCTGGAAAGCACGTGGCTGAACGTGAAGCTCGGGAGGTTCGAGACCGATAACCTGATCTCCGAGAAACGATTCCTCTTCCTCTCCGCCAACGGTGGTCTCTATCAGAGCTACCATTTCGACCCGGTGGGGAGCTCCGACAACTTCGGAATAGGGGACAATCAGCTCGGCCTCGAGGTCTCCGGGCACTCGGCGAACAGCTACACGCGCTATGCCGTCGCGCTGGTCTCCTCCAGCGAAGGCACGCCCGGGCTATCGGGCGCCAGCACCTATGATACATACCTGACCTTCAGCCAGGCCTTTGACGCGGGCCGGCTCGGAGTCGAGCGGCTCGGCGTGTACGCCTACGTCGGCGAGCGGCCGACGATCCAGCCGACGTTGAATGGAGTCGCGATCGGAGGGGTGGCGACCGGCAACAAGCCGTTCTACCGCGCCGGTGCCGCGGGCGATTTCTACCTCGAAAACCTCGAGTTCCTGCCGTTCTTCATCCACGGCTACGACAACGCGTATCTCGGCACGTCGACGGCGGCTAACGCCGCCCTGCCTACCGGCGCGCAGGCCCCGACCTGGAACGGCGGGTTCCTCGAGACGCACTACTACGTGAATCCCCGCCTCGTATTCACGCAGCGGGTCGAAGCCATTCGCATGGACCAGCAGGCGCTGCCCACCACCCCAAGCTCGCTCGGCAACATCGACGCCTACTCCTTCGGCACGCGTTTCATGCCGTTCATGTACAGTCGCGCCGGACTCGCCTTCCACCTGGAATACTCGCTCACCAAGACGGTAGGTGCCGTGCCGATCAGTCTCGATGGGGTTGACCTACCGCCGCTGACGCCAACGACCGCCGTGTATAGCAGCAGCCTGTTATTCGCAATCGACTTTGCGTTCTGACCCTGGAGGCATCGCATGAGATGGAGCGCTCAGGGGACCGCGGCGTTCGCGCTCTTTGGCGTGGTGCTGTCCGCGGCGGGGACGTCGGCCGGCTACTCTCAAACGACGCAGGTCGGCAACCTGATCGGGAAAGCATCGGCCGGCAAGCCGCAGTATCTGCGATATTGTGTCGGCTGTCACGGCCTGGGTGGGGACGCTGAGGGAGAGAATGCGGCCTGGATCGATCCCAAGCCGCGGGATTTCACGCTCGCCACGTTCAAGTGCCGCTCGACACCGAGCGGCACACTGCCCACCGACGAGGATCTCGTGGGCACGGTGCGCCGGGGAGTAGTCAACAGCAACATGCCGTCCTGGCTCCCGTTGCCCGAGCAGACGGCGGTTGATCTCGTGGCCTACATCAAGACTTTTTCGCCGCGCTGGAAGACCGAGAAAGCCGGCACCCCCATCGTCATTCCTCCAGAGACACCCGTGACCACGGAGAGCATCCTGAAGGGGCGGGCGGTGTATCAGAAGCTGGAGTGTTGGAAGTGCCATGGTGCCGAAGGCAGAGCGAACGGGCCGTCGGCATCAACGCTGACCGACAGCAAGGATAACCCGATCCGGCCGTTCAACTTCTCGACGGACGCCCGGTTCAAGTGCGGCACGACCAATCGGGATATCTACCGCGTCTTCGTGACGGGCCTCGACGGCACGCCGATGGCGTCGTTCGCCGACGACCTCAAGGGAGATGACGGCTGGGACCTCGTGCACTTCCTCCGCACGCTCCAGTCGATCCCCACGCCGGAGTCGGCGATCTGGAAGCAGTACCTGGCCACCCACGCCGCGGACCTCAAGCCGATCGGCCCGCCGGCAGCCGGCAAGTAAGCACCGATGACCATGCGCACGATCTCACGCCGACGATCAGACGCGATGATCGTGCGACCGAAGGCTCCCAATCTTTTTCTCCAAGGTGGTGTCGGCATGCGGATGACGATGATGGTCGCTTTCCCAGCCCTGACCCTGCTCGTGGTAGCGGCGGTCGCGCCGCCCCATTCCCCGCGGCTGGCGGCGCACGCGATGGCGGGAAGCGTCAGCGGAACGGTGACGTTCACCGGGACGGCGCCGAAGATGAAACCGATCGACATGGCCAAGGAGCCGTCGTGCGCCAGCCAGCACAGCCCGCCGGCGATGACGGAGACGGTCGTGACGGGCCCGGGCAACGCGCTCCAGTACGTCGTCGTATACGTCTCGGCCGGCGATCAGCCGTCGACGGCGCCGGCGCAGAGCGTGCGGTACGATCAGAAGGGCTGTACGTACATCCCGCACGTCGCGGTGATGCACGCGGGTCAGGGCCTCGAGATCGCGAACGACGATCAGACCTCCCACAATATCCACCCGCTCGCGAAGGCCAATCCGGAGTGGAACAAGTCGCAGCCCCCGGGTGCCCCGCCGATCGAGACCAAGTACGACATCCCGGAGTTCATCCCCGTGAAGTGCAATGTGCATCCGTGGATGCACGGCTATTTCGCGGTGCTCAATACCAATCACTACGCCGTGACCGCCAACGACGGTTCGTTCAGCCTCGGCGGCCTGCCGCCGGGCAAGTACACCCTCACCGCATGGCAGGAGAAGTTCGGGACACAGACGGCGGACGTCAGCATCACGGGTAATGAGACCGCCAAGGTGAACTTCGTGTTCAAGGCTACGGAGTACTAGAGCTCGCAACCCAGTGACTGCAGGACGATGGCGGTACGGACGCATCCGTCCCTGACCGTGTCGTCCGATCTCCAGCCGTCGAGGCCATACCGCCGTGGGTAAGCTCTTTGCCATCTTGGTGGCGGTCATCACGCTGATCTCAGCGACCGTCTTCGTCATGCGGATCTGGTGGATGCCTACCGACATCTCCGTCCTGGGGCACGGTATCGATAGTCAGTTGATGGAGACGATGGTGGTCACGGGCATTCTTTTCGTCACCGCGCAGCTGACTCTGGCTCTCTTCGTCTGGCGATCGAGCAACAAAAAGGACCCGCGCCGGGGCAGGACCTTTCCCGGCGGCCCGGTCCCACTCGTGGTGGGCGCGATCGTCCTCGTGGGTTTCGAGATCCTCGGCCTGACACTGGTCGGCACCAAGATCTGGGCCCAGATCTTCCTGGCGCCGGCCCCGGCGAACGCGCTCCACATCAACGTCCAGGCCGGCCAGTTCGCCTTTTATTTCCGGTATCCGGGCCCGGATGGGAAGTTCGGTACGCCCCATCCGGAGCTGATCGACGAGGGGAGCGGCAACTTCTTCGGGCTGGATCCGGCGCACGACACGGCCGCGCGCGACGACATCGTCACGGCCACTCTCGGGGTACCGGTCGGCCGCCCAATTCTTCTGACGTTGCACTCGAAGGACGTCAGCCACTCGTTCTACGTGCCCGAGCTGCGCCTGCAGCAGGACTTCGTGCCGGGCCTCGTGATCCCCCTGCATTTCACGGCTACCCAGGTCGCCAGGAAAGAGATCGTGTGCACACAGCTTTGCGGCCTGGGTCACTACAACATGAAAGCGTACCTGCAGGTGATGCCACCGGATAAGTTCGACCAGTGGCTCAAGGACCAAGCGGCCCAGCAGTGACGCGTCTCACACGCCGCCGGGCCCATCCCGGCGGCCGCCCCCCTCGAGGCAATCTCCATGGATAACGCGCCGGCGTCATCGATCGCACCAGGCCACGTCGCGCCAGCGCCGGGGCATACATTCGGTCACCAACACGTGGCGCCCACGGGTTTCGTGCGAAAATACGTCTTCAGTCTCGATCACAAGGTCATCGGCAAGCAGTACCTGGGACTGGGGCTCGTCGCCGCGTGCACCGGAATGATCCTGTCGTGGGTGATGCGTATCCACCTGGCGTGGCCGACCGCGCGGATTCCGCTGCTGGGAACGATCGCGCCCTCTTTCGCACCCGGCGGGCAGATCACGCCCGAGTACTACCTGCAGCTGATGACCATGCACGGCACGATCATGGTCTTCTTCGTGCTGACGACCGCACCGTTCGCCGGATTCGGAAACTTCTTCCTTCCGATCCAGGTGGGCGCCGAGGACATGGCCTTTCCCCGATTCAACATGATGTCTTTCTGGGTCACGTTCGTGGCCTTCCTCGTACTGGTCGTCTCATTCTTCGTGCCGGACGGCCCCGCCCTGTCGGGCTGGACGGCCTACGCTCCCCTCAGCGCCGTGGGCAAAGGCGCGGGTCCCGGACAAGGGCTGGGTCAGACGCTGTGGGCCTTCTCGATCCTGATCTTCTGCATCGGTCAGCTTCTCGGGTCGCTGAACTTCATCGCCACGACACTCGATCTGCGGACGAAGGGTATGTCGCTGGCCCGCATGCCGTACTGCACCTGGGCATGGTTCATAACGTCCGTGATCGCGCTCATTGCGTTTTCCGTGTTGATGCCCGCCTGCATGCTGCTCATCCTCGATCGGGTCGCCGGCACGAGCTTCTTCGTTCCCGCCGGTCTGGTCGTGAGCGACACGCTCCAGCCGCATTCCGGCGGATCTCCCCTGCTCTGGCAGCACCTGTTCTGGTTCTTCGGTCACCCGGAGGTGTACATCGCCATCCTGCCGGGCTTCGGGATCATATCCACCGTCCTGCCCGTGTTTGCCCGCAAGCCGCTCCTCGGACCCCGTGTGTTGATCGGCTGCATGATGGCCATCGGGTTCCTCAGCTACACGGTATGGGGCCACCACATGTTTCTGAGTGGCATGAGCCCAATGTCGGCGACGCTGTTCTCGGTGCCCACGCTCATCATCACGATCCCCGCCGCCATCGCCACGCTGCTCTGGCTAGCGACCCTGTATGGCGCGAAGCTGCGCTTCACCACATCGGCTCTATTCTGCCTGGGATTCATATCAGTCTTCGTCTCAGGTGGCCTGAGTGGATTCTTCCTCGCCCAACCCTCGATCGACACCTATCTACACGCCACCTATTTCGTGGTCGGCCACTTCCATTTCGTGATGGCGGTCGCCGCCATGTTCGGAATTTTCGCCGGCACCTACTTCTGGTTCCCCAAGATTTTTGGCCGCATGATGAACGAAACACTCGGCAAGTGGCATTTCGCGCTGACGTTCCTCGGGGTGTACGGCGCATTCATGCCGATGCATTACCTCGGGCTCGCCGGCAATGTGCGGCGCTATTCCTCCTTCCCCGCTGATTATATGAAGGGGTTGCTGCCCCTCCACAGATTTATTACGGTATTTGCCCTCCTGGCCGGGGCTGGACAACTCATCTTTCTCGCCAACCTGCTCTGGAGCCGCTTCCGCGGGCCCGCCGCGCCGGCCAATCCCTGGCAGGCGACCAGTCTCGAATGGTCCACAACATCGCCCCCGCCGTTCGACAACTTTGGCGGCCACCACCCGGTCGTCTTACACGGCCCCAACGAGTACGGGACCGAAGGCCCTGACGGTGACTACGTCATGCAGGCGGCACCAATGACCGCGGGGGTGAGTTGAGCGTGGCAACGCAAGGACTCCGCGCGCCCCCCACGCCCGCGCGTACGGGCGTGTGGGTCGGCATGGGGGCGATATCGATGTCGTTCGCCGCCTACACGAGCGCACTGGTCGTCAGGCATGGCTCGGCACCGGATTGGCCACACGTTCGCCTGCCCCCGATTCTCTACTTCAACACCCTACTCCTCTTAGTCAGTAGCATCACGTTCGAGATCGGTCGCCGCCAGGTCGCGACCGCTGCCCAACGCACGACGCGCGCGGTCGGTCCCCAGCTGGAGCACGCTGCGGCGGGGACGGGGTTCCTGTACGTGACCTTCGCGCTCGGTACGCTGTTTCTGGTCGGGCAGTACCTTGCCTGGCGCGACCTCGCGGCGCAAGGGCTGTACCTGGCCACCACCCCGGGCAGCGCGTTTTTCTACGTGTTCACGGCGCTGCACGGACTCCACCTGATCGGCGGCCTCGCGGCTCTGGGCTATATCCTACGACGCGCCGGCCTGCACCGGCCCCGGCCCGCAGGCGCGCTCCGTGCAGCGGCGCTGTACTGGCATTTCATGGGCGTGCTCTGGCTCTATCTCTTGACCATCCTGGTACTGTGGATCTGACGCCCTCGAGGAGGCGACGTGGGTGAAACGGCAATAACCATGGACGCGCCACACGGGGCGGCGATGGAAAAATCTCCGCTCGGCATACGCTCCAACAAGCTCGCGATGTGGCTGTTTATCGTGGCGGACGGAGCAACCTTCGGCGCGCTGCTGTTCGGGTATGGCTACCTGCGGTACGCAAGCCCGAACTGGACGCGGCCCTTCGCGTTTTCGCCGACCATCCTCAACGCCTTCGGGATGACGATCATCCTGCTCACGAGCAGCCTGACGATGCTCGCGGCGGTTGCGGCTGCGAAGACCGGTAACCGGTCATCGACCATCAAGTGGCTCGCCGCGACCATGGCGCTCGGAGCCGTGTTCGCTGCCCTCCATTTGCACGAATGGTACGGCATGATGGGGGAAGGCTGGAGCCTTGGCCACAATCCGCTGGGCGGCTCGACACTCGTGGGAACCACCTTCTTCAGCATCACCGGCCTGCATATCCTGCACGTTGTCGCCGGGATCGTCGCGGTCGGCGTGATCGCGATCGGCTTCAACCGCGAACGCTTCAACGCGGGCCATGTCGAAACGACGGGCCTGTACTGGCACTTCGACAATCTCGTCTGGATGTTCGTGTTCCCGCTCGTCTATTTATTGAACACCAAGTGAATCAGGGCGCGAGCGAACGAGGGGAGGGTGAAGGACATGGAAACCACCGAATCGAATTACGAGCCGTCCATGAAGGTCTACGTCGGCATCTGGGCGGTCTTGATCCTGATCGTGGCGGCGGAGGTAGGCCTGACCTACGCCCACCTGGGCGCAGGACAGCTCCTCGCCGCGCTGTTGGCCTTGGCGATCGTCGAGGCTGGGCTTGCGCTTGGGTACTTCATGCATCTCAAGTACGATCGGCCCGTGCTATTCTGGTCTCTGATCCCGGGCTTGGTTTTCGCGCTCCTCATGCTGAATCAGGTGTGGCCGGACGCGCTGCGTGTCAACGCCTTGCGCTTCCCGTCGCTGCCATAGCGAGGCTCGGGTCGGCGGGGCCGGTCGCCGCTTCTCCTCGTAGGCCGAGGTACGTCGAAATGGACCAAACGACAGCACACTTCATCAGCGCCATGATGGGCGCCATGGTCGTCCTGGCTGCCCCGGCGTGCCTGTTCTGCACGGGGATCGCGGTGCTGATTTACCGCCGCTGGCGCGCCGACGACGAGGAGTAGAGCGTCCCGGACGGACCGGGCCACGATGACAAAGGCGCGCGCGCGTGCGTTGGTCCTGGCGCTCCTGCTGCCATGTCCGGCCATGGCCCAAAGCGTTTTTGACGGCGCGTGGAAGGCCGATCTCGGCAAGACTCCCGTACCGACCAAACCCGATCTGTATCTCCTGCAAGCCGGCCTGTATCAGTGCAAGTCGTGTGTGCCCCCGGTCGCCATCACGGCCGATGGCGAGGACCACGCCGTCGCGGGGAACCCGTACTATGACGTCGGGCGCATTTTCGTCGTGGACGGGCACACGATCGACGAATCCTACAAGAAAAACGGGGCGACGGTCATCACATTCAGAGCCTCGGTGTCGCCAGACGGCAACACACTCACGTACGAGTTTCGCGACAGGACGGCCAGCAACGCCGCCCTGATCACCGGCACAGGGGACGAGAGGCGTGTGACGAGCGGGCCGCCAGGATCGCACTTGATTTCGGGCGCCTGGCGACCCTCGATGGCAGACGAGAACTCGGATGCCGGTCTCACCGTCACCTACAAGATTGAAGGCAATAGCGTGACCTTGAGCAGTCCCAGCGGACAGGGCTATACGGCCAAACTGGATGGGACGGATGCGCCATACATTGGCGATCCGGGTACGACGAGCGTCTCGGTCCGGCAACTGGGGACGCACACGCTCGAGGAGACCGACAAACGGAATGGGAAAGTGGTCAGCGTGGTGCGCTCAACGGTCTCCGCGGACGGCAAGATCATGACCGTCGTTTTCAACGACAGGCTGCGTGGCACAACCAATCAATATGTTGCCATAAAACAGTGAGCCGATGGGGCCGCCTCCGTTGACCGCAGCCGACGGCGATTGACTTCGCGGAGCATTGTCGTGATGGCGCGCTTGTCGATGGCGACGCCGCCAAACTCCCCTCGGCATGATCGCGGCGTAACTTATTGTGACTCTATTTTCTTAGAAACGCGCCCGGAGAGACTCGAACTCCCAACCTTCTGATCCGTAGTCAGATGCTCTATCCAATTGAGCTACGGGCGCAACGCTTATCAATCAATTACGTACGGGATCTCCTGACCCCACACCCCGAGCCACGTCGTGGTCGGTGTCGCAGCATCCGCATATAGCCCTTGCAGTGCAAGGCAGGAACATAGATCGTAGGGAAATCGCAGGGTAGGGGATGGAACGCAACTCGTTATACACCATCGATACACATCAAAGGGAGAAATCCATGCAGTCACTTTTGCGCACGCTAGCGTTCGGAGTGATCCTCGCGATCCTGGCCCCTGCTACTGCTCTGACTGCGCAAACCACCGATCGCGCGATCGGGACGTGGAAGCTCGATGTGGCGAAGTCGAAGTACGACCTCGGTCCCGCGCCGAAGAGTCTCACCGTGACATTCGAAAAGGTGGGCCAGGGAGTCAGGGTCACCACAAAGGGTGTCGACGGACAGGGCAACCCGACCGCGACCGGGTACACCGCCAACTACGATGGCAAGGACTACTCGGTGACCGGTGCAGCGGGCTACGACATGGTGTCGCTGACGCTGATCGATCCCTCGACGGTGCAGGTCACGAGGAAGAAAGCCGGCAAGGTCTCATCCGGCTATCCGACACCCCCGCAGGTCGTCGCGACCGTGCAACGTGTCGTGTCCCCGGACGGGAAGGTATTGACGGTCACGACGACGGGGACAAATGCGCAGGGGCACGCGGCCACTGATGTCGGCGTGTTCGAAAGGCAATAATCCGCGCGTAGCCGGCCCGCGCGGGGGCGGACCATTAGGACGCAAGTAACCAGTAAGAGGTATAGACGTATATACGAGACATCACGGAGAGACCGAGAGCGTCGCGATTTTACGCATTGGCGGCGGGGAGGGGATGGGTGTAGGGGCTCGTCCGCAGGCGAGCCCGCCCTCACCCCTTCGCTGATTGCTGCGGCGGCCGCCATCCTGGCCGCGCCGAGCGGTTTTTTCTGCCAGGAAGCGCGCCGATATCGGACAAAAGTCTAGCGCCGTCCCACGACATCGATAGACTCTCGACTACGCATGTTTCTCAGCATCCGACGAAGCTGTGCACAGGCTTCCGAGGGGCGTAGATAGACAGGGTTCCCATCACCGTCGCCCGTCATCAACGCGACCCTGGAGAGACCGGCGACGAAGTCAATCGTTATTTCCGGGTCGCTCCCAACCTCTCGCATGCCGTGCGGCCAGAATTCCATGATGACCAAATCGGCCCGCGCGAGCGTCTTGGGGCCACCCGCGATGGCAAACGGCTCCGCTCCTTGAACGTCTATCTTGATGGCGAGCGCGCCGTCGATGCGGTCGTGGAAATCGTCTAAGGGTACGCCGGGTACCTGGACCATGCGTCGCTTCCCTCCCTCATCGTAACCGACGCGGTTATCACCAATGTTGCCCTCGGCGATGCCGAGCATCACCGGAGCGCGGTGATCGATGATCGCGACCTGATGCAGCTCGACGTTCCCATGCGTGGTGTTGCGGCGAATGTTGTCACGGAGATGCGCGAAGTTCAGCGGCTCGGGCTCGAATGCCAAGCATTTAACGAGAGCATTTTGAGCGACGGGGATTGTCGTCAAACCGACATTCGCTCCGACATCGAAATAGGTTCCGGACCCGCCGGCGAAGAACTGTACGAAGAGGGCGTCTATTCCACGCGCCCATGCCCCGGTCTGAGCATAGCGAGGCACGACGATCTTATCGCGCGATGAGCCCAGGATGAGACCGTAATCCCCAGTCGCGCCGATCTCGGTAATCCCGATCCGAGGGGCCATGCGAGCGATAATCTCTATCGCGCCCTCCGGCTGCTCGCAGAGGGCATCGAGCAGCCGTTGTCTGACGCTATGGGGCAGACGAGCGACGGCCCAGCCAATGAGGGACACAGCGGCGCGTTTGATCACTGTAGGGGATCCGGCCAGGGGCCCGCTAGAGAGCAGATGGGAGAAAGGAAAGAGTAGACGCCGTCCTTTTTTGTCTACTTTCTCCTTTCTCCCAGCTCCTCTCTCCCACGAAGTGGGCGGTACAAGACTCGAACTTGTGACCTCCACGATGTCAACGTGGCGCTCTAACCAACTGAGCTAACCGCCCCGGCCGGAGTGGAGGCGAGGGGGATCGAACCCCTGACCTCGTGAATGCCATTCACGCGCTCTCCCAACTGAGCTACGCCCCCGCACACCCGCTCCGTCAAGTCCGGGCCGCGCCACGGCAAACTGCGTGCCGCCGCGCTCTTCCCACGGAAGCGCGCAAGCTACAAGCGGACTCAGGGTGAGTCAATCGACCCAGGACTGGCGCAAACGCCGCGGGCCCATATCTTGGACCACCTTTTTTTGAGCGGCCGCAAGATGCCCGAGCTCGAGATCCCGATCCCGGTTCATTCCGCCTCCCTCCCCCTGCCGGCCAGTCGCCGACGCCGGGCCACGCCGGTCGCGGGGATCATGTCCGCGGAGCCCGAGCGCGACATCCTGGATCAATACCTGTACGAGGTGAGCACCTATCCCCTGCTCAAGGGGACGGAGGAGTTCGACCTCGCCCGCAAGATCCGCACGGGCGATCACGACGCGCTGCAGGAGCTGGTGCGCCGCAATCTTCGATTCGTGATCTCCGTCGCCAAGAAGTATCAGAATCGCGGCCTCCCGCTCATCGATCTCATTGGGGAAGGCAACGTCGGCCTGCTGACGGCGGCGCGGAAGTTCGACCCGGACCAGGGGGTCAAGTTCATCTCCTACGCCGTGTGGTGGATCCGTCAGGCGATCCTGTCGTCCCTCGCTCGGCAGGGACGGACGGTCCGCGTGCCGCTCAACCGCACGGCCGATCTCTCGCGCATCGTCAAGGCATCGGAGATCATCCGGCAGCAGCGGGGGCGCGAGCCGACGCGTGAGGAGCTCGCCCAGCTGACCGGGCTCTCGGTCGAAGTCGTCCAGTCGCTCGCGGCGCTCAATACGGGCGACGTGCGACTCGACGCGCCGATGGACCCCGAGGGCGACCGGTCGTTGATCGAGCGGTTCGTGGGAGACGATCTCCCGGACCCGGAGGAGGAAGCGATGAACCGCTTCCTGCTCGACGAGATCGACCGCGCGCTGCGCGCGCTGCCGCCGCGCGATGGGCGCGTGATCCGACTCTACTTCGGGCTCGAGGGGGGGCGCGAGCACACGCTCGAGGAGATCGGATCGCTCCTCGGCGTCACCCGCGAGCGCGTCCGTCAGCTGCGGGACCGCGCCCTCAAGCGGCTGCGCGAAGGCGATGTGGGGCGCGCGCTCGCCAGCTTTGCGGCGTGATCTCGCTGCGCGACGTTCACAAGTCGTTCGGACGGAACGTCGTTCTCGACGGGTTCTCCCTCGACGTGTACGACAAGGAGACGATGGTCATCATCGGCTTCTCGGGGACGGGGAAGTCGGTCGCGATCAAGCACATTGTCGGGTTGCTCGAGCCCGATAGCGGCAACGTCATCGTCGACGGCCTGCACGTGCCCGAGCTGTCGCGGGCGGAGCTGACCGAGTTGCGGGCCTGCATCGGCTACGTCTTCCAGTTCGCCGCGCTCTTCGACTCGATGTCGATTGGCGACAACGTCGCCATGGGACTGCGCAAGCGCGGGACGCTCACCCCGGCGGAGATCCGCGACCGTGTGCACGAGGCGCTCGAGCTCGTCGACCTGCCGGGAGTGGAACGGCAGTTTCCGGCCGAGCTCTCCGGCGGTATGCGCAAACGCGTCGGCATCGCGCGCGCGATCGCGCTGCGGCCAAAATACATCCTGTATGATGAGCCGACGACGGGGCTCGACCCCGTCACATCCGCGGTGATCGATGACCTCATGATGCGCATGCAACGGCAGCTGGGCGTGACCGCCGTGGTCATCACGCACGACATGCGGAGCGCCTATACGGTCGGGACGCGCATCGCCATGCTCTACGACGGCAAGGTACGGCAGGTCGGCACCGTGGATGAGATCCGCCACACGACGGATCCGGTCGTGCGCCAGTTCATCGAAGGGCGAGCCGAGCTCGCCACGACCACCGGCGTCTCGGGGTGACGGCGGCGTGCCGTCGTCCGCGCCGCTGCCCCACATCGTCGTCCATACCGCTCGGCCGCCGATCCGCGCGCGCGCCCGCGCCGCGTTCCCCCACCGTCACGCGCGGATCCGCGTCGTCCGAACCGCGGGGGATCTCGCCCGCGCGGTTCGCGCGGCACTGGTCGATGCGGTGCTCGTCGATCTCGCGTCCCCGTCGGACGAGGCCTGGCGCGCCGCGGAGCTCGCCCGCGAGTTCCCGAGCGCTCCGTTCTTCGCCCTGACCCCCCTGCGGACGACGGATGCCCCGGTAGTCGCGCGGTGCGCGGAGCTCGACGTCGCCGACATTCTCATTGACGGCGTCGACGACGCGGCGCTGCGGGCGCTGGTGCTCCCGGCGGGCTTCCGCGCGCGTTTCGCGAGGGCCCTCGCGGAGCCGCCGGCCGCATTGGGCCTCGCGTCGCCGCTGCAGCGCCGGACGTGGGCCTGCGTCGTGGCGTACGCGGGACTCCCCGTCCGCACCGACGCCCTGGCGCGCGCGGTCGGTGTGACGCGGGAGCACCTGAGCCGCGCGTTCGCCGTGGCGGCGGCGCCGACGCTCAAACGCGTCATCGATCTCGTGCGTCTCGTGTCGGCCGCGGAGCTGGCCAAGAATCCCGGCTTCGACCTTGCCAACGTCGCGACGGTGCTGGGCTTCACATCGCTCTCGCACCTGTCGTCGACGGCACAGCGCGTGCTCGGCGTGCGGGCGCCCTCCCTGGCGCGGCTCCGCGCGGTGGATCTCATCGAGCGCTGCGTCCGCGAGAAGCGGTCGTAGCTTCGAGTCGGCGCTCCATCGCGCCTTGCGGCGACCCCGCCTTGTGATAAATTTCACAAGCTGTGCCCCGACCTGGCCCGAGTGCCGGGCACCCTGCACCTTTCCCCGCGACCATGGCGTCTGACACCCTCCTGCGACCCGGCGAGATCAAGGACATCCTCCTGCGCGAGATCGAGGCGGCGGATCTGCAGCGCGCGGACGTCGACGAGGTCGGCACCGTCCTCGAGGTGCGCGACGGAATCGTCCGCATCTACGGCCTGGCGCAGGCTCTCGCCGGTGAGATGCTGGAGATCACGGCGTCGGAGAATGGCGAGGTCGTCACCGCGCTGGCGCTGAATCTCGAAGAGGACAACATCGGCGCCGTGGTGCTCGGGAACTACCGGATCCTGCGCGAAGGCGATGACGTCCGTCGGACGGGTCGCGTGCTCGAGGTTCCGGTCGGACCCGCGCTGGTGGGTCGCGTCGTCGATGCGCTGGGTCGCCCCATCGATGGGCTGGGGGATGTCGCGACGACGCTGTCCCGCAAGGTCGAGTCGCCGGCCCCGGGGATCATCGTGCGGCAGCCGGTGAGGGAGCCGCTCCAGACGGGGCTCAAGGCGATCGACGCCATGATCCCGATCGGTCGCGGCCAGCGCGAGCTGATCATCGGCGACCGCGCGATCGGCAAGACCGCGATCGCCATCGACACGATCATCAATCAGAAGGGCACCGGCGTCATCTGCGTGTACGTCGCCATCGGCCAGAAGGCATCCACGGTGCGCGGCGTCGAAGCGCGCCTGCGGGAGGAGGGCGCGATGGAATACACGATCATCGTCAACGCCTCCGCGTCCGAGCCGGCGCCGATGCAGTACATCGCGCCGTATTCCGGCTGCGCGATGGCCGAGTACTTCATGTATCACGAGGGGAAGTCCACGCTGTGCGTGTACGACGACCTCACGAAGCAGGCCGCGGCGTACCGCGAGCTGTCCCTCGTGCTGCGCCGGCCGCCGGGGCGCGAGGCGTACCCGGGCGACGTCTTCTACCTCCACGCGCGGCTGCTCGAGCGTGCCGCGAAGCTGCGGGAGGATGCGGGCGTCGTCGACAACACGACCATCTTCAAGCCCGGCGGCTCGCTCACCGCGCTCCCCATCATCGAGACCCAGGCCGGAGACGTCTCGGCCTACATCCCGACGAACGTCATCTCGATCACGGACGGTCAGATCTTCCTCGATACGGACCTGTTCTTCGCCGGTGTGCGCCCCGCGATCAACGTGGGGATCTCGGTCTCGCGCGTCGGCGGGTCGGCGCAGATCAAGGCGATGAAATCCGTCGCCGGCCGGCTCCGACTTGACCTCGCGCAATACCGCGAGCTCGAGGCGTTTTCGGCGTTCGCCTCGGACCTCGATGCCGCGACGCGCCGCCAGCTCGACCGCGGTGTCCGGACGGTGGAGATTCTCAAACAGCCCCAGTACCAGCCCATGCCGGTCGAGCTGCAGGTGGTGAGCATCTACGCCGTGACGAACGGCTTCCTCGACGCGGTCGCGGTCAGCGACATCCGCTCCTGGGAGACCGGGTTTCACGAGTTCCTGGCGGCGCACGCGCCCGATGTGCTCACGCGCATCCGGACCGAGAAGGCGCTGAGCAAGGATACGGAGGCGGCCCTCCGGGGCGCGGTCGAGCGCTTCACCGCCGACTTCCAGCGCCAGCGCCAGGCCGCGGCGCCGGCCGCCGCCGCGCGCTGAGCCGCGCAGCTCGGCCCGAGGGCGAGGCCGCCGCCGGCTGATGGCGAAGGGACGGGAGATCAAGGGGCGCATCCGCTCCGTCGAGAACACGCGCAAGATCACGCGAACGATGGAGATGGTCGCGACGTCGAAGCTCAAACGCGCGCAGGATCGCGTCGTCGCCGCGCGCCCGTATGCCAGCGCACTGCGCGACGTGATCGCGAGCCTCTACGCACCGGATCTCGCCGAGCGCTTCCCGCTGCTCCGCCGGCCGGACGCCGTGCGCCGGGCCGGGGTCCTGCTCCTGACGTCGAACCGCGGTCTTGCCGGCGCCTTCAACGCGAACCTGATTCGCGAGGCGCGCACTCTCATCGCGCGACTCGAGGCGGATGGCACCGCGGTCGAGCTGCACGTCGTCGGCCGCAAGGGCATCGGGTACTTTCGCTATCTCGGTCGTCCGGTCGCCGCCGGGCATACGGACGTGGGCGATCGCCCGACCGCGGGGGACGCCGCGCGGCTCGTGGCTCCGTTGATGGACGCATTCGGCGCGGGCGCCGTGGACGCCGTGTACGTCATCTGCGCCCGCTTCGTGTCGCCGCTGTCGACTCCGCCGGTCGCCGAGCGGGTCCTTCCGGTCGAGCCGCCGGCGGCCGAGCGCGCACCGCGCCGCGCCGCCGGCGCTCGAGCGGCGTGGCGTCCGGACTACATTCTGGCGCCGTCGGCCGACGCGATCCTGAGCGAGCTGCTGCCGGCGTACGTGCGCAATACGGTGTATCGGGCGCTCGTGGAGACGGTTGCGGCGGAGCAGGGGGCCCGGCGCACGGCAATGAAGAATGCGACGGACAACGCGACTGACATCCTCGCGGTACTCCGGCGCACGTACAACCGGGCACGCCAGGCACAGATCACGCAGGCGATCGCCGAGATCGTCGGTGGCGCGGCAGGGCTACAGGGATAACGCGACACGGGGACGGGGGGCGACCATGGCGGAGCAGGGCATAGGGAAGGTGGTGCAGGTGATCGGGCCGGTGCTCGACGTGCAGTTCGACGCCGAGCACATGCCCGAGCTGTTGAACGCGCTCGAGATCCACGGCGCGGCGACTGCGGGCGCGGACGGGTCCGCCGGGGGGGGGGTGCATGTCGTCGCCGAGGTGCAGCAGCACATCGGGCGCGACCAGGTGCGCGCGGTCGCGATGTCGAGCACCGATGGCGTCCAACGGGGAATGGATGCCATCGATACGGGGGGGCCGATCACGGTCCCGGTCGGCGAGGCGGCGCTCGGCCGCATCCTGAACGTCCTCGGCGTGCCCGTCGATGGCGGGCCCCCGATCCCCGCCAGCGCGCCGCGCTGGCCGATCCACCGCACGGCACCGGCGTTCGTGAATCTCGCGCCCGACACGAAGGTCTTCGAAACCGGGATCAAGGTCATCGACCTGATCGCGCCGTTCGTGAAAGGCGGCAAGATCGGCCTGTTCGGGGGCGCCGGCGTCGGCAAGACCGTCATCATCATGGAGCTCATCAACAACGTCGCGAAGGGCCACGGCGGCCGCTCGGTGTTTTGCGGCGTGGGCGAGCGCACACGCGAGGGCAACGACCTCTACCTCGAAATGAAGGAATCCGGGGTTCTCGCGGCCACGGCGCTCATCTACGGCCAGATGAACGAGCCGCCGGGCGCGCGGCTGCGCGTGGGGCTCGCGGGCCTCACCGTCGCGGAATACTTCCGCGACGTGGAGAACGCGGACGTGCTCGTGTTCATCGACAACATCTTCCGCTTCACCCAGGCGGGCTCGGAGGTCTCGGCGCTGCTGGGTCGCATGCCGAGCGCCGTCGGGTACCAACCGACGCTGGCGACGGAGATGGGCTACCTCCAGGAGCGCATCACGTCGACGCGGACGGGATCGATCACGTCGGTCCAGGCCATCTACGTCCCGGCCGACGACCTCACCGATCCGGCCCCGGCGACGGCGTTCACCCACCTGGACGCCACGGTCGTGCTCTCCCGCGCCATCACGGAGCTCGGGATCTATCCGGCCGTCGACCCGCTCGGCTCCTCCTCGCGCATTCTCGATGCCCAATACGTCGGCGACCGGCACTATCGCGTCGCGACCGACGTCCAGCGGATCCTGCAGCGGTACAAGGAGCTCGAGCAGATCATCGCGATCCTCGGGATGGACGAGTTGTCGGAGGAGGACAAGAAGATCGTGGGACGGGCACGGCGCATCCAGCGCTTCATGTCGCAGCCGTTCGCCGTTGCCGAGCAGTTCACCGGCATTCCCGGGCAGTACGTCAAGCTGGAGGACACGATATCCTCGTTCGAGCGGCTCGTCGCGGGCGAGTTCGACGCCCTGCCCGAGCAGGCGTTCTTCCTGGCCGGAGCGATCGACGACGTCACGGCGAACGCGGAAAAGCTCGCCAAGTGAAGCTGTCGATCATCTCGCCCGAGCGCATCGTCTTCGACGGAGAGGTCGACCGGGTGGTCGTGCCGGCGTTCGACGGCGAGGTCGGCATCCTCGCGCACCACGCGCCGCTCATCACATTATTGGGGCGCGGCGAGGTCCGCGTGGCGGGCGGCAGCGCCGCTGGTGACATGATTTTTGCGGTGCAGGGCGGCTTCGTGCAGGTGGCAGATGACGTCGTCCGCGTCGTCACGGAAGCGGCATCGGACGAGCGGGGGACGGCGTGAAGAGTCACAGGGAGCGATGATGCATCTGGCGAGGGGGCGGTGGGCCCGTTACGTGGGGGCGGGCGTGCTGGCGTGCGGCCTGTCGGGTTTTCGCGTGGCGCGCGCGCAGGCGTGGGATTATCCGGCCTTCCAGCAGTCGCACGTCGTCGATCGCGAGTTCGAGGGCGGCGTGGCCGATGGCGGGAATTCGGGGACGGATTTTCTCTTCCAGTGGCGCGAGGGGCTCACGACGCTCAGCCAGTTCTCGCTCGATGCGGGGTTCGTCAATTCCGCGCACCGCAGCGGGCACGACATCGGGTTCGTGGGGGGGCAGTACGCCTATCAACTGGCGCAGCCGTCTCCTGATCTTCCGATCGAGATCCTGGGCACCGGCGGCTTGAACTTCGCGTTCGGCAACGGCCTTACGTACTTCCGGATCCCGGTCGGCGTGTCGGTGGGGCGCAAGTTCGGGCTCGGGTCCGGCGTCGCGATCACGCCGTTCGCGCACCCGAGGATCGGCCTGGATTTCTGCAACTCGTGCGGGACCGGTGGCCGGGGCCGATCGGAGCTGGGCGTCGGCATGGACCTGGGCGCGAATCTGGACCTGTCGGCCGCGTTCTCGCTGCGCGCCGCGGTCGGTGTCGGCGGCACGAGCGTGATCTCCCAGGACAACACCTTCGGCATTGCGCTCGCCTGGCGGCCCCCGCGCCTCATTCCGCACTGAGGGCGAGCAGGCGCTCCACGAGCGCGGCGGACCGCTCGGCGGCGCCGAGGCCCGCGCGCACGACCTCGCGCGCTCTCTCGCCGGCGGCGCGGCGCGCCGCGGGGCGCTCGATCCAGTCGCGGAGCCGCGCCGCCAGCGCCATCGGCGTCGTCACGAGCTGCGCGGCGCCCGCCGCGACCAGGAGGTCGGCGTCCCGGATGCCCTCGGCGCGCGGCCCGACGATGACGGGCACGCCGCAGGCGGCTGGCTCCAGCACCGAGTGCACGCCGGCCGCGTGAAAACCGCCGCCCACGTAGGCGAGATCGCCGAGTGCGTACAGATCCGCGAGGATGCCCACGCGATCCACCAGGATGACCTCGGGCGGGGCGAGAGCTCCTCGACGGATGGCGTCGAGCCGGGCGGCCGGGAGATCGTGCCGCGCGGCCCGGTCCTCGATCGCGGCGAGATGCGGCTCCGTGGGCTCGTGCGGCGCGATGATCAGCCGGGCGCGCAGGCCCCGGGTGCGCATCGCGTCCCAGGCCGCCAGGAGGACGCCCTCGTCGGATGGCCACGTGGAGCCCGCGACGACCGTCGGCACCGCCTGCCAGGCCGGATCGCGCGCGGCGCTCAGCGCGTCGTGGGCCGCGGCGAGGGCGGTCCCGGCTCTCGCCCACGCCTGGTCGTACCGAGCGTCACCGGTGACGGACAGGGCCTCGGCCCGGACCCCCAGCGCCCCAAGCCGTTCCGCATCGTCGGACGCGATCGCGCCGACGGCATCGAGTCGTGCGTACGCGTCGTGCAGGAGGGCGCGGGCGAGGCGCGACCGGCGTCCGGAGGTCCGGGAGAGCGTGGCGCTCACCATTCCGAGGCGAACCCCGCGCTCCGCGGCCTGCTCGACGAGCGTGGGCCAGACGTCGAGCTTGCCGAAGATGAGTGCGCGGGGATCCAGGGCGTCGAGCAGCCCCGCCGCCGCCGCCGCCGTATCGAAGGGCAGGATGTCGGCGACGTCGACCAGGCCCGCGGCCACGAATGATCGGGCGAGTGGCGCGGCGCTCGGCGAGAAATGGGTGTACGCGATCTGCACGCGCGCATGCGCGCCCCGGATGCGCTCGATGACCGGCTGGACCTGCAACCCTTCGCCGACCGAGGGGGCGTGCACCCACAACAGGGGACGGCCGTGGTCGCGCCGCGCATCGGCCCACGCGCGGATGCGGTCGAGGACGCCGCGCCGGGCCGCCAGGGAGCGGATCCACGGCGCGCGCGCGTCGTCGGGCGCGAGCTCGGCCGCAGCCGTCGCGGTGCGGGCCGCGAGGGCGTACGTCGCGCGCAGGAGGCCGGTCAGCGGAGCGCTCGTCCGCGCGCGGGGTGTCGCCCCGCTAGTGTCCGAGCGCCGCGTCCAGTGCGCGGCGGTAGTTCTCCGTCGGCTGGACGCCCGCGAGGAGTTGCTGGCCGATGATGACGGTGGGCGTCGAGCGCACGCCCGCGCGCTCTCCGCGGTCGTAGTCGGACTCGATGAGTGCATTGGGGATGTGACCGGCCACGCATGCATTCACCGCTTGCGTATCGACGCCGACGGTCACCGCGACCGAGTCGAGCGTCGGACCCACCGGCGAGCGCGGCGCCCAGCGGTCCTGCGTCGCGTAGAGCGCATTCTGCATCTGCCAGAATTTCCCCTGCAGACCCGCGCACATGGCGACTTCCGCGGCCGGGACGGCGTTCGGATGCACGCGCAAGGGGAAATTGATGAACGCCATGCGCACCTTGCCCGTCGCCACGTAATCCCGCTGCAGCTCCGCGAACGAGGCGTCGTGCCACTGCTTGCAATACGGGCACTGGAAGTCGCTGATGATGATCAGCCAGACGCGCGCCCCGGAATCGCCCTGAATGCGGGCGTGGTCGAGCTGCGCGGCGAGGGTGTCCGCGGGCCCGGTACCGAGCCCCGTGGCTCCCGCGACGAGTGACGCGACGGCGCCCGCAGTCGTCGTCGTGCCGTGCGCCTGTCCGCATGCTGGCGCGATGAGGAGAGTCGCGCCCATGGCCGCGCCGCGCACGGCATCCCGGATAACGAAATGGATCACAAAACTGGTTGTGGTCGGTTCGATGTCGCGCCGCGCGCGGGATTGCGCCGGTGGGCGTTCAGGATGAACATCATAGGTGCCGCGGCCCCTCGATTGCAAGATCCTCCGGGTGGTTGATCGCCGGTCGCCCCGCACGTCGCTCGGGCTTGCGACGGTTCTCGCGATCGGTGTCGCCGCGCTGGCCACACCGATCGCCGGCGGCGCGCAGTTGTACATCGCGCACATCGACACGCTGGGCCGCGACCCGTACGCATCCACGCTGTTCTTCGGCACCGGGCTCATCCAGGATCCGGTGGCGTGGGTGTCGCCGAACTCCGGCGACGTCTGGGTCACGTTCGGAGGGCTGCGGATTCCGTCGGTCCCGAACCCCGCGCCCAACCCGTTGTGGTACTGGAACGACAATTTTTCGATCGACACGCATTGGCTGCACCGCTTCTCGGTGGGCGCGTCGCTGTACAGCAACAACGGAGAATGGGGCGCGTTCGGTCAGGCGCTGCTCCTCCGCGACGGGCAGCTCCTGGGTTTCCTGCCGGCCATCGCCGTCGGCGTGCGCAACCTGGGGCCCTATGGGCACGAGGATCGCTTCCTCCTCGGACACGACATTACGGTCGATTCCACGGGACAGTCGCACGGGTTCACGCCGCCCGCCTACGCCCACTTTCACACCGCCCCCACGCTCTACGCGGTCGCGACGAAGGAGCTCGTCTTCGACGAGGAGCCGCTCACGATCTCCAGCGTCAGCTTTACCCTCGGGGGTGGCAACGGGCTGTTCCTGAGCGACGGCGGTCTGGGGTCCATCTACGACAATCGCGGAACCGTGATTCCCGGCGTCTTCTTCGGCGTCCGCGCGGTCTCGCATCCCCTGTCCAATACCATTGTCTCGGTGGTACTCGAGAACGATGCATGGGATTGGAACGCCGGACTCGTCGGCAACTGGCGCGGCCTCAGCTTCGGCGTCTACGGCGTGGAGCTTCAGGACGGCCCGCACCGGGATCCCTTCGACGGATTCCTGGTGTACAACTACGCCAAGCTCGCCGTCACGATCGGGTACACGGGCAATCTCCGGGCGATCGTCCACGGGCAGATCCTGCGGACCGACATTACGGGGCTGCAACGGGACCGACGCCGCCTCGAGCGGGAGATCACGCGGCGACAGCAGCGGATCGATCGTCTGCAGGCGACCCTCGCCACGCTCGAGGGCTCCGAGCTCGGGGACGCGGTGCGGCGGCGCCAAGCGCTGGAGCAGCAGATGCGTGAGGAGCAGGAGGCGATCCAGCGGGCGACAGAGCGGCTGCGGCAGCTCGAGGGGACGGCGCCCAAGTGAGACCTCTGGCGGCCGTCGCGGCGCTCGTGGTCACCGCCGCGCCTCCGGTGGCGGCGCAGGATGCGTTTCCCCAGACACTCCGCTGGGGATCGGGCCTCATCGACATTCCCGTGGCGTTCGTGTCGCCGCTGTCCTGGGATTTCGGACTGACGCTGTCGGGCACGACGTTCAACACGAGTCCCGTCCTCCCGCGTTACTCCGAGAGCCTGAGCAAGCAGATGGCGTTCGACGTCGCACTGCTCGGGCGCGTGGAGCTGGGCGTGTCCGCGTATTCGACCGACCCCGAGCAGGGGTTTTTCTGGCAGGCCTTACTGCTGAACCAGGCGGATTTTCATCACGGCCTCTGGAACCTCCTCCCCTCGCTCGCGGTCGGGATGCGCAATATCGGACCGTACGATCACATCGACCGCTTTGGCCGCGGGTACGGGGAGAACCCGGTGCCCGGAGCGACGGCGCCGCATCTGTCCGCCGATTCCCTGCACGACGGCCTCGCGACGGCGAATACCGTCTATGGCGTCGCGACGAAGAGCGTGAGTGTGGGATCGCGGGCGCCGGGCTGGACGTCGCTGGGTCTTAGCTTCAGCGCCGGGTACGGCAACGGTCTGTTCTCGAATCATGGCACCATTCCCGTTCAGGACTACGCGAGCGCGCACACGGGCGGGATCTTTTTCGGCGTCAATGCGGACCTCCATCCGAACGTCAATACCGTCGTGACGTTCATGGCGGAGAACGATGCCTGGGAGAACAACATCGGGGCCGCGGTCACCTTTCGGGGTCTGCGGGCCGAGCTGGCGCTGACCGACGTCAGCGGCGGCGGCGCCAAGCCCGTGGCGGCGAATCCGGCGACGGCGCTGTACAACTATACGAAGGTGAACGTCTCCCTCGGCTGGCAGGGGAATCTGAGTGGCGTGCTGCACGGCTCGATGCTGGCCGACAAGGTGGCCCGCCTCCGGGCCGAGCACGAGCGTCTCGAAGCGGAGATCGCGCGCCGTGAAACGCGGATCGCACAGCTCCAGTCAGAGATCGCGGGGTATGAAGCGCACGGCATGGGCGATCTCGACAGCCAGCGTGCGCAAATCGAGGATGAGCTGCGGGCCGAGGAGGCGGAGCTGCAACGGCTGAACGACGAGCTCCGGCGGATCGAGCAGCGCAATGGCGGCGGGGAGACCCATCCATGAGGTACGCGGGGGGGCGGATGCGCGGTGTCGGGACGGTCATCGGAACGCTGGTCATGCTCGCGGGGTCGAGCCTGAGCGCGCAGCAGAGCGACAGCGCGGCTGCCGCACGGTATCGGGCCCAGCGCGCCGATGCGATGCGCGCCATCGCGCAGGATGAGCAGCGCCTGGCGGATCTTCGCCGCCAGCGGCTGGCGCTCGAGGCCCGGGTGGACAGCGCGGCGGCGGGGAGCTCGGAGGCGCGAGCCCGCGCGCTGCTGATGAGCGGGGACGTGGCCGCGCTGCGATCGCTCGACTCGCTCCTGACCGAGTCCCAGCGGGCGCTGGTCGCGGAGCGGGAGCGATTCCTGGCGCTCGCGTCGGCCGTGCGGCAGCGCGACGCCGGGACGCTCGTCGTCCTGATCGGCGCGGGTGCGGCGGGTGGCGGCACGCCGGGAGCGGCGGCGCTCGACAGCGTGCGGGTCTGGGTGGACAGCGTCCCGGCCGGCATGCGGCGATACACCACGCTCGCCGATTCGGCGCTGGCGGCCGGCGGGGCGGACCAGGTCTATCGATCGAACGTGTTGCCCGGGGCGCACGTCGTGGCCGTATCGGCGACCGTCGCGGGAGCGCCCGCGGTGGAGACGACGACCGTGACCGTCGTCAAGAGCACGGTCACGTACGTGCAGTTCACCTGGCGCGACGGCAAGTGGAGCGAGGCGACGTGGACGAACGGAGCGCTCGCCCCCTGATGCGGCGCCGGTGCCGGATCCGCGCGGCCCTGGCCGCCCTGACGGGTGCGGCGTGCGCTCTCGGCGTTTGGGGCGCGGCGGCCCGGGCCCAGGGCGGGGGGCCGGATCCCGAGCGCGCGCAGAACACCGAGCTCCGCGCCGCGTTCTTCGAGCTCGTCGATGGGCGGCCGATCGAGGCGCTCGCGCGACTCCGGCATCTGGGGCCGTTGCCCGTGCGCCGCCCGATGGCCGCGGCGTCGGTGCCGAACTGCCAGGAGGACGTGACGAATGCCGGAGGCGGGAAATTGCTCCTGTGCAGCGGAGGGGGCGAAGCGTTCCCGCGCGGCGGGGAAGCCGACCGGCTCTTCCTGCTCGCCGAGTGCTACGATGCGCTCGGCATGGGCGACAGCCTCCGCGCCACGGGCGACCGGATGCTCGCCATCGCCGGCGAGGGGCCGCTGGCGACGCTCGTGCGCATCGAGCTCCTCATGCATCGCGACAGCGTCTCGAGCGACCTGCTCGCTCACACCCTGTCGCACGCGGACTCGACGGATCGGGCGCAGCTCCGGCGCGCCGAGATGGCGTACGATGCCGGCGTCTACGACAGCGCGGCGGCGTTCGCCGGCACCATTGGGCCGGCGAGCGCGGCGGATCCGCAGGCCCGGTGGACGCGGACGCTCGCGCTCGGCCGCGCCGGCGCTACCGAGCAGGCGCGTGCCGCGCTCGCGGATCTGGCGCGCGACTACCCGGACCTTCCCGAGGGGCGCGAGGCTTCCTTTCTCGCGGCACAGCTCATGCTCGAAGCGGGCGATCCCGCCGGTGCGGAGAGGGCGTTCGCCACGGTCGCGGACTCGGCCGGCCGGGCCCTCGATGCCGTCACGCGGGAGGCGGCCACGGCGACCGCGGCGCGCATTCTCATCGCATCGCGGACCGCGGATGCGCTGCTCGTGGACGGACCGGCGCTGTCGCGCGCGAAGGTCCTCGCGCCGCCCGGCGCGGCCGCCACGGAGCGCAACGCCCTCGGCGCGGTCCGCGCGGAGGCGGGGGACCCGACCGGCGTGCCGGTCCCGACGTTCGATGTCCTGGCGCCACGCGCCGTGATGGCGCGGCTGGATAGCGCCAACGCGGTGTTTGCCCGCGCGGCGCTGTTCGTGGCCGACAGTCCGGCCGTGCGGACGGCGCTCGCGCGCGCGATCGAGACGCTGCGCAGTGCCGACCTGGACGAGCGGCGAGCGGCGGACGCCGTCGACGCTCTCGGGGCGAGCGCCGCCGCCCAGGCGGCGATCATGCGCGGTCAGCGCGCGCTCGTCCTGGCGGCGAGCGACAGCATCGCCGGGATGAGCGCGGGCGTGCAGGCGATCACGGACTCCGTCGCGCGGCTTACCCCGGCGCTCGATTCGGCCGAGGACCGCGTACGCGGGATCTTCGCCGAGCAGGTCGCCTCGCTGCGCGCGCTCGCGGTAGAGAATGGCGCCGCGGCGGACAGCATGGGCCGCGTGTTGGAGCCAGCGATCACGGCTGACGACCGCGCGGTGCTTGCCCGGGAGAGCGCCGCGGCGGCGATATACGCGCGCGTGGCCGATGCCATCGAGCGCGGGCTGCCCGGCGTCCTGGCGCGGCACCCGACGCTCGCCCTGCGCGATTCGCTGCTCGCGCACGCCGCCGCCACGCGCGCCCTCATGAGCGACGTGGAGCGTACGGGCGCGGCCGCGGTGGCCGCGATCGACACGGCCATCGCGCACCTGCCGGCCGGAGGCTCGGATTCGGTGTCGCGCGCCGAGCGCGTGACGTTGGTGGACGCCACGGCGCGGCAACGCGCCGCCATCGCCGCCCTGGCCCCGGTCGTGGAGCGGGATCTGACCGTGCGCCGGAATGGCGTCCGGTCGGCTCTGGCGCGCGATCGTGAGGCGGCGGACTTCGGCGCGGCGCACGCCGCCTTTCAGGCGGTCCTCGCGCGCGGTGACACGGTCGCGCCGGCAGATCGCGATTCGGCCATCGGGCGTCTCGCAACCGTGCTCGACCGGTACCCGGCGAGTCCCGGCCGGCCCGTCGCCCTGCACGAGATCGGCGAGCTGCTCGCGCGGCGCGCGGATGCCCAGTTCGCCGCCGCCCAACGCGGCGCCACGGGCGGCGCGGGCAGCCCGGATTACGGCCCGGCCATCGCACGTCTCGAGGAGCTCGTGCGGCGGTACCCGCAGTTCCCCGCCATCGATGCGGTCGCCTACACGCTCGGGACGCTGTATGCGTTCGACAGGCAATTTCAGAAAGCGATCCCGCCGTTCGAGCTGGTCGCGGCGCGGGATTCGTCGCCCTACCGCGCCGAGGCGCTCTTTCGGCTCGGCGATGCGCGGTTCGAGCTGGCGAGCGCCGCGCGCGGTGATGCGCGACGGGCGCTGTTCGCTCAGGCGGCCGAAGCCTACGAGCGGGATGTGGCTAACGCGCCGCACGCGGGCGACCTGTATCTGCTGGGGCTGTACAAGCTCGGCTGGTCGTATTACAGCGGCGCGTCGCGCGAGCACCCCGACGGGTACCAGCAGGCCGTCGATGTTTTCGCCAGGCTGGTCGATGCGTACGACAGCCTCCCGCCCGACCGGCAGGCCCGCCTGGGCCTGCGCGGGGAGGCCGTCGAGTACATGGCCGTCTCCTTCACGCAGATCGGCGGCGCGGCGGCGGCCGAGCGGTACTTCGCCACGCGCCCCGATACGGCGGACCGGATTCAGGTCCTGCGGCGGATCGCCGCACGCCTGCGGGATCAGGGCGATTTCCCCGGCGCCGTCGCAGCGTATCAGGAGCTCTTCGACGTGGCGCCCGGCGACACGGGGGCGCTCTCCGCGCAGCGTGAGGTGATCGACATCTATCAGAACCGGACGCTCGAGCCCGACAAGGCGCAGGCGGCGCGCCTCGCGTTCGTCGACCGTTTCGCGCCCGGCTTCAACTGGTCCGCGTCGCATCCGGAGCTGGCGAAGCAGGCCGCGGCGATGCGGGAGCAGATCCTGCGGGATGCGGCGCAGTACGAGCTGGCAGTGGCCCAAGGGGCGTCTCCCGCGGGCGCCCATCCGGCGGGCGCGCATCCGGCACCGGTGGTGGATCGGCGGACGCACTACGCGGCCGCCGTCACACTGACCCAGCGGTACCTGTCGGACTACGGGACGGCGGACAGCGCGGCCGTGATGACGCGGTACTACGCGGAGGCCCTCTTCGGCGCCGGCGACTACGCGGCCGCCGCGGTGCAATACACGCGCGCGGCCCTGGCCACGGCGGACGCCGGCACGCCGGAGCTGCGCGAGTCGGCGCGCGTCGCGGCGCAGAACGCGATCGTCGCGTACGATTCGGCGCTGGCGCGCGACACGAGCGACCGCGACACCCAGGACTCGCTGTTTGCCGCCGTGGATCGGTACGCCGCGCGCTATCCGGCCAGCGACGTGGCGCGCCACGCCCTGATCGAGAAGGGGCGGCGCGCGTCCCAGGCGGGGCGGTGGGACGTGGTCGCGGCGACTTTCCGCACGTACGTCCAGCAGTACCCGGGCGACCCGTACACGCCGACCGCGGCCAAGCTCATCGGCGACGCCCTGTACAGGGAAGGACACTACGCCGAGGCGCAGGCGCAATGGGACACGGCGGCGGGCGTTGCGTCGCGCTCCGGGCGGCGGACGCTCGCGGACTCGCTCCGGCACGTCGAGACGGCGGCCGCGTCGACCTACGCCGACAGCCTGGTGCGCGCCGGAAAGTACGAGCAGGCCGTGCGCGAGGTGTATCTGCCCTATGCCGACCGCAATCCGGGCACGGCGGGCGGGGCCGACGCCTTGCGCAATGCGGTGGAGTCGGAGCGGATCGCGGACAGCGCGGCGCGAGAGCGCGGTGATAGCGCGGGCGCCACCGCAGCACGGGATCAGGCGATCGCGTTCGCGCAACGCCTCATCCGCGACTACCCCGCGTATAAATTCCGGCTGCAGTACGAAACACTGCTCTCGGATCTCCTCAACGAGTCGGGTCGCTCGACCGAGTCGATCCAGTCGCTGCAGCAGCAGGTCGCCGACAATCCGACGTGGCCGGGTCGGGCGGACGCCGAGATCCGACTCGCCGTGCGACTCGACTCCCTCGGGCGCAAGGCGGACGCGGCGGCCGCGTACGAGCGTTTTGCCACAGACTATCCCAAGGATGCCCGCGCACACGACGCGTTGTACAATGCCGCCGCGACCGAGCTCGAAGCCCGTGACACGGTGGGAGCGGCCCGCGCGTACGGCACCTTCTCGGCGCGCTTTCCGGACGACGCGCGCGCGGGCGCCGCGCGGGTGTACCGTATGAACCTGCTGCAGGCGCACGGAGATTCGGCGGCGGCGGGGGTCGAGCTGGCCGCGCTATGCCGGTCATCGCCGCCGGAGGAGCTGCAGCCGCGCTGCGCGCGCCAGGCGGGGCAGGCGGCCTTTGCGACGGGTGTGACCGAGTTTCACAGCTACCGGGCCATCGCGCTCGTCATTGCGACGCGCTCGCAGCTCACGGCCGCGGGGCTCAAGCGTGCGAGCGCGCGGAAGCAGGAGCTCCTCGCCGCGCTCTCGCGCGACTTCTCGAAGGCGATCACCTCGGGCGACCCGGAGCTGCTGTCGGCCGCGACCTTCTATATCGGGGCCGCGCAGTGGGCCTACGGCGATTTCCTGCGCGACGTGCACCTGCCCGCGTCGCTCACGGACGCCGAGCGCGCTGCGGCGCAGCAGGGCGCCGCGCAGCAGGCGGCGGCGTATTACGACCAGGCGAAGGCGACGTGGGCCGATCTCCTCGCGAAGGCGACGGAAGAGGGTTTCACCAACGTCTGGGTCGACCGGGCGCGCGCGGCCGTCACGACAGGCGAGGTGCCCCATGATCTGTGACCGCGCGGGCCGCGGGATAGCCGGCCTCGCGCGGGCGGCGCTCACCGTGGCGCTCGGCGTGGCACTGGCCGTGGCGCTCGCCTGCGGCTCGGCGGCCGCGCAGAACGGAGGGGGCGCCCCCCCGGCTCAGCCGCAAACGGCCGCCCCGACGCATCGACCGGCGGGAGGGCGACCTGAGGTGCTCGAGATCCGCGCGCAGGCCCCGGTGCCCCAGGTCGTGACGGTGCGCCCGCGCGTGCTCCCGACGTTCCCGGCGAGCGCCCTGGATACCACATTCATCGATCGCGGATTCGAGTCGGCGTTGCGCACGCCGTATAGCATCGTTCCGCCGCCCCTTCCACCCCCTGCGCCCGGCGCGTCCCCGCCCGTGGCGCCCGCGCCCGCTGCGTCGTCCCCCCTACAACACGCCCCGCCACAGGAGCGGTAATGCCAGATTTTCTGAAAGGGCTTCTCGAGTGGTTCCGCAACGGCGGACCGGTCATGTACGTGATCCTCGTGGTCGCGCTGTCCGGCCTGTCGATCTTCATCGAGCGCTTCATCGTCATCGGGATCAGCTCGCGCATCAATGGGCCCGCCTTCATCGATCGGATCATGCAGCTCGTGCGGGCCGGCCGGGTCGACGACGCCGTCCGTCTCTGCGCCGCCTCCCGCGCGGCGCTGCCCCAGGTCGGACTGCTGATCCTGCGCAGCAGGAGCCGCGACGAGGGCGACCTGCAGACCGTGTCGGATGCGGCCGCGCTGGCGATCATCCCGCGGATCACGCGGCGCCTCCAGTACCTGCCGATGCTCGCGAACGTCGCGACGCTGATCGGCCTGTTCGGGACGATCTACGGGCTGAAGGGCGCGTTCGCATCGGTGGCGGACGTGTCCGCCGCGCAGCGGGCGGAGAAGCTCGCGGCCGGGATCGCGATCGCGCTGAACGCGACCGGGTTCGGCCTGGCGACGGCCATCCCACTGGTCATCGGGCACTCGTATCTCTCGGCGCAGGCCGAGCAGATCCTCGAGGAGATGGACGAGTTCTCGGTACGGCTCATCAACGCGCTCGTCGATCGGCCCGACGTGCGTCTCACCCCCGTCTGAGCGCGTGCCGGCCACCCGCCTCCACCGCGCGCGACTCCGCCGCGCCGAGCGGGCGACATCGTCGCTCGGCCATGGGGGGATCAATCTCGTGCCGCTGATCGATGTGCTGACCTCGATCGTCTTCTTCAGCCTGCTCACGTACCAGGGGGAGACGCTCGCGGCACTCACGGCGTTCGATCTGTCGCTGCCGCCCGTCGTGGTGACGGCGGAGGAGGCTCGCGCGCGCAACGCGGATCAGTCGCTCAATCTCCTGCTCGCCGTTCGCGTCGCATCCGGTGGCCTCATCATCGAGCATACGGCGGAGGGTGGTTTCCACCGGGAGATTCACGGCCTGACGCCCCTGGCGCTGGACTCCCTGCAGGGTGTCATGACCGACATCAGGACCCGGTATCCGCAGAACGACGATGTCCTGGTGGTGCCGTCGGACGACCTCAGCTACGACGACCTGATCCACGTGCTCGACCGGATCAAGCTCGCGCGCTTCGGCAGCGTGGCGCTGGGAACCCACGCGCGGGTGGCGTCCGCGGCCCCCACGGGGGCACAGCCGTAGCATGAGCCGGCAAAGCGGAGGGCGCGCACGGGCGGCGCGGGAGTCGCGGCGCGCGGGGCAGTTCGCCAAATTCAAGATCACGGAGATCAATCTCGTTCCGCTGGTCGACACCTTCGTGTCGGTCGTCTTCTTCGCGCTGACGACGATCACGGTCGGCGAGCTCGCACCGGTCGCCGCGGGGGTTACGTTGCCCGAATCGCACGTCGGCAACTATGCGCTGCAGCAGCTGACTCTGGGCGTGGGGAGCGATCTGACGCTCGGGGGACGGCTCGTGGTCGGAACGGCGGAGGCGGCCGCGTCGCCGTCGACGATGCCGGGTGAGCCACTCGTGATCCCACAGCTGTACGCGGCGCTGCGTGTGAAGGCCGATTCGATACGGTCGGCGCTCGGGCGGCCCGTCGGGGAGGCGCTGATCGCACCGCTCGCGATCCAGGCGGACCACACGATGCGGTACGATCTGCTGTCACGACTCATGCAGACGGCGCGCTTGGCCGGGTTCATCAACATCTCGCTCCAGGTGCGCCGGGCCGAAGATGCCGCCTGACCTCGCTCCGGCCGGCGGCGGCCCGGGATCGCGCAACGCGCTCGAGACCAGCCTCTCGCGCGCGCTGCGGTTCGAGCTCGCGAGCGAAGAGGGCCGGGTCATGATCGGGTCATGGCTGGTGTCGGCCGTGCTGGGCGTTCTCTGGGTTCTGCTCGTCGTGTACGGTCCAGCGACGAGCGCGTCGCATTTGCTGCCCCCCGAGGAGCGACCGATCGAGGTGCGCTTCGAGGCGCCGCCGCCTCCGCCGCCCCCGCCCGCTCCAGTCGCAGCGCCCGTGCCCACCCCGGCACCCAAGCCTGCCGCCCCCTCGCCAGAGGCGGCCGCGGAGCGGGCGAAGGCGCGCGAAGCGCTGCACGTGGCGCAGATCGGAGCCGCGTTCGGCGCCGCGCCGCAGGCGGGCAACGGGCCGGTCGGGGATGTATCGAACGTGCTCCGCGGGGTGGACGTGCACGCGAGCGGGGCGTCGGCGCCAGGCGGAATGAACGGCGGAAAGACGGTGCTCGCGTACGGCCAGGGCGGCGCGGGCGTTCGGACCCCCGGCCGCACGGGCATCGCGGGGGTCGAGGCCGGCGAGGGGATCGGCGCGGTCGGCGCGGTGGGGGCCGGCGCGGGGATCGGACACGCGGGCGTCGCGGTATCGGCGCCCCGCGCGGTGGCCGGCGCGCCGCTGGGCAGTCCGGGGCGTGACGCCAGCGCCCTGGGCAACGCGGTCCGCGAGCACGAGCCGCAGCTCCGATTCTGTTACCAGGAGTACGGCCTCAAGGTGAACCCCAGCCTGGCCGGCAGCGTGACGCTGTCGCTGACGATCGATGTCGCGGGAAGCATCAAGGCGGCGACACTCCCGGACCGGACGTGGGCCGGAAGCGGCGTAGCGGCGACGGAAAGCTGCATCCTGGACAAGGTGCGCGCATGGAGCTTCCCGTCGGCGGCCGGCGGCGCGGGCACGTACGAATTCTCGTTCAATTTCACGAATTAGGATGGTCCGACAGCGCGTGATCCGGCGGCTCCCGTCGTTCGCGATGGGAGCCGCCGCCGCGTGCGCCATCGGATCGGCCATCGGATCGGCCGTCGTGAGTGGCGCGGCGCGCGCGCAGGGAGCGGCCCCGGTCAGGAGGGGGGCGGACGCGGTGACGATTCCGGCGCCCGTCGGCCTGGTGAATGATTTCGCGCACGTGATCCCGGCGCCGAACGCCGCCCACATCGAGCAGATCGCGACGGAGGTACGCACCAAATCCCGTGGGGAGATGGCGGTCGTCACGCTCCCGGACATTGGCGATCGGGCGAGCGCCGATGTCGCGCTGGAGATCGGGCGGCAATGGAAAGTCGGCAAGATCGGCGCGCCCGGCGACCCGACGCGGAACGCGGGGGCGGTGATCCTGGTCGTCCCGAAGGAGACGTCCTCCGATGGGCGCGGGCATTGCTTCATCGCGACGGGGCGTGGGACGGAGGGCTTCATCACCGATGGCGACGCGGGCGACATCTGCCGCGAAGCCACGCCGTATTTCCGGAGTCGGGATTACGGGACCGGGATCGAGCTCGTGACGTACCGTACGGCGCAACGCTTCGCCGACGAGTTTCATTTCACGATCGACACCGCCCTGGCCGCGACGGAGGAGCCGCTGGCCCGCGAGGTGCAGGATTCGGGGACCGGCACGGGCGGACTGTCGCCATTCGCGTTGTTTTTTCTCCTGTTTGTCGTCTTCCTCCTGCTGAGTCGGCTGCGCGGCCGCGGGGGTGGGCCGCGGGGCTGCCTGCCGATCTTCATTCCCTTCGGCGGAGGCGGGTGGGGCGCCGGTGGGGGTGGGGGAGGATGGGGTGGCGGCGGCGGAGGAGGGTTCAGTGGCTTTGGGGGCGGCGGGGGCTTTTCGGGTGGCGGCGGGGGCTCGGACTGGTGAGGGTCGGCGCATGCGGCACAGAGGGTGCAGAGGGTGGTACGGCCTTCGATCGGGCGGGACAATCGCCGCGGCGATCATCGCGTGGGCACTCCTTGGCGGGTGCTCGAGGCGCTCGCACGGCGTTAGCGCGGGCGCGGCCGACACCGCGACACCGGGTAGCGTTGTGGCGGTTCCCGAGACATTGGCGGCCGCACCTCGGCCGGATACGGCCAATGCCGATCTCTCACACCTGCACGCGGCCCTGCCCGCCGCCGTCCCCGAGCCGCCGGCCCCTCCCCCCACGACGGCGCCGCCGATCGCGCCGTCGCTCGATTATCGCGAAGCCCCGGGCCCGCTGCGTCGAGCGGTCACGCGGGAGAAGGCGGTGTCGCAGTTCTGCTTCCAGGAGTTCGGGCAGAAGGCCGATCCGACGCTCCAGGGGGGGATCGCCGTCCTGGTGACAGTGGCGAATGGCGCCGTCGCCAATGCGCACGTAGCGGCCGCCCGCTGGTCGGATGCCCCGCCCGGTGCGCAGGTCGATCGGTGCCTGAACGAGCGCGTCGCCCAGGCGTGGCGCCTCGCGCCCGAGGACAGCGCCTCCGTCGCACCCGGCCGCTACGTGGTATACTTGACCTTTCGCGGGAGCTGATCGAAGGACCTCAGAACGCCAGCGGGAGCGGACTGCATGTCAATCGAAAGGGGCGTGGCCGGTTCACGGTCCGCGCGGCGGTCGGCGATCGCGTTGATCGCTACGATGGTAGTCGCGGGGTGCGGCTACAACACGATTCAGCGGTACGACGAGCAGGCGACGCAGGCGCAGCATGACATTGAAGTACAGCTGCAGCGGCGGAGCGACCTGATTGGCAATCTGGTCAACACCGTCAAGGGACAGGCGAACCAGGAGCTGGCGGTGTTCACCGATGTCACGCGGGCCCGAGCTGGGCTCGATTCCGCGATCCAGACGCACGACGCCGAGAAGATGGCGAACGCGAACGTGCAGCTGAGCGCCCAGGTCGCGATCCTGAACCGTTCGGTGACCGAGGCCTATCCGCAGCTCAAATCCGACCAGGCCTTTCTTCGCCTGCAGGACGAATTGAGCGGCACGGAAAACCGGATCGCAGTCGCCCGCAGCGATTACAACGGGGCCGTGGAGCAGTACAACGCCTACATCCGGCAGTTTCCACAAATGCTGACGGCCAGGGTCCTGGGGTCGAAGCCGCGCACGTACTTCACCGCGACGGGTGCGGCCCAGGAAGCACCGAAAGTGGAGTTCGCGAAGCCGGGCACCTGAGGATCTGCCGGTGTGCGGGCCGGCATACCGCCCTGTCGTTTCCGGCGAGGCCGATCCTTGACGCGCGCCTGGCGCCCAGTGCACCGCCGCTGGCGGATCCACTGATAGATAGGTAGCCCCGACCATTTGGCCGGCGCGGATGCTCACGCCGGTCACGCTCTGCCGGCCGCGACCCGGCCGCCCAGGCCGGCTACGCGAACCGCGCGAAGCAAGGGGATAATAACAGGACATGTGCGGCCGCGATACGGCGCCGTGATCAGTTCTTGACAAGCGCCGTGCGTCGGGTAACAATTGGCGGGCGCGCACCCGGAATCCGGGACCACCGCGCGTTGGCGATGGAGCCCATCCAGAGGTGACCCGCAGGGGGAGGACGACTCGTGGTCTCACACGATGTCAGCGGCAGGCGGTGGCTGTGGCAGGGCGGGGTCGGGGTTGTAGTGGCAGGGTTCGCGTGGGTGATTGCTCTGGGGGCGGCGGGTGCCGCGGCCGGGGCGCAATTGCAGCCGGGGACCGGGACGGTCGTCGGCTCGGTCACTGATTCCGCGAACAACGCGGCTGTGCCGAACGCGCTCGTGCGCGTCGTCGGGAGCGGAGCCACCGCCCGCACCGGCGCCGACGGCCACTACCGCCTGACCGGCGTCCCGAGCGGCGCGCAGATAGTTCAGGTCAATCGGCTGGGATTCGCGCCCGCGAGCAGGTCGGCGACGATCCCGGCCGGGGGCAGCGTGACGGTCGACTTTACCGTCAACGCGACCGCGGTCACCCTCCAGATGCAAGTCGTGCAGGGCACGGCGATCGCGGCCGCGGCCGCGCGCGAGGTGGGGGCGTCTATCGGTCTCATCACCCCGGATTCGCTCGAGAAGGCGCCGATCACGAACCTATCGGAGATGCTCGACTCGCGGATCGCGGGACTCACGGTCGAGCAGAACTCGGGTATTGTCGGCACGGGGTCGCGCATCACGATCCGCGGCGTCGGGAGCACGACGTTGAGCACCGAGCCGCTGATCGTGGTCGACGGGATCCGGTCGGACAACGCCGTGGACGGCCTGAACGACATCGGCGGGGTCGGTGGGCAGGGGATCTCCCGGTTCGACGACCTGGACTTCGAGTCCATCGAGAATGTCGAGGTGTTGCGGGGACCGGCGGCCGCCGCGCTCTACGGCACGGAAGCGGCCAACGGGGTGCTCGTCATCACGACGAAGCACGGATCGGTCGACTCCCACTCGAGCTGGAATTTCTTCGCCACCGCGGGGGCGCTGAGGGACCAGACGAATTATCCGGCGCAATGGGGGCGGCCGGCCGCGGGGGGCGGGACCTGCCCGCTGATCTTCGAGTACGCGGGGGCGTGCGTGGGCGCGGACGGCGCATTGGGTGCGACGCCTGCGTTCGATACCAACATGGTGAATCTCTTCGTCCCCATCATCCATGGATACGACGAGGGCACGGGTCTCAGCGTCGGCGGCGGCAACCAGCTGACGACGTATTATGTGGGCGCCAACTGGGACCGCCAACAGGGGATCCTGGCCCAGAACGGCGACCGGTGGACCCACGTCACCGGCGCCTTCACGATCAAGCCGATCTCGGTGGTCGACCTCAACTTCACCGCGGCCTACACCCAGCGCCGGGTCGACATCACGCAGGGTGACAACTCGCTCGAGGGGCCGTTCGCGAACGCGATGCTGGCGTCGCCGTTCCCGAGCAGTCCCGGGTTCGCCTCAGGGTCGACGCCGGACGAGCTGGCTCAGATTCCCACGCACGAGAACGTCGATCGCCTGACCGTGGGCGGGAACGGGGTTTGGCGGATGACGCCGTGGCTGTCCGCGCACGGTACCGTCGGGATGGACTACGCGACGATCTTCGACACGGAATTCGAATCCCAGTTTCTCGTGCCCTTCGTCGAGCCGACGGGGCTGGCGAACGATGGGAACAACGATGTGTTCACCTATACCGGGTCGGCGTCCCTGGAGGCGAAGTACCGGATCCCGCTCGGCTCGCAGCTCAAAGGGACGACCGCGTTTGGCGGCGAGTGGGTCGACGAGACACTGCACGGTCTGACCGGATCCGGTCAAGGGCTGCTCCCGGGCACGAATTCGCTCGCGGGGGCGTCCTCCAATTTCGCGACGACGGAAGTGAACACGGACATCGTCAATATCGGCGGTTACCTCCAGGAACAGGTGGCGTGGCGGGATCTGCTGTACGTCACGCTGGCCGGCCGGTTGGACGGGAACAGCGCGTTCGGCGTGAACAACAGCACGGCGTTCTATCCGTCGGGCAGCATCTCCTACGTCGTGAGCGACGAGAGCTTCTGGCCGAAGAACGATGTCGTGAGCTCGCTGCGGTTCCGGATCGCCGGCGGCCAATCCGGGCGCGAGCCGGCGTTCCGCCTCGCGGACGGCTCGTTTACGTCCTCGGCCTACCTGCTCAACGGGGCGGCGAATCAGACGGGCCTCGTTCCCAACACGCTGGGAAACTCGAATCTCAAGCCGGAGCGGTCGACCGAATATGAGACCGGCATCGATGTCGGCTTTGACCACGAGCGTTTCACGCTGACTGCCACGGCGTACGACCGGACGGAGCGCGATCTCATATTCGCCGTCCCGCTCGACATCTCGGTCGGCACGATTGGCATCGCGCCCCCGGCCGAGAACGAGAACCTCGGCCAGATCGACAACCGGGGGCTCGAGGCGGCTGTGAACGGGAACATCTTCACGACGCGATTCGTGTCCTTCGACCTCGGGATCACCGCCGCGATCGAGCGAAGCAAGTTGGTGAATCAGGGCACGCTGCCCCCGACGCCCATTTCCAACGGGATCTCCGGCGCGGTCGTTCAGGAGGATGCGGCGGGCCAGCCGATCGGGGAGTACTACGCCATCCCCTACACGTACTCGGACCTCAACCACGACGGAATCATCGAGCCCAACGAGATCACGTACGGGACGAAGCCCGTCCCGGTCGGCGAGCCGGGGCCGCGGGATGAGTTCTCCTTCTCGCCGACGCTGCGCGTCCTCAAGTACTTCCGCATCAATGCGCTCTTCGACCGCCGCGACGGGGCCACGGTATACGACGGCGGCGACGCGTTCCGGTGCGGGGCGTTCTTCGTCGGCCAGGAGTGCAACGATCCGCACGCAACGCTCAAGGACCAGGCGGCGGCCGTGGCGTTCAGCAGCGCGGCCTACGGCGGCCCCGGAACGGAGTATGGCTACATCCTGAACGGATCGTTCTGGAGGCTGCGCGAGGTCTCGCTCACGATCATGGCGCCGGATGCGTGGTCCCGGCGCTATCTGGGAGGGCGCAACGTGTCGCTCACGCTCTCGGGGCGCAACCTCGCGACGTGGACGCCGTATCGGGGGCTCGACCCCGAGGTGAGCTACAGCACGTTCAGCAACGTCAGCTCCCCGCTCCCCTACATCACGCAGCAGTTCTACGACCAGCCACTCCTGCGGGAATGGATCGCCCGCTTCAACATCTCCTGGTGATCGCCATGACCTCCAACTCGACTGCTCTCACGCGCGGCATGTACGCGAGCGCACTCGCGGTCGCCGTGGCGATGCTCCTCGTGGCGTGCGACGCGCGACAACCGCTGGTCGTCAGGGACCCCGACGTTGCGACACCGGGGTCGGCCACAGGAGTCAGCGCCCTTCCGTACCTGCAGGCCGGCGCCCTCTCCGACTTCGCGGTCGCCTTCACCGGCGCGGCGGATGTTGCCAACAACGGGCACGAGGGGATCGCGGATATGGGCGCGATCTTCACGGACGAATTCCTCGACATGGATACCTTTCCGACCCGAAACGCCCTGAACCAACGACTCGCGCTCCCGACCAATCTCAGCGTCAACGGCATCTTCCAGGACCTCGGGACCGCGCACAACGATGCGCGCCGTGCGCTGGCCCAGTTCGCCCTCTACGGACCGACCGCGGAGGGGGCCGCGGAGATGTACAACATCGACGCGTATGTGTACATCCTCGTGGCCGAGCATTGGTGTTCGGGGGAGCCGTTCAGCCTGATCGACATCGCGACCGGCGCCGTGATCAACAGCCCGTTCCTCACCACGGCCCAGATGCTCGACACCGCCATCGCGGAGTTCGCGCTCGCGAAGCACGTCATCGCGACCGATACCGCGGCGGCCGACGCGGCGCTGCTCCCGATACAGACGGGTCTCGCGACGGTCGGCACGGCGCGGGCGCTGCTGGATCTGGGACAGGTGGCGCTGGCGGCGGACACCGCGGCTACGGTCGCGCCGACGTTCAGCTATTCGATCTTCGAATCGGCCAACACGCTGCGCCAGGAAAGCGGTGTGTGGAACTACACGGTCAACAGTCAGTCGTTCAGCGTCGCCAATCTGAAGAACGGGACCGGGCTGCCGTTCGTGACGGACTCGCTGGACCCGCGGGTGCCGTCCACCTTGAGCGCAACCGCGTCCGAGAACGGGCAAACGCCATTCTTCATCCAGCAGAAATACCCGACTCCGACGTTGAGCATGGTCCTCGGCAACTACACCGAAGCGCAGCTGATCGTGGCCGAAGGGGACATCTTCGCGGGGAATTATGCCGGAGCGATGACGATCATGAATACCCTTCGGGCTGGCATAGGGCTGCCTCCAGTTGGCGATAGCGCGGCGGCGTCGCCCAAAGATCAGATGCTCGAGCTGCTGAAGGAGCGGGCGTACTGGAATTACGTCACCGGACACCGGCTCGGGGATTGGCGGCGGATGCTGCGCGCGCCGTACAACGCGGCGCCGTTCAGCTTCGTCACGGGCGACGTGTATCCGGTCGGACCGGGCCTGCAGCCGACGCTGGAATTTCCGACACCGAGCACGACCAATCCCAACCCGAATTTCGTCGCGTGCGACCCCACGATCCCGTGAGCGCGCGGCCCGCACCGAGCGTACCAGCTGTCCATCCGTCGTGCATAGGAGGAGCCGTGATCTCACGCGATGAAGGTAGAAGGTTCGGTACGGGCCGGTGGGCCGTGTCTGCGGCGGTCCTCGCGATCGCCCTCGGAGTGGTCGCCGGCGCCGCCCAGGCCCAGCAGCAGCAGCACCGAGTCACCGGCCGCGTGGTCGATGCCGAGGGAGGCGCGCCGATACCGGCGGCCACGGTGTTGGCCACAGGCACCCCCTACGGCACACAGACGACGGACAGCGGCACGTTCGCGTTTCTGGTGCCCGCAAACGTCACCAGCCTGACGGTCCGGCGCATTGGATTCCACCAAAAGGTGGTCCCGATCCAGCCGGGCGAGGTACCGGAGGTCACCGTCACGCTGACGAAGGACGTGCTCCAGCTCGAGACGCAAGTCGTCACGGGCGTGGCCACGACGATCTCGTCGCAGAACTCCGCCAACGCGGTGGCCGTCGTCAACACCGATGAGATCAACCGCGTTCCGTCACCGACCCTCGAGAACGCCCTCCAGGCCAAGATCCCCGGCGCGATCATCGAGACGAACAACGGTGGGGCGCCCGGCGGCGGGTTGCAGATCCAGATTCGCGGGATCACATCGATCGAGGCGAACGCCTCGCCGCTCTACGTGATCGACGGGGTGATTCTCGATAATCAGACGATCAACTCGGGAGCCGACGCCATCACGGGCGCGAACGACAACCATATCTATCAGGATTCCGAGGACAACAGCCCGAACCGCCTCGCCGATCTCAACCCGAACGACATCGAATCGATCGAGGTACTCAAGGGGGCATCCGCATCCGCCATCTATGGAGCCAAGGCCGCCTCGGGTGTCGTGGTCATCACGACGAAGAAGGGGGAGCCGGGAAGGGCGAAATGGGATGTCGTGCAGCGGGTCGGCACCTTCACTCCCGCGAACACGCTGGATTTCCGGAGTTTCCCGACCCTCGCGAGTGCGGAGGCCTGGGGGGCGAACATCGGGAAGAGCGCGGCGTTCATCAGTTCCGTGTACACGGGGAACCACGACTTCCAGCAGGAGCTGTTCGGCGGCGGCGAGCTCTCGTATGAGACCGACGTGAGCGTGCGGGGGTCGACGGAGAGCGGCAACACCAACTATTACCTCTCGGGGCTCACGAAGTACGACAACGGTCTCCTGATCAACACGGGGTACAACAAACAGTCCGCCCGGACCAACTTCACGCAGAACTTCTCCTCGGCGATCACGGCGAACCTGAACCTGAGCTACACGCATTCGCTCACGCGCCGGGGGATCACCGGCAACGACAACACCGGTGTCGCTCCCTACGACGCCTTCGCGTCGGTTCCCCAGTTCGTCAATCTCGATGTGCAGAATGCCGATGGCACCTGGGCGACGAACCCGTTCGGCGTCGCCAACCCCTTTGCCGACGCGGCGCTGATCCAGACGCCGGAAGAGGTCAGCCATTTCGTCGGCGGCGCCAGCATCGCGGTGCGCCCGCTGACGACCGAAAGTCAGACGCTGCAGATCACCCTCATGGGTGGCGCCGATATCGCGCAGCAGCGCGACGCGCTCTACGCTCCGCCGACGCTCCAGATCGAGCAGGCGCAGGCGTTGCCCGGCGTCGCCACGAGCAGTAACGCGAACCTCAACTACCTCAACTTCTCGCTCAACGCCGTCCACCACTTTACGGGATTGTCGTTCATCGACCTGACCACGTCGGCCGGGCTCGCCCATGACCAGCGGTCTCTCATCAACCCGAATAGCGTCGGGCAATTACTCGCGCCGGGGCAGAACTCGGTCACGGCCGCCGCGGTGCAATCCGCGTTCTTTTACCAGACGGGGCAGCGGGACTTTTCCTACTACGTGCAGGAACAGGCCCTCGCCCTCAATCAGCGGTTGAGCGCGACGGTCGGGCTGACGGCACAGCGCACCACGAACGATGGGAGCATCGACCAGTACTTCTATTATCCCAAATTCTCGGCGGCCTATCGCATACCGCAGTTCGTCGGGTTCCTCGACGAGCTGAAGCTACGCGCTGCGTATGGCCGGTCGGGTACCGAGCCCAACTTCGGCGTGCGCTACACGAATTTGATCCAGGCCCTGCAGAGCGGCGCGAACACGCTCTACCCGGCGCTCCAGGTCGGCAATCCCAACGCGCAGCCGGAGACGAATACCGAGATCGAGACCGGCTTCGACGCGACGATGTTCAGCTCGCGCGCGCAGTTCAGCGCGACGGTGTACCAGAAGCGGATTACGAACACGCTGCTGCTCGCCGGCGTGGCCCCGTCCTACGGATTCTCGCAGGAATGGCTCAACGGGGGAGAGTTCACGAACCAGGGGATCGAGCTGTCGCTGGCGACCACACCCGTGCAATCCCGGCACGGTCTCACGTGGATCAACAACCTCACATTCTATCGCAATTACAGCGTAGTCAACAGCCTCCCCGTCGGTCCGTTCAACATCCAGGCCGCCCCCCTCCAGTTCGCCGGCATCGTCCAGTTCGGCGGGCCGTTCTCGAATTTCCAGATCGCTCAGGGACGGGCGGTCTCGGAGATGACCAACGAGAGCATCCTGAACGCGCAGGGCGTGGGCGTGCAGGTGGGCGATGCGCAGCCGAACTTCCAGATGAGCATGGGGAATGATTTCACGGTGGGCCCGTTCCAGCTGTACGCGCTGCTCGACTGGAAATACGGGGCCAGCGTGGCCGACCTCACCAATGCGTACTACGACAACGGCTTGTATCTGCTCGCGGACTCGGTCGCATCGGCGAAACGCCAAGCCGCCGCGGGGGCCGGGTTGACTCCCTATGTGGAGAACGGCGGGTATGTCAAGCTGCGCGAGGTGACCCTGACCTACACTCTGCCGGCGCATTGGTTCAGCAGCATCGCCGGCGGCCGCATCAATACCGTGAGGCTCGCGGCGTCCGGCCGGAATCTCTGGTCCAGTTTCCGATACACGGGGCTGGATCCCGAGATCAGCAACTTTGGCAATGAGGACATCGCCCGCAACCAGGATGTCACGCCATACCCGCCGGCCCGCAGTTGGTTCTTCTCTCTCGAATTGGGGCTGTGACCATGACCGCACATACAATGATCGCCTCGAGGCGCCGATCGGGGACCCGGGGTGCGGGGGCCCGGACCCGCTGGGGGCTCGGCGTGGCCGCGGCGGCGCTCGTCGGACTCGCGGCGTGCAAGGACTCCGTGGTTCCGAATTTCAATTCGCCCACCGTCAATCCGGCGACAGTCAGCGGCATTCAGCTCCTCGTCGGCGGCGTCTTCTCCGCCACGCGCATCGATGTCGGCTATTTCGGAGGCGCGTCGACTTCGTTCGCCCGCGATATGCTCAACTTCACCAATTCGGACAACCGATTCATTACCGAGTGGGGCGGCAATGGCTCGGCCATACCGAACTCGGACTTCTACGGCAACGGTGGCTGGACGAATCAATTCCGGGCCGCGAAATCCGCGAACGCCGTCATCGCGGCGGTGCCGGGTGTCACGCCGGCATATAGCGCGGGGGACGCGTCGACGATCATCGGGATCATGCAGACGATAAAAGCGCTCGACTTCATGTACCTGGCCGAATACCGGGACACGTCGGGCGTGGCCGTCGGCGACCTCGGCAACACCAACATCAACGTCCAGGCGCCGATTCTGTGCAACCCGGACGTGTGGAAGTACATCGTCGCACTCCTGGATTCGGCGAACGTGAAGCTCAACGCCGGGGGGGCGGCGATCCCCGTCACCCTGCCCGCCGGGTTCAGTGTCGTGTCGGCGGTGCCAGGACCGAGCACGACCGCGGGATCATTCGCGTCATTCAATCGCGCGCTCGCCGGAAAGGCCAATCTCGAGCTGGCCTATGCGATCGCGCGTAACGCCGCAGGGACCGCGCCGACGCCGACCACGCCGGGAACCCCGGATGTCACGGCGCTGACGCGTGCGGATAGCGCGATCACGGCGTCGGCGTTGTACAATCCGGCGGCGCTCGTGCCGCCGACTCCCGGCGGCTTTTCGGATCCCCTTATCGTATCCAGCTCCTTCAGCGGGTCGTCCGGCGACCTGCCAAACCCCTATCAGGTCGGCGAGATCGTCACGAGCACATTGCGCGTGCTGAATGAATTCGTGGCCTCGGTGGACACGGCGGCCGATCTCAGGTGGAAGAACAAGTTCGAGATCAATCCGTTCTCCGCGCAGCAGCCGAACTATGCGGTGGTGTCGTCCGGTTTCCTCTTCAACTTCTACCCCTCCGTCTCGAGCCCCATCCCGATCATCCGGAATGAGGAGCTCGTGCTGCTCCGCGCGCAGGTCCAGCTCGGGCTCGGCAACTTCGCCCTGGCGACGACGCTGCTCAACGACGTGCGCACGGCCGTTGGTGGATTGCCGCCCGCGGCCCCGGCAGCGTCCTACACCGCGGTGCGCGACGCGGTCCTCGGGGAGCAACGCATCTCGACGGTTCTCGAGGGCGGGGGCGATCGGATGATATCGATCCGGATGTATGGGCTGGCGGCCGTGGTGGACACCACGTGGGGCGCCGCGGATACCCACGCGACCCTCATGCCGATTCCCAGCGCCGAGGTGATCGCGCGAAACAACGTCGTGACCATTTCCTGCCCGTAAGGCGGCCCGGGGGGCCGTAGCAGGGGCCGGTCGCGACCGGCCCCTGCGGCGCGGGGGCGCCAACATCGCGGATTGACGACGGTACGGGCCGGTGTCGCGTGACCGGCCCTTACGCGAACGGCCCCTAATCCGGGATCGCCCCGGGCAACACGTACGTCAACGGGTCGACGACCTGGCCGTTCACGTGGATCTCGTAGTGCAGATGCGGCCCCGTCGACAGCCCGCTGTTGCCCACCGCGGCGATGAGGTCGCCACGCGTTACGCGCTGTCCGGCGTGGACGGCGACGCTCGACAAGTGGGCGTACTTGGTCTCGATCCCGTTCCCGTGGTCGATCTCGAGCACCAAGCCGTATCCGACCTGCCGGGTGATCAGACTGACCGTGCCGCCGGCCGGCGCGACCACCGGGGCGCCGTAGGGAGCCGCCAGATCGATCCCCTCGTGGGGCCGCTCGACGTGCAGGATCGGATGAAATCGGGCCTTGGAGAATTCGCTGGATAGCCACCCCGCCGTCGGCATGATCGACGGCGTGCGCTCCATCCGATCGTTATTCCGCTCGAGCGCGCTGGATACGTCGGCGAAGCTGGCGGAGAGGGAATTGGCCTCGCTGATCAGTCCATCGACGTCGGTCCGGAAGCTGGCCGGCAGCGCGGCATCCGGCGGCTGGGTCGTGCGCGTTGGCAGCCCCGCCAACAGGCGAATCTGCGCATCCCGCGCCGCGAGGACGGCAATCGTGTCCCGCAGATCCGCGACCTGGGCGACGAGGCGGGCAGCCTGGCGGTCGGGCGGGACGAGGGCCCCGGTCAGGCGCAACACCACCGCGCAACCTCCCAGCAGGGCGACTGTGCCGCCAGCCGCGCCCCATACGGCGCGGCGAACCCCGCGCTCCGTGACCTGAAAGGACCGGGAGGGATCGACACCGTGGGGCACAATGAGAATGGTCCAGCGCCTGCGCGACATCGCCATTCGGACTCCGGCTATGAGTGTGCCGTCACGGGCGCGCCGTTGCCTGGCGGGTCGGCGACCCGCCGCTACGGCCGATCCGGTCTCGGAAACAGCGGAGGGCCCTTGGTCACACGCCATCCTGCTGAGCTCGGTATGCCAGCGTCGAATCTACACGCGTGAACTGACCCGCGTCCACCCAGTTGACGCCAAAGCTCGTTTGCACGTTCCGGCATGAACGGCGCTAGATGAACCGCTTGTCTGGCAAGTTGTCTTATTAATGTCGCTAAAGTGTCGTCCAGTTGTTGCGAAGTGATCTCGCTCTTTGCAAGCGTCCAGGGGGCTTGGCGGTCGACGTATTCATTGGCGCGCGCGACGGTCGACCAGATATGCCGGAGGGCCTCGTGCAGGAGATATCCGTGCGAGCCGTCCAGCGCCGCGTGATAGCGCACATAATCGGCGGCGTCTGCCGCATCGATCGCATTGGGGGCGTCCGAGCCCTGCGGGACGATGCCGTCACGGTAGCGCTCCACCATGGCGATCGTGCGACTCGCCAGATTGCCCAATCCGTTCGCCAGCTCCGCGGTATAGCGCTCATCAAAGCGCTCCCACGAAAAGGCCCCGTCTCCATCGAAGGGGACCTCGCGCAGCAGGAAATACCGGAGCGCGTCCGCTCCGTAGCGCGCCGTCGCGTCGGGCAACTCGATCCACACCCCGCTCGACTTGCTGAAGCGCGCCCCCCCGGGCCCGGTCAGGAAACCGTGCGCCCAGACGCGCTCGGGCAGCGGGAGGCCCGCGGACCGGAGCATGGCGGGCCAGATCAGGCAATGGAATCGCGTAATGTCCTTGCCGACGATGTGCAGCTGTGCGGGCCATCGCTCGGCGAATTCGGGCGCCGGATACCCTGTGGCCGTCAGGTAATTCGGCAGCGCGTCGAACCACACGTACGTCATCTGGGGGGCGCCATCGCTCGTCGCTCGGGGAAAGGGAATGCCCCATGCCAGGTGTGCCCGCGATGCCGACACATCCTCCAATCCCTGATCGAGCAGGCCCAGGACTTCATTGCGCCGGCTCGCCGGCGCGACGAAGTCGGGATGCGTCGTGAGGTGCTCCCGCAGGAACGCCGCGTGGCGGCTCAGGCGAAAGAACCAATTCCGCTCGGCCACCCACTCCAGCGTACGCGTCGGATGCAGCACGCAGCGGCCGTCGGCGATCTCCGCCTCGGTCTTGAATGCCTCGCACCCGACGCAATACCAGCCCTCATAGGCGCGCTCATAGAAGTCATCGCCCGACCGTGCGAAGATCGTCTCGATCAGCGCCCGGACGCCGCGCGCGTGTGCGGGGTCGGTCGTCCGGATGAACTGGTCGTTGGATATCCCGAGCTCGGCCCAGGTCTCGCGAAAGCGGCCGGCGACCCTGTCGACGAGGGCCTGCGGAGCCATCCCTTCGGCCGCGGCCGCCTGGGCCACCTTCTGGCCGTGCTCGTCCATCCCAATGAGGAAGTGGACCCTGTCGCCCCGCAACCGATGATATCGCGCGATGACATCGGCGCCGACTTTCTCGAGCGCGTGGCCGAGATGCGGATCGCCATTCGCGTAATCGATTGCCGTCGTCAGGTAGATCGACGCCACCCCGCGCTATCCGTTGCCGCCGCGTCCGCCCCGCCGCCGTCCCCCCCCCGGTGGCGGCGTGCGCGATCGGGGCGACCGTCGGGCTCGAGCACCGCATCGCTCAGGGCATCCATCGCCCCGGCATCGCTCGCCCCATCGACGGAGGGGGGAGGGGCGGGGCGCTCCGGCGGCCCGAGCCGCTCGCTCCCGCCGTCGCCTCCCGCTGCCCGCATCTCGCGATCGAGCTCCTCCAGCGCGATGCTGCGCGCCTCATCTCCGGCGTCGGTGGCGTCAATGGTGTCGGTCGCGATGCGGAGCGTCACACGCTCGTTGAAGATATCGTTGGCCACCACGCGCTCCTCGCCGCGCAGCGTGCGCACCGTCCGCCCCTCTTTCGGGAAGCGCAACCGGCTCTCGACGTAGAAGGCGTGCTCGTAGCGCAAGCAGCACATGAGGCGGCCGCAGGCCCCGGAGATCTGCGTCGGGTTGAGCGAGAGGCGCTGATCCTTGGCGATCGCGAGGTTGACGGGGCGCAGCTCGGGAAGCCACGACGCGGAGCAATACTGGCGTCCACAGCGGCCGATCCCATCGAGTCGCTTCGCCTCGTCGCGGACCCCGATCTGCTTCAGCTCGATCCGCGCGCGAAATAGCGTCGCGAGATCCCGGACGAGCGCGCGAAAATCGACCCGTTGCTCCGCCGTGAAGTAAAAGGTCAGCTTTTTCCGGTCCCACTGCCACTCGGCGTCCGACACCTTCATCACGAGGGCGCGGGCCTTGACCCGCTCGATCGCCTTCTGACGTGCCGCCTCGTCCTGGCCGGCACGCAACGCCTGCGCGCGCGCGGCCTCCGTGGCCGTCGCCAGGCGGCGCGCCTTCCGAGCCGGCGGGGCGCTGCCGCACCCATGGCTGCAGCCCGCGCACCGGTGCTGGGCGCTGGCTCCCAGAGAGTGGATGTAGCCCAGATCCTCGCCGCGGTCGGCCTCGACGATCACCGGCGCGCGCAGCGGTGGCGGCTCTTCGGCGTCCCACGTGAAGAACTCTCGCCGGTTTCCCTTGAACGCGACCTCGACGAGATGCGGCATCGGCTAAATATCGCCACGTGGGGGCGGATCGCGCAGGGCGGGGCAAATAAGGGGCGCGCTGAAGCGCGCCCCCGCCTATTTCTCGGAAAAGACGCCCATGCGGAAATACTTCTCGCGGCGGCGCCGCACCAGCTTGTCCGGCTTGAGGTTCCGCAGCTCATCGAGATTGCGGAGCAGCGCCTGCTGGAGCGAGCGGGCGGTCACCTCGTGGTCGGCCTGGGCGCCGCCCGGCGGCTCCGGGACGATCTCATCGATGACGCGCAGCTCGAAAAGGTCCTGCGCGGTGATCCGGAGCGCCGCCGCCGCCTTCTCCCGCATTTCCGGACTCTTGCCGTCCTTCCAGAGGATGGCGGCGCAGCCCTCGACCGTGATGACGGAGTAGACCGCGTTCTCGAGCATCAACACGCGGTCTGCGACCCCGAGGGCGAGCGCCCCGCCCGACCCGCCCTCACCGATCACGGTGGCGACGATCGGCACCTCCAGCCGATTCATCTCGAACAGGTTCCGCGCGATCGCCTCGGATTGGCCGCGCTCCTCCGCTCCCAGGCCGGCCCACGCGCCCTGCGTATCGATGAAGGTCAGCACGGGGACGTGGAATTTGGCGGCGAGGTGCATGAGGCGGAGGGCCTTGCGATACCCTTCCGGGTGCGGCATCCCGAAATTGCGCCGCAGATTCTCCTTCGCGTCGCGACCGCGCTGGTGACCGATCACCATGACCGTCTCGCCGTCGAGCCGCGCCCATCCGCCGACGATCGCCGCATCGTCGCGGTAGGCTCGGTCGCCGTGCAGCTCGATGAAATCCGTGAAGGCGAGCCGCAGATAATCGAGCGTGAACGGGCGCTTGCTGCTCCGCGCGACCTGCACCCGCTGGTACGGTGTCAGGTTCCGATAGATCTCGCTCCGCAGCTCCGTGAGCCTCCGCTCGAGCGGAGCAATCTCGTCCTGCATCGGCAGCTGCTGATCCCCGGCCATTCGCTTGAGCTCATCGATCTGGCGCTCGAGCTCGACGATCGGCCGGTCGAACTCCTGGGTGCTCGCCGTCGTCGCCATGCGTCAATTCCCGCGCACGAGACGGACGCGCTCGGGGCCGAGTAGCGCGCGGAGGTCCGAGAGTACCGCGGCCGAGCCCGAGATGGCGAGGGTGCGCGACCGCCAGCGCGCGCCCGTCCCGTTCCCATCGCTCCAGCGCGCCTCGAGCGGAGCGGGGCCCGGGTGCGCATCGGCCACGGCGCGGACGTCGGCCATGACGTGCGGTGCGAGCGCCGGGCTGCCCGCGCCGATGGCGCCGAGGTCAATCTCGACGCTGACGCGTCCCGTGGCTCTCAGCTCCGCGAGCTTCATCACGGCGTCGACGATGACGGTCGGCTGCTCGCCGCCCTGATCGCGCTTCGAGAAGCCGCCCTCCAGCAGCACGGGGACATCCGCGCGGATGCGGTCGTTCAGCGTCGCCCACGCGTCGGGGAAGACGAGGACCTCCGTGGATCCCGAGAAGTCCTCGACCGTCAGACGCGCGAACTCGGCGCCCGAGCGCTTGGAGACCTGTCGCTTGATGGCAGTCACCACGACGCCCAGCTTGACGCGCTCCGGCGTCCAGGCGCCGAGCTGCGCGATCGTGTGCGTCGCGAAGAGCTCACACTCCGTACGATAGGGATCCAGCGGGTGTCCCGACGCGTAGAAGCCGAGTGCGTCCTTCTCGCGCGCCAGGCGGTCGGATTCCGGCCACGGAGCACAGTTCGGGAGCGCGGGCGTCGCGGCCGCGTCGGGCTGCGCCCGATCGGCGACCGGGCCGATGCCGAGGCCGCCGAACAGCGAGCGCTGGCCCGTGGAGCGCTCGTGCTGGCGCAGCGACGCTTCCTGCAACGCGCCGTCGAGGGCCTGCTGGAGCTGGGCGCGGTGACCATCGATCCCATCGAGCGCGCCGGCGCTGATCAGCGCCTCGAAGACCCTCCGGGTGCAGAGCCGGAGGTCCACCCGCGCCGCGAGATCGAAGAGTGACGTGAAAGGGCGCTCCTGGCGCGCAGCCAGGATCGAGTCGATCGCCGAGCGTCCGACGTTGCGGATCGCCCCGAGCCCGAAGCGGATGCGCCCGTCGCCGATCACCGTGAAACGATAGCGGGACTCGTTGACGTCGGGCGGCAGTACGGCGAGGTCGAGCTCGCGCGCCTCGTTGATGTACTTCACGACCGCGTCGGTATCCCCGATCTGCGAGGACAGGAGCGCCGCCATGAAATCCGCCGGATAGTGGGCCTTCAGCCACGCCGTCTGATACGAGAGAATCGAGTAGGCGACGCTGTGGCTCTTGTTGAACCCGTAGCGCCCGAACGTCTCGATCTGGCCCGCGATCTCGGTGATGACGGGCCTGGGATAGCCGCGCGCCACCGCCTTCTCCGTGAACTTCCCCAGCTCGACGCGAATCAGCTCCGCATCCTTCTTCCCCACGGCCTTCCGCAGGACATCCGCCTCGGCGAGCGAGATGCCGGCCAGGAGCTGCGCGATGCGCATGACCTGCTCCTGGTACGTGATGACGCCGTACGTCGCGTGGAGGATCGGCTCCAGCTCGGGCAACGCATACGTCACCGGCTCATCGCCCCGCTTCCGGCGGATGTAGACGTTGTGCATGCCGGCGTCCAGAGGGCCCGGGCGGACCAGGGCGTTCGACGCCACGAGATCGTCGAAGCGGTCACAGCGCATCCGGCGCAGAACGTCGGTCGCCAGTGGCGACTCGAACTGGAACACCCCCGCCGTCCGTCCGGCCCGCAGGAGGCGGTAGGTGGCCTCGTCGTCGCGCGGGATCCGCGCGAGGTCGATGCGCTCTCCCGTCCGCCCGGCGATCGACGCCACCGCATCGCTCAGCACGGTGAGCGTCGTGAGGCCCAGGAAGTCCATCTTGAGCATCCCGGCCTTCTCGAGCGCGTTCATGTCATACTGCGTCACCACGATGGCCTCGTCGGCGTCCTGCGCCGCGCGAGCGGCCGTCCCGCTCCCCGCGCCGGTCGTCGTCGTGGTGAAGACCGGAACGTATTCGTCGAGCGGACCCGGGGCGATCACGATCCCCGCGGCGTGCACCCCCGAATGCCGGGAGAGGCCCTCGAGCGCCATGGCGTAATCGAGGAGCTGGCGGTAGCGCTCATCGGTCGCGTAGGCGCGTTTGACGTCCGGGATCTGCTGTGTGGCTTCCTTGACCGTCAGCGAGTAGTTGGGCTGATTCGGGACCAGCTTGGCGAGCGCGTCGGTCTCTGCGGGCGTGAAGCCGAGCGCGCGGCCCACATCCTTTATCGCGGCCCGCGACTTGAGTGTCCCGAACGTGACGATCTGGCCGACCGAATCGCGCCCGTATTTCTGCCGCACGTACTCGATCACCTCGCCGCGCCGCTCGAAGCAGAAATCGACGTCGATGTCCGGCATCGACACCCGCTCCGGATTGAGGAAACGCTCGAAAAGGAGGTCGAATTCGAGCGGGCAGATGTCGGTGATCCGGAGGGCGTACGCGACGAGGGAGCCCGCGGCGGATCCGCGGCCCGGCCCCACGGGAATCCCGCGCTCGCGAGCCGCGCGAATGAAATCGGCGACGATGAGGAGATACCCGGCGTAGCCGGTCTTGGTCACGACGCCGAGCTCGTAATCCAGCCGCTCGCGGACGGGGGGAGGGAGCGGATCGCCGTATCGCTCGTGCGCGCCGGTCTCCGCCAGCCGCACGAGCAGCTCGTTCTCCGTCGCGACGCCGTCGGGGAGCGGGAAGGAGGGAACGTGGTAGCGCTTGGAGAACTGGATCCCCGCCTCGTCGGCGATGCGAAGCGTATTCTCGAGGACCTCCCCGTGTCCCGGAAACCGCTCGGCTATCTCGGGCGCCGATTTGAAGTACAGCCCTCCGTCGTACTGCAATCGGTCGCGCGAGGAGCGCTCCTTCTGCAGCCCGATGCAGAGCAGCACGTCGTGTGCGTCGTGGTCGTCCCGCGTCAGGAAATGGGCGTCATTGGTGGCGATGACCGGGATCCCCGCGTCGGCGGCGAGGCGAAAGATCTCCTCGTTGAGCCGTTTCTGGCCCGGCGAATCGTGTGCCTGGACCTCGAGATAGTATCGGTCAGGGAAAGTATTGGCGTACCACTCCGCCGCGGCCTTCGCGGCGGCGTAATTCCCACCCATGAGGTGGACCGCCACCTCTCCGGCAAGGCAGGCCGACGAGACGACGAGTCCCTCGCCGTACCGGACAAGGAGCTCCCGGTCGATGCGCGGGCGCGTATAGAAGCCCTCCAGATAGCCGAGGGATGACAGCTTGACGAGATTGTGGTAGCCCGTGAGGTTCTGCGCGAGCAACACCAAATGGTAGTAGGGCTTCGCCCCGGGTGCGGGACGAGCCTTGAGACGCCGGTCGCCGGGTGCGACGTAGGCCTCCATCCCTATGATTGGCTTGAGATTAGCTTTGCGCGCCTTTTCCTGAAATTCCCACGCGCCGTGCATATTGCCGTGATCGGTGATCGCGAGGGCGGGCTGCTCGAACTCGAGTGCGCGCGCTATCAGGCTGTCGATCCGGTTGGCGCCGTCCAGGAGCGAGTATTCCGAATGGCAGTGCAGATGGACGAAGGACATCGATGATCAAGTTAGCGAGCCAGGGAAAGGGTCGCGAGACGGTACGGGTATGGATTCCCCTCCTTTGCGTCCTCGTCGTTCTGTCGAGTCTGCTATTAAGCTCCACGGGTTGCTACATTTACCGCGGCGCGTTGGCCGAGGCATGGGTCCTTCGGCATCGCCGGCCGATCGCGGCCGTGATCGCGGACTCCGCAACGTCGGCGTCGGACCGTGCAAAGCTGGGCTTGGTCCTCGACGCACGCCGCTTCGCGGCCGAGTCGGTCGGGCTGCGAGCGGGGAAGAGCTTCACGACATATACGGTCCTGCGCCACGATACGCTCGTGTTGGTCGTTTCGGCTGCGTACCGGGACCAGCTCCGCCCGGTAACCTGGTGGTTTCCGATCGTCGGCCGGGTTCCCTACAAGGGGTTTTTCGATTTTCGCGCGGCTCTGCGTGCCGCGACAGCGCTGGACGCGCGGGGATTCGACACCAACGTGCGCCCGTCGCCCGCGTTCAGCACGCTGGGATTCTTCAACGATCCGCTCGTATCGACGACGCTCGAGGATGATTCGCTCGAGCTCGCGAACACCGTGATCCACGAGCTCACGCACAACACGTTCTACGCAGGGAGCCAGGCCACGTTCAACGAATCATTCGCCAATTTCGTCGGTTATCGCGGGGCGGCTGCCTTCTTCCGTGCCCGGGGCTCCGACGCGGCGGCTCAAACCGTGGACGCCGCTTGGATGGATGCCCGAACGATGGGCACTGTCTGGACGGATGTCTATCAGTCGCTCGACTCCGCGTTCCGGGCACACCCGGACGATCGGGCGGCGCGGCTCGCCGCCCGGGACACCATCTATCAGAAGCTGCGGGAGCGCCTGGTTACGGATGTCGCTCCCCGGCTCCGCCTCGTGGATCCCGGGGCGCTCGCGCGCGTGCGGTTGGACAACGCCTCCCTCCTCGCTCGACGGGTGTACCTCACGGGGCTGGACGGATTCGACGCGGTCTACGATCGCTGCGGGGGAAATCTGCGGTGCGCGGTCGCGCGCATCATCGTGCTGGCCCGGTCCGAGCCACGCGACCCGTTCAATGCGGTCGCGCGCTGGACGCGAGCGTCGGCAAATACGTCTACGGCAGACACGTCTACGGCAGACTCCGGGGCGCGATAAGGGCGGCGCGAGCCGTCGGGGACAGCGGCAGCGTCGTCGGATCGGGCTGCTCGATCACGACGCGCTGCATGAGCCCGCGCACATCGGGATCGATGAAGCGCGATAGTTGATCGATGGAATAACTCGCGCCCCGCCGGGGTCCGGCGCCGTAGACCTGCAGGGGATAGCTCACCGCAAGGTGTCGGCGCGCGCGCGTGAGGGCGACGTACATGAGCCGCCGCTCCTCGTCCAGCCCTTCCTCATCATTGAGCGAGCGCGTCGTGGGGAACCATCCGTCCGCGGCCCACACGAGAAAGACCGCGTCCCACTCCTTCCCCTTCGCCGAATGGGCCGTCGAGAGGACGAGAACGTCATCGGCATCCTCGGTATCGCCACCCGCGAGGTCGTGCGTATTCGAGGGGGGCTCGAGCGCCAGCGCCGCGAGGAATGCCGTCCGGCTGGGGTAGCCCGCGGCGATCACCTCCAGCTGGTCGAGGTCGGCCAGGCGGGGCTCCGGGCGATCATAGCGGTCCCGCAGGATGCTGTCGTACACGCCGCGCACGCGTGCGATCTCCACGCTCACCGGGAGGGCGGGCTCGTGGACGCGAAGGGCGCCGAGCAGGCCGACGAGCGCCGCGTGCGCGGCGTGCGCGCGAGCCGGCGGTCGGTAGCGTTCGACGGCCGCCGGCTCCCACCCGGTGTGCTCGAGCGCCGCGATCGCCCCCCGCGCGGTGGCGTCGCCGACGCCGGGGAGCAGGCGCAGAATCCGATACCAGCTCACCTCGTCCCGCGGATTCTCGAGTACGCGCAGAAACGCCAGGACGTCCTTGACGTGCGCCGCCTCCAGAAATTTCAATCCCCCCCATTTCTCGAACGGGATCTTGCGATTCGTCAGCTCGATCTCGAGCGCCGCGGACATGTAGCCGGCCCGAAAGAGGACGGCCATCTCCCGCAGGGGCATCCCGGACCGGTACAGCTCGAGGACGCGGCCCACGACAAAGTCCGTCTGCTCCGTCTCGTCCCGCGCGGTGACGAGCCACGGTTGCTCGCCGCCCCGGCGCGTCGTCCAGAGCGCCTTTGTGAAGCGCTCCCGTGCCCGGGCGATCACGGCGTTACTGACATCGAGGATCGGCTGCGTCGATCGATAGTTCTGTTCGAGGGTGACCAGCGTCGCACCGGCATAGCTCGCCGGGAAGTCGAGAATGTTGCGGACGGTCGCGCCCCGAAAGCCGTAAATGCTCTGGGCATCGTCCCCGACGACGGTGAGATTCCGGTGGGTGCGGCACATCCCGTTGAGGATCCGTGCCTGCAGCGCGTTCGTGTCCTGATACTCGTCGACCAGGATGTGGTCGTACAGCGCGGCGATCCGGTCCGCGGCCGACGACGGCGGGGGCGCCTCCAGCAGCGCGGCCCAGAACAGCAGAAGATCGTCGTAATCGAGGAGGTTGCGGTCCGCTTTCCGGCGGCCGTAGTCGCCAATGATCCGCTCGATGTCATCGGCATACTCGGCGAAATGCGGCAATTCGTCGGTCAGCAGCTTGAGGATCGGGCGGCCCGTGTTGACGTGCCGGGAGTACAGATATTGCAACGTCTCCTTCTTGGGGAACCGCTTGGCCCGCTCGCTGACCGCGATGCCCAGCTGGGCGCGCGCGAGGTGGAGCAGGTCGGCGGCGTCCTCCTGGTCCATGATCGTGAAATCGGCGGCGAGGCCGGCCGCAGGTCCGAAGCGTCGGAGCAACCGGTGCGCCGTTCCATGAAAAGTCCCACCTTGAACGCGGTGCCCGGCAGACCCGATGAGTCGCCCGACCCGTCCCAGCATTTCGTCCGCCGCCCGTCGGGTGAACGTCAGCAGGAGGATCCGCTCCGGTCTGACGCCGCGCTCGATGAGCTGCGCGACGCGATGGACGAGCGTTCGCGTCTTGCCGGTGCCGGCCCCGGCGATGATGAGGAGGGGACCGTCTCCGTGGTGCACCGCCGCGAGCTGAGCCGGGTTGAGGTCTGACATGCGGGCGCGGAATATACTGCCCGTGAATCTCCGGAAGGTCGAGCAGCTCTGGCGCGCTGCGTGGATGCGCGCGCTCGGCGCCCTCCTGCGGGGCCCGCGCTCCGTCGCACCGCCGGACTGGGGAGCGCGCCCCTATCGCGTGCTCTTTCTCCGATACGAGCGAATCGGGGACCTGATCATGGCGACGGGGATCCTGCGCGCGATCGCGCGGTCGCATGCCACCATCGCGCTCGACGCCCTCGTGTCGCCGGCGGCCGCCCCCGTGCTCGAGCAGAACCCGCACGTGAGGCGGGTGCTCACGTTCGACCGCCACTCGCGGCGCAACTACGGACGGGTCCTGCGGGAGGTACGGCGAGCCGGATACGACGCCGTCGTGGATGGTCGCCTGAACCATGCGGCGGCATACACGTCGACGCCGCTCTTGCTCCTGGCGTCGGGGGCGCGCTACCGGATCGGCACGGGGGGCGGGGCGGCGGACCGCATCTATAATGTCCGGCTGCCGGCCTACGACCGGGCTGTGCCGTACGTGGAGGGGTCGAAGGCGCTCGCGGAGCCGTTCGGCGTCGACCCGGCCGCCGTGAATTGGCAGCCCGAGATCTTTCTGTCGGACACGGAGCGTGCCTGGGCCGACGTGGTGTGGGAGACCACCCGTGGAGGGGCGGGGGGGCCCCGTCTGCTGGTGAATCTGTCGGCGTCGGAGCCACGACGACGCTGGGCGGACGATCACTTCGTCGCCGTTCTCCGGGATGTGCGCGCGCGCTGGCCGGCCATACCGATCGTGCTGATCGGATTGCCGGCTGAGTGGCAGCGCGTCCTCGCCGTGGCAACCGCGGTCGGCGAGGGGGTACGCGCCGAGCCGACGCCGGATCTGCGGCACGCACTGGCGCTGGTGGCGACGGCCGAGCGTGTGGTCACGCCGGATACGAGCATCTCGCACGCGGCATCGGCGTTTCGGCTGCGCTCAGTCGTGCTCCTCAAGCGGGAGCACCACCCCTACGCGCCGTGGAACACGCCGGCCGAGCTCGTCTTCTGGGACGGTGAGACGATCGCGGGGCTCGCCGAGCCCCCGGTGATCGCCGCCGTGCGGCGGCTCATGGCAGAGGAGCGAATCGGTTAAGCGTCCACCCGGGCAAAGCCGAATGTGGTGGTGAAGGCGTCCACGACGGAGCGGCGGACGGCGTCCGCGTCGGGCGGCGCCCCGCCGCGCTCGCGAGCGATCGAACGTCATCTGGACGCCGGCGATGCCACAGGGCACGATGAGGTCGAAGAAGGCGAGATCGGTCGACACATTGAGCGCGAAGCCGTGCCACGTCACCCAATCGCGCGCGTGCACGCCGATCGATGCGATCTTGCGATCGCCGATCCACACACCGGTGAGACCGGGGCGCCGGACGGCGGCGACGCCGAACGGTGCCAGCGCATCGATCAGCGCCTGCTCGATCTGCCGCAGGTACCAGTGCAGGTCCTGGCGGTGCGGCGGTCGCTTGAGGTCCAGGATGGGGTACCCGACGAGTTGCCCGGGCCCGTGAAATGTGGCGTCCCCGCCGCGCTCGACTTCCGCAATGTCGATTCCGCGCGCGGCGAGCTGCTCGCGGGAGGCGATCAGGTGCTTCGCACCAGCCGAGCGGCCAAAGGTGATGACGGGCGGATGCTCGACGAGGACGAGAACATCCTCGGTGAGGGTCCCCGCAATGCGCGAGCGCGCCAACTCGCGCTGGCGCTCGAGCGCCTCGGCGTAGGCAATGCGGCCGAGCTCGAGAACGCGCAGCGGCGGCTCGACCTCGGAGACGGCGTCAAATGTTGAGCGCACGTCCCAGGGAATCGAGCGCGGCTTCGGCAACCCACTCGGACAGCGTCGGGTGCGCGTGGATCGCGAGCTCGATCTCCTCGACCGTGAACTCGTTCTCGCGGGCGACCGCGAGCTCGTGGATCAGCTCCGTGGCGTGGGCGCCGATGATGTGGGCCCCAAGGATCTCGCCGTATTTGGTGCCGCGGATGATCTTCACGAAGCCATCCGTCTCCCCCGCCGTGCGCGCCCGACCGTTCGCCGAAAAGGGGACCTTCCCGACCTTGTACTCGAGCTTCTGCGCCTTGCACTGTTCCTCCGTCAGGCCGATCGAGGCGACTTCGGGGTGGCAGTACGTCGCGTTCGGAATGTTGCCGTAATTCACGAGGTGTCCCTGCTTGCCAGCGATGGCCTCGGCCGCGACGATCCCCTCGCGCTCTCCCTTGTGGGCGAGCATTGGCGGGCCCGCCACATCGCCGATCGCATAGATCCCCGGCGCCGTCGTCTCGAGACGCGGCGTCACCTTGATGCAGCCGCTGTTTTCGAGCTTGACCCCAACCGATTCGAGACCGATCCCCTCGACGTTGGGTGCGCGGCCGGCCGCGATGAGGATGGTATCGACGGCGAGGCTCGTCGCGTCGGAGCGGTCCTTGCCGGACTTTACCGTCAGGGTGACCGCGTCAGCACCGATCGAGACGTCGCCGATCTGTGCATTGGTGAGGACAGCGACCTTGCGGCGCTTGAATACGCGGGTGAGCTCGGCGGAGACATCGGCGTCCTCGAGGGGCAGAATCGTCGGTGCGATGTCGATCAGGGTGACGGCCGCGCCGAACGCCTGGAAGACATCGGCAAACTCGCAGCCGACGGCCCCGGCGCCGACGATGGCGATGCGCTTGGGCGCGCGCGGGAGAACGAGCGCTTCGTCCGATGAGATGACCGTGGTCTTGTTGAGATCGAGCCCGGCACGCGGCAGGCCGCGCACCCGCGAGCCGGTCGCCAGCACGATCGCGCGTGTCGCGGTATGGCGCTCCGACTTCCCGTCGGCGAGCGTGACGTTGACGGCCTTCGGACCCGCGAGCGCGGCCGTCCCTTTGATCCAGGTGATCTTGTTCTTCTTGAAGAGGAATTCGACCCCCTTCGAATTCTGCTGCGAGATGCTGCGCGACCGCTTGACGGCGGGCCCGTAGTCGAGGGCGATGGTGCCGAGCGTGATCCCGTGCTCGGCGGCGTGGCCCACCTTCGTCGCGAGCGATGCGCTCTCGAGGAGCGCTTTGGCCGGTATGCATCCCCAGAGGACGCAGGTACCGCCGAGTCCCTCGCGCTCGACGACGGCAACCGTGAGTCCGAGCTGGGCGGCGCGGATCGCGCCGATGTAGCCGGCCGGACCGCCGCCAATGAAAATCACATCGTAGGACGCCATGAGGCTTGTCGGTTGAGTGAGAAGGTCAGGATCCTGCGTGCGCGACGCGGGGGGCTCTGCCCCCCGCGCCCCCCGGGGAATTTTTTCTTTGGGGGCAAGCCCCCAAACCCCCGAGCTGCAACGGATCGGTGCGCGCCGCTGGATCCCTGGGACACGTCCAGAGCGGCAATCTCCCCCCGGTCGTGCCTGTCGGGGGACAGGGGGCTTGCCCCCTGACAAAAAATATTCCCCCCTTCCCTCCCCAGCGGGGAGGGGAGGGGGGCAGGGGGGTGAGGAGGGACGAACCCACCTAATACACCAACATGAGGGGGTTTTCGATCAGGCGCCGGAGCGTCTGGAGGAATCGGGCGCCCGTGGCTCCATCGACCGCCCGGTGATCGCAGCTCAGGGTGACGCGCAGGCGCCGGCGAATGACGACGGCGCCGTCCACGACGACCGGCTTTGCCTCGATGGCGCCCACGGCGAGGATCCCCGTCTCCGGCGGATTGATGATCGCGGTGAACTGATCGATCCCGAGCATGCCAAGATTCGACACCGAGAACGTCGACCCGGTGTACTCCGCCGGCGTGAGCGTGCGCGCGCGTGCCTTTGCGGCCAGCGCGCGCGCCTCGCGGGCGATCTCGCCCAGTCCCTTCCGGTCGGCGTCGAAGAGGACGGGCGTTATGAGTCCGTCGTCGATGGCGACCGCCATTCCGAGGTGCACGCGGTAGTGCTCACGAATACGATCACCGAGCCAATGCGCGTTCACCTCCGGGTGGGCCACGAGCGCTGACGCCACGGCCTTGAGCACGATGTCGTTGACGGACACGCGGTACTCGTCGCTCGAGTGCGCCATGGCCGCGCGCATCTCGCTCACGCGCTCCACGTCGAATTCCGCCGTCAGGTAAAAGGTCGGGACTGGTCCGAGCGATTCGGCGAGGCGCCGCGCTATCGCCTTGCGGATCTGCGTGAGCGGGACATCGCGGAAATCGCCCACGCGCGGCGCGCTGGCCGGTGCCGGGACCGTGGCGGCGGGGGCCGCAGGGACGGCGGGGGCCGCAGGGACGGCGGGGGCGGCGGCGCGAGGCCGCTCCTCGATGTCGCGCCGGACGATCCGACCATTTGGTCCCGAGCCCGTGAGTTCCTGGAGATCGACCCCTCGCTCGGTCGCGAGGCGTCGCGCGAGGGGCGAGGCCCTAACGCGTCCCCCGTCGTCGGGGACTGCAGCTGCGGGGGCCGCATCCTTGCGGCCCGCGGCATCGGTGCCGCCGCTCATTTCTGCGGCGGCCGGGGGGGTGGCGCCCCTGGCCTGAGGGACGGCCGGGGCGCCACCACCCGTGGCGCCGCGGGCGCCCAGCGCCTGTGCGGGCGCCGGCGTAGGCGTGGGCGCCGAGGTCGCGCCGGCGATGATGGCATCGATGTTCTCATCGGCGCTTCCAATGACGCCGATCAGCTGTCCGACGGGGACCGTCTCCCCGTCGCCGACGAGCTGTTTGCGCAGGATCCCTGCACCGCGGGCGACGAGCTCCATGATCGCCTTGTCGGTCTCGATCTCCGCGAGCACGTCGCCGCTGGCGATGGTGTCGCCCTCGTGCTTGGTCCATTGCACCAGCCGCCCCTCCTCCATCGTCGGGGAGAGCGCTTCCATGACGACCTTCGTGGCCATGTCAGGCGGCCCCGGCGGCCCCGCCGGCCCCGGCGGCCCCGGCGGCGCCGGGCTTCGCGGCCGCAGGGATGCGGCCCCTACTGCGCGACATACATCACCTTCTTCACGGCGGCGATCGTTTTCGCGGCGTCCGGCTTGGCTGCCCGTTCGAGGTTCTTCGCGTATGGCATGGGCGTCTCGGCCTGGTGCACGCGCAACACGGGCGCGTCGAGATCGTCAAAGCATTCTCGTTGGATCGTATCGACGATCTGGGCGCCGATTCCGGCCATCTCCCACCCTTCCTCCAACACGACCGCGCGATTCGTCTTCCGGACGGAGGCCACGATCGCCGCGACATCGAGCGGACGTACCGTGCGCAGGTCGACGACGTCGACCCGGATCCCCTCGCTCGCCAACTGATCGGCGACCTGCAGGGCGACCAGTATCATCTTCCCGTTCGTGATGATGGAGCAGTGATCGCCCTCGCGCTTGAGCTCGGCCGCGCCGAGCGGCACGAGATGCTCGCCTTCGGGCACGTCGCCCTTGGTGTTGTAGAGCATCTCCCCCTCGAGGACGACGACCGGATTGTCATCACGTATGGCGCTCTTCAGCAAGCCTTTCGCGTCGGCCGGCGTGCCAGGCGTGACGACCTTGAGTCCCGGGATGTGCGCCAGCCACGATTCCCAGGCCTGCGAGTGTTGCGCCCCGAGTTGCAGCGCGGCGCCGCTCGGACCCCGGAACACCATCGGAATCGGATATTGGCCGCCCGACATGAACAGCATTTTGGCCGCAGAGTTGACGACCTGGTCGAGCGCGAGCAGCGCGAAGTTCCACGTCATGAACTCGATGACGGGGCGCAGGCCGACCATCGCCGCTCCGACGCCGACACCTGCGAAGCCGAGCTCGGTGATCGGCGTATCCACGACGCGCATCTCACCGAACTCGCTGAGCAGGCCTTTCGAGACCTTGTACGCGCCCTGGTACACGGCGACCTCTTCCCCCATCAGGAACACCCGATCGTCCCGCTCCATCTCCTCCCGCAGGGCCTGGTTGAGCGCGTCGCGATAGGTCACGATCATGGGACGGTGGTGCGGGCGACGGCGCGCGCGCCCGTGGGAGGGACCGCGGCCACCGCGGAGGAGAGCCCGGGGTCGCTCGTCGTGTCGACCAGCACATCCTCGTACAGCGCCTCCAGCGGCGGCTCGGGGCTCTGATCCGCAAACTGCCAGGCGTCCTCGCATTGCGCGCGCACCTCGGCGTCCAGCGCCGTCACTTCCTCGTCCGTGATGTCGCCGTTGTCCTGCATACGGCTGCGCAGCAGCGCGATCGGGTCCCGCTTGAGCTGCTCATCGAGCTCGGCTTTCGAGCGGTAGGTGCCCGCGGCGGCATCGGACATGGAATGTCCCATGAAGCGATACGTCCGGGCCTCGACGAGCGTGGGCACGCATTCCGTGCGCGCGCGCTGCACCGCCTCGCCGACGGCCTGGCGCACAGCGAGGACATCCTGACCGTCGACGACGGCGCGCGGCATGTCGTAGGCCCGCGCGCGCTCGGCGATGTCGTTGATCGCGGAGGCGCGCTCGAGCGCCGTCCCCATCCCGTAGCGGTTGTTCTCGATGACGTAGATGACCGGCAGCTTCCAGAGGCCGGCCATGTTGAGCGATTCGTGAAAGGAGCCGATGTTGACGGCGGCCTCGCCGAAGAAGCAGAGGCACACCTGATCTCCGCCGCGATACTTGATCGCGAACGCTACGCCCGTGGCGAGCGGGATATTGCCGCCAACGATGCCGTGCCCGCCGAGGAAATTGTGGTCGCGACTGAACAGATGCATCGAGCCGCCTTTGCCGCCCGAGCAGCCGTCGAGACGCCCGAAGAGCTCGGCCATGATGGTCCGAGGGGGGACACCGCGGGCAATGGCCTGGGCATGGTCGCGATACGTTCCGATGACGTAGTCATCGTCGCGCAACACGGATATCGCGCCGGTCCCGGTCGCCTCCTGCCCGATATAGAGATGACAGAACCCGCCGATCTTCCCCAGGGCGTATGCTTCCGCGCAGCGCTCCTCGAACCGGCGTTGCAGTAGCATGGTTCGGAGCAGCTCACGATGCAGTGCACGGTCGCCGGCTCCGTTGCGGTGCTCTCCCCGTCGCTTGGCCATGCGTTAGAGCGCGGCCATCCCCGCGGCTTGCACCTGCTCCCAGGCGTGGTAGCTCGACCGGACGAGCGGCCCGCTCTCAACGTGGCGAAACCCTTTTTCCATGCCGATATCGCGCAGGTGGCGAAATTCGTCGGGGGCATAGTATCTGTCGAGCGGCAGGTGATCCTCCGAGGGGCGCAGGTATTGGCCGAGCGTCAGGATGTCGACTTGGACCTCCCGCAGATCGTCCATCACGGCGACCACCTCTTCGATCGTCTCCCCGAGCCCGAGGATCATGCCGGTCTTGGTCGGGATGCCGGGAGCCACCCGCTTCGCCAGCCGAAAGAGCCCCAGCACGCGCTCGTACCGGCCCCCCGGCCGGGCGCGGCGATAGAGCCGCGGCACAGTCTCCGTATTGTGATTGAAGATCTCCGGTCGCGCGTCGAGGACCGTTCGAATCGCCCCCTCCGTCCCCTGGAAATCCGGGACGAGGACCTCGACTGAGCAGCCGGGGACTCGCTCATGGATGCGTCGGACCGTGTCTGCGAAGAGACCGGCCCCGAAATCCGGGAGGTCGTCCCGATCGACCAATGTGATCACGGCGTGACGCAGCGCGAGCTGTTGGGCCGCCGTGGCCACGCGCTCGGGCTCGGTCACATCGTAGACCGGCGGGCGCCCGTGCGCGACGGCGCAGTACCCACAGTTTCGCGTACATACGTCACCCAGGATCATGAAGGTCGCGGTCCCGTGCTCCCAGCACTCGCCGACATTCGGGCAATGGGCTTCCTCGCACACCGTGTGCAGGTCCAGCCCGCGCAGGAGCGTCTTGAGCCGGATGTAATTCGGTCCTCCGGGCGCGCGGACCTTGAGCCACGGAGGCTTGCGCTCCGGGAGTGGCTCCGAGCGGTGCCGTCCCAGGATCTGCACCAGCGGAGCTGGCGAAGCTGCATCCATCTGTTTCACAGGCTGCATGTGCGCGATGGCGTGGAATATATGGGCGATCCTGTCGACCCTGAAGGCAGGAGTAACCGCCTTGCATTGAATAGACGGTTATTCATCTGCCGTCGTTGCGAATCGTGAGATACTGAATGGACTGATGTCAGCCGGAGGGGTTTCGCCGGCAATGAGAGCGGCCACGCATTCGCCGCTGAGGGGGGCGAGCAGGATACCGTTCCGCGAGTGGCCGCAGGCGTAGACGAGGGCCGGTTGGACCGGGTCCCGCCCTAGAATGGGGAGAAGGTCGGGCGTCACGGGGCGCAGGCCCGCCCAGCAATCGACGGTCGGCGCGCGGGCGAGGGGAGGATAGAGCGCAGCCGCGACGGCGTGGAGTTCTGCCTGGGCCGAGTCGGTGGTCGAGGCGTCAAAGCCCGCGCGCTCCATGGTGGAACCGACGAGGACATCCCCGCTCTCGCGCGGGACGAGGTAGCCACCCGGTCCGTAGACGACGTGGCGAAGCCGAGAACGCGACCCGGCGGAATCGGGTGGGTTCCCGAGCGCCAGGATTTGGCCGCGGACGGGCTCGATCGGGAGGATACGCGGGAGCCCATCGATCATCGGGGCCCAGGCGCCGGCGGCCAACACGGCGTGATGAGCGGAGTAGCGCACCTGGCCGAGCGTGTGGCATATGACCGTGTCGTCGCTGAACTCGAAGGCGCGGACCGAGTCGTTTGCATGGCTGATGCCGGGGTGTGCGCGGAGCGCGGCCTGGAGGGCGCGCAGCAGGGCGCGTGTATCGACGGCGCCGTCGCGCGGGTAATGGGTTGCGCCGAGCGTGTGGCTGAGGCCTGGCTCGAGCGCGGCCACGGCGGCGCGGTCCAGCCAGCGCGGGCTGGACGAGCGCGCGCTGGACGAGCGCGGGCTGGACGAGCGCGCGCTGGACGGGCGAGCGCGTGGCGCTGGCGGAGCGGTTCCGGCGCGGCCGATTCCGATGCCGCGTGTGACGCGGGGCGCGGCATCGAGGACGACCTCGAGAATGCCGCGATCGTTGTGGGGAACCACCAGGTCGGATTCCTCGCGGAGGGTCGCGAGGTATGCCGCGTAGCCGTCGCGCGCCGCGATCGCGAATGCCGCGGACCGGCCGCCGTCGCGTGTGTCGGCGCGCTCGAGCAATGGCGCGAGCATTCCGGCTGCGGCCGGCGAGGCCTCGCCGGGGCGGTGCGTGCCGATCAGGGTTACGCGAGCGCCCCGCCGGGCCAGCGCGAGCGCGGCGGTCAGGCCAACGACACCGGCCCCTGCCACGACAACGTCACGGACCGGCGCGCGCTGTGCTGTCGGCGGCATCGGAGGAATCCGGCCTGGAGCGGGCGCCCTGCATCGCGTATACGAGCGCCGGAGCGTCCGGGGCCGCGCGAAACGATCGGAGATACAGGTCGAGCGAGCCGAAGCTGAGCTTCGATTTCAACTGGAGGACGACGCGCGCCGAGTCATCCGACAGCCACACCTGGGCCTCGCCGTTTTGGGAAAAGATTCCCGAGGTCTTGATCACGGGCTGAATCACGATCGCGGCGAACTTTCCGGCCGGCACGCTGATCGACTCCCGGCGCAAGACGCGGATGGTGACGGGATTGCTCTTGGGATTGAAATACCGATCGAACGTGAGCGTCTCGCCGATCACGAGCGGAATGGTGCGGATGAAATACAGGAACGCCGCATCGTCGAGCGGCGCGGACACCGACGGCTGCTCGGGTTTCTGGTTCTCGCTGTAGACCTGGCGATCCGGGTAGATCTCGTAGTCGCGCTGGCGGTGGGAGCCGCCTTCCTGGAGATGTTGCAGAAACCGCAGCGATGACAGCGTGCCCACCTCAAACCAGCTCTCGAGCTGGTCGTTGACGTGGTAAAAGAAGGTTCCGCCCTGGATGTGGAACAGCGCGTGCCAGACGGCGTGCCCGCGGAGCGAATCCGTCGGGCCAACGTCCATCGTCCCGGAGCCCACGCGGACGATGCCAAACTTGACGTTGTATTCGGCGTGCTCTCCCACGCCGAACGGCACGCGCGCGATTGGTAAGGAGTCTTGGGCGCGAGCGAGACCGCGTGTTCCCAGGAGCGTCGCGAGAGCGACGAGTGCCTGGGCCGAGCGGGCGCGGGGATGGCGGATCACGGGCGCGCGACCCGCGCCGCGGCCAGACGCTCCTCGCTGCGGGTCGACCGGCCGTACCGGTACAGGGTCAGCGCGTCCGTGAGGGGCCGCACGCGCGACGGCCGGGGACGCAGATCGTAGCGCTGCGGGATCTCGACCGTGTCGATGCGCCGTGCCACGCGGGCGGCGCGCCGCAGGATCTCGACGTTGGCGGTCCACCCCGAGTGCGCGATGAGTGGCGCGTCGGGCGCGAGTCGCTTGAGCGCGTCGCGCAGCACCGAGACGCGGTAGAGTCGAAACGATCCGAATGGGTCCGCCACTCCCGGCACGCGCACGAACCGGCGGAGCACCCAGGGCGCGACGCGCCGGAACCGGCGCACCGCGGGTGGCAGACCCGCGAGCTGGGCGGCCGGGCGCTCGACGACGACGATGTCCGCCCCGCCCTCAAAGCGCTTGATGAGCTCGGGAAGCTGGGCGGGCGGATCGGTAAAATCCGCTTGCATGGTGATGAGGGCGTCGCGCCGCGCATGGCGCGACCGCTGCGCGACGGTGCGACACACCGCCTCGAGGGCCCGGCCGTAGCCCAAATGCGTCTCGCCTCGCTGCACGGTCAGCGGCAGCACATCCGTGTACGGGCGCAGGACGTCCGCGGTCGCATCGGTGCTGGCGTCGTCATACACGAGGATCTCGTACTCGCGCGCGAACGTCTGGAATGCCGCGCGAATCTGCCAGAGCACGACGCCGATCGTCGGCGCTTCATTATAGGCGGGGATTCCGATATAGAACATGAGAGGAGATTGCTTCGGCCGTTCCGGCCTCGCAATGCCTGCCGCGAGGTGGGTTGTCGATTGGAGTCTAATGGGCGGGCGGGGCGAGGACCCGCTCGTACACGACAACGGTACCGCGCGCCATGCGCTCCACGCTGAATTCCGCCGCGCGCGCGGGGCCGGCGTCGGCGAGGGTGCGCCGCGCAGCGCTGTCCTCGATCAAGAGCGTCGCGGCGCGGGCGAATGCCGTGGCGTCGTCCGCCGGGACGATCAGGCCCGTGCGACCGTTCTCGACGACCTCGGGGATCCCGCCGGTGGCGAACGCCACGGGGGGAACCCGGAGCGCCATCGCGTCGATGATCGTCGTGCCGAGCCCTTCGCTCCGCGATGGATGCCACAGCACGTCGAGGCCGGCCACCGCAGCGTCAATGTCGTCGACGAACCCCGCCCGATACGAATCGAGTCCGCTGATCCGCGTCCGACCGCTCGACCTGCCTCCGCCCAGAAGCACGAGGCGCGCGCGGCGGCGAGCGCCGGCCGAGAGGTGGTCGGCGATGGCGCCGAGCCGGGCGATCCCCTTTTCGGCGGTCATCGCCCCGACGATTCCACAGATGACCGCGTCCGTGGGCCAACCAGCTTCGGCGCGCCAGTCGCGCGGCTCCTGGACGGCGGGCGTCGGCACCCCGGAATAGACGACCTCGATGCGGTCCGCGGCGACGCCCGCCGCGACCATCGCATCACGCACGGCCCGCGAGATCGCAATGAAGCGCGCGACGCGCGTGCTGTATTTGATCCCGGCGTGACGGGGTGGATGCATCACGCGCCGCGTCACGACGAGCGGCGGGGCGGGGGCGCGCGGCCCCGCGCCTGCACCCCGGCGGGTCCAGGGAACGGCAAGCGCCGCGAGCGCGATCGCGTGGGCGCGCGCGTCATGGGCGTGCACGACATCCGGCTGCCACGCCCGGAGGATCGTGCGCACGCTGCGCGCGGCCAGGAGATCCCAATCGCTGCGCATGGAGACCGACGACGCGGCCAACCCCGCCTGGCGCACCCGGCCCACGAGCGGCGCATCGGCGGCCCCAATCACCAACGGCTCTGCTCCCGTGGCGCGCAGCGCCTGCGCGAGGAGGAGAACCTGTCGCTGGCCACCGCGCCAGTCGCGGCCGGAGTCGATGTGTACCACGCGAAGCGCCATGGTGTCCGCAAATTAGAGGTCCAGATCCTACACCGTGAGTAGCACTCGCCGACGCCGAGTGCTCACCGGTGTTTCCAACCGATTGCCTGGTCGTCGGTTGGCGATGGCGGTCGCGCGCGGGCGTAAGCGCTCGCACGTGGTCCCGATCATGCGTAACATGGAAGCGGAAGGAACATCGCGTGCCCGCGCGGATTCGCGGCGCGCGGGTCCCTAGTGGGAGGTCGGCTCGCATGATTCGAGCTAACGTCCGACAGATGCTGCAGCGCTCCGATGCGCAGCTGGTGCTGCGCATCTTGGGAGCCGGCTCGGCGCTCGAGTACGAGCGCGCCGAGTCGGTGCTGCGCGAGCGCGGGCTCGACGTTCTGCTGGACGATCCGCGCTTGCCGGGTGCGTTGCGCGATGCGCGCCAGGGTGCGTGCGCCTCCTACGGCCTCGCCGCCTACGTGATGGTGCGACACGCGCTCCGTGCGGCGGGCGAGGAGGATCGTGTGCTCGCGGACTACGTCGCGTCGATCCTCCTCCACTTCGGGCTGCGCGATCGCGCGCGGCGCGTGGCCGATGCCGACGACGAGATCTACACGACGCTCGCGGATCTGCTCGGCGCCGTCGATGGGCCGGACGCCCGACGGTCGTTCCTGGTCCGGGCGCACCTCGGGAACTACGCGTTGTGGGTGAGTGGTCTCTTTCCCGACTACGTGGAGGCACGCCGCTGGCGGCGTGGCGGGCCCAATCTCGACTATTTCGAAGCCGCCGGACGGCGCGGCTTCGAGCTCGCCGCGGCGCACGAGCTGGCCTCGACGCAGGGCCTCGCGCCCCTGTTCTCCGCCGCGGGCGAGCGCTTTCGGACGTTACGCGTCGCGCTCAATCGCGTGAGCGATGCGTACCTCTTTCCGCAGCATCACTCGCCGGAGCGGCTCATGCGGCAGGTGCGGGACGATATGCGCTGGCGGTTCGTGAGCTGAGGGCACGCGTCCGGACGGCCGCGGCAAAGGCACGGAACAGCCCGTGGTCGGCCGCCCCGGGGTCGCTCACGAATTCCTCGGGATGCCACTGCACCCCGACCGCCCACCACGGGTCCGTGAGCGCGGTCTCCACCCCTTCCACGATTCCGTCGGGGGCATGAGCGGTGACGTGCAGCCCGGCGCCGATCCGGTCCAGCGCCTGGTGATGCAACGAGTTCACGGGGAACTCGGCGGCGTCGAGCGCGCGCGCGAGGCGGGACCCGGGCTCTAGGCGGACGGCGTGCGTCCGCTCGTCGCGGGGCGCCGACTGGTCGTGGGACAGCGACCCCGGCCGCTCGCTCGGGATGTCCTGGACCAGTGTTCCGCCCAGTGCGATGTTGAGCAGCTGGATCCCGCGACAGATGGCGAGCGTCGGCAGCGCCCGCGCCCGGGCCTCGCGCGTGAGCGCGATCTCGGTCGTATCCCGCGCGACGCTGACCCCGTGCAGCGCGGGGCTGGGTGAGGCGCCATAGCACGCCGGTGCCACGTCCTCGCCCCCGGTGAGCACGATGCCGTCCACCGCGTCCAGCACCCGAGCCACGGCGGCCGCGGCATCGCGCGCGAACGGGGCCACGACCACGGGCACGAGTCCGGCGCGCTCGATCACGCGCAGGTACGCGGCGGGCAAGCGGAGGCCCGAGGCATCAATCTCCTCGCGAGTGGCCGCCGTGACCGCGACGAGGGGCTGGCGAGGCATATTTGCGGGAATATATGCTACGCCCGGACATGGTACACCGACGGGGGGTGCCAGCGGGGCTGGCGGTCGCGGTGCTGCTCGCCGCCGGGCGCGCGGCCGCGCAGGTTCCCGAGGGCTGCGATGGCAAGGTCATCAGCGCCGTCGTGATCCATCCCCACCCCCCATCGGCCGGCGACCTCCCCGGCTTCGTCGGGGCCGCGGTGCGGAAGGCCAGCACGATCCACACCGTCACGCGTCCGCACGTCCTCAATGCGTTCCTGGCGCTCCACGCGGGCGACGTGTGCACCGAGCTGCGGCGCGCGGAGTCGGAGCGCATCCTGCGCGACCTGCCCTTTATCGTCAGCGCCACGATCACGGCGACGACAGACGATCGCGGGCTCGTGCGCCTCGATGTGTATACGGTCGACGAGACGTTGCTCCTCTTCAACCTGGGCGCGCAAAACGCATCGCCGTACTTTACGCGCGCGCGCCTGGGCGACGGGGACCTCGCGGGCCAAGGGATCCTCGCCGAGGGCGATTGGCGCGAGGGATTTGCGTATCGCGACCACTACGGCGCGCAGATAACCGATTACGCACTATGGGGGAGGCCGATCGGTCTTTCTCTGGAGGGCTCGCGCGACGAGCTGGGAGGGACCTGGCATGCAACGTTCGTACGCCCATTTTACAGCGATCTCCAGAAGTTTGGATGGCTGCTCGATGCGGGGGAGGTCCGCATCTACATCCCCTTCCTGCGCCCGACGTCGCCGGATGCGGTTGACCTCGACTACTCGCGCCACTGGGATCAGGTCGGCGGCGTCATCCGTCTGGGCAGGCCGGGGCACCTCACGGTCTACGGCCTCACCGTCGCGCAGGAGCGGGAGGAATCGGGGGCCGTTCCCGTGATCGTCACCGACTCCGGCCTTCGCCGCGACAGCACCGACACATTCGCGTCGCAATACTCCCAACACCAGATCGCGCGCCTGAACGCCCTCTGGGGGATCCGGGAGATTCGGTACCGGCAGGCCCGCGGCTTCGACGCGCTCACGGGGGTCCAGGATATCGCAACCGGGGTCCAGTTCGGCACCCTCGTTGGTCACAGTCTCGGGCTCCTCGGCGCGCGCGACCACGATCTGTTCGTGTCGTCGACGCTGTATGCCGGTATGGGGAACGCAAAATCGTTCCTGGGCTTCCAGGCCGACGCCGAGGGCCGCGAGGATCTGTCGACAGCGGGCTGGGACGGAGTGCTCACCGGCGAGCGCCTCGCGTGGTACTTCAAGCCGCTCCCGGACCAGACGGTCATCCTCAGCTCCGAATTCGGGATTGGCCTGCAGCAGCGACTGCCCTTTGCGCTGTGGCTGGGGGATCCGGATGGCGGCGTCCGCGGCTATACAACGTCCCATATCGTCGGGGGGGCGCGCAGCGTCACGCGCGTCGAGGAGCGGTGGTCGTGGGGCGCCTTTCACCATTTCGCGGATCTGGGCCTCGCGACGTTTTTCGATGCGGGTCGGATGTGGGCCGAGGATGTCCCGTACGGCGTCAATACGGGCATGGTGTACGGTGCCGGTCTCGGGCTGCTGGCCGCGGTCCCTCCCCAGTCCAAGCGGCTGCTCCGGGTCGATTTCGCCGTGCCGCTCACGCACGAGCCATACGCGCGGTTCGTGATCCGGTTCAGCACGACGGACCACACGCACGCGTTCTACGTGGAGCCGCGCGACGTCGCGCGCGCACGGGAGCAGATCGTCCCGACGAGCATCTTCCAGTTTCCGCAAGAGTGACGTGCGCGCGTGCTCCGGGCCGGCGCGGGGTCAGGCATCCTCGATACCCGTGAGGCGAGCGAGCGTCGGCACGAGGAGCGCGAGGGCGAGCGCCGCGGTCAGCGAGGCGGCGACCGGAATGGCAAAGAACGCGGCCTGCGAGTGGACGCGCGAGGTGAGTGCGGCGAGCTCGCCCGCGAGCTTCTCGCCCGCGGCAAGGGCGAGGAACCACGCGCCCATGAGCACGGATGCGTAGCGAGCCGGGGCGAGCTTGGTGACATACGACAGACCGACCGGCGAGAGGCAGAGCTCTCCGAGCACGCTGAACAGATAGAAGCTCGACAGCCAGCCCGGTCCCGCGATGGCGCAGGCGCCGGCGCCGTGCCCGGCAAGACAGCTATCGATCAGGCGTCCGGCCGCGACCATGAAAAGGTAGCCGACGCCGATGCACGCCAACCCGATCGCCATCTTGAGCGGAGTGGATGGCTCTCTGCCGCGCGCGCCGAGCGCCTGCCACAGCGCCGCGAAGGCGGGAGCCAGGAGCAGCACGAAGAACGGCTGCTCGGACTGCAACCAGCTCGATGGGATCGCCATGCGCCCGACGTGCAGGTCGGTGTATCGGTCGGCGAACAGGTTCAGCGAGCTCCCGGCCTGCTCGTACGCCATCCAGAAGATGACCGTGAACAGGAACGTGACCAGCAGAGCGAGGACGCGCCGGCGCTCCGCGGGCGTGAGCGGCGGCTCGACTCGCGGCGCGTTCCGCGTGACCGAGGGGGCCGCCGGGCGGTACGGAAGGCCGATCCCGGGCAGGTAGCGGTCGCGCAGCCGCAGGTACACGGCGAGCCCGATCAGCATCCCGACCCCGGCCGCCGAGAACCCCCATCGCCAGCTGCGCGCGGGGTCGAGGCCGGCGCTGACCAGAAAGCGGCGGAAGCCGTCGCCCTGCGCGAGATAGCCACAGACGAGCGGCGCGAGAAAGCCGCCGACGTTGATCCCCATGTAGAAGATGGTGAACCCCGCATCGCGCCGGCGGTCCCCGGGCCGGTAGAGCTGCCCCACCATGGTGGAGACGTTGGGCTTGAAAAATCCGGTCCCGATGATGACCAGCGCGAGGCCTGCGTAGAAGGACACCATCGTCTCGAGCGCCAGCGCGAAATGGCCGGCGGCGATGATACAGCCGCCGATGACGAGGGACCGTCGCGTGCCGATCAGCCTGTCCGCGAGGTAGCCGCCGAGGAGGGGCGTCAGGTAGACGAGGCCGGTGTACGTGCCATAGAGATGATCGGCGCGCGCGTCGGACCAGCGAACGACGTTGACGAGGTAGAGCACGAGCAGCGCGCGCATGCCGTAGAACGAGAACCGCTCCCACATCTCCACGACGAAGAGCAGCGCGAGGCCGCGCGGGTGTCCGAAGAGGACGCGGTCGTCGACGGCGAAGGGGCGGTCGGTGGCCGAGCCGAGCGTCTCGGGGTCGAGGGCGGTCATGCCGTAGGCGGGACGGGGCGCGCGCGCCGGATGGGCTCCTTGAGGCACGCCGCCCAGTGTCCGGGAGCCTTTTCCTCGAGCGGCGGATCGACTCGCGTGCACTCGGCATCCTTGGCCGGGTGCGGGCACCGCGGATGCAGGACGCATCCCGTGGGGAGCTGCGCGGGGGCCGGCGGCTCGCCCCCGAGCGGCGCGCGAGCGGCCCGTGCCGCCGGGTCGAGTCGCGGGACGGACGCGAGGAGAGCTTGCGTATAGGGCATGATCGGATCGCGAAACACGTCGGCGGTTGTTCCGATCTCGACCAGTTTCCCGAAATACATGACGCCCACGCGGGTGGCCACGTGCGCGATAAGGCCGAGGTCGTGCGCGATGAAGAGGTACGTGAGCCCATGCGACCGCTGGAGGTCGCACAACAGGTTGATCACCTGCGCCTGCGTGGACACATCGAGTGCCGATACCGGCTCGTCGCACACGACGAAGTCCGGCTCCAGCGCGAGCGCTCGGGCGATGCCGACGCGCTGGCGCTGCCCCCCGGAGCACTCGTGCGGGTACCGCCGGGCGATCGCCGCGGGCAAGCCGACCTCGTCCAGCAGCGCGCGGACGCGCGCTGCTGCCGCGGCGCCCTCGGCGAGCCGATGGATCGCGAGTCCCTCGCCGACCGAGACGTCGATCGGCAGGCGCGGATCGAGGACGCCGGCGGGATCCTGGAATATGATCTGCATCCGGCGCCGGAGCCGGCGGAGCGGAGCAGGACCGAGTGCGCCGACTTCGATCCCGTCGAACCGGATCCGCCCTGCGGTCGGCTCCGTGAGCCGGAGGATCGCGAGGGCGAGCGTGGTCTTGCCGCTGCCGGATTCCCCGACGAGACCCAGGGTCTCGCCGCGCGCCACTCTGAACGACACGGCATCAATGGCGCGGATCACGCCGACGGGCCGGCCGAACGGCCCACGGGTCAGCGCGTAGTGCTTGGTCAGCCGGTCGACCGCGAGCAGCGGCGGTGCCGTCGCCCCGGTCACCGCGGTGCGGCGGGGGCGGCGTCGCGCCGGCTCGGCTCCGGGACGAGGTGGCAGCGCGACTCGTGCCCCTCGGAGACCGCGTACAGCGGCGGGTGCTCGCTCTCGCAGCGCGACCACGCGAAGGCGCACCGCTCGCGGAAGCGGCAGCCGCGGGGCCAGTCGGTCGCGGATGGGACGGCGCCCGGGATCACGGCCAGACGGTCGCCGGGGCGGCTCAGAATGCGGGACGGCGCGTAGCAATCCGGCCGCGTACGGATGCTGCGGCTCGGCGAAGAAGAGCGCCGCGGGGGCGCTCTCGACGATCTCGCCCGCATACATGACGATGACGCGGTCAGCGAGCGCGGCCGCGACGCGGAGGTCGTGGGTGATGAGCAGAATCGCCATCCCGAGCCGGCGCTGGAGATCCGCGACGAGAGACAGAATCTGGGCCTGCACGGTGACGTCGAGCGCGGTCGTCGGCTCGTCGGCAATCAACAGCGCGGGGTGCATCGCCAGAGCGATCGCGAGCATGACGCGTTGGCGCGTCCCTCCGGAGAGCTCGTACGGGTACTGGTGCGCCCGATCCTCGGGGCCCGCGATCCCGGTCAGCGCGAGCAGCTCGACGGCCCGGGCCCGTGCCGCGCCGCGCGGGATCCCCGGCGTGTGGACGCGCGCGACTTCCGCCACCTGGTCGCCCACGCGAATCACCGGATCGAGCGCGGTCATCGCATCCTGGAACACGATCCCGATCCGGGCGCCGCGGACCGCGCGCCAGCCGGAGGCGTCGAGCGTCATGAGGTCGCGACCCTCAAACTCGACCGCGCTGCCCGGCTCGATCGTGGCCGTCGGCGGCAACAGCCGCAGCAGGGAGAGCGCGGTCGCGGTCTTGCCGCACCCGGATTCTCCCACGATGCAGACGGTCTCGCCGGCGCGGACGGAGAACGACACGCCATCGACGGCTCGCGCGCTTCCGGCATCGGTCCGAAACGAGGTGCGCAGGTCGCGCACGGACAACAGCGGCGGACCGGGCGCGGCAGGGGCGAGGACCCCGCTCATGCGGCGGGAAGCTGCCGCGGGTCCGCGGCGGCGCGCAAGCCATCACCCACGATGTTGACGGCCATCACGGTGATGAGGATGGTGAGCCCGGGGAAGACGGACATCCACCAGAGTGCCCGAATCTGATCGGCGCCGTCCTGCATCACGTTGCCCCAGCTCGGCTGCGGCGGCTGCACGCCAAGGCCGAGAAACGAGAGGCCGGCCTCGAGCAGGATGACGTTGGCGATGCCGAGGGTCGCCGACACGATGACAGGCGAGAGCGCGTTCGGGAGGATGTGGCGGACGAGCGTGCGCGCCGGTGTTGCGCCCAGGGCGCGGGCAGCCGTCACCCAATCGCGGGAGCGCAGGCCCACGACTTCCGAGCGCACGAGCCGGCTGACGCCCAGCCACCCGGTGCAGCCGATGACGATGACGAGCACTTCGGCCGACACGTGTCCCCAGAGGGCGAGCACCGTGATGAGGAGGAGCACGCGCGGGATCGACAGCGCAGCGTCGACGGCGCGCATGAGAACACCGTCGATGCGCCCGCCCGCGTAGCCCGCCACGGCGCCGTACAGGGTGCCGAGCGTGGTGGCCGTCAGCACCGACAGCGCCGCGACCGCGAGCGAGACGCGGCTGCCAACGAGGACACGGCTGAGGACATCGCGGCTGAGCGGGTCCGTTCCGAACGGGTGGGCGAGCGACGGCGGGCGACTCTTGAGCGTGTCGATGCCCAGCTGGGCCAGGGGATCGTACGGCGCAATAAGCGGCGCGACCAGGGAGATGGCGATCACGGCGACGACGATGCCGAGGGCGATCATGGCGCCGCGGTCGCGCCGGAAGCGACGGACGATGGCGCGCCACGGGCCGACGCCAGCCGCCGCGTACCCGGGCTCAAACACGGAGCGGGACGCTCGGCAGGGGTCGCGCGATCGCGTCCGCTCTCCGGCGGGGATCCACGAGAGCGGCGAGAAGGTCGGCGACGAAGCTTCCGACCGCCACGAGCACGCTGCCCACGATCGCGACCGCGACGACCACGGCATAATCCCGCGTGGCGACCGCGTCGACGGCAAGGGCGCCGAGTCCGGGCCACGCGAATACCTTCTCGATGAAGACCTGGCCGCCGAGAAACCCGGGCAGGGCGAGCCCGAACAGTGTGATGACCGGCGCGGCCGCATTGCGCAGCGCGTGGCGCAGCATCACCTGGCGCTCGGACAGGCCTTTGGCCCGTGCCGTGCGGAGGTAGTCGTCGTGGGCAACGTCGAGGAGAGCCGATCGCTGATAGCGGGCGACGGCCGCAGCCGAGAGCGCGGTGAGAGTGAGTGCGGGGAGGACCACGTGGCGCGCGCGGTCGAGCGCGGCGGCGAGCGGGCCCAGATAGGCGTGCATGACCGGATCGACGACACCGCCCGCGGGGAAGAGCGGCAGCCAGACGGCGAAGGCCAGGATCGCGAGCTGGGCGAGCCAGAAATCGGGCAGCGAGTAGCCGGCGAGTGTGATCGCGCCAATGGCTCGATCGGTCAGCGAGCCGGAGCGCATCGCCTGCACGACACCGAGGCCGATCCCGAGGATGAAGCTGAGCAGGAGCCCGATCCCCATGAGGACGAGCGTGTTGGGGATGGCCCGGGCGAGCACGGCGCGGACCGGTTCCTGCCGCTCGATCGAATATCCGAGCTCACCGTGCGCCAAGCCGGCGACGAATCTGACGTATTGATCGGGCAGCGGACGGTCGAATCCGTAGATGTGGCGCCAGTGGTCGCGCACGGCCTGCGTGACCCGCGGATCGTCGAGAGTCCCGGCCAACGGGTCGCCGGGGGCGAGATGGATGAGGGCGAACGTGGCCGTCACCGCGACGGCGATGACGATGACGGCCTGGGCCGCGCGACGGAGGATGAAAGTGAGCAGCGGACCGCGCCCTATTGCGGCGGGCAGCGGCCGCGGGTCAGAGTGCGGCGGCGAGTCGCCGCACGCCCTCGAGCACCTGGTCGCGTGGCGCGGCGTAGGACACCCGCACCCACTCCGGCGTGAGAAACGCGGCGCCCGGCACGACCGCGACGCCCTGCGATTCGAGGAGGCGTGTGGCGAACGCCCCACCATCGCCTTCGACGTCGATGTAGAGGTAGAACGCGCCATCGGGGCGCACGTAGTGGGCGCCGCCGGCGTCAAGGAGGGCCATGGCGGCGTCGCGCCGCGCGCGGAACTCGCGTACCATGTCCGCGATCGATGCATCGGCCGCGGCGACATCCGTGAGGGCCGCGAGGGCTGCATGCTGCGACACTGCCGCCGGGTTGGACGTCGTGTGCGACTGGAGGGCCGTCATGGCGGCCGCAACGGATCGCGGCGCGACGGCCCATCCGATGCGCCATCCCGTCATCGCGTACGCCTTGGCGACGCCGTTCACTGTAATGATGCGGTCGCGCGCCGACGCCACCTCGAGGATGGATGTCGCGGGGGCGCCGTAGGTGATGCGGGCGTAAATCTCATCGCTGATGATCCACCACCCGCGCTCCTCGGCGAGCGCGGCGATCTCGGCCAGCTCGCCCCGCCCGTACACGGCTCCCGTGGGATTGCTCGGGGAGTTGAGCATGATCCCCCGCGTGCGCGGCGTCGCCGCCGCGGCGAGCGACGCGGCCGTCACCTTGAGGTCCCGCTCGCGCTCGCCCCATACCGGCACGGCCGTCGCCCGGGCGAGCGTGACCATTTCGTAGTAGCTCGTCCAACTGGGTGTCGGGATGAGCACATCGTCGCCCGGGCCGAAGAGGACGAAGCAGGCGTTGAACAACGACTGCTTCGATCCGGTCGACACCACGACATCGGCCGCCTGGATCGGCTCTCCGCCGGTGCCCGCTCCGTGATCCACGAGCGCGTTGGCTTGCGCGGCGATCGCCTGCCGGAGCGGGAGAATGCCCTCGGTCGCGGTGTAGTGCGTAGCACCGGCGTCGATCGCCCGGTGCGCGGCGCGCACGATGAACGCCGGCGTATCGAAGTCGGGCTCGCCCGCCCCAAGGTCGATCACCTCGCGGCCCGCAGCGCGTAGAGAGCGCGCGCGATTCGCGACCGCGATCGTGGCCGATTCCTTCAGCTCGGCGACGTTGGGCGAGGGAGAGTACGTCGCGGGTCCGGTGGCGCGGGGTGCGAGCTCGGCGGTAGGCGGCATGCGGCGCAAGATACAATAAACACGCACCCCCTACCACGAAAGCCGTGATAGGGGGCTCCGCCGCGCCGCGGAACGCGCGGCCGTCAGGCGTTGCGGGACGCGGGCAGCGGCGACGGAGCGAAGATCACGCCAGGGCACGATATATCCCGTCATCTGACTGGACGGCGGTATCACGCTCTACGGACACAGGGGCGCCGGCGTGACGGCGACCGTGGGGCCTGCGTCCACCACACACCATGGGTGTCATCGCGGCGCTCCTTCCGCAGCCGGCGCGGCTTCAACGGCTGCGCTCGGCGGTTCGCGACCGGCATACGATCGCGTCATGCGACGATTGGACCGCGCTCACGCGGACGTGCGAGGAGGAGCCGGTGCACGTCGCGGTGCTGGATCTTTACGCCGGGGATCCGGGCACGCCCCCCAGCCTCGAGCGCGTCCGGGTCCTCAAGCTCCGCTTTCCCCGGGTCGCGCTCATCGCCTACGTCTCGATCACCGTCGAGCGGGCGCGCGACATGTTCGACGCCGGACGCTTCGGACTGGATGGCCTCATCATCGCCGACGTAGACGACGCGGGGCCCGGTATCATCGCCCAGATCGAGAAAGCCGAGGCACGGAGTGTCGCTTCGGTCGTACGGCCGGCCATGGCCGGGCTCAAACATGGCGTGCGTGATGCCGTGCTCGCGGCCGTCACGCGCGCGCAGGAGCGTCTGACTCCGGATGCGTTTGCGCGCCTGTTGATGGTTCCTCGGCGCCAACTGACGCGCCGGCTCACCGAGGCGGGCTTTCCGCCCCCGCATCGTCTGCTTACCTGGGGCAGGCTCATTCTGGCCGCCCATATGCTGGAGGACGAGGAGCGGAGCGCCGACGGGGTCGCGCAGGTCCTCGATTTTCCGTCCGGCAGCGCGTTCCGGAACACGTGCCAGCGGTACCTTCATGCCACCCCGCAGCAAATTCGGCAGAGGGGGGGTGCGGCGCACGTCATCGCCGCATTCATGGCCCAGGTGGCGGCGCGGGACCTTGACGGCGGGGCTCGGGGTAGGGAAACTCCACAGAATCGGGCCGACAACGCGGTCGTGCGGCCATCCTCCCCTCTCTCGGACGACGACGCATGACGCTCGTAGTGGGGCTTACCGGGAACATCGCCAGCGGGAAATCGACGGTCGCGCGGCTGCTCTCCGAACGCGGGGCCACGATCATCGACGCCAACGTCCTGTCGCGTCGGGCCGTGGAGACGGGGACCGAGGCGTATCGCCGGATCATCGATCGCTGGGGCGCGGAGATCGTCGGGGCCGACGGGGTGCTCGATCGTGCCGCCCTGCGTCGGCGGGTCTTCCGCGAGCCGGCGGACCTCGAGGCGCTCAATGCGATCGTGCATCCGGAGGTGTTACGCCTGCGGAACCGGCTCATCAATGAGGCCCGGGAGCGTGGCGAGCGGGTCGTGATCTGTGACACGCCCCTGCTGTTCGAGCGGCATCTAACGGATGAGGTCGATCGGATCGTACTGGTCGATGCCCCGCGCCCGCTCAGGCTGGAGCGTCTCACCGGAGAGCGCGGACTCAGCCAGACGGAGGCGCTGGACATGATCGCGGCCCAGATGCCGTCGCAGCTCAAGCGCGCGCGCGCGGACATCGTGATCGACAACACGGGAACCCTGGCCGAGCTCGCGGCGCGCGTCGGCGAGGTATGGGCGGAGCTCGAGCGCGCCGCGGACGCCTTGGCATCGCCGGTCGGGACGTGATCCGGATGGCGCGCACGGTGCGCGCCATTCTCGCAGCTGCCGTCGTCGCGACCGCCTGCCGCGGCGGAGCGGACGACGCGAACCGGGCCGCAGCGCGGTCGGGGGGGGGAGCGGCGGGCGGGACCGTGGTCGTCGCGGTGCCGGCCAATGTGAAGAGCCTGATCCCGCCGTACGCGACCTCCGTGCAGAGCAAGCTCGTCGCGTCGCTGCTCTTCGATCGCCTCGCCGAGATCGGGGACAACCTGAATACGATCGGTGACGAGGGGTTCACGCCGCGCCTCGCGGAGCGCTGGGTGTGGGCGCCGGACTCGCTCTCGATCGCGTTTCACCTCAATCCGCGCGCGCGCTGGCACGATGGCGTCTCGGTGCGCTCGGAGGACGTCCGCTTCACCTTCCGCATGGACCGCGACTCGACCGTGGGGACCGATCTCGCGCCGCTGCTCGAGCGCATCGACTCGGTGAGCACACCGGATTCGTTGACGGCGGTCTTCTGGTTCTCGCACCGCTACCCCGAGCAGTTCTTCGACGCGACGTATGAGATGCTGATCTGTCCCGCGCATCTCCTGGCGGGCATCCCGCTGGCCGGTCTCCGCGATGCCGAGTTCGCGCGGCATCCCATCGGCACGGGACGCTTCCGCTTCGCGTCGTGGAGCCCGGATGCGTCGCTCGAGGTCGTGGCCGACACGGGCAACTATCGCGGCCGCGCGCTACTCGACCGGGTGATCCTGAGCGTGGCGCCGGATTTCACGACGGCCGTCGCCCGTCTCTTCGCCGGAGAGGCGGATGTGTTTGAGACCCTGCGGCCCGAGAACCTCGCCGAGCTCGCCCGGCATCCCGAGCTCCGTGGCGTGCCGTACACCGATCCCTCCTATGGCTTCCTGTGGTTCAATCTCCACGACCGTGCGCGGGCCGGGCCGCACCCGCTGTTCGGCAACCGCGCGCTTCGGCGCGCGCTCGGGATGGCGCTCGATCGCGAACGCATGGTCCGCAACGTCTTCGATTCCCTGGGTCGCGTCGCCACGGGGCCGTTCTACCATTCGGCGGCGTTCGCCGACCCGATGGTCGTCGACCTGCCGTACGACACCGTGCGCGCCAACCGGATACTCGACTCGCTCGGCTGGCGCCGGGGTGCCGGGGGCGTGCGCGCCCGCGACGGTCGTGCTCTGGCCTTCTCGCTCACTGTCCCGACATCGAGCGCGGCGCGCGTGCGGTTCGCGGCGCTCGTCCAGGACCAGCTCGCGCGCGTGGGCGCGCGCGTGTCCATCGATGCCCTCGAGTTCGGGGCCTACCACGCGCGGCTCGAGGCGCACGATTTCGATGCCGCCATCAACGTCTGGGTCAACGATCCGAGTCCGAGCGGCGAGCGCCAGACCTGGGCGACGGCGGGCGAGCGCGGCGGCCTGAATTGGGGATCGTACTCGAATCCGGTCTTCGATGCCGCGCTCGATTCGGCGCTCTCAGCCATGGCCCCCGCCGCCGCGCGCGCGCACTTTCACAGCGCCTTTCAGACGATCACGGACGACGCTCCCGCGGTATGGCTCTATGAGCCCCAGCAGATCGCGGGCGTGCACCGGCGGCTCCGCCTCGCTCCCTTTCGGGCGGACGCGTGGTGGGCGCATCTGGCGGATTGGTCGATCCCGGCGAGCGAGCGGATCGCCCGGGACCGGATTGGATTGGGCGGGCCGTAAGGGCGGATCGCGATCCGCCCTTACGCGATCGGCCCGGACGTTAGGTGCCGTGATCGAGGCACCAGTTGCGGGCGCCGCGGAAGACCTCGTGCCAGCTGCCCCGATCCCACTGCATGACGGTGATGTACGCATCCCCGCCGTAGGTCCAGGTCTCGAGCACCAACTCATCGATGCCGTCGCCGTCGAGGTCCACGTGATCGATGTATCGCCGGTACGTCGCGCCGACCGATGGCCCGTTCACCGTGAGGCGATAGGTCGGCCTGTAACCGAAGCCCGTCTTGTCGGCTATGACGAAGACGTATGTCGTCTTCGCGCCATGCGCCGGCGACACGGCCGCGGGATCGACGAAAGAGGCGATCAGCGTGGGTTCGGCTGTCGTACCGGTGTGAATCGCGGCCGCGTGAAAATCGAGGGAATCGAGTCGTGCGCGCGGAATCTTCGCCTCCCTCCCGACCTGCAGCGCCAAGCGGCGCGCCACGTCGATGGCGATGGGGGTCGTGAGATTCACGGGCGCGGTCGCGGTCGCACTCGAGAGCGACACGTTCGACGCGAGAAACTCCGCCGCCAGCCCTTCCGGCGCGGTTGAATCGATCCGCACGGTCGCGAGCGGAAGGGCGTGATGGCAGTTCGGCAACTGATACAGTGGCTTGTCCGGGTTGTCCCACATCCCGTGCGTCACCGTCGCGGACCCGACGGAGCGTCCATCCTGATACAACGTGTACGCGGTCCCCGGCCGGTCGAAGCGCCGATCGAAGCGGGCCCAATCGATCGGCGACAGATCGATGTTGCGCACTGCCTTTCCGTCGAGGACGGCCACCGGCACCATACGCGGATCGGACCGATCGCCGAAGACCTCGAAGAGCAGATGCGGGGGCGGTGAGGAGTCCAGGACGGCCGCTGCCCGTGCCGGCGCGGCCCTGGAGTCGCGCGGTCTCCAGATTCGCTCGAGCGCACTCGCCTTGTCGCATCCGGCGAGCGCCGTTAGCGTTACGAGCATACCGCCGGTGAGCGCTGCACGGGCTCGGGTCGCCGCGCTGATTGTGCCGAGAGCCATGAATGGACGCACGCCTCCGCCGCTTGCTGAGCCGATGGGCCCCTGATTTTCCGGACGTGCGCTTCGCCCCCGCCGGCGCGGAGCTTATCGGTCCTACGCTGGAGACGCTTCCCGCGGACTTGGAGTCACCGCGCCTGGTGAGCCCGGAAGGGGTCGAAGGGGGAGGACTCGAGCCGCGGCAGGTCCGGTCGGGGACGCCGGGATTTGCCGCATTCCTGGATGGCATACAACGGAGCTTGGTGATAGGACATGTGGATGGGGTCCCCCTGGTTGCGGGGACCGTGGCTGCGGTCATCCGCCGGCGGATCGGCCGGCGTCTCATGACGGATCGACGCGGCGCGGCCGTCCGCCGCCGGGTGTACATGCCCCGCCAGGTCGTTCCGGCTGCGCTGTGGGATGCGGCCGAGCGCGAGGGCTATGCGCCCTGCGACAGCGGCGCGGAGGGGACGGCGGCTGCGGCGGCAGGGCCGCATCCGCTCGCCGTGGTGGAGCGGGCCTATCATCTGGTGCAGCAGGACCGCGAGCGGCTGGAGCAGCAGCTGGGCGAGGAGTGGTGCGCCGACGAGTCCGCGCCGCTCTATATCGATGGCGGGATCAGCAAGAGCGAACGTGTGGCCACGGCGTGGTGCGCAGTCGGGGTCGTGAAGAGCCACCGGACCCTGTACGCCGACGCGGCTGCGGTCGCGACGCTCGCGCGGCTCGAGGCCGGCGAGCGAACGACCGCCTTTCGCGTGACGTCCCAGCGTCGCACGAGCGTCCTGAGCTGGTACCTCCGGCTGCGTGAGCCGGCGGGCCGCGGCCCGCTCTGGGGTCTGGTACGCATCGAGGTCGCGGACGCCACGTCTGACGCGGCCGCGATCGCCGCCCGGGCGGAGGAGGTCTCCCGCTGGGTGCTGGCGGAGCGGTCGCCGCTCGCGCTACCCGACGCGCGGTGGGACCGGATGGCCTACGGGATTCGCGATTGCGAGACCTTTCTTCGCGCGGTAGTGTGATGGACGCCCTCACCGGAGGGCCGCACCCCCTCGGACGGGTCGTGGCGACGGAGCGGCGCCCGAACACGCCGCACGAGTTCCACTTCTGGACGGCGCTCGATGCCGCCATTGGGATCGGGACGATCGTGCGCGTCGCGGGCACGCACGCGATCGCCGGCCAGGTGCCCTCGGTGTACGGCGTCGTGATCGAAGGGTTCAGCTACAGCGACCTCGCGAGTCCCCTGCACGATGTGATGGCCACCGACGGCCTGCCGGACCGTGCGGCGCACGGGCCGACGGACCGGGCGGAGATCCGCCTCTATACGGCGGCCGTCCTGCGCCAGGTCCCCGACGAGCCGTTGCAGCCCGTTCCCCTGGGCGACGTCTTCCTGGCGGACGATCTCGACGTCGCGTGCGCGCTCCGCATGGATGGCTATCTGCGGGACGAAGCGCGCACCGGGATTCCGATCGGTGTCTACCACGCGGGCGGGACATCGTCGCCGATCTATCTCGACGCCGACTTCCTGGTGGGCCCCGAAGCGGCGCACCTGACGATCACGGGCGTCTCCGGGCTCGCGACCAAGACGAGCGCCGTCGAGTGGCTGCTGGCGTCGATCTTCGCGCACTTCCCGGCGGCGAAGGGAACGATCGCCGCGGTCTGCTTCAACGTGAAGGGACCCGATCTGTGCTTCCTGGATCAGCCGGCCACGGGGCTGGATCCCGCCGACATCGCCCTCTACGATCGGCTCGGCGTGCCCGCGCGGCCGTTCGAGCGGGTGCGGTATTTCGCGCCGCACGCACCCGACGGGTACACGCTCAACACGCTGCGCTCGCACGAGGCGCTCGCGCACAACGTAACGGCGCTGCGGTGGGGCCTCGGCGAGGTCATGGAATTCGCCGAGGTTCTGCTCAACAAGGACGACGTCGATGCGAAGGCGGACGCGCTCATCGATTTCATCAGCCACGAGGTGCTCGGTCGGCAGTTCACCGACCCAATGCTGCAGCGGCCGCATGTGGTCCGGTCGTTCGCCGACCTCGCGGCGTGGTTCTCCGATGTGTTGCGCGGGCTCGAGCAGCGCAACGCGGAGAGCTGGCGGACGCACCACGTCGCGACGATCCGCAAGGTGCGCAACCGGCTGACGAACATCGCGCAGCGGTGCGCCGGGCTCGTGACGAACGACGGCGTGGTGAGCGACCTCCCCTGGGGCGGCTTCGCCGACCGCACCGTGTACGTGATCGACGTGGCGAATCTGGAGGAGGACGCCCAGGACCTCGTGTTCACGCGGGTGGTCTCGATGCTGCGCCAGCGGCTCGAGCGCCGGGCCCTTGGCGTGCAGCACGTGATCGTCTTCGTCGACGAGCTCAACAAATACGCGCCGAGCGACGGACCCGACACGTACGTGCGCAAGATGCTGCTCGACGTGGCGGAGCGCGGGCGCTACCTCGGGCTGGTGCTCTTCGGCGCGCAGCAGTTCCGGTCCCAGGTGCACCGGCGCGTCGTCGGGAACGCCGGAACGGCGATCTTCGGTCGGATGGACCCGGACGAGCTCGCCACACCGGGATACGCCGTGCTCAGCCCCGCGCTCCGGACCAAGCTCGCCACGCTCGATCGCGGGCAGCTGATGGTCCGGCATCCGCATTTCACGCAACCGGTGTTCGTTCGCTTTCCGCGGCCGCCGGTGCTCTCCGGTCGAGAGGGGGTGGAGCGGTTCCCGCATGCGGCGGCTGCGTCGCTCGAGGTCGCGGTGACGCGGCGCCTGCGCCGGCTCGACCGGACGGTGACGCTCGAGTGGATCAAGGAGGTGACGGCGCTGGCCGAGGAGGGGGAAGTGCTCCGCGCGCTGGGCGCCACGGAAGTGGCGGGGGCGACGAACGTCCGGGCGTATTTCCAGGCGCAGTTCCGGGGGATCGTTCCGCCGCGCCCGCCGGTGCGTCCGGCGATCGCGCCGCTGCGTCTCGGGACGAACGACAATCCGTACGATCTATGAGAGCCCGGGGGGTCGCGCCGCCCTCGCGTGCGCGGCGCGCGCGGTAACTTCCCCCGGACCCGGATGCGCCTCGTCCATCTCTCCGACCTGCACCTCGGGTACCGGCAGTACCAGCGCCTCACTCCCGGCGGTCTGAACCAGCGCGAAGCGGATGTCGCGCGGGCGATGCAACGCGCGGTCGACACGACGATTGCGGTCGCCCCCGACATCGTTGTGTTCGCGGGAGACATCTTCCACACCGTCCGTCCGACCAACCCGGCGATCCTCTTCGCGTTTCAGCAGTTTGCGCGTCTGACGCACGCGCTGCCGCAGGCCGCGATCGTCATCCTCGCGGGAAACCACGATACCCCGCGCGCGGTGGAGACGGGCGGCATCCTCCGGCTCTTCGCCCCGCTCGGGATTCACGTCGTCGACCAGCAGCCCGAGCGACTGTCCTTTCCGGAGCGGGATCTCTCGATCCTGGCGGTGCCGGATGTGGGCAGCGGGACGCGTCCCGTGTTGGCTCCCGACCCGGCGGTGCGCACGAACGTCCTCGTCCTGCATGGAGAGGTCGAGGGGATGCTTCCGGCGGCGCCGCCGGCGGAGGACAGGGCCACGACGGCGGTGACGCCGGAGGAGCTCGGCGCCGAGCGATGGTCGTACGTCGCGCTCGGGCATTATCACGTGTATCGGCGGGTGGCGCCGAACGCCTACTATTCCGGCGCGATCGATTACACCAGCTCCAATGTCTGGGGGGAGCTCGCGGAGGAGCGGCAAGCGGGGATCGCGGGGAAGGGGCTCATCGTCCACGATCTCGCGACGGGCGCGCACCGATTCCATGCGATCGAGCCCCCGCGCGCGTTCGTCGATCTTCCGGCGATATCGGCCCGCGGTCTCACGGCCGGCGATCTCGACGCGCGGATCCGGGAAGCCGTCGAGGGATGCCGCGGCGGGATCGACGATCGGGTCGTGCGCCTCGTCGTGCGCGACCTTCCGCGGCACGTTACGCGGGAGCTCGACCACCGCGCCCTCCGGGAGTACAAGCGCCGCGCGCTCCACTTCAATCTGGACGCCCGGCGCCCCGAGGTCCTGCGCCTGTACGGTCAGGGGGCCCCCGGCCGTCGGCCGTCGCTGAGCGACATCGTGCGGGACAAGCTGCAGGGCCGTCTCCTCGAGGGGAACATTGACCGAGAGGCGCTGGTCGCGCTCGGGCTCCGGTACCTCGCGGACGCCGAGGCCGTCAGCGCGACGACGGCCGTCGTGGAAGGGGACGGGGAGGGCTGAGGCCACCGTGCGGCTCAACAGTCTCCACCTGGTGAATTTCCGGCAGCACGCCGACAGCCGCATCGTCTTCGATTCCGGGCTCACGGGAATCATCGGGCCGAACGGCTCGGGGAAGACGACGATCCTGGAGGCGGTGGCGTGGGCGCTGTACGGCAACAGCGCCGCCCGGGGAACGCGCGAGTCGATCCGCTTCAGCCGGGCGCCGGCGCGCGCCGCGGTCCGGGTGGAGCTCGACTTCGACCTGGCGGGCCACCGCTACCGCGTGGTGCGGGGCCTCACGAACGCCGAGCTGTACCTGGACGGCGCCGCGCAGCCGATCGCGAACTCGATCACCGGGGTCACGGAGCTGCTGCATCGGCGGCTCGGGATGACGCGCGCGGAATTCTTCAATACCTACTTCACCGGACAGAAGGAGCTCAGCGTGATGGCGGCGATGGGGCCGTCGGATCGCGCGAAGTTCCTCTCTCGGGTGCTCGGGTACGAGAAGCTGCGGACCGCGCAGGACCTCGTGCGCGATCGGCGGAAGCTGATCGCGGCGGAAACGGCGGGCTTGCGCGCGGGTATGCCGGATCGCGAGGCGGTGGACCATCTCCTGCATGTGGCCCGCTCCCGCACGGCGGAGGCCGAGCGGCGCGCCGCGGAAGCCTCGCGGCGAGCGCTCGGGGCGGCGGCGGCGCTGCTCGAGATCGCGCCGGAATGGGAACGGTTGCAGGGCGAGCGGGGCCGTTTGCAGGAGCTCGTGGGGGACCGCAAGGTCAGCGAGCGCGATCGCGATGCGCTGGCGCGGGAGGCGGACCGGATCGCCCGCGAGCTAGTGGAGATCGGGGAGGCGCGGCGCGAGCTGGACGCGCTGCGCGGCGACTTGGCGGCCTTCCCGGGAATCGTCCAGGAGCTGCACGACGCGGATGCGCGCTACCGCGAGGAGGGGCGCCGCCAAACGCTGCTCGAGACGGCGTCGGCCGTGCAGGAGGAGCTGCAGCGCCTGCGGGACCGCGGCGAGCGGCTCGACGCGGCTCCCGCGCTGGAAGAGGAGGTGACGCTCGAGCTCGAGACGGCGCGGCGGGCGCTCGAGGACGCGCAGGGGCAGCTGGAAGCCCGGCGGACCGAATGGGTGCGCGATCGGCAGGAGGCGGAGACCCGGCTGCAAGCGCTCCGCGCGCAGTTTGCCGAGCTGCGGCAGCAACGCGAGCGTCTGGTGGCCGCGGGAGCGGAAGGGACGTGTCCGACGTGCGCGCGGCCGCTCGGCGGCCACTACGGCACGGTTCTCGACCTGCTGGACGAACAGGCCGAGACGGTGCGCGTCGACGGCAACTACTTCAAGGCGCGCCTGGAGCAGCTCGAGCAGATGCCGCCGGAGGTCAAGGCGCTGGACGAGCGGCGACGCGAGCTGACGCAGACGGTGGGAGCGCTGGAGCGGCGCCTCGCGAAGGTGCAGCTCGCGGTGCAGGAGCGGCACCAGGTCGCGCGCGACGCGACGGGCAAGGAGCAGCGGCTGGCGACCCTGCAGCGCGAGATCGCGGCGATCCCGGGAGGCTACGATGCGATGCGGCACGCGTCGCTCCAGAGCGAGGTCGAGCGCCTCGCCCCGCTCGACGCGCGGGCGGCCCGTCTGGGCGCCCTCGTCGAGCGCGAGCCGCACCTGTTGCGCGATCGCGCGCGCGTCGAGATCGAGATCGCCGCCGTCACGGAGCGCCTGGAAGCGCTGCGGGACCGCCTCGATCGCATCAGCTTTTCCGAGGAGGCCTACGCGGCCGCGCGGGAGAAGTACGAATCCGCCGCGGGGGAAGCGCGCGGGACGGAGCTCGCGCTGGTGGCCGCGCGGGGCGATGTGGATCTCTCCCAGGCGGCGCTGGACAACGCCGACGCGCAGCGCGCCGAGTTCGACCGTCTGCAGGGGAAGCTCGATGCCCTGGATCGCGACCGGCGGCTGCACGACGCGCTCGACCGCGCGTTCTCGGATCTGCGGACCGACCTCAACTTCGCGTTGCGGCCGGAAGTGTCGGAGGTGGCGAGCGGATTTCTGACGGAGCTGACGGACGGACGGTACGCGGAGCTGGAGCTGGACGATCAGTACAACATCGTGGTGCTCGAGGATGCGGTGCCGAAGCCGGTGATATCGGGGGGAGAAGAGGATCTCGCGCATCTGGTGCTGCGCCTCGCGATCTCGCAGATGATCGCGGAGCGCTCGGGCCAGGCGTTCTCCCTGCTCATCCTCGACGAGGTATTCGGATCGCTGGACGAGCTGCGCCGCCGCAACGTCGTCGACCTGCTCCGGCGACTGGGCGACCGATTCGAGCAGGTGATCGTGATCACGCACATCGATTCCGTCCGCGAGGGGCTGGATCGCGTGATCACGGTCCGGTACGACGAGGAGCGTGGCACATCGGTGGTCGAGTCGCCCGGCGGCGTCGAGGCCAGCGACGCGACAGCGCCGGTGCTGGCGATCGTGGACACCTCGGCGGCGTAGGGCGGCTCGTGGCGTTCGCGCGGAGCTGGACCTGGAAATCGGCCCCAACGGTCGACGGGCCGTTCCCGGCGCGACGGGAGGACATCCCGGCACTCAACCAGGTATTCAGCGACGCCTTCACCGAGCGGTACCGGCGGGACGGGATGGCGGGCGTGCGGGTGCCGTTCCTCAATCCGGCGATCTGGCGCTACGCGCTGGCCGACTCCGGCGACGGGGCGTTCGTGTGGCGGGGTGCGCGGGGCGAGATCGCGGCCTTCAACGTGGCGCATCGGTCCGGCATCGAGGGGTGGATGGGGCCGCTCGCGGTGCGCCCGGACCTGCAGGGCGCGGGGATCGGCAAGGATGTCGTCCGGACCGGGATCGAGTGGCTCCGTCGCGCGGGGGCGCGCGTCATCGGGCTCGAAACGATGCCGCGCACGATGGACAACATCGGCTTCTACTCATCGCTCGGGCTCCTGCCGGGGCGGCTCACGTTCACGCTCACCCTCGACGCGATCACGCTCGACCATCCCGCGCCGCTGGTGGGGCGACTGCCGGAACGGGCGCAGCAGGACGCGATCGCCGAGTGCCGCGCGCTGGTCGAGGCCGTCGCGCCGGGATACGATTTCACCCGCGAGATCCAGCTGACGGACCATCTCGCGCTCGGCGACACGATTCTTCTGCGGCGGCCCGGGGCCGCGGAGCTGCGCGGCTTCGCGCTCTGCCACACGGCGCCGTTGATCGAGGGACGGACACGGGAGGAGCTCCGAGTCCTCAAGCTCGTCCTGCGCGACGCCGACGATGTGGAGCCGATGGTGCGGGCGTTGGGGGATTACGCCCGCCGGAGCGGCACCCGTGGAGTCGCCCTCCGCGTGCAAGGCGAATACGTCCGGGTGTACGAGCGCCTGATCGGGCTCGGCGCGCGGGTCCGGTGGACGGATCTGCGGATGACGGTCTCCGGGTCGCCCGAGCGCATGCCGGAGGCGGGTGTCGTGTGGTCGAACTGGGAGGTCTGAGCGGTCGCCAGCGGGCCCCGTCTGTTCACTCCGGGGCCCGCCGAACGTCCGGGTCGCTACCGCGGCAGAAGATTCAGACCGTCACACGGACGCGGGCGCGGCGCGCACAGCCGACGGCATCACGACCGAGTCCTTGTTCTCCACCTGGAAGTACTCGTTCTTGCTCGTGCGACTGATCTGCGGCTCGAGAAAGTCGCGCAGCGATTTGACCGACTCGGCTTCCCACAGGCAGACCGCCCGCGTGCCGTCCTTGGTCGGGAAGGTATGGTGGAGCTTGAGGGTTGCCGGAATCTTGGGCATGAGCTGTTCCGCCCCGCCCCAGAATTCCTTCGGATTGGAGATGCTGTGCTGCACGACGACGTACATGGTCGCCTCCCGTGTCGCAAAGTGAGCGTATGATCGCCACCCAGCGCAGAACGCTCCGCCGGACCCCTAATGTCGTCCCCTCCTGAGTGCTGTCAAGACCATTCTGCGCCCCTCCCGCGCCGCGCTCGGCTCGATTCACCGGGCGTCGTCGGCGTGTGTCCACCGTGGGTGCCCGGCATCGGCGAAAGCCGGCGATATTTTCCTAGAAGCTCGGCGGTCAGCACTGCGACCGTGCCCTGCGGCGGCGATGTTCGCCGACTATGCGGGCGGCCCGGGCCTCGAGCCGGGAGGTGTAACGGCGGTGGCAGAGACAGCGCCAGACAGAGACGAGATCCGCGCCGGGCGCGACCTCGACGCACTCGTCGCGCAGCAGGTGATGGGGTGGTCGGGCGTGGAGAATCGTCCCGATCGGATGTCGACGTACCTCGGCGGGGATGGATGGTCCGGCAAAAACCCGGGTGGGGTCCTGAGCGACATTCCTTATTATTCGACTGCCATGGCCGCGGCGTGGCTCATCGTCGAGCGGCTGCACGGTGACTGGTACTGCTCGGTGCGGGAGCGGCCCGTCGAATACAACGAATGGGCGTGCACCTTTGCCCACCGTCGCGCAACTCAGACCGTTGAGGGGCTCGCGAACACGCCGTCTCTCGCCATCTGTCGCGCCGCGCTGAACGCCGTGCGGCGCGCGTGATCCCCCTGACCCTGACGCACGGCGTATCCCGTGGATCTCGCCAACGTCGCGAGTGGCCGGCTTACCCCGGTCGCCGTCCCGGCGTACGTTTGCTGCCCACTCGAAACAGGGAGGACTAGTGCCCGTGTATCTCTGGCAGGCTTCGTACACATCAGAGGGCGTCAAGGGCCTCATGAAAGAGGGCGGCAGCAAGCGCAAGGCGGCGGTCAAGCAGCTGGTCGAGGCCGCCGGTGGGAAGCTGCACTCGTTCCATTTCGCATTCGGCAAGGACAACGTCGTCGGCATCGCCGAATTTCCGGACCATGCGACCGCGACCGCCGTGAGCCTGAGCGTCAACGCCGCGGGTGTCGTCGCGTTCCGTTCAACGGTCCTGATCACGCCCGAGGAAATGGACGCGGCCACGAAGAAGTCGGTCTCCTACCGCCCGCCGGGGGCGAAAGGCTGATCGGCGCGCAGGCGCGGGGGGGGGCCAGCCGCGGGGCCCCCGCAATAGTGCGGGTCGTTTCACGAAGCGTCCCCGGCGGCTCGATCCCGTTGGGGACGCTTGGTGCCGGGGCGTGGCATGTCTCATGCTCGATCTCGGCCGTGGGCGGGCCCGGGGTGCGTCCGTCGGCAGTCGAGCGTACCGTCCGGGCTGTATTGTGCGTCTACACGGCGACTGTATTCGGGGAATCGATAATGGACCCAGGCAACATGGTGTCGGCGCCACCCCTTGCAACGCACGCGGCCGAGCCGAACGGTGCGCGCGGCGGGTCCAGATCGGACCACATCGTCCAGTTCTACGAAGGCGACGAATTCCTGTCCGCATCCGTCGCGGACTATCTCGCCGAGGGGCTCGTCGCGGGGCAGCCGGCCATCATCATCGCCACGGATGCGCATCGGCGCGCCGTGTCGCGGCGCCTGGAGGCGCGGGGCATCACCCTCCATGGCGCGAGCCACGGCGCGGCCACGACGTGGCTGGACGCGCGCGAAACGCTCGACGCGTTCATGGTCGGAGCGCTGCCCGATGCGGAGCGCTTCCGCGCCCTGATCGCACCCGCGATCGACCGCGCCCTGCTTGGGCGGGATCGCGCAGCGGTGCGGCTGTACGGTGAGATGGTCAATCTGCTCCTGGCCAATGGAAATACCGAGGCCGCGATTCGGCTCGAGGCGATGTGGAACGACCTCGCCCGCACACATCGCTTCTCGCTGCTCTGCGCCTACGCGCTCGACAATTTCCCCGGGGATGCGCACGCGGCGACCTTCGAGGAAATCTGCCGCCACCATACACACGTGGTCCCGACAGAGAGCTACACACAGGCGGATGCGGAAGCTCGCCTCGTCGAGATCAGCATGCTTCAGCAGCGGGCGCACGCTCTCGAGAGCGAGCTCGCACACCGGCGAGAGCTCGAGCGGGGCCTGCGGGACAGCCTCGCGGCCCGCCGGCACGCCGAGGACGCGTTGCGCGAAAGCGCGCAGCAGCTCCAGGTGCTGCTCGCCGAGCGGGAACGCCTGCTCGAACGGGAGCAGGCGGCGCGCGCGGAGGCGGAGGCCGCTAATCTGGCGAAGAGCGAGTTCCTCGCGGTCATGAGTCACGAGCTCAGGACGCCCCTCAACGCGATCGGCGGCTACGTCCAGCTGCTCGAAATGGGACTGTACGGACCCGTGCAGGAGTCCCAGCGTGATGCGATCGGCCGCGTCCAGCGCAGCCAGCGTCATCTCCTCTCGTTGATCAACGACGTGTTGAACCTTGTCCGCATCGAGACCGGGCACGTGGAGTACGCCCTGGAGGATGTCCCCCTCGGGCCCGTGCTCCGAGACGTGACGACGATGATCGAGCCGCTGCTGACGGCGAAGGAGCTGGTCTGCGAGCTGCTGGTGCCCCCCGACGGCGCCGATGGTCCGCTCGTGGTGCGCGGCGATCCCGAGAAGGTCCGGCAGATCCTGCTCAACCTCCTCACGAACGCCGTGAAATTCACGCCGGCACACGGCCGCATCAGGGTTGACGCCGCACCGTGCCCGGACCGATCCGAGCTGGCACGCGTGCGCGTGCGCGATACGGGGATCGGCATCCCGGCAGCCAAGCTCGAGCGCGTATTCGAGCCGTTCGTGCAACTCGGCACCCGGGGTGCGGGTCAGCAGGAGGGAGTCGGCCTGGGCCTCGCGATCAGCCGCGACCTCGCGCGCGGGATGGGGGGCGATCTCGCGGCCGCGAGCGGGCCCGGCGAAGGGGCAACCTTTTTGCTGTTGCTGCCGCTCGCTCAGCGGCGCTGATCCGGCGCCGATCCGGCGCTCGCGGCGAGCGCCACGCGCCGGCGGCGAGCCGCGGCCCGGGCGGCGATGCGCCAGATCAGGCAGAAGATGCCGAGGGTAAGAAGGCTGTGCACCCATCCGGGCGCGTCGAACGCGATCGTGGCGATCGCCCAGACCACGAGCATGACGATCGCGGCGAGGAAACCCAGATCCATGGGTGAAATGTCGCGGGTGGCTCGGCGTTGGGCGAGCCCGGCGGAGCATTTGACGCCGCTCGGATCGCCGTCTACATTGCCGCGCAGGCCGGTGCATCGTCCACAAGCGTTCACATTCACGGCGCGGAGAGGCTTACTTTTTGAGCCGATAAGTCCACCGAGTGGGTTCGACAATCTCTGCTGACGTCACGCCCCAGTGCGGGGACGGCGGAAGGCAGGGTGAGGACCTCAAACATTCGACTGGGCTTCAAAAACCCCTCTTCGCACCGCTTTTTTCAGGAGCCCCGCCCCCCGGCGGGGTTTTCTTTCGATATGCCCCAGGTGACGGTTACTCGGCGCGTGCGATTCAATGCGGCGCATCGCCTCCACAATCCGGACCTCCCGGATGCGGAGAACCGCCGGCTCTTCGGGCTGTGCAACAGCCCCAATTATCACGGCCACAATTACGAGCTCGAGATCACCGTGCGGGGCACCCCGGACGCGCGCACGGGGTACGTTATCGATCTGAGCGAGCTCCAGCGGACCGCGGACGCCGTGATCGTGGAGCCGTTGGATCACCGCAATCTGAACCTCGACGTCGACTTCCTGCGCGGCATCAATCCGACGGTGGAGAATCTCGTGGTGGCCTGCTGGCGCGTCCTCGTGCCGCGCGTCGCGCCGGGCCGTCTGCACCGACTGCGGCTGTGGGAAACGGAGAACAACTATGCGGAATACGAAGGGGACTGACAACGGTCGCGCGACAGCCGTCGCGGACGCGGCGCGTCCCTCTCCTGGCCATGCGGCGGCGGATGCGGCGGGCGCGGCGGAGCTCGAGGGCCTCGTGCGGCGAGAGCTCGAGCTCATCGGCGAGGACCCAGACCGGGCCGGATTGGTGAAGACGCCGGAGCGCGTGGCCAAGGCGCTCGCGTGGCTCACGCGCGGCTACGGCCTCGAGGCGCGCGACGCGATCGGTGACGCGCTGTTCGAGGAGACTCACGAGAGCATGATCATGGTGCGCGACATCGAGCTCTATTCGCTATGCGAGCACCACATGCTCCCCTTCTTCGGGCGGGCCCACATCGCCTACATCCCGAAGGGACGGATCGTCGGGCTGTCGAAGCTCCCGCGGCTCGTCGAGGTCTACGCCCGCCGACTCCAGGTCCAGGAGCGGCTGACGGAGCAGATCGCGGGCGCGCTCGAAGGTGTCCTCGCGCCGCATGGCGTCGGCGTCGTCATTGAGGCGCAGCATCTCTGCATGATGATGCGCGGCGTGGAAAAGCAGAACTCGAAGACGATCACGAGCGCGCTGCGCGGGACATTCCGCAACGACGGGAAGACCCGCGATGAGTTTTTCCGGCTGGCCTGCGGCCCCTGGTCGGTCGCGCGCTAGGCTAGGCGGGCACGGAGAGCGGGACGTCGCACGCCCCGTCGCGGCAGACGAACGCCGCGGCGCCGCCGTGGACCAGGGCGTCCGCCACGCCGAGGGCATGACCGAAAGCGATCGGGTACCGCGTCATCGGCTCGGCCAGCGTCTCGAGCACCCAGCGGGCCCGGGCGCGACGCGCATCGTCGCGGTCCCGGTCGGCCAGACGGAGCAGGAGGTCGGCCGCGAGCGACGTGCCTGACGGTACCGCGTTGTCCGTGACGTCGCGCGGTCGAGTGATGAGCGGCTCGGCGTCCCGCGGCGTGTCGAAATACGCCCGGGTCTCGGCGTCCCAGAACCACGTGTCGATGGCGCCCGCGATGGCGCGCGCCCGGTCGAGCCAGGCGGCGTCGCCGGTGAGGTCCGTGAGCTCGAGGAAGCCAAGCGCCACGGCGGCGTGGTCGTCGAGGAAGCCGACGCGCCCCGAATCACTCGGGTCCCGTGTCCGGCTGACCCGTCCGCGCGCATCGACGAAGGCGTCCGACAGGAAAGCGCCCGCGGCGCGCGCGAGCTCGCGGTCCGCGGGGCGTCCAAACGCGCGCGCGGCCGATGCGACCGCCTGCAGCATGAGCCCGTTCCACGCGGCGAGGATCTTGTCGTCGCGCGCGGGGCGCAGGCGCCCCGCGCGGACCGCGAACAGTGTCGCCTTCGCGCGTACGATGGTCGCCGCGAGCGCGCGCGGCGCCACGCCGAGGCGCTGCGCGAGCGCATCCGAGTCGTTTGCGACGACGAGGATATTGCGTCCCTCGAAATTTCCGCCCGGGGTGACGCCGAAGTAGGCCTTCGCGGCGGCCGCGCCCGGTCCCAGGGCCGCGTCGAGCTCGGACTCGGTCCAGACGTAGAAGCGTCCCTCGTGGCCCTCGCTGTCGGCATCGAGCGCCGAGTAGAATCCTCCCCCCGGAGCGGTCATCTCGCGCCGCACCCAGTCGAGCGTCTCCTCCGTCACCCGGCGGACGTCCGGATCCTGCGTGGTCTGCCAGAGGTGGACGCCCAGGCGCACGAGCAGCGCGTTGTCGTAGAGCATCTTCTCGAAGTGGGGGACGAGCCACCGGTCGTCCACCGTGTACCGGTGGAAGCCGCCTCCGAGCTGGTCGTAGATCCCGCCACGGGCCATGGCGCGGAACGATGTCCGGACCATAGCGAGCGCCGCCTCGGTGCCCGTCCGCGACCAGGCGCGGAGCAGGAAATCGAGCGCCATGGCGTGCGGGAACTTGGGTGCGCCATCGAAGCCTCCGTGGCGCTCGTCGAAGCGCGCGGCGAGCGCGTCGGCGGCCTCCGCGAGGGCGGCGGGGGTGAGCGTACCGGTGGCGCTCGTCGGCGCGGTCGCGGCCGCGTAGATGGCGCGGATCGTGGCGGCCGCGCGCGCCACGCGGTCGGGCTGTGCGCGATAGGCCTCGGCCACCGACGCGAGGACGCGGCGGAAGGCGGGCATTCCCTGAGCGTCGGTCGGGGGGAAATACGTCCCCGCGTAGAAGGGCTCGCCGGCCGGCGTGAGAAAGACCGTCATGGGCCAGCCGCCATGGCCGCTCATCGCCTGAACGGCCTGCATGTAGATGCCGTCGATGTCCGGCCGCTCCTCCCGGTCCACCTTCACGTTCACGAACAGGTCGTTCATGAGGCGGGCGGTGTCCGGGTCCTCGAACGATTCGTGGGCCATCACGTGACACCAGTGACAGGCCGCGTACCCGACGCTCAGGAGGATCGGCCGGTCCTCGCGCCGCGCCCGCTCGAGCGCGGCGGACCCCCACGGATACCAGTCGACCGGATTCTCCGCGTGCTGGCGGAGGTAGGGGCTCGTCTCCCGTGCGAGCCGATTGGCCATCGCGGCGCTACGCCATCGCGGCGACCGCCGCGTCGTACGGGGCGCCGCGCTCCATCCGATCGTACAACGCGTTCATCACGTCCGCGTTCCCGATGAGGAATCGGCACCGGCGGTCTCCGGCCGACCGGCACTCGACCTCGAGCACGGCGACAGGGTATCCCGCGAGGCGGCCGAAGAAGTCGGCGAAGATCCCCGTCGTCAGGTGGCATCCCGGGTGATCGCTGCGCGCGGTCGGGTCCGCTTCGCCCCAGTCCGGCGAATCGAGAGTCGCCACGAGGTCGCGCAACGTACTGATCTCGATGGATCCCCACCCTGCGGCGCGAAAGAACGCCGTCGCGACCCGCTCGAAAGCGGCGAGCCCGAGCGCCTCCGCCACCGGCTCGCCGTGCGCGCGAAGCCACGCATTGAATGAGGAGAAGAGAGCGTCGCCGCCGGCATACCCGGCGGCCTGCAGATCGCTCGCGGCCGTCCCCCCGGCGTCGCGGAGGAGCGCCGAGCGCAATGCGGCGAGCGCGGCGTACGGCAACGCCAGCATCTGGTGATCGGGTAGGTCGATCGAATCCGGCATGGGTCGTACGGTTAGGAGACGGCCGCCGCGCCGATCCGGCGCAACAGCTCCGCCTCGTCGATGATCTCGGTGCCCAGCCGGCTCGCGGTCTCGAGCTTCGATCCCGGCTCGGCGCCGGCCACGAGCAGGCCCGTCGCCTTCGACACCGCACTCGTCACGCGTCCTCCCGCGGCCTCGATCAGCGCCGTCGCCCCGCCGCGAGACAGGGTCGGCAATGTCCCGGTGATGACGACGGTCACTCCGCGCAGGACACCGTTCGAGGCCGCCGGTCTCGGCTCGATGAAATTGACGCCGATGCGGCGCAGCTTGTCCACTAGCCGGCGGGAGGATGGGTCGTGGAAATACTGCGCGACCGCCCGTGCGATCGTGGCTCCGATCCCACGCACGGAGCCGATGGCCTCCTCGCTCGCCCCCGCGAGCGCGTCGAGGGTCCCGAACTCGCGCGCCAGGAGCTGTCCCGCGGACTGCCCCACGTGACGGATCCCGAGCCCGAAGAGGAGGTTCGCCAGCGGCCGTCCCCGGGCGGCCGCGATCGCCGCGATCAGGTTGGCGGCGCTCTTTTCGGCGAACCGGTCCAGCGCCACGAGCTGCTCGATCCGGAGGGTGAAGAGATCCGCAACGTCGGTGATGAGACCGGCTGCCACGAGCTGCTCGACCCGGGCGTACGACAGTCCGCGGATGTCCATGGCGCCCCGCGACGCGAAATGGACGAGCGACTCGAGCCGCCGGCCGGGGCACGCGATGTTGGGGCAATAGATCGCGACCTCCTCCTCGTCGCGCGCCACCGGCGTTGCGCAGACGGGACATACCGCCGGCGGCACGGTGACGGGCGGGGGGTGGGCCGGGTCGCGCCGGTCGACGAGCGGCGCGATGATCTGCGGGATGACCTCGCCCGCGCGCTTGACCTGCACCCAATCTCCCTCGCGGAGATCCTTCGCGGCCACGAGCTCGAAGTTGTGCAGGGTCGCGAGCTTTACCGTTGCCCCGCCGATCTCGACCGGCTCGAGCACGGCGTAGGGGTTCAGCGACCCTGTACGGCCCACGTTGACGCCAATGCGGAGCAGCCTGGTCAGCGCGATGTCCGGCGCGAACTTGCGCGCGATCGCCCAACGCGGCTCGCGGCCGCCCACGACGCCGAGCTCGTCCTGCAGGGCAAGGTCATCGACCTTCACGACGCCGCCGTCGATCGCGAAATTGAGCGTCGCCCGGATCTGGAGCTCCACCGCGGCGGCCCACTCGGCGACCTCGCGCATGTCGCGGCAGCGCCGGCGGTGGGGCGCGACCGGGACGCCCCACACGCCCAACGTGTCGAGGAGCTCCCCCTGCGTGCGAAAGGGGAGGGGGTCGGCCGGGTCGCCGCCATTCACGGCGCCATACCCAAAGAACGCGAGGGGCCGCGCCGCCGTGATCGCGGAATCGAGCTGGCGGAGCGCCCCCGCGGCGGCGTTGCGGGGATTGGCGAAGACGGGCTCGCCGGCCGCGGCTCGCTGCTCGTTCATCCGCTCGAAGCCATCGAACGGCATGTACACCTCGCCCCGGACCTCGACCACGTGCGGCGGGTTCTCGGTGCGCAGGCGGAGCGGGATCTCGCGAATCGTCCGGATATTCGGGGTGACGTCCTCGCCGATCGTCCCGTTGCCCCGGGTCGCGCCGGTGTGCAGGACGCCGTCCCGGTACGTGAGGCAGACGGCGGTCCCGTCGATCTTGAGCTCCGTCGTGAAGCCGGACCGGGCGATCGCGTCGCCGGCCAGCCGCTCGATCCGCTCCTGCCACGCCGTCAACTCGGCGTCGGTGAACGCGTTGCCGAGCGACAGCATGGGGACGAGATGGGGATGCTTGGGGAGCTGCGACTGTGGGGCAGCCCCGATGCGCTGCGTGGGGGAGTCCGGTGTGCGCAGCTCCGGGTGTGCCGCTTCGAGCTCCTGCAGCTCGCGGAAGAGCCGGTCGTAGTCCGCGTCCGACAGCGTCGGACGGTCGAGTACGTAGTACTCGTACGCGGCCTGATCCAGCTCACGCCGCAGGGCGGCTGCGCGGGTGGCGATGGCCGCGGCGGGCCCGGTCACATCCCGTCGTAGAGCGGGTTGGGGACCAATTCGCCGTCGACGAGGACTTCGCGATCCCACGGCAGGACGATCGTACTCGCTGTGGCCAGCGCGTAAAAATCGGGCTCGAACGCGCCCGTCTTGAAACTCACGGCCGTCCGAACCTCGCGCGCCCCTGCGTTCACCACGGCGGCCACGGCGAGACGCAGCGTGGCGCCGGAGTCGCAGGTCTCGTCCACGATGAGGACGCGGCGACTCCGGACGTCGGCGGGGGCCGCACCGAGGACTGCCGGCGTCTCGCGGACGCTCGCCGCGCGATGCCGCCGGCTCACGAGCATGGAATAGAACTCGCGATCGAGGATGGCCGACACGACGGCCCCCGGGACGGCGCCCGCGGTCGCAATCCCGACCACGATCTCGGGGTCGTACGCGCGGGCGACCTTCAGGGCCAGGGCGCGCGAGAGCTCGCCAAAGAGGGGCCACTCGATCTGCATGACTCCCTTGGAGCGGTCAATGGATGAGCGGCGGGGCGCCATTCGCGAAAGGTAGCTCTCCGAGTTGGTTGCTGGGGAGTGCACGAGTCCGTACCTTTTCGCCGTATGTCGTGGTTCCGCCGATGGTTGGGAGGGAGCGGCTGGTCGGCGCGGGACGCGAAGGCGCGGCGTGTCGACTATCTCCGTGAAGCGCTGAGTCTCGAGCGTGAGGGCGACTACGAGGGCGCGCTGACCTCGTATCAGCTCGCGCTGCGGGACCAGCCGAACGATCCTCGCGTCCTCCAGAACATGGCCATTGCGTACTCGAAGACGGGTCGGCTGGAGGAAGCGATCCGCTGCTATCGGCGCGCTCTCGACATCAAGCCGCAGCTGTCCGGTGCGCACTACGGTCTTGCCTTTCTGCTCCTGAAGCGCGGAGACACGGTCGGCGCGCAACTCCATCTGGATGCGTTCCTGGCCCACCCGCCGCACGCGGCCGAGCCCGACCGATGGATCGCGCACGCCCGGGACACGCTCCGGACGCTGCGCGGAGACGACCCGCCCGAGGTTCCGATGCGCGGCCACGCTGGTGGCGATGCGTCCGCCGGCCCGCCGGCGGACGCCATGCTACCGGTCGCCGAGCCGTAGCCGCACTCGCCGCGCTCGGCACGGATCGGAGAGGCATCCTGCGTCGCCCCGGGCACGTCCTCGCCATCGTCAGTCAGAAGGGTGGCGTCGGCAAGACGACGACGGCCGTGAACCTGGCGGTGTGCTTCGCGCGGCGCGGGCTGCGCACGCTTCTCATCGACGCGGACCCGCAGGGCGCCGTCCGCTTCGGCGTGGGCCTGCGCGCGGGCCACCCGACCGGGGGACTGTTCGACTACCTCAGCGGCGCGCGGACGCTGCGCGACATTCTGCTCCCGACGCAGCTGCCCTGGCTGCGCGTCGTCCTGGTCGGCTCGGTCAGCGTGGAGGCGGACCATTCCGTCTATCACGCGCTCGTCGCCGAATCGGCGCTGCTCCCGGAGCTGCTCGCCGAGGCGCGGGCCCGGTGCGACGTCGTGATCGTCGACACCCCCCCGGGACTCGGCGCCATCGTGCGGCGTGCGCTCGTCGGCGCGCAGCATGTCATCGTGCCGCTTCAGTGCGAACCGCTCGCGCTGCAGACGACGCCCCAGATCCTGCGAGCGATTCAGGCGGTCGCCGGCGAGAACCCGGCACTGACCCTGGACGGGATCCTGCTCACGATGTACGACGCCGCGAGCCCCGCGTGCGTGCGCGTGGCCGACTACGTGCGCTCGCACCTGTCACCGAGCCTGGTGTTCGAGACGATGATCCCGCGCACGGCGGCGGCGGTGGACGCGTTCGCCGCGGGACAGCCGCTCGTGCTCCGCGCCCCGGACGATCCCGCCGCCCGGGCGTACGTCGACGTCGCCGACCAGCTCGCGGAGCGGTTCGCGTGAGGATTGCCCGGCTCGGGGCCCGGGCCGTCGCGATCGGGCTCGCCGGGGCGACGGCCACCGTGGTTGCCTGCTCGGACGTGACCGTCGGACCCACCGTGGTGTTCTCCCTCTTCGTCGACACGATCCCCGCGCCGTCGGTGGTCGCCGGGGACACGCTGCGCGACACGCTGGGCAACGTCCTCCGGATCACCGCGCAGGCATACAACATCAACGGCGCGGTGTTGCCGAATGCGCGCATCCGCTTCTACTCGCTGGACACGACGCAGCTGCGGTTCGATACGCTGGGCCACCCGATCGGCGTGCCGACGGGAGACGGCACACCGGAATTCGTGGTCGACGCCGCGGGTCTGCAATCGCTGCCGCAGACCCTGCCGGTCGTGCTGCCTCCCACCCTCGCGGCGCATGCCGATTCGGATTCGGCGACGACGATCGTGCTGTCGCTCGCCTCCCCGGCCTCCAACATCTCGGTGCCGCTGGTGGTCGCGCTCAAACACTCCCCGGACAGCGCGGGAGCCGACTCGGTGACGCGGAGCTACTGGATGAGCTATCACATCGTGTACCCCGCCCTCGCCCTGGGGGCCACCGGCGCGCCGAGCGACACGGCGCTGCCGATCTACGTCACGGATCCGAATGTGAATCCGGCGCCCCTCGACACCACGGACGTCAACGGCCACGGCACGCGGTACGTCTTCTTCAACGCGGCAAAGCTCGCGGCCCTCAACGACCCGGCGGACTCCGTGGTCGTCCAGGCGACCTCGTTCTATCACGGGCTGCCCGTCCCCGGCTGCCCGGTCCGCTTCGTCCTGCATTACTCGGAATGACCTGCCGGAGCGCATGACGCGTCCCGCGCCCGGAACGCTGGCCCAGCTGTTCTTCGAGGCCGCACAGCGCTACGACAAGCCCGATGCGCTCCAGGTGAAGCGCGATGGGGCGTACCGACCGATCTCGCATCGCACGCTGCTCGAGCGCGTGCGGCACGTGGCGTTGGGGCTCGACGCCATTGGGGTGCGCGCCGGCGATCGGGTCGCGATCCTGTCGGAGAACCGACCCGAATGGGCGATCACCGATTTTGCGTGCCTCACGGCGGGGATCCCCAACGTGCCGCTGTATCCCAGCCTGCCCGCGGCGCGCCTCCTGCCGCTGCTCTGCGATTCGGGCGTCGTGGCCGCGTTCGTCTCGACGCCGGAGCAGGTGCGCAAGCTCGCGCCACTCCGCGATCAGGTGCCCGCGCTGCGATCCATCGTCGCGTTCTCCGAGACGGCGCCGGAGGGAGCGGACCTCACGCTGGCGGAGCTCGAGGCGCTCGGGCGCGCGCGCGACGATCCCGTGGTCGCGACGCGCTATCGCGAGGCCGCGCTCGCGATCGCGCCCGACGATCTCGCGACCATCATCTACACCTCCGGGACGAGCGGCGAGCCCAAGGGGGCGATGCTGACGCACGACAACATCGCGTCCAACGTCGCCGCCGCGCGCACCGTGCTCGATTTTCCCGGCAACGACGTGTCGCTGAGCTTCCTCCCGCTCTCGCACATCTTCGAGCGGATGGGGGGCCATTACCTCATGTTCGCGGTGGGTGCCTCGATCTGCTACGTGGAGTCGCTGGTCACCCTGAGCGAGAACTTCGCCGAGGTCCGGCCGACTTTCGTGATGGCGGTTCCGCGAATCTACGAGACGATCTACGCGGCGGCGTGGCAGCAGGCGACGGCGCGGGGCGTGGTCGCCCGGACGGTCTTTCGCTGGGCGGGCAGGGTCGCGACGCGCTGGACCGACGCGCGCTGCGCGGGTCGCCGGGTGGGGCCGTGGCTGGCGGGGCAGCACGCCGTCGCGGATCGACTGCTTTTCGCGCGGCTGCGCGCGCGCATGGGCGGGCGGATCCGCTACTTCGTCTCCGGCGGCGCGCCGCTCGCCGGGGAGATCAACAAATTCTTCTACGCCGCCGGTATCGTGATCCTCGAGGGGTACGGGCTGACCGAGACGTCACCGGTCATCGCCGTGAATACGCCCGCGCATTTTCGCATCGGCACGGTCGGATGGCCGCTCGCGGGCGTGGAGGTCCGGATCGCCGCGGATGGCGAGATCCTCTGTCGCGGGCCGGGCGTGATGCGCGGGTATCTCGGGCAGCCCGCGGCGACGCGCGCCGCGATCGACGCCGACGACTGGTTTCACACCGGCGATATCGGCGAATTGCGCGACGGCTTCCTGTCGATCACCGACCGGAAGAAGGACCTCATCATCACGTCGGCGGGGAAGAACATCGCCCCGCAGGCGATCGAGAACCGGATCCGCGGCAGTCGCTTCGTGAGCCAGGTCATGATGGTCGGGGACCGACGTCCCTATCCCGTCCTGCTGGTCGTGCCGAACACCGATGTGGTCGGCGCGTGGGCGGCGGCGCAGCGCATTGGATGGCAGACGCCGGCCGAGCTGGTGGCGCACCCGGAGGTGCGGCGCCAGGTGGAGCGCGAGGTTTTTGGCCGGCTGACGGGATTGGCGGCCTACGAGCGACCCCGCCGCCTGGCGATCCTGGACCGCCCGTTCACGATCGAGGGGGGGGAGCTGACGCCGAAGCTCAGCATCATGCGCCACGCGGTCGCGGCGCGCTACGCCAATGTGATCGAAGGGCTGTACGCGAAGGGGGACGGCTAGGGCGTCACGACGGGGCGCCGGCGCCCGCGCGAAGCGTCGCGGAGACCTCGATCGCGCGCATCATGGATTCGACGCGATGTGCGTTGCGGAGCGCGGTCGCGGTGAGCGACGCGACGGCCTGCAGGAACTGCACGTCGCGCTCCGAGAATGGCGGCGCGTCGCGCTCCGTGCGGACGACGATTGCGCCGATGACCTGGCCGCGCCACCGGATGGGAGCGACGACGATCGAGCGGACATTGCGGAGATCGAGGAGAGGCTTGATGCCCTCGAGCATGGGCTCGTCGGCCGCGTCGGCGATGAACACGGTCTCCCCGGAGCCGAAGACGCGCTCGACCTCCGGATACCGGGAGAGGTCGACCATGAGGTTCCGGATCGACGGATCCTCGTAGCTCGCGACGAGGCGCACGTCTTCCGATGTGCTTGCGAGGAAGATCGAGCTGCGGTCGAGACCGAACGTCTCACCCAGCTTGCGCGCGATGATCTGAACGATCTCGGAGAAATGCAGGGATCCGGAGATCGCCTGAAGGATGTCCACCACGGCGACGAGGTGGTCGCGCTCCCGTTGCAGCTCGTCGATCCGTGCGCGCAGACCCGCGGCGCCGTCCCCGGGGTCAGTTGGCCGGGACAGCGGGTCCAGGCCCGGATCGCGGGCGGCGCGGACGGCGCGGACGTTTATTGGCGTATCCAGCATCAGCCCCCTGCACCGAGTCTGCCACCGTCTCTGGTACCGCGTCTGCAACCGTGTCTGCAACCGTGTCTGCAACCGTGCCTGCAACCGTGTCCGCCGTGGCCGCCACCGTGTGCGATACGTGGGGCTCCGGGCCCTCCCACCGCACCACGACGTTTCGGCCCTGCGCCTTCGCCTGATAGAGCGCGCTGTCCGCCGCGTGCACGAGCGATCGCACGTCGCGAACATCGGGGTGCGGCCACGCCGCCACGCCGCAGCTCATCGTGCGGTGAATCGGCGTTTCCCCAGCATTGAAGGTGCTCGTCTCGACGATCTTCCGCAGTCGCTCGGCGGCCGTGATCGCCGTGACGTCGGTCGCACCGGCCAAGATGACGAGGAACTCCTCCCCGCCGTAACGGCCCACACGGTCATTCCCCCGGACCTTCGTGTGGAGGAGCTGGGCGAACTGGTGCAGCACGGCATCACCGGCCTGGTGGCCGTAGGTGTCGTTCACGGTCTTGAATCGGTCCAGGTCGCACATCATGACGGCGAACGGCTGCCCCAGGCGGAGAGACGACTCGAGCGTCTCCTCCAGCCGCTCCTCGAGCCGTCGGCGGTTCTCGATGCCCGTGAGCGCGTCCGTCTGCGCGATACGGATGAGCTGATCGTTGATCGCCTCGAGCTCGCCCTTGCGGCGCTCGACCTCCGCCTGCAGCGACTTGATCCGGAGGAGGGAGCGGACCCGCGCCTCGAGCTCGGGGAAGTTGATCGGCTTCGTGATATAGTCGTCGGCGCCCGCTTCGAAACCGAGGATCTTGTCTTCGGTCGCATCGAGCGCGGTCTGCATGATCACCGGGATGAACGGCAGGTTCGTATCGCGCTTGATCCTTCGCGCGACCTCGAACCCATCGATCTTCGGGAGCCGCACGTCGAGCAGGATCAGATCGGGGAGCTCGAGCGCGGGGGGCCGGGGGCCGGGCCCCATGGCGCCGATCGCCATCAGCGCCTCTTCCCCGTCCCGGGCCGAGCGTGTCACGTACCCGCGCGCTTCGAGCCGGGCGCGCAGAATGATCACATTATCCGGCTGGTCGTCGACGATCAGGATGCGTGGAGCTTCCATGCGGCCCCTCCGCGGGGTAGGGTCGGCTACGCCGTTCGACCGGCCGAGGACGGCCGCTTCCGGACCGCCGCGACCCCATCTCCTTCGCCAAGGAACCGCTGGACTTCGGCGACCACCGCGCGCGGCTCGCACGGCTTGGCCAGGTACCCGTCGCAGCCGACCTCCATCGCCTTGTCCCGATCCGACGCGAGAGCGTGCGCCGTGAGCGCGATGATCGGGATGCGGCGCGTCTCGGGATCGTGCTTCAGCACCTGGGTCGCTTCCCATCCGTCGATGACGGGAATCGAGATGTCCATGAGAATCAGGTCGGGCCTCTCGGCCCGCGCCTTCGCGATGCCCTCTTCACCGTTCATGGCTTCCGTGACCCGATAGCCGAAATGGCGCAGGATCGTCGAATACACGATCCTATTATCCTCATTGTCCTCAACAAGGAGCACCGTTTTCTGCGCGGGAGAGCCGGGCATGTCCTTTGGCGACCAGAATATATACACTTCTCGGCGCTACGATAGAGTTTGGAGAGAGTTGGGAGATTTTGGTCGGCCGAGCAGGGCCGGTGATACGGAGGAGCCGCTACGCGCGTCTACGCTGCAAGCGGCAGGCCACACCGCGCGCAGAAGCGCGCCTCCGGATCGGAGATCGTGGCGAGGCACGTCGCGCACTGACGAGCGGGGCGGCCCCCGGGCCCGGGGCGCTGCCGGATGTCCGCGAGCGCCTGCGGCGCGTAGACGGCGCGCAATTCGGCATAATCGGCGTCGGAGAGCTTTCCGGTCGCCCGGTCGAATTCGATCTCGCGGAGGGCGTCAATGGCCGGGACGGCGCCTGCGGCGGCCGACTCCTGCGCCGGCGCAACGGGATGTGTGCGCCGGTAGCCCGGCGTGAGGAGCGGGAGGACGATCAGGGCCACGGCGGTGACGACGAGGGCCGCCCCGACGATCAGCGCGATCACGGGTCGTCGCGGCGCAGCGCGGCGTCGAGCCGCGCCCATTCCTCGGGCGTCGCCTCGGTGGGCGGGGTCCCTGCCCCGGCGGCGCCCGATTGGGGGCTCGTGGTGCCGGGGCCGGCCCCGGTGATGGCGGCCCGGCGCCAGCGGCCGATGAGGAATGCGAGTCCCACGGCGCCCGCGCCGAGAGCAATGAACGGCGTCAGGTAGCCGGCCCAGTTGAAGCCGCGGGCCCAGGGCGCCATGAGGACCTTCTCTCCGTAGACGGCGGCGAAGGCGTGCAGGATCTCATCGGCCGTATAGCCGCCGGCGACGAGACCGAGGACATCGGCGTGCATGGCCGGCGAGACGGGGCAGGTGAAATCAGTCGTACGGCAGGTGTAGATATCGAGCGTGCAGCCGCACTGGCAATGGATCCGGTGCTCGAGCGCGTCGCGCGCGTCGGCGCTCATGCTGACGGCCCCCGCCCGCGCGGGGAGGCGGACCGGGCGATAGCGGGACTCGTCCATCGGCCCGCTCATCGTCATGCGCGACTCCTGTTGCTGGGCGCGAGCCGGCGTCGCCGTCCCGGCCGTCGCCCGGGCCGTCGCCCCGGCCGTCGCGCCCGCCGCGCCGAGCGCGATCAGGAACTCCCGCCGCGTCTGCGTCATGCCCGCGCGGCCGCCTCGGGCCGGAGCACCGTGTTGTACCCGCTGCGATCCCGCGCGCGCTGGGCTTGCGGCCACATGACGATCAGGCCTCCCAGCGCCATCGTGATCCCCCCATACCACACCCACCATACGAGCGGGTTGAAGGTGATGCGGAGCTCCGCGGCATCGTTCTCCCGGACGCCGGTCAGGACGACGTAGACATCCTCCATCGGCCGCTCGAGGATGCCCACAGCCGTCGCGGGCTCAAACGTCGGATTCCCCCGGCTGTCGAAATGCTGTCTCTTCTCCGTCTCGATGAGCGGCATCGGCTGGCCATCGCGCGTCGGCTTGAGGGAAACCGCCGTGACGTGGCGGTTGAGCTGATCGTAGACGGACACACCGTTACTCGTGAATTGCCACCGATGCCCGTAGGGGTCGATGGCCGCATAGGACTCGCCCGCGGTCAGCGTGACGTCCGCTTCGCGCTTGAAGACGAGACCCGCGAAGGCGCAGAAGAGGATCACGACTCCTGCGTGCACGATGTAGCCACCGTAGCGGCGCCGGTTGCGCGCCACGAGATGGGCCAGGCCCGAGACGGCGGACTCGCCGTGCAGACGCATGCGGGCGCGCGTGCCCTTCCAGAACTCCTGCACGATCGTGGTGGCCACGAATCCCGCGAGGGTATACGCGATCAGAGCGTGCGCTTCGCGCATCCGGAGGGCCAGGAGCAGGATCCCGACCGCCGCGCCGCCAAAGACGGGGAGAGCGAACTGGCGGCGCAGATTGCTCGCCGAAGCGCGGCGCCAGGCGATGAGCGGCCCGATGCCCGTGAGGGCGAGAAGGAGGAGCCCGAGGGGTACGTTGACCAGGTTGAAGAAGGGGGCCGCGACGGTGATCTTCGTCCCCCGCACGGCCTCGCTCAGGATCGGGAAGAGCGTTCCCCACAGCACGGAGAACGCGATCCCGACGAGCAGCAGGTTGTTGTACAGGAAAGCCGCCTCGCGACTCACCATGCTTTCGAGCTGGGCGTGCATCGCGAGGTCGGGGAGCCGCGTCGCGACGAGATATCCCGTCCCGACGATGGCGATCGTGAGCAGCGCCGCGAACCATATCCCCACCGGCGATTGCGCGAAGGAATGCACGCTGTTGATGACGCCACTGCGCGTGATGAACGTGCCAAGGATCGAGAGCAGAAAGGTCGTCACCACGAGAACGACGTTCCATTTGCGAAGCATGCCGCGCTTCTCTTGGACCATGATCGAGTGCAGGAACGCGGTCCCGGTGAGCCAGGGCAGCAGCGAGGCGTTCTCGACCGGGTCCCACGCCCAATAGCCGCCCCAGCCGAGCTCGACGTACGCCCACCACATCCCCAGAGTGATTCCGATCGTGAGGAAGAACCAGCTCACGAGCGACCATCGCCGGACGGCAGCGAGCCATTCGCCATCGAGGCGCCGCGTGATCAAGGCGGCAACCGCGAAGGCGAACGGGATCGCGGTGGCGACGTAGCCGAGATAGAGATTCGGGGGATGGATGGCCATCCCCGGGTTTTGCAGCTGCGGGTTCATCCCGGCGCCATCGGGTGGGACCCAACTCAGCCGCGCGTACGGATTGGCGCCGAAGCACATCGTCGCGAGGAAGAACGCCGCGATTCCGGCCAGTGTCCCCGTGACGTACGGCATGAGCGCGCGATTGCGGCGGCGGTTGGTCCAGATGGCGATCGCGCTGTAGGTCGTGAGGATGAGCGCCCAGAGCAGCAGCGATCCGGCCTGTCCCGCCCAGAAGGCCGTGAGCGTGTAGAGGGGGGGAGGTTCGCGCTCGTGAAGGAGGCGACGAACCGGAACGAGAAATCGTGCGCGAGGAGCGCGGTCCAGAGGCCGATCGAGGCGAGGAGGACGAAGGCCCACGTCGCGTAGACCGCGCGCTCTCCACTCGCCACGAGATCGGCCCGGCGGAGCGCTCCGCCGGCGAACGAGACGGCACACGCCCAGCCAGCGACGAGCAGAGCGACCCACAGCGAGAGCTCGCCGATCAGGATCATGGCGGGCTCGTCTAGGTGCGCGTGGCGGTCGCCGCGCGATAGCCGGGCGTCGCCCGGTACTTCCGGAATTTCTCGTCGGTCGGGCGCGGCGCGTTCTCGTAGCGCGAGGCGCACTTGGCGAGCAGCGTCGTCGCGCGAAAGGTGCCGTCGTGTCCCAATCGTCCCTCGAGGATCACGTCCGCACTATCCGCGAAGGTGTCGGGGATGATCCCGCGATACACCACGGGATAGCTCTGTCCGCCGTCCGTCACGCGAAAGCTCACCTCGCGTCCGCCCGGCGCGCGCTGGATGGAGCCCGGCACGACGCGCGCGCCGACCTTCACGCCGGTGCCGACGAAACTCGAGTCCTGCGCGACCCGGCCGGCCAGCTCCTGCGGCGTGAGGTAGTAGACACCCGTTCGCGTGATAGCGCCCGCCATGAGATAGGCGGCGATTCCTACGATGGCGCCCGCACCCAGGAGGAATGTCGTGCGTGGTTTCATCTCACCCGCCTCAGCTGCGCTGTCCGGCAGGGAATATAGGTGGTGGTGTCGCGCGGGCCCAGAGTAGCGCGGCATCGATCGCACGTCCCCACTCGCGCCATCCGGACACGGCATCGCCCCGTCCGGTCGCCGGAGCGAAGCGGGTGCGTGCGACCGTTCCCGACAGGACGTTGAGGGTGGGCCACACGCGGGCCGCGTATCCCGCGAGCGCGGCCGCCCCGAGCGCGGTCGTCTCCGTCACGGCGGGCCGCTCGACCGGAATGCCCAGCACGTCCGCCTGAAACTGCATCAGCCAGTCGTTGCGGGTGGCGCCGCCATCGACCCGCAGGACGTTCGAGCGCGGCGTGGCTGCGCCGGCGCATGGCCGCGAGAATATCGGCAGTGCCGTACGCCATGGCCTCGAGGGTGGCGCGCACGAGGTGGGCGCGCGTGGTCCCCCGCGTGAGGCCGACGATCATCCCGCGGGCGCGCGGTTCCCAGTGCGGGGCGCCGAGCCCCGTCAGGGCCGGAACGAAATACACGCCGTCCGTCGAGGGGATGCCGCGGGCGATCGCCTCGGTCTCGCCGGCGTCGGCGATGAGTCCGAGGCCGTCGCGCAGCCATTGCACGGCGGCGCCCGCCACGAATATCGAGGCCTCGAGCGCGTAGCTGGGGTGCCCATCCTCGGCGCAGGCAATGGTCGTCAGGAGGCCGTCGCCGGTCTCGGGTCGCCGATCCCCGGCGTGGCAGAGCAGGAACGCGCCGGTACCGTAGGTGTTCTTGGCTTCGCCGGGGCGCAGGCATCCCTGGCCCACGAGGGCGGCCTGCTGATCGCCCGCGACGCCCGAGATCGGGATCGGCGCGCCGAAGAACGTCGCGTGGGTTCTCCCGAAGTCGCCCGTCGACGAGCGTACGCTGGGCAGCGCCTCGATCGGCACGCCGAAGAGGCTGCAGAGCGGCGCGCTCCACGCACGACGTTCAATGTCGAACAGCGACGTGCGCGATGCATTGGTCGGGTCGGTCGCGTGGACGGTGCCCCCGGTCAGATTCCAGATCAGCCACGCATCGATCGTCCCGAGAAGGACCTCGCCCCGGCGCGCCCGCTCGGTCCACCCATTGGACTCGAGGAGCCACGCGAACTTGGCGGCGGAGAAGTAGGGATCCAGCGTGAGGCCGGTCGTGCGCGCGATCGTCTCGGCGTGCGGCGCGAGTGCCGTGCAGGTGTCGGCCGTCCTCCGGTCCTGCCACACGATCGCGTGCGGCGCCGCACGGGGGCGGTCGCGTTCCCACACGACCGCCGTTTCCCGCTGATTGGCGATCCCAATCGCGACGGGGCGCTCGCCCGCGGTCGCGATCGCCTCGCGCGCGGCCTCCACGGTGCGATCCAGGATTTCCAGCGGGTCGTGCTCGACCCAGCCGGCGCGGGGGAAAAACTGGGTGATCTCGCGGTACGTACTACCGCGGATCCTGCCCTCGGCGTCGAGGACGAGGCAGTGTGTGCCGGTGGTGCCCTCGTCGATCGCCAGGATGTGCGTCACCGGGATGCCCGGCTCGGCGCGGGCCGCGCCTCCGCCCGCTCGCCCCGGCCCGAGGAGCGGATGGCGCGCGCACTGCAGGCAACGCACGTGAGCCAGACCAGAGCGTTGGCCGCGATCGCGTAGCTGCCTGACCGGTAACGGACGACGGCGGCCACGAGGCCGACAAGTGCCGCGATGCCGAGAACCGCCGGCAGGCGATTGCCGCGTCGTCCCCAGAGCCAGAGCAGGGGAACGAGCAGCAGGATGCTATAGTGCGTGAGTGTGCCGGGATACACGAGCAGGGCCGCGGGAATAGCGGTCGCGAGTGCGAGCTCGTCGTGCCTGGGGTCGCGGGGCAGCCGCGCGATACACCACGCCGTGATACAGAGGACGCCGGCCGCGAGAGCCAGGAAGACCGGATCGCGGGCCGGCGCCAGAAGCGGCGTGTGATGCGGCGGGGAGCGCAGGACGGTCGCCAGGAGCGATTGATTGGCCGCCTCGACGAAGGTCGCCCGGGGGATGCGCCCCGCGGGGTTGTCGACGAAATAGCTCCGCACGGTGGGCCATCCGAACGCGAGGGCTGTCGCGCCGCATGCGGCCCCGCCAATGGCGGCGCCCATCGCCAGGACGCCCCAGCGACGACGGATCAGCGGATATACAGCGAGCACGCCGAGGACCGGCTTGACGATCACGCCGGCCGCCAGCCATGCGCCTCCGGCCGCCTGCTCGCGCGCGTGCCAGAAGGCGAGCAGCGTGAGCAGCATGAGAAAGTCCGTCTGAGCCGTGACGACGGTGTACTCCGTCGCTCGAAGGGTAAGGGTGACGGCGGCGGTCAGGGCGAGCCCGGGGAGCCCGCTGCGGGGGAGAAACAGGCGCCACAGTGCGACGATGGCGCCCGCGAGGCACGCGAGCTGGATCGGTATCCAGATCGCGGCCGCCGTTGGGAGATCGACGAACCCGAGCGGGAGGAAGAGCCAGATCGAGGGTGGCGGATAGAAGCAGCCAACGTCGAACACCTCGTGGACGAACGTGGGCGGGTAACGCGTCGCGTCGAACAGCTGGTGATAGGCGGCGGGTTGATAGAAATCGCCGCCCGATGCAGCGACGCGTCCGTACGACCAGAAGACCTGTAGATCCCAGAGCGGTGGTGCCGCGATGGCCTGCGACGCCAGCCGACCGACGCTGACTGCCGCCGCGACGACGGTCGCGGCGAGGAGGGCATCCGCCACCCACCGGAGGGCCGCGGGCAGGGCGGTCCGCCAGTGAAGGGCGAGCAGCAGCGCCGGCGTCAGCACGAGCAGCAGGGCGGAGAGGGTGCGCGAATCGGCGGACGGCGTCATGGTTGGCGGTGCGTGCGAGTCGTCATACGCGGGGGCGGGTCACCGGACCGCAATGAGCATGACCACGAGGAATGCCAGGAACGCCATGGCGCTCACGCGGTCGCGCAACGCGAAGATGACGGGGTCCTCGTGGACGGCGCCGCGCCCGGCGAGGAGCCAGACGCGTCCCAGCCAGAACAGAAGGATCGGGAGTCCTCCCCACAGTCGCATCGGGTGGCCGTAGAGGCGGCGCACATCATCGCCCGTGATGTAGAGACAGTACACCAGGGCACTCGCCATGGCCGACCCGACGCCGAGCGCCATGAGGACGGGCAGGTCCTGCGCCACGTATCCGCGGCCCGGCACCACAGCGCCGGTCGCGACCGGTCGCTGATGCATCTCGCTCACGCGCTTGACGAGGGCGAGCGACAGAAAGAAGAACACGGAAAAGGCGAGGAACCACCCGGTGAGTGCGACGTTTGCCATGGCGCCGCCCGCAACGAGCCGGAGGGCGTACAGCGAGGCCAGGGCGACAACATCGAGGATGGCCTGGCGCTTGAGGATCGCGGTGTAGGTCAGCGTGAGCCCGAGATAGGTCACGAGCGTGACGCCGAACTGGGGTGGCAGCAGGGTCGCCAGGGCCAGCGCGGCGACGCCGAAGATCAGCGCCGTCGCGAGCCCGGCGCGGGCGGACAGCTCACCCGCGGCAATGGGTCGACGGCGTTTGGATTGATGGGTGCGGTCGTGCGGCAGGTCGACGAGGTCGTTGATGATATACGTCGCGGAGGCGCCGAGGCTGAAGCTCGCGAAGGCCGTGACGGTACGCGCCAGGAGGGCGGGCGTCCAGACGGCATGCGCGGAAACGGCGGGAAGCACGAGGAGGAGGTTCTTCGCCCATTGATGCGGGCGGAGGGTGCGAATCCACGCGCGCATCGGGGCGCCCGGGGCGCCGTGCCGAGTCACGGGCGCAATGTAGTATCTGGGCGCCGCGCCCGGCGGGAGCCGATGACGGCGCGACGCTGGGCAGCCGGGGAGCGCTTAGATTGATCTGCCCGTGCCGTACGAGACGCTGAACTTCGCCGTGGCCGACCGGGTGGCCACCATTACGCTCAATCGTCCCCAGGCACTCAACGCGCTGACCGACGCGATGATGGCCGAGTTGGGCGCGGCCATCGATGCCGTGCGGACGGAGGCCGACATTGGGGGCGCGATCGTCACAGGGGCGGGACGGGCCTTCGCCGCAGGCGCCGACATTGGGGAGCTGGCGTTGCAGTCGCCCGCCGAAGCCGCGGCGCGATCGGCGCGCGGTCAGGCGGTGTTCCGGCGCTACGAGGCGTGTCCCAAGCCCGTGGTCGCGGCCGTGAACGGCTTCGCGCTGGGCGCGGGATGCGAGCTGGCGATGGCGTGCCACGTCCGCATCGCGAGCGCGGGCGCGAAACTCGGCCAACCGGAGGTGAAGCTTGGCATCCTCCCGGGCTACGGCGGCACGCAGCGCCTGGCGCGTCTGATCGGCCCGGGACGCGCCCTCGAGCTGCTCCTGACGGGTGAGCTGATCGACGCCGCCGAGGCGCATCGCATCGGACTCGTGAATCGCGTCGTCCCGGCGGCCGAGCTGATGAGCGTGGCCGCGGCCGTCGTGCGCACGATCATGCTGAACGGTCCGCTCGCCGTGGCGCTGTGCATCGATGCCGTGCGGCGGGGCGCCGGGTTGGCGAGCGACGATGCCGACGCGCTCGAAGCGGGATATTTCGGTTTGCTCTCGGCGACCGCGGACATGGCCGAGGGCATGCGCGCGTTTCTGCGGAAGCGCGCGCCCCATTTTGAGGGGAAGTAGGCCGCGGACCCGGGCCGGTGGTGGCTGCGGACGCTCGTCGTGCGCGACATCAGGAATCTGGCGCGCGCGGATCTGGCGCTACCCGCCGACGGCATCGCGATCGTCGGAGACAACGGGCAGGGGAAGACCAACGTGCTCGAAGCGATCGCGTATCTGCACCTCTTGCGGTCGGTACGGGGGGCCCGTGACGCCGACGTCGTCCGATTCGGCGCGCCGGGCGGCTCGATCACGGGCGCGGCCGTCCGGGGCGGCGGACCGGCCGCCGGGGTCACGCGAACCGTGACGGTGGGATTCGATCGCCACGGACACCGCAAGCGGGTGGCGATTGATGGGGCGACGCCCGAGCGCCTGAGCGATGGATTCGGCGCGCTGCCATCGGTCGCGATCGCCCCGTCGGATGTGGATCTGGTGCGCGGCGGGCCGGAGGCGCGGCGCCGCTATCTCGACATCGTGTTGGCGACGACATCGCCCGCGTATCTCGCCGCGCTGCAGCGATACCGCTCGGCGCTCGCGCGCCGGAACGCGGTTCTCCGCGACAGCGCGCGCCGCGGGGGCGCTCGCGCGGGCTCGGCGGCGGATGCTGCGGCCGCGGTGTGGGAGCCGCAGCTGGCGGAGGCGGGCGCCATCGTCCGGGGCGCGCGGCTCGCCTGGGTCGCGCGATGGGCGGGGGAGCTCGCCCGGCTGGCCTTCGCCATCGGGGAGCGCGGGGTCGTGACGATGCGGTACGTCGCGCGCGGGCGCACGGAGGACGCGACCGCCGGCGCGGGGCTCGGTCTGTTGCGCGAGATGCTGGCCGAGGAGCTCCGGGGGAGCCGGGCGGCCGACGTGGGACGCGGGATGACGCACCCGGGCCCGCATCGCGACGACCTGGTCCTCGCGATCGACGGGCGGGCGCTGCACGCCTTCGGGTCGTCGGGGCAGCAGCGAACCGTCGCGATCGCGCTGCGCCTGCTCGAGGCGCGGACGATGCGCGCCGACTCGGGTTGCACTCCGGTCCTGCTGCTGGACGACCCGTTCGCGGAGCTGGACGAGGGGCGTGCGCGGGCGGTGCTGCAGCTCGTGCGGGGGGGAGGGGAGCGGCGGACGGAGGACAGGTCATCCTCGCGGTGCCGCGCGCGGCGGACATCCCCGCCGCGCTGGACGGACTCGATCGCTGGCGGATCGCTGACGGCGATCTGGCGCGCTCGCCATGACGCGCGCGCGCAAGCGGACCGGGCGGCCGCAGCGTGTCGGGGGTCTGATCGCGGACTTCCTCAAGGCGTCGGGGCTCGCGGGCCGCGTGGGGCAGGCCTCGGTGATTCCGGAGTGGCGCTCGCTCGTCGGATCGCAGATCGCGGCGGTCACGACGCCGCTCAGCGTGACCGCGGATGGCACGTTGTTCGTGGGCGTGACGACCAACGCCTGGATGACGGAGCTGTCGCTGCTCGAGCCCCAGATCCTGTCCGCCATCAATCGCGAGCCGGGGCGCGTACCCGTTCAGAAAATTCGTTGGCAGGTCCGGCGATAAGTCTTTGGCTCGTAACGTCATACATGATGTCCAGCCGGTTGCACCGGGGCGCCCCAGCGATTAGATTTCGGGACTGGTAGCGCGCTGCGGTTTCGGCATCCGTTCGCCGCCGTCGCATCCCTCACAGCGGGACTCAATGGAACAATCCGCCAACGTTTCCGAGCGCTACGACGCCGGACAGATCCAGGTTCTCAAGGGCCTCGAGGCCGTGCGCAAGCGGCCGGGGATGTACATCGGCTCGACATCGGAGCGTGGGCTGCATCACCTCGTCTACGAGGTTGTCGACAACTCGATCGACGAGGCGCTGGTCGGGTATGCCGACCAGGTGTCGGTGACGATGCACGCGGACAACTCGATCACCGTGGTGGACAACGGTCGCGGAATTCCGGTGGACGTGCACCCCACCGAGCGCATCCCGGGTGTCGAGCTCGCGATGACGGTGCTGCACGCGGGCGGGAAATTCGACAAGAACTCGTACAAGGTATCGGGCGGGCTGCACGGGGTCGGGGTGTCCGTCGTGAACGCGCTGTCGGAGACCCTGAAGGTCTGGGTCAAGCGCGACGGGAAGCAGCATTACATGGATTTCGTCCGTGGCGAGACGCGGACCCAGCTGACGGTCCTCGGGCGCGTGGGACCGAAGGAGACCGGGACGACGGTGTGGTTCCAGCCGGATCCACAGATCTTCACCATAGTGCGCTACGACTTCGCGACGCTGGCCCTGCGGCTGCGCGAGCTGTCGTTCCTGAACAAGGGCGTGACGATCACGCTCACGGACGAGCGGGAATCCCCGCCCCACGAGGAGACGTATCACGCCAAGGGCGGCCTGCGCGAGATGGTCCAGTACCTGAATCAGAGTCGGAAGGCGTTGCATCCCGAGGTCATCGCGATCGAGACCGTGCGGGACGACATCGAGATCGAGCTCGCGCTGCAGTACAACGACGGGTACAACGAGCTGCTCTTCTCCTTCGTGAACAACATCAACACGCACGAGGGCGGGACGCATCTCACGGGACTCAAGCAGGCGTTGACCCGGACGATCAACGCCTACGCGGAAAAGGCGGGCGTCCTCAAGCGGGACAAGAAGGATCAGCTCACGCTCACCGGGGACGATGTCCGCGAGGGGCTCACCGCGGTCCTCTCGGTCAAGATCCGCGAGCCCCAATTCGAGGGGCAGACGAAGACCAAGCTCGGCAACTCGGAGGCGGAGGGCGCGGTCCGGAGCGTGGTCACGGAGCTCCTCGGCGCCTACCTCGACGAACATCCGCGCGTGGCCAACATCGTTGTCGAGAAGGCGGTGTCGGCCGCGCGGGCGCGCGAGGCGGCGCGCAAAGCACGCGAGCTGACACGGAAAAAGAACGCGCTGGACATCAGCAGCCTGCCGGGCAAGCTGGCCGACTGCACGCTCGAGGACCCGAAGCTCTGCGAGCTCTACCTCGTGGAGGGGGACAGCGCCGGCGGATCGGCCAAGATGGGACGCGACCGGTCGTTCCAGGCGATCCTTCCGCTGCGGGGCAAGATCCTCAACGTCGAGCGGGCGCGGATCGACAAGATCCTCTCGAACGAGGAGATCCGAACCATCATCACGGCGCTCGGCACGGGAATCAAGGACGACTTCAGCCTCGACAAGGCGCGCTATCACAAGACGATCATCATGACCGACGCGGACGTCGACGGGGCGCACATCCGGACGCTGCTGCTGACTCTCTTCTATCGGCAGATGAAGGACCTGATCGAAGCCGGGTTCGTCTATATCGCCCAGCCGCCGCTCTATCGCGTGGCGAAGGGAAAGGAGGAGTACTACGCCTTCGACGACGCGGAGCGCGATGCGATCGCTAGCCGGATGAGCAACGGCGATGGCAAGGGCGCGGTCAACGTGCAGCGCTACAAGGGACTCGGCGAAATGAACCCCGAGCAGCTGTGGAAGACCACCATGGATCCGCAGACGCGCACGATCCTCCGGGTCACGACCGACATCGCGATGGCGGCGGACGACCTCTTTCAGAAGCTGATGGGGGACGAGGTCGAGCCGCGCCGGAAGTTCATCGAGGACAACGCCCGGTTCGTCAGCAACCTCGACGTGTGATGGACGGCGCTACGCGCCGCGCGGAGCGCCGCGCGTAGCGTCTGTCACGGGGGTCGCCCTGGGTCGTCTCATCCTCCGGAGGATCACCGAGGATGCGGATACCGACGAAGGGAGGCTCGACGAAAGGCCCGGCGGGGCGCCGGGGCTCGTCGGGACGTGGGGCGGCCCCGCGCGATGCGCGGACAGCCGACACCGCGCCCGTGTCCGGGCCCTTGCGCGTGGTGGTCGGGGATCGGCGCGTGGCGTCGCTGACGGAGATCGTCGCACGGCTCGAACGGTCGGGGCACGACGTGGTCGCGCGGGTCGGGTCGATCCGGGCCGCGCTCGAGAAGACCGAATACCTCAAGCCCGACGTCCTGCTGGTCGCGCCGTACCTCGAGGACGGCCTCGGCGTGGCGGCGGCGCTGGCCTGCGCGAAGTCCCATCCGGGCGTCGCGCCGATCGTCCTGATCGCGCACCCGGGGGCCAGCAACCCCGCGGCCCGTCCCGATTGGGGAAACGTGGCCCTCGCCCCGATGGAGGCGAGCGCCTCCGAGCTCGACACGATCGTCCGCGCCGCGGTGGCCCGCGCGCGCGCCGCGGCCGCGGGCGCAACCGCCGGCGCGACCGCGCCCGGCCGGGGAGCGCGGGCCGCGCGATCCTAGCGCGGCTAGCCCGCGCGCTCCGTGGCTTCGAGCCGCCGGAGCGCGATGCCGATCGGCAGGAGCGTCGCTCCCACGCACAACGCGGTCGCCACCGCAAAGCCGGCCACCATCTCGCCCGTTCCCCCCGCGCGTGACCGGATGGCCTGCCGAGCGAGGAAGAGGTACACGGGCCGCGCTTCCGCGACGGTTACCGCGCAGATCAGCAGAATCGCCGTCATCATGTAGATCAAGCCCCCGACAGATGTCGGGATCTGTGCGGGGTTCTCCGTCTCGAAGCGCGGAAAGAGGGTCCCGACGCAGAGCGCGAGCGCCGCGAGCGCCAGCGTGAGCAGAACGACGGTCAACAGCGACACGGCGAACATAAAGGAGTTGACCTCCAGCATCACATCGGTGGCTGCGACGATCCCCACGGCGAGGAGCAGGAGGGGGAATGTGCCGACCCAGTACTTGGCCCACAGGAGATCGCGCACGCGGAGGGGGCTCGAGCGGAGGAGCCAGAGCGTGCGGCCCTCGAGGCTGACCGCGGGGAAGATGAAGCGGGCGGCGATCGACGCGAGCACGAAGCCGACGATCATGATGTTGCAGAACGGGATGACGTTCCGGAGGAACACGCCGACGCGATCGTCCGTGAGCGGCAGGAATCGGATGTTGAACACGTAGACGATCACGAGGACCGCGAGCAGGACGAGCTGCGACCACTGCGTCGTGTCGCGGAAGAAGACCTTCACTTCCTTGGCGAGGAGTGTTCGCCGCTCGACCCCGAGCGGTGCGACGAGCACCGATGCGGCGCGCCGCACGAGGCCGGGCCGCGCACTGCCCCCGCCGGAGGCGGCGACCCCGATCCCCCCCTCCTGCGAGTGGCTGTAGCCGCGGGCATACCACGCGCGGTGGGCGAGCGCCCCCGCGGCGACCGCCACGGCCGCCGCGATCCACAGGCGGGCCACCGCGACACCGTCCATGGTCTGCCAGCCGCCGCGGAGCCAGGTCATGATCGCATGACTGGCCCATTCGCTCGGCAGCCACGGGGCGGTCGGTGTCTCGAGCGAGGCGAGATAGGCGGTGATGGACTGGAACCCCTCGGGGCGCGCGAGTCGCTCGGGTCGGATCAGGCGGAGCGCCACGACGACCGCCGCGGCGGCGCAGACCGTGACCACGCTCAGGATGTCGCGCGTCCGCCGCGCGGGAAAGACGTTGACGAGGAGGAGCGTCGCCATGCTGCCGAGCGCGGCGGGCAGGATGACGTAGGGGACCAGGACGACGACGGCAATCAGAGAGAAGGCCGCGCCGCCGGCGAACACGACACCATAGGCGGCGAGCATCGGAACGGCCACGAGTCCCACCATCCAGCTCGAGCTTACGACCGTTTCAATGAGCTTCGTCGCGTAGAGCGTCGGCCAGTGGACGGGCGCGGCGACGAGGAGGTCGAGATCGCGCGCCAGAAAGAAGGTCGACAGCGCCGTGATGACGTTCGACAGGAGCAGAATCGAGAAAAAGCCGACGAAGATGAGACCCAGGAGCTTCGCGGCGAGGAGCGGGCCGAGGTCCGGTGCGTCCGCGAAGACGCGGAGCATCCGGCGGAGCACGAGAAATTCGCCGACCCAGAAGAGCGCCCCGAACAGCAGCAAGGCGGTCCGGCGACCGCGGGCCGCGGGTGTGCGCGTCCGGCCGCGCGCACGGGCGGTCAGCCACTTGGGGAGCAGGAGCGTGCCCACGCCGGCCCACGCGGCCGGCGCGGCGCCTTCCGGGCGATCAGGAATCGAGGACATCGACCAGGTCGCGGGCTGCGCGCTCGCCGGTGAGGCGCAAAAAGATCGCTTCGAGGCCGTCGTCGCCCATCGCGGCGTGGACACGCAGCTCGTCGAGCGTCCCGCACGCGCGAATCGCACCGTCCTGGATGATCGCGATCCGGTCGCACAGTCCCTCCGCGACCTCCAGCGTATGCGTCGACATCATGATGGTGTGTCCGCGCTCGACGTAGCGCCGGAAGAGCTCCTTGAGGATCTTGGCCGCCTTCGGATCGAGGCCGACCATGGGCTCGTCGACGACGATGACCGACGGGCGGTGGATGAACGCGCTCGCGATGATGAGCTTCTGCCGCATGCCGTGGCTGTAACTCTCCACCAGCTCATCGCGCCATTCCTCGAGATCGAAGAGCGCCAGCAGCTCCCGTCCGCGGTGCTCGACCGGTGCCCCCGCCTGGCCGAAGAGCCCGGCCACGAACCGGAGGAACTCGGTGCCGGTCAGCTTCTCATAGATGAAAGGGCGATCGGGAATGAATCCGAGGTGCGCTTTGGCCGCGACCGGGTTTTCGGCGACGTCGATGCCCGCGAGGCGCACGCGGCCCGCGGTCGGCCGCAGGATACCGGCGATCATTCGCAGGGTGGTCGTCTTGCCCGCGCCGTTCGGTCCGAGGAATCCGAACAGCTGTCCGGCCGGCACCGTGAGGTCGATGGCATCGACCGCCGTGAACCGACCGTACCGCTTGGTGAGCCGCTCGAGCTGGATCATCCGGGGCTGGCGTGTGGCGCGCCGCCGCGCTGGAGATCGCGCGCGCGCTGGTACGCGGCAGACGCCTCCTGCGGACGCCCCATGCGATCGAGGACGATCCCGATCCCCTTGAAGGCCCGCCACAACGTGGGGTTTGCGCGCACCGCGGCTTCGAAGGCCGCGAGGGCGGCCGGGAGCTCGTCGGTGTGGTTGTACGCGTCACCCAGGTAGAAGTGGGCGGTCGGATGCTCGGGCTCCAGCTCGACGGCGCGGCGGAGGGGCTCGATGGCGTCCTTCCACCGTGCCTTTCGGCAGAATTGGATTCCCTGTTCGGACCACGCCTCCGCTTCGAGCGATTTCTGACGGGCTATCGCCGTCCCGGCTGCCGCGTCCGCCGCGGCGTCGGCCTTTGCGTCCGCCGTTGCGTCCGCCGTTGCGTCCATCGCGGCCGCTGCTGCGTCGGGCGGGTCAGCCGACGACGGGTCAGCCGCGGACGGGTCCGCCGCCGCCGGTGGCGCCGCCTCGGCGGCAGCCTCACCCGGGCTGTCCGCGGCTGTGCCGTCGGGTACCGTCACGCGAGGGCCAGCAACGTCTCTTTCTCGATCCACGCGAGGTACCGATCGGTTCCTCCCGCCACCGGCAGGACGAGAAGCTCCGGCACCTTGTACGGATGCACGTCGCCGAAGGCCAGGCGCAGTGCGTCGAGCCGGGCGGCGCGCGTCTTGAGCAGCACGAGCACCTCCTGCTCGTCGGCGATCCTGCCTTCCCAGCGGTAGAGAGAGCGCGCGCCCGGGCACATCGTGCCACAGGCGATCAGCCGCCGATCGAGCAGCGCGCGGACGAGCCCGTCGGCCTCGTCCATGGTGGCCACGGTCGTGAGAATAACGATGGCGTCGGTCTGAGACATGAGGCTCTAGGTGGACGAGTGGATACCCGGAATGTAAGGCACGAACGCCCTACCCTCGCCCCGCGCCCGCGACCACGTTTCGGGGTTATGCCGGACGAGACTCTCGTCGTTCGCGGCGCGCGCGAGCACAATCTGCAGAACGTCACCGTCGGCATCCCGCGCGATCGGCTGACCGTGGTCACCGGCCTCTCGGGATCCGGCAAATCGTCGCTGGCATTCGACACGATCTACGCCGAGGGGCAGCGGCGCTACGTCGAGTCGCTCTCGGCCTACGCCCGCCAGTTCCTGGGGCTCATGGAGAAGCCGGACGTCGATTCGATCGACGGTCTGTCGCCGGCGATCGCGATCGAGCAGAAGTCCGCGGGCCATAATCCGCGATCGACAGTCGGTACGGTAACCGAGATCTACGATTATCTCCGGCTCCTGTATGCGCGCGCCGGCACGCCGCATTGCCCGAATTGCGGGCGCGCGGTCGAGCGGCAGAGCGCCGGGCAGATCGCCGATACGATCCTCACGTGGCCGCAGGGGGCCCGGATCGAGGTCCTCTCTCCGCTCGTGCGCGAGCGGAAGGGGGAATTCCGCGATCTCTTCGAGTCGGCGCGCACGCAGGGCTTCGTGCGCGCCATCGTCGATGGCGAGGTGATCGAGCTGGCGCACCCGCCGAAGCTGAACCGCAAGCTGCAGCATTCCGTGTCCGTCGTGGTGGACCGGCTGTCGGTCCGCGCGGAGGATCGGGCGCGGCTCGCCGATTCGGTCGCGACCGCGCTACGGCTCGCGGACGGACTGGTCGAAGTGGTGCGCTACCCGGGCGCGGGGGGCACCGGAGCGCCCGAGACGCATCTGTATTCGGAGCGCTATGGCTGTCCCGTGTGTGGGATCTCTCTCCCGGAGCTGGAGCCGCGGCAATTCTCGTTCAACTCCCCCTTCGGTGCGTGTCCTGCCTGTGGCGGGCTGGGGACGCGGCGCGAGGTTGCGGAAGAGCTCATCCTGGGCGATCCGAGCATCTCGCTTCTCGAGGGGGTGATTCTCCCCTGGGGCGAGCCCGATGGGTATCTGCGGCGCGTCATCCTTCCGGGCCTGGCCAAGCGGTACCGCTTCGACATCGATGCGCCATGGGGACAGCTCTCGCAAAGCGTACGGGATGTACTGCTCTACGGCACGGGCGGGAGGAAGGGCCGCCGCGTCGATGCCGCGGACGATCCCACGCGATGGGACGGGATCCTGGCATTGATCCAGCGCCGGCACGACGAGACGGACTCGGAGGCCGTGCAGGTCGACCTGGCGCAGTACATGGTCGCGACGCCGTGCTCGACGTGTGGCGGGCGGCGCCTCAAGCCCGAGTCGCTCGCCGTGACGGTGGCGGGGAAGAACATCGGTCAGCTGACGGAGATGTCCGTGGCCGATGCGCGGACATTCGCCGACGCGATCCCGGTCGCCGGCATTGGCCGGACGAGGGGGGGCACCACGATCGGGCTCAACGCGGAAATCGCGGGACCGATCCTCAAGGAGGTGCGGGAGCGGCTGCGGTTCCTCGAGGACGTCGGGCTCGATTACCTGACGCTGGACCGTCCGGCGGAATCGCTCTCGGGCGGTGAGGCGCAACGGATCCGGCTGGCGACGCAGATCGGGTCCCGGCTCGTGGGGGTCCTGTACATCCTCGACGAGCCCTCGATCGGTCTCCACCAGCGGGATAACGCCCGGCTCCTCGCCACACTGGCGAGCCTGCGCGATCTCGGGAATACGGTCCTCGTGGTCGAGCATGACGAGGAGACCATTCGCTCGGCCGACCACGTCATCGACATGGGGCCGGGCGCGGGCAAGCACGGCGGGTACGTGATCGCGGAGGGGACGGTCGCGGATGTCATGGCGACGCCCGCGTCGATCACGGGGCAATACCTGCGCGGCGAGCGGGAGATCCCGGTTCCGGATGCGCGGCGGCCGATCGACCCGATGCGCATGCTTCGCATCGAGGGAGCGCGGGCACACAACCTGCGCGATGTCGATGTCGACATCCCCCTCGGCTGCTTCGTCGCGGTCACCGGCGTATCGGGGTCGGGCAAGTCGACGCTGGTCGGGGACATCCTGCACTCCGCGCTGGCGCGGCACTTCTACAGGGCGCGGGTGATCCCCGGAGCACACGCGCGTATCACGGGGCTGCAACACCTCGACAAGGTCATCGACATCGATCAGAGCCCGATCGGGCGCACGCCGCGATCGAACCCGGCGACGTATACGGGCGTCTTCACGTCGATCCGCGAGCTGTTCGCGGAAATGCCGGAGGCCAAGATTCGCGGCTACGGGCCCGGCCGGTTCTCCTTCAACGTCGGGGGAGGTCGGTGCGAGGCCTGCCAGGGCGACGGCCTGGTCAAGATCGAGATGCACTTCCTGCCGGACGTATTCGTCCCCTGCGAGGTGTGCAAGGGGAAGCGGTTCAATCGGGAGACGCTGGACGTTCGCTTTCGCGGGATGAGCATCGCCGACGTGCTGGAGATGACGGTCGAGGACGCGTGCGCGTTCTTCGCGCACCAGCCCCGGATCGCGCAGCGGCTGGTCACGCTGCGCGACGTCGGACTCGGGTACATCCACCTCGGTCAGAGCGCGACGACGCTCTCGGGGGGCGAGGCGCAGCGCGTGAAGCTCGCCGCGGAGCTCTCCAAGCGGGACACGGGACGGACGTTCTACATACTCGACGAGCCGACCACGGGGCTGCATTTCGAGGATGTGCGCGTGCTGCTCGAGGTCCTGCACCGGCTCGTCGACCGGGGGAATACCGTGCTCGTGATCGAGCACAATCTCGATGTCGTGAAAACGTCCGATTGGATCGTGGATCTGGGCCCGGAGGGCGGCGAGCGCGGGGGGACGGTGGTGGCGGCCGGCACGCCCGAGGAGGTGGCCGATGTCGCGGCGTCGTATACGGGCCATTATCTCCGGGCGCTCCTGGCGCGGCGCCGGCCCGCGGCCCGGCGCTTCAAACTGGCGTAGAGATTTTGCTATCTTAACTCGGACGGACGTTCTTTCGTGTCGCCACGCTCGCTGGTGGTCTCGGCCTGTCTGATCTTCGGGGGTGGGGGCATCACATGGGAGTCTTCGAGCGGCTGTCGACGCTGATCAAATCGAATCTGAACGAACTCATCTCCTCGGCGGAGCACCCCGAGAAGATGCTGAACCAGCTCATCGTCGACATGCGAACGCAGCTCGTCCGGGCGAAGCAGCACGTGGCGGGGGCGATCGCGGACGAGAAGCGTCTGCACGATCAGGCGGAGGCCGAGCTGCGTCAGGCGCAGGATTGGGAGAATCGCGCCGTGCTCGCGGTCCGCGAAGGACGCGATGATCTCGCACGGCAGGCGCTGGAGCGGCAGCACGAGCACCTGACGCACGGGCAGCAGTTGCACGCGGCGTGGACCACGCACCGCGACGAGACGGAGAAGCTCAAGGGCGCGTTGCGCGAGTTACATGAGAAGATCGAGGAGGCGAAGCGGAAGAAGAACCTCCTGATCGCGCGGCACCGGCGCGTGGAGGCACAGGGGCGCATCGCGGAGACAATGTCGAGCCTGTCGGAGCGGTCCTCTCTCGACGCGTTCGCGCGCATGGAGGAGCGGATCGACCAGGCGGAGCGCCAGGTCCGCGCCTCGGCAGAGATCGACGCGGAATTCTCCGGTGACCAGCTCGCGCACCAGTTCGCGGAGCTCGAGCGATCCGCCGGCGGGGGTCTGTCGGTGGAAATGCGACTCCGCGCCCTCAAGCAGCAGATGGGGATCCTTCCTCCGGCGGCGGCCGGCGAGCCCAACGCATCCGACGCGAGCCGGCGGCTGGGGGCAGGCGGGGAGGGCGGCGGAGCGGGGGCGAAGGGGGACACCCCGGGCGGCGGGTGACCGCCCCGTTCCGACTGCACAACACGATGACCCGGCGGGTGGAGGATTTCGCGCCCGCCGACGGCCAGACGGTCCGCATGTACACCTGCGGGCCGACTGTGTACAGCCGGGCCCACATTGGGAACTTCCGCACCTTCCTCTTCGAGGATCTGCTGCGACGGGCGCTGCGCCTCGCCGGGTGGCGGGTGGAGCAGGTGATGAACCTGACCGACGTCGACGACAAGATCATCGCGCGCGCGCACGCCGCGGGGCCGGGGACGTTCGATCGGGGCGATCACGACGCCGGCGACGGCGCAGTTCTTCGCGGACCGCGACTATCTGGGAATCCAGCCGGCGGAGCGGTATCCCCGGGCGACGGAGTTCATCCCCGAGATGATCGCGCTCGTGGGGCGGCTCGTCGAGCGCGGGCTCGCGTATCGGGCGGACGACGGGACCGTGTACTTCGCGATCGCCAAGTTCCCGGCGTATGGGCGGCTGTCGCGCCTCGATGTGCGGTCGATCCGGCCAGGCGCGCGGGTCGCGCAGGACGACTACTCCAAGGAGAGCGCGCAGGACTTCGCGCTCTGGAAGGCGGCCAAGCCCGAGGACGAAGCGACGGGTGCCGCGTGGGACTCCCCGTGGGGGCGCGGCCGTCCGGGATGGCACCTGGAATGCTCGGCCATGGCGATGGCGCTGCTGGGGGAGACGATCGACCTGCACTGCGGCGCGATCGATCTGATCTTCCCGCACCACGACGACGAAATCGCGCAGTCCGAGGGGGCGACGGGGGTCACCTTCAGTCGGCATTGGTGCCACGGCGAATTCCTCCTCACGGAGGGCGCGAAGATGGCGAAGCGCGTCGGAAACGTCGTGACGGTTCTCGATCTGCAGCAGGCGGGGGTGTCGGGCGCGGCGTTCCGGCATCTCGTTTTCACGACGCACTATCGGCAGCTGCTCAACCTGACGGACGATGCGCTCGCGGCGTCGTCGACAGCGGTGGCGTACCTCGGGGAGTTCGCCGAGCGGCTCGAGCTGCCGGAGACCGTGGGCGCGACCGCGGCGCTGGCCCTGGCGGCATCGGAGATGGAGACCCGGGTCCGCGACGCGCTGGCGGACGATCTGGACGCGCCGCGCGCGCTCGCGGCGGTCTTCGAATTCGTCCGTATCGGGAATGCCGAGCTCGACCGCCGGGGGCGGGACGTCGCCGCACTGGCCCGAGCGCGGGAAGGGGTTGCCTTCATCCGGGATGTGCTGGGGATCGTGCCTCCGCCGCGACCAGGGGGCCTGGTCGGGCTGGATGGCGTGGCCACCGCGGAGTCGCGTGACGCGGCCAGCGGACTCGACGGTATCGATCCGGGCCTGGCCGCGTACGTCGCCGAGCGGTTGCAGGCGCGGACGCAGGCGCGCGCGGCGCGGGATTTCGCGGCGGCGGACGCGATCCGGGACGAGCTCCTGGGGCGTGGGATCGCGATCGCCGACTCGGGGGCGGGCACGCGGTGGAAGGTCGTGACGAAGGTCGGGTGATTCCCGCGGGGCCCTCGCTGCAGCGCCAGCTGGAGGCGGCGCTGGCGGACAGGTACGTGATCGAGCGGGAGCTCGGGCGCGGGGGAATGGCGACCGTCTATCTCGCCGAGGATCGCAAGCACGGACGGAAGCTCGCCATCAAGGTCCTGACGCCGGGGGTCGCGGCCTCGCTGGGCAAGGAGCGCTTCTCGCGTGAGATCGCGATCGTCGCCCGTCTCGCCCATCCGCACATCGTCTCGCTCATCGATTCGGGTGAGGCTAACGGGTTGCTGTACTACGTTGCGCCCTACGTCTCGGGCGGATCGCTGCGCGATCGGCTCGATCGGGAGGGCCGCGTCTCCCTCGATCACGCATTGCGGATCGCCGAGGAGGTGGGATCCGGGCTCGACTACGTGCATCGGAGCGGGTTCGTGCATCGGGACGTGAAGCCCGCCAACGTGCTCTTCGCCGATGGACAGGCGGTGCTCGGCGACTTTGGGGTCGCGAACGCCTTCACGGAAGAGATGGATCCACTCACGGAAGGCGGCGTCGCCGTCGGGACGCCGGCGTACATGAGTCCGGAGCAGGCGAGTGGGGAGCGGAATCTCGATCCGCGGAGCGACATCTACGCCCTGGGGTGCGTCGTGTACGAGATGGTGGCGGGGGAGCCGCCGTTCACCGGCGCGAATGCCCGGGCGGTGATGGCGAAACACGTGACGGAGCCGCCGCGGCCGCTCCGCGCGATCCGGCCGGATGCGGGCCGCACGGTCGAGTGGGCGGTGGCCAAGGCGCTGGCGAAGGATCCGGCGCATCGGTTCGCGAGCGTGGCGGCGTTCACGAGCGCGCTGCGGGCGGCCGACGTTCGAGCGCGTGACGGGGCAGCCGTGGGCGGGGCGCGCGCGATCGATCGCGGTACTCCCTTTCGTCAACGCGAGCGTCGGCGCCGAGAACGAGTATCTGAGCGACGGCATCACGGATGAGCTGATCAACGCGCTCGCGAAGGTGGCCGGGCTCCGTGTCGCGTCGCGGACATCGGTGTTCGCGCTCAAGGGAAAGCCGCAGGACGTGCGCGCGACGGGCGCTCTGCTCGGCGTGTCGGAGGTTCTGGAGGGCACGGTACGGAAGGCGGGGATGCGACTCCGCATCACGGCGCAACTCACCTCGACGGATGACGGGCGCCTGCTCTGGTCGAACCGGTACGACCGAACGCTGGAGGATGTGTTCGCCATGCAGGACGAGATCGCGCAGACGATCGTGAACACGCTGCGCGCGACGTTGTTCGCCGATCTGTCGGAGCCGGTGATGCGGCGGCACACGGCCAACATCAAGGCGTACGGCCTCTATCTGCGCGGACGGCACGCCTGGAATGCACGAACGCGGAGCGGCGTGAGCGACGGCATCCGATATTTCGAGCAGGCGATCGCCGAGGATCCCGGGTACGCGGCCGCGTACAGCGGACTGGCCGATTCGTATTCGCTCCAGGTGGATTACCGGGACACGCCCGTGGCCGAGGGGTTCGAGCGCGCCAAGGCCTACGCGCGAGCCGCGATCGCGCTGGACGACGAGCTCGCCGACGCGCACGCGTCGCTCGCCTGGAGCCTCTTCATCTACGACTGGGATTGGGAGGGGGCGGGGCGCGAATTCCGGCGCGCGATCGAGCTCGACCCGCACTACGCGACCGCGCACCAATGGTATGCGTTCCTGCTCATCGCGCGGCAGCGGTTCGAGGAAGCGCTGGTCGAGGCGCATACGGCGCAGGAGCTGGATCCGACGTTGGTGTCGGTGCGGCGGAGCCTTGGCTGGGCATATTATTACGCGCGCCGTTTCGACCGTGCCGTCGATCATCTGGACCGAACGCTGGCGCTCGACCCCACGGCGGAGGAGACCTATCGTGTGCTGGCCGTCGCGCTTGCACAGCAGGGGCGGCTGGCGGAGGCCGAGCGGGCTTTGCGGGAGGCACTGGAGCTGCCCGCATCGGGCACGTACACGCGCGCCACGCTGGGCTACGTTCTGGGACGCGCGGGGCGCCGGGACGAGGCCGAGGTGATTCTCGACGCACTCGAGGCGCAGGCGCTCCAGGGCTACATCTCCCCCGTCGCGATCGCGCGGGTGTGCATGGGACTCAACCTCTGGGATCGGGTCCTCGACTGCGTGGAACGGGCGTTCGAGGAGCGGCGGGGGTGGGTGGCCTACCTGCGCGTGGATCCGATGCTGGACCCGCTGCGCGGCGAGGCTCGCTTTCAGGCGCTCGTCGGCCGGTTGGGGCTGTAGCCGCTGCGTGCCGCATCACCTCGCCCTGCCAGCGGCAGCGCACCAGCGGAGCATAGACGGCGCATGAGCCGTCGATGGGCGCGCATGACGTGTCTGGTTCTCCTCGCCGTCGGTCGGCGGGCGCCGGCCCAGTGGACGCCGGCCGACAGCCACACGCTGGCGAGCCTGCGTGGGGTCGCGGTAGCGGGGGACAGCATCCTCTGGGCGTCGGGGGCTCAGGGGACGGTGCTCGTTTCGAGCGACCTCGGCCAACACTGGACCGCGCGCCCCGTCGCCGGGGCCGGGTCCTCCGATTTCCGGGGTATCGCGGGCTTCGCCGGGCGGACGGTGTGCGCGACGGTGGCGGCGCAGGATACGGCGCGCATCTACCGCACGACCGATGGCGGCGCGGCGTGGACGCTGCGCTACGACGTCGTGCGGCGGGGCGCGTTCCTCGACGGCGTGGCGGCGTGGGACGGGCGGCGCGGGCTCGCGATCGGCGATCCGATCGCGGGCCATTTCGTGGTCGTGACGACGGATGATGCCTGCGGGCGCTGGAGCGAGGTCCATCCCGACCGATTGCCGAACGCGCTCGTCGGCGAGGTGATATTCGCGGCGAGCAATACCGCGCTCGTGACGCGGCGCGGCGGGCGGGCGTGGATCGCGACGGGCGGGACGCGCGCGCGCGTGCTGCGCACCGCCGACTACGGCGTGACGTGGCGGGTGTCCGATGTCCCTCTGGTGGGCGGGGGGGGAGCGAGCACGCGGGCGCGTTCGCGCTCGCGTTCCAGGACGATGGTCATGGCGTCGTCGTGGGCGGCGATTACGGCGCGAGCGACGAGAAACGGGGCAACGTCGCGGTGACCGCCGATGGAGGTGCGACGTGGAGTGCGGGCGATACGGCGCACCACGTGCCCTATCTCTCCGGCGTCGCGTACGCCGAGGCGAATGGCACGCGCATCGTCGTCGGCGTCGGACCGCGCGGGACGTATGTATCCCTGGACGACGGGATCTCGTGGGTCGCGGTCGATTCGGTTGGATACAACGCGGTCGCCGCGGTCGTGGCGGCCGGGTCGACGCGGCTCATCGCGGTCGGTCCGGAGGGGCGCATCGCGTTTGCGGCGGCGGCCGGCCTCACGGCCGCGGCGCGTGGACCCTCGCCGGCCGTGGCATACACGCACGCCGATACGCTGCGCGGCTCGATCACCGCGGCGCGGGCCTGGTGGGACGTCACGTTCTACGATCTCCACGTCGCGGTCGCGCCGGGGGACCGCAGCATCCGGGGCTGGAACGGCGTGACCTATCGCGTGGTCGGTCCGGCGGAGCGCGAGCTGCAGATCGACCTGCAAGTGCCGCTCGAGATCGACAGCGTGGTGCAGGAGGGGGCGCGGCTATCCACTCGGCGCGACGGCAACGCGTTTTTCGTCACGCTTGCGGCGCCGGAGCCGCTGGGCTCGGAGCACACGATGACCGTGTACTATCACGGCACGCCGCGGGTGGCCCGACATCCGCCGTGGGACGGTGGCTTCATCTGGGCCCGGGACAGCCTGGGCCGTCCCTGGATCGCGACGGCGAATCAGGGGCTGGGGGCGAGCGTATGGTGGCCGAACAAGGACTCGCAGGCCGATGAGCCGGACAGCCAACGCATCTCGATCACGGTGCCGGACTCGCTCGAGGACGTGTCCAACGGGCGCCTCCGCAGCGCGGTGCATCACGCCGACGGCACGACGACGTACGAGTGGTTCGTCCGCAACCCGATCAACAATTACGACGTCGCGATCAATGCGGGCCACTACGCGCACGACAGCGCGGTGTATCGCGGGGAGCAGGGCGACCTGACGCTGGATTTCTGGCCGCTGGTCTCGCATGCGGACACGGCGCGCAAGCAGTTCGCGCAGGTGTCCTCGATGCTACGGTGCTTCGAGGGATGGTTCGGTCCCTTTCCCTGGTACGACGACGGGTACAAGCTGGTGGAGACGCCGCACCTGGGAATGGAGCACCAGAGCGCGATCGCCTACGGCAACCGGTACAAGAACGGCTACCTGGGCGGCGACCTGTCGGGGACCGGATGGGGTCTCCGGTGGGATTTCATCATCGTGCACGAGAGCGCGCATGAGTGGTTCGGCAACAGCATCACGACGGCCGACCTCGCCGACATGTGGGTGCACGAGAGCTTCGCGAACTATGCGGAGGCGCTGTATACCGAGTGCCAATTCGGCTCGCGCGCGGGCGCGGAGTACGTGATCGGCAGCCGGAAGCGGGTGGTCAACGACAAGCCCGTGATCGCCCCCTACGGCGTCAACGCCGAGGGATCGGGGGACATGTACTACAAGGGCGCGAACATGTTGCACACGATCCGGCACGTGATCGGGAACGACAGCACGTGGCGCGGCATCCTCCGCGGGCTCAACGCCGAGTACCGGCACCAGATCGTGACGGGTCGGGAGATCGAGCAGTACATCAGTCTGCACGCGGGGATCGATCTGAGCCCCGTGTTCGCGCAGTACCTGACGACGACCCGGATCCCGGTCCTGGAATACGCGGTACAGGGATCGGAGCTGTCGTACCGTTGGGCGGACGTGGTCCCGGGGTTCGCCATGCCGGTGCGGATCACGGTGGCGCCGCAGCGTTCACTTCTCCTGTCGCCGCGCACGACGTGGCAGGTGCTGACGCTGCCGAGCGGGGAGGGGGAGCCGGTCGACGTGGAGGTCGACGACAACTTCTTCGTGACGGCGCGGCGGGTTGGCGCGAGTGGCGCCCGGTAGGTCGCGCGCCGGACGCCGGGGAGATCCGTGATGCTGGCCGCCGAACGCGCGGGCGGAACCGACGCGACCGAATGCCTCGCGCTGCTGCACGCCGCGGCTCTCGCGGGGCTCGGCCGCGCGGGATGGCGCGATCCGCGAGTCGCGGGCATCGTTGCCGCCGATGCCGCCGCCGGGCGATTGTATGTCATTCGAGACGGCGCGGGCGGGGTGCTGGTGGCCACGTTCGCCTTGTGCGACGAGATCGATGACTACCTGCTGCCGATCGCCTGGGCGGAGCCCGGGGCGCCGGCGGCGTACCTGCACCGACTGGCGGTAGAGCCGACGCGCCAGAGCGGCGGGATCGGGTCGTGGTGCGTCCGGACGGTCGAGCGGATAGCGGGGGAACGGGCGGCGGCGTATCTGCGGCTGGACACGGTGCGGGACGAGCCGCGGGTGCGCCGCTTCTATGCGCGACTGGGTTACGAGGAGCGAGGCGTCGTATGGCGAGCGACGGGCGAGGCAACGAGTCCGCTGGTCGCGCTCGTCGGTCTCGAGCGACGGATCGCGCCTGCGTAGCAGGCGCCGGATCCGGCGCGCGGTCAGGGTTGGGCCTCGGGGCACACACCGCCAGCGCATGACAGGCAACCCCAACATGGAGAAGTTATCCACGGCGTGACCCCAAGCGACTCGTTACAATGAAAACCGGACACGACCCGCACGCACGGTAGTGGTACAGTTTGAACCGACGCGGCACGATAGTGGTGCCGCTGCCGTGATCTCTGGAGGCAAGAATGAAAGCATCTATGTTTTATCGAATCGCTGCGGTTCTTCTGTTGCTCTTCGCGATAGGACATACACTCGGCTTTCGCCAGTCTGATCCCAAATGGGGCGTTGATGCCCTTCTTGGCTCAATGCGGTCAATTCACTTTGACGTGCAGGGGTTCAACCGCACGTATTGGGACGTCTTTGTGGCGGCCGGATTCTCTGTCGGCGTGTTTTATCTATTCGCGGCGATATTGGCATGGCAGCTAGGTGGCCTTCCGCCCGCGACGTTGGCGCTCATGCGCGGCACTGCGTGGGCGTTCGCCCTTTGCTTTGCCGCGATCGCGGTTGTGAGCTGGAGATACCTCTTTATCATACCCATCGCTTTCTCAATCGTGATTACATTGTGTTTGACTGCGGCGGCATGGCTTTCAGCGAGGCAGGTTTCCGTGCCTCCATTGCGATAGTCAGGTGAGAGGATTCAAGCTGCATGGCTAGCGCACTCCCGGTCGTGTCCGACGTTGCGCCGTGACAATCGGTTGCCATGGCGCGCTATCCGAAGGTGAAGACGGAAACGCGGGGGCACCCCCAAGCCTGGGCAAAGGTCAACGCGTCCGTGGACCGGGAGATTGCCGGTCTCCCGGAGCGATTGATACCGTCGAACGGTGCCTCAACGAACTTTGTAGCGAGTTTACGGCGGACCCACGCCGTATGTCCGTGTGTTCGTGTGGCACGTCTGGCACATAGCGATCACGTTGCTCATCTCATAGGGACCGCCGGCGGTCCGTCGGTGAAGCTCCCAGGTGTCCATGACCAGCGTCACATTGCAGCGCCGTCCCCTGTGGTGCGCGCACGTCGCCATCGTACATTCGCAGCGACCAGCCGCACGCCGAGAGACCTGTTCCCGTAGTTCTGGCGTCGCCTGGTACTCCATTGTTCCTCCCTTGGGTAGCGGAAACGGCCGCAGACGCTCACGAAGGCGAAGAAAGGGATCAAGACGACGCCCGCGATGGCGTCCGGCCTGACCGATCACGTCTCGACGGTCGAAGAAGTTCTCGGTTTGATGGACCCGAAGCGATTGTTACAATGAAATGGGGACACTACCCGCATGCCCCATCGGGTTGACACATCACGAGTTGCGCTATTATCCTAAGGGTCTCGCGGAAAACTGCTGTGTGCTGACGTAGCTCAACTGGCAGAGCAGCTGATTTGTAATCAGCAGGTTGCGAGTTCGATTCTCGCCGTCAGCTCTCGGCCGGTGGCGCTGACGGTGATCGGGCGATTGACACGGGGGTCGCGGTGGCGATTCGCTCGAACGACGTCGAGGCAGAGGTGCGCAGCGCACGGCAGCCGCGGGGACATCAGGGAACATCTGGTGGGGTACCCAAGCGGCCAACGGGAGCAGACTGTAAATCTGCCGGCTCACGCCTTCGAAGGTTCGAATCCTTCCCCCACCACTCGTCTATCGACGAGTGGAGTGAGGAGAGGAGAGAGAGGAGAGAGGAGATCCGGGTGGAGGGCGATGGCAGCGACTCTCCACTTTCTCCCCTCGACTCTCTCGCGCAGCGCGGGAGTAGCTCAGTTGGTAGAGCGCAAGCCTTCCAAGCTTGATGTCGCGGGTTCGAGCCCCGTCTCCCGCTTCGCGCCGCTCGGCGGCGCTCGCGAGAAAAGAGAGGATAGAGAGGAGAGAGGAGCGAAGGACAGCGGGGAGTGCGGTATCTACTTTCTACTTTCTGACCTTCTCCTCTCTGCGCGAAGCGGGGCGAAGCCCCGCGAGCGCTCGCGTAGCTCAGTTGGTAGAGCACACCCTTGGTAAGGGTGAGGTCATCGGTTCAATCCCGATCGCGAGCTTCGGAACGGGAGTGGCAGGGGGAGGGGCGAGGGGAGGGTGCGGATCGGTTGAGGGAGGCGGTTGCGGGCTGCGGGGACATGAGAGCTAGCAACAGAACCATCGGCGGCACTATCAGCAGAAATCATACGACACGGGATCGCTGAACGATGACCAAGGCGAAGTTTGAGCGGACGAAGCCGCACGTGAACGTGGGGACGATCGGGCACGTGGATCACGGGAAGACGACGTTGACGGCGGCGATCACGGCGGTGCAGGCGAAGCAGGGGTTGGCGCAGTTCACGGCGTACGATCAGATCGACAAGGCGCCGGAGGAAAGAGAGCGGGGGATCACGATCGCGACGGCGCATGTGGAGTACGAGACGGCGAAGCGGCACTATGCGCACGTGGATTGTCCGGGGCACGCCGACTACGTGAAGAACATGATCACGGGGGCGGCGCAGATGGACGGGGCGATCCTGGTGGTGAGTGCGGCGGACGGGCCGATGCCGCAGACGCGGGAGCACATTCTGTTGGCGCGGCAGGTGAACGTGCCGTACATCGTGGTGTTCATGAACAAGGTGGACATGGTCGATGATGCGGAGTTGTTGGATTTGGTGGAGCTGGAGGTGCGGGAGCTGTTGAGCTCGTATCAATTTCCGGGGGACGAGACGCCGGTGATCCGGGGGAGTGCGTTGCAGGCGCTACAGGCGGCGGACCCGAAGAGTGTCTCGGGGGGGCAGATCGCGGAGTTGCTCGCCGCGCTGGATGGCTACATCCCGGTGCCGAAGCGGGACGTGGAGAAGCCGTTTCTGATGCCGGTGGAGGACGTGTTCACGATCACGGGGCGGGGGACGGTGGCGACGGGGCGGGTGGAGCGGGGGAAGGTGAAGGTGGGGGAGGAGTTGGAGCTGGTGGGGTTTGGGAGCGACAAGAAGGCGGTGATCACGGGGGTGGAGATGTTCCGCAAGCTCCTGGACGAGGGGCAGGCGGGGGACAACGTGGGGTTGTTGTTGCGGGGGTTGGGCAAGGAGGACGTGGAGCGCGGGATGGTGTTGGCGAAGCCGGGCTCGATCACGCCGCACACGAAGTTTGAGGCGGAGGTGTACGTCCTGACGAAGGAGGAGGGGGGGCGGCACACGCCGTTTTTCAAGGGGTATCGGCCGCAGTTTTACTTCCGGACGACGGACGTGACGGGGTCGGTGGAGCTGGGGGCGGGCACGGAGATGGTGATGCCGGGGGACAACGTGCAGATGACGATCGAGCTGATCACGCCGATCGCCATGGACGAGGGGCTGCGCTTCGCGATCCGCGAGGGCGGCCACACCGTCGGCGCCGGCGTCGTCACGAAGATTTTGAAATAGAAATACGGGAGCAGGGGCCGCTCGCGAGCGGGGGCGATCCGCCCCCACACCCCGCCACAGGTCCCGAGAGCGAACGACCGGATCGAATATCATAAGCATGAAGGACGTTATAGATGCCGCGCGAAAAGATCATTCTGGCCTGCGAGACCTGTAAGAACCGGAACTACTTCACCTCGAAGAACCGGCGCCTCCATCCCGAGCGCGTCGAGTGGAAGAAGTATTGTCCACGTTGCAACTCGCACACGCTGCACAAGGAAACGAAGTAGGATGGCGGTCTAGCATGGCGGTCGATGTCGTGCGCTCCGCCGCGTGGCCCACCCGGGTCGCAGCGATGTGGCGGGGGATTCCGGCGGGCTATCGGAGCGTGATCGCGGAGATGCGGCGCGTCACGTGGCCGGATCTGCCGCACGTCCGCCAGATGGCGGTGGGCGTCATCGCGCTGTCGCTCTTCATTGGTGGCCTGATCGCGGTCATGGATTTCACATTCCAGCAGGTCTTGGTGAAATGGATTCCGCAGCTCTTCGCGGGACGGTAGCGGTGGAGCACCGCTGGTACGCGATCCAGACCACGGCGGGGCACGAGAACAAGGTCCGGTCGCTGATCCAGCGCAAAATCGACCAGGATCCGGCCACACCGGAGGCGCGCGCCATCCGGCAGGCTCTCGTGCCGACGCAGGAAGTGGTAGAGATCAAGAACGGTAAAAAGGTGACGGTGGATCGCAAGATGTACCCGGGATACGTCCTGGTCGACATGCTGATGAACCAGGAAACGATCCATACGATCAACAGCATTCAGGGCGTCATCAAGTTCGTGGGACAGGAGCGGGCGCCGCAGCCGCTGCGGCCGGACGAGGTGAACCGGCTGCTCGGCGTCGACACCGGGAGCGAGCCGGAGGAGCCGAAGGAGGAGATCCCGTTCCTCGTCGGTCAGGCGGTCGCGATCACGGAAGGGCCGTTCACCGATTTCAATGGCACGGTCGAGGAAGTGATGGGGGACAAAGGCAAGGTTCGCGTGTCCGTTTCACTCTTTGGGCGGCCGACGAGCGTGGAGCTGGATTACCTGCAACTGAAGGCCTACTAGCAGAAAGGAGAGAGGGGAACGGAGAGAGTAGAGACCTTCTACTTTCTTCTCTCCACTCTCCTGTCTGCCGACGACGTTGGCAACCACACCGACCCAAAAGAAGTGTGGGAGCACTGATGTGCACTCTGAAGAGGTAGCGGATGGCCAAGAAAGCGGTCGGGTTCGTGAAGTTGCAGATCCCGGCGGGGCGCGCGACACCAGCGCCCCCGGTCGGGACGGCCCTGGGTCCGCAGGGGATCAACATCATGGCGTTCGTGAAGGAGTTCAACGCACGAACGGCGAGTCAGGATGGTCTGATCCTGCCGGCCGAGGTGACGATCTTCAGCGACAAATCCTTCACGTTCATCATCAAGACGCCGCCGGCGGCGATCCTGTTGAAGAAGGAGGCGGGGATCGAGAAGGGATCCGGCGTCCCGAACAAGAACAAGGTCGGGCGGGTCACGCGGGCGCAGCTCCGCAAGATCGCCGAGATCAAGCTCCCGGACCTCAATTGCGATACCCTCGAAGCGGCGGAGGCCATGGTTGCCGGTGCCGCGCGGTCGATGGGGATCGAGGTCGTGGGCTGACGTGCGAGTGCATGGGAAGAAGTACCGACAGGCGGCGGCGCGGGTGGCGCCGAACGGCGCGCTCGCGCAGCAGCCGCGTCAGGCGCTCGAGCTGGTGAAGCAGGCCGCGTACGCGAAATTCGACGAGACCGTCGAGGTGGCCATCCGCCTTGGCGTCGACCCGAAGCAGGCCGACCAGACGGTGCGGGGCACGGTCGTGCTGCCCGCCGGGACGGGGAAGCCGGTGCGCGTTCTCGTCATCGCGATCGGGGAGAAGGCGCGCGAGGCGCAGGCGGCCGGGGCCGATTACGTGGGGCTCGAGTTCGTGCAGCGGATCAAGGACAACTGGCTCGACTTCGACGTCATGGTCGCGACTCCGGATCAGATGGCGCAGGTCGGGCAGCTGGGCCGCATTCTGGGACCGCGCGGCCTCATGCCGAACCCGAAGGCCGGGACGGTGACGATGGACGTAGCGCGGGCGGTGCGCGAGGTGAAGGCGGGGAAGATCGAGTTTCGGGTCGACAAGGGGGGAAACATCCACGCGCCGATCGGGAAGGTGTCGTTCAGCGTGGATGCACTGGCGACCAATTTCGGCGCCCTCATGGAGCAGCTCGTCCGGTCGAAGCCGGCGGCGGCCAAGGGGGTGTTCATTCGCACCGTCACCGTGTCCAGCACGATGGGGCTGGGGATCCCGGTCGACACCACTCCCTACCGGGTGTAGCGGGGACGAGCCGACGATATGCAGCGAGCGGACAAGGAGCGGTTGGTCGAGGAGCTCTCGACCAAGATGCGTGGCGCGAAGGCGCTGTATTACACCGATTTTACCGGGCTGACCGTGAAGCGGATGACCGAGCTTCGACGGCGCCTGCGCAAGGCGGGTGTCGAGTACGTCGTGATCAAGAATACGCTGGCGCTCCGGGCCGTGAACGAGAGCGGTCTCGTGGGCACGCGGCTGCGGGGTCCCACGGGTGTCGTGATCGGGCGCGATCCGGTCACGGCGGCGCGGGTCCTGAGCGATTTCGCCAAGGAATTCGAGCAGAAGCCGGCGGTCAAGGGCGGGCTGCTCGATGGACGCGCGCTCGATTCGGCGCAGGTGAAGCGGCTCGCGACGATGCCCTCGCGGGAGCAGATGCTGGCCGAGCTCGGGGCCGGATTGCAAGCCCCGCTGGCAGGATTCGCGGGGGCGCTCGCGGGGCTGTTGTCGACGTTCGTCGGCGCACTGTCGGCACTGCGGGCGCAGCGGGAGTCGGCGTAGGGGGAGGCGACGGACGGGACGTTCGACGCGGGACCGGTCACGGGGCCGGTCACGGGGCCGGTCACGGGGCCGGTCACGGGGCCGGTCAGCGGAACCGAACGTAGGAACCAACGATTAGTATTCACTAGGGAGAGGACATGGCGACGGCAGCGACAAGTTTGGGCAAGGACGAGGTTCTCGAAGCGATCGGCAACATGTCGGTGTTCGAGCTCGCCGAGCTGATCGATGCATTCAAGAGCCGGTTCAACGTGACGATCGCGGCCGCACCGGCCGCGGCTGCGGCACCGGCGGCGGGCGGAGCCGGGAGCGGTGGGGCGGTTGCGGCGGCCGCGGAAGAGCAGACCGAGTTCGCGGTCACGCTCAAGGAAGCCGGGGCGAAGAAGATCCAGGTCATCAAGGTCGTCCGCGAGATCACCAGCCTCGGACTGAAAGAGGCGAAGGATCTCGTCGATGGCGCCCCGCAGACGGTGAAGACCGGCGTCTCCAAGGACGAGGCCAACACGATCAAGACGAAGCTGGAGGAGCAGGGAGCGTCCGTCGAGATCAAGTGAGGCCGAGCACGGCCGTACGGGGTGCGGGCCGCTTGGGTTCCCCGGGGGCTCCGCCCCCGGCGCCCCCGCTGAAGGCCCGGTTGATGTGGCCGCGATCGCCGATCGCGTGGGGCCTTCCCCCTCGCCCTCTTCCCGACGGGAGCCGGGTCAGGACGGGGGCTTTTGGTGTGCCCGTGGCGCCGCCGCCACGCGAAGCTTTCTAGAGAGGTACCGATGCCCGACACGACGATGAAGCAGATTTCCTTCGCGAAGCTCGAGGGGGGGATGCAAATGCCCCACCTTCTCGACATTCAGACGCGGGCGTTCGACGCACTGCTGCAGCTGGATGCGGCGTCCAAGAACCGGGAAGATGTCGGCCTCGAGCGGGTCTTCAAGGACCTGTTCCCGATCGCCAACGTCCATGAGAACTTCTCGCTGGAGTTCGTCAAATACTCGCTCGGCGACCCGAAGTACACGGTCGAGGAGTGCATCGAGCGGGACATGACCTACTCGGCGCCTCTAAAGGCGACGCTGCAGTTGGTGATCAACGAAGACGTGAATGGCGTCAAGCGCCCGCGGAACATCATCGAGAAGGAGGTCTATCTCGGTGAGCTCCCGCTCCTCACGCCGCTCGGCACCTTCGTGATCAACGGCGCGGAGCGCGTCGTCGTGAGCCAGCTGCACCGCTCGCCGGGCGCGGTCTTCGAGGAGTCCACGCACCCGAACGGCCAGCGGCTGATCTCGGCGCGCATCATCCCGTTCCGCGGATCGTGGGTCGAGTTCACGGTCGACATCCACGACGTGATCTACGTCCACATCGACAAGAAAAAGAAGTTTCCGGCCACGGCGCTGCTGCGGGCGTTCGGCTACGGAAGCGACAGCGACATCTACCATCTCTTTTTCGGCGTCCGGGCGCTGGACCTGATCAAGGTCCGGCAGAACCGGCAGGAGCAGCGTGAGCTCACGGGGGCGATCATCGCCGAGCCGCTGGTGCTCCCGGGGCGCGAGCACGACCCGGAGGCGCCGAAGCCGAAAACCAAGAAGGCGCGGGCCGAGCAGGCGGCCGCCGAGGCGGAGCGGACGATCGAGGTCGGCACGGAGCTGACCGAGGAGCTCGCCGAGCGGCTGCGGGAGCTGAAGTATCGGAAGATCAAGGTATTCGCTTCGTACACGACGGTCGATCTGCGCGATGAGATCGACGCGTTCGAGCGCGGCGAGCGCGAGGAGCCGCACATCCTGGCGCGCGACGTCGTCGCGGCCGAGTCGGGGGAGGTTCTCGCCGAGGCCAATGACACGGTCACGCAGACGCTGATCCGGAAGCTGCGGAAGGCGGATATCGCGAAGGTGTACGTCTTCGCGCCGTCGGGGCGGGTGGAGTCGAGCCTGATCAAGAACACGCTGCAGAAGGATCCGACGCACTCGGAGGAGGAGGCGCTCAAGCAGATTTACGCGCTCCTGCGTCCGGGTGATGCGCCGAACAAGGAGACGGCGAAGCAGGCGCTCGAGCGCCTGTTCTTCTCGCCCAAGCGGTACGATCTGGGGCGCGTCGGTCGGTACAAGATCAACCAGCGCCTCGGCCTGACGCGGCCGGCGGATGAGACCGTGCTGACGCGCGAGGATTTCGTCGCCATCATCCGGTATCTCGTCGAGCTCCACGAGGGCCGCGGCCACACGGATGACATCGACCACCTCGGGAATCGCCGGATCCGCTCGGTCGGCGAGCTGATCGCGAACCAGTTCTCGGTCGGCCTGTCGCGCATGGCGCGCCTCGTGAAGGAGCGCATGTCGATCAATACCGATCCGGAGAAGATCTCGCTCGACGACCTGGTGAACGCGCGGACGGTGTCGGCGGTGATCCAGGCGTTCTTCGGCTCGTCGCAGCTGTCGCAGTTCATGGACCAGACGAATCCGCTCGCGGAGCTCACGCACAAGCGCCGGCTGTCGGCGCTGGGCCCGGGCGGGCTCACGCGCGAGCGCGCCGGCTTCGAGGTGCGCGACGTGCACTACTCGCAGTACGGGCGCATGTGCCCGATCGAGACGCCGGAAGGGCCGAACATCGGGCTCATCACGTCGCTGGCGTGCTATGCGCGCGTCAACGATCTCGGCTTCATCGAGACGCCGTACCGCGTGGTGCGGAGCGGGAAGGTGACGGATGAGATCGCGTGGCTCGATGCGAACCGCGAGGAGGACGCGACGATCGCGCAGGCGAATACGCCGCTCAATCCGGACGGGACGTTCGTGGAGCCGCTCGTGCTGTGCCGCCACCAGGGGGACGCGCCGCTCACGCCGCCGGACCGGATCGACTACATGGACGTGGCGCCGGAGCAACTCGTCTCGATCGCGGCGGCGCTCATTCCGTTCCTCGAGCACGACGACGCGAACCGGGCGCTCATGGGCTCGAACATGCAGCGCCAGAGCGTGCCGCTGCTCAATCCCCAAACGCCGCTGGTGGGGACGGGCCTCGAGCAGAAGGTCGCCGTCGACTCCGGCGCGGTCATCATCGCCCGGCGCTCGGGCGTCGTCACACGGGTGACGGCGGACGAGATCATCGTGGATGCCGGGCACGCCGAGGCCGCCAAGGCGGCGGGCGACCGCCCCTTGGCGCGGCTCACGCAGCACGACCGCTATCGCCTGAAGAAATACTGGCGGACGAATCAGGACACCGCGATCAACCAGCGGCCGCTCGTGGCGCAGGGGCAGCGGGTGAAGGCCGGGGAGATTCTGGCCGACGGCGCGGGTACCGAAGGGGGGCAGCTCGCCCTCGGCGCCAACGTCACGGTGGCATTCATGCCGTGGTACGGGCACAACTTCGAGGACGCGATCATCCTCTCCGAGCGACTGGTGAAGGACAACGTCTACTCGTCCGTCCACATCCAGGAGCTCGAGCTGCACGTGCGCGATACCAAGCGCGGGCAGGAGGAGATCACGCGCGAGATCCCGAACGTGGCCGAGGAGTCGTTGACGGACCTCGACGAGCGCGGGATCGTCCGGATCGGCGCACACGTGAAGCCGGGGGACGTCCTCGTCGGCAAGATCACGCCGAAGGGGGAGACGGAGCTCAGTCCGGAGGAGAAGCTCCTCACGGCGATCTTCGGCGAGAAGGCGAAGGATGTGAAGGATTCGTCGCTCAAGGTCCCGCCGGGCATGGAGGGCGTCGTGATCAACGTCAAGATCTTCTCCCGGGTCGAGGACCAGGTCGTCGAGAAGGACCGGGGGGAGAGGATCGGCGAGGTGCGCCGGCTCGAGGGCGAGGAGAAGATCCGCGTCAACGATGTGCGGGACGCGGACCTCGCGGCACTGCTCGAGGGGCAGACGGTCGCCCTCGCGCTCAAGAGCGGGACGGTCGAAGAGGCGATCCCGGCGGGGACGAAGCTCGATGGCGAGCTCCTGCGGGCGCTCAAGATGTCGACGATCGATCTCAAGACGTTCCGCGTCGAGACCAAGGCGGTGAACGAGAAGATCCGCGTGGTCATCGACGCGGCCAACGACGAGAAGGCCAAGATCGAGGAGAAGGCCGAGGAGCGGATCGACCGGATCCTGCAGCCCGATGAGCTGCCGCCCGGCGTGATTCAGCTGGTCAAGGTGTATCTCGCGGAGAAGCGCAAGATCTCCGTGGGCGACAAGATGGCCGGACGGCATGGGAACAAGGGCATCGTGGCGCGGATCGTCCCGGAGGAGGACATGCCGTTCCTTCCGGACGGGCGCCCCGTGGACATCGTGCTCAACCCGCTCGGCGTCCCGAGCCGCATGAACGTCGGGCAGATCCTGGAGACGCACCTCGGGTGGGTGGCCAAGACGCTCGGGTTCTACGCCAAGACCCCGGTCTTCCAGGGGACGAACGAGCGCGAGATTGGGCTGCTGCTCAAGCTCTCGGGTCTCGTCACGGCGCGGTCGGCGCTGGCGCTGACGACGACCCCCGAGTTCACGATTTCGGATGCCGATGTGCGCGGGATTCTGGCCGACATCGCGCCGACGCGCGCGGCCGTCAAGGAGCGCGTCAAGCTACTCGCGGACGCGTCGCTCAACGACCTGAGCGAGCGCGGCCGGTCGCCGTCGACGCGCGCGATCTCCGCGCGGGCGAAGGAGTTCCTGGTCGCGGCGGCGAAGGAGCTGGCGGCGCGCGAGCGCACCGAGCTGCAGCATCGGATCGACTTCCACAAGGAGCGCGCCGAGGAGGGGGGCGAGCCGGCCGCCACGCCCGCGGCCGACCGAAAGGTCGTCACGGAGCTGACGCGCGCGCGCGACCGTGCGCCGGCGGACATCCTCGCGAGCGAGGAGCTGCCGGGTCTGGCGGCGCTCGTGCAGCACGCCGCGGATGCGGATATCGACCAGGCCGCGGTCGAGCTCATGCGGCTGGCCGGGACGACGCCGGGGGGCAAGGTCCGGCTCCGCGACGGACGGACGGGCGAGCCGTTCGCGAGCCCGGTCACGGTGGGCGAGATCTACATGCTCAAGCTGTCCCACCTGGTCGACGACAAGATCCACGCGCGGAGCATCGGGCCGTATTCCCTCGTGACGCAGCAGCCGCTCGCCGGGAAAGCGCAGTTCGGCGGACAGCGGTTTGGCGAGATGGAGGTGTGGGCACTCGAGGCGTACGGCGCGGCGCACACGCTCCAGGAGATCCTGACCGTGAAGTCGGACAACGTCAACGGGCGCAGCCGCGTCTACGAGGCGATCGTCAAGGGGCAGAACCTGCCCGAGCCCGGGATCCCGGAATCATTCAACGTGCTCGTCAAGGAACTGCAGGCATTGGGAATCAGAGTGACGCTCGGCGCCACCGAGGAAGGCTATGGTGGCGGCAACGGGACCGGTAACGGTTCCCGCGGGGAGGCATAGCACATGATCGATTTTCGCAGCGCGCGCGAGACGCGGGCTTCATCGTTCGACTTCATTCAGATTCGGATCGCCTCGCCGGAGGAGATTCGCGGCCCCAAGGACCCCAAGGAGCGCGAGCGGCTCGAGATGGCCGGGCTGCGCACCTGGTGGTCGTGGGGCGAGGTCCTCAAGCCGGAGACGATCAACTACCGGTCGTTCAAGCCGGAGAAGGATGGCCTCTTCTGCGAGCGCATCTTCGGCCCGGTCAAGGATTGGGAGTGCCACTGCGGGAAGTACAAGCGGATCCGCTATCGCGGCGTCATCTGCGACCGCTGTGGCGTCGAGGTGACGCTGAGCAAGGTGCGGCGCGAGCGGATGGGTCACATCGAGCTCGCGGTGCCGGTCGCGCACATCTGGTTCTTCAAGACGCTCCCGAGCCCAATGGGGAACCTGCTCGAACGTCACGCTGCGCGATCTCGAGAAGGTCATCTATTACTCGGCCTACATCGTCATCGACCCCGGCAAGCAGGAGGTGCGAGCGAATCAGCTCCTCGATGAGGAGGAATACCTGACCCTGCGCCAAAAGGCGAAGGACGAGGGCGACCAGGCGTTCCACGCCGACATCGGGGCGCCGGCGGTCCGGGAGCTCCTCCGGCGGCTCGAACGTCGACACGACGGCCGACATGCTGCGCGCGCAGGTCGCGGTCGAGGGGTCGCAGCACCGGAAGAAGCAGATGCTGAAGCGCCTCAAGATCGTGGACGCGTTCCGCAACTCGGGGGAATCCGGCGACGTGCGCAACAAGCCGGACTGGATGATCCTCAACGTCGTCCCGGTGATTCCGCCGGATCTGCGGCCGCTCGTCCCGCTGGATGGCGGGCGCTTCGCGACGTCGGATCTGAACGACCTGTACCGCCGGGTGATCAATCGGAACAACCGGTTGCAGAAGCTCATCACGCACCGGGCGCCCGAGGTCATCCTGCGCAACGAGAAGCGGATGCTCCAGGAGGCGGTGGACGCGTTGTTCGACAACGGCCGCCGCTCGAAGGCGATCCGCGGGCGCGGAAAGCGCCCCCTCAAATCGCTGTCCGACATGCTCAAGGGGAAGCAGGGCCGCTTCCGGCAGAATCTGCTCGGGAAGCGCGTCGACTACTCCGGGCGGTCGGTGATCGTCGTCGGCCCCGAGCTCGAGCTGCATCAATGCGGGCTCCCGAAAGCGATGGCGCTCGAGCTGTTCAAGCCGTTCATCATCCACAAGCTCGTGGAGAAGGGGATCGCCGAAACGGTCAAGCGCGCGAAGAAGATCGTCGAGCGCGAGTCGCCCGAGGTGTACGAGATCCTCGAGGAGATCATCCGCGACCACCCGGTGCTGCTGAACCGCGCGCCGACGCTGCACCGTCTCGGGATCCAGGCGTTCGAGCCGGTCCTCGTCGAAGGGAAGGCGATCCGCATTCACCCGCTCGTCTGCGCGGCATTCAACGCCGACTTCGACGGGGATCAGATGGCGGTGCACGTGCCGCTCTCGCCCGAGGCGCAGCTCGAGTGCCGGCTGCTGATGCTATCGTCGAACAACATCCTCAAGCCGTCGGACGGCCGTCCCGTCGCGGAGCCGAGCCAGGATATCGTGCTCGGGTGCTATTTCGCGACCCGTGCGGCCCCCGATTTCGAGCAGCAGGTGAAGACGGCGCCGTACTACGCGGCGGTCGAGGAGGTCGAGGTCGCGCTCGCGCAGGGGCGCATCGACTACCACACGCCGGTCCACTTCCGGGTCCGGGACATGGAGGGGGAGCGCTGGATCGACACGATCGTCGGACGCGTGCTGTTCAACGCGATCGTCCCCTCGGAGATCGGATTCCAGAACCGCGAGATGAAGAAGAAGGCGCTGGGCGAGCTCGTCTTCGAGTCCTATCGGAAGGCCGGGCTCGCGCAGACGGTCGAGTTCCTCGACCGGCTCAAGGATTTCGGATTCCGGAACGCGACGCGCGGCGGCGTGTCGATCGGGATCGAGGACCTGCACATCCCCGAGGAGAAGGAGACGCTCCTGCGCGAGGCGGAGCAGCGCGTGGAGCGGTTCCAGCGCGCGTACCAGACGGGCAACATCACGAACGGCGAGCGCTACAACAAGGTGATCGACACCTGGACGCACGCGAACAACGACGTCGCGGACGCGATGGTGAAGGCGATGCGCGAGTCGCTCGGCGGCTACAACCCGGTGTTCATGATGTTCGACTCCGGGTCGCGGGGATCCCGCGACCAGATCCGCCAGCTGGCGGGGATGCGGGGCCTCATGGCGAAGCCGCAGAAGAAGCTCACGGGCGGCATCGGCGAGATCATCGAGAGCCCGATCAAGTCGAATTTCCGCGAGGGGTTGTCGGTGCTCGAGTACTTCATCTCGACGCACGGGGCGCGCAAGGGATTGGCGGACACCGCTCTCAAGACGGCGGACGCCGGCTACCTGACGCGGCGCCTCGTGGACGTCGCACAGGATGTCGTGGTGACCGAGGATGATTGCGGTACGATCCTCGGCCTCGATGTGTCGGCGCTCAAGGAAGGCGAGGACATCATCGAGCCGTTGTCGGAACGCATCGTCGGCAACGTGGCCGCGGAGGACGTGGAGGACCCGCAGGAGACGGACGCCAGCGGGCGGCGCACGCTGCTCGTCGAGGCGGGGAAGCTGATCGATGAGGACACGGCGCGCGCGATCGAGGAAGCGGGGATCGAGACGGTGCGGATCCGGTCCGTGCTGACGTGCGAGGCCAAACGCGGGCTGTGCCGCATGTGTTACGGGCGCAACCTGGCGACGATGTCGATGGTCGACCTGGGCGAAGCCGTGGGAATCATCGCGGCCCAGTCGATCGGCGAACCCGGGACGCAGCTCACCCTGCGGACCTTCCACATCGGCGGCACGGCGGCGCGCATCGCCGAGCAAACGTCCCGCAAGTCCAAGGTGGCCGGGACGATCGAGTACGGTGATCGGCTGGTCGTGGTGACCGGGCCCGATAGCCAGAAGATCGTCACGTCGTATGAGGGGGAGATCCAGATCCGCGCACCCGGGGACCGCTCGGGCGGGTTGGGCGCGCACCTGCAGGTTCCGCTCGGCGCGATCCTCATGGTCGCCGATGGCGACGAGGTGAAGAAGGATCAGGTGATCTTCAGCTGGGATCCGTATACGAATCCGATCATCGCGGATGTCGGGGGAACGGTGCGGTTCGTGGATCTCGAGGAGGACGAGTCGGTGTCCGAGGAGCTCGACGAGCTCACGGGCCTCCGGCAGCGCGTGGTCATCGAGGACCGCGAGCGGCGACTGCATCCGCACATCGAGATCTGGGACACGGGGCACGACCGCAAGGTCCGCGATTTCGTGATCCCGGTGGGCGCGCAGTTGACGGTGGACGACGGCGCGAAGATCGCGGCGGGCACGACGCTCGCCAAGGTCAACCGCGAGGCGTACAAGACGCGGGACATCACGGGCGGCCTGCCGCGCGTGGCCGAGCTCTTCGAGGCGCGGCGGCCGAAGGATCCGGCGACGATCTCGGAGATCGATGGCGTCGTGCGGTTCGGGGAGATCAAGCGCGGGAAGCGCGAGATCTTCGTGCAACCGGTGCAGCCGCAGGGCTCGGCGATCGACGAATCGCGGGAGGCGCAGCTGTACGAGGTGCCGGCCGGCAAGCACCTGCGCGTGCACGAAGGCGACCGCGTGCGGGCGGGAGACCGTCTGTCGGAGGGTCCGGTGAATCCGCACGACATCCTCGGGATCAAGGGCCCCCGCGCGGTGCAGGAGTACCTCCTGAACGAGGTGCAGGAGGTGTACCGGCTGCAAGGCGTGAAGATCAACGACAAGCACATCGGCGTGATCGTCCGGCAGATGCTGCAGAAGGTCCGCGTGATCGATCCGGGCGAGACGGAGTTCCTCGAGGGAGAGCACGTCGACAAGCAGGCGTTCCGCGAGGAGAACGAGCGCTCCAAGAAGAAGAAGCTCAGGCCGGCGACGTCGGAGCCGCTGCTGCTCGGGATCACCAAGGCGTCGCTGACGACGCAGTCGTTCGTGTCGGCCGCGTCGTTCCAGGAGACCACCCGCGTGCTGACGGACGCCTCGATCCGTGGGGCGCAGGACGACCTGCTCGGGCTCAAGGAGAACATCATCATCGGTCACCTGATCCCGGCCGGCACGGGGATGTATCGGTACCAGGAGGTCGAGATCGAAGGGATGGAGATCCCGCCGCCGCCGTCGGCCGTGGAGGATCCGTTCGCGACCCTGGCCCCGTTCGCGCCGTTGCCGCCGCTCCAGGCGATCCCGGCGGGAGCGGAGAGCGAGTAAGGAGAGAGTGGAACGGAGAGAGTAGAAAAGGACAGAGAGGAGAGAGGAGACGGGATCAGCGATCGCCTTTTCGGCGGCTGGTGATCGTCTCCTCTCTCTTTTCTCCTTTCTCCTTTCTGATGTGGGGCTTACCCCTATTCGTGTCAGCATCCCTATGCGCCATCTCTACCTTGCCGCCGCGGCCACTCTCCTCGCCTGCGCCCACGGGGCGCCCGCCGCCCAAGCTCCCTCGCCGCTCGCCGCGGGTGATTCGGCGAAGGGCGGACACGGTGACACGGCCAAGATCAAGCCATACGCGAAGGTCATCACCGCGTCGGCGATCACGCACAGCGGATTCCTGATCACGCACCAGGTCGACGACAAGCTGTATTTCGAGCTGCCCCGATCGGCCGTGGACATCGACCTCCTGATGGTCGGGCGCTTCGCGCGTGCGGCCGCCGGGGATCCGGGGCGGTTCAATGATTACGGCGGCGATGAGTTTACCGAGAGCGTGCTGCGCTGGGAGCGGCACCCGCGCACGATCGTGCTGCGGCACATAACGTTCGAGAGCGTCGCGGATAGCACGCTGCCGATCGCGCAGTCCGTCCGCGAGGCCAACTATCCGTCGATCGTGGCGGTATTCCCGATCGAGACGTTCGGCCCGGATAGCGCGCCGGTGATCGAGGTGACCAAGCTGTACACGACGTCCGTCCCCGAATTTCAGGCGTGGTCCGGCAGCGTCGATGACAAGCGGTCCTACGTGGAGCGGACGCTCGCGTTCCCGGACAACATCGAGGTGGAGGCGACGCAGACCGGTCTGCCGCGCGCGAATCCGGGAGCCGGAGATGCTCCTCCGGCGGAGCCGAAGGTCGCATCGAGCGTGCTGGCGCACTGGAGCATGATCCGCCTGCCCGCGCAGCCGATGCTGCCGCGCCGATGCGACGACCGGGTGGGGTTCTTCACGGCCACGGACGTCGACTTCGGCACGACGGAGCAGCGGGCGGCCAAGCGCTGCTACATCACGCGGTTCCGGCTCGAGAAAAAGGATCCCGCCGCCGCCGTATCCGACCCGGTGCAACCGCTCGTTTACTACATCGATCCCGCGACGCCGAAGCAATGGGTGCCGTGGATCAAGAAGGGGGTCGAGTCGTGGCAGCCCGCCTTCGCGGCGGCGGGGTTCTCCAACGCGATCGTGGCCCGCGAGGTGCCGGCCGGCGACTCCACCTGGTCCATGGAGGACGTGCGGCACACCGTAGTGCGCTGGCTGGCCACGACGGTCGAGAATTCGGTCGGCCCCAACGTGCACGATCCTCGCACGGGCGAGATCCTGAACGGGTCCGTACGCATGTTTCACAACATCCTGAACCTGCAGCGGGACTGGTATTTCACCCAGGTCTCGCCGCTCGACCCGCGGGCACAGCACCTGCCGTTCCCCGACTCGCTCATGGGGCATCTCGTCATGTACGTCGTGGCGCACGAGGTCGGGCACACCCTGGGGCTGCGCCACAACATGCAGGCGAGCAGCGAATATCCCGCGGACAGCGTCCGGAGCAAGACGTGGGTGCATTGGATGGGGTATTGCGCGTCGGTCATGGATTATTGCCGGTTCGACTACGTGGCGCAGCCGGAGGACGGCATCGATCTCTACGACCTCGTTCCGCGCGTCGGCCCATACGACATCTTCGCGATCCGGTGGGGCTACACACCGATCGCGGGCGCGGCGACCCCCGATGCGGAGCGTCCGACGCTCGACCAATGGGCGTCCGAGCAGGACTCCGTGCCGTGGTATCGCTACGAAGGGGACGAGAACGCGAACGGCCCCGATCCCGGGGTCGAATCGGAGGCCGTGGGCGACGCCGACGCGGTGAAATCGACCGCGGCCGGTCTCAAGAACATCAAGCGGATCATGGCGTTCCTCGAATCGGCGATGGTCCGGCCGGGGGAGGACAATTCGGACCTGAGCGAGATGTACGACCGACTCGTGGGGCAGTGGCGCGATGAGATGGGACACGTCGTCCGGCTCGTCGGCGGCCAATACATGCGCGAGAAATCCGGCAGCCAACCGGGTCCGCGATTCACGCCGGTGTCGGCGGAGCGGCAGCGCGCGGCGGTGCGGTTCGTTGCGGACAACGTCTTCACGACGCCCACCTATCTCGTCGATACGGCGGTACTCCACCGCATCGAGTCGGATGGGGCGCTCGATCGCATTCGCACGGCGCAGAGCAGTCTCCTGGCGGACCTGCTGAGCGACGACCGGGCAAACCGCATGACGGAGATCGCGACGCTTTTCGCCCATCCCGGCACGGCCTACAGTCCGACCGCACTGTTCGACGACGTGCGCCACGCCATCTGGAGCGAGCTGGCCGGGGGGGCCGTCCGCGTCGACGCCTTTCGCCGAAATCTCCAGCGCAGCTACGTCGCGCTCCTGTCCGAAAAGATCGCTCCGCCGGAAGCACCGGCGCCGAGCGTGCCGGCACCCCGACGCACGCGCGTGGGCGCCGTCCCCGACCCGGTCGCCGGGGCGGACGTCCGCGCGATCGCGCGCGGCGAGCTCGTCGCGCTCGACTCCGAGATCTCCGCGGCCCTGGCGCGCGCGGGGGACCGCGTCACGCGGCTCCACCTCCTGGATTGTCGAGCGCAGATCGGTCGCGCCCTGCATCCCGAGCGGGGTGCGGTCGCCTCAACTGGCGCAGACGATTAGACTACGAAGACCGCTTACGGGGGGAGGCGAATATGGGCATTGGACCCGAAAAAATCGTGCTCATCATCCTGGTGCTCGTGCTCCTGTTCGGCGCGAAGCGCCTGCCGGAGCTCGGCGCCTCGCTCGGCAAGGGGATTCGTGAGTTCAAGGGGAGCCTCTCCGCGAAGGATGAGGCGCCGCCGCCCGAGGTCCCGCGAGGCGCGGCACGCGAGCCGGCACCGCCCGTCGCGGACGACGACAGGCCGGAGCCTCGGCGGCTGTTGCCGTAAGGCGGCCCGCGGCGCGGGGCCGAGGAGAGGCGCCCATATCGGCGCCTCCATTTTTTTTGCGATACGGGTTCGTCGGGTGTTGCGGCGTCTCGCGCCATGTGATGCGATCCCTGTCCACTCGCCCCACCTGATATCGGCCGCGGAGACCCGCCGGGTGCAGCTTTCTCCGCATGGATGTTCAGGTCTTCGGCACGCGGAAGTGTGTTGACACGCGGAAGGCCCTGCGCTTCTTTGCCGAGCGGCGGATTCGGACCCATTTCGTCGACCTTCAGGAGCGCGCCGCGTCGCTTGGCGAGCTGACGCGGTTCGTTCAGCGATTCGGCGTTGATGCGCTGATCGATCGCCGCGCGAAGCGATTCGCCCAGCTCGGGCTGTCGACCGCGATGCATTCCGAGGCGCGCTGGCTCGAGCTGCTCGCCGCGGAGCCGATGCTGCTGCGGACGCCGCTCGTGCGGTGGCAGAGCCGTCTGACGGTTGGGCCGGCCGAGGACATCTGGCGCGAATGGGCTGCGGCGGACACCGCGACGCGGTGAGGCGGATCTACCGGCGGTAGGTGCGGCTCCAGTCGTATCCGGCGGTGGCGGCCACGGAGGGCAGCAGCACGACTCCGACTGCGCTCAGGATGCGCAGGACGGGTCCGGTGTTGACCGCCTTGTTGAGTCGGACGAGGAGGATGCTGCCGGCTCCCCCGACAGCGGCGCCCGCCAGCGCGGCGCCGTAGGAGCCGCTCGCGTGCGATCCGCCACCGACGATCGTGGGGCCGGCCGCCGTCATCAGGCCCGCGGTCGTATACGCTCCGACGAGGGCGATCGTCGATGCCGGGTCGCCGGTGGCGCCGAACCGGTTCGCGACCCATCGGGTGGCGAGGCCGCCGCCGATGAAGCCGACGGGCATGAGGCCGAGGCCCACGGCTCCCTGCGCGATGGCTCGGCCGGCCGTGATCGGTGGTGGCGGCGGAGACTGGGCGCGCATAGAGGGTGGGGCGACCGTGAGGGCGAACAGGAGCGCGGAAAGCCAGGCGGGCATGGCGGAATGTATTGGGGCGCGTTCGTCGGGGGCGCGGCCCGTGCGGACGGCGGACACCGGGCGGGTCACGGCCCGCCCCTACCCCGCCTCTCCCGCGTCTGTTACGTTCCGCGTTCTGTGCCGCTTGCGGGTGGCGCCCGTGTTTTTCGTCCCATCTATGCCGACAATCAATCAGCTCGTCCGGCAAAGTCGCCGTGACGTCATAAAAAAGGAAAAGGCACCGGCTCTCAAGTCGAACCCGCAGAAGCGGGGCGTGTGCACGCGCGTGTACACGACGACGCCCAAGAAGCCGAACTCGGCACTGCGCAAGGTTGCGCGCGTCCGGTTGACGAACGGATTCGAGGTGACCGCGTACATCCCGGGTGAAGGGCACAACCTGCAGGAGCACTCGATCGTGCTCATTCGCGGTGGCCGTGTGAAGGACCTTCCGGGCGTCCGGTACCACATCATCCGCGGGAGCCTCAATGCCTCGGGCGTGACGGGCCGCAATCAGAGCCGCTCGAAATACGGGACGAAGAAGCCGAAGGTCGGCGGCGGCCCCGCGCCGGCGGCGGCGGCCGGAGGGAAGAAGGCGTGAGCCGGCGGAAGAAATCGGTGAAACGGCCGATCCTGGCCGATGCGCGCTACGACAGCCAGACGGTCTCCAAGTTCATCAACGCGATGATGCTGCAGGGGAAGAAGTCCACCGCCGAGCGGATCTTCTACGGTGCGATGGACCTCGTGGAGGCGCGCACGAGCCAGCCGGGCGTCAATGTGTTCAAGCAGGCGCTCTCGAATCTCAAGCCGGTGGTCGAGGTGAAGAGCCGGCGCGTGGGCGGTGCGACCTACCAGGTCCCGGTCGAGGTGCGGCCCGAGCGGCGCACGGCTCTCGCGATGCGGTGGCTGATCGAGTACTCGCGCGGCCGGAATGAGAAGTCGATGCCGGAGAAGCTGGCGGCCGAGGTGATCGCGGCGTCCAAGGGCGAGGGGAACGCGGTCAAGAAGAAGGACGATACGCACCGCATGGCGGAAGCCAATAAAGCGTTCGCGCATTACCGGTGGTAGCGGCCGATCGCGATCACCGGTAGGGGCGCGTCGCGACGCGCCCCTACTTGTCCGCCGCCAGTCGCGCCACGCGGGCCCGCACATCACGGACGATCGGCTGCAGCTCCGGATCCGCGCCGGCCCAGAGATCGAGAAGGTGCGCGTAGGCATCGCGTGCCGCGGTCCGGTTGCCCGCCTTTTCCTGTAGCTCCCCGAGACGCTGATAGCTCGCCGCGAGAGTTCGGGAGTCGACAAAGGGTCGAAAGAGCCCCGGCGCGTCGATCGCGCGCGTGTAGTAGGCGACGGCTGAATCCGCGGCGCCGCTCCGGCGGTACGTCTCGGCCAGCTCGAACATTCCGCAGGACACACACGATTCGTCGATCGTGTGATAGGCGCGAAAGTGCGCGATGGCGTCCGGCAGGTGGCCATCCGTTGCGGCAATGTCGCCCAGCGCCGCCTCGCGCTCATTATTTCCCCGGCGAGTCCCCTCGGGCACGGTGTGGTCATATTCCTCCAACGTGCGCCGGGCCTCGTCGGGGCGACCCGCCAAGACGTATAGGCGGGCGAGGTCGGCGTACGGACGATCTCCCGGGGGAATCGACGCCAGCGGGTGGCGCGCGAGCGCGGTCGAGATGGTCGCGAGGGCTGCGGCGGCCCGGTCACGATAGCGCACCTCGATTTCGCCGAGCTCGATAGCTCCCTGGAGGTACTGGCCTGGCAGTCCCCGGTCCTCGGCCATTGCCATCGCCTCGTGCGCGCGCTGGGTTCCTTCGGCGAGCCGCCCTTGTGTGATGCTCGTGTTCGCCAGGACGGCAGCCGTCAACTCACGACCTCCCGAGCGTGGCGCCAGGTGCTGCAGGGTGGCTCGGCCGAGGCTGTCCGCCGCGGGGAACCGCCGTTCCGCCGCGGCCAGCAGCATGGGAAAGAAGCTGGATTGCATGGCGCCGGGGGCCGCGCGTTGCATACGTGCGAGCGTCGACTCCGCCGCGGTATAGCGGCCCTCGTTCGCTTGGGCGTCGGCGAGGTCGACATACCCGTTCGGCGACGCGGGTTGGAGCGCGATGACGCGCACGTACAGACTCTCCGCGGACCGGAATTGTCCCTCGCGCTCATACGCGAGGCCGAGATCGACCAGCCCGATGTCGTTGTCGGGCCGTAGTGCAAGGACGGCCTGGTACGCCGCGATCTCCTTCGGGATGTCAACGACGACGGTCCCGAAGTAAAAGGCCTCGGTCTGATCGCGCTCGAGCTCCGGGAGTCGATCGCGGTGCGTATAGGCCCGAGTTGCCGCGTCGATGATGGCGCCGAACGATCCCCCGGTGTTGGCGAGCACGGCGGCGAGCTTGCGGTACGCCATCGCGAAAGAGGTGTCGGATTGCGTCGCGGCCTCGAGAAGGGGCGCGGCGCTCTCGTCATCGCCCGCGTTCGCCAGGCGTACCGCGGCAGTGTATTTCCGTAGCGCGTCCATCGACGCGGTGGTCACCTCCGCCAGCGGCTCGTCCGCGCGAATCGTCTTCAGGGATTCGCCGATCTCGGTGCGGAGGGCGCGCGAGAGACGGTCGAGCGCGGGGATCAGCGCGCCCGCATTGTCGGCCGTCTCGCGTACAGCGGTGAGGACACGGCCATCCGCCGCACCGACGACGCTCGCCGAAAGCACGTAGCCGGCACCGACGGGATCGATCTCACCGGTGACGACGGCCTTGAGTCCGTCGCGCTCGGCCACTTCCCGGGCGAGCGCCGGCGTCAGCGGCGTGTGGACCGGTCGCTGCATGCGGGTCAGCGCATCGGCCACGGCGGTCGCAGGTTCGAGCTGCACCGCGCGCGATTGGGCGAGGTCGACGCGAAAGGCCTCGGTCAACGTCGGCCCGAGTGTCGTATCGGCGGCGCGGTTCTCGAAATCGGCCAGCAGGATCCGCTGCTGGTCGTTCAGGACTCCGGCCGCAATGAGAGTGTGCAAGGGACCGAGAATGCCGAGCAGGCGTAGCGCCGCGTACAGCGCGGCGGCCGCCGCCAGCGTGCCGGCCGTGAGGATCAGGGTCTGGCGCGTGCGTCCTCGATGTCGCGGTGCTGCGGCCGTCGTCGCGGCCGTCGTCGCGGCCGTCGTCGCTGCCGTGGCGCTGGTGGGCTGCATTCCGCCGCTCGGTGTCGCCAGCGCTTCCAGTTGTGCGACGATCTCCTCGGCACTCTGTGGGCGGTCCGCCGGGCGTTTCTCCAGGCAGCGCATGATGAGCGCGTTGAGAGCGGGCGGCACGGTCGGGCGGTGAGATGCGCACGACTCGGGCGCCTGCGTCACGTGCGCCGCGAGGACCTGTTGAGCCGTCATCCCGACAAACGGGGGGCGCCCGCAGAGCATCTCGTAGCCCACGGCGCCGAGGGCGTACAGGTCGGCGCGGTGGTCGACATGGGGGTCCGCAGCGGCCTGCTCGGGGGCCATGTACGCCGGCGTGCCGAGGGCGACGCCCAGGGAGGTGAGGGACGAGGCGCCGCTGGCGGCGGCGCTCATGGCCTTGGCGACGCCGAAGTCGGTCACGACGGCGTGGGATCCCGAGATGAGAATGTTGTCGGGCTTGATGTCGCGGTGGACGACTCCGTGGGCGTGGGCGTAGGCGAGCGCGTCGGCCACGTCGCGCAGGATGCGGACGGCCGTGCTGATGGGCAGGGCCCCCTCGCGGTCGAGCTTGGCACGGAGGGACTCGCCCTCCACGAGCGGCATCGAGTAGTAGAGGAGGTCGCCCGCCTGGCCGGCCGAGTGGAGGGGAACGATGTGCGGGTGCTGCAACGACGCCGCGAGGCGAATCTCGCGGCGAAAGCGCTCGATGCTCACGGCGGCCGCCATCTCGGGCGGGAGGACTTTGAGCACGACCGGGCGGTCGAGTCCGACTTCGGTGGCGAGGAAGACGCGGCTCATTCCGCCACCGCCCAGCTCGCGCTCGACCGTATAGGCGTCGCCTAGCGCCAACTGCAGTTGTTGGCGGAGATCAGAATCCAACGCGGCTCCTGGGTGGACCGGCGGGGTGCCCGGACGGGGGGGGGGGGCGAAGGCAACGGTGTAATAGCGCCTCCCGTCGCACACCGCGACGGATTGTCGCTCAGCATTGACAATACGGTCTATGCCGGGTTAAAATCAAAGGCTGTCCAAAAAAATTTGTCGTCGCGCACGCCGTACGCGCGACGCGCCAAGGGTCCCCAGTCGCACCACGCGGCTGTACCCGGCGAAGAGCGGATGGATACCGGCCCCGCACGGGGCGCCTGGTCCACCCGTTTTTTTGCTGGATCACGGAGCTCGATTCCCCGTATGCCTCGCACGACACCGCTCGATCGATATCGCAACATCGGCATCATGGCCCACATTGATGCCGGGAAAACGACCACGACCGAGCGCATCCTCTACTATACCGGGAAGAGCTACAAGATCGGCGAGGTGCACGAGGGGACCGCGACGATGGACTGGATGGAGCAGGAGCAGGAGCGCGGCATCACGATCACATCCGCGGCGACGACCTGCTTCTGGACGCGGCACGGCGTCGAGTATCGGATCAACATCATCGACACGCCGGGTCACGTGGATTTCACGGTCGAGGTGGAGCGTTCGCTCCGCGTGCTGGATGGCGCGGTCGCGCTGCTGGACTCGGTGGCCGGTGTGGAGCCGCAGACCGAGACGGTTTGGCGTCAGGCGGACCGCTACGGCGTGCCGCGGCTGGTCTTCGCGAACAAGATGGACCGCGTCGGGGCGGATTTCGATCGCTGTCTTACGATGATCCGCGAGCGGCTCTCCAAGAAGGCCTTTCCGATCCAGCTGCCCGTGGGCTCGGCCGATCTGTTCACCGGGCACATCAACGTCATCCGCCGGGTGCAGATCGTGTTCGACGACGAATCGCTGGGCAAGACGTTTACGGAGGAGCCCGTGCCGGGCGTGTATCGCGACCGCATGGAGCAGGCGCGGCACGATGCGATCGAGGCGGCGGTGGAGCACGATGAGGTCCTGCTGGAGAAGTATCTGGGCGGGGCGGAGCTGACGGTCGAGGAGATCCACCGAGCGATCCGCAAGGCGACGATCGCGGGAGGGTTCGTCCCGGTGCTCTGCGGCGCGGCGTTCAAGAACAAGGGCGTGCAGGCTCTGCTGGACGCGGTGATCGACTTTCTGCCGGCGCCGATGGACATCGCGACGATCGCAGGTCACCCGCTGCACCACGATGAGACTCCGGCGGAGCGCGCCGTGGCGGACGACGCGCCGTTCGCCGCGCTCGCGTTCAAGATCGCGACGGACCCGTTCGTGGGAAAGCTGACCTATCTGCGGGTCTATTCCGGCGTCCTCGAGTCCGGGTCGTACATCTACAACTCCACGAAGGACAAGCGCGAGCGGATCGGCCGGCTGCTCCAGATGCACGCGAACAAGCGTGAGGAGATCGCCGAGGTGCGGGCGGGGGACATCGCCGCGGCGATCGGGCTCAAGGATACGCGCACGGGCGACACGCTGTGCGATGAGGACAAGCCGATCGTGCTCGAGGCGATGAAGTTCCCGGCGCCCGTCATCAATGTCGCGATCGAGCCGAAGACCAAGGCCGATCAGGACAAGCTCTCGATCGCGCTCGCGAAGCTCTCGGAGGAAGATCCAACGTTCCGCGTCCACACTGATGCGGAGACCTCCCAGACCATCATCTCCGGGATGGGGGAGCTGCACCTCGAGATCATCGTCGACCGGATGCAGCGCGAGTTCAAAGTCGATGCGAATATCGGGCGGCCGCAGGTGGCGTACCGCGAATCGATCCGGCGCCGGGTGGAGAAGGTCGAGGGGAAGTTCATCCGGCAGACGGGCGGACGCGGCCAGTACGGCCACGTCGTGATCAACATGGAGCCGAATCAGGCGGGGCACGGGTTCGTCTTCGAGGACAAGATCGTTGGTGGCGTGATCCCGCGGGAATACATCGGACCGGTGGAGGCCGGGATTCGCGAGGCGCTCGACAACGGCGTGCTGGCGGGCTACCCGATGGTGGACGTGCGCATCGAGCTCGTGTACGGATCGTACCACGATGTCGACTCGAGCGAGATGGCGTTCAAGATCGCGGGATCGATGGCGTACAAGGAGGCTGCGCGGCGGGCGGATCCGTTCATCCTCGAGCCGATCATGAACGTCGAGGTCGTCTGTCCGGCGGAATACATGGGCGACATCCTCGGCGATCTCTCGTCCCGGCGCGGCCGGATCGGCGGGATGACGCAGCGCGGGGAGGCGCAGGTGATCTCGGCCACGGTTCCGCTGGCCGAGATGTTCGGCTATTCGACGAAGCTCCGCTCGCAATCGCAGGGGAGAGCCGTCTACTCGATGGAGTTCAGCCACTACGAGGAAGTTCCGAAGAGCAAGGCGGAAGAGATCATTAACCGAGTCAAGGCGGCCTAACTACCATGACCAAGGCGAAGTTTGAGCGGACGAAGCCGCACGTGAACGTGGGGACGATCGGGCACGTGGATCACGGGAAGACGACGTTGACGGCGGCGATCACGGCGGTGCAGGCGAAGCAGGGGTTGGCGCAGTTCACGGCGTACGATCAGATCGACAAGGCGCCGGAGGAAAGAGAGCGGGGGATCACGATCGCGACGGCGCACGTGGAGTACGAGACGGCGAAGCGGCACTATGCGCACGTGGATTGTCCGGGGCACGCCGACTACGTGAAGAACATGATCACGGGGGCGGCGCAGATGGACGGGGCGATCCTGGTGGTGAGTGCGGCGGACGGGCCAATGCCGCAGACGCGGGAGCACATTCTGTTGGCGCGGCAGGTGAACGTGCCGTACATCGTGGTGTTCATGAACAAGGTGGACATGGTCGATGATGCGGAGTTGTTGGATTTGGTGGAGCTGGAGGTGCGGGAGCTGTTGAGCTCGTATCAATTTCCGGGGGACGAGACGCCGGTGATCCGGGGGAGTGCGTTGCAGGCGCTACAGGCGGCGGACCCGAAGAGTGTCTCGGGGGGGCAGATCGCGGAGTTGCTCGCCGCGTTGGACGGCTACATCCCGGTGCCGAAGCGGGACGTGGAGAAGCCGTTTCTGATGCCGGTGGAGGACGTGTTCACGATCACGGGGCGGGGGACGGTGGCGACGGGGCGGGTGGAGCGGGGGAAGGTGAAGGTGGGGGAGGAGTTGGAGCTGGTGGGGTTTGGGAGCGACAAGAAGGCGGTGATCACGGGGGTGGAGATGTTCCGCAAGCTCCTGGACGAGGGGCAGGCGGGGGACAACGTGGGGTTGTTGTTGCGGGGGTTGGGCAAGGAGGACGTGGAGCGCGGGATGGTGTTGGCGAAGCCGGGCTCGATCACGCCGCACACGAAGTTTGAGGCGGAGGTGTACGTCCTGACGAAGGAGGAGGGGGGGCGGCACACGCCGTTTTTCAAGGGGTATCGGCCGCAGTTTTACTTCCGGACGACGGACGTGACGGGGTCGGTGGAGCTGGGGGCGGGCACGGAGATGGTGATGCCGGGGGACAACGTGCAGATGACGATCGAGCTGATCACGCCGATCGCCATGGACGAGGGGCTGCGCTTCGCGATCCGCGAGGGCGGCCACACCGTCGGCGCCGGCGTCGTCACGAAGATTTTGAAATAGAAATACGGGAGCAGGGGCCGCTCGCGAGCGGCCCCCACAGCTCCCCAAACGATCAAGGACATCATGGCAGGCAGAATCCGCATTCGGCTCAAGGCATTCGACCACGCCGTCATCGACCAGGCGTCGGCGGACATCGTGCGCACGGCGGAGAAGACCGGGGCGCAGGTGTCCGGACCGATTCCATTGCCGACCAAGACGCAGCGCTGGACGGTGCTCCGGTCCCCCCATGTGGACAAGAAATCGCGCGAGCAGTTCGAGCTGAAGACACACAAGCGGGTGATCGACATCCTCGATTCGCGCGCGCAGACGGTGGATGCTCTCACCAAGCTGGATCTGCCCGCGGGTGTGGATGTCGAGATCAAGGTCGAATAGCGATATGACAGGCATCAGGCGCCAGCAGGGGCGTCTCGCGAGCCGCCCATACGGGCCGTTCGCGAACGGCCCGTACCACGGCCGGCGGATCGCAATGATTGGAATCATCGGGAAGAGCAGCAGGGGCCGCTCGCGAACGGCCCGTCCACCGGCCGGCGGATCGCAATGATTGGAATCATCGGGAAGAAGGTCGGCATGACCCAGCTCTTCAACGATCAGGGGCAACAGATCCCGGTGACGGTCGTCGAGGCGACGCCGAATCCCGTCGTGGCGGTCACGGATCCCGCGGTCGCGGGGATGCTGCAGGTGCAATTGGGATATGGGACGCAGCGAGTCCGGCGCGCCAACGCGAAGGGGGAGACGACCCCTCGCGGGCGCCGCGCGTCCCTGGCGGCGGTGGGACACGGGGCCAAGGCCGGGCTCGCCGCGCCGCCGGCATATCTGCGCAGCCTGCGGCTCGACGATGCTCCGGGCAAGGGCGCGGAGGTTCCGTCGTACAAGGTGGGCGACACCGTGACGGTTGGCGTCTTCGCCGTCGGGGATCGCGTGAAGGTGACGGGCACGACGAAGGGGCGCGGGTTTCAGGGCGTGGTGAAGCGATACAGCTTTGCGGGCGGGCCCAACACGCATGGCAATACCAAGCATCGGCGGCCGGGATCGGTGGGCGCGGGAACGGATCCATCCCGCGTCATCAAGGGAAAGCGGATGCCCGGTCACTTCGGGGCGGAGCGGCATACGCAGGACCAGCTGCGCGTGGAGAAGGTCGATGCGGAGCGGCATCTCCTCTACATCCGCGGTGCGGTGGCGGGGCCCAAGAACGGGATCGTGGTTGTCCGGAAGCGAGGGTAAGGATTTTCGTGACTGACTCTCAAGCGCATTCGACCGGCGGTTCCGCGACGGCGTCCTCGGGCGCCGTGCAGGCCGCGGCCTACTCCGCGCTCGGCACGCCGCGCGATCGCGTGACGCTGCCCGGTGACGTCTTCGACGGGACGATCAACACGCCCGTCATGCATCAGGCTGTGAAGGCCTTTCTCGCCAACCAGCGGCAGGGCAACGCGGCGACGAAGATCCGGAAGTTCGTCGCCGGCGGCAACCAGAAGCCGTGGAAGCAGAAGGGGACCGGCCGCGCGCGCCAGGGCTCGATTCGGGCGCCGCAGTGGGTCGGCGGCGGGACGGTCTTCGGGCCGACGCCGCGGAGTTATGCGCAATACGTGCCGCGCCAGGTGCGCGCGCTGGCGCGGCAGAGCGCCTTCAACACGCGGGCGCGGGAGGGCGCGGTGGTCGTGATCGACGCCTTCGCATTCGAGCGCCCGGAGACTCGCCGCGTGCACGCGCTGCTCGAGCGGCTCGCGCTGGTGGGAAAGAACGTCTTGATCCTCACCGACGGGGTGAAGGGGAACGTCTATCTGAGCGCGCGGAACATTCCGGCGGTGGAGGTGCTGCCGTTCAGCGACGTCTCGACCTACCACATCCTGTGGTCGGATGCGGTGCTGATCGAATCATTGGCGCTGGGTCAGCCGCTCGAGCCGTTGGCGGAGGCCGCACCCGCGCCCTCGGAGGGCCGCGCGGCGCGCGTCGCGGCGCGCGTCGCGGCGCGCGGCGCGGCAACGCCGAAGCGTCCGGCGAAGCCGGCAGCGCCGAAGCCGACGCGTCCGGCCCAGCATGCGGCGGCACCGGGACGGAAGCCGGCCGCGCGTCCCGCCGGAACACGCGCGGCGAAGGCACCGACCGCCCATGCGCCAACCGCGCATGCGGCGAAGCCCGCGGCCAAGAAGGCCGGCGCACGGAAGTCCGCCACCAAGAAGGCGGCTCCCAAGAAGAAGAAGGGGAAGTAGCCGATGACCATCCTGCATCGCACGATCGTGCGACCGGTCATGACGGAGAAGAGCTCGGCGGCGTACCAGGAGCGGAGGGAGTACACCTTCGAGGTCGCGCCCGAGGCGACGAAGCCCGCCATCCGCGAGGCGATCCAGACGCTATTCGGCGTCACGGTCACGGGGGTGTGGACGGCCAACGTGCGCGGGAAGACCCGCCGCGTCGGCAAGTCCGTGGGACGCCGCGCGGATTGGAAGAAGGCCATCGTGACGTTGCGCGATGGCGATACCATCGAAGTGTTCGAGGGCTGACGCGATGCCGATCCGGCAGTTCAAGCCCGTCACGAAGAGCTCGCGCTTCCGCTCGGTCTCGGATTTCGCCGAAATCACGCGCACGACGCCCGAGAAGTCGCTCCTGGAGTCGCTCACGAAGTCCGGAGGGCGGGACAACCACGGGCACATCTCGATGCGGCGCCGTGGCGGCGGGCACAAGCGAAAGTATCGGATCATCGATTTCCGCCGGAACAAGTTCGCGATGCCGGCGACGGTGCGCGAGATCGAGTACGATCCGAACCGGTCGGCGCGCATCGCGCTCGTCGAGTACACCGACGGGGAGAAGCGCTACATCCTGCACCCGCGCGGGCTGCAGGTCGGGGATACGGTGATCTCGGGACCGGGCTCGGACGTCCGGACCGGCAATGCGCTCCCGCTGCGCGAGATCCCGCTGGGCACGGACGTGCACAACATCGAGCTCAAGGCCGGGAAGGGGGGACAGATCGCCCGTTCCGCCGGCGCCGGCGTCGAGGTCGTGGCCAAGGAGGGGGAGTATGTGACGCTGCGGCTGCGGTCGACGGAGATGCGAATGGTGCACGGCAACTGCCTGGCGACGATCGGCACGGTCGGCAACGCCGAGCACGAGCTCGTGTCGTGGGGCAAGGCCGGAAAGACGCGCTGGCTCGGACGGCGGCCCAAGGTGCGGGGCGAAGTGATGAACCCGGTGGACCACCCGCATGGGGGCCGGACCCGGGGCGGTCGCAACGTCGTCACCCCGTGGGGGAAAAAGGAAGGGGTGAAGACGCGCGATACGAAGAAGGCATCGCAGCGGCTGATCGTTCGTGGCCGCAAGCGGGGGAAGGCGACCCAATAATGGCGACCCAATAATGGCGACCGAATAATGGCGACCGAATAATGGCGCGCAGCATCAAGAAGGGGCCGTTCGTGCAGGAGGTCCTGCTCAAGCGGGTGACCGCGATGAACGCCCGGAACGAGAAGCGGGTGCTGAAAACGTGGTCGCGGGCGAGCACCGTGATCCCGGATTTCGTCGGGCATACTTTCGCGGTCCACAACGGGAACAAGTTCATCCCCGTGTACGTGACGGAGAACATGGTCGGGCACAAGCTCGGCGAGTTCTCGCCCACGCGCCTGTTCCGCGGGCATTCCGGGAAGGCCGTCGACAAGAAGGCGACCGGCGTTCCGGCGACGGCGGCGGCGCCATCGGGCAAGGGCGGCCCGGGCGCGAGCGGCGGGGGCGGGGGCGGCGGCGGGGGCGGGGGTGCGCGTGGCTGAGTCCCGGGCGTTCCAGCGGGCGACGCGTCAGTCGCCGTACAAGATGCGACTGGTCATCGATCAGATTCGCGGCAAGGGCGTCAACGATGCGCTCGCGGTGCTCAAGTTCTCCAAGAAGTACGCCGCGCGGCAGATCGAGAAGGTGCTCGCATCCGCCGTGGCGAACGCGGAAGATCAGGCTCGGCGCGCGAACGACTCCGTCGATGTCGACACGCTGTACGTCAAGCGGGCCGTGATCAACGAGGGGCCGAAGCTCAAGCGCTTCATGCCCGCGGCGATGGGGCGCGCGACGCCGATCATCAAGCGGACCAGCCACGTCGAGATCGTGCTGGCGGGGCGGGTGGCGCGGACCGCGCCCGCGGCGCGCCGTCCGGCCAAGAAGAAGACGACGACCGCAGCCAAGACGGCGCGGCGCACGAGGGCGACGTAATGGGACAGAAGACGAATCCGATCGGTTTTCGCCTCGGCATCTCGAAGCAGTGGCGCTCCCGGTGGTACGCGGGCCGGGAATTTCCGGCGCTGCTCAAGGAAGACGAGCTCCTCCGGAAATACCTGAAGGCGCGCGTCGGTCATGCCGCGATCGCCGACATCCACATCGAGCGCAAGCCGGGCAAGGTCGTCGTGACGATCCATACCGGTCGCCCGGGGGTCGTGATCGGGAAAAAGGGTGCGGAAGTGGACAAGCTGCGCGACGAGCTCACGCAGCTCGTCGGGAAGGAGATCGGAATCAACGTCGAGGAAATCAAGCGGCCCGAGCTCGATGCGCAGCTGGTCGCGGACAACGTCGCGAATCAGCTCGCGCAGCGGATCTCCTTCCGCCGCGCGATGAAGCGCGCGGTCCAGAGCGCGATGCGGATGGGAGCGCAGGGGATCAAGATCAAGTGCGGGGGGCGGCTGGGCGGCGCCGAGATCGCGCGCGTGGAGGGGTATCACGAGGGGCGCGTGCCGCTGCATACCCTGCGCGCAGACATCGACTACGCGACATCGACGGCGAAGACGACCTTCGGGACGATCGGCGTGAAGGTGTGGATCTTCAAGGGTGAGATCGTCGACGGGCGCCACGGCAAGACGTATTCGACCGGGGCGGAGCGCTAACGCGATGCTGAGTCCCAAGCGGGTCAAGTTCCGCAAGATGTTCAAGGGGCGCACGCGCGGCCTGGCGACGCGGGGGAACACCGTGGTCAACGGCCATTTCGGGCTGCAGGCGCTGGAGCCCGGGTGGGTCTCAAATCGGCAGATCGAGGCCGCGCGTGTCGCGCTCACGCGGCACATCAAGCGCGGCGGCAAGGTGTGGATCCGGATCTTTCCCGACAAGCCGATCACCAAGAAGCCGGCCGAGACCCGGATGGGGAAGGGAAAGGGATCGCCGGAGGGGTGGGTGGCGGTCGTGAAGCCCGGGCGCGTGATGTTCGAGCTCGAAGGGGTGACGCCGGAGATCGCGCGGCGGGCGATGGGGCTCGCGGCCGCGAAGCTGAGCGTGAAGAGCAAGTTCATCGTCCGGGAGGAGGCGCATACCGATGCCTAAGGGACTCATCGTGTCCGACGTGCGGGCGATGGCGGATGACGACATTCGGGCGAAGGTGACGGAGCTGGAGGAGGAGCGATTCCGACTCGAGTTCCGGAGCGCGACGGAGACGCTCGACGATCCACTGCAGCTCCGGTGGATTCGGCGGGACGTGGCGCGGCTCAAGACGGTGCTGCGCGAGCGGGCGCTCGGCAGCGCCGCGCAATCGGATGCAGCGGACGGGGTCGGGGAGGGGGTGGCATGAGCGACGGGCAGCAGGCGGTTCCCGCACATCGGGCAGTGGGCCACGAGTCAGGCCGGAACCGGCGGAAAACCCGCATCGGGACGGTCGTGAGCGACAAGATGCAGAAGACGGTGGTCGTCGCCATCGAGCGGCGTTTTCCCCACCCGGTCTACGGCAAGATGATCGGACGCACGAAGCGGATCAAAGCGCACGATGAGCAGAACGCCTCCAAGACGGGGGACACCGTGCGGGTGATGGAGACGCGGCCGCTGTCGAAGGACAAGCGGTGGCGGGTGGTCGAGATCGTCGAACGCGCGCGCTGAGGGGAGAGCCGAGTCGTGATTCAGCAGGAGTCCATCGTCAAGGTCGCGGACAATTCGGGCGCGAAGCGCGCCCTGGTGATCCGCGTCCTGGGCGGCACGCGTCGGCGCTACGCAGGCTTGGGGGATACGGTCATCGTGACCGTGAAGGACGCCCTGCCGAACGGAACCGTGAAGAAGTCCGAAGTGGCGCGCGCGGTCGTGGTCCGTACGGCCAAAGAGACGCGCCGCAAGGATGGGAGCTACATCCGATTCGATGAGAACGCGATCGTGATCATCAACGAAGCCGGCGAACCCCGCGCGACGCGCATCTTCGGGCCGGTCGCGCGCGAGCTGCGGGAGAAGAAGTACATGAAGATCGTGTCGCTGGCTCCCGAGGTGCTCTGACATGCGCATCCTCAAGTACCGGAAGACGGCCGGCCGGCGCCATATCGTGCGGCAGGCGATCAACCGCGAGCGGGAGGCGGTGCACGTCACCGCGGGCGACACGGTGCGGGTGATGCGGGGCGAGGACCGGGGGAAGGAGGGGAAGGTGATCCGCGTGTTCCGCAAGACGGGGCGCGTGCTCATCGAGGGCGTCAACATCGTGAAGCGCCACCGGAAGGCGCGTCGCCCCGAGGAGCAGAGCGGGATCATCGAGCAGCCGGCGCCGGTTCATGCATCGAACGTGATGCTGCTGGATCCCAAGACGGGGACGCCGACGCGGACGCGGATTCGCATCAACGAGGACGAGGATCGCACGAAAGAGCGCCTGGCGGTCAAGAGCGGGGAGCCGATCCCGCGGGCCCGGACGCGGTAGACGAGGAGCAACGGACACGGTGATGGCGACGACAGAGAGCGAACGGCCTCCGCAACCGGCGGAAAAGAAGGGCAAGGGAGCGGGCGGCGGCCGCAAAGGCAAGGGGGCCGGGGGCCGCGAGCTCGCGGACATCCTGCCGCGCGAGCCGCATGCGGGGCTCGCGCGTCCGGTGCCCGCGCCGCGCCTGCGGGATTTCTACGCGGGAACGGTCAAGCCCAAGCTGATGGCGGATTTCGGCTTCCGGAACGCGCACCAGGTGCCGACGCTGCGGAAGATCGTGATCAACGTCGGGGTGGGTGAGGCGATCAAGCAGCCGAAGGCGCTCGACCGCGTCGTCGACGAGCTGGCCGTGATCACGGGGCAGCGGCCGGCGCGGAAGCGGGCGAAGAAGTCGATCGCGAACTTCGGATTGCGCGAGGGACAGGAGATCGGCGCCGCGGTCACGCTCCGCGGCGCGCGGATGTGGGAGTTCCTGGATCGGTTCATCAGTGTGGCCATTCCGCGGATCCGCGATTTCCGCGGACTGTCGCCGCGGGCTTTTGACGGGCGGGGAAACTACTCGCTCGGACTCAAGGAGCAGTTGATCTTCCCGGAGATCAACTACGACATGGTCGATCAGGTGCATGGGATGGATGTCACGTTGGTGACGACCGCGGGGCGCGACGATCTCGCATTGGCGCTGCTGCGCGGCTTGGGGATGCCGTTCCGCGATGGGTCGGGACCAGGCGGAGCACGGAGAGGAGGGGCGGCCGGTGGCGCGTAAGGCGATGATCGAGAAGGCGAAGCGGAAGCCCAAATTCTCCGTTCGACAGCACAACCGCTGTCAGCGGTGCGGTCGGTCGCGGGCATTCCTCCGGAAATTCGGATATTGCCGGATCTGTTTCCGCGACCAGGCGCTCAACGGGTTCATCCCGGGCGTCCGCAAGGCGAGCTGGTAGGCCGGGGAGGAGGAGAGTAGCGAATGACGATGACCGATCCTGTGGCGGACATGCTGACCCGCATCCGTAATGCGTGCGCATCCAAGCACCGGCGGGTGGACATGCCCACGTCGAAACTGAAACTCGAGATCGCGCGCGTCCTGAAGGAGAACAGCTTCATTCAGGATTTCCGCACGCTGGAGACGGAGGAAGGGCGCACGGTACTGCGCCTGGTCCTCAAGTACGCCCCCGGGGGCCAGCCGGTGATTCGCGAGCTGCATCGCGTGTCGACGCCGGGGCTCCGCCGGTACGTGGCGGTGTCCGACCTCCCGCGCGTGCGCAACGGGCTGGGCATGGCGATCGTGAGCACGTCGAAGGGGCTCATGACCGACCGGCAGGCACGGCACGCGCGCCAGGGTGGCGAGCTCCTGGCGGTGGTCTGGTAATGGCGCGCCGGTGTAGGGGCGGCCTGGAGCCCGCCCGGGGTTGTTGGAGGGGCGGAGTTCAGCCCGCCCGGGGTCGTTGCAGGGGCGGGCTCAAGGCCGCCCGGGGTCAGCGCGCGAGGAGAGCATAGATGTCGCGTATCGGGAAGATGCCGGTGCCGGTTCCGAAGGGCGTGGCGGTGACGGTCGACGGGTCGACGGTCCGGGTGAAGGGACCGCGCGGCGAGCTGTCGCGCACGGTCCATCGTGACATGACCGTCGCCGTCGATGGGGGGGAGCGACGGTGACCGTGACGCGTCCATCGGACGAGCCGGGGCACCGGGCGCTGCACGGTCTGACGCGCACCCTGGTCGCGAACATGGTGGAAGGGGTCACGGCGGGGTTCCGCAAGGAGCTCGAGATCATCGGGGTGGGGTACAAGGCCGAGCCGCGACCGTACGGGCTGCAGCTCGCCCTCGGGTTCTCGCACCCGGTCCAGTTCCGCGCGCCCACGGGGATCAAGCTCTCCGCGCCGCAGCCGACGACGATCGTTATTGAGGGTGCCAACAAGGAGATCGTCGGCCAGGTGGCGGCGGAGCTCCGGAGCCTGCGGCCGCCCGAGCCGTACAAGGGAAAGGGGATCAAGTACCTCAACGAGGTCGTCCGGCGGAAGGCGGGGAAGGCCGGTAAGGCGGGGGCGAAGTAATGGGACGGATCGGTATTCCGAAGACGCGACATGAGAAGCGCATCCGCCGGCATTTGCGGGTCCGGAAAAAGGTGTCCGGAACGGCCGAACGGCCACGGCTCGTCGTGTACCGCTCCGCGAAACACATCTACGCGCAGCTGGTCGACGATGCGGCGCGCCGCACGATGGCGACGGTTTCCAGCGTCGCCGTGGCGGCGGGGAAGAAGGTCGAGAAGTCGGTCGAGGTGGGGAAGCTGATCGCGGCGCGGGCAAAGGATGCCGGGATCACGCGCGTTGTCTTCGATCGCGCGGGATACAAGTATCACGGCCGCGTGAAGGCAGTGGCCGATGGCGCCCGTGAGGGCGGGTTGGAGTTCTAATTCATGGCTGACAGCGAAACGCCCACGACGCCCACGACGCCCACGACGCCCACGACGCCCACGACACCCACGACGCCCACGCCGGCGGCGCCGACGCGCGCGCCGGGCGGCGGCGGAAACGGGAACCGCGGGAGGCGGAGGCGGAGGCGGCCGCGGGCGCGGCGGAGGCGGTGGTCCGGGAGGGCGCAGCGGTGGCGCCGGCCGAGGGCGTGGTGCGCCGGGTGGCGGCGGGCGCGGTGGGCCAGGCGGCGGCCGGGGCGGCCCGGGTGGCGGCCGGGGCGGCCCGGGCGGCGGCGACCGGCGGCCGCGCGGCGATGGCCGTGGCGAGGGGGGAGCGGGTGGCGGTCGCGAGGGCGCGGAGCTTCTCGAGAACGTCATCGCGATCAATCGCGTGGCCAAGGTCGTCAAAGGCGGCCGGCGGTTCTCGTTCAATGCGTTGGTCGCGGTGGGCGACGGGCAGGGGCGTGTGGGATTCGCGACGGGTAAGGCGAACGAGGTGTCGGAAGCGGTCCGCAAGGCCGTCGACGCCGCGCGCCGCCGCATGACCGCGATTCCCCTCACGGGGAGCACGATTCCGCACGAGGTGGTGGGCGAGCATGGCGCGGGCCGCGTCTGGATGAAGCCGGCGGCTCCCGGTGCCGGCGTGATCGCCGGCGGCGCGGTGCGGGCCATTATGGAGTGCGCCGGAATCAGCGACATCCTCACCAAGAGCCTGGGCTCGACGAACCCGCACAACATGGTGTTGGCGGCGCTCGATGGGCTCCGGCAGCTCACGACGGTGGAGGAGATCGCGCGCGAGCGCGGTATCGAGGTCGCGAGCGTCGGGTATCGTTCGCGCGCCAAGTCCAAGGAAGCCGCGCATGCCTAGGAGATTCGTATGGCACCCCGGGCGGGGGCCGACGCGGACGGAGAAACCGATCGCGGCCGAGGTGAAGAGGGTCGAAATCCGGCAGGTACGGAGCGGGATCGGCCACTCTCAGCGGATGCGGCAGACGCTGGATGCGATCGGGCTCCGGCATCATCAGGACGTCATCGTGCGGGAGTACACGCCATCGCTCGCGGGCCAGCTACGGCGCGTGCGACATCTCGTCAAGGTGACTGCGGCGGCGAACGCGCCGAGAGAGTAGATGACGGAGAAGAGAGAGGAGAAAGTGGCGACAGACACGACGGACCGTATCGGTCTCGATACCCTTGTCCCGGCGCTCGGCTCGCACAGGGAGCGCAAGCGGATAGGGCGCGGCCCGGGATCCGGGACCGGGAAGACATTGGGGAAGGGGACGAAGGGGATCAAGGCTCGCGCCGGCCACCATGGACCGGGCGGCGGCAAGCCGCATTTCGAAGGCGGGCAAATGCCGCTCACGCGGCGTGTGCCCAAGCGCGGATTCACGAATCCGTTCCGCGAGGAGGCCCAGGTGGTGCGACTCGACGCGCTGGACCACGTGCCGGCGAGCGGCGAGATAACCGTGGCCACGCTCGTGGAAGCCGGCCTCGTGCGTCCGGGGAAGGCGCCGCCGAAGCTGCTCGCGAACGGCGAGGTGACGCGGGCGGTGACGGTACGCGGCATCAAGGTCAGTGCGGGCGCGCGCGAGAAGATTCTCGCGGCCGGCGGCCGGATCGAGGACTAGGGGCCGATCGCGGTCGGCCCGTACGCCGGGTATAAATTCGGTACGGGCGAGCGAGCCCAAGCGCAGGTCAGAGGGGCCGATCGCGATCGGCCCGTACGCCGAGCATAATTTCGGTAGGGGCGAACGACCCCAAGCGCAGCTGAGGTTCTAATGGCACAAGTCAATCCCGCCGCAGCACTGGCCAACATCTGGAAGACGACCGAGCTGAAGGACAAGATCCTCTTCACGTTCGTCTGTCTGCTGCTCTACCGTCTCGGATCCCACGTGACGGTGCCGGGCGTCGATGTCGTGGCGCTGACTGACTTCTTCGCGAATCAGGGCCGTGGGGGCGGGCTGCTGGGCCTGTACGACCTTTTCGTGGGCGGCGGCCTGTCGCGCGCGACCGTGTTCGCCCTCGGCATCATGCCCTACATCTCGTCGAGCATCTTCGTCCAGATCGCGGGCGCGGTGCTCCCGCAGGTCGACAAGATGCAGAAGGAGGAAGAGGGGCGGAAACGGCTCAACCAGTGGACGCGCTACATCACGGTCGGCCTCGCCATCGTGCAGGCGTGGGGATTCGCGCTGTTCACCGAATCGCTGCAGGGCGCCGTCGTGAACCCCGGCATGGGGTTCAAGATCCAGATGGTGCTCTTTCTCACGACCGGAGCGGTCTTCGTGATGTGGCTGGGTGAGCAGATCACGGAGCGCGGGATCGGCAACGGGGCGAGCCTGATCATCTTCTTCTCGATCGTCGAGCGCTTCTGGCCAGGGATTTTCGATACTTTCCGGTATGTCAACACGGGCGCGACCAACGTGGTCAAGCTGCTGGTGCTGGGCGTCCTGATGGTTGGGGTCGTGGCCGGCGTGATCGCGATCACCGTGGCCGCACGCAAGGTCCCGATCCAGATCCCGCAGCGGACGATGGCGCGCGGGCGCATGCGGGAGGCCGCCAAGAATTACATCCCGCTCCGGATCAATTCCGCTGGTGTCATGCCGATCATCTTCGCGCAGTCGGTGATCGTCGTTCCCGGTGCCATCGCGCAGTTCAGCGGCAACCCGGTCGCGCGCGACATCGCGGACCACTTTCAACCGGGCTCGGTGTGGTATTTCCTGTGCTCCGCGATCCTGATCGTGTTCTTCACCTACTTCTATACGTCGATCATCTTCAACCCGGTCGATATCTCCGACAACCTCAAGAAGCAGGGCGGGTTCATTCCGGGCGTGAAGCCGGGCGCGAAGACAACGGAATACATCGATGAGGTCATGTCCCGGATCACGTTACCGGGCGCGATTTTCCTGACGTTCATCGCGCTCCTGCCGGTATTCATCGCGGACCAGATCAACGTTCCCTTCCGGTTCGGCGGGACATCGCTGCTCATCGTCGTCGGCGTCGCCCTGGACACGATCACGAACATGAACCAGCACCTCCTGCTCCGGAAATACGACGGCTTCATGAAGCGCGGCGGTCGCGTGCGCTACCGCGGTGCCGGGGCATCCGTGGGCGGCTATTAGTGCCCAGCGCCACGGCGAGCGCCCCGACGGACGCCCCGGCGCAGCCCGGCACGCGGAGCCGCATCGTCGTGCTGCTGGGGCCCCCCGGGGCCGGCAAGGGGACGCAGGCCGATAAGCTCGCCGTTGCGCTCGGGATCCCGAAGGTCGCCACGGGTGACGTGCTCCGCGCGGCCGTCCGGGATGGCACGCCGCTCGGACTGGAGGCCAAGAGCTACATGGATCGTGGGGCACTCGTGCCGGATCCCGTGATTCTGGGAATCATGAAGGCCGCGCTCGCCGCGCCCGGCGCCGCACGTGGGGCGATCCTGGACGGTGTCGTGCGCACGGTTCCCCAGGCCGAGGGGCTCGAGAAGGCGCTGGCGGAGCTGGGTCGCCAGGTCGATGCCGTGATCGTGTTCGAAATCCCGGAAGCCGAGCTGGTCCGGCGCATCAGCGGCCGTGTCGTGTGCGAGGTCTGTCAGACACCCTATCCCGACCGCATGGCGGGCGAGCGCTGCCCGAAGGATGGCGGGCGGCTGGTTCGCCGCTCCGATGACGCGCCGGCGGCCGTCCAGCACCGGCTCCGCGTGTACGAGACGCAGACGGCGCCGGTGATCGCGTGGTATCGCGCGCACGGAGCGCGGGTACTGCCTATCAATGCGGTGGGAACGCCCGATGAGATACGGGATCGACTCCTCCACGCACTCGCCTGCTAGGCGCAGCACGGCCGGCGAGCTGATCCAGCTCAAGTCGTCACGCGAGATCGAGCGCATGGCGTCGGGGGGGCAAATCCTCGCGGCGACCCTTGCCTTCGTCTCGGAGCGCACAGCGCCAGGCGTATCGACGGGGGAACTCGACGAGCTCGCCGATGCGTTCATTCGCAGCCACGATGGTGCCGTCCCGGCGTTCAAATGGCTGTATGGCTTTCCGGGGAGCATCTGCCTGTCGGTGAACGAGGAGATCGTGCACGGCATCCCGTCGCGCTCGCGCATCCTGCGAGAGGGGGATCTCCTCTCGGTCGACATCGGGGTGAAGTACCAGGGCCTCTATACCGACGCCGCGGCGACGGTGCCCGTGGGCAGCGTCTCACCGGATTCGATCGAGCTGCTTGCCGTGACCCGGGAGGCGCTGGCCGCCGGCATCGAGGCGGCGCAGCCGGGCAATCACGTCGGCGACATCGGAGCGGCGATCTTTGGCGTCGTCTCGCACGCCGGGATGACGGTCGCCAAGGATCTCGTCGGTCATGGGGTCGGGCTCGAGCCGCACGAGGAGCCGCAGGTGCCGAACCAGGGGAAGCCGAAGCGGGGCACCAAGCTGGTCCCGGGCCTCACGATCGCGATCGAGCCGATGGTGAACCTGGGCGTCGCGGAGACGCGGACGCTGTCCGATCACTGGACGGTGGTGACCGCGGATGGCAAGCGATCGGCGCATTTCGAGCACACGATTGCGGTCACAGAAACGGGCCCGCGGATCTTGACGCTTACGGATTAGGCAGTGGCTCCTTCGTCGCGGAGTCGCGCTCGCGTCTGCCGTTGCCACCAACACGGCCATCGCCACGCTGGATAGTGTCCGACGTTTTGTCGTTGCAGCCCAGTATCGCGGCACGCTTCGTGCGATAGATGTAGCCGTTTGCACATCTGTGCTGGCCCACGAAATCGCGCCGCTAAATCGTCGCAGCTCGCAGCTCGCAGCTTGCAGCAGCATACGCAACAGCGGCTAAGCGACGGATGATGGCGCAGGGGAAATCATAATGCGCGGTCGCAGCGTCCCGTCCATTCGCTCTCTATCGTTCGCATTTGTAGCACTCGCCATGCCGGTGGCCGTGCCGGTGGCATCGTTCGGGCAGGTCAGCGTAGCGATCACAATCGGCCCGCCTGAGTTACCCGTCTACGACCAGCCTGTGTGCCCCGGCGACTCATATATTTGGACGCCCGGCTATTGGGCGTGGGCGGATGGTGACTACTACTGGGTGCCTGGCACATGGGTGCAAGCGCCCGAAGTTGGCTTCCTCTGGACTCCGGGGTATTGGGGCTGGGGCGGCAGCTCATTCATTTTCTATGAGGGCTACTGGGGGCCGCAGGTCGGGTTCTATGGCGGAATCAACTATGGCTACGGTTACTTTGGCCAGGGGTTTCAGGGTGGACGTTGGGACAACGGACACTTCTTCTACAACCGTTCGGTCAGCAACGTGGACGTGACCATCATTCACAACACGTACAACACAACGGTTGTCAATAATACGGTGACTCGCGTCAGCTACAACGGCGGGACCGGCGGGATAAGCGCACGTCCAACGCCCGAAGAGGAGGCGGCTGCACAGGCGAGACACATTCCGCCGGTAGCTGCGCAAACCGAGCACGCCCAGACTGCGCGCTCGAATCCGCAGCTGCGGGCGTCGGTGAACCATGGCCAGCCGCCGATCGCTGCTACACCGAAGCCAGGGGCCTTTAGTGACGGTGGAGTGGTAGCGGCTAAAGGGGCGAGTGCGATTCATACGTCGGCTGCTGCCCCAGTGAACGCGCGCACCACCACTACTGCAGTCCATCCTAACGACCTTCCACCTATCGAGCACCCTGGTGCTCCAAGTACGGGGGATCCGAAGCTGGACCAGCAATACCAGCGGCAGCAAGAAAAGCTAGTCGCGCAACAGCAGCAGGAACGACTGAAGCTCCAGCAGCAGCAGGATCAGGACCACCAGCGGCTCGCGCAACAGAACGCTGATGCTGCCGCCAAGCAGAAGCTGGAGCAACAGCATCAGCAACAGACACAGCAGTTGGCGCAAAGACACGCCCAGCAGCTGCAGAAGTTGCAGGCGAAGCAGCAGCCACCCCGCCCGAGTCAGCCCGATGCTGGGAGGGAGAAACCCTAATCGCCTGGCGAAAAACGGCGGCTAAGGCGCCCTACCCTGCGTCCCCGAAGGCGCGCACCACCATAAGCACACCAAGCCGGCGGTTTGGTGCGCGTGGAGGCGGTCACCGTTCCTGCAAATACTCCTCCACCGCCGCCGTGGCGCGCGCGACGGCCTGCGCGGCTGCGGCCACGAGACGCTCAGCCTCCTCCACCAGCGCCTTTCCGCGAGTCCGGTCGTGGAGCGCCGCGATGTTGATCCGCACGTTGTACGCGGCACCGCGGCACGCGGCGCCGGCCAGCAACGCCGCGACACCGGCGTCGGACACCGCGTTTGGGTTTCCCTTCTCGGCGGCCGAGGCGGCCAGCGCCGCGACTTGCGCGGCCGCCCGCACCGTCTCGAGCGGCACCGCGGCTGCGCCCAGGAGTGCATCGGCGATCGCGTGGGCTCGCGCGGTCGCGGCCGCCGCGGGGGTCTTCGGAAGCTTGTACGCCGCCGACACAGCTCCGTAGGCCGCCGCATCCCGCTCCACGAGCGTCGAGAGCGTACGCCCGAGTGCCTCCGCGGCGCGCCCGATCGTTCGCATCTCGTCGTCGACCGCGGCGAATTTGGGCCGGCCCGCCGTCAGGCCGGCCATCATCTGCGTGAGCGCAGCGGCGAGCGCCCCCACGTGGGCCACGACGCTGCCGCCGCCGGGGGTGGGAGAGGCGGACGCCACAGCCGCCGTGAACTCCGCGAGCGACGGACCGTGTGCGGCCGGGGTCTCGTGGGCGGTGCGCACCTTGCGCTCGAGCACCTGCTCGGGAGAGAAGTCACGCAGCTGGACGTGGCGGGCGCCGGCCTCGAAGAGGACACTCTCGGGGACGAGCCCCACTATCTCGCTCCACGTGGGCGCCACGCCATGGGCCGCGGCCTCCCTGCGCACCGCCTCGTAGGCGCGCGACAGCGGCGTACGCTCGGTGTCGACGAGGTTCATCGAGACCTGGGCCTGGCCGTCTGCCTCGAGGCCGAGCGCCTTCACGGCGGGCAGCCCGCCGGAGGATGCGCGCACAGCCTTCGCGATCGCCTTGGCGGCCGCGAGATTCGACGCGGGTCCGAGATAGACGTTGTAGGCGACCAGAAATGGCCGTGCCCCAACGGCGACGGCGCCCGCCGTGGGATGGATCCGGGCCGGGCCGAAATCCGGCGCGCGCGCGGGGTCGCGGCCGATCAGGTCCCGCAGCCCTTCGAATTGGCCGCGCCGCACATCCGCGAGGTTCTCGCGGTCCGGCCGCGTCGCCGCGCGCTCGTACAGGTAGACGGGGATCTCGAGCTCGGAGCCGATGCGCGCGCCCACGGCGCGCGCGATGGCGATGCACTCGCCCATCGTCGTCCCATCGAGCGGGACGAAGGGGACGACGTCGGTAGCGCCCATGCGCGGATGCTCGCCCGAATGCGTCGTCAGGTCGATGCGGTCCCGCGCCGCACGCACTCCCGCGAATGCCGCCTCGCCGACCGTTTCGGCTGGTGCCACGAACGTGACGACCGTTCGATTGTGCGACGCGTCGGACGAGACGTCGAGGATCGTGACCCCGGGGACGCCGGCGATGGCGTCACGGATCAATGCCACGACCTCGGGGCGGCGCCCCTCCGAAAAATTGGGAACGCATTCGACGAGCGGCATCAGGGGAGAGAGGAGAGGCTAGAGAGGAGAGAGGAGACAGGAGACATGGAGAAGGCTGACCTAGGGTCGGGCCTGGTGCAGCGTATCGAGGAGCCAGGCGTGAATCGGGGGATTACCGGCCACGATCGACGTACGTGCGACGGGCGCAGCTGCGCCGCCGATGTCCGTCACGATGCCCCCGGCCTCGCGGACGAGCAGGAGTCCGGCGGCGATATCCCAGGGTGCGAGCTCGAGCTCCCAGAAGCCTTCGAGCCGTCCGCACGCGACGTCGACCAGATCGAGCGCCGCCGATCCGGCGCGGCGAATCCCCGCGGAGCCGCGCGCCACGGCGGCAAACTGAGGCAGGTACTCGTCGAGCCGCGGGATGTGCGAGAACGGGAATCCCGTGCCGATCAGCGACCGAGCCGGCGTGGCGATCCGTGACACCGCGATGGGCGTCCCATTGCGGTACGCCCCGGCGCGCGCGGTCGCGGTATAGACATCGCCCGTGACGGCATTGTGGACGACGGCGGCCGACAGGACACCGTCGATGACCACGGCGATCGATACGGCGTAGGCCGGGTACCCGTGCAGATAGTTGGTCGTGCCATCGAGCGGATCGACGACGAAAACGATGCCGGGCAGATGGGCCACGGGGCTCGTCCCTCCCAACTCGGGCGACAGCTCCTCGCCGAGCACCTGCGCGTCGGGGACGCTGTCGCGGACGACGGCGCGAATCGCCTGCTCCGCGGCCCGATCGACATCGCTCACGAAGTCGGAGCGCCCCTTCTCCTCCCAGTGAATCTCGGCTCGACCGGCGGAGCGCGACTGTATGATCTCCGCGGCCAGCTGCGTCGCGCGCACCGCGGTGTCGAGTAGCGCAGTCGCTTGCACCGCTCCCCCGACGGACCTACCTTCGCCCAATGACACCCCGTGTTTTCAGCGGCATTCAGCCTTCCGGTGAGCTGCACATCGGCAATTATCTGGGTGCCGTCCAGAACTGGGCGGCGGTCCAGCGCCGGTTTGCGTCGATCTTCTGTATCGTGGATTACCACGCCATCACGGTGCCCTACGAGCCGGCCGATCTCCGCACGCGGACCCGAGAAATGGCGATCTCGCTGCTTGCCGCCGGGATCGACCCCGCGGTGGCGACGCTGTTTGTCCAGTCGGCGGTGCCGGAACATACCGAGTTGGCGTGGATTTTCAACACGATTACGCCGCTCGGGGAGCTCGAGCGGCAGACGCAATTCAAGGACAAGGCCCAACGCCAGGAGAGCGTGACGGCGGGGTTGCTGAACTATCCGGTGCTGCAGGCGGCCGACATCCTGCTCTATCGCGCCGACGTGGTTCCGGTGGGGGAGGACCAGGTGCAGCACCTCGAGCTGTCGCGCGAGATCGCGCGCCGCTGGAACGCCCGCTTCGCGCCGCCGGACACGCCCTTTTTCCGGGAGCCCCAGCCGTTGCTCACGCCGACGCGCCGCATCATGGGGCTCGACGGGCAGGCGAAGATGTCGAAGTCGCTGGGCAACACGGTCGGGCTGCTCGAGCCGCCGGACGCCGTCTGGGCGAAGCTCCGGCCGGCGGTGACGGATCCCAAGCGCATCCGGCGGACCGATCCGGGTACGCCGGAGGTGTGCAACATCTATCATCTGCACCGCGCCTTCAATTCCGAGCAGACGGTCGAGGAGGTTGCCGTTCAGTGCCGCTCGGCGGGGTGGGGCTGCCTCGACTGCAAGCGGGTGCTGTTCGAGGGGATGGAGCGGACGTTGGCGCCGATCCGGGAGCGTGCCGCCGAGATCCGGGGCACGCCGGGCGGGGTGGAGCGCATCCTGCACGATGGGGCGAAGAAGGCACGGAGGATCGCGCGCCGGACGCTCAAGGATGTCAAGCGCCGGATGGGGCTCCAGACATAACGCGGCTATCTTTACCAGTGAATGTTCGACTCGACTACACGAACCGTCGTCGTCGTCGGTGCGCAGTGGGGCGACGAGGGGAAGGGCAAACTCGTCGACGTCCTCGCGGAGCGCGCGGACCTCGTTGTGCGCTACCAGGGGGGCGCCAACGCCGGGCACACCGTGGATCTCGGCTCGTCGTGCTTCATCCTGCAGCAGATCCCGAGCGGGATCCTGCATCCCGGGGTTCGCTGCGCGATCGGTAACGGCGTGGTTCTCGACCCGGAGACGCTGTTTACCGAGATCGACCGGCTGGTGGCCAGCGGGGTGGATGTCGAGCATCGGCTCGCGGTGAGCGATCGAGCGCATCTGGTTCTCCCGTACCACCGGCTGGTCGATGGCGAGAGCTCCGCCAGTGAGGCGATTGGAACGACGAAGCGCGGGATCGGGCCGGCGTACGAGGACAAGATCGCCCGCCGCGGGGTCCGCGTGCTCGATCTCCGGCATCCGGCGGCCCTGGCCGAGCTCGTCGCGCGCGGCGTCGACCACGCCAACGCGCTCCTCGTGCATTTCAGGAGCGAGAAGCGGGCGACGGTCGGCGCGACGCTCGAGGCGCTCCACACCATCGCCCCGCGGCTCCTGCGTCTGGCGCAGGATGTGGGACTCGTCGTGCACCGGGCGATCCGCGACGGGGCTGCGGTCCTGCTCGAGGGGGCGCAGGGGTCGCTCCTCGACGTTGATCATGGCACCTATCCCTTCGTGACGTCGAGCAATACGACGTTGGGCGGCGCGGCGGTGGGCGCGGGGATCGGTCCGACGGCGATCGACGCCGTGCTGGGGGTGGTAAAGGCGTACACGACGCGCGTCGGTAACGGGCCGCTACCGACGGAGCTGACGGGCGCGTTCGGGGAGAAGGTGCGCGAGCTCGGGCACGAATACGGGGCGGTGACGGGGCGGCCGCGCCGGTGCGGCTGGTTCGACGCCGTTGTGGTCCGGTACGCGGCGCGGGTGAACGGGCTCAGCGCTCTCGCCGTCACCAAACTCGACGTCCTCGACACACTCGACCGCGTGGCGATCTGCACCGGGTACGAAGTGGACGGGGTGGTGCACACGGAGTTTCCGGGCGACCTCGCCGCGCTGGCGCGCGCCGTCCCGCGCTACGAGTGGTACGAGGGATGGCAGCGACCGACGGGGGAGGTCCGCCGGCTCGCGGAGCTCCCGCCCGAGGCACGCCGGTACCTGGCGCGGATCGAATCGCTGGTCGAAGCACCGATCCGATTCGTCAGCGTGGGGACGCGGCGCGATCAGATCATCGATCTGGCGCGAGCCGCGGGCGCGGGTGAATTGGTCGGCGCCGCGTGATGCGCCGGTCGGCGGGGGGAGACTCGCCGGGCGCGGCCGTGATCGGCGCCGGGCCGTGCGGTCTCGCGGCCGCGATCGCGCTCGAGCGCGCGGGAATTCGCTCGACGGTGTTCGATCGCTCGTGCGTCGTGAGCAGCATCGCGAGCTATCCGATCTACATGACGTTCTTCTCCACGGCGGAGAAGATCGCGATCGGCGGGCTCCCCTTCGTGACCGCCGGGGAGAAGCCGACGCGGCGCGAGGCCCTCGCCTACTATCGGCTGGTGGTGCAGCATTTCGGGCTGACCGTCCGGCAGTACGAGCCGGTCGTCGGCGTGACCCGCGAGGGATCGACCTTCGTGGTGCGCGCGGACACCGTGCGCGGCCCGGTCGACAGTCGGTGGGATGCCGTCGTGATCGCAACGGGCTATTTCGGCACACCCAATCTGCTCCACGTCCCGGGCGAGTCCCTCCCACACGTCACGCACGTGTTTCGGGAGGGGCATCAGGCGTTTCAGCGCGACGTGGTCGTCGTCGGCGGGGGGAACTCCGCCGTCGAGTCGGCCCTCGACCTCTGGCGCGCCGGTGCGCGTGTGACGGTCGTCCATTTCGCGGACCGCTTCGATCCCAACGTCAAGCCGTGGGTGCTGCCCGACATCGCCAACCGGATCGCGGACGGCAGCATCGCGGTCCGCTGGCACTCCCGGGTGACGGAGATCGGCGCCGATACGGTCGCGGTACAGGACGCGTCGGGGGCGGTCGAGCGCCTGAGCGCGCAGCAGGTCTATCTCATGACGGGATTTACGCCGAGCAGCACGCTCCTCGAGCGCGTCGGGGTGGCGATCGATCGTGACACGGGGATCCCGTCGCACGATCCGCACACGATGGAGACCAACGTGCCGGGAGCATTCATCGCCGGCGTCCTGGTGAGCGGATACGATGCGAACAAGGTTTTCATCGAGAACGGGCGCAACCACGGCGATCTGATCGCGGGGCGCATCCTGGCACGCGCGCGGGCTGCGGCCTGACGCGCGGCGCCCGCGCACGGACTCGCTGAGATCATGGCCCCGTCGTCCCAGCCCGACGTGCTCGAGCGACTCGTGTCGCTGTGCAAGCGGCACGGGTTCATCTTCCAGTCGTCCGAGATCTACGGCGGGACGGGAGCCGTGTGGGATTACGGACCGCTGGGCGTCGAGCTCAAACGGAACATCAAGGATCGCTGGTGGCGGGCCCTGGTGCGAGCCCGTCCGGACGTGGAGGGGCTCGACGCGGCGATTCTCATGCACCCGCGTGTGTGGGAGGCGAGCGGCCACGTGTCGGGGTTCGTGGATCCGCTCGTCGATTGCCGGACCTGCAAGGGACGCTTTCGCGCGGACAAGCTCGAGGATGCCCACTGCCCGCAGAAGCCGAGCAAGCATCCGGGCGAGGCGGAGGCCTGCAATCTCACGGCCCCCCGGATGTTCAACCTCATGTTCAAGACCTTCATGGGTCCGGTCGAGGAGGCCGCGTCCGTCGTGTACCTGCGGCCGGAGACGGCGCAGGGGATCTACGTCAATTTCCTCAACGTCCAGCAGTCGACGCGACAGAAGGTGCCGTTCGGCATCGCGCAGATCGGAAAGGCATTTCGCAACGAGATCACGCCGGGGAATTTCATCTTCCGCACGCGCGAGTTCGAGCAGATGGAGATGCAGTATTTCGTCAAGCCGGGGACGGACGAGCATTGGTTCGAGTATTGGCGGGCGGAGCGGATGGCGTGGCACCTCTCGCTGGGGCTCGACGTCGAACGGCTGCGTTTCCACGAGCACACGAAGGCGGAGCTCGCGCACTATGCCCGGGCGGCGTTCGACATCGAGTATGACTTCGGGGGGGCCCTGGGATTTCAGGAGGTCGAAGGAGTGCACAATCGCGGGACGTACGACCTGACGCGGCATCAGGAGTACTCGGGAAAGAAGCTCGAGTATTTCGACCAGCCGAGCAACGAGCGCTTCATTCCCGCGGTCGTCGAGACGTTGGCCGGGGCCGACCGCGTCACGCTGGCGGCGCTCGTGAACGCGTATCGTGAGGAGGCAGTCGCGGGGGAGGCGGAGGGCCGCACGGTGCTGGGCTTGCATCCGTCTCTCGCGCCGGTCAAGGCGGGGGTGTTTCCGCTCGTGAAAAAGGACGGGCTTCCGGAGATCGCGACCAGGCTGGCCGAGGATCTGCGCGGGGCGTTCCCCGTGTTCTATGATGAATCCGGGTCGATCGGGCGGCGCTACCGGCGGCAGGACGAGGTGGGGACGCCGTTCTGCATCACGATCGACGGGGAGACGGCGACGCACGGAACGGTCACCGTACGGGACCGGGACTCGCTCAAGCAGGATCGCGTCGCGGCGACGGCAGTGCGTTCCTACATCGAGGAGCGACTCCGAAGCGCGTGACTTCGGGGGCTCTGCCCTCCGCGCGCCCCGAATGCCTCTTTCCCGTGAGTGCTGCGCCCCCACGCCCCCAAATGCGAGGCCCACCGAGTGACGGAGCCGGGATCGATGGCAGCCAGTAGCGCGATCACTCTGGATCGGTTGCGGGGCGATGGGGAAGCCCTCATGCAGGAGGTGTCCCGCGAATACTACGAGGCGCATGCGGGGCTCAAGCCGACCGCGGATCTCCAGCGGATCTACGAGCGCCACGCCGATATCCTCGGTGCCGACGCGCTCGGGCTGGTGCTGCAGGAATTCCGGCGGCACGCGCATCCAGGCGATGCGCATCCAGGCGATGCGCATCCAGGCGATGCGCATCCGGCCGGTGCGCATCCGGCCGATGCGCACCGGTCGGCTCGCTTGCTGCTGGAATGGCTCGTCGAATCGCAGACGGGGCGGCTCCTGGCGGAGCACGATGAGCGGGAGATTGCGTGGGAGTCGACGGCCGTGGTCCACGTGCCGGATGGCCGCCGCGTACCGTACCAGAGAGCCGCGATCGAAATCGCCAATGCGCCCAGCCGCGTCGAGCGCCTCGCGCTCGACGCGGCGAGGGCACGTCTGGTGGAGCGCGAGCTCGCGCCCATGCGGCGGGAGCGGCTCGAGCGCGAGCACGCTTACGTCGCCGGCCTGGGGATCGCCGGGACCTACAACGCGACGTTCGAGGCGCTGAGCGGCGTCGATCTCGCCGGGCTGGTCGGGGAATGCGAGGGCTGTCTCCGCGACACGCAGTCGATGTGGGACGACATCCTGCCGGGCGCGCTCCACTCGGCGCTGGGCGTCGCCGTCAAGGATGCCACGCGGGCCGATGCGCTGGCGCTCTTCCGCGCGCCGCAGTTCGACGCGGCATTTCCGGCGGCGGACCTCGAGCCCGCGGTGCGGCGGCAGATGCACGATATGGGGATCGACCCCGTGGCCGCCGGGCGGGTGCGCTACGATACGGGGGAGCGGACGGGGAAGCGTGCGCGCGCGTTCTGCGCGCCGGTGCGAATCCCGGACGAGGTGTATCTCGTGATGCGGCCGCACGGGGGGCAAACGGACTGGCAGACCTTTCTCCATGAGCTCGGGCACGCGCTGCACTTCGGCTATACGCGCGCGGACTATCCCTTCGAGTATCGGTGGATGGGGGACAATTCGGTGACGGAAGCGTACGCGATGCTCTTCGATCATCTGGTGCAGACGCGCGGCTGGCTGCGCCGGTACACGGGGCTCACGCGCGCCGACCTGCCGAGATACCTGCGTGCCGCCGCCCTCGAAGAGCTGCAGTTCGTGCGGCGGTATTGCGCCAAGCTGTCGTACGAAGTGCAGCTGCACGACGGGACCGTGTCGTGGGACGCGGTGCCCGCGCTGTACGTCGAGACGTTGTCCACCGCGACGAATTTTCGTTATCAGGCGGCCGACGCGTTCGTCGATGTGGACTCGCGCTATTACGCCGTGCGGTACCTGCGCGCGTGGCAGCTGGGAGCCGTGCTCGCCGCGACGCTCGTGGACCTGTTCGACGAGGATTGGTTTCGCAACCCGCGTGCGGGCCCGTGGATCGTGGGAACCCTCTTCGCGGAGGGACAGCGGGAGTTGGCCCACGAGCTGGCGGCGCGCGTGTCGGGGCAGCCGCTGTCGTTCGCGCCCGTGATCCGCAAGATCGAAGGGTTGCTCGCCTAGGCGCCGGTCATGACCGGCCCCCACGCCGCACACCCGCGCGGTCCCGTTACCGCGTCAGCCCCGCGCCCTCTTTCGCGCTGAATCCCGCGTACGCCAGGACAAGCCCCAGCCCGGCGTGCAACAGCGCATCGTTCCCGCCGATCGGCATGATCCCCAACAGCGTGGGCGTCAGGTATCCGGCGCCCGCGAGGGCAAGGCACACGATGCCGACGATCTGACAGTACGACTTGGCGCCGCTGAACGTCGCCGCCGCCGCCAGCCCGCCCGCGCCGAACAGGACGTGCACGAGGTTGAGCACCAGGTTGACGGCGAAGAGCCCCCACAACATCCCGCCCTCCAGCGAGCGCACGTAATACAGCCCCGCCCCGCCCAGGATCAGGAATCCCACACCGAACAGCTGGGCTACGCGGCGTACCGTCGACATCCCGTCACCACCATGCGGTCGCGGCGCCCGCCGTCGCGGCGCCCGCCGTCACCGCTCCTGAGTCGGCGCAGACTCGTGCTCCGGGGCAGCGGCCGACTGGTACTCGAGCGGGATCTCGACCGTGAAGGTCGTTCCTTCGCCGGGCGCAGAGACGAGATCGATGTCTCCGCCCAGCATCCGGGCCAGATGGCGAGCGACCGACAGCCCGAGGCCGGTGCCCCCAAACCGCCGCGTCAACGAGCCATCGACCTGGCGGAACTCATCGAAGATGAGCTTCTGCGCCGCCAGCGAGATCCCGATCCCCGTGTCCTGCACGCGATACGCCGCGCGGCCGTGCTGGATCTCGAGTCCCACCGTCACCGCGCCCTCCGCGGTGAACTTGTAGGCGTTGCTGAGCAGGCTCGCGATGATCTTCGTGAGCTTCCGCCGGTCGCTGCGCATGAACGGCACCGTGCCGGCCGGCTCATCGACCCGGAGATCCGTCGTCGGCGGCCGTCCCCGCGTCGTCGCGACCGCCTCGCGGAGCGGCTCGCGCGGATCGAAGGTGTCCACGTACACGCTGATGCCGCCCCGCTTGAGATCCGTCAGCTCCAACAGATTGTCGACGAGCGATAGGAGTCGCTCGCTCGCGTCCCGCGCAAGCGCCAGGTCGCCCTGCTGCGTTTCGGTCAGCGGACCCGAGAATTCCTCCTGCAGGAGCGAGATGTACCCCATGACGGCCGCGAGCGGCGTGCGGAGCTCGTGCGTCACGTTGGTCAGGAACTCGTCCTTCACGCGGCGCGCTTCCAGCACGGCCACGTATTGCTGCTCGAGCTCCGCCTTCGAATCGGTCAGCGCCGCGTTCGTCCGGCGGAGGTCGTCGATCAGCGCCGCCTTTTCGGCGGTGGCCGCCATCTGCGCCGCCACGATCTTGAGCAGCGCGCGCCGCTCGGGCGTGAATGCCCGCGCGTCGGCGAAATAGAAGGTCACGGCGCCCAGCAGCCGCCGGCTCGTCTGCAGGGGAAGCGCCATGAGCGCCCGAAAGCCCAGCTCCGAGGCAACCTCCTGCCAATCCTCGAGCGTCGGATCGGCGAAGACATCCGGAACCTCGATTGCGCGCCGCTCGCTCGCCGCCTCGCCGCTCGGCCCGAACCCCAGGCGGACACGCATCTCCCCCAACCAGGGTTCGTAGCGCTGCGGCCAATTGAATGCCGCCGCCAGCCGCATGAGCTCCGACGCGCCATCGACCAGGTACACCACGGCGAATGTCGCGCCCACCACCGGACTCACGCGCTCCAGCGCGAACCGGAACACTTCTTCGGGACGATCGGCCGTGAGGAACGCGTGCACGATCTCGCGGACCGCCATCAGCTCGCGCATGGCGGCGTCCGTGCTCTCGCTTCCCGCCGCCGCTGGAGCGACCCGGATGCGATCAATACCGGCTGCGCGCGCCGCAGCAGCCGATTTAGTCACCAGCCGTCTCTTTTGTCACAACCGCAATGTACTACAGGACTTCGGCGGGGAACAGACGAATGTTTGTGGCCCCGTCCCGGAGGCAGGCCGTCGCCGCGTCGGCCAGATCGTTCCCGCGCTGGTATCGCGCCGCCGGATCCTTCTCCAGGCACTTCATAATGACGGCCGCCAAATCCGACGGGACGCGCGAATCGACCACGTCCGGCGCGACAGGAGCCTCGTGCACGTGCTTGTAGCCGATCGAGTACGAATCCGCGCCGTCGAAGGGGGGGAAGCCCAGGACCATTTCATAAAGCATGACGCCGACCGCATATAGATCGCTTCGGCCATCCACCAGCTTCCCCATCGCCTGCTCCGGGGACATGTAGTGCGGCGTGCCCATCGCGCGGCCGGTGCCGGTGAGCCGGCCATGCCGCCGCGCGGTCGCGATGCCGAAATCCGTGACGATGGAGAATCCGTCGTCATCGAACAGAATGTTGTCCGGCTTGATATCGCGATGCACGACGCCATGGCGGTGCGCGTGGTCGAGAGCACAGGCGACCTGCGCGACGGACGTTGCCGCGAAGACGGGGGTGACCGTGCGATCGCGCCCCAGCCGGTCGGCCAACGAGCCACCGGGCAGATACGGCATCACGACGAAAACCGCCTCCTCCGACACGCCGTAGTCGAGGATCGAGCAAATGAAAGGATGCGCGAGATGCGCGGCGGCCTCGGCTTCCCGGCGAAACCGTTCCCGCATCTCGGACTCGCGCGAGAGTTGTGCGTTGAGGACCTTGATGACGCGCGGGCTGCCGAGGAGCACGTGCTCGGCGTAGTAGACCTGCGCCATGCCGCCGCTGCCGAGGCGACGGAGAATGCGATAGCGATTGCCCGTGAGTCGGCGGAGCTTCGTCAGCTCGGGATCCGGCGGCTCGGCCGCACCCCCAGGGATGGTGGGAAGCGACACGCCACAGCGCGCACATTGGACCGCGACGGCGCGATTCCACGTACCGCAGTCGGGGCAGAACACGGGGCTATCCTTGTGGGACGGTCACCGGAGAGAGACGCGCCGAGGGGTCAAACGTCACCCCGCGGAGATCGTCGTGTCGCGCGACGTGCCGGGGGGGAGGAGGGGCATTGACGACGGAGCCGGAGTCGAGGAAACCGGATCCCCTACACGCGAACGGGACGTCTCTCCCGGAACGTAAGGAGAAAGATCGTTCCGTCCTCCGCGCCCAGCTCCTCCACGGTCAGCTGCTCGTCGTGCACCTCCCAGCCGTCCAGCTTGATCACGAAGTCTGTCGCCGGCGCCGAGGTCGGATAGAGAGCCTCCAACGCCCGAAGCTTGATCTCGTGGATGGGCGTGCTTCGTGGAGCATCGATGCGCACGACGTCCCACACCTCGGGCATCTCGACCCGCAGCGCGATGGTCGGCTCCTCGGTGGTACCGACGCGAGTCGGTGGGCCGGGCCGGACCCGCAACGTCGTCGCGAACGGAGTGGCCGGGTGCGTCAGACGCAGACCGGTCATCATGCCTGCACCGGAACCGTTGCGGGCGGGAGTGTCGTGAAGAAGCGGGCCAGCTGCTGGTCAAACAGATATGTCGAGCCGGTGACCCGCGTGCCCGCGGCGTCGGCGGTGACCGCGAGCACAATCTCCTCCGTGCCCTGCCCGCGAAACGTGACGAACGTCGGGCCCGACTCATCGGCGAACGCGGGATAGAGGCTGTTCCGCTCGACGAAATAGCGCCGAGCCGCCGCCAACACAGCGTCGGGCGACAGCGACGTACGCGTTTCCTGCAACGTGCGGGGCATCGTGACGCGCGACATGGCGCGTAAGGTAACGCTCGCTCGCTACATTTCGAGAGTGGCCGAGCCCCCGCGCTTCGTCGAGGTGGCGCTCCCGCTGCCGCTCTTCCAGACGTTCACCTACGCGGTCGACGGCGCACAGGGCCGGGTTGCGCGGAGCCGCCTTGAGCCCGGCGCACGGATCGTCGTCCCGTTCCGCAGCTCTCGCGCGATCGGGATCTGCGTCGGCACGACTGACTCCCCGCCTCCCGGCGGCGTCGCCAAGCCGATCATCGACATTCCGGATGCCGAGCCGGCGGTAACGCCCGCGCTGTTGGCCCTGTGCCGCTGGATGGCCGACTATTACGTCGTTCCGCTCGGCATTGCGCTCCGGTCGGCGCTGCCCGCCCTCCTGACCGGTGCGGCGGCTCCCACTCCGGCACCCAAGACGCAGCGCATCGCCACGGTGCGAGAGACGCTGCCATCGCTGATCCAGCGCTCACGCGTGTTCGCGCGCGCCCCGAAGCAGCGCGCGCTCTACGAGCTGCTGGAGTCGCTGGGCGGCAGAGCGAGTGCCGCGCATCTCGTGCAGCTCCTGGATTGCGCGCCGTCGGTTCTCACGCGGCTCGCCGGGCGGGGTCTGATCGCGCTCGAGGACCAGGCGATCGATCGCGATCCGTTTGCGGGCCGGGCCCCGGCGGGCGCCTCAGCCCATACGCCCACGGCGGCACAGCAGGCCGCTCTCGATGCGCTCGTGGCGGCCGGTCCCGGTGAGGTGGCGCTGCTCCACGGCGTGACGGGGAGCGGCAAGACACTGGTGTACGTCGAATTCCTCCGTGAGATCGTCGACGGGCGCGGCCAGACGGCGATCGTGCTCGTGCCCGAGATCGCGCTCACGCCCCAGACGGTCGACCGTTTCCGCGCCGTATTCGGCGATCGCATCGCCGTGCTCCACAGCGCGCTGACCGACGGAGAGCGCTACGACGCCTGGCGCGCGCTACGGTCCGGCGCCAAACGCATTGCCGTCGGCGCCCGCTCGGCCGTGTTCGCCCCACTGGAGCGGCTCGGTGCGATCATCGTCGACGAGGAGCACGAGGCGAGCTACAAGCAGGGGGAGTCGCCGCGCTACCACGCGCGCGAGGTCGCGCTCGTGCGCGCCCGCCACGCTGGGGCCATCGTCGTCCTGGGGAGCGCGACCCCGAGCCTCGAGTCGTGGTCCAACGCCCGCGCGGGGAAGTACCGCCTCCTGACGCTGCCCGAGCGCGTGGGCGGCGCGCGTCTCCCGGCGGTCGAGGTCGTCGACCTGCGGCAGCCCGGAGGGGCGGCAGGGATGCCGCCCTCGCAGGGTCTGTTGCGCTCGGCCGTGTCGGAGCCGCTGGAGCGCGCGCTCCACGAGACGCTGGCCCGCCACGAGCAGGCGATCCTCCTCCTCAACCGTCGGGGCTACGCGGCGTTCGTCCAGTGCCCGGGGTGCGGCGACGTTGCCGTGTGTCCCAACTGCTCCATCAGCCTCACGTATCACCGCACGCCCGAGCAGCTCGTCTGCCACTACTGCCGGCATCACGAGCCGGTGCGCACGATCTGTGTGCGCTGCGGCGGGGCGACGCTGCGCCGCCGGGGCCTGGGCACGCAACAACTCGAGCGCCTCGTCGCCGAGCACCTCCCCGCGGCGCGCGTCGCCCGGATGGATGTCGACACGACCGGCGCCAAATGGGCGCACGCCGACATTCTCGATCGCGTGGGGCGCGGCGAGGTGGACATTCTCCTCGGCACGCAGATGATTGCCAAGGGGCTCGATTTTCCCAACGTCACCCTCGTGGGCGTGATCGACGCCAATGTGGGAATCAACCTTCCCGATTTCCGCGCGTCGGAGCGCTGCTTCCAGCTCCTCAGTCAGGTGGCGGGTCGGGCGGGCAGGCGTGACAAGGCGGGGCGCGTGTATATCCAGACGCGCCTGCCGATGCACCACGCCGTACGGTGCGCCGTGCTGCACGATTACGCGGGGTTCGTGAGCGTCGAGCTGCCGGCGCGCGCCGATCCGCCCTACCCGCCGAGCGTGCGCCTCGCCAACGTGATCTTCAGCGGTCCGGCGGAGCGCGACGTCGCAGGGCTCGCCGCCGCGGGCGCGGCGTGGCTCCACAGGCTGCTGGCCTCGCGAGACATCCCGGGCGTGACCGTGATCGGACCGGCGCCGTGCCCCGTCGAGCGGATCACGACGCGCTGGCGGTGGCACGTGCTCCTGAAGGCCGAGCACGCGGCGCAGCTGACGCAGGTCGCACGCTACCTGGTGCGGCGATTCCCGCTACCGCCGGGTCGCGGCCTCCGGCTGACGCTCGACCGGGATCCGGTGGCGCTGCTCTGACGGACCCCGCATGTTTCGCCCGCCATGAGCATCGGTGTCATCGATGAGCGGTTCCTGCGCGCGGTCGCGGAGCACGTTGCCCCCGAGCGTGTCGCTGCCGTGTATCTGTTCTCTCCGATCCGGCAGGGGCCGACCGACCGCGGCGTCGCGATCGTCGCGGAGGCGGCGGAGCCCGGCGACCAGCCGACCGGGGGGGCGGGCGCTCGGTATACGATCTACACGGCGACCTACCGGCATGCGGTCAAGGGACGGGACCGGGGTGCCTGGGCCGTTGATGTCACCGCCCAGGCGGATGCGCCGCTCGGTGCCGTCGCGGACGTCGTGCAGGGGGTTCAGCGCCGGTCGGCAGCGGTCGCGGAGCCGATGGAGCTGAGCGGGGAGACGTTCCGGTCGATCGTCGCCGCAGCCGCGCCCGTCGCGGCGCCGGAGGGTCCTTCGCCGGAGGCGGCGTAACGCAGCATCACGGCGCGGTGGATGTCGCGGGCGTCGTCGAGGCGCTCGCGTCCGAGCTCGAGAGCCGCGGGGGCGATGATGAACGGGTGTGCCTGGTCGCCGCCCACGATGCCGTGACCGCCGACCTGGTCATCGAAGGACACGATGTCGTAGCCGTCGTAGGCGCCGAAGAGGACGATGTCGCCGCCGTTGGGTTGCTGCACCATCGCCAGCACCGCGGCGTGGATGACGGGGCCCGTGCCGTACGGCTCGAGCGGATCCCGGCCCGCGATCACGTGCAGCGTGCCAGCACACAGCGTCGCCCGCCCGGCGCGGCTCTCGAGATGGATCGCGCGCCCGGCGCGCACCGCAAGCAGGCCGATCCCCGGGTGCGCGAGGAGCGCGGTGTATACCCTCGCGCGGCGCACATCCCCGAGGATGTCGGGATGCTGCAGCGCGCGGGCCTCCTCGGCGAAGTACACCTGGGCGAGACACGAGGAATACGTCACGACGACGGCGTTCGCGGCGTCGATGCGGTATTTCTCGGGCAGGACCAGCTCGCGAAGGCCGTAATGGCGGCGGAGCCAATCCCGCCCCCTGCGGAGGCCGCGCCGAAGTGACGCGAGGCGCGGCGAGGTCACGAGCGCGGTCGTCTCCAGCACCCGCGCACCGACGTCGGCGTACTCGCTGCCGTCGGCGAAGCTCGCGACCGCGTGCAGCGGGGGGTGGCCGCCCGGCGCCGGATCGTCGGCCAGGATCCGTTCGAGCGTTCGGCCGAGGGACTCGCCGTATTCCACGCGATAGCTCACCGCCGGGGTCATCCCGTGATCGGAGAGGAGCACGACGTCGTATCCGCGGCCGGCGACCGCGCGGATCATCCGGAGTAGCTCCTTGATGCGGGCGTCGGTCCGGCGGAGGTCCGAGAGCGCCTGTCGGCTGGTCGGCCCAAAATGGTGGGCCAGCTCGTCGTACTGCATGAACGTGCTGTAAATGACCGGCACGCCGAGGTAGAGGTCGAGCAGCATCGCCATCGTCTGCAGCTCGCGCACGACCACGTTGGTGAAGATTCGCAGAAACGGAAAGATCCCCTCGGCGTGCGTCGTGCGCCGTGCGATCTCCCCCCACAGGCGCTCCCCCTCTTCCCGCACCCATTCGAGGACGGCCTGGACCAGCATCCGGACGAGGCGCACGGGGTGGAGCGCGATGAGCAGGAGCATGCGGCTCCCTCCGAGCCGCCGATATACGGAGAGTCGCTCGCGGGTCGCGATCGTGAAGGCAACCGTTTGCGCATCCCCGTCGAGGAGATTGACGTAGCTCGACCCTCCCGCGAGGGCGCCGGGCGCGGTGATCCGGTCGCGGATGTATTGCACGCCCTCGGGCGCGTTGCACGTGATGACGCGGCGGAGCGCCTTGTCATAGAAGCGAAACGCCGGAATTCCCTGGTTCTCTCCGTGGAAGATCCCCGCCTGGCAATACGGGGTCGTCGATGGCAGGCCGCAGAACCACCGGCGCAGGGCGTATCCCTCCTCGCGCAGGAGTCGGGCAATCGTGGGGCAATAGCCCAGGCGAATCGCGCGGCGGAGGTCGGCGTAGGAGAGCGCATCGATCTGGAGCGCGAGCAGTCCACGCTGGCCGTCGCGCGCACGTCGCTCGCGGCGAAAGGGATAGTACTTGAGCCGGTAGTACCACCGAAGCCACGTGCCGGCCCGGCGCCGCTGGCGGCGGTCGGGCTCTACGCGAGCCACGCGGCCGCCCGGGTCACGAGGTCCCGCATGCTCACGGGCTTGACGATCACGTCGCGGCATCCCGCAGCGTGGCACTCGGCGGCGGTTCCGGGATCCGCATGACCCGTCAGCGCAATCGTGACGCGCGGCCGGGCGCCCAATGCCGTGGTCGCTTCGAGAGCGACGAGCCCCCCGGCATCGGGGAGGGAGAGGTCGAGCAGCATCAGATCGGCGACGACCCCCCGCTCGGCGACCGCCTCGCACGCGGCGACCGCCGCTGCGGCCGAGGTGGCGACGTGCGTCTCGTAACCCGCCGCGCCGAAATAGAACCGGAGCACGTCGGCCACGTCCGCGTTGTCCTCAACGATGACCACGCAGGGGAGTCGGGCGGGGGGTGCGGTCACGCCGCGTCGCTCTCGATCGCGTCGACGAGTTGTTGGCGCCGGAGCAGCGACGCGTAGCGTCCGCCGGCCGCCATGAGGTCCCCGTGGCGGCCCTGCTCGACAATGCGTCCCTCGTCGAGCACGATGATCCACGTCGCATCCCGAATGGCGCTCACCCGATGCGACGCGATGAGGGCCGTGCGTCCCGACAGGGCGGTCGCGAGGCCGTGGAGGATCTGCGCCTCCGTATCCGTGTCCACCGCTGACAGCGCGTCATCGAGCAGGACGATCAATGGCCGGCGCGCGAGCGCGCGCGCCAGCGCCGCACGCTGCTTCTGCCCGCCGGACAGGTTGATTCCGCGTTCGCCGAGCATGGTGTCGTAGCCGCCGGCGAAATCGGCCACGGTCGCGTCGAGCTGCGCGATACGCGCGGCCCACTGGGTCTCGGACGCTCCGGCGCCGTTCGGCCGTCCGAGGAGCGGGTCATCGGACGGAAGCCCGTAGGCGAGGTTGGTCGCGATCGTATCGCTGAAGAGCAGGCTCTCCTGCGGCACGGCGCCGATATTCGCTCGCAGCTCTCCCAGCGACAGCTCGCGGAGCGGGACATCATCGATCCGGATCTCGCCTTCCTGCGGATCGTAGAACCGCGGAATGAGATCGAGCAGGGCGCTCTTCCCGCTCCCCGTCGCGCCCACCACTCCCAACGTGGCTCCGGCGGGAACCCTGAACGAGATGTCGCGCAGCACCCACCGCGGCGGCGCGGTCGACGGTTGATCTCCATCGGCACTCACGGGGTAGTAGAAGCCGACGCCGCGAAACTCGATCGATCGCCCGCGGTGCGCGCTCGGCAGCGCCCGGGGCTGCGGCGGCGAGGCCACGGCCGCGCGCGCGGCGAAGATCTCGTTCAACCGGCCCATCGATGCGCCCCCGCGCTGGAACAGATTGATGACCCACCCGAGCGCGATCAGGGGCCACGTGAGCGTGGCCAGGTAGAATCCGAACGCGACGAAGGCACCGACGGTGATCGTCCCGTGGAGGACGAGCGTCCCGCCGACGCCGAGAACGGCGACGGCCGCGAGGCCCGCCAGCACCGCGAAGCCGGGATTCATCGCCCCGTAGAGCCGGACGAGGCTCATATTGCGCGCGACGTATTCGTCGTTGAGGCGCGCGAAGCGCTCGAGCTCCGGCCCCTGCTGACGGTAGGCGCGGACGATGCGCGTCCCCGACAGATTCTCATGGACGTGCGTCGTGATCGTGCTGAAATGTTGCTGCACCGACTCGAAGCGATCGTGGATGACGCGGCCCAGGCGCACCATGATGAACGGAAGCGGCACCAGGGGCAGCAGCGCGATCCCGGTCAGGCGCGGGCTGATCTGCAGCATGAACGCGAGCGCGAACAGGCCACCCGCGATGGTATTCACGAGGTACATGATCGCGGGACCGGCCGCCATACGCACCGCACTCAGGTCGTTCGTGAGGCGCGCCATGATGTCGCCGGTGCGCGTCCGGGCGAAATACGCCGCGTCGAGCGTCTCGAGGTGCGCGAACAGGGCGTTGCGGAGGTCGTACTCGACTCTGCGACTCACGCCGTTGAGGGCCTCGCGCATGCCGTACCGGAACGCCCCGCCCGCGAGTGCGGTGGCGACCATGCCCAGAGCCAGCTCCCAGATACGGAGTGCGGCGACGCGGTGCGTCATGCCATCGATGGCGGCCCGCAGAAACCACGGAGTGACCGTGGTGAGCGCGGAGGCGGCCACGACCAGCACGAGCCCCAACACCAGGGTTTTCCGGTGCGGGCGCAGATACGGGAGGAGAGTGGAAAGGGATCGCATCCGGTTGGGCGGCGCGCTGAGACAATATAGCGCCCGCACCGGGGCGCCCGGTCAGAACGAGTAGCCGAACCCCAGGTACGGGCTCACAGCGGCGTTGCCGAAGAACGCGCGATTCGCAGTCGGTACCGCGAAGCCCACGCGGAATCGAAACGGAACGTCGTATTGGAGGCCCGTGTCGAGATCGATCTCCGAGCCGACGGACGACATCAGTCGGCGCTGGGCGTCCTGTGCCGAGCACGCGGGGGGCAGGCTGCCGCCGGTCGCCGGGCACCAGGCTTCTCCCGCATCGGCGAAGGCGGCGAGGGAGACCCGGCCGAGGAACACGGGCAGCAGGTGGAATCCGCGACCGGGCATGGCGAGGGGAAGCCGATATTCGGCGGAGGCCGCCACGGCATTCGTTCCCCGCGCGGAGCCGGCGCCGTAGCCGCGCACGCCGAAGACCTGCGTCTGCTCGCCGACGCTGACGCCGGGGACGAGCAGCAGCGCCGTGCCGTTCGTGCCGCCGGCGGAGAACGTCGATGACGCGTTGGTGCCCTCCCAGCCCGCGGCGACGCGTAGCGCAATCACCTGGTGCGCGTATCCGCCAAACGGGAGCGCGTGATACGCGTCAGCGATTCCGATCAGGCTCGGCGCGGCGCCGCCGACCGAGCCGCCGCCGGTGGCGCCGGGCTGCCACTGCTCCTGCCCGGTAGCCGTCAGCGAGACCCCGTTCTCCGGCGAGATGGCACGATCGGGGTATTGTGGATTGGCCCAACTGACGGTGGTGAACAGGGAGGGATAAAACGGATGGGACGTGAACACGGGACTCAGAAGTCCGATGATTGCCGCCGGCGTGGTGTGATAGTCGCGAAACTCGAATTGCGCGCCAATCGACCACGCCGCGCTCGTCCGCTCGGCCGGCCAGACCAGGGTCTCGGCCAGTGAGAGCGTGGTCGATTGGTGGACCAGGAGCCCGATGGTGTTTCCGTTCTGGTCCGCGACGCGCTCGTGGTCCCACGAGAGCGCGGCCCCCGCGTCCAGCACGGGATTCCCCAGCCCGCGGAACGCGTAGGCGAACGACACGTCGGGCTCCGCCGGTTGCCTGACGTTGTACAGCGCCTGGAAGACGTACGCATTCCGGGTCACCGCATCGAACGCCAATGTGAACAGCCCCAATTCGAAATAGCCCTGGTCCGACGTCCCCGTCACCGGCGTCCAGTAGCGCGGGATGAGTCCACGCCAGGAGTTGTACCGATGGGCGGGCGACGTATCCTGCTCGACGGGCGGTACTGGAATCGCCGGTGCGGGGACAGAATCAGCGTTAACGGGCGTGGCGGAGGCCAGATCGAGGGGCGTGACGGCGATATGGTATCCGCTGCCCCGATACGCGGCGACCGCGAGATCCCGACCGTCCGGGGATGGCGCGGGATAGAAGACACCTGCTCCGGCGCCTCCCAGCAAGGCCACGCGCGGGGCGCCGCCCGGTCGGTCGAGGGTCGCGACGTACACCTCGGTCCGGCCCGTCCGGTCGGAGGTGAACAGGATGTGCTCCCCGTCGGGCGTCCAGGCGGGCGAGCTCTCGACGGCCTGCGTGCGCGTGACGACCAGGGCGACGATGCCGGTCGTGTCGAGGACGACGATCTCCGAGTATCCGCCGCGCAACCAGCGAACGGCCGCGATGCGAGCGCCGTCGGGCGCCCACCGCGGCTCGGACCATTGCGTGTCGGGAGATGACCCTGTCAGGGCGCGGAGACGGAGGTCCCGCGCCCGCAAGAGCGAACCGGTGTCCGGGGCCGGACCGAGCAGCACGAGGCGCGTCGAGGCGGGAATCGCCTGCACGGCCACGATGAGGCCGTCGGCGCGCGAGTCGGCATACGAGAGGCGTGCGCCGTGCGTGAGGCGGACAGTGTGCCCGGCGTGCGTGCGATAGAGATCGGCCCGCAGGTCGTACGGCGACGTGAAATCGAGCTGGCTGAAAATCACATCGTCGGCGACCGGTATTCCCGAATCGCCGGCGCGCCCCGCGGCAACCGGGACCGGGGTGTTGGGCTCGACATCGTTCCGGCGATCGAGCCGCTGCTCCCGTCCACCGGACGTGACGCTATAGAGGCCCGGCAGCTCGCGCTCGTTATCGGCGGTGTAAATCAGCGACGTGTCATTCAGCCAGCGCGGGAAGAGGGCCTCATTCCCCTCATGCGTGAGCGTCCGGAGCGGGAGGGTCAATCCCGCGGTCGACGACGCGACCGCCTGCCGCACGGAGTCGCGCCACTCCCGCCACGCGTCCTCGAAGCTGATGCCGAACGCCCGGCGCGACGACCGGTCGAGCAGGAACGGAATCGTCTGCGCGCTCGAGATCTCGACGAAGCGCGGGACCGTCGCGGCCCCGCGCGTGTCGGAGAGGTATTGAAAGAGGAGAGACCCATAGGCATAGGCGCCGTTGCCATTGGGCCATTCCGGGGCCAGAAGGCTTAGCTGGTCGAGCCGGGGCAGGTCCGCATCGGCGGCGGCGGCGGCGGCGATGGTGCGGTGCGCGGTCCCGGCGATTCGGCCGAATCCGGTCAGGCGCGACTCATAGTAAACGGCGAGGCCTTCCGTCAGCCATGCGGGCGTATAGAGGTTCGGCATGACGAGCGGGTTCCGGCCGAAGACGTGCTGCGCGACCGCCCACCATCCGCGGGCGCGGTCGAGGTGGAAAACGTGCGTCAGCTCGTGCTGAATGAGCAGGGCATTCCAGTCGCCGTAGAAGCGGAGCGTCTGGGCGTCGACCGGCGGGTGGGCGAAGAGAATGATGTGGTTCGTCGGGAACGGCGTCGTCGAGCCATTGGTAAAATCGACGGCGTCGGAGAGGACGATGTCGATCGGCTCGCGTGGGGGCACGAGCTCGCGCGCGAGGGCGGCATACGCTCGCTCCGCGTTGACCGCCGCGCGTCGCGCCGCGACCTCGAGGGGCGGCGTAAAATGCAGGTGAAAATGCTGCGTGATGAGCGTCTCCCAATGGTCGCTCGGGTCCACCTGGGCTCCGATACGTGGGGCGAATCCGAGTACCAGGGCGGCGGCAATGGCGGTCGCACGCCGCGGCCTCACGCCGGTCCCGCCCCGGTCGCGAGCGCCCGGAAGTAGTCCTCGAGGCCGTCGGCGATTCCGTCAGCGTACGCCTGTTGGAAGGCTGGCGTCCGTAGTGCCGCCTCCTGCTCGGGAATGATGATGAAGGCGCCTTCACAGAGCACGGCGGGCATCCAGGTGGGACGCACGAGCGCGAGGTTGCTCGCGAAGATCCCGAGATCGCGCAAGCCGAGGTGACGGACGACGGCTGCCTGCACGGCGCGCGCGAGGGCGATCGAGTGCGGCTGGAAGAAGTAGGTGCTCGTGCCGGGTGCCGTGAACGGGTTGGTGCCGTCGGGCAGCGCGTTGAGGTGCACCGAGACGAGGACATCCGCGTTCGCGCGGCGCGCGATGACGGGACGTGACGCCAGCGGCAGGGGATCGGCGGTCGTGCGCGTCATGACGACGACCGCTCCTCGGGCGATGAGGGCGTCGCGCAGGACGTTGCTCACGGCGAGTGTGACGTTGGCCTCGTACAGTCCGGTGGGGCCCGTGGCGCCGGCGGGCGGATGCCCGGCGTCGATCACGATCAATCGTCCGGCGAGCGGCGCGGCGGAGTCGACCGCTGGGGGCCGGCGAATGCGGAGCACGAGCCCCGCGCCGGTCCCGATCGGCAGATATCCGTAGGGCGCGGCGGACAGATGAATCGTGACGCGCGTGCGGTCGCTGGTCTCCTGGGACCAGGTGATGGCACGCACGAGCGGCCGCCCGGTCGTGTCGGTGAGGTATTGGATGGCGTCGGGGGTCGCCTGGGTGCCGTAGAGCGTGACCACCAGGTCATGACCACTCTCCTCGATGGCAAACGGCGGATGGTCACCGGTCGAGAGCGCCACATCGACCCACCCGGGTCCGGGGGTGACGCGCACGGGGCCGGCGAGCCGGTGGAGCGGCGACGGTCGCGGCGGCACGGGAGTGAAGCGGGTTCCGCCGGTGGCGACCCAGACATCGAGTGCGGAATCCAGCCGCACACGCGTATAGCCGGCGACGCGTCCGACGACCTCAACGACCGTGCCCGGCAGGAGAAACCATTTATAGGTCCCCGCCGGAACGGGGCGGGCAATGACGACGCGATCGGTGTCATCCACTTTCGAGCTCGTGTCGTCGAGCGCGACGAGACGACCGCTGTCAGGGAATGCCCGCGGGAGGGCCGTCGAGTCGGTCGCGGTATCACCGCGGGGCGCGGTGGGAAGGACGACGGCGTGGCTCAGGCGAACCGTATCGCTGCCGCGCGTCGCGACGAGGTCGTAGCGCGACAGAGCGCTGTCGGGCAGCGGGAGCCAGGCCAGAAAGGCACCGTTCGGTTTGACGGGGACGGGGAACCCGTTGATGGTCAGCGTCGCGTCGCCCGTGCCCACCGAGCCGAAAATGAAGGTCGAGTCCCGCGCCGCGATGGTCGCTCCGAGCCGGGGATAGACGACCGTGATGGCGAGCGGGCCCGTGACGTTGGGAATGGGCGGCAGCGGCGGCGCCCGGTGGCGCGCGGGCGCCGCGAGCGGCTGGGGCGGCGGCACGGCCCGCCGTGCGGACGCACATCCCGCACCGCATGCCCCGGCGACCGCGACTGCCAGGGTGCGTGCCACTATATGTCGCATCGCGGCAAAGTTACTATCAAGCGTGAGCGACGTCATCGTCGGTCTCTGCGCGCGCACCGATGTGGGGCGTGCGCGAGAGCACAATGAAGATGCGTTCCTGGTGGCCGATCTGGCCGAGACTCAGGCGATGAGTCCGGTGGACGGTGCCCCCCGCGCGATCGGGCCGCGCGGACTGCTGCTCATGGTGGCGGACGGCATGGGCGGAGCGGCGGCCGGCGAGATCGCGAGCACCATGGCGATCGATGCGGTGTTCACGCACGTGCGTGCGGAGTGGGGCGAGTCGACCAGCTCGGATCCCGCGACGTTCGCGGAGATCCTGAGCGCCGCGACGTCGATCGCCAACGAGCGGATCCATCAATACGCGGTCGAGCATCCCGCGACCCGCGGCATGGGGACGACCGCGACGGTGGCGGGCATCTGGGGCACCGCGCTCGTGGTCGCACAGGTGGGGGACAGCCGCGCGTACCTCATCCGGAAAGGGCAGGCGCGGCAGCTCACGAAAGACCAGTCTCTGCTGCAGCGCCTGGTCGATGCCGGCGAGATCACGCCCGCGGAAGCGGAGCAGTCCGAGCGACGCAACATCATCCTGCAGGCGCTCGGGCCGGAGCCGGCAGTGACGGTCGATGTCACAACGCATGCGCTGGAGCGGGGCGACGCCGTGGTCCTCTGTACCGATGGCTTGACGGGGGTGGTGCGCGCGTCGGAGATCGCGCAGATGGTGGAGAGCGCGCCAAATGTGGCGGCGGCGTGCGTCCAGCTCATTGCGGGCGCAAATGCGCGTGGGGGCCCGGACAACGTGACCGTAGTGGTTGCTCGTCTCGAGGGCGACGCCCTGCCGGGCACGCCCGCTCGCCCCATGGTGCTCGGTCCGCTCGTGGTCCCGCGGCGCCGGAGCGAGCGATGGGGCCTCCTCGCGCGACTCTGGCGCCGCGTGCGCGGTCTGTTCCGGCGATGATGCAGCGGCGGCGGGCGCGGCGGACCCGACGGCGGTCACGCGGGCGTCAGGACCCCGAGCACACGGGGACCTCGCGCGCCGGTGGCGCGCGGGACGTTGCCGGGTTGACCGTGCACATGCAGATAGCCGAGCAGGGCGAAGGCGACCGGCTCCTTCGCGGCATCGTCGAAATAGACGTCGCTGAATAGCCGCACGCGGGCAGGCGCGAGCTCGGCGGCAAGCGCCGCGACGAGCGCGGGATTCCTCGTGCCGCCGCCAGAGAGGAAAATCTCGTTCACGGGCTCCGGAATGAACCGGCGATACGCATCCGACGCACTGCGTGCCGTGAGGGCCACCGCCGTCGCGACGATGTCGGCGTCGCTTGCCGCGGGCCGGGCGGTCCGACACCGGGCGATGACATCCGCCGCGTAGGCCGCGGAGAAGAGCTCCCGTCCGGTGGATTTTGGCGGCGGAGCGGCGAAATACGGATGTCCGAGCAGGGCATCGACGACCGGGCGGATCGGGCGCCCCTCGCGCGCGAGCGCGCCGTCGATGTCGAAGGGGAGCCCGGGACGGAGCGAGCGCGTCACGGCATCGATCACGATCACCCCGGGCCCCGTGTCGAACGCGCGCACGGCATCGAGCCGCCCGAGGGGATCGACGCCGACGGGCGTCGGAGGAACGACCGTGACGTTGGCGATCCCGCCCAGGTTCTGCAGGGCGCGCCGGGCCGTGGGGGACGCGAAGAGCAGGGCGTCGGCGATCGGCACGAGGGGCGCGCCCTGTCCGCCGGCGGCGACGTCGCGGACACGAAAATCGCTCACGACGGCCAGTCCCAGCCGCTCCGCGATGACCGCGGCCTCTCCGATCTGCCACGTCGCCCGGGCCCCCTCGTGCCAGACCGTCTGTCCATGCGAGGCGATGGCGCGAACCTCGCGGCGCGGCACGCCGGACTCGGTGAGCACCGCGGCGGCGGTGTCCGCGAGCCACGCACCAATGTCGAAGTTGAGCCGGCACCACTCCGCGGCGCTCGCCCCGGCGACGATCGCGCGCTCGATGCGCTCCCGCTCGGCGGGCGCATAGGGACGGGTGAGGGCGCCCAGGAGCTCGCAGTGGTACCCCGGCGCCGTGCCGGCCGGCAATGTCACACCGAGGCGCGCGACGGCCGCGGAGATGCCATCGAGCGACGTGCCGGACATGAGACCGACGAAGATGTCCGACGACATCTTAGAGAGGAGAGGGGAGAGAGAAGAGAGGAGAGCCGTCGCTACGCGACAGGAGGGGGCGGGCCCGGAACTACGCGGCGGATCATGCCGTCCGCGTCCGCGAGGCGCTGCTCGGCCGCGTCGCGGGAGATCCCGAGTCGTTCCATGACGATCGCCGTCTTCGCGCTGCCGCCCGCCGCGGCGAGAGCGGTGCGCGCCGCGTCACGGGAGATCCCGCTGGCTTCCGCCACGATCCGCTCGGCCCGGGAGGTCAGCTTGGTGTTCGTCGCGCGGAGGTCGACCATCAGATTGCCGTACGCCTTGCCCTGTCGGATCATCGCCCCCGTGGTGATCATGTTGAGCACGAGCTTGGTCGCCGTTCCCGCCTTGAGTCGGGTCGATCCGGTGATGACCTCCGGTCCGACGATTGGCACGATCGCGAAGTCGACCAGCGCCTGGACCTCGGGCGGCGGCGGCGACGCGGTGACGATCGCGGTGTGCGCGCCGAGAACGTGGGCGTGCGAGAGGGCGCCACGCACGTAGGGCGTCGTCGCGGAGGCAGCGATCCCGATGACGAAGTCGCGTTCCGACAATCCGCGGGCGTCGAGGTCGAAGGCTCCGTCCTCGGCCCGGTCCTCGGCCCCCTCCTGGGCCCGGGTCAGCGCCGGAGCGCCGCCGGCGATGATCGCCTGCACCAGCTCGGGCTCGGTGCCGAATGTCGGCGGGCATTCGGCGGCGTCGAGGACGCCGAGCCGTCCCGAGCTCCCGGCACCGACGTAGAGCAGCCGGCCTCCGGCACGCCACGTGGCGTCCGCCATCTCGATCGCGCGCGCGATGGCATCACCCACCGCGGCGACGGCGGCCGGGACGCGTGCGTCCTCGGCGCACATCAGGTCGACGATCTCGCGCGGGGTCGCAAGATCGATCGTCGCGGTTCGCGGATTCCGCCGCTCGGTCAGACTGAGGTCGGCGGGGTGGGAGTGCGCAGCGTCGGCGTTCGCCTGTCGCGGCATCAGGGTGAGGGCTAAGTTATCGAAAGATGCTCGTGCGTCACAAGGCGGATGTCGTCCGCGCGCTCTTCGGTGTCCTGCTTGCAGGTTGCGCCTCGGGCGGAGCGGGAGCGAGATCGACGCCGACCAGGCCGGCGACCGGCGCCCGCATCGACGACCATTCGGTCCTGATTCGGGGTCGGGCGGTCACCGCGCCCGCCGCCATGGTCGTGAGCAACAGCGGCCTCGCATCGGCGGCGGGGATGGAGATCCTGCGCGGGGGAGGCAACGCGGTCGATGCGGCGGTCGCGGTAGGATTTGCGCTGGCCGTCACGTACCCGGAGGCCGGAAACATCGGGGGCGGCGGGTACATGGTGGTGCGCCTGGCGGACGGCCGGTCGGCGGCGTTCGACTACCGTGAGGTCGCGCCGGGCGCGGCGACGCGCGACATGTATCTCGGACCGGACGGGCGGCCGACGCACGAGAGTGTTGTCGGTTACCGGGCGGCCGCAGTCCCCGGATCCGTCGGGGGTCTCGCGGCGGCGGAGGCGGCTTTCGGACGGCTGACGCTGGCCCGCGTGATGGCGCCGGCGATCCGTCTCGCGCGCGATGGGTTCGTGGTGGACAGCGCATTGCATCAATCGCTCCAGCGCGCCGCGCCGCTGATCGGCCGCTTTGCGGGGCGGGACCGTTTCCTTCCGGCTGGGTCGCCGCTCGCCGTCGGGACGGTTCTGGTGCAGCCCGAGCTGGCGCGCACGCTCGACCTCATCGCGCAGCAGGGCGCAGGGGCGTTTTACGCCGGGGCGATCGCCGATGCGATCGTGGCCGAGGAGCGCGTGGGCGGCGGTCTGATCACGCGCAGGGATCTCGAGCGCTATCGTGTCGTGCGGCACATCCCGCTCGTGTCGACGTACCGCGGCGACACGTTGCTCACGATGCCGCCTTCGTCGTCGGGCGGCGTCACGATCGCGGAAGCGCTCAACGCTCTCGAGACGTACGACTCGCTGCCGCCGATGGGGAGCGCGGCATACGCTCACATATTGAGCGACGTATTCCAGCGCGCGTTCATCGATCGGAACGACCGCTTGGGCGACCCGGATTTCGTCCCGGTGCCGGTCGGGCAGCTGACGGACACGGGATACGCCCGTCGCCTGCGGTCGACGATCCGCCCCGACCGTGCGCTGCCGACTCCGGCCCTGATGGCCGCTCTGGCCGAGGGGGCGCAGACCACGCATTACTCGGTCGTCGACGCGGAGGGGAGCGCGGTGGCCACGACGACGACGATCAACGACCTCTACGGATCGGGGGTGTACGTGCGCGGGGCGGGCTTCTTTCTGAACGATGATATGGACGACTTCAGCGCGAAGCCGGGCGCGCCCAACCTGTATGGATTGGTCCAGGGTCCGCAGAACGCGATCGCTCCGGGGAAGCGGATGCTGAGCTCAATGTCACCGACGATCGTGCTCGATTCCCTGGGCCGGGTGCTCCTGGTCGTCGGCGGGCGCGGCGGGCCGCGCATCATTACGAGCACGGCGCAGGTGATACTGGACGTCGTGGACCGGCATCTGACGCTGGCAGTGGCGATGGCGGCTCCGCGCATCCATCATCAAGCCGTGCCGGATACGTTGCGCTATGACGTGGGGGCGCTGTCGGCGGCTGGGGTCGACTCGCTGCGCGCGATGGGGCATCACGTGGCTGCGGGGGAAGCGAGCGGGACGTGCGTGGGGATTCTCCGGGTGCCCGGCGGGGGGTACGAAGGGGTGGTGGATCCCCGCGCCAGCGGTGGCGCCATAGGGTACTAGGGTGGAAAAGGCCGCGTGGATTTCGCGTTGTGATGTTGATAACGTAACACAATGCCGCAAAATGCTTTATCTTTCTATAGCGTGGCTTGCAAAGCGGCGATAGCATACCGCCCTTGTCGCCCGTGATTGCTGGACAATCGTCTCTACTTTTGGAGCACCGTCGCATGCCACTGTCCACCACGCCACCGGGTCCGGCAGCACTGTCGCAGAACGCGCGCACGGTGTTGGCGAAGCGCTATCTCGTGAAGGATGAGGCGGGAGAGCCGATCGAGACTCCCGAGGGGATGTTCTGGCGTGTCGCGTCGGTGGTGGCGGAGGCGGATCGCCGGTACGGGGCGAGTGAGGCGGTGGTGCAGGCGGTGGCGGAGGACTTCTACCGGCTCATGACGGAGCGCCGCTTCGAGCCGAACTCGCCGACGCTCATGAATGCGGGGCGGCCGCTGGGGCAGCTCTCGGCGTGCTTCGTCCTGCCGGTGGCGGACGCGCTGTCGAACGGCAAGGACGGGATCTACGACACGCTGACGGCGATGGCGTTGATTCACCAGAGCGGCGGCGGCACGGGATTCTCATTCTCGCGGCTGCGGCCGAAGGGATCGATCGTGCGGTCGACGACCGGCGTGGCATCGGGGCCGGTGTCCTTCATGAAGCTGTACGACGCATCGACGGACGCGGTGAAGCAGGGGGGGACGCGCCGCGGCGCGAACATGGGGATCCTGCGCGTCGATCATCCCGACATCATGGACTTCATCACCTGCAAGGAGGATCTCACGCAGGTGACGAACTTCAACATCTCGGTCGCGATCACCGAGGCGTTCATGCAGGCGTTGCGGGACGAGCGCAACTACGACCTCATCGATCCGCACAGTGGGGCGGTCGTCGGGCAGCTCGATGCGACGATGGTGTGGGACCGGATGATCCTGGGCGCGTGGCGCACGGGGGAGCCGGGCTGCTTCTTCGTCGATGAGGCGAACCGGTACAACCCGGTCCCGCACCTCTTCAGCTACGAGGCGACGAACCCGTGCGGCGAGCAGCCGCTCGGGCCCTACGACGTGTGCAACCTCGGGAGCGTCAACGTCGGGTACCACGTCAAGGACGGGCAACTCGACTGGGATGCATTCCGGCGGGACATCCATCTCTCGACGCACTTCCTCGACAACATCATCGACGCGAACACCTACCCGCTGCCGGCGATCGAGGCGCTCTCCAAGCGCATCCGGCGCATCGGGCTCGGTCTCATGGGGTTTGCCGATGCGCTGGTGCGCCTGGGGATTCCGTACGATTCGCCCGAGGGTGTGGATTTGGGGCGGAAGGTGATGGCCTTCCTCGACATCGAGGGGAAGCGGGAGAGCGAGCGGCTCGCGCACGAGCGCGGGCCGTTCCCGGAGTGGGCGCGGTCGATCTGGGGGCCGGACGAGACGTGCGCGCGCGACGCGGCGGGCAAGCGGATCCGGCCGATGCAGCTCTATCGGAACTGCAACGTCACGACGATCGCGCCGACGGGGACGATCTCGATCATCGCCGGGTGCTCCTCGGGGCTCGAGCCGTTGTTCGCGGTGGCGTTCATGCGGAACCAGGCGGGCGTGATGATGCCGGATGTCAACGAGGACTTCGTGGCCATCGCCGAGCGCGAGGGGTGGTACTCGGACTCGCTGATGGAGCAAATCGCGCGGGAAGGGCGCATCGACTTGCCCGAGGTCCCCGTGAAATGGCAGCGCGTCTTCGTGACGGCGAACCGGATCGCGCCGGAGTGGCACGTGCGGATGCAGGCGGCGTTCCAGGAGCACTGCGATTCCGGCATCAGCAAGACGACGAACTTCGCGCACACCGCCTCCGTCGAGGACGTACGGTCGATCTATGAGCTCGCGTACGAGCTCAAGTGCAAGGGTGTGACGGTCTATCGCGACGGGTCGCGTGATAATCAGGTGCTATCGACCGGCGCGACGGAGAAGGCCAAGGCCGAGCGGGAGCAGGGCGGAACGGCGAGCGCGTCCGCCGTGGATCGGCGGGAGATGGGCGAGCTGCAGGGGCAGATCACGGAGCTCATGGCCGAGATCGACCGGTTGAAGCGGGCGCTATACGATGCCGAGGCGGAGAATCTGCAGCGGCGGGCGAAGCGGTCGCGGCCGGACAAGCTGCGCGGATTGACGACGCGGTACGAGACGCCGCTCGGGACGATGTTCATCAATATCACCGAAGACGAGCGGGGCCAGCCATTCGAGGTGTTCATCAATCTCGGGAAAGCGGGTGGCGCCGCGATGGCGGACGCGGAGGCGATCGGCCGGCTCATTTCGCTGGCGCTCCGGTCGGGGATCCCGCTGCCGGCGATCCATCGTCAGCTGCGCGGGATCAGCTCGGATCGCGCGGTGGGCGTGGGACCAAAGAAGATCCTCTCGGTGCCGGACGCGATCGGGTTGGCGCTCGAGGAGTGGTGGCGGGACCGGACGCAGGGCCAGCAGCAGGACCTTCTGGGCGGGCTGACGACGCCGAATGCGGGGGTCCCGGTGCTGGACGACGTGGCGGCGCCCGCCGCGGCGCCCCCATCGGGCGCGGTGGCCGCGGGCAATGGCACGGCGGCGCAGGGGGCGTTGTCGGTGCCCGGGACGGGCGTGTCGTCGTTCATCGGGACCTGCCCCGATTGCGGGTCGCAGCTCGAGTTCGCGGAGAGCTGCATGAAGTGTCACGTGTGCGGGTTCTCGGAGTGCGGGTGAGGTAGGGCCGCCGCGGTCATCGCTGTGACGACGGGGCCATGCCGATGACGCGCATGGCCCCGTTTGCATAGACGGTGAGGGTCGAGCGCGTCGATGCGATTGTGGCTGACGTGATGCCGAGCGAGGCGCGGAGCACTGTCATGCGGAAAATCATTGCGTACCTTGCGACCAGCGCCAATGGGTTCATCGCTCGACCGGATGGGGACGTCGGCTGGCTCGACCGGCCGCGGCCCAAGGGCAACTACGGTTATGCGGCGTTCGACCGGTCCGTCGATACGGTCGTAATGGGACGGAAGACGTACGACTTCATGGTAGGGTTCGGACAGCATAACGTCCCCGGCAAGCAGACGTACGTCTTTTCGCGCCACCCACCCCCGCCCACGCCACCCAATGTCGCCTTCGTCAGCCACGACGTGCGCGGGTTTGCTCGGCGGCTCCGCCGCCAACGCGGCCGCACCGTGTGGCACATGGGCGGCGGAGAGTTGATCGGCGCGTTTCTCGATGCGGGTGCACTGGACGAGCTGATTATCCATGTCGTGCCCGTGCTCATCGGCGAGGGGATTCCGCTGCTGGATCCGCGCCGTCGGGAGATCCGCCTGACGCTCAAGGGCAGCCGGCGGTTCGCCAATGGCGTCGTGCGCTTGCATTACCTGGTGGGTCGTGGCCGACGCCGCTCCACGGTCCGCTGAACGCCACGATTCCGACTATTGAGGTATCGTGGTGAGGTATCGTGGCGCCTCACCCGGTCCGGGATAACGCCATGGCGAACATCCGCATTGCGTGTATGTCCACCCGCGCTTCCAGCGCCGCAGCGTCGGGCGCGCGCTCTATACGTCGGCGGCTTGCGGGCGTAGGATCCCATCGGCAGTATTGGCCACAATCACCGGCGGTCATCGGCCGCCCGTGCGGCGCAGGGATTGCACAGGGGGCAGGCCATGAGGGCGTGGATGGCAGCGGCGTTGGCGAGCGCGACCGGGGTCGGCGCGATCGGCGCGATCGCGTGCGGCAGCAGCTCCACGATGACAACGCCGGCGCCGACGATCGCGGATTCATCGTTTGCTGCGGCCGTGACGGGTACCGTGACCGACTCGCTGACCGGACCGGCGCTCTTTCAGGAGATCCAGGAGGCAAACGGCACCGATACCGGGTTCGCGGTCAGCTTGGGGATCGGGAGCCAGACTGGCGCACTGGTCTTCTTTCGGGCGGACTCGGGGATCCCGGACCGCGGCACCTATACGCTCTATCCCGATACCGCGACCGCGGCCCCAGGCCCCACCCAGTTCTACGTCGTGGGCGCGCTCGGACCGACGTGCTCGGGGTGCAGCCCCACGGGTGTGTTGCTGGAAACGAGCGGGACGCTGACGTTCACCGCCACGGCGTCCACGCGCGTGCACGGGGTGTTCGCCGTGACGGGATTCGAGATCCCGCTCAGCGACACGAGCGCCCGTGACAGCATCGGGATCACGGGCGAGTTCGCCGCGGCCGCCGGGGTGCCGGTCATCGATACGACGACGACGGGGGTCGGCCCGTGCAGCTTCGTGGCATGCGGTCCCGCGCTGCCCTACCCGATCGTCGAGCGGACCGCGTCCGGCGACTTCGTGAGCAATGCGTGGAAGGGGAGGGCCGGGAGCGTCACCGGGCGCGCCGTGAACACGCGGAGCCAGCGGGCCGAGCGATAGAGCTCGTCGGAGAGCGAGGGGAGATTGATCGAGCCCTCCCAGCCCGCGCTCGTCAACCGCTCCACCCGGCCGGTGCGCCGCAGCACGGGGATGTCGAGCCCGAGCATCTGCGTTTTGGCGGGGTAGTCGAGGATTAACTCGCCGGGGGCCAGGCCCGCGGCGGCGGCCAGGTGGTCCTCGACCGCCACGGCGAGCGCCCGGTCGGTGGCGATCCATTCGCCCGCGCCATCCGGCAGATCCGACGCGGGCCACTCCAGCGCCCGCTTGTACAGACGCCGCTCGCGGAGCGCGCGCACGAGTGGGGCGTGCGGCGTGGCCAGGAGGTGGTCCAGCAGGCCCTCATCCGTGAACGCGACGATCAATGCGTCCGACACCGCGCCGGAGCGGAGGGCATCACCCACGAGGCGCTTGTACATGGCGGTCGCGCTGCGGACGGCGTGATGCCAGTACACGTTGCGGTACATCTGGTACTTCGCGAACAGCAGCGATTCGAGCGCCGCGAGCCCCTTCTCGACCACGGCCACCGTGCGGCGACCGGTATCGGGGTCATCGAGCAGCACCATGGAATGCGTCAGCCGGTCGACGTCGATCTCGCCGTACGGCACGCCGCACATCAGAGCGTCGCGCTTCAGGTACTCGATCTTGTCGAGGTCGAGCGAGCCGGATATCAGCCCCTGCAGGGGGCTCGCGCTCGCCCCCGTGATGAGGTCGATGATGCGCTGGGGCGCGGCCCACCCCAGCTCCGAGCGCAGCAGGGCCGCGATCTCTCCCTCCGTGACGAGCGGACGGGCGACGATCTCGTGGTGCACGGCGCCGATCTCCTCCAGCGCGTGCGAGAACGGATAGTGCCCAACGTCGTGCAGCAGCGCGGCCGCGCGGACGATCGCCTCCTCATCGGATCGCCACCCGGCGAAGTGATCGCGCTCTCCGAGCAGCGCCAGCGTCCGCCGCGCGAGATGATAGGTGCCGAGCGCGTGCTCGAAGCGCGAGTGGGTGGCGCCGGGGTAGACGAGATAGGTGAGCCCGAGCTGCCGCACGTAGCGCAGGCGCTGCACGGCGCGCGTATCGACGAGCCGCATCGCGAACGGATCGACGCGGATGTTGTTCCAGAGCGGGTCGCGGATGATCTCGAACTGCGTGGCGCCCCGCGTCACGAGCGGGATCTCACATCGCGTACGACGGCGTGGTCGCGGTGGCGCTGACGACGAAGCGGATGTACATACCGCTCGGGGCGTGGCCGGGCACGCCGCACGCGAGGAGGTAGTTCCCCGCGGGCGCCGCCGTGAAGTTCATGGTGTCCTCGCCGTTCTGCGGCTGCAGCCCATCCGTCAAATGCGCCGTGTACGCGCGCTGGATCGCCGGCGTATCGGGCGCGTTGGGGAGCGTGGGCCGCGTATCCGCGATGATGATCGCGGAGTGCGGGATCGCGTCCTTGTTCACGACGTCGGCGTTCACGGTCCACCCGAGGGGCACGGTGATCGTGCTCTTCCCCATCGATCCGCCGTTGAAATTGAAGCCGCCCTGCACGCTGTTGAAGGCCGCGAAGATCTTGAGCGTGACGGTCTTCGTCGCGGTCGTGTACGACATGAATTGATTGACGACCGTGGGTGCCGGTCCCTGCCCAGTGCGGGGCGACGGCGGGGGCCGTCGCGCGAGCGAAAACGCGGCGGAGCCCAGCGCGACGACCTCGACGCTGGCGATCAGGGCGAGGGGAAGGATCAGGCGACGCGACACGTGCTCTCCGGGGGGGGGGAGGCGATTAGAGGGATGCCGGACGGGGTCGGCCCGCGGACGCCGAGCCGGCGGGGAATGCCACTACGCGGCCCGCGGCCCCGCGTCCAGCACCGCGCGGCCGGCTGATTCCGCGAACCGCTCGAAGTTGGCGCGAAACATATGGGCGAGCCTGGCCGCCTGGGTGTCGTACGCCGCGGGATCGGCCCATTGCTCCCTCGGCTGCAGGACCTCCGCGGGGACGTCCGGGACGTGGGTGGGTGTGGCGAGACCGAAGACCGGCTCGACATACGTCGCCGCGCGGTCGAGGGCGCCGCTCAACGCCGCACGGACGAGAGCGCGCGTGTGGGCGAGGGAGATGCGCTGTCCGACCCCGTACGGGCCCCCGGTCCATCCCGTGTTCACCAGCCACACGCGGGTGCGGTGCCTGTGCAGTCGCTCTCCCAGCATGCGGGCGTACGTCGCCGGCGGCCAGACCATGAAGACCGCTCCAAAGCACGAGCTGAACGTGGCCTGTGGCTCCGTGACGCCCCTCTCGGTGCCGGCCACCTTGGCGGTGTACCCGGAAAGGAAATAGTACATCGCCTGCTCGGGCGTGAGCCGCGCGATGGGCGGGAGGACGCCGAACGCATCCGCCGTGAGGAACACGACATTCACCGGGTGGCCGCCGCGTCCGCTCGGCACGTGGTTGGGGATGTACGAGAGCGGATACGATGCGCGCGTGTTCTCGGTGATCGACTGATCGGCGAAGCGCACGGCGTGGGTGATCGGATCGAGCACCACGTTCTCGAGCACCGTGCCGAACATCTGCGTCGTCCGGTAGATGTCCGGCTCCCCCTCCGGCGACAGGTTGATCACCTTGGCGTAACACCCGCCCTCGAAGTTGAACACGCCGCCGTCGGACCATCCGTGCTCATCGTCGCCAATGAGCGTACGCTCGGGATCCGCCGAGAGGGTGGTCTTGCCCGTGCCGGACAGGCCGAAGAAGAGGGCCGTGTCGTTGGCCGAGCCCACGTTGGCGGAGCAATGCATGGGGAGCACGCCGGCCTTGGGCATGAGGTAGGTCATGACCGCGAACATCGCTTTCTTGAGCTCGCCGGCGTAGCGCGTGCCGCCGATCAGGATCGTGCGGTGCTCGAAGCTGAGCACGATGAAGGTGCCCGTCCGGGTGCCGTGGCGCGCGGGGTCGGCCTGAAACTCCGGCGCGTGGAGCACGGTGAACGTCGCCTCGAACGTCGGCAGCTCGGCCGCGGCGGGCCGAATGAACATGTTCCGCACGAAGAGGGCGTGCCAGGCGTTCGGCGTGACGTAGCGCACGTTCAGCCGGTGCGCCGGGTCGGCGCCGGTCCGCAGGTCCTGCACGAACAGGTCGCTCGCGCTATCGAGGTACGCGCGGACGTCGGCGCTCAGCAGCTCGAAGTGCGTCAACGTCATCGGCTGGTTGACCGGTCCCCAGTCGATGTCCGCGGCGCTCTCGCCGGCGCGCACCACGAACTTGTCCTTGGGCGAGCGGCCGGTGTGCGGGGCGGTGACGGCGACGAAAGGCCCCATATCGGCGAGGTGTCCTTCTCCCCGGCGTACGGCGCCCTCGACCAGCTCCGGTGCGCGGAGATTCCAATGCACGGCGCCGCGGGGGTCGAGCCCCTGGCGCGACAGTCCCTGCACGGGCTCGCGACTGCGGCTCCCGGCAGCCGAATGGACCTGTGTTGCCATGCTGAAAAGTAACGGCTCGGGGTCGTCCCGCCGCGTGGGGCTCACACCTGGAGCTGGTCCCCGGGGCGGGCGACGAGCTCATACAGCACCGGCATGAGGAAGATGCTAATGCAGAGCCGGGAGAAGAGCCCGCCGACGATGACGAGGGCGAAGGGGCGCTGCGTATCGGTGCCGACGCCCGTCGCGAGCGCGGCGGGGAGCAAGCCGAGCGCCGCCACCAGCGCGGTCATCATGATGGGGCGCAATCGGAGGAGCGCCGCCTGGCGCGCCGCATCGGGGATCCCCATGCCGCCCAGGCGCAGCTCGTTCGCGTAGGAGATGTAGACCACCGCCGTCTGCACGGACACGCCGAACAGGGCGAGGAATCCGATCCCGGAGGACACGGAAAACGGCGTGCCCGTCACGGCGAGCGCGAGCACGCCTCCGATGGGGTCGGACAGGATGACGCCGAGGAGCGTGATGAGGGGGAACTTGAAGTTGTGGTACAGCGCGAAGAGAACGGCCAGGATGAGCAGCAGGGTGATCGGGAGGACGACCTGCAACTGCGAGCGCGAGGACGTGTACTCCTGGTACTCGCCGCCCCAGACGACACGATACCCGGCGGGCAGGGGAACCTCCTCGGCGACCCGCCGGCGCGCCTCCTGCACCGCGCTCGCGAGATCGCGCCCCTCGACGGAGTACTGGATACCGATGTAGCGCTCGTCGTTCTGTCGGTAGATGAACGCGGCGCCGCTGCTGACCGCGATGCGGGCCAGCTCCCGCAGCGGGATCTGCTGACCGTCGGGCGTCGGCACGAGAATATTGCCGATCGCCTCGGGCGTCTCCCGATATTGCGGCGCGAGCCGGACGACGAGATCGAACAGCCGTTCGCCCTGCACCACCTGCGTCGCGGCCGTGCCCCCGATCGCCGCCTCGATGAGCCCATTCACGTCGGCGACGTTGATGCCGTAGCGGGCGATCTTGGCGCGATCGATCGCGATGGTGAGCGCCGGCTGCCCGAGCTCCTGCACGAGAGTCAGCTCCGTGATCCCGCGGACCGTCTCCATCACCTTCTTGATCGCTGTGCCGCGGTCCTCCAGCGTCGCGAGGTCGGACCCGAATATCTTCACATCGAGCGAGCTTTTCAGCCCCGTCTCCGCCTCATCCACGGCGTCTTCCGCGGGCTGGGTGAAGTTGAAGGTGATACCGGGGAACACCGCGAGCTTGCGCTCGATCGCCGCGATCAGGGCGGGCTTGGTGTGGTAGGGCCCGGTCCACTCCCCGTACGGCTTGAGCCCGACGTAGAACTCGGCGTTGAAGAACCCTGTGGGGTCGGTGCCGTCGTCGGGTCGCCCGTGCTCATCGGCCACGATGGTCACCTCGGGAAACGCGTGCAGGATCGACCGGATCTGCGGCACGATGCGGGACGACTCGTCGAACGAGATCGTGTAGGGCATCGTCGCGCGGACCCACAGCGCGCCCTCATCCAGCTTCGGCATGAACTCGGCGCCGAGTCCGAGCCAGAGGGGAATCGTCAGCGCGAAGATAGCCACCGATGCCGCGATGGTGGCCCAGGCGTGGGCGAGGCACGAGCCCAGCAGCCGCTCGTACGTCGAGCGAATCCAATCGAACGCGGGGTTCCGCCGCTCGCGGATCCCGCGGCGCAGAAAGAGCGTGCACAGGATCGGGACGACGGTCAGCGTGATGAGCAGCGACCCGATGAGCGCGAAGATCATTGTGTCGGCCATGGGCGTGAACAGGCGCCCGGAGGGGCCGGACAGGACGTAGATCGGCAGGAAGCCGCTCACGATCACGGCGACCGCGTAGACGATCGGCCGATCCACCTGGGCGGCGGCCGCCGCGACGACGTCGCGCAGGGTGTACGGCGTTCCGTAGCGCAGCGCGAGCTGGCGGTAGATGTTCTCGACCATCACGACCGAGGCGTCGACGAGGATCCCGAAGTCGATGGCGCCGATGGACAGCAGGTTCGCCGGGATGTGGCGGAGGTCGAGACAGATGAAGGCGAAGAGCAGAGACAGCGGAATCGTCGCGGCGACGATGAGCCCCGAGCGCGCGTCGTACAGGAAAAAGATGAGGACGACGAGCACGAGGACGATTCCGCGCAGCAGGTTGTCCTCGACGGTCCGGGTCGTCAGGGCGATCAGCTCGCTTCGGTCGTAGAAGGGCTTGATCCGGACGTCCTTCGGCAGGATCGACCGATTGAGCTCGGCGGTCTTCGCCTCGACGCGCCGGAGCACGGTCTGGGCCTGCTCACCGGTCCGCATCAGCACGACGCCCTCGACGGCGTCGTTCGCGCTGTCGAACCCGAACTGCCCCAGCCGGGGCGCGCTGCCGATCACGACCTGACCGACATCGCGAACGAGGATGGGGACGCCGTTGTGAACCGCGAGGACGATCTCGCCAATGTCCTCGGGCGTCACGATCCGGCCCAGGCCGCGCACGTAGTAGAACTGGCCCCCTTCGGAATAGAAGCCGCCGCCCGCGTTGTCGTTGTTGGCGCCCAGGGCGGTGGCCACGTCGGTGCTCGAGAGGCCGGCGCCGGCGAGCTTGGTGGGGTCGATCAGCACCTGGTATTGCATCGTGGGCCCGCCAAGGGGCGACAGGTCGGCGACGCCCGGAACGGACTTGTACTGCTTCACGATGTCCCAGTCATCGATCGTCTTGAGATCCGTCGGGCTCAGATCCGGGCTGGTCAGCACGTAGCGATAGATCAGCCCGGACGGAGATGACAGGGGCGCGACCGATGGCGTGAGCCCGGCGGGCAGGGACAGATCGGCGATCCGCTCGTACACCTGCTGTCGCGCGAAGTACGGGTCGGTGCCATCCTGGAACGTCATGATCACGTCGGACAGGCCATAGAGCGAGATCGAGCGCACGATGCGGAGCGCGGGGATCCCGGTCATCCCTATCTCGACGGGTACGGTGATGAGGCGCTCGACCTCCTCCGTCGCGCGTCCCGGCCACTGGGTGATGACCTCCACGATCGGCGGCGAGAGGTCCGGGTAGGCGTCCACCGGCAGCCGGGTGAACGACCACACGCCGACCCCCACGAGGGCGATCGTGAAGAGCCCGACGATCAGCGGCTCGGCGAGGGCCGCCGCGACGATCCGGTGTATGGCGGGCGTGCGACGATCGGTCGGGGCCCCTGCGCCGTCCGGCGCGCCGGGTGAGGTCACTGACTCGCCGCGAACTGGAGAAAGAGGGCGCCGTCGGTCACGATGCGCTCGCCCGCCGCGAGCCCGCCGGTGATCTCGTAGCGCTCGCCCACGCGGGATCCCACGCTCACGTGGCGCCGCTCGAAGCTGCCGTCGGCCTGGGCCACGAAGGCGAACGGAAGGTTATTGTCGTCGCGCAAGACGGCCGACACCGGCACGAGGAGGCCCGCCCGCGCTCGGGTGGACTGGATCGCGACGTTGACGTACATGTCGCGCTTGAGCGCGTCGCCATGGTTCTCCGCGACCACGCGGACCGCGGTCGCCCGAGTCGTGGGGTCGACCAGGGCGCCGACATAGGCCACGCGACCCGGAAAGCTGTCACCGGCCGCGGTCGTCACGACGGCGTGCTCGCCGGGGGCCACGGCGGCGAGATCCGACTCGAAGACGTTGGCCATCACCCAGACGGTCGACAGATCGGCGATCGTGAAACACTGAGTCGCCCCGCCGCTGATCAGCTGCCCGGGGTTGATGAGCTTCTCGACGACGACGCCGGCGATCGGCGCGCGGATGATCCCCGCGGCCGCGGCCACCGGTTTCCCCTCGCGGATCGCGTTGATGGTGGAGGTGTCCACGCCGAGCGAGACCATCTGCTCGACCGCGGCCTCGCGATCCGCGTACGCCGATGCCGAATCCGCGCGTGCCTGATCGAGGTCACTGCGCGCGATGGCGTCATTCGCGAAGAGCTGCGCGTCGAGCGTGGCAATGCGGGCCGCATTGCGGAGCGCGGTCTGCGCCTTTTGATAGGCGGCGACCGCGTCGGCGAAGTCGGGGGACGCCACCTCGGCGAGCGGGGCACCCCGCGCCACACGCGCCCCCGTCGTGACCAGGATGCGCGACACCGGGCCCGAGATCGCGGACAGAACCGGGGTCGACCGGTCGCCATTGAATGCCACCGTGCCCGTGGCGTGGACCGTCGGCGTGAATCGCGTCGAGTCGGCGGCCTCGACGTGGATGCGCTGGCGCTGGACATCCGTGAGCGTGAAGTTGGCCGCGGCCGTGGGTCGGTGGGTGACGGCCGGAGCCGGGGCGCGGGACGAGCACGCCGCCACGATCGCGGCGCACGCGAGGAGCGGGAGCGCTCGTCCGTCAGTGGACATCGGGGGCTCCAGGAGGGAATTGCGTGAGGGGACCCGCCACGGCGCGCTCGAGATCGGCCTGCGCTTCGTTGGCCGCGGCGAGCGCATCCGTGAACTGACTCTCGGCGGCGACCAGGGTCTGCCGGGCTTGCAGAACGTCGATCGCGGACGACCCGCCGAGTCCGTAGCTCACGGACGCGATGTGGTACGCGTCGCGCGCCGCCGGCAGAAGGTGATCCCGGAGGAAGACCACCTGCTCGAGCGCGGTCCGGGCCGTCGTATAGGCCGCGCGCACGTCCTGATCGACCGAGGCATACGTATCCCGATAGGACGCGCTGAGCTCGGTCTCGTGATGCCGAGCCTGGGCGATCTCCCCCTTGATGTGCTGCCAGAAAAAGATCGGCACCGGGAGCGACACGCCGACCGAGAGGAGGGGTGCGGTCGTGGGAAAGTAGGGATCCGGCGCACCGAAGTCCCACGTCGAGCCGGCGGTGATATCGGGTAGCCAGTACTCCTCGGCCAGGACCGTGGAGGCATGCGCGCCGCGCCGTTGCGCGTCGAGGCCCGTGAGCTCCGGCCGGGCCGTGAGGGCGTGTGCGTCGAGCACGGCGAGATCCGGGAGTGGGGGGGGGACGACCAGGGAGTCGGCGGGCGCGATCGGAAGGCCAAGCGGGCGACCGATGAGGCGGTTCAACGACGCGCGCGCCCGGGCGATGTCGCCGGTGTTCGAGAGGAGCGCGGCGTCGGCTTGCGCGACGGCGACCTCCGCCTGGATCACGTCGAGCTTGGGCGCCGTTCCCGCCGCGTAGCGGGCCCGCGTCTTCGCCAGGAAATCGGCGCTCAGCTGGTGGCTCTCGGTGAGATCCCCCTGGTGGCGCAACGCGACGAGCAACGAGTCGTAGGTCTGCGCCGTCTGCGACGCGACAACCTGCGTCAACCCCGTCTCCATGGCCTGCGCCTGGCGGAGGCCCGCCGTCCCGATCCCGTACTGGAGCCGGAACTTGTCGGGGAAGGGGATGTCGATACCGACGGTCACGGGCTTCGTCGTCGGCTGGCCGCGCTGGGGCTGCAGCGCGGCCGTGCCGGTGGGATCGGGAATGGCGACGTCCTGCACACGCTGAGCGCGCGCCTCGGCCGTCTGCTCCCGCGCGACGACGAGCTGCGGATTCCGCTGTAGCGCGTCCGCCACGGCCTGCGCGCGCGAGATGCGCAGCGTGTCGGCCGGGGCCGGGCGTACGGAATCGGGTGGTGTCGGTGCCTGCTGAGCGGTGGCGACGCCGGCGCATACGGCTTGCCCCAGCGCGCACACGGCGAGATGAAATCGCATGGTCAACCGGGGTAGGTCGCCTCGTTGGGCGCGTAGTCAGATGAGCTGCGTGCCGCCACGAGCGATCCGACCGCCTCGTTTCCCGGTCTCGTGCGATGGCACGTCAGTCATACCCGCACGACGGGAATTTCGTTGCGGGCAATGTGCCGCCCGGCTGCTCTGCTCGCGGTCATCCTGCCGCGTAGCTCCGCAGCCGCTCGAGCATCCGGCGATCGGTGGCCGCGGGATCGTCGAGTTTCGGCGTCTCGATCACCTTGGGGATCGTCGCGAGTCGGGGGTCGGTCATGATCCGGCGAAAGGCGCCCTCCCCGATCTGTCCCTCGCCGATCAGCTCGTGCCGATCCCGGTGCGAATTGAACGCGGGCTTGGAATCGTTCAGATGGAGCATGCCGAGCCGGCCGAGCCCGATCACAGCATCGAATCGGGCCCAGACGCCGTCATAGTCGTGCACGAGGTCGTAGCCCGCGGCGAAGATGTGGGCGGTATCGACGCACACGCCCATCCGTGAGCGCAGCGGGGTCGGCACGCCCTCGAGCAGCGCCGCGATCTCCTCAAATGTCGCGCCGAGGGCGGTCCCGCTCCCGGCCGTCGTCTCCATGAGCAACGTCACGCGTCCCGGAGCCTGCTCGAGCGCCGCCGCGATCGCGTCGATGTTGCGCGCGAGCCCGCTCGCGCGGTCGTCCATGTAGTTGCCGGGATGGGAGACGAGGTAATGCAGCCCGAGGGCTTCGGCGCGCGCGAGCTCCCCGATGAACGCCGCGAGCGAGCGCGCCCGGAGGGTGGCATCGGGCGATGCGAGGTTGATCAGATAGCTGTCGTGCGCCGTCGTCGCGCGGACGGCGGATCCGTCGACGGCCGCTCGAAAGGCCGCTTGCTCCGCGTCCGTGACCTCGCGCTCGGCCCAGCGATTGGCGGGCTTGGTGAAGATCTGCATGGCCGTCGCGTCGATCTCGGCGGCGCGCGCGAGAGCCATGGGGGTCCCGCCGGCCACGGACACGTGCGCGCCGAGCAGCCCGGGCGGGGGCGGCATCTCAGGGGCCGCCGTTCGGGCTGGCGCGCAGCCAGTCGAGCGGATCGACGGCCTGCCCCTCGTCGCGCCGGATCTCGAAGTGGAGGTGCGGCGGCAGGTCCGGGTCTCCCTGGCCAACGGTGCCGAGCACCGTGCCGCGCTGGACCCGCTCGCCCGGCCGCGCGTCCATCCGGCCCAGCGACCCGTACACGGAATAATCGCCACCGCCATGCTGGACGATCACGGTATATCCGTAGGTCCCGATCGGGCGTGCGACCACGACCTGGCCGGCGGCCACGGCGCGGACCGGCGTCCCCGCGTCCGCCTGGATCCCAACGCCATTCCAGCGGGTGGTGGTGGTGTTCGGGTTCACGACGCGCCCGAAGCGGTACAGGATCGTTCCATCCACCGGCCAATTGAAACGTCCGCGGTCGCCCTCGGCGATCGTGCTCGATGTGGAGGGTGCATTGGGCCGCGCCTCGGACCGGCGCCGTTCGGTCTCCATCAATGCGATCACCGATCCCAGGCGGGATTCCGACGCGGCGATCCGCTTCAAGCGGGCCGCGACATCGTCGGCCGACCGCTTCGCCACGGTGAGGCTCGCCTCCCGCTCCTGCTCGAGGCGGCGCAGCCGATCCTCTTCGGTCGCCTTTTCCGACCGGTTCTCGACGACGGCATCGTGGAGACCGACCAGGACGCTCCGCTGGTGCTCGATCTGGTCGCGCAGATCCTCGACACGCGTGACGAGCGACTGATCGTGGAGCGCGAGGAGATGCAGGTACTTGTATCGCGCGATGAGCGCGCCGAACGAATCGGCGGTCAGCAGCGCCTCGGTCGTATACAGCGGTCCATTTTTGTACACGTCGATGAGGCGCCGGTGGAGCACCGCGCGGTGGATCGCGAGCTGGTCCTCGGCCTGCACGAGCTGGGCGGCGGATGAGCTCATGTCGTTGGTGATCTCGCCGAGCTGGCGATCCAGCGTGCGGACAGCCCGCGCCGTCGCGTCCGCCTGGTGGTCCAGATTCGCCACCTCTTCCGACAGGCTGTGCACGCTGCCGCGGAGCTCGGACATGCGCTGCTCGAGCGCCGAGCGCTCCGCGCGGATGCGCTCGAGCTCGGCCTGGTCCGCGCGCATCCGCTCCGCCGCGGACGCAGCCGGAGCCGATGGCGCCGGAGCCGCAGGGGCCGCAGGGGCGGGCTGCTGGGCGGCGAGCGCATGCGTGAGGCCCAGGCCCGCGATGGCGAGGAGCGCGCACGCAGCGGGAGACCGCGCGGCCGGTCTCGTCACACGCGCCGGAGGTGCCGACCCACCGACACCGCACTGCCCAGCAGTCCGATGAGGGCGCCCGCGCACACGCCAACCGCCGCGATGCCGGGATCGAAGAAGACGGTGCGGAGCACGTAGTGATTGATGACCGCGTTCGCGAAGTAGGTCAGGGCGAGCGCGAGCAGGCCTCCCAGGATGCCCTTCGCGAATCCCTCGATGAGGAACGGCAGGCGGACGAAGGCATCGGTCGCCCCGACGAGGCGCATGATCGCGATCTCGCGGCCGCGCGCCAGGACCGCCATGCGAATCGTCGCGCCAATGATGATGATGGCGACCGCGGCGAACGCGACGCCGAGGACGAGACCGACGACCGTCGCGACCGTCCGGATCTGATAGAGCTTGGCGACCCAGAATTCGCCGTAGCGCACGTCATCGACGAAGGGGAACGCGGCCACACGCGCGGCCACGGACTTGACCGACGCCGGGTCGCGCGCGCCCGGCCGGAGCCGAATTTCCAGCGACGCGGGGAGGACACCCGGCTCGAACACATCGCTGAATTCGCCCAGCTCGCGCTTGGCGCGGGCGAGCGCGGAGTCCGGCGAGACGTATCCCACGTGCACCACCTCGCGGTAGGCGCTGATGTCGGCCATCGCCGTCGAGACCACGTCGATCGGCGTCGCGTCGGCCACGAATGCGCGGATCTCGACCCGCTCCTCCGCGTGCTGGAGCGTCTCGCGGAGGTTCGTCGCCACGAGACCGAACAGGCCGAACGCGAACAGGGAGAAGGCGATGGTCACGATGCTGAGAGCGCTCAGCAGCGGGACGCGGCGGAACGCGATCAGCGCCTCGCGGAGGGCGAGCTTCATGGGCGCCGGCGCCTCACGCCCGGGGACGTCGCCCGCTCATGCGACCGCGGACCCGCGGTCCTGTCGCTCGCGCTCGCGCTCGGCGACCGTCGGGTCGCTGGAATCGGCGATCAGGCGGCCGTGCAGCATCTCGACGGTGCGGGCATCGGACCGGCGGATCAGATCGAGGTCGTGCGTGGCCATGATCACCGATGTGCCCGTCGCGTTGATCTCGCGGAGCAGCTGAAAAATGCCGCGCGACGCGCGCTCATCGAGGTTGCCGGTGGGCTCGTCCGCGAGGAGGATGAGGGGCGAATTCACGAGCGCGCGGGCGATCGCCACGCGCTGCTGCTCACCGCCCGAGAGCTCCTGCGGCAGGGCCGATGCCTTGGCCGTCAGACCGACCTGGGCGAGGACCCGGCTCACGCGGCCCGAGACAGAACCCGACGGGGCGCCGATGACGTTCGAGCGCGAAGGCCACGTTGGCGTGGACGGTCCGGTCATCGAGCAGGCGGAAATCCTGAAAGATGACGCCGAGCTTGCGGCGCAGCATCGCGACCGCGCGGCGGGGGACGCCACGCGCGCCGCAAATGAGGCCCGCGACCCGGATCTCGCCACGCGTCGGGCGCTCATCGAGGTAGAGCAGCTTGAGCAACGTGCTCTTGCCCGCCCCGCTGGGGCCGGTGAGAAACATGAATTCGCCCTTCGCCACCTGGAGCGAGACGTCGGCGACGGCGAGGCCCGTGCGGGGATACTCCTTCGAGACATGCCGGACCCGGATCATCGTACCGCCTGCTCGAGATCCGCGATCAGGTCGTCGGGGTCCTCGAGACCCACGCTGAGTCGCAGGAACCCGTCGGGGATCCCCATTCGCGCGCGGGCGTCGGCACTCACGTTGGAGTGCGAGGTGTACCGCGGCTCGCTCACGAGGGAATCGACGCCCCCGAGGCTCGGGGCGTGGATCCAGAGCTTGAACCGCCGCACGGCGCGGTCGGCCGCCTTGGCGCCCCCCGCGAGCTCGATGGCGAGCATGCCGCCGGCTCCGTCCAGATGGTGCTCCGCGATGGCGTGGTCGGGGTGGTCGGGCAATCCCACGTAGTGCACGCGCCGGATCTCCTTGCGTCCGCCGGCCCACTGCGCGATGCGCAGCGCGTTCTCGTTCTGCCGCCGGACGCGCACGTCGAGCGTCCGCAGTCCCCGGTCGAGCAGCCAGCAGGCGAACGGATCGGGCGACTGGCCCCAGACCGCCATCTTGCCGCGCACCTCTTCGATATAGGGGGCCGTTCCCATCACGGCGCCGCCGACCGCGTCGTGATGCCCATTGAGGAATTTCGTCGTCGACTGGATGACGACGTCGGCGCCGTGCTCGATGGGGCGAAAATTGATCGGGGACGCGAAGGTCGAGTCGACGACCAGGGCGAGACCCGCTTCCTGCGCGAGCGCGCTGATGGGGCGGAGGTCGACGACGCGGCACGTGGGGTTGACGGGCGTCTCGAGGAAGATCGCGCGCGTCTCGCGCCGCGCGCGCTTGCGCCAGGCGCGCGATTCCGTCGGGTCGACGAAGGTCACGTCGATCCCGATCGTCGCGAACTCCTCCGCCAGCAGTCGATGCGTGCCGCCGTAGAGCCAGCTGCTCGCGAGGAGATGATCTCCGGGGCGGAGGAGCGCGAGCAGGGCGCACGCGGTGGCGCCCATGCCGCTCGCCAGCAGCAGGCCGGCCTCCGCGCCTTCGAGGGACGCGAGGCGTCGTTGGACGATCTCGGCGTTCGGATTGTTGCCGCGTCGGGGGTAGCGCAATCCCTCCGCCGTGCCGGTCTGCTGCACGTGGATCACCGACTGGTAGATCGGGCTCACGACCGGCGCGTCGACGCCCCCTCCCGGATGGCCCCCGTGCACGGCCCGCGTGGCGAGCGCCAGCTGCCGGGCGGCGCGCGGGGGCGCGCCCGGCAGCTCGCCGGCGATCATCGAGGGCAGACCGGCTCGCGCAATCCGGGGGGTCGCTCGCGCCATGGATTATCCGCCGTGTCGCTGAGGCGTAGCTAAATCGATCTTACGGACCCGCACGATGTCCGACGGCGAAGCGCCAGCAACGTCACGCAGGACCACGTCGCCGGGGGGGAGGGAATCGTCCGTGTGCAGGGTGGCAATCTCTTGTCGCCGCGGCGTTTCGACCCGGACGAGCTCGCCGTCCTGTACCAGGCGAAAAGCCGCATCCGCCGACCTCATCCGCACGGCCGGACCGCGCTCGGGATCACCGCGCCGCGTCGCGATGAAGGCCACGACGCGCAGCGGCGGCGAGAAACCTTCCGTCTCGGACGCGGGTGTCGGCTCGCTCTTGGGGCGGCGAGGGAAAAAGGAGAACATCGTGGTCCCAGAGATGCGCCTCAGTGCTGTGTCATGAGGTCGAGCATGCATTCCGCGCGGCCCACCGCAACATACCGCTCGCCCGCGGTCCCGTCCGCACCGACGCGAATCACGAGCCGGCGGCCGGACAGGGCAGCGAGCGTGCGCGCGATGCCGTCGAGGTTCGCCGCCAGCTCATCATCGATCGCGAGGGAGGCGGCCACGCGACGCACGTCCGCGGTTCCGAGGCGGTACGCCGCGTCCCAGACCCTGCGCTCGTCATCGGGAACGGCGCCCAACAGCCGCGCGTCTCCGGTCGGCCCGACGCCCTCCGCGACGAGGGCGAGCCCGTAGCGTGCCAGGGCGGCTTCGATCGCGTCCACGTGCGCCTCCTGGGCTCCGCGCAGCACGAAGTACGCATCGTGCGGGGCCCCCGGCACGGCGTAGCGCAGCAGGAGCTTGGCGACGACCTCGTCGGCGCACGAGTAGTCGAGCAGGCCCACGTGCGTCACGTCGATGATGGCGAGCAGCCGTCCCGCGCCCAGCGGTTGGGCCGCGAGCTCGTGCTCGATCTCCGCCCGGACCGCCGCACCGGTGGAGCGCGTGACGAGGTTGGTGTACAGATCGCTCACCGAGCGACGCAACACCGATCCGAGGTCGAAATGGTGAATCATCAGGCGGCGCGCTCCGCGACGCGCTCCGGAATGGTGATCTGGACCTGCGCGCCGGGAAACGGTGCCAGCCCTTCGCGCAGCGGAACGTCATCGTCCCACGACGGGACGATCGCGATGCGCGCGGTCCCGCTCCGCACGGAGAGTTTCCCCTCCCACTTGCCCAGAAAATTGCGCGCGCCCGCCAGCCCCTGCCCGCGGCCGCGGTCCCGGAACCGGCTGACGCCGCGGATCACGGCCTCCTCGAGCGCCGTCCCGTCGTCCCAGCGGTCGGACGCCACGCGTCCCGGCATGCTCTCGAGCGACCGCCGAAATCCGATGCCGGCATCGCACACGGCGATCTGCACGACGCGCCGCCCGAGGCGCTGGCGCCACCGATACGTCTGCACCGCGACCCAGCCGCCGCGACCCGCGTGCTCGACCACATTCTGACAGATCTCGGAGAGGGTCATGACGAACCGGACCGAGGCCTGCGCGTCGATGCCGAGCTCCGAGTCCAGGATCTGCTGGGCGCGCGCCTGAATGCGCTCGACCACGTCGTGGACGTCGGCGCTCTGGGCGACCGGGGTGATCTCGAGCAGCACGTTCGACTCTCCGGTCGCGCGCGCGCGGGGCACCGGCCCGCGCAGGTCGAACAGCTCGTCCGCGTAGCGATAGAATCCCGTGCGTGACCAATACGACTGCGTTTCCTCGAGCTCGGGGGTCGCGAGCGAGGGGCGCGTCGTTCGCGTCTGGGCGACGGTGAGCAGAGCGGTCAGGCCGTAGGGGGAGGCCCATCGGGTGTGGCGGGCGTCGAGCAGCACCTTGTCCTCGGGCGCGAGCGGCGCCAGCCGATCAAGGACCTGCTCGAACGTCGCATCGTCCAACGACGGGGGAACGGCGATGACGACGGTCACGTCGGGCTGAGCTCTCCGCGGAGATGATGGGCGAGACCGCTCGCGCCGCGGTAGCCCACGTTGCGGGCGGCGGCGGCGACGGCGGCGCACATGGCGTCGGCTAACATATCACCCGCGAGCAGCCGGGAGTAATAGGTCGCGCCCCACACGTCACCGCAGCCGGTCGGATCGCCGCCCTCCGGCCCTCCGCTCGGCACGCCCGCCGCGCTCACGCGCGCGGTGCGGACCGGCCCGCCGGCCGCCCCGCGCGGGGAACCCGCCGCGCCCTGAGCCCCGTGGCGCCAGAGGCCGTCGAGCGTGTCGAAATCCGGGCTCGCGAAATATATGACACCGCGCGCGTCGAGCGTGACCGACAGGCACTTCACCCCGGCGGCGAGCGCCGTCGCGGCGAGCGCCATCGGATCCGGCGCGAGGAGCGCCATCTCCTCCTCGTTGACCTGCAGCAGATCGGCGCACCGGCACCAGGCCGCGACGTTCGGCAGCGGGCGGGGCGTGCGCGCTCCTCCGGGCTGCGTCGCCAGGAGCAGCGAGTGGAGATCGCAGTAGATCGGCCCGCGGAAATGCTGCCGCACGAGCTGAAAGGTCTCGAGATCGAGCTCGACGCCGCTGATGAAGTTCACGTAGAGGGCATCGAGATCGCGCAGCAGCGGCTTGAGCCCGATCCACGACCAGCCCGGGACGCCGCCGCGCAGCCGCTCGCTGCGTCGCTCGGCGCTCTGGTAGCGCAGCTCGACGCGGTTGTTGGCGTAGGGGACCTCGATCAGCGCCGCGTCCGGGGCGAGCCGCCGCAGGGTGCTCAGGTAGGTGCGCGCTCTCTCGGCCAGATCCGAGCCGACCTTCAGCACCGGCACGAGATCCCACGTCTCCGGCAGCGCCGCAGCGAACGCGCTCAGGGCGTACGTGATCCCGCCCCATTCCTCCACCGGACCGGCCCGGAACGTCGCGGCCATAGATGACGTCCCAGACGAACGTCCCCAGGACGCCGACCCTCACGCGCGCTCCAGCACCTGCGCCTTGAACGTCGCGACGGCGCCGACGACGCCCGCCGTCCCGGCGAGGGCCCCCGGCACGATGCGGCACGCCGCGACCGCGGGGCGAAACGCGCGCCGACGCACTTCGGCGCGGAGCGGAGTGAACAGCGCCTCTCCCGCTTCCGTGACGCCGCCCGCGAGTACCACGACGTCGGGATTGAAGATGTTGAGCAGATTGGCCACGCCGGCGCCGAGGAATCGCGCCGTCTCGCGCACGACTTCCTGCGCGATCGGATCCCCCGCGCTCGCCGCGTCGTACACCGTGCGCGCCGTCATCCGCGAGAGATCGCCCCCCACCATCCCCACCAGGAGCGATGGCTCCTCGCCCGCGAGCGCCTCGCGGGCCCGCTCGGCGATCGCGGGACCGGATGCGTACGCCTCGAGACAGCCGTAATTCCCGCATTTGCACCGGCGTCCCGTCGAGTCGATCGTCGTGTGTCCGATCTCGCCGGCGACGTCGGACGACCCGTGATACAGGGCGCCGTTCAGGATCAGGCCCCCCCCGATCCCCGTGCCGATCGTGAGCCCGACGACGTTGCGGCCCCCCTTCGCGGCGCCGCACCACCATTCCCCGAGCGTGGCGCAGTTGGCATCGTTGTCGATGGCCGCCGGCAGGCCGACGCGGTCCGCCAGCGCCTGGCGCAGGGGGAAATTGGTCCAGCCGAGGTTCGGCGTCACGATCACGACGCCGCGCTCGCGATCGAGCGGCCCCGGCGCTCCGATCCCCACGCCAAGGAAATCGGCCAGTGCGGCGCCGGTTTCGGCGCGCGTCGCCGCGATCACGTCCTGGACCATCTGGCCGATCCGATCCATGACGACATCGGCGCCATCCTCGGCACCCGTGGCTTGGGTGCGAATCGCATACTCGCGGCTGCCGTCGACGGGCATGGCGCCCGCGACGATGTTCGTGCCACCGAGGTCGACGCCGACGATGAATTGCCGTGTGCGAGCAGAGGATGCGGGGCTCGGCATGGGCGGAGGGGAAAGGGGTCAGAGCGGACCGGCACCCGCCGGCGCGGCGACCTGGCGCACGAGAGCGGCGACGTGCTCGACCGTCAGGTCGCGCATGCAGCGCCAGTGCCCCAGGGGACAGCGACGGGGGCCGTGCCGGTCACACGGCCGGCAGGGAAGACTAGTCACTTCGGCGATCGCGTGTCGCGGGGCGAGCGGGCCAAAGCCGAACGCCGGGACGGTCGGGCCGAACAGCGTCACGGTCGGCGTCCCCATGGCGGAGGCCAGGTGCTGGGGCGCGGAGTCGTTGGTGACGAGGACGGCGGCGCGCCGGATGAGCTCCGCCGATCCGAGCAGCGAGAGCTGCCCGGTCGCATCGATCGCGCGGTCGGCGCCGATGGCCGCGGCGACGCGCCGGGCGACCTCCGCATCCGCGGCGCTTCCGATCAGGACGATGCGGCCCTCGCGCGCGAGCGCCGCGGCCAGCTCGGGGTACTGCGGCCACCGTTTCGTGCCCCAGATGCTGCCCGGCGCGAGTGCGATGAGCGCACCACCCGCGGCCCCGGCCCGATCGAGCAGCGCGTCGACGGCCGCGACATCGCTCGCCGCGGGGTACAGGCGGATCCGCCCCGCGCCCGGCGGCGGCGGTTGCGCGGCGCTGGATGCGCCGCCGGCCCGGGGTTCCGCGAGGCGTAGCAGGCGTGCGGCGTGATGCGCCGTGGCCACGTACGGCACACGCCGCGTGTACAGCAGGCGAGCGCTCGATGTGGCGAAGCCGATGCGCTCCCGGCACCCGGCGAGGCGGGCGAGCAGCGCGCTGCGGATGGATCCCTGCGCGAGGTAGGCGACCGGGGCACCGGCGGCACGGTCACCCGCCTGCGCGGCGCGGATGGACCGTGCGAGGCGCCAGAGCGAGACGAACGCGAGCGGATCCCGCTTCTTGTCGAAGGCGAACACGGTGCGGACGGCGGGGTGGGTCGCGAGCAGGGGAGCCGCGGCCGGCGTGACGACGACGTCGACGGGGCCGCGCAGCGCCAGCTCGGCGAGCAGAGGCGTCGTGAGCACGACGTCGCCGAGGAAGCTCGTCTGGACGACGAGCTGTGCCCGCCGGGCGGGAGGGGAAGGGGGGGGAGACGCGGTGGCTGATGGCGTGGCCCGAGCTCCGCTGCCGGGGGCCGGTGCTAGTCGACCTGCAGAACGGCGAGAAACGCCTCCTGCGGGATCTCGACGGTGCCGACCTGCTTCATGCGCTTCTTCCCCTCCTTCTGCTTTTCGAGCAGCTTGCGCTTCCGCGTGATGTCGCCGCCGTAGCATTTTGCCAGTACGTTCTTGCGGAGCGCGCGGACCGACTCGCGCGCGATGATCCTCGTGCCGATGGCCGCCTGGATCACGACCTCGAACAGCTGCCGCGGGATGAGGTCCTTGAGCTTTTCGGCGACCTTGCGCCCCCAGTCGTACGCCTTGTCGCGGTGAATGATGACGGAGAACGCGTCGACCGGATCGCCGTTGATGAGCATGTCGAGCTTGACGAGGTCGCTCGCGCGGTAGCCCAGCATCTCGTAGTCGAGGCTCGCGTACCCCCGACTGATCGTCTTGAGCCGGTCGTAGAAGTCGAGGATGATCTCCGCGAGCGGAAACTCGAAATCGAACTCGACGCGCTGGGTATCGACGTAGCTCATGTTGACGTACACGCCGCGCCGGTCGTTCCCGAGGCTCATGATCGGGCCGATGAACTCCGCCGGGGCGACGATGCGGGCCTTGACGAATGGCTCCTCGATGCGCGCGACCTCGGAGGCCGGGGGCAGCTTCGAGGGATTCTCGAGGAGGAGCATCGACGCGTCGGGCCGGTAGACGTGGTACTCGACGCTCGGCACCGTCGTGACCAGGTCGAGGTCGAATTCGCGCTTCAGGCGCTCCTGCACGATCTCCATGTGCAGGAGCCCGAGGAAGCCGACGCGAAAGCCGAACCCGAGGGCGGTCAATGTCTCGGGGTCGAAGCGCAGCGAGGCGTCGTTGAGCTGCAGCCGGTCGAGCGCGTCGCGCAGATTCTCGTACTGCGAGGTGTCGGTCGGATACAGTCCCGCGAAGACCATCGACCGGACCTCCTGGTAGCCGGGCAGCGGTTCGGCGGCGGGGCGGGCGGCGTCGAACACCGTATCGCCGACGCGGGTCTCCTTCACGTGGCGCACGTTGGCCACGACGTAGCCGACCTCCCCCGTCGTGAGCTCGGCGGCGATGACCGGGTGGAGCTGCGTGTAGCCGACCTCGACGACGTCGTACCGGGAGGCGCTGGTGCCGAAGGTGATCTCGGTCCCGGCGCGGAGAAATCCGTCGACGACGCGAACGGTCGGGATGGCCCCGCGATACCGATCGTAGTACGAGTCGAAGATCAGGGCGCGCAGCGGTGCGTCCGGATCGCCGCCCGGCGCGGGCACGCGCGCGACGATCCGCTCGAGGAGATCCCCGATGCCGATGCCCTCCTTCGCGCTGACGAGAAGGACGTCCTCCTCGGCGACGCCGAGCAGCTCCTGGACCTCGCGCAAACGCCGCGCCGGCTCGGCGGCCGGAAGGTCGATCTTGTTGAGGATCGGGATGATCTCGAGGCCCGCGTCGAGCGCGAGGAACAGGTTGGAGAGCGTTTGCGCCTGGATCCCCTGCGAGGCGTCGACGACGAGGATCGCCCCCTCGCACGCGGCGAGCGATCGCGAGACCTCGTACGTGAAGTCGACGTGGCCCGGCGTATCGATGAGATTGAGCTCGTACGTCGCGCCGTCGCGCGCGCCATAGGTCATGCGGACGGCGTTGAGCTTGATGGTGATGCCGCGCTCGCGCTCGAGATCCAGCGTATCGAGGACCTGGGCTTTCATCTCGCGCTTGTCGATCGTGCCCGTGGCCTCGATCAGGCGATCGGCCAGAGTCGATTTCCCGTGGTCGATGTGCGCGACGATGCAGAAATTCCGGATGCGCGAGCGCTCCACCGGGGAAAATATACGGGGTGGCGGGTCGGCTCGGCCGCCGCCTAGCTTTCGCCTTGCAGATGGACACGGTGATGCGAGACGCGAGTGCGCGGGCGGATCTGATCGATCCGGCCACGCTCGCCGCGATGGGACGCATCGAGATCGTGGCCCGCTGGATCGTCGACGGGATGCTGGTGGGACTCCACCGGTCGCCGCGCAAGGGGTTCTCGGTCGAATTCGCGGAGCACCGTCCCTACCAGCCGGGGGACGATCTGCGCTACCTGGATTGGAAGATCGCGGCGCGCGCGGATCGGTGGGTCGTCAAGCAGTTCGAGGAAGAGACGAATCTCCGCGCGACGATCCTCCTCGACGTGAGCCGCTCGATGGTGTGGCGGGGCGATCCCGCCCGGCTCACGAAGCTCGCGTACGCGGAGCGGTTGGCGGCCTCCCTCGCACTCCTGCTGCTGCGGCAGCGCGATGCCGTCGGGCTCATCCGGTTCGACGACGGGATCCGTACGGCGCTCGCGCCGCGCTCGCGGATGGCGCAATGGCGGCACGTCGTCGGCGCGCTGGAGGGGCCCGTGAGCCCGCCCGATGCCGGACGCGTGTCGCGGGTGGATGCGGCGCTCGCGCAGGCGGCTCGGCTGGTGCGTCGACCGGGCATGGTCGTGCTGATCTCGGATCTGCTCGCCGACGTCGAGCCGGTCGAGCGGGCGGTGCGCGGGCTGCGTGCGGTCGGCCACGACGTGATCGTGCTGCACGTCATCGACCCGGCGGAGCGCGACCTGTCGCTGGCGAGCGGGGGCGAGGCGCTCTTCGTCGATCCGGAGAGCGGGCTCGAGGTCCCGGCCACGGTCGCCGAGGTGGGCGACGCGTACCGCGCCACCGTCGCGGCGGCGATCGCGGAATGGCGCGCGACGTTGGCGAGCGCCGGCGTCCGCTACGAGCTCGTGTCGACCGACGCGCCGTTCGGCGGCCCGCTCCGTCGGGCGTTCGCCGCGCGCCAGGGCACGGGGCGGTAGGTCGGTTCCGGCGTGGGGTTTCTCGCTCCGATCTACCTGCTGCTTGGGGCGGGCGTCGCGGTGCCGCTGCTGGTGCATCTGCTGCGGCGCCGGGCCGGGGCCCGCGTCGACTTCCCCGCGGTGCGCTATCTCGCGCGCGCGGAGCGGGAGCACCAGCGTCGGCTCCGCGTGCGCAACGTCCTCCTCATGCTTCTTCGAGCGGCGATCGTGGCGCTCGTCGCACTGGCGGCGGCGCGCCCCGTCGCGCGGGGGCTCGCTCACGTGCTGAGCAGCGGACATGCGCCGGTCGCGATCGCCGTGGTGCTCGACAACTCGCTCAGCACGTCGGTCATCGAGCGCGGCCGTCCCGTCCTCGACATCCTCCGCGACGCGGTGCGTCGCGTCGTGGATCGGACCGGAGCCGGCGATCGCGTGTGGCTCGTCACGGCCGACGGCCGAGTGCGACCGGTCGGGTCGCTGGCCACCCTCGAGCCGCTGGCCGGCGCGGGCGACCTGCCGCGAGCGGTCGAGCGCGCCGCGGGCCTCGTTCGATCGGCCGGCCTCCCGGGACGCGTCGTCGCCGTCGCGACCGATGGCCAGGCGACGGCGTGGCCGATGATTGCGGATGTGGGCGACGTGACGGCGGCGGTGTTCGCGCCGGCGGGACGCCCTCCGCCGAACCACGCCGTCACCTCGGTGACGGTCCGGCCCTCACGATGGACGCCGGATGGGGAGATTGCAGCGACGGTCCTGGGTGCCGGCGACTCGACGACGTATCGCATCACGCTCGCCGCTCGGACGCTGGCGCGCGGCACGGTGGCCTCCGTCGCGGGTGGTATGGGCACGCTCGCGATCCACGCAAGTCCGCCGGAGCGCGGATGGGTCAGTGGCACCGTCGAGCTCGAGCCCGATGAGCTGCGCGGCGACGATGTGCGGCACTTCGCCCTCTGGATCGGCGATCCGACGCAGGTGCAGGTGGACAGCGCGGCCGGGCCGTTCGTGGGCGGCGCGGTCGACGCGCTGATCGCGGCGGGGCGGGCCGCCCGGGGCGGGGGAAGGGGGGGAGGGGGAGCGGGAGGGGGAGGGGGCGGAGGTCGCGGCGGCACGACGGTCTCCGTCGTGTCCGCGGACGATCTCTCGACCCTGCCCGCCGTCATCATCGCTCCGCGCGACCCGGTGCGCCTCGGCGCCGCCAACCGGGCCCTCGAGCGAGCCGGAGTTCCCTGGCGATTCCGGGCGGCGAATGGGCTGACGGGCGTGCGGGCGGCGCCGCTCGAGTCGCGCGGCGGCGGCCCGCTCGCCGGCGTCGACGCGGGCCAGGCGACACAATGGTACGCGCTCGAAGCGCAGCCTGGCGCGGTGGCCGACACGGTGGTCAGCGTCGGCGGCACGGCCCCCTGGGCCGTCGCCGGGGAGCGCTACGTGCTCGTGGCGAGTCCGCTCGACCCCGGAGCGACGACTCTGCCCGTGCGGGCGGCCTTCGTGCCCTGGTTCGCGGATCTGCTGACGGAGCGGTTGGGAGCCGGCGGGGATGGAGGTGCCCGCGTGCTGGACGCGTCGCCGGGCGCAGCGCTGCCACGCCCGGCCTGGGTCGCGTCGCTCGAGCTGCCCAGCGGCGCCGCGCAGCCCGTGAGCGGAGCGAGCCTTACCGCGCCGACCGAGACCGGCGTGTTCTTCCTTCGGTCCGCGGATGGCGCGCGCGCGGGGGCTCTCGTGGTCAACGGCGAGGCCAGCGAATCGGATCTGCGGCGCCTGTCGCCCTCCGAGCTCGGCGCTCGATTGCAGGGGACGCGCCCGGGCGGGCCCGGTGGCGCTCGCGCGGCGGTGTACGACGATGCGGTGCGCTGGGCGGACGGCGTGTTCGACGCCGCGGCGGGGCGGCCGCTGGCCGCCCCCTTCCTCCTCGCCGCGCTGGCGCTGCTCGCGGTGGAGGCCCTCGTCGTGCGGGGCGGCATGCGCGCGCGCCGGCCGGCGGCGGCGTAACGTGGCCCTCCCACTCCTGCTGGACGCCATCGATCAGCTCCCGGCGTTCGCGCACCTCGTCGCCACGCTGCCGCCGCCGGGCGAGCGACGCACGGTGGGCGGCCTGCCGGGATCGTCGATGGCCGTGCTGGTCGCCGCCCTCGCACGGCGGCTGCCGGGCCGTTTCATCGCCGTCGTGACGGAGTCGCTCCCCGATGCGGAGCGCTGGCTCGCCGACCTCCAGTCGCTCACGGCGGACACGGCCGTGGCGCTGTATCCGCCGCGCGAGGGGCTGGGGGAAGCCGAGCCGCACGCGGAGGTGGCGGGCGAGCGGGTGGAGACGCTCGCCCGGATGGGGCGCGGGCAGGTCCGGATCCTGCTCACGACTGCGCGCGCTCTGCTCGAGCGCACCCGGCTGCCGCGGACGGTCGAGCGTGCGCGGCTCGAGCTGCACACGGGGGATGTCTGGCGACCCGAGGCGCTGGCGCGGCACCTCGAGTCCGTCGGCTTCGAGCGCGTGCCGATGGTGGAGGATGTGGCGCAGTTCAGCGTGCGGGGCGGGATCTTCGACATCTACAGCTTCGGGATGGCGGACCCGGTCCGCCTCGAGTTCTGGGGCGACGATATCGCGGAGATGCGGCACTTCGACGTGGTGACCCAGCGATCGACTCGACCCGCAGACGTGACTCTCATCCTCCCGGCGGACGGAGGAGTCGTCGAAGAGAAAGGAGAGGAGGAGAGGAGAGAGGAGACGAGACCGGGGAGCGGATCAGCATGTCGGACCTGTGGCCGGCGGACACGCTGGTGGTGCTGCCGCGCGGGACGCACATCGAGCCCGAGCTCCGGCGCACGTGGGACGAGGCACAGCATCATATCGCGGTGGCTCGGCGGCGCGGGGAGGCAGCGCCGGAGCGCGCCGAGCTGTTCCTGGCGCCGGAGCGCGCGCTCGCCGCCGTCGGCGCGCGGGGTACGCTCGTCGAGGACGCCACGGTGCCGTCGGCGGCGGACGTTGTGTTCCCGCTGCGAGCGCCGGACTCGGCGGATCGCGACATCGGCCGTCTCGCACGCATCGTGCGCGACGGCATCCCGACGTTGATCCTGTGTGACAACGCCGGACAGGCGGAGCGGCTCGACGAGCTCCTGATGGAGCGCGGCGCCGAGTCGCCCGCGACGCTCGCGGTCGGCGTGCTCGACGGCGGGTTCGTGGTCCCGCCGTCGGCGTCCGGCGATGGCGGCGGGCTTCGCGTACTCACCGACCACGAGATCTTCCGGCGCGAGCGCCGGATCCGGCGCGCCCGGCGCTACGCCACCGGCGTCGCGCTCGAGAACATCACGGCGCTCCGGCCGGGCGATTACGTGGTGCACCTCGAGCACGGCGTCGGGATCTTCCGCGGCATCGAAACGATCTTCGTGAAGGAGAGCACGGTGGAGGTCGCCGTCGTCGAATACGAGGGCGGCGATCGTCTCAACGTCCCGCTCTATCGCATCGACCAGCTGGAGCGCTACCGCCAGGCGGGAGAAGCGTCCGACGGCGCGCCGCCGCCACGGCTCCATCGTCTCGGCGGGAAGCGGTGGTCGCAGCAGCGCGACCGGACGCGATCGGCCATCCACGAGATGACGCGCGAGCTGCTCGAGCTGTACGCGCAGCGCCAGGTCGCGCAGCGCTCGCCGCACGTGCCGGACACCGCGTGGCAGCGGCAGCTCGAGAGCTCCTTCCTCTTCGAGGACACGCCCGATCAGCGCCGCGCGACGCTCGACGTCAAGACCGACATGGAGCGCGGCCGTCCGATGGACCGCCTGCTCGTGGGTGATGTCGGGTACGGCAAGACCGAGATCGCCGTGCGCTCGGCGTTCAAGGCGATCCAGAGCGGGCGCCAGGTCGCCGTCCTCGTGCCGACGACGATCCTGGCCGACCAGCATCTCCGGACGTTCGGCGACCGGTACGCCGATTTCCCGGTGCGCGTGGCGGTCCTGAGCCGGTTCCAGACGCCCAAGAACCAGCAGCGCATCCTCGCCGAGCTGAAGGCGGGATCGCTCGACCTCGTGATCGGGACGCATCGTCTCCTGAGCGCGGACGTCGTGTTCGCCGACCTCGGGCTGATCGTGATCGATGAGGAGCATCGCTTCGGCGTGAAGCACAAGGAGCGGCTCAAGCAGCTCCGGCTGCAAACCAATGTCCTCACGCTGACGGCGACACCGATCCCGCGGACGCTGCATCAGTCGCTGGCGGGCTTGCGCGACATGACGCTCATGCAGACCGCGCCGCGGGACCGCTCACCCGTGCTCACGTTCGTCGAGCCGTGGGACGACGGGTTGATCGAAGAGGGGATCAGCCGCGAGATCGATCGCGGCGGCCAGGTCTTCTTCGTGCACAATCGCATCGAGACGATCGAGGGCATCGCGGATCACGTGCGGCGCCTGAGCCCGCGCGCGCGGGTCGCGGTCGGGCACGGGCAGATGCGCGACGTCGACCTCGAGGGCGTCATGCGGCGCTTCGTCAACGGGGAGGTCAATGTCCTCGTGTCGACGATGATCGTGGAATCCGGGCTCGACGTGCCCAACGCGAATACGATGTTCGTGAATCGCGCCGACACCCTGGGGCTCGCGCAGCTGTATCAGCTCCGCGGCCGCGTGGGGCGCTCGCACCGGCGGGCGTACTGCTACCTGATGGTGCCCGACGCGGTCGACGAGGATGCCGAGCGGCGGCTACACGTGCTCGAGCACCACACGGAGCTGGGATCGGGGTATCGCATCGCGCTCAGGGATATGGAGCTGCGGGGGGCGGGCAATCTCCTGGGGCCGGAGCAGTCGGGCCACGTGCAGGCCGTCGGCTTCGACCTGTATCTCCGGATGCTCGAGGAGCAGGTGAAACGACTCCAGCATGCGGAGTCCGGGGTGTCGGCGCCGGCGCCGGCCGACGTGTCGGTCGATGTGCCCGCCTATTTGCCCGACGATTACATCCCGATCGCGGCCATCAAGCTCGACATCTACCGCCGCCTCACGCGGCTGCGGGACGCGCCGGAGATCGACGCACTCGAAGCGGAGGTGCGCGACCGCTTCGGCGCGCTCCCGCCTGAGGCCGCCGCGTTCTTTGCGGTGGCCGTGCTGCGCGCCCTCGGCGGTCATCTCGGGATCGAAGGGATCCTGCTGCGCGCCGGCGAGGCGCGTGTTACCTTTCGCGCCGACGCCGTGCCCCGAATGAAGGCGTTCTCCGGGGCATTCCACGAGGTCCAGTTCCAAACCGATGTGCGCCGGACGCAGCCGCTCGTCCTGAAGCTGACGCGGCTGGGTGGAGCAGAATTGCTCGGCGGCTTGGTGCGGGCGCTGCGCACCGTGGCGGCCACGGATGCCGGCGTTCCGACCTCCCATCGACCCTCGCGAGCGTAGATGCCTGCACCCAGTGATCTCTCCCCTCTCCGGGCGCGCCGTCGGGCGCGGATCCGGCATGCCGCCGCTCTGCTCATCCTCCTTGCGGCGGGCGCGGGATGCCGCGGGTTGTCGGAGGCGCTCACCGCCCACGTCGATGTGGCGGCGCGCGCGGGCAACGAGGAGCTATCGGTCGCGCGGCTGGCGACCCTCGTTGGCCACTCGCGGGCGCCGTTGCAGAAGGAATTCGTGCGCCAGCTGGCGCTCCTGTGGGTCGACTACCAGCTGCTGGGTCGCGCCGCGGCGCTCGGGGACACGCTGACCGATCCCAAGCTCGAGGACGAAGCGCTCTGGCCGATCTTCGCGAATGCGCGCGCCAAGCACTGGGTCGACACGCTGACAAAGGGGTGGGTGGGCGCGGATTCCGCCGGGTACGCGTCGCGCTACGCCAAGGGCGACGCGCTCGCCGCGTGGCACATCCTGATCGCGGCGCCCAAGGGGGATACGTCGGCTGCCAAGCTCGACTCGGTGCGGCGCAAGGCCGCTGCGCTCCGCGCCAAGCTCACGCCGGCGAATTTCGCCGACATGGCGAAGGCGAACAGCCAGGATCCCGGATCCCAGTTCCGGGGCGGTGATCTGGGCGTCTTCAACAAGGGCCAGATGGTTCCCGAGTTCGAGCATGCCCTGCTCGCACTCGCGCCGGGGCAGATCTCGGCGCCCGTCAAGACGCAGTTCGGCTACCATCTGATCTATCGGCCGACGTACGCGCAGGCCCGCGAGAAGATCGACAAGGCGCTACAGCAGGGCACGCTCCAGGTCGCCGAGAGTCTATACGTGATCAAGCTCGACTCCGTCGCGAAGATGAAGATGACGTTGAATGGGATCGTGCTCACGCGCGGCATCGCGAAGGACCTGGACGCGCACAAGGCGGACCAGACGCCGATCGCGACCACCGCCTACGGGCCGCTGACCGCGGCCGATTTCGCGAAGTGGCTCTCGATCTTTCCGCCCGCGCTGCGGACACAGCTGCCGACCGCTCCCGATACGGTCATTCCCGGCTTCATCCGCAACATCGTGCGCAACGAGACGATGCTGCGCCAGGCCGACAGCGCGCACATCGTGCTCGACTCGGCCGAGACGAGGCAGATTCGGGGGACGTTCACATCGCTGATCACCCGGGCGTGGACGCAGCTGGGCGTGGATCCCACGATGCTCGCCGACAGCGCGAAGACGCCGGCGGACCGGGAGCGACTCGCGGCGGCGCACGTCGAGTCGTTCCTCGACCGACTGCTCGGGCCCACGCCGAGCGTGCGGCTCGTCGATATCCCCCAGCCGCTCGAGAACGCGCTGCGGGAGAAGTACGAATCGGAGGTCAGCGAGACGGGCCTGGATCGCGCGCTGAGCCGCGCGACGGAGATTCGCCGGCAATCCGATTCGGCCCGCGTGGCGAAGGAGCCGCCGACCGCGGTTCCCCTGCCGAGCGGAGCGGCGCCGCCGGCGCCTGGTGGGCCGCCGCCGAGCGGGTCGCCCCCGCCGAAACCCTGACGGCGGGTCGGGGGTAATGCGGGGCATGTGTCGCCGTGCGCGGGGCTTCACGGTCCGCGGCGTCGCCGCGTGCATCGCGCTGGCGGGATTAGCGGCGGCGTCGGGCCCTCGAGCGGCGCGCGCTCAGGGCAGCCCGGCGTCGCCCTCCGCGTCGCCCTCCGCACCGCGGACGACGATCGTGACGGCGGTGGACACCTCGAGCTCGATCGTCGCGCCCGGACCGGCGATGCCGATCGTACGCGCAACCGGACCGGCTGTGCCGCCGGCGGCGGTCGGTCCCGCCGGCACTGCGGCGGCAAAAGCTGGTGCCGAGCCCGCGAGTGCCGTTCCGCTCCCGACCGGGGTGCTCTCGGCGGTCGACCGTCCCTCCACGGAGGAGGCGGGGCTGACCACCACGGCGACGATCCCGCTCGAGCGCGTGGTGGCGATCGTGGGGGACGAGCCGATCCTGTGGAGCGCCGTGCTGGAGCGCATCAACGTCGAGCGCGCCCAGGGGTTGCAGGTGCCGCCGGATTCGGCGGGGCAGATGGCGCTGGCGCGCACCGTCGCCGACCAGCTGGTGGATGAGGAGCTGCTGGTCGCGAAGGCCAAGCAGCTCAAGCTCGAGGTGACCGACGAGGACGTCGCGCCGGATGTCGACGCGCAAATCAAGCGCGTGCGGGCGCAGTTTCCGACCGACGCGGTCTATCGGGCGGAGATCCGGCGCGCGGGGCTGGGCACTCCGGAGGAGTACCGCCGGATGCAGATGGAACAGGCCCGGCGGGGCGCGCTGCAGCGCAAGGTGATCGATGAGCTCAAGAAGGACGGCAAGCTCGTGCCGGTCGGTGTGTCCGAGGACGACGTGTCCGCCGCGTTCGAGCGGAATCGCGGCACGCTGCCGCGGCGCCCCGCCACGGTGACGTTCCGGCAGATCGTGGTGGCCCCGAAGCCGTCGCCGGCGGACAAGGCGGCGGCCCGGGCGAAGGCCGACTCGCTGCTGGTGGCCCTCAAGAAGAACGGGGCCGACGCGAGTGCGAACGCGTTCGCGGAAGCCGCGAAGCGGGAGTCGATGGATCCCGGGACGCGCGAGGTGGGAGGAGACCTCGGCTGGAACCGGCGGGGCGTCATGGTACCCGAGTTCGATGTGTGGATGTTCGCCCTGCGCCCGGCGACGCTCAGTCCCGTGGTGGAGACCGCATTCGGGTTTCACATCATTCGAGTCGATCGCGTGAAGCCGGGCGAGGTCAAGGCCAGCCACATTCTGATCCGGTGGAAGATCGATTCCGCGCGGGTCGTCGCGGCGCGACTCGAGGCGGATAGCGTCCGCGCGGCCTGGCAAGGCGGAGCGAACGTCGACTCGCTCACGCTCAAGCATCACGATCCGCGGGAGGAGAAGGGGGCGCTCCAGCCCTTCGCACGCGATTCGCTTCCGCCGTCGTACGCGGCGGCGTTCGCGGGGAAGGGCGCCGGGGACATCGTGGGCCCGTTCCCGATCGACGACCGGTCGAACGGGACGATGAAATTCGTCGTGGCGAAGATCGTGTCGGCGAATGCGGGAGGCGAATACACGCTGGCCGATTTTCGCGGATTGATTCGGGACCAGCTGGCGGAGGAGCGCGCGATCCGCCGTCTTCTCGACGAGCTCAGGAAGGAGAGCTACGTCTCCGTGCGGCTGTAGCACGCGATGCCCGGAGCTCCGCGCCTCGCGGTGACCCTGGGCGATCCGCGCGGCATCGGCCCCGAGGTCGTCCGTGCCGCTCTGGCGGACGCACGCGTGCGGAATGCCGTCGACCCGGTGATCGTGGGTCCGCGGGGACTGGGGGTTGCGGTCGACCACGTCATGGGCGAGTGGCACGCGGGCGGCTCGGCCGCCGCGGCCGGGGAGCTGAGCGGAAAAGCGATCGAGCGCGCGGTGGCTCTCGCCGGGGCCGGGGACGTCGCGGGACTGGTGACGGCCCCAATCGACAAGGCCGCGCTCAAGGCCGGGGGGTACGACTTCCCGGGTCATACCGAGATGCTCGCCGCGCTCACCGGCGCGTCGGTCGCGATGATGCTCGCGTCCGAGCGGCTGCGCGTGGTGCTCGTCACGAGGCACATCGCGCTGCGGGCCGTGCCGGACGCGGTGACCCGCGACGCGATCGTCGAGACGGCGACGATCACACGCGCGGGATTGCGCGCATGGTTCGGGCTGGACGAGCCCCGGCTCGCCCTCTGCGCGCTCAATCCGCATGGGGGCGATGCCGGACGATTCGGCGATGAGGACCGGAGTATTCTCGGACCGGCGGCGCGCGCCGCGGGCGTCGCCGGGCCCTTTCCGGCGGACACGGTCTTCGTGCGTGCGATGCACGGGGAGTTCGATGCGGTGCTCGCGCCGTACCACGACGTCGGAATGACGGCCATCAAGGTCGCATCGTTCGGGGCGGCGATCAACGTGACGCTCGGCCTCCCCTTTCCCCGCACGTCGCCCGACCACGGGACGGCGCTCGACATTGCGGGAAGCGGGCGCGCCGATCCCTCGAGCATGATTGCGGCATTCCTGCTCTGCGCGCGCATTGCGGAGCGACTCGCGGCCTCGTCGCCCGGTGCCCGTGCGACCTGACCGCGCCTCCGCCGGGGTGGCCGCGCGACGGCGCCACGCTCTGCGGGCGGAGATCGGGGCGGTCGCACTCTGTGCTGTCGCGGGCGCGTGCTCGGCCTCGATCCGGCGGCCGCCTCCACAGGCGCCGGCCCGAGTGGCGGGCGCCGCGGGTGCCACGCGCGACACGACCGTGCCGCAGCTCGAGATCGCCGTGCCGGCGGAACCGGCCGTCGTGCAGGCGGTCATCGATACGGAAGCGAGGGATTCTCACATCCAGCGCGACCTCGCATATCTGACGGACGTGATCGGGCCACGGCTGACGGGGTCGCCTGCGGTGCGCCGCGCGAACGACTGGACGGCGCACAAGTTCGTCGAGTACGGGCTAGACAGCGTGTGGACGGAGCCGTGGGTCTTCGGCCGGCGTTGGGAGCGGGGCCCGATCGCGCTGACGCTCGTGTTGCCACACGTGCGGCAGCTCATGGGCGCGTCCTGGGCGTGGGCGCCCGGCACGGCGGGTCCGGTCGAGGGAGACGTGATCGAACGTCACGGCCGCGGCATCACCCGCGGAGTACACGACGCGCTTTGCCGGTGCGGTCAAGGGGAAATGGGTGATCACGCGCCCGCCGGCCTTCGTGTGGAACACCGACGGACCCGCGATGACGGCGGCCGACAGCGCGGTGCGCGATTCGCTCCAGCGGGTGGCGCTCGCGCAGAGCCAGGACACGGCGTTTGCGCGCTTCCGGCAGCAGATGGTGGGATGGCTCGCGCGCGACGGCGCGCTGGGCATTCTGACGGACGGCGCGAAGGAGTTCGGACTGCTGACGATGAGTGGCTCGCCGCTTCAGCCGCTGCCGCTATCGACCGTCGTTCTGCCGCACGAGGATTTCGCGCAATTCCATCGGCTGCTGGCTGCGGGCGAGCGGGTCCGCCTTCGCGCCGACATCGCGAACTCCCTGACGCCGGACACGGTCGTGGCGCTGAACACGGTGGCCGAGCTGCGCGGGGCGACCCACCCGGCGGAGGTCGTGCTCGCCGGCGCGCATCTGGATTCCTGGGATCTCGCGACCGGGGCGACGGACAATGGCGCCGGGGCGATCGCGGTGCTCGAGGCGGCGCGGCTCCTCAAGGCCGCCGGTGCACACCCGGCGCGCACGATTCGATTCGTCCTGTTCACGGGCGAGGAGGAGGGGTTGCTCGGCTCGGCGCACTATGCCGCCCGGCACGCCGGCGAGCTTGCGGCGTACCAGGCGGTCGTCGTACTCGACAACGGCACGGGGCGGATTACGGGGATGTCGCTCCAGGGACGGAACGACCTCCACGATCTGTGGCAGGCGCTCTTCGCGCCGCTCGCACCGCTCGGCCCCTTTGCGATCCAGGGACGCAACAAGGGGGGGACCGACCATCTCTCGTTCCTGCCCTTCGGAGTACCAGCGTTCAACTACGACCAGGCGACCACGGGATACAACCACACGCATCATTCGCAGGTCGATACGTTCGATCACATCGTCCCGGCGGACCTGGCGCAGGCGGCGACCGTCATGGCGGTGACGGCCTACGAGCTGGCCGACCTGCCCGTGACGCTGCCGCGAGTCCACGCCGCCGGCTCGTCGCGGTAAGTCGCTGCGCGCCGATGGCGCGCGCTCTCAGAGGTCGGCCGCGTGCCCCGTCGCCGTGGCGCCCTCGGACGGGACGCTCACCTTCTCGATGGCCAGGGTTTCCACGCGCCTCCCATCCATGGCGCGAACGGTAAAGGTCGCGCCGCCGGCGCTGATGCGGTCGCCGACGGCAGGCACGCGCCCAAGCGCCCCGAATACGAAGCCGCCGATCGTCGTGTAGTCGCCCTCGGGGACGGTGAGCTCGTGGCGGCCGTTCAGCTCGCCGATGTTGGTATTGCCCGGCACGAGCAGCTCCCCCTCCCGCAGAGGGGGAGGAGTGGGCTCCGTCTCGTCGTATTCATCGAGGATCTCGCCCACGATCTCCTCGAGCAGGTCCTCCATCGTCACGATGCCGGCCGTGCCGCCATACTCATCGAGCACGATCGCCATGTGGTCCTTGAGGCGCTTGAAGTCCGACAGCACCTTCTCGACCTCGCGCGAGCCCGGAATGACGTGGACGGGGCGCATGATCGAGGCCGGCGTGAAGTTCGGTGGCGGGACGCGGGCGACGGCCAGCAGGTCCTTGGCCAGGAGGATCCCGACGATGTTGTCGATCGTCTCCGTATAGACGGGGTAGCGCGAAAAGCCGCGCTCGCTGACCGTCGCCAGCGTCTCATCCAGGGTCGCGTTGCTCTCGAGCGCGACGATCTCCGTCCGGGGGGTCATGACTTCGCGGGCGCTTTTCTCGGAGAACTCGAAGACCGCATCGAGCATCTCCGCATCGTGCCGCTCGAGCGCACCGCTCTCCTGGCTCTGCTCCACGAGCAGGCGGAGCTCCTCCGGGGAGTGCACGCTTTCCTCGCTGTTCACCTCCGGCTGTTGGCGCGCGGCGCGGAGGACGACCGCGGCGGACCACGTGAGCAGCGACGTGAACGGTCGCACCAGGAACGCGAAGAGCATGAGGGGCGGCGCGAGCCATCGGGCGGCCTCCTCCGGGTGCTGCAAGGCGGCACTCTTCGGGGCCAGCTCGCCGAAGACGACGTGCAGGTAACTGACCCCCGCGAGCGCGATGGCGGAGGCGACGGTGAGGCGCACTGACAGCTCGACGGCGGGCGCCAGGGTGCTGAAGGTGTCGGCGAGCGCGCCGGCCACGGCCACCTGCGCGACCCAACCCAGGCCGAGGCTCGCGAGGGTGACGCCGAGCTGACTGGCCGACAGGAGCACTCGAATGTTAGATGTAGCGCGGAGGGCCAGAGCGGCAAGTCGATCACCCTCCGCCGCCATGGCCTCCAGCCGGGTGCGCCGCGATCGCACGAGGGCGAACTCGGCGCTGACGAAAAACCCGTTCATGAGGACCAGAAAAGCGATGGCCAGCGCCCGGGCTATCACTCAATGAACTTACCTCCCATGCCGTCCCCTCACCACGCCCACGACTCCGACGACGGCCATCGCCACGGTCATGCGAGCGCACACGGACACCGCTCGGGGGCGAGGGGGGGCAGTGCGGTCGGCACTCGCGGGCTTCGGGTCGCGCTCGCCTTATCCGGGGCGTTTCTCGTCGCCGAGGTGGTCGGAGGCCTCCTAGCGAACTCGCTCGCGCTCCTGGCCGACGCGGGACACTTGCTGACGGATGTGGCGGCACTCGGACTGTCGCTCTTCGTGGCCTGGTTCAGCCGGCAGCCCGAGACACCGGCGAAGACGTATGGGTATCTCCGGTGGGAGATCCTCGCGGCGCTTCTGAATGGCGGAACGCTGCTCGCGGTGTCGGTCTGGATCATCTCCGAGGCGGTGCTGCGGCTCCGGCATCCGCAGCCGGTCGCGAGCGGATTGATGCTCAGCGTGGCAGTGGGGAGCGTCGCGGTCAACGTCCTCTCGGCCTGGGTACTGCATGGTGGGGCGCACGCCAATCTCAACTTTCGGGCCGCGTACGTGCATGTCCTGGGGGACCTCCTGGGGTCGATCGGCACGGTGGCTGCGGCGCTGGCGGTGCGCTATACCGGATGGGTGGGAGCGGACCCGGCCGCGTCGCTCATCATGACGGCGCTGATCATGCGGGGCGCGTGGCGGCTCGTGCGCGAGTCGGTGGATATCCTGCTCGAGGCGACGCCGGCGCACATCTCGACGGATGCGGTGAGAGCGCAGCTGGCGGCGATCCCGGGGATCGAGTCGGTGCACGATCTGCATGTCTGGACCGTGACCTCGGGGATGATCGCCATGAGCGCGCACGTGATCGTCCGCGAGCCTGAGAGGCACCAGCACGTCCTCGAGCACGTGCACGACGCGATGCGTCTCTTCGGCATCGATCACGTGACGATCCAGCTCGAGCGCGAGGCGATGCTGGAGCGGGAAGCCCATCTGCACCCATAGCGGGGCGCGCGAACTCGTTGCGAGACAGATACTTCCGGACCGCTCGCCGCGCTTGAACGCCGGTTCAGGGCACGGGTATATTGCGCCCGAATGCAGATCCGCAACATTGCCATCATCGCCCACGTCGATCACGGCAAAACGACTCTGGTCGACCAGATGCTGCGCCAGGCCGGGGCCTTTCGGGCCAATCAGGTCGTGGCGGAGCGCGTGATGGATTCCAACCCGCTCGAGCGCGAGCGGGGGATCACGATTCTGGCCAAGAACACGTCGGTGCGTTGGCGGGGGACGAAGATCAACATTGTCGACACGCCGGGGCACGCGGATTTCGGCGGCGAGGTCGAGCGGATTCTGCGTATGGTCGACGGCGTGCTCCTTGTCGTGGACGCGTTCGATGGACCCATGCCGCAGACGCGGTTCGTGCTGGGGAAAGCGCTGGCGCTGGGGCGGGCGCCGATCGTAGTGATCAACAAGATCGACAGGCCGGGGGCGGACCCGCGCCGCGTGCACGACGAGGTCCTGGATCTGCTGATCGAGCTCGAGGCCAGCGAGGCGCAGCTCGAGGCGCAGGTGGTGTACGCATCGGCGCGCCTGGGGGTGGCGACGCTGGATCTCGACGTCGCGCCGGTGGACCTCGCGCCGCTGTTCGAGGCGATTGTGCAGCATGTGCCGGCGCCTCCGGGAAACGCGGCCGCGCCATTTCAGAATGCTCATCTCGACGATCGACTATTCGCCGTATCTCGGGCGCGTGGGGATCGGTCGCATCGAGCGCGGGACCGTGCATGTCGGCGATTCGGTAGCGCTCCTGCCGATCGATCCGACGCAACCGGCCGAGCGTTCGCGCGTCACGGATCTATATGCGTTTGAAGGGTTGGAGCGCGTGGAGCTGAAGTCGGCTGCGGCGGGTGAGATCGTGGCGCTATCCGGGCTCGACGGCGTGGAGATCGGGCTGACGATCACGGACGTCGGCCACGCGGATCGGCTCGCGGGGATCGCGGTCGAGGAGCCGACGATCTCGGTCGATTTCCTCGTCAACAACTCACCGTTCGCCGGCCGGGACGGGAAGTTCGTGACCTCGCGGCAGCTGCGTGAGCGGCTGTATCACGAGCTCGAGCGCAATGTCGCGCTACGCGTGTCCGACACGGACTCGATGGACACGTGGACGGTGTCCGGGCGAGGGGAGCTGCATCTCTCGATCCTGATGGAGACGATGCGCCGGGAGGGCTACGAGTTTCAGGTCTCGCGACCGCGGGTGATCACGAAGCTCGGGCCGGCCGGGGAGCGGCTGGAGCCCTATGAGGAATTGTCGATCGACGTTCGGGAGGAGTATCTCGGTGCGGTGATCGAGAAGCTGGGCCCGCGCCGAGCCGAGATGCTCGAAATGAAAAATCCCGGACAGGGGATCGTACGCCTGCTGTACCGCATACCTGCCCGAGGGCTTTTCGGCTACCGATCTGAAGTATTGACCGACACGCGCGGGACGGGGATCCTGCACCACCGATTCCTGGAATACGGGCCCTGGGCCGGTCCGCTGGCGGGGCGGTCGCGGGGGACGATGGTATCGATGGAGGGGGGCACGGTCGTCGCCTTTGCGCTGGCGAATCTCGCGGCACGGGGGATCCTCTTCGTCGGCCCGGGCACGCCGGTGTACGAGGGGATGATCGTCGGCGAGAGCGCCCGGCCGGGTGATATGGATGTCAACCCGACTCGCGAGAAGAAGCTGACAAACATGCGGACGAAGGCGAGCGATGAGAACATTCAGCTCGAGCCGCCGCGGGAGTTGACGCTGGAGGGCGCGCTTGAGTATATCGAGGACGACGAGTTGATCGAAGTGACTCCTCGATCGATCCGGTTACGCAAGCGAGTGCTGACGGCGAGCGACCGCAAGAAGGATTCTCGAGCCGCGAAGCGGGAGCGAACCGCTGGCGCGGTGTGACGGGCCGCTGGCCGCGGGCAAAACGCCAACCATGACAACGAACCGCACTCGTCTCGATGCAAAACGCTGATTTGTGGCCCTTTGTGGACCCTGCGTGTCGCGCGACCGCGGGAGTCGTCGCCACGTCGATCGCGACGAAGGGGGGCGTATGGGCATCCCCACGCCCGCCGGCGGAGGAGGCCGATCCCGAAGACGAGAGCGTGGTGGACTTCGACGACGACGATCTCGACGAGGATGACGATCTCGACGACGACGATGATGATGATGACAATGACGATGACGACGACGATGATGACGATGACGACGAGGATGACGACGAGGACGACGAGGAAGAGGACGACGATGACTTCGACGATGACGACGACCTCGACGACGAGTTCGACGACGATGATGACGACGATGACGACGACGATGAGGAGGAGGACGACTTCGACGACATGGACGATGACCTAGTCGATCTCGACGACGAATACGACTCCGACGACGCTGCCGATCGGCCCGAGCCGAAAGGCCCAGAGCGTGAGCGCGAATAGCGGATAGGAGCTGGTGGCGGCCGGGGCGGCCGGGGCGGTCGCGCCTGGCAGGCGGCTGAGGAGGGCAAGAGGCGGGCGGGGGCCGAAGGGCTCGCCGCCCGTTGTCACATCCGTGGCAGCGGCGGCTCGAACAATTCGGTGACGGGGATCCCGAGGAACGCGGCGATGCGGTCCTTGAGTGCGGCGCTTGGGATGCGTTCGCCGGCGATGACCAGCATGAGATGGTTGTAGGAAACGCTGAGAAAGCGGGCCGTTTCGCCGAGCGTCATTTGTTTCAGCGTCGCGGTCGACCGGAGGGCAGCCTTGCGCTGGAGCGGTGTCATGGCCATTTTCGCGCTCGCACCGTGCGATTTAAAACGGTATATTTTACGCGCTACAAAGTATCGTGTGGGGATTATATAATACTGTGACGTATCACGTCAAGCCCATAATGCTATCTTGGATGGACGGCGTCTGCCGGTCATTCCGCGCGCCTGAGAGGGCAGCGGGTGGCTGAGGGCATGGGGGCTGAGGGTGGGGCGGGGTCCGGCGCGAGGACGCGGCGGGGGGAGACGGATTTTGCCGACCGGGTGCGCGCAGCGCGGCAGAAGATTCGCAACCCCACGGGGAGCCGGATGACGCAGGGGGATCTGGCGACGGCCGTGGGCGTCGAGCGCAATACGGTGAGCCGCTGGGAGAACCGGGGGATTCGACCGAAGGATCCGGAGGTCATGCGGAAGCTGGCCGAGGCGTTGCGGGTGAAGATGGAGTGGCTCGTGAGTGGGGCGAACGGGCTCGAGGGGAGCGATGACGAGGCGCGGTACGGGCGCTCGGGCGTCTTGACGCAATCTCTGCCGCGGCAGCCGTATGCGAGCGATACGTCGGTCCGGCGGCTGCCGCCGCGTGCCTACGAGGTGATCGACAGCTATCTGACGGGCGTGGAGGCGGCGGGCGGATCGCCGCGCCAGGTCGCGGACGCGGAGCGGGTTTTGCGCGAGGCCGCGCTCAATCGATTGCGGTCGGGGGATCCGCAGGAGCGGCCGTTGGCGGCGATGCTGGCCGACATCGAGAGTGCGTGGGAGTACGTGACGGCCGTGCTGCGACGCGATGGGCGCGCGGTGTGAGACTGCGCTCGGGCGCGCAGTTGGACCCGGGAACCGTGATCGCGCCGCGGTTGCGTCGCGGTTGCGTCGCGGTTGCGTCGCGCGGCGCGAGGCCAGACCTTACGGGGTTCCCGGGGCCTGTAGCTCAGGTGGTTAGAGCGCACGCCTGATAAGCGTGAGGTCGGAGGTTCAACTCCTCCCAGGCCCATTGTGCAGGATCCTGCCCCGTATCGACTTTCGTCGGTGCGGGGTTCAGTCGTTTTCGGGCCGGTGTGACGCTCTTTGGGTCGAACTGCGCAGGGGCCAAGTCTACTTCATGACGTTATGAAGCGGGATCGTCGTGACTTTGGGGGGAGGGACTTTGGCGTTTTGTAAGGCGCGCTGCAGCTTGTTTTTGAAGAAGCGATCGAAATCCGCCTGCGATTCCCACACGTCGATCACGCGGAGGTTGCCGTTCAGGACGCCGGCGGCATGAAAGATCCCACCCGGCTCCGTCTTCTGGAGTTTCAACTCTTTCATCACGGCGTCATAGTGGGCTTTAGTAGCACCGTCGAATTCCATCAGAAGCGCGATCGCCATGGGGAAGTCCTGGAAGGAGAAGACTCGTCGGCAAGGATACGATCAATCTAGCGAAGGAGTGGTAGGAGGCGGGTATCTGATGCGACGATTGCAGCGTACAATACACGTATCGAGAACGACCAACTCCGGGGGAAGACGGGTACCAGGATGAGTATCGACGCGAGGCACAGTCCATTCTATGCATGGCTCGATCACGCGGCGATTCGTGAGCTCGTCCACGGTGCGCTCGAGCTGTCGGCGGGCGAGCGCCTGGTGCTGATCAAGGGCTTGGTTCCCGGTCTCATCAACGACATCGGCGATGCCGCATTCGAAAGCTTTCTTGATGAGATGCGAGTCAAGGCGCGGCGATACGCGGAAGCCCTCGCGCATCCTGGCGAGGGCGGTGCCGCCCGCTCCACCCCCGGTGAGCCGCTTGGGGGCGCGATCAGTGATGGCGAGGCTCATCTACCGGGAACCCGCGATCCACGCCGCCCGGGCGGCCGCGCGCTGGAGCGACAGTGGGAAGCGGACTTCTGGAACGAGATCGGCGGCCGGGGAGTGAACACCGACGATCGCGAGACGTAACGAACGTCGGTCGCGCGTCGACCATCGCAGCGTCTGGCGTTCAAGGTCAATTCGGCTTGCGACTCCACCGGTGGTGCGCGCTCACTCCCCCACCGAGAGATGAGATCCATGACGCAAGCGCCAGCGATGCGATCCGAACTCAGGGGCGCCAGGCCAGAAATACTCCCCGACAGGCTGACCCTGATAGCCGTTTCCTCCCTGGAGCCATTTCCGGGCTCTGCGATCGCGCGATAAGAAACGGTCCGTCCGGTCCTACTTCGCAGGCTTGGCGACAGCGGCTGCGATGGCCGTGGCGGCCTTTTCGACCAATGGCGTGAGCATGTCCTCGCCGTCCGACTCCGCCTTCCGCGTGTCCGTCATGTCGACGAGCACCGTGCCGTCGGCTGACTCCAGGTGAGATGTCAGCGTCAGCTGGTCCTTCGTCTTCGTGGAGCTCCCATAGTTGGACGCCGCCGCGCCAGCAGCTCCGCCCGCGGCCTCGCCCGCGACTTGGCCAGCCGCGGAGCTCGACGATGCGCCAGCCGCATACGCACCCTGCTGTGCTGCGCCCCCAGCCACGCGACTCAGGAGCCCGCTGCCACCCCCGCTCTTGTGCACCTGCTTCAATGTGACAAGCAGGAGATAGGGGCAGTTGCTCGCCTTGGCTTCCTCGCGGGCCTGTGACGGGAGCCGTGCGCTGAGTGGCGCGACCTCGAGGCTCGGACCGGTCAGATAGCTGGTGAAGGTCTCGCGCACAGCCTTCATGGCGTCGGCGGCCGTACCGCCCGCGGTCTCCACGCTCGCCGGCGCAAGGCAGATGTGTGCGCGCCCCGGAGTGCCCTGCGCCACTGCCGATGCCGACGACAGCGTCAGGAAGAGCGGTGCAAGGAAGCGGGCGTTCATACGGTCCTCGGCGCTGAAGGATTGGAGCGACCCAATATATGGAAGGTCGCCTCGGTTATGTACCGGGAATATGGAGGTCGCGTGCGGAATCGTCGGTCACCGGCACGGCACTCTGCGCCCTGGGTGAGTAGTGGTCCGGCCGTGGCGCGCGGGTGAGGCTCCAGATGCCCACGCCGATGCCGACGGCTACCATGGGCACCGACAGGGCCTGCCCTTTCGTCATCCACCCAAAGTATACTGGCTGACCGAAATCGGGCGACCGCCAGAACTCGTCAATGAATCGCACCACGCCGTACGTCACGCAGACCACGGCCGTCGTTAGCCCCGGTCTTCGGTGACGCGCATGCACGTACTGCGCGACCGCGAACACCAGGCCCCCTTCCAGCGCCGCGGCGTATAACTGACTGGGATGCCGTGGCACGTTGACGCCACCCACGGGCGGTGCGTCCGGAAATATCACTGCCCATGGTAGTGTCGTCGGCCGTCCCCACAGCTCCCCGTTGACGAAGTTGGCGATCCGGCCGAGGGCGATCCCGATCGGGCCGGTCGCGGCCGCCGCGTCAGTGAAAACGAGGGGATCGAGCCCGCGCCGTCGGGCAAACACCCACATGGCGACCACGATCCCAATGATCCCGCCGTGACTCGCCATGCCGCCGCGCCAGATCTCGAATACGTACCACGGCTGTCGCAGCACTATGTCGCGCGCGTAGAAAAGGCAGTAGCCGAGCCGTCCGCCGACAAGGATCCCCACCGCGGCGTCGGTGGCAAGCGTGCTGACATCGGCCGGTGTGATCGGCAAGCGACCCTGGCCGACCCACCGCCGAACAATCCATGCGGCAAGCACCAGACCCGCGAGATAGGCCAGGCCGTACCACCGAACGCCGATCGGACCGTAGATGTGAATGAGCCACGGATTGAGCCGGTCGACCCAGTAATGTCGACTTGCAGTGGCAACATTGCCCTGCAGCAACTCGACGACGAATCGATATTTCACGTTCGTGCGATCGCAAATGTCAGTGTGGAGCAACCCTCTCGGTATCAGGACCATCTCGCGCGCCGCTGACCACCTCGTACCGAATCATGACGGTCTCTACCGGCCGATCGTCGGTCAGGCTTGGACTCGCGCCCAACTGGCAGCGTGTCTGCTTGCCGTCGTTGCGACAGGCTGTCGCAGTGAGCGATCGGCGCCCCATGTCAATGCCGCCGACACCGTACGCGCACCTACGCCCGCAGGTATCGCGACCTACCGGGCAGAGATAGTGCACCAGTACCCACACGATGCCACGGCGTTCACCGAAGGACTGGAGTGGTACGACGGATCGCTGTATGAAAGTACCGGGATGGTTGGACGGTCAGGAGTGCGGCGAGTGGATCTCACGGGCGCGGTGCTCTCGTCCGTGGAGCTGCCGCCGCCCTATTTCGGCGAAGGAATCACGATTTTTCGGGGCACGTTATACGAGCTGACTTGGAAGCAAGGGGTCGGGTTCAGATATGCTGCCCGGTCCTTCGCGCCCCGGGGCCGGTTTACCTACGCCGGCGAGGGGTGGGGGCTGACCCACGACGACCACTCGCTCATCATGAGCGACGGGTCGAACGTGCTGCGATTCCTCGATCCCGCAACGCTGCGGGTCCAGCGCGTGCTGCCGGTGACGGCGGAAGGGATGGAGGTCCCGCGGCTCAACGAATTGGAACGTATTCACGGGGAGATCTGGGCGAACGTTTGGCAAGTTCCCGAGATCGCGCGCATCGATCCCACGAGCGGCCACGTCATCGCGTGGATCGACATCGCTCCCCTCGTACCGCCCCTCAGCCCGGGCGACACGATCGATGTCGCCAACGGCATCGCATACGACTCGAGCGGCGATCGCATCTTCGTGACCGGCAAGCTGTGGCCAACGCTGTTCGAGATACGGGTCGGGGCTCGCGAGTGAGCGCGTCGATAGCTCTGAGCGCCCGCGATGTCGGGCACCGCTTTGGTGACATCGTCGCGCTCGACGGCGTGAGCATCAATGTCGCGCCGGGACGCGCGCTGGCCCTCGTCGGTGAGAGCGGATCCGGCAAGACGACGCTGCTGCGCTGCTTCAATAGAATGGTCGAGCCCCACGCCGGGACCGTCGCGCTCGACGGCGTGGACGTGCGCGCCCAGCCGGTCGCGGCGATGCGACGCCGGCTCGGCTACGTGCCGCAAACGGGAGGACTCCTCCCGCATTGGCGCGTGCTGCGGAATGCCGCGCTCGTGCCGATGCTCGTCGGTCAGCGTGATGCGACCGCCGCCGCCGCTCGCGCGCTCACGCTGGTCGGCGTTCCCGCCGAGCGGTTCGACGCGTTCCCACACGAGCTTTCGGGGGGGCAGCGCCAGCGCGTCGCCCTCGCCCGCGCCCTGGCGGCGCAGCCGGGCGCGATCCTGCTCGACGAGCCGTTCGGCGCGCTCGATGCCATCACCCGCGTCGATCTGCAAAATGCGTTTGACGATGTCCGCCGCCGTCTGGCGCTCACCGCTCTCCTCGTCACGCACGACCTGGGCGAGGCCGCGCGTCTCGCCGACGAGATCGTCGTGATGCGGCGGGGCCGCATCGAGCAGCGCGCCTCCGTGGCCGATCTGCTTGCCGCCCCGGCCACCGAGTACGTCGCGACCCTTCTGGAGCGGGCGCGCGCCGGCTCCGCCCGGCTGCGCGGCGCCTGATGCGGGTGCCGCGCTCATGGTCGCTCGCCCTCGCAGCGGCGTTCGGGCCCGCCGTAGCCGGCGTGGCCCACCCACAATTGGCCCCGTCGCGCCCGATCGTCGTGGCATCGAAGGCGTTTGGCGAGTCGTACCTGCTGGCCGAGATGTTCGCCCAGCTGCTCGAGGCCCACGGGATACCGGTCGAGCGCCGGACGGGGCTCGGGTCGACCGATATCCTGTTTGACGCCCTCAAGACGGATGCCATCGACGTGTATCCGGAATACACGGGCACGGGGCTGCTCGCGATCCTGCACGACACGGTCACCGATTCACTCGCCATGTCCCCGCATGCCGTGTACGATCGCGTGGCGCGCCAATTCGCGAGCCGATTTGGCATGCGCTGGCTGCCGCCACTGGGCTTTGAGAACACCTACGCCATCGCCGTACGGCGGGAGACCGCCCAGCGGCTCGCCCTGCGCACGCTGAGCGATCTCGCCCGGGAAAGCGCGCACCTCCGAGCCGGCTTCACCGCGGATTTCATCGGACGGCCCGATGGTCTGGTCGGTCTCGAGCGCGTCTATGGCATCCGCCTCCGCGACGTCCGACCCCTCGCGCCGGCCGTGAAGTATCAGGCGCTGGCGACCGGCGCCGTCGATGTCATCGACGGGTACTCGACCGACGGACTGCTCGCCCGCTACGATCTCGTGACGCTGGTGGACGACAGGCATCTCTTCCCGCCCTATGAGGCGGCTGCCCTTCTCGGGCCGCGCCTGACGCGGGAGCGGCCGGACGCGATCGCTGCGCTGGCGCTGCTCAGCGGGCGGCTGGATGAGAGTCGTATGCGCGCGCTCAACGAGCGCCTCGAGGTCGAGCGCGCGGACGCGCGCACGGTGGCGGCGGACGCGCTGGCGGAGCTTGGCCTCCGGGGCGCGCGCCGCACGGCACCCGCGATCGAGCGCTCGGCGCTGTCGATTGGGTTGCTACGCTACCTCTGGACTGACCGCTCCCATATCGGCGCGCTTGCCGTCCGCCATCTCCTACTCGTCGGGATCGCCCTCGCCTGCGCGGTACTCGTCGCCGTTCCCGGCGGCCTGGTGCTCGAGGTCTTTCGACCGGCTGCGGAGCCGGTCCTCCGCGCGCTCGGGGTTATCGAGACGGTGCCCAGCATCGCGCTACTCGCGTTCATGATCCCGCTGCTGGGCATCGGCGTCGTGCCGGCGCTCGTCGCCCTCTGGCTCTATGCTCTGTATCCGATCGCGCGCGGCGCGTACACGGGGGTTCGTGATGCCGACGCCGACGCGGTGGAAGCGGCCGAGGCGCTGGGCGCCACGCCGTGGCAACGCCTGATACTCGTCCGGCTGCCGCTCGCGACACCGATCATCATGACCGGCGTGCGTACCGCCGCCGTGATCACGGTCGGCGCGGCAACGCTGGCCGCCTTCATCGGTGCGGGCGGCCTCGGGGAGCCGATCGTCGCTGGCCTGGCGCTGGCAGACACCCGTATGATTCTGTCCGGTGCAATCCCCGCGGCCCTCCTCGCGCTGCTCGTGGATGGTGTCCTCGCCATGGTCGAGCACGGCGTCAAACCGGCGCACCGACGAGGACGCGGCGGCCAGCGCCCGCGATAGATGATGCTTACGGTAACCGAGATCCGGATTTATCCCGTTAAGGGCCTGCGGGGCTGTCCCCTGGTGGAAGCCTCTGTCGAGCCGTGGGGCCTCGCGGGAGATCGCCGATGGCTCGTCACCGACAGCGGGGGCCGATTCGTATCGCAACGCGAAGCCCCGCTCATGGCGCGGATCGAGGCCACGGCGGTTACCGGCGGTCTCGTCCTGTCCGCCGACGGATTTGGCTGCGTGGACGTGGCGGCTCCGGATGCCGCCGGCGGGGACGCGGTCGAGGTCACCATATGGCGTGACCGGGTCATGGCGAGCCCGGCGGACGGGGCCGTCGGCGAATGGCTCTCTAATGCTCTTGGCCGGCCTGGCTGCCGCCTCGTATACATGGGAAATCCCGCCGCTGCGCGGCCCGTCAATCAGGCCTATGCCTCACCCGAGGATCGCGTAAGCTTCGCCGACGGCTTTCCGGTCCTGCTCACCACGACGGCGTCCCTGGCAGACGTAAACGCGCGGCTGGATCGCGCCGTGCCCATGGATCGCTTCAGACCGAACCTCGTGGTTACGGGATCGCGGCCGTGGGATGAGGACAGGTGGTCGACACTCCGCGTGGGTGGCGGTGCCGACGCCGTGCCATTTCGTGTCGCGAAGCCCTGCGACCGGTGCGTCGTGACGACGATCGATCAACGAACAGGCGAGAAGGCGCACGATGGGGAGCCCCTGCGAACGATCGCGGCGCTTCGGACGAGCCCGCATGCCCGGACGGCTTTTGGGCAGAACCTGATCCCGTGCGGCGAAGGTCGGGTCGCCCTTGGCGACGCGGTCGAGGCTACGCCCACCCCGCGGCCATGATCCCTTTCTCCATCCTCGACCTGGCACCGATCCGCGAAGGCGGCGACGCCGGGCAGGCGCTGCGCAATTCGCTCGACCTCGCGCGCCACGCCGAACGGTGGGGTTACGCGCGCTTCTGGCTCGCCGAGCATCATAGTCTCCCGGGGATTGCCAGCGCAGCGACATCGGTCGTCATAGCCCACGTGGCCGGCGGCACGTCGACGATCCGCGTCGGCGCCGGCGGGATCATGCTGCCGAACCATTCCCCGCTCGTCATCGCGGAGCAGTTCGGCACACTGGCGGCGCTCTTTCCGGGCCGCATCGACCTTGGCCTCGGACGCGCCCCGGGCTCCGATCAGTCGACCGCCCGCGCTCTCCGGCGGTCACCCGATGCGGCGGACAGCTTTCCCCGCGACGTGGTCGAGCTGCTCGCGTACTTCCGCCCGGCGAAGCCGGGGCAGATCGTGCAAGCGGTGCCGGGCGCCGGGCTGGAGGTCCCCGTCTGGATTCTGGGCTCGAGCCTCTTCGGCGCGGAGCTCGCGGCCGCCCTGGGCCTTCCGTTCGCGTTCGCGTCGCACTTCGCGCCAACGCTGACACGCCAGGCGATCGAGTTATACCGCGAGCGCTTCCGTCCCTCAGAGCGACTGGCGCAGCCGTATCTGATGCTCGGCCTCAACGTGTACGCGGCCGCGACGGACGCAGAGGCGCGACGGCTGTTCACGTCGCACCAGCAGGCTTTCGTCAACCTGCGCCGCGGTCATCCGGGCCGACTCCCGCCGCCCGTCGACCAATTCGGAGACGATCTCCTCCCCGCGGAGCGGCAGATGCTCGACGAGGCGCTGGCCTACGCGGTCGTGGGGGCTCCGGATACCGTTCGGCGTGGTCTGGCGGCGTTCATGGCACGGACCGGCGCCGACGAGCTCATGATCACGGCGCAGATCTTTGACCACACGGCACAACTCCGCTCGTTCGAGATGGCCGCCGCGGTGCGGGACGAGCTCGCGCTCGATCACGAGCGCACGTCGTCAGCAGCGTAATCGGCCCGGGCGCTAGCGCACCACTCGGGGTCTCGGTAGCACCGGCGATATGCGGCACCTCTCACTCGGCTTCCCAATCTTCGGTCCGCAACTCTTCTTCGTTTTCCGGAGGGGCACGAGGGGCGGTCCAGACCAGGTTAGAAGTGGGTCATTCCCACGGCGATGAGGCTACGCGCCTTCTCGATCGGAAAAAGCCGGAGATCCACGGACATGTACACATCCTTCTTCACGGCCGCGAACTCGCCGCCCACGATCAGGGCCGCTTCATCCCACGGTCCCGGCGGCTGCCCTGTCGTGTCCGTCTTGAGGAAGATCGCATCCTGATTGACCTTCGCGCCGGTCAACGTCTCGAGCTTCGCGATTTGTCTCTGGACGCCCGTGTCGCTGCGGACCGCATCCGTCCCCCCGGGGTGGATCTTGGCGGTAAAGCCCCCCATGGCCTCGTGGGCCGCCCAGAGCTCCTGGCTCATCTGCTTGAAGCCGCCCGACCATTGGACATTGACGGAGACCTGCGTCAGATAGCTCGGCCCTCGCGGCAGGTTGAACTCACACATGTTGCCATCATTCACGGGATCGCCGGTCAGCGGACCGAGCACCGCCTCCACGTCCTTGCGCGGGAAGACCGCGCATGGTGGGCGCGCTGATACCAGCGGCCCGGGCGCATCGGCTGCGGGCTTCGCGCCGTCGTACGCCAGCGGCTTGGTGATGCGCGGGAACGCGGCGTCGGCCAGCTTGGCCGCGCCCACGATTCCGGCTTTCGACCCGCTGACGTCGACATCGATCGAGAACGTCATCCTTGAGCACGAGGAGATCCGCCGGTCCCGTCCACTGGATGTCGTCCCATTCGCCGCCCAACGTATCGGCCTTGCCGCTCTCGTCCGGGAGGACGACGGCCGCCATCTTCTGCCCCATGCTATTGAACGCCATGGTCCGTTTGCCGTCGCTCCAGTCCGGGGTGACGACGATGCTCTGACCGCCTGGCGCCCGGTAGACGCAGGACTCGCCGTCGGGATCTCCCTTGAGATCCGTGCCGCTCCGGTAGGGGTCGTGGGCCAGCGGACCCAAATACACCTCGGCTTCCTGGCGCGTCACGAGACCGCACGGATCGCGGCCCGCGTTCGCGGCGTGCGCGCTGTCCTCGCGCCGGGCCATCTCCGCCAGATGACCCCACGCGCCACGTGCCCCTGAATCGGGCGCGGCTGTGGTCCCGCTTCGGTCGGCCTTCCGCTGGCACCCCGTCGCGACTACGGCACCGAGGATGGCGGCACGACCGAGCAGGCCAGGGTAAAAGGGTCGCCGGCCGGTGCGGGCATGCGGCATCGATCCGGGCGACGCGCTGTGTATGGAGAGCATGGAGGTCAGGGCCTCACCGAGGGGAATGAGCCGGGGCACGGGGCTAGTGTGACGGCGCGCAGGCACGTACCAGCTCGACCCGCCGGTTTCGCGCGCGACCGGCCAACGTCGTGTTCGTCTCGATCGGCCGCGTGAGCCCGAACCCCACGGTGGCCAAACGGCCGGCTTCGATCTTGTACCGCGCGACGAGCGTGTCCTTGACGGCGGCTGAGCGCCGGTTGGACAGATCCTGGTTGTAGGCGGCGCCACCGATGCTGTCCGTGTGGCCCTCGATCGTGATGCGCCACGCCGGCTGCTGGCGCAGGAGCTCGGCGATCGCATCCAAGGTCGGCGTCGATGCGGGGGTGACGTTGGCGCTTGCGGTAGCGAAATGGATTCCGTAGACCTGCGCGCGGCAGGACGTCGTCATCGCATCTGCCAGCTGCGCCTTGGTCCCGGGATCCGTCCAATCGATGCGGACGAGGTCCTGCGAGCCCGGGACGCCCCCTTCGATCACGTGCGAGCGGAGCAGCCACGCGCGTGCCGTGTCATCGGCGAACCAGAGATCATACACGGATGGTGCCGCCGCCATGGCGCTCACCGCTGTGAGACGCGCGTGAATCGCCGGCACTGTCTGTCGTTGTCCATTGATGAGGATCGACACCGGTACCGCGGTCGGCTCGACCCGCTGGAGCGTGCCGGATTTCTCGATGTCGGTATAATAGATCAACGTGACGTTGACCTGGCCGGCAGCGCGCAGTCGCTGCATGACCGTGCTCGAGGCCATCATGTAGGACGTACCCCGGTGCTGGGCCGTGTCGCCGCTCACCTCGCCCCACCAGATACTCCGGGCAAAGGCCGTTTCACGGCGCGAAAAGGTGCGGTGGTAGGTGTACGAGGCCGTCTTCCCGGTGGTTTTCGGGGCATACGACCAGTAGTCATCGATCTGCGTCTCATCGGCGGACACGGCGGTGACGGTGAGTAAGCGCTCGAAGTCCGGTCGGACGTTGGAGTCAACCGGCTTCGTCGCGAACGTGAACGTCATGCCGACGCGAAGCGGGATCGTTTGAGCCGTCATCGCGCCGGGGCACGCCAGCACAGCGAGGCACCCGACCGCGAGCACGGCGAGACCATTAAGTGCCGACCGGCTCGCTGTCGAAGAGCGCGAGAAGTAGCGGCGCGGCATGGGAGTCCGGGCTCGGGATAACGGTCTCCAACGGTCCGCTACTCCGCCGGCGTCACACTGGGGCCATCTGGAGCCATCGACGCACCCAGTACCTGTGCGGCCGGAATTGCGCGGGGGGTTACGCGCCTGAATGAGTACACCCTGCCCAGCCCGCCGTCCAATGGTTTCCTTGCTTCCCTGGCGGGCTCGGCCATAAATCGCGCTCGGGAGCACCCGAACGGCTTGCCGGCGGCGGTAGCGCGGAGGGAGATTGCCGACGCCGTCGTCAGCTCCAGCCAGGAGATAAGATCAGCCCATGCAAGTAGCCCCCCAGGTCAGCGCGGTTGCGCACGTCATACAGCTGGCCGTCGCCCCGGTCTTTCTCCTGACGGGTGTATCAGCGCTGCTGGGGGTGTTGACGAATCGCCTGGCCCGCATCATCGATCGGGCGCGGGCACTGGAAGCCGGCGCCGCGGCGATGGCTCATCTCACGCAGAGGGATGCGCGCGGCGAGTTCCGCCACCTCTCGCAGAGGGCGCGGCTCATCAACTGGGCGATCAGCCTCGCCACGACCTGCGCACTCTTCGTGTGCGCCGTGATCGCTGTGCTGTTCCTCGGATCCTCGCTCTCGATCGAGGTGTCTCGCGTGGTCAGCGTGCTCTTCATCGCTAGCATGCTCGCGCTTTTTTCGGCGTTGCTGTGCTTCCTGCGCGAGGTCTATGTGGCGACCAAGGGACTGAGGATCGGGCCGCCGTGAGGCGGGTACGGCATATGCATAGGCGGCGGTATGGGACATCAGGAGCCTGTGGGCCAACGTAGGCGATCATCCGGGGGTTCGATGCACAGGACAGCCGTACTCGGACGCGGGATAATGGTTGTCGGCGCGCTGGTGGCCATGGGGTGTGCTGGCGAAGTCGAGGTGAAAACAGCGATCGCGCCGGACGCGGATTTCTCGGGCGCGCGTACGTTCAGATTCCTGAGCTACAATGCGACGAACGCGACGAATGCGACGAATCCCGCCGCGTCAAACGATCCGATGCTCGAGAGTACCATTACGGGGAGGGAGGTTCGCCACGATATCGCGCGCGCCCTGACGGAGCGCGGATATCAGCACGGGCAGGGGATGACCGATCTCACCGTTGCGTTTTATATCGGTTCCAAGAACAAGCTCCAGGTCACCAACTACGACTACGGCTATCGTTTCTGGGGCTGGCGTGGGTGGGCCTGGGGGCACCCGTGGGGGGTGTGGCCCGTGCAGGAAGTCACCGAATTCGAGGAGGGCACGATCGTCATCGACGTGCTCGATGGGTCGGGGAAGAAATTGCTCTGGAGAGGTGTCGGCAAATCCGCGGTGCCGGACGATCCCAATGACTACGCCAAGGCGCTCGCACAAACCGTCAAGGCTGTCATGGACCACTTTCCCGGTCACGCCCCGCACTAGCGAGTCGTACCGGTTCCTCGGGCCAGCGTCACCATTGGGCGGCGCTGGCCCTTTTCCTTGTGCCGTGGGCGCTACGCCGGCAGCCCGGCCGACGCCGGCTCCGCCGCGCGCGCCATGAGCCCCTTGAGATCCTCGCGCGACCCGACCGCGATCAGCAGGTCCCCCGGCACGAGGCGCACATCGGCCGGCGGGTTGGTGACGAAACGGCCATCCGCCGCGCGGCGCAGGGCGAGGAGATTGACCGCTCCCGCCGTGCGCGGCAACGCGTCGCCGATCAGCTGACCGGAGATCGCGCTGCCCGCCGCGACCACCGCCTCCTCGAGCCAGAGGTCCAGCTGATTGGCGTCGAGCAGCGTATCGAGAAACGCGCTGATGCCGGGCGCCACAAGCTGCGTCGCCATGCGGTGCCCGCCAATGGCGTAGGGGGACACGACGTGCGATGCGCCCGCGCGAAAGAGCTTCGGCTCCGTCTCGGGCTGGCTCGCGCGCGAGACGATCACGAGATCCGCATTCAACGCCCGCGCCGTCAGCGTGATCACGAGGTTGGTCGCATTGTTTCCGGTCGTCGCGACGAGACCACGGGCGCGCGCGACCCCGGCGCGCAGGAGAACGTCGTCCTCGGTCGCATCGCCTTTGACGATCGGGATCCCGTCTCCGCTCGCGAGCTCGGTGTCCGCCGGCTCGACGGCGACCACCGCGCAGTCGCGCCGTACGAGATCGGCGGCGACCTGCTGGCCGACGCGGCCGAAGCCGCACACGATGTAATGCCGAGACAGATTATCGATGGAGCGCTGCATGCGTCGCGTCCGAAAGGCTCCGGTGAGAAGGCCATTGGCGACATATTCGCCGATGGTCGAGACGAGATACGTCGCGACCCCGACTCCCGCGACGATCAGGATGATCGTGAAGACGCGCCCGGTGGGGTTGAGCGGGTGAGCTTCTCCCAATCCGACGGTGGAGAGAATGACCACCGTCATATACAACGCGTCGAGAAAACCCCACCCCGCGATCGCCATGTACCCGACCGTGCCCACGACGACGAGCCCCGTGAGCAGGATCGTGGCGCGGATGAACGGGCGCGTCGGCCACGGTGACGGCGGGTGCTGGCTCAGGCGGTCATCGCCGACGATAGCACAATGACGAACGCCGGCATCGTCGCCCTCCTCAGTAACGGGATGGAGCAGAATGGGGCCCCGTCGTCCGCGCGATCACACTCTACCGTCTGCCGAGCCCCTCGTCAATCGAACGCAGGTGGTTCCCGTGCGGGGAGGTCTGTACATTCGGCAGGGATGAATCCGCGCCGCTCGAGCGCCACGTACGTCTCTGTGGGGGACGACGACCCGCATCTGGTGGAGCGCATGCGCGAGGGGGACGACCAGGCGTTGGGGCGGTTCTACGATCGGTGGTCCCGCGCCGTCCACGCTCTCGTCTCGCAGCTCTTGCACGACCCCGACGACGCCGACGATGTCCTCGAGGAGACGTTCTATCAGGCTTGGCGGCACGCGGGGCGGTACGACCCGTCGCGGGGTGCGGTATCGACCTGGCTGTTGACGATCGCTCGCACCCGGGCACTGGACCGCATTCGAACGCGCGAGCGCTTGCGGGAGGAGCCGCTCACGCCGGGGCACGACGCGGAAGACCTGGCGGAGCGCTCCGGGCGCACGCCGGTCGCGGACCCCTCCGCCGGCGCCGAGGATCAGGAGCGCCATGACCGCATCGTGGCCGCGCTCGGGTCGCTGCCGCCGGAGCAGCGGCAGGTCGTCGAGCTCGCGTACTTCGCGGGGCTGACGCAGATCGAGATCGCGCGGCGCACGGGTCAGCCGCTGGGCACCGTCAAGACGCGGGTCCGGCTGGCCGGACAGAAGCTGCGAGAGAAGCTTGGCGAGTACCACCGGGGGCGGGAAGCACGATGACGCGCCCCCTCAATCACGATGAAGCGAGCGAGGCGCTCGCCGCGGCCGCCCTGGATGCGCTCGAAGCGGACGAGCAGGCAGCCGTTCTCCTCCACGCCGCCACGTGTCCGATTTGCGGTCCGGAGCTGACGGCTCTGCGCGACACCATGGCCAGTTTGGCCGCCGCGGCGCCGCCACGGGCGCCGGCGGGAGAGGTCGATGCGCGTCTGGCACGGGCTCGAGCGCGGCTGCTCGCGCGCGTGAACGCCGACCGCGCGGACCGACCGATCAGCGCGACCGGAAGGGGCGACGGGCCTCAGCCGCTGAGCCTCGCGCACACGCGCCGTCCGGCGTCGCTCACGCCGTGGGTCGCACTGGCGCTCGCCGCGAGCATGGCCGGCATCGCCATTCTCATGCGCGACCGCGCCGCGCTCGAGCGCCAACTCGCGGCCGCACGCGACTCCGTCGGGATGCTCGGCTCGGCGCGCGCGCAGCTCGCGCAGCGCGACAGCCTGCTCCGCCGTTTGACGGGACCCGAGACCGTCGTCGTTTCGCTCGCCGCGAGCCACGGCCCCGCCGCCTCGGCTCTCATGTTCTGGGATCGTTCCGCCAATACCTGGACGCTGTATGCCCGGGCGCTCCCCCCACCGGCCCCGGGGAAGACCTATCAGGTTTGGCTGGTGACGCCGACCGCCAAGATCAGCGCCGGGACCTTCACGCCTTCTCCGGCGGGGAATGCCGTGGTGGAAGCGACCTACCCGCTCGATCGGGATTCCCTCCGTGCCGTCGCGGTGACGGAGGAGCCGGCCGGGGGCATGCCGCAGCCAACCGGACCGCTGGTGATCGCCGGCGAAGCCAAGTAGCGCGGCGCGTAAGTCGTGTCGCGCGCATTTGTCACAGAGGACGGTGGCAGTGGTGGTCCGATTCGCGATTTCGGGCTGCCGCCGCGCGATGATCCGGGCTTTGATACCGCGGCCGCCCACGCGCTGCTCGAAGCCGCGAGATCAGGGGAGACGGGCGCGGCCGAGCAGGCGACGGGTTACTACTGGGGGGAGCCGCGGCTCCGCGGCGAGGTCGAGCGCATTCTCGAACGCGCCCGCCGCTCGCGCGACGAGCGGCTCATTCAACTCGCGGAGAGATTCTTGCGATAGGCCGTCTGGCCGCGCCCAACGGTCCGGGCGCGGCAGCGACCACCGGGGCGGGCCGTGCGGCGGCCGGGACGCGTGCAGCAGCGTGCCCGGCCCCGCGTGATGTATCGCTCTCTCTTATGCCGTGCCGGCCCAATGCCGCGACGGCTACGACATGGCCGGCGCAGGCGCCTTCCGCGCGAGCGCACCGGCGACGATCTCGGACACGTACCCAAAGATTGCACCCGCGATCAGCGCAACCGCGATCTTGGTCAGCGAGGAGACGTTGGCCGACGCACCAGCGCCGACAGTCGTCGCGGCACCGATAAAGGCGCCCGGAATGAAGCTCAGGAAGCTCACCTTTGACTGTATGACCATGGCGAAGGCGATGACGCCCACCATGATGGCCAGGATCGGCGTGCCCCCGCCCATCTTCGTCACGACGGTGATCGCGATAAACGCCCACACCAGTCCGGACAGGTTCGAGCCGAGTGTCTTGATCAGCCCGTCGATCTTACCACCAGCGGCGAAAAATGTCCCCCACGCGATGATCCCAACCCACACCGGCCAGGCGAGGAGGGCCACTGCCAAGTAGGTCCACACGGCTATAAGCACTCCAATGCTAAGGGCGAGCGCCGTCAACATGTCCATTGCGACTGCCTCCTGAAACAAGGGTGACCCTCCCCGCAAACGCGCCGGGGAGCGCGCTAACACCATAGACAGGGGCATGACAGGCGTCAACAGACGAGCTCGACCATAACTATAGGGCACGACGGACACACGACATAATGCCGCGCGCCGCACTGCCGGGGCCTGGCAACCTATCTGTCTCCGATGTAATGGGTTGTCTGGCCTGTCCTAAAACGTGACAGACGTGTGTGTCGCGCGCTGGCGACAACTCGGTTTTTCGGCCGCGCGGGCGGACTATGCGCGTGCGCGGAGCGGGCTATCGACCCTGATTCAGGGCCCCGGGAGGAACCACCGGCGGATGATATTGTGGGGCTTGAGGAAATTGAATCGCGTCGCCAATAATCCGGCGACGGTCCCGACACCGGCTCCCGCCACGACGTTGCTGGCCCAATGTTCCTGGCGGTAGACGCGGCCCGTCCCGACAGCCGCCGCCGCCGTATAGAACAGCACAGGCAGGAGGACCCGCCGATGCGGCCACGCGCGGACCGCATCGACAGAGGCGGCGGATGCCAGTGCGAATGCCAGGGTGGTCGTCGCGGACGGGAATGAGGCGTATCCATCCCGGGAGAGTCCTCGACCGAATCCCCAGTCCCAGGGATCTTCCGGCCGCTGGGACGGCCGCGCCCGGCCTGCTACCACCTTGACCAGCTCCGCCGTCACACCTGCCGTGGCGACTGCTTCGCCGAGATCGATTCCGACGCCAGCCAATGGGCGATCGTGCGCCAGGAGCCCGGCGATGTACACGCCGCCGGAGATGACGATCGCGCCGGGGCTGCCGAGGCCCCCATCGAGGGCATTGGCCGCGTTTTTCAGTCCGCCATCCCTCTGGAGCCACGCCGCTCGGGATGCATTGGCGATCCGGCGGTCAAAAGGGGCCACCGCCCCTGCACCGGCCAGGAATGCACCGCCCACGATCGCGATGGTCGGTGTGAAAAGGTGGCCGGCCGCGAGCGAATCGCGGGCACGCGTGGAATCGCCCTGCGCGCCCAGAGCCGATGCGGCAAGGAGGGCGCAGACGCCGGCCGTCGTCGCTGCGTTACGCCGCATCCAGTTGGATCAGTTGATCTGCCTGAATCCCTTCTGCTTCGGCGTGGAAGTTGAGTACCAAACGGTGCCGCAGGACCGAGAGGGCCACGGTCTGGACGTTTTCGATGTCCGGAATCGCGCGTCCATCCATGGCGGCCCGAGCCTTGGCGCCGAGAATCAGGTATTGCGAGGCGCGCGGCCCCGCGCCGTAGCTCACGTACCGCTTGGCGTCCGCGGTCGCCTCACTGGCCCCCGGCCGCGTCGAGCGCGCGAGACGAACGGCGTACGATACGACGCTGGGCGGAGCCGGGAGCCGCCGCACGAGATGCTGCAGCTCGATCAGCCGGCCGGATGACAATACCGGGGTGACGGCCACGGTTGCGTCGCCGGTGGTGGCCGCGACTATTGCCTCCTCATCGTCGCGAGACGGGTAGGGAACGCGCAGCTCGAACATGAACCGATCCAATTGCGCTTCCGGGAGGGGATATGTGCCCTCCTGTTCGATCGGATTCTGCGTGGCGAGGACGAAAAACGGCTCCGGGAGCGCATGCGTCGCGCCGGCGACGGTGACCGCGTGCTCCTGCATCGCCTGGAGGAGCGCCGCCTGGGTCTTGGGGGGCGCGCGGTTGATCTCATCGGCGAGCACGACGTTGGCGAACACGGGTCCGGTCGCAAAGCGAAAGGCGCGCCGGCCCGTCCCGGGCTCCTCATCGAGAAGCTCCGTACCGGTGATGTCGCTCGGCATGAGATCGGGCGTGAATTGCACGCGCGAGTAGGACAACTCGAGCGCCTGCGCAACCGTCTGGACCAGGAGGGTCTTGGCGAGGCCCGGCACGCCGACGAGGAGCGCATGACCGCCGGCCAGCAGCGCGGCCACCAGATTGTCCACGATGTCGCGCTGCCCAATGATGCGCCGCGCGATCTGTGCCATGAGCTCCCCGCGCGCCTGCGCGAGGTCGGTGAGAAGTGCTACGTCCCCCTCTTCGGGCGCGGTCACGCCCCCAATCTAGGGGAGGGTAAACGTCGTGCGCGACTCGACCGGGTAGTTGTTGCTCGTCAGGTCACCGACGGCCACGTACGAGCCGCGCTCGAGGGGGTGATGCCAGCGGACGGTGTAGGTGACCGTTTCGCCCGGCCCGAGGGGCGTATTCCGCACGGACTGCGTGAAAAGCTGCCCCACGCTCCAGCGCCAGATCTCGCGCCCGGCGGCGTCGACGACGGCCAGGTCATGCGTCTTTCCGTCCCGGAAGTCGACTTCGAGTTTTCGGTCCGATGGGTTGGTCACGTGAAACGTGAAGATGACATCGTGTCCGGCGTGTCCGACATCGACCGACGCCGCGAGCGGGTTTCCCGCCGGCGCCCCCGTGAGCCGCGTGCCGCGTCCGCTGGCGTGGTCCACGCCGCCCAGAAAGGAAGCCCGCACCCCGCTGCTCGCGGGCGCGGCCGTCGCCAGCGACAACGAGCGCGGACCGTAGCCCCACGCGTATGCAAGCGCGGAGCCTGCGACGACGAGATAGGTCAGAAAGCGGGGCTGCATAACCCTGGTGGAAGAAAGGGGACCTAACATACGGGCAACGACTTAGGTCGTCAAGGCTCCAGTTTCTTGCCAGAGATCCGGTGCCCCGGTAAATTCCGGCCGCGATGGCGCAGCAGGATGCCCCGGGCTCACCCGGTACGCGCTCGTTAGGAGCGTACGCCACGGCGGGGATCGAATTCGCGGTCGCGATCCTGCTCTTTCTCTATGCCGGACAAATACTTGACCGGCGCCTCGGCACATCGCCGTGGCTCCTGATGATCGGGGCCTTTTCAGGTGCTGCGGCGGGGTGGTGGGCGCTATACCGGACGCTCACGCGGCATCGCAAGCGAATCGAAACCGAACACCGGTCAGGGTAACAGATGCTCCAGCAGGTCGACATTATCACGCCGCACATCACGGATGCGCACGCAATCGACTATCCGTGCAGCCATCCGGGCTGGGTGTGTGAGCGTCAGCTCCCGCACTGGGCGCCGGTCCATCTCGGTGGCCTCACGATCGACTTCTCGCCCACGAAGCATGTCGTCATGCTCCTGGTTGCGGCGTTCCTGTGCTGCATCACCTTGATCCCTGCGGCCGCATTCCACCGTCGGCATGAGCGCCGGGGCGGGACGCCCCGCGGCTTTGCGGCGGGCCTCGAGGCCATGGTGCTCTATCTGCGGAGCGATGTGGTCCTGCCGAACGTGGGGCCACACGGCGACGCGTACGTCCCGTTCGTACTGACGCTCTTCTTTTTCATCCTCTTCGCGAACCTGCTCGGCCTCATCCCGTACGGGGCGACACCGACGGGAAACGTGTCGGTGACGGCCGCGCTGGCGATCGTGAGCTTCATCGTGATCGAGATCTCGGGTTTCCGCGCGCTGGGGACCGGGTATTGGCGCACCATCGTGTATTGGAACCACGACCTGCCGATCGCGGTGCGGATCCCGATGGCGCTCCTCATGACGCCGATCGAGATCGTCTCCAAGTTGACGAAGCCCTTCGCGCTCACGATCCGGTTGTTCGCCAACATGACGGCCGGGCACGTGGTGCTCCTCGCGCTCGTCGGCCTCATCTTTTTCTTCCGCAGCTGGCTGATCGTGCCCGCGCCGTTCGCCATGGCGATCGCGATCTCCCTGCTCGAGCTCTTCGTGGCGCTGCTTCAGGCGTTCATCTTCTCGCTACTGACCGCCGTGTTCATCGGTCAGATTCGGCAAGCCGCACATTGATTCGTACCCGGTCGAGCGACCGGGAAAGTCCGTTGAGGCTGGGGCCTCGGTGACGGGCGGCGTCCGGACGGCAGATGTCCGCGACGCGCAGGGGAATGACCGAACGACATAGGAGAATGCAATGCACGCGTTGCACGCGCTGTTCCAGGCCGCCGCGGTCGCGGGGGCCTTCAACAAGGAATATCAGGGCGGGTGGGCATCACTCGGCGCCGGTGTCGGGGCCGGACTCGCCGCCATCGGGGCCGGAATCGGGATCGGGCTGATCGGCGGACGCGCGGTCGAGGGAATGGCGCGGCAGCCGGAGGCGGCAGGGACGATTCAGACCGGGGCACTGATTCTGGCCGCGCTCATCGAAGGGGTCGCGCTGTTCGCCGTCGTCGTGGCGTTCGTCATTCAATCCAAGTACTAGCGGCCGCCTTGGCTGGGTCGGCGCGTCGCGCTTCGGGAGGCCGCGCCGGTCCGGATCGGGGAGCGCTCGGGGATGGCATACATGGTTGCGTATTTCCTTCTGCAGGCGGGGACCGAGAAGGCCGCCAGGCCAGGGATGTTGACGCCGAACGGCGGCCTCATGATCTGGACTCTGCTGATCTTCATCGTGCTCATGGCGATCCTGACGCGGTACGCCTTTCGTCCCATCACGGCTGCCGTGGAGCGGCGCGAGCACGCGCTCGAGGCGGCGCTCGAGCAGGCGACACGGGATCGCGACGAGGCGGCGGCGCGCCTCGCCGAGCAGCGTGCGCTGGTGGAGCGGGCACACGGCGATGCCGCGCGGGTCGTTGCCGAGGCGCGGACGGCGGCGGAGCGCGTCCGCGCGGACCTCATGGCTCAGGCCCACACCGACCAGCAGCAGCTCCTGCAACGGGCCCGTGAGGAGATCGATGGGGAGCGCCGGCGCGCGATCGCCGACCTGCGGCGTGAAGCCGTCGATCTCGCGATACTCGGTGCAGGGAAGGTGATCGATCGCAATCTCGATGACGCGGCGAACCGCGTGCTCGTCGAGGCGTTCCTGGCTGGGATCCCGACGGCGCCCTCGCGCGAACGGACCGGCGCATAACGTGGCGGGTGCGTAGATGCGGGACGTCAGCATCGCGGGCAACTACGCCGAGGCGCTCCTGGCGCTGGCCGAGCGCGCCGGAGACCCTCCCGCCTGGGGCCGAATGATCGACGCGGTCGGCACGGCGGTGCGCACGGAGCCCCTCGTTCGTGACTTTCTGGAATCGCCCCGCGTGACTGCCCCGGAGCGCGCCGCGATCCTCAGCCGGGCCTTTCAGGATCGGTTTCCGCGGATGTTCGTCGCGTTCCTCCAGGCAGTGGTGCGACACCGGCGGCAGCAGCTGCTCCCCGAGATCGCGACCGCGTATGGGAGCCTGCTGGATGCGGCCGCGGGGCGCATCCATGCCGATGTCACGGTGGCGCGACCCCTGACCGAGCGGGATCGCAAGCGCCTGGCCGCCGAGCTCACGCGCGCGGTCGGGCGGGGGAAGCAGGTGGATCCGCGGATTCGCGTGAACCCGGCTCTCGTGGGCGGAGCGATCATCCGTATGGGCGACAGCGTGATCGACGGCTCCGTGCGGAACCGCCTGGGCCGGCTGCGGCGGCAACTCATGGGGAGCCATGGCGGCCGCTGAGCCGAGCACCCGCGCGGGGCCCTACGCGGTCACGATCGTGCCCAAGCCGTGGGGACACGAGGTCATCTGGGCATTCACCGACCGATACGTCGGGAAGGTGCTGCACATCAAGGCCGGCCACGCGCTCTCGGTCCAGTACCACACCCGCAAGGATGAGACGATTCACCTGTTATCGGGCGAGATGATCTACCGCGTCCGCGACGGGACGGATGGCGCCTTGCGAGAGATACGGCTCCGCGCCGGGGAATCGTACCGCAACACACCCGGCGTCGTGCACCAGATGGAGGCGGTCGTCGACTGCGACGTCCTCGAGGCGTCTACCCCGGATCTCGACGACGTCGTGCGTCTCAGCGACCGATACGGGCGAGCCGGCACGTCGGCTCCGTGAAGGTCATCATCCCGCTCGCGGGCAAGGGAACCCGGCTTCGACCGCACACCTACGTCACGCCCAAACCAATGCTCCGGGTGGCGGGCCGCCCGGTAATGCAGTTCCTCCTGGACGACCTCCGCGCGCTGGGCACGATCGACGAGGTGATCTACATCACGGGCCATCTCAAGGAGCGGGTCGAAGCGTATGCCCGCGACGCGCTGCCGGTGCGGTCGGTGTTCATCGAGCAGAAGGTCCAGGACGGCACCGCCGGGGCCGTGGCGCTGGCGCGCCCCCACATCGACCAACCCGTGCTCATCGTGTTCGTCGACACGATCTTCGACGCCGATCTGTCGGTGATCGCCACCACCGACGCCGACGGGATCATCTGGACGAAAGAGGTCGAGGACTACCAGCGCTTTGGCGTCGTCGTGACCGATGCGGCCGGCTACATGACCCGGATCGTCGAAAAGCCCACGACACCGATCTCCAAGCGGGCCAACATCGGGCTGTACTACGTCCGCAACTGGCAGCTCCTGTTCGAGGGGATCGATCAGGTCCTGCGCGACCCGCCGAATCAGGGGGAGTACTACCTCACGGATGCGTTCCAGTACATGATCGATCACGGAGCCCGGATCAAGGTCGTGGAGGTGGCCGCGTGGTATGACGCCGGCAAGATCGACACGCTGCTCGCGACCAATCGCGCGATGCTGGACCGGGGCTATGCCCGGCGCCCACCGGCGGGTGCGGGGGGTGGGGCGGGGGAGCGATCGACGATCATCGATCCGGTGTACATCGAGGACGACGTGCGGATCGTCGACTCCCGCGTCGGTCCCAACGTGTCGATCGGTCGGGGCACGGTGGTCGAGCAGTCCACGCTCCAGGACACGATCGTCGGCACGAACGCGCGCATCATCCGGTCGGAGCTCACCGCGTCATTGATCGGAGATGCCGTCGTCCTGGAGGGCGTGTGTGGCGCCGTGACCGTAGGGGATCATTCCGAGGTGCGCGTGACGGGTCCGGCGCCCGCAGGCGCTATGCCAGGCCCGCCGCGCTGACGACGACGGTCAACGCCCGGGCGAGGCCGAGCGGGCCGTCCGTGTTGTCATACCACTCGGCCATGGTGTGGGCCTCGCCGCCGCGTCCCCCGCCGCCGAGCGCGATGGCGGGGATGCCCAGCGCGAGCGGGACGTTGGCATCCGTGGACGCCGCGGCGAGGTCGGGCTCGCGGCCGATGCATTGGGTGGCGTCGAGCGCCGTCGTGACGAGCGGGTGGTCGGCGGGGACCGATCCGCACGGCCGGTCTCCGATCGCGGCGATCGCGTAGCTCAGCGGCGCCGTGCCGGGCGTCCTCCGTTTGTCCTCGAGGGCCGCGGCCTGGGCCACGGCGTCGCGAATCTTCGCCTCGTGGCGCTCGAGGACCGTGGCGGACGTTCGAGCGGAGGTCGACCTCGAACCAGCCCTCCTCCGGGATCGCGTTGACGGAGATGCCACCACCGATGCGCCCGACGGTGAGCGTCGTGCGCGGCTCGCGGGGCAGAACGATGCCGGCCAACGCGCTCACCGCGGCGGCGGCGGCGTGGACCGGATTGGGAACGCCATAGGCGGCCCAGCTGTGACCGCCGGATCCGCGGAAGGTGATCCGGAAGCGGCGGGATCCGAGACCGCGGTGCACGACGCGCTCATCGCCCGCTCCGTCGAGCACGATGGCGGCGGCGACGCGCTCGCGGGCCTCGGCGAAGAAGGCCTTGGCGCCGCCCAGATCGCCGAGGCCCTCTTCGCCCGTCGTGGCGACGAATTCCACCGGCGCGCGCGTCCGGAGCGACGCTCCGTCAATGGATTCGGCGAGCGCCAGCATGACCGCGAGCCCCCTGCCGTTGTCGCAGATCCCGGGTCCCGACAGGCGGATCCCCTCGCGGCGGACGCACACCGGCGTGCTCTCCGGAAAGACCGTGTCGAGGTGGGCGCAGACGGCGATGCTGCGGTTGCGATCGCGGCCCGGTCGCCGTCCGATGACGTTGCCGGCGCCGTCGGTCCGGACGTCCACCAAACCGAGCTCGGCGAAGCGATGCGCGATCCAGACGCCGCGTCGCCTCTCGTCGCCCGTGGGCGCGGCGATCTCCGACACGGTGATCTGCGTCCGCAGCACGGCGGCATCGCGCGCCGCCAGACGCGCTCGCGCCCCCGCGAGCGCATCGAAGATGCCGCGCAACGTCAGCTCGATCGGCACGGTATCAGCAGCACCGGAAGCCGGGCACGCCGGGCGCCCGCATGGCGGCGCCGGACGGCGCGAGCGCCACATCCGGGGGCGCGACGCGCCCGCGGCCGCCCAGGACGCGGAGCCATTCCCGGGCCGACTCGATCACGACGATCAGCACCGCGAGGAGAAAGAAGGCCGCGACCGCGGCGTCGAGCCGGTCGTTGAACACGAGGTGTGCCGCGGCGGCCGCGTCCGCGGCTCCCGCCGGCAGCCGTCCCGCCGCCAGGAGATCGCTGATCCCGCGCGCGTGGGCGAGGAAGCCGATGCGGGGATCGGGCGAGAAGATCTTGTCGACGCCAGCGGTCCCCGTGACCGTAATCAGCCAGGCGAGGGGCGCGGCGGTGATCCAGGCGAAGCGTGGAGTCGGCATCTTGAGGAGGATAGTCGTGCCGACGCAGAGCGCGACAGATGCGAGGAGCTGGTTGGCGATCCCGAAAAGCGGCCACAGGGAGTTGATGCCGCCGAGGGGATCGGTCACCCCCTGGTAGAGGAACAGGCCCCAGCCCGCCACGAAGGCGGCGCTCGCCCCGACCACGGCCGGGTACCACGAGACGCGGCGGAGGGGGGCCCAGACGTGGCCTGCGAGGTCCTGCAGGAGGAAGCGGCCGACACGCGTGCCCGCATCGAGCGTCGTGAGGATGAAGAGCGCCTCGAACATGATGGCGAAGTGGTACCAGAGCGCCATCGTGGTGTCGCCGGCGCCGAGGGCGCCCGAGAAGATGCGCGCCATCCCGACCGCGAGGCTCGGAGCGCCCCCCGTCCGCGCGAGCAGTGTGCGCTCGCCGACCTGGTGGGCGAGCGCCGTGAGGTCGGACGCATTCAGGGCGAAACCCCAGTCCTGCACGGCCCGCGCGGCGTGCTCCGCCGTCGTGCCCAGGAGGCCGGTCGGAGCATTGATCGCGAAGTAGATCCCCGGTGTGAGCGCGCAGGCCGCGATGAGGGCGAGGATCGCGACGAGGGACTCGATCAACATCGCGCCATATCCGATCGCCCGCGCATCGGGCTCATGCTCGATGAGCTTCGGGGTCGTGCCCGATGCGACGAGGGCGTGAAACCCGGAGATCGCGCCGCAGGCGATCGTGATGAAGACGAACGGAAAGACCTTCCCCGCGAACACGGGACCCGTCCCATCGATGAATCGGGTGATGGCCGGCATCTGGAGTGGCGGCAGCGTGACGAGAACGCCGACGGCCAGCGCCACGATGACGCCTATCTTGACGAAGGCGGAGAGATAATCGCGGGGGGCGAGCAGGAGCCAGACGGGGAGGACGGAGGCGGCGAACCCGTACCCGATCACCCACCACGCAAGAGCGGGACCGCTGAGCGTGAACGCGGCCGCGAGCACCGGCTCGGCCGCGACCCAGCGTCCCGCGTAGAGTGCGGCGACGAGGAGCGCGACGCCGATGACGGTCGCTTCGAAGACGCGCCCGGGCCGTATCCATCGCAGGTACATGCCCAGGACGAGGGCGATCGGGATGGTCAGCCCGATCGTGACCGTGCCCCACGGGCTCGTCTTGAGCGCGTTGACGACGACGAGGCCCAGGACGGCGATGAGGATCACGAGGATCCCCAGGATCGCGATGAGAGCGACGGTGCCGGCGACAGGGCCGATCTCGTCCCTGGCCATTCGGCCGAGCGACGCGCCGTTGCGGCGCAGCGAGGCGCAGAGGATCACGAGGTCCTGGACGGCGCCGCCGAGCGCGACGCCGATGATGATCCAGAGGGCCCCCGGGAGGAAGCCGAATTGCGCGGCCAGGGTGGGGCCGACGAGGGGGCCGGGGCCCGCGATGGCGGCGAAATGGTGGCCGAAGACGATCCACCGATTGGTCGGGACGTAGTCGCGTCCGTCGGCGAGTCGCACGGCGGGCGTGGTGCGTGCCGGGTCGAGGGCGAACACGCGCTGGGCTATGAAGCGGCTGTAGAAGCGGTAGGCGACGGCGTACGTGCAGATCGCGGCCGTCAGCAGCCACGCCGCGCTGATCGGCTCGCCGCGTGTGAGCGCCAGGAGCGCGAAGGCCGCGGCGCCCAGCGCGGCGATCCCGGTCCATGTCACGGCCGCGAGGATCGTGCGCGTCTTCGGCATCGGGCGAGAATCTCGGTTAAGTTATGCCCGCGCGCCACCCATGCCACCGCGATGCCCAGACCAATCACGCTGATCCCGGGCGACGGGATCGGCCCGAGCATTACCGACGCGGCCGTTCGCGTGCTCGACGCCGCGGGGGCCGACATCCAGTGGGACGTTCAGCTGGCGGGTCTCGCCGCGCTCATGCAGCACCACGATCCGATGCCGGTGAGCACCCTCGACGCGATCGCGCGCACGGGTATCGCGCTCAAGGGCCCGCTGGAGACGCCGGTCGGCGAGGGGTTTCGATCGGTGAACGTCGCGCTGCGGAAGACCTTCGATCTCTACGCGAACGTCCGCCCGGCCCACGCGATCCGCGCCGGCGGACGCTTCGAGCAGGTCGACATCGTTCTCGTGCGGGAGAACACCGAGGGGCTCTACGTCGGCGTCGAGCACTACATCAAGATCGGCGACGACGCCCACGCCGCGGCCGAGTCGGTCGCGATCATCACGCGCGTCGGGGCATCGCGGGTGATCCGGTACGCCTTCGAGTATGCGCTGCACCACCGCCGCCAGCGCGTGACGCTCGTGCACAAGGCGAACATCCTCAAGTTCTCGCAGGGATTGTTCCTCGAGATGGGGCGCCAGATTGCCGAGGAATACGCGCCCAAGGGGGTCGCGTTCGACACGATGATCGTGGATGCGACGGCCATGAATCTCGTCCTCCATCCCGAGAAGTTCGACGTCATCGTCACGACGAATCTTTTCGGGGACATCCTGTCGGATGAGATCTCCGGCCTGGTGGGCGGCCTCGGACTGGCGCCCGGGGCGAACATCGGGACCAAGGCGGCGATCTTCGAGGCGGTCCACGGCACGGCGCCCGATCTCGCGGGGAAGGGGGTGGCGAACCCGAGCGCCCTGATCTTCGCCGGGTGCATGATGCTCGAGCACGTCGGCGACTACCCCTGTGCCGACCGCATCCGGCACGCCCTGGAGGAGACGATCCGCGAGGGCCGATGCGTGACGCGGGACCTCGGGGGAACCGCGACGACCGATCAGTTCACCGACGCCGTGATCGCGCGACTCCTCGACTAGGCCGCTCCTGCTCCGCGTCCTGCACCTGTCCGATCTGCATTTCGGCTGGCCCGCCGTGCTGGAGCACGTGGAGGCCATCGAGGCGCTGATCGCGACGGAGCGGTACGACGTGGTGGTCATCTCGGGCGACGTGGCGCAGCGGGCGCGCGCCGGCGAGTTCCAGCGCGCGGGCGTGCTCCTGCGCGACGCCGCCCGCGTGAGTCGCACGATCACGGTCGCCGGAAACCACGACGTCGCGTGGTGGCTCGCGCCCCTGGGGATCGGCGCGCGCGCGCGCGTGACGGAGAAGTATCGGCGCTACATCTCGCCGACGCTGGAGCCCGTGCTGCGCGTGCCGGGCGCCACATTCGTCGGGCTCAACACGGCGCACGGGGTGACGTGGCGGACGCTCACCTGGAATCCGCGCGACATCGGCATCATCGGCGCGCTCGCACCCGCGCAGATGGCGCACGCGGCGACGGAGCTCGCCCGGGTTCCAGCGGGTGACGCGCGGGTCGTCGTCATGCATCACAGCCCGCTCCGCGGCGAGCTGTCGCATCGCTACGGCTTGCGGCGCGGGCCCGCGATCGTCGCCGCATTCGTCGAGATGGGCGTGGATCTCGTCCTGTGCGGACACGACCACCAGGAGACGATCGCGCGCGTGACGGGACCGGACCGCGCGACGGTAGTCGCCGTCGCCGGCACGCTCTCGAGCCGGTCGCGCGGGGGACGTGCCGCCTCGGTCCATGCGATCACGATCGGGCCCTCGGCGCTCGAGATCGTGACGCGCATCTGGGCGCCGACGACGCGCACGTTCGAGCCGAGCCGGGCGGTTACGTTTCCACGGTGACGACGGACTTCTTCGCGATCGACGGCTCGCTGACAGAAGAGGAGCGCGCCGTCCGGGATAGCGTGCGCCGCTTCGTGAATTCCCGCGTCCTGCCCATCATCGGCCAGTGTTACGTCGAGGGACGGTTCCCGCGCGAGCTGATCGCCCCGTTGGCCGAGCTCGGCGTCCTCGGCGCGAATCTTCCCGAGGACTATGGGTGCGCGGGCCTCAACAACGTCGCCTACGGGCTCATCATGCAGGAGCTCGAGCGCGGCGATTCCGGCATCCGGTCCTTCGCGTCGGTGCAGGGCGCGCTCGTCATGTATCCGATATTCGCCTTTGGCAGCGAGGAGCAGAAGCGGCATTACCTCCCGAGGATGGCGGCCGGCGAGATCATCGGGTGCTTCGGGCTCACGGAGCCGGACTACGGATCGGATCCTGGCGGAATGATTACGACGGCGCGACAGGACGGCTCCCGGGGCTGGGTGATCAACGGCGCCAAGATGTGGATCACCAACGGGTCGATGGCTCACGTCGCCGTCGTCTGGGCCAAGACCGGCGATGACGAGCGGTCGATCCGCGGGTTCGTCGTTCCCACGGATACCCCGGGCTTCACCGCGAAGGACCAGAAGGGGAAGCTGTCGCTCCGCGCATCCGATACCAGCGAGCTCGTGCTCCAGGACGTCCGGATCCCGGCCGACGCGGTGTTGCCGCAATCGGGCGGGCTCAAGAGCCCGCTCCTGTGTCTGACGCAGGCGCGCTACGGGATCGCATGGGGCGCGATCGGGGCGGCGCTGGCGTGTTACGACGAAGCCGTTGCGTACTCGAAAACCCGCGTCATGTTCGGCCGCCCGATCGGCGGGTTCCAGATCCAGCAGGCCCGGCTCGCCGACATGCTGACCGAGATCGTGAAAGGACAGCTGCTCGCGCTCCACCTGGGCCGTCTCAAGGATGCGGGCACCGTGACCCCGCAGCAGGTGTCGCTGGCCAAGCGCAACAACGTGAGCGTGGCAACCGACATCGCCCGCGAGGCGCGCCGCCTCCTCGGCGGCAACGGGATCCTCGCCGAATACGGGGCGATGCGGCACATGGAGAACCTCGAGAGCGTCTACACCTACGAGGGGACCCACGACATCCACACACTCGTCCTGGGCCAGGCGATCACCGGACTCGACGCTTTTCGGTGACGGCGCCGGCGCGTCCCCGCCCCGCGCCACCGGACGCGACACGGGCGCGGCGCGCCGTCGGGTGGGTGATCCTGCTGGGCAGCGCCGGGCGGATCGCGACGGCCGCGACGATCGGGCTCGGGGTCGACGAGACCTACGAGGTCGTCGTCAGTCGGCAGCTGAGCGCGGGATACTTCGATCATCCGCCGCTCTCCTTCTGGATCGCGCACGCGGCGTCCTCGCTCGGCGGCGAGCGTGCGCTGGTCGTGCGGGCCCCCTTCATCCTCCTGTTCGCGGCCACGACATGGCTCGTGTATCGCCTGGCCGCCCGGCTCTTCGGCGAGCGTGCGGGCGCGGTCGCCGCGCTCGTGCTGAACATTACCCCCGTCTTCGCGGTGAGCACCGGGGGCTGGGTGCTCCCCGACGGACCGCTCGCGTGCGCCCTCGTGGCCGCGGCGTATTGCTTCGCGCGCGCCGTCGATCCGGACGAAACCGCTCCGACCGCCTGGTGGCTCGGAACCGGGGTGTGCGCGGGATTCGCGCTCCTCTCCAAGTACCACGCCGCGCTGTTTCTCGCCGGCGCCGCCGCGTATCTGTGCACGCGCGCGGGGGCGCGACGCTGGTGGGCGCGACCGGAGCCCTACGTCGCCGCCGCTATCGCCCTCGCGATCTTCTTCCCGGACATCCAATGGAACGCGCACCACCACTGGGTGTCGTTCGCCTTTCAACTCGATCGCGGTGCCGCCCTCGCGCATCCGACTCCCGTCCAGCGGCTGGCCGCCCTGGGGCAGAACGTCGTGGGGCAGGCGCTCTGGGTGCTGCCGTGGATCTGGATCCCGCTCGTCGTCGTCCTGGTGCGTTCGGTCGCTCGACGGCCGGTCGACGACCGCGTGTGGCTCCTCGCCTGTCTCGGCGGGATTCCCATCCTGGTATTCACCCTCGTGTCGCTGGGGGGGCGGCCGGGGCTTCCGCATTGGCCCGCGCCGGGCTGGCTGCTGATCATCCCCCTGCTGGGGGGCGCCGTTGCCGCGCGTCTCGACGCCGGCGACGCCGGCGCGCGCCGCTGGCTCGTCGCGTCCACGAGCGCCTTCGCCGCCCTGGTCCTTGTGCTCGCGACGGCGACGACGACCGGGTGGGTGGCCCGCGCGGCGCCCGGTCTGCTCGCGCACGGCGATCCGACGCTCGAAGCGCTGGATTGGACTGATTTGCCGCGGGGTCTCGACTCGCTGGGATTGCTGGGCCGCGAGCGCACGTTCGTGGCGGCCACGAGCTGGATTCAGGCCGCGAAGGCCGCCTACGCACTGGGCCCCTCGGTCACGGTCGTCGCGCTGACGAACGACCCCCGCGAGTTTCAGTTTCTCTACGACGCGGACTCACTCGTGGGCCGGGATGCCGTGATCGTCGATCGGCTCCCGGCGCGGCACGACCTGGCGGCGACGCTCGCGGGCGACTTTGGCGACGTGCATCTGGCCGGCCGCGTCCCGATCCATCGCTTCGGACGCCGGGCATTCGACGTGGCCGTATATCTCGCGCACGACTATCGCGGGCCGCGGTTATCTTCGACACCACCGTAACGTCGTCAGCGAGGGATTGTGAAGATCGCGGTATGCATCAAGCGCGTTCCCGTGATGGACCGCCGCTTTACGATAGGTCCGGGCGGGACGACGATCGACGAGGCGGGACTCGCGTACGACGTGAACGATTTCGATCTCTGGGCCGTCGAGGCGGCGCTGCGACTCAAGGAGCGGGAGGGAGCCGGCAGTGAAGTGGTCATCCTCTCCCTCGGACCCGACGCCGTCCAGGAGCAGATCCGCAAGGCCCTCAGCATGGGCGCCGATCGCGGGATCCATTTGCAGGCGGCGAGCCCTGCCGCGGACGATCTTCCCGTGGCGCGGGCTCTCGCCGATGCGCTGCGCGGCGGCGCCTACGACGTGATCCTCCTCGGGCGGATGGCGGTCGATCGCGCCAACGGCGTCACGGGCGCTGTGGTCGCGGAGCGACTCGGTCTGCCGTGCGTGACGGCGGTGTCGAAGCTGGAGATCGCCAACGGGCGCGGGCGGGCCGTGCGGGAGCTCGAAGGAGCGCAGGAGACGGTCGAGTTCCCGCTTCCGGCCGTCGTGACGGTCGATCAGGGTCTGAATACCGAGCGACTGCCGACACTCAAGGGGATCATGGCGGCCAAGAAGAAGCCGCTCGAGGTGGTACCGGTCACGCTCGATCCGCCTCGCGTCCGCGTGCGCCGCCTCACGCTTCCGCCCGAGCGCCAGGCCGGGCGGATCGTTGGCGAGGGGGTGGGGGCGGTGCCGGAGCTCGTGCGGCTCCTTCACGTCGAGGCGAAGGTGCTCTGATGCCCTCGATTCTCACGTTCGCGGAGCGCCGGGGCGACGTGCTGCGGAAGGTCGCGCTCGAGACGATCGGCGCGGCGCGCGGCTTCCTGGACTCCGCGGGCGGCGGCGAGGTTCATGCACTCCTTCTGGGGGGCGCCGGTGTCGCGGCTCACGCGCCGCCGTTGGCGGCTCACGGAGCGGACGCAGTGCTCGTCTGCGAGCATCCCGCCCTCGTCCGGTACAATCCCGAAGCCGCGGCGGCGCTCGCGGCGGCCCAGCTAGTCGCGGGGGGGTACCGCATGGGAATCTTTGCCGCGAGCGCCGAGGGGCGCGACCTCGCTCCGCGCGTGGCGGCGACGCTGGGGTGCGCGGTCGCGATCGACGTCACGGGCATCGATGCCGACGGCGACATCCTGCTCGCGACCCACCCGATCAATACCGGGAAGGTGATCGCCACCCTCGAGCTGTCCGGCGCTCCGGTCGTCGTCGCCATGCGTCCGGGCGCCGTGCAGCCGGTGTCCGCACCGCGCGCCGGGCGCGTCGAGCGCATCGAGCCGGCGGGTGATCCCGCGGCCTCGCGCGTGGTCGTGACTGAGGTCAAGGAAGGACGCGCGGCCGCGCTCGATCTCGGCGAGGCGCCGATCATCGTGAGTGGCGGGCGCGGGCTCAAGGCGGCGGGGAATTTCCGGCTCGTCGAGGAGCTGGCGGCGGCGTTCGGCAACGCCGCAGTGGGCGCCACCCGCGCGGTCACCGATGATGGATGGCGACCATACGCAGATCAGATCGGCCAGACGGGCCGACTCGTGAGCCCCGAGTTGTACGTCGCGGTAGGAATCTCGGGCGCCATCCAGCACATCGCGGGGATGCGCAACTCCAAGACGATCGTCGCGATCAACACCGATCGGGATGCGCCGATCTTCAAGGTCGCGGACTATGGCATCGTCGGCGACGCCCTCGAAGTCGTGCCCGCCCTGACGGCCGCGATCCGGACCGCGCGGCAAGGGACGTAGCCGCTATGTTCGCCAGCGGCCTGTTCCTCGCGGTTCTGGTGCTGGCGCTGGGCTTCTTTTTCTCGAACGCGCGCCGGCTGGTGCGCTACATGGAGCTCGGCCGGCCCGACGATCGCACGGATCACCCGTTCGTGCGCCTGCGCAACCTCCTCGTGATCGGTCTTGGCCAGCGCAAGATTCTGCGCGATCCGTGGGCTGGGGTGATGCATGCCGCGGTCTTCTGGGGCTTCCTCGTCCTGACGGCCGGAACGATCGAGATCGTGGTGCGGGGGGTCATTCCAGCGTTCTCCTTCGCCTTCCTTCCCGCACCGCTCTACGCTCTCTACACACGATCGCAGACCGTCTTCGCCGTGGCAGTGCTGGGTGCCGTCGGCTGGCTGCTGTATCGGCGTCTCGTGGTCCGGCCGCCGCGGCTGCAGGGGGATGCGGTCGGGCAGCGGGATGCGCTCGTGATCCTGACGCTGATCGCGGGTCTCATGGTGACGCTCTTGCTCATGCGGGTTCTGGGACCGATCGCCCATACCGCAGCCGGCAGCGCGGCGCGAACCGCCACATGGTGGACCCATGCGCTGCTTATTCTCGGCTTTCTCAACTACCTGCCCTATTCCAAGCATCTCCACATCATCACGTCGCTGCCCAACGTCTACCTCTCGAACACGAGCGGACCGGGGCCGCCGGGCGCCATGCGCGTGATCGATCTCGACGCCGAAGGTGTGGAGGAGTTCGGCGCGGCGGACGTCGAGCATCTGTCGTGGAAGAGCCTGCTGGATGGCTATTCGTGCACGGAATGCGGGCGCTGCACGGCGGCGTGCCCGGCCAGCATCACGGGCAAGGCCTTGAGTCCGCGCAAGATCGTCATGGACGTGCGCCAGCGCCTTCTCGAGAAGGCCCCGCTGATGCTGGGGGAATCCCCGGATCCCGCGGGCCTGGTCGGGACGACGCTGCTCGACTACTTCATCACCGAGGACGAGTTGTGGGCCTGCACATCCTGCCGGGCATGCGTGCAGGAATGTCCCGTCTCGATCGATCAGCTCGGGGTCATCAACGAGCTGCGACGCCATCTCGTGCTCATGGAGTCCCGGTTTCCGCCTGAGGTCCAGCCGGTCTTCCAATCACTGGAGCGGAACGGGAGTCCGTGGGGCCTCGATCCGGCCGATCGCGCGCAATGGGCCGAGGGTCTCGAGATCCCGACGATGGCGGAGTGTGCCGCCGCCGGCCTGCCGCTCGATGTTCTGTTCTGGGTCGGATGCATGGGGTCGTTCGACGCGCGCGCGAAGCGCATCACCGTCGCCGTTGCGCGCATCCTCCAGGCCGCGGGTGTGCGGTTCGCGATTCTCGGCCCGGAGGAGCGCTGCAACGGCGATCCCGCGCGCCGGCTCGGGAACGAGTACCTGTACCAGACCCTTGCGGCGGCCACGATCGAAACGCTGAACCGCTATGGCGTGACGACCGTCCTCACGCTGTGTCCGCACTGTTTCCATCAGATGGGTACCGAGTACGCGCAGCTCGGCGGTCACTACGACGTCGTCCATCACACGACCTTCATCGAGCGGCTCCTCGCCGAGGGGCGGCTCCCGCTGTCCGACGCGGCCAGCGGGTGGGACACGATCACCTATCACGACAGCTGCTACCTGGGACGCTACCATGGCGTGTACGCTGCGCCCCGCGAGGCGCTCCGGAGAGCGCTCCCCGTCGTGACGGTCGTCGAGCCACCGCGGACGCGCGACCGGGGGCTCTGCTGTGGGGCCGGGGGTGGCCGCATGTGGATGGAGGAGCGTGCGGGGACGCGCATCAACGCCGAGCGTACGACGGAGCTTCTCGCCACGGGGGCGACCGCGATCGCGGCGGCGTGCCCGTTCTGTATGACGATGCTGAGCGATGGCGCCGCGGCGGCCGGGGCGGCGACTCCCGTCTACGATATCGCCGAGATCGTCGCGAGCCGGCTCGTGCCGCCTCCGCGGCCGATTACAGCGCGAACCGCGGGCTGAAGCCCGCGTCCTCGGTGAGGAGGAGTGCGTGCGCGACGCTGCCGGCCTCGAGACGGGGCGTTTCCTCGGGCACGACGAGCAGGGCGTTCGCCAACGACATCGATGTCAGGATCGCCGAGCCCTGCGGGCCCGTGAGGCGCGCGGCCAGCGAGCCGTCGGGGGCGACGGTCACGATCGCCCGCAGGAAATGGGTGAGCCGGGCGCTCACGGTCACGAGCTCCGACAGGATGACGGGGACGGGACGGCGAAAGAGACGCTCGTGACCCAGCATGCGGCGAATGACGGGTCGCACGAACAGCTCGAAGGTGACCATGGCCGATACGGGATTGCCGGGAAGACCGATCCACGGCGTTGTCCCCAGGATGCCGAATCCGAGCGGGGCGCCCGGGCGCATGCGAACCTTCCAGAACCGTATCTCGCCGCCGAGCGACGCGAACACGTCGCGCGTGTAGTCGAACGCGCCGACGGAGATCCCCGCCGTCGTGACGATCAGATCCGAGTGCTGGGCCTCGCGCAGCGCCTCGCCGAGCGCGACCGGGTCGTCGGGCACGGCGCCGAGGCCGACGGGCTCGCCGCCCGCGGCGCGCACGAGGGCGTGCAGGGTATAGCTGTTGGAGGATACGATCTTACGGCCTGCGATCACCTCGGCGAAGCGGTCGAGGTCGACCAGCTCATCGCCCGAGCCCAGAATCGCGACGCGCGGACGGCGGTGCACGAGGACGGTCGCCGCGCCGACCGAGGCCAGCACGCCGATCTGGGCGGGGCCGATCGCGGTGCCCGCTGGCAGCACGGTTTCCCCCTCGCGGATATCTTCGCCGCGCGGGCGGATGTTGCGCCGCGCGTCGCGGTCGGCGGTAATCGCGACCCGCTCGATCCCCGCGTCCGTGTCCTCGACCCGAACGACGCTGTCCGCGCCGGCGGGGATCGGGGCGCCCGTCATGACACGCGTCGCTTCGCCGGGTCCCACGATGGCGCTCGGGAACTGACCGGCGGCGACCGTCTCGAGCCCCCGTAGAGCGATCGGCTGCTCGGGGACGGCGCCGAGGATATCGGCGGCGCGCACGGCGTAGCCATCCATCGCCGCGTTGTCCCAGGGCGGGAGCGTGATCGGAGATACGATAGGCTCGCACAGCACGCGGCCCAGGGCGGCGAGGATCGGCACGCGCTCCTGGGGCAACGGCGCCGCGGTGGCGAGGATCTGGGCCGACGCCTCGGCGACGGTCAGCACGGGGTCACGTCTCGCGCGGTCACGGGGCCGCCAGCGTCATCGACGCGAGGCGGGCCGCGATGGAGTCCTGCACGACTTCAACGTCATGGACCGGGACCGTCCAGTTGTTGCAGAGAAGGCTGAAGACGAGTCGCGCCCCATCGGCCGAGGTGACGTATCCCGACAGCGATCGCACCCGGTCCTCGGACCCCGTCTTCGCGTGGACGTTACCGGCGGCCGGGGTGTCGCGCATGCGGGTCATCAGAGTCCCGTCGACGCCCGCGATGGGGAGCGCCTCGTAGAACACGTCGAACGCAGGGTCGCGCTCGATCGCCTCCAGCACGGTCACGATCGTGGCCGGCGCAAGGTAGTCGTAGCGCGACAATCCGCTCCCATCGCGGACGACGTACCCGGCGGGGTCCGCGCCCCACGCCGCCAGCTGCGTTTCGATCACGCTGCGCCCGCTGTCGGCCGACCCGCGCCCTGTTCGCTCGCGCCCGAGGGTCCGAAGCAGGATCTCGGCGATCTGATTCTGCGATGACTTGAGCAAGGCCGGCAGGATATCGCTGAGCGGTGGCGACACGAGGGCGAACAGCGTATCGAGAGAGGACGGCGGGGTCGGGGGCCGCGTGGGGTGGGACCGCGGGCCGCGGGGCGGCGGTGGGCCATGCGTCGGGGCCGGGCCGAGCGCGACACCGCGAGCGGCGAGGGCGTCGGCCAGTGCCCGGAGGTATGCTTCCGCCGGAGCCTGATAGGCGACCTCTATCGTGGTGGTGTCGCCGGGCGCGATCGCGCCCTCGATCACGAGCTCCCCCGTCGCGGCGTCGTAATCACTCGTGATCGGGGGCAGCACGGTGCCGCCGGACTCGGCCGCGGTGACGACGTGCACGCGGACCCTCGGGTAGTCAGCGAGGGGCGCGGTGCGAACCGTAACCGGGCCGCCGGGGCGCCTCGCGCCGGTCACCCGCACGGTCGTACGGCCCTCATTGAACAAAAGCGCGTCGACGCCCGCGGCGTAGCTCTGCGTCAGGTCGTCCCAGCTCCAGCCGTAGCCCAGGGTCGGCTCGGGAAACGCATCTGCCGCCTTGACGAGATGCCCATCGATCCGCCGTACGCCGCGCGCCACGAGCGAATCCGCTACGGATCGAAGGGGGCCGAGGGGATCCGGCAGCATGTGATCGCTGATCGTGGGGTCGCCGCGGCCGATCACCACGAGGTCTCCGTGCAAAACGCCATGCCGTATGGGGCCCTGCGCGGCGAACGTCGTCCGAAAGCGATAGTCGGGCCCCAGCTGCGTGAGCGCGACGGTGCCTGTGACGATCTTCATGTTCGACGCGGGCAGGAAGAGCTTGTGGGCGTTGAGCGCGTAGAGGGTGTCCGACCGTGCGGGATCGACGATCAGGATCCCCCAGAACGCGTTGTGGAAGCGCGGTTGCTCCACGAGCGAATCGATCAGCGCGCGAAGCTGTACCCGTTGCGCGATCGGCGTCGGGGTGGGTGTGCTCGCCGAATCGCCGGTGCGCACCGCGGTCGCCGGCGCGGGCGAGGGTCCCGAGCGCGGGGCCGGCGCGCGAGCGCAGGCGAGGACCCCCGTGGCGGCCACGATGGAGATGCGCGCGACGCGGGTCATGGGCGGGCGTCCATGACGCTCCGCTCGACGACGTCTGCCAACGCGGGGAGCCATGCCGGGTCGTCGAAGCGGAGGACGGTTACGGGCGGCGTGGCCCGGAACGCGTCGTCGTCCGTAATGACTGCGACGTAGCGGTCCGCTATCGGCGACGCGGGATCGTAGAGCGGCGTGGGGTGCGCGGCGCGGCGGAAGACCTCGATGCGCGGGAGCACGGATCCCTTGAACCCCTCGCACACGACAACGTCCGCATCCGCCATGTAGCGCTCCGCGATCGCGACCGGGCCCAGCTCCTCGGTCCAGCGCATCACGAGCGCGAACCGTTCCGGCGCGGCCATGGCGACGCGCTCGGCGCCCCCTTCATGTAAGTGCCGGTACGTATCGGTCGTCGCGGGATCGATGTTGAAGGTATGGGCGCCGTGCTTGATCGTCATGACGCGGTAGTGGCGGCGCATCAGCTCGGCGACGAGTCGCACGACGAGGGTCGTCTTTCCGCTGTTCTTTCGGCCGACGACGGTGATCATGGGCGGCGGCATCACGCCGCCTCGGGTGCGTGACCGGTGGTGCGCTCCGCGGTCGCGAGGTCGTCCGCGGTGTTGATGTTGAGAAAGATCCGTGTCGGATCGCCATAGCGCTGGACGACTGCGAGCGGAATGCGCGCGACGCGTACCCGGTCGTAGAACCCGACGACCCGCCGGTCGTCCGCCGCGAGCGCCTGCTCGATCGCCGCAAGGCAGGCGGGACCGTACCACGCGCACAGGGGCTCGACACCACGGCGAGAATCGCTCTCCGGCACGACGACATCGGCGCTGCCTGTCGCGGCCGTGCGCGCGATCTCCGCGAGCAGGGGCGACGGGACGAAGGGCATGTCCCACGCCACCACGAGCGCGGGCCCTGCGGCCCGGGCGACGGCCGACCGGATCCCACCCAGGCTCCCGATGCCGGGCTCAACGTCAGCGGCGACGGCGACACCGGGGAGCCACCGATCGGCCGCGGGATCGTTCGCGATGAGCAGGAGCCTGTCGACGACGGGGCGCAGCGCGGCGGCGACCCGGTCGATGATCCGGATGCCGCCGACGCGCTCGAGGCCCTTCGGCCGGCCGCCGTAGCGGCTCGCCTGGCCGCCAGCCAAGATGACCCCGGTGACGTGCGCGTCCATGGGGCAAAGATATGTGGCGTGCCGGTAGGGGCGGCCTGAAGGCCGCCCGCTACGGCATGGGGCCTGCGGCCGTCGCACAGACGGTCAGGGGCGGTAGGTCGCCCAGAGCGTTGCGTCCTCCGCGAGGCGGACCTCACTGACGCGAACGTCGCGCACCGCGCCGGAGGATTCGAGGGCGTCCTGGACGCGGCCGGCGATGTAGCGCGCGAGGTTCTCGCCGGTGGGGATCATGCCGCCCGTGGCCTCGCGGAAGGCCGCGATGTCGAGCGTCAGGTTCCGGTGATCCAAGTGGTCTCGCACTGCGGTGCCGAGCGCGCGGTCGAGGGCTCGCAGATCGACGACCATCCCCGTGCTGTCGTCGATGGGGCCGCTCACCGTGACGTCACAGACGTAGTTGTGCCCATGGAAGTTCGGGTGCGCAGACGCTCCGAATGCCGCGACGTTGCGCGCGTCGTCCCATTCCGGCCGCCGGTACCGGTGTGCGGCCGCGAACGTCACGCGCCGGGTCAGCTCGGCGTTCGGCACTAGCGCAGGAACGCGTACCACACGCCCAGCGTGAACGCGCCATTGTTGCGCCACGCCGACAGGGGCTTATCGAGCGGTATGGCGGACGTGCCGTCCGCGGTCACCGTGTGATACGTCGCGGGGTAGTGGTGATCGTACAGATAGTTGGTGACGTCGCCCCGCAGCATCAGGCGGGACAGAGGACCCCCCGGGATCCAGCGCACGCCGCCGCCGTAGGTAAGGGCGAACTGGTTCCCCAGGTGGTAATGCCCCGGGCCGCCGAGTCCGCCGAAATCGCTGACGAGCCCGGCGCCGACGTTGATCACGGGAGCGAGTCGGTGAAAGGTCTTGTGCCCCGTGAGCTGCATGCCGAACCCCGCATCGATGATGTTCATGGCGGCGGGCTGGTTCGGGTCGATGACCCGGAGGGACAGCGGCTGGGTCGGATTGATCACGGTGCGGTCGTCGATCACGTGCGTGACGCGCGCGACGAGAAAAATCGGCGTCTTGCCGAACACCAGGTCGTAGCGGAGTCCCACGAGCGGTCCGCTCCGCGGTGCGACGCCGGCGGGATCGAGTCCATTATGCCAATACCCCGTGAACAGCGGACCTTGTGACCGCTGACAGGGCATTCCTCTAATAAACAAAGATAAGCAATTGCAAATAATTGAATTGAATGGAACATACCACAATCGCTGTCCGTGTCAATCGCAATGAGTTTTTGATCAACATTTTGATGATGATGAGAGGAGAAGTCACTCGATGGTTTGGGTTGGGATGATGATTAGGAAGTTGGTTGGGTTCAGAGGGGGCAACAAATTATATTGAGTTGAAGGGACTGACGGAAAGATTGGCACAGGCAAATGATCGTCCGAGAATTTCCAGCGAACCGGCAGTGACTGTCCCCATTTATGATTCCACCCACCGAAATATGAGCATGACTAAGCGAGCGTAGGCGAGGGCAAAGAAAATTTGAATCTCCACACACACACACAAAAAAAATAAAATCCTCACCACTCACCTCCCATAATTATTACACACGACGAATCCTTTCCTTTCTTTAGTTCCCCTGTAATCCATCAAAGGAGTATTCTCCTCCTCCCTACTATTGCCTCTTTTCCCGTCTTTATGTGGTAATAAGGTTACTCCTCTGATATAAGAATTTCTATCCGATACCCGACTCTCCTAGGCATAAGTCATCTCGTATTATAAATCCTTATTGTAATCGGAGTAAATCGGACTGCCGTAACGCCGTACTTTTGCTGTCTCGCGACGAGAAACTTGTGGATCTGTGGTCCAGTAGTATTGTAATCCTGTGTACGGGTCGAGTAGATCGTAAAAAGGGGGATTAATACGTATCTTGCACTATGACTGCATTAGCGCAATTCGATAAGACTCTGAGAGTCTTCTTGGCACAAAAGCCCCAGGAGTATCAGGTTCAAAAGTTCAAGAACTTACCAAATTGGCTGTGCAAAATGTCAAGGTATTTTATACTATGGTATTGGAACTAACGATTCTAGGATAATGCTCAATTTATAACGCATTTATATAAACATTTCCGATTGTCTCCCGGGACACATAAACTTGGCGTTCTATACGTCGTAGATTCCATCTCACGTATGTATCAAGAACAAGCTCGTCGTCACGGACAAGATATCTCTACTACCACCGATGATGGAACGTTTGCTGGTGGACTTCGTCATATTACTTCCGTTCTACCAAGTTTATTGAATGATATTATCCAACATGCTCCGGATGCTCAAAAGGTAACTATACTTAAAACAAATCCAAAAGGAACGTTAGAAGAAATGCACACAATTTTTTGTTTCTTTTTCCGTCACATTGTCTTGTTATTTCATCTTCTAAGTGTTCTTCCTTTGTTTCCCCTTTATTTTCGTGGAACGGCAAACTGAGTGCGAAATTATAGGAAAAGATAAAGAAATTGTTAGACATTTGGTCACGATCAAAGACTTTTCCTGATGATGCTATTACGGAATTTCGACGAAAACTTCAAGAAGACACTACAACACCTTTGGGAACACCTCCACCTCCCCCGCCGCCTCCAATCCTTTCCGGTATCAAATCTTCCAGTATAAAGTTCCCTAATTCTTTAGTAGAATCAGCTCCCACAACCAGCGCAAATCCTCCTGATGCCGCTTCAATTCTCTCTGCATTAGCAGCTATGGCCAAAACCGCTCCACCAGCAGCTCCTTCAACAACAGCAGCACCTACGTCGCCTGTTCCTGGTGTTGGTGGTTCGTTTGCGAATTCAACAAATTCTGCAGATCCACGAGTTAGAAATGCGTTTTCCCCACCACAATCAATTGCAATACCAGCAGTTCCTCCACAACCAGCTCCACCTGCAGCCAATCCCCTCGCAGCATTAGCAGCTCTATTGCCCCAAGCACAACCGTATGATCCCTATGTTTACTCTCATTCTGATTACAGACAACCCGCAGCACCTGCGATCGACCCTCAAAAACTTGCGCTGATTCAACTTCTCCTTCAACAAGGCATCTCATTAGAACAAGTCGCTACACTCCTCAATGCGCAACAACCACAACAACCGCAACAACCGCAATACCCCCTTTCCCCTCGTGGACATGGATCTCGCTCTCGCTCTCGATCGCCTCCCCCTCGTCGGCGATCTCCATCTCGCTCAATATCCCCACCAGCTCGTGGTCGTGGACGAGGCCGACGACGAGATAGCTTTGATTCACCACCACCACCAAGACGACGTCGTAGTCCCTCTTGACGATGATTATCGTAAGGGAAGTCCCTCGAGAAGTCGCTCTCCACCACCGGTACGTCGACGAAATAGTCCCCCTATTCGTGAGCGAAGTCCGTTACGAAAGGCTGCTCCTGCGGTCACAGATGAGAAGGATTATAAGCCTCGATTTATAGAGTATGATCGAGTCTCTAAGCCTGATCGTATTCGAGGTATATCCCGTCGAATTAAAGAAATGCTTATTGTAGTGTTGAGTCGTACGTTATTTGTTGGAGGAGTTACAAGTCGTATTTCAGAGGAGAAACTTCGTGCTTTATTTTCGAATTATGGAGGTGTACAAAGTATTATAATGAACCAAGAAAAGCGATGTGCATTTCTAAAAATGTATACCCGTGAAGGTGCAGTCAGCGCCCGTGAAGGAATGGAAACATATCCAACTGACGACACTACAATCCGAGTATGTTCCCGCCTAGTTAACTAGACTAATAGTCAGACAAAATATGGAGTA
>CAVYNV010000005.1:0-451161 GCA_963770025.1 uncultured Gemmatimonadales bacterium
TCAGCGCGTGGGCTTATGCGGCGGATTCGGCCCCTTGAAGACGTCACGGTTGATCTGGATGTACTGCTTCTGCGACTCCGGGACGTCTTCCTCGGGAAAGATCGCGGTGACGGGACATTCGGGCTCGCACGCGCCGCAGTCGATGCACTCGTCGGGCTGGATGTACAGCATTCTCTCGCCCTCGTAGATGCAATCCACGGGGCAGACGTCCACGCAAGCTTTGTCCTTGACGTTGATGCAGGCTTCGGCGATGACGTACGGCATACCGGAACTTATCGCCCCCGCGGGACGGGGGGCAGTGGCTCGCGCCGGTCGACGATCGCCGCGAGAGTGCCTCCATAGACGAGCTCCGTCGCGTACCCCCGCGTGAGCCACTCGTGCGGAAATCCGAGCGCGATGGCACTCACGGCGTCGAGAGCCGCGAGCTGCTCGCTCGACAGCGTCACGTCGAGCGCACCCAGGAGCTCCTCCAGCTGCGCCGCGCGCCGGACCCCGAGAATCGGGATGATGCGGCCGCGCTGGTGCAGCAGCCACGCGATCGCGACCTGACTCGGGCTCCGCCCGATCTCCTGCGCGATCCGAACGACCTCCGTCGCGATCGCGATGTTGCGATCCGCCAGCCGGAGGCTGCCCGGCTTCAGGCGCACGGGATCCGGTCCCACGGCCGCGGTATTGTATTTCCCGGTCAGCACCCCGCCCCCCAGAGGGGACCACGCCGCCACGGCCAGGTCGAACGCGCGCGCCATGGGCAGGAGGTCGCGCTCGACCGTCCGCTCGATGAGGCTGTACTCGATCTGCAGCCCCACGAACGCGGTCCACCCGCGAAGGTCGGCCAGCGTGTTCGCCTGCGACACGATCCACGCCGGCGTATCGGAGATCCCGATGTAGAGCACCTTCCCCGCGCGAATCATGTCGTCGAACGCCCGCATGACCTCCTCCACCGGCGTCAGGAAGTCCCACGCGTGGAGCCAATACACGTCCACGTAGTCCGTGCGGAGACGCTTGAGACTCCCGTCGAGAGCCTGCACCATGTTCTTGCGGTGATTGCCCGCGGCGTTCGGATCGCCCTTGCGCGTAAACAGGGTGTACTTGGTGGCGACCACGAAGCGGCCGCGATCCGCCCGGATGAACTCCCCGACGTACCGCTCGCTCGTCCCTTCGGTGTACCGATTCGCCGTGTCGATGAAATTGCCGCCGCGCGCGACGTACGCGTCGAAGATGCGCCGGGACTCCTCCTTCGACGCGCCATACCCCCATTCTTCACCGAATGTCATCGTGCCGAGCGCAACTTCGGAGACCCGGAGCCCCGACCGGCCGAAGAGACGATACTGCATGCCGTGGATGATAATGGCGCGAAGCGCGCGCGCCGGTCACGCGCGCGCCCTCCTCCCCGCCGCGCTCGTGTGCGCCGTCGCATGCGCCGGCGCGTGCGCGGCACATGGATCCCCACCCGCACCCCCGCCCGGTCCGGCCGCGTCCGTGCAGCCCTCGCGCGCCGCACCGCCCCCGGCGGAGATGCCCGATTCGACGTACCTCCGCAGCCGAGCCCTCATGGTGCCGGTCCTCGGCGTCACGCCCGCGCGCATACACGATTCTTTCCTCGAGGGGCGCAGCGGCTCCCGGACCCACCACGCGATCGACATCATGGCCCCGCGCGGGACACCCGTGCTCGCGGCGGACGACGGGCGGGTGCTGCGCATGCGCCGCAACACCCTCGGCGGCATCACCATCTACGCGCTCGACGCGGGAGAGCGATTCGTGTATTACTACGCCCACCTCGACCACTACGCGCCCCAGCTGTACGAGGGGAAGATCGTCGCCAAGGGCGAGGTGATCGGCTTCGTGGGCACGACCGGCGACGCGCCGAAGAACGCCCCGCACCTGCACTTTCAGCTCATGAAGCGTCCCAATGCCGCGCGGTGGTGGGACGGGACACCCGTTGACCCCACCGCCTTCCTCGCGCTTCCGGGCGTCAAGGCGCTCGCCGCGCCCTGAGCATCGTGGGCATCCGGGGCGCTACGCGGGCGCCTCGTCCAGCCGACGCGCGGCCCAGGTGACGGACCACGTCCGCCGACCCCCGACCGGGATCCATTGCGTGTGTCGCCCGCCCTTGATCGCCGCCGTGAGCGTATCGGCCGCCCCGATGCAGGGGGCGAGGGCGAGGTTCCGGGCGGCGTGCCCGTCGGGGAGCGTCTTCACCTCGCCGTTGTTGAGCGAGAGGGCGACGTGCGGGATCTCGCGACCGTCGACCCGGACATCGAGCCGAAAAGGGCCCTCCGTCACCCCGAGCAGGACCGGCGCCGCCGGGAGGTCCACGAAAAGCTTGCACGCATATCGACGCGCGATGGCGGCCGGGTAGGCCAGATCGGCAATGCGCGTCGCCAGCCGGACGTTGGGCCAGCGACATTCCGCCGCTATGCCCCGCAGCGCGCTCCCCTGGGAATCGGCCACGCGCACCAGCGCTCCCGTCGGCAGGTCGAGCCGCGTCGCATCGGTCAGCGGGAGCATCGGCTGCGACGACCAGAGGAACGGCAGCGGGTCGGCCCCCGTATTCTCCACGGCATAGCCGACGCGCAGCTCGCCGGCCCGCGTGATCTGCACGGAGCGGCGGAAGCGATAGGGCAGGCGCTGCCCCGTCCACGTGCACGTCGCCCGCTGGCCCTCGTCATCCCGATCGAAGTGCGCCGTCGGGTGCTGGGTCCACAACTCCCCGTGATCGGGGAGGGCCAGACCCCCGTACCGCGGCGTGCCCGACGCGAGAACGCACGGCGCGACCGTCGGAAAGCATTCGTCGTACCCGCCGCTGTTCCCCGTTTCGGCGTACGACGCGCCCTCGATGGGCGCTCCAAACGGGAGATCCGGGTTGGTCCAGAGCCATTGCCGGCCGCCCAGCTCGAAGGCCATGATGCGACCCCCGATCGCCGGCGCGAGCGTCACGCGCGCCCCACCGCCCCGGAGCTCGATGACCCCGAACGTCGTCACGCGAGCGACGCCGGGTCGACTCCTCGCGTGGCGAAGATCCGCGCGACCGCTTCGCCGATCTTGTTGTTCGGCGTGCTGGCGCCCGCGGTGATGCCGACGCATACCGGTCCGCTCGCCGGAAGCCACGCCGTCGTCTCGATCTCGTCCTGCGCGCCCGCCGGCCGGTGCCGGATCGTCCCGCGAACCGGGTCGAGGCAGTCCGCGTCCTCGACGTGGAACGTCGGGACCTTCGCCGCACAGATGGCGGCGAGCGAGATCGTGTTGCTCGAGTTGTACCCGCCGACGACGACCATCACGTCGAGCGGCTCGCCGAGCAGCTCCTCGACCGCGTCCTGCCGGTCCTGCGTGGCGCTGCAGATGGTGTCGAAGGTGCGAAAGTTGGCGGCCCGGTAGTCGGATCCGAAGCGGCGCTCCATGGACGCTCCGACCGCGTCGCCGATCGCGATCGATTCGCGCGCGAGCATCGTCGTCTGATTGGCGACGCCGATCCGCCGCAGGTCCATCTCGGGGTCGAACGCCGGCGATGCTCCCGCCGCGAATTGGCGCAGAAACTCCGCGCGGTCGCCGCCCCGCTCGATGTAGTCGCAGACGACGCGTGCCTCCGCCATGTCGCGCACGACCAGGTATCGCCCCCCGGTATGCTTCTCCACCTGCGAGGCCGTCGCCCGCGTCTCTTCGTGGTAGAACTTGCCGTGAATGAGCGCGGTCAGTCCGTCGCGCGCGTACGTGTCCACGCGCTTCCAGACGTTGAGGACCGACCCGCACGTCGTGTCCACCACGACCGCTCCGATGCGGCGCAGCGTCTCGAAATCGCTGATCGTCACGCCGAACGCCGGCACGATGACGACATCATCGGCGCCGACGGCGCTGAAATCGAACCCCGGCGCCTCGGGCACCAGGAACAGGATCCCCATCTCCCGCAGCTTGTCGTTGACGTGCGGGTTGTGGATGATCTGGCCCGCCAGGTAGATCCGGCGATCCGGGAATTTCGTCCGCGTTTGGTAAGCGTACTCGACCGCACGCTCGACGCCGTAACAGAACCCGAACTCCCGCGCGAGCCGGATCGTGACGCCATCGGCGGCCAGGGTATTGTCGTGGGCCCGCAACCGGTCGACCAGCCCCCCGGTATAGTCCGCCGCGAGCGTGGCTTGCACCGCCGCCTTGAGCCCGAACCCCTTCCTGTAATACGCGGAGGTGGTCTCGGTGACCGTCATACCGTGAATCTAGCACCGCACCGTGCGGACTTCCCGCCGGCGGGGCACCCCCATACGTTCCCGGCCCCATGTCCGCCGACGAGAGCTCCCCCCTCCCCCTCCCCCTCCCGCGTCCCCCGCCGAGCCGGGCGGTGCCGAGCCGGGCGGTGCCGAGCCGCCGGCCGCCGGGGCCCTTCCCGTTCTGCTGCGCCCGAGCGCCCTCGCGAAGGGAGACACGATTGGGGTCGTGGCGCCATCGTACGCGCCGCGGCCCGGCTGGCTCGCGCGGGGGGTCAAGGCCCTCGAGCGCGCCGGCTATGGCGTCATTCTGGACTCCGAGCTGGGGACGCTGCGCCGCTTTCAGCGCACGGAAGACGAACGCCGGGCCGAGAACCTGATGGGGATGTGGCTCGATCCCCGCGTCAAGGCCGTCATCAGCGGGACCGGCGGATACGGCGCCGCCCGCATGCTGCCGCATCTCGAGCCCGAGATCTTCCGGCGCAACCCCAAGGCCTTCGTCGGCTACTCGGATGTCACCGCGCTGCATCTCTGGCTCATGCGACGCGCCGGGCTCCGTGTCTTTCATGGCCCGACGGTGGACGACCTCATCCCGAGCACACGCGATCCGACGATGGCCTCGCTGCTCACGGCGCTCACCGTCGCGCGCCCCACCACCCGCATGGGCCGCGACATCGCGCGCGTCGTCCGCCCCGGACGCGCCGCCGGGCGCCTCACCGGAGGGAATCTCTCGCTCGTCCAGCAGACGATCGGCACGCCGTACGAGATCGACGCCCGCGACGCCATCCTCTTCCTGGAAGAGACGCGCGACCCGATGTCGGTCGCCGACGAGCGCCTCGTGCACCTGAGAGCCGCCGGCATCCTGCGCGACGTGCGCGGCGTCGTGCTGGGCCAGCTCTCGCTGGACCGATCGGAGGAGGACGAGTTCGAGGATTTCCTGACCGATCTGCTCGCCGATCTCAACGTCCCCATCATCACGGACTTCCCGGCCGGCCACGAGGTGCCCAATCTCACCCTGCCACTCGGGACCGAGGTGGAGATGGTGGCCGAGGAGCAGACGGGGTGGATCGTCTACCGGGAGGACGCGCTCGCCGGGCCGGCCGCGCCCCCCGGTCCCCCGCCCTGAGAGCGACCGCGCGCGCGGTGGCGTGCGGCTTTCGCCCGATTGCCGCAGGTGGCCATGTCGCACCACCGCCGGCGCCCGTTGCGCGTCGCATCGTAGAACACCCGGCCGCAGCGCGGCCCGGCACACCGGCGGACGCGGACCAGCTCCCCGAGCACGAGCGCGTCCGCCGCCGAATCCGCCACCGGAATCATGAGGCCCGCGAACGCGTCCCCGACCGGCGCAAAGGCGCGAACGACGGCGCCATCGTCGCGCACGTCGATCCGCCGCGCGCCCGCGCTGCGCCCCAGCACGCGATTCACCTCTGCTACCGCCTCTCGTCGCGCCCGCTCGGCCGCCGCCCCCGCGGCGGCACTGCCCGCGCCCCCACCCCCGTCGCCACCCCCACCCCCCCTTGCCCCCCCTCCGCGCTCGGCCAGCGCGCGAAACGCGGCGCGCACCCGCCGCGCGTCCGCCAACACGGCGCCGGCGCCCGCCGGCTGCTGCTCGGCGCGCCGGAGGATTCCCGCGGCGCGCTCCCCCTCGAGCGCCCCGGCGGCGCACAGCCAGTCGAGAAACGCGCCGAAATCGTCGAGGGGATCGGCGGCGCGGGCGGTCCCGTGCGCACCCCGTCGACGCGGCCGGCCGCCGGCGGCCACCGGATCCGTGTTCACGAAATCGAGCCATACCCGCATGCCCACCCCCCACCCCCCCCTCTCAAATCCCTTCGCGGCGCGCCGGCTCAGAGCGGGCGAATGTGGATCCCGCGCGCGGCCAGCTCCGCGATGTAGCGCTCCGCCGGCACGCACTCATCCGGTGTGAAGACGCCCGCTCGGCCGATCTCGCCCCGCACCTGCATCTGTCCGGTGATCGACAGCGAGTACCCGGTGGTCCGCATCATCGCGCTGATCCCGCGCGCCGCATCGGCATGGTCGATGAGCTCCCAGCCGCGGGTCGCGCGCCGGCCACCGCGCTCCCCCTCCACGATCACCCGCATGACGACCAGATCCTGTCCCGCGGCCCGCGTGAGACGCGGCCCCAGCACGGACACCATCACCTCGCGCGGAACGACGTCGAACCCCTTGACCTTTACCGGCGCGAGCTCGAACAACCCCAGGTCGCGCATCGCGGCCATGATGTGCGCGTGCCCGGGATAGCGCAGGGTCTTGTACTCCATGACCGGGATCTGCCCCTCGTACCGGAAAGCGAGCGTCGACAGCCCGCCGGCGGTATGGAACGCCTCGAGCATGCCCACCGGTGCGGGGAACGCCACCGGCTCGATCTCCGATAGGGCCATCACGCTCACGCGCTTCCCGTCGCGCAGGACCCACGAGCGCGTCGTGTAATAGTCCAGCACGCCCTCGAGCGAGTACACGATCTGGTAGTTGAGCGGCGGCTCGGGATGCTGCGGCAGTCCCCCGACGTAGATGCGGACCGCCGTCACCCGGTCGAGCGCGGCGATCCCGTGCTGGGCGAGGATGTTGACCATCCCCGGAGCGAGTCCGCAGTCGGGGATCACGCTCACCCCGCTCGCCACGGCGCGCGCGTGCAGCAGTTTCTGTTGAAACACGATCTCCGTGTTCCCGCCGAGGTCCGCGAAGTGGATGCCGACGTCCGCAGCGTGGCGCGCGAGATCGAGGTTGAGATAGTAGGGAATCGCGCTCAGCGCCGCGTCGCTCTCCCGCATGAGCGCGCGCATCGCGCCCGCATCCCGGACGTCGACGTGCGTCGGAACGAGCCGCTCGCCCGCGTAGGGTCGCAGGAATGCGGCGAGATGGTCGACGGCGATGTCCGCGAGACGTACCTGCGCGACCTCGGGGTTCTGCAGGAGATCGTAAGCGCAGGCCGAGCCCTGCAGCCCCGCGCCCAGAACGAGCATGCGCATGATTTTACGTCAGTGGCTCGTCGCGTCCGCCGTCGCGGCCCGGCCCCCTGCCGGGAGGTGCAGCGTGAGGTACCGCGTGAGCAGCGAATACAGGTGCACCGTGGTCCCCGGCCCCTCGCTCAGGGCGTGCGTGCGATTGGGGTAGACCATGAGATCGAACGGCTTCCCGAGCTCCACGAGCCGGTTCACGAGCTCCTCGGTCCCCTGAAAGTGCACGTTGTCGTCACCCGTCCCATGGACGATCAGGAGGCTGCCCCGCAGCCCCTCGGCGTATGTGACCGGGGACGCGCGCCGGTATCCCTCGGCGTTCGCGTCGGGCAGTCCCATGTACCGCTCTTCGTAGATGGTGTCGTACAGCCGGTCGTCGGTCAGCGGCGAGAGAGCCATGCCGACCGCGTACAGCTCGGGATAGCGGAAGAGCGCCATCAGCGTATTGGAGCCACCGCCGCTGTGCCCCCAGATCGCCACGCGCGTCGTGTCCACGTACGGGCGGTCGTGTGCGAGCGCCCGCAACGCCGCTGCCTGCTCCGCGGCCGACCGCGACCAGTCCTCGCCGTAAATCACCTTGCGCCAGGCCCGCCCCTTCGGAGCAGGCGTTCCCCGATTGTCGAAGCTCACGACGAGATACCCGTGCTCGGCGAGCGATCGCAGCCATAGCACGACGCGCCCCCCCCAGGCATCGAGCACGGTCTGGGCCGCGGGTCCCCCGTAGACGTAGACGAGGACGGGGTAGTGCCGGGCAGGATCGAAATCCGGCGGCGTGATCATCCAGCCATCCACGCGCACCCCCCTGCCCTCGCCCACGTCGACGTGGAGGAACTCGGACCGCGCCGCGAGCAGCGGCGCCGCCGCGGCCGCGACCCCCGCGTTCCCTTCGAGCGTCCGCTCGCCCTCATGCCGCGGCAGGCGGACGACGTCCGTGACGGGAGGGGTGTCGAAGGTCGAGTACGTGTGGATGGCCCACTGGGCACCGGGCGCGATCACATAAGCATGCGTCCCCGGCCGATCCACGGGCGACAGACGCTCCGGTACCCCCCTGCCGTCCAGCCGCGTCCGATAGAGGTAGCGTTGCGCCGCATTGTCAGGCGCCGCCATGTAATACGCCCATTCCGCATCGACGGCCTCGACCCCGATCACATCGAACGGCCCCCGCGTAATCAGCCGGACCTCCCGCCCGTCGCGCGAGACGACGTACAGGTGTCGCCATCCATCGCGCTCGCTCACCCAGAGAAAATGTTTCCCGTGGTCGAGCCACCGCAGGTCATCGACGACATCCACCCACGCGCTATCCCGTTCCGTGAGCACGATCCGGACGGCTCCCGTCGCCGCATTGGCCATCAGGAGATCGTCGGTGTTCTGCAATCGATTGAAATGCTGCGCGACGACCTCCGACGAGGTTCCCGCCCAGTCGAGCCGGGGGAGATAGCCATCTCGGGGATCCCCGGGGATCGCGAGCCACACGGTGGCCCCGCCCGCCGACGGCACCACGCCCGCGCGAACGGCGGAGTTGGTCGTCCCCGCCTTCGGATACTGCACGGGGTGAGGGAATGCATACAGCGAATCGGTGTCGTCGATCAGGAGAAAATCACGGACCCCCGAGACGTTGAACTGCAGGAAGGCGATCTTGGTCCCGTCGGGGGACCACCGAAAGCAATCCCGCGCCTTGAACTCCTCCTCGTACACCCAGTCGGACGTCCCATTGATCAGCGTCGGCGATCCGTCGAACGTGAGGCGCACCGGCGCCGGCGGCGGCGGCCCCGCATCGCCTCCGAGGTCCTCCACGAACAGGTCGTGGTCGCGCACGTACGCCACACGCCGGCCGTCGGGCGAGAACTTGGCGAACATGAGGGTCGAGGGGCCGGCGCCCCCGCCGAGCTGGCGCAACGCCCCCGTCCCCCGGTCGAGCACCCAATAGTCACCGCGCGTGTTGTCGCGCCACACGCGCCGCGAATTGGTGAACAGCAGCAGCCGCGATCCGTCGGGGGACCAGCCATATGCCTCGATCCCGAGGGGATGCGACGCGCCGGCGGGAATCAGCGCTCGCGCGCCCACGTAGATCGTGCGCGCCCCCGTGGCCGCGTCGTAGCGCACGATCTCGCGGGCGTCCGGCAGGTCAGCGGACGCCTCGACCGTCGTGTAGGCGGCCCCCTGTCCCGGCACCGGGGGCAGCCACTGCACGGGCCCCACGCGCGCGACGCCGAGCGCCGGCGCCGTGAAGATCCGCGCGACCGTCGATGCGACGCTGTCCTGCGCGGTCGCCCGGCTCGCCACCGCCGAGCCGATCAGGGCCGCGACAATGCCGCGGCCGTGCCGCCGCGCACACCGGATCAGATGCGTCACCCGCCGATCTTCGTCTTGGTCCAGATGACGATCACGGCGCAGCTCGAGTTGCCGGCTTTGGTATATTGCGCCGGCACGTCGACGGAATTGTACACTTCGACGGCAGAGACCTCCTCGGGGCGCATGTAATCGTTGATGTCTCCCGGCGTCTGCTCGGTGTACGGGATGTCGTCCACGTAGTAGTTCACGCATCCCCCGCCGACCGCGCGCGACGACGTGAGCACGGGCTGCCCGGTCGAGTAACTCACCGAGATCCCCGGCATCGTCGTGAAGATGTCGCTCATGACCTGGGGGTCCTTCTCGGCGATCTGGTCCTCGGTCAGGAAATGGCCGAGCCCCATCTTCTTGCGGGTTGTAAACCCCACGAGCCCGAGCCCCTTGTCGACCTTGGACGCCTCGACGTTGATCCTCGCCAGGGTCGGCGGCGCCGGGCGCATGAGCACGGTCACGGTGCGCGGGGCATGCACCGACAGATCGACCGGCATCGATACGGGCGCGTACGAAACCTTGCGCACGTCCAGCTGCTGCGTCCCCGACGGAAGCCCGGCGAGCGTGAAGGCACCACTGTCGTTGGTGACGGCCTTCGGCTCCGCGCCGCTGACCGAGACCTCCGCCCCGACGACGGCTCTCCCCCCCTGATCGATCACGCGTCCGGTCGCGACGGCATGGCCGTGCCGGAGTCCTGTGACCGCCGGCGCCGCGGCGCTGGCGCGCGGACCGGGGGTCGCCGGAGGGGCCGGCGCCGTGGACGCCGGTGCAGCGGTCGGAGACGCCTCGGCAATGGCCGTCGTCGTATCCGCGGTGGGGACGTGCAGGCTCGCCAGCGAGACGAGCTGCCCCTCGATCTTCACCGGCACGCCCGCGGTCGAGAACCCGCCGCGCGATGCGCGCAGCACGCCCGTCATGTTATCCGGCAGGCCGCAGATCTGAAAGGAGCCGCCCGAGTCGACCGTCGCGGTCCGCACGCGGGACACGTGCCGCACGCCGACGGATCTCCCGATCTCGACCTGGTTCCACACCAGTGAGACGTGGGCTCCCACCGAGGGGACATCGGAGTCGGCGTCGAGCACCCGGCCCAGCATGACCGCCGGCCCCGTGATCCGCCTTTCCGCGGGGCAGTAGAGATTGATCAGCGCGCCCGGCGTGGGCGTCGCGAGCTTCAGCACCGCGTATCGCCCCGCCGGGAACGACACGGGCTGGGTGCCGACGGCGAGCCCGATGGAATCCAGCAGGGGGTGGAAGAGCCCGAGTTGATACGTGCCGGGCGCAACGCTGTCGATCCGGAATTGACCGAGCGAATCGGACGTGGCCTGGCGCGTCGTGCCCGACACGATGATCACCGCTCCCACGAGCGGCGTGCCGTGGATGCTGTCGACCACGACCCCGATCGCCCCGGAGAGATGCTGCGCGGGGACCGTGTCGGGAGCCGCCGGCGCCGGCGGCGAGGCGGGGGCGCCCGCCGCCGCGGGCCGTACCGGCGTGCGGGGGGCAACCTGGGCCCCCAGCCGGTCCAATCCCCACGCCAGGGGCAGCACGCACACCGCGCGCGCGATCCGTCTCATGGACGGGTAAATTACGTGGGTGCTCGCACGACGGGCACCCTTCCTTCGATCGAGTGGTCATGACCGCACCCAACATCCGCGAGCGCATCGTTTCGCGCCTGATCGACGACGAGATCAAAGAGTCGTTCATCAACTATTCGATGAGCGTGATCGTCTCGCGCGCCCTCCCCGACGTCCGCGATGGGCTCAAGCCCGTGCACCGGCGCGTGCTGTACGCGATGAACGAGCTCGGACTCGTCCCCGGCCGCCCCTACAAGAAGTCCGCGACCGTCGTCGGCGATGTCCTCGGCAAATACCACCCGCACGGCGACACGTCGGTCTACGACGCGATCGTGCGCATGGTCCAGGATTTCTCGCTCCGCTATCCACTGGTCGACGGCCAGGGGAACTGGGGCAGCGCCGACGGCGACAACGCTGCCGCGTATCGGTATACGGAAGCCCGACTCATGCCGGTCGCCATGGAGATGCTCGCGGACATCGACAAGCAGACCGTCGATTTCGCGCCCAACTTCGACGACCGCCTGCAGGAGCCGACGGTGCTCCCCTCGGCCATCCCGAACCTGCTCGTCAACGGATCCTCCGGGATCGCCGTGGGGATGGCGACGAATATCCCGCCGCACAACCTGAAAGAGGTGATCGGCGCCGTCGTGGCGCTCATCGACAATCCGGATCTGACTCCCGGCGAGTTGCGCAAGCTGGTCAAGGGACCCGATTTCCCGACCGGCGGCTACATCTACGGACGGCAAGGGATCAAGGACTACCAGGAGACGGGACGCGGCCGGATCGTCATGCGCGCTCGCGCCGTGATCGAGGAGAAGGCGTCCTCGGGCCGCACCCAGATCGCCGTCACCGAGCTCCCGTATCAGGTGAGCGGCAACAAGCTGCAGGAGATCATCCGCGACCTCGTGGCCGACAAGCGGGTCGAGGGGATCACGGCCATGCGCGACGAGACGAGCCGCGAGGGCCGCCGGCTCGTGCTCGAGCTCAAGCGCGACGCGATTCCGCGCGTGGTGCTCAACCAGCTGTACAAGCACACCCCGATGCAGAGCACGTTCGGCGTCATCATGCTGGCGCTGGTGCCCGACCCGGGGACGCGCCAGCTCGTGCCGAAGGTCATGGCGCTCAAGGAGATCCTGGAGCACTACGTCACGCACCGGCACGACGTCATCGTCCGGCGCGCGCAGTTCGAGCTCGATCAGGCACAGGCCCGGGAGCACATCCTCGAGGGGCTCAAGATCGCGGTCGACAACATCGATGCGGTCGTCGCGCTCATCCGCGCCTCCGCGGACCCCGAGGAGGCCGGCAGTCAGCTCCAGACGCGCTTCACGCTCTCCGAGCGCCAGGCGAAGGCGATCCTCGACATGCGCCTCGCCCGCCTCACGGGGCTGGAGATCGAGAAGCTCGACGCCGAATTGCACGAGCTCCACGCGACGATCGCGCGGCTCGGCGAGCTGCTGGCATCGCGTCCGAAGCGCATGCAGCTCATGAAGACGGAGCTGACCGAGATCGGCGAACGGTACGGCGATCGGCGGCGCTCGGAGATCACGAGCGACGAGGAGGAGTTCACGATCGAGGACCTGATCGCCGAAGAGGACATGGTGATCACGGTCTCGCACTCGGGCTACATCAAGCGCACCCCCGTCTCCACCTACCGGCGCCAGCGCCGCGGCGGTCGCGGGCTCTCGGCGCAGGACCTCAAGGATCAGGACTTCATCGAGCACCTGTTCGTCGGCTCAACGCACGACTACATCCTGTTCTTCACCGATGACGGGCGCTGTTTCAAGGTCCGGGTCCACGAGATCCCGCAGGCCGGCCGCGCGACGAAGGGGCGGCCCATCGTGAACCTGATCAACGTCAGCCCGGACACGGCCATCAAGGCGATGCTGCCCGTGTCGACGTTCTCCGAGTCGCAGTTCCTGCTCTTCTGCACGCGGCGCGGCACGGTCAAGAAGACCGCTCTCTCGGAGTACGAGAACTCGCGCGCGAACGGCCTCAAGGCGATCAAGGTCGAGCCGGGCGACGAGCTGATCGATGTGCAGATCACGAGCGGAACGAACGACATCATCCTCGCCACGAAGCACGGCCTCTCGGTGCGCTTCCACGAGCAGGACGTCCGGGACATGGGACGCGACACCACCGGGGTGAAGGGGATCGAGCTCCGCGAGGGAGATGCCGTCGTCGGGCTCGTGGTGATCCGGCGCGAGGCCAGCATCCTCGTCGTCACCGAGCACGGCATGGGGAAATGCTCTGCACTCGACGAGTACCGTGTGCAGCGCCGCGGCGGGAAGGGGATCATCACGGTGAATCGCACCGAGCGCACGGGGGACGTCGTTGCCGTGATGGAGGTGCTCCCCGAGGATGAGATCATGCTGATCACGACGCAGGGCGTGCTCATCCGATCGTCGGTCGCCCAGGTTCGCGTGACCGGACGGATCGCCCAGGGCGTGAAGCTCGTCCAGCTGGACGCGGGCGACCACGTCACCGCGGTCGCGCGCGTCGTCCCCGAGGACGCCGAGGACCCGGGAATCGACGCCGGCGATGGCGCCGACGGAGCGGCCGGCGTCAACGGCGCGGAAGGCAACGGAACCGGCCCGGGGGAGGCCGAGTGAGCTCCCCGTGGTGACCGATCGGCGCATTCTCGTCGCCGACGACGACGCGACGACCCTGCACACCACGGCGTGGCTCCTCAAGGCCCACGGGTATGCCGTGAGCGCCGCGCACGGGGGCAGCGCTCTGGTGGACCATCTCGAGGACGAGCCACCCGATCTTCTCGTGCTCGACGCGGCGCTGCCCGGCGCGGACAGCTATCAGACGCTCGCGCGCATCAAGGCGGACGAGCGGTGGCGCGACGTCCCCGTGCTGATGGTTGCGGCACTGCCGCCCGAAGAGGCGGTGGCCACGACGCTCGGCCTCGGCGCCGCCGATTTCGTCAGCAAGCCGGTCCGGGTGCGCGAGCTGCTCGCCCGGATTCATACGCAGCTACGGATATCCGATGTGCTGGAGCACACCCGCACCGCGCTCCGGACGACGGAGGACGAGCTGCGGCGCGCTCGCGATGACAACGCGCGGCTCGAGGTCCTCGCCCACACCGATCCGCTCACGCAGCTGTTGAACCGGCGGGCGCTCACCCAGCGCCTCACCGCGGAGCTCGACCGGGCCCGTCGCTACGATTCCGTCGTTACGCTCCTCATGATCGACCTCGACTACTTCAAGGACGTCAACGACACACACGGCCACCTCGCCGGCGATGCGACCCTGTGTGAAGTCGCCGCGCTGCTGACCACGGCCGTGCGCAGCGTCGACGTGGTGGCCCGGTACGGGGGAGAGGAGTTCGTGATCGTGCTCCCCGAGACGACCGAGCCCGGCGCGGTCGCCTTCGCCGAGCGCATCCGGGAACGCATCGAGCAACAATGGTTCGCGATCCCCGACGACCCGTCGAACCCCGGCCCCTCCCCCTCCCCCTCCCCCGCCTCCCCTGCCGATCGCGACGCCGGGGCACCGACCGGGCGCGAGTTCCGCGTGACCGCCAGTATCGGCGTGGCGACCTTTCCCGCGCCGCTGGTCGATGCGGCCGAGGATTTCTTCGCGCGCGCGGATGCAGCACTCTACCGGGCCAAGGCCGACGGCCGCAACCGCGTCCGGACCTAGCACCCGAGCCGGACTATGCGCGTCGGCTTTGTGGGGCTGGGCCGGATGGGGAGTGCGATGGCCGAGCGCGTCCTCGCGGCCGGTCACGCGCTCACCGTGTACAATCGCACGGCCGCGCGCGCCGAGCCGCTTGCCGCGCTCGGCGCCCACGTCGCCCGGACACCGGCCGAGGCCGCGCGCGACGCCGATGCGATCATCACGATGGTCGCGGATGATGCCGCGCTCGAGCACGTGGTCTTCGCGGCGGACGGCGTGCTGGGTGCCCTGCCCCGGGGCGCCGTCCACGTGGGAGCCAGCACGATCAGCCCCGCCTGCGCCGCGCGACTCACCCGAGCGCACGGCGACGCCGGTCAGCGATACGTCTCGGCTCCCGTCTTCGGTCGACCCAACGTCGCCCGCGCCGGCAAGCTCAATGTCGTCGTCGCGGGCCCGGACGATGCCGTGCGTGCCGTCCAGCCGCTCTGCGACGCGATCGGACAGCGCACGTACCGGTTCGGGATGGATCCGCCGGGCGCCAACGTCGTAAAGCTCGCCGGCAACTTTCTGCTCGCAGCCATGATCGAGGCCCTGAGCGAAGCCTTCACGCTCGTCCGGAAGAGCGGGGTCGACCGCCAGGCGTTCTCCGACCTGCTCACGACATTAATGTTCAATGCCCCCGCGTACCATACCTACACGCGGCTCCTCCTCGCGGGGCGCGACGCGGACGCGAACTTCTCCGCGGCGCTGGGCCTCAAGGACGTGCGCCTCGCGCTCGCCGCCGCCGAGGCGGCGCAGGTGCCGATGCCGATCGCGAGCGTCGTGCACGATGCCTTCGTCTCGGCTCTGGCACGCGGCTACGGCGAGCGCGACCTGATCGTGCTGGGGCGACTGGCCGCGGAGAACGCCGGCTTGGACTGACGGGCGCGTCGTGCGCCGGCGCGGCGGTCAGTTGGCCGCGCCGGGCGGTCCGTTCCTCACACGCGCGCGCCGGGGGGGCGGCAGGCTACGGTGGAAATACCGCTGGTAGGCGGCGATCCAATCCGCCGCGATGGCGTGCTGCGCCGCCGCGAGATCGAGCACCCCGTCACACACGGCGCGATGCAATCGGTCCTCGAGCGCGTCCTTTACGTGGGCGTTCCACGGGGATGTGAGATACGACTCCGGCCAGAGGTTGCGGACGGAATTCGATCCACCCAGCTCGAGGCTGATGAGGTGGTCGACTTCGTACTCGCCGGGCACGTGTGTGGCGACGCCATAGCTCGCGTACACCTCGCGTTTCACCTCCGGGGGGACATCGCGCACCTTCCGCGCATACCCCGGCACGCAGATCGCATCGGCCGTAACGGTGAGCGTCGCCCCGGGCGTCAAGTCCGCATCCGGGAGGATCGGCGCATTGGCTTGGTCCCACGCCGTGTCGGCCGCGCCAGGCGCGGCCACCGCACTGCGCTGGGCGAGACTGTGCCCCGGAAAAAAAGCGACGAGGCCCGCAGCAGCCGCCGCCCAGGCCACCGCCGCGCGCCGGCAGCCGGGAGGGCAGCGGGGGCGTCCTCGCCCCCCTGACCACCCGGCGCGCAACGTCACCACGCGCGCGTGCGGGTCAGTGGCTCGGGAGGCGGCCCGTCATGGAGCCGCTGGGTCGCTCGCTCGCCTTGAACATGTACGCCGACGGGAGGAGCCGCGCGCCCGTCGCGTCCGCGACCGCGAAGTGCGCCCCTTCGTACGCCGCGGCCGCCGCGAACCGCCCGTCCTTGGTCAGGGCATAAAAATTCAGGTCGAAGCGCGGGCGGCCGCGATCGTCCAGCAGCCGCTTCTCGGTCATCGCGATCACGCGCTCGATCACCGTCATGAGCGCCGCCTCGGGGTCCTTCCCCTGTCGCATGAGCTCGACCGTCAGGAACGCTCCACACACCTTCATGTTCGCCTCGCCGCGCCCGGTCGACCCCGCGGCACCGACGGCGTTGTCGCAGTACTGCCCCGCCCCGATGATCGGGCTGTCGCCGACCCGACCCGGAATCTTCCACGCCAGGCCACTCGTCGTCGTGACGCTTCCCATGTCGCCAGCGGCATCGACCGCGTTCATGTTGATCGTGCCATGCGTCGACCCCTGCGGGCCCCGCAGGAACCCTTCCACGTGAACGTCATCCGAGTGGTCCAGCCAATTGTCATCGGGATTGAGGTTCGCCTTCCACCGCAGCCACATCTGGCGGCTCTTCTCGGTGAGCAGGTTCTGCGGCTGGAACCCCATCTCGATGGCGAATTTGCGCGCCCCCGCGCCGACCAGGAAGATGTGATCCGTGTAATCCATCACGGCCTTGGCGACGAGCGACGGCGTCGCGATGTCCTCCAGCGCGCCGACCGCGCCCGCTCGCTTGGTGGGGCCGTGCATGACGCTGGCGTCGAGCTGGACCACACCCTCCTCGTTCGGGAGCCCGCCGAGGCCCACCGACTGATCGTCGGGATCGAGCTCCTGAATGTTCACGCCCGCGATCACTGCGTCGAGCGGATCGGCGTGTTGCGTCGCGATGAAATCGTACGCCTTGGCGACGCCCCGGATGCCGTTGGCGGACGCGATCACGACCGGCCGGCTCGGCGCCACGCCCTCGGGACCAGCCAGCGATGCCGCGAGTGCGACGCCCGCACCCGGCGATCGCGTGAGAAGGGAGCCTGCGGCGGCGGCGGCGGCGGCGCCGGCACCAAGAAAATCGCGACGGGAAAGTGGCATGCCGGGTCGAAGCGTGGAGGATCCTGCTCTCACGTGCGCGTTCCGCGCGCGGCGTCAAAGATGGCGCTCCGCCGGCAGCGCGGACAGAGCAGCCATTCCCGCCGGCGGGCGTAGCCCAGGCCGAAGGATCCGCCGCCGATGGCCCGGCGGATCATCGCGGCGCGGCAGCGCGGGCACGTGGCCGTCCCCGTCGCCGCGACGGCCGCCCGTATCGCATCCGCCTCGGCCGGCTCGTACTGCGCGCGCGTGGTTCCGGATTCCGGCGCGCCGCCGCGCCCGGCCGGCCCGGCCCGGCCGTCAGGCACGCGTCACCGTCGTCGTCAGGTTCGTGCGGATGAAATCCGGGATCGGGATCGTGCGCTGCGCGTCGTAATCGAACATGACCTGCACGGTTTGCCCCTCGGCGACGAGCCGATCCTCGCGGGTCTCGATGACGCGATAGCTCCAGACCCACGCCTTGGTCCGGACCTCCGTCACCGCAATGTCGACGGCGAGCCGGTCCCCGAATTTCGCCTGGGAATGGTACCGCACGGCGGCTTCGAGGATGATGAACGGGAAGTCCGCCGTGAGCCCGGTCAGCACGCGCCACGCCCGGTGCCGGGCGATCTCGAAATACGTCAGGAACACCGCGTTGTTGACGTGCCCGCGCGAGTCGTAATCCGTGTACCGCACGTCGATGCGAACGCGCACGTCAGCCTCCTTCCGCCACGCGCAGGACCACCTTCCCGAATTGCGCGCCCGAGGCGAGGCGCTCGAAAGCGGCGCGCCCATCCACAAGTGGGTACGTCGAATCGATCGGCACCGCGAGGGCCCCCTCGCCGAGCGCGCCGACCACGGCATCGAACTCCCGGTCGTTTCCCATCGTCGAGCCCAGGATCGTCCATTGGTTCCAGAACAGGCGGCGCACGTCGGTCTCCACGAAGGGACCGGACGTCCCTCCACACGTGACCAGCCGGCCGCCACGCGCCAGGGCGCCGAGCGACGCGGGCCAGGTATCGTGTCCGACGCTGTCGATGACGACATCGACGCCCCGCTTGCCGGTCCGGGTGCGGACCTCCTTTCCAACGTCCATCGTGCGGTGGTTGAGGAGAACATCGGCGCCCAGGGCACCCGCGCGCTCGAGCTTCGCATCGCTGCCCGACGTGACCCACGCCCGCGCACCCAGCCGTTTCACGAGCGCCAGCGCCGCGAGGGAGACGCCGCCCCCGATGCCCCAGATGAGGACATCGTCGCCGGCCCCGACGCGCGCGCGGGTCATCACCATGCGCCACGCCGTGAGGGCGACGAGCGCCGCGGCCGCGGCCTGCTCGAAGCCCAGCGTCGCGGGGATGCGCCGCACGTTGACGGCCGGAACGACGACGGCATCGGCGAATGTCCCGGGCCGGTGCTCGCCAAGCAGACGGAAGTGCACGCACATCGATTGCTCGCCCGCGCGGCAGAACTCACACGTGCGGTCACTCAGCCCCGGATTGACGACCACGCGCTCCCCGACCGCGACATCGCCCACATCGGACCCGACCGCATCCACGGTCCCGGCCGCATCCGCTCCCAGGGTCCACGGCGGAACGATCGACACACCCGGCATCCCGCGCAGGACCGCGAGGTCGAGGTGATTCAGCGCGGCGGCGCGGACTCGCACGCGGACGTCCGTCGGCGCACCGAGCGCCGGCTCGGGCACGTCGCGTCGAAAGCGCAGTTGCTCCAGGCCTCCGTGCGCGTCGATGGTGAGTGCTCGCACCACGATCCTCTACGGTTATATTGGGCGCATTCAATGCGGTCCCTGATTCTAGCGTGCGCGGCACATGATCGCGATTAAGGTCCCCCCCCTGGGCGAGTCGATCGTCGAGGCGACGATCTCCCGGTGGACGAAGCAGCCCGGCGAGGCGGTGGTCGCGGGCGAAACGCTGGTCGAGCTCGAAACGGATAAGGTCACCGTCGAGGTCCCGGCGCTCAAGGCCGGCGTGCTGGTCGCACAAGCGAAACGCGAGGGCGACATCGTGAAGGTCGACGAGACGTTGGGCGAGATCGACGATCGCGCCGCGCCCGCGGTGTCATCTGGCGCTCCCGCCGCGACGACGGCCCCAGCTGCTGCCGCTCGTGCCGGCGGCGCGGGACCGGCGGTGACGCCGTCAGCCGTCGCCGCACCTGCCTCAGCGCCCCCCTCCCGCTCGCCCTCGCCCTCGCCCTCCCCCTCCCCCTCCCCCCCGCCCGCTCCCTCCGGCGTGCGTGCATCACCCGCCGCCCAACGATTGGCCGCGGCCGAGCAGATCGATCTGGGCGCCATCCCCGGCTCCGGCCGCGGAGGGGTCGTGAGCAAGGCGGACGTCATCGAGCACGTGAAACGGGGCCGGCAGGACACACCGGCGGCGACTTCCGCTGCGGTTCCCGTTGCGGTTCCCGCTGCGGCTCCGGCGACGGCGCTGGCGGGGCCGTCCGCGGGCGGCTCAGCGCCGAGCAACGGAACTCCGGCGGCGGCACGCGAAACGCGCGAGCGGATGAGCACCCGCCGCCGCCGGATCGCCGACAACCTGCTCCAGTCGCAGCTCCAGACGGCGCATCTGACGACGTTCAACGAGATCGACATGTCCGCCGTCATCGCGGTTCGTGACCGTCTGCGGCCGCGGATCGAGAAGGAGGAAGGCGTCCGCCTGACCTTCATGCCGTTCTTCGTCCGCGCGGCCTGTCTCGCCCTCGAGAAGTACCCGCTGCTGAACGCCCAGATCGAGGGCGACGCGATCGTGTATCACCACTACGTGAACGTGGGCATCGCGGTGGCGTCCGATCAGGGCCTCGTCGTCCCGGTGCTCCGCGACGCCGACCGGAAGGGCATGCTCGAGCTGTCACGCGAGATGGCCACCGTCGCGCAGCGCGCCCGCGACGGGAAGCTCACTCTCGACGACCTCACCGGCGGGACCTTCACGATCACCAACGGCGGCGTGTTCGGCTCCCTCGTCTCGACGCCCATCCTCAACTATCCGCAAGTCGGCATCCTGGGGCTGCACAAGATCCAGGACCGCCCGGTCGTGGTCGACGGGCGGATCGTGGCCCGCCCCATGATGTACGTGGCGCTCTCGTACGATCACCGGCTGGTCGACGGCCAGCAGGCCGTGGTATTCCTCGTCCGGATCAAGGAGCTCATGGAGGACCCGGCCGCGATGCTGGTCGCCTAGCGCCCCGTCGCTTCGGTCCTCCCTCCCATGACGACAACTGACGTGCTCGTGCTCGGCGGCGGACCCGGCGGCTACGTGGCCGCCATCCGCGCCGCGCAGCTCGGTCGCGCGACCGTGTGCGTCGAGATGGACCGCACGCTCGGCGGCACGTGCGTCAACATCGGCTGCATCCCCTCGAAGGCGCTGCTCACGAGCTCGGAGCACTACGACTTCATCGCGCGGCACGCCGCCGAGCACGGCATTGGGGTCGCCGCTCCCATCCTCGATCTCGCGCAGATGCAGCGGCGCAAGACCGAGATCGTCGCGCAGAACACACGCGGTATCGAGTTTCTCTTTCGCAAGCACGGCATCACGTGGGCGCACGGCCGCGGCACGCTCAAGGCCCACGGCGTGGTCAACGTCGTGGCCGCCGACGGGACCACGACGACCTACGAGGCGGCGGACGTCATCATCGCGACCGGGTCCGTCCCCGTGGGGCTGCCGTTCCTGCCCTTCGACGAGGAGCGCGTCCTCTCGAACGCCGGCGCCCTCGCCCTGGCGGACGTGCCGTCCCACCTCATCGTCATCGGAGGCGGAATCATCGGACTCGAGCTCGGCTCGGTATGGCGCCGGCTCGGCGCCCGCGTCACCGTCCTCGAGCTGCTGCCAACGATCCTCCCCGGATTCGATGGCGCCATCATCAAGGCGGCCGATAGGGTTTTCCGCGCACAGGGACTCGATCTGCGCACCGGAGCTCGCGTCACGGCCGCCCATCGCGAGGGGACGCGCGTGACCGTCGAGTATGCGCGCGAGGGGGCCCCGCCGGAGCGGCTCGACGGCGACGCCGTCCTCGTCGCCATCGGACGGCGGCCGAGCCGCACGGGAATCGACGCGGCCGCGCTCGGCCTCACCCTTGGGGGGCGAGGTGAGATCGTCGTCGATGCCGCGATGCGGACGAGCGTGCCGCACGTCTATGCGATCGGCGACGTCGTCGGTGGCAAGCTCCTCGCCCACAAGGCCGAGGAGGAGGGGATCGTGGCGGCCGAGGTTATTGCGGGCCAGCCGGCACGAATGCACTACGGATCGATCCCTTCGGTCGTGTACACCTGGCCGGAGATCGCGACCGTCGGCGCAACCGAAGAGGAGCTGCGCTCGACGGGGCGCGCGTTCCGCGCCGGAACGTTTCCCTACTCGGCCAACGGCCGGGCGCGAACGCTGGGCGACATCACGGGTTTCGTGAAGGTCCTGGCGGACCCCGCAAGCGACGAGCTCCTCGGCGTCCACATGATCGGCCCCACCGCGTCCGAGCTCATTGCGGAGATCGTCCTGGCCTTCGAGTACCGGGGAAGCGCCGAGGACGTGGGCGCCACCGTACACGCCCACCCGTCGCTGTCGGAAGCGACCAAGGAGGCGGCACTGGCGGCGCTGGGGCGCGCGATCCACATCTAACATTCATATCTGACGCGGATGCCCTTCACGCCCCCCGACCCCAACGCCGCGATCGCCGCTCCCACGGCCATCGCGCCGATCATCGTGCGGCCGCTCGCGGCCAGCGACGCGCCCGCGGCACGCGCGCTGTTCACGGCCGCGTTCGGAAATACGCTCTACGCCGAGGCCCCGCGTACCGCGCTGGCACGTGCCCTCGGCGGGCCCAACGGCGGAGAAGCCGGCGGGATCGTCGCCGTGGCTGACGGTCAGGTCGTGGGAGTCGCCATATACGGATTCGTGCCCGGGACGGATCGAACGGCCAAGATGCACGGCATGGCCGTCGCCGCCGATTCCCGACGGCACGGCGTAGCGCGCACGCTGGTCGACGCATTTGTGGCCGAGCTGACGGGGGCCGGCGCACGACTCGTGGTCGTGGAGTTCCCGGACGCGCCGGAGCTGGCGGGAGGCCGTACCCTGCTGCTCCACGCCAAGTTTGTGGAGGAAGCGCGCCTGGCCGATTATTTCCTGGACGGGATCGCGCTCGCGTTTCTGCGGCGCGATCTCGTCTGAGTGCGCGCCGCGCCTACCGCCCGAGCGTCACTCCGATCGCGGCCCCGAGCGCGATGAGCGCGGCGCTGACGATGGCGAGGACCACGGGGTTGAGCGTCACGCGGCGGCCCCACCACGGCGTCGTGGTCCGCGGACTCGCATCGGGCAGCGCGGCCATGATCCGCTCGGCGAGATCCGCCGGTGCGTGGATCTGGCGCCGCTCTTCAACCTCCTGATCGACCTGCGACCAGAATTCGACGTGGCGGGCCGACTCCGCGCCCCGGAGGGCCGATATCGACAACTCGCCATCCAGCCACGCGTGAACCATATCCGGCGTACGGGCGAGCTCGATCGGCACCTCGCGATCCGCCATCGGAACGGCAGGGATCGCCCGGACCGACTCCGACGACCGCGACGTTCCGGGTCGTGCGGCCGGCTCGCCACGTCCATCCGCACGCTCTCGAGGGTTGGGCTCGTCCAGCATCACGCGTATTTCTCCTCTAAAAGGACCTGGAGTGCCTCGCGCGCGCGATGCACGCGCATCTTCAGCGCTCCCACCGTTGTACCCAGTAGATCCGCCATCTCTTCGTACGATCGCCCTTCGACATGCTTCATGACAAAGGCTTCCCGCAAGCTGGGAGCCAGCGCCGCTAATGCACGATCGAGGTCGGTCCGCAACTCCGTTCGATCGAGATCCTCCTCCGGCGTCGCATAGCCCGAAGGTTGATCGTCCTCGTCGTAACTGAGATGCGTCCGCCGGATGTTCTTGAGCCAATCCTTGCAGCCATTGGCCACGATCCGAAACACCCAGGCGTCAAAGCGTCCCCGCACCTCCGCGAGGTGTTGGTAAGCTTTGATGAAGGACATTTGAAGGATGTCTTCCGCAACATCCGGGCTGCCGGTCATCCCCAGGGCATGGCGGTACAACGGATCGCCATAGCGGGTGATTAGAAGCGCAAAATCCTCGCGGCGGCCCGCAAGGACGCGTGTGATAATCTCCTGATCTGCTTCAGCTTGATCGGGAGGTGTAGCTGCGCCAGTCGTTTTCACCGCGCTAGGATAATTCGAAATTCCCATGGTGTATAGACCTTGGGCGATGATCCATGTCTGGACAGCTGACCGCGCGGACGCGCCGCCACATTGCAGCGCGAACGACACAATCCGCCGACGAAAAACCCGCGATTCGGATCAGCCCGCTCAGGACGCCGGGCGCGGTTGGGTTCCTCCGTATCATAATGAATGGGGCAGAATGTCGTAATGGTGGCGCGCAAATCCTGAAAAAATGACTGGTGCATGCCACCACGCCGCCAGAGTGGCCAGCTTGCAGCGATGATGAAAAATCATATACTTAGCGCCGCCGCACCCGGCAGCCCGAGTCATACTTCTAACGCGGGGGGATGGACCCCCACTATGGCGGACAAACCGCGGACATCGACTGACGTGAAGGCTCCCGCCGCTCCCGCCGCAACGCCCCTCCAGATCCCGGCCGATAGCGCCGTGCAGCCGGCGCCACCGAAGCGTACGCCGGGCCATCGCGGGGTCGACGTGCGCGACACGGTCGCCGAAATGGCCGCGCGCGCCCAGGAGATCAGCCAGGAAGCCGGGAGCAAAATGGCGGCGGCCATGAAGGACGTGGTCAACGCTGCCGCCGGGATTACCGGATTTGCTCTCGAGAGCGCGCGCGACCTCGTGCAGTTCATGGTTCGCCGCGGCCAGATGACGCAGGATGAGGCGGACAAACTCATGCGTGAGGCCGAGGCGGCGAACGCCAAGCGCCCACCGCATCCGGTTCCGCCGCCATCCAGGGTCAAGGCCGCGAACGACGCGAAAGCAGCGGCATTGGCCAGCGCTACGGCCGCCACCGCCGCGACCGCCGCGGCGACAAGCGCCGTGGCCAAGCGGCCTGTCCTTCCTGCGCCGGCTGCCCGCCGCGCGGCAGCGACGCCCGCGACCCCGCACAAGCCGAAGGTCCGTCCCAAGCGGGCGGTCAAGCCAACGGCCAAGCCAAAGCCAAAGGCCAAGCCAAAGGCAAAGGCCAAGGCAAAGCCAAAGGCCAAGGCAAAGCCAAAGGCAAAGGCAAAGCCAAAGGCCAAGCCGAGGCCGAAGCCGAAGAAGAAGGCCGCGGGCAAGCGGCGCTAGCGCTCGGCCCTTCGCGACGCGGGCCGCGCGTTCCGGTGGCCACACCACGAGTCACGACAGCGGACCCGGCGCTTCTCGCGGCGGTCTACGTGGATGAGTCGTGCCTGGGGAACGGGCGCGACGGTGCCAATCCCGGCGGCGCGGGAGGGCTCGTGGAATACCGGCATCCCCGCTCCCATGCAATCGTGCGGCGTGACTTCTGGGTGTCCGACCCGGATACGACGAACAACCGGATGGCGCTCCGCTCCGCGATCGAGGCCTTTCGGGCTCTGGCGGGCGCCCGCGTTCCGCTGCGTGTGATCTTCACGAGCGATTCGCTATACCTCATTAAAGGCCTGGGGGAATGGGTCCACGACTGGTCCGCGCGCGGCTGGACGCGCCCCCGCCGCGCGGGACGGAGCGGGGCGCCGATCGAGAACCTTGCTCTCTGGCGCGAGGCGATCGCGGCCATTCGGGAATCGGGACACGCATATGCGTGGCACTGGGTCCGCGGCCATCACGGCCACGCACAGAACGAATACGCGAATTTCCTGGCGACCCGTGCGGCGGCCGAGCTGTCCGCATCGGGAGGACTGGTTCGCTCCGGATTCGTGGAGTGGATGGCCGCAGAGCGGGCGGCCGGTGTGGCGATCGACGCCCCCGCGCCGTTCCCCGACGAGTCGTCGTTTCACGCCGCCAAGCCGCTGCCCGCAACCTGACGGCCCGCGTTACACACTGACCCGCAGCGCGTCGGACAGCTATGGGTCCCGTGCTCGTCCATGGCAAGTGCCCCTACTGTGGAGGCGCGCTCCCCCAGGAGCAGCCGATTATGTTTTGCCCACATTGCGGGCACAACGTGACCATTCGGCTCTGCCCTGCCTGCAGCGCCGAGCTCGAGATGGGGTGGCGATACTGTCCGACGTGCGGCCGCGGCCTCGATGCGGAGCAATCCGATCCCTCCCTTGCGACGGCCTCCCCATCCGGCTTTCCGGAGGCCGGCGACGGCTGATCGGCCGCGGCGCGTGGCTCGCGGCCGCATTACTCGCGGCGCCCGCCTACGCGCAGGGACGGCCGAACCTCGCGCGGCTCGATTTTCCCTGGCCGGTCAAGACACGAGAGCACATCGATCTGTGGCTGCATGGATTTGCGATGATCGAGGACGACTCGGCGCAGATCCCGCTCTTCCGGCGTGGCTATCGCGATGACATCACGGTCGAGAAGAACAGCGCCTCCGTCCTCACCAAGCTGGACGCGAACCGCGATCAGCTGCACGCCCGCTTCGCCCTCAATCCCAATCTTCGCGCGGCGCAATTCCTCGCCCTCGAGACCGGCACGTGGGAGGAGCTGCGCCAGCTCATTACGATCTTTCTCAAAGCCAAGGGAAACGCGAGCCAGCTGAGCAATCGCCAGGGGGCGCACACCCTCGCCGTCATGGCGCGGGCCTTCCCGTCGGCGGCCGACCGCGAATGGCTGCAGCTATTCGCGGAATCGCTGGAGGATGAGAGCGAGCGGTGGTATCACGCATACTGGATCCGGCAGCAGCGCGACCGGGGGCCTGCGCTCGCGGCCGTCGACTCGCTCTGGCAGCGGGTGTACCGGGCGAAGCTGCAGCGCTTCCTCAACAACACGCAGGAAGAGAGCGGGGATTTCCTCCTCTCGCTGCCGCTCGATGGCGAGGGACGGACCCAGCTGGAATCGAAGCGTGTGAACGTCATCGCGGTGACCTTTCCCGACAGCGTCCCGACCGCGATCACCGCGATCTACGTGTTCGCGCACGAAGCCGTCGGCCGCATCGCGACGTCGGCGATCATCGACAACACCACCCCCGCCCAGCAGCGCCAGGGCATCGCCGACCGGTACGCGGGCCCCGCCGCGGTCCGGGGCGGGCTCATGTTGCTTCAGCGCACCGCCCCCGAGCTGGTCGACGGCTACTGCCGCTATTACCTCGGCGCGGCCAACGCGGCCGTCCCCGCGACGGCGCCCCCCGCCACGCTCCCGGCGGCACTCGCCGAGGCGTTCCCGCTGCCCGACCTGATCCGCGACGCGCTCGGCCAGGAGCTCGAACGTCGTCATCGGGGGGATCTGATCCGTGGCGTGGGCCGAGCCGACCCTCCGCGAGGCGGAGCGCGAGTGCCGAGCGATCCTGCCCGAGGTCTCCCGGACATTCGCGCTGAGCATCCGGTGTCTGCCCGGGGAGCTCGGCCGCGCGGTTCTCGCCGGGTACCTGCTCTGCCGCATCGCCGACACGGTCGAGGATGATCCTGCGGCCAGCCCGGAGCGCAAGACGGCGTTGTTCGAGGCCTTTCTTCTCTGCTTTGATGATGCCGCGGCGGCGGACGCATACCCGCGGACGGCGCGGGATCTCGTCGGTGCGGAGCACGACCTCCGGCTCATGCGATACAGCGACAGGGTCTTTCAGCTGTACCGCAGTCTGCCCCCGGAGGCGCGGGCCGCCATCAGGGAATGGGTGCGCGAGATGGTGCGCGGAATGCGGTCGTTCGTCCAGCGGTACCCGGGCGGAATCCGGATCCAGACGCTGGGCGAGTATCGGGAGTATTGCTACTACGTCGCCGGCACCGTCGGACATCTGCTGACCGAGCTCTGGCGGGAATTCGCGCCGGGGATCGGGCGCGCCACCTACGCCGCGCTGCGCGACCGCTGCGTGTCATTCGGTGAGGCGCTCCAGACGGTCAACATCCTCAAGGACATCGCCTGGGACGCCGAGCGCGAGAACGCGATCTACATCCCGAGCGACAGCCTCAGCGCGCACGGGAGCGGCCACGGCACGCTCCTGAGCCCCGAGCACATCGCGCACAATCGCGCCGCGCTCGACCCGTTCGTCGAGCTGGCCGAGGCGGGCCTCGCCGACGCGCTCGACTACGTCCTCCTCCTGCCGAAGCGCGCCTTCCCGGTGCGCGTGTTTTGCGCCCTCCCGGTTCTGTTCGCCTGCGCCACGACACGCGACCTCGCGCGCTCGACGGCGATGCTGCACGCGGGCGGCGGAGTCAAGATCTCGCGCCGGGAGGTGAAGGCGCTGATGCTCGTGGGTCCCGTCGCCGTCGCGAGCAATTACGGCTTTCGCCGCCTGGTCGAGCGGGTCGCTCGCGCGCCGCTGACGCTGACGCCGTCGTTCATCGCGTAAGGGCCGCGTGGTCCCGCTGTGACGCGCACCCGGATCCCCGGATTTCGCGGCGTCGTGCGCGATGATCCCGAGGCCCGCGCCGCGTACGCGGAGGCCGCCGGGATCGCACGCATCGTGCCCCGCGCCGTGGCCGTTCCGACCGACGGCGACGACGTCGCGACGCTCGTCCGCTGGGCCCACGCCACCGGGGCCCCGCTCGTCCCGCGCGGGTCGGGGAGCAGCCTGCCGGGTGGCGCGATCGGCCCGGGCATCGTCGTCGATTGCAGCCGCCTGCGCGCGATCGGCGCCGTGGACGCTGCTGCACGGTGCGTGCGGGTCGGCGCGGGCGCGCTCTGCGCCGGTGTCGACGCCGCGGCCCGCTCCCGCGGGCTCCGCTTCCCCGTCGATCCCGCGAGCGCCGCGTTCTGCACCGTGGGAGGCATGGCCGGCACCAATGCGGCCGGGCCGCGCACGCTCCGCTACGGCGCGATGCGCCGCTGGGTGCGCGCGCTCGATTGCGTGTTCGACGACGGGTCGCGCGCCATCGTGCGCCGCGGCGCGCCGGTCCCGGCCCACATCCCCGCCATCCGCCGCCTCCTGGCGGACTCCGGGCCCGCCCTGCGCATGGCCGCGGCGCAGCTCCGCACGGCGCGCGCAGGCGTCCGTAAGGACTCGTCGGGCTACGACATCGCCGACTTCACGGAGACCGGGGATCTCATCGACCTGCTCGTCGGTAGCGAGGGAACGCTGGCGCTGTTCGTCGGCGTGGAGCTCGCCCTCACCGCCTGGCCCGCGGCCACGGCGAGCGTCCTCGCGGCGTACGAGTCGCTCGAGGCGGCCGCGCTCGGCGCCAGCGCGGCGCGGACCGCGGGCGCTTCCGCGTGCGAATTGTTCGACCGGACGTTCCTGGCGCTGGTCCGCGCGGCGGCCAATGTCGCCGGTGCGACGGCCGACGCTCACGAGGCCATCCTCACCATCCCACACGGCGCCGAAGCGGTCCTGCTCGTGGAGGGCGAGGCCGACAGCTCCAGCGCCGTCGCCGACCGTGCGCGCCTGCTCGCGGATCACCTGAGCGCCGCCGGCGCATCGCACGTATTCCTCGCCCTGGACCGAACCGCCGAATTGGCCATCTGGGCCGTCCGCGAGGCGGCCAACCCGACGCTCGCACGTCTCGACCCGGCGCTCAAGTCGATGCAGGTGATCGAGGATGGCTGCGTGCCGCCCGAGCGCCTGCCCGATTACGTGCGCGGCGTCCGCGCCGCCCTCGAGCGCCAGGGGCTGCGCGGGGCGATCTTCGGCCACGCGGGGGACGCGCACGTGCACGTGAATCCCCTGGTCGACGTGCGTGACCCAGACTGGCGCTCGCGCGTCGAGCAACTTCTCGCCAACGTCACCGCGCTGACGATCGCGCTCGGCGGGACGCTCGCGGGAGAGCATGGCGACGGCCGGCTCCGTACCCCGCTGCTACACATAGCGTGTAGTACAGAGACCGCGGCGGCGTTCGGTCACATCAAGCGGTGCTTCGATCCGACCGGGATTCTGAACCCGGGCGTCAAGATCCCCTTGCCCGGCCAGCGACCCCTGGAGGCGATCAAATACGACCCCGCGCTTGCCGCGCTGCCCGGGCAGGCCGAGAGAGCGCTCGCCGTCGTTGCCCGCGACCGGGCGTACGCGACCCTCCGCCTCGAGCTGCTCGACGACGGCCGCGCGCCCGCCAGTGCGGATCTGGAGCTGCCGCCAACGTCCTAAGTTGGGGACACGCACGAGCCACGGGACAGACACGCCGCGCAGCTAGGGTCGCGCGAGGTCGCATCTAAGCGACGCCGGGACACGACCTTGCGCGCTCGGCACAGTGTCGGGCGCGGCGGCACTCCGTATGCCATACGGTACGTCGTCACGCCGCGCGGCGTCGGGTGGAGGCGCGGAACGGATTCCCGGAGGGACGATGGACACGCGGATGGCACTCGTCGCGGCAGCGCTCATGTCGGTTGCGGTCGCGGGCACGGCGGAAGCCCAGTATCGGGTGCAGCACTACTGGCAGCCGTCGGAACCGACGGTCACGATCACACCGTATTTCGGCTACGCCGACTTCGGCCACTATATCGACGGCCCGCTGGGGACCAGCACATCGGGCTCCGGCGCCCCGTTGACCGGCGCCCAGATCAACCTCAACCTCACGCCGTTCGTCGCGCTCGTCGGCAATGCAGCATATGGGAACACGGGCCTCACGTTCTTCGTGCCGGGAGGGGACCCCACGCGCGGGTCGAGCGGCGTGTGGCTCTTCGACGGCGACCTGCAGCTCTCGGCGCCCTTCCGCGGGATGCAGGGACAGATCATCAAGCCGTTCCTGCAGCTCGGACTGGGGGCAATCGATTACACGACCCAGAATGACATCGGCTCCACCAGCTCCGCGAGCTTCGCTTTCAATTACGGGATCGGCCTCGACTACCCCATCACGCGACAGCTCGGACTCCGGATCATGGCGAAGGACTACGTCGCGCACTGGACCGACAACAACGCCAACGTGAACGCGTACGGCTACCCCGTGTACGACGCCGTCTTCACGCACAACTTCGCGATCACCGGAGGGCTCAAGCTCTCGATGTGATGCGGCCCTCTCCAGGGGGTGCCGACTCCGGCATGGGGGTGACATCTTTCGGAGCCCCCTCTGGAGATGCGCATGGCGACATTCGTTCACTCCACGAAAATCCCCATCCACGGATCGCGGACGCTCCCCGGCCGCTACTTCACGTCGCCCGAGATCTTCGCGGAAGAGGGCGAGGCGATCTTTGCGCGGCGCTGGCTCTGCGTCGGACGCGCCGACCGGATGCCTGCGCCGGGGGATTTCATCCGGCGGCAGGTCGGGCCCGCGAGCGTGATCGTGCTGCGCGATCAGAGCGGAGCGATGCGCGCCTTCCATAATGTCTGTCGTCACCGGGGCACCCGCCTGTGCGAGGCGGCGAGCGGCAGCGTGGGCACTCGCATCACCTGTCCGTATCACGCCTGGGTGTATGCCCTCGATGGCCGTCTGATCGGGGCGCCCTCGACCGCCGACATCGACGGATTCGACAAGCGGGACTATCCGCTGCTGCCCGTCAACGTGGCGGAGTGGGAAGGGTTCGTCTTCATTAACCTGGCGCGCGACGCGGAGCCCTTCCCGGACTCGTTGGCGTCGTTGATCGGCCGATTCTCCCGCTTCAACCTGCCGAACCTCGCCGTCGGGGGACACGTCGACTATGACGTGAAGGCCAATTGGAAGCTCCTGTTCCAGAATTATTCGGAGTGCTATCACTGTGCGGGCGTCCACCCCGCTCTCGTGAAGTTGTCCCCCGCGACGAGCGGCGAGAATGACCTGTTCGAGGGCCCGGTTCTCGGCGGATTCATGGTCATCAACGACGAGGCCGGTAGCATGACCATGAGCGGCCGCGCGTGCGGCGTCCCCGTGGGTGACCTGACCGCGGACGATGCACGCCGGGTCTACTATTACTCCGTTTTCCCCAACATGCTGTTGAGCCTCCATCCGGATTACGTGATGTTCCACACGCTCTGGCCGGTCGACCCGGGACGGACGCTCATCACCTGTGAATGGCTCTTCCACCCGGCATCGCTCGCGGGCGGCTTCGATCCGAGCGACGGGGTCGCGTTCTGGGATATGACCAACCGGCAAGACTGGCACATCTGCGAGGAGAGCCAGCTCGGTGTGATGTCGCCGGCGTATACACCCGGCCCGTACTCCCCGCGCGAGAGCCTCTCCGTCGCGTTCGACCGCGAGGTGTTGGCCGCCCTCGGGCGGCGCCGGCCGTAGCTCGCGCACCGGCGGCGGACGCCGCCCGCCCGTGAGCGGCGCGGAGGGGCCCGGCGCGATCGCGGCGTCGGCAATGCGCCCGAGCGCCGCGGGGGCTCGGGCCCCGTCCGCGCCGCCGTCACTCCCCCGAACCATGCGGTTCGGCGATCTGGTTCTCTTCTACATCGTCACGGGGTTCAGCCTGCGCTGGATCTCGAACGCGGCCGCCGCCGGCCCGAGCGCGATCCTCATTTGGATCGGCGCGTGTCTGGGGTTCTATCTCCCCCTCGTTCTCGCGGTCCTCGAGCTTTCGTCCCGCTATCCGGAGGAGGGCGGATTGTACGTCTGGACGCGCGAGGCGTTTGGCGGCTTCGCCGGCTTCCTCTCCGCGTGGCTGTACTGGGCGTCCAACCTCCCCTACTTCCCGAGTCTGCTCTACTTCACGGCCGCCAACGCCCTGTTCCTCGGGGGCGCGCACGCACACGGTTTGTCGACGAGCCCGGCGTATTTCGTGGGCGCCTCCCTCATCGGGCTCGCGATCGCGGCCGGCCTCAACATCCGCGGCCTCCACGTGGCGCGCTGGCTGCATGACATTGGCGCCGTCACGCTGTGGCTCCCCGCGCTCATCCTCCTCGCTCTGGCGGGTGTGACACTCGCGCTCGGCCACGGCACGGCCACGCCCTTCACGGCCGCGTCGCTCGTGCCAAGCACCCATCTCCGGGACATCATCTTCTGGTCGACCGTGGTCTTTTCGGTGAGCGGCGCCGAAAGCGCGTCGATGCTGGGGGAGGAGATCGAGAACCCACGCCGCAACGTGCCGCGGGCACTGCTCCTCGCCGGCGCCGGCATCACGACGATCTACATCCTGGCCACGATTGCCGTCATGGTCGCGCTGCCCGCGGCCCGGATCCCCGAAATCGAAGGCGTCATTCTCTCGATCGCGACGCTGGCCGGTCAGCTTGGCGTCCCCGCCATCGTCGTCGTGGTGGCCGCGCTGATCACGGTGAGCGGGCTCGGGCAGACCGGGGCGTGGTTTGCCGCGGCCAGCCGCTTGCCGTTCGTCGCGGGAATCGACCGCTATCTGCCCCCGGCGTTCGGCCGCCTGCATCCCCAATGGCGAACCCCGTACATCTCGCTCCTGGTGCAGGCCGTCATCGCCGCCGCCTTCATCGCACTCTCGCAAGCCGGCAGCGCGGTCAAGCAGGCCAACGACATCCTCGTCAGCATGTCGATCATCGCTTTCTTCATTCCGTACCTGCTGGTGTTCGCCGCGCTGATCCGGGTGCAGCGCGTGCCGACCGACCCGGGCGTGTTTCGCGCGCCGGGTGGGCCACGCGTCGCCGTGCTGGCGGCGAGCGTCGGCTTCGTCGTCACGGCGATCGCGATCGTGCTCTCGTTCGTGCCCTCCCCGGACGACCCGCGCCCGCGTCTCGCCGTGCTCAAGATCGCGGGATCGAGCGTTGCCGTGATCGCCTGCGGGATCGCGCTGTACGGCGCGGGGCGCGCGCGACAGCGCCGCTCGGCCCGCGCCGCAGCGCCTCCCCCGCCGGTGTAGTCCGTCCCGCCAGACGCTAGGCCTATACCATATAATGACGCGGCGGATCGGCCATCTGCAGGACGGGTCGCGTCAGGGCGAACGGGGTGATGTCCGAGGGCGTCGCGCCGTCGGCCGCCAGCTCACTGAGGATCCGGCCGATCACGGAGGCAAACTTGAAGGCGTGCCCCGCGCCGATCGCCACGACCACGGCCGGATGACCCGGGACGGCATCGAGCACGAAGTCGCGGTCCGGGGTCAGGGTGTACAGGCACGTCTTGGTCGTGATGACCGGGCCGAGCGCCGTCGGGAGATGGCGTCCGAGAAAGGCGGCCACCTGCGCCACCCGCTCGAGATCCGGATCGAACGTCCGCGTATCGGCGGTGACGGATCGCCCGCCGGCATCCCGGGCCGCCTTGGGACCCGCCTCGCCGAATACCGGAAAGCCGTAGAAGCACGGGTCATCCATCCAGATCCACACCGGGAATCGGTCGGGCGCGTAGTCGGCCGCGTGGGCGCTGGCGTAGTACGTGACCTGCTCCTGCGTGACATTGAGCGGGATGCGGACACCGAGCCCGGCGAGAACGGGCTCGGACCAGGGGCCCGCGGCGATGACGAGAGAGCGCGAGCGATACGTCACATCGCCCGCACGCACATCGACTTCCTCCGCCGTGGAGCGGATCCCGTCGACCCGGGTCCGATCCAGGAGTGTCGCGCCATGCGCGCGGGCGAGGCGCTGGTGCGCGGCGGTCGCGCGCGCCGCCATGGCGATCCCGCCCTCGCTCTGGAAGAGACCATGGTGCTCGTCGCCCAGGCGCCACTGCGGCCATCGCCGCATGATCTCGTCCGCATCGAGCGTCTCGAAGGGGATGCCGCAGGCACGCAAGCTGTCCGCGTAGCCCGCGAGCGGGATCGCGCCGTCGCGCGGTCCGAGATCGAGGCCGCCCGTGCGAAGCACGACCGATTCTCCGGCATCGGCCTCGAGCTCTCTCCAGGCTGCGTACGCGCGCTGGGCGAGCCGCACGTAGCCGGCGGTATGATAGGACAGCCGGATGATGCGCGAGTGGTCCTGCGATTCGCCCCGCACGTGGCCCAACTCGAATTGCTCGAGGCCCAGCACATCGCTTCCGAAGCGGCGCGCGAGCCAATAGGCAGCCGAGCTGCCCAGGCCGCCCAAGCCGAGCACGATGTACTCGTACTCGCGGCGCACGGCGGCTAGACGGCGTCGCCCAGGCGGGCCCGAATGTAGCGGCGAATGTCCAGGCTGGCGCTTTCCATCGGAGCGTAGAAGCCGGTCGTGAAGACGCGCGACGCCATTCCGCGCTGCACCCCTTCACAGACCGTCCAGTCCTGCCGGTTCACGAGATCCCAGAAGTCGACGGCATCCGAGGGATCGAAGCCGGGCTTGGCGATCTCGTCCGGGTGGAAGAGAAAATCGCAGGCGATGAGAGTTCGGCGCGCCTCGACGGGCCACAGGGTGAAGGCCGCAGCGTGGTCGGCGGAGAGGCTGACGAGAAGGTTCGGGTAGAAAAGCTCGCCCTTGTGTCGGACCCGCTCTTCGGCGCTCAGGCCGGGGAATGGTGCGCGCGTGGTCGTGCCCGAGCGCGTGAAGGTCCACGCACCCTGCGCGTGGGGGATCCCCGCCTCCCAGTCGAGCTCCGAGCCACCGCGGTGCTTGAACGCCGGCACGATCGCGCACAGCTCGGGATGTACGCCGGCGCAGTGGTAGCACTCGTTGTAGTTCTCGAGGATCACCTTCCAGTTGGCCGCCACGTCGTACACGATCCGCTCGGCGGAGCGCAGCGCCGCGAGCGGATAGCGCACGAGTCGCCCCGGTCCGTCACCGAGTTGGGCCGAGAGCGAAGCGGCCGGCTGGTCCGGCTCGCCGCTCACGAGCCGTACGAAGAGGAAGCCGCCCCACTCGCCGACCGCGACGGCGTGCAGCGGCAGCTCGGCCGGCGTGATCGCATCGCCGGCGTCGAGGAAGGGAGCGGCGCGAAGCGTCCCATCGAGCTCGTACGTCCAGGAGTGGTACGGGCAGCGGATCCCTGCGGGGAAATGCCCCGTCAGGGCGGCATCCGTGCCCGCCGCCCCCGTCAGCACCAGCTCGCAGCCGCGATGCCGGCACACGTTGAAGAATCCGCGCACCACGCCGTCGCGGCCGCGAACGAGGAGCACGCTCTCGCCGGCCACCCGGACGACGACGTACTCTCCCGGGCCCGCGACCGACTCCGCGCGCCCGACAGAGACCCACTCGCGCGCGAATATGCGCTCGCGCTCGAGGGCGAAAATCGCGGGGTCGAGGTAGGCGGCCGCCGGGAGCGTGCGCTCGAGCGGGCTCACGCCGCCCCCGCGCCCCCGGCGTTGCGGCGCCGGCGCACGTCGCGCAGGATCTCGCGCGCGGCGTTGTATCCGCACGCCCCCATCACCCCCCCGCCCGGATGCGTTGCGGCACCGCAGAGGTAGAGTCCCCGGATCGGCGTCCGATAATCCGCGTACCCGGCGATCGGGCGCATGAAGAAGAGGCTCGACAGCGACATCGCGCCCTGCATAATGTTGCCCCCCGTGAGTCCGTAGCGCTGCTCGATGTCGCGCGGTGCGAGCACCTGGCGGTGGATCACCGACCGCCGGAAGTTGGGCGCGTATTCGGTGAGCAGCTCCACGCAGCGGTCCGCAAAGCGCTCGCGCGCCGCGTCGTGGGTCAGCCCGTCGACTCGGACGTTGTAGGGAAAATACTGGATGAACATCGACATCACGTGCTGTCCCGGCGGCGCGAGCGTGTCGTCGAGCACCGACGGGATGGTGCATTCGAGGATCGGATTGGGCGCCGGCCGGCCGTATTTCGCGCTGTCGTAGGCCTCCTCGATGTAGTCGAGGCTCGGGCAGATGTGAATCGTGCCGCGGTGCTGCGGTCCCGGGGCGCTACCCGGGCAGGCCGTGAAATCCGGCAGCTCGCTGAGGTGCAGGTTGAGCTTGAGGCTCGCGCTCCGGTAATCGATCGCCGCGAGACCGGCGCGAAAGTCGGCGGGGAGCGCCGCGGGCTCGACGAGCCCGAACGTGACGTGTGGATCGGCTCCCGACGCCACGCGGGTCGCGCGAATCTCGGTCCCGTCCGCGAGGACGACGCCGGCGACCGCGCCCCCGGTGACGAGGACGCGCGCCACGGCGGCATCGGTCCGGATCTCGGCCCCGCGCTCGCGTGCCGCCGCCGCGAGGGCCGCGCTGATCCCGCCCATCCCGCCGCGGACGTAGCCCCAGACGCCGCGCACCCCGTTCGTCTCGCCCATGACGTGGTGAAAGAGCACGTACGCCGTGCCCGCCATGGACGGCGCCGCCATGGCTCCGATGACCGCGTCCGTGGCGAGCGTGGCCTTGAGCTCCTCCGACTCGAACCAGCGGTCCAGGATCGGGCGGGCGGCGCCCGTGAGGATCTCGACCGCCGCCGCACCATCGCGTCCGAGCCGCGTGAAGCGCCACCCGAGGCGTCCGAGCGTCGCGAGGTCACCGACCGAGAGCGACCATGGATTGGGCGGCGTGCGGAGCAATGTCGGCTCGATGAAGGCGGCGATGCGCTCGAGCATCGCCTCGTAGCGCGGCAGGGCGTCCGCATCCTTCGGCGAGAACTTCGAGACCTCGCGCTGCGTGAACGCCTTGTCGGGCCCCAGCATGAGCGAGCGCCCATCGGGAAACGGCGAGAACGACGACGGGCTTCGCGGGAGCATCTCGAACCCGTGGCGCGCGAGCTCGAGGTCGCGAATGATCTCCGGCCGCAGCAGGCTGTTCACGTACGACGCCGTGGACACCTGAACGCCGGGCCAGAGCTCCTCGGTGACGCAGGCGCCCCCGATGACCTCCCGGCGCTCGAGCACGATGACGCGCTGTCCGGCGCGGGCGAGGTACGCGGCGGTCACGAGGGCGTTGTGACCCGCTCCGATGATCGCGATGTCGTACATCGTGGGCATCACCGCGCTCCCGGACGCCCCTCGGGCGCGACGTGGAGGTATCGGTCGTACCACGCGAGGTAGCGCTCGAGCCTGTCCCGCACGTGGCTCGGTCTCGCGATGTCGTGGTATTCCCCCGGGTAGACGATGAGCTCTGCGTCGACCCGGAGGCTGCGCAGCGCCTGGTACATCTGCTCGGAGTTGAGCAGCGGGACGTTGGCATCGAGGTCGCCGCACAGGAAGAGCGTGGGCGTCACGATCCGGTCCGCGTGAAAGAAGGGATAGGCCACACGCTGCCATACGTCGGGATGGGCCCACGGCAGCCCCAGCTCGGTCTCGTATTCGCGCACGTACTCATCGGTCCCGTACCCGGCGAGCGCGTTCCCCTGGCCCGCGCCGCTCGTCGCCGCCTTGAAGCGCTGCGTCCGCGCGATCACGGCATCGGTGAGGATCGCCCCGTAGCTCCATCCGCCGACCCCGAGCCGCGCGGAATCGGCGAGGCCCTGGGCAACGGCCGTATCGACGAGGGCGAGAACATTGGCGACATCCTTGTTCCCCCAATCGGCGTAGATCGCCCGCGCGTACTCCTGGCCGCGCCCCGAGCTCCCTCGGGGATTGGCCCCCAGCACGACGTAGCCATGCGCCGCGAACAGCTGCCAGTCGAAATAGAACTCGTCGCCCCACTCCCAGACCGGCCCCCCGTGGTTCCGGAGGATCGTCGGATACCGCGTCCGCGCCGTGTATCCCGGTGGCGTCACGGCGAATCCATGCACGTCCGTTCCATCCGCGCTGCGCACGGCGACCTCGCGCACGGTGGCGAGAGAGACGCTGTCGAGCCACGCGTTCTCGTGGGTCAGGGGGCGCGGCGTGCGCGCGCCGGGCTCCAGGGCGAAGATCTCGGCCGGCGCCGTCGGGGTGCTCGAGGCGAACGCGATGCGCCCATCGGAGCCAAGATCGTAGCCGCTGATGACCTGCCGCCCCGCGACGAGGCGCTCCATCGCGCCACCCGACGCGCTCACGCGCGCGAGCTGGACCGCGCGATCGTCCTCGATCAGGAAGAGCAGCGATCGACCGTCGTGCGTCCAGCGCGGAAACGTGATGATCCGATCGGCCGGGTTCAGCACGCTGCGCTCGGGCCCGCCCCCCTCGGCCGACGTCACGGCAAGATGCTGCATGCCGTAGTAGAAGAGCTCGGGCGGCCCGCCCTGCACGTACGCGATCGACCGGCCGTCCCCGCTCCACGCGGGTGGCCCGCTCTCCCAGTCGGGATCGTTGTCGTCGCCCGGAAACGTCGTGACCTGGCGCGGAGTCGCGCCGGCCTGGGCGTCGATCGCATACACGTCGTTGTTGAAGGTGCGGTCGCCGTCCTCTCCCGTCTTGCGCACGTACGCGATCTGGCGCCCGTCCGGCGACCAGGCCGGGAGTGCGGCATCGACCGGCCCGGGCGTGAGGAGCGTAGCCTGCCCGGTCGGCACATCGACCACGTAGAGGCGGGTTCGGCGCTCCGTGAGCCAGCCGATGTTGTCCGCCCGGAACTGGAAGCGCGTGATCACGATCGGAGGCGGCGCCGTCGCCGTGTCGCGCCGCCCGGAGTCGCGCTCATCCGCGGCGGGATCCGCATCCCGCGCGATGACCGCGAGGCGCCGACCGTCCGGCGCCCACGCGTACTCACTGACGCCGTCCGCGAGCGCTGTCACCCGCGTCGCCTCGCCCCCGTCGCGCGGCAGAATCCACACCTGCTCGGCCCGGTGCGCATCGCCCCGCGACGAGAGGAACGCGAGCGACTTGCCGTCGGGACTCCACCGGGGCGCGCGCTCCCCCTCCGTCCCCCACGTGAGACGCCGCGTCGTCCGTCCGTCCCAGCTCACGAGGTACACGGCCGTGCGGTCCTCGTCGCGCGCCGAGTCGCGCACGGTCACCGTGTATGCGACCCAGGCCCCGTCCGGCGACAGCCGCGGGTCATCGACGTCGCGCATGCGATACAGGTCGTCGAGCGCGAGGAGGCGCTTGCCGGGTGCGGCCGCCACCTGCCCCGCGACGCCTGATGGCGCCCCGATCGCGGTAAGCAGCCCCGCGACCCCGGCCGCGAGCGCGTGCCTCAGCAGCGGACCACGCCTCCCTTCTGTCTGCCGCCGCCCGCGAATCACGCCGCGCGCATCAGGAGCGCAGGCTCACGCATTGCGATTGGCGCACGCCGCGAAATTCGGGTTGTTGGTCTCGTCCGAGGAGACCGGGAACGTGACATCGGTTCCGTACGGCGCGCCGGTGACGGCGTCGGTCCCGGTGGGAAACACGGTCTCCGACCCGCGACCGTACTGCCGGATGAGCCGCCGCAGGTCCGACAGCCGGTGCGCGGTGAGGTATTGCCAGAACGCGCGCTCGGAGAAGAGCTGGTCCACCTGCGCGTCGAACGTCGCCGGCGCGACGAGCGGCGCGAGCCCGGGGTTCGTCGCCCGGAGGGCATTGAGGGTGGTGATGTACGTGCCCGTGTGCGCGCCGTTCAGCTGCGCCTCGGCCCGGATCAGCCGGGCTTCGATCCAGTCGCCGAGGACGACGTTGGATGTCGGACTCGGGTACTTGAGCTCCTCGATGAAGTCGGTTCCGACCACCCCGCTGAAGCCGGGCGCCCCCGTGTCATCGAACGGAACCCGGGGATCGTTGGCCGAGACGAACGGCAGCCCGTTGCCGCCCTCGAGGTCGGCCACGCTGAACGACAGCAGACTGGCGAAATACCAGATTCCATTGTTCTCGCGGGGGCTGTTGGCGGATCCCTCCAGGACATAGGTGAAACCATCGGGGACGCTGTCCGCCGCGACCCCCGCCGCGGCGAGCTGGTCGAGGTCGAGGAGCACGCGGGCGCGGCCCACGCGCGCGAGATTCAGCTCCAGGACGGACTGCGTGTCGAGCGCGCCCGCGGCAGCCGTCGCCGCCGACTCCGCGGCCGCGACCGCGCTCGCGGTGTCGAACGCCGCGATCGCCCGGGCATAGACCGAGTCGGTCGGCAAGGGCGCACCGTAGCTGATCGTGCCGGTCGCACTGATGCTGCTGAATGGGATCCCCGAGCAGTAATTCTCCGCGAAGAGGACGTAGCTGAACGCGGCCAGATTCGACGCCTCGGCGCGCCCGATGCTTTCCGTCGAGTCGAGCGCGACAAACTGGGCGGCCGCGCGCTCGGCCGACACGCGCGCCTGGCTCAGATCGAGGAAGGTCCCGCGCAGCGAGGCGTTGGTCGGGGTGGCGATGCGCTCGTCGACGGCGATCCGGGTGGGAAAGGTCTCGAGGTCGATGTATTCGTCGGTGAAGAGCCCCGTCATGTTGATCTGCCCTTCATGCCCACTGCCGGCTTCGTCGGCGCTGCCGGACCAGGCGACCTGAAACTGCGACAGGGCGCCCGCAAGAATCGACGATAGCGCCGTCGGATTCGCCAAGCTCCCCGGCTGGACGAAATCCTTGTCCTTCACGTCGAGCTGTTTCCCGATGTTGCACGCCGCCGGGAGAAGGAGCAGCCAGGGGGCGAGGCGTGTGAGGATCGCACCTCGGGCCGTGGCGACCCGCCCGCGATCCGGCGACGACGACAACCCGTGGAACGGCGGCATGGGCGTCAGAATTGGAGATCCACCCGCCCGGTCCAGTACCGAACGGGGGGCTGTGTGAGAAAATCCGACGTCGCGAAGGGATTCTCCGCGCCGGGCTGGTGCGTGGGCGGCGCGAAGTTGATCTCGGGATCGAAGCCCGTGTATTTCGTCCACGTCGCCAGGTTGCGCCCCGACAGCGACACGGTCGCCTTGCGGGCGCCGACGCGGCGGGCCCAGCGATCCGGCAAGGTCACCGCGGCCGTGACCTCGCGCCACTTCCAGAACGAGCCATCCTCGTACGCCCCGGCATCGCTCAGCGAGAGCGCTTCGGTGATCGCGGCGGCTTGGGATTTCAGGCTGGCGGTCGGATCATAGGCTTCCCGGCAGATCGTGTAGCTGAAGCCGCAGCGGAACTCCTCCGTCCCGTTATAGGTCACCACCCCCGCCCGGCGATCGAACAACGCCGTCAGCCGCAGGATCCGGAACAGCGTCACACTGGGCGCGATCGATGTCTCGTCGCTCGGGAATGGACTGCCCATGTAGACGAGGTTCGGCCCGACGGTGATCTCGCTCGGCTCGATGATCCCGTCGTGATTGACGTCCTTGTAGGTGTATGGGTACGACCAGTAACCGCCGAGGGGGTAGCCGGCCGTCATCTCCTGCGTGTCCCCGGCATCTCCCGCATCGAACGTGATCGGACTGATCCCCTGTCCCAGTTTCACCAGCTTGTTGTGGTTGACCGACTCGCTGACCGTCACGTCCACCTGGACGGACCGGGAGTCGACGACCGAGCCGTTGACCGATGCCTCGAGCCCGGTGTTGGAGACTTCGCCCAGATTGACGAACTGACCGCTGCCCCCGGTCGACGGCGCGAGGGTGCGCTGGACGAGGGCATCGGTGGTGATCTTGTTGTAGTACGTGAACGTGACGTTGATGCGGTCGTGCACGAACCCCGCGTCGAATCCCCCTTCGAACTCGTGCGTGATCTCCGGCTTGAGCGTGCCGTTGCCCGTCGTCGTGTCGATAACGCCGAGGAGCTCGTCTCCGTTCTTCCGGGCGGGCACGGGAGTGAAATACGTGAGCGCCTGACGGAAATCGGGGCGCTGCCCCGACTCGCCATAGGCGGTGCGGAGCCGAAGTGTGCTGAGCACACCGCCGGTGCGGGGGAACCAGGGCTCCTCGCCGATGACCCACGAGAGGCTCGCGTCCGGGTACAGGACGAACTGGTGCACGAGACCGAAGGCGCTGTTCTCGTCGCCGCGCAGCGCCGCCGTCAAGAACAGCTTGTCGCGCCACGCGATCTGCTCCTGGCCCAGGATGCCGAACGTGACGATCTGGCTGTTGGCCTCGACCGCCGTGATCGTGTTCGTGGCACCGGTCAGCGTCCCCGTTCCCGGCGCCAGGCCCATCCCCGTGGTCACCGTTCCCGCGGCGGCCTCGTCGTTGTATTGGGTGCCGACGAACGTCGACGCCTTGAGATCGCGCGTGAGCCCGTAGTGCGCGGTGGCGGTGATGTTCGTCGTGTAGAGGTAGTGCGGCAGCACGTCGGTCTGCACGAAGCCGGTCGGATAGATCGGCAGGAGCTCGGCCGGGATGATCTGTCGCTCGAGCGCGTTCGAGTAGTCGAGCCCCGTGACGGCGACGACGGACGCCCAGGGGAGCGGGGTCCAGGTCGCGGTGAAGCCGCCCGTGAGGCGGTCGAGGCTCTGGGTCGAGAGCACCTGCGCGAGGACGTTGGGCGTGATCCCGGCCTCGTAGCCATGCGTCACGGGATCGTTGAAGGCCGACCCGAGCAGGCCGTCGCTCAGCACACCATAGGAGGCATTGTCGTTTTGCGGCAGGCCGAGGGCGCTCTGCAGGTACCCGATGTTGGCGCTGATGTTGATGGTCGGGGCGAGCTGCGCATGGAAGTTCGTCCGCACGTTGTTCTGGCGGTCGTAGTTGTTCGGATAGACGCCGTGCTCGTCCTTGTGGTCCGCGTTGACGAAATAATTCAGTGCATCGTTGCCCCCGTTTGCGCTCAGGCCAAACGCGTTGCGCCAGCCCGGGATGTTCGGGCTCACGGCCTCGAGCGGATTGAACGATACGAGCGAATCCGGCACCGCCGTGCAGCCGCCCGTGGCCTGGAGGAGGAGCGTGCACTCGGTGATCCTGTTGCCAAACGGATCCAATCCGATCTGGGCGTAGTTCGCGGGATAGGTGACGTAGTTGCGCACCGAGCCGTATTCGGCCCACGCGCGCCAGGTCGTGTGGCCGGAGACGCCGCGCCGGGTCGTGATCTGGAGAACGCCGTTCGCTCCGGCCGTGCCGTACAACGCGGAGGCGGCGGGGCCCTTCAGGACATCGATGCTCTCGATCTCGCTGGGGTCCAGGTCGTCGAATCGCGACGGGACCTGGCCGCCGACGTAGAGCTGCGAGGAGCCCTCATCGTTGTCGACGCGGATCCCGTCGACGACGATGAGCGGCTGGTTGTCGAGCGACACGCTGTTGTTGCCGCGGATCAGGATGCGCGAGCTCGCGCCGGTCGTGCCGGATTCCTGCGTCACCTGGAGGCCGGGGACGCGGGACGAGAGCACATCCGAGAGATCCGCCGTGGCACCGAGGGGGACCGAGTCCGGGCTCAGCGTCTGCACCACATTCCCGGTCTCCCGCGTGCGCTCCGTCTCACCGGTCGCCTGGACGACGACCTGGTCGAGCGTCGTCGCGGCAGGCACGAGCGCGAGGTCGACCGTGCGCGTCCCGGAATCGGGGACCGTGACGGCGCGACTGGCCGCGCGAAAGCCGAGACGCAGCACCTGCAGCGTCGCGGGCCCCGCGGGCAGGTCGGCGAGTCGATACGTCCCATCGGAGCGCGTCGTGGTGGCGAACGTCGTCCCGGTGATGCGAATCCGCGCGTCGGAGATCGGCGCGCGCGACGCCGAATCGAGGACGCGGCCCGCGATGGCGCCGTGCTGCGCGTGCGCGCGAGGGGCCAGCGCCAGGATTGCGGCACCCGCGAGGACGAGCGCGGGGGTGGCGCGGGGCCGGCGCGGACGCCGTGCGCGGGGAGCGGAGGGCATCGCGCTAATGCAGGGTTGTGGGCGCTCTCACGATCACTCCCCCTTGCATGACGAAAGCAACGTGCTCAAAGCTCGCGAGATCCGCCATTGCGTCACCGGGGACCGCCACGAGATCCGCGTATTTCCCCGGGGCGATCGAGCCCACGCGATCCTGCCAGCCGATCAGCTGGGCCGCGACGATCGTGGCCGACTGCACCGCCGCCATGGGCGTCATGCCGTACCGCACCATATATGGCAGTTGGCGGGCGTTGAGTCCATGGGGATACACGCCCGCGTCGGTGCCGAAGGCGATCTTGACGCCCGCGCGGACGGCCTTGCGGAATCCCTCGCGCTGCGCCTCGGTGGTCTCCTCGTTCTTGCGCATGATATCCGCCGGCCAGCCCTCGCGCTTCCCCACATCCTCGATCCAGTCGCCATTGTAGATGTCGGCGACGAGATAGGTGCCGTGCTCCTTCATGAGGCGGATCGCCTCGTCGTCCATGAGGGAGCCGTGCTCGATCGAGCGGACGCCGGCGCGCACCGCGGCCTTGATCCCGTCGGCGCCGTGCGCGTGCGCCGCCACGTAGGCGCCGTACTTGGCCGCTTCCTCGACGGCGGCGCGCATCATGTCCTCGGACATCTCGGTGACCCCGGGCTGCGTGCCCGCGGTGAGAACCGCCCCCGTCGCGATGATCTTGATGAGGTCGGCCCCCCCGTTCAGGAGGATGCGCACGCGCGCGCGCACCTCATCGGGGGTGCTGGCCACCCCCATGCGGAAGGTGGCGGGCAGTACGATGTCGCTCGCCATCCCGGTCACCTCGCCGCCGCCCGTCGGCACCGTGATGTAGGCGCCGACCACGGCCATGCGCGGCCCGGGAACGGTGCCCTCGCGGATCGCGTTGCGGAGCGCCACGTCGACGAAGGCGCGATACGTCCCGACGTCGCGCACCGTCGTGAACCCCGCGAGCAGAGTCGCGCGCGCGTTCCGCGCGCCCGTGAGCGCCTCCTGCGCCTCCGAGCGCTCGAGCGGCTCGAGGACGTCCGCCGATTCGGCATCGCCGATCAGGTGCGTGTGGCAGTCGATGAGCCCCGGCGCGACGGTGTAGTCCGACAGATCGATCACGCGGGCGCCGGACGGCGGCGCGGCCCCCGCCGCCGCCTCGGTGCGCTCGATGCGCTCACCGCGGATCACGATGAGCTGGTCCCGCGCCACCGTTCCGCGATCGACATCGACGAGCCGCCCCGCGCGAATGACCGTGATCGCCGCGGGCAGCGTGTCGTTCAGGCGCGCGAGGTCCTGGCCCCAGGCGAGCGCAGGCGCGCCCGCCAGGACCCCGAGCACGCGTCCGAGGGAGCGCACGGCGGACCAGCGGATGGGAACAGGCATCACAGATGTGCGACCGGATCGACCGCCCCGGGCCGCCATAGATAGGCACGCGCACGGCGAAAGTAAAGAGCGTCGGGGAGGCCACCGCTCTCGTCTGACACCGCCTTGACAACGCGAGGAAAAGTGTAATCATTGTGCCCTTCCGCGCCGCCCTCGTGGGGGGGGCGCCGAGTGTGAATTCCCTGCGTATTCCGTCCCGCCGGCCCTCGCCGCGCTGCATCGGCGCGCGGACCGGCCGGTTCTTGTTCCTCTCGCGGCCCCCTGGCACCAGGGGAGGAGTAGGCATGGAGTCACGCATCGTCCGATTCGCGGTCGTGCTCGCGCTCGGCACCGCCTTTCCCCACTCCGCCGCAGCGCAGCAGCGAGAGCTCGCCGGGCGCGTGATCCGGGAGAAGAGCACCGAGGCGATCTACGGCGCCGTGATCACCGTCGTGGGCGGGACCGCGCGGGCGCGGTCCGACGACCATGGGGACTTCCACATCCTCCTCGACCCGGGCCCGCAGAAGCTGAACGTGCGCGCGATCGGCTACCTGCCCAAGGACGTCACGATCGATGCCAGCATGACGACCGTGACGGTCGAGCTCGCATACGACGTTCTCAAGCTGCAGGCTTACGTCACCACCGGGCAGGCCACGCAGATCACGCGCTCCGAGGCCCCCACCTCCACGGAAATCGTCGGCGGGGCGGAGCTGACGCGCGCCCCCGCGATGACCGTCGATGAGGCACTGCAGGGAAAGGTCGCCGGCGCGGACATCCAGACGAACTCGGGCGGTCCCGGCGGAGGGACACAGGTCCAGATCCGCGGCATCAACACTGCGGTCGGGGCGTCGGATCCCCTCTTCGTCGTCGACGGCGTGATCTACAGCAACGAGACCGTGCCGACCGGGCTGTACAACGTCACGCTCAGCGGCACCAACAACGGGACGGGGCCGGCGCAGGACGATGCCGTGAATCGGCTCGCCGACATCAATCCGGCGGACATCGAATCGATCGAGATCCTCAAGAGCGCCGCGGCGTCCTCGATCTACGGGTCCAAGGCCGCCAACGGCGTCGTCGTGATCACGACCAAGAAGGGACGCGCCGGCGCGCCGCACTGGAATTTCTCGCAGGAGGTCGGGCTCTCGCATCTCTTGCGCGGCCCCGAGACCCGGCAGTTCACGGTCGCGGAGGCCGACTCGGTCTACGGCGGCGCGGAGGTCCCGTACATCGTCAACGGAGTACTGCCGACCCACGACCACCTCCAGGAGATCGCCGGCCGCACGCCCCTCGATGTGGTGTCGAACCTGAGCATGGGCGGCGGCACGGACAATACGCGGTACTTTTTCTCGGCCGGCCTCACGAACCAGGGCGGGATCCTCGCCGCGACCGACGCGGACCGCAAGTCGCTGCGATTCGAGCTGGACCAGCACATCGCCAAGGGACTCGAGGGATCCTTCACCGGCGCGTTCAACTCGTCGGTCGAGAACCGCGGGTTCGTCAACAACGACAACGCCGGAGCGAGCACCGTATACGCGATCGCCTACATCCCGGGCTTCGTCAACCTGCAGCCCAACGCCGATGGGGTCTATCCGGCACCACCCCTCGCGCTCAGCTACAAGGGCGCCAACCCCCTGCAGACGATCGCCGACGGCTCGAACGAGAACGACGTGAACCGCTTCACCGGGGGCGGCCACGTGACCTACTCGGCGATCGCCACCGATCACACCACGCTGCAATTCGTCGGGACGGCGGGGCTGGACGACTTCAACGACCAGTCGCACGTCGTCGCTCCGGCGAGCGCGTATTTCGAGGCGCTGCAATCCGAGCCGGGCGTCGCGGTGCTCGGGATCGGCGACAACCGGTACTACAACTGGAACGTGAACGCGATCCACACGTATACGCCGACGAACGAGCCCTTCAAGGCGACGACGTCGCTCGGCGTGTCGTACGAGGACCGCGAGTTCAACACGGCGAGCACCGCCGCCAGCGGCCTGGTGGGCGATCAGCGCACGGTCGACGCCGGCGCCTCGATCACCAACACGCAGGTCGAATCGCACGACGGGACGCTGGCGATCTACGGCCAGGAGGAGTTCTTCACGCTGTCCGAGCGCCTGCTCATCGAGCTGGGCATTCGCGGCGAGCGGAGCAGCAACAACGGGAGCACGGGCGCGTACAACCTGTATCCCAAGGCCGCGGCGTCCTACAAGTTCAACAACTGGTTCGGCCAGGGCAGCACGTTCAAGCTCCGCGCGGCGTACGGCGAGACCGGCAACCTGCCGCTGTTCGGCCAGAAATACACCCTCCTCAATACGACGAACGCGATCGGCGGCCTGATCGGCGAGGAGTTGGGCATCCAGGGGATCGCGGCCGATCCCACCATCAAGCCGGAGCGCACACGCGAGGTCGAGGGGGGATTCGATGCGAACGGCTGGGACGGGCGAGCGGATCTCGAGGTGACGCTGTACAGCCGGCGCACCACGGGACTGATCCTGCCGCGCACGCCCCCGCCGTCGACGGGATACTTCGAGGTCTTCGAGAACGGCGGCACCTTCCAGAATCAGGGGCTCGAGATCGGCGCGACCGTGATCCCCATCCAGAGCCGCGAATTCTCCTGGACCTTCCAGACGTCGTTCAACTCCCTGCGGAACAAGGTGGAGTCGCTGCCGTTCCCGAGCTTCCGGCCGGCGACGGCCGGATTCGGGCTCGCCTTCGGTGAGTTCCTCGTCCAGCCGGGGCGCCCGATCTCCCAGATCATCGGGACGGACAACCTGGGCAACGTGCTGTATCTCGGAGAGGTCAACCCGGAGTTCCGCTGGTCGTTCACGAACACGTTCGCCCTCGACCGCTGGTCGCTGTCCGGACTGTGGGATTGGCAGCTGGGCGGCGTCGCGGAGAATCAGACGCTCTCGCTGTACGGATGCAATCAGCTCAACGCGAACGCCGAGACCCCGCTCGGCCAGAACGAGATCAATGCGTGCTTCGACGGCGACTCCCGCCCGTACGTGCAGAGCACGACGTTCCTCAAGCTGCGCGAGCTGCGGCTCGCGTACGACCTCGGACCGCACGATGCCAGGTTCGTCTTCGGCGCGAAATCGCTCCAGGTCGCGCTGTCCGGGCGTAACCTCATCCTGATCACGAAATATTTCGGATACGACCCCGAGGTCAGCAACTTCGGGCAACAGGCGATCACGCGCGGTGTGGATCTCGCACCCTACCCGCCGGCGCGGTCCTTCTACCTCACGATCACGGCGGGGTTCTGACCATGCACGCCACCACGATCCTGGGTCGCGGCGCGCACCGGACCGCCGCTCTCGCCGGAACGATCGCGGCACTGCTGGGCGCCGCCGCGTGCTACAGCTTCAACATCGCCGACCCCAATGGGCCGACGCTGTCGTCCCTGACCGGCACTCCCAATCACGCCAACTTGGCCGCCGCGGCAACCGGGATCTTCCAGTCCTCCCGGATCGACCAGACACGCCTCATCTGGTACATCGGCTCGTTTGGACGCGAAGGCGCGAACCTCTCCAACAACAACCAGCCCGACTGGGAGGAGCCGTTCTTCGGACCCGTGAACGCCAGCGAGGATGGCGGACGGCTCTGGTTCGATTACTACACGGCGATCCGCAACGCCAACAACTATATCGACGCGGTCCCCAAGGCCACCGACCTGGTCGCGGCCGACAAGGCCGCCTCGGTCGGCTTCGCCGAAACGATCAAGGCCCTCATGTTCCTGTACATCGTCGAGCTGCACGGGAACCTCGGAGCCCCCGTGGACGTCGATCGCCCCGTGACGGCACCGCCCGCTCCGTTCGTCACCGAGGACAGCGTGTACGGCTACATCATCGGGCTGCTCGACTCGGCCCGGACCAATCTCGCGGCGGCGGGGACCTCCTTCCCCTTCGTGACCCCGCCGGGATACAGCGCGTTCAACACGCCGCAGACGTGGCGCCCCTACACCTGGGCGCTCACGGCCAAGGCCGAGGTGATGCGCGCGACGGCGAGCGCGACGTGCGGGGCGCCGTGCTATGCGGCGGCGCTCGTGGCGCTCGACTCATCATTCATCTCGCCCGCCCCGGCCAATTTCGGCGTCGGTCCCGCATTCGACTACTCGGCCGGCAGCGGCGACCTCGTGAACGAGCTCTCGGAACCGCTGAGCGGGCCGAACTTCTTCTCCATCGCGCTCGATGACAGCACCGGAGACGATTCGATGCCGGCCGCACAGGCGCAGCTGAGCGGTCAGCCCGACCTGCGCGTCCTGAACAAGATCGCCCTCGTCCCGGGGGGCGTGCCGTCGGTGGCGGGCGGGATCTTCTCCGCCCTCAAGTTCACCGTGTACTTCTCCAACGGCTCGCCGAACGTCGCCGCGCCGATCCCGATCATCCGGGACGAGGAGCTGATCCTGCTCCGCGCCGAATCCGAGATCGGGACCGGGGATCTCGCCGACGCCGTCAACGACCTGAACATCGTGCGGGAGAATTCCGGCGGACTCCCGCCCTATGCCGGCGCCGTCACGCAGTCCGCGCTCGTGACCGAGCTGCTGTACAACCGGCAATGGTCGCTCCTGTGGGAGCAGGGCACCCGGTGGATCGACGCGCGGCGGTTCAACCTGCTGAGCACGATCCCGACCTACGTCCCGGGCGGTGCCGTGCCGACGCGGATGCCGATCCCGACGGACGAGTGCAACGCCCGCAGCCTGCCGTCCACGTCGGCGGGCTGCAGTCCCCTGGGGACCTGAGACCGGGGGGGGGACCCGAGACGTGCTGCGCGACGTGTGATTCGCCCGCCGGGGCCGCGTCGAGCGCGGCCATACGGATGGCTCGTGTGTCTCGTGGGATGCGTGGCGATGGGCGCGGGAGCGCAGCAGGCTCCGGCGCCCCTGCGGGCGCGCTCTCTCGGCGTGCCGTTCGATGGGACGCCCGGGCCGCTCGACGCGATCACCGATGTCGCCGGCGTCGAGGTCGGTCAGGTCACGCTGGTCTCGGGTAACGGCCGGCGCGTCCCCGGGGTCGGCCCCATCCGGACCGGCATCACGGCGATCCTGCCCCGCGGCGCTCACGACGGAGACCCCACGTTCGGCGGCTGGTTCACGCTGAACGGCAATGGCGAGATGACCGGGACCACGTGGCTCGAGGAGTCCGGCTTCCTCAAGGGCCCCGTCCTGATCACGAATACGAACAGCGTCGGCGTCGTCCGCGATGCCGTGATCGAGTGGCAGGTCCGCCACCTGCCCGACGCGGACTGGGAGCTGCCCGTCGTCGCCGAGACGTGGGACGGAGCGCTCAACGACATCAACGGCTTCCACGTCACGAAGGCGGATGCGTTTGCCGCCATCGAGTCCGCCCGCGGCGGTCCCGTCACCGAAGGCAACGTCGGCGGCGGGACGGGGATGATCTGCCACGAGTTCAAGGGCGGGATAGGAACCGCCTCGCGCCGGCTGTCCGAGCGGCGGGGGGGCTACATGGTCGGCGTGCTCGTGCAATGCAATTACGGCCTCCGCAGGCTCCTCACGATTGCGGGCGTGCCGGTCGGCAAGGAGATCCCCGAGCCCCTCCCGTGCTTCGCCGGCCATTGGGCCCTGCCCCCCGAGCAGGCGCGCCGCAGCTGCGACAAGCCCGGCGTCCCGCGCGGGGGCGATGCGGGCTCGATCATCGTCGTCGTCGCGACGGATGCCCCGCTCCTGCCGCACCAGCTCAAGCGCATCGCCAAGCGCGTATCCCTCGCGATCGGGCGCACCGGCGGCCTGGGCGGCGACTCCTCGGGCGACATCTACATCGCGTTCTCGACGGCGAATCCGCACGCCGCCGACACGAGCGGTCTCCGACCCCTCCAGATGCTGCCCAACGAGCGCATCGATCCGCTCTTCGAGGCGACCGTGCAAGCCGTCCACGAGGCGATCGTCAACGCGCTCGTGGCCGCCCAGACAATGGTCGGCGCCGATTCCTTGCGCGTTCCGGCGCTCCCCCACGACCGCCTGCGCGAGGTCCTGGCGCGGTACAACCGGCTCGCCGCGCCCTAGTCGGTCGGGGTAGGTTTCGAGACTGTGCCGCACGCGTACCCCTCCTCCGCCGTCTTCTATCGCGCCCTCCGGCGCGCCTACCCGCGCATCGTGCGCGGCGCGGGGTGCATGCTCTACGACGACGCGGGTCGGAGCTACATCGACGCGTGCGGCGGCGCGTTCGTCGCCAACATCGGCCACGGTGTGGCCGAGATCGCGGACGCGATGGCGGCGCAGGCCGCGCGGCTCGCGTACGTCAATGGCACCGCCTTCACGCACGATCCGATCGAAGCGCTCGCGGCCGCGATCGCCGAGCGCTCGAGCGGCGACCTCGAGTTCGTCTACGTCCTCTCGAGCGGATCGGAGGCGGTCGAGGCCGCGCTCAAGCTCGCGCGCCAATATTGGGTGGAGTCGGGGCATCCGCGGAAATCGACGATCCTCGCCCTCGCGCCGAGCTATCACGGCAACACCCTGCTCGCCCTCTCCGCGTCGGCGCGCGAGCGCTATCGATCCGTGTTCGCCGAGTGGCTGGTTCCCGTTCCCCGCATCCCCGCCCCGTCCACCTACCGCTGCCCCTGCCGCGGCGTCGGGGAGCCGTGCCCCGCCTGCACCGGCGACGCGCTGGAGGCGGCGATCCTCGCGGAAGGTCCCGAGACGATTGCGGCGTTCATCGCCGAGCCCATCGGGGGCTCCTCGACCGGCGCCAGCGTGCCGCGCGCGCCCTACTGGCGGCGCGTCCGGGAGATCTGCGACCGCCACGGCGTCCTGTTCATCGCCGACGAGGTGCTGACGGGCGCCGGACGGACGGGAACGTGGTCCGCGCTCGAGCCGTACGGCGTCGTGCCGGACATCCTGGTATTGGGCAAGGGAATCGCGGGCGGCTACGCGCCGCTCTCCGCCGTGGTGGCGCCCGCGCGCATCGTCAACGTCCTCGCGCGCGGCAGCGGCGCCCTCCTGCACGCGCAGACGTTCTCGCATCACCCCGTCGCCTGCGCCGCCGGCGTCGCGACCCTGGCGTATCTCGATCGCCACGACCTCATCGCGCGGTGCGCCCGGATGGGGCAGCTGCTTCACGCGGCGCTCGCGCCGCTCGCCGAGCTGCCCCACGTCGGGGACATCCGCGGCCGCGGGCTGTTGGCCGGCATCGAGCTCGTCGAGGACCGCGAGACGCGCGCTCCCTTCCCGCGCACCGCACGCGTCGCCGAAGCGATCACGGACGCCGCGCTCGACGCGGGACTCGTGGTGTGGCCCAACGTGGGGCATGCCGATGGCACCCACGGCGATCTCGTCCTGCTCGCCCCCCCCTTCGTGGTCGCTGAGGAGGAGATCGGGGAGATCGTCGCGCGCCTGCAGGTCGCGTACGACGCCGCGGTGCCGGCCGTCGCGGGCCACCGGTGATGCCACCCGTGATGCCACCGGCGAAAGACTACCCGCGCATCGTCACGCCCGTCCCCGGGCCCCGCGCGCGCGCCGTGGTAGCGCGCGATGCGGCGTGGACGTCGCCCTCCTACGCGCGGGAGTATCCGCTCGTGGTCGAGCGGGGCCGCGGGACCATGGTCGAAGACGTCGACGGAAACCGCTTTCTCGACTTCATGGCCGGCATCGCGGTCGCATCGACGGGCCACGCGCATCCCCGCGTCGTGGCGGCGGTCCAGGACGCCGCCGCGCGCTTCCTGCACATCTGCGGGTCGGATTTCTATTACGAGTCGATGGCCGCCGTGTGCGAGCGCCTCGCGACCCTCGCCCCGGGCCCCGGCGCGAAGCGCGTCTTCCTGACGAATTCGGGGACGGAGGCCGTCGAGGGGGCCATCAAGATCGCGCGGAACGCCACGCGCCGGCCCGCGCTCGTGGCCTTTCACGGCGCATTTCACGGGCGGACCTACGGCGCGATGACGCTCACCTCCAGCAAATCCCGCCAACACGCGGGGTTCGGGCCGCTCCTGCCGGAGGTCTACCACGTCCCCTACGGCTACTGCTACCGGTGTGCCTTCGGGAAGACGTTCCCTGCGTGTGAGCTCTACTGCGTGTCGTCGATCGAGAGCGATCTCTTCGCGCGGCAGCTGGATCCGTCCGACGTGGCCGCGATCTTCGTCGAGCCGGTCCAGGGTGAGGGCGGGTACATCGTGCCGCCCCCCGGGTATCTGGCGGCCCTCCGCGCGCTTTGCGATGCCCACGGCATCCTCCTCGTCTTCGACGAGATCCAGTCCGGGATCGGACGGACCGGCACGATGTTCGCCGCCGAGCAGGCGGGGGTCGTGCCCGACATCCTCCTGACCGCGAAGGGACTCGCGTCCGGACTTCCCCTCGGCGCCATCATCGCGTCGGAATCGGTGATGCGGTGGACCTCGGGCGCCCACGGCTCGACGTTCGGCGGGAACCCGGTGGCGTGCGCCGCCGCGCTCGCGACGCTCGACATCGTGCAACACGAGCTGCTGCCACTCGTTCCCGCCCGCGGCGCGCGGCTGGCGGCCGGCGCACGGCAGCTCGCCGAGCGACATCCGGCGATCGGGGACGTGCGCGGCCTCGGCCTCATGATCGGGCTGGAGCTCGTGACCGATCGCGCAACGCGCTCGCCGAACGCGAGGGCCGTCCGGACCGTCCTGGATGCGGCGTTCCAGCGCGGCCTGCTGCTGCTGGGCTGCGGCAAGAGCACGCTGCGCCTCGCGCCGCCCCTCGTCGTGGATGACGCCGACATCGACACGGGGCTCGCGATCCTCGACGAGTGTCTGAGCCTCGCGGCGTAGCGAAGCGCATGACGATGCACGACGCCATCGCGGCGCTCGTGCACGATGGCGATACCGTCGTCATCGAGGGATTCACGCACCTCATCTGCTTCGCCGCCGGGCACGAGATCATCCGGCAGCGGCGGCGCGACCTGACGCTGTGCCGTCTCACGCCCGACCTGATCTACGATCAGATGATCGCGGCGGGGTGCGCGCGGAAGGTCGTGTTCTCCTGGGCCGGGAATCCCGGAGCGGGCTCGCTCCACGCCTTCCGCCGGGCCGTCGAGGGGGCGCCCGGCGTCCCGCGCATCGAGATCGAGGAGTATTCGCACTTCGGCATGGTCGCGCGACTGTGCGCGGGCGCCGCGGGCCTCCCCTTCTGGCCGCTGCGCGACTTCGCCGGCACCGACCTCCCGGCGGTGAATCCGCGCATCGGCTCCGTCACGTGTCCCTACACCGGGGAGCGGATCGCCACCGTGCCCGCGCTCACCCCCAACGTCGCGATCATCCACGCCCAGCGCGCCGACGCGGACGGGAATACGCAGATCTGGGGGCTCCTGGGCGTCCAGCGCGAGGCGGCGCTGGCCGCGCGCCGCGTGATCGTCGTCGTCGAGGAGATCGTCGACGAGCAGGTCATTCGCGCTGACCCCAACCGGACGGTGCTGCCGGGCTTCGCCGTTGACGCCGTGGTGGCCGAGCCCTGGGGCGCGCACCCCTCCTACGCGCAAGGGTACTACGACCGCGACAACCCCTTCTACATCGCCTGGGAGGCGATCTCGCGCGACCCGGACCGTCTGGCCCAATATCTCGAGACGTACGTCCATGGCGTCGCCGATCGGACGGCCTATCTCGCCGCGCAGCCGGCGCTGGCCGAGCGGCTGACGGCCGCGCCCCGGCTGTCGGCGGGGGTGAGCTACGGATACTGACTACACGCCCGGCGAGATGATGACGGTCGCGGCCGCGCGCGAGTTGCGCGATGGCGACGTGGTCTTCGTCGGGATCGGGCTGCCGAACCTGGCGTGCAACCTCGCCCGTGCGACCCACGCCCCCCGCCTCGTTCTCATTTACGAGTCGGGCGCCGTCGGAGCGGCGCCGGAGCGTCTGCCGGTGTCGATCGGGGATCCCGCTCTCGTGACGGGGTCGCTCATGGTCTGCGGCATGGCCGACGTGTTCCAGTACTTCCTGCAGAGCGGGCGCATCGCCGTCGGGTTCCTCGGTGCGGCCCAGATCGACCGCTTCGCGAACATCAATACGACCGTGATCGGCCCGTACGACCAGCCGGCCGTACGGCTGCCCGGCAGCGGGGGCGCGGCCGAGATCGCGACCCACGCCCGGCGCACTCTCGTCATGGCCACGCTGAGCCGGCGCGCATTTCCCGAGGCGGTCGACTTCGTGACCTCGCCCGGACACGCCTACCACGGCCAGTCGCGCCGCGCCCTCGGTCTCCCGGGCGCGGGTCCCGTCGCCGTGATCACGGATCGGGGCATCCTGGAGCCCGACCCGGCGAGCGGCGAGCTCGTGCTGACGCGGACCTTCCCCGGCGTGGCGGCACCGGATGTCGCGCGCGACGTCGCTTGGCCCCTGCGCATCCGCGAGCCGCTGTGCGCCGTCGCGGCCCCCTCGCGGACGGAGCTGGCGATCCTGCGCTCCCGGTTGAACGTCGCGCACGCCTCCCCCGACCGCCGATCGGAATGACTGGCCCACCGAGATGACCGGCCCACCGAGCGCCGCGACGGCGCCGACCGAGCCGACGATGGTCCGTGGCCTCGGCCTCGGCGACCTCGTGCTGTTCAACATGGCCGCCGTTATCGGGATTCGGTGGCTCGCGACCTCGGCCAGGGCGGGCCCCAGCTCTCTCACGATGTGGGTCGGGGCCGCGCTGTTCTTCTTCGTGCCCCTGGGACTCGCCGTCGCCGAGCTCTCGGCCCGCTACCCCGATGAAGGCGGGATGTATCGATGGACCAAACGCCGGTTCGGTGAAGGCCACGGCTACCTCTGCGGATGGTGCTATTGGATTTGCAACGTCATCTACTACCCGCAATTGCTGATCTCGACGGCCGTGATCGGGACGTACGCGATCGGGCGCGGAGGGATGGGGCTCGGCGACCAGTGGACCTACGTCCTGGGATTCACCTTCGTCGCCCTGTGGGGCGCGACGCTGCTCAACGTCGTCGGGCTCAATGCCGGGAAATGGCTGCAGAACGTGGGCGGGGCCGGCAGCTACGTGACCGGAGCCGTGCTCATCGCGGTTCTCGTCGGCTTCATCGCCCACACGCACGCCGGACCGGTCAACCCCATCACGCGCGCGACAGTGGTCCCGCATCTCGGGTCGTTCGAGACCGTCAACCTGTGGGCGTCGATCGCCTTCGCGTTCTCGGGCATTGAGCTCATCGCTACCATGGGCGGCGAGATCCGGCAGCCGCGACGGAATCTGCCGCGCTCGATTCTCATCTCGGTCCCCCTCATCGTCTTCCTGTACCTCGCCGGCACGACCGCCGTACTCTGGCTCGTCCCGACGGGCGACACCAACGTCGTCTCGGGCGTGCTGCAGGGGATCACCGCGGGCACGGCGGCGCTCGGACCCGGCTTCCGCTGGCTCGTCCCCCTGGCCGCCGCGGCGTACACGATCGGAACGATCGGCTGCGTGGGGACGTGGCTCGTCGGGCCGGCGCGCGTCGCGTTCGCGATCGGGCTCGACCGATATTTTCCACCGGCGTTTGGCCGCGTGCATCCGCGCTGGCAGACCCCGTACGTCGCGATACTCGTCGAGGCCGGTCTGGCCACGCTCCTCCTGTTGCTCGCCGTCCCGGGCAAGGGAACGACCGTCGAGGCGCTCTTCCTCATCCTGCTCGACATGAACCTGCTCGTGTACTTCATCCCGTTCATCTACGTCTTCCTCTGCCTCGCCGCGGAGCGCGGCAACGCTATGCCGGAAGGCCGCGGCCCCGTTATCCCGGGAGGCTACGCCGGCCGGGTCGTCACCGCGATTTGCGGTCTCGCCGTGACCGTCGCGGCCATGATCGTTGCCATCGTCCCGCCGCAGACCGCCCGCCCCGCGTGGCTCTTCGAGGTCAAGGTCGTCGGCGGCGCCGCGCTGTTCGTTCTGCTCGGGGAGATCATCTACCTCCGGGGCCGGGCCCGCTCGCCGGCGCCGTTGGCCGTTCTGCCGGAGGCTCAGCCGTGACGGCGCCCGCCCCGGTCGCTTATCGTTCTCCCGTGTTTCATACGAAGCCCCTCGTGACCGTGCTCGCGCGCCCGGCGTTCACGGAGCCGGCGCATCTGCCCGTCCGCTGGCTGGGCGAGAGCACCGACGGGGAGCGTCTGGCGGAGTATGCCGGTCGCCTCTGTTACATGAGCCAGGCCAACCCGGCCCAGCGCGGAACGCGCGAGTACCTCGAGAACATCAAGCGTCAGGCGCACGGCAGCGTGCTCGAGCACGCGTGCTATTCCCTGCTGATCGAAGGGGTGAGCCGAGCCCTGACCCACGAGCTCGTCCGCCATCGCGCGGGGTTCGCGTTCTCGCAGCTGTCGCAGCGCTATGTCGACGAGTCGGAGGCGAATTTCGTGATGCCGCCCGCCATCATCGGTGATCCGGCGCTCGAGGCGGCGTGGCGGGAGCAGGTCGAGGCCGCCCAGGCGGCCTACGTCGGCCTCGTCGAGACGCTGATGGCGCGATATGCCTGGGTCGAGAGCCGTGTCCACCGGCGCAAGCTGGCGCGCGAGGCGGCGCGCGGGGTGCTGCCCAACTCGACCGAGACCAAGATCCTCGTGACCGCCAACGCCCGCGCGTGGCGCACGATGCTGGAGCTGCGCGCCGGCGAGGGTGCGGACCTGGAGATCCGGCGACTGGCCCTCGCGATCCTCCGCGTCCTGCAGCGCGAGGCGCCGGGGCTGTTCTCGGATTTCGAGATCTACCTCGCGGCGGACAAACGGGAGGCGGCGCGCCCGGGATTTCACAAGGTGTGACGCGAGGATCCCGGGGGACGCATCGCCGCCGCGAAAAAAAAGCGAAAATGGTCATTGCGCGGCAAATTCGGAAACGTTATCATGCGCGCCATTCGCGATGATGGTGCGCACCACACATCCAACCGCGGCATGACGCGAATCGGATTCACCTACAATCTGAAGCCCGACCTTCCCGCCGGCGCGGGCGCAGAGGATCCGGCGAGCGAGGTCCCCGCCGCGGACGACGAGCCTCCCAGTATCGAGGGCGGTCACGACCGCCCGTTCCGTTCCGCACCGGCCGTCGCCGAAGCGCCCGTCCCGGACGACGAATTCGCCGAGTGGGACACGCGCGAGACGATCGATGCGGTCGCGGGCGCGCTCTCGGCGTTCGGGACCGTCGTGCCGCTCGAGGCCACGCGCGATCTCCCGGAGCGGCTGCGGCGCGCGCGGGTCGATATCGTGTTCAACATCGCGGAAGGGCTCGGGGGCAAGAATCGCGAGGCGCTGGTGCCGGCGATCTGCGAGTTCTACGGCATTCCGTACTCGGGCAGCGATCCGCTGGCCCTCTCCCTGTGCCTCGACAAGGGGCGGACGAAGGAGGTTCTGAGCCACCACGGGATTCCGACCGCCGCGTTCGCGGTCGTCGAGTCCGCGGACGACGAGATGGCGCTCGCGCTCGACCTGCCGCTGTTCGTGAAGCCGGTGCACGAGGGGTCGTCGAAGGGGATCACGGAGCGGAGCCTCTGCCAGACGCGCGACGAGCTGCTGTCCCAGGTCGCCGTGCTGATCGAGACGTACGCCCAGCCTGTCGTCGTGGAGCAATACCTGCCGGGAGCCGAGTTCACGTGTGCGGTCCTGGGCAACGGCACGGCGGCGCACGTGCTCCCGATCGTGGGGATGAACTTCGACGCCCTCCCCCCCGGCGCGGTTCCCGTGTACGGGTTCGAGGCGAAGTGGGTCTGGGACCGCCCCGACGCCCCGCTCGACATCTTCGATTGCCCGGCTCGGATCCCCGATGCGCTCCGGCGCTCGATCGAGCGCGTGACGCTGCGCGCCTATCGGGCGCTCGCCTGCCGCGACTGGTCGCGTATCGACATTCGGCTCGACGCGCAGGGCATTCCGAACGTGGTCGAGGTGAATCCCCTGCCCGGGATCCTGCCCGATCCGGCCGACAACTCCTGCTTCCCCAAGGCCGCCCGCGCGGCCGGCATCTCCTACGAGGAGCTGATCCAGACCGTTCTGGCGCTCGCGGCCGAGCGGCAGCGCGTCCCCCTCACCCGCCGGCGCATCGTGCGCGGCGCGCCGTGAAGATCTGCCTCGTCTTCGACGGCGCCTCGGCGCTGGGCCTCTCGCCCGACCTGCGCATCCTCCACGCGGTCGATGCGGTCGAGGCAATCCTCGCCGGCGATGGCCACGGCGTGACGCGCGTCCCCGTCATGGAGGACGGGCGCTGGATCGAGCGGCTGCGGCGCGCCCGACCGGACCTCATCTTCAATCTGTGCGAAGGCATGGATGGCATCGCGAAGTACGAGCCCGCGGTGATCGGCGTGCTGGAGCTGCTCGGCGTGCCCTTCACGGGGAGCTCGAGTGCGACCGCATCGCTGTGCCTGCACAAGCCTCTCGTCAACACGCTGCTCGACCGCGCCGGGCTGCCGGTTCCGCGCTGGGGGATCGTGCGCGCCGGCGGCTCCCTGCCGGCGGTCGGGTATCCGGCGATCTGCAAGCCGGCGGCCGAGGACGCCTCGCTCGGGGTGGAGCAGCGATCCGTCGTCCGGACGGCGCGCGCACTGGCGGAGCGGCTCGACGCGATGCACGAGCGGTGGGAGGAGGTTCTGGTGCAGCGCTACATCGATGGGCGCGAGGTGAACGTCGGCATCGTCGGCACGGAGGTCCTGCCGATCTCCGAGGTCAAGTTCGACCGCATGCCGCGCGGCATGTGGCGGATCGTGTCGTACCGCTCCAAGTGGGATGCCGGATGCGACGAGGACACGGGCTCGATGCCGCAATGCCCGGCCGACCTGCCGTCCGAGCTGGCCGCGGAGCTCGCCGGGATCGCCGTCGCGGCCTGGCGCCACGTCGGGGGGGAGGGATACGGGCGCGTCGACTTTCGCATCGACCGCGCCGGGCGGCCATGGGTCCTCGAGGTCAACGCGAACCCCGACGCGTCCTCGGATGCGGGGCTCGCACGCATGGCGCAGGCCGCAGGGCTGGACTACGCGGACCTGATTCGGCGCATCGTCGACTGCGCGCTGAGCGCCGCGCGCGGCGCGTCGGTATCGAGCGGCGACCGGTGGCTGCTCACGCAGCGGCTGTCGGGCGTCCCCGGCGGCTGGTGATGGGTTGGTGATGCCGCCAAAATCGGCCGCCCCACACGAGCGCGACGCGCCCCGCTCGCCCGCCCGCGTCGCACCGCTCTCCCACGAGCACCGTCGCGCCGTCGAGGCAATCCTGCGCGCGTTCGGGCCGGCGGCGGCGGGACCCGGCCCGCGGCATCCCCCGCCGGTGCCCCGGCCCGACTCGGACGACGAATACCTCGGCGCGTTCGATGCCCAGGGGATGCTCATCGGATACGCGTGCTTCGGGTCGACCCCGGGAACCGACCGGGGATACGATCTGTACTGGATCGCCGTGCATCCGTCCGCCCAGCACGGCGGGTGCGGGACGGTGCTGCTGCACGCGGTCGAGCAGCGCCTCGTGGCGCTGAATGCGCGGCTCGTCATGGTCGAGGTCTCCTCGCGCCCGGATCACTCCGGGATCCGGGGATTCTACGCGGCGCGCGGCTACACGGAGTCGGCCCGCGTCCGTGGGTTCTACACGGCGACCGACGATCGCGTCGTCTTCATGAAGCGCTTCCAGGCGATCGCCCGCCGGCGCTCGGCGGACGGAGCGCGCCATGAGTGAGTGGCAGCGGGTGGTCAAGCAGGAGAGCATCGCGACTCTCGAGGCATTGGCCGATCGTTTCGGCCACGACGTGATCGACGTCGCGGCGCTCGCGCCCGCCTTCGACGGTTTCCAGATGCGGATCACCCCCGCGGCGCTCGAGCAGATCAAGGCCGTGGGCGACCCGATGTGGAACCAATACGTGCCGACGGTGCAGGAGCTCGCGGTCGTCGACGGGGTCGTCGATTCGCTCGCCGAGGACGCCGACTCGCCGGTGCCCAACATCACGCACCGGTACCCCGACCGCGCACTCTTCCTCGTGAGTCCGGTCTGCGCGACCTACTGCCGTTTCTGCACGCGCCGGCGGAAGGTCGGCGATCCGGAGAAGATCCCGCTCAACCAGCTCGACTCGGCGTTCGCGTACCTGCGCGAGCACACGGAGATCCGGGACGTGATCCTGAGCGGCGGAGATCCGATGATGCTGTCGGATCGCCGCCTCGAGTACATCCTGCAGCAGCTGCGGGCGATCCCGCACATCGAGATCATCCGGATCGGGAGCCGCATCACGTCGCACCTGCCGGAGCGGATCACGCCGGAGTTCTGCGAGATGGTTCGGAAGTACCATCCGGTGTACATGAACACGCACTTCAATCACCCCGACGAGCTGACGCCGGCAGCGGTGGCGGCGCTGGACCGGCTGTCGATGGCCGGGGTGCCGCTCGGGTGCCAGACCGTTCTGCTCAAGGGCGTCAACGACGACCCGAAGGTGATGCTCGAGTTGATGCACCGCCTGCTCAAGGCCCGCGTGCGCCCGTACTACATCTACATGGCCGACCAGGTCGCGGGCGGCGAGCACTTCCGGACCACGGTCCAGAAGGGTCTCGAGATCATCCAGGCCCTGCGCGGATGGACCTCGGGCCTCGCCGTCCCGCATTTCGTGATCGACGCACCGGGAGGGGGGGGCAAGGTGCCGCTCCAGCCGGAATACGTCGAATCGATCACCGATGCCGAGGTGGTCGTCCGGAATTACGAAGGCAAGCGCTTCGTCTATCGGCAGCCCGCCGCCCCGGCGGCTGCGGGGTGCGCCGACGGGGACGTGGTCCCGATCCGGGCCGCGACAGCGCGGCGCCGGGCGCGCCCCGCACGACTACACGGCGTCGGATAGGCTCGTAAACGCGAAGTCGTGCGCCTTGAGCGCGGGCATGGCAACGTCGCCACCCGCCTCGGTGCCGGCCAGCCGGGTGGACGGGCCGATCGTCTCCACGTTGTTGAGCAGGAACAGCGGGGAGTCGTTGAAGCGAAAGTTCTTGATCGGATGCGCGATCTGCCCGCGCTCGATGAGAAACGTCCCGTCGCGCGTGAGCCCGGTATGGAGGATCGTCCGTGGATCCACCGGGCGGAGGTACCAGAATCGCGTCACCAGGATCCCGCGGTCGGTATCGCGAATCATCTGATCGATCGATGTCGGCCCTCCGGCGAGCTTGAGCGGCGCGAGGAATCCGAACCCGAGAAATCCCGGGGCGAGCGGGTTGCCGACGAACGGTTTCCCTCGTTTCTTGGCCCAGAAGCGCGTGTAGGCGAGGGCGGAGAGAACGCCGTCCTGAATCCAGGTCTGCCGCGCGAGCGGAAATCCCTCGCCGTCGTACGGGCGCGAGAGGAGCTGCGCATCGGCCGGGTCGGAAAAGAGAGTGACGCGGGAGTCGGCGATCTTGTCCCCGACCTTCGTCCCCCCTGGCTTGGAGAACGCGCTGCGTCCTTCGTCGGCCTCGCGCGCACCGAGATGGCCGAGCAGGAGCTGCACCAGATCGCCCACGGCCTGGGGCTCGAGGATCACCGTGTAGCGGCCCGGCTCGATCGGCACCGGATGGCGCGATCGCGTCGCCTTCTCGAGCGCCTGATCGACGACGGCCTTGGTATCGATGCGGGACCAGTCGTGGTCGTCCGCGCCCGCCCAGCCCGAGCCCGTGCGGTCGGCGGTCCGAACGGTGAGGGTATAGTTGGCGGAGGTCGTCCGGTAGTACGCATCCATCCCCGCCTTCGTCACGAGCACCTCCGCCCGGGCGCTCGTGACCAGGTAGCCGGCAGCAGTTACGCCGTGCGCGGCGCGGGCAGGCGCGAGGGCGTCCAGCGCCGCCTGCGCCCGGTCCGCGGCCGTCAGCTGGGCCGTCGACTCGAAGTAGGCCCTGATCGGCTGATAATTCTCCGGCCCGATCACGGGAGGCAGCGCCTCCGGGTCTTCCGGCGACAGCTTCGCCAGTGCCTCCGCGCGCGTCACCGCGGAGCGAATGCCATCATCGGTCAGGTCATCGGTCTCCACCGCCGCGTGCCGGGCGCCGAACGTCGCCTGGATCGATACCGACACGTCGGTCACCTCTCCCGCGGTCGACAGCTCGTTGGCGGCGAATCGGGCGTTGCCCGTGACGGAGCTGACGATCCCCACGCGGAGAGCATCCGCTGTCGTGGCCTGGATCGCCCGATCGGCGACGGCATGCATCTCGTCGCGCGTGAGCAGCCCCGCGTCATCCGTCCGCATGAGCGCTCTCACGCGCGGGCTCACGAGCGGGCTCACGAGCGGCGCCCCGTGTTGATGACGTTGACTTGGCCAAAGCGTGTGGGGACCGTGCCGTGGCTCACGGCGTTGATCTGCGGCGGCTGACCCTTACCGTCGAAGAAGCTGCCATTGAGCTCGTAACTCTTCTTCCCGCCGAGCATCTGCATCGAGTTCCAGAACTCGGGCGTCCGGATCTGGTACGCGACATCCTTCAGCATGCCGGCGATCTTGCCGCCGCGAATCTCGTAGAAGAGCTGCCCCCCGAACTGCGCGTTGTAGCGTTGCTGGTCGATGGAGAACGACCCGTCGCCGATGATCGCGATACCGCGGTCGGTCGCCGCGATCAGGTCATCCCAGTCGTGGTCGTCCGGTCCAGGCAGGAGCGACACGTTGGGCATGCGGAGGAACTGCACGTTCCGCCAGTCCATCGCGTACGAGCAGCCGTGGCTCTGGGTCGGTCGCCCGGTTCTGTCGTACCACCATTTGAGCCAGGTCGCCTCCTCCCGCGTGGACGAGTAATCGTTGAGCACCCCATTCTTCACCAGAAGGAAGGGCTCGGGCTGCACGCCGTCATCGTCGTACCCGATCGTCGAGAGTCCGCCGGGCTGGTTCCGGTCGCCCTGAATGTTCATCATGGGGGGACCGTAGCGGAGCTTCCCCAGCATCTTGTCCGGCGGCGCAACGAAGCTCGTCCCGGCGAAGTCGGCCTCGAATCCCATCGCGCGGTCCAGCTCCGTCGGGTGGCCGATCGACTCATGGAGCGTGAGCCAGAGATGCGATGGATGCAGGACCAGGTCGTAGCGCCCCACGTCGACGGGCTTCGCCGCGAGCTTCTCCCCCGCTTCGTCCGCCCATTGACGGGCGTGGCCCGCCAGGTCCTTCTCGAGCACGTACTCCCAGCCCCGCCCCATCGGCGGCGCGATGTTTCCCCGGGTCTGAAAGTCCGTCCGATCGGGGGCGATCGCGGTCATCTGCATCGCCGGCTGGCTCCGGATCACCGTCTGGGTGATGGTCGACCCCTCGCTCGAGGCGTAGTTGCGCTCCTCCTTCACGAAGAAGAGGGCACTGGTGACGAACGGCACGTGCGGCGCCTCGAGCGCCTTGGCGTTGGCCGACAGCAGCAGGTCGGTCTTCTCATCGAGGGGGATCGTGAAGGGATCCGTCGCGAAGTCGCTCTTCCAGGTGACGCCGGCATGGGCGGGCGTGGGGGACAGGACGACGGGCGTGTCCCGGGCGACGCGCATCGCCCGGGCGATCCCGACGGCGCGGCGGGCCGCCGCCGCGACCCCGTCGCTCGTCAGCGTGAACGTCGCCGCGAAGCCCCACGTCCCATCCACGAGGGCGCGCACGCCGCACCCGAGCGTGTCCGTGTCGACCACGTTGATGATCTGGTGCTCGCGGGTGAAGACGAAATTCTGCTGCTGCCGCTGGATCCGGACGTCGGCGTATTGCGCACCCGCAGCCGTGGCCGCGGTCAGGGCTGCCGCGAGCAGATCTGCGACGGCGGCCGGGTCGGCGAACACCTCCGCGGCCCAGGGGAGCGGGAGGGCCATCGGGCGGCGAAGAGTCCAGAACGCCGCGGTCGCGGCGGTGTACTTGAGAAAGTCGCGGCGATCGGGCACGGGTGATCCGGGAGGCGATACGCGAGGGGGACCGTGGGGACGGGAGGCGCATCGCCAATCTCACCGCGCGCCGCGGGGGGGCGCAATCCCCCGGGGAGCCCCCGGCCGTGGCCGGCCTGGCACAACAGCGTGCCGCGCTCGCGCCACAAATACGGAGGGCCGCCATTGCGTGGCGGCCCTCGGTCGTGCGACGGACGAATCAGAGTCTTCGGTCAGTCCCCCTCGGTGTCGAAGGCCAGGCTATCGGCCTCGCGAATCCTAGCAAGAAGTCCTTCGATCCACCCCGCATCGCCTACCGCACCCTCCTCGGGCTCGAGCGAGACCTCCCGAGCCACGTCCCGCCCCGGGGCATCCATTCCTCCCTCCGGCAAAAGCTGGTCAACACTTCCGGCACGGCGCCTCCACGCACGTGCTCGACGATCAAACTACCGGCTGCGGCACGGAAAGTTCCTGTCGGGCGCCATCAATTTTCAGTTCCGTTACGCGTCGCGTCCAGATTCTCCTAACAACACGACCGCCGGATCGTCTACTTCCTGTGAGCAAAATCCCGACCACATTGGCCGTCCGACGCCCACCCATCGGACATCGCGTCCGCACGCTGGGACACCGTGTCCTCCCCGCTCTGGCCGCGGTCGCGACGGCCTGCGCCCACGGCAACCACCCGGCCGCCCTCGACCTCGCGTCCTTCCCGCCGGCCTCGGACTCGGGACGCGAGCAGACGGCGGACCAACAGGTCTGGCAGGTGCTCAACCGGTTGGCGTTCGGCCCGCGCCCCGGTGACGTTGCGCGCGTCCGGCAGATGGGGATCGATCAATGGATCGCATGGCAACTGACGCCGGAGGCGATTCCGGATACGGCCCCCGACCGCGTTCTCGCCGCGTTCACGGCATACGAGCGGAATCCGGCTGAGCTCGCGCGTGACTACCCGCGCCCCGAGCGGATTTTCGCGGAGCGCCGCAAGCGCGGCGACACGAGTCGCGTGCTGTCGCCGCCCGATAGCGCCGTCTACAAGGAGGAGCGGCAGAGGGTGAACCGCATCGGCGCCGAGTTGGTCGCTGCCAAGCTCGCCCGCGCCGAGCTGACCGATCGGCAGCTGCTCGACGTGATGACGGATTTCTGGGAAAACCACTTCAATGTCGATATCCGGAAGGGGGCCCCCGAGCGGTATTTCCTCCCCGACTACGACCGCACCGTGATCCGGGCGCACGCGCTCGGCCGCTTCCGGGATCTCCTCGGCGCCGTCGCGCACAGTCCGGCGATGCTCTACTACCTCGACAACTGGGAGAGCGTGGCCGACAGCTCCCGCCCGACGCTCGGTCCCGCGGGGGGTGCCCGGCGGTATCGGTCGCTCGCCGCCGCGACCGCCGGCATGCGCCCGGCCGCCCCGCGACCCCGGCGCGGCCTCAACGAGAACTACGGGCGCGAGCTGCTCGAGCTGCACACGCTGGGGGTCGACGGCGGCTATACGCAGGAGGACGTGATCAACGTCGCGCGCGCCTTTACGGGGTGGTCCATCGCCCGCCGCCAGAACGCGCCCGATGGCGAGGAGCCCGCGACGTTCGTCTTTCGCCCCGGGGCCCACGACGCCGGTCCCAAGGTCGTTCTCGGCCACGCCCTGCCCGCGGGGCGCGGGATCGAGGACGGCGAGGACGTCCTGGACCTGCTCGCGGATCATCCGGCCACGGCGCGGTTCATTGCGCTCAAGCTCGCGCAGCGATTCGTGAGCGACACGCCGCCGCCGTCACTCGTGGCCCGCGCCGCCGACACCTTCATGCGGACTGGCGGCGATATCCGCCAGGTGCTGTGGACGATCGCGACATTGCGCGAGTTCTTCGCGAGCGCCGCCTACCGCGCGAAGGTGAAATCGCCCTTCGAAGTCGTCGTCAGTGCGCTCCGCGCCGTCAACGCGGCACCCGACACGACGCCGAGAACGGCGCAGATCGTCGCGCGGCTCGGAGAGCCCCTCTTCCAGCACCAGGCGCCGAACGGATATCCGGAGACGGGCGAAAGCTGGATGAACACCGGGGCGATCCTGAATCGGATCAACTTCGGCCTCGCGGTCGCGGCGAACAGGATTCCGGGGGCAGCGCTCGAGCGGTGGCCACCCGAGGCCACCCTTACGACAGCACCCCGCGCGGTTCAGGTCGATAGCGTGGTCGCGGTGCTGCTCGGAGGAAACGTCTCTCCCGAGATGCGGGCCGTCCTGCTCTCGGGGACGCATCCGATGCTGGCCGCCGCCGGTTCGCGCGCGAGCGCCGGCACCGAGCAGATGGCAGATTCGACCGGGTCGCCCGAGCTCGCGCTGCGCTCCGGCGGCCCACAGGGCCTCGCACAGGTCGTCGGCCTCGCGCTCGGGGCCCCGGAATTTCAACGTCGATGATTGTATCGGCGGACCGTGTATGGGCGGATCGTGTATGGGCGGATCGTGTATCGGCGGATCGCGATACGCCCGTACCCGCCGGGAGATGATATCCATGCAACGACGCGTGTTCGTCAAATCCGGCGCCCTGGCTCTCGTGACCATGGGGATCAGTCCCCGGTTCCTGCGCCGCGTCGCGTTCGGGATGGAGCTTCCCGCGGCCGGCCGCGGCAAGGTGCTCATCTGTCTCTTCCAGCGGGGCGCGGCGGACGCGCTCAACGTCGTCGTCCCTCATGGCGAGCCGATATACTACGCGCTGCGCCCGACGATCGGGATCCCGCGGCCCTCGGCCCGCACCGGCAACGCCGCCCTCGACCTCGATGGCTTCTTTGGACTGCATCCCGCGCTGGCCGCCTTCAAGCCCCTGTACGACCAACGGCTCCTGGCGGTGATCCACGCCGTGGGCAGCCCGAGCGCGACCCGCTCGCATTTCGACGCGCAGGATTACATGGAGACGGGAACGCCCGACGATAAGTCGACGAGTGACGGGTGGCTCAACCGCTACCTTGCCGTCCAGGGCACGTGCGACGCCTGCCGCGTGCCCCCGGCCGGCCGCGACATCTTCCGCGCGGTGTCTGTCACGCCGGAGACCCCGCGCATTCTCGAAGGACCCGCACCGACGGTCGCGATGAACAGCATCGAGGACTTCACCGTGCGCACGAGCGGCACGCAAGCCGAGCGATTGGAGGCCCTCTACCGCACGGGGTCCGCGGACATCGTGCACGCCACGGGCTCCGAGACCTTCGACGCGGTCAAGCTGCTCCGCGCGGCCGATCCCCAGCAATATCAGCCCGCGGCCGGTGCGGATTATCCGAATTCGGAGTTTGGGCGGCGGCTCAGGCAGATCGCGCAACTCATCAAGGCCAATGTCGGACTCGAGATCGCCTTTGCCGACGTCGGCGGCTGGGACACGCACGTCAATCAGGGTGGCGCGACCGGACAGCTGGCTCAGCGACTCACGGATTTTTCGCGGGCGATCGCCGCGCTCGTGACCGACCTGGGTGACCGGATGGGCAACGTCACCATTCTCACCATGTCGGAGTTCGGTCGCATGGCGAAAGAGAACGGCAACGGGGGAACGGACCACGGTCATGCCGGGGCACTCTTCGTCATCGGCGGAGACGTCAAAGGCGGCCGTGTGCACGGACGCTGGCCGGGGCTCGAGCCCGAGCAGCTATATGAAGGGCGCGACCTGGCGCTGACGACGGATTTCCGCGCCGTATTCTCCGAGGTGGCGGCTCGCCATCTCGGTGCGACGCGGCTGGATGCGATCTTCCCCGGGTACTCCACCCCGGAGGCCAGCTGGCTCGGAGTGATGTGAGGCGGCCGAAGCGGGGACAATGACCGCTTTGGCGGTCGGTGTGACAGAGTTTAACATCCGAATCGATATGGAGTTGCGCGCTCTGCTCCGGCTCGTCGTTCCTCGCATGCAAATAGGCTCGCTCCTCACCCCGGTCGCGCTAGTGGCAGCCGTCGCCGCGCGCGACCCCGCTCGACCGCCGCGTGTCCCGATCCTCGAGTACCATCTGATCACCGACCACGAGTCACGCTGGTCCGTCGAGCGGGAGCATTTCCGCAGGACGCTGCAATTGCTCTACGATCGCGGGTACCGCCCCGTGACGGTGTCGCAGCTGATCGATCGCGCGATCGAGCTGCCGCCGGGACAGCGCCCGGTCGTCTTCACGTTCGACGACGCATCCCCGTCTCAGTTCCGCTATATCGACCAAGGCGGGCAGCTCAGCATCGATTCGACGTCGGCGATCGGCGTGTGGCTCGCATTCCACGCCACGCACCCGGATTGGGCGAACCGCGCCACCTTCTGCGTCCTGCCGGCCGCGAGCGCGGGGCACGCGTTCTTTGGCGACCATGGGGTGGAGGGACAGGCCACCGCGTGGCGCTTCAGGAAGCTGCAGTTCCTGGTCGCGCAGGGATTCGAGCTCTGCGACCACACGCTCTGGCACGCCAACCTTGGCAAATATTCCGACGCCGTTGTCCAGGAGCAGATCGCGCGCGGTCAGCTCGCGATCGACTCGGCTGTTCCCGGATATCACGTCCGCACATTCGCCCTGCCGCTCGGCATCTGGCCGAAGAATCGCGCTCTCGCGCACGACGGCAGTTGGCGCGACCCCGCGACCGGCCGCGATGTGCGGTACCATTTCGATGCCGTGCTCGAGGTCGCGGGCGGACCGGCGCGCAATCCCGCGGACCCGGCGTTCGACCCGCTGCATCTCCCGCGCGTCGAGGTGTATGGGGATGCGGTGGAGAAAATGGTCGAGACGCTGGATCATACGCGCGTGACGAGTGCGTGCCGCCCGGGCGGCAGCGTCACATGCTGAGCAACGCCGGGCGGGCGGTCGCGCGCATCGGCCAGGCGGGGCCCCTCCAGGCGGCCTGACGCCGGCGGCTACAACCGCCAGCCCCGGAGAACCCCGATGGCGTTGTCGAGCGCGGCTTGTTGCGCGGGATGCTGCGCGCGTGCGCGAAGCGCAGCGTACGTCTCGAGAGCGAGCGCGAGTGCCGCGGGATCGTGCTCGGCGCCCGCCAGGCCCGCGGCGTTGTCGGCCAGATTGGCGAGCGCCAGATCGTCATCCGGAAAGCGGGCCGCGACCGCGCGCCAGCGCTCAACGCGTTGACGCGGGCGAGACTCGGTCAGCGCCCAGAGGTGCCATGCGCCCCGGTTCGTCTGGTCGATCGCGAGGGCGCGCGCGGCCAGCTCGCCGACCACGTCCGGACCCCGGCCGGTCAGCCAATACGCATTCGCCAGGATGACCAGCGCTCGCGCGTTGCCAGGCTGCTCCGTTACGATGCGCTCGTAGACCGGACCCGCTACCTCCGGGATGTCACGGTATGGCTCGACCGCGGCGACGAGCGCATCGGCCGCGGCGTCCTCGAGGAGCGCCCTGAGGCCGGTGTGGAGCCGGCCGACATCCCCGTCGGCGCGATAGTCCGCGACGACACGCTCGAGGGCGGCGGCGTGTGCGTCAGCCATGGCCGCAGTGACCGGGCAGCGGGCGTAACCGATTGGGGGCTGGAGCCGTCAGTGAGGGGATCGCCGAGAGACGAGGAATCATGACCGAGCCGAGCATGGGTACGGCACCGCCGCGGCAAAAGTACACCACCGAACAGCTTGCCGCCGTCGGTGAGGTCGCGCTCGCGCGTTTGCATGGACTGAACAATCCGTTGGCCGCGCTGCTGGCCGAGGCGCAGCTGCTCCAGCTGGAGCCGCTGGCGGGCGAGCACGCCGCGGCGGTCGAGCGGATCGTGGAGCTGTGTCGTCGCGTGGTACAAACCGTGCGGGAGATGGACCGGGCGAGCCGCGCCGCGGTCGGGTGACCGCGGAGACGCGCGGTGGTCTTGCGAAACGGCGTCCCAGGCATGATACTCCACGGTGTAATCGCCTGACCCGGTCGCCGTTCCGACTGGAACGGCCCGTGCGCGTGTGAGGGTTCCGCGCGCTCCCGGCATGACCTGCACAGCCGATTGACGGGCAACATTACGTAAGTAGCAGACGCGCGGACAGCGCGCGATCACAAACGCCAGATACACCCCATGAACGAACGTCGACGCCCTAATCGTCGCGGCCGCGGGCCTCGTCAATACAATCATCCAGCATCCGACGCCCTCGATTCCGATGGCGGCGAGCCGAATCCCTATCGGGATGCCGGCGATGATGCCGCAATCGAGGTCGAGTCAGGCGACGCCGCCCAAGCCGATCGCGAATCGGGCGGCGACGACGGAGGCGGTCGAGCCGCCGATCAGGCCGATGGCGCCGACGGCAAGCTCCGCTCGAACGGGGGGAGCGACCACGTGGCGGCGGACCCGTCTGCCCTGAATCCGATCCCGGCCGCTCCCTCGTATGCGACGGACGGCGCGATCGCCGCCGATGCGGCTCCCGCACCGAGCCCCTCGTCCCCGCAGAATTCCGCTCCCCCCTCCCGACAACCGCACGCGCACCACAACGGCCGCCCGCAGCAAGGTCCGGGTGGGGGCGGCCGGCACGGGCGGCGCAATCGCGGACGCGGACCGCGCCGCGACCATCATCAGCACCAGCCGCATGCGCCGCAGAGCCAGGGCGCCCCGGTCACGCCGATCGTCCCGGATACCGAGGTCGCGGGCTGGTTCGACGCGGCACGGGACGCGGGCTACATCCGGCGCGCATCGGCGAGCTATCTGGCCGAGCCGGGGGACGCATTCGTCCCCCCGAACCTCGTGCGGCAGTATGGCCTGCGGCGTGGCGACGCGGTCCTCGCCACCGCGGGGCGCGATCATCGCGGGCGGCTCACCATCGCGGAGGTCACGCAGATCAACGATGACGACCCGGCCGCGGCGCTCCGGCGACCGGATTTCAGCGCGCTCACGGCGTCGTACCCGGAGCGGAAGCTGACGCTCGAAACGGGGCGCGCCGCCAAGGGGGGGCCCGAGCTGACGCGGCGGGCGATCGACCTCATCGCGCCGATCGGCTACGGGCAGCGGGCGCTCATCGTGGCGCCGGCCCGCGCCGGGAAGACGATGCTGCTCCAGGCGATAACGGAGGGCGTGGCGATCAACCATCCGGACGCGGTGCTGCTCGTCCTCCTCGTCGACGAGCGGCCGGAAGAAGTGAGCGAGATGATCACGTGGGGATATGGCGAGGTTGTTGCGTCCAGCTTCGATCAACCCGCCGAGCGGCACACGGAAGTGGCGGAGATGGTGCTGGAGCGCGCGCGACGTCTCGTGGAGGCGGGGAAGGACGTGGTGATCGTGCTGGACTCGATCACGCGTCTTGCGCGGGCGCACAACACGGTCGAGCGTGGAACGGGGCGTACGTTATCCGGCGGCCTCGATGCGACGGCCATGGCGAAGCCGAAGGCGTTCTTCGGGTCGGCCCGGTCCGTCGCGCCGAATGCCGGCGGAGGATCGATCACGATCATTGCGACGGCGCTGGTGGAGACGGGCTCGCGGATGGACGATGTGATCTTCGAAGAGTTCAAGGGGACGGGGAACTGCGAGATCAAACTGGACCGCGGGCTCGCGGAGAAACGGATCTTCCCGGCGATCGACATCGCGACGAGCGGCACGCGGCGCGAGGAGAAGCTCTTCCGTCCCGATCAGCTCGAGGGTATTTACACCCTGCGGCGCGGGTTGCAGCAGATGCCGCCCCAGTCCGCCATGGAGTGGCTGATCAAGCGGATCGCCGGCACCCCGAACAACGACGCGCTGCTCGCGGGGCTCTAGGGTCGCCGCCGCCGCGCTCCCGCCACTGCACGGCCCTCGCCGCGCTGCTCGTCCTGGCGGCTGGCGCGGCCCGGGGCCAAACGCCGGCCCCCGATAGGCCACCCGGCGCCGATTCGACCCCCGCGCAGCGGCGCCTCGCCCGCCCCCGCATCACGCACCTCGAGATCGACGGCGTTCGCGCCCTCAGCCGCGGCGCCCTTCTCAATTCGATCGCCACGACCGCGTCCCACTGCAAGAGCATCCTGCTCACGCCGTTCTGCCTGATCACGAAATCGCACTTCTTCTACGAAAAGGACTATCTCGACCGCGTCGAGCTGGCGCGCGACGTCCTGCGGATCAAGATCTATTACTGGCAGCGCGGCTATCGGGAAACGACGGTCGATACGGTGGTGACGCCGCCGCTCGCGCCCGCGGTTCGGGTGGCGTTCGTCGTGCACGAGGGTCCGCCGACGACGGTATCCGCCGTGTCCTTTGCCCCCGAGTCGCTCTTCTCGAGGAAGCAGCGCGCGACCCTGATCGGGATCCGCGTGGGCGATCCCCTCAACGTGCTCGTCGTCGACTCGTCGCGCCGGGCCCTTCGCTCTGCCCTCTGGCGGCGTGGCTACGCCGATGCTGTCGTCGACACGACGCTCGGCGCGGACTCGAGCGCGCACACGGGAACGGTCGCCTACCAGGCCGACCCCAAGCGCGTCGCCACGATCGGCGCGATTCGCATCACCGGGAACGAGCGGATCGACTCCACGACGATTCGCCACGGTCTCCGGCTTGAGCCCGGTCACGTGCTGTATCGGGCAGATATCGCGCGCAGCCAGCGGGCGCTGTATCAATCCAACCTCTTTCGGCGGGCCGCGATCACCTTCGCGCCCGATAGCGGACAACCGGACAGCGTGAAAGTTGTCCAGGTGACGGTCGCGGAGGCGCCGTTGCACGCGGTCGAGGGGACCGTCGGGCTGAATCAGATCAATTTCGTGCAGCTCGGCGCGCGCTACACGAACTACGATTGGCTCGGAAACGCGCGTCAGCTGGATGTCAACCTCGGCGTCGGGAACCTGCTCGCGACGGCACTCGATAACCACATCCCCTTCTACGACGTCGCGGGACTCGCCCAGAAAGGGGACCCGCTGAATACCGCGAAATATCTCCAGCCGACGTGGGACGCGAGCGCCAATGTGCTGCAGCCGTGGCTCGGCAGCCCCGACAATTCGGTGGGGGGCGGCATCTTCGATCATCGGCACAGCTTCCCCGGCGTCTACGTCGACAACGGCTACGGCGCGCAGGCCGCGTTCACCCGGACTCTCGCGGAGCACGTCTCCGCCAGCCTCACGTACCGGTACGAGCTCACCCAGGTGAGCGCGAGCCAGGTGTACTTCTGCGTCGATTACGGCGCGTGCGACCAGCCGACCATCGCCCTGCTGCAGGGACGGCGCGCGCTATCGCCGCTCGCGCTGTCGGCGAAATGGGACGCAACGGATGGCAGCCTCTCCCCCTCGACAGGTGCGCTCGCGCGCGTGGAATTCCAGCACGCATCGCAGTTCACTCTTTCCGACTACCGATACAATCGCGCCTACGCATCGGGCTCCGTGTATCGGCAGGTCCTCCGGCACTCCGTGCTGGCCTTTCACGCCGAGGCCGGCTGGGTCCACGCCCTGCCGGGCGGGATCGACACGGGCGCCCTGCATCCGCGCACCCGCTTCTACGCGGGGGGCGCGGAATCGGTCCGGGGCTTCGGCGAGAACCAGCTCGGCCCGGAGGTCCTGACGATCGCCGACAGTGCGCTCGGGGCCGTGTGCGGGATGCCCATCAACCCGGCCACGTGCAATCCCAACGGTACCTACGTCGTGGGGGGGAAGACGATCCGGATCCCCAATTCCGCCTTCACACCCCGCCCGCTCGGGGGCAACACGTTGCTCGAAGGAAGCGTCGAGTTGCGCTTCCCCCTCGCGGGGCCGATCGGCGGCGCGACCTTCGTCGACGCCGGTTACGTGGGCCAGCAGGCGCTCAAGTTCGTGGCCCAAGGACAGGGCGCCGTCACGCCAGGGGCCGGCCTCCGATATTACTCCCCGGTCGGTCCGATCCGGCTCGACCTGGGATTCAATCCGTGGCAGAGCCGGTCGGTCCCGGTCGTCACGCAGGTCGGGACGGGACGGACGGCGACGATCATCGAGATGGGGACGTTGCGGTCGTACACCCCGCCCGGCTTCTTCAATGCGCTCGTGCTGCACCTCTCGATCGGTCAGGCGTTCTAGCGCAACGGAGCCCGTGGCACAAAGCTCGCACCGTCGGACTCATCGCATGACCGTCCCAGGCCGCCCCGCCCTCCAGTGAGACGAGCACTCGCCACCGGCGCGCTCACCGTCGCGTCGCTCGTCGCGGCCCTTGCGCTCGCGGTCGTGATCCTCGCCCGCACCGGCGTCGGCCACTCCATCGTCCGCCGGATTGCCCTCCTCACCGTGCGCGGCCCCGTCCACGGGATTGTCCGCGTCGGCAGGATCGACGGCGACCTGCTGGCCGGCGCGGTCGTGCACGATCTGGCGATCTCCGACAGTAGCGGGGCTCCGTTCATCGCGGCCGCACGCATCGAGGTCCACTACACGCTCCGCGATCTCCTGCATCGCCGCCTGTTCATCGAGCATCTCCGGCTCGATCATCCCGTCGTCGTGCTCGCGCGCGCACCCGATGGACGGTGGAACGTGACGCGCATCTTCCCCGGCCGTTCGGCCGGGCCGCGCGACACCACGCCGGGGTGGGGAAGCTGGATCACGATCACCGACGCTCGCATTACCGAAGGGACGCTCCTCGCCCCGCCGATCACGGAGGTCCGGCATCTCACGACCGTCCTGCCGCTCGTCCGCCTGGCCGATCCGGCCGATCCAGTCCGGCTCGTCCGCGTCGCATCCCTCCAGGCGGCCGTCGCGGCCGAGTCGCTTCCCCCAGCTGACGTGCGCGATCTCACGGGCGCGTTCTCGTTCACGGCGGACTCCCTCTGGTGGCGCTCCGCGGCCGTCGCGCTGCCGGCATCCGCGCTCACGACCACGGGAACCTACGGATTCGCTGCGGGCGACGCCGCCATCGACCTCCAGGCGCACCCCCTCGCCCTGGCCGACCTGCGTTTCGCGAGTCCGCGCATTCCGCCGAGCGGCCAGATGCGGGGAGATTTCGCTCTCGCACTCGGCGGGACGACGCAGCGCTACGAGGTCGAGAACCTCCTGGTGACTACCGGTGGCGCGCGGATCGCCGGCCACGGCGGCATCGAGCGCGGGGACTCGGTCCGCATCCTGCCCACGGACCTGCGCTTTACGGGCATCGATGCCCGTGTCGTTCGCGAGGTCGCGCCCGACGCGCACGTCCCGCGGGATGGCACGCTCGAGGGACGCGCGGCATTCTCGGGGAGCCGCCACCTCCTCGCCGTGCAGGCGGAGGTGACCTACGCGGACAGCCGCGTGGGAACGAACCACGTGCGGCTGGCCGGGTCCCTCGGGGTCGCCGGCACGGCGAGCCGGCCGATTTACGAGGCCCGGGCATTCACCCTGACGCTCGATCCGGCACGCCTGGAGCTCGCGCAAATCGCGGCGCCGGCCTTTCCGGCCCGCGGCCCCCTCAGCGGGACGGCGATCATCGATGGATCGACGGCCGACAGCATGACCATTCGCGCCCGCGTTCGGGCCCGCGTCGGTCCGATCCGCGGCGCGTTCGGTGACACGGTCGACATCGACACGGCAGCTGTCCGCGTCACGATCCTGCGCAACGTCCTCCGCCTCGACAGCGCCCACGTGCGCGTACACGCGCTCGCGACGACGATCGACGCCGCCGGCTCGCTCGGCCTGCGCGCGAGCCGCCAGGGCCGGCTCTCCTACCGCGTCGCGATTGACTCCCTCGGCCCGGTCGCCCGCTTGCTCGTCGCGGGCGACACGAGTCTGCACCTGGATTCGCTCGCTGGCAGCGCGGCGGCCACCGGGACGGTGCGCGGCGCGGCCCGGCGCTTCGATCTGGACGCCGCGTTCTCCGGCACACGGCTCTCCGGCTTCGGCACGCACATCGCGGGACTCGCCGGCTCGGTCACGTGGACGGGCGCGCCGGGTCCGACGGCGCAGATCGTCGCGACCATCCACGCCGACAGCACCGTGCTGCGCCACGCCGTCCTGGACACTATCGACGCCCACGTGGCGTTCCAGAAGCCGAGCGGTGCCGTCACGTTGCGTGCCACGCGCGGACCGCACCAGGAGCTCGCCCTGGGGGCCACGGTCACGCTCGCGCCGGCCGCGACCGAGATCCGATACGACTCCCTCCGAATCCGCGTCGATACGACCACCGTGCGGTCCGCCCATCCCGGCGTCGTGCGGTGGGGACGCGAGGGGCTCGCACTCGACGGGATCGATCTCCGTGCCACGCCCGGCGCCGCGCGCATCACGGTCGACGGGACGTTCCCGTTCAAGGCCTCCCCCGGTACACCGATCCGGCTCGCGCTGACGATGGACAGCGTCTCGCTCGAGACCATTGCCGCCCTGGGCGGCCCGGCCTCGGTCGTCAACGGCACCCTCGCCCTGCGTGCGACCGCCGCGGGCACGCTGGGGCGTCCCGTTCTGCACGGCTCGGCCGAGCTCACCAACGTGAGCGCCGGGGATCAGCTGGTCCCGGACCTGCACGTCGGCTTCGGCTACGACACGCTGACGCTCGTCGCGCACGCCGAGCTGGATCGCAGCAGGGCGATGGATTCGAGTCTGGTCAGCGCCGCGCAGGTGCCCTCCGTGGCGGCGGCCAGCGCCCGCCCCTTGGTCGTGGCGGATGCCGCGGTCCCGCTGGACCTCACCCTCACGGACAGCGGCCCGCGCGTTCTCGAGCGACCCGTCCACGGCTCCCTGGTCGTCGATACGCTCCCGCTCGCGCTCACGCCGCTCTTCATCCCCTCCGTATCGAATGCCGCCGGCGCGATCACCGCCCGCGCATCCGTCGCGGGCACGCCCCGGCATCCGAGCCTCGGCGGGTCGATCGCGCTGACCGAGGGACGCTTCAGCATTGCGCCGCTGGGCATCACGCTGTCGGACGTGGCCTCGCACGCCGTCCTGGCGGGCGATACGCTGCACATCGACTCGCTCGTGGCGCGGAGCCGTGGCCAGCTGCGCGCGCTCGGCACCATCGACTTCACCGACCTCTTCGTCCCCGCGCTCGACATCACGACGACGGGTCACAAGGCGAGGATCCTCGCGAGCACGACGCGGGGGACGCTCAACGTCGACGACAGCCTCACGATCGCGGGTCCGCTCGCGGCGCTGTACGTCTACGGCAACGTTCGCGTACGCGACGGGACGCTGCTCATCCCGGACATCGGCGGGAAGGAGGTCATCGATGTCGCCAACCAGACGGTGTATTACGTCGCCGACACGACCGACCCCGGCATCCGGGAGATCATTCCCAAGCCGTCGCCGCTCATGGCGAATCTTCGCATGGACGTTGATCTCACCGTCGATCGAAACACATGGGTCCGCAACAAGGCGGCCAACGTCGAGGTCTACGCCGACGACCCCCTGACGGTGCGCATCGGCGGACGGCAGCGCGATTTCGTCGTCGACGGAATCGTGACGACCGACCGGGGCCAGTACACGTTCTTCAGCAAGCGGTTCGAGATCACGCGCGGGATGGCGACGTTCATCGGCGCGCAGACGCTCGATCCGACGATCGAGGCGACCGGGCAATACACCGTCAGCGCGGGGGGCCAGCAACCGATCAACATCCAGATTCAGATCGGCGGGACGGTCCGCGCCCCGACGCTCACGCTCACGAGTGATGCCGTGCCCCCGCTGTCGCAGACCGATCTGTTCACCTATCTCGCGTTCGGGTCTCCGGCGTCGCAGCTGTCGTCCGGCACGGGCGGTGGATCGAGCGCGGGTGGCACGTCCGGCACGGGACTCATCCCGTCCAACCTCGCCGGGTCCCTCGGCCCCTACGTCGCCCAACGGCTCGCCGGCGTCGCCATCGGCACGTTCACGGAGGGGCTGCAAGGGGACGTGGCCCGATCGCTCGGGGCCGACGTCCTGAACATCACGCCCGCCCCAGGCGTCCCCGCCGAGGTATCGACGAGCGGCGTGACCGGCTACCTCCGCAACACGGAAGTCGAGTTCGGGAAGTACGTGACGACCAAAACCTACGTCGGGCTGGATGTGCTCACGATCGCGCCACCGGGCGCCCGCGTCGAGACGCGGCTGAGCAAGAACGCGACGTTGACGTTCACGCTGCAGCCCTGGTACCTCGCCGACCCGACGCTCGCCCCGACGGAGACCATCACGACCAAGGACGTCGCCGGGGTCGCGCTCAAGCGCATCTGGCGGTTCTGATCCCGGGTCGGGGCCGGGCCCCGACGACGCACGGTCACACCAGATCGAGCAGCGTCGCGACCGCCCGCATCCCCAGCTCGAAGTTCTCGACGCTCATCCACTCGTCGGGTGCGTGCGCGTTCTCGCCGGGCAGACCGAATCCCATCAGCAGCACGGGCGCGCCGAGGGCGTCGACGAAATCCGCGACCACCGGGATCGAGCCCCCCTCCCCCATGATCACCGGCTCGCGACGGAAGGCGGCGGCCAGCGCGCGGCGCGCCGCGTCGTAGATCGGACCGTCGAGCTCGGCCCGCCACGGACGCCCGCCGTGCAGATGCCTGACCGTCACGCGGACGCCCAGCGGGGTGACGCGTGCGAAATGCGCCTCGACCAACCGCTCGATGGTGCGGGGATCCTGGTCGGGCACGAGGCGGCAGCTCACCTTGGCCATCGCGCGCGCCGGCAGCACCGTCTTCGCGCCTTCTCCGGTATAGCCCGAGAGCAGCCCGTTGATCTCGCAGGTGGGGCGCGTCCAGATCCGCTCGAGAGTGGAATAGCCGGCCTCCCCCCCGAGCGCGGGCGCGCCGGTCTCTGCGCGAAACACGTCCTCCTTGAACGGCAGATCCCGCATGCGATCCAGGACCTCGGGCGGCCATGGGCGCACCGCATCGTAGAAGCCCGGGACCGCGACGTGGCCGGCGCCATCATGCAGCGTGGCGAGCATCCGGGCCAGCGCCATCGCGGGATTCACGACCGCACCGCCGTATATGCCGGAATGAAGATCGTGGGCGGGGCCATCGACGGTGATCTCGAGATACGTGAGGCCGCGCAGCGATGAGAGGATCGATGGCACCCCGGGCGCGAACATCGAGGAGTCCGAGATGATGACGGCTTCGCAGCGGAGGCGATCCGCATTCGCGCGGACGAAGTCGCCGAGGTGGGTGCTCCCGACCTCCTCCTCCCCTTCGATCACCATGACGACGTTGACCGGCAGCCGCTCGCGCACGCGCAGATGCGCTTCGAGCGCCTTGATGTGGAGAAAGACCTGCCCCTTGTCATCCACGGCCCCGCGCGCGAACACCTTGCCATCGCGCACCGCGGGCTCGAAGGGGGGAGACGTCCACAGATCGAGCGGCTCGGCCGGCTGCACGTCGTAGTGCCCGTAGACGAGAAGGGTCGGCCGCTCCGGTCCGGCGCCCCGCCACTCGCCCAGCACGATCGGATGCCCGGGCGTCGCGACCAGCTGCGTCTGCAGACCAATGGTGCGCAGCGCCTGGGCGACCCATTCCGCGGCGCGGGTCGTCTCGGCACGGTACTCGGGGCGCGCGCTGACGCTCGGAATGCGGAGCAGCTCGAACAGCTCCCGCTCGATGCGGGCCCGGTTCGCGGTAAAGAACACATTGAGATCGCGCGGGACCACGGTCTCAGCCGGCGGCACGGGAGGAACCGCCGCGGGGGTGACCGGCCCGCTGGGGGACGAAGCCATGGAGTCCTCAGGGTGGTAAATGAGCCAGCCCCGAAACTTGCCAGATGCGCCGCCGCCCGACAACGCTGCCCCTCCAGTGCATCTCGATCACCGGTCCCGGCACGACGGTCGCGGCCCCACGGAGCGGTGGGGGCGGCTCCGTCGGCGGGTACCGATCATCGAGGACGACGAGGACGGTATCCCCCGGCGCCGCCCGGTCGCCGAGCCGCGGCCAGAGATCGTACTGGTTGGGACGGCTCCCGATGTTGAGGGAGAAGACCGTCGGGTGGCCCGGCAGGTGAAACGCGAGCTCTGCCGCATCCTGATAGCGGTTCGCCGCGACCCACGTCCCGGGAACGCGCATGATTTCACCCGAATGCGGATCCAGCATTTGGTATCGGGGCGCGGCGACCCATCGCGCCGGGATGTGCGCCACACCATCCGCGAGCTCGTCCCATCCGTGAACCCGCGCCACGGGATCCACTGCCGGATCGATCGGCAGAAACGGACGCACGATATGCACGCACATGACGCCGCTCAGTCCCGCGGCCAGCAGGACTCCCGAGCGCTCCCAGCGGTCCATGCGCGCGGAATGGGGCATCGCGGCGAGCACCGCCACCGCTGGCGGCACCGCGAGGGCGGGCCAGTTGGGCTCGACCGCATGGCGCAGCGCGCTCCAGACGAAGAACGCGGCAATCGTAGCGGCGACCGCCGCGGCCAGGAACGCGCCCGGCGGCGCCGGCGGCGCCGGCGGCGCCGGCGGCAACCCCGGCAGGCGCAGCGCCCGCGTGACGGCGATCGCGAGCAGCACCAGGATCACGGGCGAAATGAGGGCCGCCTCGCCGGCGAGGAGCGAGATCTCGCGGTCGATCGCGGAGCCGCGGCCGCGACCGAGCCCGTGCTCGATCTGAAAGCGGAACGAGATCCAGTCGTGGGCGGCATTCCAGTGCAGGACGGGCAGAATGACAAGGATCGCAACCCCGCATGCGATGTATGGTCCCGCGTGTCGCAGGTGATGCCGTAACCCGGGATGAGCCAGGAACCCGAGGAGCAGGCCGGCGGGGAGCACCACAGCCGTGAACTTCGAGTCGACGGCGGCCCCGAGGGCGACGCCGGACGCGATCCACCCGGCGAGCGCGGTCCGCCCGGACGCCGTGATCGCGCGGTCCACCGCCCAGAGCGCGACGGCGCCGCACAGAAGGACCGGGGCATCGGGGAGGGCGAGCAGCAGGCCAACGCTCGCCAGCGGCATGGCGGATCCGATGAGTGCCGCACGCCAGGCCGCGCGCGCGCCTCCCCAGCGATGCGCGAGCGCCACCGTGGCGACGCTGGCGCCGGCCCCCGCGAGCACGGGTCCGAATCGCACACCCAGCGGGGTGTCGCCGAAGAGCAGCGTCCCGCCGCGGATCAGGAATGCGATCGCTCCCGGATGATCGAAGTACGCCGGCGCGAGGTGGCGCGACCAGTCCCAGTAATACGCCTCGTCCGGCGCGAGAGGCACCCACGCGGCCAGCGCGAGCCGGACGAGCGCGGCCGCGACGACGAGCGCGAGGGGGCGCCGCATGGCGGCTACTCGAAATCGAGTGCGAGGTCGAGCGCGGGGGGGGAATGGGTGAGGCTGCCGGCCGAGATCCAGTCGACACCGGTTTCGGCAATGGCGCGCACATTTTCGAGACGGACGCGGCCCGACGCCTCTACGACCGCGCGTCCGTGCACGATCCGCACGCATTCCCGCATCTCATCGAGGCTCATGTTGTCCAGCAGCACGATGTCGGCGCGCGCGCCGATGGCCGCCTCCACCTGGTCCCGCGTGTCGCATTCGACCTCGACGCGCGCGCCGACGGGCGCGACCGCCCGCGCACGGCTTATCGCGAGCGCGACATCGCCATCCACCGCGTTCAGATGATTGTCCTTGATGAGGACCGACGACGCGAGATCCATCCGGTGGTTCTGGCCTCCCCCGCAGCGCACGGCATACTTCTCGAGCACGCGCCAGCCCGGCAGCGTCTTGCGCGTGTCGAGGATCTTCGCCTGGGTCCCCTGCACCGCCGCCACGAACTGCGCCGTCAGAGATGCGATCCCCGAGAGGTGTTGCATGAAATTCAGCGCCACGCGCTCGGCCGAGAGCATCCCGCGGGCGTGGCCCCGAATGAACATGATCGACGCGCCCGCGGCCACGCGTCCCCCGTCCGGCACGTCCACGCGCACCACCGCCTTGGGATCCAGGATCCGGAAGGCCTCGACCGCCAGCGGGCCCCCCGCCACCGTGCCGGCACGGCGCGCCACGATGGCTCCCCCGGCGCGGCGCCCGCTCACGACCGTCGCAATGGTGGTCACGTCGTTGAAGGCGCCGTCCTCCTCGAGCGCGGCTCGCACCTGCGCGGTCGTCTGCTCGGCCGTCAACGGGAAGCGCGGTGGTCCGAACGGGCGGTCGAGCGCCGGGATCGACATGCGCCCGGTCATTCGCCCGGATCCTCCGCCACGGCGGCCGCCGCCGCGGCCGCCACCGGGCCCCCGCCAATGGCCACCATGCGCTCGAGCGCGCGCCGCGCGCGCGAGGCGACATCGGGGGCGACCGTAATGCGGTGCTCGAGACGCTCGAGCGCGTTCCTGACCTTGGGCAACGTGGTCACTTTCATGTACGCGCAGACGGCGCGGTCGTTCGCGGGGTAAAACGACTGCCCGGGGTTCTCCCGGCGGAGACGGTGCAGGATGCCGACCTCCGTCGCGACGATGAACTCCTGCGCCGGGCTCGCCGCGGGACGTCGGATCATTCCCTCCGTCGACAGCACGTGGACGCCGGCGGGGTCGATGGACCCGGACGACACGGCATCGAGCGCGCTCGTGGCACACCCGCACTCGGGGTGGATGAGGAACTCGGCGCCCGGGTGCCGGGCCCGCTCCCGCGTGATGTCCTCGGGATCGATCCCGGCGTGCACGTGGCACTCCCCCATCCAGACGTGCAGGTTGGCGCGGCCCGTGATCCGGCGGACGTGAGCACCGAGGAAGAGATCCGGGAGGAACAGGATCTCCCGATCGGCGGGGATCGAGTTCACGATATCGACGGCGTTACCCGAGGTGCAACAGTAGTCGCTCTCCGCTTTCACCTCGGCCGTCGTGTTGACGTACGACACGACGACCGCGCCCGGGTGCTCCCGCTTCCACGCGCGGAGGCCCTCCGCGTCGATCGTCGCCGCGAGCGAGCATCCGGCCGCGAGATCCGGGAGCAGCACGGTCTTCTGCGGCGACAGGATCGCCGCCGTTTCCGCCATGAAGTGCACGCCGCAGAAGACGATCACGTCCGCGGTCGTCGCGGCCGCTTCGCGCGAGAGCCCGAGGGAGTCGCCGACGAAATCGGCAACGTCCTGCACATCGGCCCGCTCGTAGTTGTGGGCGAGGATCACGGCATTCCGCTCTCGGGCGAGGGTCCGGATCTCGCCCTGGAGCTGGGGCGTGCTCATGCCGGTGTCGGGCCGCGTCGCGGGGGCATACATCATGACGACAGAAACATTACGCGCGGACGCTCCCGGAGACAGGCGGCCGCGTCACGGCGCTGCCGGCGGGGGCTACCACTCGATGTGGCGGTGGCGCCACTTGCGCTTGGCCTTCGGAAAATCGACACGGAAGTGCCCCCCCCGCGATTCCTTCCGCAATAGCGCGGCCTCCGCGATGAGCGCGGAGGTCTGGGCCATGTTGCGCTCCTCCGTCGCGCCGTCGGGCAGCCGCAGCGCGATCTCGCGCAGTGTCGCGAGACAGCTGCGGAGCCCCTTGGCCGTCCGCACGATGCCGGCCTCGTCCCACATCACGCGGCGGATCGCATCCGCCGCCACCTGTGCCGCCCCGCGGTCCGCGAGCGGCGGAACGCTCCAGTCCCCGATCGGCGGCAGCGATCCGAGCGAGGGGGCCGTGGCGACGTCGCGCGCCACGCGCTCCGCAAAGACGAGCCCTTCGAGCAGCGAGTTCGACGCGAGCCGGTTGGCGCCGTGCACTCCCGACCGCGCGACCTCTCCGCAGGCATACAGTCGCGCCATGCTCGAGCGGCCCGCGAGATCCACCACGACCCCCCCCATCATGTAGTGCGCGGCCGGTGTGACCGGGATAGGCTCCGCGCGCGGATCCAGCCCGCGCGCGAGGCAGATCGCGAGGATGCCGGGGAATCGCTCCGCAAACAGCGCCCCGATCCTGCGCGCGTCCAGGTACACCGCTCCCGTGCGCTGACGCTGGCGGAAGATCTCGCGCGCGACGATGTCGCGGGGCGCGAGCTCGCCCAGCGCATGGCGCTCCGGCATGAACCGCACGCCGTCCGCGTTGACGAGAATTGCGCCCTCCCCGCGCACCGCCTCGGAGATGAGCGCGAGCGGCGTCTCGGCGGTGTCGAGCGCGGTGGGGTGGAACTGGACGAACTCCATGTCCGCGAGACGCACGCCGGCGCGATGCGCGATCGCATAGCCGTCGCCCGTGGCCACCTGCGGGTTCGTCGTATACCGATAGACCTGCCCACAGCCTCCCGTGGCGAGGACCGTCGCGTCGGCGAGGATCTCCACCGCGCGCCCGGCGACCGCGGCCCGGACCCCCAGGCACTGTCGCTGCTCGACGATCAGGTCGAGGACGCGCGTCGTCTCGAGCACCGAGATATGGGGGGATCCCCGCACCCGATCGATGAGCGTCCGCGCCACTTCGGCCCCGGTCTGGTCCCCGTGCGCATGGACGATCCGGTGACGCGAGTGCGCCGCCTCCTTGCCCAGCTTGAACCGCCCGGTCGCGGTCAGGTCGAAATCCGCGCCGGCGGACTGCAGCTCACGCACGCGGGCCGGGCCCTCCTCGACGAGCACGCGCACCGCGTCCGCGTCGCACAGCGCCGCCCCCGCCGCGAGCGTGTCCCGCCGATGCAGCGCGGGCGAATCTCCGGCCCCGAGCGCGGCGGCGATTCCCCCTTGCGCGTAGGCGGTCGCGGAATCGAAGAGGGAGCGCTTCGTGAGCACCGTCACCGGGCCCTCCGTCGCCGCTCCCCACGCCGTGCGGAGGCCGGCCACCCCGCTCCCCACGACGAGCACGCGCGTCCGAATCCGGTCAGGCAAGGCACCCACGATGCCGCACGGTCAGCACAATATAACGTTAGATTCTGGCCCACCGTGCACGGGTCACCATCGAAGCTGGCTGTCCTCATCACCACGGCCGGCGTGGACATGTTGGGGACGCTGATGGTGCTGCCGCTCCTGCCGTTCTACGCGACGCGGCTCGGCGCGAATGCCTTCGTCTATACCTGTCTCGTCTCGTCGTTCTCGGTGGCCACGTTGCTCTCGGCACCGCTCTGGGGCCGCTTCTCCGACCGCTACGGCCGCCGCCCCGCGCTGCTGATCGCGCTCGGCGCCTCGGCCGTCGCGTACGTCATATTCGCGTTCGCGAACACCCTCGGCCTGCTCTTCCTCTCGCGCCTCGTACAGGGAGCGGGCGGAGGCACCGTCGGCGTCGTGCAGGCGTACGTCGTCGACACCGCCGCCGAGAAGGACCGCGCGCGCGCCCTCGGATGGCTGTCCGCCGCCACGAACGTCGGCGTGTCCCTCGGTCCCCTCCTCGGCTCGTGGGCGCTCGTCGCGGGCCGGCGCCATCTGGTGATCGACGGACACGACCTCTCCCTCGGCCGCAGCGCCCCCGGCCTGTTCGCCGCTGCCATCTGCCTCGCCGACATGTATTTCGCGTGGCGCTTCCTGCGGGAATCGCACGTCACGGCGCACCACATCGGCCTGGGCGCGCGCGTCGTGTATCCGCGCGCCACGATCTGGCGCGTCATTCGGCATCCCGCCGAGACGGCCTCACGGCTCATCTGGATCTACGCGATCGGCCTGGGCGCGTTCGTGGGCTCGACGGCCATCCTCGCGCTGTTCCTCGCCAAGCGATTCGGCGTCACCGAATCGACGATCGGCTATTTCTTCGCCTACGTCGGCGGAATGAACATCGTCGCGCGCGCTCTGCTGCTCGGACCCGCCGTCGATCACTTCGGCGAACCCCGTCTGTCGCGCATCGGGACGGTCCTGCTCGCCCTCGGCCTCATCCTCCTTCCGCTCTCGCCGTCGCTGCCCCTGCTCGCGATCCCGGTTGCGCTGCTTCCCCTCGGGACCGCGTTCACGTTTCCGTGCGTGACGTCGATGCTCTCACGGGCGATCTCCTCCAGCGATCGCGGGCTCTATATGGGCGTGCAACAGGCGTTCGGGGGGCTCACCCGCGTCCTGTTTCCGCTCGCCGCCGGGCTGCTCTTCGATCATTTCGCCCCCGCGGCGCCGTTCTGGGCCGCGGGCGCCCTCGTGGCCGCCACGCTATTGCTCAGTTTGGGGTTGGAAAACGCCATGCGCGCGGAGTTGGTGATCACGCGCATCCCACGCTCGTAGGTGAAATAGGCGAAGCCCCATTGCACGAGTACCGTCACTCGATTGCGGAAGCCGACCAGATACAAGAGGTGCACGAAGAGCCAGAGGAACCACGCGAAGAATCCGTGCACCCGGATGAAGCCGAAATCCGCGATGGCGCGGTGGCGCCCGATGGTGGCGAGATTCCCCTTGTCGATGTACCGAAACGGCCGCCGCGGCTGACCGCGGAGGGTGGCAAGAATGTTCCGTGCCGCTGCACGGCCCTCCTGATTCGCCGCCGGCGCCACTCCGGGCACCGGCGTCACGCCATCGCGCCGGACCGTCGCGGCCAGATCACCCACAACGAAGATCTCGGGATGCCCCGGCACGCTGAGATCGCGCTCGACCAGGACCTGGCCGCTGCGATCGAGCGGAGCCCCGAGCGATCGCCCGAGCGGAGAGGCGGCGTTCCCGGCGGCCCAGAACACGGTGCGCGTCGGGATCCGCTCGTCGCCGACGTAGACCGCGTCGGGCTCGATCTTGGTGACCAGCGCCCCCGTGCGGACCTCGACGCCGAGCTGCTCGAGGTCGTGTCGTGCGCGATCGGCCAGCGTATCGGGAAAGGACGTCAGAATGCGGGGCAGGCCCTCGAGCAGGATCACCCGCGTCTCGCGGGTGTCGATGTGCTTGAATTCGCGGCGAAACGCGCCGCGCGCGACCGCCGGGATCGTGCCGGCGAGCTCCACCCCCGTCGGTCCGCCCCCGACGATGACGAAGGTCTGATAGGCCCGTCGCGCGGCGGGGTCCTGTGCCCGCTCGGCTTCCTCGAACGACATGAGAAAGCGACTCCGGATGTCGAGGGCGTCCTCGATGCTCTTCAGCCCCGGCGCGAGCGCCTCCCATTCGGGATGGCCGAAATACGAATGCCGCGTGCCCGTGGCCATGATCAGGAAATCGTACGGCAGCTGCGCCGTGCCGCCATCCAGGATCACCATCCGACGCTCGACGTCGATCGCGGTCGCCTCGCCCAGGACGATCGATACGTTGCGCTGCTTGCGCAGGACCCACCGCAGGGCCACCGCGATGTCGCTGGGCGCCAGCGTGGCGCTCGCCACCTGGTACAGCAGCGGCTGGAAGAGATGGTGGTTCGTCCGATCGACGAGCGTGATATCCACCGGCGCGCGCGTGAGCTGGCGCGCCGCCGCGTATCCGCCGAATCCGCCCCCGATGATGACGACGCGCGGTCTCATTGGAGACGAACCTATCCTCCGGGCCACCAGTTCCAGCGGCCCGCGAGGCGGAGGAGCGCGGGCCCGACGGCGATCCGGACGAGCGTCGCATCGAGCAGCACCGCCACGGCGAGAGCCAGCCCCAGGATCTTGATGAGCAGGAATTCGCTCAGCGCGCAGGCGGCGAAGACCACGATCATCACCGCGGCCGCGCTCGTGATCACGCCGCCCGTTCGGCCCAGCCCCTCGGCGACCGCGTCGGAGGCGCTCGCGCCGGCCCGATGCGCTTCGGCGACGCGGGCGACGAGAAAGACCTCGTAGTCCATGCTCAGACCGAAGACGACGCAGAAGACGATGATCGGTACCGCCGGGAAGAGCCCGTCGATGGGCCCCGGCAGCCCGAGAAGGCGGACGCCGTGGCCGTCCTGAAACACCAGCACCGTGGCGCCGAGCGCGGCCGCGACCGAGAGCAGATTGAGCACCACCGCCTTGAGCGGAATCAGGACGGAGCGAAAGCCCGCAAACAGCGCCACGGCCGTTCCCGCGATGACGAGGGCGATGATGCGGCCCGCCCGCGCGCCGACCGCATCCTGATATTCGGCGTTGAAGGCCGGAAGCCCGCCCACCAGGACGCGCGCGCCGGGAAGTCCCGTGAGCGCGATCGGAGGGGTGTCGTGCAACCGCCGAACGAGCGCGACGACCGCACCGAGGGAGGCGTCCTCCCGCGGGATCACCTCCACGATCGCCGTCCGCTGATCCCGGCTCACGAAGGTCCGGATCGCATCGGGGGACAGGACGGCCAGGAAATTCGGAGTCGGGCGAACCGCACCGGTTATGGTGGGCAGCGAGCGGACGGTCGCCACCCGGGGATCCGCGATGAGCGTATACGCGACCCGCGCCGTCGCGGTCCATCCGCCGGGAGACAGGGCCCGCGCGCTATCCGGCAGGACGACGAGGACGCGCAGCGCGTCGATCAGCCCGCTCTTCCCCATCGCGGCGAGTGAGCGCGCCGCCTCGGCCGATTCGGCGTGGCGCGGCAGCCAATCGCCGCTCGGCATGTTCGAATCGAGTCGACGGACCTGCGCCCCGAGCACGAGCAGCGGCGCCGCGCCGAGCGTCAGCGTGATCCAGGGATGGGCGACCGCCCAGCGCCCCCACGCGCGCCACGCGGCGTTCGGGCGCCCCCCCCCGGCCGGGCCGTCGATCCCGTCGGCGTCCACCGAGCCGCCGCCCGCGGCGCGCGCCGGCCACAGCCGCGCGAGCTCGAGGCGCGGGCCCAGCCACGCGAGGATCGCGGGGAGCAGCGTCGTCGCGATCAGCGCCGCCGCGCCGATCACGATCAGGCCGCCCGTGGCGATCGAGCGCAGCTCGGCCGCCGGGATGAGGAGGAGCGCCGCGAAGCTCACGATCACCGCGGCGGCGGACACGAGCACGGTGTGCCCCGCGTGGCGGAGCGCGTATTCCGCGGCGCCGGCCGGGTCGCGCCCGTGCGCTCTCCCCTCGCGGAACCGACTGACCATGATGAGGCCGTAATCCACCCCCACGCCCAGCCCCATCATCGTCGCGATGTTCCGCACGATGAGTGTGAGGGGCCAATGCCCGGCCAGGTGCGCCACGAGTCCGAGGCACACCACGATTGCGAGACCGGCGGCGATCACCGGGATCACGGCGGCGACGACGCTGCCGAATACGAGAACGAGGAGAACGAGGGTGATCGGGATGATCCGCCGCTCGGCGCGCGCGGCGTCGTCCTCGGTCGTCGACCGCACATCGTAGTTGAGCGCGGCGTTGCCCGTCCATTGCAGGGCGATCGCGGGGTACCGGGCGCGGAGTGAGTCCTGGAGCTCGGCGCTGGTCCGACGGAGCCCCACGATCCAGTCGTCGGTGCTGCGGCTCTGGGCCGACAGGCCGACGACGACGAACGTCCCGGTCGCGCCGAGAAACGTCGTGTCGTGCGTCGACAGGAAGGACAGCGTGCGTGTGACGCCCGGCGCGTGACCCAACGCGCGCGTGATGGCCACGAGCGCGGTCCCCCCGTCCGGCGTGGTCGGCTGCGGGATTCCCGTGACGACGAGCACCGCGTACCGCGCGTAGGGCGACGCGAAATCCGTCGCGAGCCGCCGCTCCACATCCGCCGCGTCGCTGCGACCGGAGCGCGCCCCCGCCACCACGAGCACCGTATCCACGCGGCGCGCCGCGGGCAGCAGGACCACCGCGATCACGACCCAGGACGCGATGATCCATGCGCGGTACCGGACGATCGTCCCCGGCAGACCGCTCACGGGACCCTCACGACGCAGCCGACGGGCGTCCGCGCCGAAGGGCGCGCGCGATGACGAGGCCGAGCGCCGCGCCCGCGACCACGTCGCTCAGGAAGTGCGCGCCGCTGAGTACGCGCGTCACCGCGCAGCCGGCCGCGAGCGCGTACCACACCACCGCCGTCTCCGGAAAGCAGCCGGCCAGAACGGTCGCCGCGGCGAATGCCTCCACCGCGTGGCTGCTGGGCATCCCGAAGCCGGCCGTGGAGACCGGTCGGTCGGACCAGGCGCGGAAGACATACAACCCCGCGCCCACGCCCGGGCGCTCGCGCCGGACGACGAGCTTGAGAAGCTCCGCCACGATCCCCGCAACGGTGACTGCGCTCAGGAGCCATCCCGCCCGCCTCCGGGCGCGCGCGCGGCCGTCCGGGGGCTGGCCCATCGCCTCACCGTGCCGCCACAGCGCCAGCGAGACGATCGCCCACAGCGGCCAGTAGCCCATGGTACGGAGCGCGCGCCCCCAATCGGTGTCGTAGACCCGCGGCAGGGCGATGTGGTGGTAGGTCCACGCATCGACGAGCGACGCCGCGGCGACGCACGCGAGCGAGGCCGCGACGGCGGCGATCCACCGGGCCGGGGCGGTGCGCGACCCCTCAGGCATGCGCCTCCTCCCGCGCCGCGAGCGTGAAGAGGAATACGATGACGATGAGCAGCGTGCTCTCCGCGGCCGCCGCGCCAAACGCGAAGTCGCGCATCTGGGCGAGGATGTCGATGGAGATCGGCCGATTGGCGTGTGTATACAGCACGACGCTGGCGACGAATTCGCCGACGGCCGTGATCGCGGCGAGCGTGGCACCGGCCACGAGCCCCGGTCGCGCCGCCGGCACGATCACGCGACGGAGCACCAGCCAGGCGTTCGCGCCGAGGCCGCGCGCGGCGTCCTCGAGCGACGGATCCATCTGGCGCAGGGAGCTTTCGACGGCGGACGTCACGAGCGGCAGTCCCCGGATGAAATACGCGAGCGGGAGGATCCAGAACGTTCCGATGAGAAGGATGCGTGCCGTCGGCAGACTCGTCCGGTTGAAGGTCGAGGCGAGCCCGATCGCGATCGCTGTCGCCGGCACCGCCCAGGGCAGCGCGGCGAGCGTGGCGAGGAGTCCCCGCCCGGCGAATCGGCGGAGGACGATCAGAATGGCGACGGCGGTGCAGATGATGACGTTCGCGGTCGTCGCGAGGAGCGTCATGACCACGCTGTTGCGAACGGGGCTCAGGAATGCCGGATCCGTCACGAGTCGGCGAAAGTTGTCGAGCGTATACGCGGGCGGGAGGACCTGCGTCGTCCATGCGCCGTCGCGCGCGAACGCGACGAGGATGACCATCAGGTGCGGGAGTACCAGCAGGAGCACGATCGCGCCGGCCAGCGGCGCGACGCCGAGGCGCAGGATGCGTGAGCGAAAGCGCCGGCGGGGCGGACGGGATCCCCCCTTGGCGGGCAGCACGTATTGCCGGCGCCGCTCGAGCCAGCGAAAGAGAACGAGCGCGGCCACGGCGCTCAGCGCCAGCACGGTCGTCTCGACGTACGATACGCCGACGGCCCCGTTCAGCCGCGTGGTCACGATCTGGGTCGCCAACACGCGCAGCCCCCCGCCAAAGACGTACGGCGCCGTGAACGATCCGAGGGAGCTCATGAAGACGAGGAGCATCGCGGCGGCGAGCGCGGGGGTCAGGAGGGGCAGCGTGATGCGGACGAGGCGGCGGGCGTGCCCGGCCCCGAGCCCCGCCGCGGCCTCGTCGAGCGCAGCGTCGTAGCGCTCGAGCCCCGCCGACACGAACAGGAAGACGTAGACGTACAGCGTGTAGGCGTGGACGAAGATGATCGCCCACGCGCCGCTGAGCGACCACGGCGGCGTGTCGCGATGCAGCAGCATCTGCACGGCCCGGGTGATGACGCCACTCTCGCCGTACAGAAAGATGAACGCGACGACCCCCACCAACGGGGGGAGCGCCGCGGGGAGCGTCGCGACCGCGCGTAGCGCGCGACGGCCCGGGAATTCGCGCCGCGCGAGCAGGAAGGCGAGCGGGACCCCGATCGCGCATGCGGCGATGACCGACACCACCGAGATCCAGACGCTCGTCCACAGCGCCTCGCGATCCGCCGGGCTCTCGATGAAAGCGCGCCAGTAGCCGAGCCCGTGCGCGAAGCTGCCCGCCACGACCGCCGCATTCGGGTAGGCGACCGTCCAGAGGAGCACGACGATGAGCGCCCACGCGGCGAGACGCGTACCGACGGCCAGGTGTCGCGCGGGCGCGGCCGCCATCAGTCCCCGACGACCGCGACCGGCTCGCGGATGATGCGGACGAGCACCCGGTCGCCCTCCGCGGCGACGTGGCCGGGCGTGGATATCTCCACGCCGATGCCGTCCGCCAGAGCCACATGGTACGCGTGGGCAGCGCCCGCGAACCGGACCGACTGGACGATCCCCGGCCATGCATCGCCCTCCCCGCCCGTGGCGGGCGACACGGCGAGCGCCTCGGGCCGGAGCACCGCAAACACCGCTCCGGTCCGCGGCGCTCCGTCCGGCGTGACGGCGCGGACGCGGCGCGAGATGCCACCGATGGTCACGACGGCGGTAGCGCCCTCGGCGTGCGCGGGCACCAGGGTCGCGCGCCCGATGAACTCCGCGACGGCGCGGCAGGCGGGGCCCGCGTACAGCGCGTCGGGCGTCCCGACCTGGAGGACGCGCCCCTGGCGCATCACGGCGACGCGATCGGCGATGGCGAACGCATCCGCCTGGTCGTGGGTGACGAAGAGAGCCGTCAGCCGCTGGTGCCGGAAGAGCGCCCGCAGCTCCTCCCGCATCGCCTCGCGCAACGTCGGATCGAGATTCGAGAGCGGTTCGTCCAGCAGTAACACGCGGGGCTCGATCACGAGCGCGCGGGCGATCGCGACGCGCTGCTGCTCGCCGCCCGACAGCGCCTGGACGGCGCGAGGGCCGGCGCCCGCGAGGCCGACGGTTGCGAGGACGGCCCGCGCACGGCTCAGGCGCTCCGGGCGCGGGACGCCGCGCGCTTCGAGCCCGAACGCCACGTTGTGCTCCACGGACAGGTGGGGGAACAGGGCGTACTGCTGGAATACCATGCCGAAGTTCCGGTGCTGCGGCGGCCGCAGCGTGATGTCCTCACCGTCGAGCAGCACCGTGCCGGCATCGGCGGGCTCGTACCCCGCCGCGATCCGCAGCGTCGTCGTCTTCCCCGAGCCCGAGGGCCCCACGATGGCGAGAAGCTCGCCCTCGGCGACCTCGAGGCACACGCCGTCGACGGCGACGGTGTCGCCGAATCGGCGCGTGATCCCGCGCAGCGCAAGCGATCCCGCACTCGCCATGGCGCGGCTATCCGCCCCGGCGGATGTGCGAGTCCCAGTATTGCATCCACGCGTCGAGGCTGTCGGCGAGAAGCCCTCGATCGATCGGCAGCGGCGTGATCTGCCGGCGCGCGGTCCGAATCCACTCGGGGAGCGAGTCATCGTCGAGATCGATGCGCGCCGGGATACGCAGATGATCGCGCGCCGCGACGAGCATCATCGCGGGCGTCCCCACGAAGTCCTCGAACCACTGCGCCTCCGCGACGTGGTGGGTGCCGTGCACGACCGCGATCGCGTCGACGACGAGCGGCGTCCCGCTCGTGGGGATCGCATAGCGCACCGGGATGTGGAGGCGCTGCTGCAGCGTGGCGAGATCCGGCATGTTGTAGATGGTCACCAGCGCTTCGCCGCGGCCGAGCTTCTGGTACAGGACCGTCGGCTGAAAGGCGTATTCCTTGGTGCTGGCATCGAGGCGGCGCAGCCATTGCCATCCGGCGGCCGTGGATCCCGTGGCCGTCACGGACCGCGCCAGGATGGCACCGAAGACCTCTTTCATGCTCCCCGACTCGACCGGATCGCGCAGGATGATCTTGTGACGCCAGCGCGGATCGAGGAGGTCGTCCCAATCCTTCGGGGCGACGGAATCCGGGACGAGCTGGCTGTTGTACCCGATGACCTCGGGCGTCAGGTAGGTTCCGTACCACCGCTCGGCGGAGTCGTGCGCCTCGGGGGGAACCTCCGCCGCCCAGGATGGCGTGAACGGCTCGAGCAGCCCATCCCGCGCCGCGCGGGCGAACAGATCCGATGGCGCCCCGAACCACACGTCCGCCTGCGGGTTCGGCGCCTCCGCGCGCAGGCGGTCGAGCACCGTCTGCGACGGCATGTCTTCCCATTCGACGTGCACGCGCGGATACGCGCGCTCGAACCGCATCGCGACGTCCTGCAGCAGCTCCTTGCCGTGGGGCGAGTAGACCAGGATCGTCGTGCGCCCATCGTGCGCGCAGGCCACGAGGAGCAGCACGCCGATCGCGGCGCCCGACCGGGCCCCGGCCCGCGCGCGCCCCGCCGTCACGGCCGCCCGGCCGTCACGGCCGCCCGGCAGCCAGGAGGTTCACGAAGAGCCGGGCCGCTCCGGGGACGCCGGCCGGGAGCTGCCGGAAAAAGGCCAGCGTTGTGTAGATGTACGTCCCGTGCCCCACGGACGCGACCAGGATTCCGCCGTCGTTCGGCGGCTCGCCGGGATCGTTCATGGAGAGGATGGCGTGATATCGCGGGTCGAACGTATGCGGCATGTAGAGCGAGCGCTCCTGGATCCATCCGGCGAAATCGGCGTCCGTGATCCGGTTGGGCGCGGTCAGGAGCGGCGAGCGGGCGTCGAGCACGCGCACCGGCGCGTTCTCGTCCGTGACGCGATCGTGCGGTCGGCTGAGCGTGATCGGATAGGGCATGCGGCCCGCGTCGGTCATCTCGTACTGCCCGTATTGCACCACCAGGGTGCCGCCCCGCCGGGCGTAGTCGAGCAGACGCGCGTTGTTCGCCCTGAGATCGGCGCTCGCCTCGTAGGCCCGCGGGCCCACCACGACGGTGTGAAATCGCGACAGGTCGGTCGTCGCGAGCGTGGCCGGATCGATGACGGTGACGGGCAGCCCCAGCTGCTCGAGCGCGGGTTCGATGTTGTCGCCCACGCCGGGGATGTACGCCACCGTGAGATCGGCCGGCACCGTCACATCGACGGCGTGCAGGTCGATCGTGGCCGGGCGATACAGCTTCTGCGGCCGGATATGGTCGTACTCGATCGGGATGTAGCCCGCCCCGAACGTCTGGCCATCAGACGCCGCGGTCACGCCCAGCACCGCGCTCCCCGCCGCGAGCGCGCCATGGATGGGGACGTCGACGCGACGGACGCCGAAAGCGGGCAGCGTCATGCGCCACGTGGCCGAGTCCGTCACGATGCCGGCCGGAAGGTGCAGCGACAGCGCAACGTCGCGCGGGTGTGCCGACCCCGAGCGGAGCAGGACGTGCAGCGTCCGATCGACGCGCGCGCGCGCGGGCACGTACGCCACGACCTGGTCCAGCGTCACGGAGACCGGCGGGACGACGGCCAGCGGCCGGTCGACCTCGCCCCGCGTCGGGTCTCCGATACGACGCTCGATCGGCACATCGAGCGTGATCGGCGGGTCGTCGAGGTGGATGTGCTCCATCGGCGACGAGACGCGCTCGTCCTCCGCGACGCGAGACACCGGAACGGTGTACAGATCCCCGACGCGCGGCGTGGCCAGCCACCAGGGCGCGGTCGGCTGCGTTCCGATGACCGGACGCACGGTCGACACGACGAGCTGGCCCGCGACCACGACGCGTAGCGTGTCCTGCGCTGTGTCGCCGACGGCGAGCTCGGCGCGATCCGCCGCGGTCGTCACCACCACGTCGTTCGCCCGGGCGACGGCGCGCCGGAATCGGGCCGTCGCGCACGCCGCGCAGTCGCCGGAGTCCGCCGAGCTGTCCGTGTCGATCCCGTCGAAGATCGACCGCTCCGACTTGGGGTCCGTGCCGGCGTTGACGCGCGTGGCGTCGCGGCGCAGGTACCCCATGACGGGCCCGGCGGTCGGCGCGATGCTGCCGAAGCCCTGCGATCTGTGCTGGCTGCGCGCGCGCGCCGCGACCGCGGCGTAGGACTCGTGCAGCAGCGGGCTGTACTCGCCGACGTTGATCGCCAGCGTCGCGTCGTCGCCACCGAAGTACGACCGATCCCGGTAGAACTTCGCGACGGTCCAGGCCGGACCGAAGCGCGCCGCCGGAAAGCGGACGGTGTCACCGGATTGGTCGAATGCCTCCCGCGCCACGATGCCGGCTACCTGGTGCTGTCCATGGCCGTCGCGCGGGGTACCCGAGAAGACCGAGATGATGATCTGTGGACGAAACGCCCGCACGACCGTGACGACGTCGTTCAGCACCGAATCGTGCGGCCAGTGCTGGAAGGACTCGGCGGCGCTCTTCGAGAAACCGAAGTCGTAGACCCGCGTGAAATACTGGTGCGCGCCATCGATGCGGCGCGCCGCGAGAAGCTCTTCCGTCCGCAGGACCCCGAGCGCCTCATCAAGCTCGTTGCCGATGAGGTTCTGCCCGCCCTCCCCCCGATTGAGGGAGAGGTACGCCGTCTCGACGTGGCGCCCCCGGGCGAGCCACGCCAACATCCGATTGTCCTCGTCGTCGGGATGCGCGCCGATCATGAGAACGCGCGTCGTCGCCCCGAGGCCGGCGACGAGCTCGCCCAGGGGCAGCGTGCCGCCCTCCTGGGCGACGGTGCGGCGCGGCAGGACAGCTCCAGCCGCCAGCGCGGCGAGAAGGATCGCCGCGCCCCCGCGGCGGCGTATCAACACGTCCTATGCAGGCGTGCCGAGTGCGGGCGCCGTCACCGTGGACCCGCGCGCGCCCGGCGGCCGGCCGCCACCCGGCGGCATCGGCCCCAGTACCTCGGCCACGATCCGGGCCTGCTGCTCCTGGTGCGATGCCTGGTACCCCTCGGCGGGGCTCGCCCGCTCTGGGCGACCGACGTAGCGCAGGCCGAGGCCCGCCGCAAGCTGCGCGGTAAGCCGCGGGGCGACGAAGGCCCACGCGCCCATGTTCTTCGGCTCTTCCTGCGCCCAGACGACGTCGGCGACCGCCGGATAGTGGTCGAGGATCCACGCGACGCCCTCGCGCGGCCAGGGATAGAGCTCCTCGATCCGCACGAGCGCCACGTGGCCGGGCCGATCGGACGCGGTCAGATCGTAATAGAGCTTTCCGCTGCAGAAGACCAGGCGCCGCACGGTCTCGGCGCGCTCGGGGCCCGCGGATGCGAAGGGATCGTCGATCACGGATAGGAAGTGCCCGCCCGCGAGCTCCGCCAGGGACGCCGCCGCACGGTCGAGCCGGAGCAGGCTCTTCGGCGTCAGCAGCGCGAGTGGACGCCGCGGCCGCGACATGGCCTGACGGCGCAGAACGTGGAAATATTGCGCCGCGGTCGTGGGGTACACCACGACCATGTTGCCCTCCGCCGAGAGCGAGAGGAATCGCTCGAGCCGGGCGCTCGAATGCTCCGGTCCCTGCCCTTCGTATCCGTGCGGCAGGAGGAGCACGACGCCGGTGTCCTGGCCCCACTTCGCGTGGTCGGCCGCGATGAACTGGTCGATGATCGGCTGCGCGACGTTGGCGAAATCGCCGTATTGCGCCTCCCAGAGAACCAGGACGTCGGGCGCGACCGAGCTATAGCCGTACTCGAAGCCGAGCACCGCCGTCTCCGAGAGTGGGCTATTGTAGATCTCGAACCGCGCGCCGCCGTCCAGATGCTCCAGCGGCGCGTACGTCGCGCCCGTCTGCACGTCGTGGAGCACGGCGTGGCGCTGAGAGAAGGTCCCGCGCTCCGCGTCCTGTCCGGTGATCCGCACGGGGATCCCATCGGTGAGGAGCGAGCCCCACGCGAGAGCTTCCGCGTGGCCCCAATCGATCGCCGCGCGGGTCCCCTCCGGGGCGAGCATCGCGTCCCGCCGGCGCAGGAGCTGGCGCGCGAGCCGCGGGTGCACCGTGAAGTCCGCGGGCCAGCGCACCAGTCGCTCGTTGAGCGCCGTCAGGCGGTCGACGGGGACCTGCGTCTCGATCGGGCGCGACGGACGCACGAGCGGCGCGCGGAGCGCGTCGTGCGTCTGGGGCTGGGCCGCGTCGCGGCGCGCCCCCAGCTCCTCCTGAATCGCGGCGAGTCGGTCGGTGACCGCGCGCTCGGCGGCGTCCACCTCCGCGGCGGTCACGACGCCCTCCGTGACCAGCTGCGCGCCCCAGCGCGCGCGGACCGTGGGATGCGCCTTGATCGCGGCCGCCTGGATGGGCTGCGTGAAGGACGGCTCGTCCCCCTCGTTGTGGCCGTACCTCCGGTAGCCGACCAGATCGATCAGGAAGTCCTTCCCGAAATGCGCCCGATACGCCACGGCGATGCGCACCGCGGTCACGCACGCCGCGGGGTTATCGGCGTTGACGTGGATGATCGGAACGTCGAAGCCCTTCGCGATGTCGCTCGCGTAGTGCGTGGAGCGGCCATCCACGGGATCGGTCGTGAACCCGATCTGGTTGTTGACGATGAGATGCAGCGTGCCGCCGACCGCGTAGCCGCGCAGGCGGGAGAGGTTGAAGGTCTCGGACACGACGCCTTCGCCGGGGAACGCCGCGTCCCCATGCACGCACACCGGGATCACACGCTCCGTCGCCAGCGCCGCTCCGTCGCGCTCGAACGCGCGCGTCACACCCGCGAGCACCGGATTGACGAATTCCAAATGACTCGGGTTCGGCGCGAGCCGCACCTCCATCGTCCGGCCGCCGTCGAGAACGCGCCGTCCCGTGAAGCCGAGATGGTATTTCACATCCCCCGTCCCGCTGTCGGCGTCGGCGCCGGCGGGCTTCCCGGTGAACTCCGCCAGGATCGCGGCGTAGGACTTCCCCAGGAGGTGCGCGAGGGTGTTGATGCGCCCGCGATGCGCCATCGCGATCACGACGCGCTCCGCCCCCGCCGCCGCCCCTTCCGTCAGCACCGTGTCGAGCATGGGCACGAGCGCATCGGTGCCCTCGATGGAGAATCGCTTGGCCGTCGGAAAAGCCCGCCCGATGAATCGCTCGAGACCATCGACCTCGGTGAGCCGGAGCAGGAGCGCCTTTTTCTCCTCGGAGGTCAGCGGACGCGTCAGCTCCTCCGCCGTCAGCACCTGACGAAACCACTTGCGCTCGGCCTCGGCCGCGAGGTGCGTGACCTCGATCCCCAGGGCCGTGGTGTAGCGCAGGCGCAAACGGCGGGCAACGTCGGCTACGGTCGCCATGTGCGGGAAGCCCACCACGCTGCCCGGGATCAGGTCGAGATCCGCCTCCGTGATGCCATGAAACTCCGGCGTGAGCTCCTCGGCGCCGAGCGGCGCGGCCCCCAGCGGGTCGAGCTGTACGGCGAAGTGCCCGTACTGCCGGATCGCCTGCATGAACGCGCCCGCCCCCGCCGCCTTCCTGAGCAATGCCGCGGCGACGTTGGGCGCTGACGCGGGGACGACGGGGACGCTGGCCCCGGTGCCTCCCACTGTTCCGGTGAGACGCTCCGCCAGGCCGAAGAACTCACGCCACGATGTGTCGACCGACGCCGGATCGCGCCGGAAGGCATCGTAGAGATCGGCGACGTAGGCGTCGTTGAACGAGCCGCTGACGGGCAGCCCGCGGCTCGCCGAATCAGCATCGGACATGACCGTAATCTATAGGTGGCGGGGACCGGGGGAGACCGGCACGCGCGCGACGAGAATGTCGACGGGGAGCCCGCCATGGGTCGTGTGCAGCCGCGGCGTGAACGCCAGCCGGGTATGGCCGGCCAGCATCCGATCGCCCGACAGCAGCGCCACCGTCCAGCCGGCGCAGCGCGTGCGCGCGACGTCGCCGAGCCGCGCGTACAGATCGCGCAGGCGCGCCCGCTCGCCGAGGCGCACCCCGTACGGCGGATTCGTCACCAGCCACCCGGGCCGGTCGGGCACCGTGAGTGCGGAGAGCGATCGCATGGCGAGGTCGATATCCTGGGCCACGCCGGCGCGCTCCGCGTTCGCCCCGGCGGCGGCGACCGCACCCGCATCGCGATCGGACGCCTGGATCCGCCGAGGCTCGCCCGCTGCCGGACTCCGCTCGTCCGCCCGGGCGCGCGCGACCACCGCGGCCCACGCCGCCGGGTCGAACTCCGGCCAGCGCTCGAACGCGAAGGTCCGTCCCAGCCCGGGGGCCCGCGCGCGCGCCATCAGCGCCGCTTCGATGGCGATCGTCCCCGCACCACACAGGGGATCGACCAGGGGCGCGGTCCCTGCCGGATCCCATTCGCTCGCGAGGAGCAGGGCCGCCGCGAGAGTCTCCCGCACCGGGGCCTTCCCGCTCGCGCGGCGGTAGCCGCGGCGGTGGAGCGGCGCGCCCGACGAGTCGACGCTCACCGTGCAGATGTCCCGCACGATGCGCACGACGACGAGCTGCACCGGTCCGGCGGCCGGATCTGCACCCTCCTCCGTGGCGCGCGCGCGCGCCGCACGAACCCCCGCAGCAGCCGCCATCACGCGCGTCATCCGCTCGGCGACCGCGTCAGAGTGATACAGGCGCGATTTGCGGCACGTCACCCGCACGTCAATGGGCACCTCCGCACTGAGGAACCGGGCCCAGGGGAGCCGGCCTGCCCGACGTTCGAGCTCGTAGAACGCGCTCGCGGGAAAGGAGCCGACGCGCACCAGGACGCGGCCCGCCACCCGCAGGCACAAATTCGCGGCGTACAGCGCCGGGGCGGATGCCGCGAAGCCGACCCCATCGCGCGCGACGTCGGCGACCGTCACGCCGATCGCCGACAGCTCGCGGGCGACGAGCGGCGCAAGCCCGGGCGCCGTCGACGCGAAGCACGCGAACGCGCCGTGCGGCGTGCGATCCGGCATCCGTTAGATTTCCACCGGTGAACGACTTCCTGCCAGTCTCACCCGGGATCCCGCATGCGGTGAGCCGGGACGCCTCGGTTGCCGCGCTGTTGGGTGAGCGCTTCGGGCACACGGCATTCAATCCCGGCCAGCAGGAGTCCATTCGCGCCGTGCTGCTCGGGCGGGATGCGGTCGTCGTGATGCCGACCGGAAGCGGCAAGTCGCTCATCTACCAGCTCCCGGCGCTCGTGTTGCCCGGATTGACCGTCGTGGTGACGCCGCTCATCGCGCTCATGAAGGACCAGCAGGACAAGATGGTCGCGCAGGGCGTCGGCGCGCTTGCCGTCCATTCGCACCTCACGGACGCGCAATCGCGCGAGACGGCGCGGCGGATCGCCGCGGGGGAAGGGGACATCCTCTACGTCACGCCCGAGCGCTTCAAGGACCGCGCGTTCTTCGCCGGCCTGTTGCGCCGTCCGATCAGCCTGTTCGTCGTCGACGAGGCGCATTGTGTGAGCCAGTGGGGGCATGACTTCCGCCCGGATTATCTGACGTTGCACTCCATCGCCGAGCGACTGGGGCGGCCGCCCATCCTGGCGTTGACGGCCACGGCGACCGCCGACGTGCGCGCCGACATCGCGCGCCAGCTCGGAATGCGCGACCCGTTCGTCGCTGTCATGGGATTTGGGCGTCCCAACCTTCGCTTCGAGGTGCGCCGCACGGTCAACCTGGCCGAGAAGGATGCCGCGGTACGCGCCATCTTGTCCGGGGCCGACGCCGCCGCGGGGAGCGGGATCGTGTACGTGGCGACCGTCAAGGAGGCAGAGCGGCTCTACGCGCAGCTCGCCGGGGATTTCCCGGTGGCCATGTACCACGGCAAGATGCCGGCGGCGGAGCGGCGCGCCGCGCAGGATGCCTTCATGGCCGACGAGCGTCGCGCGATGGTGGCGACGAACGCGTTCGGCCTCGGGATCGACAAGCGCGATTTGCGTTTCGTGGTGCACTACCATTTTCCGGGCTCGATCGAGAGCTATTATCAGGAAGCGGGCCGCGCCGGACGTGACGGATTGCCCGCGGTCTGCACGATGCTGTACCGGGTGGAGGACCGCCGGATCCAGTCGTATTTCCTCGGCCACCGCTATCCCGAGGTCGCCGAGGCGGCGCGCGTTGCGCTCGTGCTCGAGCGGTATCCCGCGGACGCCGTGGTGCCGCTCGAGACGATCGCCGAGGAGTCCGGGGTGCCGCAGCGGAAGGCGCGGATCGTCTTCCAGCTGCTCAAGCGGCACGGCGTCGTCCGCGAGCACCGGGGCGCGCGCTGGCAGCGTCTGGCGGCCCACCTCACGCGCGTGGACCTCAGCGCGGATCTCATCGACTACGAGGAGCGGCGCGGCCGCGATCAGGCGAAGCTGCGGTCGATCATCCGGTTCTGCCAGACGACCGGTTGCCGGACGCGCGTCATCCTGGATTATTTTGGCGAGGACGTGGCCCCCGACTGGCGGTGCACGGCGTGCGATGAATGCGACGCGGAGCGCGCGGCCGCCGCTCGGGACGGGGCCCGCCGCTCGTCGGCGGCGGCGTAGCGGGGCGGCGTCGCTGTAAGGGGCACCGCATCCCGAGCTAGATTGGCCGTGTGCCGGTCCTCCACACCCTTCTATCCGTGAAAGACCCGCTCGCCTGGCAATTGTACAACAACACGATCGCCGAGTGGCTCATCGCCCTGGCGATCGCCCTCGGAACCGTGGCCGTCGTGGTCACGCTCCGCGTGTTCGCCGGGCGGCGATTGGTCGCCGCAGCGCTGCGCACCGCTGGCGCAGAGCGGGACGCGGACGAGCTCGCGACGGATCTCGTCCACCGGATACGCGTCTGGTTCATCGGCATCCTGGCGCTCGCCCTCGGCCGGCTCGTGCTCACCCTGCCGCCGCGCTGGGATCGCACGATCGATGCGGTCTTCATCGTCGCCTTTGTCCTGCAGGTGGCGAGCTGGGCGAACGGGATCATCACGTTCACGGTGAACCATTACGCCGCGCAGCGGAGCACGCCCAGCGGGGACGGACCACCCAATGGGCCCTCGGCCGCGACGGTCCTCGCCCTCACCTTCATCGCGCGGCTCGTTCTCTGGGCGATCCTGGCGCTGATCGCGCTCGACAACCTCGGGATTCACATCACGACGCTGATCGCGGGTCTCGGGATCAGCGGCATCGCCGTTGCGCTCGCGGTCCAGAATATCCTCGGCGACCTCCTCGCGGCGCTCGCGATCGTGCTCGACAAGCCGTTCGTCGTGGGCGACGGCATCACCGTCGACAGCTTCAGCGGCACCGTCGAGCGTATCGGGCTCAAGACCACACGCGTGCGCGGCCCGACGGGCGAAGAGATCATCTTCTCGAACGCGGACCTGCTGAAGAGCCGGATTCGCAACATGCAGCGGCTCGAGGCCCGGACGGTGGTGCTGACCCTGGTGCTCGACGGGAGCATGCCCGTCGACAAACTGGCCCGATTCCCCACCCTGGTCCGCGAGGTGATCAGCGCCCAGCCGCGGGTCCGATTCGAGCGCGCGCACCTGACCGCGATCACCCAGGGAGACGTCGGCTTCGAGGCGGTCTACGTCGTGCTCACCCAGGACTACGGCGTATTCCTGGATGCCCAGCAGGGGATCACGCTCGGCGTGCTGGAGCGATGCCGCCAACAGGGATTGCAACTCGTGTGATGACATCGACCGCCGCCTCGACTCCACGCTCCGCGCGCAGCACCGCGCCGAGGCCGGCCGCCGTGGAGCGCATGACGGGGTCGCGCACGGCCCGCGTGATGGCGGCCGCCAGAGCGTCGGCCGACAGGTTGCGCCGGCGGATGGGCGGCGGCCCGACGCCGAGCGCCGCGACGCGTCGCGCCCAATACGGCTGATCGAACCCGAGCGGAACGACGATCGAGGGAACGCCGGCGCGCAGGGCGGCCGCGGTCGTCCCGCATCCCCCATGATGGATCACGGCCGCGAGCCGGGGGAAGAGCCATTCGTGCGGCACATCGTCGATCGCGAACACGGTATCGGGGAGCGGACGGCCCGCACCCAGCCCGCCCCAGCCGCGGAGGAGGATCCCGCGCTGACCGGCGCGCGCCAGCGCCTCGACGGCGATCGTCGTGAGTCGCTCGCCCCTCGCGGGCGTCATGCTGCCAAAGCCGATGGAGACAGGCGGTGGACCGGCGGCGAGGAATGCCGCGAGCGCGGCCGGAGGGCGCCACGCCGGGTCGAGGGGGAGGACCCAATATCCCGTGACGTGGATCGCGGGGGACCAGTCACTCGGCCGCGGCACGACGTGGGCGCTGAAGCCGTACACCGTCGGCGTCGCGGGCGGGCCCAGCAGAGACAGGGTGCTCGCCGCCGGATACGGGGCGAGTCCGAGCGTCGCCCGGCGCCACGCGTTGACGGGACGCCGAACGGACCACCACGCGAGGCGCTCCGCGAGCCGATGCGTCGCGGCATTGCAACGCCCGCCGAGCCGTGAGAGCGCGGGCAGCCCGATCGCGGGAAAATCCCGCGTCGCATGGAGCGGCTGCAGCAGCGCCGCCACGGCCGGGATGCCCAGGCGCTCCGCGACGCTGCGCGCCGGGGCCGCCACCGCGGAATAGAGGAGGAGATCGGTCCCCTGGGCGACACGCCAGATGTCCGCGAGCAGTCGCTCGAGGAAGTCGGGCATCGCGCGCAGAAAGACCCGCACCGCGGGGACCAGGTGGCGTGCGCGCCCCGTGTCCAGCCAGCGGTCGCCCCGCGCATCGGCGAGAAGGGCCCGCGGGTCTCCGGCGATCGGGGCGAAGGCGAGCCCGTGTGCGGTGACGAGCGGGCGGAACAGCTCATGCGTGGCGATCGTGACGTCGTGGCCCGCGCGCTGCAGGCCGAGCGCGAGCGCGACGTACGGCTGGACGTTGCCGCGCGAGCCGACGGTGGCGATTGTGATGTGCCGCGGGCCGCCGCGATATTGCACCATGGCCGACGACCAAGGACCGGCATCCGTATCCGCCGCCCCGCTCCCGCCGACGATCGACCGCGTGCTCACGTATTTCCGCGCTCTGTCACGCGAGGAGAAAATGCAGGCGCTCGTGCAGTATGCGAAGCGGCTCGAGCCGCTGCCGGAACGCTTGCAGGGGATCGACCGCACGGCGTACGCCGTGCCCGAATGCCAGACGCGCGTGGAGCTGTTTCCCGAGATGCACGATGGGCTGCTGCATTTCTACGCCGACCTCGATGCGCGCCGCTCGCCCACGATCGCGGCCTTCCTGGCCATCCTGCTCTCGGCGATCAATGATCACCCGCCCGCCACGACGCTCGCGATCCCGGCGGATTTCGCGCGCCAGGTCATGGACAGTATCGGGCTGGGAGCCCGCGAAGTCGGGCTCAATGCGATGCTCGTGCGGCTCAAGCGGTATGCCGCGCTCGCGGCGGCCGGCGCTCCGCTGACGTAGACGCCCCGCCGATCACGTCACCCGATCACGTCAACAGGGTGTGGTGCCAGGAGCGCCCCGCCGTCGTCTCGAAGCGCTCCCGCCATTCCGCCGCCGTCGCCACCGTCGCGTCGAAGACGATCGTCGCCGCCGTGACGGCGCCGCTCGCCCCCAGCCCCGCGAACGCGTCGCGCGTCACGGCGCGAATGTCCCCGGTCGCATCGCGATAATGCACGCGCCCTTCGGGGAGGAGGCTGGCGCCCAGGATGGGCCGAAGCAGCTGGAGCGTCCGGAACAGCCCATCGATGGAGCACCCCGATGCGTAGGCGTCCGTCTGATCGACGCCGACGGCCAGGAACCGGTCGTCGCGCCATGCGCGAGCGGCGGTCAGCGGCCGGCCGTGCGCCTGCCACTTGGCGAGGTACGCATCCACGGCCGTGAGCAGCTGATCGCGCGCGGATCCGATGAGCGCCTGGTCGCTCGCGAATACCCAGACGCGGGCGCGGTCCGGCAGCGCCTCGAACGGGATGACCGGCATGTCGAAAAGCTAACCTAGCGTTCGAGCGCCGCCCCGAGCGCCCCGGGCAGGTCCGGACGGCGAAACGCGTACCCGGCACGCTCGAGCGCGTGGGGCAGCACGCGCTGGCCCGCGAGCAGCAGCTCCGTCCCCATCTGGCCGAAGAGCGTGCGCACCACCCACGCCGGCACGGCGAGCCGGGCCGGACGCCGAAGGACGCGGCCCAGCGTGGCGGCGAACACGGCGTTCTCGACCGGCGCGGGGGCCGTGAAGTTGATCGCGCCGTCGAGCGACGCGGTCGCGAGCGCGAAGCGCATCCCGGCGACCACGTCGTCGAGGGCAATCCAGCTCATCCACTGCCGTCCGTCGCCGATCGGCCCGCCGAGCCCCAGGCGGTACACGGGCACCAGCCGCGCGAGCGCCCCGCCCGCGGTGCTGAGCACGATACCACACCGTGCGTGTAGTACACGGATCCCGGCCGCGTGCGCCGGGGCCGAGGCCGCCTCCCACGCACGGCACACCTCGGCGACGAACCCCGTCCCCGAGGGGCTCGACTCATCGAGCTCCGCGTCGCCGCGGTCGCCGTAGTAGCCGATCGCGGACGCGGAGAGAAAGGTGGCCGGCCGCGAGCGCAGCCCCGCGACCGCGCGCGCGAGCAATGCCGTCGACGCGATGCGGCTCGTCACGATCGTGCGCCGGCGGCGCGGCGTCCATCGCTGGTCGATCCGAGCGCCGGAGAGGTGGACCACGGCGTCCAGCGCCGGGAGTCCCTCGAGCGCGGCCTGATCGATCGCCTCCCGCTCCGGGGCCCAGCGGATCACATCCGGACCCGCCAGCGCGCCATGCGTCAGCCGCACCACACGCACGCCGTCCGCTGCGAGCGCGCGAACGAGGGCGGAGCCGATCAGCCCGGTCGAGCCCGATACGATGACGCAGGCCATGACGGTTACCGCAGCGTCGCGATCGCCTCGGTCAGGGACGCCAGGTCGCTCGCCCCATCGTAGCGCGCGCCGTTGATGAAGAAACTGGGCGTGCCGTTCACGCCACTCCGGACGCCGCCGCGAAAATCGTCGCGCACGCGCGGCACGAACGTATGGGCGGTGAGCGCGCGTCGAACGGCCGCCGCGTCGGCCCCCGCCTCCTCGGCGTAGGCGAGGAGATCCGCATCGGCGAGCGCGTCCTGATGCGTGAAGAGGAGATCGTGCATCTCCCAGAATTTCCCCTGGGCGCCGACGGCCTCCGCGGCTTCGGCCGCGAGCTCCGCGTACGGATGCACCTGCGTCAGAGGGAAGTTGCGGAAGACGAAGCGCAACGTCCGACCGAAGTGACGCTCCAGCGCCCGCACCACGGGATACGCGGCGCCGCAATACGGGCACTGGTAGTCGCCGTATTCGACGAGCGTCACCGGGGCCGACGCCGGTCCCCGGACGTGGTCAGCCGGGCCGACGGGGACGCTCAGCGCGCTCATCGCGCACCCGCGGAACCGGGGCGCGCGCCGAGATCATCCAATGCCGCCAGGATGCCGTCGGCGCCCGGGTTGACGCCCACCGGCGAGACGTAGCTCCAGCGGATCACGCCGTCCGTGTCGAGCACGAACAAGGCCCGCTCGGCGAACCCGTCGTGCGCGCGGTAGACACCGTACCGCACGGCGACCGCCCCCTTCGGCTCGAAGTCCGCCAGCAGGGGAAAATGCAGGTGGCGCGCCTCCGCGAACGCGGCGTGGCACCACGCGCCATCCACCGAGATGCCCAGCAGCTCGGCGCCATGCCGGTGAAACTCGGGCAGCACTTCATTGTAGAGGGCCATTTGGTCCCCGCACACCGGGCTCCAATCCGCCGGATAGAAGGCGAGCACGACCGGGCGTCCGCGCAGCTCGCTCAGCGTGATCGTCTGATCCGGCGTGCAATGCAGCGTGAAGTCGGGAGCCCGCGTCCCCGCCGTGAGGGGACCGCCCGCGGCGGTCACGCGGGAGCCACCCGAGGGCTCCGACGCGACGCGAGCAGCGCATCGATCGCGTACGGACCGGCGCCCGCGGCCGCGAAGAACAGGAAGATGAAGCAGAAAAGAACCGGGAGCTCGCCCTTGTTCTCGATCGGCCAGAACCCGCGGGGGAAATGCACCCAGAAGTACGCGACCGCCATCTCTCCTGACGCGATGAACGCGCTGATGCGCGTGAACAATCCGATGAGGATGAGTCCGCCGCCAAGGAGCTCGATGATTCCCGCGATGAGCAGCCGCGTCGGCAGCCCGTGTCCGCCCCCGTGCATCCCGGCATCGGCAAAGACGCCGAGGAGCTTCTGCGCACCGTGCTGCATGTAGGCAGCCGCCGCGAAAATACGCAGGAGCGACTGTGCGATCCCGACGAAGGAGCGGTCGGACGGGGCCTGCGAGGCGATCGATGTCATGGCCAGTGAGTGGAGAGGAAGAGGAGACGGTGCGACGTAACCGCAAACCCCCAGCCGTTGATTTGGCTACGTGACGTTGGTAATATGAATCCCGCGATCGCCGAACTGACTCCCCTGTCGATCCTGCCGTCGATTACGCGCCTCCGGCCGGGAGGCGGCGCACCCGCGCACGGATAGCAGCGTCGGCTCGGCTCCGACGCTCCATTCGACACCGGCACGCGGCTTCCCGATCTCGGGGGCCGCGTTGTGATTTCAGGAGCCCGATATGCTCTCACCGGCATTTGCGCCCTCGATCCTGCTGTACGACACCACGTTGCGCGATGGCACGCAGCGCGAAGGGATCTCCCTGTCCGTGGCGGACAAGATCAAGATCGCGCACGAGCTGGACCGCGCCGGCATCGCGTACGTCGAGGCGGGCTGGCCGGGCTCCAACCCGAAGGACGCCGAAGTCTTCCGGCAGCTCGCCGAGCGGCCGTTGGGGCAGGCGCGTCTCGCGGCGTTTGGCAGCACCCGGCGGGTGGGAACACGTGCCGAGACCGATACCAACCTGCGCGCACTCATCGACGCGGGCACGCCGGTCATCACGCTCGTCGGGAAGAGCTCCGCGGCCCACGTGGAGCAGATCCTCGAGACCACGCGCCAGGAGAACCTGGCGATGATCGGCGACAGCGTCGCCTGGTGCGCCGCGCATGGCCGCGAGGTCATCTACGATGCCGAGCACTGGTTCGATGGATTCCAGCGCGATCCGGAGTACGCACTCGCCACGATCCGCGCTGCCGCGGGGGCGGGGGCCGCCTGGCTCGTCCTCTGCGACACGAACGGTGGCACGCTGCCCGAGGCCGTGGCCTCCAGCGTGCGCGCCGTGCGCGCCGTGCTGCCCGATGTCCGACTCGGCATCCATGCGCACAACGACTGCGGTCTCGGCGTCGCGAACGCGCTCGCCGCCGTGGCCGCCGGGTGCACGCAGGTGCAGGGCACGGTCAACGGTTACGGCGAGCGTTGCGGCAACGCCGATCTCCTCGTCATCGCCGCCACGCTCCAGCTCAAGCTCGGCCATTCGTGCGTGCCGAACGACGCGCTCGCGCGATTTTCCGCGCTCTCGGCGTTCGTGGCCGATGTCGCCGGTCTCGCCCCCGACCGCCACGCGCCCTACGTCGGCCAGAACGCATTCGCACACAAGGGGGGCCTCCACGCGGCCGCCGTCGCCAAGGTCCCGGAGAGCTACCAGCACATCGATCCGGGCGTCGTCGGGAACGCCCCGCACACGGTCGTGAGCGAGCTCTCCGGGCGTGCCAGCGTGCGCCTCTGCGCGGCCGCGCTCGGGCTCCCGCTCGACGGGGCCGATGCGGGCGTCCTGCAGCGCGTGAAAGAGCTGGAAGCGCGGGGATACCAATTTGAGAGCGCCGCCGGATCGTTCGAGATGCTGCTGCGCCGCGCGCACCCCGGATACGAACCGCCCTTCATCCCGATCGACTTCACGATCGTGACAGAGCAACGGAGCGGGGGCGCGTTGCGCGCGCAGGCGATCGTCAAACTGCGCATCGAGGGCGCCGTCACCCACACGGCCGCCGAGGGGGCCGGACCGGTGAACGCTCTCGACCGGGCCCTGCGGACGGCACTCCTCCCCCGCTATCCGGAGCTGGCCCAAGTCCAGCTCGTGGACTATCGCGTACGCATCGTGGACGAGCACCTGGGCACCGCGGCTCGGCCGCGCGTGCTGATCGAGTCGGCCCGCGGATCGGGCCGCTCGGCCGACCGGTGGCGCACAGTTGGCTGTTCCGAGGATATCATTGAAGCCAGCTGGCTGGCGCTCGTCGACAGCCTGGAGCTACCGCTTGCCCGTTCGAAGGACCCCCGAGCATGACCTCTCCGCGATTCGCCGCCGCGTCCGCGCCCCCTCCGCGGACCCTGTTCGACAAGACCTGGGGCTCGCACGTCGTCCGAGCGGAATCGCCGGCGACGCCGGCGGTGCTCTACGTCGATCTCCATCTCGTCCACGAGGTGACGTCGCCCCAGGCGTTCGCGGGCCTGCGCGCGCGCGGACGGGGTGTCCGCCGCGCGGACCGCACCCTGGCGACGATGGATCACTCGACGCCGACGGCCCCGCGCCCGGCGGGAGCGATTCCCGTGGTCGGGGGGGATCAGGGCGCGCAGCTCGCGCAGCTCGAGCGCAACTGCGCGGATTTCGGCATTCCGCTGCTGGCCCTGGGAAACGACCGCCAGGGCATCGTCCACGTGATCGGACCGGAGATGGGGCTCACGCAGCCGGGCATGACCATCGTGTGTGGAGACAGTCACACGAGCACCCACGGCGCGTTCGGGGCTCTCGCCTTCGGGATCGGCACGTCGGAGGTGGAGCATGTCCTCGCGACGCAATGCCTGCTTCAGCGCAAGCCACGCACGATGGCCGTGCGCGTCGATGGCCGTCTGCAGCCGGGGGTGTCGGCCAAGGACATCATTCTCGCCGTCATCGCACAGGAAGGGGTGGACGGCGGCACGGGACACGTGTTCGAGTACATGGGCACGGCGATCCGCGCGCTCTCGATGGAGGAGCGGATGACCGTATGCAACATGTCGATCGAGGGGGGTGCGCGCGCCGGGCTGATCGCGCCGGACGACACGACCTTCGAGTACATCGCGGGCCGACCGGCCGCCCCGCGCGGCGCCGCATGGGACGCGGCCATCGCGGAATGGCGGCGGTTGCCGAGCGACGAGGGGGCCCGCTTCGACCGAACGGTCGCGCTCGATGCGTCGCGCCTCTCGCCGATGATCACCTACGGAACGAACCCCGGAATGGGGATGCCGATCGACGCCCACGTGCCCGACCCGGGAGCGGAGAGCGACGCGGGGCGGCGGCACGCGCTTGACAAGGCGCTCCGCTATATGGATCTGCGTCCGGGCGAGTCGCTCCTCGGCAAGCGGGTGGACGTCGTCTTTCTCGGGAGCTGCACGAACTCGCGCATCTCGGACCTCCGCCAGGCGGCGGCGCTGCTGCGGGGGCGCTCGGTCGCGCAGGGGGTGCGCATGCTGGTCGTCCCGGGCTCGCAACAGGTCAAGCGCCAAGCCGAGGCGGAGGGATTGGACGCGGTATTCCGCGCGGCGGGCGCCGAGTGGCGCGAGGCGGGCTGCTCGATGTGCATCGCGATGAACGACGATCGCCTCGCCCCGGGGCAGTACGCCGTCAGCACGAGTAACCGGAACTTCGAAGGACGGCAGGGGAAGGGGGGGCGCACCTTCCTCGCCAGCCCGCTGACGGCCGCGGCCACCGCCATCGCGGGCGTCATCACCGACGCGCGGACGCTGGTGCATTGACGCCCATGACCATGCCGATGACTTCCGAGCGGGGACGGCCGGAGACGGGGGGGGGACGCAATGCCGACGGATCGGCCCCCCGCGCCACCATCGTGCGGTTCACGGCGCCGGCCGTGCTCCTGAGCGCCGACAACGTCGACACCGACCAGATCATACCGGCCCGCTATCTCACGACGATCGACAAAACCGGGCTCGGGGACAAGCTGTTCTCCGACTGGCGGTATGACGCGAGCGGGCGACCCAAGCCGGACTTCGTCCTCAACCGACCGGAGGCGCACACGGCGCAAGTGCTCGTCGCGGGAAGCAACTTCGGCTGCGGCTCGTCGCGCGAGCACGCCCCGTGGGCGCTCGCGGGGTTTGGCTTCCGGGCGGTCGTCGCGCGCGACTTCGCCGACATCTTTCGTAACAACGCGCTCAAGAACGGTCTCCTCCCCATCGCGATCGACGCCGCCCCGCACACGCGCCTCGTGGCGGCGCTCGTGGCGACCCCCGGCGCGACGGTGACGGTCGACCTCGAGGGGCAGATCCTCACGCTGCCCGATGGGACGAGCGCCTCCTTCCCCGTCGACGCGTTCGCGAAGCACTGCCTCCTGACCGGGGTCGACGAGCTGGGGTTTCTCCTTGCGGCCGACGACGACATTCGGGCCTACGAGGTCGCTCACCCGGGGCGCGTCGTGACGAACAGCGTGGGGACCGACTGATGCACGCGACGATCGCGCTCCTGCCGGGCGACGGGATCGGCCCGGAGGTCGTCGCCGAGGCGGTCCGCGTCCTGCGCGCCATCGGCACGACGTGGGGCCATACGTTCACCTTCGAGGAGGCGCTGATCGGCGGCAGCGCGATCGACGCCACCGGCCAGGCGCTCCCCGCGGATACGCTCGCCCGGTGTCGCCGCGCGGATGCCGTTCTGCTCGGCGCCGTCGGCGGACCGCGCTGGGACTCCCCGACCGCGACCGCGCGGCCGGAGATGGGACTCCTGGCCATCCGGAGAGAGCTCGGGTTGTTCGCGAACCTCCGGCCGGTGACGGTGCATCCGGGGCTCGTCGATTCCTCTCCGCTCAAGGCCGACCGATTGCGCGGCGTCGATCTCCTCGTCGTGCGGGAGCTGACCGGGGGGATCTATTTCGGCGAGCAGGGACGCGCACCGCTGCCGGATGGCGGCGAGCGCGTATTCGATACCTGTGTGTACACGACCGCCGAGGTCGAGCGCGTCGTCCGGGTCGCCGCCCTGCTCGCGCGCCGGCGCCGGCGACGGGTCACATCGGTCGACAAGGCCAACGTGCTCGCAACGTCGCGGCTGTGGCGCAGCGTCGCGACGCGCGTCGTCCACGACGAATTCCCCGACGTGACGCTGAACCACATTCTGGTCGATGCCTGCGCGATGCACCTCATGCGGAGCCCGACCGACTTCGACGTCATCGTCACGGAGAACATGTTCGGCGACATCCTGACCGACGAGGCGTCGATGCTCGCGGGATCCCTCGGGATGCTGCCGTCGGCTTCGCTCGGCGCGCCGGGATCGGGACCCACCCGCATGGGACTGTACGAGCCCGTCCATGGCTCCGCGCCGGATCTCGCGGGGCACGGCGTCGCGAATCCGATCGGCACGATCCTGAGCGCGGCCATGCTGCTCCGCCACTCGCTGCAGCTCGAGGCGGAAGCGCTGGCGATCGAAGAGGCGGTGAGCGAGACGATCGACGACGGCATCTTCACCGCGGACCTCACCGAGAGCGGCGCACGCTCGGCGACGACGCGCGAAGTGGGGGAGGCCGTGACGGTGGCGCTCGGCGGCTGAGCCGGTTTGAGCCGGTTCGCCGCGACACGGTGGGCCGGAGAGTCAGGGCGGTGACGTCGTGAGCGTCCCCTGCGTGACGCCGATCATCCGCGTGAGGGCACCCTCCACGCAGCGATGTCCTTTGTAACGCCCGCGAGCGAGCGGCGACTCACACCAGGCCCGCGTCATGCGCAAGCTGTCGGCTCCGGCCGGGTCCGACACCACGGGAAAATCGGCGAGGAGGAGGAATGTCGAGGACTGGGAGGATCGGAACGCGTGCGTGGCGACCCGGCGTCGCCGCGATGGCCGTGATGGTGGTCGCGGCTATCGTGGCGAGCTGCGGCAAGGCGGGCGGGACGGGGGGCGCAACGGCCCAGCAGCAGGCTGCGCCCCCACCCCAGGCGGCGGCACCGCAGCCCGTGGCGCAACAACCCGCGCCAGCGCCCGCCGCCGCGCCAGCGCCCGCCGCCGCGCCAGCGCCCGCCGCCGCGCCACCCCCCGCGGCGCCCTCGACACCAACGGGTGCGCTCGTGACGAGCGATGGTGAGCTCCCCAACACCAAGGTCATCATCACCGACCTCAAGCGGGGACCCAACACCGTGACGCTGAAGTTCACCATGGTCAACACCTCGCAGGACAAAGACATCAGCTTTGATCAGTTCCACGAGTACGGCCGCGACGGCAACAGCGTGACGGGAATCCATCTGATCGATCCGGTCGGAAAGAAGAAATATTTCGTCCAGCGCGACGGTGATGGCAACGGCCTGTGCAGCCAGAACGTCGCGAACGTCGCGCACGGCAGTCAGATCTCACTCTGGGCCAAGTTCCCCGCGCCCCCGGACGACGTGCAGAAGATCACCGTCGAGATCCCGCACTTCATTCCCCTGGAGGACGTCCCGATCAGCCGCTGAGACGCGACGGAGGGACCCGTTCCGTGACAGACCGTTGGGGACACGCCGCCCGGCGCGCCGCGCTGCAGGCGCTTTTGCTCGTGAGCGCCACCGCCGGCATCGCCGACGCGCAGCAGGCGGCCAATCACGTCGCGGACACTCAATCCAAAGTGAGCGACATCAGCACCAAGGTGAGCGACATCAGCTTGCACGTCGAGGACATGGGGGGTGGCGTGCAATCCCTCGACGTGAAGGAGTCGCCAACCGAGATTCGGATCGACCTGTCCGCTGACGTGCTGTTCGATTTCGACAAGTCCACGATCCTGCCCAAGGCGGAACAGACCCTCGCCCAGGCCGCAGGCATCATCCACGACAAGGCGACGGGCACCGTGCGCATCGAGGGCTACACCGACGCGAAAGGGTCGGACGCCTACAATCAGCGCTTGTCGGAACGTCGTGCCGCGGCCGTGGAGACGTGGTTCAAGACCAAGGGCAAACTCACGAAGGTGTCCTTCGTCACGCGGGGATTCGGCGCCAAGAGCCCGGTGGCTCCGAACACCAAACCCGATGGCTCCGATGATCCCGCCGGCCGGCAGAAGAACCGCAGAGTCGAAATCGTCGTTCAGAAAGCGAGCTCGTAGGGGCGTCCGCCGCGGCGGCGCCCCGGACCGGCGCCGGATCAGCGAAGCCCGCCGACCAGGACGAAGGGCGCCCAGCGCGCGGGATGCGCCATCGGCCCCCCGGCCGCGAGCCGCTCGCGCCGAACGGCGAGAAGCGCGGCAGCGGGCGTCAGGCCAGTCCGCAGCGCACGATAGAAGTCGCGCATAAAATCGCCGGCCGAGCGATCGCCCACGCGCCAGAGCGTGACCACAACGCCCCCGGCCCCCGCCGCCAGGAAGGCGTGGGGCAGACCGAACACCCCCTCGCCGCGGACGTGCCGCCCCAGACCGGTCTCGCACGCGGATAACGTCACGAGATCCGATTCGAGGTCGAGCCGGCGAATCGCCGGGAGATCCAGTACGCTGCCGCTCAGCACGAGCGCGTCCGCCTCCGGATTGCGCTCGCTGACCGCCGCGTGCGCCGCGAAGTGCAGGTAGCGGTAGCGCTCCGGCCGGAGGCGTCGCCACCGGTCGAGCGTCGCGTCCGTCCCGATGAGCACGTCCGCCCCTTCGCCGCGGAACAGCGCGCCCACATCCCGTGCCTCCGCGGCGGCGTACGGTAGCCGGTCCCACCCGCCTCCCGCGGGACCGCGTGGATCGGTCGCGGGCCCGACGGACGCGGTGACGGGCGCCGGATCGCCCAGGGCCAGCATCGCCCGGGACCAGCCCTTCCGCACCGCCGGCTGCGCGAGCGCCGCCAGGACCGCGGCCGACGGTCCATATGCGAATCGCCGGACCGCGCCCCATGGCGCGCCGCCGGCGCGTGGCACGAACACCTCGACCGGGACGTAGGCGAGCGGCCCGTCGGGCACCACGAGGACCTCGGAGGCCGTGTCCGGCGCGAGCGGAGCGATGAACGTCGCGTACGCTCGTTCCGCCGCCGCCGCCCACGGCACCGGACTCTCGGGATCATCGATCGCGTCGCGCAAAAAGCCGACGAGCGCCGCCAGCGAATCCGCGCCGCCGATCCGGGCAGCCCGAACGGAGGCGCCCGTGATCCACCAGCCGTACACCCCGTCGTCGCCCCAGAAGAATGCCACGAGCGCGCGGCCCGGCCCGACCAGATCGCGCTGGACCGTGGCGAGCGATGCGGGCGCGGCAGAACGAACGAGACCCGCCGGGCCGCCGCGCGCGTCGGCGCGCTCGACCCGCTCCACGGAATCGGTCAGCGCCAGGATCCCGCTATCCAACGCCGGTCGCTCGGCGACCGGTCGATCGCTCGATTCGGCAAATCGCTCGCGCAGCCGCTCCCGCAGCTCTTCCCCATACGAATGGGCCGCGCCCGCCGAATGCTCCGCCATCAATTCGAGCAACAGGCGTGCATGCGCATGCTCGGCCACATCGAACGCCTCGGCCGCGCGCCGCTGGCGCAGCAGGATGGCGATGGCGCCCTCGTACGACGCGAGACGCGGCTCGGCCACTCCCATGCGCAGATCGCCGAGTGCGAGCCGGCCGCGCCACGATTCGAGCAGGGCGATCGTGCGCCGGTATGTATCCAGCGCCTCCGCGCGCCCGGCGGCATCGAGCACGGCCGCATACGCTTCGCGCGCTTCGACCTCGGCGTCGGGATCGTCCAACGAATCCGCGATCCGGACCGCGCGACGGCCCCAGGCGACCCCGGCGTCGGGCTCACGCAGCATCGCCGCGGCGCGGGCCAGACCGGCGCGCGCTGCCACGCGCTCCCGCCCGAACCCCGCGGAATCCGCCAGACGGCGAGCCGAATCGAGAATCGCCTCCGCGACTCGGCCGCGGTGGGCGGCGAGCTCCACGTGGCCGAGCGCGTCGAGCGCCTGGACCCGGCCGTACGCAAGAAAGCCGTCGCGGTTGAGGGCGAGCCCCGCCGCGAGGTGACGCCGGGCGGCGTCGAGATCGCCGGCCCGCACGTACAGCTCCGCCAGGTCTCCGTGCACGTACACCTCGCCGCGCACGTTCGTCGTCTGCTCCGCTCCCCGGAGCGCGTCGAGCATGAGAGGAAGCGCCCGGGCGTCGTCGCCGATCGCCACGTAGACGTTGGCCAGATTGGACGAGACGCGGGCGATTCCCTCGGGGTTGCGATGCGTGCGCTCGTACGCCAGCGCGCGCTCGAATGCGTCTTCGGCTTCGGTGAACCGCCCGAGGTGCCGATATTCGATGCCCATCTCGCTCAGCTCGCCCGCGACGGCCCGCGACGTGTCGCCGACGCTCGCGCGCTCCAGCGCGAGCGCGTGCGTATTGTCGTCCAGCGCCTCGCGATAACGCCCGGTCAGCGAATGTATCCGCCCCATGGCATGATACGTCGCGGCCTCGAGCAGCCGGTCGCCCGCGGCGCGCGCCGCCGCCTGGGCCCGCGTCGCCTCGGTGAAGGCCGAGTCGAATTTGCCCTGCCGGTCGAAGTAGATGCTCCGGACGTGACGCGTCCATCCGACGCGATCCGCGTCGACGCCGGCCAGCGCGAGTGCGCCATCGAGCACGGCGCGTGCGCTGTCGCGCCGACCGAGATCCGTCAGGGCGTCCCCGAGCCAGAGCTGGGCGCGCCACAGATTGACCGAATCGTGGAGCACCGCAAAGGAGTCGCGCAGAACGCCGTAGCGCACGACCGCCTCGGCCGACCGTCCTTCCCGACGCAGGCTGTCGGCGACGACGAATGCGGACGCGCGCGGGGCCGCGCGATCGTGCGCGCATCCGGCCGCCGACACGAGCAGCGCGATGCGCCACGGCAGCCGCGCGCCCCACCCGCCGCTCATCGCGACGAGTCGAGCGTCGTCGCTACGAGAGGAGAGCGCGCGACCGATTGGCGCGTCGCATCGAGAGCCTCGACACTCCAGTAGGCGATACCGGGCCGAGCGGCGAGCGAATCGCGCGGGATGCCGACGATCGTGTCCGTCACGGTTCGCTCGATGAGCACCGTGCCATCGGACGCGAAGAGGCGCACGCGATAGCGCTCGGCGCCGCGCACGGGACCCCAGGCGGCCGTCAGGGCTCCGGGGGCGGCGACGGCGTGCACGGCCATCGCGGCGGCCACACCGCGTTGCGTGTCGTCGCTCGCGTGACTGCGGCGCAGCGCGCTCGTGAGGCGCCAACTCCCCGCCATGACCAGGACGATCGATGCCGCGACGGCGAGCGGCCATCCCGCGCCCGTCACGCGACGCGCCGGGCCCGGGCGCCGCACGGTCCGGGTCTCGCTCATGCCGCCAAACGCCGCGCGCTGCTCGATGGCACGCTCGAGCGACGCCCAGCAGCGATCGCACGCGAAATAGTGCGCCTCGAAGGCCTCGGCGTCGGCTGGCGTCAGAGATCCGCGGAGGTATTCCCGCTCGAGATCCGCAGTTTCCGCGAGATCGCAGTCCTGTCCGGTATCGGCCATAGACACTAGGTTCCCGATGCCGGCGTCGCGTTGCCGAGCGTCATGGGCACGAGCCGATGCGCCAATCGGCGGAGCGCCCGGTGCTTGCGCACACGGACAGCCCCGGGAGTGCTGTTCAGTCGCGCGGCGATCTCGTCGGCGCTCAATTGGTCGTAGTAGGCAAGGCGCAACAGCTCGCGGTCGGGTCGCTCGAGTGCACCGAGTGCGGTCCGCACCGTGGTCCGGCGCTCCTCCACGATCAGCGCCGCCAGGGCATCGCTCGGGTGTCCGTGCGCGGCGTGATCTCCGGACACCCGTTCGAGCGCCCGGCGTTCCCGCGCTTTCGACCGGTGCAGCTGCATGCAGACGTGGCGCGCCGTCTGGAACACGAACGCGGCGAGCGCGTTCGGGTTCTCGATCCGCTCAGTGCGGACCGCATCTCCCACGCGTCGCAGCGTCTCCTGGGCAACGTCCTCCGCCCCCTCAGCCTCCCCGAGTCGGCGCGCGGCGAACACGCGAATCCGGTCCCAAAACCGGGCCGCCAATTCCCCCTCCGTTGGCAGGGACGTCGGCGCGTCTGGCCCGGGCCCCGGCGAGCCCGCCGCATCGACAGGACCCGCGCTCGAGCCCGCTACCGGCGTGACTTCATCCGGCGCCTCCCGCGACTCGATCATTCGGCCCCTTGGGATCTCGTGCCCCTGGTCTCCATATCCGTACAGGCCAAGGTATTACCGCCCTTCGGCATTGGGAAGGAACCGCTCAACGGTAACACGGCGCCCCCTGCGGTGACTCTGAACCGGCGGACGGACATGTCCACGTCAGACTGGAAATCGGGGGGGGTGCATGACCGCGACAGATACTGCTGAGCCGACCAGTGAGCCGACCAGCCACGCAGGGCCCACGCCAGCCAGCGTCACCCCCGCCCCCACCCCCACGCCTCCGGCGCCCGGGTCGACCGGGGAGGGAGACATCGCCGGATTCGGCGACCGCGCCCTCGCGCTGATCCTCGATACGATCGTCGTGGTCTTCGCATTTGCGGTTATCGGGAACTGGGCGGCCTTCCGCTGGGGCGGGGTGACGACCAGCGGGTTCGAGCTCGCCGGCCTCCCCGCGGCCGCGACGTTGCTGCTCACCGGGCTCGTCTGCTTCCTGTACTACTGGATTCTGGAGGGGCTGTTCGGCGCGACGTTCGGAAAAGCCATCGTCGGCATACGCGTCCGCCGCGTCGACGGCGGGAAAGCGGACTTCCATGCGTCGCTCGTGCGCAATCTCCTCCGCATCGTCGATGGCTTCGCGGTCTATCTGGTGGGGTGGATCATCGCCGCGTTCTCGCGTCTCCGCCAGCGCCTCGGTGATCGCGTTGCCGGTACGGTCGTCGTCCGCGGCCCCGGCACGCGCAACGTCCGGATCGCCGGCGGCGTCGCGCTCGCGGGTGCCGTCATTGCGGGAGTCGTTGCGATCCTCTCCATCCGGCGCGCCGGGGCCGAGACGGGTGCCCTACCGAGGGCGGCGGCGTCCGGCGGCGCGACGTCCGTCGCGGCGACGGCTGCGCGCGGATCTGGGCTCAAGCTCGCCGACCTTACGTGGACGGAGGGTGCGGATGGCCCGCCGCACACCGGCCCGTATACACCTGGCAGCCACCTGTTCGCGAAGTACCAGATCACGGGATTTGCGCATGGCCCGCAGGGCCAGGTCAAGGTGGCGATGCGCATCCTCTCCGTGGACCCGAACGGCCTGGCGCTGGGGGATTCGCTCCACGCCAATGTTGACGCCACGGACGCGACGGGCGCTCCGATCTACGGGCATTTCGACATCGGGTTGCCGGATTACGTACCCCCGGGCGCGTATGCGGTGCGCATCCGTGTCCGCGATGCGATCGGCGGTCAGGACGCGACATTCGCCTCAACGTTCAGCATTAATGCCCCAGCAGTCGCGCCCGCCGACAAGCTGGAAATGCGTGGCCTGGGCCTGTCGACGACGGAGGGCGGCCCAGCGCTCTCGCAGCCCGTGTTTCATGCCGGCGAGACCCTGTATTTCACCGGGCGTGCGTTCGGCGTGCGCTTCCGCGACTCGGTCCCCGATTTCCACGTCGATGTCCTGCTCCTCGGGCCGTCGGGTTCCACGATCCTCGGGAAGACCGATTGGGGCCAGCTGACCGCCGCGGTGAACTATCGCCCGCCGACCTTCTTCGTGCCCCTCTCCGGCACGGTCACGCTTCCCGGGAACGTGGGGCCCGGCGCGTACGTGATACGCGTGGGATTGCGGGATCTCGTGGCGCAGACGTCGCTGAACGCCGATGCCCCGTTCGAGGTGCACTAGGTGCACTAGCGTCGCCGCGGCGGCGTCGATCCCGCCCCGTCCTTCAGCTTGACAGAACCCGATCAGTCCCTAGCTTCCGCTGTTCATGCTGCCGTCCGCCGCGAGCCTGCTCCTCGTCCTCCTTATCGTCGTCCTGCTTATCGCGCAGGACCGTTCGGCATTGGGGAGGCAGGCAGCGTAAGCGGAGCAGGATGACGGAAGCCGCAGCCCCTCCCCGACCGGGAGGGGCTGTTTCGTTCGTGGGCGTCTTACCCGGGGGATCATGCGCTCCGACACAATCAAACGCGGATTCGAGCGCGCGCCACACAGGAGTCTGCTACGCGCGACGGGTCAGATCCGGGACGCCGGCGACTTCGACAAGCCCTTCGTGGCGGTCTGCAACTCCTACGTCGACATCATCCCGGGACACGTCCATCTGCAGGAGTTCGGGCGCGTCGTGAAGGCCGCGGTCCGCGCGGCCGGAGGAATCCCGTTCGAGTTCAACACGATCGGCGTCGACGATGGGATCGTGATGGGACACGAAGGGATGCGCTATTCCCTGCCCTCCCGCGAGCTGATCGCCGACTCGGTCGAGACGATGGCGCGGGCGCACTGCTTCGACGCCATGATCTGCATTCCCAACTGCGACAAGATCGTCCCGGGGATGCTCATGGGCGCGGCGCGGGTGAACATCCCCACGATCTTCGTCTCGGGCGGTCCCATGGCGGCCGGGGTCGACCGGTCCGGCAAGGCCATCGACCTGATCTCGGTCTTTGAGGGCGTCGGTCAGCGCGCGGCGGGGACGATCGATGATGCCCGGCTCGAGGAGCTCGAAACGCTCGGGTGCCCGACGTGCGGCAGCTGCTCCGGCATGTTCACGGCGAACTCGATGAACTGCCTGTGCGAGGCACTTGGCGTCGCGCTGCCGGGCAATGGGTCGATCCTCGCGACCTCCCCCGACCGCCATGCGCTCGCGGCCGAGGCCGGGCGCCGCCTGATCGAGCTCTGTCGGACCGGCGTGCGATTCCTCGATCTCGTGACGGCCCAGGCCATCGACAACGCGATGGCGCTCGACATGGCCATGGGGGGCTCGACCAACACGGTCTTGCACGTGCTCGCGCTGGCGATCGAGGCGGGTGTCGAATATCCGATAAGCCGATTCAATGATGTGGCGGCCCGGGTCCCGCATCTGGCGAAGGTCTCGCCGGCGTGGGACGGGGACCGGCAATGGCACATGCAGGACGTTCACGCCGCCGGAGGGGTGCCGGCGATCCTCAAGGAGCTGTCGACGGTACCGGGCGCGCTGTCCCTCGACGCACCCACGGTCACCGGAAAGACCCTCGGCGACAACCTCGCGAGTGTCGTCAACCACAATCCCGCGTGCATCCGGCCGGCGGCGCGCCCGCATTCGCCGCGCGGGGCGCTCTCGATCCTGTTCGGCAGCGTGGCGCCGGACGGCGCCGTCATCAAGGTCGGCGCGGTGGACCAGCACGAGATGACCTTTCGCGGGCCCGCGCGCGTGTTCGAATGCGAGGAGGACGCCCTGGAGGCGACACGCGCCGGCACGATACGATCCGGTGACGTCGTGATCGTCCGGAACGAGGGGCCGCGGGGCGGGCCGGGGATGCGCGAGATGCTCTCGCTCACGAGCATGCTCAAGGGGATGCCTCTGGGGGGCGAGGTCGCGCTGCTCACCGATGGCCGCTTTTCGGGCGGGACGCGTGGCCTGTGCATCGGGCACATCTCGCCGGAGGCGGCGGAGGGCGGGCCGATCGGCCTCGTGCGGGACGGCGACATCATCGCGATCGATCTCGCCGCGCGGGCGCTGGAGATCGAGGTCTCCGACGCCGAGCTCGCGGACCGCCTCGCGCGGTGGCGGCCGCCCGCACCCAAATATCACCGCGGGTGGCTCGCGCGCTATACGGCGATGGTGACGAACGCGAGCCGCGGCGCGGTGCTCGAGGTACCCGGGGACGGGACGCCGCGCGCCGCGGCCGGCGCGCGGGCCATGCTGACCGAGGCGATGGCGTGAGCGCCCCGTCGCCGGAAGGGCGCCGCACGGGGGCGCAGATCATGTGCGAAGCCCTGATTCGCGAGGGCGTGCACGTGATCTTCGGCATCCCCGGCGGCGCGATCATGCCGTTCTATCACGCGCTCCCCGAATACCGGGACCGCCTGCACCACGTGCTGTGCCGGCACGAGCAGGGGGCTGGCCACGCGGCGGAGGGCTATGCCCGCTCGACGGGACGCGTCGGAGTCTGCGTGGCGACGAGCGGACCCGGAGCGACGAACCTCGTCACCCCCATCGCCGACGCGTGGATGGACTCGACGCCCCTCGTGGCTATCACCGGTCAGGTGTCCAGCCTGGTCCTGGGGCGCGACGCGTTTCAGGAGACGGACATCACCGGGATCTCGGTCCCGATCACGAAGCACAATTATCTGGTCAAGCGCGTCGAGGAGATCCCCTCGGTCATGCACGAGGCGTTTCACCTCGCCTCGACCGGCCGACCGGGGCCGGTTCTCGTGGACATCACGAAGGACGCGCAGCAGGCGCACACGGTGCCCAACTGGGACGCGCCGCTCGACCTGCCCGGGTACAAGCCCACGCTCGACGGGCACAAGCGGCAGGTGCGCGAGGCGGTCACCGTGATGCTGGCGGCGGAGCGCCCGCTGATCCTCGCGGGCAACGGCGTGATCCAATCCGGCGCGAGCGCCGAGCTGCGCGAGTGGGCGGAGCGGCTCGGGGTCCCCGTGATCACGACGCTGCATGGACTGGGCGGATTTCCCGAGGAGCATCCGCTGAGTCTGGGGATGCCCGGGATGCACGGCTGGGTCCACGTGAATCGCGCGATCCAGGAGTGCGATGTGCTCTTCAACATCGGGGGCCGCTTCGACGACCGCGTGACCGGGAAGGCCGCGTCCTTCGCGCCGCGGGCGCGCGTGATCCATGTCGACATCGACCCCTCCGAGATCGGGAAGAACGTCGGCGTGGCGGTGCCTATCGTGGGCGATGCGCGGCGGGTGCTCCGCGCGCTCCTCGACGACCTTGCGCAGCGGCCCGCGCCGACGGTCGAGGTCCGGCGCCCGGCGCGCGCGGTATGGCTCACGCACATCCGCGACATGCAGGACCGCTTTCAGGGACGGCACAAGGAGCTCAATCGCCCCGAGACCACGTCGCTCATGCCGCACGATGTGTACGCGGCGCTCAACCGCGCGTTCGTGGAGCACGCGGCCCGGGGCCAGGGTTACCGCGTCGTGTCGGACGTGGGGCAGCACCAGATGTGGGCCGCGCAGCTCCTCGACTGGCGGCGTCCGCGCACCCACATCACGAGCGGCGGGGCCGGCACGATGGGCTTCGCCGTGCCCGCCGCGCTCGGCGTGGCGCTGGCGAACCCCGACGAGACCGTCTGGGCGATCGTCGGGGATGGCGGCTTCCAGATGACGAATCAGGAAATCGCGACCATGGTGCAGGAGAAGGTGCGCAACGTCAAGATCGCCGTCGTGAACAACGGCTATCTCGGCATGGTGCGCCAGTGGCAGGAGCTGTTCGAGGGGAAGCGCTACAGCGGGACGCCGCTCACGGGTCCCGACTTCGCGGCGCTGGCCATGGCGTACGGCGTGCGCGGCGTCACCGTCGAGCAGGTCGCCGAGGTGGATGCGGCGATCGCCTCGGCGTGGGCCCACGATGGGGTCGTGCTGCTGGATTTCCGGGTCGAGCGCGAGGTCAACGTGTTCCCCATCGTCCCGCAGGGAAAGAGCATCGGCGAGATGCTCGTCGCCGTGGGCGAGCACGCGGAGGGCGACGACACGTGACGCACACGATCGTGGCGCTCGTCCAGGACCACCCGGGCGTCCTGCACCGCGTCATCAGTCTCATTCGCCGCCGCGGCTACAACATCGAGAGCCTGACGGTGGGCCCGAGCGAGCGACGCGGGGTGAGCCGCATGACGCTGGTGGTGGAGGCCGAGAACGTCGAGCAGGTGACCAAGCAACTCAACCGATTGATCGAGGTACTCAAGGTGTTCGATGTGACGAACGAGCCGACCGTGGAGCGCGAGACCGTACTCGTGAAGGTGCAGGCGCCGGCATCCGCCCGCGCCGGGTTGATCGCGCTGACCGAGTCCGCGGGTGCGCGCGTCGCGGATGTGGGGGCGAACACGATCGTCCTCGAGGTGACCGACCTCCCGGAAAAGATCGAGGCGTTCATCGACCTGTGCCGGCCCCTCGGCATCAAGGAGATGATCCGGAGTGGGCGAATCGCGATGACGCGTGGATCGGGGGGAGCGGGCGGTGCCGGCGCCCGCCCGGGCGGCACGGCGGCAGGAGGCGTCGCCCGCGCAACCCCCGCGAGCAACCCGGTGGACTCGAGTCCCCGTCCCTATCGCGCGCAAGCCGACGGCGACGAGTAGCTCGATCTGTCGCCTTCTCTCTCCTCTCGCCTCTCTCCCCTCTCCTCTCTCATGGCCACCCTGTACTACGACGCGGATGCCGACCTCGGTCGGCTCGCCGAGCGCCGCATCGCCGTCATCGGCTTCGGCAGCCAGGGACACGCCCACGCCCTCAACCTGCGCGACAGCGGGCTCGACGTGCGCGTCGGACTACACGCCGAATCGAAGAGCCGCGCCAAGGCGGAAGCGGCGGGGCTCACCGTCCGGTCGGTCGCGGACGCCGCGCGCGAGGCCGACATGATCATGCTGCTGACACCGGACACCGCCCAGGCCGCGCTCTACCGCACGAGCGTCGCGCCGCACCTGACGCCGGGCAAGACGCTGATGTTCGCCCACGGCTTCAACATCCGCTATACGCAGATCATCCCGCCGGCCACCGTGGACGTCAGCATGGTCGCACCGAAATCGCCGGGCCACCGCGTTCGGGAGCTGTACGTGCAGGGCGGCGGCACGCCGGCGCTGGTCGCGGTTCAGCAGGACGCCAGCGGCGGCGCGCTCGCCGACGCGCTCGCGTATGCCAAGGGGATCGGGTGCACCCGCGCGGGCGTGCTCGAGACCACCTTCGCCGAAGAGACCGAGACGGACCTCTTCGGGGAGCAGGCGGTGCTGTGCGGCGGAGTATCCGCCCTCGTGAAGGCCGGCTTCGAGACGCTGGTGGCGGCCGGGTATCAGCCCGAGGTGGCCTACTTCGAGTGCATGCACGAGCTCAAGCTCATCGTCGACCTCATGTACCAGGGGGGGCTCAACTACATGCGGTACTCGGTGTCCGACACGGCGGAGTACGGCGACTATGTGGCCGGGCCGCAGATCATTGGCCCGGAGGCACGGCTCGCGATGCAGCGGCTCCTGGCCGATGTCCGGAGCGGAGCCTTCGCGAACAACTGGATCGCCGAGAACGTGAACGGGCGGCCGGTATTCGACGCCTACCGCCGGCGCGACATCGAGCACCCGATCGAGCGCGTCGGTCGCGCGCTCCGGCGGATGATGCCCTTCGTGCAGCCCAAGGAAGTCGTCCCTGGAGCGGGGGGCGCCTGATGGCCGCGGGGGCGCAGGGCGCGCGGGTCGGCGAGCAGCCGGCCTCCGGGGAGGGGGTGGGGGAGGGGGACACGATCCGGATCTTCGACACCACGCTCCGGGACGGCGAGCAGGCCCCGGGATGCACGATGACGCGCGCGGAGAAGCTCGAGGTCGCGCGCCAGCTGGTGCGGCTCAACGTCGACGTCATCGAGGCCGGGTTCCCGATCGCCTCCGCCGGCGACTGGGAGGCGGTCCATGCGATCGCCACGGAAGTGGGGGCGCAGTCGGCCGCGCCGGTGATCTGTGGGCTGGCGCGCGCGAACGAGACGGACATCGAGTCCTGCGCGCGGGCGATCGCCCCATCCCGGCGACCCCGGATCCACACGTTCATCGCGACGTCGGATATCCATCTCGAGCACAAGCTGCGGATGACGCGCGCCGAGGTGATCGACACCGTCAGCCGCATGGTGGCGCACGCGCGAGCGCTCTGCGACGACGTCGAGTTCTCGCCGGAGGACGCGGGACGGTCGGACCGGGAATACCTCTACGATGTCCTGCGCGCGGCGATCGCGAGCGGCGCGACGACGCTGAACATCCCGGATACCGTGGGCTACACGATGCCCGACGAGTACTACGCCCTGATCGCCGGGATTCGCGTGCACGTGAAGACCGCCGGGGAGGGCGTCACGCTGTCGACCCACTGCCACGATGACCTGGGCCTGGCGGTCGCGAACTCGCTCGCGGGCGTGCGCGCGGGGGCGCGGCAGATCGAGTGCGCCATCAACGGGCTCGGCGAGCGCGCGGGGAACGCGGCGCTGGAGGAATGCGTCATGGCCATCGAGACGCGGCGCGACGAATTCGGGGCCGGGACGCGGATCGCGACGCGCGAGCTGGTCCGGACGTCGCGGCTCGTCTCGCGGTGCACGGGCGTCGCGGTCCCACCAAACAAGGCCATCGTGGGCGCGAACGCGTTCGCGCACGCCGCGGGGATCCACCAGCACGGGATGCTCAGCAATCCGCTCACGTACGAGATCATGGATGCCGAGATGGTGGGGGCGGAGCCGACGGCGCTCGTCCTCGGAAAGCACTCGGGGCGGCACGCGTTTCGCAAACGCCTCGAGGAGCTCGGGCAGCCGCTCGCGGAGGAGGAATTGCGCGTGGCGTTCGGCCGCTTCAAGAACCTCTGCGATGCCCAGAAAGTGGTCAGTGAGACGGAGATTCTCGCCTTGGTCGCCGGGCTGCGCGGACCGGCGGCCGTGAGTTGACGGATGCAGCCGGGCCGTTTTGGTTCCAACTGACCCGAACCCGCGCGAAGGAGGCCTGTCATGCCCGGTCGCAATTTCCTGTTCGTTCCCGGTCCGACCAATGTGCCGGATCGCATCCTGTCGGCGATGCACCGGCCCATGGAGGACCACCGCTCCTCCGTCTTTCCGGACCTGACGCGCGGGATCCTGCGCGACCTCAAGGCCGTTTTCCGGACGGAGCGGGGACAGGCCTTCGTCTTTCCGGCGACGGGGACGGGCATGTGGGAGACCGCGCTCGTGAACACGCTCTCGCCGGGCGACCGGGTTCTCGCGCCGCGCTTCGGACAGTTCAGCCATCTCTTCATCGACTGCGCCCAACGCCTCGGGCTCAAGGTCGACGTGCTCGAGACGCCGTGGGGTGAGGGCGCGCCTCCCGAGCGCATCCGGCAGGCCCTCGCGGCGGACACCGCGCACGAGATCAAGGGCGTGCTCATCGTGCACAACGAGACGGCCACGGGGGTCACGAGCGACATCGCCGCCGTCCGCAAGGTGCTCGACGCGACCCACCACCCGGCGCTGCTGTATGTCGATGGCGTGAGCTCGATCGGGAGCTTGCCGTTCGAGATGGACGCGTGGGGCGTCGACGCGGCGATCACCGGGTCCCAGAAGGGGTTCATGCTGCCGGCCGGTCTCGGGATCATCGCCATGAGCGAGCGCGCGCTCGCGCACCGCGAGACGGCGAAATGCGCGCGCGTCTTCTTCGACCTCGGCGACATGATCAAGGCGAACGCGACCGGCTACTTCCCGTACACGCCGTCGATCCCGCTGTTGTACGGACTGCGCGCCTCGCTCGACATGCTGTTCGAGGAGGGTCTCGACGCGGTGTACGCGCGCCACCACCGGCTGGCCGAGGGGTGCCGCCGCGCCGTGGCGGCGTGGGGCCTCGCGCTGTGCGCCAAGGAGCCCAAGTGGCACTCGGACACCGTGAGCGCCGTCATGGTGCCGGCGGGGATCAACGGGGCGGATGTGATCGACGTGGCGTTTCGGCGGTACAACATGGCGCTCGGAGCCGGACTCAGTGAGGTGGCGGGCAAGCTGTTCCGCATCGGCCACCTGGGCGACCTCAATGAGCTGATGCTGCTCGGCGCCCTCGCGGGCGCGGAGATGGCGATGCGCGATGTCGGCATCCCGGTGACCCCCGGCTCCGGCGTCGCGGCCGCGGCGGAGTATTACCGCTCGACGGCGCCCGCGCTCGGCGCGAAGGTCAAGAGCGGCGGCCCGCCGGACGCGCCGTCCCGCGTCGCCGGGGCCCGGCCCGGAACGGAGAAGGCTCGCGCCACGGTACCCGCGTGAGCTTCACACGGCACGACCCGGCCCGCCAGCGCCTGCATCGCAGCGAGCTGGCGGTGCCGGCCTCCCGTCCCGAGCTGTTCGCGAAGGCGCTCACGGGCGAGGCGGATTACGTCTTCCTCGATCTCGAGGACGCGGTCGCGCCGGCGGAGAAGGCGCCCGCGCGCACCCACGCCGTCCGGGGACTGCGCGACTACGATTGGCGCGGCCACGGCAAGACGGTGTCGCTGCGGATCAACGGACTCGACACGCCCTACATGTATCGGGACGTTGTGGATGTCATCGAAGCCGCCGGCGACCGGCTCGACACCGTGCTCATTCCCAAGGTGGGGACGCCGGCGGATGTCTACATGGTCGACGCGTTGCTCACGCAGATCGAGGACGCGCGCGGCTTCACGCGCCGCATCGGGCTCGAGGTGCTGATCGAGACGGCGCTCGGCATGGCAAACGTCGAGGCGATCGCGCCGTCGAGCCGCCGTCTCGAGGCGATGCACTTCGGCGTGGCCGATTATTCGGCGAGCGTGCGCGCGCGCACCACGAGCATCGGCGGGCTGAGCCCGGATTACCCGGGAGACCAGTGGCATTTCGCGATCTCGCGGATGGTCGTGGCCTGCCGGGCCTACGGACTGCGCCCGATCGACGGGCCGTTCGGCGACTTCAAGGATCCCGACGGGTACGCGGATGCCTGTCGCCGGGGTCGGGCCCTCGGGGTGGAGGGAAAGTGGGCCATCCATCCGTCGCAGATCGCGGCCGCGAACCAGTGGTTCACGCCCGATGCATCGGAGGTGGACCGGGCGCGGCGTATCCTGGCGGCGATGGCCGAGGCGGCCGCGGCCGGGCGCGGGGCCGTGCAGCTGGACGGCAAGATGATCGATGCGGCGTCGGCGCGGCAGGCGCAATCGATCGTCGCGCTCGCGGACGCGATCGAGGCACGGCGCACTTCCCAGACGCCGCGGCCGCAGATGGCAGCGGCGGCGGGATAGGAGGATCCGATGGACATCCATGAATATCAGGCGAAGGAGCTGCTCTCGAATTTCGGCGTCCCCGTGCCGCGCGGGAATGTCGCCTACACGCCGGACCAGGCCGTGTACTGCGCGCGCGAGATCGGCGGCAACCGCTGGGTGCTCAAGGCGCAGATCCATTCCGGCGGCCGGGGACAGGCGGGGGGCGTGCGCGTGTGCGGCAGCGAGCACGAGGTGCACGCCGCGGCGAGCGAGCTGCTCGGGGCGCGGCTGGTCACCAAGCAGACCGGGCCGCAGGGCAAGCTCGTCCAGCGGCTGTACGTCGAGGCCGCCGTGCCGATCGCGAAAGAGCTGTATATCGGATTCGTTCTCGACCGCCGAGCCGAGCGCGTGTGTGTGGTCGCGACGCCGGAGGGAGGGATGGAGATCGAGGAGATCGTGGCGCAATCGCCGGACAGTCTCCTCCGGGTGGTGATCGAGCCGGCGGTCGGGATGCAGGCGTTTCAGGCGCGGGAGCTGTGCTTCGGGCTCGGCATCGAGGCCGCGCAGCTGCCCGACGCCACGCGCGCGGTCCTCGGCGCGTACCGTGCATTTCGGGATCTCGACGCCACGATGGTGGAGATCAACCCGCTGGCCGTGACCGCCGATGGGCGGGTCCTCGCGCTCGACGCCAAGATGACCTTCGACGACAACGCGTTGTTCCGTCGGCCGACGGTGCGCGAGCTGCGGGATTATACGGAGGAGGACCCGCGCGAGGCGGAAGCGTCGAAGCACGGGTTGAACTACGTCGGCCTCGACGGCGAGATCGGCTGCATCGTCAACGGCGCCGGGCTCGCCATGGCGACGATGGACATGATCAAGCTCGCGGGCGCCGAGCCCGCGAACTTCCTCGACGTGGGCGGTGGCGCGTCGCCGGAGCGCGTCTCCGCCGCCTTCGGTATCGTGCTGGGGGATCCGCGCGTGAAGGTCGTGCTCGTCAACATCTTCGCCGGGATCAACCGCTGCGACTGGATCGCGCAGGGCGTGGTCCACGCCGCCCGCGAGCAGCACATCACCGTGCCGATCGTCGCGCGCCTCGCCGGCACCAACGTGGAGGAGGGGCGGCGCATTCTGCGGGAGAGCGGGCTCAGCATCATCACGGCGGACACGCTCGCCGACGCGGCGCAGAAGGCCGTCGACGCGCTCCACGCGGTGACGGGGGGCCCGGCCCGACTCAACGGCACCGTCCCGGGCGCCGCCACGCTCGCGGGGGCCGCGCGATGAGCATCCTGATCGACCGGACGACGCGGGTCATCCTGCAAGGGTTCACCGGGGACAAGGCAACGTTCCACGCGAAGGAGATGGTCGCGTACGGGACGACCCTCGTTGGCGGCGTGACGCCGGGCAAGGGGGGCACGACGCACATCGGCCTCCCCGTCTTCAACACGGTCAAGGACGCCGTGCGCGCGACGGGGGCGACGGCGACGGGGATCCTCGTGCCCGGGCCCTTCGCCGCGGACGCGATCATGGAGGCCGCGGACGCCGGGCTCCAGCTGATCGTCGCCATCACGGACGGGATCCCCGCGCAGGACATGATGCGGGTCAAGCGATACCTGCGGCGCTACCAGCGCGAGCGCCGCTCCACGCTCATCGGTCCGAACTGCGCGGGCGTGATCAGCCCGGGCAAAGCGATGATCGGGATCATGCCGGGCCACATCTACAAGGAGGGGCGCGTCGGGATCGTCGGACGGTCGGGCACGCTCGGATACGAGGCGGCCGCGCAGATGGCCGCGCTCGGGATCGGCGTGAGCACGAGCGTCGGGATCGGGGGCGATCCGATCAATGGGTCGTCGTTCCTCGATATCCTCGAGCGGTTCGAGCAGGACACCGAGACGGATGCGGTGCTCATGATCGGCGAGATCGGCGGGCCGCAGGAAACCGAGGCGGCGCTATGGGTGAGGCAGAACATGTCGAAGCCGGTCGTGGGATACGTCGCAGGCCTCTCCGCGCCCGCCGGGCGACGGATGGGCCATGCGGGGGCGATCATCTCGGCGTTTGGCGACAGCGCAGCCGAGAAGGCAGAGATCATGCGGAGCTCGGGGCTGGCCGTGGCGCCGAGCCCGTCGGAGCTCGGCTCGACCATGGCCCGGGTCCTCGAGCGCGTGGGACGGTCCGCCCCGGCGGTCGCGTGAGCGCGGCGGCGCGGCCGCGCGTCGTCGTGACGCGCCACCTGCCGGCGGCAGTCGAGCAGCGGGCTACCGCGCTGTTCGATGCGACACTCAATACAGCGGACACGCCGCTGACGACTGCTCAGCTCCTGGACGCGATGCGGACAGCCGACGCGCTCCTGCCCACGGTGACGGACAAGATCACGGCGGACGTGTTGGGGGCGACGCCGCGCCGAGCGAAGATCGTCGCGAATTTCGGCGTCGGCTTCAACAACATCGATGTGGTGGCGGCCAAGCAGAACGGCGTCGCGGTCACCAATACGCCCGACGTGCTGACGGACGAGACGGCGGACACGGCGATCGCGCTCCTGCTCATGGTGGCGCGCCGGCTGCCGGAGGGAGAACGCGAGCTGCGGGCCGGGAAATGGACGGGCTGGGGTCCGACGCATCATCTCGGCACGAAGGTGACGGGGAAGACGCTGGGGGTGATTGGGCTCGGGCGTATCGGGCGAGCGGTGGCGAAACGAGCCTCCGCGGGGTTCGGGATGCGGGTGCTGTACTACGATCCCCCGGTGTCCCCGGCGGATGGAAAGTCGGTGGGGGCGGAATCGCGGGACTCGCTCGAGGCGGTATTGCGCGAGTCGGACTTCGTCTCGCTGCACGCGCCGGCTCTGCCGGAGACCCGGCATCTCATCAACGCCGAGCGACTGGCGCTCATGCCACGGCACGCGTTCCTGATCAACACGGCGCGCGGCGATCTGGTGGACGAGGCGGCGCTGGTGCGCGCGCTCGCGGCGAAGACGATCGCGGGCGCGGGGCTCGATGTGTTCGAGCGGGAGCCGGCGGTGTCGCCGGAGCTCGTCGCCATGGAGAACGTCGTCCTGCTGCCGCACCTCGGGAGCGCGTCGACCGAGACGCGGGTCGCGATGGGGAATCGCGCGCTGGACAATCTCGAGGCGTTCTTCGCGGGGAAGCCGCCGAAGGACCGCGTGGCGTGACGGGTCGCGGCGCGCCGCCCAGCGGGGTGCTGCGCCGCCTCTAACGTTTTGCGTCTGAGTGGACGCGCGGTGTCACATGTACGGGGCGCCGCCGCCAATGGGCCGGAACGTGCGCAGGCCACCGCGCATCGCCGCGGCTCCCGTGCGGTGGATCCACACGGCCGCACCCAGACATGCGATCCCCAATAGTCCAAACAACAGGGGGATCAGCACGGCGGTGGCCCGGCTCGCTCCGGTCGTCGTCAGCCGATAGGGATTCTGCGGGTCGACCAGGACCGCGACGGCCCCAGACCGGACGGCGTCGGCGGCCGATCGGCTGACCGCGCTGAAGCTGTTCCGCGACGTGCTCGCCGTGATCGGCGCGTGATAGGTCGTCCCGTGCAGCGTGTAGGTCAACCAGCGCCGAACGGAATACATGTTGTGCGATACCGCGACCGCGTCGGCGCTATCGACGTGCGCCGCGAGCGGCGTCCACGCCGCGGTCTGCGGGCCGACCGCCGCGGCGATGCCGGCGCTGGCGACGAAAAGCGCGCCCAGGATCCCCAGGATGGCGGTGGCGAGGCGCGGAGCGGGGGCGACGGGCTCGCCGGACAGGGTGTCCATTCCGAGTCGCGATCCGGCGCGTTGCGCCAGCGAGCCAAAGCCGGCGAACACGAGCCCGAAGAACGCGATCACCGCCGGAAAGATGAAAACGCCCAGCACTGACCCCTGACGCAGAACGGCCGATCCCGGTCGTGCCGGGTCGAGCATGGCCGTGACGCGCCCCAACTGGACGGCGTGGTTGCCGGCCGTGGCCGCAGAGCCATAGTCGCTCCAGCCCGCACTCTCGTCCGCCAACGTCGTGTGCGTTCGGCCGTCGTAGGCGTAGGTGAGCCACAGGCGCGCGGCGTAGGTCAGCCGCGGACTCGCCGTAGGCTGCGTCGCGGTTCGCATGGTAGACCGTGCGGCGGCGCGCGTGACCACCTGCGCGCTGTCCACGTGTGCCTCGACGCGGGGCCACGTGCGGAGCTCGACGCCCAGCCGCCAGCTCATGTAGATGGCCGCGCACACACACGCGACGCCCATGCCGCCAAACAGCCAGGCCGACTGGCGCCACGTGAGGCGCCGGTACCCGTAAATGAACCAGGTCATCGTGACATGGTCCCCGAAACGGGCCCGACGTTACGCCAGGTCACATGGCGATCACCGCCGTCGGGACGACCCGGACGGAATGCTGTCCGGCGGCGAATCCATCGAGCAGAAGATTGTGCTGCGCGATGATCTGAGCAAGACGGGCATTCCGGACGAGCGCGCCCGGTCGACGAGAGTACGCACGGGGCGACATCCACCGTTGCCCCGTCGAGCGGGCCGCGCCTAGATTGCCGGCCTCGCGCTCGACCTTCGTTCCCCATCGTGCCGAACATCCCGTGCCAGCCCACTCCTCCCATGCTCGTGTAGCGCCATCGAGCTCGCGTCCGCTGACGGCGGACGACCTGGACAGCCTGCCAGATGGAGGACGCTTCTACGCAATCGTCGATGGCGCGACGATGTACCTCAAGGCGCCCGATGTCCGGCACGGATTCTATACGTACCGTCTCCTCCAGCACCTCGGGTCGTATATCGACGCGCACCGACTGGGCTTTATCGGCCCCGAAATACACGTCGTGCTCAACCCGCAGCGAACAACGGTTCTCGTACCAGATATCGCGTTCTTTCGGTCGGACCGCATGCCCCGGCCGCTCCCGAGAGGCTACATATATCTCGTGCCGGATCTCGTCGTCGAAATGCTCTCCCCCAGTAACACACCCCGCATCATGGCCAAGAAGGTCCGGCTGTATCTCGATGCCGGTGTCTCGCTTGTGTGGTGTGTCGACCACGAGCGCCGGACTGTCGTCGTGCGCCACCCCAACAGCGCGCCGGCGACCCTGCAGGAAGGGGGAATACTCTCTGGCGAGGCTGTCGTCCCTGGCTTCACGGTCCCGGTCACCAACCTTTTCGACCTCGGGATCTAGACGGCCGGGCGCGCTCCCTACCCCGCACCCATCTCGACCTGGACCTCGTGGATCCGGCCGTCGTCCGCCAAGGTAATGATTCCGCCCAACACCATGGCCCCGTCCACAATCACGACCCGGACGCCCCTCTCGACGTGCGCCTCGTTGCGCACCACGATGTGATACTCGGCTGAGCGGTAACGGTAGCGGATCTCGAATCCGTCCCAGGCGGCCGGGATGCACGGCGCAATGCGCAGCGTGTCCGCGCGCTTCGTGAAGCCGAGGATCGCCTCCAGCGCTACACGGTACATCCACGCCGCGGAGCCCGTATACCAGGTCCAGCCGCCGCGGCCCACGTGTCCGCTCGCGTTGTACACATCGGCCGCCACGACGTAGGGCTCGACCTTGTATCGCGCGACGTCCGCCGGCGTGCGCATCCGCGTCAGCGGATTGGCCATCTGCAACAGCTCGAAGGCGTGCGCGCCATGTCCCAGCAGCGCCTGCGCGAGCGCCGCCCACAGCGCCGCGTGCGTGTACTGGGCGCCGTTCTCGCGGACGCCCGGCAGGTACCCCTTGATGTAGCCGGGGTCGTGCGTCGACGTGTCGAAGGGTGGGGTCAGCAACAGAACGATCCGCGCATCGTCGCGCACGAGGAACTCGTCCACCGCGGCCATCGCCCGCTCGGCGCGCGCGCCGTCGCCGGCGCCGGAGATCACGCTCCAGCTCTGGGCGATCGAGTCGATCGTGCACTCGCCGCTCACCGCGCTGCCGAGCGGCGTGCCGTCGTCGAAATATGCGCGGCGATACCACCCGCCGTCCCAGCATTCCCGCTCGACCGCCGCCACGTAGGCATCCGCGCGGGCTCGCAGCTCCGCGGCGACGGGCCCCTCCCCCCGCGCGTCGGCCCACGCCGCAAAGCGCCGCAGCGTCGCGCCGAGGAACCAGCCCATCCAGACGCTCTCCCCGTGCCCACCGATCCCGACGCGATTGAACCCGTCGTTCCAGTCGCCGCAGCCGATGAGCGGCACGCCATGCGCGCCCGCGGTCGCCGCCCGGCGCAGCGCACGCAGGCAATGCTCGTACAGGGTCGCCGTCTCGTCCGATATCTCGGGCCTGTCGTACACCTCGACCTCGTCGCTCGCCAGCGGGCGCATGCGCAGGAAGGGCGTTCGCTCGTCCAGGACGGATGCATCGCCGGTCACCGACACGTAGTGGTCCGCGACGAAGGGGAGCCAGACGAGATCATCGGAGAACCGCGTCCGGATGCCCCGGCCGGTATCGGCGTGCCACCAGTGCTGGACATCGCCCTCAGCGAATTGCCGTCCCGCGGAGCGCACGAGATGCTCGCGCGCGAGCCCCGGCTCGGCATACACGAGCGCCATCGCGTCCTGCAGCTGGTCGCGGAAGCCGTAGGCGCCGCCGGATTGATAGAGAGCCGAGCGTCCCCACATCCGGCACGCGAGAGCCTGATACATCAGCCAGCCGTTCACCATCGCGTCGAGCTCGGGCACCGGCGTGCGGACCGTCACCGTCGCGAGGCGGTCGCGCCATCCGGCGCGCGTGGCCGCGAGCGCGGCTTCCGCCGCCGGTACCGCCCGGTAGGCGCGCACGAGGGTACGCGCCGCCGCGTCGCCGACGGCGGCTCCCAGCACCCAGACGAGCGTCTGCCTCTCGCCCGGCGCGAGCGCGATCACCGTCTGGAGGGCGGCGCAGGGATCCAGCCCGGCGCCCACCGCCTCTCCCAGAAAGGCGCGCTCCAGGCCCGCCGGGCTCGCGCGGTCCCCGTTGCGCCCGAGGAACTCGCACCGGTCCGCCGTAAAGCTCGCGAGCGGGGCCGACAATGCGCTGAAGGCCACGCGGTCGGCGAACGACGCCTCGGAAGGGTTCCGCGCGAAGAGGGACTCCGTCTCCCGGTCGTACGCCGACACCACGTGATCCGCGCTCTTCTCGCGGGTGATGCCGAGCGTCCACTCCGCGTACGCGGTCGCCGTGAGCCGGCGGGGAGCCGTCGTGTCGTTGGCGAGCGTCAGGACGGCCAGGCGAACCGGGTCGTCCGGCGCCATCCCGACGACGAGTGTAGACGTGATCCCCGCGTGCGTGTGCCGGAACGTCGACGCGCCCGGCTCGTGGCGGACGACGTACGGCGCGGCGTGGCGCACAGGCTGCGGCGTCGGACTCCAGAATCTCGCCCGTCTCGTCATCGCGCAGGTACAGCGCCTCGGAGCACGGGTCTCCGACCGGGTCGTTGTGCCACGGCGTGAGCCGGAAGTACTGGCTGTTCTCCACGAACGTGCACGCGCTCCCGCTCTCGGAGATGAGACAGCCCGAGCGCGCATTCGCGAGCACGTTGATCCATGGTGCGGGCGTCGTCGCGTCGCCGGAGAGGAAGATCTCGTAGGCGCCGTCGGGGAGGAGACGGCCCGTTCCATTGGGATACGCCGGCTCCGCCGCGGAGTCGACACCGGCGGTCCGCGCGGCGGTCTCCCCCAGGCGGGCCTTGGCGGCGGCCACGGCCAGCGTCCCGACGCTCACGGCGCCGGCGCCCTGGCGGACGGGCTCGAAGAGCGGGGCGCGCGCGACGGCGGATTCCGGCGCCTCGAACATCTCGGCGAGACGCCGCCCGTCGCACGGCACGCGCACGCGCGCCGTCGCGCGCAGGACCTGGGCGTTCTCGGGCGCGACGAGGTCGAGCCGGAGCAGCAACACTCCGCCGGCGCGGTCGAGGACCGGGGCCTCGCTCGACGCCAGCACGGCCATGCGCACGGCATCCTCGACTTCGCGCAGGTAACTCGGCGGATCCGTCGTCAGGATGACCAGGTCGGCGATCAGGCCCCGGTAGCGCCAGTACTGATGGGCCGCCAGCAGCTCGCGGATCGCCGGCACCCCCGCCGTCGTATCGATCTCGGCGAGGACGATCGGGTAATCCCCCGAGATCCCGAGCGCCCAGAGGGCTTCCTGCCCCCGGCGCACCTCCTGCCGCTCGTGCGGAGGCGCCCGGAAGGCCGCGACCGGGTACACAATGGCGCCGGCGATCTCCTGGTAGAGCGCGGCATCGGTCGGGGGGAGGGCCAGCTCACGGAGCGAGACCTGCGCGTGCATCCAGGACAGGTCGAGGGCGCGTTGGGCGCTGTACGGATCGTTGTACCGATCGGCCAGCTCGATCGCCCGGTCGCGGTCGTCGGCGACGAGCGTGGTGAAGGAGACTCGCGCGGATTGCCCGGGGAGGATCCGCACGCGGGCCCGGAGACCGAACATGGGATCCAGAACCGCGCCGGTCGTCCCCGACAACACGCCGTCCGCGGCGTCATCCAGCGCGGCGGGTCGGCGCACGCCGCGCGTGCGGCCGAGGAAGAGCGCGCGATCCGTCTCGCACGTGATCGGCCCGATGACCTCGCGTCCGGCGGCCGCGACGTGCACGGCCCAGCGTCGCCGCTCCGTGGCCGATCGGGGGCGCCGGCTGGCCAGGATGGCGGCGTGCGGGCCGATCCACTCGGTCTCGACGAACAGGTTGAGGAATGCCGGGTGCGCGCGGTCCGCATCGAGCGATCCCAGAACGACTTCCGCGTAGCTCGTGAGCTCGAGATCGCGCGCCGCCGAGCCGTGGTTGGTGAGCGTGACCCGCCGCACCTCCGCGGCATCGTCCGGGACGACGGCCACCTCCAGCGTGGTCTCAATGTCGCCGTCGCGGCGCTGGAACGTCGCGCGGTCGGCGGCGAACGTCACACGGTACCAGTCCGGCTCCGCCGCCGTGGGTTGATAGGCCGCCGACCAGACGCGCCGGAGCCGGCGCACGCGGCCGTCCGCCCGCGACGCGGCGGCGGACCCCGCGATCGTCGGCGTGACATCCTTGATGTAGCACCACTGTCCCGTGGCATCGAGCGTTCCATCCGCGCGCCACCGCGTCACGGCGATGGCTTCGTCGGCCCCCGATGCGAAGCGGCTGTAGCCGCCGCCCCCGTTCGTGATCATCACCGAGTACGGCACGCTGCCGAGGAACGCGACCTTGGGCTCGGCCGTGTTCGCCGTATCGATCGCGCGGGCGGCCGGCTTGACGCTGGCCGGCGCGCCGCGCCGCGATTTTTCCTCCGCCTCCCCGGTCTGCGCCTCCTGCAGCAGCAGCCGCCGCGGGACGCGCTCGCACAGCAGGAGCTCGGCCGAGCGCACGATCGGATCGCCGTGGAACCGGCGCCACCACTCCCCCCGCGTGAGCGCGTTGGTCAGCGCGACGAGACCCATGCCGATGTGGTGGGCCATGTAGGCGCCGATGACGGCGCAGCGCTCCGTGGGCGCCGTCCGGGTGTAATCCACCGCATCGCGGAACCCGAGCGGCCCGAGCGCGCCCTCGGCCTCGAGCGCGGCGAGGTTGCGCATCGCTTCGTGCGGATCGATCATCAGCGCGAGCAGCGTCGCATAGGGCGCGACGACGAGATCCTTGCTCAGCCCCCGCTTGAGGGCGAGCCCCGGCACGCCGAAGGCGCGGTACTGATACACGTGGCTGCGGTCGCGGAGGTTGTACGCGGACTCCGAGAACCCCCAGGGGACGCCGCGCTCCCGCCCGTAGGCGATCTGGCGCCGCAGCGCCGCGCGATACGTCTGGTCGAGCAGCGTGAACGGAAACGATTGCATGACGAGGACCGGCATGAGGTACTCGAACATGCTCCCGCTCCACGAGATCAGGGCCGCATCCCCGCCCGCCGACGTCGCCGTGAGGGCGCGCCCGAGGTAGAACCAATGCTCGACCGGAACGTCGTTCTTGGCGATGGCGACGTAGCTGGCGAGGCGGGCCTCCGAGGCGAGCAGATCGTAGTACGTGTTGTCGAGCGTCTCGCTGGGCACGTGGTAGCCGATGCCGAGCAACTTGCGCCGCTCATCATACAGAAAGCGGAAATCCATTTCCATCGCGTACGCATCCGCGCGCGCGGCGAGGGCCTCCAGGCGCGCGATCTGCTCCGCCGCGTAGCCCGACGTCGCGGCCGCAGCGCGCAGCGTCGGCACGACGCCGGCGGGGGCGCCCCCCGCCGCACTCAGCTCGGCGGCATACCGGTCGAGGAGCGTGCGCCCCCAGGTGAGCCACGCCGATTCCCGGACGGCGAGGCTGGCGCGGTCCTGCAGGACGCGCTCGGCGGCCCGCAGCCGGTCGGCGAGAACCTGCACGGCGTCGATGGCGGGCGGTTCCGCCGCGGCCTGCGCCAGCGAGGCCACGACCGCGCGGATCCGCTCCGCGGCCTCCAGGACCGCCTGCCATTCCGTGGGGTTCTCGATCGCGCCGGACGACGCGAGACCGCGGAGCTCCTCGGCCGCCATGCCCAGCGCCTCCCGCAGCGCCGCCCACACGCGCGGCGTGAAGAGCGGGTCGTCGGGGAGCGCGAGGCACGCCTGCTTCACCGCAATCAGATGACCGGCCAGGTTGCCGCTGTCGACCGTCGACACGTACTCCGGCGGGAGCACGCGGAGCGTCCGGAGGTCATACCAGTTGAAGAAATGCCCGCGCACGCGGGGCAGCTGCTCGAACGTCCGGAACATGAGCTCCAGGCGCTCGATGACCAGCCCGCTTGGCAGAAAGCCGAGATCGCACGCGCTCACCGTGCCGAGCAGCTGAAGGCCGATGTTTGTCGGGGACGTCCGCATCGCGATCTGGGCCGCGGGCGCCTCCTGGTAGTTGTCGGGGGCCAGCCAATGCGTGGCGCTCGTGACGTAGCGGTCGAAGTAGTGCCAGTGCAGCAGGGCGTAGCGCAGCGCGGTCACGGCTTCCGTCTCGCTGAGCGCGAGCTCACGGTGGACGACCGGCGCGCTGAGCGCGATGGCGATCATCGGGCTCCCGAGCCAGAGCGCGAGGAGCAGGACCGCTCCCGGGAACACCTCCGTGTGCGCGCGCAAGTCGTGCACCACGACGGCCGTGCCCGCGAGGAGGACGACGGCGACGGCCGGCCCCATGCGGCGCCAGACCTCTCGGGGCGAGCCGTGACCGAGATAGCGCTCCACCTGGGACGCCGTCTGCCATTCGAGCAGATGGCGGTGCGTGACGATGAGCCGCCAGAGCGTGCGTCCGATCGCGTCCGCGGACACGACGGCCTGGTGCGGGAGAAAGACGACCGCGAGGGTGAATTGCTGCAGGTAGACGACGGCATCGCGCGCGACGGCGCGATAGTACGCCCGCCATGATTTTCCGCGCGGCACGCTGACGATCGCCAGCGTGGTCGCGAACGCCCACGGCGCGATTATTCCGAGGAGCACCAGCGCGGTCCACAGGAGCGGCGAGCCGGGTAATACGGTCCAGCCGAGGACGAGCAGAGCGAGCTCGGAGATCTCGACGATGCTGCGACGCAGGTTGTCGAAGATCTTCCATTGCGATATCGCCGACAGGCGATTGCGCTCGGGGCCATCCGGCCCGGGAACGGTCCGGCCGAGCCAACGGAGGAGCTGCCAGTCGCCACGGATCCAGCGATGCTTCCGGCGCGTAAAGGTGAGATAGCGCGTCGGGTAGTCGTCGTAGAACTCGACGTCGGTCGCCAGCGCGGCGCGGGCGTACGCTCCCTCGATCAGGTCATGGCTGAGGAGCGTATTCTCGGGAAAGCGGCCGTGCGTGGCCCCCTCGAACGCATCGACGTCGTAGATCCCCTTGCCGGTGAAGCTCCCTTCGCCGAAGAGGTCCTGGTAGACATCGGAGACGGCCGTGGTATAGGGGTCGACGCCCGGGTGCCCGGAATGAATCGATGCGAAGATCGACCGGTTGGCGCTCGGCAGGGAGACGGCGACGCGCGGCTGCAGGATCCCGTAGCCGCGGACCACGCGCCCGCTCGCGGGGTCGTAGACGGCCCGGTTCAGCGGATGCCGCATGGCGCCGACGAGCGCCGCGGCGGCGCCGCGCGGCAGGACCGTATCCGAGTCGAGGGTGATGACGTACCGGATCTCGGTGAGCGATGCCGGGTTGCCCGCGATCGTGGCGAACGCGCCGGGCGCCCCGCCGCGAAGATATCGGTTGAACTCGGCCAGCTTCCCCCGCTTGCGCTCCCACCCCATCCACACGCCCTCGCGCGGATTCCACCGCCGCGCCCGGTGGAACAGGAGGAAGGGATCGCCCGCCGCGAGCGGCGTGTCCGACCCGTACCGCGTGTTCAACGCGTCGATGCCGCTGCGGGCGGCGTCCAGGATCGCCGCATCGCCGTCGCGCGTCTCCGTCGGCGAGTCCGTGAAATCGCTGAGCAGGGCGAAATAGAGATTGGGGCCGCGATTCGCCAGGTACTGCACCTCGAGATGCTCGAGCGCATCCTTGACCGCATCGACGCTCCCGAGCAGGATCGGCACGACGATCGCCGTGCGCGCCGTCGCGGGGATGCCGACCGTCTCGAAGTCGAGCCTGGGGAGGATCCGGGGCGGCAGGTAGAGGGTGATCAGCTGGTGGATGATGCTGAGCGCCACCTCGTTGGCGGGGATCAGCGCCGCCGCGATGACGGCCAGCGTCAGCGCGACGGAGCCCGGGCGAATGAACACGAACGGCATCGCGAGGACGAGCAGGGTCAGCGCGAGGATGCCGCCGAAGTACACGGCTTCCGCCTGATCGAGAACCATGCGGTACGCGCGGGCGGGCCACGGCGGCTCGAAGCCGATCACCGCCTCGAGAACGGTTCGCCCCTCGTCGACGAGGTAGTATCCGACGTGGTGCGTGCGCCGGTCCGAGGGCCCCGATCCATCCGGCCCGGCCGCCGCCCGCTGCGCGAGCTCGAGTGCCCGCTGCGCGACCTCGTAGTCCGTGAGCGGCGCGTCACGCGCGAGCTCCTCGACGATGTGCCGGTAATGATCGCGCGTCGCGAACGTCATCTCGGGGTACGTCCCCGCGGGATCGCGGCGCAGCACGATCTCCGCGGCGCTCAGCGACTCGACGAACGTCGGCCAATCGAGTCGCGCGATGGTGCGCAGGCTCGTGATGCTGTTGGCCATCATCACCTGCGTGAGCGCGAGCCGCTGGTTCGACCGCGCCACGGCGTCCTGGGCGTCCATGCTCTCGTCGGCGATCCATTGCTCCAGCCAGAGAAGGGGCGGCCAGCTCGCCTGGTAGGCGCGGATCTGCTGCAGGAAGCGCGCGATGAACGCGGGCGTGAGCGGTGGGTGCTCCCCGACGAACGCGGCGACCGCCGTGGTCAGCGACTGCGCGTCCGCTTCGGCCGCGGCGCGGACCCGCTGCGCCCAGCTGTCCGCTCGCGCCACATCCTCCAGGCGCTGCACCGTCCGCAACGCCATCCGGCGGATGTTCTCGACCAATCCGAGGCGGAGCATCGTGGGCATCGCCCAGAGCTCCCCCGTCGTGAGCGTGACGGCGCGCTGGAACTCACGCACGAACGACTCGATGTTGGCGAACTCGACGTGCCCCTCGGTGTGCGCGATCAGGCCGATGGCGATGTCGTAGACACGCGGATACCCGGCGAGCGTTCCCGCCGCGAGCTTGGGGAGCTCGCGGTAGTAGCCCTTCGGCATCCCTTCGCGGATCTCCCGGATGTGCTCCTGGACGACGTAGAAATTGTCGAGCAGCCAGTCCCCGGCCGGGCTGACGTCGGCGCCGCGCTCGACCGCTTCCCCGAGCGTGTCGCGGATCGACTCGAGGAGGCGCTGGGTCTCATCCAGCCGCCCCAGCAGGACCGGCGGACCGGCGCGGGGCACGCCGCGGCGCTCGGCTTGGCCGGCGGGTGCCGTTCGCTGCTGGCGCGCCAGGCTGCGCGCGCGCTCGGCCAGTCCCTCGACCCCGAGCAGCTCGCCCCGGATCGGTCCCGTGAATCGGTCGTGGTCGACCGCGGCCGGCGGGGTCCGCTTGGCGAGGAGCCGCGCCAGCAGGCGCCGCGGTGTCCGGGGCGGGGGAACGGTTGTCACGACCGAAAGATGACGATCATCGACGCTCAGCGCTGCATGCCGCGGGCCCCGTCCACGCTGGTCGCGACCGTCTGTCCGCGTAATTATAGTACTCGACACGTCATCCGCTGCCGCGGGGGGACCGTCATGCGCGCTACCGCACGCCCGTGCCCGACCACGCCGGTTCCCGGCGTCACGCTCCTGGTGACGCTCGCGACCGCGGCGGTCGCGGCGTGTCATCGCGGCCCCCCCCCGACGCTCAACGCGGGATCGCATGGGCAACGGGGCACGACCGTCCGGGTCGAGAATCGGCGAACGGTGGATATGGACGTCGAGGTCGACTACGCCGCGGAGCGCGCCCCACTGGGGACCGTGCCCGCGCAATCGACCGCGGCCTTTACGATCCCGCCGATGTTCGTCAACCGGGCCGTGGCTTTTCGCATTCTGGCCGCGCCAACCGGCGGCGTCGCGGCCCCGATCAGCGATGCGATCAGGGTGTCGCCGGGCGATGCGATCAGCATCATCATCGCGCCCTACTGACGTGGCCGTCGGGGATGAGCTCGAGACGCGCCTGGCGCGGACGCTGGGGGACGGCTACGCGCTCGCGGGGGAGATCGGGCGCGGGGGCATGGGCATCGTCTACCGCGCCCGTGACCAGCGGCTCAAGCGGTCCGTCGCGGTCAAGGTCCTCCCGCCCGAGCTGGCGTTCCGCGCGGATGTGCGACTCCGCTTCCTGCGGGAGGCGGAGACCGCGGCGCAGCTGACGCACCCGCATATCGTCCCGATCTACACGGTCGATGAGCGCGACGGGATCGTGTACTTCATCATGGCGTACATCGATGGCGACACCCTCGCCGCCCGGCTCGCTCCCGGATTCCCGCTCCCCGTGAGCGACGCCCGGAGGATCGCGCGGGAGGTGGCGGATGCGCTGGCCTACGCGCATGGGCGCGGAGTCATCCATCGCGACATCAAGCCCGACAACATCCTGCTCTCGCGCGACGGGATGCGCGCGATGGTCACGGATTTCGGCATCGCCCGCGCGCTGACGACGGGTGCGGGGGAGGGGGGCGATACGCGGCTGACGGCAACCGGGGTCGCGATCGGGACGCCCGCCTACATGTCGCCCGAGCAGTGCGCCGGCGATCGCGCGATCGATGGCCGCAGCGATCTCTACTCGCTGGGCGTCGTCACGTACCAGATGCTTTGCGGGATGCCGCCGTTCGCGGGGGTGAATACCGTCGGCATGCTGCTCAAGCAGGTCACCGAGCGGCCCGTCCCCCTGCGGGACCGCGAGCCGGACGTGCCCCCCCAGCTCGCGGACGTGGTCATGCGCCTGCTGGAGAAGGATCCCGCCGACAGGATCCCCACCGCGGCGGCGCTCGTCGCGGCGCTCGATGGCGCGCCCGTGGCGGCCCCGGAGCGCTCGGCGGGGACCGGGCCGCCGCCGTCCGATACCGTCGTCCTGGCGGTGGGCAACACGACGATGAAGCGGACGGACGTGCAGGCCGTTCTCCTCGACAAGCGCGTCCGCAAGTTTCGCGGCCAGTGCGTCACCGCCGTGGCGACGACGGGGTTTCTCTTCGGGCTCAATTTCGTCACGGACCGCCACGAATGGTGGGCGATCTATGTCGCACTCGGCTTCGGATTGACCATCGCGATTCGGGCCGGAAAGCTGATGGCCGACGGCGTGAGCCTCGCCGAGGCGTTCGGGCCGCTCTGGCCGGGGCGGTGGGGATGGATTCGGAGCGCGCACCGGGGCACGTTGCGCCCACAGGGCACGCCCACGCTGGCCAACGCGACGGCGCAGGCGGAGACGCGCGCGACGCGCCTCGTTCCGCGCGAGGTCCTCGACGGGCCCTACGGGCCGGCCGTGCGCCGGGCGGTGGCCGATCAGATTTCGATCGTGCAGATCTACGACAGCCTCGACAAGGCGGAGCGGGCTCTCGTGCCGGACATCGTCCCGACGGCGAAGGCCCTGCTCGACCAGGTCGGGATCGTGGCCGTCGCCCTGCACCGACTCGACGTGGATACGCCGGAGGCGCACCGGGCGGCCCTCGCGGACCGCCGATTGGAGCTTGTCTCCCAGCTGGAGCGCGCGTGTCTCGCTCTCGAAGCGTTGGCGTTGGACCTGATTCGGCTGCGGTCGGCCGGACTGAGCGAGCCGCGCGCGGGCGGGGCGGGCACGGCGACGGATCAGGCCCGCGCCGTGCTCCTGGATATCGACTATGTCCTCCGGGCCGCGGCCGACCTGCGTACCCCGGTCCCCGGCTCGCGCGCATCCGTCAGCGAACGCTCCACGTCGCGCGTACTCAAACGGTGAACGACGTGTACGTCAATGCGCCCGCGTGGCGGCGAATCGTGCGCGCGGCGTGTGTCATGGGTATCGCCGCCGCTCTGACGCGTTGCGTCCATAATCCGCCCGACGTCGACGGGAAACCCAGTGCCCCGCCCGCGCCAAATCAGTTCTGGACGCCGCCTCCGCAAGCGGTGATTCCCGATTCGGTCCCGAAGCTCGCGCTGCCGCCCGACATCGCCGAGCGCGTCCAGCACCTCACCCTGCCGAACGTGATCGACATCGGCCTCAGCACGAACCCGCTCACCCGCCAATCGTATGCGGAGGCGCGGGCCGCGGGCGCGGCGATCGGCTCCGCCTACGGGAAGTACCTCCCGCAGCTCAACATCGGTGTGAACGGGGAGCGCGAGAGCTCACGCTCCGGCGTCCAATCCACCGGCGCCGGCGGCTCGACGGTTCGCGCATCCGGCACCAACTCCCTGCTGATCCCCACCGCCTCGGCCTCCTGGCTGCTCTTCGACTTCGGGCGGTCCGCATCGTTCGAGTTCGCCAAGCAGGGCGCGTTCGCCGCCTCGTTCACGCACAACGCGACCGTGCAGACCGTCGTCCTGACGCTCGAGCAGGCGTACTTCAATTACAACGCAGCCAAGGCTGTCGCGAGCGGAGACAGCCTGAGCGCGAAGGAAGACAGCGTCAACCTCGCCTCGGCCACCGCGCAGCACAACGCGGGGATCGCCACCATTTCCGATGTCCTGCAGGCGCAAACGACGCTGTCACAGGAGGTCCTCCAGCTCGAGACCGACCAGGGCTCCGTGCAGACGACGCGCGGATCGCTGGCGGTCGCCATGGGATTTCCGGCGAATCTATCCTACGATATCGTGGCGGAGCCCCCCGACGTGCCGATCGAGGGGATCGCCGCATCGGTCGACAGCCTGGTGGCCGAGGCCGTCCGCTCGCGCCCGGATCTTGCGTCCTTCCGCGCCCAGGCCGCGCAAGCCCAGGCGAACGTCGGCGTGGTGCGCGGCGAGGGGCTGCCGGCCCTGTCACTCACCGGAAGCGACAATTACGTCTTCGCGAACCCCAGCTCGCTCAACGGCAACTCGTACGTCGCGGCGTTCGGGATCTCCTTCCCCTTGTTCCAGGGCTTTCAGAACGCGTACAACGTGCTGCAGGCCAAGGAGCTCGCAAGGGCGCAGGCCGCCAACGCCGAATACCAACGGGATCTCGTGATCAATCAGGTGTTCACATCGTATTACAATCTGCGCACCGCGACGGCGCGCGTGCGTTCGAGCGACGATCTCCTCCAGAGCGCCCAGAGCAACTACAATGTCGCGATCGGCAAATACAAACAGGGCGTCGGCAACATTCTCGATGTCGTGACGGCTCAGGCGGCACTCGCGAGCGCGCGGTCGCAGTCGGCGCAGGCCCGATGGACGTGGTACTCCAGCCTCGCCCAGCTCTCGCATGATGCGGGCACGCTCGGCATTCACGGCGAGATGCAGATCCCGCTGCGCACCGATTCGACCGGAGCCCCTCCGCGATGAGGCGTCCCGCGTCCCGTACGTGCCCGCCGTGCAGGCGCCTGCGGTCCCCGGCCGTCGCGGCGCTCGCGGCGCTCGCGCTGGTGGTGGTCGCGTGCGGCAAGAAGGCGGCGCCCAAGCAGCCGGCGGCCGTCCCCGTCGTGCTGGCGACCGCTCGGCGGGCGCCCGTCCCGTACACGATTCTCGCCAACGGCATCGTCACGCCGGAGCAGACGGCCAACGTCTCATCGCTGGACGATGGCGTCATCACGGAGGTCGCCTTCCGTGAGGGCCAGGAGGTCGCCAAGGGCCAGAAGATGTTCCAGATCGACCGGCGCCCGTACGCTGCGGCGTACGGGCAAGCGCGTGCGGCGCTCGCGAAGGATGCGGCGACCCTGGAGAACGACCGGAACGAGGATGCGCGCTACCAGGACCTCGTGCGGCAAGACTACGTCACCAAGGAGCAAGCCGACCAGGAGCACTTCACGTACGAGGCACAGAAGGCGACGGTCGTGGCCGATTCCGCGAACCTCGCGACGGCGAAGTACAATCTCGACAACTCCACCGTCGTGGCGCCGATCAGCGGGCGCACCGGGATCCTGTACGTGCGCGTCGGCAACACCGTCCACGGCGCGAGCAGCACGACGCTCACGACGATCAATCAGATCCACCCGATCCTGGTGGAGTTCGCGGTCCCGTCAACGTCGCTGAGCGACATTCAGAAATACACCGGGCCGGGGGCCCGGCTGCCGGTGACCGCGTACGAAACCGCCGTGCAGTCCCAGAGCGGCACATCGTCCGCCGTGTCGGTGCCCGTGACGTCGCTGGGCGATACCACCGCGGGGACGGCAGTCGGCGCCGCCAGCGGGCGGGGACGCCCGGGAGCGGGCGGAGGAGCCGCGCCCGCAGCCGGCGCGCCGGTCGGCGCGGCGGCACGCGGCGCCGCGACGGATTCCGGGGGACCCCCGCGGCTCCGCCATCGCTCTGCAGGGGCCGGCGCCAGCGATTCGGGCGCCGCGGCGGCCGGCGACGACGCGAATGGGATCGCCCAGGGCGCGACGCAGGGCGGTCCGCCCGGCGGCACGATGACCGGCGTGCAGACGGCGAGCGCGACCCCGGTGGGACCTGCGGTCGAGGGCACGCTCGCATTCATCAACAACGCCGTGGATACGACGACCGGGACTGTCCTGCTCAAGGGCGAATTCGACAACAAGGACGGTACCCTCTGGCCGGGGGAATTCGTCGCGGCGTCGCTGCAGCTCTACGTCCAGCAGGACGCCCTCGTGATCCCGGTCGCTGCGGTCTCGACGGGCCAACAGGGACAGTTCGTCTACGTCGTCGACCAGACATCCACGGCGCACCAGCGCGCCGTGACGATCGCCCGCACCTACGGGAGCCTGGCGGTCGTCACAGCGGGCGTGAAAGAGGGGGAGGAGGTCGTCGCCGACGGGCAGTCACGCCTCACGGCGAACGCCAAGGTCACGGTTCGGAGCACCGCCGCGCTGCCGAGCCCGGCGACGCGCGCCGCAGCCCCCGCCGGCAGAGCGGCGACGCCCGATTCCACACAGGCGCGCGCCCGGAGGACCGCTCCGCCGTCCCCCTGACGGCGCGGACGGGAATCGGCGTGAACATCACGGCCCTCTTCATCCGGCGCCCGGTCATGACGAGTCTGATCATGGCGGGGGTCCTCTGCTTCGGGCTGATCGCCTACACGCGGCTGCCGGTGAGCGACCTGCCGACCGTGGACTTCCCGACCATCTCGGTCAACGCCTCGCTGGCCGGCGCCAGCCCCGAGACGATGGCCGCGACCGTCGCGACGCCGCTCGAGAAGCAGTTCTCGGCCATCGCCGGCATCGACAACATCACGTCGATCAGCACGCTCGGCTCGACCTCGGTCACCCTCCAGTTCGCGCTCGATCGCAACATCGACGCCGCCGCCGAGGATGTGAATTCGGCGATCTCGCAGGCGCTCCCGAATCTCCCCACGACGATCCTGCCCCCATCGTATCGGAAGCAGAACCCGGCCGCGGCCCCCATCCTCTTTTTCGCCCTCACGTCGCATTCGCTGCCGCTGGCGACGCTCGATGAGTACGCAGAGACGACGATCGCCCAGCAGCTCTCCATGGTCAACGGCGTCGCCCAGGTCGCCGTGTATGGCTCGCAGAAATACGCCGTGCGGGTGCAGCTCGACCCGCAAAAGCTCGCCGCCCTGGGGATCGGGGTGAACCAGGTCGCGATCCAGATCAACCAGCAGAACGTCCTGATCCCGACGGGGATCCTGTACGGGAGCGATCAAACGCTCACCGTCCAGGCGACCGGTCAGCTCCCGAACGCGGCCGCGTTCCGCCAGCTGATCATCGCCGACCACCACGGGGCGCCCGTTCGGCTTGAGGAACGTCGCGACCGTCCTGGACGACGTCCAGAACAACAAGGCGGCGGCGTGGTTCAGCGACATGCATTCGATCGACCGCGGGATCGTCCTCGCCGTGACGCGCCAGCCGGGAACCAACACGGTGGAAGTCGCGAACGCCGTCAAGGCCGCGCTCGCACAGATCGAGCGCACGCTCCCGCCGCAGGTTCACGTAAACACGATGTACGACCGCACGGTGTCGATCCAGGCGGCCGTGCACGATGTGAAGTTCTCGCTGATCCTCGCGCTCGTTCTCGTGGTACTCGTGATCTTCCTGTTCCTCCGCAACATCGTCGCGACGGTGATTCCGAGCCTGACGCTGCCGATGGCCATCATCGGGACGTTCTCGGTGATGTACCTCTGCACCTTCAGCCTCGACAACCTCTCGCTCATGGCGCTGACGCTCGCCGTCGGCTTTGTCGTCGATGACGCGATCGTCATGCTCGAGAACATCGTGCGGCACATCGAGATGGGCGAAGCGCCCATGGATGCCGCGCTGCGCGGCGGTGCCGAGGTCGGCTTCACGATCCTGTCGATGACGCTGTCGCTCGCCGCGGTGTTCATCCCGCTGGTCTTCATGGGCGGGATCATCGGGAAGCTGTTCAACGAGTTCGCAATCACGATCGGCGCCGCGATCCTGGTATCCGGCGTCGTCTCGCTGACGCTGACGCCAATGCTGTGCAGCCGGTTCCTGAAATCGGAGCACCATGAGCGCGAAGGCCGGTGGTACGCCTTCACGGAACGGATCTTCGAGCGCGCGCTCCACGCGTACGAGCGGAGCCTCGGCTGGGTCATGCGCCACCGCCCCCTCACCCTCGCGTTCTCCGTCGTCATCCTGATCCTCACGGGCATCTGTTTCATTCTGGTCCCCAAGGGCTTGTTCCCGCCTGATGACACCGGACAGCTCCAGGTGACGACGGAGGCCGCGCAGGGGACATCGTTCGACGCGATGGTGCGCCTCCAGAACCAGGCGGCCCAGCGGGCGACGCAGGACCCCTACGTCGCCCGATTCTTCTCGGCCCTCGGGGGCGGCGGCGGGGCCAGCGCGACGAATCAGGGCACGCTGTTCGTCGCTCTCAAGCCGGCCAACCGGCGCCCGCCGGCCGACGTGGTGCTCGCCGAGCTGACGCGCCGCCTCAGCGGCATCCCCGGCCTCGCCGTCTACATCCAGAACCCTCCGAGCATCCGCATCGGGGGGCGCACCTCCAAGGCGCTCTACCAGTTCACGCTCCAGAGCGGCGACCTCACCGCGCTGTACGCCGCCGCGAATCAGCTCACCACCGCGCTGCGCAAGCTCCCGCTCATCACCAACGTCACGAGCGACCTTCTCAATGCGAATCCCCAGGTCACGATCGTGATTGAACGGGACCGCGCTGCGTCCCTCGGCGTGACGCCCGTCCTCATCGAGAACACGCTCGCGGCCGCGTACAACGAGGAGCAGGTCTCGACGATCTACACGAGCACGAATGAGTACTCCGTGGTCATGGAGCTGGTCCCGGGCGCGCAGCGCACCATCCCCGATCTCAACAAGCTCTGGGTCACCGGCACCGGCGGCACCGAGACCCCGCTCGCGGCGATCGCCCACTACGAGCAGACCACGGGCCCCGTGCAGGTCAACCACTCCGGCCAGCTGCCCTCGGTCACGATCTCCTTCAACGTGCCGCCGAACGGCTCTCTCGGCACCGCCGTCACGGAGATCCAGCGGATCGCCCGGCAGACCCTGCCGTCGTCGATTTCCATGGGATTTTCCGGCAACGCGCAGGCGTACCAGAGCTCCCTGGGCAACATGGGCACGCTGCTCCTCGTGACCCTGTTCGTCATCTACATCATCCTCGGCATCCTGTACGAGAGCTTCATCCACCCGATCACGATCCTCACGGGGCTGCCATTCGCGAGCTTCGGGGCGCTCGCGGCGCTCCTCCTGACGAGGGTCGAGCTCAACGTCTACGGCTACGTCGGACTGATCATGCTGATCGGCATCGTGAAGAAGAACGCGATCATGATGATCGACTTCGCGATCGCGCGCGAGCGCGCGGGCCACACGACGGCGGAGCAGGCGATCGTCGAGGCGTGCAGCGTCCGGTTCCGGCCCATCATGATGACCACCTTCGCCGCCGTCGCCAGCACCTTGCCGATCGCGATCGGAATCGGTGCGAGCGCGGCGTCGCGCCGCCCGCTCGGCATCGTCGTCGTGGGCGGCCTCGCCTTCTCGCAGATCGTGACGCTGTACGTGACGCCGGTGTTCTACACCTATCTGGACGAGCTGCAGGATTGGCTGGGCCGGATGTTCGCGCGGCTCCCCTGGGCCGATCGCCCCACGGTGGGCGCGGGCGTGGCTCCCGCGCCGGTGGCCGGGGACTGAGCGCCGGGCCGACCATGAACATCACGACGCTCTTCATCAAGCGCCCCGTCATGACGACGCTCGTCATGCTCGGGATCCTGTTTTTCGGCATCGTCGCGTACCGCTCGCTGCCGGTGAGCGACCTGCCGAACGTCGATTACCCCACGATCACCGTCACGGCGCAGCTGCCGGGCGCGAGCCCCGCGACGATGGCGGCCACCGTCGCGACGCCCCTCGAGAAGCAGTTCTCGACCATCGCCGGGATCGACAACATGACGTCGACGTTGAGCATCGGACAGACGCAGATCGTCGTCCAGTTCGCGCTCGACCGGGACATCGACGCCGCGGCCCAGGACATCCAGGCGGCGATCACCCAGACCCAGCGGACGCTCCCGTCGGGGATCATCCCGCCCTCGTACCAGAAGACGAATCCCGCGAACGCCCCGATCCTCACTCTCGCATTGACATCCAACGTCGTTCCGCTTTCGACGCTCGACGAGTATGGCGAGGTGACGATCGCCCAGCGCTTGTCGATGGTCGGCGGCGTCGCGCAGGTCCTGGTGGAGGGCACCCAGAAATACGCGGTTCGCATCCAGCTGGACCCTCACGAGCTCGCCTCGCGCAATCTCGGGCTCGAGGATGTGAACGCCGCGGTCGCAAACCAGAACGTCAACATCGCGACGGGCGTCCTGTGGGGCCCGCAGCACGCCTATACGATCCTCGCGACCGGGCAGCTCACCGACGCAGACCAATTCCGCCAGATGATCGTCGCCTACCGCAACGGAGCGCCGGTGCGGCTGGGCGACCTGGGCCGCGTCGTGGACAACGTCCAGAACGACAAGACGGCGAGCTGGTTCGGCGGCAAGCGCGCGATCGTGCTCGAGATCCAGCGGCAGCCCGGCACCAACACCACACAGGTCGCGACCCGCGTCAAGGCGGCCCTCGGGCGCCTGACGAGCGACATCCCGCCGTCCGTGCACGTCGACATCCTGTACGACCAGTCCGTGTCGATCCAGGAAGCGGTCAACGACGTGAAATTCACGCTCGGGCTCACGCTCGTGCTCGTCGTGCTCGTGATCTTCGTGTTCCTCCGCAACGTCTCGGCCACCGTGATCCCGAGCCTCTCGCTCCCGATGTCGATCATCGGGACGTTCTCGGTGATGTACCTCCTGCACTACAGCCTCGACAATCTGTCGCTGATGGCGCTCACCCTCGCCGTCGGGTTCGTGGTGGACGACGCGATCGTCATGCTCGAGAACATCGTCCGCCACCTCGAGATGGGAAAGCCGAAGTTCCAGGCCGCGATCGACGGGGCGGCCGAGGTCGGCTTCACGATTCTGTCGATGACGTTGTCGTTGTCCGCGGTGTTCATCCCGATCCTGTTCATGGGCGGGATCATCGGGAAACTCTTTCACGAATTCGCGGTGACCATCGGCGTGTCGATTCTCGTGTCGGGATTCGTCTCCCTCACATTGACGCCGATGCTGTCCAGCCTCTTCCTCCGCGGCGAGCACGAGACGGATCACCACGGACGCCTCTATACGGCGACGGAGCGCGGGTTCGCCGCGACGCTCCACGGCTACGAGCGGAGCCTCGGCTGGGTGATGCGGCACCGGCTCGAGACGCTCGCCTTCTCGGGCGTTGTGCTCATCGGGACAATCCTGCTCTTCCTGTTCATCCCCAAGGGGCTCTTTCCGAGCGATGACACGGGCCAGCTCATCGGAACCACCGAGGCGGCACAGGGCGTGTCGTACGACGAGCTGATTCAGCATCAGCGTGAGGTGGCGGCGATCATCGCGCAGAATCCCGCCGTGCGCGGGGTTACGTCGTCAGTCGGGACTCTCGCCGCCGCAAACCAGGGCCAGCTCACGATCGACCTCACGTCAATCCACGACCGGAGCCAGAGCGCGGACCAGATCGCGCGCGCGCTCGAGCGCTCCGCGCAGGTCGTCCCGGGGATCCTGGTCTACATCCAGAATCCGCCGCCGATATCGATCGGCGGCCTGCAGTCCAAGAGCCTGTACCAATACACGCTCCAGAGCGGCGACATCGAGACGCTCGACCGCTCGGGCCGCGCGCTCGAGGCACGTCTCCGGCAGCTCCCGATCCTGACCGGCGTGACCAGCGACCTGCTGATCGACAACCCGCAGGTCAACGTCGAGATCGATCGCGACCATGCCGGCGAGCTCGGCGTCAATGCGGCCGAGATCGAGAACACGCTATACGATGCCTTCGGACAACGGCAGGTGTCGACGATCTACACACCGACGAACGAATACTGGGTCGTCATGGAGGTGTTGCCGGAATACCAGCGCGACGTCGCGGCGCTGGGCGCGCTCTGGCTCCGCACGAATACCAGCGAGGGCGCGGCCAGCGCGGCCGGAGCGGGGGCGAACGTGGTCGCGTCGAGCTCGGGCGGTGCGCTCGTCCCGCTGAGCGCCGTCGCCCGGTTCACCACCGGCGTCGGACCGGTCACCGTCAACCACTCGGGCCAGCTGCCCTCCGTCACGATCTCGTTCAACCTCGCCCCGGGGGTCTCCCTCGGTACCGCGCTGGCGACGATCGAGACCGAGGCGCGCAGCGTGCTCCCGACGAGCATCGCCGCGAGCTTCACGGGCACGGCCGCTGCGTTCGCATCCACGCAGCAGAACCTCCTGATTCTCGTCGCGCTCGCGATCTTCGTGATCTACCTCATCCTCGGTATTCTCTACGAGAGCTTCATCCATCCGCTCACGATCCTCTCCGGGCTGCCGTTCGCCGCGTTCGGCGCCCTGCTCACACTTCTCCTCTGCGGGCTCGACCTGGATGTCTACGGACTCGTCGGCATCATCATGCTCATCGGTATCGTCAAGAAGAACGCGATCATGATGATCGACTTCGCCATCGCGGCGGAGCACGCGGGGGGCGGGACGAAATCGCCCGAGCAGGCGATCGTCGAAGCGTCGAGCGTGCGCTTCCGGCCGATCATGATGACGACCATGGCGGCGCTCATGGCGGCGCTGCCCATCGCCCTCGGCTGGGGCGCGGGCGCGTCGACGCGCCGTCCCCTGGGTGTCGCCGTGGTCGGGGGCCTCGCGTTCTCGCAGCTCGTCACGCTGTACGTGACGCCGGTCTTCTACACCTATCTGGACGAGTTCCAGACCTGGCTCGAGCGTCGCTCGGACGAGCGGACGCGCGCGCCATCCGCCGATGCGGCCGCGCCCGCGCCGGCCCCCGCCGCCGGAGACTGAGGCCGGACGCTGCGGCCGGCGACTCTCGCCCCTAGCCCGCCGCGCCCGCCGCCTCCGAGCGCATCGTCGCCGGATCGAGGCCCGTCGCCCGGCACCAGGCGTCGTACGCGGCGGGAGCGATCTCCGACGGCTTGATCTCGCTGCGTCCGCCCCAGAAGACGTTGGTATAGCTCACCGGAATGCCGACAGCGGCGAGGTGCGCGTCGATCGCCGCCTTGTGCGCCAGCACGACGTCCTTGTCCGTCCCGTGGGCGACGGCCATGAGGTTGACGTTGGCGAACTCCGGGCCGCCGTTGCGCCAGTACGCGTGGGTCAGAATGTGGTGCCGTCCGATCTCGCGCCCGGCCTCGATCTCCCGACCTTCGGGCACACGCCAATGAAACAGGGCGTTGTAGCGCGTGACGCGCGTGCCCGAGGCCGACGGCTTGACGTGCTCGAGGAAGGTGGAGAAGCGGCCGATGACACCGCGCGCACTGAGCGACGCCGCGACGCGGCAGAACTCATCGAGCGTCACCCCGGCCTCGGCCGCGCGCGCGCGCCAAGGATCCGCGCGCACCTCCTCGACGGCGAACTCGCGCTTCAGCGGCTCGAGGACCCGCCATTCCAGCGGAGACAGCAGCACCGGCGTCGTATCGAGAACCTGACCCGGCGCAGCGGTCTTGCTCCCCGGCGCGATGGTCTGGCGCCGTACGTGCCCCACGCCGAGGGCGAAGAGCCGGTGCGCGGGCATGATCCGAAAGTCCTCGGCTCCCACGCGTGCGCCCAGGACCTCGCAATGCCGCCGGAGCGAAAAGCCCTGCGGCACCTTCAGGGTGCTCCAGAGCTTGAACGCCGATCCCGGTGTCCCGCCGTCGGTGGAGCGAATCACGACGTGGCCCGAGAAGGGGTCGTCCCGCACCATGTAGTCGAACGCGGCGTCCAGGGCTGCGGCCGGGACACGCCAGGCGACGAGCGCGCCATGCGCGAGATTGGTCGCCATCAGCGTCTGCCGGATGCGACGGACCGTCCCCGCCGCGAGCATCGCCCGGAGCCGGGCCACCACGGTCTCGAGGGGGACCTCCGAGCGCGCCGCGATCTCGGCAAATGGATCCCGGAGGAATCCGGCGATGCGGTCCTCGGACACGGCCAGGATGGCGGCGTTCACCGGGTCCGTCACCTCGGACGGCACCGCTGAGCCACGTGTCATGGTCACCACTCGAATCTACCCCCCGGCACGGTCGAGCGGCGGCGGAGCCGCGGCGAGCTCCGGCTCGCAGAGCTCGTAGAAATTGCACTGCCGACACTTCCGCCGATCCGACGTGAGGGCGAAGCACGCCGGGTCGCGGGCGACATTGCGATCCGCATCCGCGAGGAGCGCGCGCATCGCCGCGACGCCGTCGCGCAGACGCGCCGCGGCGCGATCCAGCGCTTCGGCGGTGAGCGTGATCGAGATGTCTCCGCCGCCGCCGCCAAGATGCACGACGCGCCCTTCGTATCCGCCGCCGCGGGCGGGCAGGCCGAGCCCATCGCGAAGAAAAAGCCCATAGATCGCCAGCTGGTCGCCCGCCTCGCGGACGGACCCGGTTTTCCAATCGACCACGACCCACCCGGTGTCGGGCGTCGAGAAGATGAGGTCGGGCGCCGCATACACGGTCACGGCATCGACGACGAAGCTGGCGCGGTCGGGGAAGGTCTGGATCTCGAGCACCCCGCGCCGCGCCGCGTCCGCGAGCTCGGTCCAGAGGGGATGCGCGAGCAGATTGCGCAGGCTCGTCGCCAGGCGGCGCCGGAGCCGGTCGGCCGCTGCCGAATCGAGGGGCTCACCGTAATACGCGTTGCGCGTCACGCGATGGTCCTTCGGATGATCGCGAAAGAGCTCGAGCCGCCGACCGCGGCGATACAGGTCGCGGAGCGCGCTCCGGCAGCGATCGTGCATCGGGCCGAAGGTCGGCATCGCGCGTCCGTCGCGGACCGCGAGGGCAATCTCCCGGGCGCAGCCGTCGACGAGCGTCCCCAGCTCCTTCTCGTACGTCGTCAGCTGCTTGAGGCGCCACGCGAGCCGGCTCTCCGGTCCCGCGATGCCGCGCCACCCGTTATGGCTCCCATAGTATTGCCAGTAGTAGCGCCGGTCGCAGTCCGCGAACGCCATGGCGCGGGAATGCGACCACGAGAACTGCGGGAACTCACCGACCACCGTTGTGTCCGTTGTGTCCGTTGTGTCCGTTGTGTCCGTTGTGTCCGTTGTGTCCGTTGTGTCCGTTGTGTCCGTTCGGCGAGCCGGCGCGGCGGACGCTAGCTCCAGGTCGGCTCGGTGTGCAGATCGACGGTATCGCCGCCCAGGACGCGATTGATGCGCGGCCCGATGACGTAGCCCAGGATACCGACGGCCGCACCCGCCGCCACGTCGATGGCATAGTGGAATCCGCCGTAGACCGTGCCGAGGGCGAGCGTCGGGACGATGAGGGCGAAGAGCCAGAACACCCGCCGGGCGAAGCGCCAGGCGAGCAACCAGATCACGACGGCCACGGCGACGTGCGAGCTCGGGAACGCGGCGCCCTTGGAGGCGGCGCGCGCGAGCACCACGTGCACGAGATGCGGGAAGAACGCGCCGATCGCGCTGGCCGACGGATGCGGAAGCCGATACCACGGGCCGGCGACCGGAAAGACGATGAAGCAGAGGAAGCAGACGTAGAAGGTACCGAGGACCGTGGCCACGACGTAGCGATACTCGCGAATCCGGCCGTGGAAATAGAGCACGCCGGCGAGGAGCGGGAGCAGCAGGTAATAGGCGAAGTAGCTGAAGTGCAGATACTCCCCGACGGCGGGCCACGGCAGCAGGTGGCGGAGGGCGACGCCCGGCTGCGCTCCGGACGCCGTCACGAAGAGGGCGCCTTCGATGACCTGGATCGTCCCGTCGTGATAGCCCATGCCGAGGAGCTGATTGAGGTGCGCGACCTCGGCGTAGAACAGCGGCGGCGCGAGGACGGGGAGCCAGTCGCGCACGACCGCCGGCCACCCCGTCGGGCGCAGGCGCGGCAGGACGCCGAGCATCAGTGCGATGCCGACCGTGTGGGAGACGAGGGTGGCGCCCCATGCCATCGGCGGATCGCCAAGGGACGCGACGAGGAGACCGGTCGCGAGGAGGTAGCCCGCCGTGAGGAGCTCAGCCGGGCGGGGGCACGGAGCGCTGGCGGGTGGTCCCGCCATGCGCAGAGAGAACGGCTCGGACGGGACCGGCATCGCGGGAGGGCCGCCGCCCGCCATCGGCGGGGTTGAGGTCAGGCACAACACCTTTTCGTCCCACAAGATGACCCCGTCGGCGACGAATGTGTAGTCCCGGGCGCGCGGGCCCCTGGCGCGTGCCGCTGCGGATGCGCGAAGCGCGAAGCGCGGCCGCTCTCGCATCCGTGCGAGGCGACCGCGCCGATCCCGCGCTCCCGCAAGTGCTGCGACTACACCGTGGATCGCCTGCCCATGATGAAATGGCAGATGATCGAAATCAGCGCCAGCACCAGGAGGATGTGGATTAAGCCACCCGCGACGTGAAACACGCCGAAGCCGAATATCCACAACACGAAGAGCACGAGCGCAATGCCCCAGAACATGGTCCTACCTCCTACGAGAGGGTGTCACCGTCCTGACCGGGACAGTGCATTTGCCGTGCCGAACCGATCCGGACATCAGCGTGTAGATTGCACGGTTGAGACGCGACATGCGGAGCCGCAAAGCGACGACCAAGACACGGAGCACCGCGAGCCTCGCACGCTACACGGCGAAACGCGACTTCGCGACGACGCCGGAGCCGTCCGGACGAAAAGCGGCGCCTCGCGCAGGCGAGCGACATGGCCCCCTGCATTTCGTCGTGCAGAAGCATGCGGCGAGTCACCTCCATTTCGATCTGCGGCTCGAGCTCGACGGAGTGATGAAAAGTTGGGCCGTTCCCAAGGGGCCAAGCCTCGATCCCGGGGTGCGGCGATTGGCGGTTGAAGTCGAGGATCACCCGATCGAGTACAATCAGTTCGAAGGCACGATTCCGGCCGGGGAATACGGCGGTGGGACTGTAATGGTCTGGGATCGCGGCACCTACGAGCCTGTCGCTGCGGATGGTGATGCGAGCGCAGCCGTCAGGCGGGGCTACGAGCGCGGCGATCTCAAGATCATCTTCCACGGAGAGCGACTCCGCGGATCCTGGGTCCTGGTGCGGACACGGCGCGACGATGCAACCAAGCCGCAATGGCTGCTCATCAAACACCGCGACGAGCATGCGGATCCCTCGACGGATCTTGTCGCCGGCACCCTGACATCCGTGGCGAGCGGCCGGACGATGGACGAGATCGCTGCGGGGCGACCGGTGAAGAAGCGACGCGCCAGGGTTCCCGCGCGGGCGACGTGGGCCTCACATGCATCCGGGAGCACCCCGCGTTTGGCTGGGCCCAAGGCCGCGACGGCGAGGGGAAAAGCAACGGGCAAGACAACGGGCAAGACAACGGGCAAGACAACGGGCAAGACAACAGGCAAGACAACAGGCAAAGCCACGGACATCGTGCACCAGCTCGAGACGATCGAGCACGCTGGCGGCGATGGCACTCTGACGTTCGGGGGTGGTGTCTCGCTCAACGTATCGAATCTGACGAAGGTGTTCTTCCCCCGCACACAGCACTCGCGCGCGTATACGAAGGGCGATCTGCTGCGCTACTACGCGACCGTCGCGCCCTTTCTGCTGCCCGCCATTCGCGACCGTCCGCTTGTCCTCAAGCGATTCCCCAACGGCATTGCGGGAAAGGCATTCTACCAGCAGAAAGCCCCCGACGATTCGCCGCGCGGCGTCCGCGCCGAGCCGATACCCGAGCTGGGTGACGGCGTCCGGCATCTGATCGGCGGCGACTTGGTGACGCTGCTGTATACGATCCAGCTCGGCGCGGTATCGGTCGATCCCTGGCACGCGCGCGTCGGATCGATCCACACACCGGACTACACCATCATCGACCTCGATCCGGGGGACACGGCGACGTTTGCGCGCGTGGTCGAGGTGGCCGGCCTGGTGCAGGAGGTCCTGGACGAGCTGGGCCTCCACGCGGTCCCGAAGACGTCGGGCGCGAGCGGGATCCATATTGCCATCCCCCTGGCATCGGGCACCAGCGAGGAATCGGCTCGCCTGGTGGCGGAGCTGATCGCGACGACCGTCGCGGAGCGCTATCCCAAGGTCGCCACCGTCGTGCGCGGTGTCGGGAGCCGCGGCTCGGCACAAGTCTACGTCGATTATCTGCAGAATATCCGAGGGAAGACGATCGCGGGTGTCTACGCCGCGCGCGCCGTTCGGCTCGCCCAAACATCGACGCCGCTCGCGTGGCACGAGCTGACTCCGGCGCTGCGTCCCTCCGCCTTCACGATCGAGTCGCTGCCGGAGCGACTCCAGACCGTCGGCGATCTATGGAAGGACGGGATGCGCCGCGCGAACGACCTCACGCGCATCACACGCGCGAAACGGGGGCGTAGCCCTACCCAATAAACCAAACCCGGAGACCGGGCAGCGTCGGCGCTGCTCGGCCCCCGGGCGGGTCGACACCCTCACAAGAGGGCGTCATTCCGTGATACGCCGTTACGGCGATGCCGCGGTGAAGCAAGAGTCAGGCCACTGATGGGCATGGCTGTGCTCGATCAGGGTCCGCTCTTGAGTATCCAATTTCCGGGGTCGATGGTGACGCCCGTCACACTGTCCGCAGTCCAAGCCGTTGCCCGCAGGACGCGCACACTATCCAGGATGGTTCGCATTTCACGTCCGCGCGCCGTCGTAAGCGCGATGTCGACAGGCATCGCAAACGTCGCCGAGTCCTGCGTCTGGGCGAGCGTAAGAGCGACCCGGAATCCGCGCCCGGCGCGGCGTTGGCTCCACGTGAGCCGATAGGTGGGGGCGCCCGTGTGATAGACCCATTCGCGGAAAAACCATTGCAGCGGGCGATGCGATATCCGCTCGCAAACGCGCACGAAGTCCGCCGTCGTGACGGTGCCGTACCGATGCTCCGCTATATACGCGCGCAGGACGCGGAAGAAAGTCGCGTCGCCCAGCACATGACGCAACATGTGCAGGACGAGCGCACCCTTGAAGAAGGTGACGCGACCGAACATCTGGTCAAACGCGGTTGTGTCCGCGACGAAGAGCGGCGTCGGAAAGGGGAGTTGCATCCGCGCGACGATGACCGAGTCATATGCGGTCCTTCCGTTCACGTTCTCGGTCCAGAGCATCGCCGCATACGTGGCAAAGCCCTCATTTAGCCACACATCCGACCAACTCCGAACGGTAAGGGCATCGCCGAACCATTGGTGCGCGAGCTCATGGGCGAGGATCCAGTCGTTACGATGGTCGCCCGTGATGCGATCGGCGCCGTAGCTCGGAATCGTTTGATGCTCGCGGAAGCTCGCGATCGGGAATTCCGCGACGCCGTACTTCTCACGAAGAAAGGGATACTCCCCGAAACGTCCGGCGTAAAACTGCATGATGGCGGGCAGGACGGAAAAGTCGGCGCGTGCCTTCACCGAATCCTCCGGGAAGACGAAAAATGGCATCGTCATGTCTTCCCCTCCGAGGGACCGATAGCTGAGCACGAACGTGGCGTACCGCGCCACCGCGAGCGATACGACGTCGGGATAGATCGGATAGCGGACCGCCCACCGTGTGGTGGCCCACCCATCCCCCGTCAGGACGCGATCGATCCATCGCCCGTTCGAGACCGCCGTCAGCGCGGCCGGGGCCGCGATCGCGACGTCGAGAGAATCCACCTTCTCCGCCGGCGTGTCGCGGCAGGGCCACCAGCTGCGCGCTGTGTACGGCAGCCCGTACGATGCGATGCGCGCTGAGTCACCACCCCCCTCGAATCGGAATCCGTCCCCCACCGGCGTCCCGTGATAGGCCACCGTCAAATCGATCTGCCCACGCGCGCGCCATGGGGTATCCGGTGTGAGCATCAACCGATCGTGGTCGCGCACCACCACGATCGCACGCGTCCGGCTCACGGTCGATTCCCAGGCCGAGTCGACGGTAAGCGTCGCGGCAAGGTCGAGGTCGAGTCGGGGCAGCGGCGCCATGCCGGCGCGCCCGACGACGCGCACCGATCCGGCGATCGATCGCGCCGCCGGATCGACTCTGAGACGGAGCGCGTAGTAGTGGACGCGCAGGGGTGCGCCCGCCACGCGGCCGTCGGGACGCGGCCCGCGCAGCCCGACCCCCGTCACCATGAGGAGCAGAGTGGCCAGCCGCGGAATCATCCCAGCAAAATGGCGGGACCCATCCGATCCTGCTACGCGCGACAGCGGACGGCCTTTGGCACGACGACGCGGAATTCGCCATCTTGATCGGCGGCGTCGTTGACCCGCGACATCCAGCCCATCGGGTCGTCGTGGTGGACCTTCGAGCGGAGAGGGCCATGCACCTTGATCTGCGACCGACTCGTGCTGTGGGTGCGGCAGCGGTGTTCATTGCGCCCCTTCTCACACAGTGCTTTCAGGACGGAGGGGTCAAGGCCGCCCAGTGGACCGGGCCGCCGTTCTCAGCCCAGATCGTCTCTCTGCGCGACTCGACGAAGCCGCCCACCCGGATTTACATGGGAGCCGGGAAGATCCGTCTGGAAACGGGCGAACCGGCGAATCGATCCGCGATCGTCTTCGATCCCGCGCGCGGGCGGACGCTCATCATCAGCATGAAGCATCGCCGTTACATCGATGCCGGGATGTTCACGTCGCTGCTCGCCCGCGGAGCCGCCCCGGTGATGCGTCTGCTGCGCCCCATGAACGCCGACAATCCGTGCACCGACTGGAACTCGGTAATCGATCACATCAGCATCGGCCACGACACCATCGCGGTGCGCACACGCATCTCGGACACGGCGACGCCGCCATTCGTCTGCCGCCACGTCGGTGCCGATAGCGTCGGCGGGCGCCGCGCCCAGAAATGGGCCGTCGCGGAAACGGAGGGGGGTGACTCGGGCACGCTCTGGATCGATGACCGGCTGCACATCATCTCGAAATCGACAAGCCGGTCCGGCGGGATTGAGCTGCGCGACATCCAGGAGGGACCACAGCCCCCGGAGCTGTTCGAGCCGCCGCCCGGTTACCGGCGGCTGGGGCTCGCGGAGATGCTCGCGACGCTCAGAAATCCCACCGCCACCAACTGAGCCGTCACGGAGAAGGCGACGAGCGCAGCCGGCGCGTGCCCGTAGAGCGCGCCCATGAACGCACTGCCAGCGAACCACGCAATTCCGAACGCGGCGTCGAAGATTCCGTACGCCCGCGCGCGGTGGTCGGCGGGCACGATGTCGGCGATCGCGGAGCGCACCGTCGCATCCTGTACTCCCATCCCGGCACCCCACAGGGCGACGCCGACCGCCGCCGCCGTCGCGTGACCGAGGAACAGTAGCGGACTCGCCACGGCGGGTACGAGCGCCGCGCCGGCGACCACGCCCAGCCCGACCCGGTCGTACAGACGGCCCACCAACGGGGCGCTGACGGCAGACGCGACCATGGCGAGGGCATAGAGCAGGGGCACGTCGACGGACGGCACGATCGCCGATCGCGCGAAGTGGTAGGCCGCGAGAGGAAAGTCCACTGTCCCCAAAGCGATCCCGACTCCTGCGGCGACGTATATCCAGAACACCAATGACAGGTGACGCGACGAGGGCGCCGGCGGCTGCCTGACTTCCAGGTCCTGCGGACGGGGATAGAGTCGCTGGGCCAGCAACAGCACGGCCAGCGCGAGCGTGGCGGGGATCCCCAGGAGCGCGAATGCCCGATGATAGCCGGCATGGCGCGCGAGGACGGCAACCACGATCAGCGGACCGATGACCGCGCCCGTCTGATCCATCGCCTCGCGGAGGCCGAAACTCCACCCTCGACCTATCGAGGAGGCCGCGTGCGCCAGCATCGCATCACCCGCAGGCTTCCGGATCGCGCGCCCCGTGCGCTCGACGACGATGAGAAGCGCCGCAACCTGCCACCGCCCGGCCAGCGCAAGCAGCGGAACGGAGAGCAGATTGATGACGTAGCCAATGATGACGGCGGTCCAGTATCGCCGGCTCCGGTCGGTCGCGTAGCCCGAGACGAGACGGAGCCCGTATCCCGCGAGCTCGCCCAGACCGCTGACCGTCCCCACGACGGCCGCACTGGCGCCGAGCACCAGCATGAACGGACCTGTTACACTGCGGGCGCCTTCGTACGTCATGTCCCCGAACAGGCTCAGGAACCCGAGCAGCACGACGAACCGGAGCGCCGTGCCGGGACCGAGGTCGGACCGCGCTCTCCCGCGGCGCGCGGCCGGTGAGCTCTCCGTCACCCCTGCCGGGCCGGCGCCATGATCGCGCGAGCGGCGCCGACCGGTCGGGGCTTACGAGGGTCCGGCGCCATAGGTGATCCGCCAGATGCGGCCACCCTGGTCATCGGCCACGAACAGCGCCCCGTCCGGCGAGACCGCGAGACCGACGGGCCGATGATCAGCCTTTGCGGGCTCGACCTTGCGGCCCGCGAAGCCATCGGCGAAGACCTCATAGGCACCCGATGGCTCTCCATTGGCAAACGGCAGGAACACCACGTTGTATCCCTCCTGCGGCCCGACCATTCTGTTCCAGGACCCGTGAAACGCGATAAAGGCGCCGCCGCGGTACCGCGCGGGAAACATGACGCTGGAATAGAAGACGAGACCATCCGGCGCCCAGTGGGCGGGGAAGAACGCCACCGGCGCCACCTTGTCGGCGCACCCGCCGACCGCCTTTCCACCATCGCCGCCATATTCGGGAGCGAGGACGAGCTTTTTCTGCGCGCCGTCGAAATAGCACGTCGGCCAGCCGTAGTCCGCCCCGGCGGCGAGGCGGACGAGCTCCTCGGCCGGCAGCTCGGCGCTCTGCTGCAGCGTGTACAGTGAGGGGAAGTTGTCGCCGAGCTGGTCACGCCCGTGCTGCGTGGCGTACAGGGCGCCATCCCCCGGGTCGATGGCGATCCCGACGGCGTTGCGGAGGCCCGTGACAAAGCGCTGCGCGCTCGAGAATCTCTGGCCGGTCTTGTTCGCGTCGAACCTCCAGATACCGGCCCGGGTCTCGAGCTCGGTGCACGGAGTCTGGCCGGGGGACGCGGTCGTGCGATTATTGACCTGGCACGAGTTCGTGGCCGAGCCCACGTCGACGTACAGCGAGCCGGTTCCGTCGATCACGAAGGGGTGCATCGGGTGATCACCTGTGATCGGGAGTCCCGACACAACGGTCTCCGCCACCGTGTCGGGGCGGAGCTCACCGGCGGGAAGCCGATAGCGCACGATGCTGCTGCCCGCCTCCGCGTAGACGGAGCCATCGTACAGGGCGATCCCGGTGCCACCCGTACCCCCTCCGTCCCGGGTCGGGCCAAAGCGAACGACCGTGTCCGCCGCGCCGGCATGTTTCGTATCCCGGAGAGCGACGAGAAAGCCCCCCGGCGGGGGAGCGGTGTGGTAGTATTTCCCGCCCCAGGTATTCACGAATACGTCCCCGTTCGACGCGATGGCGATATCGCGCGGATGTCCCAGATGGTCGGCGAAGACGGTCGCGCAGAATCCGGCAGGCAGCGTGATCCCTCCGTTGCCGTTCGGGCAGGAGCCCTCGGGCGTGCCTGGTGCCTGTCCACTGGAGGCTTTCTCGTCCCGACCGCACGCGAGCGCGAGCAGGAGCAGAATCATCGGTGTGCATCGCGGCATCGGTGCCGTCCTCATCGCTGGTCGGAGCCAGCGTCCGCCGCACGCACGGCCGATCGCCGCGCGCGAGCGGGCGCGGGACAAAAAATACTCGACTGCTAGAAGGTGACCTGCACGTCGGAGGTCAGGAGCCGGTCCGTCGTCTTGAAACCCGGAGGGGGCAGGTTCGCGTAGCGCACCGAGTAGCCGAGCTTGAGGGCGAGGTGCTTCGACAGCGGCGCGACGACATCAGTCTGGGAATTGACCCGGTAGTCCCCGTGGGTTTGCAGGTCCGGAATCCCCTCGACGAACTCCTGCACGTACGCTTCCTTCTTGAAGGAGTATTTGTACAGGGCGGAGGTGTGCAGCGCCGCCGAATGATTCGCGCTGTCGCTGACGGCGCGCTGCTCGATATAGGAGCTGCCGAAGGCGATTTCGAAGTGGTTGCGGGGAGTGTCGAACACCGTGACGCCCGCTCCGATCCCCTCCTCGAAGCGGCGATCGATCCCGGCGAACGTATTGCGGTCGAACTCCCCGAGCGCGTACAGGCCGACGTGCGGCGTGAATTTGTATTCGTCGCGGACGCCCGCGGTCCAGAGGCTCGTCTGCACCCGGTTGCGACTGGTGCCGTACACGAGCGAGAACATCTGGTCGACCTGGTTGTCCGTGCTCGTGTGCAGCACGACGCCGTCGGCCAGATTCAGCGTGGATACGACGGTGTTCCCGGAGGTGTTCACGTAGCCCAGGTCTACGTGAAACGCCGCGAACGGGAGCGGCTTGGGCGGCGGCGGAGGGGACCCGGGCGTCTTGGTCGAATCCTGGGCGCCGAGCGAGTAGGCGGAGAGCGCGAAGGCGAGCGCCGTCGCGACGGCACAGCGGGACGACGTCGCGTTGGTGCTTCCCATCGATGTCCGCGTCCTCTCGTGGCAGGAGGTGCCGCCGGCGCACTCCCTGCGCAGCGACGTGGATGAGTGATGCCTATACCCATGAGCGCGGCCGGGCGTTCCCGGTGCACCCGGCGCGGAACGCTGCTAGGAAGAGAGCAGCCACAGCCGTAGCGGCGGCGCGCGCGGCACCGCCCTGAGCTTCCGCTCCTGTGGCGTCGCGTCCGGGACGGGCCGGAGCATGCGGGGGCGGGCGTCCGCGACCTGCAGGGGGAGGAGCGCGGTCGCTGTCAGGGCGAGGCAACCGAAAACGCGAATGGATCTCCTCACGGCCGTGTCATGCGCATCGGGGTCACGCGCGATCGGCGCCAACTTGGGCAATGGGGGCGACAGCGGCAAGAGGATCATCGGCGCGCCGGGCGTTACCGCCCCGGCGGGGCCATCGTCGTGCGTCTGAGTGCACGGCGTGCGCGCCGTGGCAGATACGGCCACGCCGAGGCGAGGAGGGATCGATGGGAGACGCCGCTCTGCGATTCGAGCGATGGGCCTGTGCGATCGCGCTCGCCGCAGCCGGAACGGCCTGCGCCTCGCGCGACAGCCCCACCGCGGCCGCCGGCGGCTCGAACGGACCCCTGCGTGCGGTGAGCGGGGACAGCCAGGCGGCCACGCTCGGCGCGACGCTCGCCAGCCCCCTCGTGGTCCAGGTGACCGGCGCCAGCGGAGGCCCGGTCTCCGGCGCGACCGTGACGTGGCGCGTGAATGGCGGCACGGGGCGCCTGTCCGCGACCACGACGGCGACGGATACCGCGGGCCACGCGTCGGTGCTCTGGACGATCGACAGCACGTTTCTGCGGTCGACCGTGACCGCGACCGTGGGCACCGACAGCGCGACCTTCGTGGCCCTGGGGAACGGAAGCGGCGACCTCCGCGGCCGGGCGTTCTTCCCGTCCGACAACGCGTGGAATACGAACATCGCGAGCGCTCCGGTGGACCCGAATTCGGCAACGCTCATCGCGAGCTGTGGGGCCTCGGCCCCTCTACATCCCGATTTCGGGACGGTATACAACGGCGCCCCCAACGGCATTCCGTACGTCGTCGTCCGCGACACGCAGTCCCGCGTTCCCGTCACGTTCCAGTACGCGTCGGAGAGCGATCCCGGGCCGTATCCCGTGCCGCCGTACGCGCCGATCGAGGGGGGACCGTCGTCAACGGGCGACAGACACGTGCTGGTCGTCGACGTCGACAGCTGGATCCTCTACGAGATGTGGGACGCACAGCCGGTCAACGGCGGCGCGAGCTGGACGGCGGGCTCGGGCGCGATCTTCAATCTCAATTCGGATTCGCTGCGCCCGGCGGGCTGGACCTCGGCGGATGCCGCGGGCTTGCCGATCCTGCCCGGCCTCGTTCGCTACGATGAGGTGGCGGTCCATGGCGCGATCACGCACGCGTTGCGCTTCACGTGCCCCTCGACCCGGGAGGCTTACGTCCCGCCCGCGCGGCACTATGCCAGCAGCGACACGAGCTCGGCGCTTCCCCCGATGGGAATGCGCGTCCGACTGAAGGCGAGCGTCGACATCTCCGGGTACTCGGCGAACGTGCAGGTCATCCTCCGCGCGCTCCAGCAATACGGGATGTTCGTGGCCGACAACGGATCGCCGTTCTACCTGAGTGGCGCGCCGGATCCCCGCTGGAGCGATGACGACCTCCACACGATGACCCAGCTCGAGGGGAGCGATTTCGAGGTCGTCGAGATGCAGGGGATCGTGACGCCCTAGCGCTCGCGCGCCGGGCTTTCCGCCGGGATGATCGTGAGGTCATGCGACCGGCCATCACGGAGCACGCGGACCGCCGTGGGCGTCCCGATCCGTTCGTCGGTGAGGAGGCGCTGCATGTCATCGATGCTCGCGACCCGATTCTCGGCGAAGTCGACGATGATGTCGCGGGGACGCAGGCCCGCGCGCGCGCTCGGACTGCCCGGCGTCGCCTCGGTCACGAGCACGCCCCCATCGCCGCCCAGGTGGCTCACCTGCACCCGGCGGCGCGAGAGCCGCACGGTCTGGCCCGCGATGCCGACGTAGCTCCGGCGCACCCGGCCATCGCGAATGAGACGGGGAATGACGAAATGGGCCGTGTCGATCGGAATGGCGAAGCAGATCCCCTGCGCGCCGGCGATGACGGCTGTATTGACGCCGACAACGTCGCCGCGCGAGTTGACGAGCGGGCCGCCGGAATTTCCGGGATTGAGGGCCGCATCGGTCTGAATCACGCCATCGATCAGCCGCCCGGACTGCGCCCGCATCGATCTGCCGAGCGCGCTGACCACCCCGGTCGTGACCGTGGCCTGAAAACCGAGCGGATTGCCGATCGCGACGACGAGCTGTCCCGGACGCAGGCCGGCCGAGGTTCCGAGCGGTGCAGTGGCGAGGGCGCCGGGCAGCGAGACCTGAACGACCGCGAGGTCGGTTTCCGGGTCATCGCCGACGAGGTGCGCGGGGGCGGTGGTGCCATCGGCGAACGCCGCCTCGAGAGAGCGCGCACCGCGAACGACGTGGCTGTTCGTGAGCGCGAATCCATCGGGGGTGAAGACGAAGCCCGACCCGCTGCCCGAGGCCGGGGCACGGCGACGCGCGGGCGCCATGCGCACGTGCAGGTGGACCACGCTGGGGGCGACCGCGTCCACGGCCGCCACGACGGCGGCGGAATAGGCATCGAGGAGCGGGGCGTCGGGCGGGGCGGCCGTGCCGGCGCGGGCGGGCCCCGGTGCGAGACCGTCGTTCGCCGTCCGCTGCAGGGCAAGGATCGTCATCGCGCGGAAGATGTACGAGGGCGCGTCGAATCGTTCCGCAACCAACCGGTGCCGGGCGCGCGTCGACGCGCGATCAGCGGGGCTTGCTGTTCCGCACGTGGTGCTGGAGGTGGGCGACGTAGTCCGCGACGAACCACCGGAGCGTGACGGGCGTATCCTCCGCGACCGGCTGCCACGCGACGACGTGCAGGTTGTGGCGGTGGCGTCTGCGATCGAGGACCTCGTCGGGCAACGCCGCGACGACGCGTGCGAGGTGATGATTGTAGGTCCGGAACAGCTCGACCAGCTCCGGCCACGCGGCATCGACGTAGTGCTGCGTGCGGACCCAGTCATCCTGGTCGTACGGTGTACAGATCAGGTTCGCGATCCACTGCGCGCGCACGAAGCGCTGGTGGTTGTGCGTGGCGGAGTCGATGAGGTGGCCCACGACTTCCTTCGTGGACCACTTGCCCGGGGAAAGGGGACGTCGCGCGCGCTCGTCGGGGAGCAGACGCCAGGCGTCCGCGGCCTCGTCGACGGTCTCGCGCCAGTCCGTGAAGAGGTCGGGCACGGGCGAAATATGGACACGCCGGCTCTCAACTCCAAGGCAGGACACGAGACCGGCCGCCCCGTGCAGGGGCGGCCGGTGCGATGCTGTCCGAGCCATCGTACGGGCGGCGGGGCGGCTGTGCCCCTAGCCGTGGGTCATCTGGAAGCGTACACCGTCAACGGTCTGACTCGAGATGGTGATATGCTCGAACATCGCGCTGATCCCGGCCGTCGCGGGAAACTGGAGGACCGCCGCGACGGTCACATGGATCGGCGAGCAGATCGCGGTGGTGTCCACAAACGACGGGACCGTGTTCGTGACCGCGACGTGCGTGCACCGGCCGCTCTCGCCCGTCGAGATGGTGGTCACGGTACTCGTGTCGGAGTACGCCAGGATGGTGTCCGACAGGAACTCGCTGGCACTCAAGGCCGTGGAGTCTTCGCTTTCCATGAACACGAATTGCGACACGCTGGCGTTGGGCCAGAGCGCAACGACGGTAAATGCCTGCGTGCCGGCGGAGTCCACCAACTGAAAGGCGTCGCCCAGCCACGCCTGCGTCGTTCCGCTCGCGGTGATCGAGACGGGACTCGGCTCGGCACCATAGGAGATCGGGATGTTGAGAATCGCGGCCGCGGCCGCGCGCATGCTGTCGCCGGGGGTGCCGGCGGCATAGAGGGCGGAGGCGAGACTGTCGTAGCTGTGCGCCAGCGAGTTAGCGGAGGGTGCCGTCACCGTGTCGCTGCTGCACGCGGCGATGACCGTGGCCAGGCTCAGGACAGTGCCGGCCGTGGCCGCTCGGACGATGCGCATGGTCCGTTGGATCTCCGCGGGAGGGGACGTGGCTCCTATTCGCTAGGACGCCCTCCCCGACCACACGGTCACGGAGCCCAGCGGTAGGCACGTATCGTGCGCCAGAAGCCTCGCGCGGTCTCCGCATTCCCCCATGAGGCTCCCACGGTCGATACAATTTGATGCGGCCGCCCGAGTCGCTCCGCCTTCCCATGACCCTGACGACGCACCACACCACCGCACGACAAAGGATTCGCGCGTGACCATCAGTCCCCTAGCGGGCAAGCCCGCCCCATCGGCGATGCTGATCAATGTGCCGCGGCTCCTCTCGGCCTATCTCGCGGACGTCCCCGATCCCTCCGTGCCGGCGCAACGCGTCGTCTTCGGCACGTCGGGTCATCGGGGATCCGCGTTCGACCGGACGTTCAACGAATGGCATATGCTCGCCATCTCGGAGGCGATCTGCCTGTACCGGGCGCGACAGCGGATCGACGGCCCGCTGTTTCTAGGGATGGACACCCACGCGCTCTCCGTCCCCGCCGTCGCGAGCGCGCTCGAGGTCCTCGCGGCCCATGGGGTCAACGTCATGCTCGCGGCGGGCGATGAATACACGCCGACGCCTGCCATCTCACACGCCATTCTCACCTACAATCGCGGACGCACGACCGGACTGGCCGACGGCATCGTGGTGACGCCATCACACAACCCGCCCGAGGACGGCGGCGTCAAGTACAACCCGCCCAACGGCGGCCCCGCCGACGTCGACGTGACGCAGTGGATCGAGGGCCGAGCCAATGCATTCCTCGAGGGCGGACTCCGCGGCGTCAAGAGAATGCCACTCGAGCGGGCGCTGCGCGCCCCCACGACGCATCGGCACGATTATCTCACCGCGTACGTGCGCGACCTTGGCGCGGTGATCGACATGGCGGCGATCCGCGCTTCGGGGATCCGCATGGGCGTCGACCCGCTGGGCGGTGCCGGCGTGCACTACTGGGCGCCGATCGCCGAGTGCTACCAGCTCGATCTCACGGTCGTCAGCGAGGAGGTCGATCCGACGTTCGGCTTCATGACGCTGGACTGGGACGGACGCATCCGCATGGACCCGTCCTCCGCGTACGCGATGCAGCGACTGATCGGACTGAAGGATCGCTTCGACATCGCGTTCGCCTGCGACACGGACCATGACCGCCACGGCGTCGTGACACCCGGCGCTGGCCTGCTGCCGCCCAACCATTACCTCGCGGTGGCGATCGACTACCTGCTCCGGAATCGCCCGCGCTGGCACAAGGACGCGGCGGTGGGCAAAACGGTGGTCAGCAGCGCGATCATCGACCGCGTGACGGCCGCGCTCGGCCGGCCGCTCTTCGAGGTACCCGTCGGCTTCAAGTGGTTCGTGGATGGCCTGCTCGATGGCTCGCTCGGCTTCGGCGGCGAGGAGAGCGCGGGGGCATCCTTCAGCCGCGTGGATGGCACGGTGTGGACGACCGACAAGGACGGGATCGTCCCTGCGCTGCTGGCGGCCGAGATCACGGCGCGCACCGGCCGCGATCCGGGGACGCGATATCGCGAACTCACGCGGGAGCTGGGCGAGCCGGTCGCCGACCGTGTCGAGGCACCAGCCACGGCCGCACAAAAAGAGAAGCTGGCGCGGCTCACGCCGCAGCAGCTACACATGACGGAGATCGCCGGTGAGCACATCGACCGCGTCCTCGACCACGCACCGGGCAACAACGCGCCCATCGGTGGCGTCAAGGTCATTGCGGCCAGCGGCTGGTTCGCCGCCCGGCCGTCCGGCACCGAGGACATCTACAAGATCTACGCAGAGAGCTTCCACGGCGACGACCATCTGCGCCGTCTCGTCCGCGAGGCGCAGGATGTCGTCGACAGCGCCCTGGCGAAACCGTAGACGCACCTGCGCCCCCGGACGCACCGTGCGTCGCCCATCCCGAGGAATGACCATGTCCGACGAGCTCGATCAGCTGTGCATCAACACCGTACGCTTCCTGTCCGTGGACGCCGTGCAGAGGGCGAACAGTGGGCATCCGGGGATGCCGCTCGGTGCCGCACCGATGGCGTATGCGCTGTGGACGCGACTGCTCAAGCACAACCCCCGCAATCCACACTGGTTCGATCGCGACCGCTTCGTGCTCTCGGCCGGGCACGGCTCGATGCTGCTCTACAGCCTGTTGCACCTGACCGGCTACGACCTCTCGCTGGACGACATTCGCAATTTCCGGCAGTGGGGCAGCAAGACACCGGGCCATCCCGAGCGCGGGCACACGCCTGGGGTCGAGATCACCACGGGCCCGCTGGGACAGGGCTTCGCCAACGCGGTCGGCATGGCCATCGCCGAAGCGCAGCTGGCGGCGCGCTACAACCGCCCGGATTGCACGGTGATCGATCACCACACCTACGCGATCGTCAGCGACGGCGACCTGATGGAGGGCGTGGCATCGGAGGCCGCCTCCCTGGCGGGGCATCTGCGGCTCGGCAAGCTCACCTGCCTGTATGACGACAATTACGTCACGCTCTCGGCCGGCACCGATATCACGTTCTCGGAGGATCGCGCGCGCCGATTCGACGCCTATGGCTGGCACACCGCCTTCATCGCGGACGGCAACAATGTCGCCGCGATCGCGACTGCGCTCGAGGCCGCGCGGGCGGACACGCAGCGCCCATCGTTGATCCTGGTGCGTACGCACATCGGCTACGGCTCGCCGCACAAGCACGATAGCTTCGAGGCACACGGCTCGCCGCTGGGCGTCGAGGAGGTGCGCCTGACAAAAGAGAACCTCGGGTGGCCGACCGAGCCGCCGTTCCGGATCCCCGAGCCGGCGCTGACCCATTTCCGCGAGGCCCTCGAGCGTGGCGCGCGGGATGAGGCCGCGTGGAACGACCGCATGGCGGCATACGCGCGCGCCTTTCCCGAGCTCGCGCAGGAGCTGCAACGACGCGTACGCGGAGAGCTGCCGCCCGGCTGGGATGCCGACATCCCTGTATTCCCCGCAGACGCCAAGGGGATCGCCACGCGCGTCGCGTCGGGCAAAGTGATGAACGCGGTCGCACCGCGGCTTCCGGCGCTGACGGGGGGCTCGGCCGATCTGGATCCGTCCACCTTCACGGCACTCAAGGGATTCGGCGATTTCGATCCGCCGGCACGCGCCGATGACGATACGCAAGGCTCCGACGGCGGCGGGTGGAGTTTCGCCGGACGCAACCTGCATTTCGGTGTCCGCGAGCATGCAATGGGAGCGATCATCAACGGCATGGCGGCACACGGTGCGACAATGCCCTACGGCTCGACCTTCCTGATCTTCTCCGACTACATGCGGCCGCCGATCCGCCTAGCGGCACTCATGGGGTTGCACGTCGTGCACGTCTTCACGCACGACAGCATCGCCCTCGGTGAGGACGGGCCCACCCACCAGCCCGTCGAGCAGTTGGCCGCACTGCGTGCGATACCGGGCCTCACCGTGATCCGTCCCGCCGACGCCAACGAGACCGCGGTTGCGTGGCGGGTCGCACTGGAGACGCGCGACCGTCCCGTCCTGCTGGTGCTCACGCGGCAGGCTGTCCCCACGCTGGATCGCACCCGCGCTGCGTCGGCGGACGGCCTGCGCCGCGGCGCCTACGTGCTGTCCGACGCGCCCGACGCCAAACCCGATGTGATCCTGATCGCAAGTGGATCGGAGGTCGGGCTGATCGTCGCGGCGGCGGAGCGCCTGCAAGCCCACGGCGTTGCGATACGCTGCGTGTCGATGCCGAGTTGGGATCTGTTCGACGCGTTGCCGCAATCGGATCGCGATGCGGTCCTGCCGCCGTCGGTTGGGGCGCGCCTGGCGGTCGAAATGGGGGTCGCACAGGGCTGGCAGCGCTACGTCGGTGCCGCGGGCAGCGTGCTGAGCGTGGAGCGCTTCGGTGCCTCCGCGCCGGCGGACGTGCTGCTGCCCAAGTACGGCTTCACCGTCGAGGAAGTGTGCCGCCGGGCGCTCGCCTTGCGGCGGTGACGATCGGCGGATCTTCCAGCGGCAGGAGCGGGCCCGTGACCAGCACATCGACGCCGGCCGGGGCCTGAATCGCGGCCGCAGGCAACGGCTCGCCGCGACGCCACCGTGCGACGGCCTCGCGCTTGGAGTCCCCCGCAACCAGGAACCACACTGCCCGGGCGCGGCCCAACCGTGCGGCGCTCAGCGATACCCGCTCCGGCGGAGGCTTGGGGGCATCGAACACCGGCAGCACGTCCGGCGCGTCCCGCGCGACGCCCCAATCGTGGTCCGGAAAGAGGCCGGCCGTATGCCCGTCCTCGCCGAGCCCCAGCAGGACCAGATCGAAGTCGCCAACGCTGCGCAGATCGATCGTGTAGGCGTCCGCGGCCTGCCGCGCGCCGAGCTCGGCCGGAATCATGTGGATGTGCGTCGGCGGAATCGGAACATGATCGAGGAGTGCCATCGCGGCCATGCGCGAGTTCCGCGCCGCATCGTCGCGCGGCACACACCGTTCATCCCCGAAATAGATGATCCAGTTGCGCCACTCGGTGCACGCCGTGCGCAACATCTGGTAAACACCGATCGGCGTCTGGCCGCCGGCGAGGACGATCTGGAAGCGTCCGCGCTCCTCGATGGCGCGCGCCGCGGCATCGAGGATGCGCTGCACGGCCGTCCGGTGCAGCTCGGCGATGTCCGCCACGCCGTGCCAGCGAACCCGGTCGCCCCCGCTCCCCGCCACGCCCGGAATCGCTGCGGGCGGACTCATTCCTTCTTGATCTCGTGCCCGCCGAACTGGTTGCGCATCGCCGACAGCAGTTTGTCGGAAAAGGAGTCGGTCTCGCGCGAGCGCAAACGCTCGAGCAGCGCGAGGGTGATCACCGGTGCGGGCACGTCGAGATCGATCGCCTCGGCCACGGTCCAGCGTCCTTCACCGGAATCGGACACGAACGGCGCGATGCCCTCCAGCGTCGGGTTCTTCTCCAGGGCGGCCGACGTCAAATCGAGCAGCCACGAGCGGACCACGCTACCGTAGCGCCAGATCTCGGCGATCTGGTGCAGGTCCAGGGCAAACTCGGACTTGCGCCGCAGGATGGAAAAGCCCTCGCCGTACGCCTGCATCAAGCCGTACTCGATACCGTTGTGAACCATCTTGGTGAAGTGGCCAGCCCCGCAGGGGCCGACGCGTCCCCAGCCCCGATTCGCCGCCGGCGCGAGCGTCTCGAAGATGGGTCGCAGGCGTTCGACCACGGGCGCGTCCCCGCCGACCATCATGCTGTAGCCTTCGGCGAGCCCCCACACGCCCCCGCTGGTACCGCAGTCGACGTAATGGATCCCCTTGTCCCCGACCAGGCGTGCACGGCTCAGCGTGTCCTTGTAGTTGGAGTTGCCGCCATCGATGACGGTGTCGCCGGCGGCCAGCAACGGCAACAGAGCCGCGAGCGTGCTGTGCGTAATGTCGCCAGCCGGAACCATCAGCCATAGGGCGCGCGGCGGCTGGAGCTGCGCCACGAGAGCATCCAGCGACGCGGCGGATGCGGCGCCCGTTTTCTCAACGCGCGTGCGCGCATCCTGTTTCGGATCGAAGCCGACGACGCGGTGCCCACCGCGCACGAGTCGCTCCGTCATGTTGGCGCCCATGCGCCCCAGGCCGATCATGCCGAGCTGCATCGGATCTCCTTGATGGTCATGGTCTCACCACTCGAGCCACCGCCGCCGCAACCATCGCGTCATCGGCGTCACACGCGTGCGGACGTAGGCGTCCGCGGCCTGCTTGATCGCTGCCGCTTGCGTCGGATACGCGTGGATGACGCGGGCGAGGGTGCCGAGCCCGACCCCGACGACCATCGCGAGAGTGATCTCGTTGATGATCTCGCCCGCGTGCCGAGAGACGATCGTCGCACCGAGAATCCGATCCGTCCGCTCGCGAACGTGGATTTTCACGAAGCCGATATCCTCATCATCCGCGATCGCACGGTCCACGTCGTGCATCGGAATCACGAAGGTCTTGACGGGGATGTCCAGCTCGCGCGCCCGCCGAACGTAGAGGCCTACGTGCGCGATCTCGGGGTCGGTGTACGTGCACCAGGGAATCGTCAGGCCACTCACGCGCTCGCGACCGAGAAACAGCGCGTTCCGCACCGCGATGCGCGCCGAGATGTCGGCGGTATGCGTGAACTCGTGCTCGAGGCACACGTCGCCGGCGGCATAGATTCGCCGATTACTGGTTCGCAGGAAATCGTCGACGTGGATCCCGACCGTGGTATCGTGCTCGACGCCTGCGACGCCCAGGTCCATGCCGTCCACGTTCGGCACGCGGCCCGTGCCAGTCAGAATGGCGTCGACCGCGACCGTGCTTTTCTCGTCCTCGCGGACGAGCTCGACGAGTTTCTGCCCACCCGCGACACGCACGGCCACGGCTGAGGTGTTCAGCCGCACCTCGATCCCGTCGCGCGCGAAGGCGTTCGACAGGATCTGCGCGGCATCGCGTTCTTCCTTGGGCAGGAACAGTGGCATGTCCTGCGCAATGATCGTCTGCGCGCCGAAGCGGGCGAACGCCTGCGCCAGCTCGCAGCCGAGCGGGCCCCCGCCAATGACAAGGAGCCGGCGCGGCAGCTCGGTCAGGTCGAAGACGGCATCGTTGGTCAGATAGCCGGCCTCGACGAGGCCGGGAATCGACGGCGTGTCCGGGCGCGCGCCGGTGGCGATCAGCGCCTTGCGAAAGCGCAACATCGTCCCATCCGCCGCGAGCGCATCGGGCGCCGTGAAACGGGCCTGCCCGAAGAACACATCGACGCCGGCCGCGGTCAGCCGGCGCGCCGAATCGGGGCGGCTGAGACGGGCGCGTATGCCGCGCATGCGCCGCATGGCGGCCGGAAAATCCACCCGCATATCGATCGGCGCCTGGGCGCCGTAGCGCTCGGCATCGCGCATCTCCGCGTAGAGGCGCGCCGTGCGGATCAGTGCCTTTGACGGCACACTGCCCACGTTGAGACTGGCGCCGCCGATTAGAGCGCGCTCGACCAACGCAACCGTCGCGCCCTGCGCCGCGGCCGCATAGGCCGCCGTGAGCCCCGCCTGGCCGGCTCCGATAATGACCAGATTATACCGGTCTGCGGGTCGCGGATTGCGCCATCCGGCGGGATGCACGTTGTCCAGGAGCTCGTCCTCGTACGCATCCTGTGGGACCGTGGGAACGGCGGCGTCGCTGGTCTGCGGCATACGCGGGCGGGCGCGGAGCCGGAAGCCCCTACAGCCAGCCGCCGCGGAATCCGGCCCGACGCAAACCGAGCCGGAGATACGGGCAGTCCCGCGTGAGCCGCCAAATCAGCTGCGTACGATAGTTTTCAAGCATCAGCACAACGATTCCCTGGTCGAGCCCGAAGTGACCGGCCGACACCCAGGGGCGCTGGTCCGGGCCGGCAAGTGTCGGGTTGAAACTGCTCGCGTACCGTTGCGCGGTCAGCATCTCGGGATAGCGGCGGCACATTGTGCGTACCGCGCGCAGGGCGATGTCGGGGGCGAACGGCAGAGACGCCACGGCACCCCAGCCCGCGAGCGTCCCATCATCCGGGCCGTAGGGAGCTCCCCGCGCGGCGTAGCCGAGATAGGAGCGCCGCTCGTTGGTGCGTAAGGGGACAGACCTGCCCGGGCCATCGCAGGCCGTGAGGCCCCAGCTGTCTTCATCGTACCCGGCGAACCCGTGCGGATTGCGCAGCGCGTATTCGCGTTGCACCTCGGTCGCGCGCCGGCTGTTCTCGAAATAGTCGCAGCGCTTCTCGCGCATGAAGCGATCCCGAATGCCGCGAAAATCGATCCACGCATGGGAGAACTGGTGCACGAACAGCGGCCCCGCGTACAGGAGATCGTAGCCGTAGACATTCTCCCACTGGTAGGTCGTCGTCCAGGCGGCGTAGCAGTCGCCCTCGAGCGGATGTGTCGGCGAGCCCAGCGCGAGCGCGTACAGCACGATGGCTTCGCTGTAGCCCTCCCACCCGTAGTGCAGGAACCCGCTTCCCGGTTTCCAGCCCTGGCTGAGTGTCGGGCCGGCGTTCTGTGCCCACGGCCATTCCATGCGGCGGTACAGCGCATCGGCGAGCGCGCGCAGCTCGATCTCGTCGGCCGTATCGGCCCGAAAGTACAAGGCCGCGGTCAACGCGCCGACGATCAGAAGAGCTGTGTCGATCATCGACAGCTCCGAGTCCCAGACGCGGACGCCGGTGTGCGGGTCGAGGAAATGGTAGTAAAACCCCTTGTAGCCCGTCGCCTCCGGGCTACCGCTCTGGTCGCTGGCGTGAAAGAAGCGGAGCACGGCCACGCTGCGTGCGACCGCCTCGGCCCGCGTCATCCAGCCACGCTCGACCCCCACCGGATAGGCCGCCAGCGTAAAGCCGACCACGGCGATGCTGACCGGGGAATTCTCGCGCGAGGTGTCGGGGACGAGACCGGTGGCCGAGCTCATCTCCTGCTGGAAGTAGCCGAACGCGGCGCGTTGCAGCGCATCCACCAGCGCAGCGTCCGCCAGCTCGTCGAGCTCAGCCACGAACCGAATCCGGCGGGTGGGGAAGCACCACGACTCCCTTCAGCGCGGTCGGCGACATGGACGTAGTATAGGCGCGCGGGCGACAAACACTGCGGCACGGGACAATATTTTCGATGCGAAGTCGTGCTCCGGAGGATCCCAGGTTGATGCCGTCTCGCCCGTCGTCGTCCGCCCCCGCAGCACGCGGCGCCCAGCTGCTGTCGAACGGCCGCTATACGGTACTGCTGACGCCGTCCGGCTCGGGGTTCAGCCGCTGGCGCGACCTCGCCGTCACGCGCTGGCGCGAGGATCCGACGTGCGATGGCTGGGGCAGCTACGTGCTGCTCCGGGATGCCACGACCGGGGCTGTCTGGTCGGCCACCCTACAGCCGTGCGGTGACCCCCCAACGGCGTACTCCGCGACGCTCACCGACGCACGCGCGGCATTCGTCCGACGCGACGGCGCGCTGGCGACCACGCTCGATGTGGCGATTGCCGCGGACCGGGACGCCGAGCTGCGACGCATCACGATCGCCAACGATGGGCGTGCGACCCGCGACATCGCGCTGACGTCGTATGCCGAGCTGGTAATGGGCCCCGCTGCCGCCGATGCGGCGCACCCGGCCTTTTCCAAGCTCTTCGTGCAGACGGAATCAGTGGAGGAGGGCAGCATCCTCCTTGCGACGCGGCGGCGGAGCGCACCCGACCAGCCGGAAGTCTGGGCGGCGCACTTCGCAACGGCCGAGGGGCAGGAGCTCGGTGCCCACGAGTTCGATACGGATCGCGCCCGCTTCGTGGGGCGCGGACGCAGGCTACCTCAGGCGGTGGCGATGCGGGAGCGTGGAGCCTTGGCGGGCTCCAGTGGCAGCGTGCTCGATCCTATCTTCAGCGTGCGCCGACGCGTGCGTGTTGCGCCCGGCGCGAGCGTGCGGGTCGCGTTCTGGACGGTGATGGCGGAGTCGCGTAATGCGGCGCTCGCGCTGGCCGGGTCGTTGCGTGCCGCCGGCGCAGGCGAGGACGTGCTCACAGGTGCCGCCGACTTCGCCACCCGGGAGCGCGCGCGGCTCGGCATCGCTGCCGACGAGGCGGAGCGCTGGGCGCACCTCGTCAGCCCACTGGTATCAGCCACCGCGGCGTGGCGATCGCCGCCGGAGGCGCTCGAGCGCGGACGCGGCGGCCCCCCGACACTCTGGGCATGCGGCATTTCCGGCGATCGGCCCATCGTGCTGCTGCGCATCGCGGACGCAGGGCGGCTCGACCGCGTCCAGGAGCTGCTGCGCGCGCAGCGATACTGGCGATCGAAGCGTCTGGGGGTGGATGTCGTGGTGCTCAACACCGCCCCCGCCGGCACCGCGGATGCGCTGCACGCGAGACTGGACGCAGCGTTGACGCAGCAGCAGTCGCTGTTACAGGCGCAATCCGACAGTACGCCCGCCGGTGCCTTCCTCCTGCGCGACGCTGCGATTGCCGACGCGCAGCGCGACGGGCTCGCCACCGTGGCGCGCGTCATCCTGGACGCGTCGAGCGGTGCGACACGCTGGCCCGCCAAAACGCCGCGCGTCACACGGTCCCCGCGGGCGGCACGCGCTGCTCCGATCCTCCCGCCGCCGCGGGATCCGGCACACGCCGATCCGGCGCCCGGTCCGACGCCCCCGTCCGCACCGCTGGACTTCGACAATGGGACCGGCGGTTTCGCGGGCGCCGAGCGGGAATACGCCATCACGCTGACGGAGGACCGCTGCACGCCGGCGCCGTGGGTCAACGTGATCGCCAACCCGTCCTTCGGATGCATCGTGTCGGCCGAAGGGGGCGGCTACACCTGGTCGATCAATAGCCAGCAAAACGCCCTCACGCCGTGGCCAAACGATCCGGTGAGCGATCCCCCGCACGACGTGCTGTACCTGCGCGACGAAGAGAGCGGCGAGCTGTGGAGCGCCACCGCGCTACCGATCCGCGTCCCCTCGGCGATCTACACGGTGCGTCACGGCAAGGGCTACAGTCGCTTCTCGCACGAGGCATACGGTATCGCCCTCGAGCTGCTGCAATGCGTGCCGGTCGACGATTCCGTCAAGCTCTCACGATTGCGCATCTACAACCGATCGGGGCGCCCCCGGCGGCTGTCCATCGTCGGGTACGTCGAATGGGCGCTCGGCGCGAACGGTGGCGTGCCTGCGCCGTTCGTGGTCACCACCCTCGACGGCACGACCGGTGCGGTCTTCGCGCGCAATGCCTGGCGCGCCGACTTCGGCGAGCGCGTGGCGTTCGTCGATCTGGGCGGCGCGCAGAGCTCCTGCACGGGCGATCGCGCGGAATTCCTCGGCGTTCGGGGCGCCGTGGACCGGCCGGCCGCATTGGCCCGGTCCACCGCGTTATCCGGGCGCGTCGGCGCCGGCCTGGATCCGTGCGCCGCGCTCCGATCGGAAGTCGCCCTGGCGCCCGATGCGCGGACCGAGATCCTGTTCGTGCTCGGCGACGCGGCGTCGAGCGCGCAGGCCCAGGCGCTCGTGAAGAAATATCGCGCGGCGGATGTCGACGCCGTCCTGCGCGATGCCCGCGCGCAATGGGATGCGATCCTCGATACCGTGCAGGTGCACACCCCCGATCGCGCGATGGATCTTCTGCTCAACGATTGGTTGCTGTATCAGACGTTGGGGTGCCGGTTGTGGGCACGCACCGCCTACTACCAGGCGAGCGGCGCATACGGATTTCGTGACCAGCTCCAGGACGTCATGGCGCTCTGCGTGGCAGCGCCCAGGACCGCGCGCGCGCACCTGCTGCGGGCGGCGGGCCGCCAGTTCGTCGAGGGCGACGTGCAGCACTGGTGGTTGCCGCCATCCGGACAGGGGATCCGCACGCGGATCAGCGACGACAGGATCTGGCTGCCGTACGTGGCCGCGCACTACATCGGAGTGACCGGGGATGCGGCGGTCCTGGATGCGGTCGTGCCCTTTCTCGAAGGCGCCGCGATCGCGGCCGGCGCGGCGGACGCGTTCTTCCAGCCGGCGGTTGCGACGGAGCAGACGTGCTTATACGAGCACTGCGCACGTGCGCTCGACGGAAGCCTCACCCTCGGCGCGCACGGCTTGCCCCTCATGGGTACCGGCGATTGGAATGACGGCATGAACCGCGTCGGCGCTCAGGGGCGCGGTGAAAGCGTCTGGGTCGGCTGGTTCCTGCTCGCCGCGATCGATGCCTTCGCACCCCATGCGGAATCGCGCGGCGAACGGGACCGTGCGGAGCGGTGGCGGCACTGCGCGGCGGCGGTTCGCGTAGCGCTCGACAGCGCCGGGTGGGACGGGCAGTGGTACCGGCGCGGCTATTACGACGACGGAACGCCGCTGGGCTCGATCGACAGCAGCGAGTGCAAGATCGACACAATTGCGCAATCGTGGAGTGTCATCGCGGGAGCGGCGAGCCGCGCCCATGCGGTGCAGGCCATGGCGGCGGTGAGCGAGCATCTCATCGAGCGGGAGCACCAACTCGCCTTGTTGTTCACTCCCCCCTTCGACCGCACGTCGCTCGACCCGGGCTACATCAAGGGCTATCCGCCGGGCATCCGTGAGAATGGAGGTCAGTACACGCACGGCGCCGTCTGGTCCATCTTCGCCTTCTGCATGCTCGGTCAGGGCGACCGGGCGGCCGAGCTCTTTGCCCTGCTCAATCCGATCACCCACACCAGCACGCCGGATGCGGCCGCTCGGTACAGAGTCGAGCCGTACGTGACGTGTGCCGATGTCTATTCCGTCGCGCCGCACATCGGCCGGGGCGGCTGGACCTGGTACACGGGGTCCGCCGGTTGGCTGTATCGTGCCGGCCTCGAAGCCATTCTCGGATTTCGCGTGCAGGGCACGACGCTCGTCATCGATCCCTGCGTGCCTCCGGAGTGGCGCGGCTACGAGATCGCATTTCGCCACCGCGGACCGGACGACCGTGTCACGCGCTACGAGATCGCGGTCGAGAATCCGGCTGGTGTGAGCCGCGGCGTCAAGGGCGCGGAGCTCGACGGCGTGGAGATAGCGGATGCGGCCGCACGCATCCCCCTGGCCGACGACGGCGGCGTGCATCGCGTGCGGGTCGTGCTCGGCTGATGCGGCGGCTCAGCTCGACCGCGCGCGCGATTCCCGGTAGCGGCGCATGAGCGCGGCGGTCGAGCTGTCGTGAGGGGGCGCGGCGGCGCCAGCGCCGTCCCGGCCCCCGAGCTCACCCACGATTCTCTCCGCCAGTGCCTTGCCCAACTCCACGCCCCATTGATCGAACGAGTCGATCCGCCAGATGGTACCCTGGGTGAAGACGCTGTGCTCGTACAGGGCGACGAGCGAACCCAGGATCGCGGGGGTCAGGCGGTCGGCGAGAATCGTGGTTGTCGGACGATTGCCCTCGAAGGTGCGATGCGGCACCAGCCCGGGTGCAGTCCCTTCGGCCCGGACTTCGTCCGCTGTTTTGCCGAACGCGAGCGCTTCAGTCTGGGCGAACAGATTCCCCAGGAGTAATTCATGCTGGTCGCCCAGCGGATTGAGGGTCTGACAGAAACCGATGAAATCGCAGGGGATGAGCCGCGTGCCCTGGTGGATGAGCTGATAGAACGAGTGCTGGCCATTGGTGCCGGGCTCGCCCCAGAGAATCGGCGCCGTCTCATAGCCGACGCGGGCGCCATCGAGCGTGACGTGCTTCCCGTTGCTCTCCATCGTCAGTTGCTGGAGATAGGCGGGAAAGCGACTCAGGTATTGGTCATACGGCAGCACCGCAACGGTCTGCGCATCGAAAAAGTCCGTATACCACACCGTCAGCAGACCCAGGATCACCGGCAGGTTGCGGTCGAAGGGCGTGGCACGGAAATGCTCGTCCATCGCGCGGAACCCACCCAGCATCTCGCGGAATCGCCCCTGACCGACCGCCAGCATGGTGGAGAGCCCTATGGCGGAATCCATGGAGTAGCGTCCCCCGACCCAATCCCAGAAGCCGAACATGTTGGCCGGGTCGATTCCGAATTCCGTCACGCCCTCGGCGTTGGTCGACACGGCGACGAAGTGACGGGCGATCGCGCGCTCGTCGCCGCCGAGCGCCGCGAGGCTCCAGGCGCGGGCTGCGCGGGCGTTGGTCAAGGTCTCGAGTGTCGTGAACGTCTTGGAACACACGATGAAGAGCGTTTCCGCGGCATCGAGGTCGCGCGTCGCCTCCACGAAGTCCGTGCCGTCGACGTTGGAGACGAAGCGGAACGTCATGTCGCGCTGGCTGTAATGCCGCAGCGCCTGGTAGGCCATCACCGGCCCAAGATCGGAGCCGCCGATTCCGATGTTAATGATGTTGCGGATGGCACGTCCCGTGTGACCGCGCCACTGGCCCCGGCGCACGTCCTCGGCAAAGGCGGCCATGCGATCGAGGACGGCGTGCACCTCGGGCACCACATCGACGCCATCGACGAGGAGGCGCTCGTTCCTCGGCGCGCGCAACGCGACGTGGAGAGCGGCGCGCCCCTCGGTGACGTTGATCTTCTCGCCGCGAAACATCGCGTCGATGCGCGACCGCAGCCCGGATTCCTCGGCCAGCGCGATGAGGAGCTGCAGCGTCTCATCCGTGACGCGATGCTTCGAGTAATCGAGATACAGGCCGGCCGCCTCGGCGGTGAGCCGTGTACCGCGTTGCGGATCGTCGGCGAAGAGCTGCCGCAGATGTCGCTGGCCGATCGTCGCATAATGGGCCACCAGCGCCTTCCACGCGGGGGTGGCCATCAGCGCGAGGCGGCCCCGACCGGACTCAGGTGGCCGTCGCGTCGCCATCAGGGATGCCCCGGCCGCGCACCACCGGCGACGACGGTGCGCAGCAGGACCGCCAGGTCACGGTCGACCAGATCGCCGATGCATTCGACGGTGAGATCGGCCGCCGGGTAGGAGCTGATATTCCTCGGGTCGAGCGCATAGTGCCCCTGGCGCACGAAGACGGTGGTCAATCGATCCTCCCAAATCTGCTTCATCGCGGCGAGGATGCGCAGCTTGTCGTCCACCATGACGTAGTGGCGTGCCGGGTAGCGCTCGGCAACGGCCTCGAGCATCCGTTCCTTGTGGATGTAAATAAGGACGCGGCCCTCGACCGCGGCCCATAGTCCGGAGCGCTGGATCTTGCGCGGCTGAAACACCACATCGCCGTCCGAAAGGATGACCGTTAATCCCCAGGTCCGCACGTGCCGGATCGCAGCGAAGACGCCCGGATACAACCGATCCGCGAAGGGATAGTCGACGAGAAACGACGACATCAGCAGCATGCTGGGGTCGTTCATGTCGTCGAGGCGGTAGCGCTGCAAGGCGCCCAGGTAATCCGCGTACCCGAGCTCGGCGCGCAATTGGTCGAAGATCGCCCAGTACCGATCGCGGCACTCGGGCCCGAAGGTGCGGGCAAGATGGTCTCGGAGATCCTCTTGCACGCGGTCGTTGTCGAGCAGCGTGTTGTCGCAGTCCAGCAGAAAGACAACCTCGTCCGGCGCTGTCACGCGATGGCCTGATCCGGTGCGGGGTTGTGCCAGCGGCCATCGGGCGCGATCAGCACGTCGGCCTCGTGGGGCCCCCAGGTGCCCGGCTTGTACGGACGGACAGGCGCGTGCGATGTCAGCACTCGATCGACCACCGCCCACGCGCTCTCGACCGCGTCCTCTCGGGTGAAGAGCGCTCCATCACCTCTCATCGCGTCACTCAGCAACCGCTCGTAGGGGGATTCGGTGCCGAGCTGGTGATCGACCAGCGAGAGCTCCCGCTGATCACCGATGAACTCCTGCCCTACGCGCTTCACGCGGGCGGCGAGCGCGACGGCGGAGTTCGGCGAAATCCGGAAGCGCAGATAGTTGGATAGCCCGGTAGCCGGCGCAGAGTCGGCGAAAATCCTCGACGGGGGTGGCTGCAACTCGACGAGCACCTCGGTCGCGGTCTCCGGGAGGCGCTTGCCGGAACGCAGGTACCACGGCACTCCTGCCCAACGCCACGAGTCGATGAAGAGCCGCAACGCACAGAACGTCTCCACGTCGGATCGCTTCGCTACGCCCCGCTCCTGGCGGTACCCGACGTACTGGCCGCGCACGACATCGGCGGGCTTCACGGGGCGCAGGGCGTGGAAGACGGCGGCCTGCTCGCTGTGTACCGCTCCAAAACCCCTGTACGCGGGCGGCTCCATGGCCAGCAGGGCGACGACCTGAAAGAGGTGGTTCTGGATCACGTCGCGGAGGCAGCCGGCGGTCTCGTAAAAGGCGCCCCGGCCCTTCACCCCGAATTCCTCGGCGAGGGTGATCTGCACGCTCGCAACGTAGTTCCGGTTCCAGATCGGCTCGAGGAACGAATTGGCGAAACGAAAGTAGAGGATATTCATGATCGCCTCCTTCCCCAGGTAGTGATCGATCCGGAAAATGGAGTCCTCGGGAAAAAGCGAGAGCGCGACACGGTTGAGCTTGCGCGCGGAGGCCAGGTCGCGTCCGAATGGCTTTTCGACGATGACGCGCGCGTGGTCGGTGAGCCCGGCGGCCCCGAGCCCCTGGATCACCGTCGCGAAGAGGGATGGCGGGATGGCGAGGTAGTGCGCCGGGCGCCGGGCGTTCCCGAGTGCCTGCTTGAGCGCCGTGAACGTGCGCGGGTCGTTGTAGTCGCCCGCGACGTACCGGAGCAGGGAGAGCAGATGGCGCAGCGCCCGCCGGTCGTCGATGCGACCCGATGCCCGGATTCCGTCCGTGACGCGCGCGCGCAGCTGGGGTAGGCGCCACTGTGAAGAGGCGACACCGACCACCGGTACGTTAAGTACGCCCCGCTTTACCATCGCGTAGAGCGCCGGGAAGATCAGCTTATGCGCGAGGTCGCCCGTCACGCCGAAGAGCACCAGGGCATCGGACCGCGCCTGGCGGCCAGCGCTTGCTCTCATCTCAACTCGTCTCCTTCGCGTCGCCGAATGGTCGCCGCACGAGTCGCGGTGCGCCGCGTCTCTGCGTCGATCCTGCCGTAACTCAAACGTAGAGCGCCGCCTGCTGCTTCCGCCTATGGTTTCGCCTTTGGGGACGGGTAGCTACACACGTGATCGCTCACTCGACAATCGAAAAAATCTCCCGATATCCCGACTCGACCAGCGGCAGGAACTTCTGGTACCAGTTCTTCCACTCGGCCGCGCCCATCACTTTCTTGCTCGTGCGCTCGAAGGCATCGAGATTCTCGTGCGCGACCTCCATCACGAGCGTGTACGACGGACCGGTGAGGTCGGTGAGAAGGCGAATCGGCGCACTGCCAAAACCCACCTTCTGGGAGATGGCAACGCCTTCCTTCCAAATCGCGATCGCCTCCCTCGCCTTCCCGAACTTGAGCTGAAAGACGTTGCGGACGAGAATCATGGCATCCTCCCGGGCGGTAGGTGTAAAGTACGATAGTGGAGTCGGACACCTGATGCGAGTCGCACCTCACCACCGCACGAACTGGAGATGCGCCATGCGAAGCTCGTCTCGACCGTTGCACGACCAGCATCCGGGGCTGCACAACGCGCTGCTCGCCGTCGCCGCGCTCATCGTCGCATCCGCCGCAGCCCCCCACCGGACTGCGGCCCAGCAGGTGCCGAACCGCGCAGCGGCGATCGAGGTGCGCAAGCAGTTCCTCGCCGACATGGACACGCTCGAGGCGAAGTTTCTCGGCCTGGCGAACGCGATCCCGGCCGACAAGTACGCATGGCGTCCGGCGCCGGGAGTTCGGTCGGTCGGCGAGGTATTCATGCATGTCGCCAGCGAGTTTTACGTCTACAATCCGCTGGCGTACGGGGCGCCCCGCTCGCCGGTGATTAGCGGGCACGGCGAGCCGGCGTTCAAGGCATTCGAGGCACACTCGACGAAGGCCGACGTGCTCAAGCATTTGCGAGACGGCTTCGCGTACACGAAGACGACCATCGGCGGCCTGGACGCCGACTCGCTCGTGGGAACGAAGAAGCTCTTTGGCGCCGACCGCACAATCATCGAGAACGTCCTTTGCCATGGTCGACGATCTGCACGAGCATCTGGGTCAACTCATTGCGTATGCCCGCATGAACGGCATCGTGCCACCGTGGAGCAAGTGACGGTCGCGAGGCACCGTCCCGCCGGCCCTGGCGCCTGTCCTAGGGGATCAGCCGCGTCGCAACGAGGTTGCCCCCTCCTGTCGTGAGGATGACGAGATTCATCACGACGAGCATGGTGTCATAGCTCCAGCCATCCGTCCCCGATTTGCCCCAGAATCCGGTATGCCACACGAATGCCTTCTTCTGGATGGCACCCAGCATGATCAGGATCAAGCCGCCGGCCGCGACTTGAGTGAGCACGCCCGCGATCACACCGACACTGGCGGCGCACTCTGCCGCCCCCAGAAAGAACGTGAAGCCCTCGCTCATCCCAATGCTCTTGCTGCGCCCTTTCGCGTCTGTGAGGTGCTTCCAGCCACTCGTCAGGAAGACGAGGCCGACCATGAGCCGCAGCAGCAATAGCGCGACGTCCGTGAATGGCGCCAGTTGTGGGAAGATCATCAGATTGCTCCAGGCGGCCGGCGATGAGCCGCGCCGGCATACGGCGATACGCGGCGAGCCAACTGACATTGCTCGGATGGGCACAGGCCGATTCGATATATGTGCAGTTTTGGTGCCGGTCGCGGCGACCTGATCCGTCGCACGCGATGACCGTGACCCACCGCACGCCAAGCGTTCAGCGGTAACGACTCCGTGATGAGAGCCCGGCAGCTCCGGGCCGAGCGGATTCAGGCCTGTGGGCAGCTCGGTCGCGAATCATGCCAGCCGCCGTGGATGAACCCGTAGGCATCGTCCGTCAGGTCCTTCACCAGAGCCGCTGAGGAAGCATACGGGTACTGATACCGGGAGAATGTGTTGATGTACCCCTGACCCCAGCCGGAGAACTGGAGGCTGCCGGTGAAGTGATCCTGCCCATCGTTGGTGATCGAGTAGGTGAAATAGAAATTCGGCTGCTGGCCGTTCGGCTCCGCAAACGAGTTTCCATCAGCCTTGCCCAACCCGTTGAGCTCATCAAGGATGTCCGTGCGATGCCAGGTCCGTGCCCCCTCCGCGTCTTTCGGCGTGTACGTGTAGTTGACGTTGATGACGGCGAGGAGTGAGTTGTAGCGGATCGGTGCCACGGGCTTGCTGCACGGCTGTGGGCGCTGCCGGGCACGGGGTGGGGGCATAACGCAGCCGACCAGCGATACAATGGTCAAGACGAGATACGGCAATGTGACTTTGCGTTGCATAGTGTCCTCGACAATTGGGAAGGAGAGGTGACCTTCCCTTACCGAATACACGGCGCCCGGGCCTGTCCGTTTGTTGGCCTACGGCCTGCTCTTCCCTTCTGGACGAGCGGAGCGGCGCTACGTATCGCGCCGGCGGCGGATCGCCGCGGTCCGGTGCGGGCCCCGTGGGGGCCGGGTAGCCATCGCGCACGGACGATTGCGTCGAGTATCGTCCCGGGGTATGGCGGCGCGACCACACGGCGGCGGCGTCACAGCGTCAACGTCGCGGCGTCGGCGTCGGCGTCACGCCGTGAGCGTCACGACTTGATCGGGCTCCCAAGCAACTGAGCGAACGTCGTCAGCGCGACCGGATCGACGTCGGAGACCGCCCAGTAGGTCATCCCGCTGACCGTCCAGCGAATGAGCGTATATCCATGCTCGGCCAGGCGGCCTGCCGTCGTGTCGCCATTAGCCGGCCAGATGAAGAGGTTGATCGTGTGGGGTCCACGGGCGTACACAAGTGCGGCGACCCGCCGGCCGCCCAGGTAGTCGAGCCGGCCGCCGATGAGTGGGAACCCTTGCGCCGCGAGATCAGCCACGGGCGGCGCGTAGTCCAGCTTCCCCGCGAACCAGGGCTTGACCGTGTGCCGGTCCGTCGATGCGACATCGGTGAGGTGCGATGCCAGCAGCGACCGCAGGTGACTCGCGAGGACCGCGTCCGCGATCGCCTGCTCGCGCGCGGTATCGGCGCCCGCCGCCCGACCGTGCGTGGCCCCCAACACCCAACTCGTGCCGGCCGCAACGACGAGCACGGACGCGGCCATGAGCCACCGCGCCGATTGCCGTATGGCTCCCCTGGGCGCGCCGGCTCCCATGACCGCCATACGCGGCGGCGCCGCGTCCCGCATCGCCGCGTCCCGCATCGCCGCACGGAGCCCTGGGGGCGCCGTCAGCTGAGGCAGCGCCTCGCGAATCAGCCCGCCGAGCGCCGCGTCGGCGGCGGTCTCGTCCTCGCTCATGTCCCCGCCTCCGCCGTCATGCGCCACTCCGCGCCGGGGTCGAGGCGGCCGTGCCGGACGTAACCGCCCGCCGAATCCGCGCGCGCGCGCGCGACAGGCGCGACATCACGGTCCCGACCGGGACCGTGAGAACCTGCGCGATCTCCTGATACGAGCACCCCTGCACCTCCCGCAAGATGATCACCTCACGAAACTCGACCGGCAGATCCTCTACGGCATTCCGCACCGCCTCCAGCGTGACACCCGGCGGCAGGGCCGGACCCCCACCCCCACCCCCCCCACCCTCGTCGTCGCCGGCCGGGCTGTGGACGGCGTCATCGTACGCCTCTTCGAGATTCGCGTGCGCCGCCCACCGGCCGCGCAGGGTATAGCAGGTGTTGCGAACGATCGCGAGAAGCCAGGCCCGCGGCTCGGTGACGTTGGAGGTGCGGAAATACTTGAGCGCCCGCAGCATCGCATCCTGCACGGCATCCCGCGCGTCGTCGGCATCGCGCAGCAGATAACGCGCGAGCGTGTACGCTGCGTCGAGGTGCGGCAACACCTCGGCTTCGAAGCTCCTCCCCCCGTCGTCGGTCACCGGGAATAAAGTTACCGCGCGCCGAGTCTCCCTACCGACCAACGACGCATCGGACGGACCACGGCACGATCGGGAGGGGAGGCGACGGTGTCACGCGATCACAGTCATCCGCACGGCCAGAGCACGCGTTACATAACCGAGGACACGGCACAGGACGGCGTGGACCGGCGGGGTTTTCTCAAATGCATGGCCTGGGCGGGCACCGGCGTCCTCTGGACCATGGCCGGTGGCATTCCGCGATCGCTCTCGCTGAGCGATCTCGCGACGGGCGGGATAGCGGCGCCGAAGGAGCTCTTCTTCGTGCAGATCAGCGACAGTCACATGGGCTTCAACAAGGCGGCCAATCCCGACGTGGCCGCCACCTTCCAGGAAGCCGTGCGACGCATCAACGCCCTTCCCACCGAGCCGGCGTTCCTCCTGCACACGGGAGACATCAGTCACCTCTCGCAGGCCTCCGAGTTCGACGCGGTCGACCAGATCGTCTCCGGTGCGCGCACGCGATCGGGCCGCGTGTTCTACGTGCCCGGCGAACACGATGTCCTCGACGACGCCGGCGCCCAGTATCTCCGGCGCTACGGTGCCGGCTCCAGGGGACACGGGTGGTACAGCTTCGACCATAGCGGGGTCCATTTCATCGGCCTCGTCAACGTGCTCGACCTCAAGCCCGGCGGCATGGGGAATCTGGGCGCGGAGCAGCTCGCCTGGCTGGAGCGCGACGTGCGCGGGTTGTCGGCCAGCACGCCGATCGTCGTCTTCGCGCACGTACCCCTGTGGGCGCTCTATCCCCAATGGGGATGGGGGACGGACGACGGCGCGCAGGCGCTGTCCTATCTCGCGCGATTCGGCTCCGTGACCGTGCTCAACGGCCACATCCACCAAACCGTGCAGAAGGTCGAGGGCAACATGACCTTTCACACGGCCCTCTCCACCGCGTTCCCTCAGCCGGCGCCAGGCACGGCGGCGGGCCCGGGCCCGATCGACGTGGGCGCCGACCGGCTCCGGAGCTTCCTCGGCATCACGAGCGTGCGGTACGCGGCGCACGGGGGCTCCCTGGCCATCGTCGATGCTTCGCTCGCCGGCACGGCGGTCGCCGTCGCGGGCGGAGCGCCCGAGACCGCGGCGTCGCGGGCTCGCAAGGCCCAGCCCATCGCGGACAACGAGGTCGCGATCGACAACTTTGCCTTCACCCCGCCCAACCGGACCGTCCCGGCCGGCACGACGGTCACCTGGATCAACCGCGACGACGTACCCCACCGTATCGGCAGCGCCGACAACAAATTTCCGCTCGGACCGACACTGGACACCGATCAGCGATACTCATACACGTTTACGTCGCCCGGCAACTATCGATACTTCTGCACGGTGCACCCCACGATGATGGGCGTGATCACCGTGACGTAGGTCGAGCGCGGGAGGCGCGCCGCCGCTCCGCACCGAAATCCAGCGTTGCAGCCTGCTACAGGGTGTGCAGGCTGAGCGTGTCGATCACGTTCTCGATCGTCTTGCTGAGCTCCGGGTGCGAGCCCTCGAACGCGATCACGGCCTTGGCCAGGCGGTCCCGAAGATCCTGGGATTCGGTCGGACCCGGTCGTTTAGTGCCGGCTGCCGTGTACGCCCGCATCGCCTCGGCGAGCCGCTCCAGCCGACGGCGAGACTCGGGATCCAGGGTTCGCGCCGCCGTGAGCTGGTCGTGCAACTCGGCCAAGAGCGTCTGCAGGTCACGCTGCGTCATGCGATTCCTCGTCGAGATGGAGCCGGGGCGACGGCGCTCCGGCGCGTCGACGTATACTCGTGCCCCGCGGAGCCCGCGGCAAACGCCGGCGCGCCCGCGGCGATCATCCGTCGTAAGCCTGCTGCAACCGCTGTACGTCGATCTTGTGCATTTGCAGCATGGCCTGCATGACTCTTTTCGATTTCCCGGGATCCTTGTCTCGCAGCATCTCGCCCAAAGCGGTAGGAATGATCTGCCATGACACGCCATACTTGTCTGTGAGCCAGCCGCATTGACCTTGCTTGCCGCCCGCGGCCAGCTTCTCCCATAGCTCGTCCACTTCCTGTTGCGAGTGGCAGTTCACGAAGAGCGATATCGCCGGCGTGAACGTGAATTGGGGGCCGCCGTTGAGGGCGTAGAATTCCTGGCCCTCGAGTTGGAACATGCCGGCCATGACCGTTCCTTTTTTTCCGGGCCCAGCCTCTCCGTAGCGAGAGATGCTCAAGATTTTCGAGTTCTTGAAGACAGAGACATAGAAATTCATTGCCTCTTCGGCTTTGCCATCGAACCAGAGAAAGGGGGCGATTTTCTGCACGGGTTCTCCTTATTGGTGTCGGGCCCATCGGGCTCGCAGCGTCATCAAGGTGAACGGGAACGCGATCGTGCGGGCGGCCGTCGCGGACCGTTCCGGGGTGCCGGCCACGGCCCACGGCGCGCCGCAGTGTGCCTTGAGGAAGGCTATGTAGATAAGTAGGTTACCCCACCTTCGGCCAGGTAGCTCAGTTGGTAGAGCAGCGGACTGAAAATCCGCGTGTCAGAGGTTCGATTCCTCTCCTGGCCATTGAATCCGCGCGCCGCGACATTCCTCGGCTCTATGAAGGAGAAGAGCGATGGTGAATTCACGGGAATGTCGGGTGGCGGCAGACAGGCGGCCTATCGCAAGACACACAGCCGATGGCGCGAGACCTCCGACAACGCGTTTGCAAATGCCGTACGCGACCACTACTACATCGTCGATGTGCTGCGGTCCCTAGGCTTTGACCTATCAGGCGGCAACTACGCCGCTGTCCAACGCCGCGTCCGGCGGCTTGGCCTCGATACACGCCACTGGCGTCACACACGGCCGCCCGCCGGGAGGCCGCTTGACACCGTGCTCGTTCCGGGCGGATACACGAATCGCTATCGACTCAAGCGGAGGTTGCTGGTCGCCGGTAGGCTTCACAACACCTGTTATGTGTGCGGAGCTCCCCCGACATGGAACGGCAAGCCATTAACGCTCGTCCTCGACCACATTAATGGCGTGAACGATGACTATCGCCCCGACAACCTCCGGCTCCTGTGTCCAAACTGTAACAGTCAGACGCCCACGTTTTGCGGCCGCAATCGCGCTCGGGGCCGGAGAGTGTGACGCGTCGCTCCCGGCCTACCAGTGCGAGCGAGTCCGCTTGTCCGTGTCGCACGCCAAACGCCCGGTCGGTCAACTACACTGCCCACTTGGCCGATACCCGGACCTTCCTGGGCGCCGGCCGACATCATCGAGCAACCATACCGGCGACCTCGGCGCGTCCCATAACTACTTCAACCACTTCTGCCTCGTGCTTCTTGGCTGGCCCTCGTCCGGCGACAAATGAGCGCGTTGCTGGTTAAGTTGGCTCCCGCGCTTTTTCTTCTCGGGCTGGCATCACCACCTGCCGCAGCGGTGGCCGCATTTCATTTTTACAGTCGCCATCGTGACCGCATTGAACCAGAGCGTCGTGTTCCGGCCGTTGCGTATGTCTTGGCTGTGATTGTTTGCGGCCTCGCCGGGGGCTGCTTTGGCTTAATTCGCGGGATCGATCTGGCCTGTAACTCTCCAGAGTCAAGTAATCTTTGTGGTCTCTGGGGATTCTTCGTTATCGGGCCGATCTCCTGTGCTCTGGCGATTTTATTTGTCGGGTTAGCCCTCTCTCTCATTCGCCCTGCGCCGAAGCCCTAGCCGGCGCCGAGCTGGGGTGATTGCGCGCCACCTTTCCAGACTGTTACAACAAATCGTACCGGTAGCGTGGCGGAGCCGGTACGCCTCAGGTGCCCGCGGTGACGATGATCAAGCCAGGCGCAGGGATGCTGGGGGCCCCGTTGTACGATGGCGTTGGGATGCCGGCGGTACCGATGTACGACCCACCGGTCAGTACGCACGTCGAAGAATAATATTGGATCGGGGAAACCCCACTCGGCGCCGTCCCCGCAGATGTATCGCCGGCCGCAATCGTGACAATAAGCGAGCCGGTCGGGACCGTCAGCGATGACTCAAACAATGTGAGCGACGCGCCGGAATTGTTGATCCATTGCACGCTTTGGCCAAGCTGCACCGTCGCGGTGTCGGGCGCAAAGGAGGGACACGTGGACGTGTCGATCGCACCCACGACGCCATTCGTAAACATGGTATCGACCTGGGAAACTACCCCGGGGCCGATCGCAATCAGGACGTCGGCTGGCGCGCCTGTGGGGGTGTTGGAGTAACAGGCGCCCAACGCAATCCCTGCCGCGGCGAGAAGGATCCATCGTATCGCCCGTATTCGGTTCATGGATCGTGCCCTCGGCCGATGTGGTGAGATGAGTGACGCGCGAGCAGTCGGCAGGTTGTGGCCAGCGCGCCCGATTAGCGGCCGTTCAAGGGCGCATACGTATAGAGCGACTGGATTCGGTTCGCCCGATAGAACTGCGGCACACCGTTGAGCGTGAACGCCGCGCTCGCAACGAGGTTGGCGTGGGCGTCAACCTCGTGAATTTGTCCGGCGAAGCCGAACCCCACGAGCGTATTGCCGTTGGCCAGCCGCTGGACCGAGCCCACGGCGACGGTGAAGATTGGCGGGTTCGGGACGTATTCCCACACCATCGTGGCCGTTTTGGCGACGGTGTCAAGCGCGTACTCGACCGCCCGCGTGTGCGGCGTCGGCTGCAGATTGCCATTGTCGTAGATGAGCAGATGGCCGTTCGCCAGCACCCGGACGCTGTGTTGGCCGCTCGTGCCACCCGCGCCGCCCGCGGTGAACGACATCGCTTGGGGGTCGTTCACGAATGTGAACTGATTGTGCGTGCCGCCCATTTGCCACATCGTCGCGCCAATCTGGTAATTCAGCTTGAGGATCGCGCTCATGTTCCGGAACGACACGATGTAGTTGCTGTCCAGATCGAAATCCAGCGCATTCGGGTGATCGAAGTCGCCGCCGGTCCCGCTATAGGGCAACACGCAATCAGTGATCGCGTAGTGGCCCCACGCATCCCACGCAAACTCGGCGCTTCCGACCGGATCCACGCGAAAGAGCCAATGCCCGCCGATCGTCGTGTCCGGTGGCCCGCCGATCGGCGTCAGGTCGGCCGAGCGGGTATCGACCCCGAAGAGGTGCGCGGTCCCGGGACCGTTGGTCCCCCCACTGAGCCACATCTCGTGCGCATCGGTGGGCAGGCCGTTCGCCGCGGCATATGAGTGTATGGAATCGCCGCCAGGGAGGAATTCCACGTACGTCCCGTTCGCCGAACTTGAGTTCGCGCTGCTCGTTCCGAGTCCAGTGATGTAATTCAGATAGATCGTAAAATGGTTGTTGGGTTGCTGCTTCAGCTCGATGGAGGCATGGCCCGGGAAGAGGCGGTACCAGCGCACGCGATCCGCGGAATCGAACGCGAGCGCCAGTGCCGTGTCGGCCACGTAGCCGAGCGGCGAGACGAGGGTTAAGCCACCGCTGAAAATCCCCGTCAATTGCCTCAGCGCGGCACGCTGGACGTACGCCGGGAGCGTGCCCGTTGTGAAATGCACGGTATCCGCCGCGGAGTGGCCGAAGCCGCTCGTGACCTCGATGATCTGCGTATAGGACGTGTTCGGCAGCAGGCCGAGCGTGGTGATGTGGACCGTCCCCGCCGCGATCGAGGCGAACGGCGTCGCCGAGCTGTCCCCGGGCGCAACCGAGACCACGCGAGCGACGCCGCCAGTCAGGACGTTGAACGTGACGACCGAGGATAGGACGGAATACACGTTCGGGTCTGCTCTGGCGTCCCGGACCACCGGCTGGCCGGGCGCCACGCCACGTTCGCTCGAGCAGCCGGCGATGGCTCCAAGGACCGCGGCGGCCAGGGAGATCGCCATGCCACCACGGATCGCGCATGGTGTGTCTGGGACATGGTTCCGCATCGGTCCCATTATACGCAAGGAGGGGACGCAGCGTTGGCGAGGCGGAGCCGCAGGCTCAGTTGAAACTCGGGCAGCACCTGAACGCGCGGTTCACGCCGCCCCTCCCCGCCCTACCTGTCCCCGTCGGACTTCCCCCGCGAGCCCGTGTCCATCTTCCCGGCGCCGCGCGCCGGTGGCGCGCGCTTCGCGGTCCGCGGCGCGGCGGCCGCCGGCTTCGCATCCGAGCCCGCCGCGCCGGCGGGCCGAACACCGTCACGCTTTGCGGCACCTTTGTCGTCACTCCCCGACGATCCCGCCTCCGCCTTGGGCAGCGCAATCTTTGCCGGCACCGCCTTGGCCGGCGACGACCTGGGGGTCACGGGCTTGACAGCAGCAGGCTTGGCTAGCGCTTGCTTGGCTAGCGCCTGCTTGGCTAGCGCCTGCTTGGCTACGGCGGGCTTGGCTAGTGCCGGCTTGGGGGCCGCAGCCTTGGGAGGAGTTGGGGCCTTCGCCGCCGCGCGGCTCGCCGGCCTTCCGGCCGCCGTCGTGACGCGCCGCGACGGCGGCTCGCGTCGCCGCTCCCGCGCGAGCGACTCGGCCGCGAGCGCAATAGCCTCCTCCACACTCGGCTCCGCGACGATCGGTGTGGCTGCGACGCGAGCTCGGTCCACGCGCAGCTCCAGGTCCTGCAACACGTTCATGTACGCGATGAACGCATCGTAGGGGTCGGCGTAGGGATTGAAATAGGAGTGCACCTCCGCGTCACCCAACCGCTTCGTGCTCATGTAATACAGGTGATCACTCGTGCTGAGTCGACGCCAGTCCTCCAGCAGCCCCGCATCCCCGGTCGCACACGCCGCGCCGTACAGATCGTTCAGCCGATTGAAGGCCGCCTGCTGCAGCCGATTTCCGAGCCATGCGCTCGCGTCACGCTCTGTGTCCGCCCACGATGTCGCCCACGGCACGCTCAGCGTGTCCACCGGCGGACGCGATGCGAGCTCCGAGGGATGCACGAAGCGAAGCCCCCGCTGCGCCGCCTCGCCCGGCAGATGCCGCAGGAAATCGAAGATCCCCGTCGCCTCCCACTGGTGCTCGCCGAAGGTCTCATAGTCGATGAATACGTGCGCGGACCCGGCCCCCACACCCGCGAGCCACGACGCATACCGGTCCGCCGTCAGCGGCCACCCACTCCACGTCCGCTGCGAAAAGCGAAACGCCACGTCGTCGCTCAACCGGTAATTCCGCGGCAGGAGTCGCAATCCACTGTCCCCCGCGGCACCATACACGGCGTTGGGCGTGCGGCCGTGCAGGATGTGGTCCGCCCCCTCGACGAGCACACCCCGAAACCCCATCCCCGCGATCTGACCCGCGAGGCCGTCGTAATACAACAACTCCGTGTTCCGAAACACCCGCGGCCGCACGCCGAACAGCCGCTCCACGAGCGCCGCGTGCGCGTGCACCTGATTGGTGAACTCGACAGGATTCGCGAGCGACGTCACGCTGTGGTAATACGTCTCCCCCAGAACCTCGACCCCCCCGGTTCCGATCAGATCCTGGAAGCTTCGCAGCGCGTCGGGCGCATCGACCTCGAGCTGCTCGAGTAGCACGCCGGTCAGACTCAGCGCCACGCGAAATGCACCGCCGCTTCGGCGGATCTCGTCAGCCAGAATCGCGTTCGTGGGCAGATAGCACCGGTCCGCGACCCGGCGCAGCACCCCGCGATTTGTGGCGTCGTCCCAGTAGGACGCTCCCGTGCCAATGTCGAACACGCGGTAGCGGCGCAGCCGATACGGCTGATGGACCTGGAAATACAGACACACGTCTGTCATCGGCCGCCGATGACCCGCTCGTACACATCGCGCGTCCGTCGCGCGGGCAGCTCGAGCCCGAACCGCTCCTCGCCCAGCTCGGCGAACGCGTTGTCCCTGAGCTCGGCCAGGAGAACGGGATACCGGATGAGCGCGACGATCTTGTTCGTCATCTCGTCCACATCCCACGCGTCAACTTTGAGCAGGTTCCGCGCCACCTCGGCGACGCCGGATTCCCGAGAGACGATGCACGGCGTGCCGGCCCGCACACTCTCGAGCGCCACGAGCCCGAACGGCTCGCTCACCGAGGGCATCACGCACACGTCCGCCATCCCGAAGGCGTGGCGCACATCCTGCCCGCGCAGCGCGCCGGTGAAGTGGACGCGCTCCGCCAGCCCCAGCTCTACCGTCCGCTCGATCACGTGCGGCAGCAGATCGCCTGCCCCGGCGACGACGAAATGCGCGTCCGGGACGAAATCCACGACTCGCCGCGCGACGTCGATGAACCGCTCAGGCCCTTTCTGGTGCGTCACGCGACCCAGGAACAACACGACCGGGGCCGTCCCGAATGGGTTCGGAACGCGCGACGCCGTCCACGGCTCGCCGCGATGATCGATGCCGAGCGGTACGATGTCGATGCGATCGCGCGGTATCTCGTACTCGTGCGTGACGCGCCGAGCGAGGACGCGGCTCGTCGCGATGACGCGTTCCGCCGCGTGCATCCCCTCGCGCTCGCGGACCGCGATCGCCGGATTGATCCACTCGCCCGATCGGTCGATCTCCGTCGCATGGATGTGCGCGACCAGCGGACGGCCGGATGTGGCCGATGCACGCATCCCCGCCGCGAACGTGATCCAATCATGCGTGTCGATCACGTCGTGCTCTTCCTCCTCGGCGAGCACCGCGGCCACCTCTGCGAATCGCTCCACGTCGGCCATGAGGTTCTGGCCGTACACTTTGGACTCGGCGCTCGTGCCCTCGAGGACATCCCCCGAGAACGTCTCGCTCGATGCGCTCGTGCCGCCGCCTGGCGTGCGCTGCGATCGGGCATTCGGTGCGAGACCGCCGTAGGCACGCAGCCGAGCGGGCACGCGCCACACACGCAACCGGTCGTCCTCCGCGCTCCAGGCCGTCCCGCGCCCGAGGCGCGTGCGGCGAAACGGGCGCGCCGTGCTGACGAGTCGCAGTCCCGGCACCGTGGGTGCGTCGATCGGAAACGGCACCACGAGCGTCACGTCGACGTTGCTGCGCAAGAGGCCCTTCACGAGGCCGAGCGTGGCCGTCGCCAATCCGCCGGCCTGCGCCGGCGGGAACTCCCATCCGAACATCAGGACTCTCATGCGCTCACGTGAAAAGCAGAGGATGCAGGCGACCCGCGCAGGTGTCGGCGCGAGTGATCGTCGACATGAAGAGTCAAACGGAACGGAGGAGTTGTGACGCGATGGACCGCCACGGGTGCGTCGGTGGCCGCGACGCGCGCCGGCGCCTTCATCCGAAGCATAATCCGTCGCAACGACCAAGAGCACCCGTGGCGCGCCCGGGAGGGGACGCCGCCCGTCGCGAATGGGTAACGAACCCATCTGCCGTTCCCGCGGGCGGCTGCGTTACTTTCTTCCCCGATGCCGACTCACAGGGTATGACCGCTTCCGCGATCGGGCCGGTCTCAGCCGCGGGCTCGCCGTCCCGCTACGACCTGCCCGCCCCAACCCTGCCCCCCCGCATCGACGGGCTGGCGGCAGTCGCGGGTAATCTCGCGTGGACCTGGAACCGCGAGGCGCGCGCCCTGTTCGCCGCGATCGACGACCGGCTCTGGGCCCGCGTCCGCGAGAATCCGATCGCCCTCCTCCGCCTCGTCGCTCCCGAGCGCTTGCTCGCGTGCGCCGGCGACCCCCGGTTTCTCGCGACCTATGACGGCGTCATGCGCTGGTTCGCGGCGGAGCGGTCGTGGGATGCGACCTGGTACGCCCGGCATTACCCGGAGCTCCTGGATCGCACGACCGCGTATTTCTGCGCCGAGTTCGGGGTCCACAGCTCGGTCCCGATCTACTCCGGCGGCCTTGGGGTGCTCGCGGGCGACCATTGCAAGGCCGCGTCCGACCTCGGTGTCCCCCTCGTGGGCGTCGGCATCCTGTACCGCGCCGGATACGTCGACCAGCACATCCGCCCGGACGGATGGCAGGAAGACAGCCAGGATTGGGTCAACGTCGGGCTGACACCTCTCACGCCACTGACCGGACCCGGAGGGACCCCCAACCTCGCGACGGTGCGGATGGCCGGCCGCGATGTCGCGGTTCGCGCGATGCAACTCCAGGTCGGTCGGACCCGCATCATTCTCCTCGATAGTGACGTCGATCCGAACCATCCCGACGACCGCGCGCTGCTGAGCCAGCTGTATGGCGGGGGATTGGACGTGCGACTCCGGCAGGAATGGCTGCTCGGGGTCGCCGGCGTGCGCGTCCTGCGTGCCCTCAACATCGACCCGGCGGTCTGGCACTCCAATGAAGGGCACGCGGCGTTCATGCTGATCGAGCGGCTCCGCGAGCTCACGACGCAAGGCATTCCGTTCCGCGATGCGGTCCACGCCGTCCGCCAGAAGAGCGTCTTCACGACGCACACCCCCGTTCCCGCCGGGCACGATGTCTTCCCGCGCGAGGCGGTCGCGCAATGCGCCGGCCCGATCTGGGAGGACCTGGGTGTCGACGCCGACACCGTGTTCGATCTCGGATACGACCCGGCGCACGGGCATGGCTCTTTCCACATGACGGCCACGGCGATCCGGCTGTCGCGCCGCGTGAACGGCGTCTCGCGCCGCCATGGCGCCGTGACCCGGACGCTGTGGGCGCCGCTCTGGCCCGGTCGGACGCCCGACGAGGTGCCGATCAGCTCCATTACCAACGGCGTCCACCTGGCGACCTGGATGGCCAACTCCGTCATGCGGCTGCTCGACCGCCACCTGGGCCCCGATTGGGGGAACCAGGCCGATGATCCGGCGATCTGGGAGCGCGTGCTAACGCTCGACGCCGAGGAGCTCTGGCGGGTTCATCTGGCTTCGAAGCAGCGGCTCATGCAGTTCGTGCGCGAGGAGGCGCGGCAAAGCTACGCGACGCGCTCGCTCGAGGCGACGCAGCTCGTCGGGGCCGGCACGCTCCTCGACCCGGCCGCACTCACGATCGGGTTCGCCCGCCGATTCGCGACGTACAAGCGTGCCGACATGGTGTTCCAGGATGTCGAGCGACTGCGGCTCCTTCTCATCAACCGCGAGCATCCCGTGCAGATCATCTTCGCGGGAAAGGCCCACCCCGCGGACACGCCGGGAAAGCATCTGCTCCAGGCGGTCTACCAGTTCACGCGCGAGCCGCGCTTCGAGGGACGGGTCGCCTTCCTCGAGGACTACGACATGCGAGTCGCGCAGCTCCTCGTGCGCGGCGTGGACGTGTGGCTCAACCTGCCGCGCGTCTCGCTGGAGGCGTCGGGAACGAGCGGGATGAAGGCCGCGCTCAACGGCGTCCCCCAGATAGGCACGATCGATGGCTGGTGGGAGGAGGGCTTTGATGGCTCGAATGGCTGGGCGCTCGGCCCCGTGCCGGATGACACCGACGTGGCCACGGCCGAGGCGCTGTATACGGCACTCGAGACCGAGATCGTCCCGCGCTTCTATTCGCGCAACGCGCGTGACGTGCCGGAGCAGTGGGTCGCGACGATGCGCGCCGCACTGCGCGCCGCGGGGCGGCATTACTCGGCTCGACGGATGCTGCACGAGTATGTGACCGACAGCTACGTGCCGTCGATGGTGGGACCGGGCGAGGGGGATGATCCCCCGACGGCCTGATCCGCGCTCGAGATCGACCGCCGGACCGGCACGGTGCGCTCCATCGTCATCCACTGTCATTTCTATCAGCCCCCGCGCGAGGATCCGTGGCTGGGGCTGATCGATCGGGAGCGATCCGCCGCGCCCGATCACGACTGGAATGCGCGCATCGCGCGCCAATGTTACGCCCCCCTCGCGGGCCTGGGCTCGCTGCCGGGCGACCCGCGCGCCAACCTCTTCGCCTCGCTGAGCTTTGATATCGGGCCGACGCTCTTCGAATGGCTCGAGCGGTACGCGCCGGAGACGTATGCGGCGATCCTGATCGCGGACCGGCAGAGCGCCCGCAGGTTCGGCGGACACGGTAACGCGATGGCGATGCCGTACAACCACGTGATCCTCCCGCTCGCGAGCCGGCGGGACAAGGTGACGGAAGTCCGGTGGGGAATCGCCGATTTCTCGCGGCGTTACGGGCGTGCGCCCGAAGGGATGTGGCTCCCCGAGGCGGCCGTCGACGACGAGACGCTCGACGTCCTGGCCTCCGAGGGCATCCGTTTCACCGTGCTCGCGCCACACCAGCTCGAGAACCCGCCGGAGGACGGTTTGCCGATTCTCCATACGACCGCGAGCGGGCGCTCCATCGCCGTCTTCGCCTACGACGGCGGTATCGCAACGGACGTGGCCTTCGGACAGCTTCTCGCCGATCCGACGGGGGAGGCATTCGCGGCCCGGCTCGCCCCGCGGCGGACGGGCGCCCGATTGCCGGACGACTCCGTGACGGCGGTGGCCACCGATGGTGAGACCTATGGCCATCACCACCGCCAGGGGGCGCGCGCGCTTGCCGGTGCCGCGGCGCGGCTCCGCGCGCGACACCACGGTCTCAAGCTCGAGAACTTCGCCCTGATCCTCGCTCGCGTGCCCGCCCGGCGCGAGGGGCGTGTGCGGCCGCTCACCTCGTGGAGCTGCCCCCATGGTGTCGAGCGGTGGCGCAGCGGGTGCGAGTGCCGCGTGGGGCCACCCGCGCCCACCGGGCAGCAATGGCGGGCGCCGCTGCGGGAGGCGATGGATTGGCTCGCCAGCCGGCTGCACGAAACGTTCGAGCAGGAGGGCAGCGCGTTGTTCGCCGATCCCTGGGCGGCGCGGGACGGCTACGGGTCCGTCATTGCCCGGGACGGCGAGGCACTCCAGGCGTATGTCGCCGCACAGCTCCGCGTGCCGGACGCCGACGGGGCCACCGATCCGGCGCGTCTCGTGCGCGCGCGCGAGCTGCTCGAGCTCGAGCGGAGCGCGCTGCGCATGTTCACCTCGTGCGGCTGGTTCTTCGACGCGGTCACAGGCCTCGAAACCCGCCTGATCCTGCGCATCGCGGCACACGCGATGGGCCTCGCGAACACCGAGGCCGTTCGGGGCGAATTCCTCGCCCGTTTGCGCGGTCGCAATGATTCCGGCGCGCCCGCGGTGTCCCTCGTGCCACGCGCAGCCGTGGCGCGCGTGGGCGCTCTCGTCCGCGCCGCGGCCGGAATTTCCGGCGTCCGGGTGTATGCGCCGCGGCTCGAGGCGAGCCGGATCGGCTGGTACGACGTGGCACTCGCCGACGCCCCCGACGGCATCCGGCTCACCAACTGGCGGACTGGGCGTGCGCACGATGCGGTCGCGACGGCGGACGCCGACGAGACAGTTCGTGTGACCGTGCGTCTCGCCGAGCCCGTCGTCGACGCAGCCGACGGAGAGACCGTGACCCTGGATGAGAACGAGCTGCCCGAGCGCGAAGCGACCTTTGTGGAACTCGCCCGAGAGATCGGTCTCCCCCAATCCCGGGAGAGCCGCCAGACGTGACCCCGGTCCGCTTCATTTTCGGCCTCCACATCCACCAGCCGGTCGGCAACTTCGATCACGTCTTCGAGGAGCACACCCGGGACGTGTATGCCCCGTTCCTCGCGCGGGTCGCCGAGCGCGAGTGCTGGCCGCTCGTGCTGCACATCTCGGGACCGCTTCTCGAATGGCTGGAGGAGCGCGGCCATGCCTACCTCGATCTCGTCGCCCGGCTCGTCAGCGACGGGCACGTCGAATTGCTGCTATCCGGGATGTACGAGCCCGTCCTCGCGGCGCTGTCGCGCGCCGATCGCGTCGAGCAGATCGAGTGGATGCGGGATGCGGTGCTGGCACGCTTCGGCGTCTCGCCCACGGGACTCTGGCTCACCGAGCGTGTGTGGGAGCCCGATCTCCCCTCCGATCTGGCGGCGGCCGGCGTGCATCACACGTTTGTCGACGACCGCCATTTCCTGGTCAGCGGATTTCGGGCCGACCAGCTGCACACGCATTTCGTGACCGAGGCGAGCGCCAGTCACGTCACGCTGATCCCGATCCACGAGCGGCTCCGGTACCTCATCCCATTCCGGCCGGTGGCGGAGCTCGCGCAGTATTTCACCGAGCTGCACGCGGCCGGCCGACCGCTCGCCGTGCTGGCCGACGACGGCGAGAAGTTCGGTGGGTGGCCCGGGACGCGCGAATGGGTTTACGGGCGCGGGTGGCTCACCGAGTTTCTCGACACGCTCGAGCGGCTCCGGCACGACGGCATCATCGCGCTCTCGACCGGTGTCGAGGCCGTGCGTGCGGTGCCGAGCGGAGGGCTCGCCTACCTGCCGACGGCGTCGTACCGCGAAATGGAGGCCTGGTCGCTGCCGGCCGAGCCGGCGCGACGCCTCAGCGCGCTCGAGCATGAGCTGGGCCCCGATCGCATCGCGGGACCGGACGGCGCATTCGTCCGCGGCGGACACTGGCGCAACTTTCTCGTGAAATACCCTGAGTCCAACCGCGCCCACAAGCTCGCGCTCGCCCTGTCGTCGCTCGCACGCACGCGGGGCGATCCGCCGGTCGCGCGCCGGGCGATCGCCCGCGCGCAGTGCAACGATGCCTACTGGCACGGTGTCTTCGGCGGTCTCTACCTGCCGCACCTGCGCGCCGCCATCTGGGCCCACCTCGCGCGTGCGGAGGGCCAGCTCCGCCGCGGCGAGGGGCTCGTGGTGGACACGGTCGACCTCGACGCCGACGGCGAGAGCGAGATTCTGGATCCACTCCTCCCGCTTCTCCGCCGTCGTTGCGCCGCATCGAGGGGCGGGCCTCGAGTGCTACCTCGATTTTGCCTCGGAGGTCAATCACGCGGACACGCTGACGCGCCGCCTCGAGGCGTACCACGGGTCCGGTGCGGCCGCCAGGCCCCGTGAGCCGGACGCGCCGGATGGGGCGCCCTCGATACACGATCTCGAGCGAGGCCGTGTCGCGACAGGCAACCTCCCGGTTGACGACACGACGCGCGCACTGTTCCTCGAGCGCCTGCTGTCGGCCGAGGTGGACCGCGCGGCCTACACGGCCGGCCGGTACGAGCCGGTCGTTCGCTGGGCGGATACGCGTTTTGGCTTCGCCGTGCACCCATCGGATGGCGCGGTCGAGATTGTCTGCAGGGCGCTCGACCTGGAAAAACGCTTTCACTTTGCCGAGGACGGTGCGGTGTCGGTCCGCTATCGGCTGACGGGCCGTGCGCCGGAGCGGTCGACCCGGTTCACGACCGAGATATCGTTCACCGGGGCGTGCAGGATTGAGGCATCGCACGATCCCGAGCGGTGGAGTTACGAGATCGAAACGGTTGCCCAGTCGGAGCGCGGGATCGAGCGGACACGGCAGGGGACCGCGGTCCTCCTCCGCTGGCCGATCGAGCGGGTGGGCCCCGCGCTCGCAGGCGAAGGGGTGACGGTTGCGCTTCGTCCCGGCGGAGGGGGGGCGAGCTCGACCGGAACCGAGGGCTAGGCGACCGGGTAGGCGGCAACAGCGCGTCGACTGCTCCGGCGCGAAGATTGCACGGAGAGATGATATGAAAACGACTCTTGGAATTCTTGCGGCGATGCTGGTGGCTTCTCTCCCGGTCGCGGCGCAGGAGGGTGGCAACCACGGCGGCGGCGGTCACGACGTTGGCGGCGGTCACATTCCCGCGCACGGTCCTACGCCGGTTCGAGGTGCGTCGCATGCACCGGCTCCCGCCCCCGCCCACGCCCCCACCCCCGCCCCCGCCCCCGCGAAAGCTCGGACGTTCGTGGACCAGCCGGGACACCCGGCCGCCCCGCACGTACACGCGAAGACCGATGAGTGGGTCGGCCATGACACGGGGCCCAATGATCCGCACTATCATCTCGATCATCCCTGGGCGCACGGACGCTTCACGGGCGGCTTCGGTCCCGGCCACGCGTATCGCTTGGGGGGAGGAGGCCCCAGTCGCTTCTGGTTCGGCGGGTTCTATTTCAGCGTGGCGCCCTATGACCTCGACTACTGTGGCGACTGGCTCTGGGACACGGACCAGATCGTGATTTACGAGGACCCCGACCACGTCGGCTGGTACCTCGCCTACGACCCGCGGCTGGGCACGTATGTGCATGTCGAGTATCTCGGGAACAGCTAGGCTCTCGGTCGCGTGAGGACGTAGACTCCGCGACCGCGCTGGTCTGTCCGCCCCGCGCATCCTATCTTGTGAGGTCTCGATGCGCAGGGGAGCGCAATCTGTGACCACGCCCGATCTGCGCGACCAGCTACAAGCGGCCCTGGGAACGGGCTACGTCCTCGAGCGAGAGCTGGGCCGGGGCGGGATGGCCACGGTCTTCCTCGCTCAGGACGCCAAGCACGGCCGTCCTGTCGCGCTCAAAGTCCTGCATGCGGAGCTGGCGGCCTCGCTCGGGCCCGAGCGCTTCCGCCGTGAGATCGCGCTCGCGGCCAAGCTCCAGCACCCGCACATCCTCACCGTGCTCGACTCCGGCGAGACCCCCGGCGGCCTCCTCTGGTTCACGATGCCGTACGTGGAGGGCGAAAGCCTGCGAGACCGCCTGGACCGAGAGAAGCAGCTGCCGCTGGAGGATGCCCTCCAGATCACCCACGAAGTCGCCGACGCTCTGGAGTACGCGCATCGCCGCGGGGTGATCCATCGCGACATCAAGCCGGAGAACATCCTCCTGACCGGGAGCCACGCGCTGGTCGCCGATTTCGGCGTCGCGCGGGCCCTCACGCCGCAGGCCGGCGGGGAGCGGGACGCTGACCGAGACCGGAATGGCACTCGGGACGCCGACCTACATGAGCCCCGAGCAAGCGACGGGTGAGCGCACCGTGGATGGGCGCACGGACGTGTATGCACTGGGTTGCGTGCTGTATGAAATGCTCGCGGGGGAGCCGCCCTATACCGGGGCGACCGCCCAGGTGATTCTGGCCAAGCGCGTGAGCGGCGACGTGCCCTCGGTGCGCCGGCTCCGCCCCGCAGTGCCCGCGAGCGTCGATGCCGCCCTCGCTACGGCGCTCGCGCCGGTGGCCGCCGACCGGTTCGCCACGGCCGCCGATTTCGCTCGGGCGCTCGCCGCGACAGCGGCAGCGCCCGCGACGGCGGCGGCGGGGCAGCCCCACGCGCCGAGGCGCCAGGGCGTACGCCGCGGCCTTCCGTCCTCCGTCGCCTTCGTGCTCGGATTGGTGGTTACCGCGATGATGGGCGCCCTCATCTGGCAGCGCACCCATCGAGGGGCCGACGCCAGCGTGCCGGGTGGCACGATACGGCTCGCCGTGCTCCCCTTCGAAAACCTGGGGCCGCCAGACCAGGAATATTTCGCCGACGGCGTGACCGACGCGGTCCGCGGTAAACTGACCGCATTGCACGGGCTGCAGGTCACCGCGAGCAGCAGCTCGGGGCAGTACAAACGCACCACCAAAACGCCGCAGGAGATCGGCGAGGACCTGGGGGTGCAATACCTGCTCGTCGGAAAGGTCCGGTGGGAGAAGGTCTCCGGGGGAACGAATCGGGTGGAGGTAAGCCCCGAGTTGATCGAAGTCTCCCATGCCGCCTCGAAGTGGCAGCAGCCGTTCGACGCTGAGCTCACCGACGTGTTTCAGATGCAGGCCGATATCGCCACCCGCGTCGCTGGCGCGCTGGACGTCGCACTGGGCGCGGGCGAGAAGCAGCAGCTCGAGCAGAAGCCGACGGCGAATCTGGCCGCGTATGACGCCTATCTGAAGGGCGACGAGGCAGCCGCAGGGTTCGACCAGGTAGCGGCGTCGGACCTGCGGCGTGCCATTGGTTACTATGAGCGAGCGGTCGCGCTCGATTCCAGCTTCGCCGTTGCCTGGGCACAGCTGTCCCGGGCCCACTCGTCCATCTACTTCATCAGCACCCCGACGACGCAGGATGCGGACGCGGCGCGCTCCGGAGCCGAGCGGGCCCTTGCGATCGCACCCGGGCTGGCTGCGGGGCATCTCGCGCTGGGGGACTATTACTATCGGGTGCGTCAGGATTGGGCGCAGGCGCTCGAGCAATACTCTCTGGGGCGCAAGATCGCGCCGACCAACGCCGACATCCTCAAAGGCGTCGCCATCGTTCAGCGCAGTCAGGGGAGATGGGAGGAGAGCCAGGCGTCGTTCAAGCAGGCGCAGGCCCTTGACCCGCGCTCGATCGGCACGGCGCGGCGGTACGCGGTGACGCTGCTGTGGCTCCGGCGGTACCCCGAGGCGTTGGAGGCCTCGGACCGCGCGCTCAAGCTCGACACACGAGCCCCGGATCTCCATCAGACCAAAGCCATGGTCTTCCTGGCACAGGGGGACACGGCGGGAGCCCGTGCCGTGCTCGTGGCTGGCCAAGGCGATGTCGAGCCCACGGGTATGGTCGCCTGGATGGCGGAATACTGGGACCTGTACTGGATGTTGGACGACGACCAGCAGCGACTCCTGCTGCATTTGACGCCGAGCGCGTTCGATGACAGTCGCGCGCAATGGGCGCTCGTGCTCGCCCAAACCTACGCGCTACGGGGCGATGGGCCGAAGACGCGGGCGTTCGCTGACACCGCGCGCCAAGCGCTAGAGGAAGAGCTCAAGGCCACCCCCGGCGACGCGCAGCAGCACGCGGAGCTCGGCCTCGCGCTCGCCTACCTTGGGCGGAAGCCCGAGGCCGAGCGCGAGGGGCAGCGCGGCGTAGCCCTTGGACCCCTTACCAAGGACGCATACCAAGGCGCCTACGACCAGCACCAACTCGCCCGTATCTACATCTTGGTCGGCGAGCCCGACAAGGCGCTCGACCAGCTCGAGCCCTTGCTCAAGATCCCGTACTACCTCTCGTCGGGCTGGCTCCGGATCGATCCCAACTTCGCCCCCCTCCGGGGGAACCCGCGCTTCGAGCGCTTGATCGCCGGCAAGTAGACCACGCGATTCACCGGAGTGCGGCTGTCACCCCCGCATCGCGGCTGCTACCACGCCCGGCACCCGAGCCCAACTCGATCGCTCATCGAGCAACGTCAGGCGGCGAAGCAGGGTATGCGCTGTCCGGTGGCTGGGAAAGGTCGCTGGCTTGGGCACGATCGTGAGCGGGTGGCGCAGCACCGCCTTTTCCTGCCCCTCCAGCATCGCGGTGTTGTGCACCCAGCCCGTCCCGCTCTGAATGTCCGCCGGCGTCGACCCCGGGTAGGCGCCCCACGGCGGGCTCGCGAAGGCGAAGAGGAAGCCGGTCCAGCTATTGACCGTGACCGCACCGTAGTGCAGCCGCGCGATGGCCCGCTCCACAGCCTCGGCGATGCGCGGGTCCGCGAGAGACCTGGGATGGACGACCAGATCCGCCGACAGTGTGCCCCAGAGTCGGTTGTTCGCGAAGTCGACCGCGCGGTCGAGGAACTCCACCGGGTCGTCGCTACCAACCTCGGTTTCCGACAGGATGGAGCAGAAAGGTTCGGTGGAGAATGCCTCCTCCCGCGTATCGGTCGCATCGAGCCCGGGGATCAACGTCCACGGCAGTTGTCCCGGCGCCGCGGCGCCGATGGTTCGTAGTCCACTGCGCGACCGGGTGAGCTTGCGCCACCGCTCCTCGGCACCTGGATAGTACGCCTGCCGGACCGGCGCACCGGCGAGGGTTCGCTCGATGTCGCCGAGTAACGCGCCGCGCCGGGCCCACCCCTTGGGCGTCACGAGTATCTTGGCCGAGTTGCAGTTGAACGATGCGTTGTGGGTGACCGCGCCGGCGATGTCCTCGGCCCGGAAGGCCAGTTCCTTGTCGCTATACGGCCCGGGCACGACGAGCACCGGCGACACGTTCCCCAGCTCGGCCGTGATGGGCTTCGTGATGAGCGGCGCGTTCCGCGCCTTTCTCGCATCCCGCTCAGGCCCTGGCGGACCCCACACAATCCGATCGTATGTGCGATCGGAGCCGGTGAGGTGGATCTCATCGATGCCGGGGTGATCGACCAGATACGCCCCCTCCCGCGCGTCACCGTATGCGACCGCGAGGAAGTTCCGCCGGATCGCCTCCGCGAATGCCTCCTCGATCACGGGGCCAACGTACGCGTTCACCGGATGGATCTTGAGCAGGCACACCTTTCCTTCGTTGAACATCTTGGTAACCACATCCATCGGCGGAATGGCCGTGAGGTTGCCCGCGCCGAGCACGAGCACCGTTCGCCCGTTGTGCGCGGGTCCCCTGTAGAAACTGGCGCGCGAAGCGTGCATCGCCTCCTCGCTCACGCCCGCCGGAAAGTGGACATCCACCGTGACACGTGCGAACAGAACGCCATCGATGGTGTTGGTCGGGAACACCCGAACGGCGAGCCGGCCATCGGCGGTCCGGCTGACATTGCCGATCGGAGTATTGCCCGTCCGCTCGAGACTGCCCAGCGACTCCGCCACGAGCCGCAGGTGGCGGACGACAGCCCACGGCCCCGCGGCCCATTCCTGCCCCTCCGCCGGCGTACCGAGCGGAATTCCCTTGGCGGCGCACGCCGCCTCGACGCATCGCTGCGCGACGCGCACGTAGCCGGCCTGCATGGCGCGGGCGAGACGGATGCGATCTGTCAGCGAAAGTCGCGCGAACGTGAGCGCACCGTCCCGGAGGCGCGCAACCATCTCATCGAGCTGCGGCTGCGTTGTCGCGCGCGCGCCATTCGTTAACGGGACCTTCGGCTCGGGCCGCCGAGCCCCCGTCGGCGCTGCCTGCGTGGTCATGGTCTCCTCTCCTCCCCGCGAAGATTGGGTGCGGCAGCCGGGCGCGCGAGTCGCCCGACTGCCGCTCGACATCGGCTAGCGTGACGCGACCGGAGTCTTGTCGATCTCGCCCTCCCAATCCACCGTATAGCTGGTCTGCCCAGTCATCTGGCCCTTGTAGGTGCCATGACCCTGCTCGCCCTTCACGGCGGTCCACGTACCCCCGAATGTCGTCACGGGCTGGTGGTCGGGGCCGAGCACGGTCTTGACCGTCCCGCTCCACTTGTCGATCGTGACGTCGCCATTCTGGGATTTGGTAACGTATCCCTGATGGGAGCCGTTCCCCTGCGTGAGGTCGGCCAGCTCGGCGATCGTCACGTCGGCGCCGTCCTCGTACGGAGTGGGACCCGTACTGCGGTTCGTTCCCTTCGCTTCGTTCGCTATCACAATGTGCCCGTCCGCGTCGGCGACCGGCAGCGGATGCTGCTGGCTGTAGCTCATGGTGAACGTTCCTGCGACGTGAGCCCGCTCGACTGACGGGCGGGCGGCCAAGACGAGGACCAGCGCGAGCGGTGTAACGGTGGCCACGATCGAGCGGTAAATGACTTTCGGCGACATGGTAGGAATCCTCCCGGTACAGGGTTGCTTGCGGTGGGCTGTTGCGGCTCCTACACTAGCGCGGACGGGTCACACCCCGATCATCCCACGCTCATAGCCGCCTCATATAGATCGATGCTGAGCCTCCGCACGTTGGGCGGTCTATCGGTCGACCCCGGGGAGGGGTCCCTGGGCGGGGCCGCCTCGCAGCGCAAGACGCTCGCCCTGCTCGCGCTGCTGGCGGCCGCGGGACCGCGCGGTGTAAGTCGGGACAAGCTCGTGGTCTTGTTGTGGCCCGAGAGCCCTGCCGACAAGGCGACGCACCGCCTCACGCAGCTGCTCTACGCGCTCCGCCGCGATCTGGGCGCCGAAGAGCTGTTCCTCGGCTCGACCGAGCTGCGACTCAATTCCAGCGTCATCGCGACCGACCTCGCGATGTTCATCGGGGCGCTCGAGGCGGGCGAGCTCGCTCGCGCAGCTAATACGTATGGAGGCCCATTCCTGGACGGCTTCTATCTGAGCGGCGCAGCTGGCTTCGAGCACTGGGCGGAGGAGGAACGCCTACGCCTCTCGCAGCGCTACGCGGCAGCTGTCGAGTCGCTCGCCGGCCAGGCGAGCCGCCGGGGCGACCACGTGGCTGCGGCGGACTGGTGGCGGCAGCTCTCCCATGCCGAGCCGCTCAACTCACGGATGTCGGTCAGCTATATGGAAGCGCTGAGCGCGGCCGGCGATCGGGCTGGCGCCCTGCGCTTCGCCAAATCGTACGAGGAGCTGCTGCGCGCGGAGTACGACACGGAACCGGACGCCGTCGTGCTGGCCGCGGCCGAGCGCATCCGGACTGCACCGCCTCTGGCGCCGGTGGCCCGCACGACGCCCGCCCCCGCGCTCGCCGTGCTTCCTTTCGTCGACCTGACCCCCGAACAGGACAACGAATATTTCAGCGACGGGATGACGGAGGAGCTCACCAACACGCTCGCCCGGGTTCCGGGCCTTCGCGTGGCCTCGCGTCTGTCGGCATTGGCCTTCAAGGGCAAGGACGCCGACCCGCGCCACGTCGCCGAACAGCTCGGGGTGAGCGCGCTGGTGTCCGGAAGCGTGCGCAAGAGCGGGAAGCGAATCCGGCTCACCGCACAGCTCATCAACGCCGCCAATGGTTGCCACCTCTGGTCCGAGAGTTACGACCGCATGCTGGACGATGTGTTCGCGCTGCAGGAGGAGCTGTCACGCGCGATCGTCGCCGCGCTACCGCTGTCCGGGGCCGCGGCGCCACCGAAGCTCGTACGTCACGGGACGCCGGTCGTCGACGCGTACACGCTGTATCTGAGGGGACGCTACCTAGCGTACAAGCGGACGGCCGAGGGCCTGTCACTTGCGATCGAGTACTTCGACCAGGCACTGGCAGCCGACCCCGGGTACGCCCTGGCACAGGCTGGTCGGGCGGAGTGCTGGACGTTATTGGGGTTCGCGGAGTTCACGGATCCACCGCACACAGATGCCATGCCGAAGGCGAAGGCTGCGGCACTGGCGGCGATTGCGCTCGATACCAGGCTCCCCGACGCGCACCTCTGGCTTGGCACCGTCCATTTCCTGTACGACTGGAATTGGGGGGCGGCCGAAGCCGAGTTCCGCCGGGCGCTCGACCTGCAGCCCGGGCATACATTCGCCGAGGTATGGTATGCCATCTTCCTGGGAGCAATGGGGCGCCACGACGAGAGCCTGCGACGCGTGCGGTACGCCGAATCGTTGGAGCCCGCAGTACTCACGATCAGGCTGTGCGTCGCTCGCTGTTACTTCTTCGCCCGGCTCTTCGAGCCGGCGATCGAGTGCCTCACGAGCATCCTTCGGGTGGAGCCCGCGGATGCGGCCACGACCCTGTGGCTCGTCCGAGCGCTGTGCGCGGTCGCGCGTTACTCTGAGGCGCTCACGGCGATCGAGCGTATTCCGGCCGATCGGCGGCGTCCACAGCTGGCCGCGTCAGCCGCCTACGCCATGGCTGGCCTCGGCCGCCGCGATGAGGCGCGCGCGCTGTGCCGGTCGCTGCGCCGACAGTTCGACGACGTGGGAACGCCCGGCTTCCGCGAGTGGCTCGCTCCCGCACATCTGCAGTTGGGCGAGCAGGACGAGGCGCTGGAGGCCATTGAGGCCGGTCTGAAAGGGCGTTCCGATTTCATGCCGTTCGTGCTGACCGTGCCGCCGTACGACAGGCTGCGCGGTCACCCCCGATTTCAGCAGATTCTGGCGCAGCTTGCGCTCCCCATCTGAGTAGGATTGGCTGGCATCGCATTTGCAAGATTGTCGAGGCGCGCCGGTTTCCGCCGGCGATCGCTCTCACTGCCGGTGGCACACGAACGAGGACATACCGATGCGCCGTGGATACCGAATGTTGGCTTCGCTGGCTCTGGGTACGGCCCTGCTGTCCCCCGCCCTGACCGCCGGGTGCGTCACCGCGCACCGCGTCTACGACCCCTATTACGGGGACTACCACGTCTGGGACGCGAACGAAAGGGTCTACTACACCCAGTGGGAAACCGAGACGCATCGCGATCACAAGGATTTCAAAGCCCGTCCCGCCGACGAGCAGAAGGAATACTTCACCTGGCGCCACAGCCACCCGGACCAGGGTAACGATCACCACTAGCGCGGCTGACTGACCGCCTCCTGCTCGTCCCGCGAGTCCGGCGAGCGCGGAGCAAGGGCCAGCTCGATCTGCGGCGGCCGGAGTCGGACGGATAGGTGACCCCGGTGCCCCGCACCCGGGCCCACGGAGTCAACGTGTGCGCTCGCGTCGTCGCGGCACTCACGATCTCCGCCACGGGAAGGCCCCGCGCGACGAGCGCGTCGCTCACCAGCGAGCGATGGCACCGCCACGGCACTGCTTCCGCGCACATGATCGCCGTCCGCTGTGCCGTCGCGATCGCGAACGAGATCCGCGAGGCTCTCCGCGAACTCGGCAGTCTGCATGTAGTCGGCATATCCGCGAAAACCCGGGTTGCGCCACGCGGTATTGATCGAGTCCGTCGCGGCGCGGCGTCGTCCGCCCAGCCCCGGCATGTGCATGTAATGAATCCCCGCCGTCTCGAGCGAGCGCGGCAGCCGCGTCCTGTCGTATTGCGGATTGTGGCGAGAACGGGGGATCGACCGGATGTCGACGAGCTGCGCGACGCCGTGCGCCACGAGCAGCTCGAGGAACTCCTCCACGGGCCGCGTCGAGTGGCCGACCGTCAGCACGAGAGCGGGCACCTCCGCCAGACCTAGCACGCCACGGTCATCCGCCGCTGGTTCTCCTCTCTCCTCTCTGCACTCTCCTCTCTGCTCTTACGCTCCGACCACCAACCGGACCGCGCGTGTCAGCATGATCCGCAGCGTGCCCTCCCTCGGCACGCACGTTCCGAGCAGCGTTTTCTCCGTCCGTGCATGCCCCACGAGCGGATCGGACGGCGCAACACTCGTCGGGACCGGTCCGCCCGCGCCGACCGCCCCCGTGTCCGGCGCGGAATGAAAGACCGGCACCGATCCATCCGGTTCCCGCCCGAAGCTGCGCACGACGAACTCGAGCGCTCCGTCGCCGCTCGACCCGGGATCGAATGCCGAGACCTGGACGGTGACGATCACACCAGCCGGCACGGTCAGGCCACCTACCGCGATGATCGGCGACCCCAACGTCGCGACGAACAGATCGCCCACCTCGTTGGTGCGCGTGCAGACCGCGACGTGCGGGTGCAGGACAACGACCGTTCCCGCCGCCACGATTCCCTCCGTCGCACCCCCGCCCTTGCCCGTTCCGAGCGGCGTGCTGCCGTCGGGACCTCCCGGCGCTGCGCCCGTGGCGATCGTTCCCGGCGCATTGGCGCTGCTCGGACTCGCGCTCGCTCCGCCGGCCGAAACCGAATCGGCGACCCGGATCCGGTGCGCTGCCGCCGGTGCCACCGCTGCAGGTACTGCGGGCGGCACAGGAGCCAGCGCCGGCGTGGGCGACGGCGTTGGGTTCCCGGGGGCAGCGCGCGAGGGCGCGGGTGCCGGAGCTCCCTCGCGATCGGTCCGCGCCCGGCGCGGCGCCACGATCGGGACATCGTGCAGCTCCGGCAGCACCGGCGTCGCGCGCCCCGCCATAGTGAGATCGCGCGTGGCCCCGGTGTCCGCGTTCCCCTCGACCGGCACGGCGCCCGGCGCGCGCCGCTCGCATCCGAATGGCCCGAGCATGAAACATCCGGTCGCGACCGCCACGACTCCGCACAGCCGCCGCATCAGTGGCTGCCGATCATACGTCAGACGGTACCGAGCGCGGCGAGCACGTCCGCGGTGGAGCGCACCCGCCCCAGGCGGGGAAACACGACCTTGATGGCGAGTGCGTGAGCGTCCGGTGCGACGGACGTCATCGCGTCCTCGACGAGGATCAGCTCATAGTTCCGCTCCCACGCATCCCGTGCTGTCGACTCGACGCCGAAATTCGTCGCGATCCCGCCGAGCACGATCGTGCTGATCCCTCGCCGTCGCAGCTGCAGCTCGAGATCGGTGCCGTAGAACGCGCCCCACTGGCGCTTGGTGACGACGATGTCGCCAGGCCGCGGTCCGAGCTCCGGCGCGATATCCCCCCAGTTCGGTGGGAGCGGCGCGGGCATCACGAATGTCTCGTCGGCCGGTTGACGCAATCTATCTGACCCGTCAGCGCCAAATGTTACGTGAACTAGCACCACTAACATGCCATGATGGCGACATGCATCAGCCAGCTTAAGCGCGTTAGCTAATACGGCCGGTCCGGAGCGTGGGCTGCCGGGTCGGCCGAGGATTCCCTGCTGAAGATCGATGAGCACGAGAGCGGAGCGCTTGGGATCGATCGTTAGTGGAGTCATGAGTTGAGTCATGCGAATCCTGTGCAACTCCCAGCGGGCCGCTGGCGGAGCGGAGATCCCTGTGATAGAGATCCATCCGTAACCTCACCACCGTCCCGCGCGCGCGCAAACCGCCCAGCCACGAACAAGTCGAGCCACCGGAGATCTCCCCATGCCAGCGCCCAAGGCCTGCGTCGTCGTCATCTACAACCCTCCCAAGGACCCGGCCGCATTTGAGCGGTACTACGCCGGCACGCATCTGCCCCTCCTGGCCAAGCACGCAAAGGAGATCGGGCATTCGCGGGCCATCTTCACGAAATTCACCGGAGCCGTCGGCGGCGGACCCGGCACGCTCTATCGCAAGGCCGAGTTGTGGTTCGACTCCATGGCCGCGCTGAAACGCGGCACCGCGACTCAGGGATTTCAGGCCGTCGCCGGTGATCTCGGTAATTTCGCCACGGGCGGCGTATCGGCCCACATCGGCGAGGTCACCGAGTAGGCCGGCGCCGGGGGGGCAACAAACGCATCGCGCCGCATAACCATGGCTTCGCGCACCTATCGCTATCACACGACCAACGTCTTCACCGACCGTCCGCTGGCGGGAAACCAGCTGGCGGTCGTGATCGATGCCGCGGGTCTTACCTCGGCCGAGATGCAAGCGGTTGCCGCCGAGTTCAACTACTCCGAGACGACTTTCGTCCTGCCGCCGGCCGATCCCGCGCACACGGCGCAGGTGCGCATCTTCACGCCCGGGTTGGAGCTTCCGTTCGCGGGGCATCCGAACGTCGGCACCGCCTTCGTCCTCGCGACGCTCGGCACCTGCTACGGGCAGACCGTACACCCGCGTCTGCTGTTCGAGGAAGCGGCGGGACTCGTTCCGGTCGATGTCCTCACCGAGGCCGGCCGGCCCGTCGGCGCGACCCTCACCGCACCGGTCCCGCTCACGACCGGGCGCGAGGCGCCGGTGGCGGCCGTGGCCGAGGCGATCTCGCTCGAGTCCGCGGACATCGTGACGACCCGACATGCACCCATCGTGGCCGCCGTCGGAGCGCCGTTCCTCATGACGGAGCTGGTGAGTCGCGCCGCGCTCGCGCGCGCGCGCCCCGTCCGCGCGGCATTGGCCGGGGTGCTGCCCGATGGCGCGCTCGGTATACACGCATATACACAGGTCACCGATGGCGGCGATATCGACATCCGCGCCCGAATGTTTGCGGCGGTCGACGGGATCATGGAGGACCCGGCGACGGGGAGCGCGAATGCGGCGCTCGTGGCGCTCCTGGCCGAGCTCGGTGGCGGAGCGGGGCCGACGTTCGTGCGCCGGATCGCGCAGGGCGTCGAGATGGGCCGTCCGAGCCTGCTCGTCGGTACCGTTCAGCAAGTGCCCGGAGCGCCCCCGCGGGTTCAGATCGGTGGCCACTGCGTGGCCGTCATGCACGGCGTTCTGCACCTGCCGGCCACGTGATGCGCATGTTCCCTCTTGCGCAACTCTCGCAGCCGACGCAGATTAGCCCCCCAATGTCCGCCCGTCGTCCCGCCATCGGCTACTTTAGCTACCGCTTCTTCTGGGTCTGCCCAGACGGGGGACGCGGTCGCGCACGCATACGCCGATAAGCATTGGCGCCTCGGAGCGGACCAACGGCCCCTGTCACTGGACAGGGGCCGTTTTCGTTTCGTGGCGTGGTCACCGTTCGCGTTTCCTCACATGGCGCCACTGGAGCATCGACCCATGATCATCATCACGCGCGCAGCCATCACCGAGCCCGAGCTCGATCACATTTGCGAGCGTGTTCGCTCCCTCGGTCTCACTCCTCACGTCAGTCGCGGGGAGCAGCGCGTCGTCATTGGGTGCGTGGGCGACGACGCAGTGCTCGCGGGCGTTCCGCTCCTGGCGCTTCCCGGGGTCGAGTCCGTCACGCCAGTCCTCCGCCCGTACAAGCTCGCGTCGCGTGATTTCGCGGCCGATCGCGGCCGCGGCACGGCGATAACGATCGGACGCACTCACGGCGCGACGCCGTCCACGATCGGTGGGGACACGATCGCCGTGATCGCCGGCCCGTGCTCAGTGGAAGGACGCGACATGCTGCTGGCCACGGCGCGCGCAGTCCGCGTCGCCGGCGCCGTCGCGCTACGGGGCGGCGCGTACAAGCCCCGCACATCGCCCTACGCCTTCCAGGGCATGGGCACCCCGGCACTCGAGATCCTGGCGGAGGCGCGCTCCGCCACCGGGTTGCCGATCGTGACCGAGGTGATGGATCCGCGGCAGGTCCAGCCCGTGGCCGCGATCGCGGACCTGCTCCAGGTCGGCGCGCGCAACATGCAGAACTTCTCTCTCCTGGCCGAGATCGGCGACACCCGGACACCCGTGCTCCTCAAGCGCGGGCTCTCGGCGACGATCAAGGAGCTGCTGATGGCGGCCGAGTACATCCTCGCGCGCGGCAACCGGCAGGTGATCCTCTGCGAGCGCGGGATCCGGACATTCGAGACGGCCACACGCAACACCCTCGACGTCGCGGCGATCCCCGTCCTCAAGAGCGAGACACATCTCCCCATCATCGTCGACCCGAGTCACGCGGGCGGACGTGCCTCCCTCGTCGCACCGCTCGCCTTTGCCGGGATCGCCGCGGGTGCCGATGGTCTCATGATCGAGGTGCACCCCGATCCGGAGAACGCGCTTTCCGATGGCGACCAATCGCTGACGTTCCCGCAGTTCGAGCGGTTGATGATCCAGCTGGCACCGTTCGCCCAGGCCGCCGGGCGGTCCCTCGCCCGGGCCGCCGCCCCGCGCGCGGCGGCGGCCTAGACGCACGGGAGCGAAGGACACGAGCCGCCGGTGCCCGAGACAGCCGATCCGCGCCATCGCCCGCGCGTGGCCATTCAGGGAGAGGCGGGCGCGTTCAGCGAGGTCGCGGCAGCGCAGATGTGGGGGGCCGCCATGGATATCGTGCCGTCCATGACGTTTGACGATGTATTGCGCGCGGTGGAGAGCGGCGCGGCCGACTGTGGCGTGATTCCCGTCGAGAATACCACGATCGGCACCGTTCCCGGCAGTCGGGAAGCGCTCGCGGCTTTCCCGGACCTCGTGCCGGTCGATGAGACGGTCGTCGCGGTCCGGCATTGTCTTCTGGCCCTTCCCGGCGCCACGCTCGCGACGCTCGAGCGGGTCATGAGCCATTCCGCGGCACTCGCCCAATGCCGGACGTTCCTCGCTCGCCACCCGCAGCTGGCGCCGCTCGAGTTCTACGATACCGCGGGGGCCGCCCGCGAAGTCGCCCGGCGCGGCGATCCGCGCACCGCGGCGATAGCGGGCCGGCACGTCGCCGAGCGGCACGGGCTTCGGGTCGTCGTCGCCGACATCGCCGACAGCCTCGAGAACTTCACCCGATTCATCGCGATCGCGCCGCGCGGCCTCGCGAGGCTGGGCGAGTCGATCTAGCCGCACGTACATTCCCGTATGCCGCAGTCGGAGCTTCTCGAGATCTTCCCGAATCCGCACCCCGGCCGGGACTACGAGATCCACCTGACGTGCCCCGAATTCACATCGCTGTGCCCGCTGGGCGGGATCGAGAGCGATGCCGCCGAGCTCGCGCTGCTCCGCGGGGGCGCGCCCGATTTCGGGACGATCGAGATCACGTACGTCCCCGACCGGTCGTGCATCGAGCTCAAGAGCCTCAAGCTCTACCTCTGGAGCTACCGCAACGACGGGATCTTCTACGAGCGGGCGGTCAATCACATCCTCGACGACATCACGGCCAAGCTCGCGCCGCGGTGGATCGAGGTCGTTGGCGATTTCAACGTGCGTGGCGGAATCAAGTCGGTCGTGACGGCGCGCGCCGGCCGGAAGGCGCCCTGACGCCGTTTTGTTTCGCGACTCCGTGAACATCACCGTGCTGTTGGGGGGCGCATCGGCCGAGCGCGACGTATCGATCGCGTCGGGCGGACGCATCATCGACGCCCTGCGCGCCGCCGGCCACCGCGTCACCGCCGTCGATCCATCGACCGGGCCGCTGAGCGAGGCGGCGGAGCGCGCCCTGATCGCGGCCGAAGTCGGCACGACACCGCCATCGCTCGATGCACTTGCCCGCCTGGGCGGCCCCGCGCGGCGCGGGCGGGCGGAATTCATCCCCGAGCTGATCACACTGCCCTCGGTGCGCGACGCCGACGCCATCTTCATCGCGCTGCACGGCGGCCAGGGCGAGGACGGCACGCTGCAGGCCATCCTCGACACGGCCGGGGTGCCGTACACCGGGAGCGGACACCTCGCGAGTGCACTGGCGATGGACAAGGACCTCTCGAAACTGCTCTTCCGCGCGGCCGGCGTGGGCACACCGGACTGGCTCATGGCGCCGGCTGATCCGAAGGACGTGCTGCGCCGACTCAAACTCCCGCTGGTGGTCAAGCCGTCGAAACAAGGGTCGACGGTCGGCCTGACGGTCGTGAAAACGGCGGACGAGCTCGAGTCGGCGATCGCCCGCGCGGCGCAATACGATGATGAGGTGATGCTGGAGCGATTCGTGCCGGGCGCGAGCTCACGGTGGGAGTGCTCGGGGAGATGGCGCTCCCGGTCGGGGAGATCTTCCCCAAGCATGAGATCTACGACTATGAGTGCAAGTACACGAAGGGCATGGCCCGCGAGGAGTTCCCGGCGCAGCTCACTGCGGCGGAGACGACGGCGGTGCAGCGCCAGGCGGTGGCCGCCTTCCGGGCGCTCAAGCTTCGCGGGTACGCGCGGATCGACTTCCGAATGGACACGGCCGGTGCATTCTACTGCCTCGAGGCGAACACGTTGCCGGGGATGACATCGCTCAGTCTGATCCCACAGGCGGCCGCGGCGTGCGGGATCCCGTTCGGGGACCTCTGCGAACGCATCGTCGCGCTCGCGCTCGGGAACCGCGCGGCGTCTCCTGTGTTACACTCATAACGGCGCGCCCGACGCGCGCCGTCCGACATCTCCCGGCCGACCCCTTCTCCTCCCGTCGATGTCCTCCTACTACGTTGCCGACGAAGGATATGCCCCGATCCGGCTGACGCCGGCCGTGCGGTGGCTGATCGGGGTCAATGTCGTGATCTACTTCCTCCAGGTCACGGCCGTCGGGACGCCGGACATGGAGCGCTGGCTCGGCTTCGCCGCGCACGACATCACGCGGCAGTGGTGGACGATCTTCACCTACATGTTCGTGCACGCGGGGTTCTGGCACCTCGCGTTCAACATGATCACCCTGTGGGCGTTCGGTCCGAAGGTCGAGCGCGCGTGGGGATCCGGGGCTTTCGTTCGCTACTATCTGCTGTGCGGGCTCGGCGGGTGGCTGGCGCACCTCCTCATCGCGCACGACAGCATTCTGATCGGGGCGTCCGCCGCGATCTTCGGCGTGATGCTCGCCTACGCCGTCCGGTGGCCCAACGACGAGTTCCTGCTCTGGTGGGTCGTGCCCGTCAAGGCGAAATGGCTGGTGGCGTGTCTTGCCCTGTTCAACCTCGTCGTCGGCGTCTACACGCTGGGGAGCGCGGACGCGGGCGGGGGAACGGCGTATTTCGCCCACCTCGGCGGGCTCGCCGCCGGGTGGCTCTACCTCCATACGCCGCCGGCCCAGGCGTTCGAGCGATTTCGCCAGCGCGTGGCCGCGGCGCCGGAGATCTCCGATGAGCCACCACGGGCGGTCCCGCGTACCCTCCCTCGCCCACGGCACGAAGTCGATGAGATCGTCGCGAAGAGCAAGGCCGCTGTCCTCCGGCAGCGACTGGCGCCGAACGCTCCGGCCTCCCGGCCGGCGGCCCCGAGCGACGAAGCGGCGGGCGCCCGGCAGCTCGATTTCGTGCTCGACAAGATCTCCCGGCATGGCCTCGACAGCCTGACGCTCGACGAGCGCCGCGTTCTCGAGGAGATGTCGCGCCGATTGCGGCGGGGATAGCCCGCCACGGACCGCGCGGCGCGCTCAGCGCGCCATGAGAAACCTGAGCAGGTCGGAGCGGGTCACGATCCCGGCGACGCCGGCAGGTCCCCGGATCAGCACGGCGGGATTCGACTTCGAGAGGAGCTTGACGACCGAATCGGCCGTCCGCTCCGCTTCGACGACGGGGAACGGAGCCTCCATCACGTCGCTCACGGGCGCATCGAGCGCCTTGGCGTCCGCCAGTCCCCGCGCGGTGAGCGCCGATTCCGTCACCGATCCCACGGAGTTGGCTCCCTCGATGACGGGCAGCTGCGAGATGTCGTGCAGCGCCATGAGCCGGATCGCCTGGCGGACGGTCGTCCCCGGCGCGACGCTCACGACGGCCGGCGCCTCGCCGTCCTTGACGTCGAGCACCTGGGCCAGCGTCACACGGTCGGCGTCAAGGAGTTGATTCTCCCGCATCCACTCGTCGCTATAGAGCTTGGACAGGTAGCGCTCCCCCGTATCGCAGAGGAAAGTCACGATGCAGGCACGCGCATCGTCGACGCGGCGGGCCAGCTCGAGCGCGACGTGCGCGATCAACCCCGACGACCCGCCGACGAAGAGCCCTTCCTCCCGCGTGAGTCGGCGGGCCATGGCGAAGCTGTCGCGGTCGCTGACCGTGTGGTATTCGTCGATGACTCCCATGTCGAGCGTCCCGGGCAGCTTGTCCTGCCCGATCCCCTCGACCTTGTACGGCGTGCCTTCGATCGTCACCGCGCCGTGGCTCCGCCACGATTCGGCGAGGATCGAGCCGACGGGATCGCCCGCGACGACCCTGATCGCGGGGTTCCGCTCCTTCAGATACCGCCCCACCCCGGTGATCGTCCCGCCCGTCCCCGCGGCCGCGACGAAGTGCGTGATGCGACCCTCCGTCTGCTCCCACAGCTCGGGCCCCGTCGTCGCGAAGTGCGCATCGGGGTTCGCCTGGTTGTAGAACTGGTCCGCGAGAATGGCGTTCGGCGTCTCGCTCGCGATCCGCCGTGCCATCATCACGTAGTTGTCAGGGTGGTCGGGGGGGACCGCCGTGGGGGTGATGATCACCTCCGCCCCGAACGCCTTGAGGAGCCGGACCTTTTCCTGCGACATCTTGTCCGGCATCGTGAAGATGCACCGATAGCCCTTGAGAGCCGCGGCGATCGCGAGACCGATGCCGGTATTGCCGCTCGTGCCTTCGACGATCGTCCCCCCGGGCTTGAGGGATCCGTCGCGCTCCGCGCGCTCGATGATCGGGAGGCCGATCCGGTCCTTGACCGATCCGCCAGGATTGAAAAACTCCGCCTTGCCGTACACCGGGGTCCGGATGCCGCGCGTCACCCGGGTCAGGCGGATGAGCGGTGTCCCCCCGATCGTCTCGAGGACGCTGTCGTACGGCTTCGGGTTGCGCGTCGCCATCGCGGCGAATTATAGACAGCCGCTGGGGGTGTCGCACGCTCGTCGCCCGCACGCGCTACGCCGCGGCGTTCCGGACGGCGGTCGCAACGGCCCCAATGTCGGCGGGTGTCGTGCGGCAGCAGCCGCCGATTGCGCCCGCCCCTGCCGCGATCCACGCGGGGGCAAGGTCGCCGATCCGCGGCTGCCCGCCGCGCTCGATCCATGCGCGCCGCACGGCGTCCCACACATCGCCGGCGTTCGGATAGACGACGATCGGCTTGCGCGTCGCTCCGCGGATCTCGCCGATGAGCTGCGTCACGAGCCCGGGCGCGACGCAGTTGACCCCCACGGCCAGGATCTGCGGCTCCGCCTCGAGCTCGGCCGCGCACTCGGCGATCGGCTCCCCGTGGGCGGTGCGTGCGCCGTCCCGCGCGGTGAAGGTGATCCAGGCCGTGGCGGCCGGGAACTCCCGCAGGACGCGCACGAGGGCGCGGGCTTCGGCCAGGGAGGGGATCGTCTCGCACGCGAGGAGGTCGGGTCCGCTCGCGATTAGCACGGCCACGCGCGGGCGGTGGAAGTCGCCGAGGGCGTCGGTCGTGAGCCCGTAGTCGCCGCGGTATTCCGACGCGTCGTGGAGCATCGCGCCGTACGGTCCGACGGATGCGGCGACGAGCAACCCCGCTGCGCGACCCCCGCGCTCGCGCTCGATCCGCGAGCGCGCCTTGTCCGCGAGCGCGACCGATTGACGCAGGAGCGCGGTCGTGGTCTCGGCGTCGAGCCCGCGTGCCGCCATCCCTTCGTATGTGACCTGATAGCTCGCCGTGATCGCAACGTCCGCGCCCGCCGCGTAGTAGTCGTAGTGCACCCGCTCGATGGCGTCGGGATCATCGAGCAGGACGCGGGCAGACCAGAGCGGATCCGAGAGGTCGTGCCCGCGGCGCGCGAGCTCGGTCGCGAGTCCGCCGTCGAGGACGAGCGGACGCCGCGCGCACCGCTCGGCGAATTGCTGTGCGCTCAGCACGAGCGGACGCCGGTGCGGGCCATGCTGTCATCCTGGCCCGGTTACGGCACGCGCGTCACGCCCCTCGCGTCGAACGCCCATCACGCGCCGGACCCCTTCCCGTCCCGTGCCTCCGCGGCCAACGCTGCGAGCAGGTTGAGCGCATCGAGCGGCGTGAGGAGATTGGGATCGACCGCCTTGAGCCGCTCGACCACGGGATGCGGAACCGGTGTCGCACCGCCGAAGAACGCCAACTGATTCGCGTCCCGTCGCGACCCACCCCGCGGCGCACGACCCGCCGAGCCGGCATCGAGCGCCGCCGCCAGCTCCTTGCCCTCCCCCTCGAGCAGCCGCAGCACGGCGCGCGCGCGGTCCAACACCGGTGCCGGCAGGCCCGCGAGGCGCCCGACCTCGATCCCGTACGACCGGTCCGCGCCACCCGGCTCGATCCGGTGCAGGAACAACACCTGATCGCCCACCTCGCGCACCACCACATTGTAGTTCCGGAGCGCGGGGAGCTCGTCAGCCAGCTGCGTGAGCTCGTGGTAATGCGTCGCGAACACGGTCTTGCATCCGAGAGTCGAGTGCAGGTGCTCCGTGACGGCCCACGCGATCGAGACGCCGTCGTATGTCGAGGTCCCGCGCCCGATCTCGTCCAGCAGCACCAGGCTCCGCCCCGTGGCGGTATGCAGAATGGCGCTCGTCTCCGCCATCTCGACCATGAAGGTCGACTGGCCCCGCACAAGGTTGTCGCTCGCCCCCACACGCGTGAAGAGTCGGTCGACGATCCCGATCCGCGCCGACGCAGCCGGCACGAAACTCCCCGCCTGCGCCATGAGCACGATGAGCCCGATCTGGCGCAGATAGGTGGATTTCCCCGCCATGTTCGGCCCGGTGAGGATGATCACGCGCGCGTCCTCGATCAGCCGAAGATCGTTCGGAATGAACTTCTCCCGCGGCATCATGCGCTCGACCACGGGGTGTCGCCCGCCCACGATCTCGAGCCCGAACCCCTCGGTTATCACCGGCCGCACGTACCGCTCGCGCTCCGCCGCCTCCGCGAACGTCGCCAACACATCCAGCTCGGCGATCACCCGCGCCGCGCATTGCACACGCGCGACGTCGCGCGCCACGTCGGCCCGCAGCGCCTCGAACAGCTCGCGCTCCCGCGTCTCGATCCGCTCCGCGGCGCTCAGGACGCGCTCCTCGTACTCCTTGAGCGCGGGAGTCACGTAGCGCTCCGCCCCCGTCAGCGTCTGCCGCCGCTGGTAATCGGCCGGGATCGCGGCCTTGTGCGCATTCGTGACCTCAATGAAGTAGCCGAAGACCCGATTGTAGCCGACCTTGAGCGAGGGAATCCCCGTCCGGGCACGCTCGGCGGCCTGCACCTCCGCGATCTTGTCCTTCCCGCCATCGCGCAGCGCCCGCAACTCATCGAGCTCCGCGTCCACGCCCGGTGCGATCGTCGCGTCGTCGCCGATCGCGAGGGGCGGCCGGGCCACGAGGGACCGCGTAATCGCCGCTCCCACCGACCCGCACGCATCCCACGTGGCCATGAGTCCCGCGAGCGCCGCACCGCCGTGCATCCCCTCGACCGCGCCGGCGATCGCGGGGAGCCGGCCGATCGAATCGCCGAGCGCGCGCAGCTCCCGCGGACCAGACCTCCCCGCGGCAACCTTGCCCGCGAGACGCTCGAGATCCCGGACGCCGTCCAGCGCCTCCCGGAGCGTGGCGCGCGCCAGGGCGTCGGCGACGAAGGCCGCCACACGATCGAGCCGCTCATCGATTCGCGCCCGCTCGACGAGCGGCGCCACGAGCCACCCTCGGAGCAGCCGCGCGCCCATCGGCGTCAGCGTCCGATCGAGCACCTGCACGAGCGTTCCCTCCCCGGCCGTGGCCCCGGCCCCGCCGCGCAAGGATTCGAGGAGCTCGAGATTCCGGCGCGTCATCTCGTCCAGGGGCATCGTGAGCCCGGACCGCTCGACGACGGGACGCATGAGATGCGGGATCCCCGCGGGTTGCAGCTCCCGGAGGTAGCGGAGCAGCGCCCCCGCCGCACCAACCGCCAGCGTCTCGTCGTCCCCGATCCCGAAGCCCTCGAGCGACTGCACCGCGAAATGCCGCGCGAGATCCTCGCGCGCCAAAGCGGGATCGAACTCCCACGCCTCGCGCTCGGTCACCAGCGCTCCCTCGGGTATGGAGGGTCCGCCTCCGCCCTCGCCCCCTCGGCCCTCGCCGCCGCCGCCGCCGCGCGCGACAACGACCTCGCGCGGCGCGAATCGCGCCAGCGTCGCTTCCGCATCCACCATGGGAACCGTCGTCAGCCGACACTCGCCGGTCGAGAGGTCCACGGCGGCGATCCCGACCCGGTCGCCCGTCGTGCGGAGCGCGCAGAGAAAGTTGTTCCGCACGCCATCGAGGAGGTCGTCGGCGAACGCGGCTCCGGGCGTGATCGTCTCGGTGACCTCGCGCCGTACGATTGCGCCGGCCCGGATGAGTCGGGGGTCCTCGACCTGATCGCAGACGGAGACGCGGAATCCCTGCGCGATGAGGCGCCGGATATAGTCGCCGACCGCCTTGACCGGCACGCCGGCGAGCGGGACGTCGGCAGCGCCGCCGTTGTTGCGGCTCGTGAGCGTGAGGCCCAGGGCGCGCGACCCGACCTCCGCGTCCTCGTAGAACATCTCGTAGAACTCGCCCATCCGGAACAGCAGGATCGCGTTCCCGTGCCGCGACTTGATCTCGCGGTACTGCTGCATGAGGGGCGTCTCGGACATCAAGAGAGAAGATAATTAGAGAGGAGAGAGGAGAGCCCTCTCTCTCCTTTCTCCTCTCTCCTCTCTACTTTCTGTCGTCATGCGCCCGACCCGCGCCGCGTGGACCGCGCTTGCCGTCCTGACGCTCGTCAACCTCCTGAACTACATCGACCGCCTCGTCGTCCCCGCGGTCGGAGAGAGCATCAAGCATTCGGAGCTGCACACGAGCGACGCGCAATTCGGCGCCCTCGCGAGTGCCTTTCTCGTGGTCTACATGTGCACGGCGCCCCTCTTCGGCAGCCTGGGCGATCGACCCGGCCGGACGCGCGTGATCGGCGCCGGGGTCGCCCTCTGGAGTGCGGCCACGGCACTCGCCGGGCTCGCCGGGAGCTACGCGACGCTGCTCGCCGCGCGCGCCACCGTCGGCATCGGGGAAGCCGCCTACGCCGCGCTCGCACCCGCCATCCTGGCGGACGCATTCCCCGAGGAGCTGCGGGGCCGCGTCTTTGCCATCTTCTACGCGGCGATCCCGGTCGGCTCCGCGCTCGGCTATCTCGTCGGCGGCCTCGTGGACCGGCATTTCGGTTGGCGCGCCGCATTCTTCGTCGCCGGAGTGCCCGGCCTGGCGCTCGCGGTGGCGACCGCCGCTCTCCGCGATCCCCCAATCGGGGAGAGCGATCCCACCGCACCCACCGCACCCGGCGCATCCGGCGCACCCGGCGCACCCGGCGCACCCGGCGCACCCGCACGACGGGCCGGCTTTCGGTCCTACCGGGCGCTCCTCCACAACGGGCCGTACCTCCGGACGGTCGTGGGCTACGCGGCCTACACGTTCGCTCTCGGCGGGATCGCCGTGTGGATGCCCACCTTCCTCATTCGCGTCCGGGGCGTCCCGGCCGTCGTGGCCAATACGCAGCTCGGGCTCGTGCTCGTCGTTACCGGCTTCGCCGGTACGTTCGCCGGCGGTTGGCTCGCCGACCGCCTGCATCGCCGCACCCGACAGGCCCCGCTGTGGGTCTCCGGGGTAGCGACCCTCCTCGGTGCACCCCTCGCGTACATTGCGCTCACCGTCGCTGGCGCCGACGCGTATTGGGCAGCGCTCGTCGCGGCCGAAGTCCTGCTCTTCGTCTCGACGGGTCCGATCAATGTCGCCATCGTCTCAGACGTGCCGCCCCCGGCCCGAGCCGCCGCGATGGCCGCCTCCATCCTCGCCATTCACACTTTGGGAGACGTCCCCTCGCCCTGGCTCATTGGCGTGATCTCGGATGCGTCGACGCTCTCCGCGGCGGTACGGATCATTCCGCTGGCGATCGGCATCGCCGGCGTCGTCTGGGTGTACGCCGCGTGGCGCGGCGAGCACTCCGTGGAGCGCGTTACGGCTCCGCCGCCGTGACGAATCCCGTGACGCCGTGCGCGGCCAGGTCCGTGCGCTCCGCAACCGCCCCGGCCTCGGTGCGGTATCGACCGATGCGGACCCGATAGAGCGGCTGCGTCCCGACGACGCGGACCGCGTAGCCGCGCGCCGCGAGCTTGTGGCTGAGGGAATCGGCCTCGGCGCGGGTCTTGAGCGCAGCGACCTGCACCGTGTACCCCCCGTGCACTACGGCGGGCTTCGTGGGGGCGGCCGGGGCGGCCGGGGCGGCCGGGGCGGCCGGGGCTGTCTTGTGCGTAACGCCAGCCGGCGGCTTCGTCCGCGCCGTGTCGACGGCGTGCGACGGTGGAGCAGCAGGGGGCGGCGGCGGGGGCGGGGCCATCCGGCACCGCTCGAGCGCGTAGTTGATCCGATTCGCCAGCTCGACATCGTTCGCGGCAACGTCGCCCTTGGCCGCGGTAAGCACAGGGCACGCGTGCGGGAGATCATCGAGCTGGAAATACGCTTCTCCCACCTCGAACTCCGTGGCCGCCGCGGCGGTGCCCCGCACCGTGTGGTCGCGCGTGAGCCGATTGAGATGCGCCGCCGCCTGGCCGCGGTCTCCACGGGCGAGCTCAAGCTGCGCGAGACGCAGCAGAGCCTGTTCCGCGCGCGGCGACTCCGGGAATTCCACGACGATGCGGCGGTAGGCAGCCTCGGCGTCACCCGGTGATCCCGTTTCAGCCTGTGCGGCCTGGTTGAACAACGCCTCGGCGCTATCCAGGTGGGCGTTGGCTTGCACGAGGGGCACAGTCGGTCCGGGTGCCGGCGTCACGGGTTGCACCCGTGTCGTGTCCTGCACGCGGCCCGTATCCGGCACCGGCGTCACGCCGCGAACGGGCGTCGTCCCGCCGATGGGCGGCGTCCCCTGAATCGGCGGGAGGCCGTGCACGCGCGTCGTGTCCTGAGCGCGCAGCGTCGCCGACGCGAGGGCGCCGGCCCCGAGGAGGAGGGGGAGGAGCGGGAGGAGGGGGAGCACCCTGCGGCGGAGATCCACGAGTTGAGAGCTCATGCGGCACGCCGGGTGGGGGCACCGGCACCGGCACACATCTCGAGCACCAGGGTCGCGATCATCTGCTCCTCCGTCGACACACGCGTGTCCTTGAGCGCCAGGTCGGCCGCGAGGAGCACATCGAGCACGCGATCGAGGTGCGCGCGGCTCGTGTGCTCCGCGGCGCGGACCCAGGCCTCGACCGCATCCGTCCAGGGACGACCCGTCATCGGATTGCCCGCCGCGCGCAAGAACTCGAAATACTCCTGGCGGAGCCGGGCGGGTGGAGACCCTTGCTCGCGCAGCGCCACGCCCCACGCGATGGCCAGCGTCTGGGTGGTGAGGGCAAGGAGCACCGACACGGCCGTCGTCTTGGGCTGCGCGAGGATATGGGGAATGAGCGCCAGCGCTCGTGCCGCATCCCCCTCGGCCACACGGTCCAGAAAATCGCCCAAGGTCTCGCCGCGCCGGACCCCGACGACCGCCGTCACGGCAGCGTCATCAATGGTCACGTGCGCCGCATTCCCCGCTTCCACTGTCCCGGAGCCGCGGACGTAGCTGACGGATTTCTCGATCTCCGCCGCGAGCTGGGCGAGGTCTCCGCCGACCGCGGCCTGCAGGAGAGTGACCGCGTCCGGTGTCACGGCTGCGCCGAGCTCCGCCGCACGATGCACGATCCATTTCCCGACACGCTCTCCCGTGAGCACGGGGAAGTCGACCGCGACTGCGTGGTCCGCCAGGGTGCGATCCGGCTTCCCCTCCGCCGCGGCAACCAGGAGGAGCAGCGTATCACTCGCGGGGCGGTCGAGGTATCGGTCGAGGGCACGGCGCGCATCCTTCCGCAGCGATCCCACATCGCGGATGGCGACCGCACGACGGGCCGTCAGCATCGGCGGCGTGTCGAGAAGCGACGCCAGCGACTCCGCGTCGAGGTCCGCCGCGCGGCGCACCTCCTGATTGAATGCCCGGGCGCCGGTCGGGACGGCCTCCGCCAGGGCATATGCGGCGGCTTCGTCCTTCCGGAAGTCGTCTTCGCCGAAGAGGTAGTACACGGGCTCGAACGTGCCCGCGCTCACCGATCGCTGGAACGCGTGCTCGGTCATCGTCGCCATGCCCAAACGTAGTAAAGCGGCCGCGTCCCCGCGACGCGTTCCGCAGGGGCGCAGGCTAATGCGTGAGGCGAACGGCGGTCAGCGTGGGGCTGTCGAAGCGGTTCGGGATCCCGCGCGCGAACGGCTCGACCCGCCACGTGGGAGGATACGGGGCGAGCGGCCGCAAGACCATCGGGCTGTCGGTCGGCAAGGGCAAGAGCGCGGCGTCATCCGTGGCGAGCAGCCCCATGCCGGAGGGCACCGGGATCGGATCCTGCCGAACGGCCACGACCGCGGATTGCGGGGCTGGAATCGGTTGGAAGGTCAACTCATGGTCGGGAGTCGCCGGGCGGAAGGCAATGACCGCCAGGTAGCCCGCCGCAGCGACGCCGAGTGCCGCTGTCGCGATACTGCCAAAATGCGAGTTGACGTGGTCGACCGCTCGGCTCCACGGACGCGTCGCCGCCGCCTGCAGACGCGCATCGAGGCGTGCGGAAAAATCGGGGGACGGATGAATGACCGGCAGATTGCGGAACAACAGAATCGCGCGACGTATCGAGGTATCGTGCGCCGCGCAGGCTGAGCATTCCGCGAGATGCTGGCGCATCAATCGAAGGTCGGCGGCATCCAACGCATGATCCACAAAGGCCGCGTGGTTGTCGCGGAAGGCCTGACAATTCATGTCCGAAGGTACACAGGAGCGCATCCCGGGGTTCCGGGCCGTGGTCTTTGGCGTTTGTTCGGGCCGCCCTCCGCGTAATGCCCGCGGACTCTGCCCCCCCCGTACCTCCTCCGGGGCCGCGTTAGTGCACGGGGGGACCGGGTTGCTGAGCCGACCAGTGGGCATCTCTCAGCTGCCATACGCCGGCATGATCTTCCGCGGCGCCCGTGAAGAACCCGCGCTCATCGACGTGGTGACCACTCGCGTCGACGCGCACTTCGTGCCATGACGCCGCCAGAATGGCGAGCCCCGGCGCGAGGGGATCCACGCGCATGTCGTCACCCCAATGGAGGTCGATATGCGATATCATGCGGGCGAGCGACTGGATCGCGCGCGTGGCAGAGTCACTGCTCGGAAAGACGAGCAGTCCGTCGGATGCCATGAAAAATGCCGGACTCTTCTCGAAGTAGATGCGCCATGCCACAGGGCCGTCCCGCGACACGCCCGCGGCCACACTCTCAGCGAACACCCGTACGCTGTCCTCGATCGCGGCGGCATGTTGCGTGTCGAGGAACACGGGCGCGTCGGCGCGATCGGACTGGGGTACGGGACGGATTTCGCACGCCATCGACCAGACGGCGGCCACGATTCCGCCAATGTGCCAGGCGCGCACAGATTCCTCCTATGACCGCCAATAGGCTGACCGCTCATCGGCGCCAATGCGTTCGTGCGGCCGACGCATCCCTGCAGTAAAAAGAAAACTAACAATGTCGACGACACTCGAAGCTGTTCGCCCCATAACGTTGGCCGAGATACGGGAGGCGCGTCAGAGAATAGCGAAGACCATCGTGCGCACGCCGTTGATCCGCCTCGAGCTGGGGCCCGACTTCCCCGACATCCGCCTCAAGCTGGAAAATTTGCAGCCGATCAACGCCTACAAGTTGCGGGGCGCGGCCAACGCCGTGGCGCTGCTGTCGGAGTCCGAGCGCACGCGGGGCGTGTGGACGATCAGCGCGGGCAATGCGGGACAGGGCGTCGCATATGCGGCACGACAGGCGGGTGTGCCATGCACGGTCGTGGTGATCGCGACGGCACCGGCATCGAAGATCGAACGAATGCGGGCGCTCGGTGCACGGCTCGTCCCGGTACCATTTGACGTCGCCTGGAAGGCCCTCGAGGATCGTTCCTTTCCGGGAGTCGAAGGGACGTTCGTGCACCCGTTCGACGATCACAATTTCATCGCTGGTCACGCGACGATGGGTCTGGAGATTCTCGAAGACGCGCCCGACACCGTTGCCGTCATTGCCAGCATTGGCGGCGGCGGCCTCATCACAGGTATCGGCAGCGCACTCAAGGCACTTGATTCGAGCATCACGGTTTGGGGCGCTGAGCCCGAGACGGCCGCTCCCGCCGCGCTCTCGTATGCCAGGGGATCTCCACAAGTGTTCAAGGACTGGAAGCCCTCGTTTGTGGACGGCGCGGGCGGCCAGAGTCTATTCCCCCGCATGTGGGAGCGGATGCGGCCCGTTGTGGACGGCTCGATCGTGGTTACTCTGGACGAGACGAAGAAGGCGATGCGGTTGATGGCGGAGAAGGCACGCGTTATCGCCGAGGGGGCTGGCGCACTATCGGTCGCCGCGGCGTTGACGGGACAAGCCGGGCAGGGACCGATCGTCGCAATCGTCTCCGGGGGCAACATCGATCTGACGAAGTTTTGCGAGATTATCGGCGCGTCGACCGGGTGAGATGATCGCGCGCGGTGTGTCGGTCGCTTCACGCCCGACCGGAGCAACTCTCGCGATTGCCGTCGATTCCCCTACGCAAATGACGACCCCCTTCCCCGGTGCAGGGGAGGGGGGTCCGGAGTCGGGTACCCGCAGAGATTCATGCCAGGGCGGGCGCGATGATCTCCGCAAATGAATTTCGGGCCCGATTGAGCCGGGATTTCACGGTTCCAAGATTGCACGCCGTGATATCCGCGATCTCCTCATACGACTTGCCCTCGAGCTCGCGCAGCACGAACACCTGGCGATGATGCTCCGGCAGGCGCGCGACCGAGGCTTCGACGAGCTCCCGCAGATGTCGCTTGCGATAGAGATCGTCCGGCCGCGAGGCGCCGTCCTCGAACTGCAGCGGGCGGTCGTCATCGTCCCAGCTTTTCTTGATCGACTGAAAAAGGACAAGCGGGTTCCGCGATCGATTGCGCAATTCGTTCTTCGCGAGATTGGAGGCGATCGTGTACACCCACGTGGAGAATTTCTTCGAGCGGTCGAACCGGTGCAGGTGGCGATACACCCGGATGAACACCTCCTGCACCAGGTCTTCCGCCCGCTCGCGATCACCGATCGTGCGGTATATGAAGTTCAGGAGCCGAATCTGGTAGCGTTCGACCAAGTCCGCGAACGCACGCTCCTCACCAGCCAGGAACGCCGCGACGAGAGTCGAGTCATCCTGCGCCTGCGGGCTCGAGCGCTTCAGCGCGACGTTGCTCATTCACCTGTCCTCAGCGGCCAACCTGCCCACTCCGTGTGTGCCAACTCTTTCCCGGCGGAGTGCATCGCAGGAGCCATGCCGTGGCGCCCGCGCCGTGTATATGCACTACGACGTTACCGATCAATCGGTTAGCTGCCGAACCTCACGTATGAAATATTCCGAAAATCTCCCGAAATGTCTACTGCGGAGGACATCCCGCGGGACAATTGTCCCCCAAGGCTAGGGAGCTCAGCTAGCGACCGGCGCGAAATCCGGCGACGTACAAAAGAGTTACGGCCGTCTTCGCATCCTGGATTTCTCCGTCGCGAACCATCTCCAGCGCCCGCGTGAACGACATGGCGATGACCTCGACGAATTCGTCGGCTTCGCGCGAGGGCTCGCCCCGCGTCAGGCCGGTCGCGAGGAAGAGGTGGATTCGCTCATCGGTGAAGCCGGGCGTGGTGTACAGGGTGACCAGCGGCTCGATGCGCTCGGCGACACAGCCGGTCTCCTCCTTGAGCTCGCGGACCGCGCACGTGGCCGGAGCCTCACCGGGCTCGAGCCGGCCCGCGGGGATCTCGTAGATCTGGCCATCGGCCGCGTAGCGGTACTGGCGCAGGAGCAGGACCTGTGGATCCGCCCCCTCGAGATCGCTGAGCACCGGCAGGATCGCGCTCGCGCCGGGGTGGCGCAGGATCTCGAGCTCGCCGACCGAACCATCGGGATAGCGAACCTGGTCGACGTCGAGCTTGACCACGCGCCCCGTGTATATCCGCTGGCTCGCGATCTGCGCTTCGCTCCGAGTCAGAGCAGCTCTCCCCGCTCGCTATACACCGACACCGCCCCCAGGCCCAGCGCTTCGAGCGGCGCACGCAAGACCGCGGGATCGCCGACGACGACGAGCCGCAAATGCTCCGGGTGCAGCCGGGCTTCGGCGGCCGCGCGCACGGTCGATACGGTTTGGGCGCGAATGTTGTCCCTGTACGTGTCGAAATAGTTCTCGGGCAGCCCGTATACGACGAGACTCGTCAGCGCGGATGCGATCGCGGTGGTGGTTTCGTAGCGAATGGGGAATACGCCATCGAGAAAACTGGTGGCGAGCGAGAGCTCGTCGGACGCGACGTCGGTCTCGCGGATGCGCGTGATCTCGTGCAGGATTTCCCGCGCCGCGGCATCGGTGACGTCGCGCTGCACGGCCGTCGACACCGCGAACGGACCGGCGGCGCGCCGCCAATCGAAGGTCGAGTGCGCGCCGTACGTGTACCCGTGCGCCTCGCGCAGATTGAGATTGATGCGAGAGGAAAACAGGCCTCCGAGGATCGCATTCATGACGACCACGGAGAAGTAGTCCGGCACCGCCCGGCAGAGGCCAATGTGCCCGATCCGAAGCTCGGACTGCGGCGCATTCTCCTTCGTGATGATATGGATAGCGGGCGCGGCGGACGTCGCGCGATCCGCGATCGGCGCCGTCGTCGGCGTGGGCTCGGCGACGCGCCACCCGCCGAATACGCCGGCGACGAGGCGCTCGGCCTCACTCACGCTGATGTCGCCCACGACGATCACGGTCGCTCGATCCGGCGCGTAGCGGGCACGATAGAATGCGATCACGTCGTCCCGCGTGAGGGCGGACACCGAGCCATCGTCCCCTCCTTCGGGCGCGCCGTAGCGCGATCCGGGGGCATAGAGAAAGCGGCTCAGCATCTCATCGGCGAGTCCCCGCGGCTCCGCCCGGCGCTGCAGGAGCTCCGCGATCCGCTCCCCCTTGAGGCGTTCGATCTCGCGGTCAGGAAAGTCCGGGGCCAGCAGCACATCCCCCATGAGCTGCAGCGCGGCCCCGAGATGCGGACGCAGGACGGTCATTCGCACGCGGGCGGCGTCCCAGTCCGCGCCCGCCGCGAGGGCAGTCCCGAGACGCTCGGTCTCGTCCGTGATCAGGGCGCCATCACGGCCCCGAGCCCCCTCGGTGAGCGCGCGGGCCGTCAGGACTCCAACCCCTTCCTGTCCCGCAGGATCCAGCATCGCGCCCGCGTCGATGACGGTGCTGACCGTGACGAGCGGAAGCGTCCCGACGGGAGCCACGACGATGCGGACCCCATTGGGGAGGGACCGGGTTTCGAAGTGCGGAAACGCGTAGCTGCGCGGCGGGCCGGGCTCCGGGCGCGGGACCTCGGGCAACGGCTCGGTGGGGGGGGCCAGGGTTCGCGTCACCGCTGCGTCAGGCTGCAGCAGCGGCGACGGCGGACTCGGCGGGCTCGGCGGCGGCCGCGCGGGGGACGTACAGGAGAGTCACGCGATTATCCGGGCCGAGGGTTCGCCTGGCGAACGCGGAGACGGCCTCTACCGTGACGGCACCGTAGCGGTCGGCCTGCACGTTGACGAGGCCGGGATCGCCGAAATACGTCGCGAACTGGGACAGCTTGTCTGCCCGCTCCGCCGCCGATTGCATCGACACGGTGAAGTCGGTCTCGATGAGGGCCCGCGCACGGTCAACCTCGTCCGCGGTCACGCCGTCCGCTTGCAAACGGTCGACCTCGCGGGCCACTTCGCGCTCGAGCACTTCGGCGCTCACCCCGGCTCGCGCCGTGACATCGATGATCAGCAGGTCGCTGCCTTTGCTCAGGTCGAAGGTATACGCCGTCGCATCCGTCGCCACCTGGCGCTCGCGCACGAGGGCCCGGTGGAGGCGACTCCCTTTCCGCATTCCGAGGACGGCGCCGCACACACTGGCGGCGTAATACCCCTCACTCCCGAAGACCGGTGAGCGGAAGGCGAGAAACAGCCGAGGCAGCCGGACATCGTCGGCCACGACCTCGCGGCGCCATTCGCCGAAGCGCGCCGGGACACCCATCGGCCGCAGCGGCGGACGTCCGTTGCCACGGGGGATGCGCCCGAAATACCTGTCCACCAGCCCTCGCGCCTCTGCGGGGTCGAAGTCTCCCGCGATCGACAGGACTGCATTGTCGGGCGTGTAATAGGTCCGGAAAAAATCGGCGACATCATCGAGATGGGCTTCGGTCAGGTCCTCCATCGATCCGATCAGGGAATGATGGAACGGGTGATCGGGTGGAAAGGACAGCGCCGGAAGCCGTTCCCACCACGTACCGTACGGTTGATTATCCACCGACCAGCGACGCTCGTTCTTCACGACATCACGCTGCGTGTCGAGCTTCTGCTGCGTCATCGCCGGGAGGAGGTCTCCCATGCGATCCGCTTCGAGCCAAAGGGCGAGGGCGAGCTGGTTTGACGGGACGGTCTCGAAGTAGTTCGTACGGTCGAGCCAGGTTGACCCGTTGAGGGTGCCGCCGGCACGCTGGATGAGCTCGAAATGCTCGTTCGATCCGACGTGGGCGGACCCCTGAAAGAGCATGTGCTCAAACAGATGGGCGAATCCGGTCCGGCCCAGTCGCTCGTTGGCGGATCCCACGTGGTACCACAAGTTGACCGCGACGAGCGGGGCTGTATGATCCTCCGACAATGCGACCGACAGCCCGTTCCGAAGGCGAAAAGTGTCCACCGGGATGTGCATGACCCGGTACAATATACCGACCGACCCCCCCTTGACACCCCCAAGAGCGGTAGTCATTCTCCCACGGCTCGGCGAGCTACCCGGAAGTCCGGGATTGCGCACCCTCGGGGCTGATCGCCCCGAAGGCACGTCGCTCCCCGTCGCACGGGCGGTCGCACTGTGGCGCGTTCGGCACCGCGTGTCTCGTCCCAACTTCAATTGCTCCCCAGGAGGGTTGGATCATGTCAGGCGATTTCTATCTTGGCGAATCGCTCGTCGGTGATGGCAACGAGGTTGCCCACATCGACCTCATCATCGGATCGCGGCAGGGCCCCGCGGGCATCGCGTTCGCGAACGCGCTGACGAACAACAAGGACGGCTTCACCACGCTGCTCGCCGTCGTCGCACCAAATCTTCCGGCCAAGCCGGATACGATTCTGTACAACAAGGTTACGATCAAGGGCGCCAAGCAGGCCGTTCAGATGTTCGGTCCGGCACAGGCCGCGGTGGCGCGCGCGGTCGTTGACTCCGTGTCCAGCGGCGTCATTCCGAAGGGGAAGGTCGAGGATCTCGTGATCACGGTCGGCGTGTTCATTCACTGGGATGCGGCGGACGACAAGAAGATCTTCGATTACAACTATCGCGCCACGAAGGAGTCGATCGAGCGCGCGATCAAGAAGCTTCCGTCCATCGACACCGTCATCTCCGGGGCGAAGACCGCCAAGCACCCGTTCGCGGGCGGAGCGGACACCAAGTAGGACCATCCCGGCCGACCGGACCGGCTCCTGGCGGTCCGGTTCATGGGTTGGCCGTAACCCAATCCCGCATGGGGGCGCGTGAGACGCGCCCCCATGTATTTTCCCCCAATGAAGAAACTCCTCCTGCAACTCGACAGCTCGCGTCTGGCGAGCGTGTTCGACCGGGTCGTCGCGCACGACGCGGGCGCGGACGAGGTCCTGAGCTACGGCGGGATCGTCCCGACCGACGTGCGCGACATGATCTACGGTCTGATCTTCACCCGCGGTCCCAAGGACCTCGCGAACTCCGCCGTGTTCATCGGCGGATCCGACATCAACGTCGGCGATGCGATCCTGACCGCCGCGCAGGAAGCGTTCTTCGGTGCGTTCCGGGTCTCGTTGATGCTCGACTCGAATGGGTCGAACACGACGGCGGTGGCCGCGTACGCGCGCGTCATGCACACGCTCCGCGACGTGCGGGGTAAGCGTGCCGTCGTGACGGCGGGAACGGGCCCGGTGGGTGCCCGGGCGGCGGGACTGCTGGCCAAGAGCGGCGCGGACGTCGTCATCACGTCGCGGCGCGGGCCCGATGGCGAGCGTGTGAGCCGCGCCATCGTCGCCCGCTTCGGCGGCAAGGTGTCGGCCACGACGATGACGGACCCCTCCCAGGCCGCGGGCGTCCTCGAGGGCGCCCACATCCTCATCAACTGCGGACCGGCAGGCGTGCAGATGATTCCGCGCTCGGCGTGGGCGGGACGGTCCGGACTCGCGGTGGCGATCGACCTGAACGCGGCGCCGCCCCTGGGAATCGAGGGGGTCGACACGAATGACAACGCCGTCGTGCGCGATGGGGTGACGTGCTTCGGCGCTCTCGGGGTGGGGAGCTTCAAGATGAAATTGCACAAGGCGTGCATCGCCCGGCTCTTCGAGCGCAACGATCTCGTGCTCGATGCCGAGACGATCGAGGATGTCTCCCGCACTCTCGTATAAGTAAGGAGCAGCGGTCCGCGTCCTCGGGATCGACCCCGGCACGCTGTCGATCGACCTCTGCGGGCTCGACGACGGCACACTCATCCTCGACCGCACGATCCCGACCGCCGAGGCGCTCGCGGACCCCGAGGCATTCATCGGCCAGCTGCGCGCGGCCGGGCCCGTGGATCTCATCGCCGGGCCGTCCGGCTACGGGCTCCCGCTCACGCGCGCAGTCGATGTCTCGAGCGAGGATCTGCGCCTTGCGTACCTGAGCGCTCCGGGGGAGCCCGGAGGGCTGGGCGGTTTGGGCGCCTTGGCCCGCGCCCTCACGCGCTCCGGCCTGCCGGTCGTGCTGACACCGGGCGTGATCCATCTGGCGACAGTTCCGGACCATCGAAAGGTGAACCGGGTGGATCTCGGGACCGCGGACAAGGTGTGCGCCGCCGCGCTCGCCATCGCGGAAGAAGCGACCCGCCGCGCGGTCGCGGTGACCGAGGTCTCCCTCATTCTCGTCGAGCTCGGGGGCGCATTTACGGCGGCCCTGGCCGTCGAGCACGGACAGATCGTCGACGGCGTGGGAGGAACGTCGGGTCCGATCGGCCTCCGGGGTGCCGGCGCGCTGGATGGCGAGGTGGCATTCCTCGCCGGCAGCGTGGACAAATCGATGCTGTACACTGGCGGCGTGATGCGCGTGCGCGGCGATTCCGACACGAGCGCGATCCCCGCCGCTTTCGCTCGCCCGGCGTCCCACCGCGAGCGAGTGGGGTGGGACGCCTATATCGAGGGGGTGGCCAAGGCCGTTGCGGCGCTCCGCGTCTCCGTGCCGGATCCCGGGGCGATCGTAGTGTCGGGACGCATCGCGCGGGTCACCGGCGTCGCCGCGGCGATCGCCGAGCGGCTGGGCGGCCGCACGCCGGGCGCGACGCCCGTCCGGCGACTGGAGGGGTTTGCCCGCGTCGCGAAGCATGCCGCGCAGGGCGCGGCACTGCTGGCGGACGGGCTCGCCGGCGGGGTCCACGCATCGCTCGTCGAGGCGCTCGCGATCCGAGGAGCGCGCGGGACGGCGCTCGACCACCTCTACGTGATCACGCCGGATGCCGCCCGCCGCCGTCTCGGACTCACCTGAGGCCTGCATGAGGCCCGATTGAGACAGATCCTGCTCGCCGGCGTGAGTGTGCGCGCTCTCGCGGAGTCCGCGGCCCGCGCCGGGTACGGCGTCATGGGGGTCGACGCCTTCTCGGATCTCGATCTCCGGGCTATCGCCGTTGCGGCTGTTCGGTGCCACCCGTATTCCGCCCGGGACGCGGCGCGTCTCGCGCGGGACGCCCCCTGTGACACCGTGATCTATACATTGAATTTCGAGAACGACCCGATTGCCGTCCGGGAGCTCTTGCGATCGCGCCGGACGTGGCGCGGGCGGCGAATGGTCCGCAAGCGCACACTCTGGGGAAATTCGCCCGCCGTGATCCGCCGCGTGCGCAACCCCGTCCGCCTCGCGAGGGTTCTGGCTCGTCTGGGCTTCGCCGTACCCGCCGTGCGGGCCACGGCGCCCGTCGCCCGCACGGGCGGCGCCGCCCGCGGCGCACGCGACGAATGGCTGCTCAAGCCGAAGGCGTCGGGCGGTGGTCAGGGGGTCGTGACCTGGCACCCCGGCGATCGCGTCCCGCGCGGGTTCGTGCTGCAGGAGCGGATGCGGGGCATTCCCGGATCGATCGCCTTCGCCGCCAATGGCCGGGATGTCGTCCCATTGGCGCTCTCGCGCCAACTCATCGGAAATCGAAGCCTGGGTGCGACGGGGTTTCGATACTCGGGGAGCGTTCTCGTGCCGCCGGGCGATGCCATGCTGCCGCGCGACGCCGAGATCCTGGCGCGGGCCACAGAGCTGGCGCGGGCGGTGACGCGCGCCTTCGGGCTCGTCGGCGTCAACGGGATCGACTTCATCGCGCGCGGCGGCGTGCCGTATCCGGTAGAGGTGAATCCGCGACCGACCGGCTCGATGGAGCTGGCCGAGCGGGCCTATGGGATCTCGATCTTTGCAACGCACGTCCAGGCGATCCGGGGGAAGCTCCCGGCGTTCGATCTCGTGCGCGAGCGGCTCGCCGGCGGGGGGCGCGGTCGCGGAGTCGCGCTCGCGGTCGGCAAGGCGCTCGTGTACGCGCGACGCACGAAGAAGATGCCCGACACGACGCGGTGGCTCGCGGACCAGACCGTACGCGACATCCCGCCGCCGGGATCGATGATCGCCGCCGGCCGGCCGATTTGCACGGTCTTTGCGGAAGGGCGTAGCGGGGCCGCATGTCTCGATCGCCTCATCGCGCGCGCGCGGCGCGTGTAGGCCGATCCGGGAACTTTGCGCTCTGCATCCCCGTTCGCTAATCCTGCGGGCGCTTTCATATCTTTCATATATTGTGCGGGCCGGACACCCATCATCGAGATTGTGGAGGACGGACGGGATGCAGCAGCGCACCTTGGGGGGGGGAAGCCGGATCCGGGTGTCGGCGCTGGGTCTCGGGTGCATGGGCATGTCGGACTTTTACGGCGCGCGCGACGATGCGGAATCGATCGCCACGATCCATCGCGCCCTCGAGCTCGGCGTCACGCTGCTGGACACGGCCGACATGTACGGGCCGTACACGAACGAGCAGCTCGTGGGTCGCGCGATTCGCGAGGGCGGCTACCGGACGAAGGTCGTGCTCGCGACGAAGTTTGGGATCGTCCGCGATCCGGTTGACCCGACGCGACGCGACGTCGATGGCAGCCCGGCGTACGTGCGCTCCTCCTGCGAGGGCTCGCTGAAGCGCCTAGGCGTCGACGCCATCGACCTGTATTACCAGCACCGGGTAGATCCCAAGGTGCCGATCGAGGAGACGGTCGGAGCCATGGCCACGCTCGTGCGCGAGGGCAAGGTCCGTGCGATCGGGCTCTCCGAGGCGAGTCCGCAGACGATCCGGCGCGCACACGCGGTGCACCCGATTGCGGCGCTCCAAACCGAGTATTCGCTGTGGAGCCGGGACCCCGAGGACGCGATCCTGCCCGTGTGCCGCGAGCTCGGAATCGCCTTCGTCGCCTACAGCCCGCTCGGCCGGGGATTCCTGACCGGAGCGTTCAAGACGATCGACGATCTCGCACCGGATGACTACCGTCGCACATCGCCGCGCTTTCAGGGGGAAAATTTCCAGCGGAATCTCGACCTCGTCGCGCACATCCAGCAGCTCGCACGCCAGAAGCGGTGCACGCCGTCGCAGCTCGCGCTCGCGTGGCTGCTGGCCCGCGGGGAGGACATCATCCCAATCCCGGGCACCAAGCGACGGCGCTACCTCGAGGAGAACGTCGCCGCGGTGGACGTTCACTTGACGCCGGAGGATCTGCGCCGCATCGATGCGATCGCGCCCCGCGGCGCGGCGGCCGGCGAGCGCTACCCCGCTGGGATGAAGCAGCTCGTGGACAGGTAATCGATGGCGGACGTCACGATCGACCACGCGACGTGCCTGGGCTGCGGCTGCGCGTGCGACGACATCACGGTCGTCGCCCGGGGCGGACGGATCGTCGACGCGCGGAACGCCTGTTCGCTCGGCGCGGACTGGTTTGGGGATGGGTCCCTCCCGGCTCGCATCCGCGCGGGCACGGGCGGGCGGGACAGCGATCTCGCGAGCGCGATCGCAACGGCCGCCTCCCGGCTCCGCGGGGCGGCCCGGCCGCTGGTGTATCTGGCCGCCGATCTGTCCTGCGAGAGCCAGCGCGCGGCCGTCGCGGTCGCCGACACGCTGCACGCGCTCCTCGACAGCGTGACCGGCACGACCGCGAGCGCCGGGATCCTCGCGGCCCAGCGGCGCGGCCGGGCGAGTGCATCGCTCGGCGAGATCCGGAACCGCGCCGATGTCGTGCTCTTCTGGGGCACCGATCCCGCCACACGATACCCCCGTTACGCATCGCGCTATGCGCCCGAGCCCGACGGGGCGCACGTTCCCAAGGGGCGCGCCGGGCGAACCGTGATCGCCGTGGACGTGGGTGCGGATCGCGGGCCCGGCGATGCGGATCTGCGCGTGAGCGTGGCGCCCGCGGAGGAAGTCACCGCTCTCGCGCTCATCCGTGCCGCCCTGCTGGGCCGCGCGCTCCCGAGTCCCGACGCGGCATCGCTCGACGCGCGGACGGCCGCGCTGGCCGATCGGTTGCGCGCCGGGCACTACGTCGCGATCGTGGCCGACGCGGAGCCGTCGGAGGGGCGAGACGCGCGGCGGAGCGATGGGCTGCTGGCGCTCGCGGAGACACTCAACGGCCCCACCCGCTGCGCGCTCAGCACGCTCCGGGCCGGGGGGAACCGATCCGGGGCGGACGCCGTCCTGACGGCGCAGACCGGCTATCCCATGGCCGTCGATTTTGCGCGCGGCGCGCCGCGCTATCGCCCGGATAGCGGAGCGGCGCAGCTTCTCGCGCGGGCCGCGATCGATGTGGCGTTGGTCGTGGGATCGCCGCGCTCCCTGCCGGGGCCGATCCGCGAGCCGCTCGGGACCATCGCCTGCATCGCGATCGGACCGCGCGCCTCGGAGAGCCCGGTGCCGACCGTCGTGGCGATCGACACCGGTGTCGCCGGCATTCACGAGGGAGGAACGGCGTTTCGCCTCGATGACATCCCGCTGCCGCTCCGGCCTGCGCTCGCGCCGCCGAACGATACCGCGACCGTGCTGCGCGCGCTGGCCGCGGCCATCGCCACGGACGCCCACGCCGTATGACGACGCTGCGCATCGCGGGCGGCACGGTCTACGACCCCGCCAATGGCGTGGATGGCACCGTCCGCGACGTGTGCATCCAGGACGGCTCGATCGTGGCGACCCTGCCGAAGAACGCGCCGAAGCTGGACGCGACCGGCATGGTCGTCATGCCGGGCGGCATCGACATCCACGCGCACGTCGCAGCGTCGAGCGTCAACGCCGCGCGGCGGCTCATTCCGGAGCAGCACGATGCGGACCCGGCGCGCGCGCCCGACCTCGCCCGCGATGAGCGCGGCGACCACGTGATTCCGCGCTCGGGCTCGGGCGGGACGGTTCCGAGCACCTTCACGACGGGCTACCGCTATGCGGGGCTCGGATACACGACGGTCTTCGACGCGGCCGTGGCGCCGATCACGGCGCGCGACACGCATGCTCAGCTCGACGACACGCCGATCGTGGATGCCGGCTGCTTCATCCTGCTCGGCAACGACGCCTATCTCCTGCGCCAGCTCGCCTCCGGCGCGACCGATCGCATCCCGGACTACATCGCGTGGATGCTCGGGGCCACGCGGGGCTACGCGGTGAAGATCGTCAATCCGGGCGGCGTCGAGCTGTGGAAGCAGAACGTGCGCGAGGTCAAGACGCTGGACGACCCCGTCGGGGGCGAGGCGAAGGTGACGCCCCGCGCGATCCTCGAGGCCCTCACCACGGCCGCGAACGCGCTCAAGCTGCCCCATCCCGTGCACATCCATTGCAACAACCTCGGGATTCCGGGAAATGTCGCGACGACCCTCGACAGCATGCGGACGGTGGCCGGTCAGCGCGCCCATTTCACCCACGTGCAATTCCACAGTTACGCGGGGGAGCGCGGCAAGACGTGGATGTCCGGCGCGAAGCAGATCGTGGAGCACCTGGCCCAGCATCCCGAGACCACGTGCGATGTCGGCCAGGTGATGTTCGGGCCCGCGTGCACGATTACCGCCGACGGGGCGCTCGAGTACCTGCTGCATACCAGCAACGGCGGGAAGTGGGTGAACGTCGACATCGAGCTCGAAACCGGCTGCGGGATCGTCCCGTTCAACTACAAGGACAAGGCGGCCGTGAACTCGCTGCAATGGGTCGTGGGGCTCGAGCTCTTCCTGCTGTCGCCCGACCCGTGGCGCGTCGTGCTCTCGACCGACCATCCGAACGGGGCAACGTTCCAGAGCTATCCGGAGCTCATCCACCTGCTCATGGATCGCGCGTACCGCGACGAGAAGCTCAAGGCGATCAACCAGAAGTTCCTCGTCGGGAGCGCGCTGGCCGATGGGATCGCGCGCGAGTACACGCTGGGGGAGATCGCGATCATCACCCGGGCGGGCCCGGCGCGTATCCTCGGCCTGGCGCGGAAGGGGCACCTCGGCGTCGGCGCCGATGCAGACGTCACGGTGTACGCGGCCGACGCCGACCGCACGAAGATGTTTGCGACGCCGCGCTACGTCGTGAAAGGCGGAACGCTGGTCGTCGAGGAGGGGCAGCTGCGCCGAGCGCCGGCGGGCCAGCGGCACGCGGTGCGCCCGGGCTACGACCGGCTGATCGAGCGCGACGTCAAGGATTTCTTCGATCGCTACCTGACCGTTGCGTTCGAGAATTACGCGGTATGAGGGGGATCGCCGCATGAGCGAGCCGCTGGTGATCCGCGGCGTCACGATCGATGACACCTTCGCCGAGGCGTTTCCGATGCGCGGGGCACGCATCATCCTGACGGCGATGAATCAGCGCTGGGCGCTGATCGCGGCACGGACCATGACCGGCTTCGCGACGTCGGTGATCGGGTGCAAGTGTGAGGCGGCGATCGAGCGCGAGCTGGGCCCCGAGGCGACCCCCGACGGCCGACCCGGTGTGAGCGTGCTGTTCTTCACCCCGGATTCGGCGAGCCTGCAGCAGCGACTGATCGAGCGGCTGGGACAGACGGTGCTCACCTGTCCGACGACCGCGTGCTTCGATGGGATCCCCGAGGCCCCGGAGCGCATGCCGGTCGGGAAGGCGCTGCGGGTGTTCGGGGACGGGTACCAGTCCTCCAAGGTCATCGGCGGGACGCGATACTGGCGGATCCCGGTCATGGAGGGGGAGTTCCTGATCCAGGAGGACCTCGGGAAGGTGAAGGGAATCGGGGGGGGAACTTTCTCATCCTGGCGGAGACGGCCGAGGTGGCGCTCGCCGCGGCGGAGGCCGCCGTGGAGGCGATGGCGGGGATGCCGGGGGTGATCCTTCCATTCCCCGGGGGGATCGTTCGGAGCGGCAGCAAGGTGGGGTCGAAGCGCTACAAGACGATGATCGCCTCCACCAACGATGCATTCGCGCCGACGCTACGCCCGATCACGACATCGGATCTCCCGAATGGCGTGAACAGCGTCCAGGAGATCGTCCTCGATGGCCTGGACGCACCCGCGATCAGCGCGGCGATGCGCGCGGGGATCGACGCGGCCTGTCGGCTCGGCGTCGTCCGGATCACCGCCGGCAACTACGGCGGCAAGCTGGGTCCGCACCACTTCTTTCTCCGGCAGATCATGGCATGACCGACCGGATCACGATCACGTTCGACAAGCTGAGCTCGCGCGGTGACCCCGTCGAGCTCGACGGGATCACCCCGGACCGGCTGGCCACGCTGTCGGGCGCGGAGATCGCGAAGCTGCCCGTGTGGGTGGGGCGCCGCTCCATTCCGATCGGCGAGGTGGGGACGATCCAGGGGGAGCGCTCCCCGCACGTGCGATTCGAGGGCGATCTCGCGCTCGCCGAAGGCGTCGGCGCGGGGATGGCGAGCGGCGTGCTGGAGGTGACCGGCTCGGTGGGCGCGGGCGCGGGCGTCGCGATGCGCGGCGGGTCGCTCCGCATCGGCGGGAACGCGGGGGCGCGATTGGGTGCCGCGCTGCCCGGTGCGTCGCGCGGGATGACCGGCGGCGAGATCGTCGTGACGGGGAACGCGGGACCGGAGGCGGGGGCGTACGCCCGCCGCGGGCTGATCGTGATCCGCGGCGACGTCGGAGAGAACGCCGCGCGCGGCGTGATCGCGGGGACGCTCGTCGTCTTCGGAGGCCTCGGCGCGGACGCCGGCACGGGGAACAAGCGTGGGTCGATCGTCGCACTGGGCACGGCGACCGTCCCGCCGACGTACCGGTTCGCCTGCGTGTATCGGCCGCCGGTGCTCCGCGTGCTGTTTGGTTATCTCCGACGCGCGTACGCCATTCCCGTAGCCGATCGGTTCGTCAGCGGGGCGCTGGACGCGGTACTGCGGTAACGTCTCCGAATTGGGGAAGGGCGAACTCCTCACCTGGACCGAGGCATGATGACGACGCTGGCGCCAACGCTGAACGACCGCGGACAGACGATCGTGGACGACATGGTCGCGCGCGCGGAGGAGTTGCGCGTGCGGGTGCGGATGCTGGGCAATGGGGCGCGCGTCGTCGACGCCGGGATCGAGACTCCGGGCGGCTTTGCCGCGGGGCTCGCCCTCTCGGAGATCTGCATGGGTGGCCTCGGACATGTGAGCTACCAGCCGGTGCAGATCGGTCCCGAGCTGTATCCCGGGGTCCTCGTGTGGACGGATCATCCCGCGGTGTCGTGCATGGCGTCGCAGTACGCGGGGTGGGCGATCAAGGTGGGTGACTACTTCGCGATGGGATCTGGTCCCCTGCGTGCGCACGCGCGGGTCGAGACGGAATTGTATGGAAAACTCGGCTACCAGGAGACCGCGGCATCGGGGGTGCTCGTCCTCGAGACACGCACGCTGCCGACCGATGCGGTGGCCGCATCGGTGGCGACACGGGCGAAGCTCGATCCGGCACGATTGACATTTGCCGTGGCACCGACGGCGAGCACGGCCGGCGGAGTGCAGATTTCCGCGCGGGTGCTCGAGACCGGGCTGCACAAGATGGAGACGCTCGGCTTCGACGTGAACCGCGTGGTGAGCGGGATCGGGACGGCGCCGGTGCCGCCGGTGGCGAAGAGCGACCTGCGCGCGATCGGGCGGACGAACGACTGCATCCTGTACGGAGGGCAGGCGCGCTACATCATTGCCGCGGAGGATGCGGAGCTCGAGGCGCTGGCGGCGAAGCTGCCGGCGACCGCGTCGTCCGATTACGGGACGCCGTTCTACGATGTCTTCAAGCGCTACAATGGCGACTTTTACAAGATCGATCCGCTGCTGTTCAGCCCCGCGGAGGTGTGGCTCATGAGCGCAGCGAGCGGGCGGACGTTCCGGGGCGGGAAGCTCAACCCCGAGGTGCTTGCGGCATCGCTGCTCGGGTAGACAAACGGCGCACCCGTCGTTGCGAGGCGCCCAGCGCCGAAGCAATCTCCTCGTCCCGCCATGAACTGCCTAAGGTGACCAGGTAACCACCGGTAGCGCCCACTGCGCGCGATGCCGCTGGTACTCCGCCCACGGCAGCTGGACGAGGAGCGGCACGTCGGCGGGGTCGAGCCAGCCGACCAGCGCGCTCAGATTATCCGATCGCATGGCCGTGCACCCCTCCGTTCCGACGCGGGGGCCATCCCAGATGTGGAGGAAGATGCACGACCCGCGGCCCGGAGCCGGTGGATCGGCATTGTGCTCGACGACGATGCCGAGCCGATACTCCCTGATGTCGCGCATGCGCTCGGCGCTCGACCAATCGGGCGCGGCCAGCGCCGTGCTGTCGACGAGGGTGTTGTAGTGCGACGAGTGGCTGTCATCCACGCAGTCGGTGCCGCGCGTGAGCATGGCGTAGGGGAGTCGCAGGGAGGAGAGCGAATCGGCTGGCGCGAATCCGAATGCCGTGCCAAGCCGGAATATTCCCGCCGGGGCTCGCCCATCCCCTTCCCGCTTCACCGGGTCGGCATCCGTCGCCTCCGTGCTCCAGTTTGCGACGCCGACGCCCCAGGCGAGCCCGGTCTTCCCGACGACGATGGGGAACGCATCCCCCACGGCCCGCCATGGCCCATCGGCGGACCGCTCGAATCGGAAGAGAGTGCCGGTCACCGCGTCCCAGTCGCCCGTCACGACGACGATCAATTGGCGAGTGGATGCGCCGACCGGACGCTCGGGCGTCGGCGCCGACGACGAATGCGTGCCCGCGCAGGCGATGAGAGCGGCGGCCCCGATCGCCGCGCCGGCCCGCCGTGCGGAGCGGTGCATGCCCCGCAGTCTAGCTGTATTCGTAGATTACCGCATGCACGTCGTCGTCCTCGCCGCCCGGGAAGGGTGGCACACGGCCGAGCTGTGTCGGGCGATCGAGGCCCGCGGGTGCCGGGCGACCCTGCGCGCCTACGAATCACTCGTCGCCCGGCTCGGCACGGCCGACCCGCCCCTCCCCCTCGAGGCTGATGCCGTCCTCGCGCGCATTATCCCGAGCGGCTCCCTCGAGCAGATCATCTACCGCGTCGATGCCCTGCACGCCATCGAGGACGCCGGGGTGCGCGTCGTCAACTCGGCCCGCGCGATCGAGCGGACGGTCGACAAGTTCTACACCTCCGCTCTCCTGCAGCGCGCGGGGCTCGCGACGCCCGAGACGGTCGTCTGCGAGCGGAGCGACGACGCCATGGCCGCGTTCCGCACACTGGGCGACGTTATCGTCAAGCCGCTGTTCGGGTCGATGGGGCTCGGGATGGTGCGTGTCACCGACGAGGAGATGGCGTACCGCGTCTTTCGGACGATCAACGTCGTGCGCGGGGTGTATTACCTCCAGCGCACCATCCCTCACGGCGGGCGCGACATTCGTGCGTTCGTGGTGGGGGATCGTGTCGTCGGCGCCATCGAGCGCGGCTCCGACCCGAGCGGCCCCGTGTGGCGCACGAACTTCTCGCGCGGCGGAAGCGTGCGCGCGCTCGCGCTCCCGGACGCGTGGTGCGCGATGGCGATCCGCGCCGCCCGGGCGGTCGACGCCGAGTACGCCGGCGTGGATCTCCTCCCCGCCCGGGACGGCACGGTCTACGCGATCGAAGTGAACGGGATCCCGGGCTGGGAGGGGATGCAGCGCGCCACCGGGGTCGATATCGCCGGTGCGATCGCGGACCACGTCCTCGGCCTTGGCGCGTGACGCTCTCCGCGGATCTCGTGGCGACCGCCGCGGAGCTCGCCTGCCTCCTCGAGGTGAGCGCCGTCAAGCCCGGGAACGTGGCGCCCGGGCGCCACTTTCACGACACGCGATACGAGGATTTCCTCGCGAGCGCCGCAGCGATCGGTCCGGCGCTGGCGCGCGCCGGGGAGCAACCCGTCGGCCCCACGGTGCTGGCGGCCACCGAGGCCACCGCGCGGTGGACGAAGGCGAATACGAATCTGGGCATCATCCTCCTCTTCGCGCCGATCGCCCGCTCGGCGCTCGCGCACGGCGACGCCGGCACCCCGACGCCCGATTCGCTCCGAACCGGCGTGGCTGCGGTCCTGGACGCGACGACCGTTGCCGATGCGCGCGATGTGTACGCGGCGATCCGCCTCGCCCGGCCGGGCGGTCTCGGACGGACCGGAGAGCACGACGTCATGCGCGCCGAAGAGCCGCCGAGTGCGACGTTGCGCGAGGTCATGACGCTGGCGCGAGACCGCGACGCGGTCGCCCGGGAATACGCGACGAACTTCGCCACGGTGTTCGATCTCGGGGTCCCCACGCTCACTCGGGCGCGCCGCGACGGCTTGCATTGGGAGTCGGCGACGGTGGAGACGTTTCTGACCCTCCTGGCCGCGGCGCCCGATACGCTGATCCAGCGCAAGCTCGGGCCCGCGGTCGCGGGCGCGATCTCACGCCACGCGATGCGCATCATCTCGCAGGGCGGTGCGCGCACGGAGGCGGGGCGCGCCGCGCTGGTCGCCTTCGACGCCGAGCTCCGCGACGAGACGAATGGCCGGAATCCGGGCGTGACGGCGGACCTCACGGCCGCCACGATCTTCGTCGCGCTGCTCACGGGAGGCTGGCACCGGGCCTGAGAGCGTCGACCGAAGCGGTCCACGCGGCCCCGTGAGCGGCTTCGCCGGCCATTGGCGTAGCCGAGCGCGTCAGGCAGATTTCCGGCATGGCGGCGGAGCGCAAGGGGGATTTCCGGATCCGTGTCACGAAGGACTACTGCGTCTTCGCGTCGGCGCACTTCATCACCTTTGCCGGCCACCGGTGTGAGGCGCTGCACGGCCACAATTACCGCGTAGGGGTCACGCTCGAGGGGACGCTGGATCCGGAGAGCTGGTTCGTGTTCGACTTCACCACGCTCAAGCGCATCCTGAAGCGGGTGTGCGACGAGATCGATCATCGGGTGCTCCTCCCTCTGTCGAATCCGCGCCTCACGATCCAGGAGGAGGAGGGACGGATCGCCGTCGCCATGGACGGGGTGCCGCGCTATGTCTTCCCGCGCGGGGATTGCGTCCTGCTGCCGATCCCGAATAGCACGGTCGAGATGTTGGCTGAGTATCTCGCAGGGCGCGTGAAGTCGGAGGTGGGATCTGCGGTCACCCGGCTTGGCTCGATCGAGCTCGAGGTCGAAGAGAACTTCGGGCAGTCGGCGTTCTACCGCGAGCGGATCGCATAGGGCTGCCGGTGCCGGGAAAGGCTGGGCGTGCGGTCGCGCGTGGTGCGCTGATCGCGGCGGTGGTGGCGACCGGGCCGGTCATCGCCCCTCGCGCGCGCGGTCAGGCAGCGGACCCCCCGACGACGGGAACGATCGTCCTCGCGCGTGGGGTGCGCGACTCGATCAATGCGATCTTCGTGCGCTTCAACCAGCATTGGGACGAGCTCCGCTCCGTCAACACGCTGACGCAGATGTTGGGGACCGGTCATCCGACGCAGCTCGAGTACATGGGGTGCCTGGTGGGGCACGCGTCGGGCGACACCGTGTGGGTCACGAGCTGGGCGCATGCCCGGAATCTGCGGCAGCTGCAGTTCGCGGTGACGGGCGACTGCACGCACGTGAGGCATTTCGTGGGCAGCTGGCACACGCATCCCTTTCGAGCCGATCCCGCGGGTGGGGACCAGCCGCTCAAGGTCCCGGCGCTCTCGGCGGCGGACCTCTCGACGTTCGCCGGAGGACACGACCGGGTCGTGATTGCGGCGTGGGACAAGGACTCCATCGACGCGGCCTATCGCGCCGCGGACGGCACCGTCCGACACCCCGCTCCGATCGTCGTTCGGTAGGCGGCTACCCGGCGCCCGATGGTGCCAGACCCTGACGAATCCGACCGGCACGCCCACGCGGGGCGGGGCGCGCGCGCAGGCGATCTGCAACGGAAATCGGCCGCCGCCACGTACCTCTTCTCACTCATGTTCTTCCTCGGCTGGATCGGAGGATGGGGCGTCGAGGTCGCGCGTGCAGCGGGACAGCTCCCCCTGGCGCTCGTGCCGACGATCGCCCTCGCGGTCTACGCGGCGCTCGCGTATCTGAAACAGACCGGCACGCCGGTCCCGATCGCGTCGATGGAACAGCCCCGGCGCTCGAGGGGGCACGAGGCGACGTCGCCAACGGCCGCGCGACCCAGCGTCCCCACCGCACGAACGCTTACGATCGCGCAGCTCGGGGGTCTGCCGATCGGGCTGCCCTTCGCCGCTGTCATGGTCGCGATCATCGCGGTCCAGACCCTGCACGCGCGGCCGCGCTACCGGACGCCGCTCGAGTCCGTGATCGTTCTGCTCGCCGCGCTCATCTGTGCGCTTCCGCCCGCCTACGCCCTGGGCAGCGTCCTCTGGCTCCACCGCGCCCACCGCCGACAGCGCCTCGAGCGCCGGTCGACGATCGACGCGCCGGGCGAGCCGCGGCGGCACGCTGCTCCCGCGGGGCCACCCGTTCCCGCCGCCCGATTCGCCCTCTATGTCTTCGCCGCCCTGTTCGCACTGGGCGCCAGCGCCGGGCTCACCCTGGGAGCCGTTCACAGGCTTGGCTGGACCGCTCTCGCGATCGTGCCGATCCCCGTCGCCGCCGCGCTGTTCGCCATCCGGTCGTACGGGAACGTCGCGGCCGCGTTGCTGCGGTCCGCGACCTTGCCCGGACCTAGTGGCCCGCCGTCTCCGTGACGTTCGGCAACACGCGCACCGCGAGCCCGTCGTGCAGGTCGTCCGACGGATTCACCACGACCGTCGCGCTGTCAGCGAGCCCCGCGGTCACCTCGATCGCGCTCCCGTAGTCGCGCCCGAGCTCGACCTTCTGGTAGTGCACCGTATGGTCCGGTGCCACGACCACGACCTCGGGCCCCTCCGCTCGCACCACGAGCGTATTGGCTGGTATGGTGATCGGCGGATGCGCGCGCTCAACCAGGAAGCGGACCTGCGCGTACATCCCCGGCAATAGCACCCCTTCCGGATTCGCGACCTGCACCTCGGTCAGCTGCGTCCGCGATGCCGCATCCAGCGCCCGCGCGGTCCGCGCCACCACTCCGTGGAAGACGCGCCGCGGCACACCCTGCACCAGCACCTCGGCCTGGACCCCCGGGTGCACCAGCGGCAGGACGTCCGCAGGCACGTTCACGTACACACGCACCGTGTCCGTTCCCGCCACGCTGAAGAGCGGCCGGGCCAATGTCGCGCCGGCCGCGCCGAGCGTCGCCCCATCCGTCACGAGCATCCCGATGTCGAGGCCGCGCGACGTCACGACCCCCGCGAACGGTGCCGTCACGTGCTCGTAGCGTTGCAGCTCCCGCAGCCGATGGTAATTCGCGATGCCGGCCGCAAGATTCGCCGCCGCGTCGTCGTACGCGGCCTGGTGCGACTCCAGCTCCTCCTTCGTGACGACGTCCGTCTTGAACAACTCCTGCCACCGGTCGAGATTCGCCTTGGCCAGCGTCGAGTCGGCGCGCAGCTGGCCCAGCGCCGCCCGCGCCTGCTCGATCTGCTGATCGAGGTCGGGCGCCTCGATCTCGGCCAGCACCTGTCCCGCGCGCACGCGCGCTCCAATGTCGGAGTACCACTGCTTCACGTAGCCCGTCGTCCGCGCATAGATCGACGCCTCGTGTAGCGCTTCGAGCGTGCCGGGGAGGAGCAGGTCGGTCGTCGGGGCGCCGCGATGGACCACGACCACGGAGACGGACGGCGCCGCGCGGACCATATTCGCCTCGGCCGACAGCTCGCGCGCCTGGCGAATCCGCGGCACGATCCCCACGAGCAGCAACCCCGCGAAGATCAGCGCCAATACGGCGGCCAGTATCTTCATTCGGCCCTCGCGTACCCGCGCCCGTGCACCAGGCTATAGACGACCGGGACGAAGAAGAGGGTGAAGAAGGTCGCCAGGACCAACCCCCCGATCACCGCGCGCCCGAGCGGCGCATTCTGTTCCCCTCCCTCGCCGAGCCCGAGCGCCATGGGAAACATGCCAATGATCATCGCGAGCGCCGTCATGATCACGGGCCGCAGGCGCGTGACGCCCGCGTCCAGCGCTGCCTCGACCGGCGCGCGACCGTCGTGTCGCCGGTCGTTGGCGAACACGACGACCAGGATGCTGTTCGCCGTCGCCACGCCCACCGCCATGATGGCGCCCATCATCGACGGCACGCTGAATGTCGTGTGCGTGGCGAACAGCGCCCAGAGGATTCCGGACAGCGCCCCCGGCAGCGCCATGATGATGATGAACGGATCCGCCCACGACTGAAAATTGATGACCATGAGGAAATACACCAGGACGATGGCAAAGGCGAGCCCCGCGAGCAGGCCCGCGAAGGATTGCCGCATGCTGAGCACCTGGCCGCGGCTCACGATCAGCGTGCCGCGCGGCAGCGCCGGCGTCACGGCGCCCACCACGCGATCGACGCCACGCGCCACGCTGCCGAGGTCGATTCCCTGCACATCCGCAAACACGTCGTAGACCGGCTGGACGTTGAAGTGACTGATGACGACGGGCGTCGTGCCGCGCCCCTCGGTCGCCACGTTTCGCAGGAGCTGGGACGCCGGCGCCGTCGCCGCCGGCACGGCGCGCGAGGGCGCGTTGACGTTGGCTGCACCGGCGGCCCCGGCCTCGCCCCCGGGAGGCGTCAGCGGCGTCGCGCTCACCTCGTCGAGCGTGGCGAGCTGCGATTGCGGCGTCTGGACCACGAGAGGATAGGCGACGCCGTTCTGCGGGCTGACCCAGAAGTTCGGCGACGTCTGGCTCGAGGAGCTGAGCGACGTGAGGACGTTGTTGACGACGGTCTGCTGCGTGAGCCCGAGCTCGGCCGCGCGCGTGCGGTCGATGTCGTACGTGAGCTCGGGGCCGTGCACGACCTGCTGGACGCGCACGTCCACAGCGCCCCGGATCGCGGCCAGGCGGTGCGCGATGTCACGGGCGATCCGGTAATTGTGGGGATCCGTACCGACGACCTGGACGTCGACCGGAGCCGGCAGACCAAAATTGAGGATCTGGCTCACGATGTCCGCCGCGCCAAAGGAGAACTCGACACCGACGTAGGTCTCGTTCAGGGCGCGCCGCAACCGCTTGATGTATTCCAACGTCGACATCGCGTGCTCCGGCTTGAGCGAGATCTGGATCTCGGCGTCCGCGGCGCTCGTCGTGGGACTATCGGTCAGGGACAGGTTCATGCCGCTGTACGGCAAGCCGATGTTGTCCACGATCACCGACAGGTCCTTCGGCGCTATCACCGAGCGAACGGTGCGCTCGACCTGCGCGACGAGCTGCTCGGTCTCTTCGATGCGCGTCCCCGCGGGCGCGCGCACGTGGAGCCGCAGCTGGCCGGCGTCCACCGTGGGGAAGAAGTCCTCCCCGATGAAGGGGAGCAGGCAAAGGGAGAGGGCACAGAAGCCGACCCCGACGAGCAGCGTGATGCGCGCGTGGGCGAGCGCACGCTCGAGCAGCCCGTGATATCGAGCGCGCACGCGCTCGAACCGCGCGTTCACGACGTGAAACGCCGCCCACACCGGTCCGGTCCCGCCATGCGCATGCCCCTCCGCGCCGCCCTCCTGATACAGGTGCGCCTCGGCCGGCAGCAGGTACTGCACGATCGTCGGCACCACGGTGCGCGACAACAGGTAGGACGCGAGCATCGCGAAGATCACGGCCATGGCGAGCGGCGCGAAGAGCGATCCCGCGATCCCGCCGAGGAAGAAGATCGGCACGAATACGATGCAAATCGACAGGGTCGAGACGAACGCCGGGGCGGCGATCTGCTGCGCGCCGTCGAGAATGGCCTGCGTCAGCTCTTTGCGCTGTCCGAGATTGCGATGGATGTTCTCGATCTCGACCGTGGCGTCATCGACGAGGATGCCGACGGCGAGCGCGAGACCTCCCAGCGTCATGACGTTCATCGTCTGCCCGAGCATCCCGAGGCAGATGATGGAGCAGAGGATCGCGAGCGGGATGGAGGTCGTCACCGCGACCGTGCTCCGCCAGCTGCCGAGGAAGAGCAGGATCATGATCGCCGTGAGGATCGCGGCGATCGCCGCCTCGCGGAGCACACCATTGAGCGCGGCGCGGACGAAGATCGACTGATCGATGACGTAGTTGAGGTGCAACGACTTCGGCAGCGAGGCGGCGATCTGCGGGATCGCGGCCTTGACGCGATTGACGATGTCGAGCGTCGATGCGCGCCCCGCCTTGAGGATCGTGACGAGGACGCCGCGGGTGCCGTTCTGGCGGACCACGTTGGTCTGCACGGCGTAGCCATCGTGCACGTGGGCGACGTTGCGGATGTAGATCGTCGCGCCATCGAGCTGCCGGATGGGGATGTCGTTGAGCTCATCGAGCAGCACCGGGCTCCCGTTGAGACCGATCTCGTATTCCCGCGACCCGATCTTGGCCGTGCCGGCCGGCAAGAGGAGGTTCTGCGCGTTGATGGCGCTCACCACGTCGAAGGCGGAAATCCCCTTGGCCTGCAAGGCGTCGGGATCGAGGTCGACCATGATCTGGCGGATCCGTCCGCCGTAGGGGTACGGGATCTGCGCCCCCTGAACGGTCGCCAGCCGCGTCCGCATGAAGTTGTTGGCGAGGTCGAACATCTCCTGTTCCGACAGCGTCGAGCTGCTCATCCCGATCTGAAGGATCGGGACGTTGGTCGCGCTGTATTGCACGATGAGCGGCGGTGTGGTGCCGAGCGGCAGCGCCTTGAGGATGGTTTGCGCGATGGCCGTGACCTGCGCGACGGCGGTCGCGATATTGGCGTCCGGCTGGAAATACAGCCGCACGACGCCGACGCCGTAGAACGATTGCGACTCGATGTGCTCGATGTTGTTGACCGTCGTCGTCGACGCGCGCTCGAACACGGAGACCATGCGGCGCTCCATGTCGATGGGCGCCGTCCCGGTGTACTGCCACACCACGCTGACGACCGGGATGTTGATGGTCGGGAAGATGTCCGTCGGCGTGCGCCGAAGGGTGACGATCCCGAAGATGAGAATGAGAAATGCCACGACGGCGAATGTGTACGGTCGCCGCAGCGCGAGTCGAACGATCCACATGGCTTCGCAAGCTATCCGGCGGAATCGCGCGGCGTTCCCACGGCAATTCGAGGGGGAGGCGCGTCGCCGCGCCGTCGGCCGTCAGGGCGCCGTGGGACTCGCGGCCCCCATCACCTCGCGCTCCATCTCGAGGTACACGCGCTCCGCGTTCCGCTGCCGCCGGGAGGCCAGCGAGACGGGCCGCCCGCTGTCCGGCGGAGGCAACGCGCCGAGAACGTGTGCCATGGGGAGACCCCGCTCGACCGCGCGGCGCATGCTCGCGCGCAAGGAGTCGAAGTACACCCGCGTGAGGGCGATCTGAGAGTGCGGGTCGGGATCGATGCGTCCGTGACCGGGGACGACGACGTGCGCGCCGAGGCTATCCAGATGCGCGAGGGCCGCGAGGAGGACGGCGGAATTGCCGTCGACGACCATCGCGACACCATCCTCGATCACGAGATCGCCGGCGAACAGCACCCGCTCGCCGGGCAGCCAGACGGCGAGATCGCCCGGCGTGTGCGCCGCCCCCTTGGGGTGGTACAGCACGACGCGGCGCCCTCCGAGGACAAGTGTCGTATCGTGCGTCACGGGGATCGTCGGCGTGTCGGCGAACGCGAATCCCTGCAGCTCGTGCAGGCCCATCACGCGATCCCAGTCCGCGACGAGCGCCTCGTCCCCATTCTCCCGGGCGAGGAAGGTCCGGTCGGGATGGGCGATGACCGCCGCCCCCAGCCGCGTGAAGACGATCGCCCCGAACATGTGGTCGGGATGATGGTGCGTGAGGATGAGCCACTTGATGGGCGCCGGCGTCACCGCGCGGACGGCGGCCAGGAGCTGCTTCCCTTGCAGCGGGCTCCCTTCGGCGTCGATGACGGCGACGCCATCGCGCGTGACGATGAAGCCCGCGTTGGGGCGCCCTTCGGAGCCGCGCCCCGTGTCCCCCGGGACCGCGTAAACCCCCTCGGCGAGCCGGGTGGCGGGGTACGGAGGCACCGGGCGAGCCGCTGGCGCTTGCCCAGCCGCGGTCGTCACCGCACAGGCGACGACACAGAGCCCGCCGAGGGTCGTCGGCACGCGACCCTCGCGCCGCGTCACACGACCGACCCTACGTTGCCGTGAACTTGAGATCGGCCGATTGGGAGTACACGCCGCCCTTGTTGTCTTTCCACATGACCGTGACCGGCGCTTCCCGCGTCGCCTTGAGAGGGAAGCTCACGTACGGATCCCGGCTGATCCCCGTCGTCCACGTGAAATGCGCCACATGCTCGTCCCCGTAGGTCACGGCCACGTCGTTCACGAAGTACGCGGGGATCGGCACTCCGTCCGCGTCGCGGAAGAGGCCCGTGTCCATCGGATGGGAGAGCAGCGCCCGCACGTAGGTCACCGCGTTCCGCTCCACCGTGAGTGGGAGCAGGACTTTCGCGTCACCGATCGTCGGCGGTCCAAAGACAAGCGTCGGCCGGCGGTCGGCATTCTGTCGTGTCACGCATGGCAGTGTCTCCTCACCCGCAGCCGTTGAGGCCGACGTACACCTTCTTTGCCGCGGACCAGACCTCGCCGGTGCTCATCTCCGCGATGGCGCGTACGTACGAGGTGCGGCGCATCTTGATGCGCGTGTCGATCGAGGCGGCGCCCATCCCCGGCGTCATCTCGAAGGTCGCCAGACGGATGTCAGGATTGTGATCGACCAGGAGATGTATCGCCTTGACGTACGAGTCCGGCGTCATCGCGAGATCCGACTCCATGAAAACCGGCACAGCGCGCCCATCGGGGGCATCGGAGGGAATGTCGAGCGACATGTGGCCCACCTGGATCTGCCGGTCGCCGAAGAGGTCGTGCAGGACCTGCTTCACGGCGTCCGTCATCTCGTCGTCCGGACCGACATCGGAGCGGGCATGTCCGGCGATGCCCGGTACCTCCGCCGCGAGCCCGCGGCGGCCCAGCGCCAGGGCGGCAACCGCCAGGGTACCGACCTGTAGGAATGACCGCCGGTCGAGCCTGCGATCGTGCTGCATCAGTTCCTCCTCGCCGCGGCGATCGGGAGCGGCGCCGTGCGGCTCACGCGCGAGCCGACGCCGGAAAGTTAGCATCGTGCCGTGCCAGCCGAAGGATTCCGCCCCATATTGCACGGAGATGCCCCGGACGCCCGCCCGCCGTCCCGATTCCTCCCTCCCCCTCGGCCGCCGAATCGGCCCCGGGTTCAAGACATGGCTTGTCCTCGACGGCGAATTCCTCATGGGACCTCGCTACCTTCGGCTGCTCGAAGGGATCGATGAGACGGGAACAGTCCGACAGGCCTGCACACGGACGGGGATGAGCTATCGCACGTGCTTGAGTCGCATCCGCGCCATGGAGCGCACGCTGGGCGCTCCGGTCGTCACGACCGCGCGGGGAGGTACCGCTCGAGGGGGCGCGCGGCTGACCCCCCTCGGTCGACGCTTGCTCCGCCTCTACGAGCGCTGGCGCGACGACGCCGGCCAGGCCGTACAGGCGACCTTCAGGCGCGCATTGCGGTAAGGCGGCCAGCAGAGGCGGCCAGCAGGGGCGGCCAGCAGGGGCGGCCAGCAGGCGGCGGCCCCTATAAGGGCCCCATCGCCCTGGCGACCACGGGTGCCGGCGGACGGTCCGGCCCATGAAATGCCGGCCGGACCGGCACGTCGAACCCGGCGGCTTGGATCACGGCCCGACCACGCGCCGACAGCACGAACGCCGCGAACGCGTCAGCCACGGCCCGGTGCGGCGCCGCCCTGGGCACGGTAAGCCCATAGCTGATCCGCGATCCGACGATCTCAACCGTATCGGGCACGCCGGCCAGGCGACCGGGGATGCGCACGCGCGCCGTCGCGTACGTCGACGAGAACGCGGAATCCCCCAGGTTCACCGGGGGAGGGAGCTCGATCCACCGCAGCCCATGCGAGGCAGCGGAGGGGCGGTACATGGCCATGTAGTCGAGCCGGCCGTCGGCAAACATCGTGACCAGCGTGGTCGCGCCACCCGTTCCGAGATCGATCACCGGCACAGCGCGCTCGAGCGTATCGGCGAGCCCGGGCCTGTGGTAATACCGTTCGGCGAGCTCGAACAGCAGGAGGGACCGGTAGGCTCCGGGGTCGCCGGCCGGATCACCCCGCCCGCCGTGCACCCCGGAACGCATCAACACGTCGACCCAGTTCGCACCCGAGATCTCGCCCGCTCCCCGTGCCCGGTCGGGAAAGGCGAGGACCAGCGTGGAATACGCGATCCGTGCCCACCAGCCGGCAACGCGAGGCACGAGCCAGATCGAGATGATCGTGTCATCGGCCGATACGAAGACATCGGGGGTTCGCGCCGGATCGGCTGCCGCACGGGCACCATCGACGCTACCCCCGGTCGCGACGGTTGCCCGCACACCGCGATGGGCGGCCGCGAACTCCGTCGCGAGCTGCGTGATCGCGCCGCCGATGCTGCCCGCCGAGGAGATCACGAGGGGCCCGCTCAGCGAGTCGACTCGGGGCGCTTGAGCGGCGGTCTCGCGTGGGAGGGCGGAGAGAACCAGGGCGACGAGGAGGGAGCAGGGCGGGAGCGTGCGCACGATGGTCAATAGTTATAGCGCAAGCCGAGCTGCATCTGCCAATAGGATTGCGCGGCGTTGATGACATTTTGGGCCGGCAGCGACAGCTGATAGAGGTTGCGCCCGAGGGCAGGGTCGGTGCCACGCAGCGTGAGGAACGGGACGTTTTCCGTTCCCGACCCGGCGAGGGTGCCGGTCTCGCGCACGAGGCCCCAGCTGCGATTGATCAGGTTGAGCACGTTGAAGATGTCGAGCGTGATCTCGATGGATTGGCCGTGGAGCGTGCGGAGCTGCTCGCCGATGCGCGCGTTCAGCAGATTCTGCCACGGGTTGCGGCATCCGTTGCGCGGAAGCAGGTGCCCCGCGTTCGCGCGCAGGCAGGCCGTGCCGTTGATGAAGTTGAAAAGACTGTCGTACGCGCTCGCACGCGCGGGCACGAGAGAACCGGCGCTGTCGCGGACGAGCGAGATGTCGCTGGCGTTCTTGGGGACGTAGACCGGATCGTTCTGCTGCTTGGGGTAGAAGCCCACGTCGTTGCCCACGCCATCCGCGTTGGCGTCGCCGTTGACGATATAGGTGTAGGGATATCCGGAGCGACCGAGGTAGGACAGAGAGAACTCCGTCCCCAACGGACCGTTCGCCGTCGCGCTGACCGTGATCGAGCTCGGGATGTCATAGGTCGACGTCGCCAGTGCGCGATCCGCGAGCGACCCGTCGACGGGCGTATAGGCGTAGTTCGAGACCGTCTGCGCGTCGCGCAGCGACATGTACTCGCGCGCGTTCTCGTACGTATACGCCGCGTTGAACTCGAGCCAGCGCGTAAAGCGCTTGGCGGCGCGCGACGTGATGGTCAACGACCGGTCACCGCTCGAATTGCCGTTGACGAGCACGGGACCGAACGCGCTCGACACGACCGCGGGCGTGGTGGTGGGGAATGTGCCCGCGGCCGATGTTGGCGCAATCGTCCCGTACAGGACGCGTCCCCCTTCGCCCGGGAGCGTCCCGACCGGCCCCGCAAGGTTCGCATCATGGATCGTCACCTGCTCGACGGCGTACTGGTACAGCACGTCGACCGATCCGGTGATGCCCCAGAAGAGCTTTCGATCGATCCCCACGGATCCCTTGAGCTCCTGCGGCAGCTTGAAGTCGTGCGCGAATACGGTGATCTGGGCCGGCCCCGGTGTCACGCCCGTCCCCCCAGCGCAGGCGGTGGGCTGGGCCGCGGGGTCAGGGGTAAAGGCGGGCGTCGCCGCTCCCTTGCACGTCAGCGTCGCCTGGGATACGCCGGTCAGGGCGTAGGCGTACCCCGCCCAGTTGAAGGGCATGTCCCCCTGAAAGAGACCGACGCCTCCACGGAGCGCCGTCGCGTCATTTACCTGCCAGTTGGCGCCCAATCGCGGGGAGAATTGAACCTGCGTCGCGATGAACGTGGACGTATTGATGCCGAGAACGCTCTTCGCCAGGGCCGCGTTTTCGACGGGACTGTCGGGAAACGCCGTCAGGTCGGCTCGCATGCCGCCCGTCAGCGTGACGGCGTGGGGGAGCGACCACGCGTCCTGCACGTAGGCGCCTCCCTGATCGACGGGGAAGGCCGCGCTCGCGCCTCCAGGGACCAGGACGAGCGTTCGCGTGAACGACGACGCGGTGCCCGCGGCGAGGTTCGTGAGGCTCGAAAAGCTCCACTGCCCAAGGCCGGTCGCGAGCGACGTGAATGTGAACTGATGCAGCTGGGCGCTGGCCCCCGCCGTGAGGGTATGCGCGCCGAGCGCGATCGTGAGGTTGTCGGTGAGCTCTTCCGTCCGCTGCCGGAGATAGAATGTCTGCGAGGCGGGATCGCCCCCGCCGATGAGGCGCGTACCGGCCGCCCCGACGCCGCTCACGAAGATCCCGGGCGCGTCGGAGGCCGGCGTCCGGGGCTCATCGTCCTGGAGATAGTCGGCGATCGCCTCATTGGAGATGTTGGCGCCGAGCACCGACGTCCAGCGGAGCCGCGTCGCGCGTGTGATCCCGACCTGGGCGAAGCCGGCCGAGGTGAGGCGGTAGTCGCCGCTGACGGAGCGGCCGGGGGCGAGGGTGTCGGCGGTGAATCCGTCGGCGTAGTTGAACGAGAGCTCCACGTTCCCGCGGTCCCCCGTGGGTGCCGTGAGCTTCACGAATACGTTATTGTCGTTTCCGTAGACATTGTACGGCCCGTACGTGCCGGGCGAGATGCCGTACCCCTTGAGGATGCTCGCGAATCTGGCGGCGCTGTCGACCGGGATCGGCGTGCCGGGACCGACGACGGGACTACCGTACGGCGTGACGCGGCGCTCGAGCTCCGTGGCGACGAAGAAGTGCAGCTTGTCAGGGACGATCGGGCCCCCGGCGGACAGACCGTAGTCATACGTGCGGAAGTCGCCCGCCGGCTTCCCTGCCGTATCGATGCCGACCAGGGATTGCGTGCGATAGTACATGAAGCCGGATCCATGCATGTCGTTCGTGCCGGATTTCGTAATCGCGTCGATCTCGCTCGCGACGAAATTCCCCTGGCGAACATCGTAGGGTGCCATGCGCAGCTGGAATTGATCGATCGCGTCGAGCGGCAATGAGCGGATCCCCTCCTGTCCGCTCGGCGTGCCGGTCCCACGGCTCAGTCCGAAGAAATCGTTGTTGACGGCGCCATCGACGAGAAAGTTGTTGTAGCGGTTGTTGAGCCCATCGACCGATGTGCCAATGACGCCCGGCACCTGCTGAATCAGCTCGACGAAGTCCCGACTCAGCACCGGCAGGCGGCGAATCGCGCTGTCCGTGACGGTATAGGTGGATCCCGTGCGGCTACGGTCGTCGACGGGATCGATCGCCTCCCCCCCCCCGGCGACGCGCACGGGCTCGAGCCGGACGGGCGCCGCCGCGCGGAGTGTGAGCTGCGCGGCGTAGCGCTGTCCCAGATGCAGGACCACGCCGCTCTCCTCGGCGGGCGCGAAACCGATGGCGCGGGCCTCGATCGTGTACGGTCCTCCCGGCTCGACGTTCTCGACGTGGAACCGTCCGTCGCCACGCGTGACGAGGGTCGTGCGCGCGCCGTTCGCGGTATTGCGCAGGGTGACCGTCGCGCCGGGCAGGGGAGCCGCGACCGCCGAGTCGCTCGCCGCTCGGCCCAGGATCTGGCCGTCGACCGCCGCTCCCGACGTCCCCTGGGCGCGGACGGCCTGCACGCCGACGACCAGAGTGAGGGGGCTGGCGGCCGTGGCAAGGACGGCGCGGGCAACGCGTCGGACGGAGAGCGGCATAGAGCCCGAGAGGAGGAGGGGCGCGGCAGCGGGATCCCGCGAGGCGATGTTAACGGAGCCGGGTTCGATATGCAACGTGCTGCATATCGCCGATGGCGCATCCGGCGCGGGGCAGCGTGATGTTCCGCGGCCATGGCGCGGCGATTTTCCTTACCTCGCGCCCGGCGCTCGAGCGGCGCGCCCGGATGCCGGCGTCCACGGGCCGCCTCGGCCGGTGCGCCCCGCTACTTCAGGTAGCTCTTGATGATGTCGACGAGCTGCTCGGCCGCTTGGCTCTCGTGCGAGTTCGGATCCGCGCCGCGCTGCATCACGTGATAGCGGACGTGGTCTTCGAGGATCTCGCCCATGAGCGCGTTGATCGCGCCCCGGCACGCGGCGAGGGTGTGCAGTGCCATCTCGCAGTTCGCGTCCGCATCGATCAATTCTTCGACGGCCGCGACCTGTCCGCGGATCCGGCGGACGCGATTGAGCAGCTTCTGCTTCTCCCGGACGGTGTGCGGTGCGGCGCGGTCGCCCGGGGAATCGGCCGCGAGACCCTTGAGGTGGCTCATACGGTGTGGTGACCCATGCGGGAGGTGGCCCAGACAGCGTCACACATACGTCACTCCGGTGCGGGAGGCCTTGACACAATATACCCCCCTATCCTATTTATCCATTGATCGCTCACAATAGTATATCCGGTCTGGGTATATTCCGCCACTGGAGGGGCACGCCGGGGATGCATGCGCGGACGCTGCAACGCGGACTCATCGCAGCCACGGTCGTTTTTTTCTCCGCCGGCGGCTGTTCGTCCAAGCCCCGGCCGCGGGAGGTGCCGCAGCTGATCGCGGGCGACGGCGGATCCATCGTCATCCCGGATGGGTCGCCCCTCCGATCCGGGCTCGTGTTCGATACCACTCGCACGACGGCCGTGAGCGAGCTCCTGGTGGCCACGGCGGCCGTCGAATCGGACCCCGCGCACACCGTCCGCGTGCTCCCACCCTTCACCGGGCGTGTCGTGGCGCTCCACGTCCGGCTCGGCGACGCGGTCCGCGCGGGCCAGCCGCTCGTTACGCTCGATGCGCCCGATTTCACATCCGCCGAGGCCGATTACGACCACGCGGTCACGGCGTTTCGCCAGGCCCGGAACGCCCTGGACCGCCAGCGCGACCTCGCGCGCTACGGCATCGCGGCGCAACGCGACGTTGAGCAGGCGGAGACCGACTACGCCCAGGCCGAGGGCGATCTGCGTCGCGCGGCCGCGCACCTGATGCTGCTCGGCATCGATACCGGCCGGGCGCTCACGGAGCAGGCCCTCGTGCTTCGCTCACCGATCGCCGGACGGGTGACGGATGTGTCCGTGGGCGTGGGCGAGTTCCATAACGACCCAACGGTGCCGGTGATGACGATCGCCGACCTGGCGACGGTCTACCTCACGGCCAACGTGCCGGAGAAGGACGTGCACGCCATTCAGGCCGGCGAGCACGCCACGGCCGTCCTGAGCGCCTACCCGGCCGACACGCTGCGCGGCACCGTCATGATGGTCGGGGATGTCGTCGACACGGCGACGCGGATGACCAAGGCGCGCGTCCTCGTGAGCAATCCGAGCGGCCGGCTCAAGCCCGGGATGTACGGTACGATCACGTTCGCGGCCCACCCGCGGCCCACCATCATCGTGCCCGCGACGTCGCTCCTCCACGTCGGCGACTCGACGTACGTATTCGTCGAGACGAAGCCCTGGACGCTCGAGCGCCGGCCGGTCGTCGTCGGCGCTGTCGACAGCGGACGCGTTGTCGTCCGCGAGGGACTGACGAGCGGTGAGCGGATCGTGGCGCGCCAGGTCGTCCTGCTCCAATGATCGACTTCGTCGTCGGCTGGTGCCTCAACCGGCGCGTCCTCGTGTTCGTCGTGTTCGTGATGCTGGCGTGCGCCGGGATCTACTCCTGGTACCAGCTCGCGATCGAGGCGTATCCGGACATCGCCGATACGACGGCGCAGGTGGTCACCCAGTACCCGGGCCACGCCGCCGAGGAGATGGAGCAGCAGATCACGCTGCCGCTGGAGCGCGAGCTGGCGGGCACGCCCGGACTCCAGGTGATGCGCTCGCGCACGACGTTCGCCCTGTCGCTGATTACGCTCGTCTTCCGCGACGGGGTCGACGACTACTGGGCCCGGCAGCGGATCAACGAGCGCATCCAGAACGTGACGCTTCCGTCCGGCGCGTCCCCCGGGCTCGACCCGATCACGTCGCCGATCGGCGAGATCTATCGCTACACGCTCGAGGCCAGCCACCACCGGACGCCGCGCGAGCTCAAGGATCTCGAGAACTGGGTCGTCTATCCGCAGCTCAAGCAGGTGTACGGCGTCGCCGACGTGACGCAATTTGGCGGTGAGACGGTCAGCTTCCAGGTGGTCGTCGACCCCGCCAAGCTCGCCCAGTTCGGGCTCGGGCTGAAGGACGTTGAGACCGCGATCACGACCAACAACGCCAACGCCGGTGGCAGCGTGCTCGTCACCGGGGAGCAGGGCGTCGTCGTCCGGGGGATCGGGTTGATCACGTCGCTCGACGACCTCGCCAACGTCGTCATCACGCAGAAGCAGGGCGCCCCAATCTTCCTCCGGGACATCGGGACGGTTCGCCTGGGGACGCTCCAGCGGGACGGGATGGTCGGGAAGGACGACGATCCCGACGTCGTGACCGGGATCGTGCTGCTCCTCCGCGGCGTGAACCCCTCGCCCGTCCTCGCGGCCGTCCACGCGACGGTCACCCGTCTCAATCACGGACTCCTCCCGCCGGACGTCCAGGTCGTTCCCTACATCGACCGGACCAGCCTGATTCACACGACGATTCACACGATCTCGCGGACGCTGCTCGAAGGACTGGTGCTCGTCACGCTGGTGACCCTGCTGTACGTCGGGAGCCTGCGCGGCGCGCTCCTCATCGCGCTGACGATTCCCCTCGCACTGCTGTTCGCGTTCATCTGCATGCATCTCACCAACGTTCCCGCGAACCTCCTCTCCCTCGGCGCGATCGACTTCGGCATCATCGTCGATGGCTCGATCGTGCTGGTCGAGACGATACTGCGCCGGCGCGAATCGCATCCCGACGCGGAGCTCACGGAGGGTGATGCCCGCGGGGCGGCGGTCCAGGTGGCGCGACCGATCTTCTTCGCCACGCTCATCATCATCGTGAGCTATCTCCCGCTGTTCGCTTTTCAGCGCGTGGAGCGGAAGCTGTTCACGCCGATGGCCTTCACCATCGGCTACGCCCTCCTGGGCGCCCTCGCGACCGCCCTGTTGCTCATGCCCGGCCTCGCGTACGTCGTATATCGGCGGCCGCGGCGGCCGTTTCACAATCGGGTATTGGAGCGCGTGACCGAGGCGTACGATCGATTGCTCGCGCGCGTGCTCGTCCGTCCGCGGCTCGCGATCATCCCGGGAGCGGCCGCCGCCATCCTGGCCGTGTTGCTCTTCCTGACGCTCGGCCGCGATTTCCTCCCGTACCTGGATGAGGGATCCATCTGGCTGCAGGTCCAGCTCCCGCCCGGGATCTCGCTCGCCAAGGGTAGCGAGATGGCCGCGGACCTCCGCGGGGTGGTTCGGACGTTCCCGGAAGTCTCCTACATCGTCACGCAGCTGGGTCGCAACGAAGATGGAACCGATCCGTGGACACCGTCGCACATCGAGGCGGCCGTGGGCCTCAAGCCCTACCACGAGTGGGGCGGCGACAAGCAGGCGCTCATTCGGCGGATGGACGCGCGGTTTCAGCGGATGCCCGGATACCAGATCGGGTTCTCCCAGCCGATGATCGATGGCGTGCAGGACATGATCGCGGGCGCGCACAGCCAGCTCGTGATCCGCGTCTTCGGCGACGATTTTCGGGAGACGCGCCGCATTGCGGCGGCGGTCCGCGATGTCCTGGCGGGCATCCCGGGCGCGGCCGATCCGGCGATCGACCAGGAACCGCCGCTCCCGCAGCTGCAGCTCGTGGTCGATCGCGCGGCCGCCGCCCGGTACGGAATCAACGTGTCCGACATCGCCGATCTGATCCAGACGGCGATCGGGGGGCAGGCGCTCTCGCAGGTTTTCCTCGGCGAGCGCCGCTACGATGTGACGGTGCGATTCGCGGATTACGCGCGCAACAGCGCGGAGGCGATCGGCAACCTGCAGCTGGTCACCGCCTCGGGGACGCGCATCCCGCTGTCCCAGGTCGCCGAGGTGCGCGACGGCTCGGGCGAGAGCACGATCACGCACGAGATGACGCGGCGCCACCTGACCGTGAAGCTCGACCTGCGGGGTACGGACCTCGCGACGTTCATCGCGCGGGCCCGGCGCGAGATCGAGGCCCGCGTGCCGTACGACCACCAACGCTACAGCATCGAGTGGGGTGGCGAGTTCGAGAACCAGCAGCGTGCGGAGGCCCGGCTGGCCGTCATCGTGCCCGCCGCGGTCGCTCTGATCTTCATCCTGCTGTACGGTCAGTTCGGCGATTTGGGATACGCGGGCGTGATTCTGCTGAACGTCCCCCTCGCCCTCCTCGGCGGCGTGATCGCGCTCCACCTCCGCGGGATGACGCTCAACGTCTCCAGCGCGGTCGGGTTCATCGCGCTCTTCGGCGTCGCGGTGCAGAATGGCGTCATCATGGTCGCCAACCTCATTCGCTGGCGGGCCATGGTCGGTCTCTCGCTCGCGGACGCCGTGCGGCACGGTGCCGTGGAGCGGCTGCGCCCGGTCCTCATGACGGCGAGCGTCGCCACGCTCGGCCTCATGCCCGCCGCGCTCACACGCGGCGTGGGCAGCGACGTGCAGCGGCCGCTCGCCACGGTGATCGTCGGCGGATTGATCACGGCGACGATGCTCACGCTCATCGTCCTCCCCGCGCTCTACGTGGTGCTCGAGGCCCGCCGCGCGCGGAGCACGGCCGCATGACGCGCGTGGGTCTCGGCGCTGTCCTCGGGCTCGCCCTCGCGGGGGCCGCGCGCGGGCAGCAGCCCACGGCTGCCCCCGTCGTCGCGCCACCCGGGGGCATCCCGGCCCTGCCGGCGATCGCCGTGCTCGACCACGAGCCCGTGCGACGGCTCGCGCTCGCGGAGTTCGTGGCCGAGGTCGGCCAACTCAACCTGGATTACGCTGCGCAGGCGTTCAACGTCCCCGTCGCCCAGGCGCAGGTGTCGGTGGCCCACCTCTTCCCCAACCCGTCCATCGCGTGGGGCACCGGGCTCGACGTCTCGGGGCAGCATCAGGCGACCGCGTACGATCTCAGCCTGACGCAAACGATCCTGCTCGGCGGCAAGCGCGGCGCGAAGACGGACGTGGCGCGGGATCAGCTCGCGGCCTCGCGCGCGCAACTGGATGATTTCCTGCGTACGCTCCGCGGCACGGCGGCGACGGCCTACGTGGATGCGGTCCACGCGGAGCAGGCGTACGCACGCAAGCGGCAGACGGCGCAGGACCTGGACCGGTTGGTCGCACTCAACGCGCGCCGCGTGGCGGCCGGTGACATCGGCGAGATCGATCTGGTGCAGTCGCGCGTCGATGCCGCACAGCTCCGCGGCGAGCTCGTCGCGGCGGCCAACGACGTCCGGACCGCGCGACTGGCAATGACCGCGCTCCTGACCCCGCGGCGCGTCGACACGCTGATCGCGCCCACCGAGCCGGCCGATCTGCTCCGGCTGCCGCCCGTCGGCCCCGACACCCCGCTTACGCCCGAGCTCCTCGCCCCGGCTCCCCCGCCGCCCTCCGCTCCGGTGAGCCTGCTCGATTCGTCGCTCGACGTCGACAGTCTGGCGGGCGCCGCCGTGGCGGCGCGTCCCGATGTGATCGCGGCCCGGCGGCTCCAGGACGCGGCCCTGGCGGGGATTCGCGTCGCCCGGGGCGATCGCTGGTCGGACGTTGACCTCTCGGTCGGGAGCTCGTATTTCACGCGCGGGACGAGCCCGATCGATCCGACACCGAAATTCTCGGAGCTGACGCTCGGGCTGTCGTTTCCCATTCCGCTGTCGAACTTCACTCACGGCGAGATCGCCGCCGCACGCTACACGGCGCGGCAGGCCGAGAAGACGGCGGAGTCGGCCGCGTGGAAGGCGGCCGTCGATGTCCGCCAGGCGTGGACGAGCTACCAGGCGGCGGTGGTGCAGATCGCGCAATACAGGGGGACCGTTCTCATCGACGCCGAACGCGTCCGCCGGGCCAAGCTGTACAGCTACGAGCACGGCGCCGCATCGCTGCTCGACGTGCTGACGGCCGAACAGGCGGTGAACGACGTCTATCTGGCGTCGTACGATGCGCAGCAGCAATACACCCATGCGCTGATCGCGCTCGGCCAGGCGACCGGGACATGGTCGTTCGTCTACGCCGCCATCGATGTCCCGGCGAGGTAAGCGCTAGAACTCGGGAGCGTGGGACGTGGCGTAGTGCTTTTCCGCCTCTTCGACATGCTGCGTCGCGAACGTGTGGTGGGCCCGCGCCACGTAGGCGTGGTAGCCGGCCTTTTCGTGATCGCCCGCGTCGTGGTATTTCGCTGCCTCGCGGTGGTGCCGGGCGGCCTGCTCGTAGTGGTCGGCCGCCTCGCGGTGGTGGGTCGAGCCGGAATGGGGTGACATGGCAACGCCTCGCTGTGAACGGAGGGGGGGGCGGTCATAATCGCGCGCGGAGTGACGGCGGGCAAGAGCGGGTGTCGCCCCGGCTACTCCTCCCACACCCGGGCGCCGGTTGCCGCGAACGGCTCGTCGTAGACGATGCCGCCACCATGCCCGTCGAGCCACGCCTGCGCGCGCCGCGCGAGCGTCGCGCCCGCATCGGGGTCTCGCGCAAGCGCATACACGGTCGGCCCCCACGAGCTCTGCCCGACTCCCGTCGCGCCCCAGGATCCCAGCGCAGCGATCAGTGCCGCACTGGCCCCGGCGGCGAATAGACCCCCCTGCGCGGGCGCGAACCATTCGCCATTGATCCGCTGTAGCTCGGTGAGCGCCGAGGCGAACGTCGCGAAATCCTCCTCGGCCAGCGCCGGCCAGAGGGCCATGAGCACCAGGTGCGCCACCCGCTCCGCATCACGCGCCGGCGGATCCGGCAACGTCGCAAACGCATCGGCCTCCGCGTTGCCACTCACCCCCGGCCGGCTCGCGGGGATCGCGACGATGGCGCGCCACTCCGCCGGGATCGGCAGCCGCGACAGGAGCGGCGCGGCACGATCCTCCGCGTCGGACCGCCCCCCCTCGAGCACACATCCCCCCAGCGCGAAGACGTGCGTGCCGATCGCCGAGCGCCGGCCACGCCGCACGACTTCGGTCAGCTCCGTGGCCGAGGGGGAGAGACCGTAGACTTCCGCGATGGCGCGACCCACCGCGAGGGCGAGCTGAGTTCCCGACCCCAACCCGTGATGCGGCGGGAGCGCATGCTGGATCGTGACATGCGCGCCGCCATCCACGCCGTAGTGCTCGACCACCCGCACCGCCGCCCGCAACGCGGCCGCGCGCGTGCCCTCCACTCCCTCCACCACGACGGACCGCGCAGGATTCGCCGACACGCGAACCGACGGGGCGGGCACCGCCGCCCCGACTCCGCCGAAGCGGCGTCCCCTCGATCCGGTCAGATCCAGCATCCCGAAATGCAGCCGCGCGGGCGCCTCGACGAAAATCGTCATGCCGGCGCGCGCGGTCGGACGGGGGACGCTCGCACGAACTCGACGAGCAGCGCCATCGCATCGAGCTCCCGCGGCCCCGCCGTCTTGTCGACGATCCCCTGCAGCCTCGCGTATTCCGCCTCGACCTCCGCACGCGGGAGGAGATGCAGGCGTGTCGCCAGGATGGCGGCCTCGAGAACGGCGTGCCGCGCGCGGTTGAAGCCGAGAAACTCCCGCCGCGTCCCGCGATGCACCACACGCATGGGGATCCGCGCGCGCGGCGGCGTCGCATCCACCGCCGACACTTCCACCTCCCGCCACGAGCACGCCGCGTCCAGCACGACGCCGCGCACCACGTGCGCCGGACCCGCCGGATACTGCGGGCTCGCGATCGCGGCCTGGGCGAACAGCATCACGTCGTCCGTGAGGTTCACGACGGCGACTCCCGTCGCCGCGATATTCCGAAAGGTTTGCGTGTCGACGAAGGGCTTGAGGACGATCGCCTCCTCGCCCCATTCGACTCCCATCGGCGCGAAGTTCACCTCCGCGTCGGTATCGATCGTCGTGACGATGCTCTCGATGATCACGCCAGCGGCGCCCCCCGGAGGAGCGCGCCCGCGAGGTTGTCCGCGACCTCGGCATCGATGAGACGCTCGTACGCGGCCATCACGCGGCGCGTCACCGGCCCGGGCGCGCCGGCGCCGACCACGGCGCCATCGATCGCCGCGACGGGGGCGATCCCGCGCAGGGAGCTGGTGAGGAACGCCTCCTCGATCCCGCGCAGGTCCGACGGCACGACGACGCCTTCCTGTACCGGCGTGCCCCATCCCGCCGCGATCCCCAGCACGTGCGCCCGCGTGATCCCGGGCAATACGCCGCACGAGAGCGGCGGCGTCCGGATCGCCCCGCGCACCACAATGAACAGGTTACTCGCCGCCCCCTCGGCCACGTGACCGCGCGTGTCCAGGACGATCGCGTCGTCCGCCCCACGCCGCCTGGCCTCGAGCAGCGCCAGGACGTTACCTGTGTAGGAGAGGGTCTTGATTCCCGCGGTCGGTCCCGCGTCGTTCCGCCGCCCGGTGGCGATGACGGTCGAGAGACCGCGGGCGGTCATCTCCGTCGGAACGGGCGGGAGCGGCTGTATGGTGAGCACGCTCGTCGGCTCCACGCGGGCGACCGGCGCGAAGCCGCTCCCGATCCCTCGCGTCACCGTGAGTCGCACGGACGCATGGGCACCCTCGGCACGGAGCGCACGCAGGGCATCGGACACCGTCTCGTCGAGGTGGGGCGGCCAGGGGATGGCGAGTGCGTCCGTGGCGCGGGCCAGTCGGGCGAGATGGGCGTCGAGATGCAGCACGACGCCGCGCACCGCGCGCATCGTTTCGAATACTCCATCCGCGAGCAGCAGTCCGCGATCGAGCGCGGATACGGCAGGGGCATGCGGATCGATGGAGCGCCCGTTGACCCAGCATGCTAGCACGTCGCGCTCCTGACCCGGCGACGCGTCACGGCTCGAGCGCCGCGATCAGCGCCTGCGCCTTGTCCAGCGTCTCGCGGTACTCCCCCTCGGGATCCGAGTCCACGACGATCCCTCCGCCGACGGAAAAATACACCCGCTCGCCGCGCACGAGATAGGTGCGGATGACGATGCTCAGATCCGCGGCGCCCGTGCAGCTGAGATAGCCCACCGAGCCGCAATACACGCCGCGTGCCGATGGCTCGAGCTCGGCGATGATCTCCATCGCGCGGATCTTGGGCGCACCCGTGATCGACCCGCCGGGGAAGGTCGCCCGGATGAGATCGATCGCATCCATGGCGGGACGCAGCCGTCCGACGACCGTCGAGACGAGGTGGTGCACCGTCGCGTAGCGCTCGAGCGAGAAGAGCTCCGGCACGCGCACCGACCCGAGCGCGCATACGCGCGAGAGATCGTTGCGCAGAAGGTCCACGATCATGACGTGTTCGGCCCGATCCTTCTCGCTCTCGGTCAGCGCCTGCCCCAGCGCCGCGTCGTGCTCCGGTCCGTATCCGCGCGGGCGAGTACCCTTGATCGGGCGCGTCTCGACCGCTCCATCCGTCGTCAGGCGCAGGAAGCGTTCGGGCGACGCGCTCGCGACGACGAGATCTCCGGCATCGAAGTACGCCGCGAACGGCGCCGGATTGATCGCGCGCAATCGCCGGTAGAGCTCCCACGGGTCCCCGTGAAAGGGGGCCTCCAGGCGCTGTGACAGATTGGCCTGATAGATGTCGCCGGCCAACAGATACTCCCGCACCCGGCGGACGGCGGCGAGATACCCGTCGTGCGTGAACGACGACCGCAGCCACGGAAAATCCGGCACCGGATACGTTGGCGCGCGCTCGATGTGCGGGCCCGGCTCCGGGAGTTGTCGGCGCGCTCGCCGCGGCGGCCCGGCCAGCCGCTCCCGCAGCAGCGTCAGATGCGAGCGCGAACGATGCTCATCCGCCCCCACAGTGACGATCCAGGCGCGGGACGACCGATGGTCCCACGCCACCACCCACTCGTAGCACCCCAGGACCACGTCCGGAATCGCGAGGTCATCGTACCGCGGGACCGGCAGCCGCTCGAGGCTCGCACCGAATTCATACCCGAGGTACCCGGCGACCCCGCCTTGAAACGGGGGGATCCCGGGTACCGGCTCCGCCGCCATCGACCGGAGAAAAACGCGCGCCGTGGTCAGGGGGTCGCCGGGCGTGGCCGCACTCGTGGTGGGGCTGCGCTCGGTCCGCGACCCCTTGGATCGCACGACGGCCACCGGGTCGGCGGCGAGGAAGGAATACCGGCCGAGGCGTTGTGGGTTGGCACCGCTGTCGAGCAGGAGGGGGTAGGGCAGATCGCCTAGGCGCTCGAACGCCTCGAGTGCGGTCGGCGGGGCGACGAGCTCCTCCACCCATACCCGAGACGCTCCGCCATTCGGAGCGGTGAATCCAGCCTCGCGATCCGGCACGGCGTCGGGGCTCGGCACGGTGTAAGTTATCCCGTATGAGCGATCCCCGTCTGCCGCTCGACGGGTTGACCGTGGTCGTGACGGGCGCGTCGAGCGGCATCGGGCGCGCGATCGCCCTCGCTGCGGCAGGGGCCGGCGCCACCATCGGCCTCACCTACGCCTCCAACGAGGATGGGGCCCGCGAGACCGGCGACGCGGTCCGCGCCCGCGGCCGCGCGGCCCACGTGTTCCCGCTCGATCTCGCCGATCCCGTCTCCATCGCGGCGCTCATCGTCAAGACGCGGGGGGCATTCTCCCGGGTGGACGCATGGATCAATAATGCGGGCGCCGACATCCTCACCGGACCGGGGGCGGAGCTGCCGATTACGGACAAGCTCGATCAGCTGCTCGCGATCGACCTGCGCGGCACCATTCTCATGTCGTGGGGCGCCGCCGACCTCATGCGCGCCCAGGCCACAGGAGGCGTGATCGTGAACATGAGCTGGGATCACGTGTTGACCGGGATGGCGGGGCAGAACCCCCAGATGTTCGCCGCCGTCAAGGGGGGAGTCCTCGCCTTCAGCAAGTCGCTCGCCCGCTCGCTCGCGCCCCTCGTCCGGGTCAATATCCTCGCGCCCGGGTGGATCGAGACGGCGTTCGCGCACGGACTCGATGCGAAGCGCAGGAAGACGGTCGCCGCGGGCATCCCCCTGGGCCGGCTCGGGACGCCCGAGGATGTCGCGAATGCAGCCGTGTATCTGGCATCCCCGGCGGCAGCGTATCTCACGGGGCACACGATTTTCGTGAATGGTGGGGACGTGATGGGGTGAAACAGAGAGGAGACAGGAGACAGGAGAAAGGCGACGAAAAACACGGGCTCTCTTCGCTCTCCTCTCTGGTTTCCATCTCTCCTTTCTCCTCTCTCCCTTCTACTTTCAATTAGGAGGTATGGGACAATGAGCAAGAAGGAACCCACCTATACGGATGCGGAGATCGCCGAGAAGCTTGTCGCGCTCCCCGGTTGGTATTACGAGGACGGCTGGATCCGCCGCTACTATAAGACGGATGGCTGGCCGGTGACGCTCATGCTCGTCAATGCGATCGGCTACCTGGCGGAAGCCGCCAATCATCACCCCGATCTCAGCGTGACCTGGGCGCGCGTCGGCGTGAAGCTTTCGACGCACAGCGCCGGGGGGATCACCGGCAAGGACTTCGCTCTCGCGCGCCAATTCGAGGACGTGGTCCTCTGGCGCCCGGCCGCCGGGGGCGCCCTCGAGGGAAACCCGAAGAAGTTCGTCCAGGGCGGCGACCGACGGTAGGGACCGTTTTCGAACGGCCCCTCCATGCCTGACACGCCGGCCGGCTTCTCCGCCAGCCCCCGCCACGTCGTCTTCGTCACCGGCAAGCTCGCCGAGCCCGCGCTGTCGGCGACGCTGACCGGGATGACGCCCGCGCCGCCCTGGGAGTACACGGTGGTTGCGCTCAAGATCACGGTGGCCGCGCTCATGACGACGCCGTGGATCGCGCGCTTCCTGCAGATTCCCGAGGGAACGGACCTCGTGATGATCCCCGGGCTGTGCGAGGGGGATCCCGCGGTCATCGCGGAGCGAACCGGCGTGCGCGTGGTCCGAGGGCCCAAGGATCTGCGTGAGATCCCCGAATATTTCGGGCGCGCGGCTGCAGCGCAGAGCTACGGGGCCTGGGATATCGAGATTCTGGCCGAGATCAACAACGCGCCGCGGCTCTCACGCGATGACATCCGACGCGACGCGGCCTACTTCCGCGCGTCCGGCGCGGACATCATCGACGTGGGCTGCACCCCCGGGCTCGCATTCCCCGACCTGGCCGCTGTCGTTCGGGAGCTCGTGGACACCGGGATCCGGGTGAGCATCGATTCGTTCGATCCTGCGGAGATCCGGGCGGCGGTCGACGCAGGCGCGCGCATGGTGTTGAGCGTGAACGGATCGAATCTCCCGGTCGCGCGCGATCTGGCGGGGACGGAGACACGCGTGGTCGTGATCCCCGATTTCGGGGCGGGAATCGATACGCTCGAGCCGAGCGTGGACGCGCTCGAGCAATGGCGCGTTCCGTATCTGATCGATCCCGTGATCGAGCCGATCGGATTCGGCCTTTTCGCGTCGCTCGAGCGGTACGCCGAGGTGCGCCGCCGGTATCCGAGCGCCGAAATGCTCATGGGCATCGGGAACATCACCGAGCTCACAGCCGCCGATTCGACCGGGGTGAATGCCGTGCTGATCGCCGTATGCCAGGAGCTCGGGATCCGCGCCGTGCTCACGACGGAGGTCATCCCGTGGGCCCGCGGTGCGGTGCGGGAGATCGATGTCGCGCGTCGCCTCATGCATTACGCGATCGTGGACCACCAGATGCCGAAGCGCATCGACGACCGCCTCGTGACCATCAAGGACCCGAAGATCCTCGCGTACACGGAAGCCGAGCTGCGACAGCTTCAGGCGTCGATCACCGACGCCAATTTTCGGATCTTCACCGATCGCGACACGATCACCGTTTTCAACGCGGAGCGATTCGTCCGCGGCACCGATATCCAGGAGATCTTCGCGCAGCTCGGCGTCGACGAGCCCACGCACGCGTTCTATCTCGGCAAGGAGCTCGCCAAGGCGAAGCTCGCGATCACGCTCGGGAAGACGTATCGGCAGGAGGGGTCTCTCTCGTGGGGGTACCTCACGCCCCCCGACGACGTGCGGTCGGAGCACCTGCGGGTCACCGCGCACCGGACGCGCCGCGCATGACGGCGATGCGCATTCTCGTGAGTGTGCGGGACGCGGTGGAAGCGCGCGCGGCGATCGAAGGGGGCGCGGATATCATCGACGCCAAGGACCCGACCCAGGGCCCTCTCGGCCCGGTCGCTCTGGACACTTTGGGCGCGATCGTCGGGGCCGCGACGCCGCTGCGCCCCGTGAGCGCGGCGCTCGGGGACCTGACGGCCGCAATTACCCCCGAGACTTTCGGAGCCGACACGCACGCTATGGCGGAGCTGGGGCTGGCTTTCATCAAGGTCGGGCTGGACGGCATCCTGGACGTGGCGGCAGCGGCTCGCGTGGCCACGGCCTTTCGCCGCTCCCTGGCCGGCGACGGTGATAGCGCGCCGGCGCTCGTCCTGGCGAGCTACGCGGACCGCTCTGCCCCCGCCGGCCTTGGGTTTTGGGACGTGCTCGAGGTGGCGAAGCAGTCGGGCGCCGCGGGCGTCCTGCTCGACACCGCGGGGAAGGACGGCCTGCCGGCAACGGCGGGCGGCCAGGACGCCGCCCCTGCGCGGCGCGCCCTATTCGACCATATCGCGGCGGACACGATCGCCGACTGGATCAGGGCCGCGCACGTCGCCGGCCTCTTCGTGGCTCTCGCGGGCTCGCTCGGGGTCGACGATCTACCGCGTGCCCGATCCCTCGAGGCGGACATCGTGGGGGTGCGCGGGGCCGCGTGCGACGGCGGGCGCACCGGCGTCATCTCGGCGGACCGCGTCCGCGAGCTGGTCGAGCGTAACGGCGGACCCGGTCACACCGGTCGGTAACGCAATTCCGAAATACGGATCGACAAGGCTTCGTAAGCCGCCGGCGGATGGCGCGATGGCTTTGACGAGAATGAGCCGGCGCGCGCCCAGCCGCCCCGCGAACCACGCGGCGATGCTGTCGCTGGTGACATCCCACGTGTGCGGCAGGGCGCCCGGCAGGGCGTCCGCCGCACGGAGCAGGCGATAGGGCGCCAGCACGGGACGGCCATGCATGCCGGCGCGATCGATCGCGTCCGCGGTCTCGACGAGGGTAGCGCGGTCGAGCCGGTCGGCCAGGATGTGCGCGACCTGATCCATCGCGAGGATGGCCATCCAGTGCGCGGCCTCGTCGCCGAACCGGAGGGCGCGATCGGCGTCACGCACCGCGTCTGCGAACGGACCGCCGCCCGGGACGATGAGGAGTCCCGCGTCACGCGGCAGCGCATTCACGATCTCCACGGCCGATGCGAGCCCTGAGGGGTCGCGCAGGACCGACCCGCCGAGCTTGATGACCGTGTCGACGGGGCCGGCCGCGCGTCCCGTCATGCGCCGGTCCCGAGCAACGCGACGGCCGCGGCCGGGCCGGCGAGCGCGGCGGTGGCATCGAGGGCATTCCCCATCACTTCCGAGAGAGATTTCACGCTGAGCCCTGCGCGCACCGCTGCCTCGCTCGCGATAAAGGCGCCGACGCCCGCTACGACTGCCACCTTGAGCTCCGGATACCGGAATCGGACGCGGTCGATCATGTCCATTGTGCGGATCACCTGCGCCTCTGCGATCGCGTCCGCGATCCGCGTCACGGCGCGCGCGTCGAGGATCTCCCGATCGGCGCACACGACGCGGGCCAGCCGCTCGAACGCGAATTCCCGCGTCGCGGGGCGACCGTCCGGCGTGGACACCGTATAGGCGGCCGCGTCGAGCGATTCGCGCCAGAGATGGACGTTGGCTGCGATCGCGAACCCCTCTGCGCTGACACCGGCGCTTCCCCCGTCCAGCGGCACCGCGTGCACGATCGCCTCGACAGGAGTGCGCAGAGCGCCCAGGTAGAGCAGCTCTCCCGAGCGCAGCCGCTCGGGATCGGTGCGCCCTTTGGCCGCCACCGCATTTTTCACAATCGGGATGATGTCCGTCGTCGTCGATCCGATGTCGATCAGGAGGGCCGCCGGCATTTGGCGGGCGACGAGGGCTGCGGTCGCAGCCCAGTTGGCGGCACCGACGGCGAGCGGATCGCGGCGGGCCTCGTCCGGGGCGACGAATCCACCGCGCGTGGTATATACCTTGATCGCGGCCCCGGGGAAGGCACGCTCCATGGCGTCGAGCACGGCGCACACCCCTTCACGCTTCGTGCGGAACACCTGGGAGAGCTCGGCCGTGAGCGTGAGCGCGTGCGTGTCGGTCGGCTGCGCTCCGACCGCCTCGGCCAGCGCGGTCAGCACACCGGGAAGCGCGTCCGGATCGCGCTGAATCTCGAACGGCTGGATGCGACTCGCCACGACGGACCAGCCAACGGCGCGAGCCACCTTGGTATTGACACCGCCCACGTCCCATCCGATGACGCTCGCGGTCATATTGACGGGGTGCGCACGATCGGAGTCATCGACCTCATGGGATCTCGGGCGGTCGCCGCGCGTGGCGGGGATCGTTCCGCCTACCGGCCGCTCCGCTCCGCGCTCCTCGGGGCTGAGCACGTAGGTGACGCCGGCGTGCTCGCGCGCGCCTACCGGTCACGGGCTGGTGTCGCGGAAATATATGTCGCCGATCTGGATGCGATTGCCGGGCGGCCCGCGCACGACCTCACGGAGATTATGCGTGCGGGATTACCACTCCTCGTCGACGCGGGCGCGGGAACGGTCGAGTCCGTCGCTCGGCTCACGTGCGCGAGCGACCTTCCGGTGCGCGCCGTTCTGGGACTCGAAACGCTCACGTCGTTGGACGACCTCGGCGCGAGCGCCGCAACCGTCGGGCGCGAGCGGACGGTCTTTAGCCTGGACCTGCGCGCGGGACGCCCGATCCTGGCACCTGCTGCAGCGTCAGATTTACGAGGGCATTCTCTCTGCGATCTCGCGAAGCGTGCCGTAGCTGCTGGGGCAGGAGGCGTGATGCTACTCGATCTCGCCCGCGTGGGCGCCGGCCTGGGCGTTGACCGGGAGCTGGTTGCACAGCTGCGCTCGGCGCTGGCCGCAGTGGAGCTTCTTGTCGGGGGCGGGGTACGCGGCGTGCGGGATATCGAGCGGCTGGCGCTCCTTGGGTGCGATGGAGTGCTCGTCGCCTCGGCGTTTCACGAGGGCAGGCTGCCGGGCCCTGTTGCGCATCCGACACCTGGATTGTCGAGAGTATAGCGCGGGCTCATCGTGGGAGGCTCGTCGTGGGAGGGGTATGCTGAACGGGGGCGCGAAGCGGATGGCGGTGCGGGTCCTTGTGATCGTAGCGGGGGCGCTGGGGGCGCTGGGGGCGCTGGGGGCGCTACCCGCCCGGGGGCAGAGCGTGCGGCTGGGAGTGGTGATGGACGAGCCGCGGGCGATCCTGGAGAAGCTCTGGACGGACGATCCGCGCCAGACCGAGCGGGCGTATTGCATCACGGACTGGTCGTACGGTGTCTATCACATCTCGCGCACTGCCCCGGTGCAGGACGACACGGTCTTCCGCGTTTTCGCGATCCAGGACGCCAAGCCGACGAACGCCACACCGAATTCCGCGAATTTCGAATGCCCGGACGGGATGCCGGAGCTGCACATTCATACGCCCAGCACCTGCGTCGGTGACGACCCGAACACCTGTGTCGCTGGCGGGCTGAACGCGTTCAGCTGTCAGCCGAGCCGAGGGGATCTGGAAAAGCTCGTGGCCCGGTCCGAGGCGTTCGCGGTCATCCAGTGCGACCGGCGCGCCTTTCGATTCTATTACCCGTCGGAATACGGGCCGGCGCCTCCGCTGCATTTGGCCAGGGCTCCGGAGCAGCAACCGCAGGGGAATCGTACGCCCGCCATGAAGGGGGACGCGGATCCACTGGCCGACGCCCCGCGGGTCGCGCCGGCGGTGCCGGCGGGTGGATCGCCCCGGCCGTAGGGGCCGTTCGCGAACGCGCAGGTCGCCACCGCCATAAAATGGGGCCCCGATTTACGGCGCGATCAAAACCCCATACGGTCGCGTGCCGACCGGGATCGTGCGCACGACCTTGTGATGCACCACGTCGACGACGGATACCTGGTTCGACCGGCCGTCGGCGGTGTACAGCGTCGTACCGTCGTCGCTGAGTGCAACCCCCCATGGGCGCTGCCCGACCGGAATCGTGTCGGTCACGGTCATCGCCGCCACACTGAAGACGGAGACGCGGTTCGCCCGGCCGTTGGCGAAATACGCCGTGCGTCCGTCCGGCGAGACGGCGACTCCCGTCGGCTTCGTGCTATCGCCCACCGGCACGGTTTTGAGGGGCGCGTTGCTCGGCAGGTCGACGACCGTGATCGATCCACCCGACTCCGACGTGACGAACGCCCGAGCCCCATCACGTGAGAACGCCACGAAGCGCGGGCGCGCGCCGACGGCAAACGTCGTGCGCGTCGCCCCGGTCAGCGCGTCGAGGACCGTCACGGTGCTCGATGTCTCATTGGTCACGTACACCCGTGCGCCATCGGGGGTGACCAATACCCCTTCCGGCTCCTTCCCAACCTGGACCGAGAAGACGACCTTCTTCGACGCGACATCGACGGCGGTCGCCTGTCCAGGATCCTCGTTCGACACGTAGATCGTCTTCCCACCCGCGCCCACTGCCACCTGCTCGGGATCCCCCCCGACCGCGATCTTTCCGGTCTCCTTCCCCGTGGCGATGTCCACAACGCCCACGGCGTCCTCCCGCCCGAGCGTGACGTATACCGTCTTCCCGTCCGGGGAGAGGGCCATGCCGCGCGGCCGGTTCCCGATCGGGATCGTCGTGATGACCGAATCGGTGGCGAGATCGATGACGCTGAGTGTGTTGCTCCCTTCATTGCTCACGAACAACCGGCCGCTGGGCGGCTTGCTCGGGGCCGCCGCCGGCGTGCTGATCGGGGGCCCGAGACCCCCTGTGTCGGGGTTGGCCGGCGGGGGCGCGTGACTCGCCTCCTTGGTGCAACCAGCGAGGGCGACGACAGCGGCGACGGCAAGCCCCGCGAGCGGGGCGATCCCGACCGGCGACTTTCGGTCCGCTCTACGCCGCATGGGGATTACGCCTTCAGGAACGGGGGAACGAAGGTCGTATCATTCCCCTCCGCAGGCGGGAATGCCGTCGAGTCCTTCTTGGCGCCCGGGACCAGGTGCGGCCGCCCGCCCCCCATCCCCCCGACCGCGCGCGCGCGCAGGTAGTTGTAGACGTCTTCCTTTTGCTCGGGCGACAGGAGGTTGCCCCAGGTCGGCATCCCCTTGGCCGGGCGCCCGTAGGTGACCGTGAGCCAGTATGCCTTGTGGTCCATAGTCCCCTCGGGTCCGAGGGAGTGGGTGAGGGCCGGGGCAAAGCTGGTGCCGACGGCGTCCTCACCGTGACACCGGGTGCAGTACACCTCGAACATCTTCCAGCCCTGATAAATGACGTTGTTGACCGCGAGCGGATCGCCAGGCGCGTGCATGATCGGGCCCGGGGGTGCCTTGGCGGGAGGGGTAGTATCCGCTGGCGTCGGGGCGCGTGCAGCCGCCGGCGTCGCCGCGGGCATCGGAGCGGCGGCAGCCGTGGAGGTCGTGGCACCCGCCGCGGGAACCGGCGTAGCACGGCGACAGGATGCATTGGCGGCGGCCATGATGACGACAGGCGTCAGCACACAGGCGCCTGTTGCGAGGCGGCGAGCCCAGCGTGGGGCCACGATATCGGACTGAATCTCGGGCATCGGTGAGGTCACCTCGTGTGGACGGAGGCGGGGGGACACAGGCACAGAGGAAGCAAACCCCCCATGCCAGGCGATGTGGCTATTGAGATGCGTGTGCCGCGGGAGTGGCCGGCAGCGAGAGCGTCGGAATGCCAAAATCGTGCAGCACGCTGTCGATTGCGGGCTGCTGGCGATCGATGACCTTGTTCAGCGTATCGCGGAGCGCACGGTCGGTGATCCTGACGCCTAACGCGACGTCGTACGCCATCGGGAATCCCGTGACGGTGTCGCTATCGGGGAGAGCAATGAGATCGAGTGGAACGGAGGAGCGTTTGGCATAGTAGCCCGCCAGCGGCCCCCAGACCACCGCCGCATCGACTGTTCCCGTCGACACAGCATCGACAATATCACCTGGATGGTGGTCCGGATCGTAATACGACTGGAAACCAAACAGGTGCGTTCCCAATCCTCGCTGGCTCAGAGCCTGTCCCGGCGGAGACAATGCGTAGTCCTCTCCCATCATGCTGACGCCGATCCGAAGCTTGCGCAGGATCGGGTCGTCGAGGGAGGTGGGCTTCGTCGGATGATCGTGTCGTGTGACGAAGTAGTAGGTGGAGCGGAAGTAGGGCTTCGTCGTGAGTACGATGTCGAGGCCTTTGGGAGCCTCGATCACGAGGTCGCAGCGGCCAGCGCGCAGGGTATGGGCAATGAATCCGCGGCGATTGGGCCACCACACGTAGCTGACGCTGTCACCCAGGTCGCGCGCAATGACGGCGGCGATCTTGTTCTCGAATCCGCGCAGGGCGCTGTCCGAGAAGGGGAGATCATCCGGATCGGCGCACACTCGAAGCACATGGTCCGGGGGAGCCGTGAACGCCGCCGTGATCGTGACCGCCACAGCCACGGAGAGCAACCAGACTGAGCGCCGGACAAGGAGGGGAGCAAACGCCATTTCTATATGAGCACCCGTGTCAGGTCGTGAAGAAACATACCCTGGACGCACAGCCGGGTGCCGCGAGAGTGCCGCGACACCCGGCCAACAACATCATGACACTGCAATGATCGAACAGAGCCTCGGGCGGCCCGAAGGCCGCCCGAGCAAGGTGCTTACATCTTGCCTGCGTTGTCGAGCGCGAACACCGTCAGCACACCACCCTGGGTGCTGAACGACCCGGCGTCACCAAACGCGCCGAGCGCGCCGAGGCCGGCCGTCGGGTCTTCCGCGCCGATCCCGGCCGCGACCCCGATCCCTGCCCAGCCGCCGATCCCCGAGAGGACCGCGACGTACTGCTTGCCATCAGGCCCAACGTAGGTCATCGGGTTGCCGATGATCCCCGACGGGGTCTTGAACTTCCACAGGAGCTTGCCGGTCTTGGAGTCGACCGCCTTGAGCCAGCCTTCCATGGTGCCGTAGAACACGACATCACCGGCCGTGGCAAGCGCCCCACCGTACGCGGCGAGGTTCTCCTTATCCGACCATACGATCTTGCCAACCGTCGGGTCCCACGCGATGAACGCACCGCGGTTGCCGCCGGGGCCGGGGAACATGCGGACGATCGCGCCGACGTACGGCTGACCTTCCGTGTACTTCACCTCGACGCCCTCATAGTCCATGCAGATGTTGTTCGTCGGCACGTAGTCGAGGTGCGTCTTCGGCGAGTACGCCGCGGGCTGCTGATCCTTGAAGCCGATGGCGGCGGGGCAAATCCCTTCCGTGTTCCCCTTCGCCGTGGTGCGCTTGGACGGGTCCTCAACCGGACGGCCGGTCGTCAGATCGATCGACTTGGCCCAGTTGACCGGTCCGAAGGGCTTGGCGACGAGCACCTTGCCGTTGGTCCGGTCGAGCGTGTAGCCGAACCCGTTCCGGTCGAAGTGCATGAGCGCCTTGACCGGCTTGCCATCGATGGTGAGATCGGCAAGAATCATTTCGTTGATGCCGTCGTAGTCCCACGCATCGTGCGGGGTCATCTGGTAGACCCACTTGACTTCACCCGTCTCCGGGTTCTGGGCCCAGATCGACATCGACCACTTGTTGTCGCCAGGGCGCTGGTCGGGGTTCCAGGTGCCAGGGTTGCCCGAGCCATGGTAGAACAGGTTCAGCTCGGGGTCGTAGGAGTACCAGCCCCACGTCGTGCCACCACCACGCGTCCACTCGTCACCCTGCCACGTGCTGACGCCGAGGTCCTTCCCCTGCGCCGACGGATACGGTGACTTGAGCGTGTTATCGGTGATCCCGACGTCCTTGTCGGGGCCGGTGGAGTAGGTCCGCCACAGCTCGTGACCGTCGAGCGCGTCGAACGCCGTAATGCGGCCACGAACGCCGAACTCACCGCCCGAGATCCCCGTGAGGACCACGTTCTTCACGACGAGCGGGCAGTTGGTCATGGTCGAGCCCTTGTGGAAATCGGCGCTCGGAACCCGGTAAACCTTCTTCCCGGACTTGGCGTCGAGGGCAAGCAGATCGCCCTGGAGGAGCTCGATGTAGAGAATGCCGGCCGGATGGTCGGCGGTGGCCGGGTGATAGGCCAGACCGCGATTCACGACGTCACAACAGGCGACGGGGATCGTGGCCGGGTCCTGCTCCGGGGTGTACTGCCAGAGCTGCGGCGCGCCTTCCTTGGTCAGGTCGAGCGCGTAGACTTTGTTCGGGTACGAGCTGTGTACGTACATAACGTTGCCGACTACCAGCGGGTTGCCCTCGTGGCCGCGCAGGGTCCCGGTGGACAGCGTCCACACGGGAACGAGGTGCGCCACGTTGGCCGCCGTGATCTGCGAGAGCGGTGAGTACCGCTCCAGATCGTACGTGCGACCCGTCATGACCCACTGGTTGGCGTTCTGGCTCATGCTCTGCAGGTCCTGCGCTCCTGCCGAAGCGACGACCATTGCGAGCGAGCCCGCGAGAAGCGCACCGATTTGCATCGGGCGATGGAAACGATTCATGACTGCTGCCTCTTTGGTGTAATGGGAAGAGAGTTGTGCGGAAGAGCACGGTGCGCAGCGATCGATGCCGACGGCATCGCACGCCTGGATGCGCGGTCGCTCGTCACTCCGGAGGACTCCGTTCGCTGCCGACCATCGCGCCGATCCTCGTCGTGAGTGTGGTGAGGTGGGCTAACGGGGAGCGTGTAACACGAGCATTGAATCACCACACGGTTCTACGCTTCAAATCGCTGCGCGGATCTACGCCGCCTCCATCACGCGACGCGCAGGCAGCACTCAAAGCCCGTTGATGGTGGTTCCAGACGCACCGAATGTCAAGCGGTTCGACTGGCGCCATGCTGGCGCCACCCGCCCCGCCGGGGTCCGTCCTTTCGGACGAGATCCCCCGACGGAACAGGCCGATCGACGGTTAGAAGAACAGCATGAACCCCGTGGAGAGGCTGTTGCTGATGTCCTTTCCGCCGCTCGTGTTCGCAGCCGCGTCGTACCCATACTCGATCACGTACTTGACCGACTTCGTCCACTGGTACACGAACCCGCCGACTCCGAGCGAGTTGTACTTCAGCAGCTCGGGATACCCGGCATCGGTCGTCTTGTCGAAGTTGGTGCCGTCGATGAAGCTCTCACCGTAGCTGCCGACGAGGCTCACCTTCGGGCCGATCTTCCACGTGATCTGGCCGATGTAGCCATACGACGACCGGGGCGTGCCGTTCAGGTCGGTCGAGATCGGCAGGAACTGCAACGTCGTGCCGACCGCGCGGCCCCAATATCCGGAGCCCACGAACGACCAGCTGCCGATGTCGATCTTGCCACCCGCGCCGAGTCCGCCGGCGTCAACCTTCAACGCCGTCGAGTCCCCGACGGGAGCGCTGCGCGCATGCTCCCACTCCCCGTCCAGCCACAACAGGATCTTGTTCGTGGTGCCGGCGGTCCACGTCAACTCGCTCTCAAGGCGCGGATAGGGCACGAAGGGATACGCATCCCCTGCCGCAACCGAGCCGTCGGCGCTGGACGCCCCGACTTCGCTCGGCTGGAACACACCGATCAGCCAGTGCAACGGCTTGCCGGCCGGCGTGCTATAGGTGATCTGGGCCTCGAAGTTCGGATAGATGTAGCCGAACCCGATGCGACCCAGCGTGGTGCCGCCCGACCCGAGGTTCCCGCCGGTGGCGCCGACGCCGAAGAGCGTTGCGTCCGTCAGGATGTTCTCGCGCTGCCAGAGGCCGAGGTCACGGCCGGCTTCGATCTGTCCCCAGCTGGCGTTGCCAACCGTCAAGAACACCTGGCGCATGTCGATCTGCGCGCCAAACTGATCGTGTCCGTTGCCGATCCCTCCATTGATTCCCGGGCCGTTCTGAATCTGCGGGTAGAAGCCGAAGAAGACCCCGACATTGAGGTTCCCTTCATGTCCCTTTGCCGCAAAGTTGATGTCGGCCGGAAGCAGACCGGTGCGAATGTTGGCGGTCGTGCCCGCGGCGTTGGCAACCGCGGATCCGTTGATCGCCGCTCCCGTCGTCGGGCCCCATTGCTCGACGTAGAAGGCGTTGACGTTTCCGGACAGCTCGAAGGTCCAGTTGTTCCCCATCTGCATCACGAGCTGAGCCCGGGCGGTGTTGGCCACCCCCGCGAGCGCAGCCAGTGCCACGACGGTTGCAATGCGTTTCATGGTTGGAACTCCTGCGTATGTGAAACAGACACCTGTGTGATCGTGAGCACGCACCCTCGGTAAAGCGCACCTGCGGTGCGTTGGTCCGAACCGTTCCCGGCCCGGTGCAGCCACTTAACGAAGGGATTAATGAGTGGTCAGCTCCTGGTTAATGGTTGACAGGGCGTCGACGACGGGTGTGTCGACACGATCGCTCCACCAGTAGTAGTCATCCAGTTGTGTGGCATACAGGGTCGGGGTGTACCGGAAGCGGCGCTCCGGCGCCACTGCGGCCGAATCGACCGCCGCACCCGCCAGGAATCCCCCCAGCCAGAGTTGCTTGTCCCCCGGCGACAGATGCCGCCACCAGGCGCCCGCCAGGGGAGTAAATCCCGGCGGGCTCGCCAATACGGCGCTGGCGCCGATAGCTGCTACGACGAGGGATACGCAGCATATCCGACCGACCATCGCTCCTTCGGACCGTATCCCTACTTCTTTGCTGCCATGGAAGCCACGTGCGGCACGGAGAATACCAGCACGGCGTCCCCGAGCGGGTAGCCGAGCTGGAAATTCCCACCGCACGCAACCGCCACGTACTGCGTGGTGCCCAGCATGTACGACATTCGGGGCCGAATTGCACCCGGCGCCCGCCGTGAAGTGCCAGAGGAGCTTGCCGGTCTTCGCGTCGAACGCGTCGAATCGGCCATCCCCCTCGCCCGTGAAGACCAATCCGCCCGCCGTCGCCAGCGAGCCGCCCATCATCGGTTGGTCCATCTTATTCTGCCAGGCGACCTTCCCCGAGTTCAGGTCGATGGCGGTAAACGTGCCGTACTGCGCCTCGCCCGGGACGGCCTTGAAGGCAGAGCCGAGCCAGAGCTGCCCCTTGGTCAGCGCTCCCGCGTGGGTGATGTAGTGCATCGGCTGCTCGAGACCCGCGACGTACGAATAGCCCAGCGTCGGATTGACCGACATCGGCGACCACTCCGAGCCGCCGTTGGCGCCGGGGAGCATCCGGGTTCCCTCGGCCGTCGGCTGCGCGAACATGTTGTCGAGGCGGTCGAACGGCGCCGACTTCCGGATGAGCTTTCCGGTCTTCGCATTGAGGATGTAGACCCACGCCGTCTTCCCCGCCTGCGCCACCGCCGTGCGCCCGTCCTTGAGCTTCACCACCACCGGCGGGCTCACCGCGTCAAGGTCCCAGACGTTGTGCGGAACCTCCTGGTAGTACCAGGTCACGTTGCCGCTCGCCACATTGACCGCGATCACGCAGTCGGTACACACGTCGTCGCCCGGCCGGACATCGCCGTAGAGATCTGGCGACGGATTCCCCGCGGCGAAGAAGATCTGATTCGTGGCCGCATCATAGGCCATGTTCATCCAGACGCCGCCCCCGCCCCGCTGCCACGCATTGGCGTATTTCGCCGAGTCGGCCTTTTCTTTCGCAATGTCGCGATGGAGAGGCTCGCCCTCCCACGTCGTCTCGGTCCAAGTCCCGAACCACTTGTCCGAGAGCGTCGTGAAGGCGGTCCAGACTTCCTTGCCCGATTCGGTGTCGTAGGCCCGGACGAAGCCGCGGATTCCGTACTCGCCGCCCGCGACGCCGATAATGACCTTGTTGCCGATCACCGTCGGCGCGCCGCTCAGGCTATAGCCCGCCTCGGGGTCCTGGACCTGCACGTCCCACTTGACCTTCCCCGTCTGGGCATCGAGCGCCACGAGGTGGGCATCGAGCGTTCCCATGTAAACCGTATTGCCGGATACCGCGACCCCCCGGTTGTTCGGCCCACAGCAGAAAATCGTGGTGCCGAGCTTGTGCTCGTACCGCCAGAGCTCGCGCCCCGTGTGGGCGTCCACCGCCATTGCCGTGTTGTAGGGGGTCGTCAAATACATGATCCCGTTGACGACGACGGGAGTGGTCTCGAAGGAGCCGAGCTTGGAAATTCCGGTCTGGTACATCCACGCGACACGGAGATTGCTGACGTTCGCGGTCGTGATCTGATTGAGCGGCGACCAGCGTTGATTCGTGTAGTCGCGCCCGTACATCAGCCAATTCTTCCCATCGGTCCGCGCGTTCCGGAGCATATCGTCCGAAACGGATGTGAATTGCGGTCCCGACATGCCCTGCGTCTCGACCTGCTCCTGCGCGCGGGCCACACTCACCGCGATCATCCCTGCCCCCACTCCGCACATCGCCAGTAGACGCGAAAGACGCATGGTGCCCACCTCCGTCCGACGTTCGGCGTACCACCCAACGTGGCCACTGCGAGAAATACCCGACAACGAACGGCATCGCGGCGATTCGCGCCGGCCACAGCGGGATCGATTTTCAGGATGCGAGCGCCCCGCGCGCACGCCGTGCCGCGAGACGCCCCAAACGGCCGGAAAACATTGCCAAGCCTAGGGGAAAATGCAAGGGGGCAACTCCCGGCGTCATGTCGAGTTCGCTGCTGCGGACCCGCCAATATGGCAGGGCAAGATGACCGCTCGAACAGGGCGCGGAGGAGCGCGCCCCGTCCCCGTCTATGTCGGAACGGTGATGCGCTCGAACATGATGGTCAGCCGGTCACCGCCGGGGGCGGCGCCCTGAACGGCGAGCGTCGGCTGCCACCCGCCGCGAGAACGCTCATTTAGGAGATCGGTGAGCGATTCCTCATCCTCGCGCGTGTGATGCGTGAGACGAAGCATGACGGCCTGATATTCTTTCATTCTCTTCTCACCCTCCGGAGTCAGCACGCCGACCGCCGCGACCGCTCTCAATGATGCCACGATCGTCGCCCTCGCGACACCGCCGGGGCGTAGCGCGATCGCGCTCGTCCGCCTGAGCGGCCCGCGCGCGCATGCGATCGCCGGGGGGGTCCTGCGTCCGTGGCCCATCGCGCCTCGGCACGCCTCCCTGTGCGCGGCCGTCGATGCACGGGGTACGTTGCTCGACCGGCCAGTCGTCATCGCCTACGATGCACCACGCTCGTATACCGGGGAGCCGGTCGTGGAGATCGCCACCCATGGAGGGACGATCGTGCCGACGTCGATCGTCGCCGCGCTGGTCGCGGCCGGCGCGCGGCCCGCCCTCCCCGGGGAATTCACGCGTCGCGCGGTCCTGAATGGACGCATGGATCTGGCACAGGCCGAGGCGATCGGGGATCTGATCGACGCCCAGAGCGCCGCGATGCAGCGCTCCGCGCTGCTCCAAATGGATGGCGGACTCTCGCGCCGCGTACGCGCCCTCCGTGAGGCGCTGATCGCGCTCGATGCGCTCCTGGCCTACGACATCGACTTTCCGGAAGAGGATGCGGGACCCATCCCGCCGGCCCGCGTCGCGGACGCCACCGCGTGCGCCGTGGAGCGACTCGAGTCGATCATCGCGGCGGGCGCGGCCGGCGAGCTCGTACGCGACGGCGCCATCGCCGTCATCGCCGGGGCGCCCAACGTCGGGAAGTCCTCGCTCTTCAATGCCCTGCTCGGCCGCGCGCGGGCCCTCGTCACGGATCAGCCCGGAACAACCCGCGACGCGATCGAGGCGGTCATCGAGCCCCCGGGAGCGCCGGCGCCGATCCGCCTCGTGGACACGGCCGGGCTGCGCGAATCCTCCGACGCCGTCGAGCGGCTCGGGATCGAGGTCAGCCTCACCTACCTGAGCGGCGCCCACGTGGTGTTGGCCTGCGGCGAATCACGCGCCGGGGTCGCCGAGGCGATCGCCCGCGTGAGACCGCACACGATGGCATCGATCATCGGCGTCCGCACGAAGAGTGATCTCGCACCGGAATCGGAGCGCGCTCGCGACGGCACACCCGGCGCTCCGGCGGTGCCGGAGATGCCCGAGATGCCCGAGATGCCGGAGATGCTGGCGGTCAGTGCGGAAAGCGGGGCGGGCCTGCTGGAGCTTACCGACGCTCTCGTCGCCGCGGTCGGAACACCGCGTGCCCCCATCGACGCGCCGGTCGTTCTCCGCGCGCGACAGCGCGAGGCTCTCAGCCGGGCCGCACACGAGCTCGCTTCGTTCCGCGACGCCTGGGCCGGACGAGCGATTCCCACGATCGTGGCCGCCGTCCACGTCCGCGCCGCGATCGCCGCGCTCGATGAGATCGTCGGCGCGATCGGCATCGACGACGTGCTCGAGCGGGTATTCCGCGAGTTCTGCGTGGGGAAATAGAGAGGAGAAAGGAGAAGAGAGAAAGGCGAGCAAAAAACCGCTGCCTTGTCGCCGGTCCACGGGTTCCGTATTTTCTCGCGTCCGCGACCGCCCACGCCGCGCTCGGCCAGGATGCTCATCAACCTCATTCCCGATTTCCTCGCCGTTCTTCACGCTGCGGATCGCCTTGCCGCCTACGGGCGGTACATCGACAGTCACCGTCCCCTGCTCCACGCCTATTGGCACAACTACGTCATCGAGCCCGATAGCCCGCACGCGGGCGAGATCGTGCGCTCGACGGTGAACGCGGACCGGCAGGATCTCCTCGCGACGCTCGAGCGACTCGACGTCGTCGCGCTCGCGCGCGCGGCCGAAGCGCGGTGCGCCGAGCTCCTGACGCCGGACGCCGATGTCGATGTCGTGCTCATGGTCGGCGTGGGAGCCGCCAACGCGGGCGAGCTCGTGGTGCAGGGGCGCGGCATCGCGTTCGCCTGCCTCGAGCATTTCACCAGCGTGCAGAATCCGGACACGCAGGGACTAGGACTGGATCCGGAGCTGATTCCGCTCTGGCTCTCCCACGAGATCGCGCACGCCGTGCGCTACACGTCTCCGACCTCCCGCGCCGAGCTCCGGGAGCTCGTCGCCGAGCACGACGGGTTCTATTCCTATTGGGACACCGGACGGCGGGCCACGCTCCGCGAGCTCATCATCAATGAAGGGCTCGCCGTGCAGGTCTCGCAGGCGGTGAGCCCCGGACACGCCGCGTGGGAGTATTTCGGCTACGCGCGGCGCCAGTACGCGCGCATTCGAGAGTTGGAGCCCGTTATCGAGCGCGCCATCACCCCGGACCTCGACCGGCGCGGGCTCGGTCTCCGCCTCCGGTACCTCTCCGGCGGAATGAGCGATGAGGCGCGCACCGTGGACCGCTACGTGATACCGGAGCGCGCGGGCTACTTTCTCGGCGCCCGCCTGGCTGAGCGGGCCGTCGCGACACGCGGGCTCGCGTGGAGCGTGCGCGCGAGCGCGCTCGAGATCAGCCGCCTTTCCGCTTCCGCCGCGGCGACGGCGTAGCGCTGCCGGATGGCGTAGCGCTGCCGGACGGCGTAGCGCTGCCGGACGGCGTAGCGCTGCCGGACGGCGGACCGGATCCGCCGCTCGATCGCTCGAGCACCGGCTTCGACGGCGCGGTCAGAGACGGTCCGCCCTTGCCGTGCTTCACGCGCTCGCGCGCGATGAGCCACTGCTGCGGGATCGCGGCCAGGTTCTGCACGGCGTAGTACAGGTTGAGCCCGGCCGCGACGTTCGCGAGAAAAATCATCATCATGCCGGGGAACATGTACGCCATCATTCGCGACTGCGGATTCGGCGGTGTGTTCCGCAATCCGATCCACGAGAGCAGGAACGCCGACGCCCCCATCAGGAGCGGCAGGATGTAATACGGATCCTTCACCGAGATGTCGTGCAGCCACAGGAACGGGACGCCCCGGAACTCGATCGTGTTCTGGAAGACGAAGAGCAGGGTGAAGAAGACGGGCATCGGCAGCAGCATCGGCAGGCAGCCGGACATGGCGCTGAAGGGACTCATGTCGTGGTCGCGATACACCTTCATCATCTCCGCCTGCAGCCGCTGCGGGTCGTTCTTGTACCGCGTCTGCACGGCCTGCAGCTCCGGCTGGAGCACCTGCATCTTGAGACTGCTCCGCATCGCGCGCTGGTTGAGCGGCCAGAGAAGCAGTCGGATCAGCACGCCGAAAATGATGAGCACCCACCCGTAGCTCAGCTTGAGGTTCTCGCGCATCCAGATGATCGTCTGGAGGATCGCCGCGGCGAACGGCTTCAAAACGGGATGCAGGAAACCCCCATAGGGGTTCACGTCGTCGAAGTCGCGGTTTCCCCCGACGGCGCGCAGCGGCCGCCACGCCTGCGGTCCCGCATAGAGATCGAACGCGAAGGTCGCGCTGTCCGCCCCGTTCGTCCGCTGCGCCAGCGCCTCGACCACCGTGGCCTGCGCTTGCAAGACGACCTTGGATGTGCGCGCTCCCCCGACGAGGTGTACCTCGGCGAAGCTGGGCACCCCCGTCGCGGGAGCGAGAATTCCAAGCAGGAAGTACTTGTTCTTCGCGACCGCCCACGCGACCGGGCCCGCAATGAGCTTCTCTTCCCCGGGATCGAGCTTGGCGAACGCCGTGCTCGTCGCGTCGTCGTGTGTCGGCTTCACCGAATAGGCGAGGTGCCGCTGATCATCGAGCGTGTCGGATTCATTTGAGTTGAGTCCGCCCGGCAAGCCGACCAGCAGATACGCAGGCCCGGTCCCGTGCAGCGCGCCGGTTCCGAGGGTGCCCTGCACGCGAGACAGGTAGCCGGTCCGCGACAGCGCGTAGCGGATGGTGACCGGGGCCCCGCCCACGGCGCCCGTGAAGGTGACCAGCGGCGTGCTGTCCGCCAGGTACGTCACCACACCCTGGAAGACGGTGCGGTCGAGGGCGAGAGTGTCGCCTCCGCTGACGACGACATAGCGCAGCAGCGGCGCATGGTCATGGGCGAGCGTCACGACCCCCGATGCGCCGGGAGCGCGCGCCGGGTAGTCGCGCAATGCGACGGCGACGGGCGCGGCGCCAATGTTCGTAAACCGGTACACGGCGTGCGGGGTGCTCACGACCAGCGTTTCCGGCTGAACCGCGGGTGCGCTCGTGCCGCTCGCCGCCGGCACCGGTGGCTCGGCGGGCACGCTCACGCGCGCCGACGGCGCGGCGAGCGTGTCGCCGGCGGCCCGCGACACCTGTCCGGAATCCTGGCTCGCCGCGCCGGCCGCCGCCGCACCCGGACGCTTGGGCGGAAAAAGCAGCTGCGTAAGGACGACGACGATCGCGGACAGCGCGAGGGCCAACAGCATGCGACGATCCATCATCGACGGTCGGTCGGCAGACGTGTCACTCGAGGCGTCACCGAGGGGTCGCTCATGGCACCGGGTCGTACCCACCCGTGTGGAACGGGTGGCAACGGCCGAGGCGGCGCAGCGCGAGCCAGCTCCCGCGCACGGCGCCGTAGCGCTCGAGCGCTTCGATCGCGTAGACGGAGCAGCTCGGCGAATACCGGCACGACACCGGCAGGAGCGGTGACAGCGCGACCTGGTAGAGGCGCACGACGCCGATCAGGAGACGGTTCACGAGGCGGAGCCCAGGATCCCCGCGGCCCTGTCGATCTGGGCGGCGAGGGTCCGGAACGATGCCTCGTACGCCGTTGGCAGGGCGCGAATGATGAGATCGACGGAGGGGAGCACAGGGAGGAGGTGCGTTCGGGTCAACTCGCGGAGTCGCCGCTTGAGTCGGTTGCGATCGACGGCCGAATGATTGTAACGCGGAACGATGATGCCGACTCTCGGGTGGCCGCCCGGCGACGGAGCGCTGCGCACGTCCAGGAATTGCACGCGAATGCGAGCCCCGGTCTGCCGCACGGTTGTGATGTCATCGCCGCGCGTGATCCGATGGCTTCGCGGGTACGTGTGTCGGGGGGTTACTCCCCTCCGGCGTACTTCGATGGAAGCCGCACGGTGAGGCGTGTCCGCCCCTTTTTGCGGCGCCGGCTCAGGACCTGTCGACCCCAGCGCGTCGCCATCCGAGCGCGAAACCCGTGAGTCCGGATTCGGCGCTTGTTCCGGGGGCGGTAAGTGGGCTTTCCCATAGCCGATTAACGTAGGCCGGCTCAGGAGTTATTGCAACGGGAACAGCGTCGAATATCAGTTTCTCTTCTCTCCGCTCTGATTTTCTACTTTCTGATTTCCAGCACCGCTGCGCCGTCGAGGCGTCCGCGCCGCACATCGGCAATCGCCTCGTTGGCACGCTCGAGTGGATAGGGCGTCGCCATGGCGCGGATCGGCACCTGCGGCGCGAGGGCGAAGAACTCCCGCGCATCCTGGCGGGTGAGGTTCGCCACCGAGCGAATGACCCGTTCTTCCCAGAGCAGATCGTAGGGAAACGCCGGGACGTCGCTCATGTGGATGCCGGCGCAGACCACCGTCCCCCCGCGGTCGAGCGCGCCAAGCGCGACGGGGATGAGGGCGCCGACCGCGGCGAAGACGATCGCCGCATCGAGCGGCTCGGGCGGTGGCGTGTCCGAGCCGCCCGCCCACTCCGCACCGAGCGACCGCGCGAATTCTTGCGTGCGCGCATCGCCGGGGCGCGTGAACGCGAAGACGCGCTGGCCGCGGTGCCGTGCGAGCTGCGCGATGATGTGGGCCAATGCGCCAAAGCCGTACAGCCCGAGCCGTGGCGCGTCACCCGCGAGCCGGAGCGCGCGGTAGCCGATCAGCCCCGCGCACAGGAGAGGCGCCGCCGCGACGTCGGTGTAGCTCGGCGGGATCGGGATGCAGAACCGTTCATCGGCGACGGTGAGCTCGGCGTAGCCGCCGTTGATCGTGTAGCCGGTGAACCGCGCCTGCACACAAAGATTCTCGCGCCCCTGGATGCAATAGCGACAGGTCTCGTCTACCCACCCGAGCCAAGGCACGCCGACGCGATCCCCTTCCGCAAATCGCGCGGCCCCGGGGCCGCGCCCGAGCACCGTCCCCACGATCTGATGTCCGAGGATGAGGGGACGGAGCGGGTTGGCCAACTCGCCGTCCAACACGTGCAGATCCGTGCGGCAGACACCACACGCGTGGACGGCGATGAGCAGCTGACCGGCGCCGGGCTTGGGCGGCGCCAGGTCGGCCACCCGTAAGGGCTGGCCCGCCGCCTCGAGGAGCATTGCCCGCATGCGGGGAAAGCTACTGCACGCGGTCAATGCCCCTCCCCCGCACCCATCGATCGCGATAGACTCCGGGCTCACTTCTCCTGCACACGCATCTCCTGCACACGCATCACCTGCACACGCAACTCATGCACACACCCGACATCGGGATCATTGGGAGCGGCCGCTTCGGCGCGTATTTCGCCGGACAGCTCGAGCGGATCGGGCATCGGGTCCATCGGTATGACCCCGCGATCCCCGACATTGCGAGCGACGCGACACGCGTGCGCGTGTGCGGGGCGCCCCTCGTGATCTACGCGGTCCCGATTCGCGACCTCGACGCAGCCCTGCGCGACACCGGGCCGCTGCTCGCCCCGCCCACGATCGCCATGGATGTGTGCTCGGTGAAGCTGATTCCCTGCGCCCTCCTCGCGCGACATCTCCCCCACGTTGCTGCCGTGGGGACGCACCCGGTCTTCGGCCCCCACTCTGCGCCGGTGAGCTGCGCGAGCCAGCGTCTCGCTCTGTGCCCATTCGCGGGACGCCCGGGCGTCGCGGACGCAGCCGCGGCGATCTTCGTCCGCGAGCTCTTGTCGCGGCTGGGCGTCTCCATCATCGAGTGTACACCGGAGGAGCACGACCACCAGATGGCGCGCAGCCAATTCATCACGCATTTCATCGGGCGCGGCGCGGCACGATGCGGCATCGAGCGCGTCACGCTCTCGACGAAGACCCACGACGCGCTAATGGACATCGTCGACATCGTCACGCAGGACAGCTGGATCCTGTTCGAGGACATGGCGGCGTTCAATCCCATGGTACGCGCGGCTCGTGCGGAGTTTCTCGCGGCACTCGAGGTGATCGACGCTGAACTGGCCGAACGCGAAGCAACGGTCATTTGACAACCCTTTCGGCGGGGCCTAGCTTGGCCGACCCGGGACTTTTCCACATCACGATCGAATCCGCCATCGTCCCTTCGTTCGTCCTGCCCCTGCCAGCCTTGCCAGCCTCCGCCGTGCCGTCACCCCCTGCATCCCTTTCTCCTGCCGAGGCTTGGACGCGGCTGCTGGAGCGAGCTCGGCAGGACATTTCGGAACAAGCGTTCCGGATGTGGCTCGAGCCAACCGAGGCCCTCCGCTTCGATGGCTCGACAATCGTCGTCGGCACCCCGGATCGTCTCGCCGCCGACTGGAACGACGAGAAACACGCGCCCATTCTCACGGGTCACGCGCCAGTCGCCCTCGGTCATCCGGTCACGATCGTTTTCCAGGTACACGAGGAGCGGAAGAACCGGCCCCAGATGGATCTCTTTGTCGCCCCGCCTGCCGTGGCGCCGCGATCGACCGATCTGCCCGCTCCGCTCAGCTCCCGCTACACATTCGACCACTTCGTCATTGGCAAATCCAACGAGCTGGCGGCGGCGGCGGCGCAGGCCGTGGCCCAGGCGCCCGGCAAGGCGTATAACCCGCTCTTTCTCTACGGCGATACCGGGCTCGGGAAAACGCATCTCATGCAGGCGATCGCGCACGAAATCGTCAGCCGCATCCCAGCCACGCGCATCACCTTCGTCGGGACGGAGCAGTTCATGAACGACCTCGTCGCCTCGATCCAGGGGCGCACGATGCCGGATTTCCGTCGCCGGTACCGCGAAACCGATCTCCTGCTCATCGACAACGTCCAGTTCCTCAAGGGAAAGGGAGAGTCGGTCCAGGAGGAATTCTTCCACACGTTCAACGCCCTGTACGAATCCGGACGTCAGATCGTGCTGACGAGCGACCGGCCGCCATCCGAAATCCGCGGGCTCGAAGGACGCCTCGTCAGCCGGTTCCAGTGGGGCATGGTCGCCGACATCGAGGCACCGCAGCTCGAGCATCGCATTGCCATCCTCCGCCACAAAGCCGAGCTCGATCATCTCGAGATGACGATACCGGATGATGTGATCCAGCTCATCGCTGAACACGTGCATTCGAACATCCGCGAGCTGGAAGGCTCGATCATCAAGGTGCTGGCATATGCATCGCTCAAGCATCGCGGCGAGATCACCCTCGCCGTCGCACGCGATGCCCTCCGCGAAAAGCTGCGCGACGGCGGCCCGGCAACACTCGCGGGCGCCCGGAAAGGCATCGTCAACATCGATAGCCTCACGGGCCTCACGATCGACACCATTCAGGCGCGTGTCGCGGAGGAGTGGGGCGTGACGGCGGACGGACTCAAGTCCAAGACGCGGACGAAAGCGCTCACCGCCCCGCGCCAGGTCGCGATGTTCCTCTGCCGCGAGCTCCTCGGGGCGCAGCTCGTCGAGATCGGTCAGGCGTTCGGCGGCCGCGACCACTCGACCGTAATCCACAGCCTCGAGCGCGTCGCGGCCGAGGTGAGCATCGTGCCCTCCTTCCGCGCCCGTGTGGAGAAGTTACGCAGTACACTCGACGGGCTTCGTGGATAACACACCTACATTGATCATAGAGCCCAATATCACAAAGCTGTTATCCACATCGCGGCGCCATTCTGCTGGAAACGCATGTATTGCCTGCTAGGTAAAGCTCCTGTTACATCGTAGCTTACAGTCGTTTTGCACACTTCCACATGCCCTACTGCTACTGCTACCTGATTCTTTAACAGAGAGACAGTAGTCGAGGACCTCGAATGCGCTTCACGATTTCGCGTGAAAAGCTCCAGGAAGGACTCACCGCGGTGGCTGCCAGTGTGCCAACGAAGACGACGCTGCCGGTTCTCGCGAACATTCTGATCGAGACGACGGATCGGGGGATTCGGTTCTCGGGAACGGACCTCGATATCGCGGTGAGTGCGGAAGTGACAGCCAATGTCGAGATCGCGGGTGCCGTCACGGTTCCGGCGAAGAAGCTGAGCGACATCGCACGCGAGATGCTTCCGGCGCCGGTGCGGATTGCCGCGGCGAACGAGCAGCGTGTGACCATCGAGTGCGGGCGGTCGAAGTTCAAGCTGCTGGGGATCCCCCGGGATGAGTTTCCCAGCTTTCCCGCGGTTCGCTTCGAGGAAAGCTGGCGGGTCAAGTCGGCCGAGCTGCACAAGCTGATCTCGCATACGACGTTCGCCGTGTCGAACGAAGAGAGTCGGCCGATCCTCAACGGCGTCCTGTGGGCGCTGCGCCAGGACTACATGCGGATGGTGGCGACGAATGGGCACCGCTTGGCGAAGATGCAAGTGCCGATCGAGCGCTCCACGGCCGGCGCGAACGACCTGATCGTCCCGCCGAAGGCGCTCGAGCAGGTCCGCCGTCTCTTTCCTCCGGCCGAGGAGTTGGAGATCGCGCGTGGCGACAATCACCTGGGATTTCGCTCGCCAATGGCGGCGGTGTTCACCCGGCTCATCGAAGGGCCCTACCCGGATTACGAGCAGGTCATCCCGCGTGACAACAACCGGATCGCGATCGTGGAGAAGGACGCTCTCGTGGGTGCGTTGAAGCGCATGTCGATCGTGGCGTCGGACCAGACGCATCGCGTGCGGCTGTCGTTCACGGCCGGCGCCGTGCGCTTCAGCGTCCAGACGCCTGACCTGGGGGAGGCGCAGGACGAGCTCGCGATTCGTTACACCGGCGATCCGCTCGAGATCGGTTTCAATGCGTCCTACCTGCTGGAGATCCTGCGGTATCTACCGACGGATGAGGTCAAGCTGACGTTCAAGGGGCCGGAGCAGGCGGCGACGATCGAACCCGAAGCGTGGGACGATCCCGCGGAGTTCCTCTGCCTGGTGATGCCGCTCCGACTGATCGATTAGGCCCCGCTGCCGAACAGTCCTTTCACCTTCGAGAAGAGGCCGCTCTTCGGCGCGGGCTGCGCGAAAAGCGCGTCGCGGAGTGCGGTGGCGAACGCGACCACATCCGGGTAGCGGTCCGTGGGATTCCGCGCGAGGCCACGGGTCAACACCTGCTCCACCGCGGGTGAGAAGGTCAGCCCGGGCCTCGCCTGGTTGAGCGGGACCGGCGGTTGGCTCAGCAGCTGGGTGAACATCTCGCGCGGCGTCTTGGCGGTGTACGGAAGCGTGCCGACGAGGAGGTAATACGCGATCGACGCGAGGCTGTACTGGTCGGCGGCCGGCGTGACGACCACTCCGGAGAGCGCCTCCGGCGCCACGTACATCATCGAGCCGACAAAAAAGCCGGTGCGCGTGAGCCGGTCCTCGGGTGTGACATCGGCATCGGTTGCGATTCCGAAGTCCAGCAGCTTCACGGACCGGGTCAGCGGATCGTACATCACGTTGTCGGGCTTGAGATCGCGATGAATGATCCCGCACTGGTGGGCGGCAAAGACCCCGGCGGCGATCTGCGGAATGATGGCGGCGACTTCCTCCGCGGCGAGCGGGGCGTTTTTCTTGGCGTAGCGCTCGAGCAGATCCCCGGGGGCCCATTCGATCGCGAGGAAGTGCATCCCCGGCATGGCTTCGCCGACGTCGAGTGTCCGGACCACATTGGGGTGCTGCACGCGCGAGCCGAAGGCGGCCTCGCGGAGGAATCGCGCGACGGCCGTCTTGTCCGCGCGGAGCTTCTGCCGCAGCAGCTTGAACGCCGCCGCGCCGTGCGTGGGGTGGTCGGCGCGGTAGACGGTGGCTGTCCCGCCTTCGCCGATATAATCGCGGATGGTGTATCCGCCGAACGTCGTTCCTTCGAGCTGATCGCGGGGCACGGAGGCAACATAATCTTTTTCATGTCGTTCGCGCCCCCCGACAGCGGCGTCTCCCGACAGCGGCGTCTATCGTCGCGGTAGCGGAGGAAAGCGCCGAAACGCCTCGACGTACGGGAGCACGAGCCGCTGCCGGAAGAGCTCGACCATGCCCGCTCCGTCGTAGCGCTCCCGAAACGCCGTCGATCGCAGGGACAGGACGATGGCGATGCTGCGCGCCAGCGCCTGCGGGGAGGAGTAGTGGAGCGCGTAGGCCGCGTGGCGCAGGGTGAACGACCGATTCTCGAACAGCCGAGCGACGCGCGTGAGGCGCGACATGTCGAGATACCGCTTGGGCTGCGGCAAGCGGGTGCGGCGGAACCGGCTCACGAATGTCGTGAGCGACGCGCCGCACGACCGGGCGAGCTCGGTCACCGTCGTCACGCTCGACGGAAGCGAGAAGAGCGTGTCGAAGAATCGCCAGGCCTCGCTTACCGGCTCGGAATGCGCTGGTGGCTCGCTCGACCCGGCCGCGGGACACGCGGCAGCGCGCGTCGCGAGACCGGCGGCGGCCAGGTCGCCGGCGACAGTCGCCAATGCGATCTCCTGGATCTGGTCCCGCTCCTCGCGCGCGAGCGCCTCGCGGAGGGCGTGCCACCCGTCCGGGCGGCGCGCGTCGATGAGGTCCCGCACTCCGCTCTGCCCGAGCGAGAGCACGGCGTGGGGCGCGTGGGCGCCGGCGTCGGTCAGCAGCGCGACGGTCCGCACGCTCGGATATTCGCGCACCATGCGGGCTACGTGGCGCGCCTCGTCAGGCCGACACCGGGCGACCGAGACCACGACGGCACCCGCGCGCCGCTCGCGAACGTCGCGCATGACCTCGTCGATCGTGTCGCGATGCAGTGCATCGATGCGCCCCACGCCGAGAGCGTCGACACGCTGTCGCTCGTAGAGCGTGAGGATCGTGGACACCGAGCTGCGAGACGCCATTGCCGCCTACGCTAGCGGGCCGCGTCATCCCGCCGTCATCGCGCGGCCGCTTCGGCGGCGATGGCGAGAGAGGAGACGGTCAGAGAGGAGAGAGTAGACCCTCCTTTCTCCTTTCTCCTCCCTATATTCCAGCCGAAGGCTCACTGTCGGTCGGACGGTCGCGACACGGCTCGAGCAGGGGATCGCACGGGTGACGGTCGAGGAAAGTCCGGGCTCCACAGGGCAAGCTGCCAGGTAACGCCTGGGCACGTGACCGCGTCGCAAGCGCTGCCACGTGACGGATAGTGCCACAGAGAAGAGACCGCCGATGGCCTTCAAGGAATTGAAGGCTCAGGCAAGGGTGAAACGGCGTGGGTAAGAGCCCACCGCGGTTGCGGTAACGCGACCGGCATGGCAAACCCCAGTTGGAGCAAGGCCAAATAGGCGGCGAGGGGTGGCCCACCTCGATCAAGACGCCGCGGGTAGGCTGCTGGAGAATGCGGGCGACCGCATTCCGAGAGAAATGACCGTCCGAGCATCCAGCGGAGCGGGTGACCGCGTACCGTGGGGTAGCTCGACAGGACCCGGCTTATAGACCGACGGTGTCTGGTGGAGAGGAGAAGGGAGAGAGGTGAAGTCGCCTTTCTCCTTTCTCCTTTCTCCTCTCTCCTTTCTCTTCTCTCGTCTCTCGTCGACTCTCTCGTCTCTAGTCGACTGGCGCAGGGACGAAGGTCGTCACGCGACCCTGGTGCACGAGCTCGGCGTGCACCGATGCCGCCAGGCTGGAAATCGCATCGCTCGCCGCGACGTTGTCGTACGACGCCGTCACCGGCTCGTGGGCGAGCGTCGTATCCGTCACCCGGAGCGAGAGATCGTACCAGCGTGAGAGGTCGATCAATACGCGCGCGAGCGGTACCCCACGGAAGTCCAGGCGCCCCGCGGTCCAGCCCGTCCACGTCGCCACATCCGCGTGCGGCGTCACGGCGATCGTGTTCGACCCTGACACCGTCGCGAGATCATCCGGTGCCAGGGAAACGGAGGGGAGCATGACGTGCCCATCGACGACCGCGATCGTCACGACGGAATCGCCGGAGAACGCGCGGACATCGAAGGCCGCCACGGCCGCCGCGGAGAGCTCCGTATTGGCGGTGCGCACCACGAACGGCTCGTCCGGATTCGAGACGACCGAGAAGAGACCTTCTCCGTCGAGCGTGACATTGCGCTGCCGGCGCCCATACAGCAGTGACAGCCGCAACCGGCTCGATGGTGCGAGGGTGAATTGCGACCCGTCGGGAAGGAGAACGGTCTCGCGCTGGCCGCCCGACGTCCGGTATTCCCGTGCCGGAAAGAGCGCCCCGGTCTCGATCATCGGGAGCGCCCATTCGATCGTCGCGCCCACCGTCGCGATGCACAAGAGGACGATCCCCGCGGTCACGAGGATGGGTTGCCGAATCCTGGGCTGGCGGATGGGTGAGATCACGGCGAGGGCAGCGGGTCCTGCCGGCGCGTCCGCTGCGAGGCGTGCGCCCCGACGGCGCGCCATCACGGCTCGAATCGGCGCGGACCCCCATTTGAAGGGGGCGTCCCCCGGGCCCTCCGCGCCTGCGCTCTCTCCCTCGGGCGCGCCAGCGGCGTTGACGCGCAGAAGCTCAATGACCCATTCCCGCCGTGCATCGGTCCCCGCCCATGCCGCCGCCGCCGATGCGTCATCCGCCGTCGCGTCCCCGGCGAGCAGCCGATCGATCAACCCGGGATCGAGATCCCCACTGTGCCGGCGCCAGATTCTCACACGGATGCCGTCAGCATGGGTTGCGCCTCCGTCAGACCAGCGCGCGCACGACCCCGGGGCGTCGTCTACTTGACGAATGCCCGAATGGCGCGCTGGATCGCCCGCGTCGCCGTGCGCAGATCGCGGTCGACGGTCGCGGCCGGGATGTCGAGCGCGCATGCCACGTCGTCGGGCGCGAGCCCATCGGACCACCGCAAAATCAATACGCGTCGCGCGCGCTCGGGGAGCGCCGCCACGGCGTCGTGCAGTGCGGCCATGAGCGCGGTACGGCCGTTGCGCTGCCCAGGGCTCGGGGCCGTCCCGTCCAACGCCGGTGTGCGACCCAGCGTAAACATTGCGTGCCAGGGGCGCGCGGCTCCGGATTCCTCCGTCAGCTCCGCGATCCCGTTTCGTACGGCGTCGAAGAGATACGCACCCACGCTCCCTTGCACGGTCCATTCGGCGCGCATCGCCCAGATGCGCGCAAATACCTCCTGCACGACGTCTTCCGCGGCCACCCGGGTCGCTCCATGACGATGGGCCACGGTGCAGAGCCGGACCCAATAGCGACAGAAGAGGGCGTCAAATGCGTGCACGTCGCCGGAGCGAATGCGTTCGGGCCATCCCTCCTCCCCCGCCGGACCGCGCGGCACCAACGCGAGCGACGGAGCGGGCGCGGTGAAGGCGGGCGCCGCGGAGGGCTTCGGGCGGGGATCGGTAGCAGGCGTTGAGACCATTGCGTGTCCGGGCGAGAGGATAGAGCAAGCCCTCTCGTGAATCAAGGGGGAGCACCGGGGAGAGCGGTGAATTTTCTTGCGCGTGACCACATCTTCATACACCATGCCAGCGCGTGTCGATCCCGCCCCCCCCGTCGCTCGATTGACGGCACTGCTCGCTCGACGCTCGACGCGGCGCGGGGATTTTCTGCTCGCATCGGGGCGTCGGTCAAGTCTGTACATAGACGCGCGGCGGACGACGATGCATCCGGACGGCCTGGCGCTCATCGGACCCCTCGCGCTCGCGGCGCTCCGCGCGAGCTCCTGGGGCGACGACGTGCAGGCCATCGGCGGACTCACCCTCGGCGCCGACCCGATTAGCTACGCGATCGCGTACACGAGCGCCCTCGACGTTCACCCCACCCGTCCCCTGCGCGCCTTCACGGTCCGCAAGGAGGTCAAGGCGCACGGCACGGGACGGCAGATCGAGGGGGCGTTCGAGCCGGGCGACCGCGTCGCGATCATCGAGGACGTGATCACGACCGGAGGCTCCACGCTCCGCGCGATCGAGGTCGTTCGCGCCGAGAAGGGCGATGTCGCCGGCGTGCTCGCACTCGTCGATCGCGAGGAAGGGGGGCGCGAGGCGATCGAGGCCACCGGTGTCCCGGTCATTGCACTCGTGCGCGCGCGCGACATCCTCGCCCAGATGGACGCGGCTCCTCTCCCGATCGCTTCCCTCACGCAGGCCGGCCGATGAATCGTCTCGCCCCTCGCGGTGCGCGGGTGGTGCGCCTCATGGGCACCGCTGTCCTCGCCGGTGTCACCGCGGTCGGTCTCGCTGCTTGCGGCGGCCAGATCGGCGGCGAGCGGGCCGGAGGGCCGGGCCAGGTCCCGCCGCCGGAGCGCGCGCCCGGGGTCGCGGCGGCGCCGGAACAGTTGCAGGCGTACGAGCAGGCGGGGATGATCACCAATTCGGGCGCGTTCCCCTTCGTCGGAAGCGTGGCGTATTTCGCGAGCCCCGCACCGGATTCAACGCTTGCTCTCATCACGCTGTCGTTCGCGAACCGTGTGCTCACGTTTACGCGCGAGGGGGAGGGCTACCGGGCCGAGTATGACGCCCGGGTCGAGGTCACGCGTGACGCGGCGATCGTGCGGACGGTGGCGGCCCGCCACGGCGTTCGCGTGTCGACCTTTGCGGAGACGGCGCGCGCCACGGAAAGCGTGATCTTCCAGCAGTCGCTGATCCTCGCGCCCGGCAGCTACAGCGTGACCGTCTTTCTGCGGGACCATAGCAGCCCGCGCGCGACGAGCAAAACATTATCGATTGCCGTTCCGCGCCTCGGGTCGGCCTCGCTCTCGACACCGGTCGCCGTCTACCAGGCCGCCCCGCGTGCGAGCACCGACTCGGAGCCGCGGCTCGTCGCGCGCCCTCGCGCGACGGCCACGTTCGGGCGCGACACGGTCTTCGATCTCTACCTCGAAGGCTATGGCGAGGGAGCCGATCTCCCGATTGCGGTCGCCGTGCACACCGGTGCGACCGCATCCAGCACGGACACCGCGACGGTGTGGTCCGATACGATCGCCCTCCCGCGGCACGGCGCCATCTTCAGCGGCGTGGCCGTCGTGCCCCTCGCGCGCATAGGGATCGGTCCCGCGTGGATGGTCTTTCATCGCGCCGACGTTCCCGGGGGCGATACGGTGCGCGCGCCGATCTTCGTCGGGTTCGGCGAGGATATTCCCGTCGCCTCGTACGATGAGATGCTCAACTACCTCAAGTACTTTCCCGCGCACGACCGCGTGGAGGCGCTCCGCACGGTGCCTCCGGCCGGGCGAGCCGCGGCCTGGGCGCAATTCGTCCGCGTGACCGATCCGATTCCCTCGACTCCCGAGAACGAGGCGCTCCAGTACTACTTTCAGCGGCTCCGCCAGGCGAACGAGCGGTTCGTCGGCGAGGGCGTTCCGGGCTGGGAGACCGATCGGGGAATGGTCTTCATCTCGCTCGGGGAGCCCGATCAGTCCTACGCCCAGGGCAGCATGCGCCTCATGATCCGCGGACAGCAGCAAGTCTGGTCGTACCGGCAATACAACCTGCAGCTCACCTTCGAGGACTCCAACGGGCGCGGGCGCTTCAAGCTCACGTCCCGCAGCCTGTCCCAGTTCCAGGCGCTCCTGAAGCGTATCCAGGGATCCCCCCCGCCGCCGCGCCCAAGCAGGGCGCCTAGGGTTGTGGGGGAGCCATCGCTGTTCGCCGCGCCCCTCATTCCCCCCGCGCCGCGTCTCTTTCTCCTCGATGGCTACGCGCTCGTCTATCGGGCGTTCTATGCCCTCATCTCGCGCCCGCTACGCACCAGCCGCGGCGAGAACACCTCGGCGGCCTGGGGCATCGTGCAGTTTCTCCAGCGTCTGCGCGCGAAGCACCATCCGGAATACCTCGCGTGGGTGAACGATTCCGGGACCTCCTTCCGGGCGGATCGGTTCCCGGCGTACAAGGCGACGCGGGAAAAGCTCAGCGACGAGCTGCAGGCCGATTTCGATCGCGGGATGGAGCGGATCTGCGACATCCTCGAGGCCAGCCACGTGCCGCTCCTCACCCTCGAGGGGTTCGAAGCCGATGACGTGATCGGGACGCTCGCCGGTCACGGCGTGGTGCGGAACCTGAACGTCGTGATCGTGTCGGGAGACAAGGACTTTCAGCAGCTCGTGCGTCCGGGTGTCTGGCTCCTGAACCCGGGGCGCGGCGGACCGGCCGGGGTCGAGGAGCAGTGGGTCGGTGTCGTGAACGGGGCGGACCGGCTCGGCGTCCCGCCGGACCGCGTCACGGACTACCTGGCGCTCGTCGGCGACACGTCGGACAACGTCCCCGGTGTGCCCGGTATCGGGGAGAAGACGGCGCGCGAGCTCGTCGGTGCCTATGGCGATCTCGAGTCGATCCTCGCCCACGCGCCGGAGATCACGAAAAAGCGGCCGCGCGAGGCCCTGCTGCAGTACGCCGACCAGGCGCGACTCTCGAAGGACCTGGTGACGATTCGGACCGATCTCCCCCTGGGGCTGGACCTCGACGCGGTGCGCGTGCAGGAGCCCGACGCCGCGCGCCTGCGCACGATATTCGTCGAGCTCGAGTTCCATTCGCTGGCCCGCGATCTCGTCGTTCCGGAGCCTGCGCCGCCCGCGGCCGCCGCGCCGCCAGCCACCGCCATGCCGGTCGGCCGATGCCAGGTCGGCCGATGCCGGGTCGGCCGATGCTGGGTCGGCGCCCGCTGTCGGCGGGACCGAGGCGGCCGCAGCCCAGCTGCCGCCCGCGCGGGAGCCGACGGCGTACTCCATCGTCGACACAATTCCCGATCTCGAGCGGCTCGTTGCCCGGATCCGGGAGGTGCGCTCATTCGCCCTCGATACGGAAACCATCGTCGACCCGGAATCGCCCATCAAGGTCGATCCGCTGCGGTCGACGCTCGTGGCGATCTCGCTCTCGGTTGCCCGTGGCGAGGCGTATTACCTGCCCTTCCGGCACCGGGAACCGACGCGGAACCTTCCGCCGATCCTGTCGCCGGAGCTGGCTCCGTTCCGCGCGATCCTCGAGGACCCCGGGATCCCCAAGACCGCGCAGAACGCGAAATACGACCTGCTCGTCCTGCGGCGCGCCGGCGTTCGGCTCGCCGGTCTCGACTTCGATCCGATGATCGCGAGCTACGTCCTCGATCCGGGACGGCGCTCGCACGGGCTCGATGCGCTCGCGCTCGAGTTTCTGCAACATCGCATGACGACGTACCAGGAGCTCTGCGGGCGCGGCAAGGCGGAAATCCCGTTCGACGCCGTGGCCGTGGACTGTGCGCGCGACTATTCCTGCGAGGACGCGGACATGACGTTGCGCCTCCGCGCCGTCTTCGAGCCGCAACTGGCCGACCACTCCCTCCTGCCCCTGCTTCGGGACATCGAGATCCCGCTCGTCGACGTCCTGGCCGAGATGGAATGGGTGGGGATCGCCATCGACGTCGAGTGGTTCCGCTCGCTCAAGACGCGGTTCCAGCGCGAGCGCGAGCGTATCGAGCGCGAGATCTACGACGTGGCCGGCGTCGAGTTCAACATCAACTCCAACCCGCAGCTGCGCTCGATCCTCTTCGACAAGCTGCAGATGCCGATCCTCAAGCGGACGCCCACCGGCCCCTCGACCGACGCCAGCGTCCTGCAGGAGCTCGCCGATGCGGGGCACGCGCTCCCCGCTCTATTGCTCGACTACCGGGAGCTGTTCAAGCTCGAGGGGACGTATCTGGATGCGCTCCCGGGTCTGCTCAATCCGGCCGATGGCCGGCTGCACACATCGTTCAATCAAACGGTCGCGTCCACCGGACGGCTCTCGTCGAGCGATCCCAACCTCCAGAACATCCCGATCCGCCGCGAATTGGGTCGTGACATCCGGCGTGGATTTGTCCCACGGCCCGGCTGGATGCTGCTCGGCGCCGATTACTCGCAGATCGAGCTCCGACTGCTGGCGCACCTGTCGCATGATCCCGCGTTCGTCGATGCCTTCCGCGCGGGCGGCGACATCCACCGCCAGACGGCGGCGATCATCTTCGGTGTGTCCGTCGGCGAGGTGACGCCGGAGATGCGCGCGCGGGCCAAGACGATCAACTTCGCCACGATTTACGGGCAGGGACCCCACGCGCTGTCCCGGCAACTCAGGATCGAGTACGCCGAGGCGCGTACCTTCATCGCCACCTATTTCGAACGATTTCAGGGGGTGCGCGCGTATCTCGATTCGGTGGTCGAATTCGCGCGCGAGCAGGGTTACGTCGAGACGCTCTTCGGGCGCCGGCGATACGTCCCGGAGCTGCGCGACCGAAACCACAATATCCGGGCGTTCGGCGAGCGCACGGCCCAGAACTCGCCGATCCAGGGTTCGGCCGCCGACCTGATCAAGGTGGCGATGATACGCATCCACAACCGGCTCGTGGCGGAGCGATTCGAGGGAAAGATGCTGCTCCAGGTGCACGATGAGCTCGTGTTCGAGGCGCCCGAGGCCGAGCTCGATGACCTCCGCGCGCTTGTGGTCCGGGAAATGGTCCACGCCGCCGAGCTGTCGGTGCCGCTGGTCGTCGATGTCGACGTCGGGCGGGACTGGCTCGAAACCAAGTCGGTGTAGATTAGCGTCATGCGTCGAACCGGTGGTCTCGCTCTCGGTGCGACGCTCTTGATCGCTGCGTGCGGACGGCGCGGGACCGACCAAGCGGGCACCGCTGGATCACCAGCCGGGCGGCCATCCGCAGCGTCGCCAGGTGGCGCCCAGCCGGCAGCGGCCGCCGGGCGCGTGATGCCGGCCCGGCCGGCGCTCACCTGGGATGCCGCGGCGGCCGGGCCGGTGCTGCTCGTGGCGGGCAGCAATGGGAGCGATGCCGCCATCGTGTTGCCGCCATACGACGACAGCACGCTCGCCGACGCGCCGACGACCGATACGGCCCTGCATCCGGGAGCGCGCGTGGATCTTTTCGCCCGGGCGGGACCCATGGGCTCGGCCACGATCACGCCGGCTGCCGCGGGGTCCTACTCCGGGGGATGCACCGCGTGGCCCTCGGCGCGCCTGACGACGCCCGCCGCGCCGCCGCCCGCCTGGTCGGTCGCCTTTCTCTCGGGATACGCAACGTCGCTACCCATGGACTCGATGGCCGATCTCTCGCCGCGCGATTCCTCGCGCCGGGCCATCGCGGTGGACCGCGTCGCGTCGGCCCTGCCCGACGATACGGCGGCTGCCTTTCGGGGGACACCCTTCGTGGTCGCGGACGCGCATCGATTCGTCCTGCCCCCGACGCCGGGGTCGGACACCGCCGAGGTGATTGCGGCCGAGCTCGTGCGTCGCCTCAACACGGAGGCGAATCCACGCGAAGAGCATCTCCTGCTCATCGTGGAGCGTGCTCCCGCGACTGGCCCAGGCGGGCGCCCGCCCACGTATGTCCCGGCCTATTGGGATCGTGTCTCGGGCCCCGAGGACGAGGTCGAGTCCAGCGAAGTGATGGCCGGCGTGCTCCTGGGTGCCGCGCACACGCCGTCGATCATCGTGGGTCGCGACGACGGGGACGGCGGTTCCTATACGCTGCTCGACCGGGACGCGCCGCGGCACTGGCGCGTGCGCTGGAACAGCGCGTACACCGGCTGCTAGCGCAGCCGGTGTAGAGAGGAGAAGATCGGAGAGGAGAGAGGAGAGGCGCGCCGCGACTACAGCTCGCGGCGACCCAGGGCCGCCGGCGCGCCGCGCCGACCCCGCGTGGCCGCCAGCGCGATGAGCGTCAGGACATACGGCAGCGCGAGAAAGACCTGGTAGGGCGCGGACCAGCCCATTGCCTGGAAGAGAAACTGGAGCGCACTCGCCGCGCCGAAAACGAGCGCGCCAACCGCCGATCCCACGGGGTGCCAGCGACCCAGCGCCACGATGGCGATCGCGATGAAACCGCGGCCGGCGGACATCCCTTCCGCAAAGGTCCCCGCCTGGGCGAGGACGAGCGTCGCTCCGCTCACGCCGCCGAGCACACCGCCCAGCAGCACGGCCCATCCCTGCACTCGGCGCGGAGCGATCCCGGCGGCGCGCGCGGCATCGGGGTTCTCTCCGACGGCGCGGAGGGCAAGCCCCGCCTGCGTGCGGTAGCTCCACCACCAGAGCAGCGGCACGAGCGCGTACACGACATACGTGATGGGCGGCTGATCGAACAACGGCCGTCCGACCGCGGGGATCTCGGACAGGAAGGGGAGCGGCAGCGTCCGCATCGTCGGAATCGAGAGCGCCGCCCCCGCGGCTCCGTACAGCACCCGGTAGAGCAGTCCGGTGAGCCCGAGCCCGAGGAGTGTGACGGCGGTGCCGGTGATGATCTGATCCGAGCGCAGGGCGACCGCAAAGATCGCGAAGAGAGCCGCCACGAGCAGCCCCGCGAATGCGCCCGCCAGGCAACCCAGCGCGACGCTGCCCGTCCCCGCGCCGACCAGCGCGGCGAAGGCGCCGGAGATGATCACGCCCTCGAGGCCAATGTTGATGACGCCGGCCTGCTCGACCACGGTCTCGCCCAACGCGGCCAGCGCGAGCGGGGTGGCCGTGCGAACGGTGGCCGCGAGGAAGCCGGTCAGCGGCGCTTCCATGTCCTCAGCTGCTGCGCGAAGAGCACGGCAAGGATGACGGCCGCCTCGATCACGGACGCCACAACGGATGGGACTCCGGCGTCGCGCTGCATGGCCGCGGCGCCGGCTTCGAGAGCGCCGAAGAGGATGCCTGCGGCGATGACGCCGAGTGGCCGGAGGTCCGCGAGGAGAGCGACCGCGATGGCCGTATAGCCGTAGCCGGGCGAGATGTTCTCGTACAAGGCGTACGTGACGCCGGTGACCTCGACCGCTCCGGCGAGTCCCGCGAGCGCACCGCTCGCCAGAAAGGCGCGCGTCGTCGTTCGCGCGACGTTGATCCCGCCCGCGGTCGCCGCCGCGAACGGATTGGCTCCGCTCGCGCGCAGACGGAACCCGCCCGCCGTCGCGCGCAGGACGTACCACGCGACCGCGGCCGCTGCCACGGCCAGCGCGAATCCGAGATGCAGGCGAGTCCCGGGGATGAGCAGGGGCAGGTGCAGCCCCGGGGGAAGCGCCGCGGTCTGCGGATAGATGTGCAGGGGCTCCTGCAGCGGCCCGCGCACCAGGTACGCGACGGCGTCGAGCGCCACGAAGTTGAGCATGATCGTGCTGATGACCTCGAGCACGCCGAAGCGGCGCCGCAGCCATGCCGCGATTCCCGCCCATCCCGCACCGAGGACGGCACCGGCGGCGAGAGCGGCGGGGAGCACGAGCCAATGTTGGGCGACAGGCCCCCACTGGAGGGACGCGGCGAGGGTGCCCGTCGCGACGGCGGCCGCGGCGCCGGCCAGGAACTGTCCCTCTGCGCCGATGTTGAGGACACCGGCCCGGAATGCGACGGCGACGGCGAGCCCGGTGAGCGTGAGCGGCACGGCCCGGACGAGCGTCGCGGAGAAGAGCGCGTAGCGCGACCCGAAGGCCCCGCGCCAGAGCGCGTCCAGGGCGGGACCGATCTCCGGCGCGCCGACGATCACGCCAGTCCGAGCATGGCGCGTCCGACGAGATCGCGATCGCGCGGCGTCTCGTGCACCGCCCCGTGGGCGAGCACGAGGATGCGATCGGCGAGCGCGAGGGTCTCGTCGATGTCGCTCGAGTAAAAGACGATGGCCATCCCCGCATCGCGCGCGGAGCGCAGCCGCGCGTGAACGGCCGCCGTGGCCCGAAGGTCGAGTCCACGGGTGGGGTTTTCCACCACGAGCGCCGCGGCGGTCCCGGCGGCCCCGGGCGGCCGGGACATCTCGCGGGCGAGGACGAGCCGCTGCTGGTTCCCTCCCGACAGCGTCTGGGCGGACACCGCATCGCTCGCGGCGTGCACGGCGAAGTCGGCCAGCAGTCCGCGCGTGTGGTCGCGGATCGCCCGCCAGGGCAGGCGTCCCTTCGCGCGGCCGGCTCCGCGAAGCGCGACGTTCTCATACAGCGCGAAATCGAGGATCAGGGCGTCCCGCTGGCGGTCACCCGGGACGAAACCCACGTCCGGCGGCACGGCGAGCGTCCCGCTGAGCGGCGGGCGCCGCCCCGACAGCGCCCGGAGGAGCTCGTGCTGTCCCGCACCCGCGCCCTCGACGGCAGCGAGACCCACGATCTCGCCGGCGTGGACGACAAACGCTGCGTCGCGGATGACGACGACCCCGCGGTCGTCGGCGAGGGCGATGTTGCGGGCGCAGATGACTGCCGGTCCGGCGTCGGGGGCCGGCGCCGCAACGGATGCGCGCGCGGGCGACGGCGACGTGTCGTGGAGCGGCGGGGACGCTGCGCCTGCGCGTTCGGGCGCCAGCACGGGGCGGGCAGGGGTGGCGCCCTCGCCGCCCCCCAGCATCGCGCGAGCGATCGCGTATTCCGTTGTCGCGTTCGCCGGCGATGCGAGGACTGTTCGACCGTGCCGCAGCACCGTCACGTCATCCGCGATCGATAAGGCTTCGCGCAGCTTGTGCGTGATCAGGATCACCGTGCCGCCGCGATCGGCAAAGGCGCGCAGCCAGCGCAGCAGATCGGCCGCCGGGGTGGGCGCGAGGACCGCGGTCGGCTCATCGAGGACGAGGATCCGCGCGTCGCGCGCGAGCGCCTTCACGATCTCCACGCGCTGTTGCGCCTCCAGCGAGAGCGTATCGAGTCGCGCGTCGGGGTCGAGCGCGAGGCCCGTCTCGGCGCTCGATCGCCGGACCCGCTCCGCCGCCGCCCGCGCGTGATAGCGACCGTGCAGCCCCAGCGCGACGTTCTCGGCCACGGTCATCGACGCGACCAGGGCATAATGTTGGTGCACCATCCCGATGCCGGCGCGAATCGCGTCCGCGGGCGAGGCAAAGTCGCGCGGTATCCCGTCGACGCGGACGGTACCACACTCAGCGTGTAGTAAGCCGAACGCCACGCTCATGAGGGTGGTTTTTCCCGCGCCGTTCTCGCCGAGGAGGGCGTGCACCGTTCCGGCGCGAGCGGTCAGCGTGGCACCGTCGAGTGCGACGGTGGTCCCGAAATGTTTCGTGATCTGGTCGAGCTGGATGGCCGCGGTCGGGGACGGCATGCCGCCGGTCGGGCCGCTACAGGCCGGTGGGCGCCGCGATGAACGTCCACGGCACGTGGAACCGATCCGCGACGTGGCGCGTGAGCGCCGTAACCCCCAGGGCCTCGGTGGCGTAATGGCCCGCGTAGATGATCGTGAGGCCCTGCTCCGGCGCATCCACGGCGGTCCAATGCGGGCCCTCGCCGGTAATCAGGGTGTCGATCCCGGCGGCGGCGGCCTCGCGCAGCGTGTCCGCGGACGCACCCGCGCCGGTGATCACCGCCCAGTGGCGCGTGCGCCGGTCAGCGTCGAACGCGGAGGCGCGCGCCTCGCCATGGTGTGTGCGCGCAAAGCCACGCGCCCGATCGACGAGCGTGGCGGTGGGGAGATCGGAGTGACCGCTGACGCCGATGGCGACGCCCTGGTGATGGCCGAACGCGCCGTCGGGCTCGATCTGGAGGGAGCGGGCGAGGAGGACGTTGTTGCCGAGCGATGGGTGGCAGTCGAGCGGGAGGTGCGCGGAGTAGATCGCGATGTCATGGGCGACGAGCGGGGCGAGCCGTTCGTAGCGCGGACCGGTGATCGGCTGGACGCCGCCCCAGAAGAGCCCGTGGTGGACGAGGAGCAGGTTGGCCCGTTCGGCTATCGCGCCCGCGATGGCGCGGTGAGAGGCATCGACGGCGGCCGCGATGCGGGTCACGGGACCGCGGTGGGCGAATTGAAGTCCGTTGACGGCGCCGGGGTAGTCGGGGATCTCGCGAACGCGGAGGAAGTCGTCGAGATACCGCGCGATGTCGTCCAGGGCAGCGGGCATGGGCGGGAATCTATGGCGAGCCGGCGGAGCGACCACCAGCCGCAGCCAGAGCGCCGGCCGGGTTATGGGGTCGTGCGCAGAATCTCGGTCACAGGCCGGCGGGATTGGGGCGCCGGGGTCTTCGCGGGGTGGCCCATGAACAGCAGGCCGACGATCTGCTCCGTCGTCTCGTCGAACGCGAGACGACGCGGGGTGTCGGGGAGATAGTTGACGCGCCCCGTGCTCCACTGCACGCCGATCCCTTCGGCCCAGGCGGCGAGCTGAATGTTCTGGATGGCCGCCGCGGTCGCGGCAAGGTCTTCGACCTGCCGCGATGGCTTGTCGGACCGGACGCACGTGACCGCGAGGATCGTGGGCCGGCTCAGAATCTTCTGTTCGGCCTTCTCCCGAATCGTCTGCCGACGGGCAGGATCGGTCTCGGGCTCGTCGGACAGGCGGTCATCGCCGAGGGCGCGGGCGAGGGCCGCCTTGGTCTCGGGGCCGACGAGGGTGAATCGCCACGGCTGCGTGAGGCGATGGTTGGGCGCCCATATCCCGTAGTCGAGCAGGCGCGCGACGGTTTCGGCGGGGAGCGGCTCCGGCCGGAAATCGTAGATGGTGCGCCGCGTACGGATGGCGTCGAGGACGTTCATGGGGTTGGACGAGGAGATTGCTTCGGGCGTGCGGCCCTCGCAATGCCGGCGACGAATCCTACGATGTCGGCGGCGTGAATGTGCCGCGCTCCAGCTCGCGCTCGACGGAGTCCACGGCGGCGCGGATGCGCGGCGGGATGCGATGTACGAGCGCGGGGTTGAGCACGAGGAGAACGACGTGCTGCTGGGCGCCCAGCACGATCGGGCGGGGCGCGAAATGTCCATCGCGTACCTCGCGCGCGATCATCAGGAACGCGTGCGGGAGGTCGATGACCACGCTCCCCAGGGTTACCGTGGGTGCGACGGCATTCTGGTCCGAGTTGGATCCGATGACGTAGGCGCCCTGCGCCTCTTTGACCGCCTGGAAGACACCCAGGCCGGCGGCATCGGCGTTCTGGAAGATGATATCGGCGCCCCGATTGATCTGCGCCACCGCCTGCTCCTTTCCGGCGCTCACGTCATCCCAGTTGCCGATGTAGGAGGTGAGGACCTTGACCTTCGGATTCACGGACCGTGCACCGGCGGCGAATGCGGCGAAGCTCGACTTCACGGGCGGCAGCTCGGTGCCGCCGATCACACCGAGCGTGCCCGATCGCGTCATGGCGCCAGCGACGATTCCGGCCAGGTAGGCGCCGTCCTGAAAATCGAAGGTGATGCCGGCGAGATTCGGCCCCGTCCGATCCCCCGAACGTCGTGACGTAGATCGTCTTCGGATACTCGGGCGCGACGCGTTCGGCCGCGTCCTGGAACTCGAAGCCGTGCCCGATGACGAGGTTGTACCCTTGGGCGCCATACTGGCGAAAGTTCTCCTCGAATTCCGCGGGGGTCTTCGTCTCGATGTTGCTTACGTCCGCATGCAGGCTGTCACGGATGCGAAGCAGCCCCTGGTATGCGCCGCCGTTCCACGCCTGGTCCGAGACCGGGCCGGGTGTCAGCAGCGCGACGCGAAACGACCGGCCACCCGCTGCCGCGTCAGGGCGGTCAGGCTGGTGAGCCGGTCGTTCTCCACATGCCAACAGTGTTATGCACAGCGCGATGTGGAAAGGTGTGGATAACCGCACGCGCCGGCTGTACGACGGAGCGGGCAGCGGGTGCCCGATCAGCGCACGACCGCGACGGGCATGGGCTTCAGGTCCGGTTTTGCCGGGGACGACGAGGACGAAAAGGATGGCGTAGGACCGTCTTCCATGCGGACGGTGCCATTGACGCGGCCGCCCTCGAGGATCACGATCGATTTGGTGAAGATGTCGCCGGTCACGGTCGATCCGCCCTGCACCTCGACGCGCTCGGCGGCCGTGATCGTGCCCTCGACCTTGCCGCCCACGACGACTTCGCGCGCATGGACATCGCCCTTGATCTCGCCCTGCCGGCCGATCAGGACCTGGCGCGCACCGCGGATCGTGCCTTCGACGTTCCCCTCGATCTTGAGGACACTACTCGTTTCGATGTCGCCCTGGACCTTCGTGCCGGGCGCGATGATCGACAGCGCTGTTTCGTTGGATGGGGGTGCTCCCGGGGCCGGGGCGGGGCGAAACGGCTGCTCGGGCTTGTCGGGGGCATCCTTGATGAACATTGCCATGGCGGGAACCTGCGTGGGGGCCAAAGAGGCCGGGTGAGCGATTGCGCGATCGCGGATCAATCCATCGGAACGGACGATTTGCTCGCGGACGCGGGCACATTACCCTGGCCGTTCGTCGCGCGACGCGCATCCTGCACGGGAGACGACGCCGGCGCGAGGGCGGGCGTGGGCTTCGCTCCGAGCATCCGTTCCACTTGATCATAACGCTGTTGCAACTCCGATAGGGAGCGCTCGAGCGTGTCGAGTCGCGTGGCGGCGTGTTGAAGCCGACTCATGCGCGCGCTGAGCACGGGAACCCGTGCGGCTTCCACCATGAGCGCGCCGATCACGACCGCGGCGCCGATAGCGATGATTTTCGCTGCGCGAGAGGTGACGAGCTGCAGCAGGTGCACCTGGCGCGGCGTGAGGATAATGGTGCGATTCTGCAAGCCGCCCTCGCGCTGCACCTGGATGATCATGGCGCCTGCATGCGGGGTGTAGATGTTACCGTAGCCATTGGCCGGCGTGCGCTTGGGCATGCGCTAGGCGTCTCGCGGGATCGCTGTCGACAGCGTGTGCGTCACAAGGTCTCGTGGGGTGCGGGTGCACCGAGGATGCGTTCGAGGAGCCGCTCGAGATCATCGTTCGAATAGAAGAGGATCGAGACCTGCCCGCGGTCACGGCCGGTTAGCGAGATCTGAACGTCCGTCTGCAGGAACCTGCGCAGGCGCTCCTCAATCTGTTTCGCCGCGGCCTCCTGCCAGCGCGAGGATTTAGTGGCTTTAATGTGCTTCGATGCTGTCGCTGGCTTGCGCCGCGAGAGATCCTCGGCCGTTCGAACGCTCAAGCTCTTGGCGATGATCTGCCGTGTTGCGGCGAGGATCTCGCGCTCGGTCTCGAGTGCCAGGAGGGCGCGGCCGTGCCCCGGGGTGAGCTGGCCATCGCGGAGCAGGGCACGAACGGACGCCGGGAGCTGGAGCAGACGCAGCATGTTCGCGACCGTCGATCGGTTCTTGCCCACGACGTCGGCGATCTGTTGCTGCGTGATGGCGAAATCCTCGGCGAGACGGGCGTAGCCCTCGGCTTCTTCAATGGGATTCAGATCGGTGCGTTGCAGGTTCTCGACGAGAGCCAGGGTGAGCGCTGCCTGGTCATCGATCTCGCGCACGATCGCGGGGATCTCGGACCAGCCGACTTGCGTTGCCGCCCGCAGCCGCCGCTCACCGGCGATCAGCTCATATCGCTCGACTGACGCACGCGCCGAGGCGCGCCCCGCTACGGAAGACGGCGAGGAGGGGGAGGTGGAGGGGGAGGGGGAGGGGGAGGGGGAGAAAATCGGGACCGGGCGGACCGTGATTGGCTGGAGGAGGCCGCTTGCTTTGAGGCTCGCCGCCAGCTCAGCGAGCTCCTCGGGAGCGAAATCTTTGCGGGGCTGGAAGGGGTTGGGCCGGATCTCCGCAATCGGAATCCGCTGCACATCGCCCTCCCGATTGTCGCCTTTATCTGGTCCGCTCCCCGCCGGCCGCCCGGCGGTCCCGAGCAGCGCCTCGAGTCCTCGACCAAGGCGCCGCGGGCTGTCCGATCCGGAGGCGCGGGGGGTCATGCGCCCGTCACGGGGGCGGATGTTTCACGTGAAGATGTTTCACGTGAAACAGCGGCTGCCGCCCGGGCTCCGGCCGAGGGGGCGGCCCGTCCGGTGGCATCCTTGGCATGCCGGGCGAGGAGTTCCCGCGCGACCTCCATGTAGGCCTGGGCACCTGCCGATGTCACGTCGTAGAGGATGATCGGCTTCCCGAAGCTCGGGGCTTCCGCCAGTCGGACGTTGCGCGGGATGACGCTCTCGAAAACCTTCGGTCCGAAATATTCGCGCGCGTCCGCGGCAACCTGGCGCGCAAGGTTGAGCCGCGCATCGTACATGGTGAGGAGCACCCCGTCGATCCCGAGCCGCGGATTCACTCCGCGCTGGACGAGGTGGACCGTGTTGAGCAGCTGGGAGAGCCCTTCCAGCGCGTAGTACTCACACTGGACCGGGATGAGGAGCGCATCCGCGGCGGCGAGCATGTTGACCGTAATGAGCCCGAGGGAAGGCGGGCAATCGATCAGGATGTAGTCGTAGTCGTGCGCGACGGAGGCGAGGGCATCGCGCATGGCCTGGTCCCGGCGAGGGCGCGAGATCAGCTCGACCTCGGCACCGGCGAGGTCGGGCGTGGCGGGCATGACGCTCAGGTGCTTGAACTGGATCTCGTCGAGTATCGCCTGTTGCGCCGTGCTGTCGCCCAGGAGGACATCGTACACAGTCGTCTTCAGCGTTTCGCGCGCGATCCCGATCCCGCTCGTCGCATTCCCCTGCGGATCACCGTCGATAAGAAGCGTCCGCTGCTCGGCCACCGCGAGGCTGGCGGCGAGGTTGACAGCCGTCGTCGTCTTGCCGACGCCGCCCTTCTGGTTCGCGATCGCGAGGATGTGCGGCACCTGCCGAATATACACCCGGGCCGCGCCGGCACCCGGTCGGGGCCGAACCGTGACAATGTTTCACGTGAAACAATACATTTGTTTACCGGGTTTCGTGCTGGAACCGGCGGCGGTTGGGGCCAACGTAATCCGCCACGACGTGCCCGCGCCCTGACAGCAGGTACTTGTACGTCGTGAGCCCTTCGAGGCCGACCGGGCCGCGTGCGTGCACTTTCCCCGTTCCCACCCCGACCTCGGCCCCAAGCCCGTAGCGATACCCGTCCGCAAAGCGCGTCGAGGCATTATGAAAGACGCCCGCGGCATCGACCTCCGCGAGGAACCGCGCGGCGGCTGCCGGATCCTCCGTCACGATCGCCTCGGTGTGTGCCGAGCCGTAGCGCGCGATGTGCGCGAGCGCTTCGTCCAGGCTATCGACGATCCGAACCGCGAGGATCAGCTCTCCGAACTCGTGCCCCCAATCCTCGGGGCCGGCCGCCGCGACAGCGAAGCGATGCGCCGCCGCGAGCGACCGCACGCGTGGGCAGGCGCGCACCTCGACGCGCGCTTCCGTCAGCCGCTGGAGGAGCGAGGGCAGCACGAGCGGCGCAACGTCGACGTGGACCAACACCGCCTCCGCGGCGTTGCACGCGGCGGGGTATTGCACCTTGGCGTCGACCGCGATCGCCACCGCCATCTCCGGGTCTGCCGCGGAATCGACGTACACGTGACACACACCCTCAGCGTGCCCGAGCACCGGGATCTTCGTGTGCGTCTGGACGTAGCGGACGAGCTCCCTCGAGCCGCGCGGGATCACGAGGTCCACGACCCCGTCGAGCGCGAGAAGCGCATCGACGGATTCTCGCCCCTCGACCGATACCACGGCGTCCTGCGGGACGTCCGTTCCGTCCAATCCGGTGCGAATCGCCTCGACCAGGGCCCGGGTGGTCCGTGTGGCCTCGCGACCCCCTTTGAGCACGACGGCGTTCCCCGATTTGAGGGCGAGCGCCGAGATCTGCGTCACGGCGTCGGGACGCGATTCGAAGACCACGGCCAGCAGTCCGAGCGGACACGTCACGCGTGTGAGCTCGAGATCGGTGTCGAGGGTCCTGCGCTCGAGGACGCGCCCCGCGGGATCATCGAGTGCACGCACGGCGCGCACTCCCGCGATCATGTCGCCCAGCTTGGCCCGGCTCAGACCGAGCCGCGCGAACGACGCCGCGGACAGCCGTCCCGCTCCGACGTCCTCCTCGGCGGCCGCCATATCGGTGGCATTCGCGGCGAGGATCAGTGTCGCATTGCGCTCGAGAGCAGTCGCGACGCGATCGAGCGCTCGGTCCTTCTGGGCGGTCGACAGCGTGGCCAGCGCACGCGCCGCGCTCTGGGCCGCCGCGGCGGCGGTGGCCACATCTCCGCCGGCGCGCCCGACGGTCATCCCGATCGCTTGGCCCGCCGCGGACGCGATTCCGCGATGGGGGGGCCGGGGGGGAGGAAGACCGTGCCGACGACCTCACCCGCACACACGCGGTCGATCACGTGCTCGAGCCGACCATTGGCGACGACCGCCGGAATGCGGGCATCCATCGCGATCCGCGCTGCTTCGAGCTTGGTGATGATTCCGCCGCGGCCGCGTGAGCCCGCGCGGTCCGGGGCGACCGCCGGCAGCGCGCCGCGCACGGTCGGCACGAGTCGCGCTCCGGGATCCCGGAGGGGATGCGCCGTATAGAGGCCGTCAACGTCGGACAGGATGAGGAGTAGCTCCGCGGCCACGGGGAGCGCGACGAGGGCAGAGAGCTTGTCGTTGTCACCGAAGATCGTGCGGCGCTGCTGAGCGGCGGTGCCGGCGCCGCCGTCGGGGCGCTCGAGCTCCGTGGTCGCCACGGCATCGTTCTCGTTCACGATCGGGACCACCCCGAGCGACAGCAGCGTTGTGAGAGTGGCCTTGAGGTTGCGCGCACGGTCGGGTGCGGCGAAATCGTCTTCGGTCAGCAGAACCTGCGCGGTAACGATGCCAAAGTGCTCGAAGCCGTGCTCGTAGAGCGCCATGAGTCGGCTCTGCCCGACGGCGGCACAGGCTTGCGTCATGGGCAGGGTCGTCGGGCGTGCGCGAAGGGCGAGGCGCTCGACGCCGAGACCGACCGCGCCCGAGGAGACGAGGACGACCTCTCGATTCGACCGGCGCAACGCGGCGATCGATTCGATGAGGCTGTACAGCCGACCGACGGCGACGGCGCCGTCGTCGCGCATGACGACCGACGTACCAAGCTTGATGACGACGCGCGTGGCCGCAGCAACGCTCGTCCGCTCGGGGGCGATGGAAGGCATTGCGCGCGCGAGCGTCACCGGGCCTTGTCCGCCGCTCCGCCGAGTCCGGCCGCGACGCGCGCCGTGGTCTCGACCGCACGCGCCAAGGCGGAACGAACGCGCGCGTCCTCGAGCGACAGGAGGCCGGCGATCGTGCAGCCCGCTGGCGTCGTCACGTCGTCCTTGAGCGCGGCGGGGTGTGTCCCTGTCTCGAGCACCATGCGGGCCGCCCCCACCGTCGCCTGGGCAACGAGCTCCGTCGCGACCGGCCGCGGGAGCCCGCACTGGACGGCGCCATCCGCCAGGGCCTCGATGACCACATAAATGAACGCGGGGCCGCTGGCGGAGACCGCGGTCACGGCATCGAAGTGCTTCTCCTCGAGCGTGATGCAGCGGCCGAGCGGCTCGAAGAAGCGGCGCGCGAGCGCGAGGTGCTCCGGCGTGGCCGCGGATCCCGCGGTGATGACGGTCATGCCCGCGCCGATCCGGCACGGCGTATTGGGCATGGCGCGGATGACCGGGATCGCGGGACCGACGAGGGCCTCGATGGTGTCGGTCGTGACACCCGCGGCGATGGAAATGAGGAGCGAGCGCGGGGTAAAGGCATCGGCGTGCGTGAGAGCCTTGAGCGCGGGCGCGACGTCGCCCGGCTTGACGCAGAGGAGCACGACGTTGGCGCCTGCAGCGGCCGCCGCCGCATCCGGGGCCGCTGCGGCACCGAGCTCAAGAGCCAACGTTTCGGCGGTGCCGGGGACGCGGTCGGCGAGGGTCAGGGTGCTGGCCCCAATGACGCGGGCGCGAAGCAACCCGGTCGCGATGGCGCGGCCCATGGTGCCGCAGCCGATGACGGCGGTGCGCATGTGGGGAATTATATCGTTCATCAGGTGACGGCATACGTGTTGCGCGGGAGACGGGGATGCCAAATCGGGCCCGACAGATGGGAGAAACGGGAGAGATGGCAGAGACAGGAGAGACCGCGGCGCCGCTCGTCCCGCAGAGCGCGCCGCTCGAGGCGGTTCGCGCAGCGGCCCGGGGCTGTCGCGCGTGTCATCTGTGGAAGCTGGGCACTCAGACCGTGTTTGGCGTCGGGCCGGATCGCGCGACCGTCATGCTGATCGGTGAGGTGCCGGGCGACCGGGAAGATCGCGAGGGGGTGCCGTTCGTCGGCCCCGCGGGCGAGTTGCTGGACGCCGCGCTCGCGGCGGCGGGAATCGACCGCGCCAAGGTCTACATCACGAACGTCGTGAAGCACTTCAAGTGGGAGCGCGCGGGGGGGAGCCCGCGCCGGCTGCACAAGAAGCCGAACGCCGCGGAGATTACCGCCTGCCGTCCATGGCTGGACTCGGAGATCGCTCATGTACGGCCGCGCGTGATCGTCTGCCTGGGTGCGACCGCGGCACAAGCGCTCCTGGGGCGCGCGTTCCGCGTGACGAAGCAGCGGGGAGTCCCGGTGCCGTCCCCGCTCGCACCCACTGTGCTCGCGACATGGCACCCGGCGGCGGTCCTGCGAGCGCCGGATCCCGACGCCCGGCAGCGAGCGGAGGGCGAGCTATTCGCCGACCTCGCCAGCGTGGCGCGGTACCTTCACGGGCGCGCATGACGATGTCCGCCGCGCATCACCCACGCGGCCCGGCGGCCGCCAGAACCGGCACGGGATGCGCCGGCACATGCCCCCGCGTCGCGTACGGCACGTCCGCCGGCGCATCCGCCTTCGGCCAATCCTGATCCTTCCCGGCGAGATCCGGGCGCGCGTGCGAGTCGACGTACGCCGCGATGTCCGCCGCGTCCTGCGCGGCCAGCGTGCCCGGCCGGTCCGCCGGCATCGCCTCCTGGATGAAGCGGGCTGCCCGCGACACACGCGCCATCGACGCACCGATGCTGTAGCTCGCCGGCCCCCAGAGCGGCGGCGCGACGGCCGTCCCCTCGCCATCGGCCCCGTGACACCGCACACACGTGGTCGCGAAAAGCGCGGCGCCCCGGCCCGTATCCCCGCGAACGGGCGGCGCCAGCGAATCTGCCACGCGTGACGCTTGCGCGCTCCCGGTCAGCGACGCCACGTACCGCACGAGATCCCGCATCGCTCGGCTCGAGTCCGGCAGCGCGCGACCGGCCAGACTGCGCATAAGACAGAAATTCATTCGGTCCTCGATCGAGATCGTGCGACCCGCGCGCGCGAGATACCGCGGGTACCGTGCCGCCGCGCCCACGATTGGGATCGCGGCGGTGTCGCGGCCGCCATCCCGATGGCAGCTATTGCAGCTGAGTGCACTCCGGGCGTACGCCGGAAGGCTGTCATGTGTGTTCGCGAACAGCGCCCGCCCGCGCTCCACCGCGCTCGCGCCACCGGGATTGCCCGTCGCTCGGCAGGCGAGCGTTCCCACTACGGCGGCCACCAGCGCCCGGCCGCTCCTCATCCCCCGCGGACGACCGGGTGGCCGTTCTGCTCCCACGCCTCCAGACCGCCGGCCAGATTCGCCGCAGCCATGAACCCCGCCGCGCGCAGAAAGCTTGTCGCGATCGCGGAGCGCGCCCCCCCCTGGCAATGCACCGCGATCGCCCGATCGCGCGGCAGCTCGGCGAGCCGCCCGGGGAGCGCCGCCAACGGGATGTGGTGTGCCCCGGGGAGGTGTCCCGCGCTCCACTCGCCATCGTTCCGAACATCGAGGATGAAGAGATCTCGCGCCGCGACTTCCTCCGGCGTGTACTGCGGGATCGTGTCGGACGCCGTCGGAACCCCCGACGGATACGTCGCGATCGTCACACGCTCGATCCCCACCAGGGCGAGCACCCGCGCTGCCTCGCTCGCGCAATAGGTGCAGCCCTCGGGCACCACGAGCGCGACCGCCCGCTCGGCGGCGATCAATGCACCGGCCCACGTCGCGAACGAGCCATCGAGCGGGACGTTGAGCGCGCCGGGCAGCGGCGCAGCCGCGAAAGCGTCCGCCGGCCGCAGATCGATCACCAACGCGCCGCGTGGCGGCGTCTCCCGCGAGAGCGCGGGCGCGACAAACGGGGTCGGTGGCGCAGCATCGCGGTTCACCCGCTTCATACGGGCGAAGTACGCCGGCGGCGTGGGCTGATCCGCGAGAGCGCGCGCGATGAAACGGTCCTCGCCCTCGGCCAGCGCAGCGAACGCCCAGCTCGCGTGCCGCTGCGCTCCGAGCGTGGTCGACTCCGCGGCCCCGAGGGATTTTCCGCACACGGAGCCCGCCGTGTGACCGGGCCAGATCGGGAGGGCATCGGGCAGCGACACGAGAGCGCCGAGCGATCGATAGAGCTGCCGTGCTCCCGCTTCGGCCGATCCGGTCACTCCGGCCGCGCGCTCGAGCAGGTCGGGCCGGCCCACATCATTGACGAACAGAAAATCCCCCGTGAGCATCGCGGCGGGCGTGGCCGCGCCGGGCGGCGTCACGAGAAAGCTCAGGTGCTCGGGCGTGTGCCCCGGCGTGTGCCGGACGCCGATCGCAATCTCGCCGACGCGCACCGTGTCGCCATCGTGCAGCAGCACCGCGCGCGCGGCGTCCGCGTAGCGATAGCTCCATCCCTCTCCTCCCTCCTCCCCCTCCCCCCCCTCCCCCCCTCCCCTGAGAGGTAGAGCTGGGCACCGGTTTCCGCGGCGAGCGCCCGCGCGCCGGAGATGAAATCCGCGTGGATATGCGTCTCCGTGACCGCCGTGATGCGGAGTCCGAGCGCCGCCGCCGCGGCGAGATACGGCGCCGTATCGCGCGTCGGATCGATGGCGAGCGCCTCCCGCGTCGCCGGACAGCCGATGAGATATCCGACTTGTGCGAGCGCCGGCTCAACGATGCGATGCAGGATCATCAATGATCCATCATCAAGGATCCATCATGCATGCACGATCATGGCTGCAGGATAAGCGACGCACGATCAATGGGGTACGTGTATGACGGGCGGGGAGGAGATGAAGGCGAGGCGGTTGCGATAGAGGACGAACGCACCGATCGCGAGCAGGAATACGGCGAATCCGTGCCGTAGCCGAGCGGCGGGCACGCGACCGGCGAGTGCCGTGCCGATGAGCGCAAACACCACCGCGACAGCGATGAACGCGCCGGCCTCGCCCCATGGCACAGCGATGCGTCCCGCGTACCCCGCGAGCCCCGTCGCGCAGTTGAGCGCGATCACGAGTAGCGAGGTCCCGATCGCCGCGGTCATCGCGAGGCCGCCCCAGATGACGAGCGCGGGGACAATGAGAAATCCTCCGCCGATGCCGACGATCCCCGTCAGCAGTCCCACCCCGGCACCAACCGGCGCGAGGCGGAGGGCCCGCATGACATGCGTGTCGTCCGGATGCGTCGCGCGCTCGGCGCGGTGTGGCCGGAGCATCAGGAAGGCGGCCGCGAGCATCACGACGGCGAGAACGCTGAGCTGGATGGCGCCCGGGATGTGGACGCCGATGCGCGCGCCCACGTAGGAGCCCGCCATCGTCACGATCCCGAACGGGACCGCCGTTCGCATGTCCACGCGTCCCGCGCGCCAGTGCGCGAGGGCGCCCGTGATACTCGCCGCGCCCACGACCCCGAGGCTCACGGTGACGGCGACCTTCGGGTCGTCGCCAACGATGTAGACGAGAACGGGGACCGTCAGGACCGAGCCCCCGCCTCCCAGGAGTCCCAATGAGAGCCCGATCCCAGCGGCACACACCAGGGCGATCGGCGGCGGTACCATGGGCGCGGGAGAATGTAACCCGCAGAGGCCGCTGCCGCAGCGCGCCGCGGATAGATTTCCGGCCGGCGATTGTCTCGAGGGAGGTGTCATGCTTCGCTATTTCGCGTACCGTTGGCTGGATCGGCGCCTGGTGCCCCTGATCCCGAATCCGCTGCTCCGGGTGGCGATCATCGTCGCCGTGCTGATACTTGCCTTCGGGCGCCGCCGCGCCCGCCGCGCCCGCCGCGCCCGCGGGGCCGAAGTGTACCCGGCGCCCGTGTAGCCTCGGGCCACGACGCACCGTGGCTCGGCAGATGGACTCGAGCGAAGCCGACTTCGATGTGATCGTGGTCGGCGGCGGTCACGCGGGCACCGAGGCCGCGGTTGCCGCGGCGCGGGCCGGCGCACGCACGGCGCTCGTCACGAGCGCCCTCGAGATGATCGGCCAGATGTCCTGCAATCCCGCCATCGGTGGCGTCGCGAAGAGTACGGTGGTGCGCGAAGTCGATGCGCTGGGTGGCGTGATGGCGCGGGCCACCGACCGTGCCACGATCCAGTTTCGGATGCTGAATCGGAGCAAGGGGCCGGCCGTCTGGGCGCCCCGCGCGCAATGCGACCGCGGCCTTTACCGTCGTGCCGTGCGCTCTGCGATCGAGCGATACAATACGCTGTGTGTAGTACAGGGAACGGTGAGTCGGCTCCGCCTCGACCGCGCCGCGCAGCGTGTCACCGGGATCGAGACCGTCGAGGGCCGGCGCTTCGGAGCGCACGCCGTCGTCGTGACCTCGGGGACGTTCGGCCGCGGCGCGATCCACATCGGCACGGACCGCAAAGTGCCGGGCGGACGCGCCGGAGAGGCACCCTCGACACACCTCGCGGAGCAGCTCGAGTCGCTGGGCCTCACCGTGGGACGATTCAAGACAGGGACCCCTCCCCGCATCGACGGCCGCTCCGTGGACATCGCGCGCCTCGAAGCGCAGGAGAGCGAGATCGAGGCATTCGACTACTCGTGGTCGCATTTCTGGGCCGCCCCGCGCGTGACGGCCGGTGGCGCCCGTCACCCTGCGCAGCTCCCGTGCTGGATCACGACGTTGGGACCCGCCGGAATCGCGCTCATCGCGGAGCACATTGGGGAGTCGGCAATGTACGGGGGTGCGATCGCCTCCCGCGGTCCGCGCTATTGCCCGTCCGTCGAGGATAAGGTCGTGAAGTTCCCGACGGCCGAGCGGCACCAGCTCTTCCTCGAGCCGGAAGGGCACGATACGGCGGAGCTGTATGTAAATGGGCTCTCAACGTCGCTGCCGGCGGCGGTCCAGCTCGAGGTGCTGCGGGCGATTCCGGGCCTCGCGGACGTCCGCATGACGCGCGCGGGCTACGCGATCGAGTACGACTATTACCCGCCGACGCAGCTCGATGCGACGCTCGCCGTGCGCGCCGTCGACGGTCTCTACTTCGCCGGCCAGGTGAACGGCACCACCGGATACGAGGAAGCGGCGGGGCAAGGCCTCATGGCCGGTCTCAACGCCGCGCTCGTCGTCCTGGGGCGCGAGCCGCTCATTCTGGGTCGCGAGAGCTCGTACATTGGCGTGCTCATCGACGATCTCGTGACGCGGGGTGTCGACGAGCCCTATCGGCTCTTTACCTCCCGTTCCGAGTTCCGCCTCACGGTGCGCCAGGACAACGCGCTCCGGCGCCTGGCGCCGGTCGCCGTCACGCTCGGTCTGTACGACGAGCGCGAGCACGCGGTCGCCGATCGGCGCCTGGTAGCGGAAGACGCGGCGCGGGCGCTGGCGGAGGAGACGGCCGTGCGGCCGGAGCAGGTGGACGCCCTCCTCGCCGCCGCCGGCACTGCGACGCTCGCTCACCCGGTGCGGATCGCCGAGCTTGCACGGCGACAGGGTGTGTCGCTCGACGCCCTCTTCGCGGCCGCCGGGATCGGCGCGGGGCTGCCGCGGGACGCTATCGTGTCGACGGACCTCGAGATCAAGTACGCGGGATATTTCGCGCGCGAGCGGGAGCAGGCGGACCGCGTCAAGCGCATGGGCGCGTGCACACTCGACGCCGATCTGCCCTATGCGGCGATGACGTCGCTCACGATCGAAGCGCGACAGAAGCTCGCGGCGATCCGCCCGGCCACTCTGGCGCAGGCCTCACGGATATCGGGCGTGAGCCCAAGCGATCTCCAGAACCTGCTGATCGAGATCGAGCGCCGCCATCGGGCTCCGACCCGGGAACTCGACAGCATCTCCGCCGACTAATCCGGCTGCACGTCGCACTTTCTCCCCTCTACTCTCTTTTTTCTCCACTCTATCACGTGCCACGTCTCACCTCAGAGTTGACCGTGCGTGCGGCGGCGGCCCAGCGCAGGTCGGTCCGCAAGTACACGGCGGACCCTATTCCCGAAGATGATCTCCGAGCGATCATCGACACGGCGATGTCCGCGCCGTCGCCCATGAACGTGCAGCCGTGGCGCTTCGTCGTCGTCCGCGAGCCCGCACTCAAGGCGAAGCTGCAGAACGCCGCGAACAATCAGGCGCAGGTTGGCGGCGCCCCCGTCGTCGTCGTGCTGTATTCGGATATGCCCGACGCGATCGCGCACGCGTACGAAGCGGCGTATCCGGATATTGCTGCCGAGGCGCAGGCGAAATACGCCGACCGGATCCGGAACAATATCGGGAGCAAGGCCCCAGCGGACCTCGCGGCGTGGGGGCACGCGATCTCCTACATCGCGCTCGGCTACTTGCTCCTCGCGGCCGAATCAATGGGCTACGTCACGTCGCCGATGCTGGGCTTCAAGCCGGACGCGGTGAAAGCGCTACTCGATATACCCGCCCACGCCACGATCCCGGCGATCGTCGCCATGGGTGTCGCGGCGGAATCGGGCCACCACCCACATCGCCACGATATCGACCGCGTTACGCGATTCCTGTAGGGGGTCGATCGTGATCGGCCCGCGGCCCGTACGTCAGGCCGCTGCCGATGTCGGGATGCCGCGCGGGGTCCGGCGTTTCAGCCGGACGTAGTAGAGGTATTCCTCCACGGCATCGGCGCGATACTGCCGCCGCGCGCTCGTGCGGTCCGAGCGGTAGCGCCGGTACACGCGCGCGGTCTTGCGATAGCTCCCCCGTCGTCCCGCGGCGACGAGGACATCCTCGATCGCCTGCTCCGGAATGATTCCTTCGCTGTTGTAGCTGAGCAGCACGTGATCCGCGTCGGCCCGCGCAATGAGATCGCGGAAGGCCTCCACGCATTGTGCGGGTACCGACCAGGCGGACTTGAGCGCCGTGTCGGCGAGGAGGCCGGTCTTCCCCCGAATCTCCGGGAGACCGTCGTACCAGCCTTTGGCGAGGATCTCCGGGATGTGATAGTACGCGCTGTATTGCCGCGCATTGTACGGCGGATCGAGGTAGAGCAGATCGAAGTGGCCCAGTCGCGGGACGAGCGCGCTCACGTCGCCATGATGGGCGTGGCACGTGAGCCCCGTCCCGACGACGAGCGCGCGCGGCCGCATGCGGAACGAATGCCGGGCGTTCCCCTGCCACGCCTTGATCCAGGCGGCATAGACCCCCGCCGTGTTCGCCACCGCGTCGGATCCCTCGAGCAGAGCCGCCAGCAGGATGTCGTGGCCCTCCTCCGTGATCGCACGAGCCACCCGCCAGTCGTGAATCTGGTGGCGGATGGCATCGATCCGCCGCGCGTTCTCCGCCGTGAAATACCCGCGCTGGTCGCCGTCCGCGGCGCGGTCGGCGGGGGCTGCGTAGTGCGTGGTGATGAAGCCCGATTCCGGGTCGAGGTAGCTATCGAGGTAGACGCAGATCTCGTCCAGCGTCTGCCGCTCGGGGGGATCCGCCGTGGCCGTGCTGCGCCGCGCCGCGACGCGTATCGCGAAATCCCGCCGGCGTCGCACCCGCCGGATCGCGGGGTCATCTGCCAGCGCGTCGAACGTCGGATACGCGTCGGCCACGATGTAGGCGCGCTGGAAGACGTAGCTGAAGCGCATGAGATCGCACGCGGTGACGGCAAAGCCCGCGGCCTTGAGTGCGCTTCCCACGGTTGCCGTCCCCGAGAATGCGTCGAGCGCGCGGCCGCGGCGGCGGCCAATGCCGAGACCGGCGATTGTCTCTCCGATGAACGGGAGCAGCTTTTGCTTATTCCCGATGTAGCGCAAGCAACACCTTTCCCGTGGCGTGTCGCTCCTCGAGGGCACGCTGTGCCTGGGCGGCTTCCTCGAGCGAGTAGACGTGGTCGATCGCGACGCGGAGAGAGCCGTTCGCGATCCATGTAAAAAGATCGTGCGCGCGCGACTCCAGCTCGGCGCGGGTTGCGATGTACGCTCCGAGCGAGGGCCGCGTCAGGAAGAGCGACCCCTTCGCACCGAGGGCGAGAGGGGAGATCGGGGGGACCGGTCCGCTCGCGTTGCCGAAGGACACGAGCATGCCGCGCGGTCGCAGCGCGTCGAGGCTACCCTCCCACGTCGTCGCGCCGACGCCATCGTAGACGACGTCGACCCCGCGTCCCCCGGTGAGACGGCGGGCCTCCGCGGCGAAATCCTGTGTGGCATAGTCGATCACCTCGTCGGCGCCAATGCCGCGCGCGACCTGCGCCTTGGCGGTCGAGGACACCGTTCCGATCACGCGTGCCCCGGCGAGCTTGGCGATCTGCACGAGGAGCTGGCCCACGCCCCCGGCGGCCGAATGGACCAGCGCGGTGTCGTTCGGTCCCAGAGGGTAGGTGGAGCGCGCGAGGTAGTGGGCGGTCATCCCTTGCAGCATCACCGCGGCCGCCAGGCGGTCAGCGATCCCCGGCGGCACGCGCACCAGCTTGGCGGCGGGAACGACGGCGTATTCCGCATACGAGCCGCGCGCCATCGCATACGCGACGTGATCCCCAACGGCAATGTCGGACACATCGGGTGCGACGGCGCGCACGACGCCCGCGGCCTCATCGCCCGGAACCACCGGGAGCGGCCCCTTGTAGAGTCCCGTCCGGACGTAGATGTCGACGAAGTTGACCCCGGAATAGCTGATTTCCACCAATGCCTGTCCCGGGCCGGGTGTCGGGACGGGTAGCTCCGCGAGCTCGAGGACCTCGGCGCCGCCGGTCGCCCGGATGCGAATCGCGCGCATGACGTGCGGCACGGGCGCTGGCCTATACCGGTTCCGTGAGCTTCGTCTCCGCGGTTTCGGGGGTCAGTGCGCCGTGGCGCAGGAGACCTTCCCAGCCACAAGCGTAGCACCAGCTGCTCCGGAGGAAGGGGACGAGCCTGTTCCATCCCGCGGGCTGCACCCTGATCGTCGCCGTGTCGCAATACGGGCATCGGTCGCCGCGCGGGAGGATGTAGTAGAAGAAGATGGTCGCCGCGATGATGCGGAGCACGAACAGCCCGCCGAATACGACGACGAAAATGGCTGCGTCCGACATCGCCCCTCCCCTTTTCTCCGAGCTAATCTACAATCGCGCCTCGACCTGTGCCCACGGCTCGACGTACGCGACGCCGTCCTCGACGCGCTCGATCACGACATCGCTTGCTGCATCAAGTCGTATGCCATCGAGGCCCCGGGCGAGCGCGCTATGGGTGACACCGTCCACCACGTAACTGATCGTCGCCGTCGCGCCATCCGCCGCGACGGCTGTGACGCGGGCGAACGATCCCTGGAGCAGGAACCGCTCGTCGATAACCTCGGCCCGCGCCGAGGGGATCGCCCATCCGACCACGAGCGCAAGGGCGATCGCCGCGCCCACGGCACCAGCAAATCCGGCGATCAGGAGTATTGGACCCTGGCGGAGACCGGTCGAGTGGATGAGCGGGTAGCCCACCGCGCCAAAGAGAGTTGCGAAGCCGGCGACCATGGCGCGGTTGATGGCGAATCCGCTCCGTCGCTCGACACCGTGGAGCATCGCGAACACCGAGACGACGAGGCCCGCGATGAAGCTGGCGAGAAAGAAGGTCGGCACTGGGAGGAGAACACTACCGGCGGAGCCCTGGTCGCGCCAGGGACGCCGGTATACTCGGAATTACGCCGCGGACGTGGTATGAATCGGGGCGGCTTCCTTGCTCAGGCTCTCGATCTCCGAGGCCGCCGTGGCGAGGACATCGTGAATCTTGCGGATCGCCACCGGGTCTTTCACATGCAGGGCCGTCGCGTATGTCGCGCGGGCCAGGTCGCGGAATGCGCGATGCACGTCGACCATGGGCGGACCGAAGAAGTTGGTTGCGAATTCGGCGATGCGGGCGAAGATCTCGTCGACCTGCGACCGATTCTGCTCGAGATACGCGCGACCCTCGGGGGTGATGTCGTAGATCCTCCGCCCCTGGTCGTCAGTCGTCGCGCGGGCGTACCCCATCTCCTCGAGCATGGTGAGGGTCGGATACACCGCGCCGGGACTCGGGGCGTACGCGCCCCCCATCCGCTCCTCGAGTGTGCGGATGACCTCGTACCCATGCCGCGGCTTTTCCGCGAGCAGCTTCAGGATGACGTACTTGAGATCTCCCTGCTCGAACATCCGGCCCCGGAACGGACCTCCGGGCCCACCCCGCCACCGTCCGTGACGCGGGCCGCGCGCATACTTCTCCCAATCTCGAAACATTATCTCTCCTCCGAGCCTACGATATAACGTGATAATCAATGCTTACGATATATCTAAAAGTATATCGTGAGTGTTACGTTGCGCAAGCGACCTGAAGGGCTAAAGCATTGTGTTTCATCACGCGATTGCTTCGCCGGCTGCGCCGGCTCGCAATGACGCTGCCCTAACGGTCATGGCGAGGGCCGTTCCATCCATACGGTAGGGGCGGGGGCTTCAGCCCGCCCGGATCCGTATCAGGAATCCGTATAGCCCGCCCCTGCCCTGGTTCTATTACGGGCCGACTGAAGCCGGCCCCTACCTAGCCCAGCAGGACGGACAGGTCGTACAGCGCGTGCGTCCACGCCGTGATGCCGAAGCCGCGCGTCAGATAGAGCGCGCTGAACGCCAGCCCTCCGATGAAGCGGAAGACAAAGGAGTCGAGCCGAAAGACGTCGCCATAGGGTCCGACGTAGTGGAAGGCGGCAAAGATCGTTGCGGCCGCCATGGCGGCCGCCGTGCCCGCGACCCATGTTCGCCATCCGAAGAGCACGCGGAAGGACGCGGCGAACGCCGTGACGAGGATGACGCGGAAGAGGAGCTCCTCGTAGAGTCCCGCGCCCAGGGAGAGCATGACCCGCGTGGCGGTCGTCTGGCGGCCGATCATGCCGAGTGCGGCGCGGGATGCGATGCGGTGCGTCGGAGCGAATGCGGGATGCGCCAGCGGTGTGGGGGCGAGAGAGACGCGGCCGAGCGGCCACGCGGTGGCGAGATGCGGATGGATCAGATGCGTCGTTACCGTGCCGACCACGGTCCCGAAGAGGAGAGCGAGGGTCAGCGATTCCGCGAACATCGTGGCGAACACTCCCCCCTCGAGGGGCGCGCGCGTCCGCTTCAGATCGCGCGTGACGTACCAGACGCTGAGCCCCAGAACGGTCACGCCGAAGACGACCGGCGCGTACCGCCCCGACACGGCGACGAACATCTGCCGCAGCAAGACATCGGCACCGTTGCGGATCCCGTTCGGCTGCCCCGCGTCGAGCACGGCCGCGAGTCCCTCGTACAGCAGGAGAAGGGGGAGCGCGAAGAGCAGGCTGTATCGTGGGGCTCGGCTCTCCTCCCAATACTCGCGCACGACACGCGGCACGGTGATGCGTTTGAGCGCGAGGGACATCGTGCACAAATATGTTTCCCGCGTGCCCGCATCGCTCGCCGTCCGCATCGGAGTCACGGTCGTTCTCATCGTTCCGGGATTTGCGGGGGCCCAGGAAGGCGACAGACAGTCACGCGAAGCGACCTCAGCCGATTCGCTTTACACCAGCGCCGCCCTCCGGACCCTGGTTGCCGCGGTCGCGCAAAAGAACACGCGAGTCCCGCCGGGTCTCGTATCCTATCGCGCACGCGCGGAGACCGAATTCTCCTTCCTCACCCGCTGGCCGAACGGGACGGAAGGGACGGACCAAATTGAGCAGGTCGAGACGATTCTGCGGTGGCTGCGCTCGGGCGCGTTCTCGCAGCACGTGATCGGCTACCGCGCCCAGCTCTCGGGTGTCAACCTCTCGGCGCTGGGCATCGTCCGTCAGGCGTGGACCGTCCCCGTTCTCTATGGCAATCGGCTCGATCTCTTTGCGGGGAGCGACACCACGGAACGGCGACGCCTGCGGCGGCGCGCCGGCAGCAACGCCTCGGTGGCCGTGGTACATCCCTTCGCCGCCGACCGCGAGAGGGTCTATCGATTCAGCGGAGGCGACACGGTGCTGACGCTCCGCGCGGGAACGGAGGTCATCCCGGTCGCACGCGTACACGTCGTCCCACGCAGCAGGATCGCCCAGCCCACGGCGCTGTTCGAGGGCAACGTCTACGTGGATGCCACCCGGCATCAGATCGTTCGCATGCGCGGCACGTTCAGCCTCGTCGGGGTGCACCGGAGCCTGGGCGCGCGGATCGAGGACGCCGCAATGCAGAGCGCCTTCTTCGTCGACCTCACGAACGCCGAGGTCGACGGGCAATTCTGGCTCCCGACGACGCAACGCATCGAGGCGCAGATCGGCTCGGCCGCCGCCGGCGACACGCGGTCGGTGCTCCGCGTCGTCACGCACTTCGCCGATTACACGCTCAACGACACGACGGTCGTCGCGCCACCCCCCGCCGCGGATACCCTGGAGCTCCTCCCGCACGCGCTGACCTTCGCACCGTCGGATAGTGTCGCACACTCGGAGCAATGGGATGCACCCCTCGGTCTGGCAACAGCATCGGTGCGGGCGAATGATTTTCGGGATCTCCTCCCCGACCGGTGGCGTAACACCGGCCGGCCCCGACTGGATTTCCGCACCGATCAGTTCAGCGACATCGTGCACTTCGATCGTGTCGAAGGGTTGTATACCGGTTTTGGGGCGGCCCTGGCATTTCGGGACGCGGCGCCCGGCGTCACGGCGCGAGCAAACGCGGGCTGGGCGTGGTGGGAGCGGACTGCACGCGGTTCCCTGACGCTCGAATGGAATCGCGATCAATGGTTCGCCGGGGTCGAGGGCTCGCGGACGCTCGACAATACCAATGATTTCACGACGCCTCACTTGTCTGGGCCCGGGCTGATTGCCCTGGTCGCCCAGGACAACTACGACTACGTCGACCGGCGCGAGGCGCGTGTGTACGCGGCGCACATCTGGGGCGGCCCGGCAGCGACCCCCGTTGTGACACGCATCGAGCTCGGCCCGGGCGAGGATGACGGCGACCGCGCGCGACTCAGGAAAGGGATCTTCCCGCCGGACTGGTTCATGAGCGATTCGCTGCTACGGCCCAATCGCGGAGTGCTGAAGGGGGATTACGTCCGCGGGGCGGTCCTGATCGCCTACAACCCGGCCGTCGACGCCGGGTTGGTCGGATCGGGAGTCGGTGCCCGCCTCCGATACGAGGGGGCGGTCGGACAGCTTGCGTGGCAGCGTGTCGAGGGGCGCGTCACGGCGCACCGCCCGGTCGGCCCCTTTGTCATTGGCGCCCGACTCGACGCCGGCGTCGTCGCGGCGTCCCGCATCCCGCCGCAGCAGTTGTTCGAGATCGGCTATACGGAGGGGTTGCTCGCGTATGACTACAAGGAGTTCGGCGGCAACCAGGCCGCCGTCCTGCAGGAGCACATACGCTATGCGCTGCCCATCTGGCGTGCCCCACTGCGTGTCGAGGGGGTCATCCTGCCCAGCCCCGCGCCGACACTGGCGCTCGAGGTGCAGCACGGGTGGGCCGCGGCCTCGACGACCGCCGCGCGCGAGGCGCTGATCGCACTCGGCCCGCGCGTGAATCCCGCGACGGATGCTCCTCTCATCGACCCCGTCATAGGAGCCTATTACCCGGCGTCCAAGCCGACGGGCGACGCACGAACGTCAGCCAACGTCGTGCTCCGTTTCTTCGGTGGCTCGATCGGCGTGGGGATCGCCCGCCCGCTCAGCGGCGACGGTAGCAGCCCCGGCTTTCAGTTGGTGTTCCGTTTGGCGGGTGGACTGTAAGGATGGCACGGACCGTAGGGGCGGCCTCCTGGCCACCCGCGCCCCTACCGATGCGGTTTCCCGCCGCCGCCGCCGCCGCGCGGTGCGGCCGGCATGTGCTGCGCACCCCGCGCCTTGGCGCCCTCGTACTGCTGTTGCAGCGAGCGATGCTCCCCCTCCTGCCGCGCGGCTAGCGCCTCCGGCGACTCGCCGGCCGGTGGCTTGGCGAACTCCTGCACGTGCCGGCTTTCCATCTGCGAGCTCTGCGTGTGGAATTCGTCATCGAGCGTCGGCGAGGTCGAGGGATGTACCGTTGGTATTCCGACCGCACGCGGTTGCGCGAGCGCGGGCAATGGAGCGGGCAGACCGGGGCGCGCCGGAGCGAGCGTGTGACCCGCGAGAGGCGCCGCCGCCGATCGCACGGGGAAAGTCGTCGGACGCACCACGGCTGCATTGGTCGACCGAACGGTCGACCGCTGCTGGACGGTAAGGGGGCGTCCGCCGTTGGCTACTATCGCTTGCCGTTGCGCGGCAAAAGGAACCGGCGCCGGTGGCGGTGCGTGGTTCGCGACTACGGTACGTGCGGCGAGTCGTGCAGGCGGGACGGCCGCTGGCCGACCATTAACCGAACGGAGCGGGGCCAGGCCGGCAGAGGTCGGAATGACGCCCGGGCCCGTACCGATCACACGGGCGGACGCCGCGGCGGCCAGAGGCACGGGGCGCCCCGCGCGCGCCACCGGGTCGCCGCGGGCGAATGCGTCCTGCGGCATGGCGACCACCGCGCCCGGGACTCCCCGGTTCCGGTAGTTGAAGTTCGTGACGTTGACGTTCGTCACATTGACGAAGACGTTGACGCGCTGCCGATAGCCGATCCCGGCTGCGTACGGCGGAAAGTAGGGCTCGTGGGGAGCGAGGGGGAACCAGCCGACGGCCACGCCCGCGCCGAATCCCACGGATACGCCCCAGCCGGCGCCACCGACGAATGCGACGAGCCCCGGCGCGAAGACCGGGCGGTAGATGCCCGGGCCGGGGCACCAGCCCCACCGGCTGCCGATGAAGGCCCAGCGCCCGTAGTGAAATGGCGCCCAGCCCCATGGCTCATCCTCCACCCAGACCCATCCCCACGGGCCTTCCCACGCCCAATGGCCGAAATGATAGGGGGCCCACCCTACGACGATGCCGGTTGGATACCAGACCGGCCCGTAGTCCGCCTCCGTCGCCCAGGTCCCAGCCTCATCGAGGTCCTCAACCCCGCCCATGTCCGCCGACACATATCGCGTCGAGACCGTCGCGCGGTCCTCGCGCTGATCGCGCGTGGTGCACCATTGATCGAACGCGTCCGGGGAGCCGACATCGGCCACGTTGTACGTCGCGGCGCTGTCGCCGTGAATCGTCGCGACCTGGTGCGCGTTGACGTCGAAGGTGGATCCCGAGGCCGTGACGTGCACGTCGCCCGACCAGACGGTCACGTTCGTCGTGAGCCCATCCGGGGAGACATCGACGCGGTATTCCCCGGCCTGGCCGATCGCCACGGCCGCATTCGGCGCGTCGAGCTCGTAGATCCCCCCCGGGCCCAAGGACTTCACGCGCAGCGTCGTCGTTCCCTGGGGGATCCGCAGCTGCAGCGCGTGGTCATCGAGGTGCACGACATCGACTTCCGTCTGGTTCCAGAAACGGAAGGCATTGGCCCCCACCTCGACCTCGGCCCGTCCGACGGTATCGGCCCACAGCCGGTCCCCCGTCGAGATCGCGCGGTTCAGCTCGGCCAGCGCCCATGTATCCCCGGCAGCCGGGCGGAACGACACGGCACCCTCGAGATACGCGATGCGCCCGGCCACCGCCGGCGGATCCGACGCGTCGGGCGGCGTCGGCACCGGACTCGAAGGCGCGGGAGCTGGCGCCGCTGCGTCCTGCGCTCCGAGAGCACCGCTGGAGCCTGCCCCGCTGACGGCGGCGAACAGGGTCGCGAGGGTCAGCGAACGGAGCTGCGCTAGATGGTGCATGTGCGAACTCTCGGTGTGGTGGTAGTCCCTGAACAATACCCCGAAGGATCCGGTGAATGTTCCAATTGACCCTCGTGATGGCGCTCGTCGCGCGTCAGAATTCGCCGACGAATCCGATCTCAGGCTCCAGTCGCAGGTGGCATCTTTTTTCGACGGTGTCCTGGATGGTGGCGATGAGCTCGCGCACATTGGCCGCCGTCGCGTGTCCCCGATTCACGATGATGTTCGCGTGAATGACTGAGACCTGGGCGTCGCCGACGTGGACACCTTTGAGCCCGCATTGCTCGATGAGTCGTCCGGCGCCTTCCCCTTCGATCTTCTGGAAGATCGACCCCGCGCTCGGATAGTACTCGAGCCACGGATGCTTGGCCCCGCGCCAGCTCAGATTCTCCTGCATGACGCGGTGCATCGCGTCGGTGTCGCCGCGCTCGAGCTGGAAGGTGGCCGACAGAGCGACGTCGTGGGTGTCATGCAGCAGGCTCGTGTCGTATCCGAACTCCATGGCGTGGCGGTCGGCGGTGCGGCGGGTGCCGTCGGGGCCGAGCAGCTCGCAGGAGCGGAAGATCTCGGCGATGAACATCGTGCGGTCGCGGGCAGGCGCCGGAGAAAGGAAGTGCAGGTTCTGCCAGAGCGCGCCGCCGACGGTCGTCGGGATCCCGACGTAGTGCTCGAGCCCGGAGAATCCGTGCGCGACGGCGTGCGCGATGAGCGAGCTCAGGATGGCGCCACTTTCGGTCCAGAGCCGTCCATCGCCGGCGAGACGGAAGTGGTCCGCCCGATTGCGAATCACGAGTCCGCGGACGCCGCGATCGCCAACGAGGATGTTCGCGCCGAGGCCGAGGACGAAGAACGGGACGCCGGCCGCGCGCGCGGCGGTGACGGCATTTGCGAGATCATCGGCCGAGGCGGCATCGTATAACAGGTCCGCGGGCCCACCGATGCGGAAAGTCGTGTAGGGCGCGAGCGCTACGTTGCGGCGGAGGCGTGCCGGATCCAGCGTGCCGGCGAGCGCTTCGAGCTGGGGGCCGGCGGGCGCTGGGGGGGGAGGAGCGGGGGAAGGGAAAGGGGGAGCGTTTTCAGTCATGACTCAGAGAAAGTATGTCGTCGCGGGCGTCGCCGTGATGGCGGTGGCCGTCGGGGTGACGCCGCGTCCGTGCGGTGGGCAACAGGCGACGGACCACCAGCGGACCGAGCGCCCGACGACCGAGCGCGGCATCCTCGAGCAGTCGATTCATCGCAAGGTCCTCGACAACGGCCTCGAGGTGATCGTGCTCGAGAATCACGGCGTGCCGCTGGCCACGGTGGAGATCGATGTGAAGAACGGGTCGTTCACGCAGACGCCGGCGACCGAGGGGCTCGCGCATATGTACGAGCACATGTTCTTCCAGGCGAACGCCACCTATCCGGAGGGTGAGCTGTTCGCGGAGCGCGCGAACGACCTGGGCGCCGTCTACAACGGCTCGACGGAGGAGGAGCGCGTCAACTATTACGTGTCGCTGCCCTCGGACCATCTGTCGGGTGGCGTCCACTTCATGGCGGCCGCACTGCGGGGGCCGCTCTTCAAGCCACAGGAGCTCGCGCGGGAGAAGGAGGTCGTGCTCGGCGAGTACGATCGGCAGGAGGCGAGTCCCGCGTTCAGACTGACGCGGGAGATGGGACAGAAGCTCTGGCCCGGAAACTGGAGCCGGAAGAACGTGATTGGCGACCGGACAGTCGTCCGGAACGTCACGCCCGAGCAAATGCGCGCCATCCAGAAGGCGTATTACGTCCCGAACAACGCGGCGCTCTTCATCACGGGGGACGTCACGCCCGCCGCGGCGTTCGCGCTAGCCGATTCAGCGTTCGGTGACTGGCCCCGGGAGCCGGATCCGTTTGTGGCGAACCCGGTGCCGCCGATCCCACCGCTCACCCACAACGAGGGTGTGATCTCCGAAGCCGACGTGGGCGCGGTGACGGTTCTCGTGCAGTGGCAGGGACCCAGCGTGCGGGAGGATCCCGATGCCACGTACGCGGCCGACGTGTTCTCCGATGCGATGAACGAGCCCGGATCGCGCTTTCAGCGCGCTCTCGTGGACAGCGGCCTGTGGCAAGGGGTCCTCGTGAATTACTACACGCTCGACCACGTGGGGCCGATCACGATCAGCGGGCAGACGACGGCCGACAAGCTCCGTCCCGCGCTCGCGGCGCTCGATCGCGAGATCGCGCGCTTCGACAGCGCCGGTTCCGTCACGGCGGAGCAGCTGGCCGAGGTGAAGACGGCGCGCGAAGTGAGCTCGGCGTTCGGGCGCGAGCGCACGACGGCGTACACGCACACGATCGGATTCTGGTGGAGCGTCGCGAGCCTCGAGTACTACATGGGATACGTGGACCACATGGCGACCCGGACGGCGGCGGACCTGCAGGCGTACGCGCGGAAGTACATCGTGGGGAAGCCGCACGTGACGGGGGTGCTGATCTCGCCGGCGGACCGCCAGTCGATCGGCCTGACGGAAGTGGATCTGACGGGGGCGCCGACGCAATGAGAACGGGATTTGGCTCTGCTCTGCTGTCCGGCGTGCTGTGTGCCGCAGGATCCCGGGGGGTTCTGCCCCCCGCGCCCCCCGAATTTTTTTCTATTGAGGGCTGCGCCCTCAAACTCCCCAGATGCACGGCCACGTTGCAGCAGGGGGCGTTGCTCCCTCGACTCCCAAAGAGCGCGGCGGACGAGTTCAGCCCTTCTCACGTGAGAGCGGAGGCAGTTTTCGACCAGGGGTCCAGGGGGCGGCAGCCCCCTGGTCGGCCGAAGGCCGAAACCAGTCACATAGGATTTTGGGGGGCGCGGGGGGCGATGCCCCCCGAGACCGACGGCACCGCAGGCGTCGCCGACACGATGACGACGAAGTTCGTGGCTGCCGGCATCCCGGTCATCCTCCGGCAAGTCACATCGAACGAGGTCGTAACGGCCAACGTCTATCTGCTGGGTGGCGTGCGGCAGACCACGGCGGCAACGGAAGGGATCGAGCCCTTTCTCCTCGACGTGTCGGAGCACGGGACGACGCACGCATCCCGCGACGCGCTGCGCCTCACGATGGCGCGGCTCGGAACGCAGATCGTGGTCGAGCCCGACGTCGATTGGACGGCATTTCGCGTGCAGGCGACGGTACGCAGCTTCGATCCGACGTGGGCCGTCATGGCCGACCGCCTGATGTATCCCGCGATCGATTCGGAGGCCGTCGAGTTCGTGCGGCAGCAGTATCTGTCGGGGGTGCGCCAGCGCCGCGACAGCCCCGATGCGCTCGTCTCGGATCTCGCCGACAGCATGACGCACGAGGGGACGCCGTACGCGCGGTCGATTTCGGGGTCGGCGCAGTCGATCACAGGCCTGACCCGCGCGATGCTGCGGCGCTACGAGGCGACGCAGGTCGTGCGCTCCCGCATCCTCCTCGTCGTCGTCGGCAACGTCACGCGGGCGCAGGTCACGCACCTCGTCGTGTCCACCATCGGGCGCCTGCCGCTCGGGACGTATCGCTGGACCATTCCGCGCGCGCCGGGGCCGGGGATGCCGGAGCTGGTCGAAGCGCAGCGGTCACTGCCGACCAACTATATCCTGGGCTATTACCACGGCCCTGCGGCGAGCAGCCCGGATTATCAGCCATTGCGCGTGGCGACCGCCGCGCTCGAGGGCGAGCTGTTCGGGGTGATCCGATCCGAGCGGCATCTCTCGTATGCCGTCGAGGCACCCTTCGTGGATCATGCGCTGACCGCCGGGGGACTTTACGTCACGACCGAATTCCCCGATACGACGCTCGCGCTCATGCGGACCGAGGTGCAGCGGCTCCAGACGGAGGACGTGAACCCCGGGGCGCTCGATCGCCTCGTGCAGCTCTTCATCACGCAGTATTTCCTCGACAACGAGACGAACGCGGACCAGGCGAATTTCCTGGCACGGGCGCAATTGTACCGCGGCGATTACCGCGAGGCGGATCGCTTCGTGAACGAGCTGCGGGCCGTGAGTCCCGCCAATGTGCAGCGCGTGGCCCGCACCTATATGCGCGGGATCGCGTTCGCCTACGTCGGCGATACGGCGAAATTGTCGCCCGCCGTCGTCGCCGGTTGGTAACGTCGCAGGGATGCCGCCCTTACACCGCCCTTACGCCGCCCCTACGACGACCGCGACAATATCGAGAACAGGATCAGGTAGCGTTTCAGGTTGGCCGTGAGGAGGTAATTCTCCTTCACGTGCTCGTGGCCGTTCTCCCCGAGGCGCTGGGCGACCTCCGGATTCGCGAGCAGATACCGGATCTGATACGCGCACCCTTCGACGGAGTGGACCAGCATCCCGGTGATCTTGTGCAGCACCTGGAGCAGGATCCCGCCGACCGCGCCCGCCACGACCGGTTTCTTCTTCCAGAGCGCCTCGGTCACCGTCAGCCCAAATCCCTCGCGCAATGATTTCTGCACCATGATCGTCGAGCCGCGCTGGAGCGCGTTGATCTCGAGATAGCTCCACGGCGGGAGGTTCAGGAGATGGATGTCGGGATCGTTCCCCGCGGCCTCCCGCGCCTCGAGCAGCACGGCGTTCCCCTCGGGGTCATCGCTCGCGCTCCCGCCCGCCAGCACGAGCTGGCAATCGGTGTGCTTGCGAACGATCTGATACGCCTGGATGACTCCCACCGGGTCCTTGAGCCGGTCGAAGCGCGAGATCTGCGTGACGATCGGCCGCGTGGTGTCGATCCCGAAACGGTCGAAGACGCTCTGGACGTACTCGGGCTCGAGCTCCTTGTTCTTGTCCGCGAGCGGATCGATCGTCGGCGCGAACTGGTACTGGGGAATCGCGAGCCCCTGGGTGAACGCGGGGGACGAGAAGAGGGAGGCGTCGTACCGCTCGACGAAAGGGCGCAGGAAGTTCCACACGTCGGGATTCGGCTGCGACAGATCGATGTGGCAGCGCCAGACCCAATGGTTGCGCGGCACGCCCCGCGAGCGGACCATCGCGACCGGCTGGGGGTCGTGGATCACGACGTAGTCCGCGTCGAGGGTGATCCGCCGCTGGTTCTCCTCGTTCGTCGCGAGAAACGTGTCGAACCACGTCTGGACCCCTTCATACGGTGCGCCGTGGAGGGCGTTGTGGAAGGCCTTGGTGATGGAGAAGAACTCGCTGCCCCCCGTCATGACCTCCCAGCGGGTCGGTACGCCGACCTCCTCCATGAGCGGAACGAGCCGTGCGAGGATCTCCGCGACCCCGCCGCCGACCGCGGTCGAGTTCACCATCTGAACGCGGCTCCCCCGGAGGTGATCGGCGATCGCGTGGATCTCGTCGATCTCCGGCTGCCCCACGACGGCAGCGTAGTCGTCGAGGTGGAGTGCGCGTCCGGGACTCGCTTCGGTCGTCATCGATCGGCCCACCGGCGAATCGCCGTCACGAGCTCTTCGCGCAGCCCGTCGAGCGTATTGGTGTGAAAGTCCAGGCGGTTCAGCCGCTGCGCGAGCTCCGGCAGATCGAGCTGGTTCTCGATCCAGTAGGAGAAATCGTTGGTCTTGAGGTGCAGGCGGAGCCGCGAGCTAATGAAGTGATGGTGCAGCGACTGGAGGCTCAGCTTCTCGATCCCGTTGGCGAGCTCGGCGAGTGTCCTCGCGCGCATCTCGAGCGGGAGCGTGAAGTCGACCTCCTCGCAGAAGTAGAACGGCTCGAACGCAATGTTATTCTGCCAATCGGGGTGCTGGGCGTTGTGCTCCTCGACGGCGCGCACGAGAGCGTCGCGCAGCCCATCGATCGAGAGGAACTCGCCGACGTCGATCGCCGCCAATCGCTCGGCGAGCGTCGTCTGGTTGCACGCCGCCATCGCCCACTGGGCGAAGTCGCTCGAGAACGCCGTGTAGTGGTACTCCTCGAGGCTCTGAAAGGTGTGGTAGAAGATCGACGCGTCCGAGACCTCCCTCAGGCACGCCGCGAGCTCCGCCAGGGTATGGGCTCGCTCGCGACCGATCCGAATGAGATAGGACGCCGCAATGAATTTGAATGGGGTCTTCGCCTTTCTCATCCTCTCCTCTCCGCGATGCGCTCCAGAAGCTGCCGGACATCGGATGGTCCCTGCACGAAGTATTCCGCCGCGGTATCGGTGGTCTTGCCGACGACGACCGAAATGCCGCGCATCCGCGCGAACACGCGCTCGTCGGTGGCGTCGTCGCCAATGTAGATCAGGAGTGCGTCCGAGCGATCCTCGAGCGCCAGCAGCACGCGGACGGCCGTCCATTTGTTGACGCGTGAACCGGGTAGAATCTCCCAGACCTTCTTGCCGCCGAGCAGCTCCAGCCGGTCGTCGAGTGCCACCGCCTCCACGACGAGCGCGAGCGCCTGTTGCGTGGCGGCGGGGGTGGCGGCGCGGTAATGAACCGTGAGTCCCGCTTCCTTGACCTCGAGATTGATCCCCTTCAGCTGGTGGAGCTTGGGGGCCAGATGCTGTCGCACCCGCGCCAGCAGAGCCGTCTCCTCCCGATCGACCAGCGAGACCTGTCGGCCGCGCGAGTCCTGCATCACGTAGCCATGACAGCCGCCGTAGCAGAGGCCGGGGATGCCGACGTGCTTCCGGACGTTGACGAGGCGGCGTCCGCTGACGATGCCGACCAGGTTGCCCTGCTCCTTGAGCCGGAGGAGAACATCGCGCATCGGGCTGCGCATCTCGACCTCCTCGGGCTGACGGCGGATCTCCGCGAGCACACCATCGAAATCGGACAGGACGGCCAGCTGCGGCGCGCCGGCGATCGCGGGGGCGATCTCGTCCCACGCGTCGAACAGTGGGCGAGGCTCGCTCACGCCACGACCGCCTCCGGCTTCTCGATCCGGATCTCGGAGAGTGCGGCCATCAGGTTGCCGGCCCAGCGAAAGATGTTGTGCTCGCGGACGACGCGACGCATGCGGGCCATGCGCTGCTCCTGCTCCTCGGGGCTCATCTCGAGTGCCCGGCGGATCGACTCTGCGACGCGCTCGACGTTGTAGGGGTTGACGACGAGGGCGTCCGGCAGCTCGCGCGACGCGCCGGCAAAGATGCTCAGGATCAGCGCGCCGCGCTCATCGTCGCGCGCGGCGACGAATTCCTTGGCCACGAGGTTCATCCCGTCGTGCAGCGAGGTCACCATACACACGTCGGCCGCGCGGTAGAATCGCCCGATCTCGCTGTGCGTGTGGTGGCGCTCGAGGAGCACAATGGGACGGGATGCCGCGGAGCGGAATTTGGTGTTGATGCGCTGGGCCTCGTCGTGCACCTCTTTGATGAAGTCGGTATAGCGCTTGATCTTGGTCCGGCTCGGGGCGCCGACCTGGATGAAGCTGAAATTCCCCTGATAGTCGGGATGCTCATCGAGGAAGCGCTCGATGGCGGCAAAGCGCTCGAGAATCCCCTTCGTGTAATCCATGCGATCGACGCCGATGCCGATGTACCGGGCGCTCAGCCCCAGCTCGGCCAGGACCTTCTTGCGCTCGGCATCCCGCTCGCCTGGCAGGTCCGCCTCCGGCTTGGGCTCCGTGTAGGCCACGCTGATCGGGAAGGGGCGGACGAGTGTGCGGTGTCCCTGCCGGTTGACGGCGAAGCGCTCCCAGTCGGTGCGCGCCTCGAGGACGCGGTCGACGGTGCCGAGGAAGTTGTTGCAGTGGGCCTGGATGTGAAAGCTGATCAGATCGGCGCCGAGGAGCCCGCTCACGAGCTCGCGCTGCCACGGGCAGATGCGGAACGCTTCGGAGTTGGGCCAGGGGATGTGCCAGAAGATCGCGACGCGGGCGTCCGGGCGCCGGTCCTTGATGAGGCGCGGCAGGAGGGCGAAGTGATAGTCCTGGATGAGGACCATCGGCGATTCGGTGTGCGCCATCTCCTCGAGCGCGACGTGCGCGAATTTCTCGTTCACGTGCTGGTAGTGGGCCCAGTCCTCGGGGCGGAAGAGGGGACGTGTGTGCGCGATGTGGCAGAGCGGCCAGAGCCCTTCGTTCGCGAAGCCATAATAGTAGCCGTCTTCTTCTTCCCGGGTGAGCCACACGCGACGGAGCGTGTAGTGCGGGTCCTCGGGAGGAACGCGGATCCGGTCGTGCGCATCGACGACCTCGTGGTCGGCGCTGCCGGAGCCCTGGGCGATCCAGGTCCCGTCGCAGGCGACGACGACGGGCTCGAGCGCGGTGACGACTCCGCTCGCGGGAACGATCACCTGGATCCCGTTGGGTGTCCGCATGTGCATCACGGGCTCGCGATTCGAGATGACGAAGAGACCGGCGCCCTGCAGCTTCGTGTTCACGCTCACGCGGAGCCGCTCGGCCGTCCACGTGGACTCCCCCGCTTCGCGCAGCCGAGCCTCCTCGACGGCCGCGGTGCGGGCGGCGTCGAGGCTCTCGGCCATCTGGGTGGCCTCGTGGGTGAGGGGGGCGAGGAAGCTCGCGGCGCGCGGCGGGCGGAGCGCGGACATCCCGCCGGCGCGGAGCGAGCGCATCCAGACGGTGATGCGGGCGATCGATGTCCAGAGCGTCCACCGAATGAGGACGAAGGCGAACGCCGCGATCAGCAGCGTCTGGACGACGGCGTGGAGGAGGGAGTCGGTCCAGGTGCGGCGTGTGGTGTCGGTGATGTAGCTCGCGTCGCTGAGGATGACGAGAGAGCCGGAGGGAGCGCCGTTTGCGTGAAGGGGAAGGACGTACGAATGGAAAAGCAATCCCGCGGAGTTGAAGAACGCGGCGCAGCCGGCTTCCTGGCGGCAGTGATTCGCGGCGAGCTGCATCTGGTTGATGAGCGCCGAGTCGAGCCCCGAGCTTACGGCGCGCGAGTTTCCTTGCAGGTCGACTACGGCGAGCCCGGCGACCTGATCGCGTTGGCCGAGTCGGTTGACGATGCGGCGGAGGTCGGCGTCGGCCTGCTTGGCGAGATCGACCTCGATGGGATCCTGCAGACTTTCGGCGAGCGCTCGGGCACGGTGCTCGAGCTCGCTCCGGAGCGCGCGATTTTGGGTGCGCACCTGGTAGCCTGCAAACAATAGGGACACTACCGCGACACTGAACGCCAGTGGCGCGATCAGCCGCAAGCTGATTCGGGTCAGGGAGTTAGCGTTGGGATTGGCCATGCGCAGAGCGAGCGATGGCGCTGCACGCGAATCGAGCATCGTGCGGCGCTTCCCCCGCAAGCTACACGCCGCATGGGCCGTGCGCGAGCATCTCGGCTGACGCGTCGACGGTGGACACCGCTAGAATCGGGACATGCGATCGTCGAGAGGAACGCGAGACCGGCAGACATGGAACACCGATCGAGTGGCGGAGACATGATCGAGATCATCCGCGCGGACATTACGACACTCGATGTGGACGCGATTGTGAATGCGGCGAATTCTGCGCTGCTGCCGGGCGGCGGCGTGTGCGGCGCGATCTACGCCGCGGCGGGACCGGATCTCGTCCCGGCGGCGGAGGCGTTGGCCCCGTGTCCGCCGGGCGAGGCGGTGGTGACTCCGGGGTTCAATCTCCGCGCGCGATACGTGCTGCATGCCGTGGGACCGGTGTGGTCGGGCGGCGCGCGGGGCGAGGCGGAGGTGCTGCGCCGAGCCTATGAGAGTGCGTTCCGGGTGGCGGGTGAGCGCGGTGACATCCGCTCGATCGCCTTCCCCGCGATCTCGACGGGGATCTTCGGATTTCCGAAGGAGCTGGCGGCGACGATCGCGACGGGCGCCATGCGAGCACACGAGAGAGGGTTCGACCGGATCGTCGCGTGCCTGTTCGACCAGGAGAGTGTGGCGTTATATAGAAGCGCGCTGACGGCATAACGACGGAGGGGGGAGCACATGGGGAAGAGAGATTCGCGCGTCGACGCCTACATCGAGAAGTCGGCGGACTTCGCGAAGCCGATCCTGAAGCATCTCCGGAAGGTCGTGCACAATGCGGTGCCCAACGTCACGGAAACGATCAAGTGGGGCGCCCCGTGGTTCGAATCCAAGGGGATGCTGGCCGGGATCGCGGCGTTCAAGAAGCACGCGGTGCTCACCATTCGGCGCGGGAGACAGGTGGTCGACCGGGCGGAGTCGCGCGCCGGGGAGGCGATGGGGCAGTTCGGCCGGGTGACGCATCTCTCGCAGCTGCCGTCGAAGCGGGATCTGACGCGCTATCTCAAGAAGGCAAGGAAGCTGAATGAGCAGGGAAAGAAGAAGGTCGGCAAGGCCGCTGGGGAGATCCCCGCTGACCTCGCGGCTGCGCTCAAGAAGAGCCGGAAGGCGCTCGCGACATTCAACAGGTTCAGCGCGAGCGCGAAGCGGGAGTATGTCGTGTGGGTCGCAGCGGCGAAGCGTCCCGCGACCCGTGCGCGCCGCATCGCGATCACGGTCGAATGGCTCGCGGAGGGGAAGGACCGGGACTGGAAGTACAAGAGGTCGTAAGCAATGCGCGACGCGCGGGCTGCTCGCCGCCCACTTCTGATCGCGCTAGTCCTCTGGGTGCTGCTATGCCTGGGGACCGTGGCGCTCTGCCATGGGACGATGCCGTTGCAGATCGGGCCGCACCCCGCCAGCCCGGTTGCGCTGGTCAATTCCAGCTCGATCGAGTTGGTGTTCTTCGTGCTCGAGGCGGGGCTCGTCGCCTGGATTACTCGGCGTCGGCCGCTGCCGGATCTGGCGGGGCGGGCGCCGGAGCGCGCTGTGGCACTGCGCGAGACGGTGGTGTTGTGGATATACGGTGCGCTCGTGCTCCTGGCTGGGCGCGCCGTGGGTCTTCACTATTTTGGCGAAGGGATCGCGCTCCACCTCAACGGGTCGATCGTGGGGGCGACGCGCGTGCAGTCCCCGCGCGAGGTATGGACCTGGGCGGCGTACAACGGCTTCCTGCTCGCCCTCGTTCCCTATGTCGTGTTTCGGCTGCGCGGCTACTCGCACGAGCAGCTCAACCTCCGGTCGTCCAATCTGCGGAGCGATGTGATCGTGATCCTCGTCGTGTTGGCCATCGGGTGCGCCGCGGATCAGACGCTGGGGCCCAGCTACACGACGCTGACACGACATCAGCAGATCGTGGGAGGACTGTTGTCCTTTGTCGTTCACATGTTCGGCACCGATCTGCCGATCATGATCTTCATCTACGCCATCCTTTTGCCCCGCTATGCAAAGCTCATGTCACCGGTGATGGCGTTCCTGGCGGGAGCGGCCAGCTATCCCGCGATGCACGTTTTCGAATCCTGGACGCGATACGACACGCCTGCGCATTCCCTGCTCTCGGTGATCGTCGTCTTTCTCTTCTTCTTTCCGCCCGGGGTGATGAAATCCTTTCTCACGGTGCGGACGGGCAACGCGTGGGTGCACATGTGGGGTTTTCACGCCATCTCGCCGCACGTGACCATCGATACGAGGCTCATCGTCGGGGATTTTGGTATTACGTGACCTCCCGGATGCCCGAACCAGCCGCAGGCAGGGGTGTCTGTGGCTGGCTCGGGGACGAACGGGTGGGCGTCGAGCGAGTCTTACTGGCCGTGCGCGGTGGTGAAGGTTTCCAGGGCCGTGCCGCCGGCGCGAAGCGTGCCGCTGGCGTCGTAGAGGCCGTAGGTGTAGCCGCCGCCGTCTTCCATCTGGAAGTAGGTGGCGAGGGTGACGTAGGTGTACTGCGTGGCGATGAGTCCCAAGGACTGCGTGATGTAGGTCGCGGCGGTCGCGGCGCCGACGGCGTTGTTGTCCCAGCCCCATTCGGTGAGCCAGAGCGGGGTGGTGGCTTGCCCGTTGGCGACCATGATCTGGTGGATCACGGCGATATCGGAGAAGCTGTTCTGGTACGCCTGGGTGGTGGTGGGGCCGTAGCTGGAGTAGGGGTGGATCGCGACGGCCTGGGGCTTGAGCCCGGCGGCGTACAGGGCGCTGAGGAACGCCTCACCGGTGTAGTCGGAGGCCGGACCCGCGGTGAGGCCGGTCATGCCGCCGACGGCGACGGTGCAGGAGGGGCAGGCGGCGAGGATGGCGCTCGAGACAGCCTGGTACCAGGTGAGGTAGTTCTGCACGTTCGGGGTGGGCTGCCAGAAGAAGTGTTGGTTCTCCTCGTTCCAGAGCTCCCAGTGCTTGACCTGGCCGTTGTAGCGGCTGGCGGCGACGGACATGAAGGCCGCGTACTGGGTGACCCAGGTGGCGAAGGCGGCCGGGGTCTGGGGGACCTGGAGGTAGTAGTTGCTGGTGGAGCTGGAGGTGCCGTTGGCCCAGGCGGGGGAGCCGTAGACGACCATCTCGGGGTCGACGTGGGCGGCGACGCTCTGGCTGACGACGGCGTCGGTGTAGGTCCAGTCGTAGGTGCCCTGAGTGGGCTCGATGTGGTGCCAGAGGAAGCTGCCGCGCTGGACGTTGGCGTGGAGGGCCGTGACCTGCTGCATGCCGGAGGTGATCTGGCCGACATTCTCATCGAAGGAGAGATCGGTGTGAACACCGTACTCGGTGCCGGTGGACGCGACCACGACAGGCGTGGTCGTCGTCGTTGTGGGAGCCGCGACCGTCACGCCCGCCGAGGCCGTGTCGCCCGACGCTGTCGCGACGACGCGGGTGGAACCGGCCTTCTTCATGTGGATCCGGCCGCTCGAGGTGATCGTTGCAACGGTCGTGTCCTTCATGAGCCACGCGATGGTGGGGCTCGCAACGGCGTTCCCCTTGTTGTCCGTGACGGCGGCCGTCACGAGGGCGCTGTCACCGACCTTGCCGGAGACGGTTGACGGGGTGAGGCTCACGACCAGAGTGGTTGGGGCCGGCGTGCTACTGGCGGCGGCGACGGCGACGGACGCTGACGCCGTGTCACCGGAGGCCGTCGCGACGACGCGCGTGGAACCGGCCTTCCTCATATGAATGCGGCCGCTCGACGAAACCGTCGCGACCGTCGTGTCCTTGACGTACCACGAGACGCCGACGTTGGCGACCGCGGCGCCCGTGCTGTTGGTGATTCCGGCGGTGACGAGGGCGCTGTCGCCGACGGCTCCTGAGACTGCTGTGGGCGTCAGGCTGACGACGATCGTCTGGCCGGTGCTGGCGGTCGCTGCGATCTGCGCGACGGGAGAGGTGGCGAGAGACGTGGTGTCGGCACAACCGAGCTCAACAAATACCGCGCACATGAGTGACGCAACTGCGAGTGACTGCCGCATGGGGACCCCCTGCTGCCTGTTCGGAAGCCGGACTGGCGTGGCGGGGGGTCGACTCCCTGCGGTAGCCTCCAGAGCTTTGCGTCGCCGGCTTTCGCCGGGTTTGCCGTTGTCGTAGGCCCAGTAGGGCCCGGTATACTTTCAGTTTTCGCGAGGTTTCGAGGTTTCGATCGCCTCACGCACCGACAACATACGGGACACTCAAGGGGCGAAACATTCCCCAAAACGAGCCAACAGACGGAGAATCGGCCGAAAAGCGGTCAGAAGGAATGAAAAAGCCACTTGGATAAGGTGGCGGATGTTAGAAAGGTGATGACATAAATCTGCAAACACATATTCGGTCATTATAACCGAACAGGATTAACTCACATTCTGTCTTGGAGCGAAAACTCGCGGGTTTTTCTCAGAGCACGGGCGGGATGTTACGCGCTGTGTGGGATCGACGATGCGACCTGACATCGGCGGCGGCCGTCACGTGCGGCGATCAGTCGACGCCAGCCGCGTGGGCATTGCCGAGTGCTTGAACGGCGGTGTTTTCGCACATCGCCGTCGGGGTCGTCGCGCGCGGGGCGGAGGATACCGAGGATGGCGGCGCGATGGAGCCAAACGGAGTCCTTGAGCGCGTCGATGTGCACGCTGTCGGTGTAATCGCCGCGGCCCCACGGGTTATGCGAGTGCTCGAAGAAGAAGCCAGGATCTCAATCGCGTGGGCGCGCTTCTAACATGTGATGTCCGACGTTGTTCGAACGAGGTCGGAGTAGGTGGCACACGTCCGGGGTGAGCCACCGCGTCCGCGATCCCAATGGGGAATCCCGTCGATGACAATACGCGTGGAATCGTTGCCGACGCGCGTGACGGCATCCGTGCGGGCATCGTAGGTGAAGTAGTATTGGCGGCTCGGCCACGGGGTGCCTCGGGCACTTCCGATCCCCAAGCTGCCTCTTCAATCGTCCCGATAACCTCTGGTACGACCGCCAGCGGCGACCGACCGTGACGGCGTGGCAGGATAAGGAGCGGAGAGAGCCAGGTTCGGCCGGAGCTGTCCTGCTTGCGCAGGGCATCGAAGACTGGCCGGACCCGGTATCTTGAGGAGTTGTAGGTGCCCATCGCGTCTCCTTTGGGGGAAAACTGCGACGCAGCCCGGTCTGCATCAGAAGTCAGTGCGCGATGCTAACGGGCAGAAGGCATCGGCCGACGTGGCCGGGCGCCCTCCTTTGACCATTGCCAGAGCGCGCGATCGAGCGTTCGTAGATCTACGTCACATTTTCGGGCCAGCGCGCGGCAGTAGGCGAGGTACTCGACGTACAGGCTGATCGACGCCGTATAGCGCACGACGCCAAGGGCCTCCAGCGCGCGGAAGTCGATGACAGTGTATTTGTCCGGGTACATGACCGTCAAAATCGCTGACGCCACGGGTACTTGGACTCCGCTGAGGCCCATGAGTACTGCGGTGGCAGCGCGAGGCGTGCGAGCGGCAGCGCACAGCCGGAGGGCGTCAGCGATTTCAGCGTCGGAGTTCTGCCGCAGTCGAGAAATGCCGCGACCTCCTGTCTTCCACCGGAAAACCGTTTCAAGATTCGCTCGGCTCGAATCTCCATGAGCCATGCGGCGTCCTGCCTCGAAAGCCGTATCCTCGTCGGCATCGATATAGCGCATAGCTAGTGCGCCAATTTTCGACGGGGCAAAGCCAAGATGAAACCGAGCCACGTCCGAGATCTCCTAGAGGAGACGAACAGCGTGTCCTCGACTGATATTATCAAGCCCCGTCATGCATGGCTGATGAGGGGGGCGGCGGATAGCGCCTCTCCGAGATCGTTTAGGAATTCTGAGGCGGGCCGCACGCCGGTAACCAGCAGATGATCGCGGGCGCGGGTACACGCCACGTACAGGAGATGGCGTTCCGTGTTGTACACCTCCTCGAGATCGCCATCGTCTGTCACTGCACTGATCCGCGTCTGCAGCGGCAAGACCTCATCGTCACACGCCATGACGACCACGACCTTAAACTCCAGACCCTTGCTCAGATGCATTGTCCCGAGCGCGACGCTGTGCGTGGATGGCTTGATGGCCTCGTCGAGAACTTCATAGGTTAGCCCGGCAGCTTCGATGGCAACCTGGGCCCTCGGCAACTCCGCCAGCGACCGAACGAACACGCCGATCTCTGCCGGCTTCACGCCCTCCGTGATCCGATCCGCGAGCCAATGAGCAACGTCTGCAATCTCAGCCTCACGAGAAGTCTCTACCGTGACGACTGGGCGTGGTCCATTGAACACCGAGATTGTGCCGTGTCGGTCTTCGATGTTGCCGTCGACGTCACTAACCTCCGACCCGAGTAGTTGATCGGCCAGCGCGCGTATCTGATGCGACGTCCGGTAATTGATTCGAAGCGTCGCAGATCGACCACGAATATCGACACCGAGTGATTTCCATGAGAATGGCAATTGAAAGATTCGTTGTCCAAGGTCGCCGGTGAAGAATAGACCGCTAGGTCGCGCACCGCCGAGCGACGCGATGAAGCGCAGCTGCGCAACTCCCACGTCCTGAGCTTCGTCGACGATTACGAAGTCGAACGGTCCATGTTGCCGGGCAGCGAGGTGCGCCGCGATTCGGCTGTACAGGTCGGCGTCAGTGATAAGGCCGCGCTCGTCCAGCGCATTGCGGACTCTCTCGAAAATCGCCCAGAGTGACCGTCGCGCCTTTTCCGGCAGCCTCGCCTTCCGACCGAGACGCAAGGCGTCGCGGTACGCCTCCCATGACCGCAGCTGCCAGGCATCAACGACCTCGTCCCATTCCGATAACAGAAAGTGGAGACTGAACTTCTGATCGAGACCGTTGGCGGCGGCATCGCGTATCAAGTCGCGGATCACATTGGGTGCTGCAACCTCAGGGGGCCCCAGGTTGGACTCGCAAAGCCGGCGCGCCACGGCTGCTACGGAGCTTACCTCGATGCGCTCGCCGATTCGAGGCTGCGATCCAACCAACTGCTGCAGCCTCAGTCTGAGCGCACTTGCTAGGGACTCCGAGAAGGTGGTAAGGAGCACGCGCGCATGCGGGTTGCTGCGGGCGAGGAAAACGGCTCGATGAAGCGCGACGATGGTCTTGCCGGTGCCTGCGCTCCCGGAGATGCGCGCCGGACCATTGAATTCTCGCTCAACGAGCTCGCGTTGTGCCGGATGCAGAAAGACAGTCCACTTCTCCCAGGGATAGTCGAGCGCGCGGGCGAGCTCCTCGACATCGCTCACGACACGGAAGCGACGCTGGGCGTCGGGATGGTCGAAGGGACTTGCCCCTGCTGGTGCCGACCGCTGTGCTTGTGGCTTGCCGCCCGTCGCCAGCTCGAGGAGCGCCTCGCCCGCCTCAGATGGCAGGTGGTCGGCCAGCGCAAGAATCGTGTCTTCGGTTGCCTTTCTTACCTCAGCCAACCACTCTACGGGGACGCCGAAGCTCAGTAAGTCGGCTTCCGGAATCGCCGCAAACAACGCCCGTGCCTTGGCGGGCGGTCGAGGGGTATCGCGCGGGGCAGACCCGGAGATATCCTTGACGGTTTCGCGGATCTCCACTAGTTGAGCGGCGCCGGTCTTTGGGTGGGTCTCCAGGCGGCGCCGCTCCGCCCACGCATACGCCTTGTCGTGATGGTCGACGTAGCACAGAAGTAGGCTATCTGGCATACGATGCACGATAAGTCGCACATCGCCGCTCACGCGCACGGACCAGAAGTTCTTGTCTTTCGCCTTGTCGAGCTTATGGAAGCTGAGGCCAGGACACGCCGGATTGACTTGCAAATCGAAGGCTGTCGTCTTGGCCGCTTTTTGCTGGTCGCGCGTTAGACGGCCGAGGCTATCGGTGAACGTGTCCGCGATGCGAAACTGCATCAGCTAGTCAACGCCGCGCCAATATTGCTGGTGATGCGGCGACTGGTTGTAAGGCCTGCTAGGCAACCCGAAACACCTTCATCACCTCGTCGCCGAGATGATTGATCACCTTCACGGCGATCCTTCCTGATTTCGGCTTCTCAAAGGGGCGTGACGTGTCGCGCTGGAGCGACGCCCATGCCTCAGGGTCAATCTCGGCTTTAAGCGTTGTCTTGAGCGCGGTGTAGGGGTCGTTTGCGCCGAGGAAGTAGGCATGGCGGACGAAGAAGCTCTCCTCGTTATAGTCCGTGTCGATGAACCAGCAGGCAATCCCGTCGGGCCCGTCGCTTCGGACCTCGCCCGTGCTTGGGTCGAAGACGTCGACGCCGTTCACCTTGACACATAGCTTGCTGCCGCCGGTCGGAGAGATCGTGATGTCCGGCTCCCCAAAGATGACGAAGAGGTTCCCTTTGCCGGTGTTCTTAAGGTCCTCAGCCATATGTAGATCCGCGTTCATTCGTGCCTTGAGAACGGGAATACGGCCGAGCTTACTAAACTCAGTAGCGTGGGCCTCGTAGTTGAAGGCACATGCGATAAGGACGTCAAAGTTGGCGTCCCCCGCCTCACGCGCGGCCGCAACCAAGTCGGGCCGCGTAACCGTACCGAACTCCGGACCAATGAAGATTGCGGCACGCTTCTCAACGCCACCTTCCTTATCGCCCTCGACATAGCGGCCTTCCCCGCAGACTAGATCGCCAGGCCATGGCTTTAGAGACGTAAACACGATCCGGTCGTCCCTGTGTGCCTGTTGCACGCCTGCGATCCGGAGGTTCTCCAGGATCACCTGTGGGAACGTCTGCCGGGCCTCATACGGCGCGTGCCTCTCGGAGAGATGGTCGATCAGTTTGTCGTCCTCATCGACGCTAAGCACGCGATGAGGAGATAGGCTCTCGACGGTGAAGGGCCCGGCGACACGTATCTTCCGCTTATCCTCGTAGGGCTTATCGTAAAGATATTCGAACTCGGCGCCCCTTGCGATAGAGGCGTCGATGTCTTTCTGACGCGCCAGCCGCGCCTCCCACCAATGTGTATGTAGCTCTCTCGCAGCGGCGCTCCATTTCTCGTCCGGTTCCCGCGGGATCTCCCATTCCTGCCATAGCTTGTTGAGTGCGAGATTCAGCGCCACGCGTAGTGGTCCGAGCGTCGCTTCCCATTTGTCCCAGATTACGTCGATCTCGCTGTTGTTAGCAATCGCCCTAAGCGTGATATGTGGCACTCGCTGATAGACGAATCCGTGCCGAATGTTACCTCGCACGGGTTGCGATGACGGCGCACCGTGACTGATTTCGGCCTCCCTCATCTGCCCGTCTCGAGAGTCCGCAAGAACGTAGTACGGGTAGCGCGCACCCATTATGCGTCCACGCGTTAGGGCAAGTGCTACACGCGACGTATCGATGGTGATCCAGCGGCGACCCCACTGTTCCGCGACATACGCAGTCGTCCCACCGCCGCAGGTCGGATCGAGCACCAAATCACCCGGGTCGGAGGCCATTAGGATGCAACGTTCGATTACCTTTGTGCCGGTCTGAACGACGTAGATTTTTGGCTCAGTAAAACTCCCGGTCCCGGTATCAATCCATAAATTCGTCTGCGGTGAAAGTGGGAAATCGTCCACATACTTGTAATGGGCTATTGTGGTTCCGCTAGGCGTCAACATGTTAGCCTTCGCCAGGCGATTCATTCCCTCTAAATTCGTTCGCCACCCACCACGAGGTGGTGTAAACTGCTCACCATGAAGTGAATACGTAAATGAGGTGGTCGAGCTACCGCTCGCGGAAGTCATTCCTGATAAGCGATAGATTCTGCTACCCGACGGCAGGGCGGCAGCGTCTGCCAACTCCTCCTCGGTTAGCCCCCGCCTCCGACCGTCCGGCAATAGCACATGGCGGTAGACCTGTGTCGCGGATCGCCCTTCGAGCTTGTGGTACCATGCAGGACGCGCCTTCGTCCTCGTCTTGTCCTTCCCATACCACAAGATGTAGTCAGCCGATGAGGGTAATAGGGTGGACGTTTGACTACCAGACTTGAAAAACGTGATAACTGATACGCAATTCTCGTCGCCGAACACTTCGTCCATTAAATCGCGGACGCGATGCATATTGTCACTACCGATCTGAACGAAGATGGAACCAGAGTCGACGAGCAGATCGCGGGCGACCGTGAGGCGGTCGCGGAGATAAGTAAGGTAGCTGTGGATGCCGTCGCGCCACGTGTCGCGAAACGCTCTGACCTGTTCCGGCTCGCGTGTGATGTGCGCTGCGTTTCCGTCCTTGACGTCCCGGCTTGTGGTACTCCACTGGAAGTTAGAATTGAACTTGATCCCATAGGGCGGGTCGATATAAATGCACTGCACCCTGCCCCTCAGCCCCTCGCGCTCAGCAAGACTTGCCATCACCTGAAGACCGTCGCCGAGGATCATGCGGTTTGACCAATTCTGCTCGTGCTGATAAAACTCTGTTTTGTCGACCCCCTTGGGTATGCCGTTGAAGTCTGCGAATAGGTCAGTCTCAATCTCGCCCGCTTCGTGAAGGCGCTCCTTTGTCTCACGTAGTAGGTCATCTATCAGCGCCTTAGGCTGAACCTTTTCCTGGATGTAGAGCGGCGGTGCATTCACGACGAGGTCGCTCCAATCCTGTTCGTCCTTGCCGCGCCATACTAGCTGCGGGTCGAGATCTCGGTTACGTCGCTCATATGCGACGCGCACGCCATCCTGCTGCTCCTTCTGCAACACTGACTCGTATTCGGCCGTCGGGATATTCTTCCGTTTGGCCTCGTTGTGCCTTAGAGTCTCGACGGAGATTGTCTTGCCTTTGGGTGCGCGCGGCATGAGGGATTGATCAGGAGTGGTCTTGAGGGATGCTAGTCGTGGGCTCATGGGCGACGACCCTATCGAACTCCTCTGTCACCCTGGCGGAGAACTCCGACTCGACCTGATAGACATTCTGTAAGCTCTAGAAATGCCCACCGACCGTGCGTTCCCAGATGATTCACACCCGGTATCCAATACGTGTCCATCGTCGACTTTTTCTCCTTCGCGTCCTCTCGGCGGTAGCCTTTGATCTCGACGACGAGGTGTAGCAAGTCGTCGGGTCCGTTGCCATCGTCAATAAGCACGATGAAATCGGGGAGATAGATGCGGGTCTCGGAGCCGTATCGGTAAGGCACCTCAAAGCCCAGGTTCTGATTCTTAGCGTAAGATCGGACGCGCGGATGGGACTCGGCGACGCGGCAGAACTCCGCCTCCCAATCGCTATCGAGTACTACCCAATTGATATGGCAGCGGCGGGCGTCCGTCTCCCAGCGCTTTGGCCGTGACGTGTTGAAATGGACGTGAGCGGTGGAGCCCGCCGGGTTGTAAGGGTCAAGTACGGCCTGGATCGGGCGCTCCCCCACGAATGCTCGGGTGATGCCAGCCGTGACTCGCTCACATGCCATGTCAGCGAGGTCGCGGTAGATAAGTTGGGCCGGATACGTTCCGCCCCTGCAAACGAGGTAGCCGTCAAGCCACTCTTTGGTAATGCGCTTGAGTTGCCCGAAAAGGTATAGCTTCGGCGCCTCACCTGGATCGCGCCATTTCGTGTAGAGTAGATGCTGCGTTAGATGAAATAGCAACGAGGACGGCCGCATGTCGCCTAGATGCTTCAAGTCAAGATCGACCCCTTCGCCGATAATGCCCGCGTTTCTGGTGACAGACGGGCCGACGAGATCGGGTGTCAGCAGCAGCGTCGAATCATCATTAAACGCGGCCGTCAGTCGCTCTTCCGGGAGCTCAATGCGATAACCCTCAACTCGCGGAAATCGGATTTCGAGGGCGTTCCTTTCGGGAAGCGCACGTACTAAGACGGTTTCTCGCGGGGGCTGCGGCGGCGCCACCACGGGCTTCGCCGTAAAGTCAAAGGGGACGCCTAGAATGTCGGCGTATTCCACGTCGAGCAAGCCGTCGTCATTGAGATCGTACGACTGGCGGCGCAGCGCGCGCCCAATGACCTGCTCACACAGGAGCTGAGTGCCAAAGGCGCGGACGCCAAGCACGTGCGTCACCGTATTTGCGTCCCATCCTTCGGTGAGCATCGAGACAGAAACGACACACCGGATTGACCCGCCAAGCCGCCCGTGCCGCCCCACAGTGTTCATCACCTCGCGCAATAATGCCTGGTCGCTGATGTTCTCGGCGTCTTGCCGATCGCCGGTGCGTTCAATGATCTCGCGCCGAAACCGATCGATCTCGTCGGCTGCCATGCCTCTGAAGTTATCATCTAGCCCTTCGCCACTTTCGATCTGCCCGCTGTCGATGAGCAGCGTATTGGGCCGCGCGAGGGGGTTGCCGTGTTCGTCGAAATTGCGGAACAGCGCCAAGCGCCCATTCTCAAGCGTCGTAGAGCCGTCCTCATGCTCGCGATGAAAGCCCGAGATGAAATCGTAAATGAGCTTCGACGTCGAGGTGTTGTTGCACACGATAATGAAGCAGGGAGGCACCCGAATGCCCGCATCCTCCCAGAGCCGATAAGTCTTCTCGTAGTGACCGTAAAGTGCCTCGAGCGCCGTTTGGAGACGCGTGGGGAGCGCCAGCGGGTCGAGCGCTCCTGCCTTCCCGCGACCCTTCTTGGGCATGTCCTTGCGAATGTTCTCCCAGAGATTCCGGAACATTGGCATGTCGCTACCCGGAATGTTCTCGGCGATCGGGACGCGGGGCAGCTTTACAATGCCACATTCAATCGCATCCATAAGCGAGAAGTCACTCATGGTCCAAGGGAAGAGGGTGCCCTCGGCATAGCCTGATCCGCGAAGGAAGAAGGGAGTGGCCGACAGGTCAATCACCCGCGCGACGCCCAGCTGGCGATTGACTGACTCGAGGCCTGAAATCCAAACGCGGGCCACCTCGTTGTTCTTCTCCGCCTCTTTCTTCTCATCGCCCTTGAGGTCTGCTTCCTCAGCGTCAGAGGGCTTCTCGCGATAACAATGGTGGGCCTCGTCGTTAAGCACCAGGATTTGCTTCATTCCCATCAGGGCAGGCATCACGCGTTGCAGGATCTGCCCCTCGGTCTCGAGCGTGTCGAGCTCCTCGCCGGTGCGTCCTTGGAGCAGGGCGCGGCCCCCTTTAGAGAGCTCGAATGCGCTCGCGACGCATGAAGGCGTGATAGTTGGTAATCACGATCTTGGCGCGTTGGAGGTCCTCGAGCAGGTCACCCGGCACCAGCTCGCGGCTCGCGTAATAGCTATCGGGGTCGTTTGGCTGTAGGACCCGGAGACGGTCTTTGATGGTGAGCCCTGGCGTGACGATGAGGAAGCCCCGCGTAAATCGCTTGCTCTGGGGTCGCCGTACTGCATTGATCGTCTGCCAGGAAATGATCATCGCCATGACGGTCGTTTTCCCCGCGCCCGTGGCGAGCTTTAGCGCCAGCCGCATCAGATCGGGGTTGGCATCGGCATTCGCGTTAGCGAGATGCTCTAGGAATCGTTTACCGAGGCGTTCCGCGGGTGCGACCTCAGTTAACCAGATGGCAGTTTCGATCGCCTCGATCTGGCAGAAGAAGGGGCGAACGGCGGAGAACGAGTGATGCCGCCAGTGCTGGAGCAGGCGAGATGTCTCCGGGGTCACTCCCCACCCCCCAGCGTCCTTGATGGCGCGCCATTGATTGACACGATGCCGCAGCTCATTGATGACAGGTGTAGGGTCATACTCCTGTTGCGCGGTCGACACCCCTGCGCCATCGCCAAGAACAAGCCGACCCTGAGCTGCGGCAGCGGCCGTTCGCTTTCTTGGCTTCGGGATCGGCGTGATGAACTGAGCGGGCCGGCGCGAATCGATAATTCGCTGGGTCGGCTGACCCTGACCGTCGAGCTCCCAGTGATGCGCGGGATACTCGTACGGCGAATTGAGAATTGGCCGCTCAAAGAAGTGACTATCCATTTCAGAGGCGACGTGTCGCGGAGATCGTAAAAAGGCAACGCGGCTAGAGTAGACCCTCTCACTTCACCGGGCTGACTAGGTGGCCCCTACAACCCGGATTCGATCGGTTAATCGAGGCGCGCCGTCTGGCGGTCAAACAAATTCAATAGTAACTCCATCTGGAAACGTTCCCCGACGGCGCCTTGCGTCGGCATTAATTACGCGAAGTGCTTGAGGCGTCTGTAGCTCCATCGTTCTCAATACACGCCTGAAGTGCGTCGCGCAAAATGGACTCCGTTCTACAATGAACTGTTCAACTTGACCAATGGTGACGGTCGAGCCCTTAAACTCCGCACGCAAGAGCGCCTCAAGACGAGCGGGATCTGGTCCCGTTCCGAGAAACGTAAGCTGCGCAGGATCTGTCGCGTCCGAGAATTGAAAATTGCCACTGGAATCTACCTGCCACATTGACTCCTTCATCTTCTCGAGCCCAAACGTGCTGTTTGTTCCGAAGAACAGGAAATAGTCGGTTACACCAGCCGCGTTCCTCATCTCAAATGAACGCACGAATGTGATATGGGCTACCTCGTGCAACTGCCGCTGATAGAGATCGATAAGAAATGACCGCCTTTCGGCCGGGTTGTACTCAGTCGGCAGCTCTTGCCAGTCCGCTGTGCCGAACAATGCATTGAAGTGTTCACGATGAGCGGGCTCCTTCAAGAACCGATTGGCTTCCTCGTACATGAACGTTATCAATGTCTCACATCGAGGATTAGACATCAGTCGGACAACGAGGCTGAGCGGCGTGTGCGAGAAGCCAAAAGGGTCAAGAAACGCAAAGGTCGGCGCGAGTTGATAATTCTGCACCGCCATGCGATCCAGCAACGATTCAATTTCCTGTGCGCATGAGCCATTCCGCACCTCTACAGTAAAGCTCTGTGGCAACTCGAGGCTCTCAAGCCTCTTACGGAGATTTGCCTCTCGTGCTTCGTCCTTCTCGATGAACAGGAAGGTCATCGTTAGCGGGCGACGGGCCGCCCACCTGCGTGCAAGATCGAGCGCAATGATGGGCGATCCAGGATCACCGCTGCTATATTCGCCTGGTCCCGCAAACCCGTCGATATAGACGATTCGGTCGCGCCCTTTGCTTAGGATCGGGATCCAAGCACCAAGGTAGCGCTTGAGAATCTCATGCTTTGCGGCCGTATGCGGCTCAATGTCCCAGACCGTTTCGAGCCTCTTCGCCATGAATGGGCCGATCGTCGGCGCAGCCTACCGTGCGCCCAGTAGCGCCACGGGGTATTCGTTCCACTCCTGCCCATTGAGTAGGCGCCCACCCGCTTTGGGGGTGATTCCGCCCCACTGCTTCCAGAAGAAGGCAACGTCAGCATTTGCACAAAGCTCACGAAGTGATCGTGCCCACGCCGAATCGCATTTGCGAAACCCTCGACCGCTTTCTCCACCACCGATTACCCAGTGAATCCCCGTCACGTCGAGCTTGTCTAGAGGCCCTAGCAAAGGTTCGGCGCTGATGAATCGCACGGCTGCCGGAATCTGCCGTAACGTGTCGGCCCGCCGTGCCACGGTCATATCTTCAATCGACGTTCCCATCCAAAGATTATCCGGCCACGGAAGTCGGTCAGCCAATCGAAGTGCACGCTCTGGCCGCTTGGTGAGCAGCTGAAATTCGTGCCAGTCAGCTTGGACCATCACGTCAAAAACTCGCCGTATCATCTCGATGCTAAAGTGCGCGTGAAACACATCTGACATGCTATTCACGAAGATCCGCTTGGGCGTCCGCCATTTTAGGGGTTGATCGAGTCGCTCCTCCCAGAAACGGGGCGCAAATGGATCTTGCCAGTTTGCCGGTCGATCGACGACGGGTGGCTGACGCAGATAGACGGCACGAGTCTTCGACTCGGCCACAACAGCCGCGTAGCAATTGGCGCAGCCACTCGACAGACGAGTGCAACCCGTCATCGGGTTCCACGTGGCATCCGTCCATTCAATGCCAGTATTAGAGGACATCTGCTACCCGATGAAACGCCGAAAGATAAGTTTTATGGGAATCTCTTATGCCACACCAACAAGTCAAGCCCTCTCCCAGGCGCGTCGCAAGCGCCTTAATTGACGCTACGTACCGCCGCGCACTTACCTCCCAGCGCGTCCTATGCTCCGCACCCTCTCCAAATCCGACTTCAAGGTCGCCCAGACGTGCGCGGCGAAGCTCTACTACAAGGAGCTCCAATATCCATCGACCAAGGACGACGACCCCTACCTCGAGCTCCTCGCCCGGGGCGGGTACATGGTCGAGGCGATCGCCAAGCTCTTATACCCGGAGGGCAGGGCGCTCTCCTATGATGGCGGCTCCGAAACGAGCGCACGACTCACGCAGGAGGCGCTCGCCGCCGAGAAGGTCACGCTCTTCGAAGCCACCTTCCTCAGCAACGGAAAGGTCGCCCGAACCGACATCCTCAAGAAGGATGGAAACACCCTCGATCTGATCGAGGTCAAGGCGAAGTCGTATTCCAGCGCGAAGGCGATCGAGCGGGTCCTAGCCGGTAAGCCGAACCAGCTTCACGGGGTCCGCGGTGCGATCGAAGGCAAATGGCGCCCGTATATCGAAGACATCACCTTCCAGTTTCTCGTCCTTCGCGAGGTCTTCCCGGACGCGACCATCCGTCCGTTCCTCGCTCTCGTCGACAAGGACAAGACGGTCTCGGAAGACCTCCTCCACCAGCACTTCCGTATTACTCGTACGCAAAGCCCGGGGCAACGGTTCGCCACGACGAACGTCGAGTTCACCGGCGACGCCGACCGACTTCGAGAAGACCATTTCATTACCCTCGTCGATGTTGCCGCGGAGGTCGAGGAGCTCCTCCCCGAGGTGAGCGCGGCAGCGGCGACATATGTGGCGAGCCTTAACCCCACCCTCCAGAAGATCACCGCGCCGATATCCGTGGGCTGCCGCGACTGCGAGTACCGCGTCGATCCGTCGGTCACCCCGAGTGGCTTCAACGAGTGTTGGGGGGATCTCGCGAATGTCGAGCCAAGTGTCCTCGATCTCTGCTACGCAAGCGAGATAGGCCCGAAAGACGATCGGCTCGTCGATCAGTTGATTCGCCAGCGGCAATGCTCGCTGTATGATGTGCCCCTGAGCCAACTGACGAAAAAGAGCGGCGATGTCGGCAAGCGGAACGAGCGGCAAATCATCCAGATCCGGCAGACACAAGCGGGGACGGCCTGGATCTCTCCGCAACTCGCCACATTGACGCAGGAATGCGAGTATCCGCTGCATTTCATCGACTTCGAAACGTCCGCGCTCGCCATCCCGTATCACGCGGGGATGCGCCCATATGAAACTGTCGCCTTCCAGTGGAGCTGCCACACGATCGAGTCGCACGGGGCGACGCCCACCCACGCCGACTGGATCAACGGCGAGGACTTCTTTCCGAGCGCGGAGTTCGTCCGCACCCTTCGGGCCGGTATCGGCACCGCCGGAACCGTCTTCATGTGGGCGCACCACGAAGAGGCGGTGCTGCGAGTCATTCACGGGCAGCTGCGGCGATACAACGCCTTCGAGCCAGACCTCGCGGATTGGATCGTTGGACTCGCCGGCACGGACAAAGACAATCGGGGACGGCTCGTCGACATGAATCAGCTGACGCTCGACGGCTACTTCCACCCCGACATGAAAGGCCGCACGTCGATCAAGGTCGTCCTCCCGGCGATCTGGACGGCCGACGCAGCGGTCCGGCGGGCATTTCCCGAATACGAGCAGTATGAAGGCGGGCGACCGTTGGACCCCTATGAGTCCCTTCCGCCCGTCGAGATCGCGGGCCAACCCATCGTCGTCTCTGAGGGCACAGGCGCGATGCTTGCCTATCAGGAGATGCTCTACGGGATCAGCCGCGACGATCCAGACGCGCGTCTCAAGTACAAGGACCTCCTCCGTCAGTATTGCCGGCTCGACACGGCCGCTATGGTCATGATCTGGCAGCACTGGTGCGGGATGGCGGGGCCTGTGAGACGCTAGCGGGCGACTTGCGCGCGCAACGCCTCCGTAGTACATTGTACGGACAGGCAATCATTTCCCGCGACCACCCGTAGGACTCATGCAGCCGAATGGCACACACGCCTATCTCGAGCTTCCGGCCGACGACCGGCTGGAGACACGACTCCCGCGCCGCCTCAAGCGGGATGCCGAAGCCGTCGCCAAGGCGCGCGGCGAATCGTTATCGGAATACGTCACCACTCTCCTCGCCGAACGCGTGGCCCAAGAGATCGTCACCGCCCAGGAGTGGATGCTCACCCCTGCGGAGCAGGTCGAGCTGCTCCGCATCCTGTCGGTGTCAGCGCCCGTTACCCTCACGCTCAAGACCGCACGGAGGCGGGCCGCAGCACTGTTCGGGCGTCAGCGGTCGCGCTAACAGGAACCACGGAGCGCGGCCCCGGCGGGGGTCAGCGTGACGCGCTCATCGCGCTCGCCTCGAGCGGGCCGTCCGTTCCCCTTTCGTCTCGAGCAGCTTACCTCGGGTCATCCAATCGCAGCGTTTAGCTGTGGCGACGCTGCGATCGATAAGTTCCTCCACGACGATGCACTCACCGAGCAACAGCTGGGTCTGAGCAGCGTGACCGTGGCGCTCGATGCGGCCAATGGAACCGTCGCGGGCTATTACACGCTGTCACCGGTCAGTATCCGGTTGGACCAAGGCGTGCTCGACGCGTTAGGGCTGGCCGGGGCGCCCTACCCAATGGTCGGAGGCTATCTGCTCGGCCGGCTCGGTGTGGCAACGTCATATGCCGGCAAAAGGATCGGCTCCGCGCTCGTTGCAATCGCGCTCGATGACGCAGCAGAGGCAACTCAGCGCACCGGCGGCGTTTTCCTCGCCGTCGACCCGAAGGACGACGGCCTCGTGCAATGGTACGAGAAACTCGGCTTCACACGACTCGATCCCAAACGGCGCCGCGTCGTCCGGCGCCTCGAGCATCCGTAGCGGTGGGTCGCTCAGGGAAGCGAGGCGGGCCAAGCCGTCCGAAGGTATCTGCCCGCCCCGAGCTCGAGACGATCGCCTTCACCGACCACAAAGCGTGGGCCGCGTGGCTGGCCACGCACCATCGCACGACGCCCGGCGTGTGGGTCCGGATGGCCAAGAAAGGAACCGGGATCCCCTCGGTCTCGTATGCCGAGGCGCTCGAGGAAGCGCTGTGCTACGGCTGGATCGATGGGCTCAAGAAGGGCGAAAGCGCGACCACGTTCATCCAGACGTTCGTGCCCCGTACGAGCAAGAGCATCTGGTCCAAGGTCAACCGCGCCAAGGCAATCGCCCTCATCAAGTGCGGGCGGATGCAGCCCGCGGGACACGAAGCCGTCGCGAGCGCCAAGCGCGACAGGCGCTGGCACGCCGCCTACGACCCGCAGAGCCGCGCCACCGTGCCGAAGGACCTCCAGGCCGCGCTCGACAAGAACGCCCGAGCGAAAACGTTCTTCGCCACGCTCGACAGCCAGAACCGATACGCGATCCTGTTCCGGACCCAGACCGCGCGGAAGCCGGAATCTCGCGCCAAACGCATTCAGCAATTCGTCGCGATGCTCGCGAAACACGAGAAGCTCCACCCCTGATCGGCGCGCCTCCCGGGGGCCGCGCCTGATTATGATTGTGTCTTCGCCACCTCCACCGGCCTCTGCCCCACCGCGCGCGATGTTCACACACTACAACCGGATCGCCGGTCAGAGCGTCGAGCGCCTGGCCGCCATCAGCGACGGGATCTTCGCCGTCGCGATGACACTCCTCCTCCTCAACGTCCGACTCCCCTCTCCGGCCAGCATCCATAGTGAGCACGATCTGTGGCTCGGCCTCGTCGCGGTTGCCCCTCGCCTTGTCGTCAGCTTCTTGAGCTTCCTCACCCTCGGCATGTTCTGGGTAGGTCAGCAAACACAGCTCAACTACCTCACCCGTGGGAGTCGCGATCTGGCCTGGATTCACCTCATGTTCCTGTTCGCCGTCACTTTGATCCCCTTCTCGACCATCCTCATGGCCCAGTTCATCACCTATCGCCTCGCACTCCTGGTGTACTGGGGAAACATTGCCCTGATCGGTGCCCTTCTATTCGCCACCTGGCGGTACTCCGTCCGAGCGGGCCTTGTGAAAGCCGAGGATCTGGCCGAGATCAGCCGCGGGATCGAGCGCCGCATCGTGATCGCCGGGGCTCTCTACGCCTTCGGCGCCCTGCTCTGCGTCTTTAACACCTACTGGAGCATCGGCTTCAGCATCCTTATCCAGCTCAACTACGTTATCGCCCCTCGGCTCGGTATCCTCTCGCGGTTTTAGCCGTCCCTTGCTCAGATGGCATCCGACACGTCCCTCGCCACCCTCTTCATCGCCGGCGTCCTCGTCGGGGCGCTCTTCGTGTGGCTGGTCGTGCGCCTGAACACCCCTCGCCTCGAGGATTCCTTCCGCCGCCTCAGCACCGATGCCCTCGAGCGCAACAACGCGTCATTTCTCGAGCTCGCGCGCAAGGACCTCGATCGCCTGCACGCAATCACCGTGGGCGACCTCGTCCACCGACAGACGGCCATCGACCAGATGCTCGTCCCCGTGCGCGATGGACTCGCCCAGTACCAGGAGCAGCTCCAGCAGGTCGAAAAGGAGCGGGTCGACTCCTTCGCGACGCTCATGAGCTCCATCGCCAACGTCCGCGAGATGGGCGCGGACCTCAAGCAGCAGACGACATCCCTCGCCCGCGCCATGACCAACTCGGGCACCCGCGGCGCCTGGGGCGAGATCCAGCTCAAGCGCATCTGCGAGTTGGCCGGCATGGTCGATCACTGCGATTTTACCGCGCAGGACCAGGTCTCGGGGGACGCCGGACGCCTGCGCCCCGACCTGGTCGTGCGCCTTCCGGGCGATCGCCAGATCGTCGTCGACGCCAAGGCACCCTACGAGGCCTACGCGAAAGCGATCGCGTGCGATAACGTCGCCGAGCGAGCGGAGCTCCTCAAGAAGCACGCGGCCTGCGTCCGGCAGCACGCGGCCGCCCTGGGGAAGAAGGCGTACTGGGAGCAGTTCGAGCCGGCGCCGGAATTCGTCGTGCTCTTCCTGCCGGCCGAATCCTTCTTCAGTGCCGCACTCGAGGCGGACCCCGGGCTCATCGAAGACTGCGTGGCCGACCGCGTCGTCCTCGCGACACCCACGACGCTGATCGCGCTCCTCAAGGCGGTCTCCTACGGCTGGCAGCAGCAACAGCTCGCGCAGCACGCCGAGCGCGTGAGTGATCTGGGGCGCGAGCTGTACAAGCGGATCCGCACCCTTGGAGAGCACTTCGATCGGGTGGGGGATCGCCTGGGCGACGCCATCGACGCGTACAACAAGGCCGTCGGCTCGCTCGAGAGCTCCGTCCTGCCCCAGGCGCGGCGATTCGACGAGCTCGGCGCCGGCACCGGCGACGTGATCGCGGAGCTGCATCAGATCGAACGTCATGCCGCGTCGGGTGCAGGCGCCGGAGTTGGTTAAGGAGCCACGCCCCGCGAGCATCGGTGGATGACGCGTAGCAGGATCCGGCGTACAAGCGGCTTCCCTATTAAGAGATAGCTCCCTTCTTTTAATAAGGCGGTCCGTTATTAAAGGATTGTTCGGTGAATGCGGGCGCCGGACCAATGATTTCTAGGCCTCCCACCGGGGAACATGAAACGGACCCTCTTGCCCGATGCGGTCGAGGACTATGTCTCGGTCGAGATGACGCAGGAGACCGCCGCCGAGCGGGCGCTCCGCGCCGAGACGGCCACGCTCCCCGATGCCGTCATGCAGATCGGCGCCGACCAGGGCGCCTTCATGGCGCTCCTCGTCCGTCTCATCGGCGCTCGGCGCTGTCTCGAGATCGGGACCTATACCGGCTATAGCGCCCTCGCCGTCGCCGAGGCGCTGGGGCGCGACGGCACACTCATCACGTGCGATGTGAGCGAGGAGTGGACGCAGATCGCCCAACGGTACTGGAGGCAGGCCGGCGTCGCCGACCGGATCACCCTCGAGCTTGGGCCCGCGCGCGACACCCTCGACCGACTCATCCGCGACGGCGGGCGCGGCACATTCGATTTCGCGTTCATCGACGCCGACAAGACGGGCTACGACGACTACTACGAGCGCTGCCTCGTGCTCGTCCGCACCAATGGGCTCATTGCGCTGGATAACGCCCTGCAGGACGGCAAGGTGGTCGATCCCGCGAACCACGAGGCGAACACGGAGGCGATCCGTGCCCTCAACGCGAAGGTGCGTGAGGACCTACGCGTCGAATCGTGTCTCGTCACGATCGGCGATGGCCTGCTGCTGGCCCGCAAACGATAGCCATGAGGGTTCCGTGAGAATTAGCCGCGCCACTCGCGCCACTCGCGCCGCGATCGCCGTCCTCGCCCCACTCCTTCTCGCGGGTCACGTTAGCGTGGCTCAGTCCAGCGGCGCATCCATGCGAGCGGGGATCGAGGCGGCTCTCGCGGCATCGTGCGCCGGCTGGAACGCGGGCGATCTCGACCGATTCATGGCGGTTTACCTGGATGCCGATCGGACGAGCTTCGCGACGCCGAAGGAATACATCCACGGCCTGGTGGCGATCCGGGCGCACTACGCTCGGCACTTCGCTCCGGGCGCCCCTCGCGACTCTCTGCGACTCGAGAACGTCGAGATCGATTCCCTCGGCCCCAACTTCGCCAATGTCGCGGCCTTCTATGTCCTCTCGCGTCGCGATTCGATCACGGCGCGGGGGCCGACCTCCCTCCTCATGGAGCGCGTGCATGGCACCTGGCTCATCGTGCACGATCATTCGAGCTGATGGGTCATCCCGCAGCAGGATTGTGGGGTGCGGGGAGCAGCAGATCCGCGGGGATCCCTAGCGCGTGGCGAAGAGCACATACCTGATTCAGCGATAATCGCCGCTGGGCACTGAAAAATTGCGAGACCCGCGCTTTCCCGCCCATCAAGGGCGCGAGGTCGGACCGCGTCATCCCGTGTTGCTCGAGCATAAACGTCACCAGCTCCTGTGGGGTCGCCTGTCGGGGGTCGGGGGCATGAGCTTCCTCGTATGCCTCGGCGAGCAGCGAGAGAAACTCCAGTCGGTCGTGGGCCTCAGTTCCCGGCTTTACATCCCGATCCAGTAATGCATGGATTTCCCGCATGGCTGCGTCGTATTCGCCTGCGGTGCGCAGTACGTGAGGCTTCCGGAAGTCGAGCTTGACCGGCAGGGCCGCCGCCCCTCGGCGCACTCTCGGCCGGGTCGCCATTAGAGCCGACCCGCATGGGACTGCCGTGCGTATTCGGCGTGCGTCATGATGCTCCTGATATAAACGCGCCCAAGGTCGTATCGAATGTCGGCGACCAGGCGGTATTTGTTGCCCGCGATGTTGAACACCGTTCGCCCCCCACCGAGAAAGCTCGCGGACGCGAAATGCCTTCTGAGCAATGCGGGGCTGGCGTAGCGTCCGCGTTTCATCAAGGTCCACCACGCCGATAGCGCGGGCTCCGCGTCTGGATGCGCCGCCGCAAAGGCGCGGAGTACGGGCCGGCTAAGGATACGCACCGATGCGCTCAGGCGTTTCCAATATGGAAACGTAACTCTCGGCTGTCAAGGGGTGGAGTTGCACGCGCTAATGCTTGGAAGTTCGCGTCAGTCGGCCGTCATATCCTTGCGCGCGCAATCGATATGCGGCAGGATGGATGTCGGCGTTCCAATGCCCCTCGACATCGACTATGAGCTTCGGCTCGCTCTGTTTGAACACATCGGCCGCCTGGCCAGCGAGGGAGGCGGAAGGATTACATCGGCCCAGCTCGACAAGGGAATGGTGTTTCGGGACGAGCGCGTAGCCATCTGGAATCGCCAACAGGGAATCCATCGCCCGAAGGAGCTCAGGGATTTCGGCGCCGCGTTGACGATTCAGACGTCATTCAATAGCCCATACGATGATCGGCAGAGCGGGCCGAACGGCACGCTACTGTATCGCTATCGCGGGACAGATCCGAATCAATCCAACAACGTGGCTCTGCGGCACGCGATGGAGTTGAAGCGGCCGCTGCTGTATCTCGTGGCCGTCGAGCCCGGCGTCTTCGAGCCAATCTTTCCGCGCTACGTGGACGGGGAGCAGCCCCAAACCCACGCCTTTGCGATACGTGTCGATCCACCAGGCCAGCCGGTCTTCGTCGACGAGGGAGCCGGATCGACCGATGTCGCACAAAAGGCGTACGCCACCCGTGAGGTGTTGCAGCGCCTCCATCAGCAGCGGTTCAGGTACCTGGTGCTCAAGGCGTACCAGGTCCAGTGTGCCGTATGCAGAATTCGGGTACCGATCTCTGCTCGAGGGGGCCCACATTCTTCCGGACCGCGACAGACTGAGCCTCCCCGAGGTGCCAAACGGTCTCGCCCTCTGCAGGATCCATCATGGTGCTTATGACGCGAACATACTTGGAATCACGGCTGATAGAAGGGTGCAAATTCGAGAGGACGTCCTCGAGGCACACGATGGGCCCATGCTGACCTACGGCTTTCAGGCGATGCAGGGGACGGTGATCCATGTGCCCCGGGCGCCCGGAAATCAGCCAAACCCGGATTACCTGGCCGCCCGATTTGAGAAATTCCTGGCCGCCTAAGCGAGGAAGGGCACAGATCCGGCCCAAGTAGCATAACTATGCTACCGCAGTCCAATCATTGGGTCGGTAGCATTTATATTCTACTACTGACTTTCTCCCTTCTTCTCTCTCGCAGCTGGAGCCTCGTGCCCAAGACAGTCACCGCCCGCCGGGTCGGTGGATCGATCGGCGTCACACTCCCGAAGGACGTCGCCGACTCGCTCGGCCTCAAAGCCGGCGACACACTCACCGTTCTCCGCACCGAGCAGGGAGTCCTCCTCACGCCCTACGACCCCGCCTTCGAGGCCGGTATGCGCGCCTTCGAGGAGGTCAACGCCCGCTACCGGAACGCGCTCCGCGAGCTGGCGTCGAAATAGATGGGGGCGTCCGCCACGTCCGAAACCGTCTGGATCAACCGCGCGCTGCTCGATGGGATCCACGGCGCGCTCCTACGGCAATACGGCGGCGCCTTCGGAGCCTCCAACTCCGCCCGCATCGATGCGGCCCTCGCACGAGCGCGCGACATCCCCCACGCCGACCTCGCCGCGCGCGCGGCATCGCTCGGACTCGCCTTGGTCCGCGCCCGCGGCTACCGCGATGGCAACAAGCGCGTCGCCTTCACCGCCGTCGCCACGTTCCTCGCCCTCAACGGCCAGCGACTCGATGCCCCCGAGGCCGAGGTCGTCCCCGCCATGGTGCTCCTCGCCGTCGGCACCCTCTCCGAAACGGCGTTCGCCGATTGGCTGCGTGCGCACCTGCCGGCGTCTGGCGCGTGACCGGCCGGCGGGCGGCCATCAGGCCGACCCTACAGTTATTTCGCCGCCGCCCGCCGCCGCGCCAATACCGCGCGCACCGCGTCCAACCCCACACCCACCGCCCGCAGCGCCACCAGCGCGTGGTACACGAGGTCCGCACCTTCCTCCGCCGCTCGCTCCGCGTCACCATCCGCACACGCCACCGCCAGCTCGGCCGACTCCTCCCCCACCTTCTTGAGCCGCCGGTTCCGGTCCGCCAGTAGCACGCGGGTATAGCTCGGCGCGTCACCCGCCGCCGCCGGAACCGCCGCGCGCTCCGCGATCGTTCGATCCAGCACCGCTAACGCATCGCTCGCCAGCGCCGCGTCCCCAAAGCACGACACCGCCCCCGTATGACACGCCGGACCCAGCGGTCGCACACGGGCCAGCACCGTATCGCCGTCGCAATCGGCCGAGAGCGACACGACAAGCTGCCGGTTGCCGCTCGTCGCGCCCTTGTGCCACAACCCGCGCGACCGCGACGTGTAGTGCATCTCCCCCGTCTCCGCCGTCCGCTCGAGCGCCGCACGGTCCGCTCCCGCCACCATCAGCACGACCCCCGTCACCGCGTCCTGCGTCACGACGGTCACGCGCCCGCCCCCCTTCGCGAAATCCAGCGCAGCGAGATCGAGCATCGGCCGACCCGGCAGCGGCTGGTCCGTCACGCGCCCCCGCCCACGCGCAGCACATCGCGCACCGCCGACGCCAGCGCCGCGTTCGTCGCGATCGCGCTCCCCCCCATCGCGGTGTCGAGTCCCTGCCAGTCGGTGAACACACCGCCCGCTTCCGCCACGACCGGTCCCAGCGCCGCCGTGTCCCAGATCGCCATCACGGGATCCACCATCACCTCCGCGCGACCCGTCGCGACGAGCAGATAGCCGTAGCAATCCCCCCACGTCCGCGACACCGCCGCCCGCTCCGCCAGCGCCCGCCACGCCGCTCGGCGCGGCTCCCGCAGCGTCGCATCGCGCGGAAAGCGCTCGTCCGTCGTCAACACCGTCGCCCACTCGATCGCCGAGACCGTCGAGACGGAACACTGGGTCCCGTTCCACCAGCACCCCTCCCCCCGGGCCGCGACGACGAATTCGCCGGCCCCGGCCGCCGGACACGCGATCGCACCGGCGACCACCTCCTCCCCCTCGGCCACCCCGATCAGCGTCCCCCACATCGGCACGCCCCGCACGAAGCTCTTCGTCCCATCGATCGGGTCCACGATCCACCGGCGACGCGCGTCCGCCCGCGCCGTCCCCAACTCCTCACCGACGATCCCGTCACCGGGAAACCGGCGCTCGATCCAGTCCCGCGCCGCCAGCTCCGCCGCGCGATCCGCCGCCGTCACCGGCGACCCGTCCGCCTTGGTCTCGATCGTGAGCTGAGTCCGGAAGCGATCGAGCGCCACCGCGCTCACGAGCCGCGTTACTTCCTCGACCGCGACCAGCAATGTTGCCGGCGATGTCAGTGTGGTCACTCTCTCCTCTCTCCTTTCTCCGTTCTCCTCACTCGCAGTCCCGCCGCACCCATCGCGTCCTTGAGCGCGCCCACCGTCGTCACTCCGTCGTGCAGGATCCCGGCGACCAGCGCCGCGTCCGCTTCCCCCCCCCGTCGGCTAACACCGCGCACACATCCGCCGCGCCGCCCGCGCCGCCGGAGGCGATCACCGGCACCGACACGCGCTCCACGACCGCCCGCGTGAGCGGGAGATCGTATCCGGCCCGCCCCCCATCGCGGTCGATGCTCGTGAGCAGGATCTCACCCGCCCCCCGCTCGACACACTCCGCCGCCCAGTCCACAGCGTCGCGCTCCGTCGGCGTCCGCCCGCCGCGCACCACGACCCGCCACCCCGATGTGACACCGCCGCCCGGGTCGCGCGCGGCATCGATGCTCGCCACCACGCATTGCGCCCCGAACCGGTCCGCCGCCTCCGTCAGCAGTGCCGGTCGCGCCACCGCCGCCGAGTTCACGCTCACCTTGTCCGCACCCGCGCGCAGCGCCTGCGCCATGTCCTCCACCGAGCGCACTCCACCCCCGATCGTGAGCGGGATGAAAAGCCGCTCCGCCGTCCGCCGAGCCACATCGAGCAGCGTCCCGCGCGACTCGGCGCTCGCCGCGATGTCGAGAAAGACGACCTCGTCGGCCCCCTCGCTCTCATACCGCTCCGCCAGCTCCACGGGATCCCCCACGTCGCGCAGCGAGACGAACTGCACCCCCTTCACGACGCGGCCGCCCGCCACGTCCAGGCACACGATCAGACGGCGCGAGAGCATCACGCGCGGTCCGCGCTACCACCCAGTCGGACCGCACCCTTGGTGCTGAACACCGCGCCCGTCTCCACCCACGCCTCCCGGAGCGCGAAGCCCAGCGCCTTGAACGCCGCCTCCACTATATGATGCCGGTCCGCTCCACGCAGCACCCGGATGTGCAGCGTCGCCTGCGCGTGATCGGCGAACGATCGCATCCAGTGGTCGTACAGCGTACTCGGCAAGGGCCCCCGATACCACGGGCGCCCGCCGAGGTCGAGCGCCACCTCCACGAGCGCATCGTCCATCGGCACCGTCCTGTGCCCGTAGCGGGCGGCCGTCGCCGGCGTGAATCGCGCGACCGCCTCCCCGAGGGCGATCGCCACGTCCTCGATGAGATGATGCTTGAGATCGCCCTCCGCCTCGACCGCCAGGTCGACGCCCGCGTACCGGGCGAGCGTCACGAGCATGTGATCGAGGAACCGCTGTCCCGTGTCCACCGCGGTGTGGCCCGCCCCGCCCGCCCCGCCCCCCTTCTCGCGCGTGAGCTCGATCCGGATCGCCGTCTCCCGCGTCTCCCGCTCGACGACCGTCATTCCGCGAACTCCTCCACGACCTGCCGCGCATCGATCGCGCCCGTGTAGAGCGCCATCCCGATGATCGCCGCCGCCACGCCACGCTCGGCCAGCGCGCGCAGGTCCTGTACCGTCGTGATCCCCCCCGACGCATAGACGGGGAAATCCGCCGCCTCCGCCACCTCTTCCATGAGCGGCAGATCCGTCCCCGCCAGCTGCCCCTCCCGGTGGACCGCGGTGACGAGGATCCCGGCGAGCGGCAGTGTGTTGAAGTCGTCGAGCGCGTCGAGGATCTTGAGCGGCAGCGTGCGGATCCACCCGTGCGTCACGATCCGCCGGTCCCGCACGTCCGCCGCCACGATGATCCGCTCGGGGAACCGCTCCGCCATCGCGTCCAGCCACCGCACGTCCTCGATCGCCCGCGTGCCGACGATCACGTGATGGGCCCCCGCATCGAGCAGCTCCTCCACTCGTGCCTCATCGCGCACCCCACCCCCGGCCTGAACGGCCGCCGTCGTCGCCCGCAGAATGTCGGAGACGATCGGCGCGTTGCTCCCCCGGTCGAGAGCGGCATCGAGGTCGACCACGTGCAACCGATGGAACCCCATCCCCTCCCACATCCGCGCAACCTCCACGGGATCCTCGAGACGCACGCGCTCGTGCGCGTACGAGCCCCCCACGAGTTGCACGCACGCGCCGTCCCTGAGGTCGATCGCCGGTATCGCGATCATACGCGGGCTTCAAGCGCCGCGCCCACGACCCCGCGCACGAAGCGCACACCGGCCGCCGAGCTCTTCTCCGGGTGAAACTGCACGCCGACCGTATTGCGCCACCGCACGATCGCCGGGAAGCGGTCGCCGTCGACCTCCGTCCACGCCGTTACCACCTCGGTCGCCTCGGGCCGGCAGGCGAAGCTGTGCGCATAGTAGACGTCCCGCAGCTGCACCTCCCGCAGTAGCGGATCCGTGCCCTCCGTGACCGTATTCCATCCGATGTGCGGGAGCCGCTCCGATCCGAGCCGCGTCACGCGCCCCGCCAGGATGCCCAGCCCCGATCCAGGCCCCTCGTCGCTGCCCTCGAACAGGAGCTGCATCCCCAGACACACTCCGAGGCACGGCAGCCCTTGCTCGAGCGCGCGGCGCATCTCGTCGCGCCCCGGCTCGAGCTGACGCGCCCCGCACGTGAACGCACCGACGCCTGGAAGGATCAGGAGATCCGTGTCCAGCGCCGCGGCCGGATCCGGCTCGATGCGCACCTCGATCTCAGGGCCCGCACCCGCGAGCGCCTTGGCGAGGGAATGCAGGTTTCCCGCGCCGTAATCGAAGATCGTCACGCGCCGCGCGCGGCCGGCCGCCGCTGGCCTCATACGCCCTCCCCGCGCGCCGTCGCCAGCGCTGCGAGAAAGCTCTCCAGCATGGGCCACGGACCGATCGTCATGCGGATCGCGTCGCCGATCCGCGGCAGCCCCGCGTACGGGCGCACCCCGACGCCCAGCTCGAGCAGCCGGCGCGTGAGCGGGACTGCCTGCGGCACGGGCACGAGCAGAAAGTTCGCGGCCGAGGGAAGCGCCGGGAGCCCGAGGACCGCGAGCTCGTCGGCGAGCCGCACCCGGTTCCGCACCGCTTCGGCCACGTGCGCCCCCACCCAGTCGAGATCGGCCGCCAGCGCCGCGCCCGCGGCGCGCTCGGCGATCATGTTGACCGTATACGGCCCGCGTGCCTTCTCGACCTCGCGCACCAACGCGGGCGCTCCAATCCCGTATCCGATCCGGAGACCGGCCAGCCCGAACGCCTTCGACATCGTGCGCGTGATGAGGACACGGTCGCTCTCGCGAGCGAGATCCACCACCGACACGCCCGCGAACTCCGCGTACGCCTCGTCGATGATGACGAGCCCGGACGTCGCGGCTATCACCCGCTCGACCGCCCCGCGCGTCATCGCGGTGCCGGTCGGGTTGTTCGGCGAGCAGAGATACGTCACGCGGGGCTGCGCCGCCAGGAAGGCATCGGTGTCAGCGTCCCACCGCTCGGTCAGCGGCACGGCGACCGGGATGAGCCCGTTCATCCGGGCGAAGGTGATCGCCGTGGGGAAGGTCGGATCCGGATGCGCGAACGTATCCCCCGAGGCGCCGAAGGCCCGGATCGCCGAGTCCAGGACCTCGTCGGACCCGCACCCGGTGACGATCATGTCGCTGTCCACGCCGACATACGCCGCGAAGCGCCCCTTGAGCTCCGTCGAGTACACCGTGGGATAGCGCGTGACCGCGGACGCCGCATCCGCGATCGCCCGCGCGGCGGCGGGGGGGACCCCCCACAGGTTCGTGTTGTCGCGGAGGTCGACCGCCGCCGGCGTCTTATCCGTCGAGTAGAGCGGAATGTCCCGATACGCCGAGCGCGCGATCTCGAGCCGGCGCTCCCGGTCCAGCATTGTCGTGCTCACGACTCGCCCCCCTTCCCCTGGCCGCTATTCCCTACCCAAAACTCTGCGGTCGCCGCGTGCGCCGGTAGCTGCTCCGCCCGCGCGAAGGCCGCAACGTCGCGCGCGAGCCGCGCCGCCGCCTGCCGCTCCACCCGTTGGTAGGTCGTCCACCGCACGAAGTCGAGCGTCGAAAGACCCGAATACGCACGCGCCAGCCCACCCGTCGGCAGGACGTGGTTCGCGCCCGTCATATAGTCGCCAAACGCGACCGAGCTCGATTCCCCCAGGAACACCGTGCCGGCGTCCCGCACGCGAGCAAACGCGGCCGCGGGATCGGCTACCGCGAGCAGGAGGTGCTCCGGCGCCCACGCCGACGCAAAGGCGAGCGCTTCCTCCAGCGAGCGCGCGCCGAGGAGAGCGCCCCGCGCGCCCAACGCCTCGTCGATGATCGGGCGCCGCGCGGTACCCCCGATGAGCCCCGCCACGGCGGCCGCCACGGCGCGCGCGACATCCTCGCCCACCGTGACCACGACGACCGCCGAATCCGGATCGTGCTCCGCCTGCGCCAGTACCTCGCGCGCCACTACCTCGGCGCGGGCTCCGCCATCGGCCACGACCAGCAGCTCGCTCGGTCCCGCGGGACAGTCGATCCCCACGACATGGGCGACCTGCAGCTTCGCCTCCGCGACGTAGGCGTTGCCCGGGCCCACGATTCGATCCACGCGTGGCACGCTCGCCGTGCCGTACGCCATCGCCGCGATCGCGCCGGCGCCTCCGATCGCGAAGACGCGATCGACGCGCGCGAGCGCCGCGGCCGCCAGCACGGCCGGCACGGGCGCGCCTGAAGCGCGATCCGGCGGCGTGCAGAGGACGATCTCGCGCACGCCGGCCACGCGAGCCGGAATCGCGGCCATGAGCACGCTGCTCGGGTACGCCGCGCGCCCGCCGGGCGCGTACACCCCCACGCGGCGGAGCGCGTCCGGGCGCCGCCCCACGGTGACGCCGGACTCGGTCTCCACTTCGACCGCGACAGGACGCAGTGCCTCGTGCGCGGTGCGGATGTTGCGCGCCGCCCGCCCCATCGCGCGCCGGACGCCAGGGTCGAGCTCCGCGAGCGCCGCGTCGCACGCCGCCCGCGGCACTTCGAGATCGGTCAGCGTGACGCCATCCAGCTCGCGCGCCAGCTCACGGAGCGCGACGTCGCCATCCGTGCGCACCGACTCGACGATGCGGGCGGTCTGCTCGCGGATCGTCGCGGACCGGGCCGTATCGTGCCGGTTGAAGAGCAGGGCACGGTCGGTCGCGCTGAGCGCGTCGACGGCGCCCCGAAAGCGGAAGATCTCCCCACAGGGTGCCCTCGTATCGCTCATGGCATGAGCCTCTCGATCCGCGTCACGAGGATCCCCTCGGCGCCCAGCGCCTTGAGCGCGGCGATCGTTCGGTAGATCGAGGCCACGGGGACCACCGCGTGAACCGCGACGATTGCGCCTCCGTCGAGGATGTCGATGACCGTCGGCCCATTGAGCCCCGGGATCACTTCCTTGACGCGATCGAGCGCTGCGCGCGGCACGTTCGCCATGAGATAGCGCTTGCCGCGCGCCCGCAGGACCGATCCGAGCGCCGTCACCAGCTCCTCGAGCGAGGCGCGCTGCTCGGACGTGAGCAGGGAGCCCGCCCGGGGCGCCGCGACCAGCTGCGCCGTGGACTCGAGCACTGTGGCCACCTCGCGGAGCCCATTCACCTTCAGCGTCGAGCCCGTCGATGTGAGATCGACGACGATGTCCGCGATCCCCAGGTGCGGCGCGACCTCGGCGGCACCCGACACGGGAACGATCTCTACCGGAAGCGCGATTCCGGCAAAGAATCGCCGCGTGATGCGGGGGAACGCCGTCGCGACGCGTGGCATGCCGCGTGCAGTCGACTTGATGTCCTGCAGGGTGGTAATGCCGCTGTCGTCGCGGGCCGCGACGACGAGGCGGCAGCGCCCGAACTCGAGGTCGAGCAGCATGTCCAGGGTACGCTCCGATTCGTCGACGAGGTCCCGGCCGGTCACCCCCGCGTCGGCGGCGCCATCCGCGACGAACTCGGAGACATCCTGGGAGCGTACGAAGATGGCGGCGAATTCGCCGCCGAGCGACGCCGTGAGTGCGCGGTCGCCGCTGGCACGAACTTCGAGGCCCGCGTCGGCGAAGAGGGCGCGGGTGTCGTCGGCGAGGCGTCCTTTGTTGGGCAGTGCGATTCTGAGCACGGTACGTGGGGAGAAGGGGAGCGAAAGCAGGCGAAGCGACGCATGAAAAAAAAGGCCCGTCCGGTGAGGACGGGCCGTGGGCACTCTGGCGCGGCGGAGGACGGCTAGGCAGTCCCTGGCGCACACGAGTAGCCGCGACCCGTCCGGGGGCCGTGGTGCCCATGTGCGTGCGCGTCCTGCTGGCTGGCGAGTGCCATATGCGGGGCGCAAGCTATCGTGGTCCCGCGCGATGGTCAACACCTGTCGCTATCATCTTTCTGTTCATCTGTCTGATTGAAGTCGGCCCTGCTTGTGAATAGCTTCACAAGGTCGCGCTCTCGGCGCGGCACTGATGCTACGCAGAGTACATCGGAATTTTCTCGACGCTTCTGGAGGCGTGAAGGAATGCGGACAATGGGACTGGCGCTCGCGGTCGGCGCCGCGGCGATGCTGGGATGTGGCGGAGGCGGGGATAAGAGTGCGAGCAGCAGCGCCGACACGACGAAGGCGCCGGACACGACCGCCGCGGCACCCGCGGCACCCGCCGCCGCGCCCGCGGCCGCACCCGCTGCGACACCTGCGGGAAGTGCAACGGCAATGCCGGCGACCGGGAAGACGACCGTGGTCAAGGAGATCGGGGACGCGAAAGGGTACCGCTTCGATCCCGCGAATTTCACGATCAAGGTCGGCGACGCGGTCAAGTTCGTGAATGTCATCGGTGGCCCGCACAACGTCGCCTTCAATTCCGTTCCGGATGCGTCCAAGGCGCAGCTCGATGCCAACATGCCGGCGACGACGGCCGGCGGCTCCACACCGAAATTGGGATCGCTGAGCGGACCGTTGATGGTGACCCCGAACGACACCTATACGGTCTCCTTCGCGGGCGTGAAGCCGGGCACATACGGTTACAACTGCACCCCGCACCTCGCGCTTGGCATGAAGGGGGAGATCACCGTCCAGTAACAGGGATGGTGGTGCTGGCTCGGTAGCGAGCGGTATGCCGGGGCCGGTCGCAACCGGCCCACTGGCACCGTGGCTGGCGGCGCGGGCGCGCAATGCGCTCCGCCGCCCGTTGCGACTCATGGGGGTGAGCGTGACCGCGTTTCTTGCGGCGCTCGTGCTCCTCATCGCGCTCCCGCGGCAATTCGCTCCCGGCGCCCCGGCGGGCGCGACCCCGGAATTCGCGCCCCCGATCGCGCTCCTCGGCGCGGCGCTCGTGATCGGGCTCGCGCTGGGATTTGGGTTGACGCTCGGTGCCGAGCTCCGCCGTCCCCGCGTGGCCTCGGCCGCCGAGGCTGCACGCATCGCCGACACGCGTGCTCTCGCCACGATCACGCCGCGAACGCCCCACCCCGATCGCCGCCGGCGGGGTGCCGATCGCGCGTTCTCGCCGCACATCAACGTCAATGCGCCGGAGTATCGCTTCCTGTATCTGGACCTGACGACTGCGACGGCGGGGATCGGCGCTCTCCCCATGGCGATAGTCACGGGGGACGAGCCCGATATCGTGGCGACCGTCAGTGCGAACGTCGCCGTGGCCGCGACGCACGATGCGCGCAGCACGCTTCTCATCGACACGGATCGCCACCTCGGCACGGCCGCCGCCATCGTCGGCACCCGGCACGCGCCCGGAGTCGATGAAGTCGTCGGAGGACGCCTCACCTGGTCCGAGACGATCGTCGGCACGGTCGTCGGCCGGAGCTTCATCCTCGATGTGATCCCGGCGGGCGGCCCGGCGCTACGATCCACTCCGAGCATGGAGCGGGTGGGCCGAGGATCGGCCCGGGAAGAGCTTCTGCGTCTCGCTCGACGCTACGATCTCATCATTCTGTCGGCGCCCACGGGCACCGAAGAGCTGGACTCCGGAAGCGTGCTCCCGCCGCTCGACGTGATCCTGTGCGTTCGGATCGCGCACACGACGCTGGCCCGTGTGGCCGAGTTGGCTCGGCTGCTGCGCGCCGGGGGCTGGCGTCTGCACGGACTGGTCCTGTGGGATGCCGAGTGAGCGCAGGTTGAACCCCGAGCACCGGAGGGGGTACGTTACGCACCCAGCCATGACCGCGGCATCCCGAGTAGTCGGATACTCTGACCGGGTAAATCACGCATTCGCCTTCGCGGCGAAGCATCACGACCGGCAGGTTCGTAAAGGGACGGCGCTCCCGTATTTGACGCATCCGGCCAACGTCGCCGTGATCCTCACGCGTTACGGGTGCGACGAGACCACGGTCCTCGGCGGGATCCTGCACGGCTTCGTCGAGGATTGCGTGCGCGAGGGGATGCCGAGCGAGGATCTCGAGGAGCGGATCACATTGAAGTTCGGTCGCGAGACACTCCTGACGATGCTCGCCATCACCGAGCGCCGGGTGAACACCCGCGGGCTCGACCTCCGATCGGAGGAGCGGCGAGCCGATCTTCTCGAGCGATTGAGCGAGGCGAGCGACGCCGCGCGCTGGGTCTGCGCGGCCGACAAGCTCGACGATTGCGGATCCCTGCTCGCCGACCTGCAGCGCACGGCCTTCCCCGAGTCCGTGTGGGGTCGGCTCCGGCGGGGACCCGAGGCGACCCTGCACTGGCACCGGCGCGTCTACGATCGGCTGCGGGAGGTGGGCTTCAATGAGCCGATCATGGACGAGCTGGGCGGCGTGATCGCCGCGCTCGAGGACGTGGCGGCCGCGACGGTCGCTAGTGTCCCGCGGCCAGCGTGAACATCGCGTAGAAGGTCGCCCGGGTCCGGGCTCGTAGTACCGTCCGCCCGTCGCGTTGATCGCGACCGCCGAGATGTAGCGTCGGTTGAAGACGTTCTCGAGGCCGAGCGCCACGGAGGTCCACGGGAACCCGAATACGGTGGTCCCGCCGATTCGGAGGTTCAACAGGCCGTAGCCGGGCGCGCGCGGTGCCGCGTTCCCGTCATCGACGAACATGCTGCTCTCGAGCGCGCCCTCCGCCGTCGCGAAGACCGAGTGGGACCGGTAGGTGGCCGACGTCTGAAACTGGGTTTGCGGGATCCCCGGAATCCAGTGACCGGCGTAGCTCGCGCTGTCCACGACGTAGTTCGTGAACTGGAAGTGGGAGTACGAGTAGGTGGCGCCCAGGTCGAGCGGTCCCACCGTACTCGTGAGGCCGCCCTCGAGACCGCGTCGCCGCGTGTGACCGGCGTTCCGGTAGTACGTGCGGCCGTTGCCGGCGTCGTACGGGACCAGCTCATCGCGGACGAACGTGTCGAAGGCAGCGAGATCGTAGCGCAGCCGCGAAAAGACGATCCCCTTGAGCCCGATCTCGTACGTCGTGGCGTATTCGGGATCGAGGTTCGGGTTGATCCCGCCCGAGCCATCCGGCTTGGTATCGAGCTCGGTCGTGGTCGGCGTCTCGAACGCCGTCGACACGTTGGCGTAGAACGCATCGAGTTGCGTGAGCTTGGCGACGAAGCCGAATTGCGGGCTCACCGAATGCAGCGTGCGATCGCCCGAGTCATCCGGGTTCGCCGGTGTGACGGGGAGGTGATCGTGGATCCCGAAATAGACGTTGTCGTCCCGTGCGCCGACAGTCAGGCGAAAGCGATCGCCGAGGTCGAGCTCGTCGCGCACATAGGGGCCGATCGCGGAGACCAGCTCGCGCTGATCGAGTGTCACGGCCCCGCGGTCGACCTCGATGATCGGACAGCTCGCCGTCGGCGCGGTAAGGCCGTTGCAGTTCGCCCAGTTGAACCGGTCGTCATCCTGGCGTTCGTAATCGACGCCGGCACTCACGCGGTTCGTGAGACCGGCGATCGGGAGGGCGTAGTTCGCCCGGAGCGATCCGCCGCCGGCCCCGCGGTGGTACCCCACCGTGGCGTAGGTGAGCGGATTGTCCAGGCGGCGCGCGCCGCTCCACAGGAGGGCGGAGATCTCCCCGGCGTCGCCCAGCGGATGCGTCGCGGTGAGGCCGGCCTGCAGCGCGTCGACGGATTTGCGCGCCCGCTTGGCGACGTATGGAGCTGCCGCGGAGTCCGCGTTCCGCTCGTACTCCGCGAGAGTGAGCGCGCCCGGATCCTCCGCGGTCGGCTCGTCGAAACCGAGCACCTGCAACGAAAACAGTGTGCCCGCCTCCGTCAGCGATGCGCGCGCCGAGCCCGTGGTCGATGCGAGATGGGAATATTGCCGCGCACCCGCGCTGTTGGTGTGCGAGACGTCCGCGTCGTACGTGAACGCGCCGTTCGTCGACGTGCCGCCGGTCTGCGTCACCCATCGCTCGAGCCCGTTGGTGCCCACGTAGTCGCGCGCGAGGATCGAGGCGGGCTCGGTCGGCGGAGGGGCGGAGTGGAGCGCGATGACACCCCCGGCGCCGTTGCCGTACAGCGCCGAGGCGGTGCCGCGGATGACCTCGACGGCCCCGATCGATTCGAGATCGATGAAGTCGACGGCAGTTTGTCCGTCGGCGGCGGTGAGGGGCATGCCATCCATGAGGATGCGGACATCGCGGACGCCGAACGCAGCGCGCGAGCCGAAGCCGCGGACTGAGATGCGCGGGTCCTGCGACGGGTTGAACTGATCCTGCGCGCTCACGCCGGGCAGGAGAAAGAGCGTCTCGTTGAGCTGTGTATGCGACTGGCCCGGCCGACCGCTATCCGGCAGAGTCACGCTGATCGCATAGGGCAGATCCAGCGGAGCACGCGGAGCGTCGCGGCTCACCGTCACGCGCACGGGCGTCAGCGTTGCCGGCTTCCGGGGCGCCGTGGGCCGCGGTGTGGAATCCTGACGCGTTTGCGGGGCGACGACCGGAGCGGGCGGCACCGAGTCGGGCACCGGCGCGGGCGCCGTGGGCTGTTGAGCGGGCGCGTCAGCCGCCGCGGCGCCCAGCCCCAGCGCAACGGAACAGGCAAGCGCGACGGCGAAGCGAGGGAGCATCTCGCAAGGGTAGACCGTGGTCGGGCCTTGGGGGCCCGCAAGCCGCTCTGCGACTCTTCACCCAGTTATTCCCTGGGACACCTCCAACGCATCTCCTTAATGCACGCGCCGTGCCATATCCAAATGAACCGATAGAATCACAGCTGGATCATTAGTAAGTGACTGTTGTCAGCTAGTAGGTGTTCTCCAATCTGATTTCCCGGTACACGACAGCCACTCGCAAGGAAAGAGTCAGTTGCGCCACTTGACTCACGATGCGCGATATGACCCACTTGGATCCAGCGCCGCGCGATCGATCGACTGCTCGCCCCTAGATCTGGTTATTCAGCGGGCCGTACTTGAGCTCTTCGAGCCGCGCGTGCAGGCGCGGCAGTGCATCGTTGAGGCCGGGCACGCGAAAGAGGGCGGTCTTCCCGCCCCACCGGAGATGCAGGGCGAGATGCCGCCCCGCGATGGCATCCGCGATGCACCGCGTGGCGCGCACTGCGGTCGCGGTGACCTCACGCACCGGTCCGATCGCGAACGGCGGAATGGCCGACTCGCGCCCTGCGTGATCGATGCGGCGTGGCTCGAAGCGGAGCCCGGCGGGGCCGGTATAGAGCACGCCCGGTGCGAGGCCGAACTCCCCGCGATTGCGGCGTCGTGGACTCGCCGGCGCCACGTAAAGCGCGCAGGGGAGATAATGCGTGTACCCCGATGCGGGGGCGGGCGCCGTGGCCAGAGTCCCGGTCAACCGATGATCGGCAGCGGCGCCGATCCGGTTGCGGAACGCGCGGATGTCGACGCGCCGGACCCACAAAGCGATGGCCGTGAGCCCGAAGGCGATGATCTCCGCGCGGATCAGGGGATGATGCCGCATGAAATTGGCGAGCACCTCCCAGCTGCGAGCGGGCGCCACCACGGCGATCATGGCGAGGAGGACGAGCTCGAGTGCCACGCGACGCACGCCGCGCAGCGGGAACGTGACGGGCGCCGGCACGGCGCGGGGATCGATCGGCTTCACATTCGAATGACGGACCACACGGCAGAGTGCAACGCCAGGAAATTTGCGTTTCACGGCGCCGGACCGACCAGATTTTACACAGTCGGTTCCATTGTGGCGATTGTGTCCGCGCGGCGCGATTCACCCGCGCGGCGGACCGTCGCGCGAATCACGAGCGCGACGCCCACCAGCGTCGGAAGAACGAGAATGCTCCCCTCGGGCCCGGCTGTCCCGCCGCTCAAAAGCGGCGATCTCGCCGCGTGCGATGCGATGAGGTGCCCGAGGCTCAACATCCCGCTGTCCGGGGTGCCGTAGAAATAGGACTGTCCCCAGTCCCATGCAGCGTGAAAGCCGATTGGCCACCAAAGCGAGCCACTGCGCCACAGGGCGTAACACATGACCAACCCCACGGACCCGGCGCTCACGAGGCCAAGGAGCTTTTCCCCGCCGTTGCCCATGTGGACGGCACCGAAGAAAATCGAGAGCAACGCTGCAGCCGGCCAGAACCCCATACCGCGCGCCAGCGTGGCTTGGAGATAGCCTCGGAACATGAGCTCCTCGCCTGCTCCGACGGCGAGAAACCCGAGCCCCCACACCGCGCCATACCGTAACGCCGCCAGCGGGTGTAGCGCGACCCCATCCACCACGAAGGACCCGGCGATCGCGAGGACGCCCAAAAGCACCGACAATGCGACGAAGCCCCAGAGCGCGCCGGCGCCGAGGTGCACCGCGCCACGCCGGTCAGCGAGCCCGTAGGACCAGACGCTCCGCCGCTCGATCTTCGCCATCGTGAACGTCGCGAGCACGCTCCCGATGAGGACGATCGCCTCGTTCGCCGCGAGCAGCGAGATGGACTGCCCCGACGCGCCGGCCGCGGAGTGCAATCAAGGCGAATACCTGGGCGCGGAAGAACAGGAGCTCCACGAGAACGACAAGGACGCCGAACACGACGAGGAAAACAAGAAAGAGCACCACCCGCCAGCCCGCGCGGATCCCGTTCGGACCCCGGAAGATGTCCATGCCGTCAATCCTACGGAGGCCGGATCGCGGACGTCAACGGCCGCGCCCTACATTTCCGTATGGTCGACACCACGAGCCACCCGAGATTCCCGGCGTGGCTCGCGCTCGTGGCCCTCGTCTTCCCCCTTCACGTCGCCGCGGCGCAGGACGCGCCGCGACCTCCGGCGCCGGTCGCGCTCCCCCGGTCAGCGCCGATCGCGTCGGTCCACTACGACGTCACCCTCGACTCGGCCTCCGTCAGTCGGCGCTCGATCAATGTGACGATGACGTTTCAGACCGGAGGCGACGCGCCTGTCGTCCTGGCTCTTCCGGCGTGGAGCCCGGGGCACTATACGCTGCTCTGGTTCGCGCGGCGCGTGTCGGGCTTCACCGTCCGTGCCGGCGCCGACTCCCTGCCGTGGCGGCATCTCGACTACCAGACGTGGGAGATCATCCCGCCGCGCCGCGGCGACGACCGTGACCGTCTCCTTCGCGTATCGCGCCGATACCGTCGACCGCGCCGTGGCGTGGACGCGGCCCGATTTCGCCTTCTTCAACGGGACCAACCTGTTCCTGTATCCGGTCGGGCGCGGCTTCGCATGGCCGGGCACGGTGAGCGTGCACGTCCCGGAGGGATGGCGCATCGCCACGGGAATGCCGGCCACGGAAGTGCCGGTCACGTATACCGCCTCCAACTACCACGATCTCGTCGATTGCCCGTTTTTTGTCGGCCATTTCGCCCTCGACAGCGCGCTCGCCGCGGGACATTGGATCCGCCTGGCCTTCTACCCCGATTCCGCGGCGACGCCGGCACGCCGGGGTCGCTATCTCGCCTGGCTCACCGCGCTCGCTCCGGTCGAAGGCGCGGTCTTCGGCGAGATCCCGTGGGACACGTACACGGCGTTCGTCCTCTCGGATACCGTCGTCAACGCGGGTGGCCTGGAGCACCACGACTCCCAGCTGGACGAGACGCCGCTCACTGCGCTCGACCTTCCCCGCATGAGCGCGCTCTTCGCGCATGAGCTGTTCCATGCGTGGAACGTCAAGCGGCTGCGCCCGGCGGACCTCGTGCCGTACCGGTACGACGACGCGCAGCCGACGGGCTGGCTCTGGGTCAGCGAGGGGATCACGGACTATTACGGCGCCCTCGCCCAGACGCGCGCCCACATCATCGACTCGGCTGCATTCCTGCGCGGCATGGCGCAGACGATCGCGGTCGTCGCCGCGCGTCCTCGCGTGGCGCCGGCGGACGCCTCGCTCGCGAGCTGGATCGCGCCCATGGACGGCAGCGCGGGGCTCTACTACCCGCAGGGCGCGGTCGCCGGGTTCGCCCTCGACATCATGATCCGCGACGCCAGCGACAACCGCGCCTCGCTCGACGCCGTCCTGCGTGCGCTGTATCGAGCCACGTACAAGAAGGGGCGCGGCTTCTCCGCCGCGGACTGGTGGGGAGCGGTGTCGCGGGCGGCGGGGGGACGGTCGTTCGCCGATTTCGACCGTCGCTACATCACCGGCCGCGAGCCATTCCCCTTCGATTCGATCCTGCCCTTGATCGGGCTCCGGCTGGCGGCGGATTCCGTGGCACTGCCCGCGTCCGATCCCCGGCGTCCCCCGATCCTGTCGCTGCGCCTGGAGCCGCTCCCGGATGCCCCGCCAAAGGCCCGCCGCATCCTGCACGCGATTCTCACCGGCTAGCGCACGCGCATCTCCGCCAGCGACACCGGTACCGTCTCCACCGGGCGGTCGGCTCCGCCGTATCGGCGCGCTACGTAGTCTTCCAGGATCGTCAGGAACTCCGGCACGATCCCCTCGCCGCGTAGCGTCACCGTGAGCGCACCGTCGACGTACACCGGCGCCTTCGGGTCCTCGAACGTGCCCGGCAGGGAGATTCCGATGTTCGCGTGCTTGGATTCGCCGGGGCCGTTCACCACGCACCCCATGACCGCGACACGCATCTCCTCGACGCCCCGATACTTCTCGCGCCAGACCGGCATCTGCTCGCGCAGGTAGCTCTGGATGTCCTCGGCCATCCGCTGGAAGAACGTCGACGTCGTGCGCCCGCAGCCTGGGCACGCGGTGACTTGCGGGGCGAAGCTGCGGAGCCCGAGCGATTGCAGGATCTGCTGCGCGACGAATACCTCCTCCGTGCGGTCGCCGTCCGGCTTCGGCGTGAGCGAGACGCGAATCGTCTCGCCGATCCCCTCGGCCAGAAGGATCGCCAGCCCCGCCGTGCTCGACACGATCCCCTTCGTGCCCAGCCCCGCCTCCGTGAGGCCGAGGTGGAGCGGATAGTCGGTGCGCGCGGCGAGGCGCCGGTAGACCTCGACGAGATCCGGGACCTGGGAGACCTTGGCGGAGAGCACGATGCGGTCGTGTCCGAGCCCGACCGTCTCGGCCAGGGCCGCGGAGCGGAGCGCGCTCTCGAGCATGGCGTCGATGTACACATCCCGTGCGTCGCGGGGCTCCGTCGCGCGCGCGTTGGCGTCCATCATCTCCGTCAGCAGATCCTGGTCGAGTGAGCCCCAGTTGACGCCGATGCGCACCGGTTTTCCGTGCGCGAGCGCGACCTCGATGATCGCGCGGAAATGCTCGTCGCGCCGCTTGCCGCCGACGTTGCCGGGATTGATCCGATATTTCGCCAGCGCCGCCGCGCACGCCGGATACCGTGTGAGCAACAGGTGGCCGTTGTAGTGAAAGTCGCCGACGATGGGGACCGAGACACCCGCATCCGCGAGCCGGTCCACGATCTCGGGGACCGCGGCCGCGGCGTCTTCGGTGTTCACGGTGACGCGGACCAGCTGCGAGCCCGCGAGCGCCAGCGCCGCGACCTGGGCCGCCGTGGCGGGCGCATCGGCGGTGTCGGTGTTCGTCATCGACTGCACCACGATCGGGTGCCCCGATCCGATCGGAACACCCCCCACCACCGCGGTCACGGTCTGGCGACGCTCACCGATTGCCATGGCTGAAATGTAGGTATGTTTCAGTCGCCTATGGACGACAGAGCCACCGCCCCGCCCGGTACCGCCTCTCCCCCTCCCCCTTCCTCTCCCCCTCCCCAGCCGCGCGCGACTCCCCGGCGCCGGCGCCGCTGGGGTCTCATCGCTTTTCTCGTCCTCATCGTGATCCCCGCGGCCGGTCTGGCGCTGTATACCTGGAGCGCCCTCCACTTCGCGTATTCGCGCGGGGAGCGCGCGGGATATGTCCAGAAGATCTCGCGCCGCGGCTGGGTGTGCAAAACGTGGGAAGGGCAGATCGCCATGGCGACGATGCCCGGTGTGATTCCGCAGCTGTGGGATTTTACCGTCACGAACGACTCGATCGCACAACTGATCAGCGGTGCGGACATCGGGAAGCGCGTCGCGCTGACGTACGAGCAGCACGTGGGCCTTCCGACCAACTGCTTTGGCGAGACCCAATACTTCATTACACACGTGCGGATCGTCGATGCGCCGTAGCGCTTGACTGGTTCTTGACATCCCGCTTGCGCGGAAAACCCGGTGTCTCTATATTCGCTCGCGCTTGCTACGAATCACACCAGGATCCGGGCAGGTGGGTCCAGCGCGGGGGACCCGGTGCTCTCGCGCGACAGCGGTATTTGTCAGGGTCCGGCGCCTTCCGCTCCCCTCGACAAAGAGACTCGTTCAGGAGTGAGTCGGAATGCGCACGACCGGAAAGGTGAAGTGGTTCAACGATGCGAAGGGCTTTGGTTTCATCACCCCGGACAATGGCCAGAAGGACTGCTTCGTGCACTACAGTGCGATCCAGGGATCCGGGTTCAAGTCGCTCGCGGAAGGGGATGTGGTGGAGTTCGACATCGTACAGGGCCAGAAGGGGCCGGCGGCCGAGAACGTGACCAAGGCTGCGGGCGCGCGCTAAGCGCACCAGCTGCGATGTGACGACGGGGCGTCCGGCAGGGGACGCCCCGTCGTGCTTTAGGGAGGGGGCGCTCGACCGCCGCCGCGGCCGCCGCCGAACGGGCGCCCCGTCCCCTTGATCGAATCGGGGACGTTGAGCCACTGCTCGGGCGTGAGCTCGCGTTGCAGCTCGTCCAGCGCGCCGCGCGTCAGGTCGCGGACGACCGTGAAATTCCGGCGCATGATACCGGCCATCGATCCCATGTCGACGTTGACGCCCAGCTTCTTCAGCTGCGCGCGGATGTCCGCCGTGACCGAATCGATCCGGATCTGAAAGGTCTGCGAGGACGCCTGGAGCTGCGCGACCTGGTCGTCGGTCAGCGTTAACGCATCCTTGATCTTGAGCGCCGCGTCGAAGGGATTCTGGATCCGTTGCGCGAAGCGGTCGGCGATCTCGTCCGCGAAGCTCTGTCGCTGCTCCGCGCTGGCTCCGGCGCCGCCCGGTCCCCCGGGGCCGCCGGGACCCCCGGGCCCGCCACCCGGACCGCCGCCGCCGCGACCACCTCCCATGAGCCCGCGGAGCTGCTGCTCGGCGTCGCTCTCGCCGATGGCGAAACGACCCGCCAGAACGAGCTCGAAAGGAATCCCGTAGGACTGGTTCGCGCTCGGCTGCCCGAAGTGCGTGTTGACCGTGTAGCGGTACTCTTCCGTGGCGGGGTTGAACCCGGTGATCGTGAGCAGTGTCGCGTCCGGCGCGGCCGGCTGTCCCCACCCCTGCAGATGGTTCGGGCCGTGGAACAGGAGATCGAGTCCGGTGAGCGTGTTGAGCGCCTGCAGGGAAATCGTCAGTCGCCGGTCGAGGCCCCACATGTTCGGCCGGATGTTGAGCTGCCAGTTGAGCGACATCGTCCACGGGCCAAAGCAGCTGTTGCGCGCGGCCACCTGGCCGATCTGCGACCGCAGGCAGCTGCTGATCCGCCCCGAGGTCGAGCCCAGAAGCGTCCGCATCCCGCTCGCCACCGCGCTGTCCGTCGTCGGGTTTGCGGGATCGAACACGAAGGCACGGTCGTTTCGCGACGCTCCGTCGCCGTTCACGTCGCCGTTGACGAGCGGACTGAACGGCGTGCCCGAGGCGACCTGCGCGATCGCGGTAAGCTCGATCAGCGGCGTGATCGGGTAGGTGAGGGTGCCGACGAACTGATGCTCCCGCTGGAGATCGCTCGTCCCCCACGGCACGACGTTCGGATTGCCCGCGGTGGTCGCCGAGCTGAAGCCGTAGACGGCCGACCCGCCGCCGAACGACGACTGGTCGCGCACGTGCGAGAATGTGTAGGCGGCGGAATAGAAGATGCCCTTATCCGTGAACCCGGTCGCGCTTGCCGTCACCTGGCGCGTATCCGACTGCAGGTTCGAGTTGAGCGACAGGACCTGGCCGTACGCCGGATCGAGCCGCGACGCGCCAAACGCCGCCGTCCCCGTCGCGGGATCGATCGCCGACGGCGGGACGAAGACCGGGCGGTTCCCCTCATTCGCGAGCGTGAACTGCGGCGTCGTGTTCAGGTTGAGGTCCGTCACGCCGAATAGCGCTTCGCCGCGCGCGTAGGTCCCGTCGACCGACACGTTGATGCGCCCGAAGCGGTGGGAGGCACCGAGCGAGCCGCGCCACGCCCGAGGCGCCTCGAAATCGGGGGCGAACGTCGTGACGGCGTTGCGCGCGCCCAGGCCGAGGGAGTCGGGCGGGAACGGGATGGTTCCCGCGCATTCAGTCGGCGGCTCGGCTGTGCCGTCAGCGAAGCCGGCCCAATCCGGCGGCGGCACCTGCGGGCCGACGCACACGAGCTGGGCCTCGGCCGCCCCGTTCGCGGACTGCACCGAGGGGAAGAGATTCTCAGGTACCGGCGCGCGGAACTCACCATACCCGCCGCGAATGATCGCGATCGGTTGGCGCGATCCACCGCCCCCCCCACCCCCGCCCCCCCCACCCCCACCCCCGCCGCGGCCACCACCACCTCCACCTCCACCACCACCACCACCTCCACCTCCTCCACCAAATCCGCCGCTGCTGCCGCCAAGAAACCAGGTGAAGCCCACGCGGGGGCTCACGTGGATTTCGGAGGGCCAGTCGTCCGTGCGCCGGTGAAAGACCGAGTCGACCGCCGGATCCTCGGCGGGCGCGCCACTGTAGGTCGATCCCTCAACGCGTGCGCCGTACGTGACCTGCAGGGTTTGGGATCGCCACGCATCGCCGAGGTATACGGCGCCGTTGACGCTATGGGCCGTCGCGCTCTGCATGTCGAGCTCGCGCGTAAACGTCGCGGGCGAGTCCGCCTCGAACGCGCTCAGGGATTGATACGAATACATCCCTTCTTGATCAGGGCTCACGCCTTGGCCGAAACGCGCCACGTTCAGCAAGACGCCGAGCTTGATGCGATGGGTGCCCTCCCCGGGCAGGAGCGAGATCTCATCCGTCCCCTCGACGTAGTCGTGAAAGGTCCGGGTCGCGGTGCTTGGCGTGCCCCCGAACGACAGCCCCGACACCCCAAAGGTGCTCGGCTCCTCGCTGTCGGGATTCACCGCCGGTACGACGGTCACTCGGCCGGCAGGGAGAGTTAGATACGGATCGTAGCTGTGCTGATCGTGCGAGACGTAGGTCCGGAAATCGTTGATCGTGGCGTCACCGAGGTGCGAGGTGAGCGCCAGGAGCACGCCGCCGCCGCTGCTGCCGGACGCCGTGCCGGCGGTGGGGAGGGAGAAGGCGTTGATGCGGGAGCCGTCCTGCGTCGTGGCGCGATAGTCCCCACGCAGGGTAAGCGTCTCGTCGTCGCTCAGCAGGTAATCGAACCGCTGGAAGAGCACGATGTTTCGCGTGCCGCGGTCGGTCGGGATGTTGGCGCCCGTCACCGGCAGCCCGAGCGAGCGCACGTGGGCAATGAACGCCGCGGCCGTATCGGGCAGGATGCCGAGCGGCTCGAGGGTCGACGGGCTCGCGTTGAGCAGGGAGACCAGATCGTCGTACTTGTCGCTGACCTGCCCCGCGGTGAAGGTGAAGAGCTTGTCCTTGACGATCGGGCCGCCCAGCCCGCCGCTCACCTGGTACTGGTTACGAAGTTGGCCAAACGCCGGTGGCGCCTCCGCGCCGAAGGCGAACGCGTTATTCCGGGCGGAGAACGCCAGGGAGCCGGTGATCTCGTCCGTTCCGCCGCGCGTCGTCGAGGCGATCTGGCCCCCCGAGAACTGCCCGCGCGAGACGTTGTAGCTATTCGTGATGACGCGCGTGCTCCGGACCGCTTCCTGCGGGACCGTCGTCCCGGCGAACGACAGGCCGTCGACCGTCGTCGCGTTGAGCGAGGACCGCTGCCCCGCGACAGAGAAGGCGCTCGCCGTCGTGTCGGTGCTGGAGAGCCCGACCACACCGGGTGCGAGCGCGGCGATGGTTGCGAGGTCGCTGGCGTCGACGGGAAGCTTCTCGAGCTGGGCGGGGGAGAGCGTCACCCCGGTTCCGCCCGCGTTCGCGGGATCGGGGCCACGCGGGCGGTTGCCGCGGGTGACGACCGTGCTCAGCGTCGCCACCTCGGAGCTCAGCGAGAAGTTCGCGACGAGGCGATCCTCGTCGGCCTGCCGACTGAGCAGCGTGCGGACCGGACTGTAGCCGACGTAGCGCACCTCGACCTGGTACTGCCCGCCGCCGTCGGGGAAGACGATCGTGTAGCGACCGTCGCTGTTGGTCGCGCGTGACCGGCTGATGTGCGTGTCGACCGACGTGGCGGAGACGGAGGCTCCCACGACCGGCTTCCCGTCGGGGCCCAGGACCTTTCCCATGATGATGTCGGTGGTGCTCCCGACCTGCCCGTGAAGGCGGGCCGGCACGAACGCGAGGAGAACGGCGAGCAGAGGACCGGCGCAGCGGGAAGCGGCGCCGCGGGGAGACCGCCGGAACAGATGCATGTCCCAATCTTACGAAGGCCGGCGGAGCGGCGTTGCGGGGGGCGTGCGCCCTATGATCTCATCGAACGGACAGGACGAGGATGTCCGTGAGGAGCGCGATCAGCTGCCCGACGACGACATCGCCCGGGTAGTGCACGCCGAGGATGACCCGCGAGAAGCCGATGCCGGCGGCCAGAACCATGAGGACCGGGGCCGCGGCGGGAAACGCGACGGCATAGATGAACGCGACCGCCATCGCGGCCGTCGCGTGCCCGGAGGGAAACGAGAATGCATCGGGGATCGCGACCAGGGGATCGGTGTCGAGCTCGCACGGCGGTCGCTCGCGGACGACGTTGCGCTTGAGAAGCTGGACCAGCCCGTGCGAGACCGTCAGTGCCACGAGGGCGCGGACCGCGGCGAGCCGGAGCGTCCCTCCCGCGAGAAGCGGCAGGGTCGCCGCGGCGATGGTGCACCACGCACCGCCCAGGTGGGTAAGCGCGACCCAGGCGCTGCGCCCCGCCGTCGTGCGGTCGATCGTCCACCGCGCGAGCAACGCCCGGTCGCGGGCGTCGAGTCGGGTCAGCAGCGAGCTGTGCATGCGTTCCTCAAAGGACCGCGTTCTCAAGCGACCGCGTTCTCAAGCGACCGCGTTCTCAAGCGACCGCGTTCTCAAGCGACCGCGTTCTCAAGCGACCGCGTTCTCAGGCGGCGGCAGCGGCGCCGGCGTCCGCATCGGCGTGCGTCCACGTGAACGCCTCGCGTAATGGCCGGCCGGCGTAGCTCGCGGGGAGCGGCACGCCCAGCGACCAGAGGACCGTCGCGGGGACGTTGAGCAGGCTGACCGCGGAGGCCAGCGGACCCGGCCGAATCGGCGCGCCGGCCAGGATCGTCGGGATGGTGTAGTCCGCCGGGTGATCGCTCTCGTGCCCGCGCTCGGCGCGTCCGCCCCCGCCGTGATCCGCCAGGAGCACGAGCAGTGTCGTCGGATCACGCGCGAGATCCAGCTGCCGCGTGAGCTCGCCCACAGCGCCGTCGAGCGACCGAGCGCCCGCGGCGTACGGCGCCGACATCCAGCCGTGGTCGTGTCCGGCGTCGTCGGCATCGGGCCAGTGCAGGATCACGAGCCCGCGCCGCTGCGCACGCAGGGTGCCGCTCGCCGCGGCGAGGATGTCCTTCGCGCACCGTCCCGTGAACTGCACGCTCACCGGGCCGAGCCGCCGAATGACGCGCCGGACGAGCACGCGATGAATCGCGGGGAGAGCCGACAAAAAAGCCGAGCACGGATACCCCGCCTCGGCCAGCACCCACGGTAGCGGATCGAGAGTCTCTCGCCGTCGCGACAGGCGAAAGCCCTCGGTGAGAACACCGTGCCGCGCCGGCGGCACGCCGGTGAGGAGTGACGCCATCGCGGCCACGGTGATGCTCGGCTCGACGGTCCGTCCATTGCGCGTCCACGCACCCGAGGACAGGTGGGCGGCGATGTTCGCTAGCGAGAAGCGGTCGATCGCATCGGGACGCAGCCCATCGAGGACCACGAGCACGACGCGATCGATCGGGCGTACAGTGCGGGACATCTGCATGGCATCTCCGGATGTTCGCTGGTACATTGCTCGCGCTTAAGATCGGCGTGCCCGATCACAAGAGCAGCGCTCGCGTGTGACATCCAGGTAACGCTTCATCCACAAATGCGCGTCCTCTATTGCACGGATACCTACCCGCCACAGGTCAATGGCGTGTCGCTCGTCACGGCGCTCTGTGTCGCGGGCTTGCGCGCGCGGGGTTGGAGCTGCGGCGTCGTCGCTCCGCGCTACCCGAGTGGCGAGCACAACGTGTTCACCGATGCCCCCGGCAGCGGGGGGGATGAGGACATGCTTCTCCCGGTACCGAGCGTGGCGCTTCCCCGATATCCGGATGCGCGCCTCGCGGCGCCCGCGTACGGCGCGATCGCGCGGGCCGTCCGGCGCTTTCGGCCGGACCTGGTTCACTGCGAGACCGAGTTCATGCTTGGACGACTGGGCCAAATTGCCGCGCGGCGGGCCGGTATTCCCCTCGTGTCGTCGTACCACACCGATTTCGGTCGGTATACCGATGCGTACGGTGTGCCCTGGCTCCACGGCAGCGTGTCGCGCTACCTCATCCGGTTCCACCAGCGGAGCCGGCGCACCTACACGCCATCGGATCCGTGCCGCGAGGAGCTCCGCCGCGCAGGCGTCAATGACGTCGAGGTCTGGGGCCGCAGCGTCGACACCGCTACGTATTCACCGGCGCGCCGGAGCGACGCGTTTCGCGAGCGGCTCGGCGTCGGCGATCGCTGCATGTTCCTGTACGTCGGCCGGCTGGCGGCGGAGAAGCGCGTCGGGCAGATCCTCGATGCGTATCGGGCCGCGCTCCCCCGCCTCGCCCCGGATTCGGCGCGGCTCGTCATCGCCGGCTCGGGTCCCCACGAGGACGCGCTCCGCGCCGCGGCGCCCGCGGGGACGATCTTCCTGGGCTACCTCGATCGCGCCCGCGAGCTCCCATTGCTCTATGCCAGCGCGGATGCCTTCGTCTTCGCCTCCATCACGGAGACCCTCGGTCTCGTCGTGCTCGAGGCCATGGCGAGCGGGCTGCCGATCATCGCGTCGCCCGCGGGCGGCGTGGCGGACCATCTGCGCTCGGGCGTGAACGGCCTCGCGTATCCCGCGAGAGACACGGGCGCGATGTGCGACGCGATGGTGGCGCTCGCCACCGACCCGGCACGCCGGCGTGCGATGGCCTGGGGTGCACGCGCGACCGCCGAAATGCTGTCGTGGACGCGCGAGCTCGATCGGCTCGACGCGAGCTATCGCGAGGTCTGCTCACCTCGCGCGGCCTGACTACCCCGCCGCGACCTGCACGGGCACGTCCTCGGTGCCATCCGGCGCGCCGTGGGGCGCACCATGCGGCGCCCCGTACGGGGCCGCGAGCGCCGAGCGGGCTGCCTCGATCTGTGCGCGGATCGCGGTCGGACCCGTCCCACCCTCGACATCGCGCCGGTCGACCGAGCGCCGCGGAGACAGCGTTTCGAAGACGTTGATCTCGAATCGGGGATCGGTGCTCGTGAACAGCGCAAAGGGCAGGTCGTTGAGCTCGCACCGCACGTCTTCCGCCACGCGGACGAGCTGGCCGACCGCCTGGTGCGCTTCGCGAAAGGTCGCCCCCTTTCCGACGAGGTAGTCCGCCAGATCGGTCGCCATCATCACGCTCGTCACCGCGGCCTGCATCCGGTCTGTCCGGAAGGTGACTTCGCCCACCGCTCCCGCGACCGCCGGCAACACCAGCTGCACCGCATCGGCGGCGTCGAACAGGGCGCGCTTGTCTTCCTGCATGTCCTTGTTGTACCCGCTTGGCAATCCCTTGAGGGTCACGAGCAGCGCCGTGAGGTTGCCATCGATGCGCCCGCTCAGGGCGCGCGCCAGCTCGAGCGCATCGGGATTGCGCTTCTGCGGCATCATGCTGGATCCGGTCGTGTACGCCTCGCCGAAATGCACGAACCCGAATTCCGCGGATCCGAACAGGATGAAATCCTCGGCCAGACGCGACAGGTGCGTCCCGAGGAGGGCCAGCGCGAACAGCAGCTCCGCCACGAAGTCCCGGTCCCCGACCGCGTCGATGCTGTTCGCCGTCAGCGCGGTAAAGCCAAGGCTCTGTTGCAGAAACGCGCGCGAGATCGGATAGGCGCACCCCGCCACCGCGCCCGACCCCAGCGGGAGCGCCGCGAGCGCGCTCCGCGCGGCGGCCGCGATGCGCCCCCGGTCGCGCTCGAGCGGCCAGAAATGGCCGAGGAGCCAGTGCGCTACGGCCACCGGCTGCGCGCGCTGGAGGTGGGTGTACGCCGGCATGAGCGACAGCTCCAGCGCCAGCGCGTGGTCGAGCAGCACCTGCTGGACCGTGCGGACCGACGCATCGAGCGCGGACGCAACGTCCGCGCACCACAGGCGCGTCGCCGTCGCGACCTGGTCGTTGCGGCTCCGTCCGGTGTGGAGCTTCGCGGCGAGGTCCCCGACCTCCTCGTGCAGCATGCGGTCGATCACGGTGTGGACGTCCTCGTCCGACGGCTCCGGCAACGCGCCTCCCGCCAACCGCTGCCCCACGATGTCGAGTCCCCGGTCCAGCTCCCGGCTCTCCTCCGCGGACACCACGCCGGCCTCTCCCAATGCCGCGGCCCACGCACGCGAGAGGCGCACGTCGAACGGCCAGAGACGAAAATCGACCCCGATCGATCGATTGATCGCCTCCAGCGCCGGAGCGCTCTCGGCCGCGAAGCGGCCGCCCCATAAACGATGGGCACGATGGACGGCGGAGCCGGGCGGCCGCGGATTCGCAGGAGTCATGCGATGGCGAGCGCCGGCGCGGACTCGCGCGCGGGCTGCGCCCCCACGCCAGGCGCCGATGGCCCGGCCGGCGGTGTGCCCCCCGCCCCCGCCCCCTGGGCGGCGTCCAGCATCGCGCGCTCCTGCGTCTTCAGCGCCTGCACCCGCTGCGACAGGCCGAAGAGCCGGATGAAGCCGGCCGCATCGGCCTGCTGGTAGACGTCGTCCGCGCCAAACGTCACGAACCGCTCGTCGTACAGCGCGTAGGGGCTACTCCGCCCCGCCACCGCGACCGCACCCTTGAAGAGCTGTAACGACACCGTGCCCGTCACGGTGGCCTGCGTGACGGTGACGAGGGCGTCGTACGCTTCGCGCTCCGTCGTCCACCACCGCCCCTCGTAGACCAGGTCGGCGTACCGGGGCGCGATGACATCCTTGGCGGCGAGCGTCCGCCGGTCGAGGGTGAGCTGTTCGAGCTCGCTGTGCGCCGCGTACAGGAGCGTGCCCCCGGGCGTCTCGTAGATGCCGCGCGACTTCATTCCCACGAGCCGATCCTCCACGAGATCGACCCGCCCGACCCCGTGCCGCGCGCCAATGCCGTTGAGCGTGGCGACGAGCGAGACCGCATCCAGCGGAGTGCCGTTGACGGCCACCGGCGTGCCGCGCTCAAACGCGATCGTGACGGTCTCGGCGGCATCGGGCGCGGCCGCCGGCGCGGTCGTGAGCTCGAACACGTCCTCCGTCGGCGCCCAGTTCGGATCCTCGAGCGAGCCTCCCTCGTGGGAGAGGTGCCACAGATTCCGGTCGCGCGAATAGATCTTGGCCGCCGTCGCCGTCACGGGCACCGTGTGCTCGGCCGCGTACGCGAGCGCGTCCTCGCGACTCCGAATGTCCCACTCGCGCCACGGCGCGATCACGCGGAGATCGGGCGCGAACGCCGCGAACGTGAGCTCGAAGCGGACCTGATCGTTGCCCTTCCCCGTGCAGCCGTGCGCGAGCGCATCGGCGCCCACGCGCCGCGCGAGCTCGACCTGCCGCCGCGCGATCAGCGGGCGCGCCATCGCGGTCCCGAGCAGGTACTTCCGGCCGTACACCGCCCCCGCGCGCAGCGTGGGCCAGATGAAATCCTCGACCAGCTCCCGCCGCAGGTCCTCGATCACGCAGTCGTCGGCGCCCGACGCGATCGCCTTCTCGCATACCCCGTCCAGCTCGCCGTGCCCCTGCCCGATGTCGGCCGCCATGCAGATCACCCGCGCACCGCGGTAATGCTCCTTGAGCCACGGGACGATGACCGAGGTGTCGAGCCCGCCGGAGTAGGCGAGGACGATGGTCGAGATCGGGGGGGTTGCGGACACCGCGCCTCCAGGGCTACCGGATAACTATGCAGGGACACTGCATAATTACACGACGCGCGCCCTCCCGGCAAGGGCACGGATGCGCCGCGCGAGCCGCTCGCGGGCCAGCGCGGACCGGCAGACCACCAGGATCGTGTCGTCGCCGGCGATGGTGCCGACGACGCCGGAGGGGGGATGCGCGTCGAGCGATTTCGCGACCGTCTGCGCGCTCCCGGGTGGCGTCCGGAGGACGAGCAGCTCCGCCACGCCGTCGATCGCGGTCAGGAGCTGCGGGAGCAGGGTATCGAGCGCGGGCCCGGTCTCCCCGCCATCCCGTGCGTCGGACCGGGCGTAGTGTACGCCATTGGCCGTCGGAAGGCGCGCCAGGCGCAGCTCGTGCACGTCCCGCGAGAGCGTCGACTGCGTCACGTCCCATCCGCGCTGGCGGAGCAGCCGGCGCAGCTCCTCCTGACTCGATACCGCTCGGGCGTCGATCAGATCGAGGATGGCGGCGTGGCGGTCGCGTTTTGTCGGCAAGGGCGGAGGGCCGGGGTCCGGCGGGGCGGAGCGAGGGCCCCGCCCGGCCGCCGCTCAATGTACCCGGAATCCCCCCGCCGGCCAGCGCCCATTGCGTCGCGCCCCGCACCCTGCAATCTTATGCAGTACTGATGCATAAAATCCCTGTCGGGGTCCTGGGCGCGAGTGGGTACGCGGGGCGCGAGCTCTGCCGCCTCATCGCTCGGCATCCCGACCTGAGCCTCGCGTGGGCGGCGGCGCACGAGCAGCGGGGGGAGCGGGTCCGGCTCCCCGGTCTCGGGTCCCTCACGTTCGTGGCGGCCGAAGACGCCCCGCTCGGGGACGCGGCGGTCGTCTTCAGCGCGCTCCCGCACGGGTCGTCCGCCGCCTGGGTCGCGCGCGCCCACGCCGCGGGCGCGAAGGTCGTCGACCTCTCAGCCGATCTCCGCCCGGGCCAGGCCCTCACCTCGGCGTGCGGCACGGTCGCCGCGGACGCCTACGGGCTGCCCGAGCTCGAGCGCGACACGGTACGCACGGCGTCGATCGTCGCCAACCCCGGGTGTTACGCCACCGCCGTCCTCCTCGGCCTCCTGCCGGCTCTCGCGAACGGGCTCGTGGCCGAGGATGCCACGATCAGCGTGGCCGCGGCGAGCGGGGTGACGGGCGCGGGCAACACGCCGCGGCGCGATCTGATGTTCGCCGAGGTCACGGAGGATTTTCGGCCGTACGCGGTGGGGAACCACCACCGCCACCTCCCGGAGATGCGCGCCGTCATCGCGCGCTTTGCCGGCACGGCGGATCTCGCTTTCACGCCGCACCTGCTGCCGGTGGCGCGCGGGATCGTCGCGACCATCACCCTGCCGCTCGCGCGGCCGCTCGCGGACCCGCTCGCGCTCTGGCGCGCCCACTACGCGGGGGAGTGCTTCGTCGCCGTCGCCGATGAGCCCCCGGCGTTGCGCGATGTCGTGCACCGGAACGTGGCCCGCCTCTTCGTCATGGCGCTCGCCGGCGTCCGGCGTCCGGCGCTGGTCATCGTTTCCGCGATCGACAACCTCCTCAAGGGCGCCGCGGGGCAGGCCGTGCAGAACGCGAACCTGCTCCTCGGCCTCGACGAGTCCGCGGGATTGTCGGCGTGACCGGGCTGCGCGTGATCAAGGTCGGCGGTCGCGTCCAGCGCGACGAGCGGCTGCCGGTGGCTCTGGCCGCCCAGTGGTCCGACTCGCGGGGCGCGCTGTGCCTGGTCCATGGCGGGGGGGATGCCATCTCCGCGCTGCAGCGCGCAGCCGGGGTCGAGCCCACCTTCATCGGCGGACGCCGCGTCACGTCGCCGGGCGATATCGACATCCTGCGAATGGCGCTCTCGGGCTCCGCGAACAAGGCGCTCGTCGCGGCCCTCACGGCAGCCGGCCTCCCCGCGGTCGGCATCTCGGGCGAGGACGCCGGGCTCCTGACAGCCGAGCCGGTCGACGGGGGCGTGCTGGGTGCCGTGGGCACCGTCACGACGGTGCACGGAGCGCTCGTTCTGGGCCTCCTGGCAGACGGCTACTTGCCGGTCGTCTCCCCCCTCGCCGCGTCGGCAACGCCGCGCTACGCCGCCCTCAACGTGAACGGCGACGATGCGGCGGCGGCGCTCGCCGTCGCGCTCGGCGCGAGCGAGCTCCTGCTCATCTCCGACGTTCACGGGGTCCGCGTCGGGGGACGGACCGTCGCCGTGCTCGCTGCCGCGCAGGCGCGGTCCGCGCTCGCGTCGGGGGAGATCGTGGACGGAATGATCGTCAAGGTCCGGGCCGCGCTCGCCGCGCTCGCCGGCGGCGTTCCCCGCGTGCGCATCGGCGGGTTCGGCGCGTTGATCGGGGCGAATGAGGGGACGACGGTGGAGCAGGGAACGCTGGCAACGGCGGGGGCCGCATGACGAGCGGTCTGGCCCTCCCCACACTGACCCTTCCCGTCGCGCATGCCGCCATGCGGGCCGACGAGCGACCGTCCGCCATTCTGCAGACGTACGCGCGCGCGCCAATCACGCTCGCCGGCGGCGAGGGGACCGACCTGATCGATGACACGGGTCGGCGGTACCTGGATTTCACGAGCGGGATCGCGGTGAACGCGCTCGGCTACGGCGATGCCGGGCTCCTCGCGGCCATGCATGCCGCGGTCGACGCGGGCCCGGCGCACGTCTCCAACCTCTTCGGCTCCCAAGCCGGAGAGGATCTCGCGCAGTGGCTCGTGGACCACTCCTTCGCCGCACGCGTGTTCTTCTGCAACTCCGGTGCGGAGGCGAACGAGGGGGCCTTCAAGTTCGCCCGGCGGTGGGGGCGCACGCTCGGCCCCGCCAAGACCGAGATCGTTGCCCTGCGCGGCGCCTTTCACGGCCGCCTCTTCGCCTCGCTCGCGGCCACCGACCGGCCCGCCTATCGCGCCCCGTTTCGTCCGCTTGCGGGTGGCGTCTCAATCGTCGAGCGTGACATCGCGACGCTCGAGACGGTGCTCGCACCGGACACCGTCGCCGCGCTCATCGTCGAGCCCGTGCAGGGGGAGGGGGGCGTGCGCGTCCTCGACCCCGGCTTCTTGCGCGAGCTCCGCGCGATCACCGCGGAGCGCCGCGTCGCGCTCATTCTCGACGAGATCCAGTGCGGGCTCGGTCGGACCGGGACGCTCTTCGCCTACGAGCGCGCCGGGATCGAGCCGGACCTGCTGACGATCGCCAAGCCGCTCGCCGGCGGTCTGCCGATGGGAGCGGTGCTCCTGTCCGCGGAGATCGCCGGCGCGGTCGAGCCCGGTGACCACGGAACGACCTTCGGCGGCGGTCCCTTCGTCGCGGCCGTCGCGCGCTATGTCGTCGAGCGGCTGGCCGATCCCGCGCTCCTCGCCGCGGTTCGCGACCACGGTGCCTGGCTCGCGAGCGAGCTCGCCGCGCTATCGGCGGGGGGGAAGGCTCCGGCGACCGTGCCGTGCGCGGCGTCCGGGGCGTCGGGCTGCTGTGGGGTGTCGATGTCCGCGAGCCCGCGAGCGACATCGTGACGCGAGCGCGGGAGCGGGGATTGCTCGTGCTCACCGCCGGAACGCACACGCTGCGGTTGCTTCCCCCCCTCACGGTGACGCGCGAGGAGTTGGAGCGGGGCGTGACGATCCTGCGGGATGTGCTGTCCATGAAAACGGAGAAACCGTCGTGAGTCAGAAACAGCTCGTATCGTATCGCACCGCGCAGGCCGGCGATGTCCCGGCGATCGAAGCGCTCATCAACGAGTTCGCCGTCGAGCGGATCATGCTCCCCAAGACGGTGGAATCGATCGCGCTGGGGGTCGACGACTTCATCGTCGCCACCGACCGGCACGGCCGAATCCTCGGATGTGCAGCGCTGCGAGAATACTCTCCGTCCCTGGCCGAGGTGGCATCGGTCGCCGTCGCGCGCCGCGCACACGGGATGGGGATCGGGAGCGAGCTGGTGCGCCGGGTTGAGGCACTCGCCGCGACGCGCGGGATCGGCGAGCTGTTTGCGCTCACGCTCACGCCGCCGTTCTTCGATCGTCTCGGCTACCGCGTCGTCGACCGCGCGTGCTTCCCGGAAAAGGTGTGCGCCGACTGCGTCGTCTGCCCGCGTCGGCAGGCCTGCAACGAGATCTGCGTCGCACGCTACGCGGCGATCGCCGCGTAGCGCGCGAGAGAGGACACGGGAGAGAGGCGAGAGGAGAGACCGGTCGGCGGCGATCGCCCGGCTCTGGCGCGAGAGCAACGGTCCCGCCGCGCCAGCCTATGCTTCCGGGAACGGCGCATCGAGCCGCACCGTGGTGAATCGAAAGTCGTACAGGTCGCCCGCCTGGTGGTACACCGCTCGTGCGGGGAGGCGAAGCCCGTCGACCGTGTGCCACGCGTCGATGGTGAGCGTTATCCGGGGGGCCCCATCGGTTCGGTGGTTTAGAAAGACGAATCCGAGCGGTAGTGAATCCGCCCGGGCGAAGAACGCGAGTACAGGCGCGCCCAGAGCGTCGTGAAACGTCACGACGACGGCCGGCTGTCCCTCGAATACCGAATCGTCAACCGCAAGCGGCGCACCGAAACGCGTCTCGGGCGCCACCACGAGCATGTGTATCTCGTGACCCTGAATCATTGTGCGCTCGTTCACATCGGCGGGCGTCGTGTTGGTCACCAACTGCCGTTCCACGCGGCCGTCCGGGAACCGCTGCTCGAACACCGCTCGCCCATCGCGCGCGCTGATGACGTGAGTCTCATAGGTGCCGCGTGGTCCTTTGCACGCGGCGACCGTCTCGATCGTCCGCACCGCCGTGACCGCGGCTTCGTCGCCGAGCGCGCGCCGCGCAGCGTCCAGGACATGCGTCGCGGCGACGGAGGTAGTTTGCGCCGCCGCGGTGCTGCCAAGCATCGCCATGGTCAAGATCGCGCGAAACGCTGCGAGCATCTGCAGCCTGGCCGAGGTTGGATGGTAGAGAATAAGAATGAAAGCGGAGGAAAAAGAGCTGTCTACTCTCTCCTCCCTCCCCTCCTTTAGTTTCAGTCATGCCCCGCCGAAATCGGCCGCCGCGTCGCCCCGGGCGTTCCCCGCGAGCCGCGCGCGGCGAGGCACCCCTGACGGTCGAGCGCGCGCTCGACGAGGTCCGCTTCGGTCCCCAGCGGACGCTGAATCTCCGCAATGGCCTTCCCTCCGCCGCCGACGCGGTCCGCCGGGCGGAAGCGTGGCTCCGCCAACAACAGGTCACACGGGATCGCGACAGCGCGGAGGTTCTCGTCATCACCGGGCGCGGGCGCGGGAGCCTCGATGGAATCCCCGTCGTGCGCGAGGCGGTCGTGCGCCTCTTCGGGGCACTGCGGCGCACCGGGGTCATCTCCGATGTGCGCGAGCACACCGCGGGATCGTTCGTCGTTCGGCTCGCGTCCGTGCGCACGATGGTCGAGGCACCGCGGCGGCGACACCATGCCGTGGGGCGTCCGCTCCGGGATCCCGCCGCCCTCGCGGCGCTCGACGCGCGATCGCGGACGCTCCTCCGCCATCTGGCGCACGCCGCCCTCTCGGCTCTCGGTGCGCATCACGCGAGCGGAGCGGTGGTGGCTGACGAGATGGTCCGCCAATTCAGCCACCTCGCCGGAGGGATCCCGGACGGTCCGGGTCGTGAGGCCGCGCTGCACGCGGCGATCGCCGCGGCGATCGAGGAATACGAGGTCGTGTGACCGCGTACGTGCAGTTCCTTCTCATCACCTTCACATCGGTCCTCTTCATCGTCGACCCGATCGCGGTGGTTCCCACCTACCTCGTGATCACGCGGGGGGAGACGCCCGAGCAGCGCGCGCGAACCGCGCGCCGGGCGTGCATCGCGGCGGCGCTCCTGCTCGGTATCTTCGCCGCGGGGGGACGCATCATCTTCGAGATGTTCGGCATTACGTTGCCCGCGTTCCGGATCGCCGGTGGCTTCATCCTGTGGCTCGTCGCGATGGACATGTTGCGCGCCCAGCGCTCGACGCAGGAGACGCCGACCGAGATCATCGAGGGACAGGAAAAGGAGGACGTCGCCCTGACCCCTCTCGCCATGCCGATGCTCGCCGGCCCGGGGGCCATCTCGACGGTCATGGTGCTGGCCGGCCAGGCGCGCGGCCCCGCGCAGACCGCGGCTATCTACGGATCGATCGTATTGACCGCCGTGGTCTCGTGGATCTCCCTCCGCATCGGCGAGCGCTTGATCGACCGGATAGGGAATACCGGGATTCGGATCGTCACACGGCTCATGGGCTTGCTGCTCGCCGCCGTGGCCGTCCAATTCGTCCTTACGGGGATTCGCGATGCGCTTGGTACGTAGACCATCGCGCGGACGCGCGATCCGCATCGGTCCGCTGATCGGTCCGCTCATCGGTTTCCTCGGCGCGAGCCCGCTCGTCGCGCAGGCGCCCCTCGTGGGCTACGCGGCTCCCGCTGCCGCGAGCGAACAGGAGGCGGAAAGCCGGACGGCCGCGCGGATATCGGCCACCGAGGCGAGCACGATCTCCCGCGAGCTGTCCCGGGAGCCGCACATGGCGGGCACGCCGGCCGAGGCGCGCACGCGGGACTATGTGCTCGCACTCATGCGGCAGTGGGGGCTCGAGACCGAGGTACGCGCGTACGACGTGTACATCCCGCAGCCGAAATCCGTGCACGTCTGGCGACTCGGTCCGACGCCCGCGTCCGATTCGATGGAGCTCGCGCTCGCGGAGGGGCCCGTCGCCGGCGATTCCACGACAGGGTCGCCGGAGATCCTGACGTTCAATGGATACAGCGGAATCGGGACCGGAGCGGGGGAGGTCGTCTATGTCAATTACGGCCTCATTCAGGACTACGCCCACCTGGACTCCGTCGGGGTGTCCGTCGCCGGGAAGGTCGTGATCGCGCGATACGAAAAGTCGTTTCGCGGAATCAAGGCACGAGAGGCGGAACGGCATCACGCCGCGGCGCTTCTCATTTACAGCGACCCTGCCGATGATGGATACACCAGGGGGGATGTCTACCCCGACGGTCCGATGCGCCCACCACAGGGCGTACAGCGGGGCACCGTGATGAACGATGACGGCGACCCGAGCACGCCGGGCTATCCCAGTATCGCCGGCGTCCCGCGGCTGGCCCCGGAGCAGATGCCACTCCCGCACATCCCCGTGGTCCCGATCTCCTACCGGAACGCCGCGCTTCTGCTGCAGGACCTGCGCGGCACGGGCACGGTCCAGGGATCGTCGGCCGCGAGCCTGGCGGGCAGCGTGGCGCATCTCCCCGATGCCTGGCAGGGCGGGCTTCCCTTCCGCTACCACGTGGGGCCCGGACCGACTCGTGCCCGCGTCAGCTTCGACGCCGAGACGGGGCAGGCGGCCTATCACACGATCTGGAACACCTATGGAATCGTCCGCGGAACGGCGCATCCGGACGAGGTGGTCCTCTTTGGTGCGCACCGCGACGCGTGGGGGCCCGGCGCTTCGGACAACGTGAGCGGCGTGGTCACCGTTCTCGGTGCCGCGCACGCGGTCGCCGACGCCGTTCGAGCCGGGCTCAGGCCCGCACGCACGCTCGTCTTCGCCACCTGGGACGCCGAGGAATGGGGTCTCGAAGGCTCAGTCGAGTACGTGGAGCAGGACTCGCTCCGCCTCGCGCAATCGGCCGTTGCCTATTTCAACGTCGACATGCCTGCGGACGGCCCGAATTTCAGCGGATCGGGATCGCCCTCGCTGCGCCCCCTGTTGCGGGATGTGACTCGACGGGTTGCCGACCCCACTGCCATCGACACCGCCCCGCTGTCCGTGTACGCGCAGTGGCGTCGAAGCGCCACGACGCCGGATACCGCGGAGCCTTCGATCGAGGATCCCGGCGGCGGCTCGGATTACGCCGGATTCTCGGCCCACCTCGGGATTCCGATTCTGGAATGGGGCTTCGGCGGCGCCGGCGGTGTGTACCATTCGGCGTACGATGACTATGCCTGGGAGTCGCGGTTTGGCGACCCCGGCTTCGTGCACCATGTCCTGGCCGCCCAGATTGGGGTGCGCCTCATGCTGCGCCTCGCGAACGCTGACGTCCTGCCCTACGACTACGCCGAGTATGCGCGCACGATGCGCAGATACATCCCGCCGGTCGATTCTGTGCTGCGCGCGCGGGGGTGGCCCGGGTCGACCGCTGCTCTCTCTCAGGCGATCGATCGCATGGAGAGCGCGGCCATCGCGTTTGCCGCGGCGCGAGACTCGGCGATTGCGGCCCCGGGGCGCCACGCCGCGGCGTTCGAGGCTGCCAACCGGGCGCTGCTCCGCGTCGAGCGGGCCCTAACCCGTCCCGAGGGGCTGCACGACCGCCCCTGGTACCGCAGCCTCATCTACGCGCCTGACAACGATGACGGGTATGCGGACCTGCCTCTTCCCAGTGTGAACGAGGCGATTCGCTCGCGTGATGCCGACCTGACGGTCCGCGAAGTGGCGGATCTCGCTCACCGGTTCGACGACGCCGTGTCGGCGCTCAACGCGGCCAGGGTGTCGCTCCGGACTCCTCGCTCATGAGCGCCATTGTTGCCCGGTCCGGCCCCGGGCGCGGCCACCTCGCCCTCGTCCCCGGGCAGGTCCAGGTCGACGATCACGGAGGCTTCCACGATCGGGTGCGAGGACCGCGGTGGCTCCAGCGCGACAACGGCCTGGCGGGCACGCCCGGGTTGCGTCGTCCCGACGGCACCGCTACAGACGCAGCCAAGTCGGGGCGCGAGATCGACGAGAACCGGCTCCCCCAATAACAGGTACTGCGCGAGCTCGGCCGCGTATTCGTCGCTGGCAATCTCTATCGTGCAGCGCGCGACGATTGGCTCCAGGGCGCCGGCGGTGCGCCCCGCCGGATTCAGCCCCTGGAGCATCTCGTCGGTCGGCAGCCCGCCTGGCAAGGAATAGCAGCGGCGCCGGTCGGGAGCGAAGACCGCCTGAAAGACCGTGGCTTCGCTCGATGGATCGATGCCCCGCTGCGCGAGGTCGGCGAGGAACGTGGCGGGCGTGATCTGCCGATCGATGACCGGATCGTGGCCCGACGGGCAGTCCCCGACGAAGGTGATGTCGAGCGGCGCCCCCCGATAGAGCTCGCGCAGGTATCGCGCGGTAGCCACCGGAGGGGCCACGGTGTGGATCAGGAAAGGCATGAGCTCCCGGCCCGGCGCCACGAGGTGCTCGTAGACGCGCTCGCACGCACAGAACACGGCCGAGGGGAGGGTTCGATCGACGAGCCGCCGAGCGCACTCGAGCGCGATCAGCTCATCGCCCCACGTCGCCGGAATGGCCACATCAAACCCCGCCGCCCGGCACGCGTGGGCCATCTGGATCGGGGTCGCGGGTCGCGCCGCGAGATAGGCATCGGCGCCCAGGACGACGAACGATGGGGTGTCGGCCACAGAAGAAAGCAAGCTAACTCATCCGTGAAAGTCCAGCATGGGACGACCGTTCCACGGTATACATTTGTTTCTCAGATAGGAGCATACGTTTACCGAGCCACCAAACGAGCGTTTGCGATATATTGGCGCCGATGCCCGCCGTGCTCATTGCGCTCCTCGTTGTGGTGGTCGCGATTGGCTTCCGGTTCCGCGTTCAGCACAGCATCGAGCGCGCCACGGTCGCTCGGCGCCCGCTGGGACCCACCGGCATTATCCATGGCGCCGAGCCGATCGACCTGCGCGGGGCCGGCCCGGGGGCCGTCTTGCTCCTCCACGGATTCAACGATACCCCGCAATCGCTGATCCCGCTCGCCGCCGAGCTGCAGGAGCGGGGCTGGACGGTCCGTGTGCCGCTGCTGCCCGGTCATGGGCGCACCTTGCGGGAGTTCGCTCGCTCGCGTGCAGCGGATTGGTTGGGCGCCGCCCGCCGGGAGCTCGCGGCGCTGCGCGTGGGGCACTCTGCGGTGGCGATCGCCGGACTATCGATGGGTGCGGCGTTGGCGACGATTCTGGCTGCGGACTCGCCGGACCTGGTCGCGCTGGTGCTGCTGGCCCCCTATCTCGAGGTCCCGCTCTGGATCCGCGTCGCCGTCCGCGGCTACTGGGTGATCGATGCGGTGATGCCGTACGTCCGCGGGGGCGAATCCCAGTCGATCCACGATCCGCTCGCGCGCTCGCGCAGCCTCGCGTATGACGCCGCGACCGCGCGGCTCGTCTGGGAGCTTTCCACGATCGTTCGCGACGCGCGGGCGGCGCTTCCCCGCGTCAGGACCCCGACTCTGATCATCCAGTCGCGCGCGGACAACCGGGTGCCGCCGCAGGTGGCCGAGCGCGCGTTGGCCCGTCTCGGGGCCAGCGAGCGGCGGCTCGTCTGGACGGCGCGGGGCGCGCACGTCATCACCGTGGACGAGGGCGCGACCGAGGTCGCTTCGATCGCCGCCGATTGGCTCGATGATCACCTGGAGCGATACCACACACACGGTGTGGCAGCGCACGAATCGCAGGCTGTGCCGGAGGCAGGATGACGTTACGGATTGGCGTTCCGACGGAAACCGCGCGGCGCGAGCGGCGCGTCGCGCTCGTGCCCGACGGCGTGCGGGTCCTCACGCGCGGCGGGGTCGAGGTCGTCGTGCAAGCGGGGGCGGGAGGCCGCGCCTTTTTCCCCGATGCCGCGTACCGCGATGCCGGCGCCACGATCGTCGAGACGTTGGATGCGGTCTGGCGCGAGAGCAATGTGGTGGTCAAGGTGCAGCGTCCCGCGCTCGACGAGGCGAGCCTGCTCCGGGAGGGGGCGACGCTCGTGGCGTTACTGGCCGGTCCGCCTGGGCAGGCCTCGGAGACCGACCCGGTGATCCTCGCGCTGGTCGCTCGGAACGTGGCCGCCCTGGCGCTCGAGCGCGTGCCGCGCATCACGCGCGCACAATCGATGGACGTGCTCTCGTCGCAGGCCACCGTGGCAGGATACAAGGCGGTCCTCGTGGCCGCGAGCGAGGCCCCCAAGCTCCTGCCGATGCTCACGACCGCGGCTGGCTCGCTCGCCCCCGCGAGAGCGTTCATCGTCGGCGCCGGGGTCGCCGGGTTGCAGGCGATTGCCACCGCGCGACGGCTGGGCGCCGTGGTCAGCGCCTTCGATGTGCGTGCGGCCGCGCGGGAGCAGGTGCAGAGCCTGGGGGCGACGTTCGTCGCCGCCGAAGCGATCACTGCGGACGCCGAGGCCAAAGGGGGCTACGCCCGTGCGCAGACGGAGGAGGAGCAGCAGCGGACCGCCGAGCTCATCGCGGGGCACGTGAAGGACATGGACATCGTCATCACCACCGCCCAGGTCCCCGGCCGTCCCGCTCCGCGCATCATCACGGCCGGCATGGTCCGGACGATGCGACCCGGCTCGGTCGTCGTCGATCTCGCGGCGGAGACCGGCGGGAATTGCGAGCTCACACGCGCCGGCGAGACGATCGAGGAGGGGGGCGTTAAGGTGATCGGGCCGATCAATCTGGCGAGCAGCGTCCCCCTCCACGCCAGTCAAATGTTCAGCAAGAACGTCGTGACCGTCCTGCAGCACCTCATCAGGGACGGTACGCTGACCGTCGACCCGTCCGACGAGATCACGGGCGCCATGCTCGTGACGGCGTCGCCCGCGGTCACGCCAGCCTGATTCTTTCTCTCCTCCCTCCTCTCTCCGCTCCCCTCTCTCCGTCAGGAGCCACCCGTATGTCCGGATCGCTCGTCACCGCGCTTTACGTGTTCGTCCTGGCCTGTTTCGTCGGCTACCAGGTGATCACGCGCGTCCCGCCGCTCCTGCATACCCCGCTCATGTCGGCGACGAACGCCATCTCGGGAATCTCCCTCGTTGGCTCGATCGTCGCCGCGGGCACCCACCGCGGCGTGGTGAGCACGACCCTCGGGACGATCGCCGTCGCGGCGGCCACGATCAACGTCGTCGGCGGCTTCCTGATCACCGACCGCATGCTCAAGATGTTCAAGGGCTCCCCCGGCGGTCCGGCGAGCGCGCCTCCCGCGGGCACACCTGCGCACCCGGCGGCCCAGCCCGAGACCGGCGCGCCCCGTGTATAGACAGGTCTTCACGGAGGCGAGCTACCTGGCCGCCTCCGTCCTCTTCATCCTCGGGCTCAAGAGCCTCACCCGTCCGGACCAGGCGCGCCGCGGGATGCAACAGGCGGCGATCGGGATGCTGCTCGCGGTCATCGGGACGCTCGTCCAGCAGCAGATCGTCGACTATCGCTGGATCGCGCTCGGGCTCACCGTCGGCGCCATCGTCGGCTATCCGATGGGGATGTGGGTGCCGATGACCGCGATGCCCCAGCGGATCGCCGTCTCCCACATGTTCGGCGCGATGGCCGCGACGCTGGTGGGCGTGGCCGAGTATCACCACCTCGCGGGGCAGGTTCCCACGGGGACGATGGCCGCGCTCGGATTCGAGGTGCTGTTCGGCGCACTCACCGTTACCGGCAGCTTCATGGCCTTTGGCAAGCTGCAGGAGTTCATCCCGGGCCGACCGATCACGTTCCGCGGGCAGAACGCGGCCAACGGGGTCCTGTTCGCGGGCGCCGTGGGTTTGTTCCTGTATCTGATCGCGCGGCCCGCGACACCGGCTGTCTTCTTCACGATGATCGGCCTGGCCCTCCTGATCGGCATCTCGATGGTGCTCCCCATCGGCGGCGCCGATATGCCGGTCGTCGTCTCGCTCCTCAACTCCTATGCGGGGCTCGCGTCGGCGGCGACGGGTTTCGCCATTGGGAACAACGTGCTCATCATCTGCGGCGCGCTCGATGGGGGCTCGGGATTCCTGCTGTCGATCCTGATGTCGAAGGCGATGAACCGGTCGTTCGGCAACGTCCTGTTCGGCGCGTTCGGCGCCGCGCCCACCGTGAGCGCCAAGGCCGCGACCGGGCTGACGGTTCGAACCATCACGGCGGAGGATGCCGCGCTGCAGCTGGCGTATGCCGGACTCGTCATCATCGTGCCGGGCTACGGACTCGCGGTCGCGCAGGCGCAGCACCAGGTGCGTGAGCTCGCGGAGCAGATCGAGAAGCGGGGGGGAACGGTGAAGTACGCGATCCACCCGGTCGCCGGGCGCATGCCCGGCCACATGAACGTGCTGCTCGCCGAGGCGAACGTGCCGTACAACGAGTTGTACGACATGGACGAGATCAACGGGGAGTTCGAGCGCGCGGATGTCGCGCTCGTCGTAGGTGCGAACGACGTCGTCAATCCGGCCGCGCGCAACGATCCGTCGAGCGCGATCTACGGGATGCCCATTCTGAACGTCGATCACGCCAAGCGCGTCTTCGTGCTCAAGCGCAGCATGAATCCGGGATTCGCGGGGATCGAGAACGAGCTGTTCTACGACGAGAAGACGAGCATGCTATTCGGCGACGCGAAGGCATCCCTCGCGAAGCTCGTCACCGAGGTCAAGACCGTGTAGGGGCGGTATGCATGCCGCCGCTACCGCGTCGCTGCGGCGGCCACGCGCCGCGTCTCACCGTGGCGCGGGATCCAGAGTCCCTCGGGCGCCCGGCCCGCGTCGGCCCACGCCGCGCGCGTCCGCGCCGGCGGCTCGTCCATCGGCTCATCGGTCAGCTGAAATGTTCCCCAGTGCATGCCGACCAACAACGGATGGAACGCGCCAGTGCGCGCGGCAATGTCGCCGTATGCGCCGACGGCGTCTTCGGGATTCATGTGCACCGCCCCCATGAACCACTCGGGCTCGTATGCACCGATCGGCATGAGGACGGCATCGAACGGGCCCAATCGCCGGCCGATCTCTCCGAACTCCGGATGGCGCGCACTGTCGCCGACGAAGTAGATGCACCGGCTGCCCATGCGCACGACCCAGCCGCACCACAGCGTGGCATCGCGCATGTACGGGCGACGCCCGGAGAAGTGGCGCGCGGGCACGCATGTCACGGTGCCGGGGCCATCGGGCCAGTCGGCCGAGTCCCACCATCCCCGCTCGACGACATCACCCACGCCGCGGGCGCGGAGCCACCGCTCCACGCCCAGGGGACAGAACCAGCGTGCGTCCGGATACCGCTCCGCCAGCCGGAGGACGGTCGGCCGATCGAGGTGGTCGTAGTGGTCATGCGAGATGAGGACGGCGTCGACCGGCGGCAGTGCCGCGAAATCCACCGCCGGAGGCCGCCAGCGCCGAGGTCCCGCCCACGTGACGGGAGATGCGCGATCTCCCCACACAGGGTCCGTCAGGATGGTGCGACCGCCGATGTGGATCAGGAACGTCGAGTGGCCGACCCACGTGAGAAGGAGCTCATCCGGAGTCCCGCGGGGCGATGGGAAGGCGGGCGGGACGGTGGGATGCTGCGCCGCGAACGTGGTCCGGTCGGGGGTGCGCCGGCGCTGATTGCGCGGGCGTTCGATGAGCACCCATCGGAGGAACAACCCGAAGCGTCCGTGCGGGCTCGGCCCGCCCCATGGATTGCAGTAGCTGTACTGGCGAAATGGCATTCCACACCCGACTGTTCAAGACCCGACTGTTCAAGGGCTCGTCGCACCACAGCGTCCCACCTTTTCTCGCCATGCACACACTCACCACCGTCCGGCGCGCCCTGGGCGTCGCCGTTGCTACCCTTGCTGCGACTGTCGTGCCGTCGCGCTCCCGGCCGGCGATGCTCTACGCCCAGACGACGACTCCCGCTGCAGGACCGACCGCGTCGCCCTACAACGAGCGCACGGACGATCCATTCTATCCGCTGAATCGGATGGATCTACCGGGGCCAAATCGCTACCGCACGGCCGCCGGCAGCCCCGGTCCCGACTACTGGCAACAGCGCGCCGACTACGCGATCGCGGCCACGCTCGACACGGGGACGCAAACGCTCTCCGGCGTCGTACACGTGAGTTACACGAACAACTCCCCCGACACGCTGCGGTTCGTCTGGATCCAGCTCGACCAGAATCTGTATCGCCCCGGCAGCGAGGGCTCGCTGCTGTACGCGGCGAGCTCGCGCTGGGGGGGACGGGATTTCCCCGGTGGCTACCAGCTCGCGAGCGTTACGGTCAACGGAGCATCCGTCACCCCCAAGGTCGACGATACGATGGCGCGCCTGGATCTCCCCGCGCCGCTGCCGCCGCACGGCGGCAAGCTCGCCATCGCGATCCAATACTCGTTTCGCGTGCCCGAGCACGGGTCGGACCGGATGGGGCGCGACGGCGTGCTCTACGAGTTCGCGCAATGGTATCCGCGCATGGTGGTCTACGACGACATGCGCGGGTGGAATCCCGACCAGTACCTCGGCCAAGGGGAGTTCTACCTCGAATACGGCGACATCGACTACAGCGTCACCGTGCCCGCCGGCTATACCGTGGGTGGGACCGGCGTGCTCCAGAACGCGCGCGATGTGCTCTCGGCGTCCGAGCGCGAGCGGCTCGAGCGGGCCGCGAAAAGCACCGACGTCGTCGCCGTGATCACCGACAGTGAGGCGCGCGCCGACAAGGTGACGCCGCGGCCGGGGATGGCGACGTGGCACTTCAGCGCCAAGAGCGTGCGCGACGTGGCCTGGGCGGCTGCGCCCGATTTTCGCTGGGATGCGACCAGCACCGGCGCGATCCCCGGGAATCCCGCCGGCGTTCTCTGTCAGGCGTACTACGAAGAGCCCAAGGCAGGGAAGGCGTGGGAAGATGGAGCCGAGCAGACGCAGTGGACGATCCGCCAATACTCGGAGCTTCTCTATCCGTTCCCGTATCCGCAGGCGACGTCGGTCGCCGGCCCCGTCGGCGGAATGGAATATCCGATGTTCGTCATGGTCCGGTACGGCAAGGACGATCCGAAGGGGATCTTCGCCGTCCTGAACCACGAGCATGGCCACGAGTGGTTTCCCATGATCGTGGGATCCAACGAGCGCCGCTATGCGTGGATGGATGAAGGGATCAACACGTATATCAACGCGTTCGCCACCGAGGCTCGGTTTCCCGGAACGACCGCGTGGCCGGGCTACATCGCGAGCTGGAAGGAGGCGATCGACCACCACATCGCGTCCCCCATCATGACCATGCCGGACCACATCGATCCCCGCGCCCTGGGAGCCGTCGGGTACCGAGAGCCCGCGGCGGTGCTCCTGACCCTTCGCGACCACGTCATCGGGGCCGAAACATTCGATCGCGCATTGCGAGAATACGTCCGGCGCTGGGCGTTCAAGCACCCGACCCCGGGCGATTTCTTCCGCACGATGGAGAACGTCTCGGGACAGGATTTGTCCTGGTTCTGGCGCAGCTTCTTCTACGAGACGGACGTCCTCGACATCGGAATCGATAGTGTGACCACCCATGAGGGTCGAGCAGTCATCTCATTACATAAGATGACCACGATCCCCTTCCCCGTCACGATCCGACTCGCGCTGAGCGATGGCTCGACGCAGGACGCCGCGTTTCCCGTCGACATCTGGGCGCCCGGCGACCGCTATGACGCCGTCGTGGTGGTCAAGGCGCCGGTCATCGGTGCCCGTCTATGGCCCGACGGATTCGTGCCCGACTGGAATCCGGCCAACGACACCTGGGGCGCGGCGCCCGCGGGAACCAATTCTGCCACGACACCGGCGACAACCCGTGGGGTGCCCGCGGCGGCGCCCCACGGCTAGATTGCCAGGATGACCAATATGCTGCGGTTCGGAAGCTGGGCGTCTCACTGGTGGATTCCGGTCGTCTTTATCCTTGTGGCCGGCCACTTTACGAACGTCTGTGTCACGCTCTTTCTCCATCGCGCGCAGACGCACCGCGGGGTCGTCCTGTCCAACCTGGTCGCCGTTCCCATGCGACTGTGGCTCTGGCTCTCGACATCGATCGTTACGAAGGAATGGGTTGCCTGCCACCGCAAGCACCATGCGTTCGCGGATCGGGAGGGGGATCCCCACAGCCCGGTGCTCGAGGGACTGCGGAATATCGTTCTCAAGGGAGCGTTCTATTATCGGAACGCGGTGAAGCAGCCGGGTCTCCTCGAGAAATACGGCAAGGGGACGCCGAACGATTGGCTCGAGCGGAATCTCTTCACGCCGCGCGCGGTGTTCGGTATCCTCGTGATGCTGGCGATCGACATCTATCTGTTCGGCTTCTTCGTGGGCCCCGTCGTCTGGGGCGTGCAGATGATCTGGATCCCGTTCTGGGCCGCCGGGATCATCAACGGCGTCGGGCACGCGCTCGGCTACCGGAATTTCGGCGTCAAGGATGCGAGCCGGAACATCCTGCCGATCGCGATCTGGCTGGGCGGCGAGGAGCTCCACAACAACCACCACCACGATCCGCACTCTGCGCGCTTCGCGCGCAAGTGGTTCGAGTTCGACGTGGGGTGGCTCTACATTCGGATCCTGTCAGTCTTCGGCCTGGCCGAGATCAAGTACGCGGCCTAATAGAGCCCGCGTAGCGGGCGGGTAGGGGCGGCCTTACGGCCGCCCCTTTGCTTTGGGTCACGTCCGGCGCGGCCGTCACGTCGGGCACGGCCGTCATTGCGAGCCCGCGAAGCCGCGAGGCGGGGCGTCACGCGATTCCGATCCGCCATTAGCTTAAGACAAACCATGCCAGACGTTGCGTGCACGCGCTGCGGCACCACGCGCGCCGGCTTCGAGCGGCCGCCCTTCCCCGGCGCCCTCGGCGCCCGAATCGTGAAGGACATCTGTCAGGTGTGCTGGGCTCAGTGGCTGAAGCAGCAGACGATGCTGATCAATCACTACGGTCTCAACGTGATGGACCCCCAAGCGCGAAAATTCCTGACCAAAAACCTCGAAGCCTTCCTCTTTAAAGCCGGTCAGGAGGAGGAAGTCGATACGACCAAGCAGGGGACCATCAACTGGTAGCACGGGTGGGACCCCGCGCGTATGGCACCGTCCTCGTCCTCGCGACGTGCATCGCCTGCGCGCACCGCCCCCCACACTCCTCGGCCCCGCAATCAGTGGCGCTCACCGGGCCCCCCGCGGCCGCCGCCACGCCGTGGGTCGACTCGGTCCTCGCCGCCATGTCGCTCCGCGACAAGGCCGCCCAGATGGTATGGCCGTCGCTGCAGGGGAATTACACCCCCGCCGACTCCCGGGAGTGGCGCCTGCTGCTGCGCGACGTGCAGGATGAGCACGTGGGCGGGCTCACGATCTCGATCGGCTCGCCCATCGAGATCGCCGCCAAGCTCAACGCGCTGCAGCGCGCATCGGCCCTGCCGCTCCTCGTGGGCAGTGACCTCGAGTTCGGCGCCGGCCAGCGCGCGCGCGGCGGGTACTTCGTGCCGAACGGAATCGACCTGGGGGCCGCCACCGTCTTTCCTCCCGAGATGGCGTTCGCCGCCACCCGGGACACGAGCCTCGCCTATGAAGAAGGGCGCGTCACCGCGACCGAGGGGCGCGCACTCGGGATCGCGATCGATTACGCGCCCGTCCTCGATGTCAACATCAATGCGGCGAACCCCGTCATCAACACGCGGTCGTTCGGCGAATCGCCGACGTTGGATGCGGCCTTCGGCCGCAGCTTCATTCGCGGTCTCCAGGACCACGGGATGGTCGCGACCGGGAAGCACTTCCCGGGTCATGGTGACACCGAGATCAACTCCCACCTCGCGCTTCCCATCATTCGCGTCTCGCGCGCGCGGCTGGACACCGTCGAGCTGGTCCCCTTCCGTGCGGCGATCGACGCCGGAGTCGGCGCGATCATGTCGTTCCACGGCTCGATGCCGGCGCTCGATTCCTCCGGTGTGCCCGGGACGCTCTCCCCGGCCGTCCTGACAAACCTCCTTCGCGGCGAGCTTGGATTTCGCGGCGTGATCATCTCGGATGCGATGGACATGCGGGCGGTGCTGGACCGGTACGGCGCCAGCGAGGCCGCCAAGCGGGCCGTGGCGGCGGGCGCGGATGTGCTGATCCAGCCGCAGGACGTGGGGCAAACGATCGACGCCGTCGTCGCGGGCGTTGGCGAGGGACGCTACCCCGAGGCCCGGCTCGACGCGTCGGTTCGCCGACTCCTGACGATGAAGCAGGCGGTGGGGCTCGTGCGGCACCGCCTGGCGAATCTCGATACGGTGCGCGCCGTCGTCGGCGATTCCGCCAACGAAGCGGTTGCCCAGCGGGTCGCCGACCGCTCGATCACCGTCGTCCGGGATGCGGCGCGGCTCCTGCCGCTGAACCGCCTGACTCCAGGGGCACGCGTCCTGGTGATCGCCATCGCCCACCGCCTCGATCTCGCCGCGGGCGGCGCGTTTGCCGTGGAGCTGCGCCGGCGCTTTCCCTCGCTCCGCTCCGAATACGTGGATGCCGACGACCCCGTGGGCGCGCTGGCGCGGCTGCGGGCGGTGGCCGATTCGGCCGACGTGACGATCGTGGGATTCTACGTCGGGCAGAGCTGGGACGCCACGACCCTCAACGTCGCACCATCGGTCGCCGCGTTCATCCAGCAGCTCGCGACCCGCGGGGGAGGACCCGGGGTCGCTCAGACCATTGTGGTGGCGTTCGGTAATCCCTATCTGTTGCAGCAGGTGCCGAGCACGCCGACATACGTCGTCGCGTGGGGCGGGTTCCCCGTGTCGCAGCGCGCGGCCGCGCGCGCCCTCCTCGGGACGATCCCGGTCACCGGGCAGCTTCCGATCTCGCTCCCGCCGGATGCGCCATTCGGGGCCGGGATCCAGCTCCCGCTCCCGGCCGGGCCGTCACCTACGCAATAACCGTCACCTACGCAATAACCGTCACCCACGCAATAAGTCGAAGCGCACGCCGCGTCGCCGCGTGCGCCGACGGCGCGGAGCATAGCGGAAGAGTTGCGCGGGGCGGCCGCGTCCCTCGCTCCGCCATTCATCGGTCGCCTCGACCAGCGATGCCCCCTGAAGCGCGCGGCGGAAACTCGCCTTATGCAGCCGATGACCCAGTAGTGTCTCGTACACCTGCTGCAGCTCGCTCAGCGTGAAGGTGACCGGTAGCAGGCGAAAGGCAACGGGCGCCGTGTCGACGCGGAGCCGCACCGTCTCGACCGCCGCGTCGAGCACCGCCCGGTGCCGGTCCGGTAGAGTCGGGATCTCAGTGAACCAGCCTCCGCCACCCACGTGCTCGTGCTGCGCGTCAGTCACCCCGACGCTAGCTGGTACGGTGGCGACGAATCCAATAGAGAGCTCGGCGAGCCCGGGATACCGGCGGGCGTTCGCAAAGGCGCCGACCTGGGACAGCCACGTGACGGGGGACGCGTGAGGCGACGCGTGAGGGGACGCGTGATCGTCTCGGAGCGCATGGCCCGCGATCCGGCGGGCGCACTCATCGAGCGAGGCATCGGTGGGCGAGGGGATGCCCCATGGGAGCGCCCATGCGGCTTCGTCCCCCGTGTCCTCACGCCTCGACCGCTCGAGGAACACGGCGAGATGGCCCTGCCGCGGGGACAGGAGAACGAGGTCGACTGCACAGCCCCCGGTCGAGCGGGGCGCATAGCGGCGAGGGAGGGAGTGGTGGGGGTGATGGGGGTGGTGGGGGTGGTGGGGGTGGTGGGGGTGGAGATCGGGCCGCCCGACAAACTCAGGAGAGATCGCCGTCGCCGAGCCATCCGGATCGGGGGCGAATGGATGCGCGCGCATCCCGGCCAATTAGTATCAATATGATACCAAAGTCAAGGGCGGCCACCTCCCAGCGCGCGTCGCTGCCGGCCCCCGTGTGACCGGGCGGACCGCCGCGTCAGGCTTTCGAAACTTCGGCGGCCTGAGGTCCCTTCTGTCCCTGGACGATCTCGAACTCGACCTTGTCGCCTTCCGCTAACGACTTGAAGCCGGATCCCTGGATCGCGCTGAAATGGACGAAGACATCCGGTCCGCCTTCGCGCGAGATGAAGCCGTACCCTTTCGCGTCGTTAAACCACTTCACGGTACCCTGGAGCCGAGCCATGGAACGCGTCCTCCGTGCGCATGCACCGAATCAGGCCGCACCCGCAATATATCGCGCAAATCGACCACACCGGGTACACCGCAGTGTCACCTGGGATTTCGGTGGTGGGGGCGTATGACGAGGATCGCGCTCGATCGGGCCCGAGCAGGAGGGGCAGCTCAAAGGCGATCCGGTCCGATCGCTCGCGATCAGATGCAGTGCCTGAGCAGGGTTGTACGTATTCGGACGGGGCTTACGCATTGAAGACCTCCACGAAGCTCCGGGTGAGTGTACGACTCACTCGGCGCGCCAGAAATCGAATAGAGAAACGTAACCCGTTTATGCGGTTACGGTTGCCATGCCGTGTACGTTGAACACGCATGGCACGAGGCGCCTGTGGTCTTACGAAGTTGGGGGGGAAAAGTTCCCTGCGTCCTTTTCCCCTCGCCAGGCGATCGCCTACGGCTGGGCCGCCGCCATTTGCTGCGCTTCGACAAATAGGTCATGCTGCGACTGGCCGCGCTCCATCAACTCGAGCGCGCGGCGCAGTTGGACATCATCGGGCAGCTGGCGCCGCTTGAGGGCGGAATCGCCAAACGCGACCCGCGTGACGCGGTCTCCAATCAGGCGATCGATCGTGGGCGCCAGCGAGTCGTACTCGGCGCGCGGGATCGCGACCCCGGCCGACTGGAGTCGCGTGTAGAGATCATCGCGCCACGCCGGCTGCACCGTGAAGTCCGGCCGGACCGATGGCTTGAGATCGAGGGCGACGTTCGAGAGCGCCTGGTTGAATAGCTGCACTTTCGTTCCCACCGTCTTCGTGAAGAAGTTCTGCTCGCGCGTGCTCAGCGTCTCGGCTTTCACGATGACGTTGGGCGTGATTGCCCCGCCACCGTACACGACGCGCCCGGCATCCGACTTGAACGCAGGGCGTGCCTTGCGCGCCGAATCGGTCTCCAAGGAATCCTTCGGGGCCACGCTGATCGGGCTACCGTCGATCGTGATCTTCCGCGTCCTCGACGCCGGCTGACCGATCGGCGTGTTCTCGAGCGAATCCGGGTGCACTTCGACGAGCTCGCCGTCGGGCAGGAGCTTTCGCTCCTTCTGAATCGACCGGCCGCTCGGCGTATACCATTTGGCCGTCGTCATCTTGAGCGCGTACCCGCCATCGAGTGGGAACAACGTCTGCACGAGACCCTTGCCGAACGACGTCGTGCCGACGATGAGCGCGCGGTCATGGTCCTGGAGCGCGCCCGCCACGATCTCCGATGCCGACGCGCTCCCCCCGTCGACCAGAACCACCAGGGGCAGGGTGGGGAGAACGGGCCGCTCCTTGGCCGTGTAGACCTGCGGCGGTGTGTTGCGACCGCGCACGCTCGCGATCTCCTGCCCTTCGCGGAGGAAGAGGTTGCTGACCGCGAGCGCCTGATCGAGGATCCCGCCCGGATCCTCGCGCAGGTCGAGGATGACCCCCTTCGCCCCCTGGTCCACCAGGCGTTGCAGCGCCGCTTCCACATCCTCGGCGGCGCTCTCGTTGAACTGCAGCAGCGGGATGTATCCGATCTTCCCATCCAGCATCAAGTCGAACGGGACGGCCGGCACCTGGATGATGGCGCGCGTGAAATGGAAAACGATGGGCTCGGCGACCCCCGGCCGCGCGAACTTGACCGTCACCTTGGTTCCGGGCGTGCCGACGAGGGTCTCCGAGACCTGCGTCACCTTCCACCCCCGGGTCGACGCCGTGTCGATCCCGATGATCCGATCACCCTCGAGGACGCCCGATTCACCCGCCGGGGTGTGCGGGAAGACGCGATTGACGATGATGCTGCCGCCTACGTCGGCGATCTCCATCCCAACGCCGCCGTAGCGCCCACCGGTCCGGCGTGAGAACTCCGTCAGCCGTTTCGGCGGGAGCAGCTCGGTGTAGGGGTCGTTCAGCTCGTGCACGAGCCCCTCTGCCGCCTTTTCGTAGATCGCCCCGCTGTCCAGCGTATCCACGAACCGCTCGGAGACAAGTGTGACGACCTGATCGAATACGTGCGATCCCTCCCGCGCGGCGGCCGCCTGCCAGATGAACCCCCCGGCCACGAGCGGGACCGTGACCAGTGCCATCCGTCCGACCAGGCGTAAGTAACGCACGAGGGCAGAATAACGCATGCGGTTGGGACGCAAAATAGCCTAGCGCACGTCCTCGCGCCCCAGCGCTGCGCGCACCGCCTCCCGCATCGCGACGATCGCGTCTTCGCGCGCCGCGGGTGCGTCGGCCCGCACGTGTAGCTCCACCCCTTCGGCGACAGTGACCCGCTGCCAGTGGTGCGGGGGATCGCTATCATGTGCGACCGCCGCGTGCGAGCCGGCCACCAGCGCTGGCGCCAGCGCCTGGGCGACTCGGCGCTCCAGCGCATCCCCTGTCAGCTCCGACAGCTCCTTGCGAATCTTGCTGAGCGTCTGCCCCTCGCGCTGCCGAATCTTGATGGCGAGGAGCTGGAGCAGATGCCGATAGTGGTACGTGGCAGCCGTACCCGCCCCGTCGGGGTGGTCGAGCAGCTTGTTTGCCACGTAGAAGCGCACCGCGCGAGCCGAGAGCGCCGCGCGAGCGGAAGCGTTCGTCGGACGCATCCCGGCGGCATCCACTAACGCCGTCGCATGCGATGCCAGCCCACGCGCGTTCCAGGGCGCGTGATTGGCGTGCGCGCGCAGCAACCCGACCGGCGACTCAGGCATCGCCGGATATTAACAGTGTTTCGTTGCCGTCGCGATAGTGCTGCTATCGCCGTCTCTTCTTCGCGGACGCCTTCCTCTTTGCCGCCTTCCTGGCCGGGCGCTTGGCGGCCTTGTGGGCGCGCCGGGTCGCCGCTTTCCTGGCCCTCCTGGCGGGGCGCCGTTTCGCAACGGCCTTGCGCTTGGAAGCCGCGCGACGCGCGACCTTCTTTGCGGCCTTCCTCGCCGCCTGCTTGGCAACCTTCCGGGCAACCTTTTTGGCTGCCTTCCTTGTCACCTTTTTCGCCACCTTGCGAACGGCCTTCTTGGCGGCCTTCACGACATGCGTGGCTGCTTTGGCCGCCGATTTCACCACCGTCGTGACCGTGGCTCGGGCGCCGGATTCCGCAGGCCGGGACCCCGGAGCGGGCCGCGGCGCGACAGGTGCAGGGCGGGGGGTGGCGGGGGCACGCTCACCACGACCGGTCCGGCTACCGCCGCCAAAGAGGTCCGACTCGTCCTCGTCGTCCCCCTCCTCCTCGACCACCTCGGCGACGATAACTCCTTCCTCGTCCTCGCCGTCGTCATCGGCGTCCGTGCTATCCCACAGCTCATCCGAGTGGTCCTTGGTTACGGCCCACCCATCGTCCTCTTCATCCTCGTCGTACGAGGCCCCCCCGCCTCCGCCCGGACCGCCTCCGGTACCACCCCCCCCGCCGTAGCCGAGATCCTCGGTCTCGTCGTCGCGATCCGCGAACCGCAGCTCGTCGCCGTCCGTCTCCCCGCGCGGCATGCTCCCTCCTGGGAAAGTGCCTATGTGTATTGCGACGCCGCAAAGAGCGCGCCCGCGTACTCCGAAAGGCGTTCGCCTGTACCGCACCACGGAATACACTGGTCGCGCATGAGAGTCAAGTGTCTTCTATGAAAGAAAACACAAGTGACTTCTGCCGGACGATGACGTTGGCCATGGCCTCGAACACCTCAGGGTCGAGCAGCGAGCCGGTTTGGTTGCGGAGGTACGCGACCGTCTCCGGGGGGGTCAGCGGCTTGCGGTAGGCGCGGTGCGACGTGAGTGAGTCGTAGGCATCCGCGGCCGCGAGGATCCGCCCGCCGATCGAGATGTCGGTGCGAGCCTTGCCGTTCGGGTAACCCGTCCCATCCCAGTGCTCGTGGTGGTCCTGCACGTAATCGAGGGCCGGCCCGATGTGCCTCAGCGGATGCAGGATCTCCATGCCGATCCGCACGTGCTCCTTCACGTGATCGTATTCCTCGGACGTAAGGGCACTGGGCTTGTTGAGCACGGACTCGCGGATCCCGATCTTCCCCACGTCGTGGATGCGGCCGGCCATGCGGACGTGCTCGATCGTGTCCTCGGAGAGTCCGAGCTCCGCGGCGATCGAGGCACCGAGCTCGGCGATGCGCTGCGAATGCCCGCGCAGGTAGATGTCCTTCGCTTCCATCGCAATGATCAGCGTCTCGACGATGCTTACCGAGAGATCGCGCAGCGCGTGCTGCTCCTGTTTGAGCTCCCCCGTCCGCGCGGCCACCTCCTCGCGGATGATCCGCTCGACGTGCTGGCGATCGATCAGGAGTGCGCGCTTGTGGAGCGCCCGTTCGATGGCCCGCTCCAGATCCGGCAGCTCGATCGGCTTGAGCAGGTAATCCATCGCCCCGCTCGAGAGCACGGCAGTTGCGGTTGGCGCGTCATTCATTCCCGTCAGCATCAGGATCGCGAGGTCGGGATCGAGGGCCAGGACCTGCGGGACGAGCTCGATCCCGCTCATCTCCGGCATCCGGACGTCGCACAGCATCACCTTGTACTGCGGGCCACGCCGGACGAGCTCGAGCGCCTCGGAGCCGCTCAGGGCCGTCTCGACCGCGTACCCTCGCACGCGCAGGAACTTCCCGAGCGCCTCGATGATCGCGGCCTCGTCGTCGACGAGAAGGAGGCGCGCGGGCGTCGGCAGCCCGCCGGCAGGCGTGCCGTGGGAGGGGTGGACCCGATAGGGGGCGATGACCGGCGTCTTCGTCGACATGCGTCAGACCGATGACGGCGGCGCGGTGGCGCGCGCAACCGGCAGGCTCAGGGTGAACGTCGCGCCGGCCCCGGGTTCGCTCCGGACGTTGAGCGTCCCGCCGTGCGCGCTGACGATCCCATAGCTGACGCTGAGCCCGAGCCCCGTTCCCACGCCCAACGGCTTCGTCGTGAAGAACGGCTCGAAGATGTGCTTGGAAATGTCGGGTGCCATCCCCACCCCGGTGTCCGTCACCTCGACGATCAGCCTGTCGCGGGCGCCCCGTTCTGAGGGCCCCAGCGAAGATCGCAGCGTCAGCCGGCGAACCTCGGACCCGCGCATCGCATATTCGGCGTTCACCAGAAGGTTGAGCAGAACCTGCTGCAGCTTCTGGTCATCGCCCGTCGTCAGCGGCAGCGCCGGATCGAGATCGAACTCCACCTCGACGCCCGCGGATTGCAGTGCGTACCCGCGGAGCCGGACGGTTTGTTGCACGATGGCGTTGATGTCGACCGCGACCTGGCGCGGCCCCGTCTTGCGCGCGAAGGCCAGGAGATCCCGGATGACGGACGCCGCGCGATCCGCTTCGACCTTGATCGTGCGCACCGACTCGACCTGTTCCGGCGTGAGCGCCTCGTCGAGGAGCAGCTGGGCGAAGGTCGAGATCCCCATCAGGGGGTTGTTCAGCTCGTGGGCGACCCCCGCGACGAGCTCTCCGAGCGCCGCCAGCTTCTCCGACTGATGCACGGTCTCGGAGAGAACGCGCTCGCGCTCGCGCGCGCTCCGGTCCGCCTCGGCGAGCTGCGCGTTGCGGAGCGCCACGGCGACCTGAGTCGCGAAATCCTCGAGCAGACGACGCTCGGCATCATCGAACTTGCGCCGCGTCAGGTACCGCAGCGTGAGGAGCCCGCGCGGCTTTCCTTCCCCCATGAGCGGCAGCATCGCTAGCGACCGCACGTCGGAGGCCCGGACCTCCTCAGCCGCCGCCTCGTCGATGTGCGCGAGTGCATGCTCCGCGATCGGCGCGAAGACCGGCGCGCCGGTGAGCACCACCTGTGCCCCCGTGCTGTCCCAAAACTCATCCCACCCGCATCGGACGAGACCGGCGGCCGCGCCCACGGTGTATCCCAGCTCGACCTGCCGCGTATCGGGGTCGGCCAGAACAATGCTGAAGCCGGCAGCCCCCAGGAGGTCGCGGACGAGCCCCGTGAGCGTCTCGTACACGGAGCGCGCATCCGCGTGAAAGGCGAGCGACCGTGCTGTCGTGGCGAGCAGGCTGGCGTGGCGCGCCGTGTAGGCGGCCGCGCGGTAGAGTCGCGCATTCTCGATCGCGATCGCCGCGTGGTTGGCGAGCGACAGCAGAAGGGCCTCATCGTGCTCGGTGAAATCCCGGGCTTCGTTGCCGAAGACCGTCACCGCGCCGATCGCGCGTCCTCCGACGAGTAAGGGGGCCGTCACGCCGTTCGCGCGGCCCTGCCCGAGCGCCGCGTCATGGCCCGTCCGCTTCCATTGGTCCGAATAGGTCCGCAGGTCGGCCGTGCGCACGGGCCGCCGCTCGCGCACGGCCTGGCCGCCGAACGTCATCCACAGGTCCGCCGAGCTCCCTACCGGATCGGTCGCGTCGCCGAAGACGCTGGCCGTAACGAGCCGCCCCTCATCGAGGATCCCGACGCGTGCGCCCCGCGCACCCAGTAGCTGCGCCGCATGACTGGCCATGAGCGACACCACGCGCTCGAGCTCGAGCGACTGGTTGATCTGCTGCACCATGTCGGCGAGCGTGCGGGCCTGCATCGCGCCCCGCTCGGCCCGCTGGGCGACCTCGCTATGCCGCATCGCGATTGCCCCAAATTCGGCGAGGCGCTCCAGCAGCATCGCGGCGCCGGGCGAGAACGCGGCGCCGCTCCCGGGGCGGTTGTTGAGCCCCAGCAGAAAGCCCCGGGCCTCTCCCGCGAGCATGATCGGCGCGACGAGAACGTGTCGCGGGGCGAAGGGGGACAGGAAGTGCGCCGCGACGCGCGGATCATTCTCGGCGGCGTCCAGGGCGACGGAAGTGCGCGTTGCCAGCGCGTCGGCAGCGAGCGACCCCGCCAGCGGCGCATGGAAGCCGAGCATGGGCGCCAAGGTGCCGCCCGCCGCTTCCACGCAGAAGATATTGTCCTCGATGCGCGCGGCGATCGCCCCGTCCGCCGGCAGGAGCGTGACCGCGCCCTCGGCGAGGAGAGCGAAGGAAGACGCTAAGTCCCCCTCCAGCCCGGGGAGGCCGTACGCGCTCCGCGCTCCCTTCAGCCGCTCCGCGCGACCTGTCTCGCCACGGGCCGCGTCCGCGTCGTCGGCAGCCTGAGGGTTCCGGTGTGCAGGAGCTGCCGATGGTCCGTGCATGTTCCCCAGGCTGGGCGGTTCGGCCTTTCGGGTCTCGGGCCGGATTTGGGACGCCACAGCCCAAGGACGCCCCGGCCGCAATGCTGTAACGGCATGGATCTCCTAGAGTTCGGCGATTGGTTGTGGCTCCGCCGCGAACTCGACCCGTACGTCGCGGCTAATGATCCCGGCCGCCGCGCCGCGCTCCAGCAGCAACTGCACTGCCCGGCGCCCCTTCTCTCCGTAGTCCAGCGTCCAATCGTTCACATACATCCCCACGAATGCGTCCGCCCGAGCCCGCTCGAGACCGCGAGCATACTGCATCGCGTGGCCCAATGCGTCCTGCCGGTGCTGGAGTGAATATGCGATACTGGCGCGTAGGTGGCGCGATATTTTGCTGATAGTGTCGCTACCAAGGTCCCGTCGGACCACGTTGCCGCCGAGAGGAAGGGGAAGGGATGTCTCGGCCTTCCACCAAGCGCCCATGTCGGCGACGAGGTGGAGACCGTGATCGGCGAAGGTGAGTTGTCCCTCATGAATGAGGAGACCGAGATCCACGTCGCCGTGCGCGACCGCGTCTTCGATCTCGTCGAACGGGGTGGGAACGGGCACGAATTCCGGCTCGTAGAGTTTCAGCGCGAGGTAGGCCGTCGTTAGCGGTCCCGGGATCGCGATCCGGCGACCGCGGACCTCGCGTCGCTCCATTGGCCGCGGCGCGACGAGTCGTGGTCCGTATCCATCGCCCATCAATGCACCGTGGGGCAGCAGCACGTAGCGGTCGGTCAAATACGCGTATGCGTGAATCGAGACCGCCGTGACGTTGAGCTCCCCGCGGCGCGCGCGCTGGTTCAGGGTCTCGATGTCCTGGAGCTCGTGGACGTAGGTCAGCCCCTCGGTATCGATCTTTCCGGTCGCGAGGGCGTAGAACATGAACGCATCGTCCGAATCCGGGCTGTGAGCGAGCCGGATCACGCGCTCGTCAACTCCCACCGCCCGCTCCCTGTCTCTTCGCTTCCACCGCGGCGGCCTCGATGTCGTTCCGATGTCGCTCGTATTCCGGGAGCTGCTTGGCGAGCTCGCTGGAGCGCGCGGCGAGGAAGCGGCCGTAGTAGCCCCGTGCGGCGGCGGGGGTTTTGGCGCTGGAGGCCGCCTGCGCGGCGAGGATAAGGCCCAGGAGGTGCGTGGGGTGTGCGCGCAGGATCGTGTCGGCCTCCGCTCGCGCGAGGCCCGGCACCCCCGCAACCTCACCGATACGCCCGACGTCGTAGTGCTCGTCGTCGTCGAGCGGCCCCAGCATTCTGATAGGCCGAGAGGACCATGGGGAGGAAGAAGTCCACGCTGTCGCGCTTGCCCTCGTCGCCGAGTCGCATCACACGGTCGTACAGGCGGTCCGCGCGCTCCCGGGGTGACATCGCCGAGATGTCCGGCGCGCCGGCACCTCCACCCGGCCCTCCCCCCGCCATGGGAGCTGCCGCCGCGTCGGCGGCGTCGCCCCCCGCGGATGCGCCGCCAGCGTCCGTCTCGGCCGCTGGCGTGCTCAATGTCGCCGCCTCTCCTCGCCCGTCACGCGCGAGTGCGACACCGAGATTGCGGCCGACGACAAGCCCTCCGAGCGCGACGATGGCCAGTGCGGCGGCCCCCCATGGGAGCAGCATGCTCCGGTTCGCCCCCATGCCCCGCATGGCCGGCGACGCAGCGCCGAGCGCCGCACCGCATTGATTGCAGAATCGGGCGCCGGCCGCGGCGGGCGCGTGACAGGCGGGACATGCCGTTCCGGCGAGCAGGGCTCCGCAAGCCGAGCAGAACCGGCCGCCGGCCGTCGCGGCGCCGCAGGCCGGGCACACTCCCGAAGGAATCCGAGTGTCGGGAGCCGGCGGTACCGTCATGGCGGGAAAAGGTACTTCGGGAGCATCTGACGTGGTACGCGCGGCACGCTTCACCTGGTGGCTGCGCGCCTGGTGGCTGCGCGCCTGGTGGCTGCGCGCCTGGTGGCTGCGCGCCTGGTGGCTGCGCGCCTGGTGGCTGCGCGCCTACCGGAGTGCGCTCCCGTATCCCGCCGAACGCCGAACTGCGTAGATTGTCGGTGAGGTGTGAGGCACTCGTGCCTGCGGGGGCGCCCGGCCCGGTGCCGCCCACCGCTCACTCACGAAGAGGGAGGACGTGTCATGTCGGTGTCTGATTTCCCCCTGGGGTCGAAATCCCTCGTGTCGCGAGTCAAGGGGATCATCATGCGCCCCAACGAGGAATGGCGCGCGATCGATGCGGAGCCGGCGACGATTGCGGGTTTGTACACGGGGTACATCGCGCCGCTGTCCGCGATTCCCGTGATCGCGAGCTTCATCGGGTACACCTTGTTCGGGTTCCGATTTGGCATCTACGGCACGTATCGGGTCCCGGTCATGTTCGGGATCGAGACCGCCGTCGCTCGCTATGTCCTGGGTCTCGTGGGGGTCTACGTGCTGGCGCTCGTCATCGATGCGCTCGCGCCCAGCTTCGGTGGGACGCGCAACCGCGTGCAGGCCGTCAAGGTCGTCGCCTATGCCGCGACGGCGGGATGGCTCGCCGGGATCTTCGCGATCATCCCGGCCCTCAGCCTTCTCGGCATCCTGGGCTTCTACAGCCTCTACCTGGTCTACCTCGGCATCCCCGTCCTGATGAAGTCGCCGCCGGAGCGCGCGCTCGGCTATACCGTCGTGTCGATCGTATGCGGCGTCGTCCTCTACATGATCATGGGTGCGATCGCGGGGAGCTTCATGGGAGGATACAACGCGCTGCGCTTCGCGCACTAGAACGGCGGCGCGTTCGGCCGTCCACCGGAGCCGACTCCTCCGGTTGGCCCCTCGCGTCGGTCGGGAGTGTCGGCTTACGTGAGTGCCGGCGCTCCGCCGCGAGCGGCGACCGCGCCCATCTCCCGGTAGACGTACTGGGGGGCCGCCGGCTCTCCGTCGAGCATCGCGTCGATCACGACGCGGTCGGGCGACAGCGTGCAGACCGGATCCGTCCGCGTTGCATCCCCCGTGAGCGCGAACGCCTGGCAGCGACAGCCGCCGAAATCCAGGTGCTTGCGCGGGCAGCTGCGACAGGGCTCCTGCATCCACGCGTCGCCGCGGAATGCGCGGAAGGCGCTCGACTCCTCCCAGATCCAGCCGAGACTGCGCTCGCGGACGCTGTCGAAGTGGAGTGACGTGATCTGCGACGCCGCGTGGCAGGGCATCACCCGCCCGTCCGGCGCCACCACGATGTAGAGATTGCCCCAGCCTCCCTGGCACGGCTTCGGGTACAGGCTGTAGTAGTCCGGGAGCACGTAGACGATCTGCATCGTGCCGCGGTATTTCGCGACGGCGCGATCGACGATCGCCTCGGAGCGCTCGACCTGCGCGCGCGTCGGCATGAGGGCCTCCCGGTTCGCCACGGCCCACCCGTAGTACTGCGTGTTGGCCAGCTCGACCCGATCGGCGCCCAGCGCGGCGGCCTTGTCGATGATCTCCCCGAGGTGGTCGAGATTCGCACGGTGGAGCACGACGTTGACCGTGAAAGCGAATCCGAGCTCCTTCACCCACGCCGCCGCCAGGTGCTTCGCATCCCAGCTGCGAGTCCCCGCGATCTCCTCCGCCAGCGCGCGCTCCGAGTCCTGAAACGAGATCTGCACGTGCTCGAGCCCCGCGTCCTTGAGACGCACCGCTCGCTCGCGCGTGAGACCCAGCGCGGAGGTCACGAGCGTCGAATACAGGCCCGTCTCATGCGCGTGGGCCACGAGCTGCTCGAGGTCGCGCCGCACGAGCGGCTCCCCCCCGGACAGTCCCAGCTGGAGCACGCCGAGCGCGCGAGCCTCGGTGAACACCCGCATCCAGTCCGCGGTCGAGATCTCCGCATTCGACCGGACGAGGTCCAGCGGGTTGGAGCAGTACGGGCAATGCAGCGGACAGCGATGCGTCAGCTCCGCCAGGAGCGTTGTCGGTCGGCGTTCCATTCCCCACCCCCACCCTACTCAATAATTCACGGTCCTAACGGTTCTACACGAACGGTCCCGCACCAGGAGATTGCTGCGGCCGTTCCGGCCTCGCAATGCCGGCCGCAGCCGGCCCTCGTTACGACGGTCTTGACGAGGTCTTGAAAAGCAACAAGGGGCCCGCCGCAGCGGACCCCTTGCTAGGCTTGGCCTGTGTCTTAGCGCCGGGCGACGTAGGCAGTCACTTCCATCGTGACTTCTACGACTTCGAACTCGGGCTTGGTCCAGGACATTGTGCCCTCCGAAGGTTGGTTGTGGTGAGGCCTTGAGGGCCCGCAAGCCGCTGCGCGACTCTTCACCCAGTTATGCGCTGGGCACCAACTACGCAACCCTCTTAATGCACCCGCCGTGCCATAGATTGCGAAACGTATGCTTTGTATGTTAAAGCGTTGTCATTGTTTGCGTTGACACATTGTAATCAGTAATTGCATCGTAGGCTTTGGCCGTGAAAATTGGGCCGATTGGCCCATGAGTGGGTGATATAACCCATGTGGTTGCAGCCATCCCTTGGGCCAGATTAGCCGTGGAGGCCGAATTTCTTCAGGCGATAGCGCAACGTATCGCGGCTGATGCCGAGCCGCTGGGCGGCCCGCGTCTGGTTGCCGCCGGCCTCTCGCAATGCCTCGACGAACAGCGACTTTTCCCACTGTGCCAGGTCGGTTCCCGGGGCCGGCAGCACCGGCAGCGGTGGTGCCGTCGGTGCCGTCGGTGCCGTCGGTGCCGGCGATGCCGTCGGTGCCGCCGGTGCCGTCGGTGCCGTCGGTGCCGAAGGGGCAGTCGCACCGCCATTGGACGGCGCCCTGGCTGTCGCGGCCCCGGCATCGGCCGGCTGTTCGAGAGCGAGATGCTCGACCTCCAGCGTCGGTCCTCGGCTCCAGAGCGCGGCGCGCTCGATGACGTGGCTCAATTCCCGCACGTTGCCCGGCCACGGATACGACATCAGCATGGCGCGGGCGCGGGGGTCGATCCGCTGCACGTCCTTCCCGTACTTGGCGCTGAAACGGCGGAGAAAATGCTCCGCGAGAATCAGGACGTCCTCCCCCCGCTCGCGCAGCGGCGGCAGTCGCAGGAGAATCACGGCCAGACGGAAATACAGGTCCTTCCGGAAATTCCCCTGCTGTGCCTCGCGCTCGAGATCGCGATTGGTCGCCGCCAGGATGCGCGTGTTGATCTTGCGGTCCCGGATCCCGCCGACGCGGCGGATCGTTTGCTCCTCGATCGCGCGGAGCATCTTCCCCTGCAGCGAAAGCTCAATGTCGCCGACCTCATCGAGGAAGAGGAATCCGCCTTCGGCCGCTTCGAAGAGACCGACTTTCGATTCCTTCGCGTCGGTGAACGCACCCCGCTCGTAGCCGAACAGCTCCGCCTCCATGAGATTCGCCGGCAGTGCGGTGCAGTTGATCTCGATGAATGGCTTGGCCGCGCGCGGGCCCGAGGCGTGCAGCGTCCGCGCCATGAGCCCCTTGCCGGTGCCCGTCTCGCCGGTGATGAGCACGGGCGGCGTCTCGTCGAGCTCGGCGATCTGGTGCGCCTGCGCCATCACGGCTCGCAGCGCGGGCGATTCGCCGATGATTCCCGGGAAGGGCACCTCGCGCCCGCCGCGCCGGCGGTAGTACGACAGCTCCTGCTTCAATCGCGATGTCTCTCTCGCGCGCTCGGCCAGCAGCTTGAGCTCCTCGAGATCGATTGGCTTCTTCAGGTAGTCGAACGCGCCGAGCTTCACGGCCTCGACCGCCCCGGCGATCGTGCCGTACGCCGTCATGATGACTACCGGGATGGCGGGGTCGAAGGCGCGGATCCGCTGCAGCAGCTCGATCCCGCTCATGCCAGGGAGCCGGACATCGGCGAAGACGACATCGGGCCGCATGCTCTCGAGCAGCTCCAGCGCCTTCTCGGCATCGCCCGCCACTTCGGCCTCGTAGCCGAACTCCGCGAGGAACGCCTTGATCGACCGCGCCAGCGTGCGCTCGTCGTCGACGATGAGAATGGTCGAAGCGCTCATGCTATCGGCAGCCGGATGTGAACGGTCGTCCCGGCCCCCACCTGACTCGTGATCGCGAGCCGTCCGCCGTTCTGCTCGACGAACCGCTTCGCGACCGCGAGTCCGAGCCCCGTCCCCTCCGGGCGCGTCGTCATGAAGGGCTGGCACACGGTCGGCAACACGTGCTCGGGGATGCCGACCCCCGTGTCCGCGATCTCGATGAGGATCCCCGGGTCGCCAGCGGTATCCGTTTCGGCGCGGGCCGCGATCCGCAGGTGTCCGCCGTCGGGCATGGCGTCGAGCGCGTTGGAGATGATCTCGACCAGGGCCTGCTCCAGCTGCATGGGATCCACCCGGATCGAGGGAAGCGCCGGCGCGACGGCGAGCGAGAGCACGACGCGCCGCTCGCGCAGGAGCTCCGAGAAGACGGGCAGCAGGTCCTCGATCAGCTGCGCCACGCTCTCTCGCATCGGGTGGGAGGGCGCCGGACGCGAGAAGCTCAGGAGATGACTGACCCGCCGGTCGAGGCGGTCGACCTCGCCGATGATGCTGCCGAGGTACTCCCGTGTGTCGGGCGACTCGGCGTGGTGGAGCGCGACCTGGGCGGCGGCGCGCAGGCTGGCCAGCGGATTCCGGATCCCGTGCGCGACGGCGGCCGACATCTCGCCGATCGAGGCGAGGCGCTCCGACTGGACGAGCTGCGCCTGCGTGCGCTCGAGCTGCGCGACCTTTGCGGCGAGCTCCCCATTCAATCGCACCATGTCCTCGCTGGATTGGCGCAGGGCCTGCGTCATGCGCGCGAATGCGCGCGCGAGGTCGCCGACCTCGTCCGGGGCATCCACGTTGATCGGCGAGTCGAGCCGTCCGCTGCCCGCCACGGCCATTTCCTCGCGCAGCTCATTGATCGGGCGTACGAGGCCGCGGGAGATACCCCAGGAGGCGACGACGGCGGACCCGAGCGCGAGCACGAGAAGCGCCACGAGCACGCGCCCTTCGTCGACGACGAGGCCGTCCAGTCGCGCGTACGCGCCCCGGACGCTGGATTCACGCGCCCGCCGGTAGATGTCGCGCGTGAGCTCGGTCAGCGCCGGCTCGAGGCGGTCCCGCAACTCCGCCCGGGCGGTCTGGTAGGCGAGCGGGCGCTGGCCGGAGTCGTAGAGCGCGAAGACCCGCTTCGCGACGAGTTGAAACTGCCGCTCGATCTCTTCCCCACTCGTGGCCATCGCCATCTCGTCGGGGCGGAGCGTGGCCTTCCAGCGGTCCTGCCAATACGCGATGACCTGGGCGTTCAGGTCGAACTCCTGCCGGGCGGTCGGGTCCATTCCGCTGAGATACCGCCAGATGATCTCGCTCTGCTCGGACATCGCCGACTCCAGCTCGGCGTACGTCCGCGTTCGCGCCATGTTCTCGCCCAGCGTCTGGAGCGCGCGCCGCTCGAGCGCGTTCGTGCGGATCGCCTCGGCGCCCACGAGAAGCGCGGGCAGCGCCATGAGCGAGAATCCGAGGAGCAGCTTGCGCTGGAACGTCATGGGGGCGGCGGCGAGGTCCGGCGGCGCGGGGACCCGACGAACGTATGCATTGGCAGCCGGAGCGCAATCAGTTGTCTCGTCGCATCACCAGGGCGGCGTTGATCCCCCCGAACCCGAACGAATTCGAGATGAGGCACTCCACGCGCTGCGGTCGGCCGTGGCCCGTGATGTAGTCCAGGTCGCAGGCGGGATCCGGGGCGTCCAGGTTGACCGTGGGCGGCAGCCACTCGCGCTGCAGGGCGAGCGCGCAGATCGCGGCCTCGATGGCGCCCGACGCGCCGAGCGCGTGCCCGTAATACCCCTTGGTGCCGCTCATCGGAACGGCGTATGCGTGATCGCCGAGCACCTGCTTCAGGGCCAGCGTCTCGGTGGAATCATTGAGCGGCGTCGAGCTGCCGTGCGCGTTGATGTAACCGATCTCGTGCGCGGCGATGTCCGCATCGCGGAGCGCGAGGCGAACGGCGCGCGCCGCCTGCGCGCCGTCGGGGCGAGGGGCGGTCATGTGGTGCGCATCGTTGGTGCTGCCGAATCCCAGGATCTCGGCGTAGATCGGCGCCCCGCGCGCGACGGCGCGACCGCGCTCCTCGAGTACGAGAATCGCCGCGCCTTCCCCCATCACGAAGCCGTCCCGGTCCTTGTCGAAGGGCCGCGACGCGCGGCCGGGATCATCGTTCCGGGTCGACATCGCGCGAATCACGGCGAACGCTCCGAAGCACAGGGGGGCCAGCGGCGCCTCGGCTCCGCCGCAGATCATGACGTCGGCGTGGTCATCGCGAATCGCGCGGAAGGCATCGCCCACGGCGATCGTCCCCGAGGCGCAGCTCATCGCATTGGTCGAATTGGGACCGCACACGCCGAACTCGATCGCGATGTTGCAGCTCGAGGCGCCGCCGTAGACGGCGATGGCGAGACTCGGGTCGATGGCGCGAAGCCCGCCGCCCAGGAACATCCCGGCCTGTGCCTCGGCGAATGCGATTCCGCCGAGCGCCGTCCCCATGATCGCACCGACGCGGTCGCGATCCTCGCGCTCGAACGTCGAGTGCGGCATCCGCGAGCGCCATGCGCGCGGCGACGACCGAGAACTGGCCGAAGCGGTCGAGCCGCCGGGCACGCTTGGCCTCGAGATGATCGATGGAGCTGAAATCATTCACCTGCGCGGCGTTGCGGCTGCGAAAGGGGGTCGGGTCGAATCGCGTGACCGAGCGAACGGCGGAGCGCTCGCGCTGGAGCCCCGCCCACAGGCCATCCCGGGTGAGCCCGATCGGGGTGATCGCGCCGATGCCCGTGACGACGACACGCCGCCGCTCCGTCATGCCGGCGCCCGGCGCGCCGAGCCCGCGTCTGTGCTGTACTCGGCCGTCGGCCAGGTCCCCGAGTCGCCTTCCGCGAGGGTGGCAAGCCCCTCGAGCGTTCGCGATGCAATGCCATGGATGAAGACAGGACCGATCACGGCGTTCGCGGCGAAGGCTCCGAGGAGCGGCCACCGCGGACCGTCCCAGGTATGGACGATGCGGACCCGGATCACCCCGTCCTTTCTGGCCACGAAGCTCCACGCGACATCCATCCCCGTCGTGATCCCGTCGATATGATGAAATCTCACGGCGGGTCGGTCGATCCCCTTCTCGCCGGTCCACTGGACCTCCATGCGCGACACCCACCAGGTCGGCCAGTTGACGCGCCCGCCCGCGAAGGGCCGGTTGGCGGACATCTCGACGATGCCACCGCCGTCCGGCGTCCGCTCGCGGAAGCGGACGTAGCGATAGTGCGCGAGCAGCGCGGGCCAGCGCTCGACATCGCGCGCGAGCCCGAAGATGCGGGAGACGCTCGCCCGGACGATTCGCTCGTCCACGGTGCGCATCAACCGGCCACCAGCCGCAACAGAAAGGAGGGGCGCAATACCTGCCGCGGCGGCACGAAGTCGCCCACGACGCCGACGAACAGGTGCGCCATGTCCGGCCGGCGCACGAGCGCGCGTGCGACGCGATCCATGAGCGGCGGCCAGGCGACGGCCGCGGCGACGAGTCGCTCCACGGCCCATTTGCCGCGGAACTCGTGACGGCGGCACCGGTCGTACGCGGCGAGCGCGACATCCGCCCCGCGGACCGTCGTCGCGCCGGTCCCGCGTAGCGCGTCGTGCAGATAGGGCGCCAGGAGCTCCGCGCCCCGGAGCGCGGCGTAGATCCCCTCGCCGGTGAACGGATCGAAGAAATCCGCGGCATCGCCGACCAGCGCCGCGCCGGCGGTCCACGCGCGCGCCGAGTGCCGGGCGAACGGACCGGTCACGCGCGCCGGCACGACGCACTCGGCGTCGCGAAAGCGCGCGGCGAGGTGCGGTCGATCCGCGATCCACGCCGCGATGAACCCGTCGCGCCCGCGCGCCGCGGTCCGCGAGCCGTCGGCGGGCACGACGACCGCCACATTCGTGAGTCCGCCTCCGACGTCGGCGAGGCCGATGTAGCCTCGGGCATCGACGTGCATCTCGCCTGCAGGTCCGATGCCCGTGACGCCGCGGTAATGCGCCACCACGGCCACGCGGCGCGGCCATCGGGCCGTACGGGCCAAGCCGAGTCGACGGGCGACGACGGACCGCAGCCCATCGGCGCCCACGACCAGACGAGCGGTGATGTCCCGGGGCGCATCGCCTCCGCCCTCGACCGTCCGCACGCCCGCGACGCGTCCCCCGGTGCGGACCACGTCGAGCACCCGCACGCCCTCGCGGACGCGGGCCCCGGCCGTGCGTGCACAATCGAGGAGAATCGCATCGAGCACCGGACGGCGGATGGCGAGACCGCGATCGCGGAAGCCACGGAACCCGCGCGCGGCCACGAACTCCCCCCGGATCTCGGCGCCGCCCGGCGACCGCACCAGCATTCCGCTGAGCTGCGCAGCGCCACGCGCCTCGATCTCCGCCAACGCGCCCATCTCACTGAGTATGCGAGACGCCTGCGGGCTCAAGTACTCGGCGCACACCTTGTCGCGCGGGAAATGGGCGCGGTCGAGCACGAGGACGTCGATCCCGCTGCGCGCCAGCGCCCACGCCGTGGCCGCGCCCGCCGGGCCCGCACCCACGACTACCACCTCGGCGTTGGCTCGCTCGATCACACCCCAAGTATAGGGCGGGGATGTCGCCGACAGCGGCGCCCCTGGGGCGAGGCGCACAGGGGGCGGGGCAGTCGGTCGATTTCACGGGGTACGGCGGCGCGCGAGTCCCGGCCGCCTCTCTCCGTCACAGCCGGAGCAGATGCTCCCGCAGGGCCCGCGCGCGGAGCCGGCTCACGCCGAGTTGGTGGCCGGTCGCCAGCGTGACGACGTAGGTGCCGCCCGGCATCGGGCTGACCCGCTGGATCTGAACGAGGTTCGCGAGCGTGCCCCGGGAGAGGCGGACGAACTGCGCCGGGTCGAGGCGCGCCTCGAGGTCCTTGAGCCGGTACGTAATGGTGTAGCGCTGGTTCGCGACTGTGGTGAGACGGAGCAATTCGCCGTGCGCCACCACCGACGCGAGCTGCTCGACGGGAATCAGCAGGATGTCCTCGCGCTGCCGGACAGGAACGCGGCGCAGGTAGGGCGGCGCGTTCCCGGTTGCCCCGTACGCGGCCGCGGCTGCTTTGAGGCGCGTCGTATCCTCGGCGCGCCAGTTCGCGGCCTCGAGCCGCTCGTGCGCCCGGGCGAGCGTGCGACGCAGGCGCTGAGGATCGACCGGCTTCAACAGATAGTCGATCGCGTTGAGCTCGAACGCGCGGACCGCGTACTCATCGTATGCAGTGACGAACGCGATGAGAGGGAGGGCGCTCCGCTTGAGCAATCGCACGACGCCCAGACCGTCGACCTCGGGCATCTGCAGGTCCAGGAGCGCCAGGTCGGGATGCGTCGCCTCGATCAGGCGCACGGCGGCCAGCCCATCGGCCGCATCGCCGACGAGCTCGACATCCGGGCATTGCCGCAGGAGCGACGCCAGGAACGCCCGGGCCGGCCGCTCATCGTCGGCGATGACGACGCGCAACGGCTGCGTCACGACGCCCCCGTCCGGACGCGTGCCGGGGGGCCCACTCGCGGCCCGCCCCCGGGCGTCGCCGGCAGGCGGACATCGACCGTCGTGCCGACGCCGAGCGCCGTTCGGATCTGGATCGACGCCTCGCCGCCATAATGCCGCTCGAGGCGACGCTCGATATTCGCGAGGCCGATCCCGCTGCGCCGTCGCCGCGCCAGCTCGGCCGGGTCCGCCCCCATCCCCGTATCCGTGACGGTCAGCCGGAGCCAGCCGTTCTCGGGCCGTCCGGGGCCGTCCGCATTCTCCCCCTCCGTGCGTGCGGTCACGATGATCCGGCCTCCCGTGACCAGAGGCGCGATCCCGTGCTTGACGGCATTCTCGATGAGCGGCTGCAGCACGAGCGGCGGGATGCGGAAGCCCACCAGGGCCGGCGGCACATCGATCGTGACGGCGAGGCGATCCTCGAAGCGGGCGCGCTCGATCGCCAGGTACGCCGACACGATCTCCATCTCCTCGCCCAGCGTCGCGAACTCGCCGTCCGACCGCTTGAGGACCGCGCGCAACACGTCCGTCAGCCGCAGGAGCGTCTCGACCGCGCGATCCGGCGCCGCGCGCACCAGATAGCCGATCGTGGTGAGCGCATTGAACAGAAAATGCGGGTTGAGCTGCGCGCGGAGAGCGCGGAGCTCGGCCTCGGTCGCGAGCTGCTGCATGTCGCGCTCACGGATGTCGCGCGCGAATCGCTCGCGCGCGACGCGCATGCCGTCGATCCGGCGCGCCGCGAGCCGGGCGACCCCTTCGAGCAGTGCGTGGTCGTCCGACAGGAGGCGCCGCCCCCCTCTGAGCGGGCCGATCGTGAGGCAATACCCGGGTGCGTCGATCACCGGCACGCGGACCCGTGCGTCGCGTCCCGCCGCCGTCGACGTCACGATCTGTCGGGGCGTGGCGTCCCCGGTGGGCGCGATCTCGGGTCCGTCGGCGAGCGTCCACGTGACCCGCGTTGCGGAGAGCGCCGGGGCGAGAGCCGCGCAGGCGGCGTCGAGGATCGCGTCTTCGGTGTTCAGCGTCGCCGTCTGTGCGCCCAGATCGCCGAGGACGGCCCGCGCGTCGGAGCGGCCGAGGATAGCGCGATCGACGAATCGCGTGACGGTGCCGCGCAGCGCCGGATAGGTGAGCGCGGTTCCCACCCAGAGCGCGATGAGGAGCGCGGCGGCGATGGGATCGCCGGCTGGTGTGCCGAGCTTGGGCAGCACGACGGGCACGACGACGGCGGAATAGAGCACCGCGGCAACCGCCGTCACGGCGAGCAGCGTGACGACGCGCTTGAGGAAGAGGTCGGCGAGAGCGAAACGGTAATCCTGGTACAGGATCACGAGGACGAGCGGGAGCGAGGCGTGGTGTCCGAGCAGCTCGACGGGCCACGTGTCGGCGGCGGCGGAATGATGGCTCAAGTGCACCGCCATCGCCGCGAACGCCGCAAGGGCGACCACCGGGAGCGCACGGCGCCAGGCGGGCTGGCGTCGCGAGTAGAGGAGGAGCAGGCCGATGATGGCGGCGTATCCCACGGCGAGCGCCCACAGCCCGGGGCGCGACGGGACAATTTGGTGCCGGAGCGCGGCGATGACGTTGATGAGGGCCGCTCCCCCGCTCAACAGGTATGTGGCCGCGATGAAGGCCGACGCCGTGCGTGATCGACCCGCCGCGGCCGCGAGCGCGGAATGAACCACGACCGCCGGCAGGAAATAGAGAGCGGTGAAGGCCAGCACCGGCAGCCACGCGGGGACGGTGACGCCTGGCAGACCGTACATCACGAGCGAGCCCGCGTTCCACACGATACCCAGCATCGCCGTCGCAAGCGGGATCCGGTCGGCGCGTCGCCGCCCGTCGCCGTCCGTCGGTGCCGCGCCTACGGTCATGGTGGCCAGCATCACGTACAACGCGAGGGCGGTGATGAACCCGACCAGGTGCAGCAGTGTCGTGGCGTTGTGGGGATTCATGGGATGCCTGTACACTAGGGACGCCACGTGCGTTTCGGTATCGGCGTGCCAGGCGCACGAGGCCCGGCGCCGCTCGTGGGGCAGAACCGACCGTTCGTTGGAATCTCCTTGCTGGCCGCAGCGATCGCCCGCTCATTCAGCGCATCGTGCGGATCACGGCAATCCCGGGGATGAGCGGCGCCTGCCTCGCCGCGTGCATCGGCGTCGCATCCGCCCGGGCCGCGACCCCGCGTGCCATCGACCGCGCCGCGGAGACGAACGCCGTGGTCGTGTCGGGCGATGTCGCCGGCACGGTCTCCGACAGCACATCGGGTAATCCGCTCCCGAGCGCGGAGGTCTCGATCACTCGGGGGGCGGCGATCATCGCCAACACGGTCACCGACGCGTTCGGCCGGTTCCTGATACACAACATTGCGGTGGGCGACTACACGATCGCCGTTCATTTCATCGGCTACGCCGCCAAGTCCCTCCCGTTGACCATCACGGAAGGGACGACGCGGGTGACGTTCGAGGTGGTCCCGGTGGCCACGTCGCTCCAGGGGGTGCAGGTGACCGCGACCGAGCCCGTCGCCGTCGACGTGCGGACGGGCGATCAGACGTTCACGGAGAACGACTCGCACGCCGCTCCAACGACGACGACGTCACAGCTCGTGCAGCAGTCGATTGCCGGTGCGGCCCGCGCGCCGACGGGGGAGGTCCACATCCGCGGACAGCACGATGAGTTCACGTACTACATCGATGGCGTCCCGATCCCATCGGGCGTGGCCGGGAGCCTCAACGAGCTATTTGATCCAGAAGTAACGCAGCGCATCGATTTCCAGACGGGCGGCTGGGACGCGGAATACGGTAACAAGCTCACCGCGATCATCAACATACAGACCAAGATCCCGGCGGGGGCGTTCCACCTCCAGGAGTCGACGTACGGCGGGTCGTACAACGCCTTCGGGCAGTCCGCGCTCGTGAGCTCGAACCAGGGGAAGCTCAGCTTTTTCTTTTCGGGCGCGCTGCAGGGCAGCGACATGCGGGAGGAGCCCGTGGTGGCCGGCCCCGGCGATGTGCCGATCAACTTCCACAATCACGGGCAGGACGGATTCGGGTTCGGCAAGGTGCAATACGTACTGGGCCCACGCGACCTGATCTCCGTCGACGGGAACTACTCGCAAACGCACTTTGCGATTCCCTACGACTCAGCGAACGGCGTTCGCCTCAACGACCACCAGACCGACGTGAACTCGTTTGTGAGCATGGCGTACCGGCACCGCTTCGGAGAGCAGCTGGGCACGGATACGTCGACCGCGCCGGCGGAGCTCTTCGTGGGACCGTTGTTCCGCCACGGATCGCTGCAGTACACACCGGGATCGACCGACGCACCGAGCTTCGTCGATGCCAGCGACCCCACCCATACGCCGCGCGATGTATTCGAGAACCGCTCGTTCAACGCGATCGGCGTCAAGACCGATCTTTCCTTCCCGGTGGTTACGGGCCTTCTGGAGGGCAAGACCGGTATCCTCTACTCGCATACCTCCGGAAGCGAGAACTTCGAGCTCACGGACCCGACCGGCGTCCAGCCACCCATCTCGTCGATCTCCGGTCTCGATGGCTACGACTTCGGTGCGTACGTCGAGTCCTCGCTCCGGCCGGCGGAGTGGTTCGAGCTGCGCTCAGGCGTCCGTTTCGACAGCCACGTGGCGCCATTCGCCGGCAACCAGACCCAGTGGAGCCCGCGTGTCCGGTTGAACTTCTACCCTGATCCCGAGAACACCTTCTACGTCGACGTCGACCGGCTCTTCATCCCGACGAATATCGAGGACCTCAGGTCGATCACGGCCCAGGCGAATAGCAACGTCGCGACGTCACCGACGCTGCCGGAGCGCGACTGGTTCTACGAGGGCGGCTACATCCATCGCTTCCCTGTCGGCGTCGTGACCAAGCTGTCGGCGTACCACAAGGCCAGCACGCCGGGGATCGATGACAACACGATCCCGGGCTCGGCGATAACGACCGACGTCAACATCGCCCATGTCTGGATTACGGGGATCGAGGGCGTCGTGGAGGTGCGGCCCGCGGGTCCGCTGTCCGGATACATGAACATCGCCCTCAATCACGCGTACGGGCAGGGACCGATCACAGGCGGATTCTTTCCGATCGCGACGCCGAACGCCTATTTCGACCTCGATCACGACCAGCGGCTGTCCAGCGTGTGGAACGTCCTGTATAGCCAGGGGGCGTTTTACCTGAGCACCACGGGGACCTACGGATCGGGCCTCACGAACGGCTTGACTCCCAATGCCACCGTCCCCAACGATACCGGCAGCGTTGCGGCGGGCACGTACCAGCCCGGGGCGAACCATTACTGCACGGGTCTCTTCTGCTTCAACACCGAATTCAAGGTGCATCCGAGCTACATCCAGGCCTTCGCCGTGGGATATACCTTCTTCGTGGGGCGGACCTACCTCCGACCGGAATTCTTCGTCGATAACGCGTTCGACGCGCACTATATCCTGAAGGGGGCGTTCTTCAGCGGCGAATCGGTCGGTCGCCCGCGTACGTTCGAGGTGCGGCTCAACACCGGTCTGTGACCGCGCGCCACGGTACTTTGCGCCCTGGTGACGACGACGACTCCACGGGCGCGACCCGCGATTGCGCTGGTGACGGCACGGGCGGCGCGCGGCCTGGATCCCGATCTGGCTCCCCTCGACGGCGCCCTTCGGCAGGCGGGCGCCGACGTGCGCGTCGCGGACTGGGACGACGCCGGTGTCGACTGGTCGGCGTTCGATCGCATCCTGTTGCGGTCCCCGTGGGATTACACGATGCGCCTGGCGGAGTTTCTGGCGTGGGCGGCCCGTGCGGCCGAGTGCGCACCGCTGGTCAACGCGTTGCCGGTGATCCGCTGGAACACGGATAAGCACTATCTCGCCGATCTCGCGGCGGCGGGGGTACCGGCGGTGCCCAGCAGCTTCATCGAGCCGGGGGCACCGGCGGCGATCGGGGTCGACGGATTTCTCGCGGCGCACGACGCGGCCGAGTTCGTGGTCAAGCCCTGTGTGGGCGCGGGATCGCGCGACGCGCAGCGGTATGCGCGGGAGGACCGGGTCCTCGCCGTGGCGCACGTGGAGCGGCTGTTGCGCGAGGGGCGCAGCGCTCTATTGCAGCCGTATCTGGACCGGGTGGACGACGTGGGGGAGACCGGGCTCCTCTTTTTTGGTGGCACGTACAGCCATGCCATTCGGAAGGGGCCGTTGTTGCGGCTCGGCGAAGCCCCGACGCGGGCCCTGTTCGCGCCGGAGCAGATCACACCGCGTGTTCCGGACGCCGAGGAGCGGCGGGTGGCCGAGCGGGCCGTGGCGGCGATACCGTTTGGGATTCCGGCGTATGCGCGGGTGGATCTGATTCGGGATGGGAGCGGAGCGCCGTGTGTGCTGGAGCTCGAGTTGACGGAGCCGTCGCTCTTCTTCGAGCACGGGGAGGGGTCGGCGGCGCGGTTCGCGTCGGTGCTCATCGAGGGCGTAGAGCGGCGCGCCGAGCCGGTGGCTCGACGGTCGCCCGTCTCTGGCACACCCCGACTATAATGTTAAGACAACAAAATAAAAATAAGATCATTGTCGGCAACACATGACTAACGGACAGTCTCTGTCGACTGGTGTGCGGACTGCAAACCGGCTCTTGGTCTGTGTCGGCGCGCTCCTTGCGCATGCGTCGCTCCGGGCCCAGACCGGCGACCCGCTCACACCCAGGCAAACGAATCGGATCGACTCGATCGCGCGGGCGGTGCTGGCGGAGACCGGGGCGCCGAGTGCGTCGGTGGCGATTGTGGCCGGCGGCCGGACGGCGTACGCGCAAGCCTACGGCCGCGCACGCCTCGATCCGGCGACCGACGCACGGCCCGATATGCGCTACGCAATCGGCTCTATCAGCAAACAATTCACAGCGTCGGCGGTGTTGCTGCTAGCCGAGGCCGGCAAGCTTTCGTTGGATGATCCCGTGAGCCGATTCCTCCCGACCCTCACGCGCGCGAGCGACGTCACGATCCGCGAGCTGCTCTCTCACACGTCCGGGTACCAGGACTATTGGCCGCAGGATTACGTCATGCCGCCGATGCTGCGGCCCACGACGGCGGACGCCATCCTCGACATCTGGGCGCGGAAGCCACTCGATTTCGAGCCCGGCACGAAATGGCAATACAGCAACACCAACTACGTGATCGCCGGGCGGATCGTCGAGCTCGCGAGCGGGATGCCGCTCGTGCGATTCCTCCAGGACCGGATCTTCGCTCCGCTGTCCATGCGCGCCGTGGCCAACGTCGACACAAGCCAGCTTGGCGAGACCGACGCCGTGGGCTACCTTCGCCATGCGCTTGGGCCACCACGGGCCGCGCCCAAGGAGGGCCGCGGGTGGCTATATGCGGCCGGCGAATTGGCGATGCCGGCGACCGACCTCGCGCGGTGGGACGTTGCGCTCATTCAGCGGCGGATCATGGCGCCGGCGTCCTATGACCAGTTGACGACGGAAGTACGGCTCAAGAATGGCACGGATACGCATTACGCGTTGGGCCTCGAGATCGCCACTGTCAACGGTCACCGGATGTGGGAGCACAATGGTGAAGTGTCAGGCTTCACCGCGGAGAACATGGTCCTGCCGGATGACAGCATGGCCGTGATCGTGTTGACGAATCTCGACGGCTCCTCGGCCGCAGGAATGATTGCCCGCGGAGCGCGGGACGTCATCCTGGTGACGGGCCCGGTCGCACAGGGCGCCACGGCGAGGTCGGTCGCCGTGGCGCGCGCCCGAACGATCTTCCTTGGGCTCCAGCGGGGCAGTATCGATCGCGGGCAATTCACATCGAATGCCAATGCGTACTTCGATCCGCAGGCGCTGGCCGACTACGAGTCGAGTCTCGCGCCGCTGGGACGTCCGCGTGGGTTTTGCGAGGCGAGCGAGGAGGAGCGTGGCGGCATGACCTTTCGCCTGTTCACGGTGACGTTTGGCGAGGGCGCGGTGGTGGTGACGACTTACGAGATGCCGGATGGTCGGCTGGAGCAATATCTCGTGGCACCCAGCCCGGGCGCCGGGCCACCCTGCCGGTCGTAGGGCGCGGCACCTAAGTCCAATGGCTCACGCTGGACGCACCGGCGTTTGAATTGGCAGCCCGCGTTCACGAGCGGCCGCCGCGGTGTCGCATTCCACCGGTTCGCGATTGTATGACGGCTTTGTCACGCGACCTTCATGTCTGCGTAATCAGCCGCCGCCCAGATTAGAGCCATCGTAAATCCAGGACGGCGAATGGGACCTGCGTGTCGACGTCTTCGGAGGTAATTGTCGCTGTGCGTTTCCGCCGACTGGCGCTGAACACGCGCCGCGTGGGTGCCTCGTCTCGCACGGCGCGAGGCACCTGTCGTGTAGGATTTCAGCAACATCTTGACGGCGCTGCATCGGCGATGTAACGGTAGAGTTCGCTGGAAGTTTTTCCTCCATTTACTCATCGGGAGCGGGCAATGTCCTACCTCAAGACCGTGGCTCGGGCATTCGTTCACGAGGAACAGGCTGCGACCATGATCGAGTACGCGCTTCTCGTCGTGCTCATCGCCCTGGTTGTTGCCCTTGCCGCCATTACGCTCGGTCAGGCGATCTCTAATCAGTTTGCCAACACCGCGAATTGCATTGCCAATCCGTCAGCCGGGACGTGTCCCTAAGGGCTGTTTCGCCTGCTGGGCTACGCGACACCGCCCGCGGAGGTCGGCTGGGCGGCCGATGGTCTGGAACTCACCGCGGTGAGGTAGCGTAGCGCGCGCGGGCTATGCGGGGAGGCCACTGTCAGCAGCCGCAAGGGGCGGTTCGTCCCGATGACCCCGCGACTCGTCTCGATGCAGGCTTCTCTGGGTGGCGAGCGGACGTGACGGCCGCCGCACCAGGAGTGGGTAGGGACGTTAGACACGCCTGACACCGAGACCAGCGGCCGGGTTGCGCGATCTCTTCGCGCGCTATCGCTTCGCGGCCTACGGTGACGCCCCTCCGCCATGGGTATTCCACCACGACCACACGCGGCGCCACCCCGTGGCGGGTGCCCGTGTCAAATCCTTTCATTCGGCCGTCCGCGCGGCGGTTTCGCGGGCGAATCTGCCCACGGTGCCACGCCAGCATGATCCGCGGCACCGGCGCGTCACGACGTGGTCGGGCGAGGGCAAGAGCGCTACTTTGGTCAGGGAAATGGTGGGCCGTGCCCATCTGCGCACGACGAAATGGCCCACGGAGAACGCGCGCAGCGGCGGCGATAAAGCACGAGGCACGCAATTTCACGGTAAGAAGTGAGATCGAATCACCTTCGGCACGGTAGCCAAGTGGTAAGGCAGCGGTCTGCAAAACCGCTATTCGCCGGTTCGATTCCGGCCCGTGCCTCTCGGTAAGTCGAACGCCCACCGGTATTTCGCTGCTAATAGGTGGGCGGGTCCGCACTCGGCCGGCGTCGTGTGTGACGGTTTTTGTGACGGATTGCGGGGGAATCGGCATAGTCAGGCCGTGCGTTCGACTCTGAGCGGCGGGCGATCACTCGGCCCATTCGAGAGCCCCATATGCCTTGCTACGCGCTCCGCATCCGCGTCGAGGAATTGCTCGGGGGCATGCATCGCGTAGCGCCGGGTCGTACCGGGGTGGGCGTGGCCGAGGAGTTTTTGTAGCCGAGCCTCAGGCACGCCGTCCTGCACCGCGTGGACCGCGAATGTGTGGCGGGCGTCGTGGATCGTCGCGCCGTATATCCCGGCAGCGTTACAAGTCTGCTTCCAGGTCTTTCTCGCGGCCTGATAGCTGGCCTCGAACATTCGCGCCCGCGGGTCGAGCGCTACGTCAGCCATCCGGCCCATCAGGAGCGAAACGAGCGCCTCGGGAAGGGATAGCTCACGGTTGCGACTCTGCCGTTTGAGCTTCCGGCCGTACTCCTCGTGGATACTAACGCGGCGCAGGCGTAGGTCGAGATCAGCCCTACGGAGTCCCAAGGCCTCACTGACGGTCATGCCGGTGGCGAAAAGCAGGGAGAAGAACGGCGACCATTCGGCGGGGCAATGCTCTCGGAATGCCGCCAATTCTTCGCTCGACAGCCATCGCAACCGGCCCCCAGATTCACGTTGGTAGCGGAGTGTGGGGCGTTGGATCGCGATGGTTTTCTCCCGAACGCACCAAGTGAGAAAGGAGCCCATCGCGCATAGATCGCGATTGAGAGTCGCGGACGTGAGAGACTTCCCGAGCGCCTTGGCCTCGCTTACGCGGTGGCGCTTGAACTCGGACACCAATCCCTGCGTCAAATCGCCAACGCACGCCGTCGCGGGCAGCATCTCGCGGAATCGCCGCCAGCTCATTGCGTAGCGTTTCATAGTGCGTTCGCGGAGGCCCGTGTCGTTCGCACCGTGCTCTAACCAATCATCCACTAGCGGCCAGAGCGGCGGCGATGAGATGCGCGCCAGGACCGCGTCGATCTGCGCGGGGAGATGGTTCTCGTACAGTTCGGCGAGTGTAACCACGCCCTCCTTCAGCGCCCGCAACGCATCGAGCCGGCCGAGATCACGAAGATCCAGCACCAGTTGATCATATTGCCGCGCCCTTGCCGCCGCCTTTGTGCGCGTGGAGAGACGCAGCTCGCCTACGCCGCGAATCTGGCGACGGATATGCCAGTAGGGACTACCTGGGCGGCGATAGGGGGACACGGCGCTCATGCGACCCTCCGCTTCCTGATAAACGCTCGCACGTCGCTCGCCGTGTATCGCACCCGACGTGGTGAGATTTCGACCTTGGGTATTGGAAGACCGTATACTTTCTTGCGCGAAATCCGGAGCAGGTGCGCCACATCACCGGCCGTCCAAAGCCTCTCTGAAACGGAATCCAGGTCGGGATCAGCCGTCGCACATCTGTTGTCGCTGGACGTGACATTGGAATCGGCCTTGGGTATGTCTCGCGGTGTGCCCCGTTCTATACCGTTATTGTTATTGCTATATAATTCTCCTGATATTGCTGACATATAATACTCCTGCCCATCACTTCATTATCACGCTCCAATTTAATGTGTAGGTGATTTGATTAGATATGGCGGTTAAATTGTATTTAAATCGTCCTCGTTATTGAGTGACGCCATACAAGATATGCTATGTGATTTCCTGTGTCAAGAGCCAATGTTTTATAAGATTATATAAAACTTTCTAATTGATTAAACAAAGAAACCTCGCCTTAATATACTCCGGGTGACGCACATTCTTATGAGGTTGATATTTAATTCCTATGCGCTATTTTGGTGATTGCGTAGGTTAATTCACTTCAAAAGGAGATCATCAAATGGCACCACGCGGAAAGGCAATGAGTGTAGAAGCGTTGATAGCTGAGAAGCGAGAACATATTGCACGTGCCGATGATTACGCCAAGGATATCACGCGCCTGGAGAACCTGAAGAAAAAGGTTGATGATTTTAAGGTCAAGATCGCGGCTGAAGCTTCGGAATTGGGTGTCG